>OZ244879.1:0-3367335 GCA_965221295.1 Dehalococcoidia bacterium | reverse complement strand
GCGCACCCACCATTGGGTCGCCGATGACGGAGGCGGCGACGCCGTGGGCGCTGGCGAGTTGTTTTTGTCCGGCATCACCGCCTGCGCCGTCAACATGGTGGAACGCATCGCCGTGACCGACGACGCCCCGGTGGATTTCATGGAAGTATCCGCGGAAGCGTACCGCGACCCGGACGCCACGCCGGGCGATGTCAGCGTCTACGCCGACATCCGCATCCACTTCAAGATCTGGGGCGTGGACGACGACCAGGGCAACTACCTGGTGGACACATGGAAGAAGCGTTGACCCCTCTACGGTTCGGTCGCCGTGGCGACCCCCAGCACTTCCGTAACCGCCGAGTTCGTCGCCGAATCCCGCCCGAAGCACTGCGGATGACCGCGGTTCGACGACCCGGAATACGACCTACAATCTGAGAGCCAGTCGTCATGGAAGTTGCGCGGTCGGACATCCGGCGTCGAACATCCGGCAATCATCATGACGAAACGCCCCCATCGCTCATTGAGGAGATAACGAGGGGACACCGCCCGTTGCAACGACAGTTGATGGCGGCGTTCCCTTCTCGAATTCTACCGCGCGACCTCTGAGTCATGCGGCCCCGTTGCAATTTGCAATGCCCGTTCTCGCCAACAGCCTAAGCCGGCCCGCCGGAGAGGGCGGATCAGGAGCGTACCAATAGAGATACTGCTGTCCATAATGGGGGCCGGCCTCTCTGAAGAAGCGGCCCAACACCTGAAGGACTTCGCCATCGTGATGGCCATTGCCGCCGCCGGGCTGGCCTTCGCCCGGTTGGTGTGGCAGCCGCCCGTGCTTGGCTACCTGGCGGCCGGCCTGTTGATCGGCCCTTTCACGTTGCCCACCCCGGTCATCACCAACCTGGACACCATCGAGCTGATGGCCGAGTTGGGCTTGGTGCTGCTGCTCTTCGGCATCGGGCTGGAACTGGGCTGGCGGCGGATTCGCGAAATCGGGTTCCTGGTGCTGGTGATCGGCGTCGTGGAGATCACCACCTTGACCCTCTTGGGCGTACTGATCGCCGACAGGTTACTCGGAATTTCCGGCGCCAGCGGCCTGTACTTGGGCGGCGCCATGGCCATCAGCAGTTCGGCGATTTTGCTGAAGGGTCTGCGCGACAGCGGGAACCTGCGCTCTGGCTGGGGCCAAACGATCGTCGGCATCTTGCTGGTGGAGGATTTCGCGGCGGTAATCCTGCTGACGTTGCTGGCGGGAATCGCCACCACCGGCTCCGCAGACCTGGGAGACGTGGGCTGGCTGGCGGCGAAGCTGGGGATATTCTCCATCGCGGCGCTAGCTTTCGGCACGCTGCTGGCGCCTCGCCTCATGCGGCTGTTGTCGCGCGCCAGATCCGACGAGACTCTGCTGCTGGCTTCGTTGGGCTGCTGCTTCGGGTTGGCGCTGGCGGCGCAGTTCCTGGGCCTGTCGGCGGCGGCCGGTTCCTTCCTGATCGGCGTGGTGATCGGCGACACCGACGCCGCCGGTCGGGTGACCCGCCTGGTGAGTCCGGTGCGGGACATGTTCGGCGCGCTGTTCTTCATGTCCATCGGGATGCTGATCGATTATCGAACCCTGGATGACTTCATCATTCCGGCCCTCGTCGTCGCCGGCGTGTTCATGGGCGGCAAGATCATCGCGAACACCATCGGCTCGGTGCTGTCGGGCCGAGATTCGCGTCAAGCCGTGCAGGTGGGGTTGTCGATGCCGCAGATGGGAGAGTTTTCGCTGGCCATCGGTCGGCTGAGCGCGGCTGACGCGGTGGCGGGAGCGACCGTAGGGCCGATCTTGGCCATCGTAACGGCCATCACCTCGGTCCTGGCGCCCTTGACCTCCCGTTCGGCTCAACCGCTCTGCAACTGGGCGAAGCGTCGGGCGCCGCCATTGCTGGTGGAAATGGATTTGGCCGTTCGTCTGGGAATCCGCGCCTTCTGGTCTGCGTTTTCCCTGCCGGGCCGCACCGGCCGCCTGCTGAAGGTCCTGGTCAGACAGGTGATGATCAACATACTGATCATCATTATCCTCATGGCCATGGGGACGATAGCCTTGTATACGTTGCCAGAGTTCCTCGCCGGCATTGTGCCCGTATCCCAGGACCTGCTGGGGTTGATCTTCGGCGGAGCGACGATAGGGTTGAGCATCCCGCCGGCCATCGCCATCTGGAAGGAGTTGCGGATTCTGGCGCGTCTGACGGCCGGAGCGAACCGGTGGTCCCGGGCCGAAGAGCCCGCGCGATTCACGGTGCGCACCCTGATGCAAGACGGCATGGCCACCGCCCTGATCCTGGTGGCGATGATGCTATTGTCGCCGCTGATCATCCGGCTTTTTGCGTTGGGTTCGCTTTCCGCTCCGCTTCCCATCGTCATCCTGTTGGTCTCGGCGGCGCTGCTGGTGCTGATCGGTTTCCACATCCACCGGGCCTTGGAATCAGCGTTCCACGAGGCCTTCGTGGCGCCGATTGCGCCGCCCGCGACATCAACAACGTCAGCGTCGGCCAACGCTCAGGACGATATGTTCTCTCCCGTGGACGTTGAAACCCCGGCGTTGCAGGACGGCAGCCACGAACCCGCCGGCCGACGTTCCGCCGAATCTACCGCCCCAGCGTCCGCCGACGATGCCGGAGAAACGGTGGCGGGGCTTTGGCGCATACTGGAGGAGCGCGTCCCGACGCTGCGCAACCGCAACGGCGCCAGCAACAATGCCAACAACGACGAGCGCCCGGGGCGGAGTTTGGATGAATCGGCGCCACGGGACGAGCGGCGGATTCAGCAGCCGGAAGGCGACTAGACCCATCTCCAAAAGCTCAAGCCTAAGGTGGGCTGGCGAAGAAAGATGCTAAAATGCCAGCAACCCCCGGCGTTAAGCTACGCCAGGCGCCGGCGAACCCGACCGCACACCCAAAAGGTTCATGATGCGCATTTGCTCTTTTTTGCCCTCAGCCACTGAGATCGTGTATGCCCTTGGCCTGGAAGACCAGCTCTACGGCGTGACCCATGAGTGCGATTATCCGGCCGCGGCCCGCAGCAAACCCTGGGTGGTGCGCAGTGTCTTTGAGGGAACCCAACCCTCCAGCGGCGAAATTAGCCGGGTCATATCGGAGCGGCTGGCCGAAGGGCTGGGCATATACCATATCGATCAGGAAATACTGGACGCAGCCAACCCCGACCTGCTGCTGACGCAGGCGATCTGCGAGGTTTGAGCGGTTTCCTCTCGGCAGGTTGCCGAGTCCACCGCCAACATGACCAAGCAGCCCGAAGTCCTGTCCCTGGATCCTCAATACCTGGGCGATGTGCTTGAAGACGTGCGCCGCGTGGGTCGCGCCACGGGAGCCGAGGCCGTAGCTGAAGAGGTGACGGCCCGGATGCAGGAACGCATCGACACAGTGACGCAACGGGCCGAACTTGCGGAGAGTCGTCCGCGGGTCCTGCACCTGGAATGGACCGACCCGCTCATGTGCGGCGGACATTGGGTTCCCGAGATGGTGGAAATGGCCGGCGCAGAGAACTGCTTCGGCGACAAGGAGACGGGGTCGTTCCCGTTGGAGTGGGACGCTGTTCTGGAGAGTCAACCGGAGGTCATCGTGCTGATGCCCTGTGGGTTCGAGGTGCCCCGCGCCCTGGAGGACTTGCCGCTGCTGACCGAAAAGGAAGGCTGGAATTCGCTGCCCGCGGTCAAGCACAACCGGGTGTTCGCCATGGACGCCAGCAACTACACCAGCCGGTCGGGTCCGCGCCTGGTCACTGGGCTTGAGATACTGGCGGAGATATTTCACCCGGAGTTGTTTTCGGGAATGATTCCGGAGCTGGGAGTCCGCCGAATTTACGCCGCCGGAGCGTGAGGGTCGCCGCGCCCGCCGGCCGACACGCCGTAGCCGTCAGGTTTGGATGACAGCGCCGCGGCCGCTTCAGGGATGGCAAGCGCCGCCTCTGCTCGCCCGCGGATCAGCGCGCCGGCTTGCGTCTCCGGCCGGCGTCTGGCGCTGACACGAAATTGCGGCCGCGCCCCGTCGAGCGGGCGGTCACTGGGATGCAGCGTCGCGATGGGCTTGGGCCCGTCAGTCTCGGTTGGAACCGCGAGGCGGATGACTGGGTTTGCGTTGGCGAGGTCGCGACGCTCCAGACAGCGGGCGAACGCGCGTCTCCAGCCGGGGCGGGTGGGGACAGCGCTGCGCCCCGGGGCTAATTCAGGCGCGCGCCTTTGAACGGCGTGTTCTGCTCGACCTGTTCGGCGACGATGCGATTGGCCTGGCGCATCAGCTGCAGCAACTTTTCCAGCTGCTCGCCGGCGGTGCGGGTTTCCAGCACCGATTGACGGACGTCGGGCGGCAGCGGCAGGCTGACCGCCAGGGACACCGCCGACCTGCGTGCCAGATCCGTGGGATCGTCGGGAACCGCGACCTCGCGATCCCAGCCGCCGGCCATGGCCGTAAGATGGCGCTGCAACTGTATGTATTGCTCGCGGACACCCGCCACTGTGGTGGTGGAAACCGTGCCTTCATCGTCTTCGATGTAGCGCACCAAGCCCACCAAGTGGGGAACCGTGCGCACGGTTTCCAGCAGTTCGAACCGCCGCTCGCCCCGGGTGAGTATGTTCATGCGGCCTTCTTCCAGACGCTGAACCTGGGAGATGCGGGCGGTGGTCCCGACGGAGTGGGGCGCGGCCGGTTCGCCAACCTCGTTGCCCTCTCGGATCAGCAGTACGCCGAAGGGTTCCTCGCGCTGAATGCAATCGCCGATCATCGCCTTGTACCGCTCCTCGAAGATATGGAGCGGAAGCGGCATACCGGGAAACAACACCACGTTGTTCAACGGGAACAACGACAGCTCTGCCTCGCCGCCGCGAGGAAGGTCGTCGGGATTGATGGCCATGATTTCGCAGTATAGCGGGGCCGGACCGGGCCGGCAACTTTGAGATACGAAAACCCCCCGCACCTGGTGGAACGGGGGGCGCTTCGCAGAACCGTAGTCGGCGTTACTTTACGGGTTCAGCATCCGGCGGGCGGTTGTGGATGGCCTTGGTGCCCTTCTTGAAGATGCAGGTGCGAATGTTGTTCTCCAACTCGGTTGGGTCCTCGACGCCGGGATAGCGCTCCTGGGCTTCTGGGCTGGCGAGGTATTCGTACATCTTGCGGAGCACGTCTTCTTCGGAATCGCCCACGATGACCGTGCGGTCGCGGGGGTCGGAAAGGAAGTTGCTGGGCCGAGCGTAGTAAATGTCAGGCATGGTTTCCTCCTCCTTGGCAAGGCTGCCGATTCGGGAATCGGGCATCGCTTACAGTAGCAGATTGATACACCAAAAGGCGGCCCGTTGTCAATGCGAGTAGCCGTATGATTCTGTCATCGCGAGGAGCGACAGCGACGCGGCGATCTCGCGCCGAGGAAAACGGCCGCTAGGGGAATGTCCCAACGGCGGTTGGTTGCGGTCGTCGAGATTGCCGCGCTGCGCTCGCAATGAAAGCTGCGAGCGAGCGAGGCTCTTACCCATTCTGTTTCTGTCATCGCGAGGAGCGACAGCGACGCGGCGATCTCGTCGCGTGGGCCAACGGCCGTCGGGGCGGGGTGGCGGAGGGCGAAGCGTCGCGCGTTGCGGTCGTCGAGATTGCCGCGCTGCGCTCGCGATGACAGATACCAGCGAGCGCCCCGGCTGTCCATACCCGCCACAAATGCGGTATAGTTTTCGGCGACGCCACGCCGCAACCGAGGGAGGGTAGCCATGATCTACGGAGCGATAACCAACTCCTGGCGCAACCAGCTTGACGATACCGAACTGGGCGACCTGATCGCCGAAGCCCGAGCCCGCGGCGCGCGCCATGTGGAACTGCGGCAGACCTGCCTCGCCGCCGCCGAATCGGGCGAGGGCGACGCATGGCGACCCAACTTGGCGGCGTTGCGCAATGTGGTGGCGCGATTCCCCGACCTCACTTTCGACCTGGCCGTGGCTCTACCCTGCATCACAACCGACGTTGATCCCCAGGGAGGTTTGTATCAATCTCAGTTGGAGGCCGCCCGATTGGTGGGTGGCGCTCATCCCCACCTGCGCACCGTTGACCCAGCAGCCACCGACACGCCCTGGGAAACCGCCGCAGACGTCGCCGCGCCCGTCGCGCGCATCGTACCGCTGGCGCGCGAGGCGGCTCGACAAGGCGTCACATTCTCCATGGAAAACTCCGGCCAGCCGTTGCGCTCCATGGCCCTGCTGGTGCGAGAGGCCCGAACTCAACTGACCGAGGCGGAAGGGCAATTGCTCGGCTTGTGCCCAGATCCGGCCAATCAGCTGCGCCGCCATCCGGACAGCCACCCGCTGGACGAACTGGCCAACCTGCCAATCGATTACATCAAGATCGTCCATTTCAAGCAGGCTCGCCACGGCGTCGCCCTTGGCAGCGTCGAAGACGGCGACCTGGACTGCCACGCGATGCGGCGCATCCTGGAGGGCAAGGCCTACGATGGCCCCGCCGTCATGGAAATTCCATCGGCCGACGACGTGTTCGACAACCTGGCCGCCAGCTTCGCGTACCTCGACGGCTAGTTCCACTAACCACTGGGCCCATCGCCCACCAGCGAGTACCCATGACCGACCACAGCGACTACACGGTTTCCATCCACTACGACCGGCGCTTGTATCGCCAGGACATCGCCGGCTCCAAGGCCCACGCCGTCATGCTGGCCAAGCAGGGCATCATCGACCAGGATGACGCTGATCGCATCGTGGCTGGCCTTTCCAAAGTGCAGGACGAAATCGAACGCGGCGATTTCCCGTGGGACCCGTCCCTGGAAGACCTACACATGAACATCGAGCGCCGGCTCACCGATCTGGTCGGGCCGGCCGGCGCGCGGCTGCACACCGGACGCTCGCGCAACGACCAAATCGCCCTGGACATGCGGTTGTACGCCCGCGAAGCCATCACTGAAATCGTTGGCTGCCTGCGGTCGGTTCAGGAAGCGTTGACGCGGCTGGCCGAGCAATACGCCGGCGTGGTGGTGCCCGGCTACACCCACCTGCAACGGGCGCAGCCGACGCTCTTTGCCCATCACCTGCTGGCTTACTTTGAAATGTTTCAACGGGACATTGGCCGGTTCACCGACTGCGCCGCCCGCATGGACGTGATGCCCCTGGGCAGTGGCGCGCTGGCTGGCGTGCCCTATCCCACTGACCGCCACGCCGTGGCCGACTCGCTGGGATTCAGCTCGATCAGCGCCAACAGCATGGACGCAGTGTCCGACCGCGACTTCTTGGCCGAATTCCACGCGGCGGCGGCGATTGCCATGATGCACGTGTCGCGGCTTTCCGAGGAGATCGTAATCTGGTCCAGCCGCGAGTTCGACTTCGTTCGTCTGGCCGACGAGTTCACCACGGGCAGCAGCATCATGCCCCAGAAGCGCAACCCCGACTTCGCCGAAATCGCGCGGGGCAAGACGGGCCGCGTGTACGGTAGCCTGATGGGCATCCTGACCGTGCTGAAGGGATTGCCCCTGACCTACAACCGGGATTTGCAGGAAGACAAGGAGGGTTTCTTCGACACCGTGGACACCCTGACTTCCACCCTGCGCGTCTTCGCCGACATGCTGCCGGGCATGACCCTGAACATCCAGCGCGTGGAATCCCTCGCCGGCGAAAGCTACATGCTGGCCACCGACTTGGCGGATTACCTGGTGGGCAAGGGCGTTCCCTTCCGGGAGGCCCACGGCGTGATGCGTCAGCTGTGCCAGCGCTGCGAGGAAGCGGGCAAGTCGTTGACGGACCTGCCCCTGGCCGAGTATCGCGATTTTTCGCCCCACTTCGACGACGACGTGTACGCCATCACCGCAGCCGCTTCGGTGGCGGCCCGGGATAACCCCGGCGGCGCCGCGCCCAACCGCGTGGCCGAGGGCTTGGCCCGCGCCCGACAGATTCTGCGGGAGGCCGAGGCAACATGACGGCTACGGGCGCTCACGTGCAGATCGCCCCCTCGGTGCTGGCGGCGGACTTCGGCAGGCTCGCTCAGCAGGTGCAGGACGCTGCCACCGCCGGCGCCGACCTGATTCACGTGGACATTATGGACGGCCGGTTCGTCCCCAACATCTCCTTTGGCGAGGCGGTGGTGGACGCCATCCGCAACGCCACCGACCTGCCCCTCAACCTGCACCTGATGGTTCACGAACCAGACCGGTTGCTGCCCGGTCTGATCAAACGCCCCACCGATCAGGTTTTGGTCCACGCGGAGGCATGCGTCCACCTGCATCGCACCGTTGGCTACATCAAGGAACAGGGCTGCGAGGTTGGCGTCGCCATCAATCCAGCCACGCCCGTCGCCGCCGTTGAGGAAATTCTGCCCGACCTGGACATAGCGCTGGTGATGACCGTGAATCCAGGGTTCGGAGGCCAGTCTTTCATCCCCTCGGCGCTGGGCAAACTGCGGCGGCTAAACCGGATGATAGAAGAACGTGGCTACGGGACGCGCCTAGAGGTTGACGGCGGGATCAAGGCCGACGCCACGGCGCGGGATTCCGTTTCCGCGGGAGCGGAAATACTGGTGGCCGGCACCGCCATTTTCAATCGGGACCAGTCGGTGGCCGAAGCCATGGCCGCCCTGCGCCAGAGCGTAGCGGGCCTCACTCCGGGAAACGAGTAGGGGCAGGTGTCAAACCCGCCCCAGCCTTTCGGATCAATTCGGAAAGGTTGCTACGCTGACTCGGCCCTGGCCCTGGCGCGGGCTTTGGGACCCCGGGGCGGCTTGTACATGGTGCGCAGGCAACGCGAGCAGATCTTAACGCGGGTGGGTTTGCCGTCGATGGCCAGGGTTTGCTTGTGGACGTTGGCCTTCCACCGGGTCTTGGTCTTGCGGTTCGAGTGGCTGACGTTGTTGCCGGTCATGCCGGCTTTTCCGCATACTTGGCACTGCATGATTGTTGATCCTATTGAAGGTCTGGTTCCCGCCTTCGTCACGGGAGCGGGTGGATGGCCAGACTGACTGCTGAATAACCGGATATTACGATGGTGGCGGCATTATAACACACTGGCCCGAGGAGTCGGGCCACCCCAAGGACTCGGCTTGCGCCGAGGCGCGGTTCACCAGCGTCGCGCCAGCGCTGCAATGGTGAGGACTGCCCCTGTCGCCTGTCATCGCGAATCGCCCCTATGTCGTTGGGATGCCCCCACCGTCATTGGAATCTCCACCACTGTCATTGCGATCCACCCTGTCATTGCGAGCGAAGCGCGGCAACCTCGACGACCATAACGCGCGGCGCTCCGCCCTTCTCCTCCCCGGCCCCGGCGGCCGTTCGCTCAGGATGCGGGATTGCCACGGCCTTCGGCCTTGCAAAGACAGATGCTAAAGGCGCCGCGATTGCTTGCCACCCTGTCATTGCGAGCGAGGCGCGGCAATCTCGTTGAACTCAACCAACGGCCGTTCACCCATGTGTCGGGATTGACGCGTCGTTAGGGTGACTTGCAATGTCAGACGGGAGACGGCGCTGCGTTGTGTCGGATGCAGAACCGCGCCTGGCCGTGGCGGAGAAGTTGGACGGTGTGACCGCTTGGGCCGCTTGACTTGCCGCTGCCGCTGCCGTTAAATGGCGGCAGCCAACTCCCCGACTCCTCAGGAGGTTACAGCATGGCTCTCGTGCGTTGCGTTACCGAGATGGGCATGGGCGTGGATGTCCACGGCCTCGACTACACCCTGGCGGCCAAGCGCGCCGTCTTTGACGCCATTCATCATAGCAGCCTGGGCTTTGCCCGACTGGTGGGCGCAACGGCTGACGACATGACCGTCGATGTCACCATCGGGGCGCCCGACCCTGACAAGGTGAATGCCGATGAGGTGGCGGACTCGCTGCCCCACGGGCGGGCGAACGTAAATGTAGTGGTGGGAGGCCTGCAACTGCTCAACGAGGACGGCAGCGACGGAACCCTTATCGCCAACGCGATCATCACCGTGAGCGTCGAGGACGGCAAATAGCGACGTTGCGCATCCCCGTTTGCCTTCAGGCAGATTGACGGGGATCGTGAGCATTCTCAGCCTAACCGCGGGGCAGGATTCAATCCTGCCCCGCGGGCTGTCGATTTGGCCGCCGCGGTCGGCTCCCAGCCGGCAGCGCGGCTATATCCGCCGTCGGGAGACCTCCTCCTACTGTCATGGCGAGGAGCGCCAGCGACGCGGCAATCCCGCTGCTTGGGCGAACGGCCGCCGGGGTGGGGGTGGGGGGCGGAGCGCCGCGGGTCGCGGTCAACGAGATTGCCGCGCTGCGCTCGCAATGACAGTTAAGGAACGTTCGCAATGACAGGTAAAAGTTCGCCATGACAGGTAGGAGACGGGCCCGCAATTGCGCCATAGCAACTGTCATTGCGAGGAGCGATAGCGACGCGGCAATCCCGTTGCCTGGGAGAACGGCCGCCGGGGTGGGGGTGGGGGGCGGAGCGCCGCGGGTTGCAGTAAACGAGATTGCCGCGCTGCGCTCGCAATGACAGTTAAGGAACGTTCGCAATGACAGGTACGGGGCGGGCCCGCAATTGCGCCATAGCAACTGTCATTGCGAGGAGCGCCAGCGACGCGGCAATCCCGTTGCTTGGGCGAACGGCCGCCGAGGTTGGGGGCGAAGGGCGGAGCGCCGCGGGTTGCGGTCAACGAGATTGCCGCGCTGCGCTCGCAATGACAGTTAAGGAACGTTCGCAATGACAGGTAAAAGTTCGCCATGACAGGTAGGAGACGGGCCCGCAATTGCGCCTTAGCAACTGTCATTGCGAGGAGCGCCAGCGACGCGGCAATCCCGATGCCTGGGCGAACGGCCGCCGGGGCGGCGGGGGGTGGAGCGCCGCGGGTTGCGATCAACGAGATTGCCGCGCTGCGCTCGCAATGACAGTTAAGGAACGTTCGCGGTGGCAGTAGGGAAGCGACGAATTTGACGCGCTCTGACGGTAGTGGGGGACTCAGGGCCAGGCATTCGTTCAAGCGCGTCCGCTCTGGACACCGCTTGCGGTCTCGGCTATGATGCGCGCGCTCCAACCCCGTCGCCGTTAGCCGGAGACTTCCGCAAATCAGGAAACTTGCGCGGACCGGGAGACTTCCATGGACTAGGAGACTCCCATGGACCAGGGGTCCCCCATGGACCAGCAGGCCCCCATGGACCGGACGGCGGGGTTCCCGTGTGTCGTTGCAACCAGGCCGTCAATAATCGTGGCTGAACCATGCTGATCGCCGTCGCTTTTGTCCTCATGGGCGTCATGTTCTTCGCCGGCATGTACGTGGCTGGCGCGTTGGGTTCTTTGTCGCTAATCCTGTTGCAGGCGTTCTCGGATAACCCGGTATGGAACATCATGGGGAACCGGGCATGGGAAACCAATACCAACGTCAACCTGGTGGCCATACCGCTGTTCATCCTGATGGGCGAGATTGTGCTGCGCAGCGGATTCGCCGATCTCATGTACCGGGCGCTGTCCCGGTGGGTCGACTTCATACCGGGTGGGTTGATGCACACCAACATCGCCAGTTGCGCCGTGTTCGCAGCCTGCGCCGGTTCCAGCATCGCCACGGCGGCCACGGTGAGCCGGGTGGCCCTGCCGTCCTTCCGGGCGCAGGGCTACCATGAGCGGCTGGTGGTGGGGTCCTTGGCCGCTGGAGGAACGTTGGGCATCCTGATTCCGCCCAGCATCTTGCTGGTGCTGTACGGCCTGACGGTGGGAGAGTCTATCGGCCGGTTGTTCCTGGCTGGGTTCATTCCCGGCATCCTGCTGGCCGGCGTGTTCATGCTGATGATCGGCATTGCGTCGCTGATCTGGCCAGCCATCGCGCCGCGGCAGTTGCAGTCCCGGTTCTGGAGCTGGGAGGGATGGGTCGAGCGTCTGCTCTTCACCGCGCTGATGACGCCGGTTCTGGCGCTGATCTTCATCGTGCTGGGCAGCATCTATTTTGGGTGGGCCACGCCGTCGGAGGCGGCGGGTTTCGGCGTTGGCGGCGCCCTGGCGATGGCCATCATCTACAACTTCGCCCGCCTGTTCGCCGGCAATATCGCCCAAGCGCTGTTGAACTCGGGCATCGCCGGTCGCCTTTCGCCCCAGGTGGTGGCGACGCTGGAGGACTGGCGACGGGAGCGCCGGTTCAGCGGCGAGCATTTCCGCAATTACAGTCGTTTCATGGTTGCCATGACCATGGAGGCTTGCGTATCGGCGGCGCGCTCGTCGGCAATGATCCTGTTCATCCTGATGGCGGCGTTCACCCTGCAGTTCGCCTTCGCCTACCTGCGCATATCGATAACTATGGCGGAATGGGTGGCCAGCTTCAACCTGACCACGGTGCAGTTGGTGTTGTTCCTGGTGGTGTTCTACCTGTTGTTGGGAACGTTCATGGAAGCGTATTCCATGATGCTAACCACGCTGCCCATCATTGCGCCCGTGCTGCGGGCCGCGGAGGTCGATCTGCTGTGGTTCGGCATCATCATGATCATCCTGCTGGAGGCGGCGCAGATCAGCCCGCCGCAGGGCCTGAGCCTGTACGTATTGCAGGGCGCGCGCCACGACGTGGCTCAGCAGGAGGCCAGCGAGACGGGACAGATGGCCCAAACGGGCACCATCAACGACGTGTACATTGGCGTATTGCCGTTCATGGTCTGCATGGCCGTCGTAATCGGCCTGATCATCGTATTCCCGGATTTGGCGCTGTGGCTGCCCGATCAGGTCAAGGGGCCGCGCTAGCGTGGTCGACGTCGGGCAACGGCGTCGCCGTCACTGAATCGCGTCGCCCCGCCGGAGCGTTCTCGCCACAAACCGCGTCCGTTGGGGTAAACTGGTAGACGCCTTGGGATGCCGAACCTAAAGACGCGCTGGCGTTGCGGCAGTCCTCCTTTTCGGCAATCCGGTGCCTCATGCGCAGACCTGAGAATCGGAGACCACCATGGTTGAAACGGCGCTGACCTGAGAGCCTGCGGGATAACAGGCGCCACCACGGAAACCTACGTGGATTTGGATGACCCTAAAGCCGAACCTGATCTACCTGGTTTCACGCCCTGGCGGCAGGCCGCCGAAGGTCTGCAGGGTTGGTCGGTCGCCGTGGAACGAGGCTGGCAGGTGGGCGACCTTGCGCCGGTGATGCAAGCCTATCCGTCTCTGGCTAGCGGCAATCAGCAGCTTGCTTGGGCGGCCCATCTGGACGGGCTGACCAGCGGGATCACTGGCCCAGTCCTTCGGTGGCCGGCGGCCTAATGTAGCTTAATCCGTTTGCAGCAGGACACGCACCCATTTGAGGGGGATGTCAGTTTTGATGTCCGGCGGCAGGGAGTCGTAACTGGCCAGCAGGCGCTCGGCCAAGTCATCGGCGTTCCACAAACGTATATTGAAAAACTCCTGCTCGTTGCGGTCGAGAACTGGCTTGGTGAAACCGCCCAAGCTGACCAATAGACCATGCTCGGCGCGAAACGTGGCGATGTTGCCGCGCAGACGGTCGTATTCAACCAGGTCAACCGGGCCAGCGCGCCCTTTTACCTGCACGCACAGACGGGGTTCGTCAAAGCCCAAATCGCCTTTTCCGGCCAGAATATCAATGCCGCCATCGGCGCCTTTGCGAGTTTGCAGCGCCACGTAACCGGATGCCTTCAGGATGCCGGCTACAAGACGCTCCAGTGGCAGGCCGGCGAATTGCCGCCGTAGTTGCGCCACAATTTGGTCTTTGATCTCCTGCTCGTGGTCGACTCCCTCTTCGAAATCATCGTCGCCAGCGACGCCCTCGTCAATGGGCATCGGTTCAGGGACTGGAGCGCTGCCCAGATAGACGTTGACGATGCGTTCGACGCGCGATTCAGCGTTGGGAGCGCCCGGCTGCGAGAGGGTCATCTGCGCCCCAAAAGAGTTCAGCAGGTCGCGGTCAAAATGGGAGCGCGGCACATCGGTGACCAGCCATTCGACAGGCCGTCCGTGGGCGTGATCGCCCATAAACGCCGACTGAAATTCGTAGGGGCCGCTGATTCGGCCGACGGCGATTTGGCCGGTCAACTTGCGGGGTAATACCACCATGTCTCCCACGCCGACATCGTGGTAGAACCGCCACAGCTGACCGGCGCCGTTTTGAGAGTCGCAATGCTGCCGTAGGGACTCGCGGTCTTGAAAGTCGGCGACGCTCTGCTGTAGGCCAAACCCGACCGACACCACGCCCTTCTCCAGAAACGCGGCCTCGTGCTGGCCATTGCGACCGCCGCGTATCGTCCAAACCGTCATCAACCGCTCCTAGCGTCTACGATTGGCGTGTTGAGCCGCTTGGTGTCTGTCGCATAGCCGGCAAACGCCAACAGGCCCTCTGTTCCGTAGAGGACCCGTTGGCGTTGGTGGGCCGACTGCCCGAGGCGCGGACTAGGCCAAATTGGAAAAGCGCTGCCTTATTTCCCGGCCAATTTCGCCCGCACTTCTTCAACTTCGGCGTTGCCCAGAATGCGGAATACGTTGACGCTCCGATCCTCGGCGGCTACACCCCTGAGCGCGTGGCGGCCGTTCTTCATCGTGACCAACTCCATGGAGTCTTCGGCGATGTCGACCTTCCGCTTGAGTTTGACTGAGTAGGCTTGCAGGGGCCATTCCATGATTTTCACTCCGTTGGTTGTGGTGGGTGTCGCACCCACTGGTTGAGGGATTTCCTCAGCGAGGCTGAGGTTTGTTTTTCCGCTGGGGGCAGGTTTACCCCAGCATTGCAGGGCAGTTTTACGCTAATCATTGCCGATTCGTCAATACTGCGCCACCCCATTTCGCAAATTTCGGGTATCAATCTCCGCTTGCGGTTCAAATTGGGGCCATTTACACCGGCGGACGGCGATCAATAAATCGGGTCGCCTGTTCGTAGGAGTACGCCACCCGCAGCGTCGTGGCTTCGTCAAATGGCCGGCCCACCACCTGCAGTCCCATGGGTAGCCCGGAATCCGACAGGCCGCTGGGCGTTGACACCGCCGGCAAGCCGGAGACGTTGAAGGGCCCCGTGAAGCTGGGTTGCGTGAGCGTCGTGGCCCCGGCATATCCCTCAATTCGCGGCGCCGGCGACGCGTAGGTGGGGGTCACCAGAACGTCGGCCTGGCGCAGCGCGTCGGCCATTTCGTCCTTGATTACGCGTCGCATACGCAGAGCCTGGTTGTAGTCAGACGCCGAGAGCAGGCCGCCCAGCAGGAAGCGGTTGCGGACCAGGTCGCCAAAGTCGCGCCGCCGGGTCTTGAGGTTCGCCTCGTGGTAGGCGTAGGCTTCGGACATCATGATGACCTGGTTGGCGGTTTGCGCGTACTCGATGTGCGGAATCTCCACGTCCTTGATTTCGGCGCCCAGCTCCGACAGCGTTTCCAAGCCGCGTTCGGCGGCCCGGATCACCTGGACGTCCACGCCGGGCGCTTCCTCGAAGAAGTACTTCCGGGGTACTCCAACGGTCACGCCGTGGACGCCGTCGCGCAGGTTGGCCAAGTAGTCGGGCACTGGAACGTTGGCGGTGGTGGGATCCTTGGGATCATAGCCAGCGATGGCCTGGAGCATGATGGCGCAGTCCTCCACTGTCCAGGTCATGGGGCCGCAGTGGTCCTGGGACCATGAGAGCGGAATCACGCCGAAGTTGCTGACCCGCCCGAAGGTGGGCTTGATGCCCGCGATGCCGCACATGGAGGCCGGCCCCCGTATGCTGCCGCCGGTGTCGGAACCCAGCGCGCCCATGCACAAACCGGCGGCGACCGCGGCCCCGGAACCGCTGCTGCTGCCGCCGGGCATGTGCGCGGTGTTCCAGGGGTTGCGCGCCGGCGGGAACAGGCTGGTGAAGTCGGGGCCGCCCAGGGCGAACTCGTGCATCGCCAATTTGCCCAGCAGCGTTACGCCGGCTTCGTAGAGCTTGGCGACGGTGGTGGCGTCCTCGGCGGGAACCCGGTCGGGGATGACGCGGGACATGGCGGTGGTCCTGATGCCGGCGGTGTCGTACAGGTCCTTGAGGGCGATGGGGATGCCGTGCAGAGGCCCGCGGTACCGGCCGGCGCGGATCTCCGCCTCCGCCTGCCGGGCCTGAGCCAGGGCGATTTCCGGCGTCAGGGTGACGAAGGAATCCAGCCGTCCGTCGATGGCTTCGATGCGGGCCAGGTACGCGCGGGTCAACTCGACCGGAGAAAGCTCGCCGGATGCGATCAGGGGCGCCGCTTCCCCGATGGTCAGAAAGTGCAGGTCGCTTGGTGTGGTCATGCTCAAGCGCCTAACGGCTCCAATCCGCGGGGAAGGTCACCGCCGGCCCGCCCAGGGGCAGGTCCGCCTCGTGGAGCCGGTCAACCCGGTTCCGCAGAAACTGGTACAGAGGCAGCAGTTCTTCCAACTCCGAATCGTCCAGGGGAAGCCCTGCGATTCGGACGAGGGCCCGGAATTCGTCCATGGCAACCATTGGCTCGCGGAATTCCGTGGGTTCGGGGGATGCCGCCATGTTTGTCCTTCCTATAGCACGGCCCTAAAACACGGCCACGGGATTGACCGGGGAACCCGTGGTGTTGTGCAGCCGCAGCGGATTGATGCTGACCATGAAGGTCCAGCGGTTCCGCTCGCGGCAGGCTTCGGCGACATCTTCCAGGTTGGCATTGTCCAGGATCCACAAGCCCATGGCGGTGATCGATACCTGGTGAATTGGGTTGGTCAACTGCCCGGGGTATTGAGGCGGGCTCACGTCGTTGCCAGTGTCGGAGCCCAGCACGGCGATATCGCGTTCCTTGAACAGGGGCAGGCAGGCAGCCTGGCAGGCGGTGGACCCGGCCTCGCGAGGGACCGGACCTTCGACCTGGCGACGGCGCAGCTGACCGGTTCGCACCAGCAGTACGTCTCCCGGTTCGACGCGGAATCCGCAGCGTTCCTCGGCAGCCAGGATGTCATCGGGCATGACGCCTTCGCCGCGCTCAACCCAGTCGATGCCGCGCACGAAGGGAACATCCACCAGGACGCCGCGGGTGACGAATCCCCGGTGAGCCGCCTCAACGGAGCAGACGGTTGCGCCGAGGCTGGTGGACACCATGTGGGCGGGCTTGCCGTTATAGGTTTTGCCGTTCCAGAAGAAGTGGGCCAGGCTGTCCACGTGGGTAACGGAAACTCCGTGGAAAATCATGCCGATGTAGTCCATAGCCACTGCGGAGGCGCGGTTGGAAACCTTGTCGCCGGTAGCCCAGCCCTCGCCGCTTTCCACCATGTAGTGCACGGGCGGCGCCGGCACGTCCACGGCAGGGTCCCAGGTGATTTCCCGGGACAGGGAAACGCACAGGCCTTCTTCGACGGTGGCCAGGGCGGCCCGGGTCTTCTCTGGAGTGATGAGGTTGGGTGTGCCCAGTTCGTCATCGTCGCCCCAGCGTCCCCAGTTGGACAGGCTGTCGAACCAGCCCAGCACTTCCTGTTCCGATGGAATTCCGGCTTGCGGCATTTGGCGTCCCTCCCGTTGGCGTCCGTTTCCGCCGTCTGGCTGATCGGCCGGCGTCGAACGCGCGCATTATGACTCAGGGCCGGCGCGCGCGCAACCGCGAGGCGGCTGTGTGGGCCAACGCGAGGCGCCAGGCCGTTCTGCCAAACCCAAGAGCCCCGCCGTTGCCATCACGAGGAACCTTCCCGTCCTGCCAATGCCTAGGGCCCTGCTGTTCTGCAATTGCGAGGACCGCCTCCCTCATCTGTCATTGCGAGGAGCGCCAGCGACGCGGCAATCTCGCGCCAGGCGCCAAGGGCCGCGCGTTGCGGTCGCCGAGATTGCCGCGCTTCGCTCGCAATGACAGTGGGGGACGCGCAATGACAGAATCAAGGCGGTCGCAATGGCAGAAAGGGCAGACGCCATTGACGCAAAAAGGAGGACGCCATGGCCCGTTGCGGAAAACGAATACGCGCGAGATTCTGAAGGGGTTGCTTTACGTCCGTTTGTTTCGTACAATCGTACTATATGGAACAGGAGGTCGCATCATGTCAGTCAACACTGCGGATCAGGTGGATGTTTGGGCGCCACGCCTGCCGGCGGACGCCGCGCGCATGATTTACCGGTGGCGCCAACTGGGCTGTCCATTCATCGAGATTGAGTCGGGGATGGTGATCACCAACTTGGAACGGTGGTTGTACAATAACCCGCCGCAGCCCGGCGCCAGAATGGCTCGGGCGCGGGAATACCTGTATATCGACACCTACGGTGTCGGCGAAATGGCGGCGTGATTGGTCATGTCCCTCCGGTTGTACAACGATCTGGCCCACCTGTGGCCCATCATCAGCCCACCCGAAGAGTATGGGGTGGAGGCTCAAGAATGGCTGGATGCAATACGGGACCGGCTCCACATCGTTGCGGGAGACGGACAACCGCCGTTGCCGACACTGCTCGAGCTGGGCTGCGGCGGCGGGCACCTGCTCTCACACCTGACCGATCATTTCATCACCGAGGCGGTGGACATATCGCCGCAGATGCTGGAGCATTCCCGGCGGCTCAACCCACAGACTCTGCATCACGTTGGGGACATGCGCGCCGTGCGCCTGGGGCGAACGTTCGACGTGGTGGCAATCCACGACGCGGTGAACTACATGATCACCGAGGCGGACCTTGCAGCCGCCATCGCCACCGCGGTGGCGCATCTGAACCCTGGGGGTTTGGTTCTGCTTGCCCCGGATTGCGTGCAGGAGACCTTCACCGGCCCCAGGGTCATCGAATGGACCCGGCACGCGACAGACCGCGCGGTGACTTTCATCGAGTATATGGCTCGACCCCAACCGGCCGCCGACTCCACCGAATCGGTCTTTATTTTCATCATCGATCGGGATGGGCAGATCGATGTGGAGGTGGACCGGCATACCGGCGGGTTGTTCCCCACCTCGACTTGGCTGGGGTTGCTGGAAAAAGCGGGCCTGACGGCCGAATACATCCGAACCAACTCCTACGAGGGCGGGTTCGGCGGCAACCTGTTCATCGGTCAAGAGCCCCGGGGTCAAGAGCCCCGGGGTCAGGCGACCCGGGACCAGGCGCCCCGACATCCCAATGCGCCATGAACCGAATGATCACCGACGCGAGTCGGCGGTCGAGCCGCAACGATCCCGCCGCCGACGCGATCTCCTGTCAATCCGACGCGATCCCCTGTCAATCCATCGTGGCTATTCTTCGTCCAGTCCCGGCACTGGGAAGCGGTTGCTCAGATCGCGAACCTCGTCGCGGACCTGCGCTAGGGCGCCATCGTCTCCGATGCTGCCGAGCGCGCGAACTATGAGCTTGGCCACCTGGCGCGTGTCGCCTTCCGTCATGCCCCGGCTGGTGATGGCCGGCGTCCCTAATCGCAGGCCCGACGCGGTGCGTGGCGGCAACGTGTCGTAGGGTATGGCGTTCTTGTTGGCCACGATGTTCACCGACTCCAGCGCCCGTTCCGCCTGACGTCCGTTGATGCCCAGGGGCGTCAGGTCAACCAGCATCAGGTGATTGTCGGTGCCGCCGGCCACCAGGCGCACGCCGGCCTCGGACAGTTCCTGCGCCATGGCCTGAGCGTTGATCACCACTTGGGCGGCGTAGTTGGCGAAGTCGGGTTGCAGCGCCTCGCCGAAACAGACGGCCTTGGCGGCGATGACGTGCATGAAGGGGCCGCCCTGCATATACGGGAACACCGCAAAATCCACCTTGCGGGCCAGCTCCGCCTCGGTGAGGATCAGGCCGCCGCGTGGTCCGCGCAGGGTTTTCTGAGTGGTGGAAGTTACGATTTGAGCGTGAGGGAACGGCGACGGATGCGCGCCGCCGGCGACAAGTCCTGAAATGTGCGCCATGTCCACCATCAACAGGGCGTTCACTGAGTCGGCGATGGCGCGGAAGCGTGGAAAGTCCAGCGTCCGCGAGTAGCTGCTGCACCCGGCGACAATCAGCTTGGGGTTGTGTTCTCGCGCCAGTCGCTCAACCTGGTCGTAGTCAATGGTTTCGGTTTCGCGGTCCACGCCGTAGGGGACGAACTGGTACAGGTTGCCAGAGAAGTTGACGCTGGCTCCGTGAGTGAGGTGCCCTCCCATGTCCAACTGCATACCCAGGACGGTATCGCCCGGCTCCAGGGCGGCGAAGTAAGCGGCCATGTTGGCCTGGGCCCCGCTGTGGGGCTGCACGTTGGCGTGCTCCGCGCCGAACAGCTCCCTGGCGCGGTCGATGGCCAGCGTCTCCACCACGTCCACGAAGTCGCAGCCGCCGTAGTATCGCCGACCCGGGTATCCCTCGGCGTACTTGTTGGTCATCAACTGGGCCTGGGCTTCGATAACGGCCTTGCTGGTGTAGTTTTCGGATGCGATCAGGACAATGGAATCGCGTTGACGCCGATTCTCATTCTGAATGGCGGCGGCGACGGCGGGGTCGATGCGGTCGAGGACAGCGGACATTGGGACGGGCTCCTGTTTGGGTGGGATGATCGCCAATTTTGGGTGGGATGATCGCCAATATTGATCTGGGATGATCGCCAATATGGGTCAACGCGGGCCTACATGATAGCAAACCCAACCCGGTTATTCGTTGCCGGCCCGCCTGGGTGCAGGGTTCTGGCCAGGCGCGTCGCAATGACAGGGGAAAATGCTCGCAACGCCACCAACTGTCATTGCGAGGAGCGATAGCGACGCGGCAATCCCGATGCCTGGGCGAACGGCCGCCGGGGCGGGGGGAGGGCCGAGGGCGGAGCGTCGTCGGTTGCGGTCGTCGAGATTGCCGCGCTTCGCTCGCAATGACAGGTGGGGTGCGCTCGTAATGACAGGTGGGGTGCGCTCGCAACGCCACCAACTGTCATTGCGAGGAGCGATAGCGACGCGGCAATCCCGTTGCCTGGGCGAACGGCCGCCGGGGCGGGAGGGCCGAGGGCAGAGCGCCGTTGGTTGCGGTCGTCGAGATTGCCGCGCTTCGCTCGCAATGACAGCTTGGGGAGGGGCCGATGGCAGGCCCAACGGCGGGTAGGCGCGAGGGTACGGTCGCTGGCTTCGCGAGTTGGTTGTTGCGTCGAGACCACCGACTGCTACGACAGCCCCGCATGTTCGCTTGCGCGAGTCGGGCGGTCTGTATATGATGGCGACGGTACCCAATCCGCGACCGCCTCGCTGTCGCCGTTGCAACCTAAAACGCTGTTGCGTTTGGCGCGCGGTTGAGATTGATGCGTGGCTCAGAGCGACGCGCGCTTGAAGTCGTTGCGGGGTTGCAGTTGCAGGCGGTTGCGGAGCTGAGATGAAAGGAGCAGGTCAGGCATGAAGTACGACTATATCGTGATAGGAGCTGGGTCGGCGGGATCGATTATCGCCAGCCGGTTGACGGAAGACCACAGCAAGCACGTGCTGCTGATCGAGGCGGGACCCGATTATCCCGAATTCGAGCATCTGCCGGAAGAGGTCAAGTTCGGTTACAACACCGAGATCGACATCATGGTCAGCGACCACAACTGGCAGTTTGTGGGTAAGGGAACGGACACCTCGCCGGAGATCATGGTGCCGCGCGGCAAGGTGACCGGCGGGTCCAGCGCCATCAACGGGCAGGTGTTCCTGCGCGGCGTGCCGGAGGACTACGACGGCTGGGCGGCCGAGGGCAACGATGAGTGGGGATACACCAAGTTGCTGCCGATATTCCGCCGCATCGAGACCGACACCGATTATGGCAACGACGACTTTCACGGCGGCGACGGGCCCATCGTGATGCATCGTTTCGCCAGGGAATCCTGGCTGCCGGCCCAGAACGCGTTCCACTCCGCGTGCATGGCGGCCGGCTTCCCGGAGACCTGGGATCACAACCATCCTGATTCCTACGGCGTGGGGCCAACGCCCTTCAACAACCCCAACGGCATCCGGATGAGCACCAACTTGGGCTACCTGGCAGAGTCGCGTCACCGCTTGAACCTCACCATCAAGGCCAATTGCCACGTGCACCGGATTCTGTTCGACGGGAACCGGGCCACCGGCGTACAGCTGGAGTCGGGAGGCGAGGTTTTCATCGCCGAGGCGGACGAAATCATCCTCAGCAGCGGCGCCATCGGCTCGCCCCACATCCTGATGCTGTCGGGCATCGGGCCGGCCGAGCATCTGCGCGAAATTGGGATCCCGGTTATCCAGGATTCGCCGGGCGTAGGTCAGAACCTGCGAGACCATCCCACCGTCTGGTGCACCTGGCGCACCAAGCCCGAAGTGGAGTTGGACGGCCTGGCCCCGCGTTCGCAGTTGTGCCTGCGCTATACCGCCGACGGTTCAGACCTGCGCAACGACATGAAAATCAGCATGCAATCCTTCGCCACCGAGCGGATCAACCGGGGCGGCGACCGCATGGTTCCCCTGGGCATCCGCATGAGCGCTGGCATCCAGCTCGCCGCCGGGGCGGGACAGATGCGGCTGCAATCCACCGACCCCCATCAGCAACCCTTCCTGGACTACAACTACCTGCGGGAAGAATCGGACCGGGTGCGGCTGCGCGACTCGGTGCGCCTGTGCATGCAGTTGGCGGAGCATCCCGATTTCGTGAACCTGATCCAGGAGTGCATTGAACCGCCGGCCGACGCTCTACAGAGCGACGATGCGCTGGACGCCTGGATCGCCCGGGAGGTCACCACGTCGCAGCATATTTCCGGCACCTGCAAGATGGGCCCGGACAGCGACCCCATGGCGGTGGTGGACCAGTTTGGCAAGGTAAAAGGCGTGACCAATCTGCGGGTGGCCGACGCCAGCGTGATGCCAGACTGCATCCGGGCCAACACCAACGTAACGTCAATGACCATCGGGGAGCGTGTCGCCGACTTCATCAAGGAAGGGCGGTAGGTGACCGTGGCCAGCAGAGGCGAAGCATGCTCCGCCTCTGCTGCCGCCACTCATCCAATAGGGAGGAAAGCGAGATGGCGATATCGGACGTAACGATGGCAATTGAACTGGTGGCTGACCATATAGAGGATTTCTATGCATACATCAGCCGACATGAAATCTGCACTCGGTATGCTGCGATCGACCCTATCCTTTCTGCGCTGGATTGGGATCTGTCGGACGTTACCGAGGTCGAAGTAGAGTACGAGCACAACCAATACGGACGTGTCGATTACGCTTTGCTCAACAATGACGACGAGCCAGCCATAATCATCGAAGCGAAAAAACTGACTGTCAACGGCATCAAGGTACGAGATGAGAGACAGTTATTGGCTTATGCCGAAGGCATGCGGAGCGGGTATGCGATACTGACTAACGGCGTGGACTGGAAGGTTTGGGATCTGAGTAGGCGCGGTAACTTCCAATCCAAGCTTGTGCTCGAACTAAACATCCTTGTTGATGCGCCCAGGCAATGCGCCACCGCGCTAAATCGAATACTGCGCCGCCCCCTTCACCACAAACGATAGACCATGCCCACACCGCGTAAATGGACCCGGTTGGAAGACCTGGCGACGCTGCACTTGTATCGGGGCAAGGTGGCCCACGACAGCCGCGAGGTGGCCGCGCTGGCCGCGGCTCTGGAACGCAGCCCCAAGTCCATCGCCGCGCGGATGCAGGCGTTCGCCGGGCTGGACCCGGCCAATCCTCACACGCCAGCAGGCAAGGCCACGGCCCTGACGCAATCGGTGTGGGCCGAATACCAGGCGGACCGCACGGCGATCGCGGTAGAAGGCCAACGCGCGTACCTGGGGATTCTGAATCGGTACTCTATGGGACGGCCGTGACGGGCCGGAGAACGCCCGCGCAATGCAAACGATGCGTTTCACAATTTTAGCCCGTCAATGCGGCTCCGTGGAGTGAACGCTGACTGGTTGCGCCGTTCCAAGTTGCCTCACTGGCCAAAGCTTGATACATTAATATGGATTCGGGAGATTTCAGGATACGGAACCGGGAGATTTCAAAATGCTACGGGAAACTGGCGACGCCAAGATCGACCGCTTGTTGGCGAAAAACTCAAAGGAGGTTCAACGTTTGGAGTCCATAGCCGAGGCAAAGGCCGCAGAAAACCAGAAACTGATCGCCAAATTCTACGAAAGCCGCGCGAAGCGAAAGGCTGTGACTGACGGACATTAGGCCATTGACAGTTGGCAGCAGGTACGATTACGAGCTCGATTGGATCGCTGAAAGATCTATGTTGTGGGATATTCACGATAACGTCGTTGCTATACTTGATTCGTATGCTATTCCGTTACTGATATTGCTTGCAAGGTACGATAAAATCCAGACACTGCGAGATGATGCGCTAGCTCCAATGCAACGCAGGGAATATGCGTCCGCCCTAGATGGACTGCGTAATTTCGTTCTTGAGGACCCGGTTATGTTCAAATTGTTTCCGGAGCTGGTTGACCACGCGGAACCCGGATTGGTCGCGCTGGAAACGTGGGCTGACGAATACGGACTTCATGCCTGAAGACTTCGGCGCCAAACAAGCGCAATTGCGCTGCCGGCGGACAATTCAGTGGAGATAAAACGGAGGGGCGGGTCTCAAACCCGCCCCTCCGTTTTCCGGTTCCGCTGGTGTGCTACACCAGCACGCCGAAGCCTGACTTGGTGCAGATTTCCAGGCGGTTGTGGTCGGGGTCGTGGAAGTAGAACGCCTGCTGCCCATCGTGGCGGGTCTGAATGTCGGTGCATTCCACCCCGATGCTCTGCAGCTCGTCGCGGGCCGCTGAGATGTCGTCCACCTCGAAGGCGGTGTGATGGGACGGCGCGGAGGGCGCGTCGGGGTTCTCGATGATGTGCACCATGGCTCCGCTGGGCAACTGCAGCCAGTAGAGGTTGTCGCTGTCAACCATCTTGGGTATCTGCTTGACGCCCAGGACTTCCTGGTACCACTTGAGCGCGATGTCTTTGTCGCGCACGTTGTAGGTGATGTGATTGATGGCCTTGAGCCGTATGTTGTCGGCGATGAGTCCCATGTTTTCTTTCCTCCGTGTTGGTTTGTTGCTGGGTGTTGGGTTGGTTTTCCGTGTCGGTTTGGTCCTGCGTGTTGGTTTATTTCAGTTGGGTCGATTCAGTGATACGGTGCGGGGCGGAGACGAAGGGCCATCGCCACTGACTGCGCCTTATCGTCAAGCCACTGTGGGAATGCCACTCAATTTTGGCCTAGATGTTCAGGAGGCGTTCCAGGTTGGCGAACAGGATGGCGTCCTTTTCCTCGCGGGATAGGCTGTCCAATCCGAGTAGCCAGGAGACGGGCCAGTCGGCGCACATGTCGAATGGCCAGTCAGTGCCGAAAACCACTTGCTCGACGCCCACCGTGTCGATGAGCATTCGCAGGGCCTCTTCGCTGTGGGTCAGGCAGTCATAGTAGAAGCGACTCAGGTAGGCGCTGGGTGGTTGATCAATGTTGACGCGAGCCTCCGGGCGCACCTGCCAACCACGATCCATGCGTCCGATGCCGTAGCAGGTGTAGCCACCGCCGTGGCAGAGGCAGACCTTGAGGTCTGGGTAGCGGTCCATGACGCCGCCGAATACGAAGGACGCGAAGGTTACGGCCCGCTCTGCCAAGTTGCCGATGGTGTTGGGCAGGTGGTACCTGTCGAGACGGGGCGAAACCACGGTGTCGCCGCCCTGGTGTATCAGGAACATCGCGCCCAATCGTTCCGCAGTGGCCCACAGCGGGTTAAAGTAGGGGTCGTCGAAGGTGCGCCCGTTCACGTGGTCGCCAATCATGGCGCCCTTGAGGCCCAGCTGCTCGACAGCCCGGTTCAGTTCTTCGATGGCTGCCCCCACGTCCTGCATGGGCAGGTGAGCCAGGCCGGCGAACCGGTCCGGGTACTCCTGGGTCAGTTGGGCCACGTAGTCGTTGCACTCCCGGTGCATGGTCATGGTCTGGTCGGGGTCCAGGTCGTAGAAGTACAAACCGGCGTTGCTGGAGAGAACGTGCAAGTCCACTCCCAGGGACTGCATATCTGCGATGCGCTGCTCCGGCGTCCAGAAGGTGCGAGGATTGTAACGATGCTGGTTGTAAAGAGCGGGCGCGCCGACGCCGAACCAGCTGTCGCCGCTCTGCATGGCCCGCAGCGCGCTGCCCGGGGTGATGTGAGCATGAACGTCGAGGACTCTTACTGCCATAGTCGCGGAGTCTCCTGTATCGGGGAACCGATTATCGGGGCAACCGATTTTCAGTGCAACGGGCGCAATCTGGGCAACCGTAGTTGTCCGTCCATCGACCCAATTCGATTGGGCTTGGCCCACATGGAATGACGGGCCCCAGCGCGCATGGATTATAGACGGTTTCGAGGAATCCGTCAGGCGCGCCTTTCCCAGTGGTCACTTGCATGTCGCAAAAACCGCGCGTGTGGGCCAATCGGTGCGGCCGGCCCGGGAGCGAGTCGCCTGTCATTGAGCGAACGGCCGCCGGCGCGCGGGGCCGCTGATCCCAAAGGACGCCGTGAACCATCCGGTCCAGTTGCGCCTCCCCATGGCCTGGGATAGACTGAACCGGCAATAAACGCTATGCCTCAACAGGAGATCCCGTGACCACGATTGCCAAGACTCCCGACGAAGCCCGCTCGCAAATCGTCAATATGGTGCGCGATTTCGTGCGCCAGGAGGTGGAGCCAGTCGCAGCCGAACACGACGCCAACGACACCGTTCCCTACGACCTCATTGACCAGATGAAAGGGCTGGGCCTGTTCGGCATCAACGTGCCGGAGGAATTCGGCGGCATGGGCCTGGACTATACGACCTTTGCCATGATCTTCGAAGAGATCAGCAAGGGATACATGGCCCTCACCGGCGCCCTGGGCACCCACCACATCCTGACCTACGTGCTGGCCCAACACGGAACCCCGGAGCAACAACGGCGGTTCCTGCCCCGGCTGGCCAGCGGCGAAATGCGCGGCGGTTTGGCCCTCACCGAGCCCGGCGGCGGCAGCGACGTGGGCGCCCTGCAAACCCGCGCCGTCAAGGATGGCGAGGAATACGTCGTCAACGGCTCCAAGATGTTCATCACCAACGCCGACTCCGGCGACGCCTTTTGCCTGCTGGCCCGCACCGATCCTGACCCGTCCATCAAGCACCGTGGCCTGTCCGCCTTCGTCATCGAGAAGGACGGCAGCCCCGGCTTCAAGGTGGGCCGCCATCTCGACAAGCTGGGTTACCGCGGCCTCGACACCTGTGAGCTGTTCTTCGAAGACTTCCGCATCCCCGCTGAAAATTTGATTGGAGAGGTCGAGAACGTCGGCTTCGCCCAGGTGATGGGCGGTCTGGAAACCGGCCGGATCAACGTGGCCGCCCGCGCCGTCGGGGTCGCCCAGGCCGCCCTGGACGCCTCGATGCGCTATGTGCAGCAGCGGGAAACCTTCGGCCAGCCCATCAGCCAGCATCAGGCCATCCAGCTGAAAATCGCCGACATGGCCACCAAGATCCAAGCAGCCCGCCTGTTGGTGTACGACGCCGCCGCCAAGAAGGACAGCGGCCAGCGCATCGACCTGGAGTCGGGAATGGCCAAGCTCTTCGCCAGCGAGGTCTGCGGCGAGGTGGCCATGGAGGCCATGCGCATCCACGGCGGCTATGGCTACACCAAGGACTTTCCCGTCGAGCGCTACTACCGCGACGCCCCTCTCATGATCATCGGGGAAGGCACCAACGAGATCATGCGGCTGGTGATTGCCCGCCAACTGCTGCGCCGCCCGGAATACCAACTGTGAAGCGCGGAGATGACGCATTGGCGCAGGGATCCTAAAAATCCCCGCGCCGACCGACCCGTGAGCGATGGCGGCGGCAATTTTGGGAGACTGGCCAGGATGGGTATAATGGACCAGTACATGGATGAAACGCTCGATCTTCCGCTGGCGGGTATTCCCGCCAAGAGCTGGATTGACTTCCTCAGACAATTCGACCAATAGGACTGTCTCCGCATGACTCAAACCGAACTGCCCGTCCGCCTTACCGAGCTTTCCCACTGCGCAGGTTGAGCGGCCAAGCTGAGCCTCGAGGACCTGGGCCAGGTCCTGAGCTACGTGCCCCTCCTGCGGCATCCTGACTTGCTGGTGGGCGCCGAAACCGGCGACGATGCGGCCGTGTACCGTCTCAACGACGATACCGCCCTCATCGTAACCGTGGACTTCTTCCCTCCAATCACCGACGATCCCTACGAGTTTGGGGCGATTGCAGCCGCCAACTCCCTGTCCGACGTGTACGCCATGGGCGGCAAACCCCTGATCGCCCTCAACGTCGTCGGATTCCCCGCCTCGCTGGACAAGGAGATCCTGGGCAAAACCCTGCAGGGCGGCTACGCCAAAGCCGCCGAAGCCGAATGCCTCATCGTCGGCGGCCACACCGTGGACGATCCCGAACCCAAGTACGGTCTGTCCGTGATCGGCGTCGTGGAGCCCGGCAAGCAGGTCAGCAACGCCAACGCCCAGCCCGGCGACGTCTTGATCCTGAGCAAACCCATCGGAACCGGCATCATCACCACCGCCGGCAAGCAAGGAGTGGTCAGCGCTGACGTTTTGGCCAGCGCCGTGGAAAACATGGCCGCGTTGAACCGTCCGGCCGCCCTGGCCATGCAGCGGGTTGGCGTCAACGCCGCCACTGACATTACCGGTTTCGGCTTGCTGGGCCACCTCAAGAGCATGGTGAAGGGCAGCGGCGTTTCCGCCGAGGTCAACCTGAGGTCCGTTCCCATGTTGCCGGGAACCAGGGAGCTGCTGGAGCGGGGCGTAGCCCCCGGCGGCACCCATCGCAACGTCAGCAGCGTCAACGACGCGGTGACCTGGAATCCGTCCTTAACCGATGATGACCGGATGTTGCTGTGCGACGCTCAAACCTCTGGCGGCCTCCTGATGTCCGTACCCTCCGCCAAGGCGGACGCTCTGGTCGCCGCATTGCTGGAGGAAGGCGCCCCCTGCGCCGCCATCGTTGGCAGCGTATCCGACGGCCCGCCCGGAACCATCTTTGCCAACCCGTGATTCGAGCGTTTTGAACCTCACTCGCCACGTCACCTGAGCCGTCAGGACGGCGGATCCAGGAGTTCTCCCATGACAACTTCCAATCAGGCTACCTCCGGCCAGCCTACTTCCAGCCAGCAAAGCCAACAGTCCGCCGGCGTGCAGCCGGAGTTCGGGTTGAAACGGCCCGACCAGGTGAAGATCGCGCCGCCGGCTGGCGAACGGGTGCCTCCCGGACAGTTCGTCGCCAAAACCTTCCCGGTCTTGACCTACGGCGACACACCAGAGGTTGACCTGGCCGCGTGGCGCTTCCGGGTCTGGGGATTAGTGGAGCGGGAATTGGAACTGGACTGGTCCCAGTTCTGCGCTCTGCCGTGGATCACGCTGAACGCCGACTTCCACTGCGTCACCCAATGGTCAGCCCTGGACCAAACCTGGGAGGGCGTTTGGCTGGCGGATTTGCTGGAATCGGCCGGCGTCAGTCCCGAGGCCCGGCACATCATGGCCCATTGCTTCGGCGATTACACCACCAACCTGCCGCTGGATCTGGCCCTATCCGAAGGGTTGCTGGCCCACCGGCAGAACGGCGCGGAGATCGGCAAGGATCACGGTTGGCCGCTGAGATTGGTGGTTCCCAGCCGCTACGGCTGGAAGTCGGCCAAGTGGGTGAATGGAATCGAATTGATGGCCGAGGACGCCCCCGGGTTCTGGGAACAGCGCGGGTACAACAACAATGGCGACCCTTGGCAGGAAGAACGATTCTGGCCGGAACTCACCCGATGATCCTCACTCGTTGATGGCCATCGAGACGCCATGA
Organism: Dehalococcoidia bacterium; assembly: GCA_965221295.1. Taxonomy (GTDB): domain Bacteria; phylum Chloroflexota; class Dehalococcoidia; order Lucifugimonadales; family UBA3495; genus Bin87. Next base: position 3,337,745 of record OZ244879.1, on the reverse strand, counting down.
TCATCCAAAAAGCAGGGGCGGGTTGCAACCCGCCCCTGATTCACGTCCCTGACGCGCCGCCGACTATGCCGCCCGCGCCAGCTGCTCCCGCTCTCGCGCTCGCAGATCAATGAGGGCTGGCTCCACCCCGTGGCCCGGCAGCGCCGGGTCGGTTGTTTCCAAGTCCAACTGCAATCCGCACTGCAGGCAGTTGCTGAACATGCCGTAAACGTCTCGCCTCACCTGAAGGTCGCCCTGACATTTTGGACAAGCGCCGAATCTGAGTTTCATGGTTGCCTCCTCGCCGACTCGACTTGCGCGTATTGGTCGTGTCTGGCGTTTCAAATTCCGGTGGTTCAGTAGTGGTACGGATTTGAAGAGCGGTTTGGATTGCCTTTTGTCGAATTTTCCGATTGCCCGATTCTGCGCCAGCGGCGCCCGGAGTCGCCATGGGCGGAATATACGACTTGATACATACTGTGTCAAGCCATTTACAGCTATCGTAGCATGGGATATAATTCAGTGGCATGGTACCCAGGACGGAGAGGTATTGAGATGCAGCAACGATGGCCCAGACAAGCGCGGATCCGAAGCCGACAGTTGGAGGCGTATCCTGCCCCCATTGCTGATGTTCCGTCTTCCTGGTCGGGCAGCGCCGATGCAAATGCCAATGGCGATAAGCCCCAAGACGCGACGACCCCGGCCGGAGAGCTGGAGGGCGTTTACATAATTTCCGTAGCCGCTCGCCTGCTGGAAATGCACCCGCAAACCCTCCGCAAATACGAGCGCCTCGGCCTCATCCAACCCGTGCGAACCATGGGAATGCTGCGCCTGTACTCTCAGGATGACCTGCGTAAGGTCCTGCTGATTCGCCACCTGATGGATAATCTCGGATTGAACCTAGCCGGCGTCGAGTTCGCTTTGAAACTCGTCAATAACCTCAACGTATTCACCCGACGACTTTCCAGATCGGAGGATCGGAGCCTCACCGCGGAGCGCATCCACGATGAAGTCTCCCTGCTGTGCGCCAGCCTCAGCCTCCCCGCCCCGGAGCCACCGGCGTCTAACAACCCCAACAGGAACGCCCAATGACCAGCGAACCAAACATGCCCCCGGATCCAAACCGCCCAGACCCCGGCCGCGCCGAAGCCAACCCACCCGTGGATGCCGCCCAAGCTTCCCCCGAAGTCCGCGAGACGGCCGGCCTTGACGGCGGTTCCGTGGCGGAACCACCCGTTACCCCGGAGCAGGAAGCCGAGCTGCTCCGCGCCGCCCTGGCCGACGCCCGCGCGGAGATCGACCGCCAGATCGACGCGGTGCAACGGGGCCAAGCTGATCTGGCCAACGCCCGGCGCCGCCACGACGAGGAACGGCTGAATATCCAGCAGCAGGCCAACAGCCGGTTGTTGGTGCAGCTTCTGCCCATAGTTGACGAACTGGACCTGGCGGTGAACCACCTGGAAAGTGGCAACGCCGCCGCGCCTGATGATCCTGCAGCCGATTCCTGGGCGCGCGGCGTGCGTCTGATTCAGCGCAAACTCGCTGGTTTCCTGGAGGCCCAGGGCGTCGCCAAAATCGAATCCATCGGCGAGCCCTTCAACCCTGAACTCCACGAGGCCGTGGGCATGGCCCAGGTGGACGGCGCGGAATCGGGCAGCATCGTGGAAGTCCTCCGCCAGGGCTACTTGCTGCATGACCGCGTGGTGCAGGTGGCCCAGGTGGTGGTGAACCAATAGCCCGTGATCCTGCTCCCAAAACCAATTCCCTTCCAAACCTAACCGACACTGTAAATCCATTTTTCAGGAGTGCAAAAATGCCGAAAATATTGGGAATCGACCTCGGAACCACCAACTCGGTAGCCGCCGTCATTGAGGCCGGCGAAGCCGAGGTGGTGGAGAGCGCCGAGGGCAGCCGCATCACCCCCTCTGTGGTGGCGGTCAACACCCGCAGCGGGGAGCGATATGTGGGGCAAACCGCCAAGCGACAGGCGGTCACCAACCCGGAAAACACCGTATTCTCCGTCAAACGCCTGATGGGTCGCCGCTTCACCGACGCCGAAGTGCAGGACGCGGCCACTCGCCTTCCCTACAAGATCGTTGCCGGCGATAACGGCGATGCCCACGTGGAAATGGCCGGACAGGCCTACGCCCCTCCGCAAATTTCCAGCATGGTCCTGCAGAAGATCCGCCAGGACGCCGAAGCCAAACTGGGTGAGCGAATCACCCAGGCCGTCATCACCGTCCCCGCCTATTTCAACGACGCCCAACGTCAGGCGACCAAGGACGCTGGAACGATCGCCGGCCTCGACGTGCTCCGCATCATCAACGAACCCACCGCATCTTCGCTGGCCTACGGCATCGACCGCCAGCAGACCGATTCCACCGTGGCGGTGTTCGACCTGGGCGGCGGCACCTTCGATATCACCATCCTGGAACTCGGCGACGGAGTGTTTGAGGTTCTGTCCACCAACGGCGATACCTACCTGGGCGGCGACGACTTCGACGAGGCGATCCTCAACTGGCTGGTCACGGAGTTCCGCGCCGAAACCGGCATCGACCTGGCCCAGGATCGCATGGCCCTCCAACGCCTTCGCGACGCCGCCGAGCGGGCCAAAATCGAGCTGTCCAGCACCCTGGAAACCGAAATCAACCTGCCGTTCATTACTGCTGACGCCAGCGGCCCGCAACACCTGGTCAAACCCCTGAGCCGCTCCCGCCTCGAACAACTGGTTGGCAACCTCATCGACCGCACCGAAGGCCCCTGCCGCCAGGCCATCGCCGACGCCGGCGTCTCCATCGACAAGATCGACGACGTGATCCTCGTTGGCGGCATGACCCGTATGCCGTCGGTGCAAGCCAAGGTCCAGCAGATCTTCGGCAAGGAGCCGTCCCGCTCCGTGAACCCCGACGAAGCGGTGGCCCTGGGCGCCGCCATCCAGGCCGGTGTGCTGGGCGGCGAAGTGGGCGATATTGTCCTCCTTGACGTTACTCCGCTCACCCTCGGCATCGAAACCTTGGGCAACGTCACCACCGCCTTGATCCCGCGCAACACCACCATCCCCACCAAGAAGACCGAAACCTTTACCACTGCCTCTGATAACCAGCCAAGCGTGGACATTCACGTGCTCCAGGGCGAACGCCCGATGTCAGCCGACAACAAGACCATTGGCCGGTTCATGCTGGACGGCATCCTGCCGGCCCCGAGAGGATTGCCCCAGATCGACGTTACTTTCGACATCGACTCCAACGGCATCCTGAGCGTATCCGCCCAGGACAAGGGAACCGGCAAAGAGCAGCGCATCGTCATCCAGACCAGCAGCGGCCTGGCCCAGGAAGACATCGAGCGGATGATGGCCGAGGCGCAGGCCAACGAGGAAGCCGACCGGGCCCGGCGGGCCGAGGTGGAAACGCGCAACCAGGCCGACAGCCTGGCCTACTCCGCGGAACGGTTGCTCGCCGAACACGCCGAGGCGCTGCCGCCCGAGCTGAAAACCGAAGCGGAAGGCAAGCTGGAGACGCTTCGTTCCGCCATCGCCGCCAACAACGTCGCCCAGATGCAAACCGCCATGAACGACTTGAACGAAACCCTGCAAAGGGTGGGACAGGCCGTCTACACCCAACCGGGCGCCGAGGGCCCGGGCGGCCCATCCGGCGCCGGGCCGTCTGGCGGCGCTCCAGGCGATGATACGGTGGAAGGCGAATTTCGAGAAGTATAGGCGCGCTTGGCCGACATCCGGATAACCCAGATCCAGCGTATTCAGGATCAAGAGACCATTCCCTCCGGGGCGGCGTCGGCCGGCGCCGCGCCAGCCGGCGCCGGAGGGTTGGCTCCAGCCACAGGGTTGCCATACCGTGAATCCCGTGTAAACTACCCCAACACACAGTGTCGCCCCGTTTCACAGGCGCTATAATGGTGGCGACCTAAACAGTTGCAATCGTGGGACCACCGCGAACGCGATTGGGAGATTTGCAATGAACGCATCACCAAAAGACGACGTTGAAGTCGGCGGATTGGAAAACGAAAGCCAGTTGGCGGATTCGAATTCCATCAAGCTCGAGGAGCAAGCGGGCCCTCAGGTGGAGGACTTCGACATCGAGTCTTTGACTCCGTTGCAGACCCACTACCTGGAATCGCTGCGACAACTGATAGCGGTCAAAAACGAATACCAGTCGGAACCCGACTACGAATCTTGGATGATGGAATCCATCAACCGCTCGATATACTCGGCGTTGCGGGATTGCATCGAAGCCAACATCGGGTCCGTCGCCAAGGATTTGCTGCACCGCGAGCGCCAGGTCAACTGAACGCTGACCGCGGATTGGCGGCGCGCCGACCGTCAGCCAACCAGTCCATTGATCCAACCGCCGGTCCACATGACCTGTGGACCGGCCATCGCCCTTTTGACGATTGGCCCCGCGTTTGTGCTATAATCGGCCCATGCATATGCCGAGGTGGTGGAAATGGTAGACACGCGGTCTTGAGGGGGCCGTGGGCTTTCGCTCGTGTGGGTTCAAGTCCCGCCCTCGGCACCAGACAGGTTGGACGAGCAAGCCAAATGACCAAAGGACTGAGGCGCCCCGCGCGCGAGTCCCTCAATGAGGCGACGTAGCCAAGTGGACTAAGGCGGAGGTCTGCAAAACCTCTATTCGGCGGTTCGAATCCGCCCGTCGCCTCCAACGCCTTTCTACATATGACCTGTCTTCCCCTGCATCTTCCGAATTGCAATCGCTGTGCGATAGAACAGCGTTCTGGGCGCGCTCCGATCATGATCCATATCGGGTAGCGCGATAATTTTTACCTCCGTGCCGAGGTGGCGAAACGGCAGACGCGGCGGACTTAAAATCCGCTACCTCTTGGAGGTGTGTGGGTTCGAGTCCCTCCCTCGGCACCAATTTCTCCCAGCTGCCTCGACCCCTCCATTTGGCCCGTCGCATCCCCAAGGGCGTCGTTTCGGCGCATTCCCGTATGGAAATCGCTGGATACGATCCCTGGGCGCGTCTCACGCAGGTTTCGTCTCTACTTGGGGCCCATCCCCGTCTGCGGATCCCAAGCTGCCCAGTAGCGATCAAGTCGGTTGCGCTCGTCTCACCGGCGTTGGGTCTTCCCGGGCGGTTGTTCCGAAACCAGCTGATGCCGGGAACGACGGCAACGCTGCGATCCCGCCCCGGCGCCTATGGCCGGCAGGGTTGGTGTCCCGCGGCCGTTGGTGGCGGTCATTGAGATTGCCGCGCTGCGCTCGCAATGACAGATGCAGAGCGACACCGGATGCCAGCGCCGTCGCCACGCGATGCCAGCGCCGTCGCTACGCGATACCAGCGCCGGCGCCACGCGATGGTGGATACTTGACCGTTACACCGCATGACTCCTTTGGGGAACCGGGTGGACGCGAGGCAACTTGAACCGTTACCAACTCGCGCCGATTTGTAGTACAGTACCCGACAATCGGTTGGCCGGCAGCAAACCCTAGCCGGCGACGCTTCGGTATCCCCACGAAACCTCCTCAGATACCTCCAGAAGAAGGGAATGAACCATGAACACCAGCGGAAAACCGGTCGCCGTCGTGATCGGAGCAACCTCCAAGTGGCAGGCGGATGGCCGCAATACCCATCTGATTCACGGCGGAGACATTGATGACAGCGACCTGCCCGTCGCCGTGCGGTGGGGCGTGGGTGGGGCCATTTCGCAGAAATTCGCCGCCGAGGGATTCTATACCGTGCTGACCACCCGCAGCGCCGCCAACGCCGAACCGTTGAACGCCGCCATCCGGGAACAGGGCGGCGACAGCGCTATCGTGGAACTCGACCTTGCCTCCCGCGACTCCATTTCCGATGCCTTCGCCCGCATCAGAACCGAGGCCGGCGACCCATCCGTCCTGGTCTATAACGCCGGTTACCTGGAGGGACGGGATCTACCGCCGGAGATGGAACTGCTCGAACACATGCCGTATGAAATGTTCGAGACGGCCCAGCACATCTCCAGCAGCGGCCCCTTCCTGGTTGCGCAGGAGGTCTTGCCAGCCATGCGGCAACGCGGTGAAGGCAGCATCCTGTTTTCCAATAACGCCGCTGGATTGCGCGGTCGCAAACGGTACACCGGCCAATCCCTCTACTACCCCCGAGTGATGATGCGAACCCTGGCCCAGGCCCTCACCGAGGAATACTCCGAGCACGGGGTGCACGTCGCCAACGTGGTGATCGACGGCACCATCGATTCTCCGGGGACTCGCGCCATGCCCCGGGCCCAGCAGCATCCCGAGCTGCTGATCAACCCCATGAAGATCGCCGAAGCCTTCTACTACCTTCACACCCAGGATAAGTCCTGCTGGACTCACGAACTTCAGCTCACTCCCTACGCCGCCAAGCCCAGCGTCTGAAGCACATACCCAGCGAGGCTCATGCCAAGCGAGGCTAATACCAAGCGAGGTTTATCCCGAGCCAAGCTTATCCCAAGCCAGGCTTATCCCATCGCCGGGCCCTGGGCCTGGTCCTTTACCGATTGCGCATCCAAGGAGATTTCGAATGGACGTCGGCATGATGATGATCTTCTCCAGTTACGGCTGGGAAGAGGGAACAGACGGACAGATGTGGCAGGAGGAGCTGCGCCTCGCCGAGATGGCCGCCGACTCTGGGTTCGACTGCCTGTGGTCCGCTGAACACCATTTCAACGACTATTCTTTCGTGCCCGACAACCTGCAACTGATGACTCACGTCGCCGCCAAACACCCCGACATAGATGTGGGCACGGCCGCGGTGATTCTGCCATGGCACAACCCGCTGCGGGTCGCGGAAAACGCCGCGACCCTCGACCTATTGAGCGGCGGACGCCTGCGTCTCGGCTTTGGTCGCGGTTTGGCCCGACGCGAGTTTGAAGCCTTCGGCATCAGCATGGATGAATCACGGGAACGCTTCGACGAGGCGGCCCCAATGATCGTCGAGGCCCTCAGAACCGGATTCATCGAAGGCGATGGCAAACATTATCCGCAGCAACGGACGGAAATCCGGCCCCGGCCGCAGCATTCCTTCGACGGGCGCATCTACGCCGTGGCCGCCAGCGACGAATCCGTGCTGTCCGCCGCCAAGTTGGGCGCCCACATCATCATGTTCGCCGACCGACCCTGGGAAATGCGGATGCCGGGCATCGAACGCGGTCGCGCCCTGCATCGTGAAATCCACGGAACGGAACCGCCCAGCCTCATGCTCACCGAGTTCGTGGTGTGCGGCGCCGACCTGGAACAGTGCGAAGACGAAGCCCGCCGCTACCAGGGCAAGTTCGTGGAGAGCAACTTCTACCACTACGAGTTTCTGGGCGACCACTTTGGCGCCGTGCGTGGCTACGATGCCTATCAGCAAAAGGCCGAAATCGCCCGTTCCGCCGGACTCGAGGGAGCGGTCGAAGGCTTTATGAAAGCCGCCAGCTGGGGTACCCCGGACAAGATCCTGCGGGGCCTGGAAGAACGCCGGCAGATACTCGGCGATTTTGAGCTGAACGTTGCCTTCCGCTTTGGCGGCGTCCCCTTCAAAGTCGCCGAACGGAGCCTGCAACTCTTCGCCAATGAAGTACTGCCCGTCCTCAAGTCCTGGTAACTCCCGAACATATCCTGCCCAGTGGTGTGGTTGGCGAAATCCCAGGCGATGATGTTTAGGCGGCGGCCTCTGGCCAATTAGTCGCGCGGCTCGGCCAGGGCCGCGCCCACCAGACGCCGGGTGGCTCTCCGGTCCGGGAAGACACCCGCTTTATTGCCGCCCTGTCGAATTTCCTTGGCCCACGGCCACGCCGGAACCCGTGGAGCCACCCGCAAAGCCGGCGGGCAAACCTCCGCGCGGTAGGATGGAAGCGTCCGGTTGCAATGGCCGGCAGATGGCCAGGCCGATGAGTGGCGTTGCCGGGCTCGCGCTTGGGGCGGCAGCTACGGTGGCTGGCAGTCGATCGCGGGCGGCGACGGCAGCGCCACCCGGGACGTGATCATGGGCCCGGCCAACGGGATCGAGTTCGCATCGCGATGAGGGAAGCCCAGCGCCCCTCGTGATTGCGGGCGGAACAACGTTGCTCGGGAGCGTTGCTCGCCAGCCTACTCCAGGCTCCTCAGCAACCTGCCGAAGCCGTCGATGGGCTTGGTCCATCCCAACCGCCGCAGCGCCATCCAGATGGTTGCCTGATTCACGGTAACCACCGTCTTGCCGAGACGCTGTTCCAGTTCCTCAGCCGCGTCCAGGGCGCGCCACGCCGTGCCCGGCAGGAAGATGGTGTCGGCGTCGTCCTGGGCCACTTGAGCGGCAAAATCGATGATGGCTTGGGGCGGATCCATGTCGATTTCACGGGGGTTCATGGAGTCTTCCATCCATGGCGCCCCATCGGCGCTCAGGACCTGGAAGCCGGCTTCCTCCAGCAACGGCTTGAGGCGGTTGCGCAGGTGGTAGTTGCGGTATGGTCCGGCGACGCTAAGTTTGCGGCTGCCCACGTGTCGCATGGCTGCGATGCAGGAACCAACGGCGGTAATCGACGCCACGCCGCTGGCCTCCTCCATGAGTTTCGCCATTGACTGATCGTAGGCCATGTATCCCTTGTGCCAGGTCCCGGAAGTGCAGGCGTACACCATCAGATCGGGCCCGATGTTGGACAGGGCGCTGGCGCCCCGGGCCACGTCGTCGTTCATTTTGGCGATGTCAAACCCGAACAGCGCCGTTTCAACCTCGTTGGCCTCCGCGCTGGTCATGCTGAGCACGTGCCCCGACTCGGAGGTTGTATCGGGTTGGCTGCCCCAGGCGCCGTTCCACATCCGTTCGAAATGCACCGTGATCTCCGGGGGTATCACCCGGTAGAAGTCGGGTTCCACCACCGGGTTGGTGGCGGGGACCAGCGCCCCGATGCGGCGCGTTCGAGTCAAATCTGCCATGTTGCTGTGCTCCGCGTGTTAATTTGTTCCGCGTGTTGCCGTGTTCCAGTCGATGTTCCGCGCGTATTATACAATGCCCGCAGAATCCACCTCCCACAAGGAGCCAAAGCCATGGGTTGGTCGGTCAACCATCCGAACGGTCTCATTCACTACGCGCCGCAACACGCTTATCGTGGCTACACGCTGGTGACCAACCTCAACAGCCACGAGTCGCGTCTCATCGACATGGAGGGTCGCATTTGTCACACTTGGCATTGCAGCCAGGGCATCGGCTACTCATACCTGCTGCCCAATGGCAACCTGTTGCTGCGCGCTGGACCGGCGGCCGAGGAAGTCTCCTTGCTGGATCATCCGGAGATGGCAATCCTGCCTCGCGGCGGCCGCACGGTGGCGGGAGCCATCCTCGAGCTGGACTGGGACAGCAACGTGGTGTGGGAATACCGCTACCCGCTGTTGCACCACGACTTCGAGCGGCTGCCCAACGGCAACACCCTAGTGTTGGCGTGGGAACTGCTCCCTGAAGGGATGGCGCTGCAGGTCCGCGGCGGCCACAGCCCGCATGAGAATCAGGGCATGTTGGGCGATGTGGTTCGGGAAATCACGCCAGCCGGAGACGTGGCGTACGAATGGAAATCGTGGGAATTTCTGAACCTGGAAGAAGACCGCATCTGCTTCCTCGAAGGACGTGAGGAGTGGACGCACCAGAACGCCCTCAACGTGACGCCGGAAGGCGATTTCCTGGTCAGCTTCCGCCAAACCGACACGGTTGGCATCGTTGATAAGGCCAGCGGTGAATTCCGTTGGAAGTGGGGACCTGGCAATATCTCGCACCAGCATCATCCCACTATGCTGGACAACGGCAACGTGCTGCTGTTCGACAATGGCCCCCACAAGCGGGGCGTCACTCACTCCAGGGTCATCGAGGTCGATCCCGCCACCGACCACATCGCCTGGGAATATCGGGGCGACCCTCCCATATCCTTCTACAGCTACCATATCAGCGGCGCGGAACGGCAGCCCAACGGCAACACGCTGATCTGCGAGGGAGCGCCGGGCCGCATCTTTGAGGTGACGCCGGCGAAGCAAATCGTCTGGGAGTACATCAATCCCTTCATGGGGCAGAGCGGTTTCGGCGTCGGCGATTCCATCTCCGGCAACGCCAACTCCGTGTTCCGCGCCCACCGCTACGGCTACGACCATCCTGCCTTGGCCGGCCGGGACCTAGACCCCGACCGGTACGCCAACTTGAACCGCCTGTACGCCTGAACTCCCATGCGTCTGGAACCAACGCGCCTGAACCCCGAGAACGCCGGTACGGGTGGGTTATAATCTAACCCAACGCTTGAGGCGTCTCAAACCAACCGAGTTCCCACCTGGCCCGGCGAGGCTCAATATGACCACCGCCAAATCGCCCGACTCTCCACCGTTCTACAAATTGCCGGATCCCCCATGGGTCCCGGACGAAAAGATGACCGTATTCGACCACCTGACCATCACCGGCGGCGCGCATTACCTGGCTCAACACCTCGGCAACCTGGAAACCACCGTCATCGGCGGCGACCGCTACCTCACCAGGGTTTTACCCGCCGAACTCGCCGATATGTCCGGCGTACCCTATCCCGACATGCTGCTGTCCTTCAACGCAGACCCAGCCGCGTTTCGAGCCCGCAACGGCTACGTCATCTCGGAGCAGGGCAAGCCGCCTGATTTTGTGCTGGAAGTCGCCTCAGCCTCCACCGGGCGTCGGGACACCGTGGACAAGCGGTTCATCTACGCCGCCCTGGACATACCGGAATACTGGCGGTTCGACGAGACTGGCCAATTCCACGGCGCTCGGCTGGCCGGCGACCGATTGGTGGGAGAGCAATACCAACCCATTCCTATCGTAGAACTGCCCGACGGCAGCCTCCAGGGGCACAGCGCGATCCTGAACGTTGACATCCGCTGGGTCCACGGGCAACTGGTCTGGTGCGACCCCGCAAGCGGCGACCCCGTAGCTACTCTGGAATCGATCAGGGAGGCTTTTGCCCAAGAACGCGAAGCTCTGACCAGAGAACGCGAAACTCTGACCAGAGAACGCGAAGCTCGCGCCCGGGCCGAAGCCAGGGTCCGTGAGTTGGAAAACCAGCTCCGCCAACTTCGGAGCGAATGACCGCCAACCAACGACATTGGGCAAACAACGGCATGGGATAGGCCCGTTATGCGCATCCTGGTAATCGGAGCTAGCGGGTTCATCGGACGGCACGTAATGCGCCGCCTGGCGGCGATGCCCGAACACGAGGCTACCGGAACCTTCCGGTCTCAGGCGCCCGCCGTGGACGGCGATTCGTGGCTTCAGGTGGAATTGACGGACTCCCCGGCCGTGGAGCGGCTATTCCAACAGACTGATCCGCAGGTGGTCATCCACCTCGCCGCCATCGCAGACATCGGCGTGGCCGAGCGGGAACCGGAGCGCGCTACCCAGGTGAACGTGGTCGCAACGTCGAACATTGCCGCCCTGTGCCAACGGCACGGCTCCCGGCTGGTTTTCGTGTCAACCGAGTGCGTGTTCGACGGAGAGCGCGGGTTCTACCGGGAGGATGAAACGCCACGACCCACGACCCACTACGGCCTGACCAAGTGGCGGGCCGAGCAGGAAGTGGCGTGGGGGGCCGCGTCCTGGAGCGTCGCGCGCACCAGCATCGTGTACGGCTGGCCGCATCCGAGCAAGCGCAACTTCGCGCCGTGGCTGATCGAAAACCTGCGCAACGGCCAGCCTTACTACGCGCCAACCGATACGCTCCGTACGCCGGTGTACGTTGAGCATCTCGTCGACGGCATAGCGACAATCGTCGAGGATGAACGTCCGGGCATCCGGCACGTGGCCGGCCGAGACTGGGTCAGCATGTACGAATTCGCCGTCGCCATTGCCGACGCCTTCGGTCTGGACGCCAACCTGGTGGAACCGATGGATTCCCATGCTCAAGCCCGCGCTGGATCAGCCGGCCGCGCCGACCGGCTGGGTCTGGACAGTCGCGAAACGATGCGGCGACTGGGCCTGCCTCATCCTGGCCTGGCCGAGGGCATCGCCGCCTTCAAGGCCGCGGCGCCGAACCTGTAATCGCGCCGCTCAACGCCAGCGCCAAACCATGAGGGGAACCTTACGAGATCGCCCCGCTTCGCTGGCAATGACAATGAGAGGCGGCAGGCCGCGCTTATTCCTTTACCGTCACTGCGATGAGCGCCTCCCTCTACTGTCATTGCGAGGAGCGCTAGCGACGCGGCAATCCCGACGCCTGGGCGAACGGCCGTTGAAGGCGGAGCCAAACGGCGATTCGCTGCGATCAACGAGATTGCCGCGCTGCGCTCGCAATGACAGTGGGAAGGGCCAGGGAGCGCCTCCCTCAACTGTCATTGCGAGGAGCGCTAGCGACGCGGCAATCCCGACGCCTGGGCGAACGGTCGTTGAAGGCGGAGCCAAACGGCGATTCGCTGCGATCAACGAGATTGCCGCGCTGCGCTCGCAAAGACAGTGGGAGGGGCCAGACAGCGCCTCCCTCAACTGTCATTGCGAGGAGCGCCAGCGACGCGGCAATCCCGACACCTGGGCGAACGGCCGTTGAAGGCGGAGCCAAACGGAGATTCTCTGCGATCAACGAGATCGCCGCGCTGCACTCGCAAAGACAGTGGGAGGGGCCAGACAGCGCCTCCCTCAACTGTCATTGCGAGGAGCGCCAGCGACGCGGCAATCCCGACGCCTGGGCGAACGGTCGTTGAAGGCGGAGCCAAACGGCGATTCTCTGCGATCAACGAGATCGCCGCGCTGCGCTCGCAAAGACAGTGGGAGGGGCCAGACAGCGCCTCCCTCAACTGTCATTGCGAGGAGCGCTAGCGACGCGGCAATCCCGACGCCTGGGCGAACGGCCGTTGAAGGCGGAGCCAAACGGCGATTCTCTGCGATCAACGAGATTGCCGCGCTGCGCTCGCAAAGACAGTGGGAGGGGCCAGACAGCGCCTCCCTCAACTGTCATTGCGAGGAGCGCTAGCGACGCGGCAATCCCGACGCCTGGGCGAACGGTCGTTGAAGGCGGAGCCAAACGGCGATTCTCTGCGATCAACGAGATCGCCGCGCTGCGCTCGCAATGATAAGCAGTTGAGGCCAAGATTCCCGAGCTGGTGCAACTATGAACCCCCCATTGCCGCCATCGTCTTGCTGGTTCTCGGCGCTCTGTTTTGGAACGCCGCGTCGAGTCGCGCTTATTCGACCAACGACCTGTACGTCAATCGCGCAGCGCGGGGGCGCTTCGCCAACCGTCGCTGGATTGCGGGATGCGAACTGTGCGTCGTTCCCCGCCAAAGGGGGCACTCAACCAGTGGGAACCAACTGCCGATTGGGACTGCAAAAACGCCTAGCTCCAATGGTGGTTAGCTGTCATTCCGGTCGTATAGGACGATCTCCGGGTAGGCGTCCGTTCCAAAAACCTTGATATCGCCATCGACGATTGCCTTGAGGGTCACTTGGAGCAAACCCTCGAACGAATCCACACGATATTGCCCATTCAGTTCCGAAGGCAGTTTATCGGTGCAGTCTGCCTGGGTGGGGCGCCCGTAGGCGTCTGGCAATAAGCCATTGGACTGAGCAAAGCGCAGGAAGTTCAAGTAATGGGAGCCATCCGTGATTTCGCAGACCTCATACCTGGATGGCTTTACCTCCACGCCGAGTTGTTCCGGCACGCATCCCTGGTCGAAGCGGAAGCGGAGGGTCGAATCGGTCTGGCCGCTTCTCCCCAGAGCTACTGCGCCAGAAGGCGGGCAGGGAACGAATTTCAGATTGCCACTGGCATCGAATTGTCCCTGCTCGTTGTATCTCATCATCGAATGCTGCACATCGTATCGGGTAGCGGGCCACAAGGTTGCCCTCCTGGGGCCGAGCTCCAACAGGGATTGCAGAAATACCCTGTTGGTTTGGTAAGCGTTGCATTCGTGGGCCACCTCGGGGATCAGGACATTGTCACAGGGGATTATATGCGGCAGTGGTTCGCTGGCAACGATGAAATCCGCCAGGTTCTTGTTCCGAGCGTTCCAGGCTGAATCCAACCCCGAGTTTGGGATAGGCGCTTCGTTAGCCATGTCTCCATAGAGTTTCTGCAAACTGGCGTAGGCTACGTCATGCCTCAAACAGAGTTCGACTGGCATCTGGAAGGAGGAGAAAAGCGTGGTGAGTTCTGGGAAACTGCATGTCCAGTCGCCTGTCCCTAGCCATCCGAATGGTCTATTGCCGTCCTCCACTTTATCGATCAATTCTTTGAACTCATCCGCCTGTTGGAGCCAGTATATGAAGGGAGTGTCGATGATTAAGCAGTTCAGCGCGTCGAATTTCTGCTGCGCAGTGGGAGAATCAATCTCATTGCCGTGGGCATCGTGCAAGCAGCCGAGCAACCCTCGCTGCGCGTCTCCTGCTGTAGCGTTAACCGACTGCTCTTGAGCCGGCATGGCAGCGTCCTCCGCGTGGCCCTTCGTGCGGAGGAAGTAGGGCCGGCCCAAGTGGTGGCTCAAGCTGGGAAATAAACTGAGAAGCATGTTGAAGGAAGTTGAAGTCTTCGCGACGCGTCCAATCTCTGACCGATAGGCTCCGTTGACTCCTTCAAACACGTCATGCTGTTCGTAGCAGGCGTTGATTTGATCCTTGAAGCTCCCGGTATACCGGGTCAGCGTGTGCTCAATGGACTGGAAGGCCTCGCCGGTTCTCTGCTTCATGCAGGTCAACAGATTCGCCTCCGCCGCCCGGTACGCCGCGGAATTTCGCCCCCCAGCGAACACTTCGCTCATAAACTCGTCGAAGATCGCTGGCCAGTTCCAGATTACGCGCAACCCAGACACCAGCGGCGGCTCGTCCGGTTTGCCGTCGAGAAACACCTGCACCCGGAACGCCCTGATCCCGCTGACCAATGCGGTGGTCGTGAGGAATTTCGAATGCCTCCCCAAATCCGTCCATTCTCCTGAAACCAGTTCCTGCCAGTTGTAGGATATTCCGCCGACATTCTCCGGGAACGTAACGGCCACTAGCGTGGTAGTTTCGCCGGCGCCCGGAAACCGGTTCTGCGCCGCCACGAACATCGCCAACCGACAGTTGGGCAGCGGGGCGTCATCGATGCGGTCCCGATAGCCTCGTCGCCAGCTCAAAGGCGCGCAGCCGAATAGTTCGTTGCCGGCAAGACCTACCTCGGTTAAACTCGCCAGTTCTCCCAGCTCCGCAGGGATTGTGCCCGTCAGTTCGTTGTTCTTCAGAACCAGGCGCATCAAGCCGGCAAGATCGCCCAGTTCCGCTGGGATGCCGCCGGTCAGCGCGTTGTCTGAAAGGTCCAACGTCGCCAGCCTCGTCACACTTCCCAGAGAACCCGGAATCGTTCCGTTGAGGCCCTTGTCGCTCAGCGTCAAACCGGTGACCCGCCTGGGTGAACCGGACACCGTTACGCCGTCCCAGGTCGCCATGGAGAGGGTAGATGACCAGTTCAGCCTCGCGGCGCCGGCCAGAGCATCCTTCAATCCCAGCAGTATGCTGCAATCGTCCACGAGGGCCGGGTTGGAGTCCGGGGATGCCACGGCGGTTCCTTCGGCGCATCCCCGCGCTGGGCCGCTTTGCGACCGGAGCGATGGCGACCAAGGTCCCCAGCCGCTGGAACGCCCTGCGCCGTCGCCCTTGGCCCGGACTTGCAACCAATACGTTGAGGCGGGGCTGAGTCCGGAGGCGACATAGCGCGGGGCGTCGGTTTTGGTCCCTTCAGTCCATTCCGCGTCTTCTTGTCCTCGGTATCGAATTTGATACTCTGCCGCGCCAGCAACGGCCTCCGATGTGAGCAGGATCGTGGAGGCGCGGGTTTCGTCTGCGGTCAGGCCAGGCGGCGCCAGCGGCGCGGTGGCGGCAGCCACGAAAGAGTCCGACCATGTCCCCCAACCGGCCGCGTAAACGACGCCGTCGCCGTAAGCGCGGGCTTGGGTTTCGTAGCTGAAACCGGAAACGACTCCACTGAGCGGATAACTGCTTCCCGTAAGGTCCGGCGACTCCACCCAGGATGATGCTCCGGACCGCCTGTGTCTCACTTGGCGCTTCGTCACGCCGGATGTAGGCGCCCAACTGACGGTGATCGCGGCGTTGGTTGTGGCGGCAGACAAAACCGGAGCGGGTGCTCCACACAGCAGGGAGCTGACGCCCTTGAGGTGAGAGAATTCGCCCCAATCCGCGCGGTAGTCAGATCCATTTCCGTATGCGCTTACCCTGAAATCGTACCTCGCGCCACAGGCCAAACCGGGTACTGCAGTTGATGTGGCGTGCATGTTGCTGTCCGCCAGCGCCCATTGTCCTTGTGCGCTTCTGCTGTATTCCAAACGGTACTTGGCGGTTCCGGTCAACCCGGTCCATTTTATGCTTATGGAATCTGTCGTCTCAGCTTCGGACTGTAACCCAACAGGAGCCGGAGGCAAAGCGGGTTCTGCGTCACCTGCAACGCTGATGTCCACGGTGGCAGTAGCCGTGCCGCCGTTCCCGTCGCTGGCCCTCACCTTCAGCGTGTATGAGGAATGATCGAGGCTTCCGGTCGCGATAATTTGTCCATTCTGGGACCCGATCCTGAAGTCCCCCGACGTGTTCCCTGAAGCGATCGAGTAGCTCACCGTATCGCCGGAATCCAAGTCGGTGGCTGAAACTGTTCCCACCAGGGTTCCCGCCGAGGCGTTCCCTGCCACGCTGAAGCTGTAGCCGGAGGCCTCGAAAGATGGCTCCCTGTTGTTGGGAACCCACTGCGCGTTGCTCCAGGCGCTCCACGGCCCGCAAATGACGCGGCTGTAGATCGCGCAACTCTGGCCCCTGGCTACGTACCAGTAGCCCCTTGGCACGTTGTTGAAGTTGGCCGGAGGGTTGACGTCGTCAACGGAATCGGCCAAGAGGTATCTGCCAAAATCGTTGGCCCAGCGGTATAGTTCGAACCGATAGCGGAGGGGGACGACCCTCTGGGTGTGGTTGACGCTTTGGGTGTAGTTGACGGTCAGATTGTCAGGGTCGTTGGCGTCCACTTGCAGGCTCAACCTGGACGGAGGAGCCACGTCATCGTTTCCGCCAGAGGTAGCGCCTGGTGGAGTCGTGACGCTGGAGGCTATCGGCAATGGCGTGTGTCTGACGGTCTCGGGTGGGGGAGTTGTCGGTTCCCGCCCGTGGGCGGACGGAGCGATGATCAGGTTCAACAGCAGGGCCAGTCCGACGGCCAGAGCGGCCAACCCAAAAGCAACGGAAAGGATTCCGATGCCGCCCGAGGCCACTATCCGCTTCTCCCGTCGCCGATCATCCTCGGTTCCGTCGGGAAATGTTTCCGGGGCCCGATTTGGCCAGCGATTCACGGCTCTCATCCTCCAGGATTTGTGGGCGCGCAAGTGAAGAAGCCGACAATGCCAAACGCATTATATCATTGCGCCAGCAACCGCGAGGCGGAACTCGGCCTCCCCAAGGGCAATCGAATTCCTCGCACAGTAGAGTCCCCCTGGGGCGTCCCGAGCGGAGGAGGATGGCTATATGGCGCTCACCTTTACCCCGTCATTCTTGAGTGAACCGTGAACCGTTCCGGCGGTTCCGGAACCTGCTGACCGCGCTGGCCAACCTCGCTACTGAACGGGGGATAATAGGGGAGGGCCACCAATTTGGACGGCCTTCCCCTATTGGCTCTGTGAGCGCCCCGGGCTGTTCCTGCGCTCACTCGCTTCGCGACCTACTCCAACTAATTCGCTGGGGTTCCGCTGGATGTGGCGGCCTCGCTCCACGGGTTGGAACAGCCGGGGCTGTACACCAGCACCCGCACGTCGTACACCACCGGGTCCAGCGTCACCCCCACCTGGCCCCAGGCTCCGTGTCCCGCCGAGGCGTCGATGGTGAAGGTATCGGTCACAGTCTGGCTCTCGCCGTAGTCCTCGAACCCCTCGTAGGCTCCGCTGTCCGCGTTGTTGGCCAGGGCGCCTTCATCCACCTCCCAGGCGCCGCGCCACGCGGACACCGACGCCTTCTTGTATTGGACTTCGTAACCGGCCGATGTTCCCGTTATGTAGCAGGAGGTTCCCGTCCAAGTCCAAGTGATGGCGAGGCTGCCCGGGCTGCTTCCGGCCACCACGCCGGTGATCCCTGGCGCCTCCGGTTCTCCGGGGCCGGCGGGTCTGGCGTACTCCACGTCGGAGTCGGGGCCGTTTCCTGCGGAGTTGCTGGCCCTGACCTGGAACTCGTACTCGGTACCGTTGGTCAGGCCCGTGACCACGAACTGGGTGGTGTCGCCGTCGCTGCCCGCGATGGACTGCCAGTCGCCAAAACTGCCGTCCCAGGCGCGGAACCGGTAATGCCACTCATCGGCCCGGTCGTCGGCCTGCCACTCCAACCGGACGCTGCCGTCCTGCGGCGTGGCGGTGAATCCCTCCGGCTTGGCGGGTTCGCAGGTGGGCGCCGTACTTGGCTGAGCATTCGTAATGCCAGCGTACCAGGTGGTTAGGGCCGTATCACCGGCGGAAATGCAGATGTCTGTTTCGAGTATTGTGAAGCCGGTGAGGGCCGTCAGGTTGGTAAACGTGGCAGGAATCGGGCCGGAGAGTTGGGTGTCATGCACGTACAGAGATTCCAGCTTGGACAAATTCCCCAGTCCCGCCGGAATCGAACCGCTCAGGTCGTTGCTGTTAAGGTACAGGTGAACGAGATTGGAGAGGTCGCCCAGTTCCGCTGGTATCGACCCGCTCAGGTCGTTGTGGTTGAGGGACAAGCGGACAAGATTGGAGAGGTCGCCCAGTTCCGCCGGGATAGAACCGCTCAGGTCGTTGCCGCTAAGTCGCAATTCAGTGAGATTGGAGAGGTCGCCCAATTCCTCCGGAATCGAGCCGTCCAGGTCGTTGCCGTTAAGCCAGAAGACAGTGAGATTGGAGAGGTCGCCCAGTTCCGCGGGGATGGAACCGCTCAGCTTGTTGCCGTAAAGGCGCAATTCAGTGAGATTGGCGAGGTCGCCCAGTTCCGCCGGGATCGAACCGCTCAGATTGTTGTAGTAAAGGTGCAATTCAGTGAGATTGGCGAGGTCGCCCAGTTTCGACGGTATCTGACCGGTCAGGTTGTTGGCATGAAGGAGCAACCTGGTAACCCGGCCGTTTTCGACGGTGACGCCGAACCAGGAGTTGCTGGGGTCGGTGGTGAAGTCCCAGCCGGAGTTGTTGTGCCAGTTGTCGCCGCCGGTGGCGTTGTACAGGTCCTGCAGCGCCGCCTTGTCCGTGGCCAGTCCCGGCGTTGGCGTGGCTGTCGGAGCCGGCGTTGCCGTAGGCGTAGCCGTCGGTTGCGGGGTAGCCGTCGGTTCCGGCGTCGCGGTAGGCGCCGGTGTGGCCGTAGGCGCTGGCGTTGGCGTGGCCGTGGGCGGTGGAGTAGTCACGCTTGCCTCCTCCGAGGCGGCGCTTCCTCCTTCGTCGCTGATGGCTCGCACTTGGAAGGTGTGGGTCTCCCCTGCGGACAGGTCGGGAACGCTGTGAGAGGTGGTTGTGGCATCGCTGCCGGCGATGTTTGTCCAGTCTCCGTACTCGCCACTGCCCTCCTTATGACGGTACTGCCAACCGGTGATGTCCGCATCCTGTGGGTCGGTCCAAGATAGATCCGCCCCACTGCCACCGGCGCTGAGCGAGGCAGTGAAGCCGGTGGGCGCGGTGGGAGGATCACAGGCACGGAGGCTGCCCGGATTCCTCTGTTGTATGTTGCCATACCAAGCGGCGACCTCGGTGTCCCTGGCGAGAATACAAAAGTCGTTTTCATATCCTCGGAAGTCATAAAGACTAACCATATTGGTGAACGAGGAAGGGATGGGGCCATAGAGCTCGTTACCGTACACATGGAGTCGGGCAATCTTGGTCAGTCCACCCAGTTCCGACGGCAACTTTCCCGAGAGTTGGTTTCGGGCAACAGACAGCCATTGCAGCTGCGAGATACTGCCTAGCTCACCGGGGATCGATCCGCGCAAGTCATTACCGTAAAGATAAAGCCTCTCCAAATTCGAAAGGTTTCCCAATTCTACAGGTATCTGCCCGTCCAAATTGTTCGAGTTCAAGTACAGAAGCTGTAGTTCCGAAAGGTCGCCCAACTCCGGCGGAATCGTTCCGCTCAGGCTCAAGTTGGAATGCAGGTATAGGCGGGTCAGTTTTGAAAGGCCACCCAAACGTGTCGGAATAGACCCACTCAACCTGTTGTGATTCAGACGCAGTTGCGTTAGTTTGGCAAGCTTGCCTAACTCTGAGGGGATCGCGCCTGTCAAGGTTTCTTGATGGTCACTGATCTGCAGGTAGGTAAGCTCCGACAAGTCCCCCAACTCAGCCGGGAGCGAGCCTTTAAGATTGTTGTTGACCAATTGCAATCTCGTTACCCGCCCGTCAGTGACCGTCACCCCCTCCCAAGACGAACTTGGGTCGGTGGTGAAGTCCCACCCTGTGTTGTCGTGCCAGTTATCGCCGTCGGTGGCGTTGTACAGGGCCTGCAACGCTGCCTTGTCCGTGGGCAGGCCCGGCAAGGGCGTGGCTGTCGGCGTTGGTGTAGCCGTAGGCGCCGGCGTTGGCGTTGCCGTAGGAGCCGGAGTAGGCGTGGCTGTGGGCGCTGGCGTCGGCGTCGGCGTGGCTGTAGGAGCCGGAGTAGGCGTGGCCGTGGGAGCCGGCGTTGGCGTAGCCGTCGGCGCTGGAGTAGCCGTGGCGGTAGGTTGCGGAGTGGCGGTAGGGGTCGGCGTCGGTGTGGCCGTGGGAGCCGGCGTGGGTGTGGCTGTGGGAGCCGGTGTCGCTGTCGGGACCGGCGTGGGTGTGGGTGTCGTGCTTGCGCAGGTGGGCGCCGTACTTGGCCGAGCGTTTGTGATGCCAGCGTACCAGGTTGTCAGGGCCGTATCGCCGGCGGAAATGCAGATGTCTGTTTCGGTTATTACCAAGTTGGCGAGGGCCGTCAGGTTGGTAAACGTGGCAGGAATCGGGCCAGAGAGTTGGGTGGTCTGCACGTACAAAGAGCCTAGCTTGGTCAGGTTGCCCAGTTCCGGCGGGAAGGTTCCAGATATGTCAATCGAAGGCAATCCCAGATAGGTCAGTTCTGTCAGGTTGCCCAGTTCCTTTGGAATGGTTCCACTCAGGTCGTTGTAACCGATGAAGAGATGCCTCAATTTGGCCAGGTCGCCCAGCTCTGGTGGAATGGAACCGGTCAGCTGGTTGCCGTAGAGCAGGAGGATTTCCAACTCGCTGAGGTCCGCCAGCTCTTCAGGGATGGAGCCGGTCAAAGCGTTGAAAGCGAGGTTGAGCTGCTCCAATTTGGCGAGATCTCCCAATTCCTCGGGAATCGCGCCGGTCAGGTCGTTTCCGTCAAGTATCAGCTCAGTGAGGTTGCTGAGGTCTCCCAACTCGCTGGGAATGCTGCCGCTGAGGCTGTTGCCGGCCAGGTCGAGTTCGGTCAGGGCGCTGAGTGTTCCCATCGACGACGGTAGCGCGCCATCCAGACCGTTGCCTTCCGTCGGTACGCCGCCAATGTTCTTCACGTAGTTCAAGTCAAGCTCGGTCACCCGGCCGCCGCTGACGGTCACGCCGAACCAAGAGTTGCTGGGGTTGGTGGTGAAGTCCCACCCGGCGCTGTCGTGCCAGTTGGCGCCATCGGTGGCGTTGTACAAGGCCTGCAACGCCGCCTTGTCGGTGGCCAGACTCCCCGTAGGCGTTGGCGTGGGTGTGGCTGTCGGCGCCGGAGTAGCCGTGGGAGCTGGTGTTGGCGTGGGCGTGGCCGTGGGCGCCGGCGTTGGTGTCGTGGTCGAGCAGGTGGACATGGCGCTTGGCTGCCGGTTGGAGATGCCTGAGTACCAGGAAGTCAGGGCAGTCTGCCCGGCGGGGATGCAGAGCCCGGTGTTGGTAACCACGATGTTTTCCATCGCAGTCAAGTTGGTGAAGGTGGCGGGAATCGGGCCGGATAGTCCGGAACCCTGCAAAAACAGATGGGTCAGTTTGCTCAGGTTGCCCAGTTGCGACGGCAACGTTCCGCTCAGGTCGTTTGATGGGAGGGCCAGGAATGTTAGCTCCGTCAACTGGCCCAATTCTACCGGGATGGAGCCGGTCAGATCATTGTACCCAAGGTAAAGGCCCTTCAGCTTGGCCAAGTCGCCCAGTTCCGTTGGAATAGAACCGGTGAGGTTGTTGCCATAAAGCAGGAGGACAGTCAGTTCACCAAGGTCTCCCAATTCTTCGGGGATCGAGCCGTCCAGGGCGTTGAAATTGAGATCCAGTTCAGTCAACTGCGAAAGGTTGCCCAATTCCGCGGGAATCCCTCCGGTCAGCCCATTGTCACTTAGGTCCAATTCCTCAAGCTTGCTGAGGTCACCCAGTTCGCTGGGGATGCTGCCGGTGAGATTGTTTTCCTTAAGATCCAGGTACCGCAGCTCGGCCAAGCTGCCCAGTTCGCTGGGGATGCCGCCGCTCAGGCTATTGAAGTGAAGGTCCAGGCGTTGCAGCTTGGACAGGTTCCCCAGCGCGGCGGGGATGCTGCCGCTCAGGCTGTTATCGTCAATTTCCAGGTACTGCAGATTGGACAGGTTCCCCAGTTCGGCGGGGATGCTGCCCGTGAGGCTATTGTCTCCCAGGTGAAGTAAGGTCAGGGCGTCCAGATTGCCCAACGCCGCCGGCAGAGTTCCATCCAGCCCGTTGCCCAACAGCGTGACGCCGCCAATTGTCTTGGGACTGTCCAGATCCAGCTCGGTTACCCGCCCGTTGCGGACGGTCACGCCGTGCCAGGAGTTGCTGGGGGTGGTGGTGAAGTCCCACCCCGTGTTGACGTGCCAATTGGCGCCGTCGGTGGCGTTGTACAGGGCCTGCAACGCCGCCTTATCGGTGCCCAAGCTCGGAGTAGGCGTTGCCGTGGCCGCTGGCGTGGGCGTGGCTGTGGCCGCAGGGGTCGGCGTGGCCGTGGGCTGCGGCGTAGGCGTAGGAGTCTGCTGAGCCGTTGCCGTGGTGGAGATGAGGAGAATCAGGCCGGCAGCCAGCAGCGAGGCGAATATCGCCAGGGGGCGACGGGCGACGAGAGATTCTTGGAGCAGCCTACGCATCTTTGCCTCTGAGAAAGCGAAAAATTCATCCGTCGCATGGCCGGGCCGCGATCCGCAATAGTCCGTGGGGCGTCCCAGTTTTGCGCGAGGATTCTATCACGCCGTCAACGATGATGATAGGCCAGACCGATGAATCGGCCGGCGACCTTGATCTCCAGCGCTCGCCGCGTTTTGCGACCCATAGGCGCCGGCCCACTCTCCGGTCGGCGCCGGCCCAAAATCCGGCAATTGCGAACGCCGCGCGGCAATCGTGACCCGCGGGAAGTCAAGCACAGAACCGGCTCGCGGTAGCGTCCGCGGACCGTTCAGAGGGAACTAACGCGCGGCGCCCCAGTAGGGGTTCGCCCCGCCCATAGCCGCAATCGCCGTCACCGTTGACGGCGCTGTCGAATCCGTCGTCTCATGGCGCCAGCCTTGCCTGGATCATGGAAGCGGCGAACGGCCTGGGAACCGAAATCGCAAGGTTGGCGGCCACGGCGGGGCCGGCGCCGATACCGTCGGAAATTATGCTGGGAACGGGCGACGAGCGGGCGCCGGTGTGGGGAGATTGTTCAAAATCGGTTAGAATTAGTGGCGGCAGCGATTGAGCCGGCTGGCGATTTATCAGGCCCGCAAACGACTCGACTAGTGATCGACCCGGCTAGGAATCGACCCGGCCAGGAATCGACCCGGCTAGCGATTGACCCGGCTGACCACAGACCCTTGGCATGACCATCCAACAGCCCAGACACAGCGAACCCAGAGTCAATGCCGAGTTGGGCAACCTGCTAAGCGGGATGCTCTTCGGCTGCCTGGCGCGCTCTGAGAACACGCAGTTGATTGACGGCCAGCCTGGCCTTCAGCTTGACAACCTCATCACCGCGCCCGACCGAGCTCCAGTGGTGGTGGAAGCGCAATACGAAGCCCTGGGGACGGCCGAGGGCGACGCCGCCGGACGCCTCGGACTGCCCGTGGTGGGCGAAGCGCACCCAATCGAGGCCGCCATCGCGCTGCGCTACCCCGATTCGGTGCGTTTTGCCGACGACCTTCGCTCCGCCCTATGCGAGGCCCGCCTTTCCTACGCCGTACTGTACCAGGATGGCGGCCGCTTCCCCGAAACGGGCTGGCTGCAAGGCTCGGTAACAGATCTGGCTGATCTGGTCAGTTTGGTATCCATCCCCCAAAACGCCGTTAACCTGGCGGCCGCGCAACTGGAGCAGGGCATCGAGCGGGGCGTGACGGTTCTCAACCAGATGCATCAACTGCGGCCGGACACCATGCCCAGCATCGCGAGTTTGCTCGGGATGCCGGATGTTCCCCAAACCCGGCGCATGGCCTGCGCCATCGTCGCCAACGCCCTGATTTTTCACGAGCGGCTGTCCGGGTTCCACGGCATCAAGCCACTGCGCCTGGTTTGCGGCCCGGATGTGAGCAACCCATTTGGAGACACGCTGGATGCGTGGGGGGAAATTCTCAGGGTCAACTACTGGGCGATTTTTTCCATCGCCAAGGACATATTGGAACATATTCCCTCTGGCCCGGGAGCAATGGTACTGGAAATTTTGCGGGATACCGCCCTTGAAGTATCCCGCGCCGGCGCCAGCATCGCCCACGACCTGACCGGGCGCATCTTCCAACGATTGATCGCTGACCGCAAGTACCTGGCCACCTTCTATACCTTGCCGGCGTCGGCGGCGTTTTTGGCCAGGCTCGCTGTCGGCAAAATGCGCGGGGTTGACTGGTCCAGTAGCGAAAGCATCGGCGCCTTGCGGGTCGGCGACTTCGCCTGCGGCACGGGGGCTCTGCTGTCGGCGGCGTATCAGCAGATCGCCGCGCGCCACGAACGCACCGGCGGAGACCCCTCCGCGTTGCATCCGACGATGCTGGAAGAAACGCTTTACGGCTGCGACGTAATGCCATCGGCCATTCACATCACCGGGTCCACCCTTTCAGGAATTGCGCCGTCGGTCCAGTTTGATAACTCGCGACTCTATACCCTGGCCTATGGGCGGCAACGGGATGGCAGCGTTGCCATTGGCTCGTTGGAATTGCTTCAATCCTCTGCGGCGTTGACGCTGTTCAACACCAGCGACCCGGCGCGGCGCACCGGCAGCGTCGGCGAGGAAACGGCGGCGCAGATCATAGCGGACATGCCAGACCAGGGCTTTGACCTGGTGATAATGAACCCGCCGTTCACCAGCAACACCAAGCACCGAGACGCTGCCGGCAACGTGCAAAATGCCGCCTTTGCCGCCTTCGGCGCGTCGGTCGCAGACCAGGACGATATGTCGGCCCGCCTGATTCGCCTGGCGCGGAACTCCTACTATCATGGCCACGCCGGCCTGGGTTCCGCGTTCGCTGCCATCGCGGACAAGAAACTGCGACCGGGCGGCGTACTGGCGCTGGTGTTGCCCTTTACCGCCATCAACGGCGCATCCTGGGCGAAGTTCCGGCAGATGATCGCCACGCATTACGTTGACGTTACCATCGTCAGCATCGCGGCTGAGGGCGATGACATGTCCTTCTCGTCGGATACGGGCATTGCCGAATGTTTGGTGGTCGCCCGCCGCAAATTGGAAAGCGATACGCCCACTGGCCGGGCGCAGTTCGTTTCGCTTCGACGTCGGCCGCAGAGTTTCCTCGAAGCCAGGGAAGTCGCCGACGCCATTCAAAACGCGACTGAGGTACGGCGTTTGGAAGACGGCCCCTACGGAGGAATTTTCGTTCAATGCGGCGACGCCGCAACGGTGGATGGCGAAATATTGGACGCTCCAATTGACGGATATGAGAACGGATGGGGCGCGGCGAGACTGACTGACGCGACCCTAGCCCAAGTAGCCCACGCTCTTTCGGACGGCCAACTATGGTTGCCGACTCGATTAGAAGGCCTGACGTTGCCCGTCGCTCCACTGAGTGATGTTGGGCAGCGCGGCCTCGATTCTCAGCTCTACATCAGCGACGCCCACAACGGGCCTTTTACCCGGGTTGCAGCCAGCCCAACGGCATCTTATCCGGCGTTGTGGAATCATCACGCCCCTCGCGAAACGCGGATGGTCTGCGCTCCGGACCAGTCGTTGCAAGTTAGGCCTGGCATGGAGGTCAGGGCTGCCGAAGTTTGGGCCACAGTCAGCCGCGCCCATTTGAACCGTGATTTCACTTTCGGGTCTCAAGCGCTCTCTGTAGCCTTTACGAACCAACCATCAGCAGGCGGTCGAGTATGGCCCAACGTGTCCTTCGAAGACTCACGGTTTGACTATGCCTTCTCAATCTGGGGCAACAGCACGTTGGGTTTGCTATCGCATTGGTGGCATTCCAGCCGCCAACAGTCCAGCAAAGCGAGCATGACCATCCGCTCCGCCGAAACCCTACCCGTGCTTGACTTCCGTACTCTCACGGATGACCAGCTTGCCACTGCCGAGACCATCTTCGACGAGTTCCGAGACCTGGAGTTGCAACCCGCCTATTTGGCCGACGCCGACCCCAACCGCGCCCTGCTGGACCGTCGCGTCGTCTGCGACCTGCTGGGCTTCGAAGATGACGTGTACCGCGCGGTGCGTCGCCTGGCCGCCAAGTGGTGCGCCGAACCATCCGTTCACGGTGGCAAGGCCCGGCCGCGAAACGTGCGGTATGAGGAGTGAAGAGCCAAAGCTTTTGCAGGACGCCAACCCGCTTTTAGCCCATTTCCCCCGCGAGCCGGGAATCATGCCAACTGAAACCACGCCCACAGAATTCACACCCACGGAATTCACGCCCGAACAAGCGGATACCGACCCCAACGGCCGCCCGCGAATCCTGCTGGTGGGTTCCACGGGCTACGTGGGCCGCCGATTGCTGGGGTTGCTGGAACGGAAGGGCTACCGCGTCCGGTGCTTGGCGCGGCGGCCCGAGTTTCTGCAGCCAACTGTCTCCGCCGACACCGAAGTGGTTCGAGGCGACCTGCTGGATCCAGACAGCCTGAACCGCGCCTGCCGCGACATCGATGTCGCCTACTATCTCGCCCATGCCCTGGGATCATCCGGGGATTTCGAAGCCGAGGAGTCCCGCGGCGCCCAGAACTTCGCGGCGGCGGCCAGCGCCTGCGGCGTGCGGCGGATCATCTACCTGGGCGGGCTGGGTCCGGACACGCCCAACCTGTCGCCGCACCTGCGCAGTCGGCAACGGGTCGGCAGGATATTGCGGGATTCGGGGGCGTCCGTTCTGGAGTTTCGCGCCTCCATCGTGGTGGGTTCCGGCAGCGTTTCCTTTGAAGTGGTGCGGGCGCTGGTGGAACGGCTTCCGGTGATGATCACTCCGCGTTGGGTGTCCGTTCCAGCCCAACCCATTGCCATCGACGACCTGCTGGCATACCTGGAGGCGGCTCTGAGCCCACACTGCCAGGAGAGCCGCATCGTGGAGATTGGCGGGGCCGACGTAGTTTCCTACGGAGGATTGATGCACGAATACGCCCGGCAACGGGGCCTGCGCCGCTGGATGATCCGAGTTCCGGCGCTGACACCCCGATTGTCCAGTCTCTGGCTGGGGCTGGTTACGCCGGTTTACGCGCGCATTGGGCGACGACTGGTGGACAGCCTGCGTCATGCCAGCGTGGTCGAAGACCCCCAGTCCGCCCAAGGCTTCAACGTACGTCCCCGAGGCGTGGCCGACGCCATCGCGGGAGCCTTGCGGAACGAGGACCGGGAGTTTGTCGAAACCCGGTGGTCGGACGCCCTTTCCTCCTCAGGCGGATCGCCCCGTGGAGCGGCGGCCCGCTTTGGAGCCCGCCACGTGGACACCCGAACGATCGCGGTGGCCGCGCCGCCGGAAGCCGCCTTCGCCGTCGTCCAGCGTATCGGCGGGTCGACGGGCTGGTATTTCGCCAACTATCTCTGGAAAACACGGGGAATGCTGGACCGGCTGGTCGGCGGCGTGGGTTTGGGCCGGGGCCGGCGCCATCCGGAGCGCCTGGCGCCAGGAGATACCTTGGACTGGTGGCGGGTGGAAGTCTTGGAGTCCGGTCAGCGTTTGCGCCTAGCTGCGGAGATGAAGCTGCCCGGGCGGGCGTGGCTGGAGTTTGAGGTCAACCCTGCCGTTGGTGGAGGCGCCGTCGTTCGGCAGACTGCCGAGTTCGACCCGGTGGGGATATGCGGGCGCCTGTACTGGTATGGGCTGTGGCCGGCGCATGCCTTCATCTTCCGCGGGATGCTCCGAGGAATCGCCAAGGCTGCCATTGCCGACGGAGCTAAGCAGCCGCTATGAGACTCTGGTCGCTGCATCCGGGTTACCTGGACGCCAAGGGGCTGGTGGCCCTTTGGCGCGAGGGCCTGCTGGCGCAGAAGGTTCTCAACGGCGGAACCCGCGGCTACCGCCATCATCCCCAGTTGCAGCGTTTCCGAAGACACCAGGCGCCGTCAGCTATGATTGCCGCTTATTTGACGGCCGTTTGGGACGAGTCCATTCGGCGGAACTACCGCTTCGACCGGAGCCGGATACCAGAGTACGAAAGCGCGTCCTTGAGGATCGAGGTGACCGAAGGCCAGCTGCGCTATGAACTGGCGCATCTACTGGGCAAGCTGGAATTGCGCGACCCTCAGCGAGCCGAGAGTCTTGGCAGAGTTGACCTACCCGACCCTCACCCCTGCTTGGTGGTTGTGCCGGGCCCCATAGAACCCTGGGAGCGATCCTAGTTCTATGGGCCCCGTTGGCTGCGGGGGCAGGGTTACTGCTGGTTGGGCATTACTCAATTTGATTGCGAAGAACGGCGGCGACATGGCTATCGCGTTGCTAAGGCCAACGGTCGTCAGAGGCGGAGCCGAACGGTCATCAGTTGTGGTCAACGAGATCGTCACGCCGGGTCCGCCAAGACAGTTTGCGAAAACCGGGAACACGTGGTCTGTCTCCCGCCTTGCGCGACCTTCTGAGGTACATTACCATTGGGCTAGGGAACAGTGGACCAGGGAACCGCTGTTGCATGGCGAATTACGCAGCCGCTGAGAGGCTATCGGTAGCTTCACCGGCGTTGGGTGGCAGGGAATGATCAAACTCAATATCACATTGCCGTCGGGGGCTCAGGTATCCATCGAAGCCGACGACAGAGACCTGGTGCGGGAGGTCTTGTATTCCACCATGCCGCACCTCAACGGCGCGGCGCATCAAGCCGCGAGGGAGTCGAACGGCAGCGTATCCGACTCCGTAACCCGCGACGACGGCGGGCTGTCCAAAGACCACGGTTCACCTTCGGTCCAACCCCAACCGGTGGTCAACGGAATGGATCCGGCGCGAGACTCCGCCAACGGCAACCACCCGCCTGGCTACGACGCGCCGCCGCCATCCCTGCCTGCGGTCGGTCGCCAACCGGTCGCCAACGAACCCACCCAGCCGCCACCGCCACCGCCGCCGGCTGCCGCGCCAGTAGCGGCCTTTGTTCCTTCCGGCCCGGACGAGCACGAGTTCATCGCCTTTTGCCAGCGCGTCAATCCGCTGGGCGACATGCGGCGTGTGGTGGTCGCCGCCGAGGCCGCCGACCGCCACCTGGCGGTGAGGAGCGTTGACCCCGAAGAGTTGGAACGGCTCTTTACCCTGGCCGGGTGGTCCATTCCGCACAGCTTCGTGCAGACGCTGCGCAACGCCGCGCGCACCAAATTCCGCTGGCTCGAACGCATCCCCGGCAAATCCGGACACTACCGGGTAACCGACACCGGACGCAGCATCGTATTGGGCGAAACTTCAGCCAACCGTCGGAATCAGCCGGCGAACGCCAACGCCCCGCGCTGACGGCAGGAAGGCCCTAGAGCTGACCCGCCTGCGGCGCCCCTCGCCATCCGGTATCCGTCGGCCCCCTGGCTCCGAGGCTCCCTTCTGCCAGTTGTTTCGCCGCGCTGGTCGGGTTCTCGCGCTGGCCGGGTTCTCGCGCTGGCCGGGTTCTCGCGCTGGCCGTGCTCTCGCGCTGGCCGTGCTCTCGCGCTGGCCGTGCTCTCGCGCTGGCCGTGCTCTCGCGCTGGTCGGGTTCTCGCGCTGGTCGGTTCGCGCTCTGATAGAATGACGCCCCCGGGCCGTTCGACGGCGCCGGCAGAACCGGACTGTTACAGGAGACAATTGGCTATGGCAAAAGTAGGATTCATCGGCCTGGGCACAATGGGAGCCAGCATGGCGTACAACTGCCTGAACGGTGGCAACGACATGGTGGTTCATGACATCCGGCGGGAGGCGGCCACCCAGCACCTGGAGGCCGGGGCCCAGTGGGCGGACACGCCGCGTGAGGTTGCCGAAGCCAGCGACGTGGTGTTCACTTCGCTTCCCGGACCGGTGGAGGTGGAGGCGGTTGCGCTGGGCGAGGACGGAATCATGTCGGGCATGTCTGGCGGCAAGGCCTATTTTGACCTCAGCACCAGCTCTCCGACCCTGATCCGGCAGATCCACGACCGGGTGGCTCCCTTGGGCGTGAACGTGCTGGACGCGCCGGTGAGCGGCGGGCCAGCCGGAGCCTCCAGCGGCCGGTTGGCCATCTGGGTCGGTGGCGACAAGGCAGTGTTCGACCAACACAAAGCGGTCCTGGATTCCATCGGCGACGCTGCCTACTACGTGGGTCCGATCGGCAGCGGCGCCGTCGCCAAGTTGGTGCACAATTGCGCGGGCTACATCGTGCAGACCGCCCTGGCCGAAGTGTTCACCATGGGCATCAAGGCCGGCGTGGATCCATTGGCGCTGTGGTTGGCGGTGCGCAAGGGCGCGGGCGGGCGCCGCGGGATGTTCGAGGGGCTGGCTCAGCACTTCCTGATCAACGACTACGACCCGCCGGACTTCGCGTTGCGCCTGGCGCGTAAGGACGTTGACCTGGCGGTGGCGGTGGGTCGCGAGTTCGACGTGCCGATGAAGTTGGCCAACACCACGTTGGCCGAGATGACCGAGGCGCTGAACCGAGGCTGGGCTGGCCGCGATTCTCGGGTGGCGATGCTGCTGCAGCAGGAGCGCTCCGGCGTCGAGGTGCAAGTTGACCCAGCCGACCTGCAACGCGCCCTGGAGGAACAGGGCGGGTAGCGGGGGGCCGGAGCGCCGGCTCATCAGAGTTTCGCTATGGTAGTGCGAGCGACAGGCATCAACCCCGCGATGCTACGTTGGGCGCGGGAACGGGCGGGCTATTCA
This sequence comes from Dehalococcoidia bacterium, assembly GCA_965221295.1. GTDB lineage: Bacteria > Chloroflexota > Dehalococcoidia > Lucifugimonadales > UBA3495 > Bin87. The sequence goes on along the minus strand of OZ244879.1, from coordinate 3,306,695 downwards.
GTCGAAGAAGTAGCCAGCCGGATGAAACGCGCCCCAAACGAAATTACCGCATGGGAGTCCGGAGAGGCATTCCTGACGTGGCGACAATTGGAACGATTGGCTCGTGATTTGTACCATCGCCCGACTGCATCGTTCTTCTTGTGGGAACCGCCAGAGGAAGAAACACCGTCCGCAGAATTTCGAAGAATCCCTGAAAAAGATCTGGAAGACCTGGAACCTGACACGTGGTTGGCGGTGCGCGAAGCCAAAGCTCGGCAATTGGAATTGGCGGAGTTAGCGGAGTTCAACGATTCGGACGAAAGATCGATTCTACGAGACATGAGCAACGCCACGGTCGCCGACCCTGATGAACTCGCGACGGAGGTCAGGCGCTACTTGGGCATAGGTCTTGATGACCAACTCGGCTGGGCCTCAGACGATGATGCTTTATCCTACTGGCGGGATGCCGTGCAGACCGCGGGCGTTTGGGTTTTCAAACGTTCATTCAGGCAACATGATGTCGCGGGTTTTTGCCTAAACGGAGGGCGTTATCCGTTAGTTTACTTGAACAACGGCCAGCCAAAAGTGCGCCAGATATTCACTCTGTTTTATGAGCTGGCGCACTTGTTGTATGGGTTCAACCACTTGGAACGCTCTGAAGTGGACCGTTACTTGAGCTCGCTACAGGGCGCCGACAGGGAGGTTGAAATAGCTTGCAACCGATTCGCTGGGGAATTTTTGGTGCCCAAAGACCATTTCCTTCGAACTCACGGTTTAGCTGCCGGCGCCGAGCCTACAGACGATGTTTTAGCTAGATTGTCGGAGAATTATCGGGTTAGCAGAGAAATCATTCTCCGAAAATATTTGGACCAAGGTTGGATCAACAGTCACTTCTATCACAATAAAGTCAACGACTGGCGAAGTGAGGTGTTTATCGATGATGGTAAACGGAAAGGAGGGGATTATTATGCAAACCAAGGCACGTATTTGGGAGTCAAGTACGCAGCCCTTGCTTTCCGAGGGTATTACCAAGGCGCCTACGGCATCGACCAATTGGCAGAATACTTGAACATAAAGGCGTCCAATATCAGTCGCCTCGAAAATTGGTTGACCAGGAGGCTGGCGCCGCGATGATGGACTACGCTCTTGACACCAATACGTTGAGCCAGATTTACCGTTTCTACTATCGGGATCGATTTCCCAGTTTCTGGGACAATTTCAGCGAATTAATTCAGGCTGGCCGCGCAGGTTCCGTCAGCGAAGTTGAAGCTGAATTATCGCGGCACTCGGGTCTCGAAGCGGCGGTCAAGGATTTGAAGCGATTGGAACCCAATTTTTTCACAATGCCGTCGCCCGAAGAACAGCAATTTGTTTCTCGCATATTCTCGGTAAACCAATTCAATGGCTTGATTAGCGCCAAAGCCATGACTAAAGGCGCTCCGGTCGCTGACCCATTCATCATCGCCAAGGTAGGGGCTGGGTCAGCGTTGTTCGTGGTTACGGAGGAGGTGTCGCGGCCTAACGCAGTTCGTATACCCAACGTGTGCGCTTACTTCGGGATCAATTGCATAAATTTGCAGCAGTTGATGGAACGCGAGAACTGGAGGTTTTAGCCCTCCAAATCTCAGCTCGTTAATCCGCGGCTGCTTCCCACTTCAGTACTGGGCGCCGGGCGGCCGTTGCTTCGTCGAGGCGCGATACTGGCGTCTGATGCGGAGCGCTTTGCACCAGTTCCGGTTGCGATGTCGCCTCCGCGTCGATGGATCTGAGAGCGTCGATGAAGGCGTCCAGGGTTTCCTTGGTCTCCGACTCCGTGGGTTCGATCATCAGCGCTTCGTGCACGATGAGCGGGAAATACATCGTCGGCGCGTGGAACCCGTAATCGAGCAGTCGTTTGGCGACCTCAAGGCCGCTCACGCCCCGTTCCCGCTGCCAGTCTGCGGAGAACACCACCTCGTGCATGCAGGTTCGGTCGTAGGGAAGCGCGTAGATGTCCTTGAGCTCGCGCATGAGGTAGTTGGCGTTGAGCACGGCGTTGCCGCTGATGGACTGCAGCCCGGCGGCTCCCAGCGTGCGGATGTAGGTGTAGGCCCGCACCAGGACGCCGAAGTTGCCATGGAATCCGCTGATCTTGCCGATGCTCTGCTCCGGTTCCGACAGGATGTAGTCGCCACCGTCAGCGCGCAGCGCCACCGGAGCCGCGAGGTAAGGCGCGAGTATTTCCCCGCAGCACACGGGGCCCGCGCCCGGCCCGCCGCCGCCGTGGGGGGTGCTGAAGGTCTTGTGCAGGTTTAGGTGGCACACGTCGAAGCCCAACTCCCCCAACTTGGCCCGCCCCAGCAGGGCATTCATGTTGGCGCCGTCGCCATACACCAGGCCGCCGCACTCGTGGACTACGCGGCACACCTCCACAATGTTGGTGTCGAAGAGGCCCAGGGTGCTGGGCAGGGTGATCATAACGCCGGCCAAGTCATCTCCCGCGATTTCGCGCAGGGCGGTCAGGTCGGTGTTGCCGTCAGCGTCGGAGGGGATGGTTACCACGTCGAATCCGGCCATTGCAGCCGAAGCGGGGTTGGTGCCGTGGGCGCTGTCGGGTATACCCATCTTCGTGCGGCCAGAATCGCCCCGGGCCAGATGGTAGGCGCGCATCATCAGTACGCCAGCGAGTTCTCCGTGGGCGCCGGCCAGGGTGGCCAGACTGGTGGCGGCCATGCCAGTTACTTCGGTCAGGAAACCCTGGAGACGATACAGCAGCTCCAACGCGCCTTGCGATTGCTCGGCCGGCTGCTGCGGATGAATGCCGGCGAAGCCGGGTAGGAACGCCACTTCGTCGTTGATCTTGGGGTTGTACTTCATGGTACATGACCCCAGGGGGTAGAAATGAGTGTCGATGCTGAAGTTGAGCTGGCTGAGCGCGGTGAAGTACTGCACCACTTCGGGTTCGGAAACCTCGGGCAACGACAGGTCATGGCGCAGGTAGGCGGCATCCGGTAGCGGCGCAGACGGAACGTCCAGTTCCGGCGTTATCACGCCCACACGTCCCGATACGCTGCGGTCCATGAGCATCCTGGTGGTATCGCGATTTCCGCCTTTGATCAGCATGTTTCGATGTGTCTCCAGTACAAGCAATTCAGCCAAGAACTTGGCCTGACAATCCGGTGGGCGTTGGTCCCTGGCCACGTTTATATCCGTCACTCATCTGCCGGTCGCCAATTTAGTGAAATCTGGGCGCTCAGGCGTCGTCTGGTCATCCGATTTCTGAGAGCGCCAAAACCAGGGAGTCGATTTCGGCGCGGGAGTTCATTTCGGTAACGCAGAACAGCATTCCGTTGTCGAACCGGTCGCTGACATCCAGGCCGCCCAAGATGTTGCGTTTCATGAGTTGCCGGTTGACTTCGGCCGGTGGTCTGGGGCAGGCGACCACGAATTCCTGGAAGAACGCCGCGGACTGAGGTAGGGAGTATCCATCCAGTTTGTCGATTTCGGCAGCGGCGTAATGCGCCTTGTGGTAGCAAAGTTCGGCAACCTGGCGCAGCCCGTTCCGGCCCATCGCGGCGAGGTAAATTGAGGAAGCCAGAGCGTACAGGGCCTCGTTGGTGCAGATGTTGGAGGTGGCGCGCTCGCGTCTGATGTGCTGCTCGCGAGTCTGCAGGGTCAGTACGTAACCGACGCGCCCCTCGGTGTCGGTGGTGCGTCCGACCAGCCGGCTGGGCATCTGCCGTATGTACTGCTGCTGGCAACTGAACAGGCCCAGGTAGGGACCGCCGAAGGATGGCGGGATGCCCAAGGGCTGACCCTCTCCGGTAACGATGTCGGCGCCGAATCGACCGGGTGGCGTCAGCACCCCCATGGCCAGCGGGTCGGCTGACACGACGAGAAGCGCGCCGTCGGCGTGGGCCGCCTCGCCCAATGCCTTCAGGTCTTCCAAAGAGCCGTAGAAGTTGGGGTATTGGGCCACGACTCCGGCGGTGGCTTCCGTTACGGCGGCGTCGATCTGGTCCGGAGGCGGCGCATCTATGGTGATGCCCTGGGCCTGGCAATAGGTGGCGATGACCTGCCGGTAGGCCGGCGATACGGTGTCGGCGACGATGACATGCTGGCGCCGCGTGACGCGGCAAGCCATCAGCACGGCCTCGGCGAGGCTGGTGGCGCCGTCGTACATGCCGGCGTTGGCGACCTCCATGTCGTAGAGGGCGCTGATCATGGTCTGGAACTCGAAGATCACCTGCAGCGTGCCCTGAGACACTTCAGGCTGGTAGGGCGTGTACGCGGTCAGGAACTCGCCCCGGGTCATGATCGCCTTGACGATGGATGGTATGAAGTGGTGGTAGGAGCCGGCGCCGAGGAAAGAAGGGCCGCTGGCCAGTGGCCGGTTTCGCGCCGCCAGTTCGTTGAGTTCACGCTGGATTTCCAGCTCGGACAGAGGGGCGGGCAGATCCAGAGGCGGGTTGCGGTAGGCGTCCGGGATGTCCGCGAACAGATCATCGATGCTGGGCAGGCCAATGGAGGCCAGCAAGGCATCCTGCTCCATCGGAGTGTTGGGGATGTAATGAGATTGGAAGTTGGTGGCCATGCAGGGTAGCTCCGGGGGTGGATTAGCAATAGATTATGTGGTCATCCATCGTTGCAATTCTTCGCGGCCAATACCAGTCCGGTTGACCACCGATGTGCTGATGGCCATCTCCGACACGACGAAATGGGCGGCGACCTTTTTCTGGTTTTCTTTGGAATAATCATTGCTCAACATTCCTTCAACAAGTTCCCATGGACTCAACAGCTCCGCCGCAAATGCGCGTTGAGCCTTTTGGCGGTAACTGAACGACCGGGTCGCCGGCGTCAGCGGTTCCTCAACAGTGAAGCCCCTTTCACCAAACAACCTGTCTCCGATCAAGCGCGCCAAAGCAAAGCGCCGATTGGTATGCCAAGACGACCCGAACACCGCGCGACTACGGGTTGCGTCTTGCCGCATTACCCACGACAATCTGTTACTGCACTGGCGCGAGATCAAGCTACTTTCTGAAATGCCCGCCAACCCAGCCAATTTCTGGTCGCTGATGGGTTCGTCTGTAAAACCAGCCTCTTGCCGTACCGCTGTTGCTGTTGCGACACCCACACGCCAGGCGGGTCGCAGCCCCCACTGCTCATGGATGGAGCCTGTAACATGGATTCCGTCGGCTACGTTCAACTCATATCCGAGAGATTTGGTGTCGTTGGCGATTTGGAGGGCCGACACCATGTGGCGGAAAGTGGCAGCAGCAAGTTCCTCCAGGGAGTTTTCGCCCAGCTGGTCTTTGTCTCTAATGTACCCCTCAATCATCTCCTCTTTCGCTTCGTCTGGGTCAAAGCCAAGCATAGCCTCAATGCGTCGGTAACGGGCAGATTCCGGATCTTTCCGTTCGAATGCCAAGTCGTCCCACAGTGTCTGGAGGTTGGTGCCACGAATCCCTTCACCGCGCAGCCGGTCCATGATGCACGCTACGAATAGGTCCACGGCGCTTTCAAAGTCATTTGCCGGTATGGTGGCCAAGTCGGCTCCGTTGTAGAAAAAATACGGAGAATCCGAAGGGTCCGATCCGCGAGAGGCCAGATCGCAGTGCAGGCCATCTGACTCTATGGTGATATTGGGCCAGAAATAGCCCTCTCCGATGTTGGGCATACGGTGGCTCATATTCCAATCATAGGACGCCGTTCCCCGTGGCAAAGGCGGTTCCCATCTCAGTCGCCACCAGTTCCAAACCAGCCATTCCGCGAGATGATAGCCCGAAACGTAAGGGCCGCTAACCCAACGATTCCCGTTATCTTCCGCTCTGGTAGCCGCAGTAAGAATTTGATCTTGCGCCTTGATTTCAAGCAAGCCAAAAGTGGCCTTCTCGTAGTCCGGGCCCTCATCCAGAACTTCTTGAGACAAGGCAATCTGCAATTCGTTCATGGTAGCTGGTTCCTTCTGTTCCACTCTGCGATGACAAGATCTCTCATATCCTGATCTCTGTAAAGACGATACCCATGGTATTTGCCATCAGCGCTCGACATCGCCTCGTAGGCTTCACCGTATTCGTCAACCGCCCATACGCGCTTGGGCAGGCCTCGGTGATCCAGATCAACGCTTACCATGTCTAACCCAATGCCAGAACGGAACAGTTCGATGGCTTCTCTTTTTTTAATTGGGCGTAGTCCATCACAAAGCGATTTGTTGGGACGGGGATCGGCCGGAGGATTAAGGCCATAATCGGCTGGCCAGCGTTTATGCTGTGGGTTGCCAACATAGCGCGCCGATTCCAACTCTGCGCGAACCTCGCAACTCATTGCCCCATGAGGAGTGATTTTTTTAATCTTCCCGCTTCCCTTACGCTTACGCTGGCGCATTGTCGACCTCGGCAAGACAGGCTATTCCTCAGACGATACACTGCCGTCTTCAACCGTCCGTCACGCCAGCACCCGGTAGCGGTAGCTGGACTGGAGCAGGTCGTTTTCGGCGAACCGGGTGAAGCGCAGAGGCGCCAGGTCAACGTCCCGTGCCCTTCCTTCCACCACCAACTCGGCGACGGATTTGCCTACCGCTGGCGACAACTTGAACCCATGGCCGCTGAATCCGATGGCGCAGTATAGCCCTCCCACGCCGGGCGTCGCGTCCAAAATGGGATGCCAATCTGGCGTGGTGGTGAAAAGACCCGACCAACCGCCCCTGTAGTACGCGTCCGACATTCCGGGAACCCGCCGGCCCAGCTTGGCGCGGGCGGCCGCCGCCTGTGGCATCTCCAGCCCCTGAGGGTAGATTTCAGGGTCGGATTCTTCCTCGTCATCCCCGAAGCCCATGGTGGTGAAGTTGGAGCCGTCGGGTCGGAAGGAGAAGGACTGGCTGATGTCGCCCACCGTGGGATGATGGGGAACGGCTTCGATGGGCCGCGCGACGGTGGCGACCTGGTGGCGCACGGGGATCAGCGGCGCTTCGACTCCCACGCCGGCGAGCACGCGCCTGGACCAGGGGCCGGCGGCCACAATTACGGTTTCTGTCGCAATGCGGTCGCCGGCGGTGGTGACGACGGCCTGCACTCTGCCGCTTTGCGCTTCGATTCCCGCCGCTGGGTTGCGCGTCAGGATGCGCGCGCCAGCCTCCCGGGCTCGGGCCGCGTACGCGACAGTAACCTGGTAAGGGTCGGCGTAGCCGGAATTGGGTTCCCAGGCCGCCCGTTCGTCATTGTACAGCGTGACCATGGGCGCCACCTGGGACAGGTCGTCCTGGGATACCACCGACGTGGGCACCCCCAGTTCCTGCTGCATGGCGACGTTGCGTTCCAGTCCGTCCTGATCCGCCTCGTTGACCACTACCAGGTAGCCGGTGCGCACGAACCCGGACGTTCCACCCACGCGTTCGTCGAAATCGGCGAATACCTGTAGGCTCTGCCACGCCAACTGGGTGGTGATTCGATTGGAATAGTGCATCCGGCAGATGGCCTGAGAACGGCCGGTGCTGCCGGACGCCAAGACATCGCGTTCCAGTAGGACCGTGTTGGTCACCCCCAGCCTGGCCAGATGATACTGGATAGAGCAGCCGATCACGCCGCCGCCGACTATAACGGCGTCGGCGGTGGCCGGCGCGTTGGGTATCGCGTTACTCAACATCTCCCTTCCAGGATAGGATGCGCTTGACGTGAATCACGATGGCCACCAGCTGCTGACCGCCCTGGGTCAGCTCGTTGGCGTCTTCTTCTCCGCGCTCAGCGCCCTCATAACGGGAAAATATGGAGCGCACCGCCTCCCTGATGTCGTCCGTGGTCACCGTGGCGTCGCCCTCGAGAATCACGTATTGATAGGGCCATTCGTCGGTGGCGACGGAGAGGGATACTTTGGGGTTGCGGCGAACGTTGCGGGTTTTGACGGCGGATTCGCCGGATACTACGGTTATGACGCCGGTGCCCGGTTCGCTGCCGGCGCGCCATTGATACCAAACCGGCGAGATATGGGGGCCGCCGTTTCGCCGGATAGAGGCGAAATGGCCCACATGGGGACCGGCAAGGTAGTCGTCAACTTCCTGTGGAGTCAACCGGGGCATCGTAACCTCTAGTCATCGGGGAGCGGCTGGCGCTTCAGTGCAGAAAACGTGAAACTTTCAGAACATCATACCATAACGAAATTTGGCCCATTCACTGCACCTGCGGCAGGCGGCCGCAAACGTCCTTGCGAACGCCGCTCACCACGGGTGAAGTCGGCTGTCGCCGTCATTGGGAGCGCCCTCTCCCAACCGCCATTGCGAGCGCCCTCTCCCTGTCATCGCGAGCATTCCCTCTCCCTGCCTTTGAGAGCATCCCCTCCCAACCGTCATTGCGAGCGCCCTCCTCCTGTCATTGCGAGCGCCCTCCCCCTGTCATTGCGAGCGAAGCGCGGCAATCCCGTCGTCCGCAACCAGCGGCCGTTCGCCCCAGCCCCGGCGGCCGTTCAACCAAGCATCGGGATTGCCGCGTCGCTAGCGCTCCTCGCAATGACAGTTGCCACGGTCTGTCATTGCGAGCGCAGCGCGGCAATCTCGTCGTCCGCAGCCAACGCCCGTCCGCCCCCGCCCCGGCGGCCGTTCGCCCAAGCAACGGGATTGCCGCGTCGCTGTCGCTCCTCACAATGACAGTTGCCGCGGTCTGTCATTGCGAGGCCGAAGGCCGTGGCAATCTCGCCGATCGCAACCAACGGTCGTTGGCTTCTTCCAGCGACAGCCGAAGCGCTTCTGAAACTGGCGGTGGAGGATGGCCCGGCGCCGAGTTTATGTTATGGTAGGGGCGAAGACCATTCGCTCGTATGTCGGCTGCAAACCCGACGCCAACAGGAGGTTTCGTCATGGCAAGTTTCTGGGAAAAGCTCACCGTTGACGGCAGCGAAATGGACATGTACGCCAGCGTGCCCAGCAGCAGCGCCGGCTTCACCGCGCCATATCCCGCAGTGGTCGTGGCCCAGCACGGCGGCGGTGTGGACGAATTCATCCGCGCCATCTGCGACCGCCTGGCCGCTGAAGGTTACGCCGCCGTCGCCCCCAATCTCTACCACCGCAACTCCGACGAGGTGATGAACGCCGACCCCCGTCCGCGGCCCTGGGACGTGCTCAGCGACCCCGACATTGTCGCCGACGTCAACGCCACCGTGGACTGGCTGCGCAACCACGACGCCGTGTCCGACCGCATCGGCGTGACCGGATTCTGCATGGGAGGCCGCGTGGCCTGGCTGGCCGCGGCCAGCAACCCCCACTTCAACGCGGTTGCTCCCTACTACGGCGGGAATCTGCTGGTCACCTGGGGCGCCGGCGAAACGCCTCCCTTCGAGTTGGCTGCCAACATCAACTGCCCCATGCTGTTCCACTTCGGCGAAGTTGACGAAAATCCGTCCCAAGACGATATGCGCAAGTTCGACGAGGAATTGAACCGGCTGGGCAAGGACCATCAATTCTACGTGTACCGCGACGCCGACCACGCCTTCATGGACTTCACCGGCCCGCGCTACCAAAAGGAAGCCGCCGACCGCTCCTGGCCCCGCACCCTAGAGTTCTTCGCCAAGCACCTGAAGGGGTAAAGAGCAGCGCCGGAATTTTCCGTGATCCGCGATGGCAGGATCGGAGCCGCACCCCAAATGGACGGCTTCGATCCTGATAATTTCTGCAGGCGAGCTAAACCTGTAGGTTGCGTGCGGTGATTCCGCCTTACGACGAGGTAGCCTGGCAAGCAACCGCCAAGCCAGCGCAACGTTCGCGTGATAGTTTTAGCCCGCCGCTGGACGGGACGAATTCTACCGAAATTCAATGCTTGAGGATTGACAGAGACGCATTTCTGGGGAAAGGGGCGACGATCGCAAAAGGCATAGTGTTTACCTACAGCAAAGAGGATCATACATCCGCGTAGGCCGTTCCCATTGAACCCGCCGAGCAAGTGTTGTAGCCCTTCGTGGACCCCGTAGTTGGAGCACGAATCGAAACCCGAGCTGGTGCGGATGTCCAATTTCTTGTCAATAAGGATGTCCCATCGTAGGTTCAGTATGCCACCATATCGGATATTGCGCCACAGGATTAAATTTACCGGACGGTGTGGTGGCCCAGATGGTCAAGGTGTATATGCCTGGGCCGTAGTGCGACAGGATGGGTGACAAGTCGGCGCGAATCGCAAATTGATTACCTTCCGGGCTGATGTCCAATTGTTCCGATACAACCGAATACACAACGCTTTCCTCTCTCGGCATCACTTGGGATAGTTCTACCGCGGCGCGGTACTGTACGTTGGCCGCATCCCACGAAGACGGCGCAGGCCTGTCCGGCCGCAGTTCATAAGGATTCACGCATTGTTTGTTATTTCTGGTGTACGTAGTGTAATCCGTGTACTGGCGCCCGGTCTCGCGGTCGATGTAATATTCTCTTTCTTTCAAGGGAGCGGACAACGATCCCACATAAATGTCAGGCTCCAAGCAATATGTTCCAGCCAACTGGCCTGGACTGAGTAAGTGTGTTGGTGGGTGATACGAGATACCGGCCATGGCATAGTTGCCATTTTTGTCCCAAAAGGCATTGTATATCCGGCCTGTCGCGGTCAGCGTGGCATCGCTGATGCCCGGCTTTTCGGTCCAGGTTACGTAGTCGCCGCTGAACACCTGTACCATGTTTGAGTTGCCATATTTGCCGATAGCGATGCCGGCATGCATAACCGTGTGCCGATGATCGACGAGGTTGCGATGATGCCCGGGACTGTCAATCCAGCCAGCGACAGTTTCACGCACATCGTTTTCCCAATGTTCTTGCCAATTGACGCGAAAATTATCGCTGGTTTTGGGACAATAGTCGATCCCGCTGACGTTTTCAGCAGTGTATTGGTCGCCACCGGCTAGGGTGTAGCGATACAGCGGTTTCATTCCCCACATATCCCAATGTGAAGAATAACAATTTACCAGGGCCTGCTCTGCGTGGGTTTGCGGCGATTGATTGTTGCCTAGTTTGACCGGCTGAGCGCCATGCCTGGCCCGTTCCTCGTTGGTTAATTCCAGCATCAGCTTTTTCAACGTGGCTAACTCTTGTGGTGTGGGCGGACGCCAAGCCGACCTGGACGCGAACCGGCGAGTAGGCATAGCAGTAGGCCGTTGTTGCACCGGCATGGTCACACTCTTATCAGCCAGCGAGCCCATCGGCGTCACGGTCGGCGAACGCTGGTTCAACGAGTCAGTAACGGCATAGGTTGCGGAGCGAACATAATCCGCCCCGAGGAAATCGCGATCTAACGGCACCGCTAGGTAAACGGCTCCCGACAACGTGGCTATGCATAACGTGATGACAACCGCCAATCCTTTTGCACCAGAAGCAACGCGCAGCAGGACGATCCCTGCCACGACGCCACCTACAGCAAAAAGGTAGGCCGCCCCCGGGGCGTCGATCTCACTGCACAAAGGAGTTAGGAATGCTGGCACGTTTATTCTGTGGCAGACATCACCCACTGGTACCAGATTAGCTAAGATCAAAATTGCCAAAACTGAAACAAAGATGAGCGTGATAGCAAACCCTACCACGCCGGCGGCTAGGATTTTGAGCGCTTTCTTCATCGTTCACCCTCCTCGTCCATTTGGTGGCCAGACGCATAGCATCAGCAGAGCCAGCGAATTCCGGTTGGGCTGATGGTAGCACAAAAGAGCCGGTTCACTGCGCTCCTCAGCACTGAGTGCCCATAGCGTATAATGCCCCATATTTCACCTTGTAAGGAGACCCCCCATGCCCAGAGTTGCGCTTGACCTTGAACAACAAACTGACCTGGCCGTCATCAAGTCCGACGGCTGGCGCGTCGCCCAGGGTTTGGAGCCCGGCGAACCAAACCAGGGCCTGGTCGCCGAAAAGCTGGGCAGCGACGCCCGCCTGCCCGACTACGATGACTCCGATTGGGAGAGCGGCGCCGACTTCCAGAAGCGCTACTCCGTCGGCTTCACCTTCGCCTGGTATCGCCTGCGCTTCACCATGCCCGAGACCGTCAAGGGGCAGGACGTGTCCACCTGTCGCGTCTGGTTCGAGACCAACGTGGATAACTACGGCGAGGTGTTCATCGATGGCAAGATCGACCGCAACATCGGCGTGGTGACCGGCAACAATACCCCCAAGCGGGTGCTGGTGGAAGAGCCGGGCGAACCGGGCAAGGAGCACGTCATCGCCGTGCTGGTCGCCAACGCTCCGTTGGGCGAACCCGTGGGCGCCATCTTCATGCGCTACGCTACCCTGGCCTTCGAGTCCCAGCCGCCGCGATAGCTACGCGGGTTCCGTCATGACCGCAACTACCTGCGACCAGCGCGCCTTGAGCGTCGCGCAAGCCGTCCACGAACGGGAGCGGCCGCTGGCCACCATCCTGTTCGGCTCCCGGGCCCGGGGCGACTACGAAGAGAGCCGTTCCGACATTGACATCATGCTGGTGCAGGCCACAGAGCCCGACCGGGAGTACAAAGGATCGGTTGAGGAGTGGGCCGAAGGCGTCGTCCGGGCCACCTACGGACGCCGGGTACCGGTTCAACTGGTTTGGTTCTCGGCGGATAGGTTCAGCAAGGGCCAACGATACATCAACCACGTTGCTACTCAGGCTCTGTTCGACGGGGTGATAATGACGCAGAACCCGGAGGAATACCACAACCGCGACGCGGACGATATGGAGACGGAGTACGAGTACGACTGGAGGAACTACAACAACCGGCTCCTGCACGCTGAATCGCACCTGACGGCTTTCTTGGACTTGATCGACTTGGGTCGCGTTGATCTGCTCATCGGTCAACAGGCGCAGGCGGCGTTGGAGCATGGGATGAAAGCCCTGCTAGAGGCCCACAGCGTCCGCTACCGGCGCACCCACGATATAGGACACCTGTTGGGCCATATTCGCCGCGTTGACCAAGAACTGCGCGGGTTCCAGCTCAGTATATCGCCCGACATCTATTCCGCGTATGCGGGAGAGCAGGAGTATGAGCAAGAAAAAGAGCGGGCGCAGCCCCTGCTCACCGATCAGCCCGACTACCGGGAGCGCACCGTCGCCGACGCCGGACGCATCATCGAGCGCGCCCGGGCGGTGCGACAAGGCCGCGCCGATTAGCGCCGGAACCCCAGACAATAGCTCACCCCGGCAATAGATCACCCCGGCAATAGATCACCCCTGGAGGAATCAACCCATGGCCACCCGTTCTTTCGCCGGCGCCGTCAACGCGCCGGATTTCCCCGCCAGCGTCGAATGGATCAACACCGACCGGCCGCTCAGCATGGCCGACCTGCGCGGCAAGGTGGTCATCCTGGACTTCTGGACCTACTGTTGAATCAACTGCGTCCACGTGTTTCCGCAGTTGCGGAAAATGGAAGAAAAATACGCGGACGAGTTGGTGGTCATTGGCGTGCATTCCGCCAAATTCCCCAACGAAAAATACGCCGACAACGTGTTGTTGGCGGCCCAACGCTACGAACTCAAGCATCCCATCGTCAACGACGCCGAGTTCGAGGTGTGGCGGCAGTACGCCTGTAGAGCCTGGCCCACGCTGATGTTCGTTGACCCCGAGGGAAAGGTCATCGGCAAACATGAAGGCGAGCTGCCCTACGAGGCTTTCGATGACTTGCTGGGGCGTATGATCGCCGAATTCGACGAACAAGGCCTGATCGACCGACGCGACTTGGGCCTGACGCCTGAGGAAGCTCAGGACACGCCCCTGGCCTTCCCCGGCAAGGTTCTGGCCGACGGCCCTGGCAACCGCTTGTTCATCGCCGACACCAACCACAACCGCATCGTGATCACCGATCTGGACGGACAAACGCAGGCCACAATTGGATCCGGCGCCGAGGGCTTCGCAGACGGCAGTTATGCCACCGCGGCCTTCAACCACCCACAGGGGATGGAGCTGGTGGGCGATGCCCTCTACGTAGCCGACACCGAGAACCACGCCATCCGCCGCGTCAACCTCAGCGCCGGCATCGTGGACACCGTGGCCGGCACGGGCCAACAGGGACACGACCGCCGCGCCGCGGGACCAGGTACGCAGGTCGCGCTCAGCAGTCCTTGGGATCTGGCCCACCACCAAGACATCCTCTACATCGCCATGGCTGGGACACACCAGCTGTGGCGGTTGTCGCTGGCCGACGGCGCCGTGTGTCCACATGCTGGCACGGGCGGCGAAAACATCGACAACGGACCACTGGCGCAGGCGACACTGGCCCAGCCCAGCGGCATCGTCGTGGGCAACGACCGGAGCGGCGACCCCATCCTATATTTCGCCGACTCCGAAACCAGCAGTGTGCGCAGCGCCGGCATCGACCCGGCGACCGGACGGGTGGCAACGTTGGTGGGCATCGACCTGTTCGCCTTCGGCGACCGCGACGGGGTGGAACACAACGTCCGCCTCCAGCATCCGATTGGCATCGAGTGGCATCAGGGCGAGTTGTTCGTCGCCGACACCTACAACCACAAGATCAAGAAAATTCTGCCCCTGACCCGTTCGGCGCAAACCGTTCTGGGCTCCGGCGCCATGGGATTGCACGACGGCGCGGGTAAACTGGCGACCTTCAGCGAGCCCAGCGGATTGAGTTTCGCGGTCTTCGAAAATGGCCGTCAACCTCTGCTGTACATCGCGGACACCAACAACCACGCCATTCGCGTGGCCGACTTCGAGGCCGACGCGGTTAGAACGCTTGAAATCAGCGGCCTGTGACCGGCGCCGTCGGCAAGGGTTGAGGAGACTTGTTGCATCGAGCGCCTACCCTCACACTGTCATTGCGAGCGAAGCGCGGCAATCTCGTCGGTCGCAACCAACGGCCGCTCGGCATCGACGCCCGGCGGCCGTTCGCCCAAGCGCCGGGATTGCCGCGTCGCTAACGCTCCTCGCAATGACGGTTGCTACGGTCATAGCGATCCACACCCACTGTCATTGCGAGCGAAGCGCGGCAATCTCGTTGATCACAACCAACGGCCGCTCGGCATCGACGCCCGGCGGCCGTCCGCCCAGGCGCCGGGATTGCCGCGTCGCTGGCGCTCCTCGCAATGGCAGTTGTGGGAGGCGCCCCCGCCCTTTGCCGCCGTCATTGCGATCCCTTTTTGCTGTCATTGCGAGCGTTCTTTTACTGTCATTGCGAGCGAAGCGCGGCAATCTCGTTGATCACAACCAACGGCCGCTCGGCATCGACGCCTGGCGGCCGTTCGCCCAGGCGCCGGGATTGCCGCGTCGCTGGCGCTCCTCGCAATGACAGATAAAGAGGCGCTCCTCGCAATGACAGTTGGGGGAACGCCAGCGCCCAGCCTCCACTGTCATTGCGAGCGAAGCGCGGCAATCTCGTCGACCACAACCAACGGCCGTTCACCCAGGACGCTCCAGGGATCACAAATGTACTGAACGAGTACAAGCGCTGTACAGGGTTGTGGAAACGCGATATACTGATTTTGCGGCTAAGCCTAGTTTTCTGGAATTGGACGCCGCAGCCCAGCTATTTTGGGCGGAAGTGGCTCAGTGGTAGAGCGTCTCCTTGCCAAGGAGAAGGTCGCGGGTTCGAATCCCGTCTTCCGCTCCATTTTTTTGCCCCGCGCCCAGGCATCCATTCCGCGCCTTTGAATCTGGCGCTCCTTCCGACGGAACGTCCGGCAGGGCTACTGCTGTGGGTGGGATGCCGGCTCCGAGGTAGTTCCTTCAGGCAGAATGGCGGGGGATGTTTTGGTTCACCCAGCGGAATTCATCGGATTCGGTTCGGAAGTAGTTGAACCGATGGAACATCTCCGGGCGGCCGCGCGAATCCCGGAGGGCGGCGCGAGCGGCATCGGTGGCGGCGGCGTCCACCGCCTGCGCGTCGAGATCGATGATGACTCCGTAATGCTCGCGAGCGGCTTCCTGGGAAACGAAGCCATCGAGCGCATCATCCAAAACCTGGGCAGGGTCGCGTTCCAGGGGATCGCCCCACCCGCCGCCGCCGGCGGTGTAGATCCGCACCAAGTCGCCCCGTTGCCAATGGTTGTCGTCTGAGAAGGGACGTATTTCCCGTTCGTTGGGAGTATCCGGGTTGAGGACCACCCGGGACAAGCCGCCGCCCAATCCTCCGGCGACGCCCCAGGCGGGGAATATGTGATTCTCCACCCGCAAACCGAAGGTTCCCGCGTCGGCCAGCAGGCGGACATCGCGGATCACGCCGCATCCGCCGCGGAATTTTCCGGGGCCGCCGGAGTCGGTGGATATGGCGTAGCGTTCCAGGCGAAGGGGATACTCCATCTCCATGAACTCGGCGGGATAGTTTTCGTTGTGCCGTTGGTAAATTGCGTCGAGGCCATCGCCGGAAGGGCGGGCGCCGTGTCCCACGGCGATCCCGTCGGTGCACAGTAACCAATCGCCGTTGGCGTCGTCTTTCATGCGCCAGTAGGCGATGACGTAAACGGCGGCGGCGGCCATGACCTCGCCGTCGGTGGCCTGGGCGACCACAGCGCGCACGGCGCTCTTGAGCTTGGTGAAGGTGTGGGCCCGACAACCCAGCGCGGCCGGCCATTCGGGCCGCAGAATGCTGCCTGGTCGCAGATTCACAGCGTCGATGCCGGCAAGGAGCCCGTGATTGGCCAGGAGCGAAGGGTCAAACTGGTGGAAATACTGGCCGAAGTAGGCTTTGAGGGCTCCATCGCTGGCGATGAAATTGATGGAACCGTGGGCTTGGTCGTCGCTGGCGGTGGCGTCCAGGGTCACGTCGTCGCCCTTGCGGCTGAGTTTCAGGTGGAAGGAATGCCAGTCATCGCCCACGCCGGCGTGATCCATGTAGTCGCGGACGGTATACTCCCCTTCGGGAATCAGCTGTAGGGTTTTGTCGCGCACGAGGCGGGCAGTGTCGGCCTGATCCTGCTCGATGGCGGCCAACATGGTGTCCTTCCCGAAACGGTGGAACATCTCCAGCAAACGCTCCTGGGCTCGGCTCGCCGCGGCCATGAGGGCGCGGGAGTCTCCTTCCAGGAGGTCGGGATAGCGGGAGTTGCGCAGGATGATGCGGTAGGCCTCGTCGTTGAGCCGACCGGCGTCGATGATCTTGATGGGCGGCACCAGGGTGCCGTCGTGGAAGATTTCGGTATTGGCGGGCCCGATGCTGCCGGGCCGCGAACCTCCCAGATCCCAGAAGTGCGCGAAGGAATGACAGTAGGCGACGACCTCGCCATCATGGAATACGGGGGCGATGAACACCATGTCGGGGGTGTGGGTGATGCTGCCCTGCGACAAGTAGGGATCGTTATACCAATAGAGGTCATCCGGGCGCATGGATTCAACGGGGTAGCATTGCCAGACACAGCCCAGGATATCGCTGCCCATGGTGTCGCCGTAGATTTCCTGACCGTGGCGGTCCAGGAAGCTGACGGTGTAATCCTTCTTCTCACGAATGAAGGCGGACATGGCCGTGCGCTCGATGATCAGCTCGCACTCCAGGCGAGCGGCGCGCAGCCCGCCACGAATGAGCTGCCGCGTCACGGGATCAACGGGGGCGGAAAGATGGTCGGTCATGTTGGGTTCCTTTCCGATCGCATGATGCAATTGCCGTATTGGTCGATGCGACCGCGCCAGCCGGGGTTGACGACGACGGTGGAGTCCATGCCTTCCAGGATGGCGGGGCCGTTGAAGTGGGCGCCTGGTGGCAGTTCGGCGCGCTGGTAGATGGGGCACTCTACGAATCCCGATGTTTCGTCGAAGTGCACGGGCCGGCGCTCGATCAGCGCCCGCCTGGGAATTGAACCGTCGCTGTGGTCGGCTGGGTTGGCGCTGATGGGTTGCATCCGGGCGCGGGCCACCTGGCCGATGGCGGTCGCCCGCAGGGTCACGATTTCCACGGGCTGGTCAAGGGAGAAGCCGTAGAGTTGCCGGTGCTCGGCGTGGAATTCTTCGAGCATCTGCTGGAATCCCTGCGGGTTGATTTGCGGATGCCGGTAGGGGACGGTGAGTTCGGATCCTTGATGAGTGTAACGGAGATCGGCGTGGTAGTTGATGACGTGGCTGGCCCCGGGAACGCCCTCTCCCTGCAGCCAGTCGCGCCCTTCTTGCTGCAATTCCGCGAAAACGGCGGCCATGGCGTCAAGGTCATAGTCCGGGGCGCGCTGTGGGAAGGTACGGGCGTAGTCGTTTTTGAACTCCGCGGCCAGCAATCCGTATGCGGAGGTGGCGCCGGGATGGGCGGGCGCCACGACCTGGTTGATGCCGAGCAGGTTGGCCACGTCAATGGCGTGCATGGGTCCGGCTCCACCGTAGGCGACCAGGGCGAAATCGCGAGGGTCGTGTCCCCGCTCGACGCTGATGTTGCGGATGGCGCCGACCATGTTGTTGTTGGCGATCCGCAGGATGCCGCTTGCGGCGGCCGGCGTGTCCAAGCTCAGGCGGGTCGAGATGGCCTCGGAGATGGCGCGATGGGCCAATTGGGCGTCCAGTACCAGTTGACCGTTGGCGATCTGCGGGCTGACCCTTCCCAGGACCAGGTTGGCGTCGGTGACGGTGGGAAACATCGCGCCCCGGCCGTAGCAGGCGGGACCGGGGTCGGCGCCGGCGCTGTCGGGGCCGACGGTGAGGCTGCCGTAGGGCGAAACGGAGGCGATGCTTCCGCCGCCGCAGCCGATGGTGGCGATGTCCAGCATGGGAAGTTGAACCGGCCAATCGCCCAACTTCCCGTCCAGGGTGAGGCCGGGTTGTCGGTTGCGCAGCAGGGAAACGTCGGCGCTGGTGCCCCCCATGTCGAAGGAGATGCAGTTGTCGATACCCGCCGCCTCGGCGATCTGGACGGTGGCCATCACGCCGGCCGCCGGGCCAGAGAGCGCGGTGTAAACGGGTTGGCGAACCGCCGTGTCCGCGCCGATGATCCCACCGTTGGACTTCATTATGGATAGCGCGGCTGAGATTTCCGATTCTTCCAGCGAACGTTTGAGATTTTCCAGGTAGCGGCTAACCCGAGGCGTGACGTATGCGTTGAGCACGGTGGTGATGGCGCGTTCGTACTCCCGATATACCGGCAGCACGTCGGACGACAGGGACACGGGAACGCCCGGCAGCTCCCGCTCCAAGATTTCGCGAGCGCGCCGCTCGTGGGCGGGGTTGGCGTAGGAATGGAGGAACGCGACCGCGATGGCCGCCACGCCGGAACGCGCAAATTGCCGGGCCGCGCGGACCACGTCGGCCTCTTCCAGCGGCTGGAGAATGTCGCCCCCGAAAGCGACCCTTTCGTTGATTTCCAGGCAATCGCGTGGCCGCACCGGGCGTTCTGGCTTGACCCACGTGTTGGGGTTGACCAGGCGAGGCGTGCCGTGCCGGGCGATCTCGAGGACGTATTTGTACCCGTTGGTGACCAGCAACCCCACCGGCGCGCCCTTGTTTTCCAGGACGGAGTTGGTGGCGATGGTGGTGCCGTGGAGGATGTGGATCAGCGAGTCGAAGGGCAGGCTTTGCGACTGCAGAATCTCCCCCAGGCCGCGCATGAAGCCCACCGAAGGATCGTCGGGCGTGGAAGGCGTTTTGTGGACGGTCTGGGCGCCGGTTTCAAGGTCGCACAGAACGATGTCGGTGAAGGTGCCGCCCACATCGACGGCAAGGGCATGACGCGGCATATTATCCTGGCAACGGTCAGTCGCGACTGTTGAATACGTAGTGAGGGTTTTCCAGGCTGGGCGGATGGTTCCGGTAGAAGCCTTCGACGTGAGGAGCCAACCGCCGGGCCATTTGCCGGGTGGCGATGGTATCAGGTTCCAATGGTCGGGCCAGCTGTTCGCGCAGTTCGCTGGCCAGTTCCGCCTTGTTGACCTGGCGATGCCGCCCGTCGTTCAGCAAAACCTCGCCGTCGACCATGACGGAGGCGATGTCCCGGGACTTGGCCCGGCCGACGATCAGTTCTACGGATGGAACCTCGTCGTCCAAGTAGGGGTCTTGCAGGGCGTCGAGGCGAATGAGGATCAGGTCAGCGCGGCGCCCCGGCTCCAGTCGGCCGATGGCGTCCCCGAAGCCGGTGGGCGAGGCGGCGTTGGCCGTGGCCATGGCGAAGGTCTGATCGGCGGCGATGGCCGGAGAGTCCAGTCCAGGCTGACGGTGCAGTTTGCTGACGAGGCGCATTTCCTGCAGCAGGTCGTCGTCGTCGTTGATGGCTGTGCTGTCGGTGCCCATGGCCACATTGAGGCCCCGTGCCAGCATGGGGTTCACCGGGGCGATGCCGTTCTTGAGGCGCAGGTTGGAACTGGCGTTGTGGCACACGGTGGCTCCGGCATCCGCCAGCAGGTCAATGTCGCTCTCGGTGAGCCAAACGGCGTGGGCGAAGGACACTTCGGGTCCCAGAAACTCCAGGTCGTGCAGGTGCGCCACCGGCGTTTTGCCCCAGGTTCTGATGCCGTAGTCCCTTTGGTACGGGCTTTCTACCAGGTGCATGTGGATGCCGGTTTGGAGGCTGGCGGCTCGCTCTTTGGTTCGCAGCAGGAAGTCATCGGAATTCCACTGGACGTTGGCGGGGCTCAGCAATACTCTGACCTTGCCGGACGGGTGAGCGTGATATTCGCGGTACAGTTCATCGGTAAAGGCAAAGTAATCGTCGTCGGTCATGTGGCTCGCCGCCAGATGGCGGTGAACATCACGCGCGAGGTCGGAGGGCAGGCCGGACAGGAAGGCGTCGTCGTCGCCGTACACGATGCGATTCTGATTGCGGAGGTAGCTGGAGAAGGCGACCCGCATACCGGCGTCGAGGAAACCGCGGATCACCGCCTCAACATCCTCCCGCAGGGTGGCGGCCGGCGTTTGAGGGTGGTTGTACATAACGGTGGTGGTACCGGATTCCAGCATGTTGAGGGCGGTGTACAACGTCATGAGGTAGTGGTCGTAGGGTCGTCGTCCCCAGCCGGCCAGGATCCACATTTCCAGGCAATCGTCGCAGGTTCCCATCTGGAGGGTTGTCACGCCGCGGCCGTGGTGATGGGAGTTAACCAATCCGGGGACTATGGCGTAGCCGGGACCGCCCAATTCAGCATCCGGGGAGTATTTCGCCCGCAATTGCTGGTAGGGTCCGACGTCAACGATGAGTCCATCTTCCTGGTAAACGGCTGCGTCGGCCAGCGAAGATACGCGGTGGGCGTCGCCGGCGGCGGTGAGGAGGCATTTGCCCCAAATGAGCGAGGAAGCCATCGGTTCACCTCCCGATGCTACTGCTACTGCTACTGCGTCGCCCGCCAGTCATCGCCGGGCATGATGCGGAGCATGAATTCGTCGAATATGTGTTCTGCATTGGTTCTAGCTGTTGGCGCTTGCTCTGCGACATCCGAAACGTACTCGCTCATTCCTGCAGGAAGTAGGGATAGCGGAGCGTTTGTTCAACTATGGCGTCCAAAGATCGCCGTTAACCGCTACTCCCGTCGTTCATAGCAAATTGGACCTACGTTATCGAAAATCGCTAACTTGGGATACCTTCGCTATAACCACATCAGCGCCGTCGTCCCGTCAGGTCAATTGGGACCGGTACCACTCTATGATTTCGGAGCCGGTGGCCGGCCACACGCCGCCCTGTTCCATTATGCGCGCCAGAGCCCGGTCAACGGCCGCTACCCGGAAGGGCTGTCCGATCAGCCAGGGGCGCCAGTGCAACGCCAGCAGACGGCCCGTCACGGCGCCGTCGTCGCGCAGAACCTCGTAGCTCTCGATGAGCCGGCGCTGGTAGTCGGCGACGGTTACCTTGCGCTGGGCCAAAGCGGCCACATCGTCCAGCTCGTAGAGCAGCGGCAGCGCGTAGAAAGGGCTCCCGCCGACGGTCATGGGGTAAGGCTGTTCGTCGTTGGCCCAGTCGCAGACGTACCGGATTCCAGCCTCGGCCAGCAGCCGGGGCGTCCGGTCGGACTCGCCGTACTCGGGGCCCAGCCATCCGTGAGGCGCCGAGCCGGTGGCCCGGGCCAGGGCGTCGATCGACGACTGGATGTAGTCTCGCTCGTCCTGCTCGGACATATTGCTGGTGATCATCCGGCTGACCGACACGCCGTGGCCGATGATTTCGCAGCCACGGTCGAGGCAATGGCGAACCAGGTAGGGGTAGTTTTCAGCCGTCATGGCATCCATGGCAATCGTGGCGGTGATGCCATGCTTATCCAGGATGTCCAGCAGCCGAAAGATTCCCACCCGGTGGCCGTATTCGCGGTGGGACACGCGGGCATAGTCGGGAAAGGCGCGGGGAGCGGAACCGCCGGCCAGGTTGGCGACCTGGAAAGCGGTGGCCGGGGGTTCCCATTCCATATGCTCCAGCGACAGAATGACGCAGAGGGCTACCTGGGCGTCGTGGGGCCAACGCAGGGTGGGCCGCGTGGTGATTGGAGACCACTCGTGGTGGGGGTGGTCCATGCCGAAGGTTCGTTGAGCGGGCATATCTGCTATCTTCCGGGAGCGTTGCGTCATACCGGGTCGTAAACGGGGCCAGCGGCGTCATCCGCCGAGCTGCCGGGCGTGGGACACGGACTGGTCGTAGTAATTGGCGATGTAATACTCAGCGATTTCATCGGCGGTGGTTTGCCATACGCCGTCGTGGGACATGATGTAGTCCAGCGTATCTTCCAGGTACTTGATGCGGTGGGGTTGACCGATCAGGAAAGGGTGCAAGGCGATGCACATGACGCGCCCGCTCTCGGCTCCTTCCTCGTAGAGTTGGTCGAACTGGGCCTTGCAGATGTCGGCGAAGTATTCGGCGCTGTAGTGGTTGTCTCGCAGTACTGAAGAATCGTTCAGTTCGATGGAGTAGGGCACCGAAACCAGTTTGCCGGCGTTGACCTTGATCGGCGTGGGCTGGTCGTCGTGGAACCAGTCCGTGTGGTAGATCAAGCCCGCCTCGGCCATGAGGTCGGGCGTGCTCACGCTGCCGGAGATGGCGGGGCCAAGCATTCCCTTGAGCTGCTTGCCGGTGTGTCGCTTCAGGGTGTCGATGCAGTCGCGGTAGAATTCGCGCTCTTCGTCTTCCGTGCAGGTGTAGAGGTAGCGGGTGTTGTAGATGCCGTGGCTCATGAAGTCGTAATCGCGCTCGATCATGGCCTCAGCGATTTCCGGGAAGTGCTCCAGCACGGCCAGGTTGAGGGAAACGCAGCAGCGAATGCCGTGCTTGTCCAGGGGTTCGAGCATCCGCCAGAATCCGACTCGGTTGCCGTAATCGCGGTAGGTGTATTGCTGCACGTCGGGATACGGGGTGCGCGGCCACGGGTCGCGGACGCCTTCATTGACGGGCTGGTATTCGTAGTGCTCCACGTTGGGGGAGATCCACAGGGCGACGCGAGCGTCGTTGGGCCATTTGATGATGGGCCGGTCGATGATGGGCAGATAGTCGATACGGTCCGGTGGCAGGGCCATGGTCTGGTCTCCTTATCAAAAGGCACGCTCACGGGCAAACAGCCAGTGCACGGGCAAAGAGCTGGTTCAAGACCTGTTTTTCAGCTCCTGAACGGCGATTTCCGCCTCTCTGCGGAGGTTGTCGGTGTTGATTCTTTCCTGATGAACGGCCTTGAGCGAATCCAGGGTGAAGGGTTGCCAGGTGTAGCTGAGGGTGCGGAAGGCGTTTTCGTCCCGGGCCGCCGCTTCGGTGAGCAGGGAGTAGATGGGCAGCAGGTATCCCGAACTGGGCAGGCCGCGCACGTCCCTGGCCAGCAACGTGATCCGCAGGGCGTACTGATCCAGGTCGGCGATTACCTGCGCTCGGTCGCAGCCGCCATCGTCCATGCGCCAATCATTGTAGGCTTGGTGGAAGGACAACCAGGATGCGAGCAGACTCTGGTATTCGGTATCGAACGTCTGCAGCTCGGCGAGAGTCCTTTCGGCGTCGGGGTCGGCGAGGCCGTCGATGGCGCGGCTGGCCTGCTTGAGGGCTGCGGCGCTGGCTTCTACGGCGTGGTCGAGTGGGTCGAAGTCAGGAAGTTGCGCGTCGGCGCTGGCGCTGGCTGTCGCTGTGGACGCGTCGGCGGCGGCGCCGGACTCAGCGTCGGCGTCGGCATCGTCCGATGAGGCGTCGTCGCTCTGGGCGGCGCTGGTGGTTTTGGCGGCCTGATCCTTGGCCAGGGAGTCGACGATGTCGGAAAAGGCTTCCGACTCTGCCTTTGCGGCGCTGGTCAGTAGCTCCACCGCGTCTTCGGCGCCTTCCAGTTCGGGTAGTTCAGAAATCGCGTCAGCGATGGATTTCAGCCCAGCGACATGTTCTTCTAGTCCCTTGGCGACGGCGGCGAGTTCCATGTCATCCGCGCCGTCCCGCAAGGTCTCGTAGTTGTCGCCTAGTTTTTTCCAGGCCTCGCTCAACGCCTCAAAGACTTCCAGGAAGGCTGCGATTTGCTCCGGGTCGGCGGCGTCCTGGAGGCCGTCGCGAAGTTCAATGGCGCGGTCTTCAGCGTCCTTTTGGGCTTGGGAAGACTTGGCCCGTTGCAGTTCCACGTTCTCGAATAGCGTGGAGTTGTTGGGTTGCCAACGGTCGCGCAGCTGGCGAAATGCGGCTTCTTCCGCCTCGGCGGCGGCGATCAGCAAGTCTGCCAACTCGCTGCTGGTCGTCCCGCGGGACAGGGCGCGAGCCCCTTGGGTAACGGAATTGAACGAGACGGCCAGTTCGTTGAGGGCCAGGTGCATGGCGTTGGGGTGGCAGGCGGACAGGCCCGCGCTCCATTGGTCAAAGTCGTCGTGCAGTAGGTTCCATTCCTCAACGATGGCGGCGTGTTGGCTGGCGAAGTCGGATACGGCGGCCGCCTGGTCGGGGGAGGGCGCAGTGGCTGGAATCAGCGGTGGTTCCGTGGGCGGCGCCGCGGAATCGGGGGTTGCCGGTTGGGTGCACGCCGCCAACGCGGCGACGCCAAGCAATGCCAGGGCCAAAAGCGCCCCTCGGGCCAAACCCCGTAATCGGAAGGAACGAAGATAGACGGGCATAATCTATTTGCTCTCTTTTGCGAAAGACGAGACCGACGCGAAATCATTGACCAAGTCTTCGCGGTAATCGCCGCTGAACAGGCGGTCAATTGATTGGGCCATGGTGTCGGCGGAATCGGCCAAGATGATCAGAACGTGTCGGTCAAGGTTGCGGTCGAGAACGGCAACGGCGGAATCCTGCAGGGCCAGCTCGTCGCCGAAGGGTCCTGATAGGTGATCATCTACGCGCACTCCGGCGGCCTGCAAATAGCCGGCAACGCGCTGGGCGTCCTCATGCATGCCGAGAAACACGGTGTCGCTGCCGAAATCCTCGGATGTGGACAAGTTGGAGGAAACACCGAACTCGGACAGCCCGTTCTTCACAGTTTGGCCGCTGTTCAGGAGAGAGGGATTCCCAACCACGATGTCCACGTCTCTGCCAGCGGCGTTACGGAAAAAATAAGGGAAGTCGTCGAGCGTGAATTGTCTCGAACCGCCGGTCAGAAAGTCCGCTATGTTGGACAGGAGTTGATCGTTGTCCAGCGCCGTGTTGTGCGGCGGAATCATGAAAGTGAAATCACCTACGGCCAGGACGTTGCGGGAGGTTCCCCAGGCAATGGGAGCCAGGCCGCCGCCGGCTGTCGCCAATGACGATTCGGTGGCGGCGTCGGTGAACGCGATTCCCGAGCCGGACGTTTGTATCGAGCCGGCGGTGTAGAGGGCGAGCTCGTTGACCCCTGAGGTCAGCTGTTCAGGTTGGAAATCTCTGACGAAAATGTGCTGGAAGTTGAGGTCGTTCTCGTGCTGGTTGAAGAGGAAATCAGGCTGAAAGTTGAGGCCGAACCGTTCGGCCAGGCTGTTGATCAACTGAATGCGGGTGGGATCAGACACCAACAACAGCCTGCCGCCCTTCGCTACGAAGTTCTCCACCAGGTCAGCTTCTTGGGCGGTGTACGCGTCGCGGGGAAGGATCACCAACAGGGTATCGGCGCGACGCAGGCCCTCCTCCAGGAGTGGGAGACGCTTATCCGGTTCGATGGTTCGGAAATCGCCGATGTACTCTACGGTGGCGCCGCGACCGGCGATTCGGGACACGAGGATGGCCGCTTCGCTGTCGCGGAAGGAGTTTCTGTGGTGGGCGTCCACGAGGACCAGTCCGCCGGAGGGCGCGGCGGCGATGGGATGCCGCGCGGGATTGCTCGGCAGTTCCTGTTGGACCGTTTCGGGGGCCGCGATCCTGGCTACAGCCGGGGCGTCGTATCCGCTCCGCTGAAAGAACAGGTAGCCGCCCCCGAACGCGAGCGCGGCGAAGAAGATGAGCAGCCCCAGAGAGGCCAGCGCTTTAGTGGTCGCTGCCGGCATACAAATAGTAGATGTTGGGTCCCTGGATTTCCAGGGGGAAGGCGGGCAGCGGGTCGCTGCGGTCTATGTTGTCGAAAACCAGGGAAGGCAGGGCGCCAGAATCGTCAAGGTTCGGGGCATCGCTTTCGGCCCTGAAGATGCGACGCGAGCGCAGGGTGATTTCCCGCAGAACCTCGGCGTTGACATCGACGGTTCCGTAATTGGAGATGCCGGCGAGTTCGGCGGCCTTGGCCATGGCGTCGCTGTCTCCGCCCAACTCGTCCACCAGACCCAGGCGCACGGCGTCGATGCCGATGTACAGTCGGCCTTCGGTGAGTTCGGTCTCGCTGATGCGCAGCCGGTCGCCGCGTTCTAGGATGACCATCTGGGCGAAGGCGTCCTTGAGTTGGTCGGCCAGGCCGATCCAGTCTCTTCTGGTTGAGCCGCTCAGCTTCTGCGGGCCGGTGGCGACCAGGCTTTCCGGCAGCGGTCGCGGAATCAACGGGCCGGCGGTGGTGATCACGCCGACATTGCCCACCAGCGAGGACGTTTGGGCGTAGCTGTGATTGACCCCCATGGCCATCATGTAGCCACCGCTGGCAACCATGCCGTTCATCACCAGAACCACTGGCTTCACGTCTCGCAACTTGCGGGTTTCGAGGTATAGCCGCTCGCTGGAAGCGGCGCCTCCACCCGGAGAGGACAGCCGGATGACCACGGACTTTATGGACGGGTCCTCCCGCGCGTAACGCAGGTACTGGCTGATCAGGTAGGCCGAGTCGTCGGTGATTACGGTGAAGGGGATGTCGATGATGCCGATGTTGTGTTTCGTGGGAACGGTGTACACAAGCGCGACGGCGCCAATTACCAGCCCCACGATAATGGCGGAAGGAGCGAGGACATACCAACTGGAGAGCGCGCGCAAGGGCGCAAGGATCCTTTTCACCACATTCCCTGCCTAGTTGGCCCTACCTGGTTGGCCCTGCATATTTGGACCTGCCTGATTGGGTGAAATAGCAGATTAGTGAATTCGCCGGCGTATGTCAAACGACGGGCGGTCGCTGGACTTGACTGCTATCGGTACCTGGTGGTGGCGAAGGCGGGCTGACGCGAGCGGCCGTTCGCCCCTCCGGGATTGCCGTGCTGCGCTCGCAATGACCGGGAAAGACGCTCGCAACGCCAGCAACTGTCATTGCGAGGCCGAAGGCCGTGGCAATCTCGACGATCACAACGCGCGGCCGTTCGCCCTCCCGCCCCGGCGGCCGTTCGCCCAGGCGCCGGGATTGCCGCGCTTCGCTGGCAATGACAGGGAAAGATGCTCGCAACGCCAGCAACTGTCATTGCGAGGCCGAAGGCCGTGGCAATCTCGATGATCACAACGCGCGGCCGTGCGCCCTCCCGCCCCGGCGGCCGTTCGCCCAGGCGCCGGGATAGCCGCGCTGCGCTCGAAATGACAGGGAAACATGCTCGCAACGCCAGCAACTGTCATTGCGAGGCCGAAGGCCGTGGCAATCTCGATGATCACAACGCGCGGCCGTTCGCCCAGGCGCCGGGATAGCCGCGCTGCGCTCGAAATGACAGGGAAAGATGCTTGCAACGCCACCAACTGTCATTGCGAGGCCGAAGGCCGTGGCAATCTCGACGATCACAACGGGCGGCCGTTCGCCCTCCCACCCCGAGGCCGTTCGCAATGGCGCGGGCAGGGAGCGTTGGCGATGCGGCAACGGTCGAGCCGATTTGTGGAAAGCGGGCCGTTTGGCTAAAATCTCAGCGCCAACCCAGCAGGTTGGGCGAATTTTTGGATTTGGAGGGCGCCCAATGCCCGGCAGCCTGATCACCGATGAAATACGCGCCCTGATTGGGGTGGAATCGGAGCCGGAACGCAACCGATTCCCCATCAGCGCGGAGATGGCATACGACGTGGCCGACGCCATCGAGGACTACAACCCACTTTACGTCGATCCCCAATACGCCGATAACAGCCGGTTCGGTGGATTGCTGTGTCCGCCGCTGGCGGCGTGGAAGGACATCGCCCCGCCCATTGGGTACTTCGGGGCCGGACAGGAATGGCATTTTGAGGTTCCGCTGCCCTTCAACAGCTACGGACTTAACGGGGGCAGCGACTGGCAGTTTCTGGCGCCGGCGCGGGTGGGCAGCTGGGTATCTCGCCAATTCCGCATACTGGACATCTTCGAGAAGCAGGGAAGGTCGGGGCCCCTGGTGTTCATCGTGCGTGAGGAGACGCAATCCGACCAGCACGGCGTGGAACTCAGCCGCGCCCGCCGGGTCAGCATCCACCGGGCGCTGCCGGCCGGCGAGCGGCCCACCGACGTGGCGGAGGTCGCCACCGACCTGACCACCGTGGACGTGGCGCCCCCGAATCCTGAGGAGATATTGCCCAAACCAGCTGCGCCGGGCGCCCAGCAGCGGTACTTCGAAGATGTCTCAGTGGGCGATGATCTGCCGCCGGTGGTGAAAGGGCCAATGACCACCACCCATCTGATCCGATGGGCGGCGGCAAACGGGAATTACGCCCGCATCCACTGGGACTTGCCCTTCGCGCAATTGCGCCAGGGGTTGCCCAACGTCGTGGTTAACGGATCGCTCAAGAACCAGTATTTGGGGCAGTTGCTGCTGGACTACGCCGGCGAGGGAGGCTGGTTCAAACGGTTCTACGTGGAACATCGCGGCATGGACTTTCCGGGCGACGTGCTGACCGCCTCCGGCGTGGTGACCGGCGCCCGGGAGGTGGACGGATACGGCCACGTGGATTGCGCGGTGGCGCTGCGCAACAGCAGAGGGCATCAGACGGCGGCGGGTACAGCCACCGTCATCCTGCCCAAGCGCGGGCAGTCGCTGCCCTTGACGTGGGAAGAAGAGCCATGGTGACGCCAGGAATCCTGAGCGGGATTCGCGTCCTGGAGCTGGGCGGACACGTCTCGGCTCCCTTTTGCGCCAAGCTGCTGGCGGACTACGGCGCCGACGTCATCAAGGTGGAAACGCCCGGATGGGGAGACGAGGCGCGGCGCATGGGGCCTTTCGTAGGAGATGATCCGCATCCCGATAAGAGCGTCCCCTTTCTGTACCTGAACACCAACAAGCGCGGCGTCACGCTGGACCCGGCCACCACGGCGGGAGCGGAACTGCTGTCTCAACTGCTCGACGGCGCCGACGTTTTGGTGGACAACTTTCCCCCTGACGAAAGGCCATCCCCGGCGTTGGAGATCGACGCGCTGGCCCGGGCCCGTCCCAACCTGATCGTCACGTCCATAACGCCATTCGGGCAGACCGGGCCGTACCGCAACTACGCGGCGACCGATATCGTCGTCGCGGCGATGAGCGGATTGATGTACCACTCAGGGGATTCGGACCGTGAGCCGCTGCGCAATGCGCTGAACCAGTCATTCTACGTAGCCGGCATCAATGCCGCCGTGGCAACCGCGGCGGCGCTGTTCCAGAGAATGAACGATGGTCGGGGGCAGAGCATCGACGTATCGACGGTGGAATGCCTGGCCTCGCACCTGGTTCAGGCGGTTCCCTACTACAGCTACATGGGAGCCATCAAGGGACGCCGACCGGTGCGAGGATCGGGATTTGAAGAACTGATGCCGGCGCGTGATGGGTACGTCATTCCGTCGGTACAGGGGTCGCAGCCGTGGAACGTGGTCGCCGAGTTGATTGGAGCGCCGGGGCTGCAGGACGAACGGTTCGCCACGGGTTCGGGGCGCATCGAACACGGCGAGGAGATCTACGACCTGCTGTTGGAAGGGTTGGCCAATTGGGATCGCAAGGCGCTGCACCAAGCGTCTGGCGAACGCAGGTTGGTGTTCGGCATGGCGCAAGACGCCGGCGACCTGCACGACTGCCCGCACCTGGGGGAACGGGAATTCTTTCGCGCGGTGAAGCACCCGGTGGCGGGTGTCGCCAACTACCCGGGCCTGGGGCCGAAGTTATCTGGCATGGACTACGAGGTCAGGCGGCCCGCGCCCCTGCTGGGCCAGCACAATCGGGAAATCTATGGCGACGAATTGGGGCGTTCCGCCGTTGAACTGGCCCAACTGCGGGCCCAGGGGGTGATATGACGCTGCCTCTGGACGGAATCCGCGTTGTGGACCTGAGCCGGGTGTTCGCCATGCCCTATTGCGGCGCGTACCTGGCGGATCTGGGCGCCGAAGTCATCAAGGTGGAAACGCACCACAACCAGTTCGTGGACACCACCCGCACCCTCAACGGCCCCTACCCCGACAACGAACCGGGCGAACTGCACTGGGAGCGGGCCGGCACGTTTCACACCCTGAACCACGGCAAGTTGAGCGTGACGCTGGATCTGCGATCAGCGGATGCGCTGGAAGCCCTGCGTCAGCTGGTGTCGGTGTCGGATATCGTGCTGGAGAACTTCACGCCCCGGGTGATGCGACGATTTGGATTGGACTACAAGAACCTCAGGGCCGTCAGGCCGGATCTGATCATGGTTTCCAACACGGGCTACGGGCATTCCGGCCCCTGGTCGGATTTTGGCGCGATGGCCACCGCGCTGGAACCAACCCACGGGACCGGAGCGTTCATGGGTTACCTGGACATGGATGACGCCGGACGCGCGGCGCCGGGGACTGTGCCCAACAAGATCGCCAACTCGTACACCGACTTCCTGGCGAGCTGGACGGCGCAGCTGGCGGTTTTGGCCAGCCTGATTCACCGGGCCGGAACCGGCCAGGGCATGTGGATTGACCTGGCGATGTATCAGGTGGGCGCGTCGTTTGTGGGCGAAGGCCTGTTGGACTTCGCATTCAACGGCCGCCGCGCGCGACGGATGGGCAATCGGCACGAAACGATGGCGCCACACGGTTGTTACCCGTGCCTAGGCAAGGATCAATGGTTGGTTCTGGCGGCTCGGGACGACGCCGATTGGCAGGCGTTGTGCGAGGCGCTGGGGACGCCGAACCTGGCGGCGGATCCCCGGTTCGCCAACCCAGTGGAACGACACCGCAATCAAGACGCTCTCGACGCCATCATATCCGGCTGGACATCGGGCCGCGCCAAATATGACGCGATGCGCGAGTTGCAGGCGGCGGGCGTTCCGGCCGGGCCAGCGCTGGACGGACGGGACCTGTGGCGCGACCCGCACTTGCGCGAACGGGGTTACTTCGAGGCGGTGGAGCACCACCCCGACACGGAACTGGGCCAACGCGAATACGTGAGTCGGGGCTGGCGAATGTCCGGGAGTCCGGTACGCATCCGCAAGCCGGCTCCCATGCTTGGCGAGGACAACAGGTACGTGTTGTCCCAGGTGATCGGGTTGAGCGACGCCAGAATCGCCGAACTGGAAGCCGCCGACGCGGTGGGGCAACGCTTGACCGGCGCTCCACCGCCGGCTGCGGTTCCGCTGGAACGGCAGGTCGAACTGGGCTGGACAGTGGATTACGACACCCATTATTGAATCCGTAAACGCCACCCGTCGACAACGGCGAATGCCGCAGCACCGGCATGGTTTGGGCAGCGCTCGCAACAACGCACCCCACTGTCATCGCGAGGAGCGCCTCCACTACCTGTCATCCCGAGGAGCGCCGCCACCCCCTGTCATCGCGAGGAGCGTAGCGACGCGGCGATCTCGATGCCTGGGCGAACGGCCGTCAGGGCAGTAGGGCGTAGCGCCGCCCGCTGCGGTCGACGGGAATGCCGCGCTACGCTCGCAATGACAGACCCCAAAGGTTCGCAATGGCATGGCGCGACGGGCGGCCAACAGTGGGGAGCAACGGGCTCGCACGACGGCCAAATTGGCGTTGGCGCTGTTTGTTGGCGTTATAATCGACTGCGCCGGGCGCAATTGCCGCCCATAGGTCCCCATACATTGAGACTTGCCAACACATTCTCTCAAGCGGCCCTGCCGCTGGGAATCTTCCGACACCGCAACTTCGCGTTCGTGTGGAGTTCGACGGCCCTGGTTGGCATGGGCACTCAGATGGAGTCGGCCGTGCTGGGGTGGTTCGTCCTGACCCTGACCGATTCGCCCTTCCTGGTGGGGTCAATCGCCGCGGCGCGGATGGCGCTGAACTTCCTGGCGCTGTTCGCCGGGGCGTTGGCCGACCGGCTGCCCCGGAACCTGCTGCTGTGCGCGGTGGAGTTCGTTATGGGCGCCATGGGCATCCTGATGTTGGCGCTCATCCTTACCGGGCTGCTGGAGGTTTGGCACATCTTTGGCATCACGCTGCTGATGGGCGTGGTGCGCCTGTGTCAAATGCCGGTGGCGCAGTCGCTGGTGGGGGATACGCTTCCACCGGAGCGGTTAGGACACGGCGCCGCGTTCAACACCGTTGCCATGAACCTGGCGATGCTGTGCGGCCCGGTGATCGGCGGGTTCCTGTTCAAGGAGTTCGGGCCCCAGGGCGCTTACCTGGCCATCGCTGGTCTGTATCTCTCCAGCGGAGTGGTGGCCCTGGGCATCAGGAACACGCGAGCCAGTCAGGGCCGAAGCGGAGAGCCAGTGCTGCGAACCGTGGTGGAAGGGCTGCGGTACGCCGTGGGGAATCAGGTGATCTGGGCGGTATTGCTGGTGGCGGTGATCATCAACTTGGCGGGGTGGACGGTGCACACCGGACTGGCGCCCATCTTCGCCAGGGACGTGCTGAGCACCGATTCGGCAGGGCTGGGCCTGTTGCTGCTGGCTTTTGGCCTCGGGGCGCTGACCGGCTCGCTGGGATTTTCGATGGCGCCCAACCTGCGACGAGTGGGAAGCCTGTTGATCGTCGCGGCGGTGGGCTGGCACGTGATGATCCTGGCTTTTTCCCTGTCCAAGTCCTTCTACCTGTCCATGGGGTTGTTCGTGCTGGTTGGGGTGGCGTTCGCATCAACGCAGGTGTTGATATTGACCCTGCTATTGCGGACCACGCAACGGGAATTTCGGGGTCGCGTGATGAGCCTGCGTTCGTTCGCCATCTTGGCGTACAGTTTCGGCAGCCTGGCGGCCGGCGCCATCGCCGGCCTGTGGGGAGCGCCGGCGGCGGCGCAATTGGTGGGCATATCCGGGATCGCGCTGACGCTGGCCCTGGCGGTGGTGGCGCCCAAACTGAGGCGGGCGTAAGCGACCCCCACCTTGGCGGCGGGTTTCGGAGGCGCGGGCCGGTTGGGCTGAGCTTAGATCACGGCAGGATTAGATCAACCCAGGGTCAGGGTTGCCTCCGGAAACAGCTCTGCCGGTTCCCAGCGGTGGGGGATCACCCGCTGGCTGACGTTGAAATCCAGGAAGGTATTGAGGGTTTGGAGGGAGGATTGCAGACCGTAGGGGAGCGGATCGCCCCGGACGATCTTGCTCATCGCCAGCAGTTCGGCGTCCATGGGTCCACTGACTTCGCCGGCATTCAGGCGTTCGGTTTGGGGAGATTTGGCCTTTTGGAAGACACGGAACAATTCAGCGGCCAGCTCAGGATATTGCTCCAGCAGGGAGTTCTTGACCACCACCATGTGGCTGATGGGATAGATCCCGGTTTTGCGGCTCCAGTCGGTATCGGCTTGCGCTGGGTCGGAGAACAGGGGCCGGAGTTCCGGGGACGCGCCGGCGCGGACGCCGATGGCGGCGTCGATTTCGCCATTCTGGAGCATTTCCATCAGGTCTCCGCTTGATGATGACACCACGTTGGCCGGCGCCACGAATTCAGCCACGTGCTCGTCGCCGGACAAGACCCAGGTGACCGCGTCGAGATCGACGCCGTACTCGGATTGCAGAATCCCGCGGGTCCATACGCCCGGAGTCAAGGTGTAGCTGCGGACGCCGACCCGACGGCCTTCCAGGTCTTTGGGTTCGCGTATGCCGGACGATTTGCGGACCACGATGGCATCATGGTAGAAGGCGCGGGTGAGGAAGATGGGAATTCCCGTGAAGGCCTTGCCGTGAGCGCGAGCGCAGAGGTAGGTGGACAGGGCCATCTCGGCGACATCGAACTCCAAACCGCGCGTCATGCGGCGGAAGATGCTGGTAACGGGGGTGACCTCCGTGTGTTCCATACGGAACATGGATGACTGCACGCTACCGTCTTTCAGGGGAGTCGTGTGGCCGTAATTTCCAATCGCGACGTTCAGTATCAAATCCGACACAGCGTTGCCTCCTCAATTGCCTTGCGACTTGCGCAGTTGGAACCGGGTGGGGGTGGATCCATGGTCAAGAGTGTATCGCCTCCGCCTGCAATTGCGAAGACCGTTTGCGACGCGGCAATCTCGATGCCTGGGCGAACGGCCGCCGGGGCTGGGGGCGAACGGGCGTTGGTTGCGGTCGACGAGATTGCCACGGCCTTCGGCCTCGCAATGACCGTTAAGGAAGGGCCCGCAATGACAAGCAACTGTCATTGCGAGGAGCGCCAGCGACGTGGCAATCTCGATGCCTGGGCGAACGGCCGCCGGGGCTGGGGGCGAACGGGCGTTGGTTGCGGTCGACGAGATTGCCACGGCCTTCGGCCTCGCAATGACAGTTAAGGGAGGGCGCGCAATGCCAGCAACTGTCATTGCGAGGAGCGCCAGCGACGTGGCAATCTCGATGCCTGGGCGAACGGGCGTTGGGGCTGGGGGCGAACGGCCGCCGGGGCTGGGGGCGAACGGCCGCCGGGGCTGGGGGCGAACGGGCGTTAGTTGCGGTCAACGAGATTGCCACGGCCTTCGGCCTCGCAATGACAGTTAAGCAAGGACCCGCAATGACAGTTAAGGGAGGGCGCGCAATGCCAGCAACTGTCATTGCGAGGAGCGCCAGCGACGTGGCAATCTCGATGCCTGGGCGAACGGCCGCCGGGGCTGGAGGCGAACGGGCGTTAGTTGCGGTCAGCGAGATTGCCACGGCCTTCGGCCTCGCAATGACAGTTAAGGCAGGCCTCGCAATGACAGTTAAGGGAGGGCGCGCAATGCCAGCAACTGTCATTGCGAGGAGCGCCAGCGACGTGGCAATCTCGATGCCTGGGCGAACGGCCGCCGGGGCTGGGGGCGAACGGGCGTTAGTTGCGGTCAACGAGATTGCCGCGCTGCGCTCGCAATGGCAGGAGAGAGTGGCTCGCACTGGGTGGATGGGAGTGGCGTGTATTTTTTCTTGGTTGAGGCAAATGGAGGCCAGGCGCCAGACCTGAGTGAGCCGTTGCCACGCGTTGGCGTTTCTAATTTGGACCCGGCATGACGGGCGGCGTAGGCTACTGTATGATCGCCCTGCAAGGTCGGCGAGTTGGTCCGACGCAAACGTATTGAAAAGGAGTGTTCACATGGAGAAGGTTAGGAAGAATTACCCGGATATTGCGCCTTCGGGGCCGACCTTCAGCAGGAGCGTGAAGGTGGGAAACCTGCTGTTCATCGCGGGGTGCACTGCCCGGGGTACCTCGGCGCAGGGGCAATCCATGTCCGAGCAGCTTCGGGTTACTCTGGATCGCATCGCGCGGATCGTTCGGGCAGAGGGAGGAGCGCCCTCCGATATTGTAAAAATCACCACCTACGTCACCAGCATCGCGGACTGGCGGTCGATGTCGTCTGAACAAGAAGCCCAGTTCGCCGATTGCTTCGGCGGCGAGTATCCGGCCAACACGTTGGTGGAGATTACCGCGTTGGCTGAGGATGGGTTGGACGTGGAGATTGAAGCCATCGCCGAACTGAGTTAGGCGGGAATCGCCGGAACGTCGTCCAGGTGGCAGCGTGTAAGTACCACGTTGTCGGAAGCGTCAGCAGCGGCGCGCCGCTCAGCCTCCGCGTCTCGGGGTCGAAGGTCATCCCGTCGGGAAGGGCAGGCGTCGGGAAGAATGGGCGCAATGAAATAGGCCAGCTTGGGGTGGAACGAGTGGGTGTCGCCGCCAGTCGCTCCCGGCAACGTCATATCGACGGGCAATGCTGAGCAAATGCCTGATCTTGGATTGTCTGCAGCCCGCATGTCGGGGTCTGGTCGCTGGCGGGGCTGCCCGAACGGTGGTATCGAAGATTTGAAAGTCGGAATCAGCGGTATTGCGCCTCTCGTCTGAATTGTCCACCCGAAATTCATGCGGTGTCCTGGCGCTACCAGAGCCGAAACCGGACCCCTCCGGCGGGCCCTGGGTCGGGTCCGACTTGAGGCGCGTCGTGTAGGCAATGTTCCCCGCGCCGTCCGTCGCAGGCGCTATGCGCTGTTTGCCTCCCGCTCGGCCCTGCGGGAACACCTTGGTCGTTTCGTCGGTTCGTTCCGCCCAGCGCAGGCGCCCCCGCCGAGCCGGGCTCAGCGCTCCAGAGCATCGCCCGCAGCGCCAGGGTCAGCAGAATTGCGACTACCACCGCGTAGATTACGTATCTCATTACTGTAAGTTATCGATGCTGTAAGTATTCGTTGTCGCGCTGCGCGGATTAGGCGAATCGCAGATGGTATTGGCGATGGGGTCTGGCCAAATCGACATGCCTCGGGGCTGCGTTGACCGCGTGGCTTATTTTGCATTTATTTCGACATAACATCGCCAAAAGTCGTATGCCTGCAATGTGGCATGATTCCAAAAAGACCACGCATAATACGCAAAATCCTTGTTGAGCTGGGCCAAAAAACTTGCATTTGGGATGCGCGGGCATTAACATTTGCATCGGTATTAGGCTCGCGCGACTCGCCACTTTCGTAACGATTCAACTGACGCAGGGGCTGATCAGCAGCCTAAGAACTTGTCTACGACATTGAGACTTCCGATATTGGTCGCCGGGTTGCTGGCGCTAGTCTCGTTGGCCTTGGGCTTCGTGATGTGGAGCGCCGGGACCGCGTGGGCTCAGGTCGGAATTCCCCCAAGCTTTCCCCCAAACGCTCAGGTGGCCGACCTTTCCCTGACCCGGGGCGTTAGCTACACCGGCCTGGCGCTGCCGGAGGCGACCGGCGCCGACACGCCGCTGACCTACTCGGTGTCGCCAACCCTGCCAGCCGGCCTGTCGTTGGACGACCAACGCCGGATCACCGGAAAGCCGACGGGCTTCCAGGCGCAGACCGCCTACAACTACATCGCCACGGACTCCGATGGCGACACCGCCAGCCTGCCCTTCAACATCACCATCGCGGCCAACCTGACTCCCACATTCGGATCGCCGGCGCCAACCATCGCCGACAAAATCTACATCATCAACGTGGCGCTGACGCCACTGCAGTTGCCGGCTGCCAGCGGCGGCGACGGCGCGTTGGCCTACAGCGTTAATCCGGCTCTGCCCGCGGGCCTGACACTAAACACCGATAGCGCCCACGCTGATTTCTTGAAGATCTCGGGGACCCCCACCACGGCATCGGCGCCGACTGCATATACGCTTACCGCAACGGACACCGATGGGGACACCGCCTCGCTTACCTTCAACATCGCGGTGGCCGCGGAATCTGTACCCAGCTTCGGCAGTCAAACCGGCCCCGACCAATCTCTGAATCAAGGTCTTTCCGGCGCGTTCACTCTGCCGTCCGCCTCGGGCGGCAACGGGGCGTTGGCCTACACCGTCACCCCGGACCTTCCCGAGGGACTGACTTTCAATCAGGCCACCCGAGCGGTCTCCGGAATCCCTGCGGCATTCCAGGCAAGGACCGAATACACGCTCACGGCCAGCGATTCTGACGTAAGCGTCGGCAGCGCCGATGAAGCCACACTTGCCTTCCATATAACCATTGCGGCGGCCACGCCCACGCAGCCGACTCTGACCGCCACCGCCGGCGCGGGCAAGGTCAAGCTGGAATGGACCGGCGGCGGCTACCGGAACGGGTGGGAGTACGCTCAATCCACCAGTTCAACTCAAACCGGGACTTGGACCGCTGTGCCCGACAGCGACGCTGACACCGCCTTGTTCTGGGTGACCGGGCTGGTTGACGGCACGACGTATCACTTCAAGGCGCGAGGGGTCAACGGCTCCGGTGGCAACGTCAAGGGCGCGGAGTCCGCCCAGGCCTCGGCAACGCCCGATGCGGCGCTGGGAACCGACTACGACTCGGACGACGACGGCCTGATCGAAGTGGGGACGCTGGCCCGGTTGAACGCCATTCGTTGGGACTTGGAAGGCACGGGGGCGCCCGCCATTCGCGCGCCTGGCGACGCGCGCCACGCCAACGAGACCGAGTACCTGGCGGCGTTCCCAGACCCCGAGGCTGGCATGGGCTGCAACGAGGACGAAACCGACGCCGCCGACCAGGTGTGCGTCGGCTACGAGCTGGCCGCCAACCTGGACTTCGACACCAACGGCGACGGCAATCTGAACCAGCCGAATCCCAAGGACGGCGCCACCGGCTGCGTGGCGGATCAGAACGGCAATTGGCCCGTTAACCACGCTGACTGCGAGTACGACGATTATTGGAACGACGGCGCCGGTTGGCTGCCGATTGGCGACGCCAGCGCGGGTTTCAAGGGAACCTTCCAGGGCAACAGATCCAGCTACAGCATCGCCAACCTGTACATCAACCGCAACGGAACATCCAGCGCCGGGCTTTTCGGACGGGTGGCGAAGGACAGTACGCTGACTGGCGAGATCCGCAACGTTAAGTTGACGGACGTGGACATTAGCGTGCAAGACAGCGCGACCAACCCCAGTGATCAGCGTCCGGCCGGCGGGCTGGTGGGCGAAAACGAGGGCTTGGTGTCGGGCAGCGAAACCGACGGCTCGATGCGGCGGACCGGACCGCAGTCGCCCTCGTCTCTGGATGATGGACCCGGTACGGGCGGACTGGTCGGTCGCAACCAAGGGAGCGTTTCGAATAGCAGTGCATCAGTGGCGATCTCGGGATGGGGCAGCAAGGGCGGATTGGCCGGCATCAACGCCAACGGAGGAGAGATAAATCGCAGTTCCGCCAGCGGCGCCATCAACCCCGACGCATGGACGGTAGCGGGAGGACTGGTTGGCCTCAATCATGCCGCCATCATTAAGGAGAGCTTCTCAACAGGAGACATAGCGGCCAATCCCTCGGTGTTCTCCGATAGAGTTCATTTGGGCGGGCTGGTCGGCGCAACCTACGGGACCAAACCCAGCCAAGACGGCGCTGACGTGCCGATGATCAGCAAGAGCTACTCCACGGGCAATGTCGAAATTGAAAGCGCGCGCCCGCAGCCCAACGATCCCGCCTCTTGCTCGTTCGGTGGGCTCGTTGGAATTGTCAGCCACGAAAATACCGGAAACAGCGCCGATATTTCGGACTCCTACTCCACCGGCGTGGTGAGCGTTCTCCCCGGCGTGAGCTGCCGAACCAGTAATCACGCTGGCGTCCTGGTGGGCTCCCTCACTTCCGATATAACTCTGACGCTCACCAATAGCTACTCCATCAGCGCCGTTGACACGGGCAGCAACGTCCAAAACGCCGGTCTCATTGGCGCCGCCCTCGGCGCGTTCACCGCGTCTTACAGCTATTGGGACACTGAGGTCACCGGCGTCGCGGATAACAACTTTACGGGGGATGGCTTGCCGCGGCTGCAGTTGCAGGCCCCCACGGAGCCTCCGAACCCAGACCTAAACTTCACCCCCTGCACGGACGGCCCCAACTATGCCAACGACCCGACCTATTGCGGCTGGGCAGCAGACACCTGGGACTTCGGGACCGCCAACGACTACCCGCGGCTGAAGGTCGACTGGGACGGCAACGGCACAGCGACGGCGGCGGAATTCGGCGACCAGCCCCGGGACTACACGCCATTCTTCCGGCAGACGATCGCTCACCAGATCTACGCCCAGGGCCACGCCATCACCGAGTTGTCGCTGCCGGTGGCGGTTGGCGGCAACGGACCGCTGACCTACACGCTGACGCCGACGCTGCCCGATGGCCTGGCCTACGACGCCACTGACCGCAAAATCAGCGGGAATCCCACCGGAACGCTTGCCTCTACTCAGTACACCTTCAGCGCCGCCGACCACGACAACGACAGCGCGAGCCTGACGTTCAACATACAAATCCTTCCCGACACGAATCCGAGCTTCGGTAGCAAGACCATACCGGCTCAAGTCTATTCCACCGGCAAAACCAGCGTCGATCTGACCCTGCCGGAGGCGACGGATGGCAACCCGCCGCTGACCTACGCCCTGACGCCGGTGAACGCCAGCGAGCCGCTGCCCCAGGGCCTCAGCTTCGACGCCGCAACGCGCAAGATCACGGGTACTCCGACGGCGGTGTCAACGGTCAGGAGCTTCACCTACGGTGTAACCGACTTCGATAACGACAGCGTCAGCCTCACCTTCACCATCACCGTGGAAGCTGACGAAGTACCCGGCTTAGGCGGTCAGTCGATACCCGCCCAGAGCTTCAAGCAGTACGAAGCGATCTCGCCCCTGACGCTGCCCGCCTCCACCTCTGGCAACGGAACATTGGTTTACACGTTGACGCCAGAGCTGCCCGCCGGATTGTCCTTCGACGCCGCCACTCGCGTCCTCAGCGGCGCCGCAACGGTGTTGATGGAGCCGACGCAATACACCTACCAGGCGGCCGACCGCGACGGCGACAGCGCCAGCTTGAACTTCACCATCGCGGTGGACGGGGTTCCCAGCTTTGGCGCGCAGACCATCGCCGACCAGAGCTACACGCAGAACCAAGCCATCGCCCCCCTGACGCTGCCCCAGGCGACGGGCGGCGACGGAACGTTGACGTACACGCTCACGCCCACGGATGATCCAACCGGCTCCCTGCCTGCCGGACTTTCGTTTGACCCCGGCGCACGCAGTCTGACGGGAACGCCGACTGGCTCACAGGCTGCCACCAGCTACACCTACACCGTGACCGATGCGGACGCCACCGAGCCGGACAGCGCCAGCTTGGACTTCACCATCGCGGTGCTTCAGGCCACACCTACGGCGACGCCAATTCCCACAGCCACGCCAATTCCCACAGCCACGCCAGTCCCCACAGCCACCCCAGTTCCCACAGCCACGCCGGCGCCGACGGCTACGCCCACGCCAGTCCCCACGGCCACACCCGCGCCCGCTCCTACCGCGACGCCGGCGCCGTTGCCGACACCGACCTCCACACCCACACCGGCGCCCACGCCAACAGCCACGCCAGTACCCACACCCACGGCCGCTCCTACGGCGACGCCGGTTCCCACGCCTACGGCCACGCCAGTACCCACGCCCGCTCCCACGGCCACCCCAACACCGGTTGCCACGGCCACGCCGGCGCCAACGGCCACGCCGACGCCAACCCCCACGGCCACGCCGATACCGATCGACTATGACAGCGACGACGACGGCCTGATCGAGGTGGCAAACCTGGCGCAGTTGAACGCCATTCGTTGGGACCTGGACGGCGACGGCTCCGTTGATGACGCGGCGAACAGCGCCAGCTACTCTGCCGCTTTCCCCAACACCGCCAGCGGCATGGGTTGCAACGAGGACGAGCCAGTGATAAGCGACCAGGTGTGCGAGGGCTATGAACTCACCGCCGACCTGGACTTCGACAGCGACAGCGACGGCGACGTGGACGAGAACGACCACAGCGGGCTTTACTGGAACGGCGGCGCGGGCTGGTTGCCCATAGGGGAGTACGTGGACGGTACCAACGACCTTCCCTTCACTACGAATTTTGACGGCGGCCGCCACACCATTAGCAACCTTTTCATCAACCGTCCCAGCGCCAATGACGTTGGCCTGTTCGGTTACGCTCGGAATGGCAGCTCATTCGTGAACCTGGGGCTGGAAGACGTAGACGTTACCGGCGGCGAGGATACGGGCACGCTGGCGGGCGATGTCGCGAATGGGTACATCAAGCACGTCTACGCCATTGGCGAGGTCTCCATTGAAGACGGCACATTCTCCAACGGCCCATACGCCGGCGGACTGGTGGGCAAGCTCGCGGGCAGCCAGATAACCGAGAGCTACGCGGACGTGGAGGTGTCTTCCAAAGGGTACTCTGGCGGACTGGTCGGCTACCTGTTGGGATTGTCGGACGTCAACGTCAGCTACGCAGTAGGCGACGTGGAGGGGGAATACCACAGTGGCGGTCTGGTAGGTTTCATGTACGCCAGCGAGATAATCAACACCTACGCCACCGGAACCGTGACCGCCCTAGGT
Organism: Dehalococcoidia bacterium; assembly: GCA_965221295.1. Taxonomy (GTDB): domain Bacteria; phylum Chloroflexota; class Dehalococcoidia; order Lucifugimonadales; family UBA3495; genus Bin87. The sequence continues at coordinate 3,264,572 of OZ244879.1, read as the reverse complement.
ACGCAAAATCCCGGCGGTTTTGTCGGTTACGTCGATAGTGTTGACCTACGCAACAGCTACGCCGCAAACCAAGTCAACGGTCCTTTGGCCAGCTTGCTGTTGGGAGTGGCCGGGTCCTGGAACCCCAACGAACAGGTCGCCAGTGTGCATGAAGAAGTGTACTGGGACACCACCATCGGCCCTCAATCCAGTGTTCTGGGCATGGGTCTAACCACTGCGGAGATGCAGTCTCCCGGAGGTTCCACGTACCAATTCTGGAGCGCCGCCATTTGGGACTTCGGGACAGCCAGCGAATACCCGGTACTGAGAGCTGACTTGGACGGCGATGGCACGGCAACCTGGCAGGAATTCGGCGACCAGCGGCCGACGCCGACCCCCACACCGACCCCTACGGCCACGCTTACGCCGCAGCCCACGGCCGCACCCACGCCAGTGCCGACAGCGACGCCGACCCCCACGGCCACACCGACCCCTACGGCCACGCCTGCGCCGCAGCCCACCGCTACGCCAGCGCCGACAGCGACGCTTACGCCGCAGCCCACGGCCACACCCACGCCAGCGCCGACAGCGCCGCCGACCCCTACGGCCACACCGACCCCGAATGAGACACCAACGCCCACGGTCACGCCGGAACCCACCCGGACCCTCGACACCGACAAAGCGGCGTTGCAGGCGCTGTACAACGCCACCGACGGCGACAATTGGACGAACAACACCGGGTGGGATTTCACCACCCCCCTAAGTTCCTCCTGGCATGGCGTAACCGTAAGCAATGGGCGCGTAACCAATCTGGTACTTGAGGGCAATAATTTGGTCGGGTCAATTCCCGCGAAGCTGGGCGACCTATCCAAGCTCGAGATTCTGAACCTAAGCAGGAACGACTTGAGCGGGTCGATTCCCTCCGAACTGGGTGACCTTTCCGCTCTCGAGGAAATGCAACTGCGGTTCAACGATCTCAACGGGTCGATCCCTTCCAAGCTGGGCGACCTCTCCAAGATCGAGGTCATGAACCTCGAGAACAACCATTTGACCGGGTCGATTCCAGAAGAGTTGGGCGACCTGAGCAACCTGAGCATACTTTGGCTTGGTTTCAACGACTTTAGCGGCCCAATCCCCGCCAAGCTGGGCGATCTGACAGAGTTGAACTATCTGACTTTGAACCATACTGATATATCTGGAGCGTTGCCGCCGGAACTCGGCAACTTGACCAAGCTGATGGCCATGTCCGTGCAGGTCACCCAACTTTCCGGCCCGATCCCCGCCGCGTTCACCAATCTGACCGCTGTCACAAACTTCTACATTGCCAAGACCGGCATCTGCATACCCGCCGGCGAGACGGCCCTGACCACCTGGTTCTCGGGCATCCCCCAACGGAGTCCGGACGAAGCCCCCACTTGCGGTCTAACGACACCCACGCCCACGCCAACCGCGACGGCCACGCCCGTACCCACAGCCACACCGACGCCAACGACTACGCCAGCGCCCACAGCCACGCCGGCGCCAACGGCTACGCCGGCGCCAACGGTTACACCAGCGCCCACAGCGACCCCGACACCAACGCCGACGCCGGCGGCGCCAACGAGCGCAGACTTTACGGAGACGGTGAATAGGGAGTACGAGTGGCTACCGGTGAGTCAATATCCGAGTCAGAGCGTGTTCCCGTTCACGGCGGGAGGCGGAGCGACGCAGTTGTACCAGGTGGTGATCGAGACGCTGCCAGACAAGGGTACGCTGAGGCTGCGACCGGTTGCGGGGTCCCGGGCGATTGAGCGAGACGTGGGGCTGAACGAATCCGTGGTGGTGGAAGAGGTTCAGATCAGCCGCAACCGGAGGGGCCTGGCGTACTACCCGCCGGACGATCCAGAAGGATCGACGGGAACGAGTTTCACGTTCAAGATTGTAGGGTCGAACAGCAGCTACGGGAACCAGGTAACGTCAGTAGATACGTACACGGCGACGCTGGTGTATGGCAATAGTGTGACAGACTCGCGGCCGGTGCTGAATGTCAATTCGATAGCGAAGCAGACGTTCACGGTGGGGGTGGCGGTTGACGAGGGATTCGTGTGGTCGGTCACCGGCAACGGGAAGTTGAAGTACAGCATTACGCCGGCGCTGCCAGCGGGATTGATCTACGACGGCGATGGGCCTGACGACACGGGAGTGGAGCAAGGAGCGCCCAATGCGCCGAGGTTCACGGGGACGCCGTTGGTGGCGTCGGCAGAGTCGACGTACACGGTGAAGGTGGAGGACACGGACAGCAACACGAGCGACGCAGACTCGCACTCGGTGAGCTTCCAGCTGGAGGTGCTGCCCGGACCGACGCCAACGCCGACGATCACGCCAACCCCAGCGCCGACGCCAACGCCGACGATCACGCCAACCCCAGCGCCTACCCCGACTGCAACGCCGCCCCCGACGCCAACGCCGACAGCGACGCCGACGCCCACGCCGACGCCGGCGGCGCCAACGAGCGCAGACTTCACGGAGACGGTGAATAGGGAGTACGAGTGGCTGCCGGTGAGTCAATCGCCGAGTCAGAGCGTATTTCCGTTCACGGCGGGGGGCGGAGCGACGCAGTTGTACCAGGTGGTGATTGAGACGTTGCCGGACCAGGGTACGCTGAAGCGGCGACCGCTTCCGGGATCGAGGGCGAGTGAGCTGGATGTGTCGCAAGGGGATAAGGTGGTGGTGGAGGAGCGCCAAAACCGCCTCAACAGGAGGGGGTTGGTGTACTACCCGCCGGATGATCCAGCGGGATCGACGGGGACGAGTTTCACGTTCAAGGTGATAGGGTCGAACAGCAGCTACGGGAACCTGGTAACGTCAGTAGATACGTACACGGCGACGCTGGTGTACGGCAATAGTGTGACCGACTCGAGGCCGGTGTTCAACACGTTCTCGATAGCGAAGCAGACGTTCGTGGTGGGACAGGCGGAGGACCGTGAGTTCGTGTGGTCGGTCACCGGCAACGGGAAGCTGAAGTACAGCATCACGCCGGCGTTGCCAGCGGGGCTGGTATACGACGGAGACGGGCCTGACGACACGGGAGTGGATCAGGGACAGGCATCGTCGCCGAGGATCACTGGTACGCCGTTGGTGGCGTCAGCGGAGTCGACGTACACGGTGAAGGTGGAGGACACGGACAGCAACACGAGCGACGCAGACTCGCACTCGGTGAGTTTCCAGCTGGAGGTGCTGCCCGGGCCCACGCCTACCCCGACCATCACGCCCACGCCTACCATCACGCCAACGCCGACGCCGACACCCACACCTACCCTAACGCCAACGCCAACGCCCACCACGCCGACCAGCGAGGACTTCACGTGGGATGTGTACAAGCCTTTCACGTGGTTACCGGTGCAGCGCGGCGGCGGCGCCTTCGCCTTCACTCCAGTGCCGGGCAGTCCTGCCAACCTGCTGATGGCCATCCGCATCGAGACGCTGCCGGACCAGGGCAAGCTGACGAAGCGGGCCCTTGGCGATCAATCCCGTTTTGTCGAATACGACATTGAGGCCGGTCATCCCGAGAGAGGGATTGTGAGGGCGGAGGACTTCCAGAGCACACTACTTAGGAGGGGCTTGGCCTACTACCCGCCTGAGGACACGTCCACCTTCATCGAAACCAGTTTTACCTTCAGGGTTTTGGGCGCCGACAGGTACTTCCAGTACCAGATCTGGTCTGCTGAGACGTACACGGCGACATTGGTGTATGAGGACCGTCCAATATTCAACGTCGCCTTGATCGACAAGCAGACTTTCACCGTTGGAGAGGCGGTGGACCGACCGTTCGTGTGGTCGGACTCGGGCGACGGAAAGCTGAAGTACAGCATCACGCCGGCGTTGCCAGCGGGGTTGGTCTACGACGGAGACGGGCCGGACGACACCGGCGTCCTGCCAGGAGAGGCCAGCGCGCCCCGGTTCACGGGGACGCCATCGGAAACGTCGGCGGAATCTACCTATACAGTCAGGGTCGTGGACACGGACGACAACACCAACGACATCGACTCGTCCTCGCTCAGCTTCCAGCTGGAGGTCGTTACCCCGACGCCAACGCCGACCATTACTCCAACGCCGACCATTACGCCTACTCCTGCGCCCACAGCCACGCCAACGCCCACCGCCACGCCGATCCCCACGCCGACGCCGGCGGCGCCAACGAGCGCAGACTTCACGGAGACGGTGAATAGGGAGTACGAGTGGCTACCGGTGAGTCAATCGCCGAGTCAGAGCGTATTTCCGTTCACGGCGGGAGGCGGAGCGACGCAGTTGTACCAGGTGGTGATTGAGACGTTGCCGGACCAAGGTACGCTGAAGCAGCGACCGCTTCCGGGATCGAGGGCGAGTGAGCTGGATGTGTCGGCAGGTGACAAGGTGGTGGTGGAGGAGCGCCAAAACCGCCTCAACAGGAGGGGGTTGGTGTACTACCCGCCGGATGATCCAGCGGGATCGACGGGAACGAGTTTCACGTTCAAGGTGATAGGGTCGAACAGCAGCTACGGGAACCTGGTAACGTCAGTAGATACGTACACGGCGACGCTGGTGTACGGCAATAGTGTGACGGACTCGAGGCCGGTGTTCAACACGTTCTCGATAGCGAAGCAGACGTTCGTGGTGGGACAGGCGGAGGACCGTGAGTTTGTGTGGTCGGTCACCGGCAACGGGAAGTTGAAGTACAGCATCACGCCGGCGTTGCCAGCGGGGTTGGTCTACGACGGAGACGGACCGGACGATACGGGAGTGGATCAGGGACAGGCATCGTCGCCGAGGATCACAGGTACGCCGTTGGAGGTGTCGGCGGAGTCGACGTACACGGTGAAGGTGGAAGACACGGATAGCAACACGAGCGACGCAGACTCGCACTCGGTGAGCTTCCAGCTGGAGGTGCTGCCCGGGCCCACGCCAACGCCGACGATCACGCCGACGCCAGCTCCCACCGCCACGCCGACAGCCACCCCGACTGCAACGCCAACGCCGACGCCGGCGGCGCCGTCGAGCGCAGACTTCACGGAGACGGTGAATAGGGAGTACGAGTGGCTACCGGTGAGTCAATCGCCGAGTCAGAGCGTGTTCCCGTTCACGGCGGGAGGCGGAGCGACGCAGTTGTACCAGGTGGTGATTGAGACGTTGCCGGACCAGGGTACGCTGAGGATGCGACCGCTTCCGGGATCGAGGGCGAGTGAGCTGGATGTGTCGCAAGGTGACAAGGTGGTGGTGGAGGAGCGCCAAAACCGCCTCAACAGGAGGGGGTTGGTGTACTACCCGCCGGATGATCCAGCGGGATCGACGGGGACGAGTTTCACGTTCAAGGTGATAGGGTCGAACAGCAGTTACGGGAACCAGGTAACGTCAGTAGATACGTACACGGCGACGCTGGTGTATGGCAATAGTGTGACGGACTCGAGGCCGGTGTTGAACACGTTCTCGATAGCGAAGCAGACGTTCGTGGTGGGACAGGCGGAGGACCGTGAGTTCGTGTGGTCGGTCACCGGCAACGGGAAGTTGAAATACAGCATCACGCCGGCGTTGCCAGCGGGGTTGGTATACGACGGAGACGGACCGGACGATACGGGAGTGGATCAGGGACAGGCATCGTCGCCGAGGATCACGGGTACGCCGTTGGTGGCGTCGGCGGAGTCGACGTACACGGTGAAGGTGGAGGACACGGACAGCAACACGAGCGACGCAGACTCGCACTCGGTGAGTTTCCAGCTGGAGGTGCTGCCCGGGCCGACGGCAACCCCGACCATCACGCCGACGCCGGCTCCCACCGCCACGCCGACGCCGGCTCCCACCGCCACGCCGACAGCCACGCCCACGGCCACGCCTACCCCGACTGCAACGCCCACGGCCACGCCAACGCCCACGCCGACGCCGGCGGCGCCGTCGAGCGCGGACTTCACGGAGACGGTGAATAGGGAGTACGAGTGGCTACCGGTGAGTCAATCGCCGAGTCAGAGCGTGTTCCCGTTCACGGCGGGAGGCGGAGCGACGCAGTTGTACCAGGTGGTGATTGAGACGTTGCCGGACCAGGGTACGCTGAAGCAGCGACCGCTTCCGGGATCGAGGGCGAGTGAGCTGGACGTGTCGGCAGGTGACAAGGTGGTGGTGGAGGAGCGCCAAAACCGCCTCAACAGGAGGGGGTTGGCGTACTACCCGCCGGATGATCCAGAGGGATCGACGGGAACGAGTTTCACGTTCAAGGTGATAGGGTCGAACAGCAGCTACGGGAACCAGGTAACGTCAGTAGATACGTACACGGCGACGCTGGTGTATGGCAATAGTGTGACCGATTCACGGCCGGTGTTCAACACGTTCTCGATAGCGAAGCAGACGTTCGTGGTGGGACAGGCGGAGGACCGTGAGTTCGTGTGGTCGGTCACCGGCAATGGGAAGCTGAAGTACAGCATCACGCCGGCGTTGCCAGCGGGGCTGGTCTACGACGGAGACGGACCGGACGACACGGGAGTGGATCAGGGTCAGGCATCGTCGCCGAGGATCACTGGTACGCCGTTGGAGGCGTCGGCGGAGTCGACGTACACGGTGAAGGTGGAAGACACGGACAGCAACACGAGCGACGCAGACTCGCACTCGGTGAGCTTCCAGCTGGAGGTGCTGCCCGGGCCGACGCCAACGCCGACCATCACGCCAACGCCGACGCCTACGCCCACGCCTACCATCACGCCAACGGCCACACCGGAACCGACCAACACGCCGACACCGACGCCGACGGCCACGCCGGAACCTACCAACACGCCGACGCCAACGCCGACGGCCACACCGGAACCGACGAACACGCCCACGCCAACGCCAACGGCCACACCGGAACCGACGAACACGCCGACGCCAACGCCAACGGCCACACCGGAACCGACGAACACGCCGACGCCAACGCCAACGGCCACACCGGAACCGACGAACACGCCCACGCCAACGCCAACGGCCACACCGGAACCGACGAACACGCCCACGCCAACGCCAACGGCCACACCGGAGCCGACGAACACGCCGACACCGACGCCGACGGCCACGCCGGAACCGACCAACACGCCGACACCGACGCCAACGGCCACACCGGAGCCGACGAACACGCCGACGCCAACCCCCACGAACACACCGACGCCGACGGCCACGCCCACGCCAACGGCCACACCGGAGCCGACGAACACGCCGACACCTACGCCAACAGCCACACCGGAGCCGACGAACACGCCGACACCTACGCCAACGGCCACGCCGGAGCCTACCAACACGCCCACGCCAACGCCGACGGCCACACCGGAGCCGACCAACACGCCGACACCGACGCCGACGGCCACGCCGGAGCCGACGAACACGCCCACGCCAACGCCGACGGCTACACCAGAGCCGACGAACACGCCGACGCCAACCCCCACGGCCACACCGACGCCAACAGCCACACTTGAGCCGACGAACACGCCGACACCTACGCCAACGGCCACGCCGGAGCCTACCAACACGCCCACGCCAACGCCGACGGCTACACCAGAGCCGACGAACACGCCGACGCCAACCCCCACGGCCACACCGACGCCAACAGCCACACTTGAGCCGACGAACACGCCGACACCTACGCCAACGGCCACGCCGGAGCCTACCAACACGCCCACGCCAACGCCGACGGCCACACCGGAGCCGACCAACACGCCGACACCGACGCCGACGGCCACGCCGGAGCCGACGAACACGCCCACGCCAACGCCGACGGCTACACCAGAGCCGACGAACACGCCGACGCCAACCCCCACGGCCACACCGACGCCGACGGCTACACCAGAGCCTACCAACACGCCGACACCGACGCCAACGGCCACACCGGAGCCTACCAACACGCCGACACCAACGCCGACGGCCACACCTACGCCAACGGCTACGCCGGAACCTACCAACACGCCGACACCAACGCTGACGCCAACGGCCGTGCCCGACCCGACGAACACGCCGACGCCAACGCTGACGCCAACGGCCGTGCCCGACCCGACGAACACGCCGACGCCGACTCCGACATCGACGCCATCGGCCGTGCCCGACCCGACGAACACGCCAACGCCGACATCGACACCATCGGCCGCGCCCGACCCGACGAACACGCCGACGCCAACGCCGACATCGACGCCAACGGTCGCGCCCGGCCCGACGAACACGCCGACGCCAACGCCGACATCGACGCCAACGGTCGCGCCCGACCCGACGAACACGCCGACGCCAACGCTGACGCCAGAGCCGGCGCCAACACTGACGCCAGAGCCGACGACTACGCTGACGCCAGAGCCGACGGCTACGCCGGCGCCGCCTACCAACACCCCCACGCCGGAACCAACGATCACGGCCACACCCACGCCCACAACCCCGGCGCGGACTACTGGAAAACGGGGAACTGGAGGGGCGTTAGCCACGCCGGAGGCCACGGTTGGGCCCACCGTGGTGGCCACGGTTGGGCCCACGGTGGTGGCCACGGTTGGGCCCACGCCGGAGGCCACAGTCGCGCCCACGGTGGTGGCCACGGTTGCGCCCACGGCGGTGGCCACGGTTGGGCCCACGGTGGTGGCCACGGTTGCGCCCACGACCACGCCTGCATCCGCAGCCACGCCCGCTCCTGGGGCCATGGCGACGGCCACGCCGACGCCCGTGGCGCCGTCTGCGCCTACACCCACAGCCACGCCCACGCCAGCGCCGGCGCCCGGAACGACGGTCGCGCCGGCGGCCACGGCGACGCCCGTACTCGGGTCGGCCACGGCGACAACCACGCCGGCGCCCACGACGCCTACCGTGGTGGAATCGCCAGCGACCCTTACGCCTGATCCGATGCCAACTCTCGATCCTACAGATACAACCGAGGATTCAGGAACAGGAAACCTGAGACTATGGTTGATCGTAGCGGCGTCTTTGCTCGCGGCGGCCGTGGTGTTGGGCTCAGGCTACTACCTGCTGCGGAGGCGGTAAGGGACGTTGCGGCGCCCCCAGCTCGGATTGCCGCGCAATTGGCGCTCTATTGGGGACGCGCCCGTTGAGTGCTAGTTTGAGCGCCTACCGATCAACCGGATCTGTTCGTCCGGGAGGTACTGCGCAACTCTCTCAATCACGGTCGCGAGGTCGATTTGGCGAGCCGCCGCCGCCTCTGCCACGTCCTCGTACTCCGGCGCCGCGCTGACCATTTCGCCCCCCAGCCACTTGCGTTTGATCCGTATGGGGCCGAACTCCGTTTCCACCGTCACGATGTCCCGCTCCGCCACGTAGCGACCCACCGGGCGCACGCGCACCCCCAAGGTCGGCGTGTGACGCAAGAAAACCTCGGCGAGTTGGCTTTCCAACTCGGCGGGCCCCAGGGCGGACAGCAGCGCGCCGGGACGGTTCTTCTTCATCTGAATGGGCGTGTGCCATACGTCCAGAGCGCCGACCTCGAAGAGACGCTCCATGGCGAAGCCCAGCTGTTCGCCGGTGGCGTTGTCCAGGTTCGTTTCCAGCAGGACCACGCCGTCCTGCCAGCGAGCGAAGGGAGGCGTTGGTTCCGGTGAGCCAGATTGTCCAGTTTCGCGCTCGTTGACGTGCGCGGTCTCTCCAAGCCACAAACGGAGGACGTTGGGAAAGCCTGGCGGATTCTTGCCGCCGACGCCCACGCCAACGCGATTGACGGTCATGGCCGGTTGGCGATACTGATCGGCCAGCGTGGTGATCAGCGCCGCGCCGGTGGGGGTGGTTAGCTCGCCAACGTTGGCGTGAAAGGGACGTTCGGGCGCCACCGGCGCATTGGCGGCGGCGATTATTTCCAGCGTGGCCGGGGCTGGGTTGCTGTACCCGCCGGGCCGCCGGGGGCCGGTGGCTTCGCCCAGCGCCAGCGGAGACGCGCAGACGCGCTGGACTCCGAGCTGTTCCAGCCCGTGTACCACGCCCACCACGTCAACCAGCGTGTCGGCGGTGCCCAGTTCGTGCAGATGTATCGCGTCGGGATCGCTTGACCCTGAGTCGGCGCCGTGGACGCGGGCTTCAGCCGCGAACAGCGCGTTAAGCGTCCTGGCGGCGGCGGCGCGGGTTGATTCGGACAGCGCGGCGGCATTGGCTACGGCGTCCAGCATCTCCCGGGGCGTGTAACGCGGCGCTGCGGACACGTCAACCGAAACCCGGGCGCCTCTGACGTCGCAACGGGTTTCCTGGGCTGTTGAAATCTCGACGCCGGGGATCCCCAGCGCCGCCACCGCTCCGTGGATGGCGCTCATGGGCAGGCCAGCGTCCAGCAGGGCGCCGAGGAGCATATCGCCGCTGGCGCCGCCCACGGACTGGATATAGGCGGTCTTCATCCTGGCCTCTCGCCAACTCGCGCCGCCAACGACACGTCAACCACTGTGGTTTGCGGAGCCGGTTTTAAGCGCGTCGTTCAGGCTGCCAGAGCGGAGCGGGGTTATGTCTAAAGAAACCCAAAGGTAGCCCAGGGCTTTGAGGCGGGACGCGATTTCGTCGCGGTGGGCGAAGGCGCGTTCCATGTCGCCGGCGGAGGCTTCGACGCGGCAGAGTTTGTCGTGGTGGCGGGCCCGGACCTCCCTCAGCCCCAGCTCCCGCAGAACCTCCTCGGCCGCCTCGATGCGTTGCAGGGATTCTACGGTTACCGGTGTGCCGTAAGGGATGCGGGAGGACAGGCAGGGCTGCGCCGGCTTATCCCACAGCGGGACGCCCAACCAGCGGGCGGCGCCTCGGACCTGACCCTTGTCCATGTTGGCCTCGACCATGGGACTGCGGATGTTGCGCTCCGCGGCGGCGGTCATGCCGGGACGATAGTCGCCCAGGTCGTCGGTATTGGCGCCGTTGGCGATCCAGGCGTAGCCCTCGGCGGCCGCCAGCGCCGCCAGCTGGTCGTAGAGCTCGGTCTTGCAGAAGTAGCAGCGCTGCGGCGAGTTCGCGACGTAGCCCTCCCGCGCCAGTTCATCCGTCCGTATGGCGCGGTGATTCAGGCCGAATTGCGCGGCGATAGCCTCGGCGTCGGCGAGGTCCCGGGCGGCCAGGGCGGGCGAGACGGCGGTGACGGCCAACGCCCGGCTACCCAACGCGCGTTGCGCCGCCACCGCCAGGAGGGAGCTATCCACGCCGCCAGAATAGGCGACGACCACCGAGCCCATATCGCGCAGTATGACTTCCAGGCGCTCCAAACATTCGGGGGCAGCTGGGGTTTGCGACGGGACATGCTGTGTCATAATGTTCAAGGAGTCCGTGGCGCGTGTCGAATGAATCCACCGACAAGATTCTACTACAATACGGGTGGCCGGTTCGCCCGTCTTGATCCGCCGTTCCGATGCTACCGCCCAACTACGGGAGTCTGTTGGGAGATTGCGGGCCCGGCGACCCGGACCATTTACCATGAACCCCGCCCACAAGATCTGACGGGATCGGACACGCCTAGAAAACATGGAGTGAGGAGCCTGCGATGACGGTGCAGAGCATCAGCGCGATTACGCTGGCGGTGCGGGATATGTCGCGGGCGGTGGCATTCTATCACGACGGCGCCGGCATCCCGATCCTGTACGGCGGGCCAGAGGCCGGCTTCACGTCGCTGCGGGTCGGCGACGGGTATCTGAACCTAATACTTGCCGAAGACGCCGAGGTTCAGTGGTGGGGCCGTTGCATCCTGTACGTGGATGACGTTGACGCCCATCACCGGCGCATGGTGGCCGCGGGATACGCGCCGGACAGCGATCCGGCGGACGCTCCCTGGCGGGAACGCTACTACCACATCACCGACCCGGACGGCCACGAGATCAGCTTCGCCAAGCCCCTGACGAACGCGTAAATTGCACTCGGTCTCGGCGAAAACGGCGCCGCCGGCGCTTGGCGATTGGTATAATCCGAAAGCTTGCGTCGGGATTGAACAACGCGGCAGTGAATTCCAGGGGCAGCGATCTCTAGGGGAACGAAGCCCAAAGAGAAGAAGTCCCAAGAGAACGAACTCCGAGGGGAATGAACGACAAATGACCAGGTTCGTTGACAGATTGCTTGCGTCCAGCGAAGCGACGCGTAGTCTCGTCTGCGTAGGGTTGGATGTGGATCTGGCGCTGTTGCCAGCGCGCGTAGCCGGGCAGGCGGACGGCGAACGCGCGGTCGCGGACTTCAATCGCGCCATCGTGGACGCCACCGCCGACCTGGCGTGCGCCTACAAGCCCAATATCGCCTTCTACGAAGCGCTGGGGATGCCCGGACTGCGGGCCCTGGGGGCTACCGTGTCCCACATACGCAAAGTCGCTCCCGACAGAGTGGTCATCATGGACGCCAAGCGAGGGGACATCGGCAACACCGCGGCGGCCTATGCCAAGGCCATGTTCGACGTGTGGGGCGTTGACGCGGTTACGGTGAACCCGTGGGGTGGTATGGACACGGTGACTCCGTGGTTGGACCGGCCGGACCGGGGGGCATTCGTATGGTGCCGCGGCTCAAACCCCGGAGCGTCTGACTTGCAGGACGTGGCGGCAGAGGGCGGCGAGCCGGCATACCTGCGGTTGACCCGAACCCTCGCGTCGCTGCCGCCGAGGGGAAATCTGGGTTTGGTGGTGGGCGCGACGGCCCCGGAACAACTGGCTGAAGCGCGGACCGTTTGTCCCGATGCGCCCCTGCTGATTCCCGGTGTAGGCGTCCAGGGCGGAGATCTCGAAGCCAGCGTGCGCCGCGGCGTTGACGCCCGGGGCCGCATGGCCATCATCAACTCTGCCCGGGGAATAATCTATGCCTCCAGCGGCGACGATTTCGCAGAGGCCGCGCGCCGCGCGGCGTCGCAGCTGCGCGACAAAATCAACGGCACGCTAGACGCCATGGGACTGGGCTGGCAGTAGAAATGAGCGAGACCGGGCGACCCAAAGTAGCTGACCTGAAGCCGGGGGACATTGTCCGGCTGAAGAAGCCTCACCCCTGCGGCGGATTTCACTGGCGGGTGAACCGGGTGGGCGGCGACATCGGACTGCGCTGCCAAACCTGCGACCACTACATCATGGCGCCTCGCTTCAAGATCGAGCGACGCATCCGGGAAATCGCGCGACCGGCGCCGGAGGTTGGGGCCGGCGACCCCAACCCGGCGCAGACGGACTGAATCAGTGCGAGGGAGCATCCGGGAAACGCTGGGGAATCGCTATCGTGGCGTGTCGATTCTCTGCGTCGTGGTGGCGCTGAACAGCTTCGGCATGGGAGCTATCGCGCCGGTTCTGCCGCTATTCCTGGAACAGGAATACGGCGTCACCGCCGCCGAAATCGGGATTACTATCGGGCTGTTCGGGTTCGGGCGGCTGGTCACCAGTCTGCCGGCCGGCTACCTGGCCCAGCGTTATGGCCGGAAGAGCGTGTTGGGTCTGGGCGCGGCGATCAACGTGGTTGGCGCGGCCATGGTTTCGGTGTCCTTCAGCTACGCGTGGCTCACGGGCTGGCGGTTCGTGTCGGGGTTCGGCGGCAGCATATTCCTCACGGTGGCGACGATCTACCTGCGAGACGAGGCGACGCCGGAAACGCGAGGGCGCCTGCTCAGCCTGCAAGAGCTCAGCATCCTGGCCGGACAGACCCTGGGGCCGCTGATGGGCGGCTACCTGGCGGATGTCTTCGGGCTGCGGATTCCGCTGTACACCCAGGCGGCCATGATGGCGGCGTCGCTGGCGGTGATTGTGTTCGCATTGCCGGAATCGCGGTGGCGTGAAGAGGAGGCGCGTCGGACAGCCCGATCCGCGCCCGGCGCGGCGAATGAACCGGCGACGGAGCCAGAAGCCGAACGGCAACGGGGCGCGATGCTGCGGCTCATGCTGAGCCCGGCGTTCATCTTCGTCGGCATGTTCGCGTTGATGATAGTGGCCAACCGGCAGGGCGCCCGGTTCAGCGTGATGCCCCTGTTCGGGCGGGCCAAGGGATTCGAGCCGGACCACCTGGGGTTGTGGATCAGCGTCACCCACTTCCCGCAATTCTTCACCACCTTGGCGTCGGGCTATCTCTCCGACCGGTTTGGCAGGAAGACGCCGATCATTCCCGCCGTAACTCTGCTGGCGCTGGGCATTGGCGCGTTTATCTGGGCCGACAACCTGTGGCAACTGCTGCTGTCGGGAGTACTGTTGGGAATGGGCGAAGGCCTGGGCAGTCCGGCCGGAACCGTCTTCTTCGCCGACATCGCGCCGCCGGGGATGGAGGGAGTCACCATTGGGTTGCTGCGGACGTTCGGCGGAGTGGGGACGATCGCGGGCGCTCTGGCTTTGGGCGCCATTGCGGACTGGGCGGGTTTCTCCTGGGCCCTGTGGGTCGATGCCGCGATACTGGCGGCGTCGGCGCTGGGGCTCATGATCTTCGTGAGGGAAACGCGCCGGAGACAGCGAACCTGACCCGGTTATCCGGCGTGGCGTGGCGCCTGCTCCGCCAGATTCCCGACGCGCACTTTCAGGATCAACGCTCCCCCGATGACGAAAAGCAACGCGCTGGCCGCCAGCAGCGCAGTGTAGCCGTAGCCGGGTCCAAACCACGCGGTGACCAGGTCGGGTAGCGGCCCAATGCCCTTGGCTCCGGCCGCGCCAAACAGCGTACCCAAATTCACGATGCCCATGTGCTGCGCCTCGCGTCCCGGAGCGCCCAGGTCGTTGGCCATGGCCCAATGCGTGGTGAGGATAACCCCCACCGCGCCTCCGATTACGCTGGCGATGGCGACGGCCATCAGATAAGAACCCACCCACATCATCCCGACGGTGGCGCCCACAGCGACGATCACGCCTACGATCAGCGCCGGCTTGCGGCCGAATCGATCCGACAGCCAACCCGCCGGATATGTGGTTAGCGCCAGCGCGCCACCGATGCCTATGATGGCCAAACCCAGCGCTTGTGCGGGATTCTCAACCTCTACCTTGTCGCGCAGAAAGAACAAGCCGTAGGTTGTGAAGATCACCACGGCGGCTATGAAGGCGCCCCGGGACACCACGAACCACACCAGGTCGGGGTGCAAGCGAGACATGGCGGTGGATTCCGGGAAGGCGAGGGCGGCGCGTTGAAACGTGGCCCGGGCTGTTCCTCCGCTGTTCCGCATCCTGCTGAAAATGGTGAAGGAGCTGATGGCCGAGGTCAAGACCACCGCGCCTGCCAACATGGCCAGGCAAGCCCAAAGCCAGGCCACGCCGTCGGGTCGGTTGTAGTGGGCCAACAACAGCGCCGCCAGGCACAGCAGGGTCGCGCCGCCCAGGGATTCCAGCAGCGTCTTGATGGACGCGGTCACGCCCATGCGCCCGACCGGTGTCAGCTCCCGAACGCTGGCGAGATACGGCGAATAACCGATACCAGAATTGATCTGGATGAACATCCAAATCACCAGCAGGCTGACGTAGTTCAGGGGCATGGCCAGGCCCGCCAACCCCACCGGGATGCACATGCAGGTCCAGAGCATGTAGGGAAGACGTCGTCCCAGGCGCGAGCGTGTGCGGTCGCTGGCCCAACCCACCGGCACCTGCACCAAGGCGGTGGCCAGCAGGCCGGCCAAACCCAAGAATCCCAGCAAGGTGTTCTTGGCCGCATGGGGCGCCACTTCTAGGACCAGAATGGGCAGCGCCACCGCGTCCATCGCCAGAATGAAGCCCGCGATGCCAAAGCTGTAGGCGTTGAGGCACACGAGGGCGCGCTTGCTCCACGATTGAGCCGCGACCGTTGACGATTGGACTGCTGTCGTTGCGTTCATGAAAGCCTGAATGAACTGCGGGCGGCGACAATCCGCCGCTTGAGTATATGCTACAATCCTGCCGAATGCCATGCGCCCCGATTGCGTGAGGTTAACCAGCCGTGCGGATCTGCTCCCTACTACCCAGCGGAACCGAAATACTGTTCGCCATTGGTTTGGGTGAGCGAATCATCGGGGTTACTGACCTTTGCGATTATCCGCGCGAAGCCGCCGACATCCGGGTGGTGTGCAAGAGTCGCATCGACCCATCGGCGCTGTCGAGCGAAGAGGTCGAAGCGGAGATGAGCCGCATCTTGTCGGCGGGAGAGAGTCCGTATGACCTGGACGCGGAATGGTTGATGCAAACCTCGCCCGACTTGGTTTTGACGCAGGACCTGTGCTATTTCTGCGAGGTGGACGCCGGAACCGTGCGCCAGGCGGTGGAGCCGATACCCCTGCCGCCGAAGGTTCTGACGCTGAATCCGCGCACGGTGGACGAAATCCTGGACAGCATCCTGGAGGTTGGGGCGGCCGGCGGCGCTCCGGCGGCCGCCGCTGAACTGGTGGCCAACCTGAAGCGACGGATCGCCGCGGTGGCGGATGGGGTCCGACGGGCGCGGCGCCGGCCCCGAGTGTTCACCCTGGAGGGAGTAAATCCGTTGGTGATTGGCGGCCATTGGGTCACGGATTTGGCGCACCGAGCCGGCGGCCTGCTGCCGGCCCGTTTCATCCCAGGCTGTCCAGCAGAACGGATCGCGTGGAGCGAGGTGGTGGTGGCGGCCCCGGACAAGTTGTTCATCGATCTCTGCTCTTCGGATCTGGCCCGGAGCGTCCGGGAGATACCGTGGCTGGCGGCCCAGCCCGGGTGGAGCGAACTGCCGGCGACGCAGACGGGCGAGGTCTACTTGATCGATCACAGTACGTTGAGCCGGCCCGGACCCAGGGTGGTCGATGGCCTTGAATTGCTGGCCGAGCTAACGCATCCTGAACTGTTTTCAGGCTGCATACCGCCGGACACGGCGTTGAAGCTGAACCCTGAAACCGCGCACGGTCTGCCCCCAGAGCGGATCGGTGAGGCCTTCTTCCCCTGGCCCGCAACGGTGGCCCGGAACGGCGCCTGACGCGTCGCGTGATGGAGAATCGGCGGCGCTGGCCGCGTCTGGCATTAGCGATACTGGCCGGGTATAATCATCGCCAAACTTTCCGGGGGTAAGCGCGCAGTGGTTGATCAGAATGACTTTCGGCAGGCCATGTCAAAGTTCGCAACCGGAGTTACGGTGATAACTACGTTGGATCCGGAAGGAAAACCCCACGCGATGACGGCGAACGCGTTCACTTCGGTGTGCTTGGACCCGCCGACGCTGCTGGTCTGCGTTGCGCACAACACCATCACCTACGGGTACGTGGAAGACCAGAAGCGGATTGGAGTGAACGTGCTGCAGGAGGACCAGGAAGAGCTGGGCCGGTATTTCGCCCGACGTCCAGAGCAGCGGGAAGGCGATCCTGAATACTCTTACACGATGGGGCAACACGACGTTCCGCAGTTGGACGGCTCCATGGTTTTCTTCAACTGCGACATCGTGGGCTCCCACGTTTACGGCGACCATACCATCTACGTCGGCGAAGTCAAAGAAATGAGCCAGAGCCTCGAAGCAGCGAACCCGCTGATGTTCTACGACAGCCATTGGTACCACCCCACGCGCTAGTGGGTGATCTCGGGCGCTGGATCGCGCCGTCAATTTTCGAGACGCGCGCCTCTTTAATCGTGCTTGAGCCCTTCGCTGGAGTAGGAACCTGCCCGGTGGTGTGCCGACGGCTGGACCGACGCTTCATAGGGATTGAGCAAGACGCTGCATTCGTCGAAGCGTCCAACGCTCGTCTAGCTGCGCTGGAGGACGGGCTGGCGCAGCGGCTACTGTGATGGCCCGTAACGTCCACCGCCAAATCATTAGCCTGGTGATGCAGGCCGCCGAAATGGCGCAGTCCATTGGCATCGCCAACTTGCTGCAACCCGGGCTGGTCAAGGAAATGATTATCGCCGACATCCTGGGGCACGAGTTGATTCATGCCAAGCGGGACGCAGACGCCCATGCTACCGGCAACCCTCTGGAAAAGTACGAGTACCTGTCCTGCAAAGAGGGTGGCAGCGGGCAGCTGGACAGGATGTTCACAGCGCCGCGCCATTCATGTATCTTGGGTTTGGCGCGTAACAATCAAACCGCTGTCATTGCGAGCGGAACGCGGCGATCTCGTTGACTCACCTGATGCTGTCATTGCGAGCGGAGCGCGGCAATCTCGTTGACCACAACTAACGAATCGCGTCCCCGCCACCGGCGGCTGTACGCGTCGATGCTGGATTTCAGCGTCGTTGACGCTCCACGGCATGACAGATGCCTGGAACCCGTCTAGCAAAGACAGATCTCGTGAAATTAGCGCGCCACCGACGTAGGCCGGTTGCCAGCAGTGGCGGCCTCTGGCACAATACCTACCTGCTGCTCAGCGGAATGCCAGAGCGCCGAACGCGCGACATGGCCTTGAAACGAGGCCATACCAAACGATTCGATAACAAGCGAGTCCATACCAACGGAGGTAACATCCGGTGGCTTTTATCAAAGGATTGAAATGCCGGGAGTGCGGCCGGGAGTACCCGGGCGACCCGCTGAACGTTTGTGATTTTTGCTTTGGCCCGCTGGAGGTCATCTACGATTATGTGACCATCTCGGAGGTGGTCAGCCATGATCGTATCGCCGATGGGCCGTTGAGCATCTGGCGCTACCAGGACCTGCTGCCCGCGTCCGCGGACGATCCCGTGGACATCATGGCCGGCTACACGCCCCTGATGAAGGCCAAGAATCTGGGCAAGCGTCTGGGCCTGAACAACCTATACATCAAGAACGACAGCGTGAACCCGTCGTTCTCCTTCAAAGACCGCGTCGTCTCGGTGGCGGCGACCAAGGCCGTTGAGTTCGGGTACGAGACGCTGGCCTGCGCCAGCACTGGCAACCTGGCTTGCAGCGTGGCGGCCCACGCGGCCCGGGCCGGCGTCGATGCGGTGGTGTTCATACCGGCCGACCTGGAACGTGGAAAAGTCATCGGCGCGGCGGTTTACAATCCGACCCTGGTGGCGGTTGACGGCACGTACGATGAGGTGAATCGTCTGTGCAGCGAAATCAGCGACAACTACCATTGGGCCTTCGTCAACATCAACATGCGCCCGTACTACGCTGAGGGCAGCAAGACCCTGGGCTACGAGGTAGCGGAGCAACTGGGTTGGCGAGTGCCAGACCACGTGGTGGTGCCGTCGGCCTCGGGGGCGATGTTCACCAAGATTTGGAAGGGCTTCAACGAACTGGCGTGTCTGGGCCTGCTGGACGGAGTGGACCCGTTGCCATTCGGAGCCGATCAGAACACCGTGCATCACCCGGCGGTGACGACTCGGATGCACATGGCGCAGGCGGCGGGTTGTTCCCCAATCGTCACAGCGTGGGAGAACCACCGCAACCAGATTCGGCCGGTGCGCCCGGACAGCATCGCCAAGTCCCTGGCCATCGGCAACCCTGCCGACGGCATCTACGCGCTGCGAGTGATACGGGAATCGGAAGGCAGCGGGTACGCCGTGCCAGAGCATCAGGTCGTGGAGGGCATCAAACTGTTGGCCGAGACCGAGGGCGTGTTCACCGAAACCGCCGGCGGGGTGACGATTTCCACCCTGAAGTACCTGGCCGAGACTGGCGCCATCGGGCCGGATGAACTCACCGTCGCCTACGTCACAGGCAACGGCCTCAAGACCCAGGAGGCGGTGGAATCGGTGGTGAACCCGCTGGTGGTGAAGCCGATGATGGGATCTTTCGAGGCCGCGTTGCAAGGCCGCGTCGGCGCCGAGGTGTAGCACAACATGGCCAGGCAGCGGGTTCGGTTTACCTTTTCGGCCGAAATGGTCCGTGAGCCTATAATCTACCGGCTCGGCCACGATTTCGACATCGTCACCAACATACGCCGGGCCGATGTCCGGGCTGACATGGGCTGGGTGATTTTGGAGTTGTACGGCGAAGAGCAGGAAATTCAGCGTGGTTTGGACTGGGTATCCGATAACGGAGTCCGCGTTGACCCAATCGCCGGAGACGTAATTGAGGGCTGACCCCGGCGCCTACTGACGCCCCGGGGCTGGCAAACGACAGGAGGAGTATCCCCAATGGGCGTAATGGTTCGCATCCCCACACCGCTGCGACGCATGACCGGCGGAAAAGACAAGGTCGAACTGGACGTGGTTGACCTTTCCCAAATGATTGACCAGCTCGAATCGGACTACCCCGGTTTCAAAGAACGGCTGCTCGACGAAGAAGGCGAATTGCGTTACTTCGTCAACATCTACGTCAATGGCGAGGACATTCGCTTCGACGCCGGGCTGAACACGGCGATCAAGTCGGGAGACGAAATCAGCATCGTGCCAGCCGTAGCCGGAGGTTAGCCGGCGTGAGCCCAAACGTGCCTGCCTTATCCAAGCGTCAGATCGACAAGCTGGGGGAGCGGCTTCGGGATTCTGCGGATGCGGAAGACCGGGCCTTGCTGAGGCAGCGCCGGGACACGTTTCGCGACCCGCTGTTAGCTGTCGCGTTTGACCTTGAACGTATGGGATTGGGGAAGCCTGACGGTCTTCGTTTGAAGCGTCCTGAATCGGTAATCGCCAAACTGAAACGCGATGCCCGCATCAGACTCTCCCGGATGCAGGATATGGCCGGTTGCCGTCTCGTGACTAATAGCAAAGCGGAACAGGACTTAATCTACGCTCGACTTCAATCGCATTTTGACGTTTATCGAGCGTATGATATGCGGGACAAACCGCACAGCGGTTACCGGGCGGTCCATGTGGTTGTCCGGATGGATAACAAATTCGTTGAAGTACAGGTGCGAACCCAGAGCCAAAAGGAATAGGCGCGTCTCTCAGAACGAGCGGCAGCCCACGATCCCTCGGTAAAGTACGGCGCTGGCGATGACGGCATCAGGCAAGCCCTTGATGAATTGTCAAACGCCTTCTGGGAATTTGACCAAGCCGACCGAGTACCGCCACCTGAGTTGTCCAGGCAAGTCGAGCGCTTGGTGGACGAAATGAGACGGCCGCGCTAGTGAACCTGCCTTGATGCGACTAGCATTTGGCTCCAAAACGAGGGCAGGAGAGACGCTAGGAGAGTAGATCATGGACAGGCAGTTGAAGTGGTTCTTGGTCGAATACGACCGCCACGAGCAAAAGCTCCATAAACTGACTGCATATGACGAGCCTGAGCAATGGCAGGAAGCCAACGGTCGCCTCGCCGAGCTTGAAGAAAGCCAGGCCAGCGAACTGCAGCGGTTCATCGATACCGGAATTCCGCTGCGCATGGAGTATGTCCTGCTTCTGGCGGAGTCGGAGGAGGCCATCCGGGTTACCCACGGCAACTACTTCGGAGACGACCATCTCACCCTCGACGAATACCGGGAAATCGTGTCCCGTAGGGAAGCTGAGGCCGGGCAGGTAGCGGCGGCGGATTGACCGAAGTCAATACAATCAAATCAAAAGCGCCCGGCAGCGACTCGCCGGGCGCTTCGTCATTCGCCACGAGGGGCATAGGCCCCCGCGTCAACTGCGCGCGTACTTGTCCACCGCACGGTCGCCCGTCAGCGCCAGGAAGATGTCGCCCTGGGCGTCGCACCAGATTCCATGCGCGGAGCGGCTGTCCCATCGGGCCAGTACGCTGCCTTCGCGGTCGAAAATGGCGACCCGCGGCGGGTGCGATTCGTCCAGCGGCGCCAGTTGGCTGACCACGAAATCGCCCTCCGGAGTTTCAGCGATGTCGGTGGGCCTGCAGGTGTCGGTCCACATTGTGATGAAGTCGCCGGACGTGTTGAACACTTGGATCCGGCTGTTCTCGCGGTCGCACACGTACACACGGTCATCTTGGGTGACCAACAGACTGTGGGGCAGGTGAAATTCGTAGGGCCGTTCCTTGCCGGGCTTGCCCCATGAGTACTTGTGATTTCCGTCGTTGTCGAAGCGGTGGATGCGGGCGTTGCGATAGCCGTCGGCGACGAACAGGTCGCCGCTGGGCGACGGAACCAACTCCGCAGGGTAATTGAACGGCCCGGCAGCCCGCGGAACCAGGGCGCCGGCGACCTCGCAGCCCGTATCCGAGTGGACGCCGTGGCGTCCCAGCATCTGTATGGGCTTGCCGTCGAGTGTGTACATGATGCAAACCGACGTGTCGCGGTCGGTCAGGTAAACGATGTCGTCCTCGATGTAGAAGCCGTGGGCGTACACGAAGGCTCCGTTGCCCCAGCCGCCCTTGAAGTCGCCGCTGGCGCGATCGAAGATGGCGATGGGCGGATCGGCCCGATGGAATGCGTAGATGTCGCCGGCCGAGTCGCTGGCCAGGGCGCTGACCGCTCCCAAGGGATGAGCGGCGGGCATCTTGGCCCAGTCGGCGGTTAGGGTGTAGGTGTGCTTTCCGGATCCGACGGTGGTCATGTTGGTGGCCTCCTGGCTGCAGGCGGTCGACGCCGGTGGAGCGAAACTGCGAAACGTTGGGAACGGGTGGTCGGCCCAACGCTTCAACGCAGGTGACGGCAGGTCACGCCACCAGCCGCCGCGCGGTCGCTATCACTCGTTCGGCGTTGGGCACGTAGAGGTTTTCCAGGGCTCGGCTGTACGGAACCGGCGTATGCGGTGGCGTTACCCGCGAGGGCGGAGCGTCGAGGTAGTCGAAGGCTTCCTCGGCCACGCGGGCGCAAATGTCCGAGGATATGCTGCACACCGGAGTGTCCTCGTCCACCACCAGCAGGCGATGGGTGCGGCGCACCGAGTCCAGCACGTGGTCGTAGTCGATTGGAGAAACGCTGAGCAGGTCTATGACCTCGGCGTTCACGCCCTCTTTGGCCAGTTCCTCGGCGGCTTCCACGGCAACCCAGGTCATCTTGCTGATGCCGACCAGGGTGATGTCGGAACCAGGGCGCACGGTTCGCGCCTTGCCCAATGGCAGGGTGTAGGATTCCTCCGGGACCGGGCAGGTGTCGCCGTAGAGCCCCTTATGCTCGAAGAACACCACCGGGTCGTCGTCCCGGATGGCGGACAGCAGCAACCCCTTGGCGGTGTAGGCGTCGGACGGGCATACGCCCTTGAGGCCCGGGATGTGGCTGAACAGGGAGTAGAAGGATTCCGAGTGCTGGGCGGCGCTGCCGAACCCGGCGCCGATGCGGGTCAGCATGACGAACGGCACCTTGACCTGGCCGCCGAACATGTAGCGCATCTTGGCGGCGTTGTTGAGCAGCTGGTCCATGCAGACCCCAACGAAGTCCACGAACATCAACTCGGCGACGGCGCGCATTCCGGTGGAAGCGGCGCCGATGGCCGTGCCCACGAAGGCGGCCTCAGACAGGGGAGTGTCCAGCACCCGTTCGTTGCCGAATTCCTGGATCAGGCCGCGAGTGGTGCGAAACGCGCCGCCCCAGGCGTCCACGATGCCCAGGTGCTCCCGACCGGCGCCGCCGGCGATTTCTTCGCCCATGATGATGACGGTTTCATCGCGGCGCATCTCCTGGGACAGGGCTTCGTTGATGGCCTCACGAGTTTGCAGTTCGCGGGTTTCGCCGGGTGGTGGCATCATCGGGGTTTCAACCATGGTGGTCATATCGTCAGCCTCCAAGGGGAGTGATGTTCGCGAGGGCGGTCGTTACACGCTCATGTTGGCGCCGCGGCGCATCATTTCGACCGGGTAGTCGGCGTACACGTCCTCGTAGATTTCGTGGGGTTCGGGCAGCGGGCTGGCGTCCGCGAAGGCAACCGCCTCCACCATGAGGAGTCGGGCTTCCTCGTCCATTTGGTCCAGCTCGGCTGCGGTGATGATGTCGCCCTGGGCGCTCATGTGGTTGCGGAAGGTGAGCAGAGGGTCGCGGGCGCGCCAGTGGTCTTCCTCTTCCTTGGTGCGGTAGGTCAGCGGGTTGTCAAAGACGGTGTGCCCGTAGTAGCGATAGGTGCGAGCCTCCAGCAGCGCGGGGCCGTCGCCAGCTCGGGCGCGAGAGACGGCTTCGCCGGCGGCTTCGTACACGGCCAGCACGTCCATGCCGTCCACGTGGAACCCGGGCATGTCGTAGCCAGCGGCCCGGTCCGCCACGTTGGCCACCGAGAGACCATATTCCACGGGTGTGGATTCCGCATAGCCGTTGTTCTCGCAGCAGAAGATGACCGGCAGCTTCCAAACCGAGGCGAGGTTCATGCACTCGTGGAGCACGCCCTGGTTGGCTCCGCCGTCCCCGAAGAAGGCCACCGCGACGCGACCCAGGCGTCGGATCTTGGAAGTGAGGGCGGCGCCGACGGCCAGAGGCACGCTGCCGGCGACGATGCCGTTGGTTCCCAGCATACCCTTGCTCATGTCGGCGATGTGCATGGAACCACCCTTGCCTTTGTTGGGGCCGTGGCTGCGGCCGAACAGTTCCGCCATCATCAGCTTGGGGTCAACGCCCTTGGCGATGCAGTGGCCGTGGCCGCGGTGCGTGCTGCCGATGTAATCGTCGTCAGACAGGTGGGCGCAAACGCCGGTGGGCACCGCCTCCTGTCCCACGGATGAATGGACGGATGCGGACATGCCGCGTTGGCCCGTTTCGGGAACGCCGCGCTCCTCGAAGTGCCGGATGGTGGTCATGGTGCGGTAGAGTCTCAAAAGGGTATCGCGGTCGAGTTCCATGGCAACACGCTCCTCACGGAAGGGTACAAGGCGAAATCGGATTATCGGTTGTGGCGATTATACAAAAACCGGCGCGGATACGCCGGCATGGTGATTGGCCAATAGTAGCATGGGGCAAGCCGGTGTCAAGGAGACTCAGGGCGACGGCGCCCGCGCCGTTGGCCGCAATTCGTCATGGCGGGGAGTCACCGCGCTACCGTGATCCCGCGCCGGTGCCAACGACGGTCGGGGCCGGGACAGAGCGGCCGCTGCCTGTGCCCAACGAGATTGCCGCGCTGCGCTCGCGATGAGCGCCCTCTACTGTCATTGCGAGGAGCGCTACCGACGCGGCAATCCCGACGCCTGGGGGAACGGCCGTAGGGCGTCGGAGCTGAGCAGCCGCTGGTTGCGTTCAACGAGATTGCCACGGCCTTCGGCCTCGCAATGACAGGTAAGGAAGGGGTTCGCAATGCCAGACCACCGCAACTGTCATTGCGAGGAGCGATGCTGCACGCCTTCCCGTCATCGCGAGCGGAGCTCCACTCTACTGTCATTGCGAGGAGCGCTAGCGACGCGGCAATCCCGACGCCTGGGCGAACGGCCGTTGGTTGCGCTCGACGAGATTGCCACGGCCTTCGGCCTCGCAATGACAGGTAAGGAAGGGGTTCGCAATGCCAGACCACCGCAACTGTCATTGCGAGGAGCGATGCTGCACGCCTTCCCGTCATCGCGAGCGGAGCTCCACTCTACTGTCATTGCGAGGAGCGCTAGCGACGCGGCAATCCCGACGCCTGGGCGAACGGCCGTTGGTTGCGGTCGACGAGATTGCCACGGCCTTCGGCCTCGCAATGACAGGTCAAGGGAGGACAGCGTGGAGGGACCAGGTAGCGCCCGCCTCTACCGTCATTGCGAGGAGCCATGCTGCCAGCCATTCCGTCATTGCGAGCGGAGCTCCACTCTACTGTCATTGCGAGGAGCGCTAGCGACGCGGCAATCTCGACGCTTGGGCGAACGGCCGTAGGGCGGCGGAGCCGAACGGCCGTTGGTTGCGCTCGACGAGATTGCCACGGCCTTCGGCCTCGCAATGACAGGTAAGGAAGGGTTCGCGATGCCAGACCATAGCAACTGTCATTGCGAGGAGCTATGCTGCCAGCCATCCCGTCATCGCGAGCGGAGCTCCACTCTACTGTCATTGCTGTAAATGTCAGCTAATTCGATGACAGATCTTGCATGGCCTGTTGTGGGGTTTTGCCGTTCAGGGCCTGGTGAGGACGGAGGGTATTGTAGTACACCATGTAGTTGAGCAACTCGTCCTTGAGCTGTTGAGCCGTCTCGAAGACGCTACCATCGAGCAGGTCTTCGTTCAGGGTTCTCCAGAACCGTTCGACCTTACCGTTGGTTTGGGGCCGGTAGGGTCGAGTGTAGCGATGCTTGATGCCTAGTTCCTTCAGCATCCGTTCCATGGGGTGGTTGTCGATGTTCTTGGGTGAAGCCATCTCCGGTCCGTTGTCGGTGAGCATGGCTTCGAAGCGCACCCCGTATTCGGCGTGCAGCATGTTGATGCTCTTGAGGGTGGCGAACATCACGCTGAGGCTCTTGATGTTCTCGCACACCTCTGCCCAAGCCAGCCGAGTGCAGGCGTCCATCACACAGACCAGATAGTAGCGCCGGGCCGCGCCCACGATCAGGTCCTTGCTCAGGTGATGGGCGTCCAAGTGGCCCAATTCCCCAGCTCGGGTCTTGATGATGCGACGCTGGGTCTCTTTCATGGGTTGGCTCATCCGGTTCAAGCCATGCCGCTTGCAGATGGCGTAGATGGTGGAGGGCGCTGGCGCGGCCTCCCGGAGTTCCGGCTTCAGTATGGCATAGATCTCATAGCGGTCAATGCCTCGGCGCCGTAGTTCCAGCACCTTCTCTTCGATGTCTGGGCTGGTGCGCCGGGTCTTCCACTTGGGACCGCGCTGGCGCGGCAGCAGATCGGCAGAATCGCCGGATTGCAAGTAGCGATTGTGATACTTGGCGAAGGTCTGTCGGTTGACGCCGTGATGCTGGTAGAAGTCGTTGAGGAAGCGAAACCTGGGATGCTGGCCAGCCTTGGTTAGCTGGTACTCAGACATCAGGTGAAGCCACTTTTGCACGTAGTTCCGCTCGATGGTCTTGTCTTTCCGATTGTCCCTCATTTTCTCCGATCGCCTCCAGTCGCTCCGGTCCTCGCCAGACCAATTCTGTCAACGAATTATCTAACAGATACAATTGCGAGGAGCGCTAGCGACGCGGCAATCCCGACGCTTGGGCGAACGGCCGTAGGGCGGCGGAGCTGAGCGGCCGTTGGTTGCGGTCGACGAGATTGCCACGGCTTTCGGCCTCGCAATGACAGGTAAGGGAACTCCGATGCCGGTCGCTACGTCCTCCTGACCGTTACGCTTTCGTCCGGCGCGGGAGTCAACGCCGCCGCCGCGCTGCCGTCCACCACCGCGATTTCCAGGCGACCGTGGCTACCGACCAGGGCGCGAAGGCCGGATCCGGGCGGGTCGTGGAAGGCGCGAGACAGGCCGGTGATGGCGCGACCCGCCACCGAAACTGTGGCCGCCGAAGCCCCCGGAGCAATGCCAATGGCGCTCAGTAGATCGGTCGTGATGTCGGTCACCAGGTTGCCGAAACGGTCGGCGAAGAGAACCCGGCCGTCGATGGCGCCGTCAACGGGCCGAGGAATGGGCAGTGGCAAGGTGGCGATGGTAGACGCGGGTTCGCCTAGGGAATCGGGCGACGCTCCGGCCGATAGGTGAGCGGCCACCGGCGCGAATACGTCGCGCCCGTGGAAGGTCGCGCTGACCGGATTCAGCCAATAGCCAGGCTCGGTGAGCCGCCAGGCCCGGCAGTGGGCGGGCGTTGGCGCGTGAACAAACTCGGCAGCATCGCCAAAAGTCGGGTCGTGTTGACGGCACACCAGGGTCAGCAGGCCGTTGTCGGGAGCGACGAACCGGGCCTGCGGCGTTTCCAGCACGATGGCGGCGCGGTTCGTGCCGACCCCTGGGTCCACCACGGCGACGAAGACGCTGCCGGCCGGGAAGTAACGGCAGGAATCGGCGAGCGTTACGGCGCCGTGGCGCACGTCCTGCGCGCCGATGCCGTGGGTGAGGTCGATAACTGGGGCGGCCGGATTGATGCGCTGGATGACGCCCCGCATCATGCCAACATAGGCGTCGGACGACCCGAAGTCGGTCAGGAGAACGATGGGCGCCGCGCCGGAACCGCCCACGGCCAAGCTATTGCCCAGGGAACCGGGCGCTGATGGTTGACACCACCAGGAAAATTACGATGAGGGCGATGGTCAGCTGGAACAAAGTCCGTTCCAGGCCGCGGCGAGTGCGAACGGTGTTCTGGGCGCTGCCGAACATGCCGCTGCCAGCCTCTCGCACCTGCGACAGAATGATGAGTACCAGGACGATGGAAGCAATGATCTGAGCGATGTTTAGGAATGTCATTGTGGGACTCCGTGCCCAACGATTGTACCACGTCAGCCCTTTTGCGCTTCCAAACCTTCCTGCACCAGCCGGAGGGCGAGTTCGGGTTGAGCCTGACCCTTGGTGAGCCGCATTACCTGACCCATCAGGAAACGGGCGGCGTTTTCCTTGCCGTCCAGGTAATCGGCCACGGCTTTGGGGTTGGCGGCGATGGCCTCGGAGACGGCGGCTTCGATGGCGCTGGTGTCGCTGATTTGGGCCAAGCCCTTGCGCTCAACGACATCGGCGGCGGAATCTCCGGTGGCGTACATCTCCTCCAGCGCCGTCTTGGCGAGGGAGGTTGACAAAGCGCCATCGTCGATGAGCGCCAGCAGGTCCGCCAGACCGCTTGGCGTGACGAGCGATTCCGATATGTCGCGGTGGTCCTGGTTGAGCAGGCGGGATAGGTCGCCAAGCATCCAGTTGGCGATTTCTTTGGCGGCGCCGGCGTCGCCGGAGGGGCTGCGCCGGGCCAGGGCGGCCTCGAAGTAATCGGCCATGGCGCGGGAGTTGGTGATGAGATCGGCGTCGTAATCGGACAGGCCGTAGTCGGCCATGAAGCGAGATTGGCGCTGGGGCGCCAGCTCGGGCAGCTCAGCTTCCAGCCTGGAGACCCACTCCCGATCAATGTTCAGCGGCGGCAGGTCGGGTTCGGGGAAATAGCGGTAGTCGTGAGCGTATTCCTTGCTGCGTTGAGAAACCGTCACCTCCCGGTCTTCAACCCAACCGCGGGTTTCCTGAACCACCTGGCCGCCGCCTTCGATGACCCGGCGCTGGCGTTCCACCTCATACTCCAAAGCCCGATGCACCGAACGGAAGCTGTTCATGTTCTTGATTTCGGTGCGGGTTCCCAGGACGGCGCTGCCCGCCGGGCGGATGCTGACGTTTGCGTCGCAGCGGAAGTTGCCATCCTGCATGTTGGCGGTGGACACGCCCAGGTATTGCACCAGGGAGTGGAGCGAGGTCAGGTAGCGGCGCGCTTCCTCCGGGGAACGCAGGTCCGGCTTGCTGACGATTTCCATAAGCGGCACGCCGGAGCGGTTCACGTCCACCAGGGAGTAGCCTTCTCCACCGTCGCCATCGGGAAAGTGCTGCATCTTGGCGACGTCTTCCTCCAGGTGCACGCGCTCCACGCCGACGTGTCGCCGGCCGCGGTCGAGTCGCTCGTCGCCGTCGATTTCCAGGTAGCCGTCCAGCGCCAGCGGGAGGTCGTATTGGGAGATCTGGTAGCCCTTCATCAGGTCTGGGTAGGGATAGTTCTTGCGGTCGAACTTGGTGAAGCTGGGGATGCTGCAATGCAGGGCGAGTCCGGTCATCATGGTGCATTCGACGGCGCGACGGTTGATGACGGGAAGCGCCCCAGGCAGGCCCAGGCATACTGGGCACGTTCGCGTGTTGGGCTCGGCGGTTTGGTAGTCGGCGGGACACGCGCAGAACATCTTGCTGCGGGTGTCCAGCTGGACATGGACTTCAAGGCCAATGACGGTTTCGTACTGCATGGTTTCGTACTGTATGGCGGTCTCGGAGCGCGCTTGAGATGGGCCAACAGTATAGCAAAGGCGTTGGCAATTGCGTTTTTGAATGATGCCGGGTCAGCCACAACGAGCGCTTCCCCGGCCTGTCATTGCGAGTCTCCTCCCCCACTGTCATTGCGAGTCCCCTCCCCGACCTGTCATTGCGAGTCTCCTCCCCCACTGTCATTGCGAGCGCCTTGTCCGCTCTGTCATTGCGAGCGAAGCGTGGCAATCTCGACGACCGCAACTTACGGCCGCTCGCCCCCGCCCCGGCGGCCGTTCGCCCAGGCATGGGGATTGCCGCGTCGCTAGCGCTCCTCGCAATGACAGGTGGGAGGGCAGCGCTTCCCCACTGTCGTTGCGGGCGCCTTGCCCTCACTGTCGTTGCGGGCGCCTTGCCCCCACTGTCATTGCGAGCGCCTTGCCCGCTCTGTCATTGCGAGCGCCTTGCCCGCTCTGTCATTGCGAGCGAAGCGCGGCAATCTCGACGACCGCAACTTACGGCCGCTCGCCCCCGCCCCGGCGGCCGTTCGCCCAGGCATGGGGATTGCCGCGTCGCTAGCGCTCCTGGCAATGACAGGCGGGAGGGCGGCGCTTCCCCACTGTCGTTGCGGGCGCCTTGCCCCCACTGTCATTGCGAGCGCCTTGCCCGCTCTGTCATTGCGAGCGAAGCGCGGCAATCTCGTCGACCGCGACTTACGGCCGCTCGCCCCCGCCCCGGCGGCCGTTCGCCCAGGCATGGGGATTGCCGCGTTGCTAGCGCTCCTCGCAATGACAGGCGGGAGGGCGGCGCTTCCCCACTGTCGTTGCGGGCGCCTTGCCCCCACTGTCATTGCGAGCGCCTTGCCCGCTCTGTCATTGCGAGCGAAGCGCGGCAATCTCGTCGACCGCGACTTACGGCCGCTCGTCCCCGCCCCAGCGGCCGTTCGCCCAGGCATGGGGATTGCCGCGTCGCTAGCGCTCCTGGCAATGACAGACAAAAAGGGCGCTCCTCGCAATGACAGGCGGGAGGGCGGCGCTTCCCGGGCCTGTCATTGCGAGTCCCCTGCCCCCTGTCATTGCGAGCGAAGCGCGGCAATCTCGTTGTCCGCGACCAACGGAGGCTTGCCCCGGCGAGGCTAGGGGCCTTCCAGCAACGAAAGAGCGTCGTCCAAAGATATGCTTTCCCGGTCGAAAAACACTTTAGCCATGATGAAGTTCAGCCAACCGGCGCCATCGGATACGAATGACCCAGACACCGGCGGAACTTCAGAGTAATCACGGCCCACCGCGAATTTCAGGTAGTCCGTGCCGCTTAACTGCGTCGTTCCACGAGTGGGATCGGCCGGCAACCAGCCGCGTTGGGGATGCAGGAACTCCAACCAGGCATGGGTTTCGCCCGGTTGACGGGTAAGCAGGCCACTCACGTAGCGGGCCGGAACCCCCCGAGCCCTCAGCATGGCGGTGGCCAGGTGGGTCATGTCCTGGCAAACGCCGCTGCGGGATTCCAGAATTTCGGCAGCCGAGGTGCGCACCGAGGTGTTGCCGCGCTCATACCGGATGTTCTCGTACACCCAACGAACCACGGCGTTGACCGTTTCCAGCAGCGTGGTCGCCGATCCGACGGCGCCGTTCGCCGTTTCGCGAACAGATGCGGGGTCGGCCAGGGGTGATGCCATGAGGAAATCCGACGATTCCGGGCCGTACGACACGTCAGCCAGCGGCACGTCGTCAGCCACCGGCTCCCGGTCGTTCAGGCACACCCGCCCCGCGGCCGCGATGATGAGTTCGCGGTGCGGCGCCGTAATCCGGATGCGGTTGACCACGTTGCCCAAGCGGTCGCGATAGATTACCTTCTGCCCCTCGGGCACGGTCGCCACCTCGCAACCCTCTTCGGCCGGCGTTTGATACTGGTCGTCATACGGCCACAATCTGAGATAGTTGTCGTTTTGAGGCACGACCGCCGAGTACTCGTACCTGGCGACGTATGCGTAATGCGCCAGTACCGGCCCTGGATCTAACGGACCATCCAGCTGGGTTTGCATGACCCTCCTGATGGGTGGTCGACGACTCGACCGTCGACCTCGGGTCCACAAGTCCGAACGCCGGGGAACTCAGGTATCCCCCAAGTCGGTTCAGCGCCGCGAGCGGCCGCAGGGCGGCGTAGCGCCCTCAATCTTGTAGTTCGGCCCATGGAATCCGGGATGTCGGGAGCCAGCCGGCGTGCTCACGAGCGCCAATTTATCGTTGTCGGCGCCAGTTGGCATCGCTTTCACCGCCACAACTTTATGGTCAACGTTTGGTTCCGTCAATCCCGGCGCCCGGCTGGATTTGCGCATAACCAGGATCACAAAGGTTCAGGTCTTTTGGAGTTGGTTATTGCCGAATTGCGGCCACCTGGCTTCGCGCTCACGTCAGCCCCTGGCGCCGCTGGCGAATCGACGCTCCCGTCTTCGGTAACAAAAACGTAACGGCATCGTAATTGCGCGTTAACCTGCCCGCCCCAATATTAGCCGCAATGAATCACTACGGCGGCAAACAGTCACCCGGCGCCGGCTTCGACGCGGCGCGCGTCCTCCTGCTGGGAGATGGATGGGAGACGATGAACGGCGAACTGGCGGCGTTGGTTGACTCCGGGGCTGTGATACTGATTGGTCCCCGGCCCGGCTATGACGCAGGCGGGATGAGAGTCGAGGCTCAGCCCCATGTCCTGCTGCTCTCGCCCAACCTGGGGTTTTGCGTGCCCGGACCCTTGGCCGACGAATCCGCGCCGTCGACGCTACGTTGCGTATCGGGCCAGGATCTGGACACTCCAGACCTGTACGCCGACTGCGACGACTTCGTATCCGTGCCCTGCCCGCCTGGGGAGCTGCTCAAACGCATCCTGCGCCTCGCTCAGCGGCGCCAGGATGCCAACGCGTCGGCGGAATCGCTGCGTGTGGGGAGCATTGCCCTAAATCCTGCCACCTACCAGGTCTCCGCCAACGGCCGGCCGGTGGATCTGGCGTGGTTGGAGTATCGATTGTTGCTGTTTCTGATGGAGAACGTGGGCAAAGTCTTCACGCGCGACCAGTTGCTCGCCAACGTCTGGGGGGTGGAGAACATCGGCGGAACCCGCACCGTGGATGTGCACATTCGCCGGCTGCGCTACAAGCTGGAAACCGGCGACGTGTCCTACATCCGAACGGTGAAGAACGTTGGCTACGGCATGATGGAGCCGTGAAGGCGGCAACGCTGGGGCGACCATCACCGCCACGGTTGCCAAACGCTAGGGGCGGGTTTCAAACCCGCCCCTACTGATGCTGGCCGCATGAACGCGGCGAACCTACCATTTCGCCGGCAAACTCGTTACGCCGCGGATGTTGAGCAGGTTGTGATACTCCAGCTCGTCGGGGTTGCTGGCGAACTTGAACGGCGGGAACTTGCGGGTCAGGGCGCGGAAAGCCTCCTGCCCTTCCAGCCTGGCCAGGTTGGCGCCGAGGCAATGGTGGATGCCGCCGCCAAAGGCCACGTGGGGGTTCGGGTAGCGGGTGATGTCCAAGTCCTCGGGGTTTTCGAAGGCCATGGGGTCCCGGTTGGCGGCGTTGATGATGACCATCACCTTCTCGCCTTCGCGGATCTTCTGGCCGCCCAGTTCGATGTCGTCCAGGGCGATGCGTGGCGCGCGCTTCACCGGCGAATCGTAGCGCAGCAACTCTTCGGTGGCCCGCACCAGCAGGCTGTCGTCCTCTTTGAGCATGTTCCACTGTTCGGGATTTCGCATCAGCGCCATCGTGCCATTGCCCACCAGATTGATGGTGGTCTGGTGGCCGGCGATGAGGAGCAGGAGGGTATTGCCCAGCACCTCCTCGCGGCTCAGTTCGCCTTCCCGCTCGCCGATGGCCAGCACCGAAAGCAGGTCGTCGGACGGGTCGCTAACCCGCGTCTCCACCAACGGATTTACGTAGTCGTTCAGCGTGGTGATGGCCTCGTGAACGCGGTTATGGCGGTCTGGCGACTCTTGGTCCAGCGACAGCAGTTGTCGCGACAGCGTGCGGATGAACTCCCGGTCCTCGCCGGGCATTCCCAACCAGTTGGCGATTACCAGGACGGGCATCGCGTTGGCGAAGTCCTTCAGGACATCCATCTCGCCGCCATCTGGGTCAAAGTCCCGCAGCAGGTCTTGGATGATGTTCTGCACCATGGCCCGGAAGCGGTTGTCGATGTACTTGGGGTTGAACACCGGGTGCACGGTCCTGCGCATCCGCAAATGGTCAGGACGGTCGCGGCGGATGAACCAGTTGTTCATGTAGTCGAGGTTGAATTTGTACTTGGGGAAATCTTCTTCCGAGATCGGCGGGCTGGGCGGCTTTTCGTCTCGCAGGAACACCTCAGACGAGAAATATTCCTGATGGCGCAGGGCCCACACCACCGCTTCGTAGGAGGTGACCACCCAGGTGTCGAACTTGGCGTTCCAGTACACCGGGGCTTCCTCGCGCAGCATGGCGTAGTACGGATACGGATTCCGCAGGTTCTCCGGAGAAAGCAGCTCGTCGTGAATCCGATCTTTCAACATCATTAAACCTCACCTACTCAGTTTGAAAACCTCACCAACTCAGTTTGAGTTGGCTTAATTTAGCCGCATCGCCAATGGGGTGTCAACTTGGCAGCCCCAACCTCGAAAGTGAAGCCCTCCCCTCGCCTGTCATTGCGGTCCCCTTCCCCGATTGTGGTTGCGAGCCCCATCCCCCTTGTCATTGCGAGCGAAGCGCGGCAATCTCGTTGAACGCAACGCGGGGCGGTTTAGCTCCGCCCGTGGGCGGTCGTCGGCCCAGGCGCCGGGATTGCCGCGTCGCTGGCGCTCCTCGCAATGACAGTTGGGGCTGGCGCTCCTCGCAATGACAGGTGAGGCTGGCGTTCGTCGCGATGATTGTTGGGGGAGCCACTGCGACCCCCATCCCCCTGTCATTGCCAGCGAAGCGCGGCAATCTCGTTGAGCGCGACCAACGGCCGTTCGCTCAGGCATCGAGATTGCCACGGCCTTCGGCCTCGCAATGACAGGGGGGTGGGTGGCCGTCGGCCCTGGCGCCGGGATTGCCGCGTCGCTGGCGCTCCTCGCAATGACAGGTGGGGCTGGCGTTCGTCGCGATGATTGTTGGGGGAGCCACTGCGACCCCCATCCCCCCTGTCATTGCCAGCGAAGCGCGGCAATCTCGTTGAACGCGACCAACGGCCGTTCGCTCAGGCATCGAGATTGCCACGGCCTTCGGCCTCGCAATGACAGGTGGGGTGGGTGGCCGTCGGCCCAGGCATCGGGATTGCCGCGTCGCTGGCGCTCCTCGCAATGACAGGTGGGGCTGGCGCTCCTCGCAATGACAGGTGGGTGATGCGAGCGCTCCTGGCCGTCGACTCCGATTGCCTGCTTGACCATCCACGAATTAGCGTTGAAAATCTGAGAAACCGCAATCTGCGAAACCGAGCGGCCCTGGGATCGTAGCTTCAATCATGGGGACGGTTGCCGGAATATTGACACGCCGCGTTTGCGGCGATACGATTATAAACTGATAACGGTTCTGCGGTTTCGTGGCATTCTTTAGCGCTCCATGATATTGCGGAAACGCTGGGTTTTGGGTATATTGCAAGCATCAAAAATCGTCGTTTCAAGCCACCAGATTCGGATGCGAAAAAGGAGGAACCAATGGCAGGAAGCAATGACGTCGCATTGATGGCTCACCTTCTGCGTCGGGCCGGTTTCAACGCCAGCCGGGACGAGATCGAAGCCGCCGCTGCGAAAGGCTACGACACCGTGGTGGAGGAGCTCTTGAATCCGGGCGAATCGTCCGGCGTTGAAGACGACCTCATGCTGCGTTATCACCCCACGTACAATCACCCCGGGGCCATCGAGATCAACATCCAGAACTGGGTGTACCGCATGGTCAACACCGAGTACCAGTTGCGCGAAAAGATGGCGCTGTTCTGGCACATGATCTTCTGCGCCGGCCACTCCAAGATCGACTCCGGCGAAGAAATGGGCCGCATGATCCAGATGTTCCGGGACAAGGGCATGGGCAACTTCCAGGACCTGTTGCTGGAACTGTCGGTCAGCCCCGCCATGGTCTACTACCTGGATAACTGCGAGAGCCACAAGACCGCCATCAACGAGAACTACGGCCGCGAACTGCTGGAGCTGTTCTCGATGGGCGTTGGCATGAACGACGAGTTCAACTACAGCGAGGACGACGTGAAGGCCTGCGCCCGCGCGTTCACCGGCTGGA
This sequence comes from Dehalococcoidia bacterium, assembly GCA_965221295.1. Lineage (GTDB taxonomy): Bacteria > Chloroflexota > Dehalococcoidia > Lucifugimonadales > UBA3495 > Bin87. The sequence continues at coordinate 3,228,974 of OZ244879.1, read as the reverse complement.
ACATCGCCCCGCCATACCCTCCGTTCCCCTACGGCCGCAGCCCCTGGGAATTCCGGTACGATCCCGCCGACCACGACGATGATGACAAGACCTTCCTGGGCCAGACAGGCAATTGGAACGGCGATGACATCCTCGACATGATCGCCAAGCATCAGGCCACGGCCCGGTTCATCTCCCGCCACATGTACAACTTCTTCGTGGCCGATGAGGTTCCGGTTCCCAGCTGGCGCCAGACTCCACCCAAAGACGAAGCGACCCTCGCGGCCCTGGAGCAGGCGTACTTCGACAGCGGCTACAACATCACCGAGATGCTGCGCACGCTGTTCAACTCCGACGGCTTCAAGAACGCTCGCTACGCCAAGGTGAAGAACCCGGCCGAAATGGTGGCCGGCACCCTGCGCATGGTTGGCGACCATCGCAACGAGATCAAGCCCGGCATGTTCGAGCTGAGCCAGGAGCCCAAGTACATGGGCATGGACCTCATGAACCCGCCGACGGTTGAAGGCTGGCACACCGGCCACGAGTGGATCGACTCCGGCACCCTGGTCGAGCGCATCAACTTCGCCGCCGACTACCTGGGCCGCACCGAACTCCCCGGCGTCCAGAGCATGATCGACCGCCTGATGGCCCAGGGCGACAGCCTGAGCCCCGAGCAGTTCGTGGACAGCTGCGCCGACTTGGTTGGTTGCCTCAACCTGACCCAAGACACCAGGGACCAGCTGATCGCCCACGCCGGGCGCGGCGGCAACCTGACCCACGGCAACGACGCCGAACGCGCCGAGTTCACCCGACGCTCCGGCGAGATGTTCCAGATCATCGCTTCCACCTCGGAGTTCCAGTTCGAGTAATCGGAACGCAACCCCGTGGGCCGGAACGCCCCCACAGCGCCATAACCGCGCCGTTCCGCTTCCGGCCCACAACTTCAAGCATCGAGCAATCGCAACGGAGGACTATCAAATGGTCTCTACCAACAAAGACAACGTTCTGGTGGTGCTGTCCCTCTCCGGTGGGAACGACGGCCTGAACACTGTCATCCCCTACAACGACGGCCACTACCGCGACTTTCGGCCCAACCTGGGCGTGCCCGCCGAAGCGATCATCGACCTGAACGGCGAGATCGGAATCCACCCGACCATGGCTCCGCTGAAGAAATACTGGGACGAGGGCAAACTGGCCATCTTCCTGGGCATCGGCTACGCCAATCCGTCCTACAGCCACTTCCGCAGCATGGACATCTGGCACACCTGTGAGCCGGATACCATCGGAACCGAGGGCTGGCTGGGCCAGGTCATCCACGAGCTGGACCCGAAGAACGAAGGACAGGGCGTCACCGGCGTCAACTTCGGTCGCGGCCTCCCCCGCGCCCTGGCCAAGGAAGGCGTCCCGGTCGCTTCCGTGGGCAACCTGGAAACCTACGGCCTGCTGACCGGCATCGACGGCGAAGAGCAGCGCGCCGAAGCGCTGGACCTGTTCAGCAAGATCTACGCCCCCACCGTGGGACAGGGCTTCGTCAGCGACTACCTGCGCTCCACCGGCACCTATGCCCGCATCGGCGCCGACATCCTGGCCACCGCGCCCCCGAAGTACACCTCCAACGTGGAGTACTCGACCACCGCCGTGGGCCAGTACATGAAGAACATCGCGCAGACCCACCTGGCCGACCTGGGCACCCGCATTCTGTTCACCACCAGCCCCTACAACGGCTTCGACACCCACGCCAACCAGGCCCAGGCCCACAGCGCCCTGTGGACCGACGTGTCTGCCAACGTTGACACCTTCATCACCGACCTACGGGAGCACGACGCCAGCGACCAGGTGATCACGTTCATGTTCTCTGAGTTTGGTCGTCGCATCGCCGACAACGGCTCGGGAACCGACCACGGCGCCGGCTCCGTCGCCTTCGCCGTTGGCGAGAAGGTCAAGGGCGGCATCTACGGCGTGTACCCGTCCCTGGATCCCAGCCAGCACGAAGAGGGCGGCAACCTCAAGTCCAACATGGACTTCCGCCAGGTGTACGCCACCATCCTGGAAGACTGGATGGGTCTCGACTCCAACCCCATCAACCGCGGCGTCTTCGAGAAGGTACCCTTCCTGTAGGCCGGTTGAACGACAATTCGGCCACAGCGCGCGGCTGCCCAAGCCATCTCGCTGTGGCCTTGCAACAGACGATCAAAGCGAGGGAAGTCTATGAGTACCCACCTTTTCGGTCTCGTGGACACTGCCTTTACCTATAGCCACTCCATCGGGCGGAACGAGTTCAACGGAACCGGCCTCCGCAACCCCATGGACTTGGCTATCGACGACGAAGGCAAGGTCTATGTGGTCAACCGTTCCTACGAGAATCGGCCCGACGGGGTGCGCATCTCCATCGTGACGATGGACGAGGATTTCGTGGGCGAGTTCAGCCAATTCGGTGAAGCCCCCGGAGACCTGTATTGGCCCACCGCGTGCGCCCTGGATAGCGAGGGCAACCTCTACGTGGCTGACGAATGGCTCAACCGCATCACCATTTTCGACGGCGACGGCGAGTACCTGCGCCATTGGGGTGAAGCCGGCAACGGCGAAGGCCAATTCAACGGACCCTCCGGTATCGCCATCGATGGCGACACCATGTGGGTGGTTGACAGCAAGAACAACCGCGTCCAGAGCTACGGGCTGGACGGTACCTTCAAGAGCCAGTTCGGCGAGGGCGGTTCCGGCCAGGGTCAATTGAACCTGCCTTGGGGCATCTGCCTGGACAAGGACGGCCTGATTTACGTGGCCGACTGGCGCAACGACCGCATCCAGGTCTTCACCCAGGGCGGCGAGTGGCAAGCGTCCTTCGGAACCAGCGGCGACGGCCCCGGACAGTTCAAGCGTCCCAACGCCGTGTTCGTGGACAACGATGGCGACATCTACGTTTGCGACCGGGAGAACGACCGGGTGCAGATCCTGGCCCCCGACGGACGGTTCCGCGCCCAGCTCAAGGGCGACCACCAGATTTCGGGATGGGGCAAGAGCAAGCTCAACTCCAACCCCGATATGATCCGCCAGCGAACCATGGCCATCACCCACGACGGCGGCGAGTTCGAGAAGATCTTTGCCAATCCGTGCGCGGTTCGGGTAACCCCTGAAGGCCAAATCGCGGTTCTCGACCACACCCGCGGTCGAATCCAGGTGTATCAGAAGGAAAAGGAGCCGGTACTGCTGTAAGCAGCGGCGGAACTTTGCCTAACAGTAGGGGCGGTTGGATCAACAACCGCCCCTAACTGTTGCCGGATTGCGCAACGCGGATAACTCTCTAGTTTACTGCTCTTCCTCTGGCCCTTTCGGCATACCAGCGTCGATCCAGGCGGCGATTTCCGCGGCCTCCGCCCGGGAGAGGAAAGGGCCGCGCAGGGGCATACGGCCAAAGGTGCCGCAGCCCAGCCGCAACGAACGCACCAGATGCGTCTCGGCGCCCGGCTTGCCGGGCTCAATGGAAGGATAGCCGTTCAGGACCGAGTTGGCCAACTCCTCCGGGGTTTCCCACCAGTATTCGTGGATGCCAGGATAGGGCTGCCGGCCGTGGCGTTCAATCCAACGGTCCATTATGCCGTCCAGCAACTCCTTGACCCTGGGCCAATAGACGGGAGCGGATTCCTCGGTGTTGGCGCTCATATTGCGTTGGTCTCCGTGAACGATGTTGGTGTCGATTAGCGATTTTAGCGCTGTTAGCGTGGGTGTTCCTGAACGGATTCGCGCTGCAGCAGCTCCAGAGCGTGAGGCAGGACGGGCAGCACGACGTCCAGGCATTCCCCGACGCCGCGCGGACTGCCCGGCAGCGTAATGATCAGGGTGAAGCCGCGGATGCCCACCACAGAGCGGCTCAGCATGGCCATCGGCGTGAACTTCATGGTCTGCGCTCGCATCGCCTCCGCCATGCCTGGAACCTCCCGGTCCATGGCGCGGCGGGCGGCTTCCGGCGTCACGTCGTGGCGTCCCATGCCGGTGCCGCCTGTGGTTACTATCAGGTCAACCTCTCCAGAATCGGCCCATGCGACGATGCGGCCGGTTATCGTGTCCGGGTCGTCGGGAACTATCTCGTAGCGCGCCTCGCGGTAATCGGGCGGCGGCAGCTTGTCTCGGATGGCCTGGCTGCCGGTGTCCTCGCGCTGGCCGAGGGCCCCGGAAGAGCTGATCGTAAGTATGGCGAGTCGGTGCATGTCCAGCTCTGCGGCAATGCCAATGGGGTTGGCGCGACGCCAATAATACCATACCGCCGACGCCGCCATTGGCATATAATGGCCGCTGAATCGATGGGAAACTACGAGAGGTGCGTTATGCTCGCGATAGTTGGAGGGAACCTGATCGACGGGACTGGAGCCCCGGCATCGCCTGATGTCGCGGCGCTAATCGACGGCGACCGCATCATCGAGGTTGGGCCCCGAGCGTCCGTGCCGATTCCTGAAGGAACGGAGGTCTTGGACGCCACCGGCTGCACCATCATGCCCGGCCTGATCGACGTGCACGACCACCTTGCTTCCGGCGGCTACGGCCTGACGGGACGCTGGGGCATGGACGAACCGCAATCGCTGTTCAGCATCAGGACCTCGCAGGTGATCGAGGATACGCTGGCCGCCGGCTACACCACGGTGCGGGACGCCGGCGGCCTGGACGCCGGGTTCAAGATGGCCGTTGAGGAAGGCCTGATCAAGGGTCCGCGGCTGATCATCTCGATCAACATAATGTCCCCCACCGGCGGCATCGAGGACAAGGTCAGCGGCAGTGGCCATCGCAAAGCCATCTTGGGCCACGACCCGCTTTCCCCCGATGGCGTCGCGGATGGCGTGGATGGCGTGCGAGCCAAGGTGCGAGAGCTGATCCGCTGCGGCGCCGACCAGATCAAGTTCGCCACCACCGGCGGCGCTTCCGGCCGCCCGGGCAACGGGCCGCTGGACCAGGCCTACGCCCTGGACGAGGCCAAAGCTCTGGTGGACGAAGCGGCGGCGCTGGGTCGCAGCACCTTGTGCCACGCGGTGGGCGGCACGGGACTGCCCATCGCCATCAGGGCCGGCGCCGGTTCCATCGAACACGGTTGCTACTTGGCCACCGACCCCGACATGCTCAAGATGATGGCCGACCAGGGCACGTTCTTCACGCCCACGTTCGAGGTTTACGACTTTCACAGTACCGTCAGCGCCCCGCACATCAGGGTGCGCGCCCAAGCCTTGATGGACATTCACATCCGCAGTGTGGAGTTGGCCATCAAAGAAGGGGTTCGCATCGTGGCCGGCACCGACGCTGGCGGATTCGTTCACGGCGACAACGCCCGCGAGCTGGAGCTAATGGTGGAAAAAGGCATGAGCCCGTCGCTCGCCATCCAGGCCGCCACCGGTTACGCGGCGGAATGCTGCGGCCTGGGCAAGGATGTGGGCACGATTGCCAAGGGCAAACTGGCCGACATCCTGGTGGTGGACGGCGACCCGCTGAGCAACATATCGGTTCTGCGGGACCGGGAACGCCTGCTGCTGATCATGAAGGGTGGTGAAGCCTACAAGAACCGGCTACCAGCGCGGGAATTGCAGCCAGCGTAGCCCGAAACCGCCGGGGATTGGGCGGCCCGTCGCCGATCGCCTCCATGGGATGCCAGATGCGTTTTCACGTTTTGACGTTGTTTCCGACGGTGTTCCGGATCCTGTCGGATTACAGCGTCATCGGGCGCGCCGTGTCCCGAGGACTGATTTCATTGGACGCCACCGACATCCGGCAATTCACCACCGACCGGCACGGCACCGCCGATGACTATCAGTTTGGCGGCGGCCCCGGCATGGTGATGAAACCGGAGCCCGTTTTCGATGCCGTTGCCGCCGCGCTGGAGGCCGTACCCGCGGAGCAACGCTCCCAGACGCCGGTGGCGCTAACTTCCCCCCAGGGACGCATTCTGAACCAGAGCTTGGTTGACGAGTTCGCCGCCGCCCCCGGCATGATCATCATCTGCGGGCATTACGCCGGCGTTGATGAGCGGATTCGGCAGAGCCTCATCACCCATGAAGTATCCATCGGAGACTATGTGCTCACGGGCGGCGAGCTGGCCGCCATGGTGATCATCGACGCGGTGTCGCGGTTCGTGCCCGACGTGGTAGGTTCGGAGGAAAACGTGCAAGAGGACAGCATCACCTCGGGTCTGCTGCAGCATCCCCTGTACACCCGGCCGGCCACCTTCCGCGGGATGGCCGCCCCGGAGATACTGCGGTCGGGCAACCACGCCGAGATCGACCGTTGGCGTCGGCGCCAATCTCTGGAACGAACCCTGAAACTCCGGCCCGACCTGCTGGACGCCGCGCAGCTGACAAACTCGGACCGGGCGTATCTCGCGTCGCTGGGCTGGGATGGCGGCAATGCCTGAAGCGGCGCTCCGACGGGGAGACTATCGCTTCGGCGCCCCGGTGCGGGTGCGCTGGCAGGAGTGCGACGCCCAGGGTATCGCGTTCAACGGCAGCTACCTGGGTTGGCTGGAAGTGGCGCAGGCCGAGTATTTCCGCAACCTGGGATTCAGCATCTACCGGGTGGCCGCAGCCGGGTATTTCGACAGCGCGGTGGTGAAGGTTACCATCGAGTACAATGCCCCGGCGCGAGTGGACGAGATGCTGGACCTGCGGGCTCGCGTCAGCGGAATCGGCAACACCAGCCTCACGTTGCAGGTGGCCATCTTCCGCGAAGGCGACGATGCCCACCGAAAACCCCTGACCACCATTGAGTCGGTGTACGTTGGGTTCCATGCCGACACCGGCGCTACTCGGCCAGTACCGGACGCCATCAGACAGCTGGTGGATCGTTGGGAAGAGTCCGGCGAGGTTCTGCCACTGGAGCGCTTCCCCGAGCTGGCCGCCGCGCAGGGATTCACCGGAGGCCGTAGCGGAACCTAGATCAGCCCGACCAATGAGCTGGCCAGACCACGGAGGCGCGTCAATGTCGTTTTGCGAGGAAATCGAACGAGAATCCCAAGCCCAGCGGGAAGCGATGGCCTTCCATCCGTTTGTGCAGGGCATCGGCGATGGGACGTTGCCGCTGGATCGCTTCAAGCATTTCATCACCCAGGACTACGTTTACCTGGTGGACTTTGCCCGTTGCCTGGCACTGGCGGCGGCGAAAGCGCCCGACCTGCCCACGATGAGCTGGTTCGCCCGCGCGGTGGACTACATATTGAACACCGAGATGGATCTCCACCGCTCCTATTGCGCTCAATTCGGCATCACCGAAGCGGACCTGGACGCGACGGTGCACACGCCCACGTGTTATTCATACACCAGCTACCTGCTGCGAGTGGCGCACCAGGGCAGTTTTGGCGAACTGGTGGCCGCGCTGCTGCCGTGCATCTGGGGCTACTGGAACGTTGGCGAACGGCTGGCCGATCAGGGCTTGCCTGACCATGCCGGATACGCCCAGTGGATTCAGATGTACGCGGGACCGGAACAGCGGGCGGTGGCGGAAGAATGCCGAGCCATCTGCGATCGGGTGGCCGCCACGGCCGGTTCCGCCGAAATCGCGGCCATGAAGGAAGCGTACATCACCTGCACACGGTACGAGCAGGCGTTCTGGCAGATGGGCTGGACTCTAGAAGACTGGCCAGCGTGACTAAGCTGGTTCGTGAGCGGAACTGGTCGGGGTGGGCAGATTCGAACTGCCGATCTCCTGCTCCCAAAGCAGGCGCCTTGCCGCTAGGCCACACCCCGATCACACGCCTCTACGCCCGGCTCAGGCCTGGCGCTGCTGACGGCTCAACATACGGGTTCAGTACCGGCCGGGACTTCTAGTCCGAGGCCAACGTTGGCCGGAGCCAGCGTTTGACCAAGAGTACGGTACGGCCACTTTAGAGTTTACCATACCGCTATGCTCCCCCTGGCCGGCGGCAGCTTCAGGCCGACGCCAATCGGCTAGCGGCCCAACTACCGTACCGTCCCGCAGCCCCCGGAGCGACCTGATCCGGCGGGAATCAGCGCCGGCCAGCGACCGATTTCAGTCCATTACGGCGTCCGACTCTTTACAACAACGGCCCGACCGCGGTTGACGCCGGCTCGATCAGATGCGGCCCATCGTTGCTGGCGCGGTTCACCGCTCCAGACACTTCCCTAACGCTCATGTTCTGCCATTCGCGGGGCGCCAGCAAATCCTCTAGGAAGGACGGTTCGGAGTTGGGATCCAGCCATAGCCCGTAGGCAGATTCGTCCAGCATTGCCGGCATACGATGGTGAATGGGCGATAGCAACGAATTGGCCTGACACGTGATAATCGAGGCGGCGGCGTCTGGCCCGTCGTTGTAGATGCCGGCCAGAGCGAAAGGACGTTGGTCGGACCTGTGCACCCAAACCGGAGCCTTGCCGCCGCTCACGGAGCGCCACTCGTAGAAACCGTTGATCGGGATCAGGCAGCGCCTGTGGGCGAAGGCGCCGCGGAAAGCTGGCCGCTGCGCCAGCGTTTCGCTGCGTGCGTTGAACAGGGGCCGGGATGACTGAGATTTTCCATCGCGGCTGCGGCCATCGCGACTATGGCCATCACGGCTGCGGAAGCTGAACCCCCAGCGCATCATGGCGGCCAGCGGTATCCCGTCCTTTGCCATCACCGCCAGAATCGCAGCCGTGGGGGCGATATTCCACGACGGGCAATACGCGCCGGCGACCTGCTCCGGCGCGAACCGGAACTGCGACGCCAGGTCGCCCAACTCGGCGAATAAGCTGATTCGTCCACACACGAGGGTCGCTCCATGCCCAGCTTGAACTTGGTATCGGAGTGAGTCGGGTATTGGTTGCGCTTGCCAAGCGGAGCGGGTGCGCCATTACCGCCTGTTCAAAGCGTCCCAGACGCCAGACTCGAACGGGCGACGCCAGGATTGCGCGGCAACGATCGCTACCGACTAGCAGGCCAACAACGCGCCGCGGTGGTACCCCCGCGGAGACTCGAACTCCGGTCTCTGGCTCCGGAGGCCAGCACTCTATCCACTGAGCTACGGGGGCAATTGCTATTCTAGCATACGCCCCGTCGCCATCGTTGCTGGCAATGACCTCCAATGGCGAAGCCCTCAACGCGGCTGCATTCCCGTAACGGCAATGATAACCAATCGGTTGCGCCGGAGTCGGGCCGTTTGACCGTTTTGCCGGACGATGCCTATAATCTTTGACCGTGACAGACACTCCAGATGGTTCAACTCGGCGACAACCCCGCATATTCTACGGATGGTGGGTGGTAGCCGTTTCATCCCTGGTCGGGATGTTTGGGAACGGCTCGATATCGCAAGGGTTCCCGCGCTTCTTCACCCCAATCCAGACCGACCTGCACCTGACGTCGGCGCAGATGTCGCTGGTGTTCAGCTTGGCTCGCGCGGAGGGTAGCGCCGGCGGTCCGCTAATCGGCTGGGCGGTGGACCGTTACGGAGCCCGGCCAATGGTGCTCGCCGGCGGTCTTTTGGTCGGGATTGGAACCATTCTGCTGTCGCGGGCGGACAGCTACTGGGAGCTGCTGATCCTGTTCTCCGGCGTGGTTTCGTTGGGCAAAAGCGCCGGCTTCGGGCAGACTCTGATGGCGGCGGTGAATCAGTGGTTCATACGGCGGCGGTCGGTGGCGATGTCCACGTTGATGACGGCCTTCGCTGGCGGCGGGGCCTTCGTGGTGCTGCTGCTCAACCTGGGCATACAGGAGCTTGGGTGGAGGAACACCCTGCTGTGGACGGGGGTGTTCATCCTGGTGATGACCGTCCCGGCATCGTTGTTCATCAGGAGTCGCCCGGAGGATATGGGGCTACTGCCCGATGGAGACCCGCCCGTTGACGCCGCTTCGGGCGGGTCGGGCGGACGCAGGGGCAGCGCCGCCAACCCCGGGTTTACGTTCCGGGAAGCGATACGAACGCGGGCCTACTGGCTGATCATGGTGGGCGCGATTCTGAGGGTATCGGTTACCAACGGCATGTTGGTGCACGTCTTTCCAATCATGGAGCTGCGCGGGGTCTCGGCCAACGAGGCGTCGGCGTGGGTGGCGGCGATGTTCTTCCTGGGTATTCCGCTGCGTTTCATCATGGGCGTAACGTCGGACAAATTCCGGGGCAACGTGCTGCTGGCGGTGGGCATGGCCATCGGCGCGGTGGGCATGGGTGGCCTGTGGATCGGGCCCGGCTTGCTGGGCCTGCTGATGTTCGTGGTGGGAATAGCGATTGTGGAGGGGATAACGTCGGTGAACTGGCTGATGTTGAGCGACTACTACGGCCGCGCACGGTTCGCCACCCTGATGGGATTCATGAGTCTGTTCATGAACGTGGGCATGTTCATAGCGCCTTACGGTTCCGGTCTGGTCAGAGATGCGGTGGGAAACTACTATTGGGTTCTGGCGGTGTTCACGCCACTGTACTTGGTGAGCGCGGTGGCTTTCCTGTTCGCCACGCGGCCGAATCCGCCCGCCCGCTTCCAGCGCCGTTGGATCGGCGCCGAAACCAGCGCCCCGCAACCTGCCGCCGGCGCCGGCGACGGAAACTAGGGATCAGCGACACGAGGCCGACTACGCGAGCCCACGCTCTCCGTCGCGTCGCAGGGAGACAGCAAGCTCTAGCCGCCTTGCGCCTGTCATCGCGAGCGAACGCGGCAATCTCGTTGACCGCCATCAACGGCGTTCCGCCCCGGGTGGGAGCGCCGCGCCGCCATCACCCCTCGCATCGACGGACCGGGGCGCCCAGGCTGACGGAGGGAAATCCTACCCGCGTTGACGACACGAAAGGGGTATGATGTAGTCGAGCTTGTTCTGCTAATCTTGTTTTGCGCTGGAGGTTGTCCTACCGTGAACCCGCAACCGATAATCCTGACCGGCCGGACCGTGCGCCTGGAACCCATTGGTTTGCAACACGCGCGGGATCTGTACGAGGTCGGGAAGGATGAGTCCATCTGGCGATACCTGCCGCGTCCGGTCTTTAAGGACCCGGACGACGCGCGCGCCTGGATTGAATCCTGCGTGGCGCGGGACGAGCGGCCTACCGTGATCCAATTCGCGGTGATGCGCCAAGCCGACGACACGGTCAACGCACACCGGGCCATCGGATCCACCGGATACCTGGACATCGACCGGCCCAACCGGGCGCTGGAAATCGGGATGACCTGGTACGGGGTGGCCTACCAGCGCACGTCGGTCAACACGGAGTGCAAGTACGTGATGTTGCGCCATGCCTTCGAGGACCTGGGGGCCCTGCGAGTGTGCCTGAAAACCGACCATCGCAACGAACGATCCCAGCGCGCCATCGAGCGGATCGGCGCTACTCGGGACGCCGTGCTGCGGAACCATCGCATCGCTTGGGATGGGGCGAACCGGCACTCGGTGTTCTACAGCATCATCGATAGCGAGTGGCCGGCGGTCAAGCAGCGACTGGAAGAGATGCTGGCTCGGTAACCGCGTCGCATTGGGTCGCGGTTCCAACGATATACCGACAACCGACGATAAACCGGCAACGAGGCAATGACGCAGGGCCGCCGAAATCATCCGTTTTGCTCACGAGGGCTGTCATGGGCGTTACGCGTATGAGCGCTCCCGCGTCGGGCATCCAGGTAATTCCCGCATTGTCCATCGCCAGCGGCCGTCCGCCCAGGCATCGGGATTGCCGCGTCGCTATCGCGCCTCGCAATGACAGTTGCTATGGTCTGTCATTGCGAGCGCAGCGCGGCAATCTCGCCGCCCGCGACCAGCGGCCGCTCGCTCCACCTCCCCAGCGGCCGTTCGCCCAGGCATCGGGATTGCCGCGTCGCTATCGCGCCTCGCAATGACAGTTGCTATGGTCTGTCATTGCGAGCGAAGCGCGGCAATCTCGTCGACCTCAACCAGCGGCCGCTCGCTCCGCCTCCCCAGCGGCCGTTCGCTCAGGCATCGGGATTGCGGCGTCGCTATCGCTTCTCGCAATGACAGTTGCTATAGTCTGTCATTGCGAGCGAAGCGCGGCAATCTCGTCGACCTCAACCAGCGGCCGCTTGCTCCACCTCCCCGACGGCCGTTCGCCCAGGCATCGGGATTGCCGCGTCGCTATCGCGCCTTGCAATGACAGTTGCTATGGTCTGTCATTGCGAGCGAAGCGCGGCAATCCCGTCGACCGCAACGCGCGGCCGCTCGCTCCACCTCCCCAGCGGCCGTCCGCCCAGGCATCGGGATTGCCGCGTCGCTATCGCTTCTCGCAATGACAGTTGCTATGGTCTGTCATTGCGAGCGAAGCGCGGCAATCTCGTCGCCCTCAACCAGCGGCCGCTCGCTCCACCTCCCCGGCGGCCGTCCGCCCAGGCATCGGGATTGCCGCGTCGCTATCGCGCTTCGCGCTCACGGCGGGCGAGCGTCGCCGGCGATAGCAAACGATAGAACGCACCCAGCCCAGTTTCCACAGCTCAAGTTCAGCGGATACAGTGGTTTCCTAGCCAGCAGTCCCCCAACTATGACGGCTGCAAGAAATTATGGGCAGACAAACGACCGAGGGGTAGATCAACAACCGAGGGGTAGATCAGCGATGGATCCACAACCAACCATTCTCACCGGGCGGCGCGTGCGCCTGGAACCGATTGGGAAACAGCACGCGGAAGACTTGTACGAGTTCGGACAGGATGAGTCCATTTGGCGCTACCTCACTGGGGAACCGTTCACCAGCCTGGAGCGCGCGCGGGAATGGGTTGAAATGTGCGTAGGCCGCAATGAAACTGGGTCGCGGGTTCAATTCGCGGTGATGCACCTGCAGGACAATCGGGCCATTGGGTCCACCGGATACCTGGACATTGACCGACCAAACCGCGCGCTGGAGATCGGGATGACCTGGTACGGCGTTCCGTACCAGCGGACTGTGGTGAACACCGAAAGCAAGTACCTGCTGATGCGGCACGCATTCGAGGACTTGGGCGCGCTGCGGGTGAGCCTCAAGACCGACCATCGCAACGAGCGATCCCAGCGCGCAATCGAGCGCATCGGCGCCGTGCGCGAAGGAGCGTTGAGGAACCACCGCATCGCCAAAGACGGGGTGAACCGCCACTCGGTGTATTTCAGCGTCATCGACAGCGAATGGGCGGGAGTGAAGGAACGTCTTGAGGCCATGATGAACCGGTAGTCGTCTGATCGCCTCTCGCCCGAATTGTCATGGCGGCGACGAAGCCGGAGCAGAGCCGAGACCGCCGCGGTTGGCTGCCAGAGCCAAACCTCCCCTTGCCGCCGGGAGACTTGCGCAGCTGTTGCGGGAACTCACGCGTCTATCGCCAGGCCTCAGCTATCATGGCGAGACTCCCCAACCGTCACGGCGAGCCCGTCCTAACGTCCTCGCGAGCCCCCGGCTGTAATCGCGTGCCCGCCTTACTGTCATTGTGAGGCCGAAGGCCGTGGCAATCTCGTTGACCGCAACCAACGGCCGTTCGCACCCGCTCCGCCCCAGCGGCCGTTCGCCCAAGCGTCGAGATTGCCGCGTCGCTATCGCTCCTCGCAATGACAGGTAAGGGAGGGTTCGCAATGCCAGACCATAGCAACTGTCATTGCGAGGCCGAGGGCCGTGGCAATCTCGTTGACCGCAACCAACGGCCGTTCGCACCTGCTCCGCCCCAGCGGCCGTTCACCCAAGCGTCGAGATTGCCGCGTCGCTATCGCTCCTCGCAATGACAGGCAAGGGAGGGTTCGCAATGCCAGACCATAGCAACTGTCATTGCGAGGCCGAGGGCCGTGGCAATCTCGTTGACCGCAACCAACGGCCGTTCGCACCTGCTCCGCCCCAGCGGCCGTTCGCCCAAGCGTCGAGATTGCCGCGTCGCTATCGCTCCTCGCAATTGTAAATGTCAGCTAATTCGATGACAGATCTTGCATGGCCTGTTGTGGGGTTTTGCCGTTCAGGGCCTGGTGAGGACGGAGGGTATTGTAGTACACCATGTAGTTGAGCAACTCGTCCTTGAGCTGTTGAGCCGTCTCGAAGACGCTACCATCGAGCAGGTCTTCGTTCAGGGTTCTCCAGAACCGTTCGACCTTACCGTTGGTTTGGGGCCGGTAGGGTCGAGTGTAGCGATGCTTGATGCCTAGTTCCTTCAGCATCCGTTCCATGGGGTGGTTGTCGATGTTCTTGGGTGAAGCCATCTCCGGTCCGTTGTCGGTGAGCATGGCTTCGAAGCGCACCCCGTATTCGGCGTGCAGCATGTTGATGCTCTTGAGGGTGGCGAACATCACGCTGAGGCTCTTGATGTTCTCGCACACCTCTGCCCAAGCCAGCCGAGTGCAGGCGTCCATCACACAGACCAGATAGTAGCGCCGGGCCGCGCCCACGATCAGGTCCTTGCTCAGGTGATGGGCGTCCAAGTGGCCCAATTCCCCAGCTCGGGTCTTGATGATGCGACGCTGGGTCTCTTTCATGGGTTGGCTCATCCGGTTCAAGCCATGCCGCTTGCAGATGGCGTAGATGGTGGAGGGCGCTGGCGCGGCCTCCCGGAGTTCCGGCTTCAGTATGGGCATAGATCTCATAGCGGTCAATGCCTCGGCGCCGTAGTTCCAGCACCTTCTCTTCGATGTCTGGGCTGGTGCGCCGGGTCTTCCACTTGGGACCGCGCTGGCGCGGCAGCAGATCGGCAGAATCGCCGGATTGCAAGTAGCGATTGTGATACTTGGCGAAGGTCTGTCGGTTGACGCCGTGATGCTGGTAGAAGTCGTTGAGGAAGCGAAACCTGGGATGCTGGCCAGCCTTGGTTAGCTGGTACTCAGACATCAGGTGAAGCCACTTTTGCACGTAGTTTCGCTCGATGGTCTTGTCTTTCCGATTGTCCCTCATTTTCTCCGATCGCCTCCAGTCGCTCCGGTCCTCGCCAGACCAATTCTGTCAACGAATTATCTAACAGATACAGCAATGACAGTTCGGTGATGCGAGCGCCCCACTGTGCAAAGCGCCAGCGATTCCTCTCGACTCTCAAGACAGTTGCTGTCATTGCGAGCGCAGCGCGGCAATCTCGACCACCGCGACCGGTGGCGATTCGCGACCATGCAAATTCGCGACCAACGGAAGTTCGCGCTCTGTCCTGTGGCGGCCGGTGGAGCCGGCGGAGGATGGCCGGGTGGCAATCGCTCCATGCGCCGACAGACCGCGGTGGCGTTCCCTGACCTGTTCCATTTGCGCCCGGCGCCGCTTGCGAGTATGATAACCGCCGTTCCGTGTACCGCTGGTCGAGCCGGTCGGCGCGATGGTTGCGCCGCGCGCCCTACCACGGGGCGCTGCCCTGCTGACAGGGCCGCTATTCGTTGCTATAATTTGCGCCGGAGGAGGTGCCCATGCGAGCTATTGACTACCAAGCCCCTACATCTCTCAATGAAGCCGTTTCCATCATGGCGAACCACGGCGACCGCGCCCGACCCCTGGCCGGCGGCACGGACGTGCTGGTGCAGTTGCGCGGCGGCCGTCGGGAAGCCGACGTTTTGGTGGACACGAAGCAGATCCCCGAACTGAACGGCATCAAGCTGGACGCCAATGGACTGCAGCTCGGCGCCGCGGTTCCTTGCTATCGCATCTACCAGGACGCCGCGGTTGCGGCAGCCTATCCCGGCCTCGTCGACGCCGCCGGCCTTATCGGCAGCATCCAGATTCAAGGTAGGGCGTCGATCGGCGGGAACCTGTGCAACGCCGCGCCGTCCGGGGACAGCATCCCTCCGGTGATCACGTTGGGCGGAGAGGCGCACATCAACGGGCCAAACGGCTGGCGCACCGTAGCCGCCGAGGACTTTTGCACCGGCCCGGGCCGGAACGTATTGGAAAACGGCGAGCTTCTGGTGGCCATCCAGTTGCCCGCGCCGGCGGCGAACTCTGGTACCGCCTACCTGCGGTTCATTCCACGCAACGAAATGGACATCGCGGTAGCGGGCGTCTCCTCTTCAGTGTTTTTGGACGCCTCCGGACAGACCATCCAGTCGGCGCGCATCGCGCTGGCATCGGTTGGCCCAACGCCCATCTTGGCCACGGCCGCCGGAGACAGCCTGGCGGGCAAGTCCGTATCTGACGATGCCATCGCAGAGGCTGGCCGGCTGGCCAGCGAGGCCGCCACGCCGATTACGGACATGCGCGGCACCATCCGCCAGCGTCATCACCTGGTGGACGTGCTGACCCGCCGCACCCTGAACATTGCCATCCGGCGCGCCCGAGGGGAGGAATAACAATGCCCGGACTTGTCCACGTAACGACTACCATCAACGGCAACCAGACCGACTTTCTCTGTGAGCCTCGACAAAGCCTGCTGGAGTGCCTGCGCGATGTTGTCGGCATGACCGGCGCCAAAGAAGGCTGCAACGATGGCAACTGCGGAGCCTGCACGGTGAACCTGGATGGGCGCATCGTGTGCTCGTGCCTGGTGCTGGGCGTTGAAGCCCAGGGTTCCCAGGTGAGCACCATCGAGGGTGTGGCGTCCGCTGAGGGCCTGCACCCCATTCAGCAGTCGTTCCTTGAAAACGCCGCCCTACAATGCGGCATCTGTACGCCCGGTTTCATCGTGGCGGCCAAGGCGCTGCTGGAAGCCGAACCTGACGCCGACGAGGCGCGGATCCGCCACTGGCTGGCCGGCAACCTGTGCCGCTGCACCGGCTACGACAAGATCGTCCGCGCCGTGCTGGACGCGGGAGAGCGGATGCGAGCGGGGTAACCGGTCGCGTCGTCATGCGACGCGAAAACGCGCCAGCAAAAGGGGCAGCCATCGGGGCTGCCCCTGTCTTTTTTTCGCTTGTTGGGACGATTGAAGCCGGCCAACATGCGATGATAATGTATTTAGCGAATTTTAGGGAAGCGGGGATCATGATGCCCGAAACGCCCAGCGAGCTACGCAATCCGATTGAGGCGACCACTGAACACGGCTTTAATGCCGTAAACCGAGGCGTGTACATCGCCGACAACCTCAGCTTTCTGCGCGCGCTCAACGACGAGTGCATCGATTTGGTGTGCATCGACCCCCCTTTCGCCAAGAATGACACCTTCACCGGCGATAGAATTCGTCCGCCACTGAGCGTCGAGGAGCGGGCGATCGAGCGCAAATTGCTGGCGGGGTGGGGCGTAACCAACGCCCGGGAAGCCGAAGCTGCCGGAATCGTCTGGCCAGACGGCGAGCTGCAGGGGGGTTACCGAGACATCTGGTCGTGGGAGGGCGACATCCACGAGGAATGGCTAACCAGCATCGAGGAAGACCGCCCGGCGGTTCACAGCGTTATTGAGATGGCGCGGCTGGCCCACAGCGACAACCTGGCCGCATACCTGTGCTACATGGCAGTACGGTTGTTGGAGATCCACCGCGTTATCAAATCCACCGGAAGCATATTTTTGCACTGTGACCAAACTGCTGGAGCTTACCTGCGTCAGATGCTGGACGCCGTGTTCGGCGCCGACAATCACATTGGTGAAATCGTCTGGAAGCGCACCAGCTCGCACAACGACGCCAGAAGGTTCGGGTACGTAACCGACTACATCCTGTTCTACGCCAAGACGGACCGGCGAACATGGAACCACGTTCTGGTTCCTCACGATGAGGAGTACGTGTCAAGGTTTTACCGCCACGAGGATGACCGGGGACGCTACCGACTCCATGAAGTCATCAGGACCGCATCAATGGGGCCCAGGCCCAACCTGTCCTACGAGTATGCAGGTTATACCCCGCAATACGGATGGCGCATGGAGCGGCATAGACTGGAGGATCTGGACCGGGAGAACAGGTTGGTTTGGTCCGAAACCGGCCGGCCGTACCGGAAGACCTACTTGCCGTCGGGCCAATATGCCACGAACCTATGGGATGACATCAATAACCTGTCAGGCCAGGCCAGGGAACGCACCGGCTATCCTACCCAAAAGCCGGTGGCGCTGGCCGAGCGCATCATCGCCGCCAGCACCAACCCTGGCGACGTGGTGCTTGATTGCTTCGCGGGCTGCGCCTACGCTGGCGTGGCCGCCGAGAGGCTGGGACGACAGTGGGTCGCCTGCGACTTCAACCCCAGGGCGTGGACGGTGTTCAAACGGCAGTTCAACAAGCCATCGTTGGCGCTGTTGCGCTGCAACGATGAAACCACCGGCCAACAAGTGCTCGGCCCTGATTCCCCGGAAATCGCCCCCATGGCCACCGTCCACGGCCCAACGGAACTGCCCACCCGCACCTCGCCGGACACCGCGCCGGCGCCGCAAGCTATTGTTCTCCCCGAGCGCCGGTTCAAAGTCCCGGCAAGCATCATACCCGAAAGGCAGATGCTGGAAATGCTGCTGGAACTCAGCGGTTACCTGGCCTGGTGTTGCGGGTACGCCAACCGGTTGCCCGATGGCAGCGTCATTCGTACAACCCGCAACTTTCACCTGGATCACATCGCCCCAAAGTCGAGGGAAGGAACCAGCAACGAAATACAAAACCGCGCTCCGATGTGTCCGTATCACAACATTCGGAAGAACAATCGCCAGATCGCTTTGTCGCAGTACCGGCAGGAAATCGCCGACGCGGGCGAGATGATGGTGAACTCCATGAATGATCTGATCAACCTCGATTACGCTCTGGCGCGGGCGATGGAAATGTACGGTCAGGCCTACGTGGACCGGGCATCGATAGAGTAATTCATGCAATTCATCCAGCCGACTGTGCAGAACGTCTCCAAACTTGCCCCCGCCGCGTGGCGGGTGTATATTGGGCGACCTATGGTATCAAATTCTGGAATTGAAGCGGAGATCACAACGACCGGACATCATGCCGGCGGAAACCGTTACTTGAACGCTGCGGCGTCCCCGGTTGCCGGTTTGAGCGTGGCGTCCCGCGCGCTGCAAGGTTCTGGCCGCTGATGAGCGTATTGCTCCGCATCATCAGGATGGCCGCCCGCTATCCCGCTCGCTTGGGCCTGGCGTATGGCTCGGCTTTGGTCGCCATCGGCTTCTCGCTCGCCTTGCCCTGGCTGTTTGGCAATGGTATCGACTTGATGGTCGGCCAGGACGCCGAAACGGGGAAGTTCTTCAGGCATGACTTCAGCATTGCCGCCCTAACGTTCTTCGGAGTGGGTATCTTGGTGGCGAGCCTGGGCCGCGGATTCTGCGATTTTGCCCGCACCTACACCACGGAATCGTTGTCCCAAAAGGTCTCGTTCGATTGCCGCAACCTGCTCTATGACAAGCTGCAAAACGTCAGCTTCGCCTTCCACGACAAGGAACACACCGGCGATTTGATGTCCCGGGCCACCGCCGACGTGGAGGCCATGCGCCGGTTCGTTAACCTGGGAATGATCCGGTCGCTGGACGTGGTGGTTCGCATCTTCGCCATTCCATTCATCCTGATCTTCCTGAACTGGGAACTGGCCCTGGTCAGCATGATATTCGTGCCGGCAATCGTCCTGCGTTCCACCATCGTGATGCGGGCCCTGCGCCGGAAGTGGCTGCACGTCCAGGAGGTCATGGGCGAGTCGGTAACCGTGCTGCAGGAAAATTTGGCCGGCATTCACGTGGTCAAGGCCTTCGCCTCCGAAAACTTCGAGCGCGGCAAGTACAACCGCAAAGCCGAAGAACTGCGCGTGGAGTACTACGACGCGGAACGTATGCAGGGCACCAACAGCGCGTGGATGACCCTCTACTTCACCTTCGCCCTTGGCGTCGTTCTTTGGTTCGGCGGTTGGCAGGTCGTGAGCGGCGAACTGACCCCGGGCGACCTGGCTAAATTCTTCCTGTACCTGAACCAGCTGACCTTCCCAATCCGCGCGTCGGCGCAGATCATCAACACCTTCTCGCGGGCCATGTCCTCAGGTCAGCGCCTCTTCAACGTGCTCGACGCCCGCTCGCCAGTGGCAGAGCGGAGCGACGCCGTGGAGATGGGGCGCGCCAAAGGCGCCGTTCGCTTCGAGAACGTGGGCTTTGCCTACGAGGATCGCTCCCCGGCCCTGCGCGGCGTGGATCTCGAAGCCCGGCCCGGACAGGTCACCGCTATCCTGGGCGCTCCCGGCAGCGGCAAGACCACCGTCGTCAACCTCCTGCCCCGGTTCTACGACGTTACCGACGGCAGGATCACCATCGATGGGCAGGACATCCGGGACTTCACGCTGCAATCCCTCCGTCACAACGTGGGCATAGTCCACCAAGATGTTTACCTCTTCGGCGCCAACATCCGCGACAATATCGCCTACGGCGTGAGCGACGCCACCCACGAAGACGTGGAACGGGCCGCCAAGGTCGCCCAGCTCCACGACCAGATCATGGCGCTGCCCAACGGGTATGACACTTGGGTCGGCGAGCGTGGCGCCACTTTGTCCGGGGGACAACGCCAGCGGCTGTCCATCGCCCGCACCATCTTGCTCGACCCGCCCGTGCTGATCCTCGACGACTCCACCTCCAGCGTTGACGTGGAAACCGAGCGTCAAATCCACCGAGCCATGGTCGAAGTGATGAAAGGCCGAACCACCTTCGTCATCGCCCACCGGCTGAGCACCGTGCGCGAGGCCGATCAGATACTGGTTTTGGACAAAGGCTCCATCGTCGAACGGGGCTCCCACGAGGAACTGATCCGTTCCGGCGGCATCTATCAGAGCATCTACGAGTTGCAGTTGCGTCCCCAGGAGGAGGTCCTGCTGGAGGCGGCGGTTCCGGCCATGGCCGACGGGAGGGCGGCGCTATGATGCGAGGCGGCGGCGGCATCGGCGGCGGCATGATGCGGGGGATGCGCGGCACCTCCGCCGACAGCATGTTCGCGCCCAACAACGATAACCTCACCGACGAGGACGTGGTGGGACGCGTCTATGACAACAAGGTCGTGATGCGATTCCTGACCTTTATCATGCCGTACCGAACCTACGCGTTGATCGCTCTGGCCTCCCTCCTCGTTTACGCCGCGGTCAACGCCGGCATCCCCCTTCTGATCAAATACGGCATCGACTGGGCCATCTCGGAGGGCGAGGTTGGGCGCGTCCACGTCATAGGCGCGGCCTTCATGGTCATCACCGTCATCCACTTCCTGTCCAACCGATTGCAGTTCATCTTCATCTCCCGCACCGGCCAGCATGTACTGTATGACCTGCGGTCGGGGATGTTCAGCCACCTGCAAAACCAATCCAACGCTTTCTATCACCGCACCCCCATCGGACGCATCATGTCCCGGATGCAGTCCGACATCCTGCAGCTTCAGGAGACTTTCGAACTGCTGGCCCTGGCCCTGGCTGAACTGGTGACGGTTGGAGCCATCATCACGCTGATGCTCGTGGTCAACTGGAAGTTGGCCCTAGTGTGCATGTTCGTCGTGCCCGTGCTCACCTTGATCTTGATGTACTGGCAACGATTCGCCCGCCATTCTTTCATGCGGATCCGACGCGCCATCGCCATGGTCAACGGCGAATACAACCAGAACATCACCGGCGTTCGCGTCGTCCAGAGCCTGAACCGCCAGGACGAAAACATGGCCCACTTCCGGACCCTGAACCAGGAATACCTGGACGCCAACCTGGAAGCGGCCCGCTACTCTGGAATGTTGCAGCCCTTGGTCGAATTGCTGATTGGTCTGGGCATCGGCTTGGGTGTCGTGCTGTTCGGCGGTTTCCTGCTCCGCCAGGACGCCCTGGAAGTGGGCACCCTGGTCGCCTTCGCCTTCTGGATCCAGCGTTTCTTCGAGCCCATACGCCAGTTGACCATGCAGTACAGCCAACTCCAGCGCGCCATGGCCGCCGGCGTCCGCATATTCGAGGTGCTGGACCTTGCCCCAGACGTCAACGACAAACCGGGAGCCGTAGCCCTGCCCGAGGTGAAGGGGAATATTCGGTACCAAGACGTGAATTTCCATTACGTGGAAGGCGTGGAGGTTCTGAAGAACGTCAACCTGCAGATTGAGGCTGGCGAAAACGTAGCCCTCGTGGGTTCCACCGGAGCCGGCAAGAGCACCCTGGTGAACTTGCTGCACCGGTCCGCGGACGTTACCGGCGGTTCCATTTCGGTTGACGGCTACGACATCCGCGACGTTAAGCGGGAGTCCCTGGTGCATCAGATGAGCATGGTGCTCCAGGAACCGTACCTATTCTCCGGCACGGTGAGCGACAACATCCGCTACCAAAATGAGGAACTTACCGACGCCGAGGTTATGGCGGCGGCGCAAGCCGTGGGCGCCCACGACTTCATCATGGAAATGGACAACGGCTACGACTCGGAGTTGGCCGAACGCGGCATCAATTTGAGCATTGGCCAGCGCCAGTTGATCAGTTTCGCCCGCGCCATCGCCGGCAACCCGCGCATCCTCGTGCTCGATGAAGCGACCGCGAACATCGATACCCACACCGAGTTGCTCATCCAACAGGCCCTCAGCCGAATCCTCAAAGGCCGCACTTCCATCGTCATCGCCCACCGCCTATCCACCATCCGCAACGCCGACAAGATCGTCGTGCTGGACCGTGGCCGCGTCGCCGAGGTTGGCAATCACGACCAATTGCTGGAGGCCGGCGGCGTTTACGCTCAGCTTTACGCCATCAACTACGGGCTGTCGGGTCCCAGCGTTGACGTAGCTCCAGTCGGAGGCGAGGTGATCGGCGCCGACGGACTTTCGCCGGCTGCCGCCGACTAGTTGCCTTCGGCCAGAAACTGCCGGATGACGCCGGCCAATTCCGCCGGCTTGTCGTAGCCGATGTCGTGAATCGTCTCCGGGATCCAGTGAACCCGCCCGTTGGGCAGCGCCCTTGCGGCGGCGGCGACCATCACCTCGCGCTGCCGCGAAAACTGGGAATTGGCGCGCTCGGGTCGAGGGCCGGCGGCCACCACCAGGGTCGGGGTGGGCACCCGCGGCAACACCACTGACGGCGGCTCGTTCCACATCGTTTCCAGGACTTGCGCGTGATGCTCGGGACGCAGAATGTCGCGCATCTGCCCATCCGGCCCCTCATACACCATCGTCAGCGCGATTTCGGCCAGATCTTCGCCCCAACAGAATGAGAAGTTGCTGGCAAGTTGCGCCAGGTATTCGGCTCGGGTTCCCGCCACCATACGCGGCGCCAAACGCTGCCGAAATGCCTCCCACGTTGGGTTGGGCAGCAACGTTCCGTCCTGAAATCCCCCGTCTATCATCACCAGCCGGCTGACCCGGTCCGGGAATCGCATCGCCAGGTTGCTGGACACGTGCCCACCCCATGAGTGGCCCAGGGCCGCGACCCGCTGGATCCCCAAATGGTCTAACAGCCGGACGGCATCCTCGGCGAGCGTCTGCCAATCGTAGCCCGACGGCGCCGCCGTGGTCGCGCCGTGGCCCCGCTGGTCGGGGGCAATCAGGCGGTAGCGGTCGACAAGATACGGCGCCAGCCGCCGATACCAATGGCCGGTGGACGCCAGCCCGTGCAGGGCCAGAACCGGTTCGCCGTCTCTCTGCCAGTCCAGGTACTGCACCTGTAAATCCGCCAAGGTTGCCGCGTGAACGGCAGGCTCATTGGTTTGGGGCGTCAGGTCTCCGTTTGACACGCTGTTTCGCTCCGCAGGTCCCGGATTGATCCGGGTGGTTTTCGCCGGGTCTCGATCTATGGGGTATGACTTCAGCGGGGTATGGCTTCCGCCGGGTATGAATTAGGCCGGGATCGGTTGTTGCGAGGCTCCCCGCGTCCGGCGATTATACCCCACCGCAGAGCCGGGGCGGAGTTGATATTCAGTATGCTAAAATTCGCCCAGTTTGGATGCCGAGTTGGTAAGGAGGTTGCGATGACGACAGACCGTTATCACCTTGGCGACTACTCGCCACTGGTGGCGCAGACCGCAGCCGGACTGGACGCCGATAACGTTCCAGCTCGCTTGCGAGCTCACGACCACACCTTGTGGAGCCAGGATCCGACAGAGATCGCCAATCGGCTCGCCTGGCTAACGCTTCCTACCGATGTCCAGGGCCAGATAGACCAACTCATCGAGTTCGCCGCCGCCGCGCGGAACGATGGCTTCCGACACGTGGCGCTGCTTGGCATGGGCGGCAGCAGCCTGGGACCAGAGGTCATACGGCAAGTAATCGGACCATGCGTCAAAGGCCCCCATCCCGGGATGCTCACCCTGGACAGCACCGTTCCCGCGTGGGTATCCGCAACTTCAGCGGCCATCGACCCGGCGCAGACTCTTTTCGTAATTTCGTCCAAGTCTGGAACTACCACCGAACCGCTGGCGTTTTACGCTTACTACCGCCGCTTGGTGGAAACCAGCGGCCGAAACGGAAATCCGGGCAATAACTTCGTCGCCATAACCGATCCCGACACTCCGCTCGCGGAGCTGGCTAAACGAGACCACTTCCGCCGCGTCTTCGTCAATGATCCCAACATCGGGGGGCGCTATTCCGTCCTTTCGTATTTTGGTCTGGCGCCGGCCGCGTTGATGGGCGTGGACGTTAGCCAACTGGTGATTCGCGCCGAGTCGATGCAACAGCGATGTCTCCTGACCAACGCCCCCGAGGATAACCCGGGCGCCTGGCTTGGCGCCGTGATCGGAACGCTGGCCAAGCAGGGACGCAACAAACTGACCCTGGTGGCGTCGGACCGAGTTCGCAGTTTCGGCCTGTGGGTGGAACAATTGCTTGCTGAGAGCGCCGGCAAGAACGGGACCGGCATTATTCCGGTGGCGTCGGAACCGCTGGTCGCCCCGGAGCGCTACGGCGTTGACCGCATTTTCGTGCAGTTGCGGTTGGCCGATGATGATTCCCAACAGGCTGCGGCCGCCGACCGCGTTCTGGACGAATTGTCCCAGGCCGGCCATCCGTTGGTGCGGCTGGAATTGGCCGGCGCCTACGACCTGGGCGCCGAGTTCTACCGCTGGGAGTACGCTACCGCCATAGCCGGCCACCTGCTTGGCATCCACCCCTTCGACCAACCCGACGTGCAGGGCGCCAAGGATCGCACCATCAGCGTCCTCGACCTCTATCAAGGCGAAGGGCAGTTGCCAGTCATGCCGTCGGATGATGGCGGGCGCCTGGCCGACCTGCTGTCCTCATCCGTTCCCGGCGACTATTTGGCTGTGATGGCCTATTTGCCCGACTCGCCCGGCATCGATGGAGCCATCGACCGCCTGCGCCGGCGCGCCATCGAGCGATACGGCATCGCCACCACGGCGGGATACGGTCCCAGATTCCTGCATTCCACTGGCCAATTGCACAAGGGCGGCCCAAACACCGGCATCTTCCTCCAATTGACCCAAGAACACGCCGATGACATCGAAATCCCTGGCTGGCCCTTCACTTTCGGCATCCTGGCCGACGCCCAGGCGGTGGGCGATCTGCAGGCCCTGCGGGAGCTCGGCCGCCGCATCGTATCCGTCCGCCTACAGGGCGACCCGGCCGACGCGATCCACAAACTGACCGAACGACTATAACGGGTACTAACCGGCAAAGGGGGCAACTTGGAACTGGGAATAATCGGCCTCGGCCGCATGGGCTCCAACATGACACAGCGCCTGTTGAACGGCGGGCATCGGGTGGTGGCGCACGATCAGAATGCTGACGCCATGGCGGCTAGCGCATCGGACGGCGCCCAGGCCACCGAATCTACGGCCGATCTGGTCTCCAGGCTGGCGCCTCCCCGCGCGGTTTGGGTTATGCTGCCAGCCGGCTCCGTAACCGATCAGGTGATCACCGAACTGGCCGGCCTGCTGGACGCTGGCGATACGGTAATCGACGGCGGCAACGCCAACTACAAGGACACCATCGCCCGGGGCAAGTTCCTAGCCGACCGGGGCGTGCATCTGCTCGACGCGGGCACCAGCGGCGGCGTCTGGGGCCTGACCCAGGGGTACTCGCTCATGATCGGCGGCGACAAGGAGGCCTTCGCCAGGTTGGAACCCATCTTCCAAACCCTGGCTCCGGGCCCGGACAAGGGTTACAGCCACGTGGGCCCCGTCGGGTCCGGCCATTTCACCAAGATGGTCCATAACGGCGTGGAATACGCCATGATGCAAGCCTACGCCGAGGGATTTGAACTGCTCCAGGCCAAGCAGGCCGAGTTCGACCTAAACCTCACCGAAATCGCCAAAACCTGGCAGCACGGCAGCGTGGTGCGTTCCTGGTTGCTGGATCTGGCGGTGCTGGCCCTGGAAGCGGACCCCAAGCTCGAAAGCCTTTCCGCCTACGTTGACGATTCCGGCGAAGGCCGCTGGACGGTCAACGAGTCGGTGGAACTGGCCATCCCCACCCCCACCATCACCGCCGCCCTGTACCAGCGGTTCCGTTCGCGGCAGGAGGAACCCTTCGGCTCCCGGCTCCTGGCTGCCCTGCGCAACCAATTCGGTGGCCATGCCGTGCGCGCGGCAGACACCCAATGATGACGTCCGGAGCCAACCTGCACGGAGGCGGCGACCCCGGTGACGCGACCGCGTTGGTCATTCTGGGCGCCAGCGGAAACCTGACCCACCAGAAGCTGGGGCCCGCCCTTTTCAACCTGTACCGCAAGGGGCGTTTGCCGCCACGCGTCCACATCGTCGGCGTGGCGCGTAACGAGATGAGCGACGCAGAATTTCGTGGCCGCCTCAAGGATGGTTGCGACGCCCCGGCCGACGACGCTTGGAACGACTTCGCCTCGCGCCTTGCCTACGTAACGTCCGACGTTACCGACCCCGCTTCCCTGACCGAGGTTGGCCAACGCCTCGAGCGATTGGCCGGCGAGTCTGGGGGCAAGCTCGATTGCCTCTTCTACCTGGCGCTGGCTCCGGCGCTGTACGAACCGGCCATAACAGCCCTAGCCGCAGCCGGCCTGACCGATGAGCGCGACGGTTGGCGGCGGGTGGTCGTGGAAAAGCCATTCGGATCCAACCTGAAAACGGCGCGGCTGTTGAACTCCCACATGCACGCGGTATTCCGAGAGGATCAGATCTACAGAATCGACCACTACCTGGGCAAGGAAACCGTCCAGAACCTGCTGGTGTTTCGATTCGCCAACGCCATTTTCGAACCGATATGGAACCGAAACTACATCGACCAGGTCCAAATCACCGTCGCCGAGGACGTATTGGTGGGAGACCGGGGCGAGTACTACGACCGGGCTGGCGTACTGCGCGACATGTTCCAGAATCACCTGCTGCAGCTTCTTTCGCTGGTAACCATGGATCCGCCATACGCCTACCAAGCCGACGCTCTGCGCAACGAAAAGGTCAAAGCCCTCAGCTCAGTCCGCCGCATGTCCCTGAGGGATCTGCACCAGAACCTGGTGATCGGCCAGTACGATGGCTACCACCTGGAACCTGGGGTGTCCCCGGGTTCCCAAACGCCCACCTACGCCGCCCTACGCCTGTTCATCGACAACTGGCGCTGGCAGGGAGTGCCCTTTTACCTGAGATCGGGCAAGGGATTGGCCCGCAAGAGCACCGAGATGGTCATCCAATTCCATTCGCCGCCGCACATGCTTTTCCCCTTGGCGCAGGACATCGACATTCCGGGCAATACCTTGTCCATCTGCGTCCAGCCCAACGAGGGGATGCGTCTGGAATTCCAGTCCAAAGTCCCCGACGCAGAGCTGGACATGAAGAGCGTAGCCCTGGAGTTCCACTACGAAGAGGGGTTCGCCGGGATCGATATACCGGACGCTTACGAACGGCTGCTGCTGGATGTCCTGGACGGCGATGCGGCCCTGTTCACGCGCAACGATGAAATCGAACTGGCTTGGAGCATCATCGACCCCATCATCGATAGCCTCGACCTCCCTGGAGCGCCTGCTCCTTACCGGTACCTGCCCGGCACGAGCGGGCCACCCCACAGCGAAGCTCTCTTGCAGAACGACAGCCGCAGCTGGCTGCCGGGCTGCGCGGAAGTTGGCTACCAAGTTTAGGCAACCCCCGACCACACGCCGAGCCGGCGCCCCCGGTCATTGCGAGCGTCCACCCCCCCTGACATTGGGAGCGTCCACCCTGTCATTGCGAGCGAAGCGCGGCAATCTCGTCGACCGCAACGCGCGGCGCTCCGCCCCCGCCCCCGCCGCCCCGCCCCAGCGGCCGTTGGCCCAGGCATCGGGATTGCCGCGTCGCTATCGCTCCTCGCAATGACAGTTGGGGGGAGCGCTCCTCGACCCGACAGAAGCGGGCGAGGCCCTTCCGCCTACTGTCATTGCGAGCGCCTCCCCCATCCTGTCATTGCGAGCATCCCCCCACCTGTCATTGCGAGCGAAGCGCGGCAATCTCGACGACCGCAACTAACGGCCGTTCGCCCCCCGCCCCGGCGGCCGTTCGCCCAGGCGACGGGATTGCCACGGCCTACGGCCTCGCAATGACAGTTGGGGAGGGCGGCCGCTGGCGCTCCCCCCGCGCCCCGGCGGCCGTTCGCCCAGGCATCGGGATTGCCGCGTCGCTATCGCTCCTCGCAATGACAGTTGGGGGAAGCGCTCGCCCACCCACCCTGTCATTGCGAGCGGCTCCCCCCACCCTGTCATTGCGAGCGGAGCGCGGCAATCTCGTTGACCACAACCCACTGCCGTTCGCCGCGGCGCCTGGGTGGCCGTCAGCCGAGGCATCAAGATTGCCGCGTCGCTGCCGCTCCTCGCAATGACAGTTGGGGGAAGCGAGCCTCCCCCACCCTGTCATTGCGAGCGTCCACTCCCCTGTCATTGCGAGCGAAGCGCGGCAATCTCGTCGACCGCAACGCGCGGCGCTCCGCCCCCGCCGCCCCGCCCCAGCGGCCGTTCGCCCAGGCACCGAGATTGCCGCGTTGCTGCCGCTCCTCGCAATGACAGTTGGGGGAAGCGCTCGCCCACCCGCCCCAGCGGACGTTCGCCCGGCTTGCGTCAGCCGTTGGTGAATATCTCGTTGGCGATGTCCATGGCGCCCCGGGCGAAGGGGATGCCGGCGTACAGCGTCATGTGTCCGAACACTTCGATGATCTGGTCTTGCGTAAACCCGATGTTCAGCGCGCCCCGGATGTGGCTGCGTAGTGGGCCTTCGCGCCCCAACGCGGCCAGGCACGTCATCGTACATAGGCACCGGCTGGGCAGGTCCAGCCCGGGCCGAGTCCACGTCGCGCCCCAATAGTATTCGCCGGTGACGCGACCCAGTTCCACCTCGGCCTGAGTTGGTGGAGCGGAACGGCCTCCTCCGGCGCCCATGTAGTTGCGCCGATATTCGTCGCCCCGCTGGAACAGGCTGTCGGGATCCTCTTCGGTGTCGTGAATCCGCGCTGGGGTGTAGTCTATGCCTCGTTCTTCAAACACCGACTTGCAAATCGTGAGCGCCTGAATGCCGGCCGGCGCGCCGCCGTACCAGGTGTCGTGAATGATCAGCTCCACTATCTGCTCGGGCGTCAATCCCACGTTGAGCGCGTTGCTAAGGTGCCGGCGCAATTGCACCTCGCGGTTCAGGACGATTAGGCACGACAGCGTGATCATCTCGCGCTGCACCGGGGTCAACGCTGGCCGCTTCCAGACGGTTCCGAACAGCGCCTCGCCCAGGATTCGTTCCAAGTCGGGCGCGATTTCCCAGGCGCCGGGCGAGGACCCGCCGCCAATCGCGCCGCCACCGAACATTCGCCGGGTTTCCTGACCACGCTCGTAACGCGCGTCCAATTCGCTCATGGTTGCCTCCGTGAGTTGGTGGGGATGCCCGCAGTGTACGGCGGGCGGCGTACCGGCGCAACCGCGATGACCCCGAAGCCCCGGGGCGGCTCGCTCAAGTATGCTCTACCCGTGGCTAACCCGGTCAATCCTTCCTGCGCCTGCCATGTCAATGAGACAACGGCATGGCGTGGCCAGCGAAGTCGCACGGTTTTGGTTGGCGGGTAACCATCCGCCCCACCGCCGGCCGCCCGCTTCGCTTTTTCCAACAAAGGTTGAAGAGATCAAACTCTGGTGGCGCCTCCAGGTTGCAACATCGGCCAACTGGCGATTCCCAACAGTCCGTGAGAGTCGGTAAAGGCCGATATCGTGTCCAAGGCTGTGCTATCATCCAGCAATGATTGACCTGCTGATCTCCAACGGGCTGGTTATCGACGGCTCCGGCAGCCCCGGCTTTCACGCGGCGGTGGCCGTCACGGGCGACACTGTATCCATCCACCGCGGCGATGATTCCGACCTGCGCCGCGACGCCGGCCGCGTGATTGATGCCGCCGGTCACGTGGTGTGCCCAGGCTTCATCGACCTCCACTCACATGCCGGGCTGACGATCTTGGGCGAACCGCACCATGATCCCAAGGTGCGCCAGGGTGTGACCACCGAGTTGGTGGGCATCGACGGCATCTCCCACGCTCCGTTCAAAACTCAGGGAGAACTGCAACGCTACATCTGGCTTGACGCGGGACTCAACGGTTACCCGCCCATGCCCGCCGACTGGCTCACCGTGGCCGATCTGCTGGGCAAGTATGATGGCGCCGTGGCCATCAACATGGCGTACATCCTGGGCAATTCGCCCGTTCGCATCTGGAGCGTGGGTTGGAACCAGCGGCCGGCCACCGCCACCGAAATCGCCGACATGCAATCCGTCGTTCGCGAAGCCATGGAGGAAGGAGCCTGGGGGCTCTCCACCGGCCTCGACTACCCGCCCGGCGCCTACGCCGACACCGACGAACTGGTGGCCCTCTCCGAGACCGCCGCGTCCCTGGGCGGCATCTACCACACCCACACCCGCGCGAGCTTGCTCAGCCAGGGCTACCTGGCGCCGTGGCGCGAGGCCGTGGATATCGGACGGCGCAGCGGCATCCCGGTCCATCTGACCCACTACCGCCAATCAGTCTCCGGGGTGGGCAGCCATATCGGACACCTCGAGTTGGTGGAGAACGCCCGCGCCGAGGGAATCGACTGCACCTTCGACTGCTACACGTATCCCTACTCGGGCACGACGCCCACCATCGGGCTGCCGCATTGGGCCAAGGACGGCGGCCCGGAACGACTGATCGCAGCGTTGCAGGACGCCGACGACCGGGAACGCATGAAGCGGGAGATCACGCCCAGCCGCCTGGAAAACAACTGGTTGACCAATTTCACCCGGCCCGAAAATATGCAGTACGACGGCCGGTTGATCACCGACATCGCCGAGATGCGCGGCCAAGACCCAGCCGACACCCTCTTCGACCTGCTGCTCTCCGAAAACCTTGGGATCAGCACGGTGGGTCTCGGCACCAACGCCCAGACGCTATACGCCTTCGTCTCCCATCCATACGGGATGATCGCCTCCGACGCCATCCTGTTCGGCGAATATCCCAACCCCCGAACCTACGGCTGCTTCCCCATCGTGCTGGCCGAGTTCGTCCGCGCGGAGCGGCATCTCCGCCTGCCCGAAGCCATCCGCAAGATGACCTCCTTCCCGGCGCAACGTCTGGGAATCCCCGACCGGGGCCTGCTCCGCGACGGCTTCAAGGCCGACGTGGTGGTGTTCAACCCGGAAACGGTCAAGGCCCTGGCCACCAAAGAGAATCCCAAACAATACCCCGTGGGCATTGAGTACGTGATCGTCAACGGCCAAGTGGTCATCGAGCGGGGCGACAACACCGGTGCGCTGCCGGGTAGGGCGCTGCGTCGCGGCCACGCCCGGACCTAAACCAGCGATGCCAGAATCCCTGTCCCCTGACTATCGTTATTGTCCCCGGTGTGGCGAACCGCTGGCTGCCGTGCCGCGTGGCGGCCGGCCCCGGCCCAGCTGCGCCTCCTGTGGATTCGTGCATTTCCGCAACCCCGCAGTCGGCGTGGCGGTCGCCCTGCTGGACAACGCCGGCCAGATCCTGCTGGGTCGCCGGTCGGCCGGCGGCAACGTGGGCGAGTGGTGCATCCCGTGCGGCTACGTCGAATGGGGCGAGGACATCCGAGGCGCGGCGAAGCGTGAATTTCAGGAGGAAACAGGGTTGACCGTCGAGATCGGCGAAGTCTGCGCCGTTCACTCCAACTTCCACAATCCGGCGTCGCTCACGGTCGGCGTGTGGTTCTATGGTCAACGGGTTGGCGGTCAACCACGCGCGTCCGACGACCTCGACCGCGTGGATTGGTTTCCACTGTACGCGCCGCCGGAACCATTGGCGTTCCCCACCGATCGCCTGGTGCTCGCCGATTTGGCCCGAAGGCATGGCAATGCCGTATGACCAAACAGGCCGTCATCATCCAGCACATCGCCGTGGAGACCCTGGGCGCCAACTTCACCCAACTCCTGCATGACGCCGGATTCGCCCTGACCACAGTCCCGCTCTATGCCGGCGCGCCAGATTTCGCGGCCTTCGGCGCCCCTGACTTGTCCGAAGTCGATCTCATCGTGTCGTTGGGCGGCCCCATGTCCGCCAACGACAACTACCCGGCGCTGGTTCAGGAAATGGCGTACTTGCGAACCGCCGCTACTGGCGACTTGGGCAAACTCCCTCCGACACCAGTGGTGGGCGTTTGCCTGGGCGCCCAGCTGCTATCACGAGCCCTGGGGGGCGCCGTGGCGCCCACTGGAGGCTACCAGTTCGGCCTCCGCAAAATCGACGTTGCCAGCGCCGGCGCCGTTGATCCGGTTTTCAGCGAAATCAGTATCCCGTTGGTTCCCACCCTGCACGGCGAGCAATTCACCGTCCCGCCGGACGCCACGCGCCTGGCCGACGGCGTGATGCTCCGCCGCGATGGTGGCTACGTTCGCTTCCCCATGGCTTTTCGCTACGGCGCCTCCTACGGATTCCAGTTTGAGCCCCAACTGACCCTGGACGAGTTGCGGGTCTGGAATCGAGAGTTGGCCGGCGACTACGCGCTGATGGGCGACCGTTTCGACGCTGCCGAGGAAGCCGCCCGCAACCTGCGCGAGTTCGAGGCCTTCGCGCCGCATCACGAGGCGCAGATGGCCCGGATGCTGACGGCGCTGCTGAACCAGGCCGGCGTGGCTTAGGTTTGCGTCCTCGTCGATAGCCCATCGATAGCCCATCATGAATAACCTGTTCTACGCCGGCGATAATCTGGACGGCCTGCGCTGGTTGGCAGGTCGGGGCGTTGCCGTGGATCTCGTCTATATTGATCCGCCCTTTGCCACCAACCACGAGTTCCTGATCGACGACCACCGCGCCAACGCCATCAGCGCGTCGGGCCGTCCCGCGTATTCCGACCGGCTGCGCGGCTCCGCATACCTGGACGCCCTGGGCGAACGCCTGGCCGTGATCCGCCGCGTGATGGCCGACGCCGCTTCCATCTACGTCCACATCGATGTCAAGATGGAGCACCGCGTCCGAATGCTGATGGACGACGTGTTCGGCCAAGAGAACTTCCGCAACGCCATCAGCCGCATCAAGTGCAACCCCAAGAACTTCGAGCGCTACGGCTACGGCAACTTCAAGGACACCATCCTCTTCTACTCGAAATCACCGGACGCCATCACCTGGAATCCCCAGCGCGAGCCGTTGGACGCCGATGAAGTGGCGCGTCTGTATCCCCTCACTGACGAGAACGGACGCCGCTACGCCACCACGCCGCTGCACGCCCCGGGCGTCACCGCCAACGGTCCCACTGGGCAACCCTGGCGCGGAATCCCTCCGCCAGCCGGACGCCACTGGCGCTACCCGCCGGACAAGCTGGACGAACTGGACGCCGCCGGCCTGATCGCCTGGAGCGCTACAAGAAATCCGCGCAAAATCCGCTACGCCAGCGAGTCCATGGGCAAGTTGCCCCAAGACGTGTGGGTCTTCAAAGACCCGCAACGTCCCAGATACCCGACGCAGAAGAACGCCCGGATGCTGGAGCGCATCATTCGCGCCTCGTCAAATCCCGGCGACACGGTACTGGATTGCTACGCGGGCAGCGGGGCCACGCTGCTCGCGGCCGCCCGCCTGGGTCGCCGCTTCGTGGGCATGGACGATTCGTCGGCCGCTCACGCGGTGATCGAACGACGCCTTGCCGGAATACTTTACACGCACTGCGGCGGAAACTGCGCGACGGCCCATCCCATCTCGGCAACAGGCTGACGGCGCAGACCGCCCGTCCCGCGGCGGCCCAGCTGTCATTGCGAGGAGCGATAGCGACGCGGCAATCCCGTGGCGTGGGCGAACGGCCGCCCGTTGCAATCGTCGGGATTGCCGTGCTGCGCTCGCAATGGCAGTAAAAGAAGACTCGCAATGACAGGGAAAGACGCTGGCGACGCGCCTCCCCAACTGTCATTGCGAGGAGCGATAGCGACGCGGCAATCCCGTTGCCTGGGCGAACGGCCGCTGGGGTGGGGGGCGAACGGCCGCCCGTTGCGATCGACGGGATTGCCGCGCTGCGCTCGCAATGACAGGGAAAGACGCTGGCGACGCGCCTCCCTAACTGTCATTGCGAGGAGCGATAGCGACGCGGCAATCCCGTTGCCTGGGCGAACGGCCGCTGGGGTGGGGCGCCAACGGCCGCCCGTTGCGGTCGGCGAGATTGCCGCGCTTCGCTCGCAATGACAGGGAAAGACGCTGGCAATGACAGTTGGGTGGAGCTCGCAATGACGGAAGGGCGCCGTTCGCAAGCTCAGCGGCGGTGGACGTTCACAGAATAAGGCTTGGGCATCATGGTCAAACCGCATTCAGTCTCGCCCTTCAGGCCGCCAGGGGGAGCCTCAAATCGGAATTTGCGGAAGAGCCGCACCGTTTGAATCCACAAGATAGTCATGGCCAATCCCTGCCCGGGGCAAGCCCGGCGACCGACGCCGAAGGGGATGAAGGCCGGGTTTTCCAGATTTTTTGAAGGGGAGCCATCTGCTTCGGGGAGGAAGCGTTCAGGCCGAAACTCGTTGGGCGCGTCCCAGAATCGCTCGTCGTGGAGAACGCCGTAAAGGTTGGGAATGATCTGGGCGCCCTTGGGAATGGTGTACCCTTCGACTTCACATTCTTCGCTGGCGCGGTGGGGTATGGAAAAGGCGGTGACGGCGGTAAACCGCAGGTTCTCTATCAGGACCGCGTGGGTGTAGGGCAGCTTGGGCATGTCGTCCATGTCGGGCTCTCGACCCGCGTCGACGACGAAGGCCGTCAATTCGTTGTAAACACGGTCCTGTATCTCCGGCCAAATAGCCATATTTTGGATGAGCCAAGACATGGTTTGACTGTTGGTGTCGATTCCGGCAATCAGAAGGTCAGCCACCAAGGCCCCCACGACGTCGATTTCTATTTCGCCGTGGCGTTCATCGGCGAGCATGATTTCCAGGAGGCAGGTGGGATGGTCGAGATCCATCAGGGGGTGGTCTCTGAAATCCTCAATTTGGATCCGCGCCATGGGCTGCCTGCTTCGCCTGACCAACCACAGCAACAGGGGCAGCATGGCGCTTTCGAACCAGGGGGGCAGGTAACGCACGGGGCTGATGGGAGCCAGCAACGAGTACCGGCTAAAGGCGATATTAACAACTCGCAATATATCCCTGACGATCAGGTTCATTTCGTCGGTTTGGGAAAGGCCAAATATCCCGAAAATGATGTCGATCATGGTTCGGGCATTCATTGCGGACATCAACTCGCGCGGGCGCATCGGCTCACCGGAGTCAGCCAGCTGTCCGACATTTTCCAGGAGCATGTCCATCATGGGTTCAAGGTAGGGCTCTCTCAGCGCAGCCACGCGTCGGTGAGAAAGCACGTTCCGGTTGGCGTAACGCTGGAGCGTGCGCCAGCGTTCGTTGTAGTGTCCATAGATTAACGTGGGGTAGTCCCCTATGAACCGCTCCAGCGTCTGGCTCTGCCACCGGTCGGACAGTTCCTGCCGCATCAGAGCTTCTCGCATGATTTCCGGGTGGCTGATGACAACCGTCGGAACCCGACCCATGCGGAGCATGCAGACGTCGCCATATTGCCGCGCGTAGTCTTGCAACTTGAGATGAGGATTCTTTTGCAGGGCCAACAACGAGCCAACCACGGGAAGTCCCCGAGGGCCCGGAGGGGTTTGGCTCTTGGCGCGAGTGGTAGTCGCCATGGATTGGATCTCCGTCCGATTGGGAGTTGGCGTTCAACGAGATTGCCGCGCTGCGCTCGCAATGACAGTTGGGTGGAGCTCGCGATGACGGAAGGGCGCCGTTGGCAAGCTCAGCGGCGGTGAACGTTCACGGAAAAGGGCTTGGGCAGCATGGACATGCCGAATTCGGCCTCTCCCTTCAGGCCGCCGGGGGGAGCCTCAAATCGGAAATTGCGGAAGAGCCGCACCGTTTGAGTCCACAATATGGTCATGGCCATTCCCTGTCCTGGGCAAGCCCGGCGACCGACGCCGAAGGGGAGGAAGGCCGGGTTTTCCAGATTTTTCGAAGGGGAGCCATCCGCTTCGGGGAGGAATCGTTCAGGTCGAAACTCGTTGGGCGCGTCCCAGAATCGCTCGTCGTGGAGTATGCCGTAAAGGTTGGGAATGACCTGGGCGCCCTTGGGGATGGTGTACCCTTCGACTTCGCATTCTTCGCTGGCGCGGTGGGGTATGGCAAAGGCGGCAACGCCGGTGAACCGCAGGGTCTCTATCAGAACCGCGTGGGTGTAGGGCAAATTGGGCATGTCGTCCATGCCGGGCTCTCGACCCGCGTCGGCGGCGAAGGTCGTCAGTTCGTTGTACACACGGTCCTGTATCTCCGGCCAAATTGCCATATTTTGGATGAGCCAAGACATGGTTTGACTGTTGGTGTCGGTCCCGGCAAACAGCAGGTCGGCCACCAGGGCCCCCACGGCGTCGATTTCTATTTCGCCGTTGCGTTCATCGGCCAGCATGACTTCCAGGAGGCAGGTGGGATGGTCGAGATCGAACAGGGGGTGGTCTTTGTAATCCTCCATCCGGAACTGCGTCATGGGCTGCCTTCTACGCCTAAGCCACCACAACAACAGGGGCAGCAAGCTGTTTTCCAGCCAGGCCGGCTGGTAACGCACGGGGCTCAAGGGCGCCAACAACGAGAACCGGCCGAAGGCGATATGCACAACTCGCACTATGTCCCTGACAGCCCGGTTCATTTCGTCGGTTTGGGCCAGGCCAAATATCCCGAAAATGATGTCGATCATGGTTCGGGCATTCATCGTCGACATTAACTGGCGGGGACGCATCTGCTCGCCGGAGTCAGCCAGCTGTCCGACAGTTTCCAGGAGCATGTCCATCATGGGTTCGATGTACGGTTCCCGAAGCGCGGCCACGCGTCGGTGAGAAAGCACGTTCCGGTTGGCGTAACGCTGAAGCGTGCGCCAACCTTCGTTGTAGTGCCCAAGCACCAGCGTAGGGAAGTCCCCGATGAGCCGCTCCAGCGTCTGGCTTTCCCACCGGTCAGACAGTTCCTGACGCAACAGAGCTTCCCGCATTATCGCCGGATGGCTGATGATCACGGTCGGCACCGAGCCCAGGCGGAACATGCAGACGTCGCCATATTGCCGAGTGTATTGCTCAAATTTGAGCTGGGGGTTCTTTTGCAGAGATAGCAACGAGCCCACCAGGGGAAGCCCCCGAGGTCCCGGAGGGAATTGGCTCTTGGAACGAGTGGCGGTGGTCATGGATTGGCTCTCTCCTACAGTCTGGGTGTTTGTGTTCAACGAGATTGCCGCACAGATTGGCCTATCCGGGCGGCTTATGCAACATACAAATGACAGAAAAGGAAAGGCTCGCAATGATAGTCCGGTGGAGCTCGCAATGACAACCCATCGAGCGCTCACAATGATGGATGGGCGCCGTTGGCTCGCTCAGCGGCGGTGGACGCGGACGCGAAATTGTCGGGGCATCATTGAAATGCCGATTTCCGTCTTTTCGCCCAAGCCTCCGGGCGGGGCCTCGAACCGGAAACGATGGAACAGCATCACCGTTTGGATCCACAGTATGCTCATAGCCAACGGGCGGCCCGGGCAGGAACGACGCCCCACGCCAAATGGCATGAAGGCTTCGTTGTCAAAGTTCTTGGAAGGGGAACCGTCCGCTTCGGGAAGGAACCGCTCCGGCTGGAACTCATGGGGCGAATCCCAGAACCTGTCGTCGTGCATTATGCCGTAGATGTTGGGCAGAATCTGAGCGTCTTTCGGGATAGTGTAGCCGGCGACTTCGCATTGCTCGCTGGCTCGATGGGGCAGGGCGACGTACGGAACCGTGCTGTACCGGAAGTTCTCGGTCAGAACAGCGTAGGTGTAGGGCAGTTCGGCCATATCGTCGAACCCGGGTTCCCGCCCCTTATCGTCGACGAATGACTTCAACTCTTGATGCATCCGCTCTTGAATCTCCGGCCGGTTCGCCAAATTCAAGATGAGCCAAGAGATGGTTTGGCTGTTGGTGTCGGTGCCGGCGAACAGAAGGTCGATCAGCAGCGCTTCCACGAAGTGCATGTCTATCTCGCCGCTGGACTCGTCAGCCAGGAGTACTTCCAGCAGGCAGGTGGGATGTTCGAGGTCGAACAGGGGGTGGTCTTTGAAGACGTGGAGGTTCAACTCTCCAACCGCCGATTCGTCCAGGAAACGCCGCGCCAAAATTGGGATGAGCATATCGTCCAGGCGCTTGGGCAGGTAACGCAGCGGGCTCATTGGAGCCAAACACCAGTGGGGGCCAAAGGCGAGGCGAACCGCCTTCAGCAGATTGTTCAGCCCCTCATTGGTAGCTTCAGTTTGGGAGAGTCCAAAGATGCCGAAGGTGAGGTCGATCATGATGCGAGCGTTCATCATGAACATCGTGTCGCGGGGCCGCATGTATTCCCCGGAATCCGCGAATTCGCTTACGGCATCCAGAATCAGGTCCATCATGGGCCCAATATGTGAATCTCGCATGTCCGCAACGCGGCTCTGCGACAGCACGTTCCGGTTGATGTAACGCTGGTGGACCCGCCAGCGTTCGTTGGAATAGCCCATGACCAGCATGGAGGCGTCGCTGAGGAAACTCCGCCACGCGGGTTTCGACCATCGGTCCGACAATTCGTTCATTGCCAGAGCTTCACGCAATATGGTTGGATGGCTGATGCTCACGGTGGACGCGCCGCCCAGTCGGAACATGCAGACATCCCCGTACCGGCGAGCGTACTTGGTCAACAGGACGTGCGGGTCCTTACGCACGTCCAGCAGGGAACCCAAAAAAGGCAGACCTCGCGGGCCAGGGGGCAGTTTGGCTTCCGAACGGGTGGCCGTCGTCATGGCGTGATTCTCCGTCTTGCCGACTCTGTGCGACCAAATGTGACCGTTTGCGGGGCGCATTATAACCGGAAAACGATTCCGGCGCCGGCGCCGTTGGATCTTGCTGATGCCCGGGGCCCCTAACTACCGGAATTTGAAGGTTCGAACCGCTATCAGCGCAGTCGCCACCAGCCAACAGGCCAGGGTAGCCAACTCCACCGGGAAGTCCCAAAGCGGCCGGGATTCCAGGGCAACGCCGCGCATGGCCACCAGGGCCGGCGAAAGCGGCAGGAACTCCACCACGAACTGAACCGCCGTGGGCAAGATGTCGGTGGGGAAGAACACCCCTGAGACGAACATCAGGGGCAGCGCTACCACGTTGCCCAGTCCGCTGGCCGCCGCCACGGTTTTGGAGTGCGCCGCCACGATGAACCCGATGCTGAGGAACACCAGATTGGCGAACACCATGAGGGCCGCCATGTGCAGGAAGTCTCCCTGTAGCCTGGCGCCGAACGCCAGGGCCGCCACGGACAGCAGGAGGGTCAACTGAATGAGGGCCAAGATCAGGTAGGCCGCAACCTTGGCGGCGAAGAAGTAGCTCACCCGCAGCGGCGTCGCCTGTATACGCAGCAGGATTCGCTTTTCCCGGTAGGTGGTCAACGCGGTGGCCAAACCCATGATTGAGAAACTCATCACCCCCCAAACGGCCAGAGCAGGCATCACCAGGTCAACGCGGCTGAAATTCTGCCGGGACACGGGTTCGGGCGCTAAGGCGATGCTGGGCCGAACTGCGAGCAACTCCAGGTTGGCTCGACCGATTGCGCTTTCGATGAACCCGATGACGACCGAGCCGAAGGGTCGGGTATCGTCGTAAATCAACATCGCTTCGGCTGGCGGGTTGGTAGCCGCCCTTTCGCTGAAATCCGCTGGAATCACCAGAGCGAAGCCGATGTCCCCGTCGAAGACCATCTGCCGGGCTTCCGCTTCGTCGGCCAGCTGGATCAGCTCCAGGTAGTCGGCGCCTTGCAGGCTGTTGATCAGGGATTGCGACATGGCGTCATCGGCATGGTCAACCACCGCCAGGGTGGCGGATTCCGTTTCCGCGCCGTAGAAAACGCCAAACACCACAACGAAGATGAGCGGGAACGCAATGGACCAGAACAACGCCTGGCGGTTGCGAGCGATCATCTTCAGCTGGGCCACCATTATATGTATCAGGATCACGTTTCACCTTGCCTGTCAGTCTCTAAGTTCATGCCCGGTGATTGCCAGGAACACGTCCTCCAAGTTCGCCGCCGCCACCTCCAGATGCGTGAAGGCGATGCCCAACCCCTTGGCCCA
The DNA here is from genome assembly GCA_965221295.1 of Dehalococcoidia bacterium. Lineage (GTDB taxonomy): Bacteria > Chloroflexota > Dehalococcoidia > Lucifugimonadales > UBA3495 > Bin87. Next base: position 3,188,775 of record OZ244879.1, on the reverse strand, counting down.
GTCCGTCAGCGCGGCCACGCCCGCCGAAGCGTCGGTGCAGCTGAGGTGGTACTCCCCATCGGCGCCCGATTGTACCGCGACGACGCCGGGTAGGCGCTCCAGTTCCGCCGCCCTGCCCTCGACGGACGCGGCGGTGAAACTTATCACGTAGGGAATCGGCAACTGGCCGATCAAGTTGGCTGGAGTGTCCAGGCCGGCGATCTTGCCGTGCTCCATGATCGCCACCCGGTCGCAAAGGTACTCCGCCTCTTCCATGTAGTGGGTGGTCAGCACCACGGCGCGTCCCTCTGCATTCATGGATCGGACGAACTCCCATAGGTTGCGCCGCGCCTGTGGGTCCAGGCCCGTGGTTGGCTCATCAAGGAAGACCAGCTCTGGATTGTTAATGAGGGCGGCCGCTATGGTGAAACGCTGCTGTTGGCCTCCCGAAAGCTTGCCCACCCGGGTTTTCGCCCGGTCCAGCAAATCGACTCTATCCAGTAGCTCCTCCGGAGAAGCCATTTGGGGGTAGAACTTGCCGAACAGGCGCAATATCTCCATGAGGGTAAGGTAGTCGAAATACGCTGACGCCTGCAATTGAACCCCGATGCGCTCCTTGATCTTCATGGCGTCCCTGGCAATGTCCATCCCTAGGACGCTGACCGAACCCGAAGTAGGCTCAACCAGACCCTCGATGCAGCTCAACGTGGTGGTCTTGCCCGCCCCGTTTGGTCCCAAGATGCCGAATATTTCGCCCGGCTGCACACTGAACGTAACGCCGTCCACGGCGGCGACCGAGTCGTAACGCTTGGTCAGATCGCGAACGTCGATCACCGGGTCATCCCTGCTTGTAGAATCCATGCTCCCTTCCTTCAAACAGGCGCTGTGGGGATACTGGCTTATGGCGATACTGGATTGTGTAGATAACGGCCAGCGCGGGCCGGGCGCCCCGGTTGGGCCAAACATCCGTAAACTGGCAGGCCATCGAAACGTTGAGCCCAGTTGAGCCCATAGGTTACTGGTTCCGGCAACCCGCCGCAACCCCGGCGACGCCTTCGCGCGCTGGTTGCTGCGAGCATTTTGTCCGGTCGGCGAGCGATTCGTCCCGTCATGGCAAGCGAATCGTCCCGTCATGACGAGCCTTTTATCCTGTCATTGCGAGCCTTTTGTCCTGTCATTGCGAGCGCAGCGCGGCAATCTCGATGGCCGCGACCAACGGCCGTTTGGCTCCGCTCCCGGCGGGAGGGCGCTTTGTCGGCGGATGCTGCGTCGCAACGCTGCTCTCGTCGGAGCTCTGGCCTCAAAACAAGGCGCTGGACATGGGCGCGCAAGGCGTTCGGGCGTGGACGACGGCGGTGGTGTTTGTTACACTTCGCTGGAATTGCCGATCCTACACCGAGGAGTTGCCAGGCATGAAGAAAGTAGTTAGCGAAATCAGCGGAGTGGTTTTCAGCTTGCCCTGGTTGGTGGCCAAGGACGAGGGCTTGTTCGAGGCCGAAGGCATCGACATGGAATTCGTCCAGGCGCTCAACAGCGGCCGGGTTTCTCCCACCGAGAACCATGCGGAAGTCAACCCGATACTGGGCCACGTGGCCTTCGAGGATGCCCAGGTAGCAATCTACCGCGCTTGAGAAGAAGGGCAGGTCCGTCGGGCCTATGAAAGCAAGCAGGGCGCCCGCATCATCGCCCTCCGTTCCGCCGTCGCCAGCCAGGCCATCATGGTGCGTCCCGATTCACATCACTACTACCCCGGCACGTTGGGCAACAAGCCGGTGGCGGTGCAGTTCCACGCCGGATCCCACTACGTCGCGCTGCGGCTGCTGTCCGGCTATCTGCCGGAAGAGAAGATCAAGCTCGTCCACCACGGTTCTCCACAGTTCCGGTTTGAAGCCATGATGAACGGCGAAGTGGAAGCCGCCACGTTGATGGAACCCTGGATCACTCTGGCGGAGAAGCTGGGTTGCCGACCCGTCTGCGAAGGCCACTACCTGGGCGCCGAAAACGCCAGCGACAACATGGATGAGGAAACCTTCGCCGCGATCAACCGGGCCATCGTGAGGGCCGTGGACCGCATCAACGCCGACAAGAGGAAGTATCTCCACTACCTGATTGACGAACCGCGATTCGCAGCGGTGGCCAAGCAGTATGGAGGCATAACTCCCGAAGACTTCCACCTGCCTCGCGTCCGCTACTCCTACAACACTCCGTACACCGACGAAATCGTCGAGGACACGTACAACTGGATGGTGCGCTGGGGTCTGCTGGACGGCGCGGCCTGCAGCAACGATCTGGTGGACAACCGCCTGGAGGAACGAGCGGCTGTAGCCGCTGATTAGCCTCGCGAATCTTCACCGATTAGCGAAAGCCCACCACCAAACGGGCCGGCTGCGCCAAATCAGCCGGCCCGTTTGGTATGCGATTCGGGCGAGGATGAGGACGCGCCGCGGCGGGTCTTCCAGGACGGCGCAGCCGGCATCGTGAGCGACGACGCAAACCGGAGCGGCGGCCGATGGCAGAAAACGGCCAGAAACGGGTCACCACAACCCTACCTGGCAAACCGTAACCGAATCTACCTCCGCCCAACAACCTGTTCGAACAGCGGGAACCTTGCTCTTACGTAATTGGCTACGAAGGACGAAAAAGGCTTATCCGGTAGCATAAATTCCAGCATGATGTTCACTTTCTCATCAACATCGTCCAGTTCGTTAATCCTCTCTATTAACAACGCTCGTTGTTCCATGCGCCGGCTCCACAAATGGGACTGGTCGTTCTCTCCTAATTGTCTGTCGTTCAAGTCAACATCCCGGATGGTGCGCAGAGCGATTGACCATTCAAGTGGGTCAAGTTGTGCTGACGGCCACAATTCGCCGGTTTCCGGGTCGAAGGCGAAAAACTCTTCCGCCGGTCGCCGTCCTGGGTTAGCGTTAGGGTTGACGTACTCAGAAACGGGCTCATACGAGGGGTATGCGGCGGTCAATATTGCATTGATCCGCTCGTCATTATAGCCGGGCCAATTTCCGCCCTTAGCCTGATTGCAGCGGTGGCAAGCATACACAAGATTTAGCCAATCCAGCCATAAATCTGGGAACCTATTGCGTGGCCGGAAGTGGTCTATGGTTTCATCGCCGGCGCCGGGTTCACCGTATGGCGCTGATGCGCTCTGGCACGAGCGTTCGCAGTAAGCGCAAATCGCACGAAAATCCCGCGCCAGCTCCGCACGAATGCGTTGGCGGTCACTTCCATCTAACGCGTCCCATTGAGTGCGCCCCTCGCGCAGTTCGTCGAAAAACTCCGGTTCTGGCGAACGCTCCACGGAGTGCATGTTTAGCCGTTCTCCTGCCCCAATTCTCGAGACTTTCGATATTTTTCCAAAGCATCAGCAAACTGCTGCTCAAACAATTCTCGCTGTGCTTCTCTTGGCCCTCCAGCCAGCAGGTCCCGGTCCACCAGGCGCCGCAATTCCTGCATCCGCTCCTGGCGCGCTGACTCGTCCTCCTCTGCAGCCTGGGGCCCTTCGTTCCGTAGTTCCCGCAACTCTCGCGCCGCCGCCGCCGTTGCATCGTCCGTAGGGTCGTCCACCCCCATCAGGTTGCGCAGAATCTCGTCTGATGTCCACCCCACGATGTCCTCGGTGTTAGTGGTGGCGGTGATGACGCCTTCGGCGTCGCGCTGCAGCATGTGCACCTGCCCGGCCTTCAACCCAGCCACCACGAAGGGCGAGTGCGTGGTGGCGAAAATCTGCAAGCCCGGGAAATGCTCCAGCAACGCCGGGATCACCCGCCGCTGCCAGGTGGGGTGCAGGTGGTTCTCAATTTCGTCGATCAGCAGGATGGCGGGCTTCTTTTCCCAGCCACCCTGGTATTTGTAATGGTGCAGCATTTTCAGCGCCAACAGCCACACCCACATGAGGGTTCCTTGTGAACCCGCGCTCAGATTGCCAAGATATAGTGGCGCAGATTTGTCCCATACATCATGGTCGACCGTATAAATGCCGACCCCGCGGCGAACGCTGGGAGGAGATGCACGCCTATCTATTACGTCCCCATCCCCTGGTGATATAAAATTGACCGCATCGTCGTGCCGTATTACCTCGTCACATATGCTGCGAGCGCATTGGAATCCCAATGTTATCGCTTTATCATACTCTCTCTCAGGATTCGGCGGGTGGCTCATGTTTCCGGAATCTTGACTTGATCCCGGTTCCTTTTTGGGTTCAGGTTGTTGCCAAACCCTATGGGCTATGGCTGATTCAACGATGCTGGGGTCGAATATGTCGGGTCGTTCGGCGCCGCCGGTAACGACTGGAGGTTCAAAAATCGACTTTAGTACAACATCGCGATCTATCGGGGGCACTTCACCGAGATTGCCGGATTCATCCGCTCGCACTGGCAATTGCAACCTAGTGGCCCCAACATAGACGTAAGGGACTTCGTCCCAAATAGGCTCAGGACCTGTGAAACCAGGAACAGGAGGGTAGAACATGCGTGCCAGCTGGTCTTCTCTAGATTCCGCATCGCCAGTTAGCTCAATTCTGTATGCATCACCCGTCATAACGGGCGGCGATTTCGGCCAGTCCTCGCTAACCGAAAATTCCAGCGCGTCATAAAATTCTGTTCTGTACGACCCGGCCGGTGGATATGGTGATATGGCTAGCAGCGCCGTGCTTTTCCCAACTGCGTTCGGACCAACCAGCACGTTGACACGATGGTCAAATTCGAACTGCACACACTCCTTAAACGGCGGAACCTGGCAAATCAATATTCCCGCAATATGCATCTTCGTGCCTCCTTTTGGTTGGTTCTACCCTAACCCTTGCCCGCATCCCTAATAACTCTCCCACAGCCTGCCCCACTCGGTTTGTAGGGCTTTGCGCACCCGGCTTTTGCCTATGGTGTTGAGCCAGTAGCCGTTGTGGTAGAGGTTGCTGGCCGCGTAGGCCCATCCGGCCAGCGGCGACCGTAGCAGCATGTTCTCCAGCGGCTTCAGGGGACCCCAGTATATCAACTTCTGTCCCTGGCTGGCGAAGGTGTTTTCGTTGTCGGCGAACTTCCAATCCACCCGGCTGATGTCTGGCTCGTCGCCCACCACCTCGATGTCGCGCAGGTCGCCCACGCCCAGGCCGCGCTCGTGGGCCAGCCTGATGAACTTCAGCGACAGCGGATCGAACCCCATCATCGACGCCGCCACGGCGTCCACCGCCACCTGGTCGGCGCCGGCCACGATGCGATTCTTGACGTGCCACCGCATGGCGCGCGGACCCGGCCCGTCGCCGGCAAACGTCCCGTCGGTTACGGCGAAGATGCCGGGGTGAATCTCCTGCTGTATCGCCAGCAGGTCCACCAGGGTTTCGTGAATCACCGAGTGGGTCCAGTGGCGCTTGCGGTGCAGCAGGCCACCGAAGGCGTTCTTCATGGCGCCGGTCATGGTGGTGAAAACGTGGGTTTTCATGGTGGGGAGGTGCACGATGTTCTTGCCAGCGAAAATCTGCGGTATTTCGATGCCCTCGGGGTAGATGTCGTGCAGGACCTGCATTTGGGCCTTGGGTTCATAGCGAACCCAGGGTTCCGGCGGCGTGTCCAGATGCACCGTGCGCAGCCCGTACTTGTCCTGCACCGGCTTGTGCTTGTTGTTCACCTCGCCCTCGAAGGAGTCCACCACCACGGTGCCGTTGTGCGCGGCGATCAGATCGGTGTGGCCCATGTTCTGCAGGCCGCGGATGGCGCCTTCCAGCTGCCACGGCGTGGTCGAGCAGCCCGGATACCAGTGCTGCCACGAGATGTTGATCTTCAGCAGGGTCTCCACGTCCGTGGATAGCGCCTGCTCCGCGCCGGCCAATCGCATCGCTCGTTCCACGTCCGCCAGAACCGTTTCTGGCGTCGTGGCCACCACCGACACCCGCGGCGATCCGACGGGCCGTTGGGCATCGCCCTGTTCAGATGCGTCCAACCGTTCCGCTGTAGTCATTTGCTTCCGTGCTCCTATAGTGCGCCGTCGCTCGCATGTTGCGCTCCGTTGCTCGCGTGGTGGACGCCTCCAATACGCCTAATGATATTACATCGCCGTCCAGCCGCCATCCACCACCAGCATCTGCCCTGTGGTGGCGCCCGCCGATTCGCTGGCCAGGTAGATGGCCGCGCCCACCAATTCCTCCGGATCCATGCGCCGACCCAAGGGCATCTTGACCAACAGCTCCGCCTCCACCTCGTCGGCGTCCCGCGTTTCGGCCTCCACCACGCCGGGCGTGAGGGTGGGGCCAGGCCCGATTGCGTTCACCGTGATGCCGTACTGGGCCCATTCCAGGGCCAGCGTCCGGGTCAGATTCAGCAGCCCGCCCTTGCTGGCGCAGTACGCGGCCCGATTAACCGCCCCCACCAGGGCCATTTGGGAGGCGATGTTGATGATGCGACCGTACCCCTGGGGAATCATCAGCCGCGCCGCCGCCTGGGAGCAGAAGAACGCGCCCTTCAAGTTGGTGTCCATCACCGCGTCCCAGTCCTCCTCGACCACCTCCAGGGCCGGCGCTCGGCGTCGGATCCCAGCGTTGTTCACCACGATGTCCAGTCCGCCCAGGTCGTCGGAGGCCTGCCGGACGGCCGGCCGGATCTCCTCCACTTCCCTGACGTCCAGGTCAAACGCCAGACCCACTTGACCGGCGTTTCGGATCTGCCAAACCGTGCTGGACAAACCCTCCCACGACTCGTCGGACGCGAGGTCGCACACGGCCACATCGGCGCCGGCCTGGGCCAACCCAACGGCCAGAGTTGCCCCTATGCCACGAGCCGCGCCCGTCACCAAGGCTTTGCGTCCGGTCAAATCCAATCCCGAGTATGGCATCGCTTCTCATCTCCTCTTCTGGCGCTGTACCCGGCGCGATGCGGGGTCGCGCGTTTGAATGATACCGCATCCGTCATGGCGCGGCGCCTGCCCCAACGGTCATCGCGAGGAGCGCAAGCGACGCGGCAATCCCGATGCTTGGGCCAACGGCCGCCGGGTCGGAGCGAGGGCGAACGGCCGTTGGTTGTGATCGACGAGATTGCCGCGGCCTTCGGCCTCGCAATGACAGGGGAGGGATGGGCGCTCGCAATGACAGGTCGGCGTGGCGCTCGCGATGACAGCGGGAGAAACCAGGTAGCGGCGCTTGCCCCTACTGTCATTGCGAGGAGCGCCAGCGACGCGGCAATCCCGACGCCTGGGCCAACGGCCGCTGGGTTGGAGCGGGTGCGAACGGCCGTTGGTTGTGATCGACGAGATTGCCGCGGCCTTCGGCCTCGCAATGACAGGTCGGCAGGGCGCTCGGTTCCCCCAACGGTCATTGCGAGGAGCGCCAGCGACGCGGCAATCTCGATGCTTGGGCCAACGGCCGCCGGGTCGGAGCGAGGGCGAACGGCCGTTGGTTGCGGTCGACGAGATTGCCACGGCCTTCGGCCTCGCAATGACAGGGGAGGGATGGGCGCTCGCAATGACAGGTCGGCGGGGCGCTCGGTTCCCCCAACTGTCATTGCGAGGAGCGCTAGCGACGCGGCAATCCCGATGCTTGGACCAACGGCCGCTGGGGCGAGGGCGAACGGCCGGCATCTTGACATCACCGGCCATACCAACTAACGTTGCCGAAATTGCAAACCCTTGAACCCGACAGTACAGGAGGCGCCCCATGGCCCAGATAGCCGGCCTCGGTCACGTTGGCATCTACGCCACCGACCTTATGAAGATGCGCGATTTCTACAGCCGCGTGCTGGGGTTGAAGATCGCCGATGAAGACTTGGAACAACGCCGCATGGTGTTCATGAGCTCCGACCCCGTCGCCGAGCATCATGAGTTCGTGCTCATGGAGGGTCGCGTCACCTCCGACGACGCCAAGGTCATCCAACAGATTTCCTTCGCCGTCCCCACCATCCAGGATATGCGCGAATACAAGGCTCGCATCGACGCCGAGAACCTGACCATCGACCGCATCGTCAGCCATGGCAACGCCTTCGGCATGTATTTCTTCGACCCGGAGGGCAACCGCATCGAGCTTTACTACAAAACCGGTTTCCCGGTTCCCCAGCCCCATGGCGACCCTCTGGACCTCAGCCGCAGCGACGAGGAATTGCTGGACGAAGCCAAGGAACTGCTCCACACCAAGCGCTAAACGCCAGGCGCCGTGTTACGCCGCCGCCGAGGGCGCTGAACCCCGGCGGCGGCTTCTCATTTTTGTGATCCCTTCTTGTTGCGATCCTCCTATGGCCTCTGACCAACAATATGACGCAACCCGCCCTGGCGTTTCGGTCGCGTACCAGGACTTGCCGCCCCGTTATCACCGGTGGAAGTGGCAGACGCTGATCGCGTTCTGCGCCTTCTACCTGTTCGTCTATACCGGGCGGTTCAACTTTTGGCCCACGTCGCCCCTCATCAAGGACGACCTGCATCTGACCAACATTGAAGTTGGCGTCATCAACGCAATGCTGCTGTGGGGGTTCATGCTGGGCGACCTGGCCCACGGCCGTCTGGCCGAGGCCTACGGCCTGCGCCTTTGGGTAGCGTTGGGCGCGATTCTGACCACCGCGTTCAACTGGGCGGCGTCCTTCGGAGCCTCTGCCGTCAGCTTCGCCATCCCCTGGGGCCTGGCCGGATTCGTCAACGCCGCCTGCTGGGCGCCCGCCATCAGCATGATCAGCCAGTGGTGGCCGCGCCGCGAGCGCGGGATCGCCATGGGCATCCTCGGCACCGTAACCGGTGGCGCCATGCTGCTGATGTGGTGGTTGAGCAGCTGGGTCGCCGCCGAGTGGGGTTGGCGGGCCGCCTTTCGCTACCCGCCCCTGATGATCGCCGCGTTGGGAATCGCTTTCTACTTCCTGACTCGAGACCGCCCCCGAGACGCTGACCTGCCGGAATACATCGAGGAGGATGAAATCTCTGCCGAGCCCGAATCAATAAGCGACGACGAACTGAAGGGATTCGGTCCATATAAGATTCTCCTGACCAACGGACGGTTCCAATTGGCCTGCCACGTCAAGGGTCTGGAGAACGTGGCCCGCTACGGCCTTACCACCTGGGTTCCACTCTACTACTTCGAGGCGGGCGGTCTGGATATCACGCAGACGGTGCTAATCACCTTCCTGCTGCCCCTGGGATACCTGATCGCGCCGCCCGTGTCAGGCGTGATCTCGGACAAACTGTTGGGTAGCCGCCGGCGTCCGCTGGTGTTGGCGTCCTGCTTTCTCTCCGCAGCGGCGTTGGTGGTGATCGCGCTGGCTCCGCCGTCCAACGCCTGGCTCGGGGCCGGCCTGATGCTGTGGGGTGGTGTCAGCATGGGCGTATCGCTGATATCGACCATTTCGGTGGACCTGTCGGGGCGCAAGATGGCCGGCACGGGCGCCGGCGTGCTCGACGCCCACGGTTACCTCTACGCCGGAGCGCAGGCGTTGATCTTCAGCGTGTTGCTGGACGTGTCCGGCAGCCCCTGGCCCATAGTCTTCCTGGCGATGGCGGCCACCCGTCTCATCTCGGCCGTCATGATCAGCCGGGTCCGCGTCTGACCGGCAGGGTTTTGGAACGGTCAATCTCCTGAATGGTCAGTGTCCTGATTAATCAGAGTATTCTGTTGCGGCTTCTATTGCCATCGCCGATGTCGCGTGGCAAGCTCTGGCCACCATGCGGCGTCTTCCAAGCCGGTTGTCCTTCCGCCTCTATGTACTTCTGCTGGTGATCGCAGCGGCAATGTTCGCGGCTCTGACCTTCCATCGGCCCATTACCACTGGCATCCACACGGCGGCCCTGGCGGCCCAGGTTCTGCCATCGCCCATCAAGCCCCAGCCTTGGCTCTCCCCGGAACCGAAACATATCGCGGCCGAATTCACACGCGCCGACGGCGGAGCCGGCCGGGGCGACATCTACGTCATTCCCGACGGCAAGCGCCGCGCCGGTCTGGTGGTGTTTCTCGGCGCCAACGCCGCCGGAGCCGATGACCCCGACGTGATCAACCTGGGCCGGGCGCTGGCTCGCGCCGGCTTTGCCGTCATGTACTACTGGTCGCCAACCATGGGGCAGCGCGCCCAAGTGGACGCCAACGAAATCCTCAACGTGGTCGCCGCCTTTCAGCGCCTGCGCCAGCAGGAATTCGTGGACCCCGAACGGGTGGGCTTGGCCGGGTTTTCGGTGGGAGCTTCCTTCGCGCTGGTCGCCGCCGCAGATCCACGCATCGCTGACGACATCGCCTTCGTCAACGCTTTTGGCGGCTACTATGATACCGCCGACCTGATCGCTCAGATCGCCGCCGGCCAGGCCATTGCAGAGGGGTCGGAAACGCCGTGGCCAGTGGACCGGCTGACGCGCCAGGTGTTCGACAACATGCTGGCGCCCTTGTCGGCATCCCCCGCCGCCGAGGCGCTGCTGGGAGGCGCGGACTCCATCACCGAAGCCCGCGAGCGCTACGCAGAATTGCCCGCATCCTTCCGCGCCGAAGCTGATTCCATTTCGCCGTCTCGCCACGTGGCGAAATGGAGTCGCCGTACCGTGATGCGGATAATGCACGACCGGGGCGATCCATTAATCCCGGTGGGCGAGTCCCGCCGGATGGTTCAGGCGTTGCAGTTGCAGCGGCCCGACGTGTCGGTTTACTACACCGAAACCGACATCTTTCGCCATGTGCGGCCCGATGCGGAAACCGATCTGAAATCGCTGTTGGGAGGAGCCTTCCAGCTCTACCGGCACCTGTACCACATCGTTGCCGTGGCCCGTCAGCCGCCGCGGTGAGGGTTTAGTTGCGATAAGGGTCTAGTTGCGGTTCTTCAGCCGCTCCAGTTGTTGCACCGTGCCCGGCAGTTTCCAGTCCACGTACAGCAGCACATGTTCCTTGATGGCCTCCTCGTGCACCCGGCACGAAAAGCAGCCCCGGTCGATGCAGAGGCCGTGGCGAGGGCGTAGCGCCTCCCGCAGGCTGGCCAGCTGATCCGTCAGCTCTGCGTCAATGGGCTGGCCGTCGCGCGCCAGTTGTAGCAGGTCATCCATCTGCCCGGCAAGCCGTTCCAGAAGTTCGTTGTAACGTTGCAGTCCCTGCTCCACAAAGTTGCGCGGCTCTGCGGCCGTCAAGTATGGAATCATCTGCATGTCGGGAACGTCTGCCATGCTGCACCTGCGTTGGGGTGTGTGGTTCCGCCCATCATATCGGCTGTAACTCTACCACACCGGCATCCCGGGGCGGTGATCTGGAATCGCGCCCGCAGTTGACCAATTTCCGACACCCGCCTTCGCCAGCCACCCCTCGCCTGTCATTGCGAGCGAAGCGCGGCAATCTCGACGACCGCGATTGGCGGCCGTTCCCGCAAGGGTCGAGATTGCCACGGCCTTTGGCCTGGCAATGACAGGCGGTTATGTCATTGTGAGCGCTTTTCCCCCTTCCCTGTCATTGCGAGCGAAGCGCGGCAATCTCGTCGACCGCAATTGACGGCCGTTCCGCAAGGTTCGAGATTGCCACGGCCTTCGGCCTGGCAATGACAGTGTGTAAAGTCATGGCGAGCGCCTTTCCCCCTTACCTGTCATTGCGAGCGAAGCGCGGCAATCTCGTCAACCGCGATTGACGGCCGTTCCGCAAGGGTCGAGATTGCCACGGCCTTCGGCCTCGCAATGACAGGCGCTTATGTCATTGCGATGGCCGGCGATGGAAGCGCGGCCCGCTCATCTTGTCATTTCGCCGCCAGCGCCATCATCCGCTGACACTGCCGCCGCCATGGCTGCGATGGCGACCTCGATCTGGTCGGGCTCGGGTTGACGCGTCGTGATCTGCTGTAGCCACAGGCCGGGGGCCGATAGAATCTTCCCGAACCATGTCGTTCGGTGGGCTCCGGCGAACCGGATGATCTCGTAGCTCACCGCGGCCACCACCGGGATGGGGGCGATGCGGGAGAGTACGCGCCAACCCAGGCCCGAACCCAATAGCGCGTCCAAGATGGCGAACGCCACCACCGATACGATGGCCACCGTGATCAGGAAGGCCGTACCGCACCGCGGATGCGGCGTGGGATGTTGCAGCACGTTCTCCACCGTCAGCGCCTGTCCCGCTTCGTAGGTGTGCACAGCCATGTGTTCGGCGCCGTGGTAAGCGTACACCCGGCGGATGTCTCGCATGAGCGATATGCCCGCCACGTAGCCCACCAGGATCGCCAACCGGATTACGCCTTCAATCAGGTTGCTGACCAACAGCGAGCCGATGTACGGCTCGACCAACCGCACCGCGAGCAGGGGCAGCACCAGGAAAACTCCTATGCCCAACGCCAGCGCCACCAACATGGTCAGCCCCAACGTCAAGTTGCTAACCGCGTCGCCGCCGCCTGACTGTTCCCCCTCGGGTTCCTCGGCGGCGATAACTGCCGACCGCTGCAGGGATTTCATCCCCAGCCACAGGGTCTCGGCCAGGATCAATACGCCGCGCAGCAGCGGAATGCGGCGCATCTTACCGGAAAAGCGGCTGTTCACCGGCTCGGTGGCGCAGAAGATTTCGCCATCCGGTTTTCGCACGGCCAGGCTGAAGTGCCTGGCTCCGCGAATCATCACTCCCTCAATCACCGCCTGACCGCCGTACAACGGGCGCGGCGGTTCGGTTGGGATCGCCCGGTCTTTACTCATCCAGTTTGTGCCAAGCCTCCCGGAATTCCTCGGCGGAAAACGCTCCCGGTTGCAACCAAAGCGCCCCTTCGAATTCCTCGTCCAGGCGGCCATCGCCAAGCACGTCGTCGCGGGACATGAGGTAAGTTATCGGAGTATTGGCGAGGACATGGGTGGTGATGACCAAGAATCGCCAATCCCAGTCCAGGGTATCCGAATTGTAGAATCGGACGGCCTGGCTGCTCTCCTGGGAGTGGAATTTCAAGCGAATTTCCACGCCGTGTTCCGGCATCCCTGCGATGACCTCGTCCTCGTTGGGGCTGCGCCTCGCGATGAAACACTCCCAGCCATGGGCGGCCAATCGCTCCGCCAAGTGGATGCGTCCGTACTCGCGGACGGTCTTGGGGATATAGCGCGCCATGCCATGGTCTCCCGTTGCCCGATGCGCAAGCTAGACTGCTGTCCGGGCTGTCGTTCCCGTTCGGATTTTCGTCCCCGTTCGGGTTTTTATCCAGCAAATAGGGGCGACCCATGGGTCGCCCCTAGTCTGAATCCTCTGGGCGGGTTGCGCTAGCCGTCCAAGTTGAAGCGGCGGCTGAATCGTTCGATACGGCCCTGGGTGTCAACGATGCGCTGTTCCCCGGTGTAGAAAGGGTGGCAGCGGCCGCAAACCTCCACGCGGAGCGCGGGTTTGGTGGCGCCGGTTTGGAACACGTTGCCGCAGGAGCAGGTGATGGTGGCGTTGAAGTACTGGGGGTGAATTTCTGCTTTCATGGCCAAATCCCTCAGGCGGCGACGGCCTGGGCGCCAGCCACGGGGTACACGCTAACCCGGCGCTTGCCCTTGGCAGCCCATTCGAAGGTCACTTCGCCGTCGATCATGGCGAACAAGGTGTAATCGCGACCCATGCCGACGTTGGTTCCGGGACGGATGCGAGTGCCGCGCTGGCGCACGATGATGGATCCGCCGGTGACGCGCTCGCCGCCGTAGCGTTTCACACCCAATCGTTTGGCATTGCTATCGCGGCCGTTGTTGGTGCTGCCACCAGCCTTCTTGTGGGCCATGTCCTAGCCTCCGGTTTCTATGCTTTGGATCTGGATGCGGGTGTAGTTCTGGCGGTGGCCGCGCTTGCGGCGGTACCGGGTCTTGGCCTTGTATTTGTACACGATGACCTTGCGGTCCTTGTGGTGCGACAGCGCTTCTGCGACTACTTTCGCGCCCGGCACAGTTGGCGCGCCGAAGCGCATCTGCCCGTCTCGAGACACCGCCAATACGGTGTCCAAGTCGGTGGTGGCGCCGGCTTCCACGTCGAGCAACTCTACGTCCAGCACGTCGCCAGGCGAAACGCGGTACTGCTTGCCGCCCGTTTTTACGATGGCGTAATCCATAATCAGAATCTCCCAAACGGCCTACCATTCTATGTATGAGGGCTTGCGCCTGTCAAGGCGGGCTACTCGTTGGTAGTGTATCCGTTTGAAATCGCTGGTCGCCCTTACGGTTGACAGTGGTGAATATCGGTGTATAAAGTGCGGTTAGCGTTGTACCCGCGCGACAGGAGGGGGATCATGCCCATAGGCCCGAAAGGTGAACGCCGCCCAACTAATCCGATTGAATCCGCGATCATGGTGGCGCGGATAGCGGTAGGCGACATTGAGGAAGAACACGTTGACCAGCCGGCGTCGACGCCGAACCGCAGTAAAGGCGGTGCAAAGGGGGGCAAGGCGCGGGCTGACAAACTGACGGCTGAGCAACGTTCGGCAATAGCGTCAAAGGCTGCCAAATCCCGATGGAGCGAGGAGGCCGCATAATGCCACCTCGCACACGACGCGCAACCGCTTCAACCAAGACGCCCAATCGCACGACGCGCCGCGCTAAGAAAGCCCCCCCCCCCCGATAATCCCTACCTCGCCGGCGATGCTCTGGTATGCGCCGACAACATGGACATCCTCAGGGAACTACCGGACGAGTGCGTTGACCTGATCTACCTGGACCCGCCGTTCAACAGCAATCACAACTACGTTGCTGCATTCAAAGACAAAGGTAGCGTTGCCGCCCAATTGCGCGACATCTGGCGCTGGACTGATGAAACCGAGCATCAATACCAGCGGTTGAAGGAAGGGCCGCTCAGGAACGCCATCAACGCCGTGCGGTTGGTGAGCGGTGCAACATCTCCAATGGCGTCGTATGCGCTGTTCATGGGAATGCGGCTTACAGAGCTACACCGAGTTCTGAAACCGACAGGCAGCATCTATTTGCATTGTGATCCGAACGCCAACTGGTTGCTGAGGGTGCTGTTGGACAAAATCTTTGGGGTGGCGCAATTCAGGAATGAAATTGCCTGGTGTTACGATACGGCCGGGAGAACCAGGCGATACTGGAATCGAAAGCACGATACCGTTTTCTTTTACTCCAAGCAAAGGCATTGGACATTTCATCCGCTACGGGTTCCTCGACGCAATCTTACCAAAGACTGGGAATCTTGGTACTCGCTGACGGATGAAGAGGGCAGGCGTTATCAGATTGACGGAAAGGGGTACAAGTATTACGCAGACGAAGGACGCTTGGCGAATGATTGGTGGGACGACGTTCCCGCGATTCATGCTCACAGGGGCGATGAACGCCTAGGCTACCCGACGCAGAAACCATTAGCCTTATTGGAACGCATCATCAATGCCAGCAGCAACGAGGGTGATCTGGTACTCGACCCGTTCTGCGGTTGTGGCACAGCGGCAGACGCGGCGGCCAAATTGGGCAGGAAGTACTTGGGCATAGACGTGAGCGCCATTGCAGTGCGGGTAATGGAGCAACGGTTGGCCTCCAGGGGCGGATCCGCCACGCCAGTGGTGTACAAGATGGGCTGGGAGGATTACGAGTGGGAAGCCTTTGAACGGCGGGCGTTGATGCACGGATCGGATGCGGACAACGGTACGCCGGGATGGGCTTGGGCGGAGGACAAAGTGGCGGGCCTACTCAACGCTGTTCCCAACGAGATACGGGTGGGGGATGGTGGGGTCGACGCCCGATACTACACCGAACGGGGGGAAGTGATCCCGATACAGGTGAAAATGCACCGAGGGCAGATTGGCCGGCCTGACATGCAGAAATTGCTCGGCGTTCAAACTGCGTTGCAAAATCAAAAGACGAAATCGCCGATGGCATTGATGGTAACGCTGTACCCGCCTCGAGACTCCCTGCGCTTGTTCGCCACCCAGCAAGGGCAAGTGACGATCAGGGGCGAGCGGTATCCCAAGATGCAGATTTTGAGCGTGCAAGAGATGCTCACCAAGCAAGTAAGACCGAAATTGCCGCCGGTTGATCCGCGTTATTTTGTGGGCAACGAGCAAACCCGGTTTGCTATTTCAACCGGATGAAATGCTTGACAATATGCCCTACGGCGGGTACAATGCGGGCATGGTTAATCGCATTGCATCCGACAAGCAGGCCCGCATCCTCAACATGTTGGTGGAGGGCAGTTCCATGCGCTCCATCACCCGCATCGAAGAATGCGGCATCAACACCGTCAAGCGGTTGGTGGTAGAGGCAGGCAAGGCCTGCATGGAATACCACAATCAACACGTTCACGACGTTCCGGCCCAGGTAGTCCAGTGTGACGAAATCTGGGCCTTCCTTTATGCCAAACGGAAGAACGTTGAATCAGCAGTTGCCGCGCCAGAAGGCGCCGGCGACATCTGGACCTGGACTGCCATCGACGCCCAAAGCAAGTTGATGATTTCATGGCTGGTGAGCACGTCCAGGGACAGCGATAGCGCCATCGAACTTATGGACGATCTCAGAGCGCGGACGGCAGGCCGGTTCCAACTCACGACCGACGGGTTGAACGCCTACCCTGAAGCCGTTGAAGGCGCATTCGGCGGGGATGTGGATTTCGCCCAGCTAATCAAACTCTACGCTGATACGCCCCGTGAGGAAGCGCGCCGGTATTCGCCTTCGGATTGGGTCGGCAGCCACCGTCAAGTGGTCAACGGCGACCCCAAAAGGGAGAACATCAGCACTTCCCACGTTGAACGGCACAATCTCACCATGCGGATGTCCATGCGCCGTTATACCCGCCTGACCAACGCCTTCAGCAAGAAATTCGAGAATCACTGCTACGCGGCGGCCCTATACTTCACGTTCTACAATTTCTGCCGCCCCCATACCACGTTGACGAAGGCCGCTGGTGGCTACAAAACCACGCCGGCGATGGCAGCGGGCATAGCGGATCGAGCGCACAACATTCGCTGGCTTTCTGATATAGTCAGCGAGCACATGCCCAAGCCCGGAAAGCGCGGCCCCTACAAGGCGCGGGCAGCCGCGTGAATTTCAAACGGATACACTACCTACTCGTTCAATAATTTTGCGATCCCGGGAGCGTCCGACCATATTCGTCATGGCGAACAGCGCCAGCGACGCCGCCAGCCCGCAGCCTGGAAGCGTCTGGGGAGAACGGCCGTTGGTTGCGGTCGGCGAGATTGCCGCGCTGCGCTCGCAATGACAGGAGGCTGCGGCTCGCGATGACAGGAAGGTGGGCGGCTCGCGTTCCCTCAACTGTCATTGCGAGGAGCGACAGCGACGCGGCAATCCCGATGCCTGGGCGAAGGGCCGACGGGGTGAGGGAGCACGGCCGTTGGTTGCGGTCGGCGAGATTGCCGCGCTGCGCTCGCAATGACAGGGGTGGGAGGCTCGCCATGACCGGCGGCGGTGGCTCGCGTGACGGTTGGATGACCGGTGGAGGTGGTTTGCGATGATGGTTAGCGGAATGCGGTTTCGCGCGCCGTCTGGCTAGCCTTGCCCACGGGCCGCAACGCCGCTATAATGTTGCCCCACAAACGCCCAGTTGCGGGTGAAGGGTCGGTGACTCTGATACCAGCAATGAGAGGTTACAGGTTCCATTAGGCGGGGCGTACACCCGCCTTATTTCTATCAATTCGACCGGGACTCCGGACGATTCATACGGAAGGCTCGGCCGGCGGAGGACAACGATGAAAAGCGACTTCATGATGGCGTTGAATCAGTTATCCGCCGAACGTGGCCTGCGCAAGGAGCTGGTGCTCAACAAGGTGGAGGTGGCGCTGGCTACCGCCTTCCGCCGCGACAGCGTCGCCGGAGCCCAGAACCTTTCGGTGAAACTGAACCCAAACACCGGGGACATCAGCATCTTCCCACTGCGGACGGTGGTCGAAGAGGTCGACGACCCGGAGACACAGATTCTGCTGTCCGAGGCTTTGAAAATCGCTCCCAACGCCGAGGTGGACGCTGAGATCCCGGAACCCGAGGAAGTATCGTATGACACCAGCCGCATCTCCGCTCAAACGGCGAGGCAGGTGCTGATGCAGGGGCTGCGGGAAGCCGAGCGGGAAAAGACCTTTGAAGAATATTCCGCGTACCAGGGCGAGATAATCAGCGGCAGCATCGAGAGCATCGAAAAGGGTCCCACCGTTTTCATCAACCTGAACCCTCACCAGGCTCAGAACCAGAACCGCGCTCGCGGCGTCATGCGGCCCGAAAACCAGGTCGGCAACGAACGGTATCGCAAGGGCCAAAACCTCAAGGTGCTGCTGGTGGAAGTCCAACAAACCACCCGCGGGCCCGAGGTCGTGGTCAGTCGCTCCCACCGCGACCTGCTGCGCCGCCTCATGGAATCGGAGGTGCCAGAAATCGGCAACGGCACCGTGGAAATCCGGGCCATCGCCAGGGACCCAGGAATCCGCAGCAAGGTGGCGGTCGCTTCCCACCAGGATGGCGTGGATCCGGTGGGTTCCTGCATCGGACTGCGGGGCAATCGCATCCAGAGCATCGTCAACGAACTGCAGGGAGAGAAGATCGACGTCATCGAGTGGGATTCCAACCCGCAGGTTCTCATCGCGCGGGCGCTCAGCCCGGCCGATGTGGGCGCCGTAGAATTGGATCAAGAGGAACGCACGGCCTACGTCGTGGTTCCCGAGAGCCAAATGTCCCTGGCCATTGGACGGGATGGTCAGAACGCCAAGCTAGCGGCCCGCCTCACCTCATGGCGTTTGGACATCAAGAACGTCGAGCAGTGGGAGGCGCTGCGGGCGGCTCGGGCTGAAGAGGCGGCGCGCATCGCCGCCGAACAAGCCGCCGCGGCCGTCCTGGCGGAAGCCGAAGCCATGAAGATTGACACAGAAGTTCCGGTTGCTGAAGCTCCAGTTGCCGAAGCTCTGGTTGAGGAAGCTCTGGTTGAGGAAACGCCTGAGGTGGAGACGCTGAGCGTGTCGGAGGCTGCGGAGGCCGCCATCGCGGAAACCGGCCTGTCCGTGGAAGCTCCCGAGACGGCCGAACCACCAGCCGAGGCCCACGAGGCGCTGGAGGCCATGGTAGAGGCGGAAACCAGCGTCGTGGCAGCGGCCGAGGCGGCTCCGGCGTCGTTGGAAGCGGAAGCCCCGGTGGCGCCGGAAACAGTGACGGCGGAAGCAGAAACGGAAGCCGAAATCGACAGCGATTACGATGAAGACGCTCTGCTGGCCGCCTTGTTGGCCGAAGAAGAAGCCGCGCAATCCGCGCTTCTGGAAGCGGCGCCGGAACCCGAACCGGAACCAGAAGCAGTGGGCCTGAGCGTGGAGACGCTGGGGAACCTGACCCTGGACGACGTAATCGAAGAATTCGATGAAACCGAGGAAGATTTTGAAGACGAGGAAATCGACGAGGAAATGAGCGAACTGCTGGCGGGCTTGCCCAATCTCGCTCCCGACGCTGGCAAGATACGGTTCGCGGAGGACATCGTCGGCGACTTCAGGGGGAACTCCGGTCGAAGGCGGCGCGGTGGTGGCAACCGGCGCGGCGGCAACGTGCCCGGTTCCCGCGGTCCTGGCCCACGCCGCCGTTAGCGGCAGGCCGCTGGTTCCGGCAAGACCCTGCGCGCCGCGACGCTACCTCTCACCCATCGTCATCGGCGCCATTGACCTCGAAAAACGGCAGGTAAACGGGATTCCTAAAAAGCGACACATACCCGAACGCAGTTGCATCGCCTGTGGCCACAAGGCGCCAAAGGGACAACTGGTGCGCATCGTCCGCACTCCCGACGGCCCCGTGATCCCAGACCCCTCGGGGAAAGCCAACGGGCGAGGCGCCTATTTGTGCGACCGCGCTGGGTGCTGGGAACGTGGGCTGGCCCGGCGATCCCTGGAAAGAAGCCTTCGAGCGCCAGTGACCGGTCCAGACATCGAAGCGCTGCAAAATTACTACCTAGAGGCCATCGCATCCGGCGGCGCCAGGAGGTGTTAACCATGACGACCCAGCAACGCACCGCAGGCGCCCGAAGGGTTCGCCGCGGCGAACCCCGTCGCAGCGCTCCCAGAGCGCTGACGCTGCCCGAAACCCTAACCGTGAAAGAACTGGCTGAACTGCTGGACCAATCCCCAGTGGACGTGATCAAGCAGTTGATGCGGCACGGGATAATGGTTTCGGTGAATCAGGTGATCGACCATCAGGTCGCCACCGTCGCCGCCGCCGCCTACAGCGTGCGCACCCGCGTGGCGGAGATTGCCGAGGACACCTCAGCCATCAAAGCCAGCGATGCCCAAGACGCCGAAGAACATCTTGAACCCCGTCCTCCGGTGATTACCATACTCGGGCACGTTGACCACGGCAAAACCAGCCTGCTGGACTACATCCGGTCATCAGCGGTGGTGGAGAAAGAGGCCGGCGGCATAACCCAACACATCGGCGCCTACCAGGTTTCCCAGGACGGGCGTCCGATCACCTTTTTGGATACCCCTGGGCACGCCGCCTTCACCGCCATCCGTTCCCGCGGGGCGCGGGTTACCGACATTGCGGTCCTGGTGGTGGCGGCCGACGACGGCATCATGCCCCAGACCGACGAGGCCATCGACCATGCCCGCGCCGCCGAGGTTCCGATTGTGGTGGCCATCAACAAGATGGACCTGCCCGGCGCCGAACCGGACGTCGTAAAACGGCAACTCAGCGAGCGTAACCTGCTGGTTGAAGAATGGGGCGGCGACGTAATCGCCGTACCCGTTTCCGCTCAGACTGGCGACGGCGTGGGCGACCTCATTGAAAACCTGATCGTCCTTTCGGAAGTCATGGAACTCAAGGCGAACCCCCAACGGGACGCGGCCGGCGTGGTCATCGAAGCCACCCTGGACCGCCGTCGCGGTCCGTCCGTCACCGTGCTGGTGCAGGCCGGCACGCTACGTGTTGGCGACCACATCGTGGCCGGCGGCGCGTGGGGCCGAGTTCGCGCCATCGCCAACGAACGGGGCGAAAGCATGGACGAGATCACGCCCGGTTCCCCCGGCGTGGTAACTGGCCTCAACGCAACCCCCGAGGCCGGAGACATCCTCCGAGTCACCCCCGACGACCGCACCGCGCGCCAAATTGCGCAACGCAACGGTCAGCGCTCCACCGCCAACAATCTGGACACCGTCCTGACGCTGGACAATATCGTCAAGCAGATCGACGCCGGCGATGTCAAGGAACTGGTTCTGGTGCTCAAGGCAGACGTCCAAGGCAGCGTCGAGGCTGCGGTGCAATCCATTGAGAAACTGTCGGAAGGGGACGTGAAAGCCCGCGTCATCCACGCCGGTTCTGGGGCGGTCAGCGATTCAGACGTGCAGCTGGCTGCGGCGTCCGGCGGCATCATCCTGGCCTTCAACGTGGGCTTCGAGATCGGAGCCGAGCGCACCGCCGAACGCCTGGGCGTGGAAGTGCGGAATTATCAGATCATCTACCGCTTGCTGGAAGATGTGGAACAAGCCCTTCGCGGGATGCTGGAACCCGAATACGAGGAAGTGATCGTCGGGCGGGCGGAAGTTCGCGAAATCTTCGAGGGACGGCGGGGCGTCCGCATCGCCGGGTGCCGAGTGCTCGATGGCCGCATCACCCGACAGGGCGCGGTGCGAGTGATGCGGGAAAACGATGTCGTGTCGGAAACCGAAATGCTGAGCCTCCGCCATTTCCGAGACGAGATCAACCAAGCGACCGTCGGCACCGAGTGCGGCATCGTCCTCCAGTCCTTCAACGAATTCGAAGAAGGGGACATCATACAGGCAGTTAGAATGGAGCGGATAAACTAAGCCATTCGAGGTTGACATGGCCGATCGCCGCCGCATTGAACGCGTGAACGGACTGCTGCGTCAGGAAATCTCCAACCTGATCGCCTCGCAGGTCAACGACCCGCGGCTCAACGGGATCATCACCATCACTCAGGTCAGAACCGCTCCTGACCTGCGCAACGCCAGGGTTTACGTCAGCGTCATGGGCCATGAATCGGTTCGCCAGGAGGCGCTGGCTGGGATCCAGTCGTCCGCCTCCTTCTTGAGACGCGAACTTCGTAACCGGGTATCCCTCCGCTACATACCCTTCCTCAAGTTCGCCCTTGATGACGCTATGGTTGAAGCGGATCGCCTGATGCGGATCATCGATGACCTGCCTCCATCCGACGCGGCAGGTGAAGGTGGCGAGGTTCCCTGGTCTGGTCAGATTTGACGCCATGGCGCGCGACCAAAGGCTCGAACTCCCAGCCCACGGATTTTTGAACCTCTACAAGCCCGTGGGTATGACCTCCATGGCGGCCCTGCGTCGGGTCAAACACGCGACGGGGCAGCGCCGGAAGGTTGGCCACGCCGGCACCCTGGACCCGCTGGCGGAAGGCGTCCTGCCCATCTGCTTCGGCCAGGCGACTCGCCTGATGGAAGATGTGGTGTCGAGCCGCAAACGTTACCGCATGACCATGCGTCTTGGCGCCATCAGCTCCACCTATGACGCGGAAGGCGAGATTGAGGAGGTAAAGGCCTCCCCTCGGTTCACCCGCGAGGCGATCGCCGGGGCGTTGGTGGGCTTCGTGGGCCGCATCGAACAGGTTCCGCCCATGTTCAGCGCGATCAAGGTGGACGGGCAACGCCTCTACGACTTGGCGCGCTCCGGGCAGGAGGTGGCGCGAACGCCTCGGCCGGTTAGCGTGTATGAAATTCACATTGACGAAATCCGCGATTCCCTTCTACGCCTCACGGTGGACTGCGGGCGCGGCACGTATTTGCGCTCTCTGGCGCACGACGTGGGCCAGACCCTGGGCTGCGGAGCGTACGTCACCGAATTGCGCCGCCTGCGGTGTGGAAGATTCAAGGCGGAGGATGGCGTCGGGTTGGAAGAGTTGGAGCGAGTCGCTGCCACCGCCGATTGGCGCGTCCATCTGCATCCAATTGATTGGGCGCTACAAGATTGGCCGGCGACGCGCGTAACGGCCGAGCAGGAGGTGGCCATCAAGAACGGGCAGCCCATCCGGTTGATCGCGGATGCGCCGGAGTGCGACAGAGCGGCCAGGTGGCGAGCTTACGGCCCGGATGGCGTCTTCCTGGCGTTATTGGAATATCAGAGCGAAGCGGGCCGCTGGCAACCCCGGAGAGTGTTTCAGGGTTCAGAAACTTCTCCATACGCGCCGCCCGCATCGGAAACGCCGGCCAAGATGAAGGCAACGCTGGCATGACCTCCAGAAGCGCCACGTGTCAGTCATGCGCCAAGATCCTGGCGGGTTCGCATTATACGTTTCGGCCGCCCGGGAATGCGCGGGGAGTCGACAAGTGCCTGAAGTGCGCGTTGCGGCACTGGCCAATGCTGCGCCGGTCGCTGGTGGCCAGCATGGTGGTGGGCACCGTTCTGACCGGGTTGAACCAAGGGGACGCCATCCTGTCCGGCCAGATTGCCGGCGCGCTGGCGTGGAAAATCCCGCTGACCTACTGCGTTCCTTTCCTGGTGGCGACCTACGGAGCCTTGTCCAACAGCCGCAACTGATGGGCGTGTCTCGGGGCCGCGGCCATTCGGTCCGGCGGCGATCACCCGAACGCTGACCCTAGCTCAGGCGACGAGCGTACATTTGGATTGCGGGCCATCGTTTCAATCGGCGCGAAACGATGGCCCCATTGGGCGGCGGTGGCTAAAACTGGCGAAGCACTTCCACCACGCGCCCACGGACTTCCACGTTGTCGGCGTCGGCGTATATGGGTTCCATGGCGCTGTTGGCCGGCTGCAGGCGGACCCGGTTGCCCTCTCGGTAGAACTTCTTGAGGGTTGCTTCTTCCTCTTCTTTGAGCCAGGCCACGACCATCTCGCCGTTTTGGGCGATGTTGGTCGGTGTGATCACCACCACGTCGCCGTCGTCGATGAGGGCGTCGATCATGGAGGTTCCCTTCACCGACAGGGCGAACAGAGTGCCATGCTTCTTCTTCAGGTCGGGCCGCACCTCGACGATGTCGAATTCGGCGGCGGCGGAGGCTCCCTCGGAAGAAAAGGCTGGTATGGGTTCTCCGGCGGCGATGCTGCCGACGATCTGGACGCGGGTGGAACCGGTGTTGACCGGCAGGCCTGTTTCGTCGAGGAGTTCGATGCCCCGGGCAATCTCCGAACGTCGCTTCAAGTAGCCGTGGCGCTCCAGCAACCGGAGGTTGTAGTCCACCACAGAGGTGCTGCTGATTTCGCAACCGTGCTGGATGTCGCGCACAGTCGGCGGCATACCGTTTTCCTCGAGGAATTGTGCGATGTACGCTAGTATGCGTTGTTGCCGTGGTCGCAGTTCGCGTTTCGATGTCATGGTGGTCTAATACCTCCGGGCGTGTTTTTGGCGTTCCATTGTGCGGAAAGTTTGTTCTTAGCCAACATAATATCCGATTAGGATAAATGTGTCAACGAGTGGCGCGTCACCGCCGGCCATGCAATTTCCGGACTTTTCTATGGCTGCGGGAATCGAGCGGACGAAAACGGACCGCCAGAGCGCCTCGGTTCACGCTCGTCGCATGGCGAGCGCCTATTCTGATCCCACAGGCATGGCCGTTGATGGCGCGGCAATCCATTACCGACGCGAATGGCCGTTTGACTGTACAGCGGGACGGTCGTCAGACGCGCCAAAAGAGATCGCCGCGTCTGGCTGGCAATGCAGGAAGAAAGGACCCACAGATCAAGGGTCGGCAAGCGGTGGAAGAGCGTTTGCAACGATTGGTTGGTCGCTCTCAATGATCGGCGCGGCGGTTTGCAATCACAGGTGGGGCGGCCCTGATTGACGGGTAGGGGCCAGCGCTACCAGGCGCCGGCCACTGCTACGCGCGGTTCAATCCCCGCTTATGGCGAGAGCCCGTAGATGGCGTTGCGGGGATGCCCTTTCAGCGAGGGATAAAACGAATCGGCGACCACGCGTCTACGGCTGGCCGCCGCGGATCGGGAACGCCGGGTGCGGGAAACCGGTTGGGGACGGGCAACGCCCTCACTGGGACTGCGACTTGTTGAGGGCTGCGGCCAGCCGCGCCTTGCGACGTGAGGCGTTGTTCTTGTGGACCACGCCCTTGCGAGCGGCGATGTCCAGTTGGCGCATCGCCTTGAGCGCCTCTTCCGCGGATTCGGGGGCGCCGGCGGCGATGGCGCGCCGGGCGCGGCCGATTGCGGTGCGGGTGGCGCGACGCACGCTCAAGTTGCGCGCGTATCGTTTTACGGATTGGCGATAGGCCTTTGGTGCGGGCAAGGGAATTGCTCCTGATCACTGAGTTAGCGATTGGCATGGTATCAAAAGTCGGCGGAAAAGTCATCTACCTATACCTAGCTTTTGAGCAACTAGGGAGCCTGCGCCAGCTGCCGCCGGGGGCGGGGCAGCGCGACCGACGGTTGGTGTCAACGAGATTGCCGCGCTTCGCTGGCAACGCCAGACGATAAGATCGACGACAAGATCAATGGCCAAAGGTTCGGCGGCCACGGTTCCGACCGCTTGGTTTCGCCGGCAAGATGGGTTACCGTCAAACCTGGCTCCGAGGCGCGTGTCGTTCGCGACCTGGCCGCCGGGACGCGGCGGTCTGGCGCATCCCGCCGAACGCGCGTTTGCCGCGCCCAAGCTGGCCGTCGGGGCCGGTTTGCTTGGCCCCGCTTTGCCGGGGTAAAATTCACCCGATCCGTCGCTGCCCGCGCGTACATCCACCCTTCGCCTTCAGGAGCCAATTCATGCCCAGCCAACAGATGCAGATCGGCGTCGTTTTTCCTCAGACCGAGATCGGTTCCGACCCCATTGCGGTGCGCGACTACGCGCAAGCCGCCGAGGAGTTGGGATTCGCTCACATCATCGCTTACGACCATGTGCTGGGCGCCGACACCACGTACCACCAACCGTGGACTGGCAGCTACACCAAGGAGAGCATGTTCCACGAGATCTTCGTTCTGTTCGGCTACCTGGCCGGCCTGACCGCCAACGTGGAGCTGGTGTCGGCCATCGTCATCCTGGGCCAGCGTCAAACCGCGCTGGTAGCCAAGCAGGCCGCCGAGGTGGATGTTCTCAGCAACGGTAGGCTCCGTCTAGGCGTCGGCATAGGCTGGAACCCGGTGGAATACGAGGCGCTGGGCGAGGACTTCACCACCCGGGGCCGCCGCGCCGAGGAACAAATGGAACTATTGCGCCGCCTCTGGACGGAAGAAGTCGTTGACTTCCATGGTAGTTACCACGACGTGACCAACGCCGGCATCAACCCGCTGCCCGTGCAGCGACCCATACCTCTCTGGATGGGCGCTGGCAGCCGCGCCCGGGGGCCGATCCCCGCCGACCGCGTGCTCAGCCGCGTGGGACGATGCGCCGACGGCTGGTTCCCCCAGTTCCAGGCGGATGATCCGCAAGCCGAGGCGGCCATCGCCAAGGTGCGTCGGGCCGCCGAAGCCGCTGGCCGCGATCCCAACGCCATTGGCATGGAGCCCCGCGTCAATTACACCGACGGCGACCCCGAGCTCTGGCAGGCCCGCGCCGAGACTTGGCGAGGAATGGGCGCCACCCATTTCTCCATCAACACCATGTCCGCCGGCCTCGCCACACCCGACGCGCACATCAACGCCATACGTGAATTCAAAGAAGTGGTCAACGGCTGAAGGAGTCAATCGCCATGGGTAGACTGGACGGCAAGGTAGCATTGATCAGCGGCGGCGCCCGGGGACAGGGCGCTGTGGAAGCCAGAATGTTCGCCGCGGAGGGCGCGTGCGTGGTCTTCGGCGACATCCTGGACGACGAAGGCCGCCGCGTCGAGGCGGAGATCCGCGAACTGGGCGGGCGCGCCACCTACGTGCGTCTGGACGTCACCAGCGAGAGCGATTGGGCAGACGCCGTGAGCGCGGCCACCTCTGAGTATGGCAAGCTCGACGTGCTGGTGAACAACGCCGGCATCGTTCTCGGACGCAGCATCGAGGATATGACCGTGGCGGAGTGGGATCGGCTCTTCGACGTCAACGCCAAGGGCGTGTTCCTGGGCACTAAAGCCGTCTTGCCCGCGCTGCGGGCCGCCGGCGGAGGCAGCATCGTCAACATCTCCTCCACGGCCGGACTGGTGGGCAACGACTACAACCTGGCCGGGTACAGCAGTACCAAAGGGGCGGTGCGACTGTTCACCAAGTCCACGGCCATCCAGCACGCCAGCGAGGGAATACGCTGCAACTCGGTGCACCCCGGCCCCATCGACACCCCGATGCTACAGGAGTCGCGCCGCAATCGGGGCAGCGGCCTCAGCGACGAGGAGCAGCGCAGCCGGGTGCCCCTGGGGCGCATTGGCCGACCCGAAGACATCGCCTACGCCGTGGTCTATTTGGCGTCCGATGAGGCATCGTTCGTGACCGGCAGCGAGGTCGTCATCGACGGGGGCCGCACCGCCATGTAGCGAAACGGGGCGACCATGTAGGTCGCCCCGAATTCTCGCTGACACAACTTGGGAAAATGGTCGGGGCGGCCAGATTTGAACTGGCGACCCCCTGCACCCCATGCAGGTGCGCTACCGGGCTGCGCTACGCCCCGCCCCGACTCAAACAGCATAACACGCCAGGGATACGGCGCGCAACGCGCTTTTCGTCTAGTGTTGCGCAAACGAGAGACGCGACCATGAAACAGGACTGCTACAGCATCCTGGGAGTCCCTCGGACGGCGGGCCCGGAGGAAATCCGAGCCGCCTACCGCCGTCTGGCCCGGCTGTACCACCCGGATCTGAATTCCAGCGGTCAAGCCGAAGCCCGTATGCAACAGATCAACGAAGCATACGCCACGTTGTCCGACCCGGATCGCCGCCGTCGCTACGACGTTTATGGGACCGTCAGCGCCGCGTCGCCAACCCCTCGCCAGTCATCGCGGTCAGAACCCCGCCGCGGCTCCGCGCCACCGCGACAATACGTCCCTCGACGCGGAGAGGACCTGGAAGTGTGCGTATTGGTCACGCCCAGCGAGGTGGCTCGTGGAGCCCGAAAGACATTCTTCGTGGACCGATTGGAAACCTGTCCACGTTGCCGAGGCGCCGGCCTGGAACCGGAGGAAATCGCCATCGCCGGCCGTTGCTGGCGTTGTGGCGGTGAGCAGAGGCTCACCCGAACTTTGCCGCTGCACGCCACCATTCCTGCCGGAGTTGCAGATGGTGGCCGCCTCCGTCTCCGGGGCCAGGGCAACGATGGCATCGATGGCGGCGCCAATGGCCACGTGTACATCACCGCGCGGTTTGCCCCCAACCAGGGGTTGGGATGCGCCTTGCGATTCGTCCTCCGCCACCTGTTCTACCGGTAGCCCGAACC
This sequence comes from Dehalococcoidia bacterium, assembly GCA_965221295.1. Taxonomy (GTDB): domain Bacteria; phylum Chloroflexota; class Dehalococcoidia; order Lucifugimonadales; family UBA3495; genus Bin87. Next base: position 3,160,674 of record OZ244879.1, on the reverse strand, counting down.
ATTGACTTGCATCCGATGAGCGCCGCCGCGTTCGCGCCGTTGACGGAATACTTGCGCCGTTGGCTGACGGAAACGCCGGTGGCGGGTCTGGCCATCGCCGTTACCGACCGCCGGCGAACGCTGTACTCCACCGGATTGGGGTACGCCGACGCCGCGGCCCGTCGCCCGGTCAACATGGGCGACAAGTTCCACATTGGTAGCATCGGCAAGTCCATGACCGCTCTGGCTGTTCTCCAATTGGTCCAATCTGGTCGTCTCGACCTCGACGCTCCGTTCAGTTCTCATCTGCCCTGGTTCGCCATGCCCTCGCGTTTCGGTCCCATCACGCTGAGGCATGTGCTGAGCCACACCGCGGGGCTGCCAGCCGGGACGGACTTCACGCCGGCCGCGCGCTACGAAGGTTTCGCGCTGCGCGACACGGAAGCCGCTTGGGAACCGGGTACCCGGTTTCACTACTCCAACACCGGATACAAGCTGCTCGGATGGCTCCTGGAGGACATCACCGGGCTGGATTATGGGAGCGTGATTCGCCGGAGCGTCCTGGACCCCCTGGGCATGAACGCTACCGACCCGACGATCACCAACCGGTCGCGCCACGATATGGCTACCGGCTACGTTCCGCTCCACGACGACCGCCCCAATCGCCGGAACGACGCGCTGATCCCGGCTCCTTGGATGGAATACGCTGTCGGCGACGGCAGCCCGGCTTCGACCGTGGGAGACATGGCCCGGTATGCTCGCCTCTTCTTGAACGGGGGCCGAGGCCAGGACGGAGGTGGATCAGGGTCGCGCGCCATTCTGTCCCCACATTGGTACGACTTGATGACCACGCCCGCGATACAGATGTCGCGGGGCGACGCCTATGAACACGACTATGGCTACGGATTCGGTCTGATTTCCCACCGCGCCGATGGTCATCGGTTCATTGGCCACGGCGGCAGCTCGGTGGGATTCCGCGCCATCATGCTCACCGATCAGGACGCGGGCTTGGGCGTGGTTATCCTCTGCAACGGCTCGGACGCGGACACCTACGCGCCAGCGCGATACGCACTTAAGGTTGCCGCCGCGGCGCGGTCCGGTGAATCGCCTCCCGAACCGCCCTCGCTTCCAGATTTGGAACGAGTCGCGAACCCGCAACGGTACGCCGGCCGATACGTGGACGAACGAACGGGAAAATCCCTGTCGGCGCGGGTTGACAGAGGACGCCTACTGGTCAACCGCGCAGGTTCGCCAGAGATCGTCCTGGAGCGCATCGCGGGCAATGCCTTCTGCGCGCCACACGACGATTTCGATCCGTTTCCGCTGCGCTTTAGCGCCAGCGAGGGCGCCGGCGTTGACGGATCAATGATCGAAGTTCACCACGGTCCCGCCGTGTACGTTCGATGTGGCAGCCCACCGCTGGCGTCCGAATGGCATAGTCCGCCCGGGTGGGCCGCGTTCCCGGGACGTTACCGCAGCCACGCGCCTTACCTTTCCAACTTCCGGATCATTATCCGTCGCGGCCGGCTCAGGCTGGCTTGGCCCAATGGAGGAGAAGACGCGCTGACGCCGCATCCCGCTGACTCTGGTCCCTCCCCCCGTTTCCTGGTCGGCCCGCCGGGTGAACCCACGGCGGAATGGTTGAAATTCGACACGCTGGTGGGCGGCCGAGCCCTACGGATCCAGTGGGCTGGCGGCGGCAGCTTCTACCGGGTTTGACGGAGCCTTCTGATGTTTCTGGCAATGCTCCCTGGCAGCGCCGGCCCGTGCAAGCTTGGCCGGTTCAGGCGCAGTAAGCGCCCCGTTCATGGCTGGTAGAGGATTCGCCCGCAGGCGCTGCAGGGAACCTGTTTTGACCTATCACGCAGTTGCCGCATCACGTTGGTGGTAAGCGTCATGCGGCAGGAAACGCAAACGCGACCGTTGTCCACCAGAGCGATCGCGGTGCCCGCCTTGTTCCGTCGCAGCCTTTCGTAGCGTTGCAGGTCGTCGCTTGGGAGATTCGCGGCCAATGATTGACGCTCTCCCTCAATCTCTGCCCTTTCCAAGGCCAGTTGCGCCAGGCGATCGTTGAGCTCGGTGGCGGCCCCTTGCCATCGGACTTCGGCATCCTGCATTTCGGTGTGGGCGCTCTGGGCGGCTTCCTCGTGAGTGCGTTGTTCTTCCTCCTGCTCGAGGATGGTGTCGTCCAGTTGGCTGATCTGGTAACGGGCCGAATCCACTTCCCGCTGGATGGCCGAAAGGTCTCTGCGGGAGGCATTGCCGCTGTACAGCCGAGATTCCAACCCGGCCAGCCGTTCCCGCAGGCGTTCAGCCTCTCCCCGCCGGCTGTGCACGTTGTCCGCGATTGCGAGCGCTTGGGACGAGTGGCGGTTAGCCTCGTCGGTCAGGTCAGGGCGATTGACGCCGGCGGCCAGACGCTGCTCCACGCGTTTCCGTTCGTTTTCGATGCTGTCAATCCGGTGATCGATCACCTGGAGGCTGTACAACTCTCTCGGCGTAGTCATTTTGGGATCGTTTACTCCCGCGTGGTGGATTGGGCAGGATGCCGGCGGCTGCCCATTCTATCAGGGTTGGGGCCCGTTTTGTAGCGGCGATGGCGATTGAGGCGAGACGCGAAAGGGGCGAAGGTACTCCGGTCAGTGTGCAACGAGGCGTACAGTCAATCTACAGAAATTGCTGCTTATTCTATACCTGACCCAAATTTGAATGACCTATTGACTTAATTTTTCGTGTACCCTAAAATCACTGACCAAGTGGCACGAACGTCCAATTTATCTAGACACGACAACAGATCACCGCCGCCCGTCTCGCTGGTGGCGCCTGTGGAGCGCCACCACAACGGCCAAAACAGCAATGGAGTGAAGAAATGATCGGCCAACTGCATCTCTACCGTTCCCTAACGACCCGCGCGTTGGCGTTGGCTGGCCTGCTGCTGGTTGCGACCATGTTGGCTTGCGGAGCCAGCGCCCCGCCCGCGCAAAACCAGCCGACCACCGTGGAGGTTACCCGCGAAGTCCAGGTGGAAGTCACCCGGGTAGTCCCCCGTGAAGTCCAGATCGAAGTCACCCGGGTAGTCCCCCGCGAGGTCCGGGTGGAAGTCACCCGGGTGGCCGACGATTCTGCGTCTGGGGATGATCCAGGCAAGCTGATCATCTACTCCGGGCGCAGCGAATCTCTGGTTGACCCCATCATCCGGCAATTCCAGGAAGCCACCGGGATTGACGTGCAGGTCAAGTACGCCGGCACGGCGGCCCTGGCCGCGACTCTGCTGGAAGAGGGCAGAAATTCACCCGCAGACGTGTTCTACGCGCAGGATCCCGGTGGTCTGGCGGCGGTGTCTGGGATGATGACCGAACTGCCGGCAGACATCATAGAGCTGACCCCGGAGTGGGCGCGTTCCGGCGCGGGTCGCTGGGTCGGCGTCACCGGGCGCGCGCGGGTCGTCGTGTACGGCGTTGAGAACCTCACTGAGGAGGATCTCCCGGATGACCTCTGGGGATTCACCGAACCGCAGTGGAAAGGCAGGGTGGGCTGGGCGCCGACCAATGGTTCATTCCAGGCCATGGTCACGGCGCTGCGCGTCGGTTGGGGTGAGGAACGGACTGAGCAATGGCTGCGGGCAATGATCGACAACGACGTGATCAATTATCCGAAAAACACCCCACAAGTCGCTGCAGCCGCGGCCGGCGAAATCGACGTGGGGTTGGTCAATCACTATTACCTGTACCGCTTCCTGGCCGAGGAAGGAGAGGACTTCCCGGCGCGGAACGCTCATCTTCGAGGCGCCGGCCCGGGGGCGATTGTCCTGGTTTCGGGTGTAGGAATGCTGAAGACCGCCGAGAATTCCGAAAACGCAAAGTCATTCATACGGTTTTTGCTCAGCCCGGTAGGCCAGCAGTACTTCGCCGGGCAGACGTTTGAGTACCCGATGTTGGATGGGGTGCGGCCGTCGCCGTTGCTTACTCCGCTCGATGACATCGGCCAACCCGAAATTACGCTGGCTGACCTGGCCGACCTGAGCGGCACCCAAGCGTTGCTACAGAAAGTCGGCGCGCTGCCGTAGCGGCCGGTAACGCACCACACCTGCCCCTTCCGGGCTGCTGGGCTGGTCGGACCCCTCCTCCCGGCAAGCCCAGTATCGCGTCCATCGCCGACGGGACGCTCCGCTGGCTGGTGGCGGCGCCGGTGGCCCGCGGGCGTCGCCGAGGACGCGACAGTAGTTCGCGCCATGGCCTCCGACTGTGTATAGTTGGTCCTACCATGCGGATACTGCATTTCTCAGACTTGCACATCGGCGTCGAAAACTACGGACGGACCGACCCGAACACCGGCTTATCCACGCGCCTGACTGACTTCCTGACCGCCTTGGACGAGTTGGTGGAGTTTGCCCTCGCCAACAAGGTGGATCTGGTCCTGCTGGCCGGTGACGCCTACAAGGGCCGGGACCCGTCGCAGACCCACCAACGGGAGCTCGCCCGTCGGTTGCGACGCCTCTCCGACCGTGGCATCCCCACTTTTTTGCTGGTTGGCAATCACGACCTGCCGGCGGCGTCCGGCCGGGCGCACGCGGTCGAGATTTTTTCCACCCTGGATGTTCCCAACGTTTACGTCGGCGCCCGGCTCGACAACCAAACGACGCTGACGCCCGCGGGCCCACTGCAAATTCTGTCGGTTCCCTGGCCATCCCGGGGCGCCATGCTGGCCCGAGAAGAGTCCCGGGGCCTCAGCATAGAACAGATCCGCCAGGAAATAGAACGGCGGATGACCGCGGCCATCGCGGCGCGCGCTCAGGCGTTGGATCCGGATGTTCCCGCGATTCTGGCCGGCCACGTAACCGTCAACGGCGCCACCGTTGGGAGTGAACGCTCGATGATGCTGGGCAACGATCACGCGCTCAACGTTAGCGCGGTGCGGCAACCACAGCTGGAGTACGTGGCGTTGGGGCACATCCACAAGCATCAGGTACTGCAGCCGCCACCCCCGGAAGGCTCCCATGGCGCCGGGCCGGCGGTGGCGTACTCCGGCAGCCTGCAGCGCGTGGATTTTTCCGAGGAGGCCGACGACAAGGGGTTCTGCGTCATTGACATCGATCCCGCCGCGCCCCAGGGCCGGCGCCTCACCGACTTTCGTTTTGAGCGCATCGCCGCCCGCCCGTTCGTCACCATCGATGCTACCGTGCCGGAGAACGACGCGAATCCCACCGCTTTCGTGGCCAGCGCCATCGAGCGCCGCCAGGTCGCCGGCGCGATAGTGCGTCTCCGGCTCCGTTTGACCGCGGAGCAATCGGCGCAGGTGCGCGACGCCGACTTGAAGGCTGCACTCTCGTCCGCCCACTACATCGCAGGCGCCTCACGCGAACTGACCGATGAAACACGCCGACGCCTGGACGCCGAACCCACCGACCTGCAGCCTCTGGCGGCGCTCCGCTTGTACTTGGAAAACCGGCGCATTAGCCTCGACCGCCAGAGGATCCTCCTGGAAAGAGCCGAGGAGCTGTTGGCTGCGGCGGAAGCTGACGAGGCGGCCGGGTAGCGCGGCCGGATTTGATGCGCGGCCGGCCCGTCGTATAATATCGTCCCACACTCCCGAAGAGGCGTGCCATGACCACCAAGCCAATAGCGTCGCCCTCCTCAACCCCGGCTACCACCGGGATGTTCCCGGGGTTTCCGTCCAGGGACGACATGCAAAAATCGCTACACCTCTATGACCCAGGCCATATGGCCGCCATCCGCCGACATCTCGGCAACCCAGACACCACCGTCGTCATTGGCGAAGTCCCCATCGGGTGGAACATCCACACCCGACGCGAAATCATCCGAGTCCCTGACCTGCTGATCGCCTTGAACGTCGACCGGGCATTGGTGGTTGCGGAGATGGGTTATTCCATCGACGAGCACGGAAAGGCGCCAGACTTCGCGTTGGAGGTGGCGTCGCCCAACACGGCCCGCAACGACGAGACCGGCAAACGCCAGGACTACGCTCGCTTTGGTGTGTTGGAATACTGGCGGTATGATTCCCAAGGCGGCGAGTGGTATAGCCAAGCTCTGGCGGGGGACCGGTTGGTGGACGGCCAGTACCAACCCATCGAGATTCACCGTGTGGATGCGGAAAGATGCTGGGGGCACAGCGAGGTACTGAACCTGGATATATGCTGGGAGTATGGTGAGATGCGCTGGTACGACCCGGTGGCTGGCGTTTACCTGCCCACCTTCGATGAAGCCGACGACGGACGCCTGGCCGAACGCTCTGCCCGCCTGGCCGAACGATCCGCTCGCCTGGCCGAACGCTCTGCCCGCCTGGAGGCGGAAGAACGCGTCCGGCAGCTGGAGGCGGAAGTCAACCGTTTGCGGAATGCCTAGCGGCCGACGGTACATGCTCCGCTGAATCGGGTGGCGAAGGTCGCCGGCGGACCAGTCAGCCAAGTAGCGCGGCCGGATTTGATGCGCGGCCCGGCCGTCGTATAATATCGTCCCACACACCCAAGAGGCGTGCCATGACCACCAAGCCAATAGCGTCGCCCTCCTCATCCCCGGCTACCACTGGGATGTTCCCGGGGTTTCCGTCCAGGGACGACATGCAAAACTCGCTACACCTCTATGACCCAGGCCATATGTCTGCCATCCGCCGACATCTCGGCAACCCAGACACCACCGTCGTCATTGGCGAAGTGCCCATCGGTTGGAACATCCACACCCGACGCGAAATCATCCGAGTCCCTGACCTGCTGATAGCCTTGAACGTCGACCGGGCATTGGTGGTTGCCGAAATGGGTTATTCCATCGACGAGCACGGAAAGGCGCCAGACTTCGCGTTGGAGATAGCGTCGCCCAACACGGCCCGCAACGACGAGACCGGCAAACGCCAGGACTACGCTCGCTTTGGTGTTTTGGAATACTGGCGGTATGATTCCCAAGGCGGCGAGTGGTATAGCCAAGCTCTGGCGGGGGACCGGTTGGTGGACGGCCAGTACCAACCCATCGAGATTCACTGGGTGGATGCGGAAAGATGCTGGGGGCACAGCGAGGTACTGAACCTGGATATATGCTGGGAGTATGGCGAGATGCGCTGGTACGACCCGGTGGCTGGCGTTTACCTGCCCACCTTCGATGAAGCCGACGACGGACGCCTGGCCGAACGCTCTGCTCGCCTGGCCGAACGCTCTGCCCGCCTGGAGGCGGAAGAACGCGTCCGGCAGCTGGAGGCGGAAGTCAACCGCTTGCGGAATGCCTAGCGGCCGGCGGCATCTGCTCCGCTGAATCGGGTGGCGAAGGTCGCCGGCGTTTATAGAATTTCCATGCGCCAGACCGGTCTTACCGGAACCATCACCGCAGTGCCTGGCATTACGGCCGGGCACTGGACCGACATTGAGGCCGCCACTGGCTGCACGGTGGTACTCTGCGGCGAGGGCGCCGTCGGCGGAGTAGCTGTACGCGGAGGGTCTCCCGGCACCCACGAAACGGACCTGCTGGGCCCCACCCGCCGGGTCAATGAGGTCCACGCCATCGCGCTCAGCGGCGGCAGCGCGTTCGGCTTGGCAACGGCCGTAGGCGTGCAGCGTTGGCTGGAGAGTCAGGGTGTGGGCTTTGCAACGCCCCACGGACACGTGCCCATCGTGCCCGCAGCCATCCTGTATGATCTGGGCGTGGGCAACGCCGCCGCGCGGCCCAATGCGGAGGCTGGCTACACCGCCGCCGCCGGCGCTTCCGCCCTCCCGCTTCCGTCCGGTTCGGTGGGAGCGGGAACCGGCGCCACCATCGCCAAAGCTCTTGGCCTTTCGGGAGCGGTCAAAGGGGGAATAGGATCCGCTTGCCGCGTGTTGCCCGATGGCATCTCGGTGGGCGCGACCATTGCCGTGAACGCCTGGGGCGGCGTCCACGACCACCGGGATGGCAGCCTAATTGCTGGTCCGCGACGCCCTGATGGAACGATGGCCGACCCCCTGGCAACCATCCTCGATGGCGAATATCCCCATCACGACAATATGCTGACCAACACCACCATCGGCGTCGTTGCCACAGACGCTCGGCTGGACAAGATGCAGGTGAATTTCGTAGCGTCATCCGCCCACGATGGCCTGGCGTTGACCATCCGCCCGTGCCATACGGCCAGCGACGGAGACACCCTGTTCTGCGTCGCCACAGGCCGCAACGACGCGACTCCCGTCAGCCTGAACGCTATCCTCGCGGTGGCGACTCACGTGGTCGCGCTGGCGGTAATCGACGCGGCGCTGTCAGCCACCGGTCTGGCGGGGATTCCTGCGGTGGGGGAGTTGAAACGTGGCCAGGCCTGATAACGTACGCATCGGTTTCGTAGGCGCAGGAACTCTGGGGCGGGGCTTGGCGTTGGCGTTGGACGCAGTGGATTGCGACGTGGTGGCGGTGTCCAGCCGCGCCAAGACCAGCGCGGATTGGCTGGCGGCGCGTATCGACGGGTGCGTTGCCCTGGATACGGCGCAGGATGTCGCCAACGCGTGCGACCTTGCGTTCATCACCACTCCCGATTCCGCCATTGCTGATGTAGCGGCGACGACGCGTTGGCGTTCCGGCCAGGGCGTGGCCCATTGTTGCGGCGCCGCGTCCATCGAGCTGCTAGGCGCGGCGGCCGGGGCCGGCGCGTCCGTCGGCGCGATGCACCCGTTCCAAACCTTCGCCGCGCTCAGCGATCCCGCCGAGGCGGCCCGTCGACTGTCCGGCGTGACCTTCGCCGTGTCCGCCACGGGATGGTTGCAGGATTATTTGCCGTACCTGGCCGAACGGCTGGATGGTCAGGCAATTGCGATACCCGATGAACTGCGCCCCCTGTACCACGCCAGCGCCGCGCTGGCCTGCGGGTACGTCGGCCTGCTGCTGGACTCCGCCATAGGATTGTGGAGCCGGATGGGATTCACCGAGCAGGACGGCGCGCAGGCGGTGGCGCCATTGACCCGGGCCACCATCGAGGCAATCGTCTCCGCCGGGCCCGTCGCCGCCGTGACCGGCCCGGCGGTGCGGGGAGACACTGACACCATAGCCGCGCACCTGGCGTCGTTGTCAGAACGCTCTCCGGGTCTGCTTGCGCTCTACCGGGAATTGACCCTGGCATCCATCCCTTTGGCGCGGGCGAAGGGCGTGAGCGAGCGGGATTTGGAGCGGCTCAGGCGCGTCGTGGACATCAGCGACTAGCCCCCGGCGGCGCCGGCGGTTCGGGGCGTTTGCTGTGGTTGCGCCACCGCTTTGGATGGATCAGGTTCCCCCTTCCGAGACGATGGCTGTTCCGGGTGCATTGGCTGGTCCAAGTTCTCGGGCCCAATGTATTTCACACCAGGCTGTAGCGACAGTTCCACTATGATCGATAGCGGGGCGCTGAGGTATACCACCGGACCAGTAGGCTCCTTAGCTGCGCGGATGCAAGTGTCAATGTTCAAGCGTTGGGTGATGCCAGTTCGTTGTTCGATAAAGCCATCTAACCTCGGTATGATATTGCACGAATCTATGTACACATCAAGGGCCACCATGTCGTCAAAGCCGCGGTAGGCTTGGGTTTGCTGGGCGGCCTCTTCGATGGTAATCCGGCCCGTCTCGTGCAGCATTAGCAGGTTGCTGAATTCATCAGAAATCTTCTCGTACCGGCTGTATTCGGCAAAGGCGTAGGAAAATCCCGGTTGACGGGACAGGGCTGGAACTAGAGATAACGGCGCCGAAGCGGCGATGTAGCTGCCGTAGGTCATCCCAGATGGCCCTTCTTCGGCGTGGGTTACCATGGCGCCGTTGTCTTCAAGGAAATTCTTGATGGGTTCATTGAAATTACGTTTGGTTGAGATGTGTAACGTGATATTGTCTGGCAGCAAGGGGTTGGCGGCGCTTGCGGCGTATGCCGACTGCCCTTGGGCGTGGTGAAGGTCCAAGATAGCGCTGAGCTCAGGGCTCAGCTTGTCGGTGTCAGGTTGGGGAGTCGCCGTTGGCGTGGGCGCAGGCGTATCAGCAGGCTTGGCAGTAGCGGATGGTTCAGGCGTGGGCGTGCGCTGCTGACTTGAAGGCGCGGCGGGGGCGCAGGCCAGCGCGGTCATCACGGCGGCCAGCAGCGCCGCCGCCAACGCTAAAACGGCGATGCGTAAGCCTGTGGTTAGCGCGGGCGGTTTCGTGGGCATGGCGAGCCTCCCTTGTTCTGTCATTGCGAGCGCAGCGCGGCAATCTCGTTGACCGCAACACGCGACGCTCCGCCTCCCAGCCCCGGCGTCCGTTCGCCCAGGCAACGGGATTGCCACGGCCTTCGGCCTCGCAATGACAGTTGCTGTCATTGCGAGCGCAGCGCGGCAATCTCGTTGACCGCAACACGCGACGCTCCGCCTCCCAGCCCCGGCGGCCGTTCGCCCCGGCGTCGAGATTGCCACGGCCTTCGGCCTCGCAATGACAGTTGCTGTCATTGAGAGCGAAGCGCGGCAATCTCGTTGACCGCGCCGATGGCGGGGAATAGAATCGTGAGCGTCTGCCCACACCCTGGCGTGAGATTGCTGGCCATCGGACCGCTTCGCAGGAATAAACACAGCAGAAAGGGGAAACCACTCGGATGCCGCAAGTTGAATCCCTACGCAGAACGGCGCTGATCCTGGTGTCCGTCGGCTTGGCATGGAACCTGCTCGAGGCCGTTGTAGCCTTCTGGGCCGGCGCCGCGGCCTCCAGCGTATCGCTGCTGGCGTTCGGCCTGGATAGCGTCATAGAGCTCTTCGCCGGCGCAATCCTACTTTGGCGGCTGCGAGCGGAACGGGACGGTTCGGACGAGGAAGTCGCGGAGAACCGAGCGCGACGGCTGATCGGGTTCACCTTCTTTCTGCTGGCAGCATACGTCGTTTTGCACTCCGGGGCAACTTTGCTGGGATGGTTGCCTCAACCCGAACCGAGTCTGGCCGGCGTCGCTTTGGTCGTGGCCAGCGCCGCGGTGATGAGCGCCCTTTACGTCAGCAAAATGCGCGTCTCGGTCCGGATGCAGTCGCGTTCGTTGCGCGCAGAAGCCATTGAGAGCCTGTTTTGCGACCTCCAAGACGTTGCGGTACTGATCGGATTGGGGTTGAACGCGCTCCTCTTTTGGTGGTGGGCCGACCCGGTTGCGTTCCTGGCCCTGATTCCATTCTTTATCAAGGAAGGTAGGGAGAATTTTGCCGAGGAAGAGGACGAAGACGAAGAAACCGCACGCCGAGTTTGCTTTTGTCTGCCCTGCTTCTACGGCCTGCGCGCCTGTGCAGCGTCCTGCTGCCGGGCGTGACATACTGCTGGGTCGCCCGAGCGAATCGTAGCGCAATCCGAACCAGTCTACCGCTTCCTACACCCCGCAACGGCGCGCGTTCGCCTTGCTGCGAGATTGCCGCGTCGCTGGCGCGCCCCGAAATGGCAGTTGAAGGAACGCGAGCGCCCGCCCATTCCATCATTACAGGCGCCCGCCCATTCCATCATTGCAGGCGCCCGCCCATTCCATCATTGCAGACGCCCACCCATTCTGTCATTGCGAGCGAAGCGCGGCAATCTGGTCGACCGCAACGCGCGGCCGTTCGCCCTCGCCCCGGCGGCCGTCCGCCCAAGCAACGAGATTGCCGCGTCGCTGTCGCTCCTCGCAATGACAGCCGTGGGTCATCGGTGGGTTGTCATTCCTCGTCGTCGTATTGGGCCTTGAGCATTTCCACAACGGCGGGGTCGGCCAATGTGGTGGTGTCCCCCAGGGCGCGACCTTCGGCCACGTCGCGCAGCAGGCGGCGCATGATCTTGCCGCTGCGAGTCTTGGGCAACTCGGCGGCGAAGTAAATGTCGTCTGGCCGAGCCATGGGACCGATTTTGCCGGCCACGTGTTGCTTCAGTTCGTTGATCACCTCATCTGAACTGGACACCTGATCCTTGAGGGTAACGAAGGCCACGATGGCCTGGCCCTTGACTTCGTGGCTGCGGCCGATGCAAGCCGCTTCGGCCACCTTCAGGTTGTCCACCAGCGCTGATTCCACCTCCATGGTGCTGATGCGATGGGCGGAAACGTTGATCACGTCGTCCACACGACCCAGCAGCCAGAAGTAGGATTCCTCGTCCAGCTTGGCGCCGTCGCTGGTGAAGTAGATGCCGTCGTAGTTGGACCAGTACTGTTGCTTGAACCGGTCGGGGTCGCCGTAGATGCCGCGCAGCATACTGGGCCACGGCTGGCGCACCACCAGGTAGCCGCCACCGCCCGGGCCGATCTCGTTGCCCTGTTCGTCCAGGATGGCGGCGTCGATGCCGGGGAAGGGTTGAGTGGCCGAGCCGGGCTTGAGGGTGGTGACTCCGGGCAGGGCCGAGATCATGATCGAACCGGTTTCGGTCTGCCACCAGGTATCCACCACCGGGCAGCGTCCGCCTCCGATGTGCCGCCAGTACCAGACCCACGCCTCAGGGTTGATGGGTTCGCCTACGCTGCCCAGCAGCCGCAGCGAGGACATGTCGTGGCGGTTGGGGTACTCTTCGCCCCAGCGCATGAAGGTGCGGATGGCCGTGGGAGCGGTGTAGCAGATGGTGCAGGCGTACTTTTCCACGATGGCCCAGAACCGATCCCGGTCAGGATAGTCGGGCGAACCCTCGTACATGACGGTGGTGGCGCCGTTGGCCAGCGGCCCGTAGATGATGTAGCTGTGTCCGGTGACCCACCCAATGTCGGCAGTGCACCAGTAAACGTCGTCTTCCTTGAGGTCGAAGATCCACTTGCTGGTGGCGTAAACGCCAGTCATGTACCCGCCGGTGGTATGCACGATGCCCTTGGGCTTGCCGGTGGTGCCGCTGGTGTAGAGCATGAACAGCATGTCTTCGCTGTCCATGGGTTCCGGCTCGCAATTCAAGGGTTGGTCGGCCACCAGGTCGTGCCACCACACGTCGCGGCCGTCGGCCATGGGCACATCGTGTCCGGTGCGCTTCACGACGACGACTTTCTCAACGGGGGTGTCGCCCTCGATGGAAGCGTCGGCGTTTTGCTTGAGCGGGATGATGGCGCCGCGCCGCCAGCCGCCATCGGCGGTGATCATCACCTTGGACTGGGAATCTTCGATGCGATCGCGCAGGGACTCGGCGCTGAACCCACCGAAGACGATGCTGTGGGGCGCGCCGATCCGGGCGCAAGCCAGCATGGCGATGGCAAGCTCGGGCACCATGGGCATGTACAGGGTCACCCGGTCGCCCTTCCGCACGCCCAGGCTCTTGAGGCCGTTGGCGAACTTGGAGACCTCCCGGTACAAATCGCGGTAGGTGTAAACCTGCCAGTCGCCGGGCTCGCCCTCCCAGATGATGGCCGCCTTGTTGCGGCGCGGTCCGTTCAGGTGGCGGTCGATGCAGTTGTAGGCCGCGTTGAGCTTGCCGCCAATGAACCATTTGGCGAAGGGGGCGTCGGACCAATCCAGTACGGAATCCCAGGGCTGGAACCAGTCCAGTTCGCCGGCGAACCGCGCCCAGAACGCCTGGGGGTCTCGGCGCGCCTCGTCGTACACCGCAGGGTCGGCGATGTTGGCGTTGGCGGCGAAATCTGCCGGCGGCGGGTAGGTGCGGTCTTCCTGGAGCAGGGCCTCGAAAGCTCCGGCGTTTTGCGTCATGGTGGAGAACCTCCGGCGATGGGAATCAGCGTATCACTGGCAGATATTAGCACACTGCCCGACGGCGCGGCGCGGCATTGCCTGCCCGGCCTGGGCTGGGCCGCCCTGGGCCGGGACACTGGAACGGCCATGATAGAATTCCCTCACCACCAAACCATCCGCCGGTCTAGCCAGACTTGAGAGGCCGCTCGATGACTACTTTGACCACATCCGCCATCCCTCCGGCCCGACTCTTCAGCGTGGAGGAATGCGCCGCCCTGACCCAGGCCGGCATCATCCAAGCCAGCGAGGCGAGCGATGTCCTGGCCGGCCGCCATCGGTTCACGGTGGACGAGTACCTGGCCATGGCGGCCGCCGGCATCCTGTGCAAATCCGACCGCGTTGAATTGATCGACGGAGTGATAATCGTTATGCCGCCTATAGGCGACCGCCACACAGGTGGAACTGACTGGGCAATTTCACTGCTGGTTCCACCGCTGATTGGGCGGGCAACCGTGCAAATGGCTGGGCCCATCTATTTGAACGACAACACGGCTCCCCAGCCAGACGTCGTACTGAAGCGGTGGAATCCTCCCGGCTCAGGCAGATACAGTCATGCCACGCCGGACGACGTGTATCTGGTCATCGAATTCGCCGACAGTTCGCTGGCCTATGACCAGGGGCCAAAGTTGGCGCGGTACGCTGCCGCCGGCATCTCTGAGGTATGGATCGCCAACCTGCGAGCCCAGGAGCTTACGACCTACGCCGAGCCGTCTGGCTCGCAGTACGCCAGCGTCCACACCTACGAAGCAGGCGACGCCATCAGCCCACGCGCCTTCCCCAACATACTCCTGGCCGTATCCGACCTCATCCCGCCACCCGGCGAAGTGGACGGAGCGCCGCTCTAGGCGCTGGGCGGCCTGTTTGTGTTCGGCCCTACTTCCGCTGGCCTACCGTCCCTGGCGCTATTGATCGAAGCGTCCGGTAAATTTGGCGCGCCAGATCAAACCGACGGCCACCCACAGCCCAACGACGACTCCTCCCCAAAAAGCGACCCCGGCGGCTCCGTCGAATGCGATCGCAATCGCAAAAAGCCAAACGCCACCTGCTACTATCCCAGCGATGCCGCTGCTGCTCATGATTTTCTGACGCGGTGTTTTGAAAACCGCCGCCTGCCTGGAGCGGGTAGATTCCAGCCTGCTGGTGTTCGTCGTTTCCGCGCGGAATGCCGATTGAGGAATGCGTTGCACAGGTGGGGCGCCCGTTCGTTGGCTGGACAGCAATGCCCTATACCGTTCGCAGAACTCTGAGTCCGTTTGGACACCTTTGCGCAAATCGCATGAGCCGCACAACGCCTGCAAATTGTCCTCGGCGTTGCTGCCGCCATGCTCCACCGGAAATATGTGGTCGATGTGCAGGTTCGTTCGGTTCAGCGTCAACCCGCAGTACATGCAACGGCCACCTTGTCGTTGCCGGATGCGTTGACGTAATTCGGCCGAAAATCGCGTGCGCCGAGTGGGCGGTACCGCGCGTTCCCCAGAACGAATGCGGAGTATGAAATCCAAGTAGGAGTCGGCTACTTTTAACGTGATGCGCAATAGAATTGCGCCAATGATTCCCAGCGCGTGAATTGCGTTTTGCATGGTTGATCTCACTTGTTCACGTAGCGGACCGTCCAGGGTAAAACCCGGCCGATCCGCTACGTTGGGCAGACCCGCCAAGCTGCGGGTTAGCTCGGATGCGTGAAAACCTCGACCGCACTCTTATGCGCCAGAGCCGGTTTGCAGGTTGACCTCCACCAACTGCTCGTGTAGTTGAGCCAAGTCAGACGACAGGCCATGCATTTCACGACGCATTGAGGGAATGCCGAGTTTTCGCTCTGTATCCCTTTTTTCTGAATTCAGCCGCGAGAATCCGAGCGCAGTTTTCCGCTGTTTTACCGCGTCTTGGAGGCGTCGGAGTTCAGAATCTTCCTTGAGATCGGAAATTTTGTCCTTGACCCATGCCAAGTCGGGCGAATCCTCGCGTTGCTCAATCTCGGACTTTAGGTCGACGAGGTTTGTTTCGGTTTCACGGATTTTGCTGGCCAATTCCCGGCCGCTTTGAGTAGTCATCTTGACTCCTCCTATCGGGCCGCTCCATAAAATGGGGCCCGGGTGTTCAACCCCCGCGTGCGGTTCACGCGGGGACGGAAAATGGAGAAGCCAGCGGCTATTGCAGTAGAGGCGCGGCCCCGGCCAGATCCGATGATGTGCTCAATGCCAGTCGGTTGGAGCGCACGAGGCAGGGTTGCCGTCGAATAGAGCTTTCGGAAATGGTGGCCGCGCCATTCAAGCGTGGCGCCCAAAGGACGATGGCATTGACGAATCGAAGGATAGCGGCGCCATTCAAGGATCGATGGTGCAGCAGCCCCAGCAAGTTTGGGCTGATGCCGAAGAATAACGCGGTCAGGAGAAAACACAATGTCCAAAAGCCGGCGGCCGCCCCGGCGACACCCAGCAACGCCTTTACCAGGTAATCTAACCCGTAATCAACGGGGTCAATGCCGAACAGCCCTACCACGATGCCGCATAGAACTGCGGTTCCCACAGGCGCCGCGAAGGGCCAGAATAAGCAGTTGGCCCACAATAACGTAAAGGCTCTGCACGCTTCCCGCTTGGTTTCAGCGTTCGAAAAATAATACATCATCTCATCTCTACGTGCAGGTTATCCTACACGCGGCGAACGGGTCAACGGCATTTTGTCACTTCTCCATCATTGTGCAGCCGATGGCGTACAATCAACCGCCATGCCTGCCATCGCAGAACCTAGCAGCGCTTCCGCCGTCCGCGCAACTTGGCGAACCGTCGCCCTGGCGTCCGCCGCCGCCCTAGGGATGATACTGGCGTCGCTGGACTTCGCGGTCAACGTGGGGTTGCCGGCCATGCGGGACGCCTTCAACACCGACCTGGCGGCGGTGCAGTGGGTGATCGTGGTGTTCATCGCCACGCGGGCCGGGTTGGCGTTGGGTTCGGGAGCATTCGCCGACCGCTTCGGCCTGCGCATGGTGTACCTGTTCGGGACCGCAACCTACCTGGTGTCGATGGTGTGCATGTCCCTGTCGCCCACGCTGGAGGCGCTGGTCGGCTTTCGTTTCCTGCAGGCGTTGGGAACGGGTTGCCTGTACAGCGCGGCGCCGGCCATTGCCGCGTCGGTTTTCCCAGAGTCCAGGCGCGGCCTGTCCATGGGTTTCACGTCGGCGAGCCTGGCGTCGGGCATGGTGATGTCCACGCTGGCGGCCGGGCCGTTGGTGCAGCAATTCGATTGGCCAGCGGTATTCTGGGGGCGAATACCACTGACGGTTTTGGCGCTGGTCATCGGCCTGTTGGCGGTTCCGCGGGCGGTCAACGGCGGAGTTGCGTCGGGTTCGGATCAGCGGTTCGACTTGGCCGGCGCGGCCCTGGTCTTGTCGTTGCTGTGGTGCCTGATGATCGGGCTACGACTGGGGCAGGCGATCGGTTGGACGGCGCCGGCGTCCCTCGCGCTGCTGTCGGCGGCGCCGGTGGCGCTGGCGGCTCTGGTGTGGGTTGAACGGAGGGCGGCTCTACCAGTGCTGCCAGGCGCGCTGGCCAGATTGAGCGGATTCCAAACGGCCGTCGGGGCCATGTTCCTGGGGCACTTCTCCCAGTTCGTCCTCTGGTTCATCTTCCCGTTCTACATCACCGACTCGCTGAATCGCACCCCGGTGACCCTTGGCATATTGTTCGCCATCATGTCGTCGTGCAACATCATATCGTCGCCGTTGGGCGGCTGGCTGTGCGACCGCTGGGGGGTCAGGCCCGTGGGAGCCGTGGGTTTGAGCCTAACCGCGACGGGATTGCTGGTGATGTCAGGCTTGGACGATGGGTCGGCGATCTGGCATCCCGGCGGGGCCATCGCCATCGTGGGCCTGGGTGTGGGTTGGTTCCAATCGGCGGCCTACGCGCTGATGCTGGGCAGCGTGCCGCCGGAACGGTTCGGCACCGCGTCGGGGGCGATGTCGCTGGCGCAAGCCTCGGGAACGGTATTGTGCGTTGCGATAGTTGGCGCGGTGTTCGCCGGCCTCAGCGACCATTACGGAGCCACGCGGCCATCCGCCGAGGCGTTTCTGCTGGCGTACCGCGACGTGTTCCGCATCGGCGGGACCATGGCGCTGTTGGGCGCGGCGTGGTTCGGGTTGCGGGCGCGGCAACCCATCGGTCCGCCGACCGGCGCGCGGGACGCTCAACCCTGAGGAGCGGCGGTCACACCGGCGCTAGCCATTCGCGGAAGATGTCGGCGCAGGCGTCCCATGTGAAATCTAGGGCATGGGCGCGGACTTGATCCCGGTCGCATTGCAACGCCCGGCCCACGGCTACGGACAGATCCTCGTCCAGGGCTCCCGACCCGCCATCGGCGATTATGTCCCGAGGGCCGGTCACGGGGTACGCGGCCACCGGTGTGCCGCAGGCCATGCTTTCGGTGATGACGAGGCCGAAGGTGTCGGTGCGGCTGGGAAAGACCATCACGTCGGCCGACGCGTAGTGCCGGGCCAAGTCGGCGCCATGCTTGAAACCGACAAAGGTCACGCGGTCTCCGAACTTGCGCTCCAGCGCCTGCCGGTGGGGCCCGTCGCCCACCACGTAGAGCTGGTAATTTGGGTTGGCCGCCAGTTCGCAAAAGTCCTCAATACTCTTTTCCTTGCTGACGCGGCCAACGTAGACCACCGCTTTGTTGTCTGGCGCATTCCGCGGGTAGAGACCTGGATCCCGGGCCGAGGGATGGAACAGGTCTGCGTCCACGCCTCGGGGCCACACCACCAGGTTGGTAAAACCGCAACGCTCCAAGTCCTCCTTCACGCTGACGGTGGGCGCCAACGTGGATTCGGCGGCTCCATGGAACCACCGCATGTACTTGGTGACGGGACCGGAAGGCAGCCCATACATCCGCTTCACGTATTCGGGGAAGCGGGTATGGTAGCTGGAGTTGAAAGACGCCCCGCGACGTCGGCACCAGAATCGCGCCACCGTGCCCAATGGACCCTCGGTGGCGATGTGCACATAGTCGGGCCGGGCCGCGTTCAAGGCCCGGTAGATACCGACCGGCGACACTGCGAATCGAATCTCGGAATACTTGGGCAGTTTGACCGTGCGGAAGAGACCCGGTTGGATGACTGTGACGTCGAATCCGCTCTCTTCCAGGTGACGGGTCACGTAGCGTAACGTGATGGCGACGCCATTGATCTGCGGAGCCCAGGCGTCGGTGACCAGCGTTAAACGAGGCCGGTCACTCACGGCGCCGCCATCTGACCAACTCCCAGGTTCCGTCGCGGCGCTCCACGATGGCGCTGCAATTTTCCACCCAATCGCCGCAGTTGAGATAGGAGATCTCGTCAATACTCCTGATCTCGGGGGTGTGGATGTGCCCGCAGATCACGCCATCGTAATCATTTTGGCGGGCGTGTTCGGCCAGGGTGGACTCGAACTTTAGCACGTAAGACACCACCCCTTTGGTCTGCCTCTTGGCGAAACTGGTCAAACTGATGGAAGGGGCGCCGAACTTTCTCAACACGCGGTCCGTCAAGGAGTTGACGGCCAGCAGCGCATCGTAGCCCAAAGCGCCAAGGAACATGACGGCGCGGCCGGCGCCGCTTTTCATCAGGTCGTCGAACAGGTCTCCGTGAATCACGAGGTACCGCTTGCCGTCCAGCCCGATGTGTTCGCGCTGGTTGGAAAATTTTATCCGGCCAAAACTCAATTCCCAATCGAGCCACGACCGGAACACTTCGTCGTGGTTGCCTACGATGTAGTGAACCTGGGTGCCGTTGTTCGACTTCGCCAATAGTTGGCGCACCACCCGTGTGTGTTCGGCCGGCCAATGGATCTTTCGGTTCATTCTCCACCCGTCGACCACGTCGCCCACGAGGTAGAGATGGTCGCTGTGGTGGCTATCGAGAAAATCGGCCAGTTCTCCAGCTTTTGAACCTTTGAATCCCAGGTGGGTGTCGCTAATGAACACCGCCCGGTAATCTTGCATTGCGGTCGTCACGCCGGCCTCCCGATTTGGAGCATGGGCAGGTCTGAACCGTTCCCGATTTTACCATCTGCTGGCAAATCCAGGCGACCGTGTACGCCGTTATCGATTTGCATGGCGGGTTTGCCCTCAGGCGGCCTTCGCCGAGCGGCCCGCTTGGACCGGAGACGGAGCAGAATTGACAGGGAAGCGCGAGCCGCTGAGCCGCCGTTGGTTCAGCGGCTGGCGGTAGCTCAGGGTCATGCCGACCGCAGGGCTCCGCGGAGCGTGGGCGGAATCCCGGCGCGCGACGCCAGATTGTCCGCGCGTCAAAGGCCTGGCCGCCCCGTCATCGTGGCCGCGACAACCTCCGACCTGATGGGGCGGCGCCAACCAGAGAAGCCAACCAAACCACATTCCCCTGATCGACCATGCCTGATCACCCATGCCGTCTCTGCGCCAACCGACCACAACCGTCCGCTCCGGAGCGCGAGCGCACCTGACTATCCCGCAGTAGCTGCGCAGCGAGCGACGGGCTCGCATGAACCGCGGATCCATTCCGTCGTAGCTGCGAAGCGAGCGACGGGCTCGCATGAACCGCGGATCCATTCCGTCGTAGTTGCGCAGCGAGCGACGGGCTCGGATTAACCACGGATCCATTCCGCAGCGCCTCAACGAGCGACGGGCTCGCATGAATCGCGGATCTACTCCGAGGCTGGCGAGTTCAGGAGGGTCGCTCGCGGCGTTCTATCTCCCGTTCCTCGGCCTTGTTGCGCAGAGGGCGGCCCTTGTCCGGCGTTGGATCTTCCACCAGGCCGTAGATGGCGCGGCCCTCGTGATCCTCGGGCAGGTACTCGGTGATGGGCAGCCCGTCCTCGTTCACGAACAGGAGGCAGTGGCAATACTTGTAGATCTGCATGTCGTCACAGGCGCAAACCCATGTGCGATGCTGGACCTCTTCCTTTTTGTCCGGGTAGAACCGACAGGGGCACAGGGGCCGCCCGATTTCGTCGACGTTCTGGGCCAACCCCAGCACCACTGCTTCGGTGATGCCCTCCCCGGGGTGCTTGAAAGTCCCAGATTTTTCACAATAGCGGTCGATGAACAATCGCATGCGCTGCATGGCTTGTTCGCTGGGCTGTTCGGCCAATTGAATTCTCCTTATTGCATTTCGTTACGGTCGAGTCCCATTTTTCCGATGTGGGATCGGATCGGGCGCATATCATAATCCGATATGTCAACATCCGCAACGTTGCTGGCGAGCTGGCGCAACGTTGCTGGCGAGCTGGCGCAATGTGGCTGGCGAGCTGGCGCAACGTTGCTCTACCGGTGATGCCGCATCAGCATACTCACGTTTCGCCAAACGACCCAGATTAATCGCAAGCGAGCCACTCTGGTCCCAAGCGGGGCAACCTGGTCCCAAGCGGGGCATCGTTGGCGACTGCTAGGCCAGCCGCCCGATACGCTGTATAATACTCGCAACGCTAGTCCCTTGAGTTTTTGAGTTTGCGCCACATGCCAGAATCGCCCCAACAGGATGTCGACGAACGATACGCCCGCCGCTTCATGCCGCCCGAGCGTCGCCAGCAATTGGAAGCCACCGACTCGACGCCCGCCGACTTCCCAGCTGACTCAGGCGAAGACTTGACGCCCCCAGCGGCTCCGGTTCTGGCCCGAGATCCCGCGCCGGCGGCAACCGCATCGGCGGCCCGCGAACCGGCGCCTTCAGGCAACGGGGCTGCGGAACCCCAATCGCTACCGGAACGCCCTGCCATAGCGCCAACGACGGCCCAACGGCCCACCGAGCCGGCCCTTGCTGAAACAACGTCCCCTCAGGTCGCACCCTACGTGGAAGCCAATGACCTCTTCAAGATCTACAAACCAGCGGATCTTGAGGTGGTGGCCCTGCGCGGCGTCGACCTGGAGATAGCCCAGGCCGAATTGGTGGGAATAGTCGGCGCCAGCGGTTCCGGCAAGACCACCCTGTTGAATATCCTGGCCGGCTTGGAGCGACCATCCGCCGGCCGAATCCGGGTGGGAGACCGAGACCTCCTCGACATCAGCGACCGGGAATTGGTGGCCTACCGACGCCAGGAAGTCGGCTTCGTCTGGCAAGCCACAGGACGCAATTTGGTTCCCTATTTGAACGTGAGGGACAACATCGAGCTCCCGCAGGCCATCGCCGGCGCTGGACGCAGGCAACGCCGGGAGCGGGCCGCAGAGCTGCTCGACGCGCTGCAAATGTCCGATAAAGCCGCGCGGTATCCGTCTGAACTATCGGGCGGCGAACAGCAGCGCGTCGCCATCGCCGTCGCCCTGGCGAACAATCCTCCGCTGCTGCTGGCCGACGAACCCACCGGGGAGTTGGATACCAACATGGCTGAGGGCGTGTTCCGAATGCTGCAACGAATCAACCAGCAGTTCGGCGTTACGGTGATCATCGTCACCCACTATGCCGGCATAGCCCAGTGGGTTGATCGGGTGGTCCGCATTCGCGACGGCCGCATCGGCTCCGAATCCTACCTGAGGGCGTCGTACCAGGGTGACCGGGGCAGCGAGGAAGAATACCTGGTGGTGGACCGCGCCGGTCGCCTGCAATTGCCCCGCGAGTATATGGAACGATTCCAGAACCACAGCGGAGCCTGGGACGGCTTGGCCAGCGCTGGCTTGACCGAGGACGGCGCCGAGGTCACCCTGCGACCGACAGCCGCGCCCCGCCGGAGCCGTGAGCGCGCGTCTGGTCGCGGCGCTGGAACGGACTCCAGAGGATAACGCCCGAAATGGCAAACGGCACAGCAGCGCTGGCCGCTGAGGCTGCGGTTAGGGTATTCGGAGATGGAGACAGCAAAGTGCGCGCCGTGGACGAAGTCACGGTGAGCATAGCGCCCGGCGAGTTCGTGGCGCTGGTTGGACGCTCCGGCTCAGGCAAGACTACCCTGTTGAACCTGCTGGCCGGCTTGGACCGGCCCAGTTCTGGCAAGGTTTGGTTCGAAGGCCGGGATTTGTCGAGCCTGTCGGAAAGAGAACTGGTAGGGCTGCGCCGGGAGCGCGTCGGATTTGTCTTTCAGTCATTCGGCCTGATCCCGCTGCTATCGGCGTTCGAAAACGTGGAGTTGCCCCTTCACATCGGAGGAGTCTCCTGGCGAGAACGTCGGCGACGCGCCAACGAGTCCCTGGAATTGGTGGGCTTGCTCGGCCGCTCTGGTCACCGACCCTACGAACTTTCTGGCGGCGAGCAGCAGCGCGTCGCCATTGCCCGAGCCCTGGTGGCGGGCCCGTCGGTGGTATTCGCCGACGAACCCACCGGGGAGTTGGACAGTGTAACCGCCGAGAGCATCGGCGGGATATTGCGAGAAATTGGCGCCAGCCGCGGCGTAACCGTCGTCACCGCCACCCACGACCTGATGTTGGCAGACATGGCTGACCGCCGGCTCCGCATGGCCGATGGCCGTATCACTGCCAACGAATCTTGAGCGTTGCCGCTTGCGCTATCGCGAGCGTCCCCTGCTGTCTTCGCGAGCCACCCCACCCGTCATTGCAGCCACCCCACCTGTCATTGCGAGCGGAGCGCGGCAATCTCGTCGACCACAACCAAGGGTCGCTCGCCTCCACTGTCCCGCCCCGCCGGCCGTTCCTGCCGGCGCGAGATTGTAGCGTCGCTGTCGCCCCTCGGAATGACGGATGCTGTCATTGCGAGCGGAGCGCGGCAATCTCGTCGACCACAACCACCGGCCGCTCGCTCTCACCGCCCCGCCCCGCCGGCCGTTCCTGACGGGGCGAGATTGCCGCGTCGCTGTCGCTCCTCGCAATGACGGATGCTGTCATTGCGAGCGCAGCGCGGCAATCTCGTCGACCACAACCAACGGTCGCTCGCCATCACCGTCCCGCCCCGCCGGCCGTTCCTGACGGCGCGAGATTACCGCGTCGCTGTCGCTCCTCGCAATGACGGATGCTGTCATTGCGAGCGGAGCGCGGCAATCTCGTCGACCACAACCAACGGTCGCTCGCCCTCACCGCGCCGCCCCGCCGGCCGTTCCTGACGGGGCGAGATTGCCGCGTCGCTATCGCTCCTCGCAATGACAGATGCTGTCATTGCAGCCACCCCACCTGTCATTGCGAGCGGAGCGCGGCAATCTCGTCGACCACAACCAACGGCCGCTCGCTCGAGCGTCGAGATTGCCACGGCCTTCGGCCTCGCAATGACAGTTCCTTATGTCATCGCTCCCAGCCTGGCTTCTCCCAGCGTCGTTTAAACGCCACGCCTGTCGCGGCAAAGGGGACACCGCGTCGGTTGCGCTGGCCAGCGTTTGCCGTATTCCGCGCGACATGGTATAAATTGTGAACCATGAAACACTAACCACGGAGTAACTGGCCCATGGCTTACGTAACGCCCCGGGAAGGGGAACCGCCCGAAAGTTTGGTAAACAGGTTCCGCGCTTCGGTTCAGCACGCGGGCATCCTGCGCGAGTTGAAAGATCGCAGGTTCTTCCGCTCCAAGGCGCAGAAGGAGCGCCTGGCCGCCCAGCGCGCCGCTCGGCGACGGCGACGGCAGCGGCGGTAAGCGTCGGCAAGAACCGGGCTAGGCATCCCTAAACGGGCACAGGCAAGGGAGGATCAGTTTGCCTCGTTACGATTATCGCTGCACGGTCTGCTCAATTGAGTTTGAATTGGTCCAGAAATTCAGCGAAGCCGGCCAGGGCGAATGCCCCACCTGCGGGGGAGCCGGTCAGCGGGTTTTTCACGCGGTCCCGGTGATATACAAGGGCAGCGGCTTCTACACCACTGACTACGGACGGCCCAAGCGTCCTGCCGAGGGTTCTGACAGCAAGGAGTCGGCAGCCGAAGCAACGTCGTCTTCCAACGGCTCCGAGTCATCATCCGACGGATCCAAGCCAAGCGGCGGCGGCAACTCCGGCGACAGTTCATCATCGGGAGGCGACTCGGCCGCGCCAGCCGCTCCCGCAGCCGCCGGTGGGGATTCCGCCTGAGAGTCGGCCAAAGTCATCCTCCAGAGCTGGGCCGCGCTTCTTGGCGCGGCCCTTTTTCATCCCCATGAGACTCTACGAACCAACGCGACGCCAACCAACACGACCCCAACCGGGGCGCCGACCAACACGACGCTGAAGAACAGAGGCAAATGGCGATGCGAGCATTGATTCAGCGCGTAACCGAAGCTTCGGTGTGGGTTGACGAAACGGAGGTCGGCAGCATTGGGGCGGGCCTCGTTGTCCTGCTCGGCGTCGCGGCAGGAGACGCCGAGCCCGACGCTCAGTATCTGGTGGAAAAGATCGCAAACCTGAGAATATTCGCCGACGAACAGGGCCGGTTCAACCACTCGGCGCTGGATGTGGCCGCAGAACTGCTGGTGGTGTCCCAGTTCACGCTCCACGCCGACACCAGGCGGGGTCGCCGGCCCGACTTCACCCGAGCCGCTGGGCCGGATGATGCCAACCGCCTGTACGAACGAACGGTGGAAATGTTTCGCGATAAGGGCCTGCGGGTGGCGACGGGCCGGTTCCAGGCTTACATGCGCGTTGCGCTGGTGAACGACGGCCCAGTCACCATAATGGTGGACAGCGACGACCGGGGACGGCCCAGAAATTCATAGGGGCGGGCTATAATCCCGCCCCTGTCGGTTGCATCCGAAAACCCTACCGGTGCCAACCCATGCCCTTGTACATCCCGCGCAGGTAGGCGATCTGCCCGCCGTGGGAAACACAGTCCCAGGTCATTTGGCCCAACGCCGCCGCCACAGTGCGCGGCTCCGACACTGGCGGAATGATCCGCGCCTGCTGCATCTGAGCCTCGGTGAGTCCGGGCAGGTATTCTCGGAGCGCGGCGCGAACCTGCTCGAAGTAATCCATCTGTAGGGCGCGCGACGGCGGTTGCCAGTCGCATACCATCTGGTGGGTCCAGCCCAGGCCGCGGTTTTCGCCGCCGGCCGGCATGGTGAAATGCTGTTCCCAGTGGTGAGAGTCCCACAGTTGGGGCAGGTCCCGCAGCCGGGTGTGAATGAACGAATCGATCACCCGGGAAAGGTGCCAAAGTATCCAGGCCGCCGAATTGCAATCCAGCGCCGGGATGCGGTGGAACTCCTCGTCCGTCAGGTCCTGGAGGGCGAGGTCGATGGTGGTGAAGTTGTTCTCCAGGGCGGAGATTAGGCCGTCAGTGGCGGCAGTCATGGCGGTCTCCTTTATGCCTGTCTCCGTTATGGCGATCTCGCATCAGGTGATTTCCGGCTGGACGCCGGCAGGCAGGTCCACTTCGAACGCGGAAAGGATCTGACCCACCAGCATGTAATGCCCGATCAAGCCGGTGATTTCCACGGTCTTCTGGGTACCGAAGTGGTTGGAGACGGCATTGAAGGTTTCGTCGCTGATCTTGTGGTTGCGCGCCAATTCCTGAACGTACTTGACCAACGACGCTTCGATGCCAGACATGCCCTCGGGCGCCTTGCCGGTGGCGATGGCGTTCACCACGTCCTCGGCGACCCCCGCCTGCCTGGCGAGGCGAGCGTGGGCTGAAAATTCGTACTGCTGGCGAATTTCACGGGCGGTGGCGCAGATGATGATCTCGCGCTGGGCTTCAGTGATGTCCAGGTCGAATCGGACGTACGATCCGGTGTGGGCCACCCGGGCCGCCAGGTCGGGGCTGTGCAACAGGACGCCGTAGGGGCCGCGCACGCTGCCGCGGCTGCTGGCTATGGAGTCGAAAAATGCCTGATGTTCTGGCGCAAGTTGTTCGCGGGTGACGTCGTTGAGACGGGCCATGATTTGGGCTCCTTACCACAGGTTCTAGTATGGTGATGGCAATATACCGCCGGCGGGGTTGGTATTCAAGCGCGCCGAGGCTCCGGCGCCTACCCAGTTGCCCGAAACCTGCCATGGCCGGTCCACACCCACTGTCATGCGATCCCCCATACTGTCACTGCCCACCCACTGTCATTGCGATCCACACCCACTGTCATTGCGAGCGAAGCGCGGCAATCTCGTTGATCGCGACCCGCGACCGTTCGCCCAGGCAACGGGATTGCCGCGTCGCTGGCGCTCCTCGCAATGACAGTTGGAGGGAACGCGAGCGCCCAGCCTCCACTGTCATTGCGAGCGAAGCGCGGCAATCTCGTTGATCGCAACCGGCGGCCGTTCGCCCTCACAGCCCTGCCCCGGCGGCCGTCGGCCCAGGCAACGGGATTGCCGCGTCGCTGGCGCTGCTCGCAATGACAGTTGGAGGGAACGCGAGCGCCCGCCCATTCCATCATTGCGAGCGCCCAGCCTCCACTGTCATTGCGAGCGAAGCGCGTCAATCTCGTTGAACGCAACCGGCGGTCGTTCGCCCTCACCGCCCGGCCCCGGCGGCCGCTCGCCCAAGCGTCGAGATTGCCACGTCGCTTTGCTTCTCGCAATGACAGGTGGAGACGGCCTCGCAACGATAGGCAACGGAGCGCTTCTGCGTAACGGCGGATTTCGCTTATTGGGCGTCCGCGCCGCCGCCGCCTACCCCGCACAGGGTATAATCCTGCCAAACGTCGATTCGTCAGGGCGAGGAGAAACCAGATGCCAACCGCCGCCGACCCCATCTGCCTGATGCAAGTGGACACCGAAAACCCCAATGGGGGCTCCAGCGAGTTCGAGGGGCACACCTACTATTTCTGCGCCCCCGGCTGCCGCGTCGCTTTCGAGCGAGACCCCGAGGGTTGGGTTTCGGGACGCAACAAACCCATCACGATGACAGACCCGCAACCGCAGCCCGTCACCTTAGTCAAGCGGTTATTCCGGCGCGGCAAGTGACCGGAATCGATGCAGCGACTAGGCCACGGCGGCGACTGGCAAGCAGCGGCCGTCAGAAGGGTTACCCCGCCGGCGAGATCAGGAGTTGGCGCCGCAGCAGCGCTTGTACTTGCGGCCACTGCCGCAGGGGCAGGGCGCGTTGCGGCCGATCTTGCGGCCAGCCCTCGGCGCCACCGCAGCGCGCGCCGGCGCCACCGCCGCCATGGGACTCACGGGGGCGCGGCTGGCAGCTCTCCCGGCCACTGGCCCGGCGACTGCCTGGGGATCTTCGGCGGGCGCCCGCTGCGTTGGGGCCGCCGGAGACAGCGTGACGTGGAATAGGGTGTGTGTGACGTCCCGCTGCATCTGGCGCATCAGCTCCGTAAAGGCTCGCTGTCCTTCCGTGCGATACACGGTGAGAGGGTCGCGCTGGCCCACCGCCTGCAGGCCTACGCCGGTACGCAGGTTCTCCATGTGGGTCAGGTGGTTGACCCAATGGGTATCGATGGACTTCAGCATCAGTAGACGCACTAGGGTGTTCATATCTTCCGTGCCCAGCGCGCGTTCCTTGGCGTCGTAGAGGGCGTCGGCATGCTGGTCCAGCAGGTCTGCGATGGCCTCCCGGCGGCGCTGGAGCGTCTTTTCGGGCGTGTCCAACTCCGGCGGCGGCGGGCAGATCTGACGCAACCCGGCCAGGAAGGGATCCACGTTCCAGTCATCGGCGTGGCGGGCGCTGAGGTGGGTTGACATCAGGTCGTTGAACTCGGCGCGCAGCATTTCCAGAGCCCGCTCGCGCAGCCCCTCGCCGCTCAAAATCTGGGAGCGCTGGTGGTAGATGACGGTGCGCTGCTGGTTGAGCACGTCATCAAAATTGAGCAAATGCTTGCGAATATCGAAGTGGTGGCCTTCCACCTTGACCTGCGCGCTGGTGATGGATTTGGTTACGAGCTTGTTCTCCAGCGGCTCGTCGTCGTTGAGGCCGGTCCAGTTCATCACGTTCTTGATGCGGTCGCCGCCGAAGCGCTGCATCAGTTCGTCTTCCAGGGCGACGAAAAACTGGCTGCTGCCGGGGTCGCCCTGGCGTCCGGCGCGGCCCCGTAGCTGATTGTCCACGCGGCGCGCCTCGTGATGCTCGGTGCCGATGACGTGCAGGCCGCCCAGGGCGATAACCCGGTCGTGTTCGGTTTGCCAGTCCTCACGGTCGCTGTCCGCGCCGCCGAGTACGATGTCGGTGCCGCGTCCGGCCATGTTGGTGGACACGGTGACGGCGCCCGCCCGCCCGGCTTGCGCGACGATGTTGGCTTCCTGCTCGTGGTTGCGGGCGTTGAGCACTTGGTGCTGCACCCCGCTCCTGCGAAGGCGGTCGCTGAGCGCTTCCGAGGTTTCGATGGAGGTCGTGCCCACCAACACCGGCTGGCCGGCCTCGGAGCGCTGCACGATGCTGTTGATCACAGCGCGCCACTTCCCTTCCTCGGTGGGAAAGATCAAGTCGCCGCCATCTTCACGGATCATGGGCAAGTTGGTGGGAACGGCGGCGACTTCCAACCCGTAGATCTTGTAGAACTCGTCGGCTTCGGTGACCGCGGTTCCGGTCATGCCGGCCAATTTCCGGTACATCCTGAAGTAATTTTGCAGCGTGATGGTGGCGTAGGTCACGCTTTCACGCTGAATGCGGACGCCCTCCTTGGCTTCCACCGCTTGGTGCAGGCCGTCAGACCACCGCCGGCCGAATTGCAATCGGCCCGTGAACTCGTCAACGATGACCACCTCGCCGTTCTGAACCACGTAGTCCTTGTCTTTGATCTTCTGGATCTGGGCGACGACAGCATTCTCGACGTACTGAACCAGGTGGAAGTTTTCCGGTTCGTAGAGGTTGTCGACGCGCAGATGCCGCTCGGCCCTGGCGATGCCGTCCTCGGTGAGCGATATGGCTTGGGTGCGTTCGTCGATGGTGTAGTCTTCGTACTCCCGCAGGCGCGGCGCCAGGCGGGCGCAGTTGGAGTAGTGCTCCACGGGCTGCTGAGCTGGGCCGCTGATGATCAGGGGCGTGCGCGCTTCGTCAATGAGGATGTTGTCCACCTCGTCAACGATGGCGAAGTGGCGCCGTCCGCCCTGCACCTGGTACTCGACCCCCATGGCCATGTTGTCCCGGAGGTAGTCGAACCCGAACTCGTTGTTGGTGCCGTAGAGGATGTCGGCCTTGTAAGCGTCTGTACGGGTAGCGGGAGCGAGATAATCGAAACCTCCCCGTCCGGCGTCGGTCAGTTCCGGGTCGTAAACGTAGGCCGCGTCGTGCTGGAGGCAACCCACGGTGAGTCCCAGCAGGTGGTAGATGGGCCCCATCCACACTGGGTCGCGGCGGGCCAGGTAATCGTTGACGGTGACCACGTGCACGCCGTCGCCGGAAAGGGCGTTGAGGTAGGCCGGCAGGGTTGCGACCAGGGTTTTGCCCTCGCCTGTTTTCATTTCGGCGATTTTGCCCTGGTGCAGCACGACGCCTCCGATGAGCTGGACGTCGTAGTGTCGCTGGCCCAGGGTGCGACGGCCGGCCTCGCGGACCACGGCGAAGGCTTCGGGCAGCAGGTCATCCAGGGTCTCGCCCAAGCTGATACGGTTCCGGAACTCGTCGGTTTTGGAGCGCAGGCCTGCGTCATCAAGAGCCCGGATGGACTCCTCCAGCTCGTTGATGTGTGGAACCAACTGGCTGCGGATCTTTTCGGCGGCCCGCTCCGGGGTGTCGCCAACCATTTTCTTCAGAAAAGAGACCATTGGTTAAAACGAGGCCTCCTCAGCGCTAATTTTCCAGACTGCCACTAGCGGGCTGCGTCAGGTGACGCTCGGTCGGCTTGAATACGTAAACCGACGCGAGCTTGGATTGATCCCTGGATGGTTCTCGGGCAACAAGCGTTCCCTTCACCGCGCGTTACGACGTCACATTCGCCCGGCGCCAACTGCGGGCTGGCGCTGGGAGCCGGATGCGTCAGTCGGCGGCGGACGCGGCTACTTCCGCGTACCACTCCGGCCCTTCCTGGCCGGGTTCAGGCAGGACGAAGCCGCCTTCCATGGTCCACGACGCCGGGTTTTCGGTTATGCGACCGCCGATTTGGTCCGCTGGCACGTCGGCGATGTCGGCAAAAGCGTTGGTGAGATCGGTCAGCAGTTGCCGCTTGACTTCCTCGGAACGGCCGGCTCGGTTGCCGCCGTCCAGATAGTATTCGGAACCCAGTTCGGAGCGCTCGCCCTGGGGCGTCTCGAAGAAGGCAACGGAGACAAAACTCCGCGGCGCGCCGGTGCTCTCGCAGTGAATGTCGGTGAAGGCGCGGGCGATGTCCTGGCGCTGCTCGAATGACAACGCGTCTTTGGGGATGATGCAGCGGTAGTACGGCATGTTGTCAACTCCTGTTTGCTGGTTCATCTCGCCGGTCGCGGGCGGACACCACCAGTTCTGCGGTGGCGCAACCGGTCAACTCCATCCACCGGTCCTGGATGGTCTGCATCAACCGGACGCGAGTTTCCTGGTCACAGCCGGCCGGAATCTCCCCACGCACAGCTGAGGTGGTGGAAATATGGCCGCCGCGAAACCCGAAACCGTAGGGGATTTCGATCCACCGAACGGATACATCGGTAGGGTCGCCACCCAGAATGTCGGTACTGATCCGGGCCAACTCCGACGCCAGCACGAGCCGCAAATCGTTGGGAATGATTCCCTCTTGTATGGTGCAATTGAAGGCAATCATCCGCTTCGGGCCGTTACCGCAGGTTAGTGTGCCAGTGGGAAGGTTATCACAACGTGGGCAGATGGAGCAATCTCGGTTGCGGCCTGCGCAGGAGCCGTTTCGTCCCGCCACGGAAAGGCGCGCTGCCATATTCCGTTGTTGTGAGCCGCCACAGCGACGCGGCAACCCCGACTCCTGCGCCCGTACGGCCAACTGAAGGCGGAAGCGAACGGCCGTCAGCTGCGATCGACGGGATTGCCGCGCTGCGCTCGCAATGACAGAAAAATAGGCGCTCCCTATGACAGGTGGGGGAAGGGCCCGCAATGACAGACCATAGCAACTGTCATTGCCAGGAGCGATAGCGACGCGGCAATCCCGATGCTTGGGCGAACGGCCGCCGGGGGCGGGGCGGCGGAGCGCAGCGCGTTGCAGTCGTCGGGATTGCCGCGCTGCGCTCGGAATGACATAAGCGCCTGTCATTGCGAGGCCGAAGGCCGTGGCAATCTCGATGTCGGGGCTAACGGCCGTGGGTCGTGGTCAACGGGATTGCCGCGCTGCGCTCGGAATGACATAAGCGCCTGTCATTGCGAGGCCGAAGGCCGTGGCAATCTCGATGTCGGGGCTAACGGCCGTGGGTCGTGGTCAACGGGATTGCCGCGCTGCGCTCGGAATGACATAAGCGCCTGTCATTGCGAGGCCGAAGGCCGTGGCAATCTCGATGCCGGGGCTAACGGCCGTTGGTTTGGGTCAACGGGATTGCCGCGCTGCGCTCGGAATGACATAAGCGCCTGTCAATGGCATAAGCGCCTGTCATTGCGAGGCCGAAGGCCGTGGCAATCTCGATGTCGGGGCTAACGGCCGTGGGTCGTGGTCAACGAGATTGCCGCGCTGCGCTTGCAATGACATAAGCGCCTGTCATTGCGAGGCCGAAGGCCGTGGCAATCTCGACGTTTGGGGGAGCGGCCGTAGGTCGTGGTCAACGGGATTGCCGCGCTGCGCTCGGAATGACATAAGCGCCTGTCATTGCGAGGCCGAAGGCCGTGGCAATCTCGACGTCGGGGCTAACGGCCGTTGGTTTGGGTCAACGGGATTGCCGCGCTGCGCTCGCAATGACAGCAGAAAGGGGAGGCTCGCAGTGACCGGAGAATTGGGGCGCCCGCGATGACGGCGCGCCTCGATCAGTGCGCCGCTCGCCCTTGGAACTCCCGCTCGGTGGTCGCGGCTTCCACGGCCTGGTACTCCGGTAGGCTGATCAGCGCTTCCACCTCGGCCCGGCGCGCGGCCACGTCGGCGGCGCCAATCCCGATGTGGCCGGTGTCTCGCAGGCTGGTGTACACCCGCTGCAGACCTTCCAGGGCGGCGATGGCCGGCGTCGTGGCGTAGATGATCACCTTGTAGCCCAATTCTTCATATTCTTCGACGGTGATATCGTCCGTGCCGGCGATCACCAACAGCGGCACGTCGGGCACGCCGGCGCGAAACGTCGCCAGATCTTCTCTCTGGCGAACGCCCCGGGGCATCACCACGTCCACGCCCAGGTCTCGCAGCGCGTTGCCGCGACGGATGGCGTCGTTCATGTCCCCCTCAACGGCGGTGAAGGAGTCCGTCCTACCGATGATCAGGAAGTTGGGGTCGCTGCGGGCTTCCAGGGCGTAGCGCATCTTCTCCAGGAACTCGTCCATGGGGATCACGTGCTCCAGCCCGGCGTGGTACGAAGCCCGTTTGGGGAACACCTGGTCCTCGATGTGGATTCCGCAGATGCCGGCCCGCTCGAAGGTGCGGACGGTGTGCATGGTGTGCACCGGGTCCCCATAGCCGGCCCCGGCGTCGCAGATGACCGGCAGCGGCACCGATTTGGCGACCCGTTCGGCCACCTCCACCTGTTCCGTTAACGTCATCAGCGGTTCGGTTACGGCCAGATGGGCGCCGCTCATGTAGCCACCCACGTACACGGTGTCGAAGCCTAACGACTGCACCAGCCGCGCCGACATGGGGTCGTAGGCGCCCGGCGCCACGATGGTCTCACCTGCGGCCAGTCGGTGTTTCAAATTGGATCGCAATGTCATGGCATCGGCCTCCTGATCCGAGATTGGGTGGCTTGGCTAGATATGTAGTTTGTCCTGGGGTATCAGCGGCATGACTTCCCTGGCGAACCGCTCCATCGCTTCCTGTTGCTGGGCCGCGCTGTCGGCCGGAAAACCGAAGATGAAGTGCTGTACGCCCAGGTCCTGATATAGTCGCAGGTCAGCGGCAATCTGTTCTGGGTGTCCCGACACCAGCCGACGGTCGGTGGGCGGGTCGTCCTGGAAGACGCAATCGGTGCTGAAGACCAGATCAACGGCGTCCTCGGCGCGCCCGGCGCGGGCGGTGACGCGGCGCAGCCGAGCGATCTTTTCGGCCAGTTCCTCCGGCTCCAGTCCCGCCGGCGGGCGCAAACCGATGGGCATCCAGCCATCGCCCAGGTTGGCGGCCCTCCGGATGGCTGGGTTGGTGTGGCCGCCGATCCAGATTGGCGGGTGTGGCTGTTGCACGGGCTTCGGCAGGAAGCCGGCGCCGCTGATGTCGTAGTGCTTCCCGTGAAACTCAGGTTCATCCGAAGTCCACAGTTCCTTGAAGATCTGTATGTACTCGTCGGTTACCTCGCCGCGCTGCGCGTAGGTATCGAGTCCCATCGCTTGGAACTCCTCCTCCATCCAGCCCACGCCGGCGCCCAGGATCAAACGCCCTCCGCTGAGCACGTCCAGCGTGGCCAGTATCTTGGCCGTCAGCACGGGGTTCCGGTACGGCAGGATGAGTACGTGGGTGCCCAGTTTGACCTTGGAGGTGCACCCGGCCAGAAAATTGAGCGCGGCCAACGGTTCAAAGTAGGTATTGTCCCGCTGGAATGGCGCCACGCCATCGGCGGCGTAGGGATAGAACGAGGAGACCTCATGGGGAATTATGATGTGGTCGCTGACCCAGACGTGATCAAAAGACAGATCCTCCGCCCGCTGCGCCAGGCTGCGCAGATTGTCGGGGGACGCCATGGCGCCGCGGCTGGGTAGAGAGCATCCGAACGTTACCGGCATTGCATCGCCTCCGTCGCGTAGTTCAGGTTGGTGTACCCGGTCGGGCCGATGCTATACTACCAATGTCAAGCCCGCAAGCGGCGACCCAAGAACGGGGAGCGCCGG
The DNA here is from genome assembly GCA_965221295.1 of Dehalococcoidia bacterium. Classification (GTDB taxonomy): domain Bacteria; phylum Chloroflexota; class Dehalococcoidia; order Lucifugimonadales; family UBA3495; genus Bin87. The sequence continues at coordinate 3,126,482 of OZ244879.1, read as the reverse complement.
TCATCGCGAACTAGCCGGCGTCCCCTTCAAGCCGCGACGACGGCATCCATCGAAGCGCCTTCAAGAACCTGCAAACCGATGAATTCAAACCAGAACCCATCCGACCGCGTTGTCGTCGCCATGAGCGGCGGCGTGGATTCTTCGGTGGCAGCCTTGTTGCTCCACCAGCAGGGCTACCAAGTCATCGGCGTCACCATGAAGCTGTACGACATCGACCAGGTTGATCTGCCGGAGCGCTACCGGGGCTGCTGCACCCTGGACGACGTGGAAGACGCCCGGGCCGTCTGTCGCATCCTGGGAGCCCCCCACTACACGCTCAACGTGCAGCGAGAATTCCGTTCTTTCGTCATCGACTACTTCCAGAGCGAGTACGAAGGCGGCCGGACGCCGCATCCTTGCATCGCCTGCAACGACAAGATCAAGTTCAGCTTTCTCGCCCAGCGCGCTCAAACGCTGGGCGCCAGCCACGTCGCCACCGGCCACTACGCTCGCATCGAACCCGACCCAAGCGGGGGATGGGCCCTGAGGCGCGGCGTTGACGCAGACAAGGACCAGTCCTATGTGCTGTTCGGTATGCGCCAAGACCAACTCGCCGCCACGCTCATGCCCGTGGGCCGCTACCCCAAGGCCCGCATCCGCCAGATGGCCTTGGACGCCGGATTCCCCAACGCCGACAAGCCAGATAGCCAAGACATCTGCTTCATCCCCAACGGCGACTACCGCGAGTTTCTCCGCCAGCGCGCCGAGGAAAAGCCGGGCGAAATCGTGGACGTTGACGGCAACGTGCTGGGAGCTCACGACGGCATCCAGTACTACACCGTCGGTCAGCGACGAGGCCTTGGCTTGTCGGGCGGCCCGCCCAGGTTCGTAATCCGGTTGGAACCTGACACTCGCCGGGTGGTGGTAGGCACGGAGGACAACCTGTATCGGGACACGCTATACGCCGCCCCAGTTTCCTGGGTGTCAGGAACGCCGCCGCCGCCAGAAACCCCGGTATCGGTCAAGATCCGCTACAAGTTCGCCGAGGCGCCGGCGACGGTGAGCGCTGCGGGCGATGGCGCGGTGGTGCGGTTCCGTGATCCGCAGCGGGCGATCACGCCGGGCCAGGCGGCTGTGTTCTACCAGGGCGACCGGGCGCTCGGCGGGGGCGCCATCGTCGGCCATGAACTTCCGACGCTGGTGGAGACCGGAGCTCGCCGGCCGGTCAATGCCTGACCTCACTCTCGAGGCGGCCTTCCACGCCGAGGGCCATCGCCTGGTGGCCGGCGCGGATGAAGTCGGGCGCGGCCCGCTGGCCGGACCCGTCACCGCCGCCGCCGTGATCCTGCCGCCCGATTTGGATCCCAACGCCTCTTGGCTGACTCAGATTGACGACAGCAAACGGCTGACGCCGGCGCAGCGCGAGACGTCGGCCGAGTCGATTCGCGCCCACGCCCTGGCCTACGCGGTCGAGCACGTAGGGTCCGTGGACATAGACCGTGCCGGAATTGGCCCAGCCGCGTTGCAGGCCGTGTTCACCGCGGTTTCAGCGCTGCGCCCGGCCCCGGACGCGCTGCTGCTGGACTGGATGGTCGTCAAGCAATGCCCGCTACCCTACCTCGCCGTGGTCAAAGGAGACGCCAAGTCGCTGTCCATCGCCGCCGCCAGCATCCTGGCCAAAGTCAGTCGCGACGAACTGATGACGCGCGCCGACCAGCGGTATCCCGGGTACGGCTTCGCTCGGCACAAAGGCTATGCCACCGCCCAGCACCTGCGCTGCCTGGCTGAAATGGGGCCGACGCCGATCCACCGGCGCTCTTTCAGCCCATTGCGGCAAGCCCCTCTGGCGCTGGACGCCCACGCCGAATGATGCCGACGCCAGATGGGTCCCACGCCAGATGGCGCCCGCGCCAGATGATGCCCGCGCCAGATGACGCCGATTCCAGATGATACTCATGCCAGAGAACGCCGATGCCAGGTGAGGAACCCAAGTCCAGCGTGTCCGCCCGTCAGGTGGGCCATGTCGGCGAGCGGCTCGCCCGCGTCCATCTGGAGGCCAAGGGCTATCGGATATTGGACGCGAACTACCGCTGTCCCTGGGGCGAGGTTGACCTGGTTGCGCAAGACGGGCCGATTTATGCGTTCGTGGAGGTTAGAACCCGCCGGGGCGGCGCCTACGGGTCTCCGGAGGAGTCGCTGGTGTCGGGGAAAGCCCAGCGTCTCATGCTGACCGCCCAGCATTATCTGGAGCGGCACGATCTCGACTCCGCCGAAACCTCGTGGCGCATTGACTTGGTGGCCATTCGTCTGGGGCCCGGCCGCCGCGTGCTGAGCATCCGGCACCTGGAGAATGTAGTTCAGGCCTAGTCTGCTGGAGGCCTTGTTAGCGTAACGCCCGGCGCGTCATTCCCGTCCTCTGGGCGCAGGGCCGGCGGGCGGCGGATCCCAGCGGCCGCTGGTCGCGGTCAGCGGGATTGCCGCGCTACGCTCGCAATGACAGAACTGGGGCGCTGGCATCGGCAGGTTCCGGCGCCGGTCGCGGTCAGCGAGATTGCCGCGCTACGCTCGCAATGACAGAACTGGGGCGCCGGCATCGGCAGGTTCCCGTCCTCGCTGGCCTCGGTCAGCGAGATTGCCGCGCTACGCTCGCAATGACCGAACTGGGGCGCCCGCATCGGCAGGTTCCGGCGCCGGTCGCGGTCAGCGAGATTGCCGCGCTACGCTCGCAATGACCGAACTGGGGCGCCGGCATTATCAGATTGGGGACCGTGATGGCATATTGGGGGACGCGCAAGGCGCCTACTGCGGTTGACTGCGCAACGTGCGAATACTAGACTAATTGCCGCAAATCGATTTTCGCCCGCGGGTCAGTTACGACCTGTCGCCAGCATGAAGGCTATGACAACCAACCTTGCCGCACATATCCGCAACGTGCCCAATTTCCCCATTCATGGGGTGCAATTCAAGGACATCAGCTCGCTGCTGTTGGATCCCGACGCCTTCGGGCAGACCATCGGTCGTATGGTCGAGCAAGCAAGTCAGCGCCACGTTGACTGTCTGGCCGCCATCGATTCCCGGGGGTTCCTGTTCGCTGCGCCCATGGCGGACCGGATGGGTTTGCCGCTAGCGCTGGTACGGAAGGCGGGCAAACTGCCCGGCGAAACCCTGGGCTACGAATACACGCTGGAGTATGGAACCAACACCCTGGAAATCCACCGCGGCGACATTGAGCCGGGCCAGCGCGTCCTCATCGTGGACGACCTGTTGGCCACCGGCGGCAGCATCCAGGCCGCCGCCAACCTTGTCGAACAGGTCGGCGGCGTAACCGCTGGCGTTGGCGTGGTGATCGAGCTCATTGGACTGAACGGCCGCGAGAATTTGTCCAACTACGACCTCTTTTCACTCGTGCAATTTGAAGTTGACGAGTAAATGGCGTCGGCGTTCGGCTCTAAGCGCCGAACGTCAGCGTCGTCATCGGAAAGCGCAATCAGGAGGAAATCTGGAATGGCAGATCAAGCAACCATCGGCAACGTTGAAGTCACCGCCGTCATCGACATGGTCCCACCGCCACGCGAGCCGTCCGCGATGTTCCCTGACGTCCCCGCGGACGCCTGGAATGGCTATCAGGACACGCTTGAGGACGGCCAGCTGCAGCTCTACTACGGCGTCTTCCTCCTCAAGACCTCGGAGCATGTCATCCTGGTTGACACCGGCATGGGCCCCGGCCCGCACCCGGATCGCGGCAACCTCACGGGCAACCTCTATGAGGAATTGCGGCCCCATCTGGAATCCAACGTGGGCGTCAACAACACGAACGTCGGCCCCAGCGACTCGGTCAACTACGTGATCCACACGCACCTGCACGGCGATCACGTAGGCTGGAACCTGCGATACTCTGGCGGGATGCCCGCGCCCAACTTCCGCCGCGCCCGCTACGTGATGTCCCGACCCGACTACGACTACTTTACCTCGGCGGAGGGACGGCAACGTTATCCCTACATCGACCGCCAGGTCATGCCGCTGCGCCGCCTGCGCCTCCAGCAGATCCTGGAAGAGCCCGAACATGTTATCAGCGATGAAATTTCCATCGCGCCGGCTCCCGGCCATACTCCTGGCCACCAGGTGGTGCTGATCAATTCCAACGGGCAGCGCGGCGTGGTCATGGGCGACGTGCTGCACACCATCGCCCAGGTTTCAGAACCTGACTGGTGCGCCGGGGTTGACACCGACAAGGCCCAGTCCGCCGCTTCCCGGGCCAAGTGGCTGGACGCCGCCGAGGAGGGCGACTGGACCATCTGCGCGGGTCATTTCCCGCCTGGCAAGCAGATTGGCAAGATCGCCCGCGTGGATGGCAAAAGGGTCTGGCGGCCCCTGTAACCAGCGCACAACAAGCCGATTTGGGGGCGGGTAGCGGACCCGCCCCTAAACGCCGGAGCCTCCGCCTCACATGTCCCAACTTCGCAACCTGCTTGAGCGCATCGACCAGGGTGGCGCGCCGTCCTTGGGTTTCGGCGCGACGCAGGCCAACCGGCTGCCCGCAATGGCCCTGATCGCCCGTTGCTCCGGCGACCTTGGCGCCGCGGTGACGGCGGCGACGGGGTCCGCCGACGCGGTGGTTGTGGCCTCCTCCAACGTCACGCCCGACCGGTTGCCGGAACTTGGCGCCAACCCCTGGGGCGTCGGCGGGTTGCCGCTGACTCCCGACAACGTTGCGCTCTGGCAGGCCACCGGCGCCGACTTCATGGTGTCTCCGCTGGCCGGCGCCGTGGTGGATGCCATCGACTACGCCAACCCCGGTATGACCCACGGCGCCCGCATACCGGACGACGCCGATGACACGACCTGGCGCGTCCTGGCCGCCGCTCCGTTGGATTTTCTGGTTCTGGACAAATCGGCCATGACCGGGGCGTGGACCTTCGCGGACCTGGGTCAGGCGTCCGAGGCCGTCGGTCGAACCGACAAGTACCTGGTTCTGCGGGTTGGCGTCCGGCCCACCGCCAACGAGCTGCTGGCGTTCCATCAGGCCGGCGTCGTTGGCATCGTCGCCGAGGCCAACCAGCTGGGAGCCGACGGTTTGGCCGGACTGAAATCCGACCTGCTGACCCTGCCCAGGATCCAACCCACGGGCCGGCGCCGGTCGCGTCCCACTCTGGACAACCCTCCCCCGTGATCCTGCAGAGCCTAGACCTGCTCCGACAGGATCCGATTTCCTTCGTCCTGGTGATCGGAATCGGCTTGGCTGCGTTGATCGTAGGGTTCACCGTTCACGAATTCAGCCACGCCTTCACCGCCAATATCGAGGGCGACGAAACGGCTCGACGCATGGGCCGTCTTACCTTCAATCCGTTCAAGCACATCGACCTGTGGGGATTCTTACTGCTGTTGGTGGTGGGCTTCGGGTGGGCCAAACCGGTTCAGGTCAATCCCTACAACCTGCGCCACGGCAGGCTCGGGATGTCGGTGGTGGCCTTCGCCGGCCCATGCTCCAACTTCGCGCTGGCGTTTCTGCTGGGCCTGGTCTTTCGCCTCGGCCTGCTCCCCATCGTGACCGACACTAGGTTCATTTCGGGCGCCGAAGAGATCCTGGGATTCGCGGCCTTCCTGGCCATCTTCTTCAACCTGATCCTGGGGCTATTCAACTTGATACCCTTGCCGCCGCTGGACGGCAGCAAAGTGCTGGGCGGGTTGCTACCCCGGGCGCTCTACGAGCCCTACCTGGCGTTTGAACGCTACGGCTGGATTCCGCTGGTTGGCCTGATTGGGGTAAATCTGTTCCTAAGTTACGCGTTTGGCATCAACGTGTTGGGCAAATTCCTGCTGCCGCCGGCGCTGTTCTTCTTCCGCTTGGCCACCGGGTTGAGCTGACGGCTGCGTCGCCCGGCATGGCCGGCTCTCCCGCTCAGAGCATGGCGAACGACACCCCGCTGTCGTAGCGAGCGAAGCGCGGCAATCTCGACGACCGCAACGCGCGGCCGTTCCCCGCTCCGCCCTCCGTCGCCCCGGCGGCCGTTCGCCCAGGCGCCGGGATTGCCACGGCCTTCGGCCTCGCAATGACAGTTGGGGGTGACGGCCTCCATTAACCGCCTTTGCGAGCCATCCCCACCTGTCATTGCGAGCCATCCCCACCTGTCATTGCGAGCGAAGCGCGGCAATCTCGTTGACCGCAACGCGCGGCCGTTCCCCGCTCCGCCCTCCGTCGCCCCGGCGGCCGTTCGCCCAGGCGCCGGGATTGCGGCGGCCTTCGGCCTCGCAATGACAGTTGGGGGTGACGGCTTCCATTAACCGCCTTTGCGAGCCCTTCCCTTACCGCCATTGCGAGCCATCCCCACCTGTCATTGCGAGCGAAGCGCGGCAATCTCGTTGACCGCAACGCGCGGCCGTTCCTCGCTCCGCCCTCCGTCGCCCCGGCGGCCGTTCGCCCAGGCGCCGGGATTGCGGCGGCCTTCGGCCTCGCAATGACAGTTGGGGGTGACGGCCTCCATTAGCCGCCATTGCGAGCCCTTCCCTTGCCGCCATTGCGAGCCATCCCCACCTGTCATTGCGAGCGAAGCGCGGCAATCTCGTTGACCGCAACGCGCGGCCGTTCGTCCAAGCATCGAGATTGCCGCGTCGCTATCGCTCCTCGCAATGACAGTTGGTGGAGTTCCTCGCCATGACAGTTGGTAGAAGTTCCTCGCAATGACAGTTGGGGGGAGCTCCTCGCCATGACGGGAATGTGAGATCGCAGCAAACGGCCGGTGAGGGGTTTACCTCGGTTTCGGCACCGTACCACCTAACACAAAAGGGGCGAACGCCGTTCGCCCCTTTGCGATAGCGGTAGGCGCACCGGCGTAGCTACGGCCGCAGCGGTATTGGGCGATTCTCCTGATTCTCGGCGATCTGATCCGTGTCCCACAGCTTGGCGAAGTTGTAAGCCCGTGGGCAGTGTCCATAGGACTCTTCCACGTTGATGATGATGCCCTGCAGGTGCTTGGAGTTGTCGTCGGTCCAATACAGCGAAAGTTCCACTTTCTGCCGCTCCAGTTCTTCCCGATCCACGATGGTGACCGTGCCGTTCACTCGCACCGTATCGTTGACACCGGGGATCATGAACAGCAGACCAACATGCGGGTTGGCGTCCATGTTCTGGTACGACTGGAACAGACGGTTGCCAGCCACGTCGGGCAGCAGCAGCCTGGTACTATCGATCACCTTTACAAACCCAGGTTTGCCGCCCTTGGGGGATGCGTCGCAATTGCCCTCCGGGTCGGCGGAGGCCATCACCACGAACGGCGATGCCTGGATGAATTTTTGGACGAACTCCGACATCTCCCCCTTCACCTTCACCTTGGCCCGGGGGCTCATCTCTCCGAAACTTTCGTTGAACCGGCTCGGCTGCTGTTCGATGGTGCACAGGTCATCGGCGACCGGGGCTATGGTAGTCATCTCGCATCTTCTCCAAGTTTTGCGGGTGCCGCTCAGCTGGCGCATAGAATACCCGATTTGCGTTGCCATCGCCACCACCGCGCGGGCGGCGACGCGCATGGGACGATCAGACTAGCGCTGCCCGGGTCCACTCACTCGTAGAGATGGCAGGCCGTGGCGTGGCCCGGCTGATACTCCCGCAGCGCCGGCGTGTCGGTGGAGCAGCGTTCCAGCACGAAGGGACACCGGGGGTGGAACGCGCAGCCCGAGGGCGGGTTCAGGGGAGAGGGGACTTCGCCCGTGAGCACGATTTCTTCGCGTTGCTGCCTGGGATGGGCCGGCAACGACGCGGAAATCAGCGCCTTGGTGTAGGGATGTTGCGGGTTCGTGAACAACTCGATGGGCGGCGATTCCTCAACGATTTTACCCAGGTACATCACACCCACCATGTGGCTCATGTACCGCACTGTGGCCAGATTGTGCGCGATCAGCAGGTAACTGAGTTCGTAACTGGACTGCAAGTCCTTCAGCAGGTTCAGAATCTGGGCTCGAATCGACACGTCCAGCGCCGACACCGGCTCGTCCAGCACGATCAGCTTGGGGCGAGTGGAAAGGGCCCTGGCGATGGCGATGCGCTGCCGCTGGCCGCCGCTGAACTCGTGGGGGTAGCGTTCAGCATGGAACGGATGCAGTCCCACAACCTGCAACAGTTCCTGCACCTGGGAACGGACGGCGGAACGACCCAACCGCTGGTGTGTGATCAACGGTTCCGCGATGATCTGATCGACGCGCATCCGTGGGTTCAGCGAACTCCAGGGATCCTGGAATACGGCCTGCACCGAGGCGCGGAAGTTGCGACGCTCAGCGCCAGAGAACTGGGCCATGGGACGGTTGTCAAAGTAGATGTCGCCGTCCGTGGGGTGGTCTGCCATCAGCAGCATCCGGCTGGTGGTCGTTTTGCCGCATCCAGACTCTCCCACCAGGCTGTAGGTTTGGCCTGGCATGATGTTGATGGAAATGCCATCCACAGCCTTGACCGTGCCGGTCTGTCGCCGCAGCACGTTGCCACGGTACACCGGGAAATGGCGGCGGATGCCTTCGAGCCGCACCAACGGTCCGTCGCCGTTGGCGCCGCCAGCTGCGGTGGGTGAAGCGACTGCTGCCATATTACTCCGACCTCCAGCAGCGGGAAGTGTGTCTTGGGGCGACCGTGAACTCTTTGGGATATTCCCGGCAACGGTCCCAGGCGTGGGGACATCGCGGCGCGAAGGAACATCCCACCGGCAGGGCGTCCAGCGACGGCGGTTGTCCCTCGATTGACGGCAGCATGTCAACGTCGGTGTCCAGGTCTGGAACCGACTGCAGCAGCGCCTCCGTGTAAGGGTGCGCCGGGTGGTCGAACATGTCCTCCACGTCGGATTGTTCCACGATTCTTCCGGCGTACATCACCGCCACCCGGTCGCACATGCGCGCCACGATTCCAAAGTCGTGGGTGATGAAGATGATGGCCGCCCCGGTCTGCGCCTGAATGTCTTTCAGGAGCCGGAGGTACTGCAACTGGATGGTTGCGTCCAGGGACGTGGTGGGTTCGTCGGCGATCAACAGGTTGGGCGCGCGTGAGATGGAGATGGCGCCCACCACCCGCTGGCGCATGCCGCCGCTCATCTGGTGGGGGAAGTTCGCCAGCCGGTCTTCAGGGGCCGGGATTCTCACGTTGGCCAACAATTCGGCGGCCCGCTGTCGCAGGGAACGCTTGGGTTCGCTGTACTCCAGCCGCAGCGTCTCCACCAACTGGTCGCCCACCGTGAAAACTGGGTTGAGCGAGGTCAGCGGGTCTTGCATCACCATGCAGATGCCGGAGCCGCGAATGTCGCGCATCTCGCCCCGACTCTTTTCCAGGAGATTCTCGCCCAGGTAATTGATCGATCCGCCCACGATTCTGCCGGGATGGGGCACCATGCCCAGGATGGACCAGGCGGTCATGCTCTTGCCGGAACCCGATTCTCCGACGATGCCCAGCGTCTCGCCGGTTCGCAACTCGAAGCTGATTCCGTCCACGGCCTTGACCACGCCGGTACGGGTGAAGAAATGGGTTTGCAGGTCGGTAACCTGCAGGATCACGTCGTTTGTCATTTAGCTCCTGTTGGGCGGGGTTGCCAATACAGCCCACGGGCATGCGCTGGTGAGTTGCAATGCCGACTGCATGAAAACCTCGGCCACCGCGCCCAGCGCAACTTGGGATCCAGGTAACCGCGCAGCCAGTCTCCGAAGAAGTAAACGCCAGCGCAACCACCGTGATCGCCAATCTCGGGAACAAGGATACCCACCGGGCAACCAGAATAACTTCCTATCCCTCAGCGACCATTATACCCCAAGCCGGCGCGCCTGGAGATAATCCCAACCCCAGAAAACTCAGCGCGGCTTCCAGCGGAATGATCTGCGCTACCATCAGGCTCGTGATCACAGGCTCGTGATCACCATCAATTTGTTGGCGACGTTGGGAAAGATGCGCTGGGACGCTGCAGTTTCGCGCCAACGAGAACGTCCGCCGGCCCCGGCGGACGGACGTTGGTTTTGGGAAACGAGATTGCGAAGCTGCACTCGCAATGACAGGGGCAAGAGGCGAGGCGCGTCTCCCCACCTGTCATTGCGAGGCCAAAGGCCGTGGCAATCTCGTTCCCTGGGCGAACGGCCGCTGGGGCGACGTTCAACGTCGCCCCAGCGTGAAGCGCCAGCTGCGCCGCAGCGTCACATGGCGCGTCTGAGGCGGGGATCCAGGTAGTCTCGCAGCCAGTCGCCGAAGAAGTTGAACGCCATTACGACGACGGTGATTACGAGACCTGGGAACAGCGCGATCCACCAGGCTTGGGTCAGGAATTCCCTGGCTTCGGCGACCATGATGCCCCACGCGGGATCGCCGGGGGCCAGGCCCAGGCCCAAGAAGCTCAGCGAAGCCTCCAGGAGAATCACCTGCCCGATGCTGACGCTGGTCAAGACCATCAGAGTATTGACTACGTTGGGGAACAGGTGGCGATACACGATCATCCCGGGGGACACGCCGTAGATCTGCGCCAAGACCACGAAATCCCGGTCGCGTATCGAGAGGACTTCTCCACGAATCATGCGGGCGAAACGGGCCCATTGCGTGGCGGCAATAGCGATCATGACGTTCCAAACCCCCGTGCCGAGGTACGTCACAATAAGCAGGGCCACCAAGATAGACGGAAAGCCCAGCACCGCGTCGGTGATCCGCATTAGGACCGAGTCAACCCAACGCCCGGAATATCCGGAAACCAACCCTACGATGGTGCCAGCCAGGATTGCGACCACCATTGATGGGGCGGTGACTTGCAACATGGTGCGGGCGCCGAAGATCAGGCGGCTCAGCATGTCCTTGCCCAGGCGGTCGGTGCCGAGAACGTGGTCGCTGCTGGCGAAGGGGGCTTGCAGCTTGTTCCTTACGTTGTTCTCGCGCGGGTCATGGGGCGAGATGAGATTGGCGAAGATGGCGCAGAAAACGATCACCAGTAGGATGGAAATTGGAATCCACGGCAAACGGGCGTCGCGAACCCGTTGCAGCCAGCTGGTGGGCGCGCGGTCGTCGATCACGAGGGCGGGAGTTTCGGCGGCCAAAATCGTTCCTCCGATGCGGTCAGTTCATGCGAACGCGCGGGTCCGCGTAGCCATACAAGATATCCACGACCAACGCGGTCAAGATGTAGGCCGCGCCCGACACCATGATGGCGCCGAGCACCTGTGGGTAGTTGTTGGACAGCACGCCATCCAGCAACATCAAGCCCACGCCGGGCCAGGCGAAAACCACCTCCACCACCACGGAGCCGTTCAAGAGGCTGGCCAAACTGATGCCTCCGAAGGTGATTACGGGGATCAACGCGTTGCGGGCGGCGTGCTTCCAGATGACCGCCCGGTCGGCCATGCCCTTCACCTGGGCAAACTTCACGTAGTCGGTGTCCAGCACTTCCAACATGGCGGAGCGCGCCAGGCGCATGATGGCGGCCACGATGGCCAGGGCCAGCACGAAAGCTGGCAACGCCAGGTGGCGCAACATGTCGGGGATCTGCGACCACTCGGGCAGCCAGCCCTGGGTATCGCCGCGCCCGAAGGCCGGCAGCCATCCCCAGTATCCGGCGAGCAGGATGATCAGCATGATGGCGACCCAGAATTGCGGCGCCGCCATGCCGAAGATGGCGAATGCCTTGCAAAACCGGTCCAGCAGGCTGTCTCGCTTGACAGCCGAGATTATCCCAAGGGGGACGCCGATGCCGATAGCCAGGATAGTGCCGGCCAAGGCCAGATGCACGGTGGCCGGAATGCGTTCGGCCAGGATCTCCCGCACTGGGCGGCGCTCGGTGAACGAATTGCCGAAGTCCAGGATCAGCGCGTTCCTGAGGAAGTTCCAGTATTGAACGATGAAAGGCTTGTCCAACCCAAGCCGCTTCTTCTGTTCCTCGTACACCGTTTCGTCGTGTTCTGCCGAAATGGGCAGGAGGAAACGGGCTGGGTCTCCCGCCAGGTGGACGCTGCCGAAGACCACGAAGCTGAGCGCTATCAGCGTGATCAATCCTTCAACTAGGCGTCGGGCGATGTAACCGGTCATGGCATCTGTCCGCCGGGAGGTGGTGTGAAGACGGGGGCGGATTCATGATCCGCCCCCTTGGAGGTGGGTTGGTTGCGGACGATTACTTCAGTTTGACCGTCCAGATGGCGGTGACGTAGGGCACCAGACTCCACGGCTCGTAGGAGGCCACGTCGGATCCGAGGCCCCAGGGCACGTTGGTGTTGAACCCGTCGCCCCAGTAGGCCTGGTCATGCAGGTAGGCGTACATCTCGTTGTACGACTGGTTGCGAGTGGCCGGGTTGAGGTCGGACAGGCCCTTTTCAACGACCGGAGAGGTGCTGGAAGCCCACGGTTCCAGGACTGGGTCGTCAATGGCGCGCCAGGCGATTTCCTTGTTCAGGTAGCCGCCCTGGGTGATGGAAGTGCCGTCGAAGCGGGCTTCGTTGGTGCGAACCAGCACGTCGCCGGGGTATTCGCGGTTGTTCCACGCCTGCCGGGTGGCGGCGGCGTCGCCAACGACCACGCTCACGTCCCATCCGAGACCGTCAGACCAGTAGTCCTTGTACAGCTGAGCCAAGTCGGGCAGCAGCGGCAGGTCGCCGGCTTCCCACGTGTAGACGGTGAAGGCGATCTGCTCGCCGTTGGCGTCGGTGCCGTCGCTGCCGTCGGCGCCGCCGTAGCCAATGGACATCAGCAACTCCCGGGCCCTGTCGACGTCAAAGGCGCGGGGCCGCAGGTTCTCGCCCCAACCCAGGGAGTTGGGAGTCACGTGGGCCCAGCTGTCGGCGTTGATGGCCTCGGGGGTGTACAGGCCGTTGACGATGGTGTCCTTGTCCAAGGCGTGCTCGGCGGCTTGGCGGGCCTCCTTGGGGAAGCACCATAGCGCCTCGTCCCAGCAGTCAACGTACACGACCCAGTTGTATGAGGACTCGCGCTGCCAAGCGATGCTGGCGCCGTCGATGCTGTTGATATCGCCGATCATGTTGATGTTGGCTTCGATGAGCTGCGCGTCTCCGCTGCGAAGGGCGGCCAAACGAGCGGCGGGTTCGGGGACGACCTTCAGGTCCAGGGTGTCGAAGGACACGCTTCGGTCCTCGTCAAACCCGTTCTCAGGGGTCCAGAAGAAGTCCTCGAACTTCTCGAAGGAGTATTCCTGCTTGAGGATGTGGTCGGTAACCCGCATGGGGCCAATGCCGATGGGGTCGTCTTCATAGCCTTCGAAACCGTTGGTTCCGGCGCGGGCGCGCATGGCGGCTTCCGAAACGATCATCGGGTCGGCGCCCTGGGAGTTTTCGGACCAGTTGAAGGCGAAGTCCAGGCGCACGGTGTTGAAGTTGACCGAAACCTGGTCGTCGGCAGGGCCCTTCTCCACACCGTCGATCAACGCGGCCAGGGCAACGTCGCGCGGTTCGTAATAGGTGGACTCCAGCAGCGCCTGGGCTTCTACTCCCACGCGGCTGTCGAGGTTGAAGAACACGTCGTCGCGGTTGATCATGTGGCCTTCATGGTCCGTGATGAACCCCTCGTTGACGCTGAAGGTCCAGACTTTGCCGTCCTCGCTGACCGACCAGTCCTTGGCGACGGCGGGGGTCAATTCACTACCGCCCTTGCCGCCAACTAGCGCGACTTGGAACATGCGCTGGAACTTGAGGTCTTCACCTTCGGTGAGGAACGGGTCGAACTTTCCGTTGCCCAGGTTGGTAACCAGGACGGAAACGTGGCCGCCCGCTTCTTCCATCACAGCGGCGGGCTCGGTGGCCTCGGGCGCGGCGGTGGGCGCGGCGCCACTGTCGCTGGAGGCGGCGGTGGGAGCGGGCGCGGGCTCGTCAGACGCGCCGCCGCAGGCGACGGCTGCAATGAGCCCGGCGGCCAGGCCCAAGGCCAACAGCAATCAAGCGTTCAGGAACCGATTGAGTCTCATATACTGGCACTCCTAATTCTGTGTGGAACCGTCGCCGAGCGCGGGAGCCGGGCGAGGGAACCTTTAACGGATGACGATAAATTAAACAGGCGGTATCGGCGTCTTGTCAACCGCCCACTACGAAATAGTTGCTATTGACGGCGGTTTTGGCGAACCCTGCCGACGCTGCGTCGCCGCCGATAGCGGCGACAATTGCCCCGACCAGATTGGGACATCCACCTTCCGATGTACTATAATCAGCGCCATGTTCACCCCGACCAGGCTGTTTTACATCTTCGGCGCGGCGCTGTGCGGTAGCGCCGCCGGCGGGTACGTCGCGTGGGCGATCGCCTCCCGGTTCGTCCGCATCGCCGAACTCACGGACCGCGCCATCGTGGAGCCGCACGTGCTCATCGTGTTGTGCGTCGCTGGCGCCTTGCTGGCATTCCCCCTGGGCGCGGCGGCCGGCCTACTGGTGGTTGCGTTGGCCATCCGAGGGGTTGAATACCTGCGCCGGCTCGGTCGCGGCGCCGAGTCCGACCGCCGTTCGTGGGTGACGCGGCGCTCCACAGCCGATGACCGCTCCGGCGAATAGGACCCGGCTGGCGGGATGATCGCCGGCGCCGCAGTCAAATGGGAACCCGCGCTTCATGGAAATCCCGGTTGCGCGGCGAACCCAGATACCATGAACCCAGGAACCAGGAACCCAGATGCCAGGAACCCAGATGCCAGGAACCCAGATACCGAGATCCCCGTAACCGAGAACCCCGATACACAGAGGAGTTGATCCATGCCGCAATTCGTTCGCGTTTACACGGGAGACGACGGTCAGTCCCGCCTGGAACCCTACGAACCACCCTTTGAGGATTTCCTGGACACCGAGGGCGCCTACGGGCGGGGAACGCCGATGCAGCCCACCTCAGGCATGACGATCCGCATCTCTCCGCCGGACTACTTCCTGGATTTTCACTGCGCGCCCCGGAGGCAATACACGGTTACGCTGGCCGGCCATGCGGAGATCGGGCTGGGTGATGGCTCCACCTATCAAGTTGGGCCGGGAGACGTGCTGCTGGCCGAGGATCTCACGGGCCAAGGCCACACCACCCGCGTGGTCGGCGGCGAGCAAAGGGTGTACCTGGTAATTCCGTTGGCAGACTAGCGATGTCCCGGTTGACATCGCCGCGCCAACTTGATGAGGCAGGCTAGGTCAAACGAATCAGGCTCGGCCCGAGCGCAATTGCGAGGCTCCTGCGCCTGTCATCGCGAGCGCAGCGCGGCAATCTCGTCGACCGCAACCAACGGAGGTTCGCCCAGGCTGCGGGATTGCCGCTTCGCTATCGCTCTTCGACATTACAGATTGGTATCGCTCCTCAGAATGACCGACGGGTTGGGGTTCAAGCGACCATGACGAGCGTTCCCGGTCAAGCACGGCTGAGCGAAGCGGCTCTTTCGTCGCTGCTCAGTCCAGGGTGAAGCCTTCGTAGCCGTTGGCGGCGACTTCGGCCCGTTTGGCGCGCATGACCGGAGCCGTGTCCGGCGCGGTGAGCAGCACGCGGGCCTTGCCGGGTATGTTGGCCCCGACGAACCAGGAATCAGCCTGGGTGCGGAGGATCTTGGCGCCGTCTTCGGCAATGTGCCGCACCCAATCATCCTCGGCCTGCTTGGTCGGCTGGATCCTGGCGTATCCATGGTCGCGGACGTGGGCGATGGCGTCGGCCACCCATTCCACCAGTGGCTCGGCGGCGCGTACGAAGTTGCCCACGGAAGCGGCGTTCACTGTGAAGAGATTGGGGTAGCCGTGGCTGGACATTCCCATGTAGGTGCGGGGACCGTTGGCGAATTTTTCCTTGAGAACCTCGCCCCCGATGCCTTCGATGTGGATCTTATTTAGAGACCCGGTGACGGCGTCGTAGCCGGTGGCGAACACCAGGACGTCGAACTCGAACTCCTCGCCATCGGAGAGCTGGAGGCCCCGGGGGGTGATGCGGGCGATGGGATTCTCCCGCACGTCAACCAGGCGGACATTCTCCTGGTTGTACACTTCGTAATAGCCGCTTTCACAAGGGAGCCGCTTGGAGCCAAACATGTGGTTCTTGGGAACCAGTTTCTCGGCGACCTCCGGGTCGTGAACCCGCTCTCGTATCTTGTTGCGAACGAATTCGGCGTAGTCTTCATTGGCTTGGCCCGGCATCATCACGTCGTAGAAGTTCGCGAGCCACTTCTTGAACCCCGGTTCGGCCCACAGCCTCTCGTACTGTTCCATCTTCTCTTCCGTTGAGACTTCCAACGCCGAACGAGGGTCGAACAGGTGCATGAACGACCCCGCGGTCTGTCTGCACTGTTGGAAGATCTCGGGATAGTGGGCCTTGATGTACGCCTGCGTTTCAGCGTCGATCACCGCGTTGCGTAGCGGGACGCAGTAGTTGGGTGTGCGCTGGAAGACGGTGAGGTGGGCCACGTCCTTGGCGATTTCGGGGATGAGCTGGACGGCGGTGGCGCCGGTGCCGATCACGCCGACCCGCTTGCCCACCATGTCGATGCCCTCTTTGGGCCAGCGGTTGGTGTGGGTCCAAACGCCTTCGTAGGATTCCAACCCCTCGAAGTCGGGAACGTAGCGCGCCGAGAGGATTCCGATGGCGGTGATGACGAACTGGGACCGGACGCGATAACCGTCGTCGGTGGTGGCGGTCCAGCGGTTGGCCGCCTCGTCATACACCAGTGAGGCGACGCGGGACTCGAAGCGGATGTCCCGACGCAGGTCGAATTTGTCGGCGACGTAGTTGAGATAGCGCTCGTTCTCGGGCTGGGCGGAATAGTGCTCCTTCCATTCCCATTCCTGCAGCAGTTCCTCCGAGAAGGAATAGCCGTAGGTATAACTTTCGGAGTCGAAGCGGGCCCCCGGGTAGCGATTCCAGTACCAGGTTCCTCCAACGCCGTCGCCTTCCTCCAACGATCGAACTGAGAAGCCGAGTTGACGTAGGCGGTGGAGTGAATACAGGCCGGTCACGCCAGCTCCGATAACCACGACGTCGAATTCGTCGATGGAGCCTCCGGGTCGAGTGGCGGACCCTGCGGATTCCTGCGCGGAAATAGCCATTGGGCAACTCCTTTGGCGCCCGGCCGGGTTCGGGCGACTACGAAATGCGGTGGCGCCATTATGCCACAAACGGGCGCCGCGTTGGGGGCCGTGGTGAATCGCGACCGGTCCGGCGCCATCGGCGGTCGACGCCTAGCCTTCACGTCGGTCGATGCCGCGCCACTCTGCTGTCGTTGCGAGCGAAGAGCGGCAATCTCGTTGATCCCAGCTGACGGCCGTCCGACCAGAGGTCGAGATTGCCACGGCCTTCGGCCTCGCAATGACAGTTGCTTCTTTCGTTGCCAGCGAAGGGCGGCAATCTCGTTGATCTCAGTCGACGGCCGTCCGACCAGAGGTCGAGATTGCCACGGCCTTCGGCCTCGCAATGACAGTAGTGGCAGACGTTCCTCGCAATGACAGTAGTGGCAGACGCTCCTGGCGATGGCAGTAGGCGCAGGAGCTCCAGGCAATGACGGTAGGCGCAGGCTTCGTGGGATGACGCGAGGGAAGGTTCCGGGTAACGATTGAGGTGGGCCGACGCTGTGGATTCATCAAACCGGCGGAGGCGAACCATCCCCAGGTGGCGCGTCGGGCCACGCTTCGGATGTTGCTATTGGGTCGGCGACCAACGTGGCCAACACGCCGGCAATGTCCCGCCGGTATCCGCCTTTGCCGTCCTTGCGGGGCCTCAAACGAACCGTCGGCCCGGCGCGCATTCGCTGGAATGCCTTATCATCGGAGGCCGGGGGATTGGCCAGGCAGTCGTCCAACTCCACCGCCGCGACGTACACCCGCCGGGCCGAGGAATCCGCTTGCCGCTGCATAATCTCGCGATACAGGCGCCAGCAAGCCGAGCTTTCCAGCGCGTCTCGGGAGCACAA
Organism: Dehalococcoidia bacterium; assembly: GCA_965221295.1. Lineage (GTDB taxonomy): Bacteria > Chloroflexota > Dehalococcoidia > Lucifugimonadales > UBA3495 > Bin87. The sequence continues at coordinate 3,108,663 of OZ244879.1, read as the reverse complement.
CAGGGCCACCCGGTCATAATCGCGAAATCGGCTCATCGGTGGGATGACCTGCGAGTTGTACACCGTTTCTTCATCGTCGGCCAGCAGGCGCCAGCATTGCATTCCCCGTTGCCTCAGTTCGCCCTCGAGCCAGCATACGATGGTTGAATCGACCACGGATCCGATCAACAGGATTCTGCGATGGGGAGAGGCCGATTGCAGCGACCGGGCGGGTCCCTCGATGAAGTCCGGCGGCACCCCCGCCGAACGCATGAACACTTCCGGCAGCATACCGCCCGAGCGGGACAGCGTATCCGCGCCCACGATGCTGGGGCCCTCGTGTCGCAGGGTTTCCAATCCCAAGGTTGCGCTCAAGTCGCAGTCGGCGAACAGGGTCATGTCCACCACGCCGTCTTGCAGAATGGCGCGGTCCAAGCGAGTGCGCACCAGCGAGGTTCGGCGCAGGTCGCATCGGGTCAGGTTGGCGACATCCAGGCAGGCGGCGTTCAGGCGCGCGCCGCTCAGGTTGGCGTCGGTAAGGTCCGACATGGTCAGGTCGGCTTCGGTGAGGTCGGCGCCGGCCAAGTTCGCCCCCACGAGGGTGGAAAACCCGATGTCGCAATTGGAGAGGTCGGCGCCGCGGAGGTCGGCTTTGTTTAGGTTGCTGCCGCTCAGGTCGGAGCGGGTGAAGGACGCCCCCGCGGCCTGGGCATCTTCGAAACTGGCCCGGTTGAGGTTGCAGCGGGTCAGGTATGCCTGCCGCATCCGCGCGCCGTTGAAGACGCCCCGGCGCAGGTCTGCGGAGGTCAGGTCGATCTGGTCAAGATTGTCGAAGGAGAGATCAACGCCCGGCATCCGTATGCCGCTGAGATAAGCGCCCGAAAGGTCCAGGTGCGCCCGTTCCGTGAAGAACTGGGCGCGCCAACGAGCGATGGCGAAGGTTCGCCCCTTGGCGATGGCGATATGCTCAGCGTTGGCCAACCTGCATCATTCCGAATTTTTTGGGTCTTCGTAGCCCCACGTGGGCAATGCGGAGTTCCGGTGGTAGAATGTAACGAGATTCGACACTTCGAGTTCTGCCCATCCATTGGGACGAAAGCGCGGCGGACTTTGTGAGCGCAATCCAATACTCGAAACTTGGAGGGCCATTCGACGCAATAACCATCAAGCTTACTCTTGACGCCATAACCATCAAAACGTCGCCGTTCCTGCCGGGTTTGGCATTTTTCGCGCTCTTATCCGCCGCTCTTTGTAGCGTTCGTCCCCTAGTCGTTCCCGGCCAGCAACGCTGGCTCCCGTTCCGTGAAAGCTGGCATCACCTCGGAAGAGAAGATGGACAGCTGCTCCTTGAACTCGCTCCAGGGCATTCCCTCCGGCCATTGGAGCACAATGTCCTCCAGGCCTGGGTACTTGGCTTCAAGTTCCCGCAGGAAGTCGATGAAATCGCCGGGCGACCCGCAGAACCAAGCCTTCTGGTCAACGCCGTCCTCAATGCGCGGGGTGCGCGCCGGCGCTCCGGGCGTGCCCCAAGGCCGGCCCTGTTCGTCGGTGTAGCGCACGAAACCAAAGGGCGCGAACCACTTGTAGCGCTCGTCATGGAAGGGCCGCACCTTCTCGATGGCCTCCTCGCGGCTGCCGGCGATGTAGAAACCGAAGCCCAGGGCCATGTCGCCGCCCAGGGGGATGTTCCGCCCAGCCGCGACGGCGGCCGAGTGGTATTGCTCGATCATCTGCTGAGCGTACAACTCGCCGGTGAGCGCCACCATCGCCTTGATGCCGCGCTCGGCGATGTAGTTCAGCGTCCTGCCGCTGGCGATGGGCTGCCACATCTCCACGGGCCGGTTGACGGGCCGGGGCACCATGGTGATTTCCTTCAGGTCGTAACCGCGGTAGGGAACGGCGGGCGGGATGGTGTAGTACTTGCCCTGGTGGCTCCACGATTCCTCGTTGAACGCCTTGAGGATGACTTCCATCTGTTCGAGGAACAGCTCCCGGTTGGCGTCGTTGTCGATGACCGGAGAGCCGAAGGTTTCCACCTCGCGCGAGTGGTAGCCTCGCCCCACGCCGAAGATCATGCGGCCGCCGGTGAGGATGTCGGCCATGGCGAAGTCCTCGGCGATGCGCAGCGGGTGCCACATGGGGATGATGTTGAACGCCTGCCCGAACTTGAGGTTCTTGGTTTGCCCCGCCAGGTGCACGCCCATCAGGATCAGGTTGGGGATGCACTCGTAGCCCTCGTGCTGGAAGTGGTGCTCGGCCATCCACATGCAGTAGAAGCCGCGCTCGTCCATGTGTTGGGCCAAGGCTTGGGCGTGCTCGTAAGCCTGCGCCAACTGCTCGTTGGTGTAGCGACGCTGGTCGGGCGGCGTGCCTTCCGAGCCCACGTTGTCCAGGTCGATCTGCCCGACGTACAAAACCGAAAACCGCTTGATCATCCAGCCCATGCTCTCCTGTGATGAATGTTGCGGCAGATTATAGCACGAGGGCCGACGCAGAATCGGGTCGGGCCCGTGAGATTAGGCTGACCGAGCGAATCCACACTGAGGTATAATGCCGGTGTCGCCCCATCGATTCGCTTGTTGCAACGATTCGCTAATTGGATCGATTCGCCTGCTCGGGCATCCCATACTGGCCTGCCGCGCTAACCGCCAGAGGTTCAGCATGACCACCGCCGCCAACAAAAACGCCAATGCCAATGCCGTAGGCCAAAGCCCCGGGTCCGCGGGCCGCTTCCGGCTGCCTGATCCGCCTCCACGCCATCCCGACGACATGACCAGTTTCAAGCATCTGTCTGCCACCGGCAATGTTCATCATCTAATCCGCCACCTGGGAAATCCAGACACCACCCTGGTGGCCGGCGAGCTCTACGTAGTGGTTCGCCCCACCCGCAGCCTGGCTGGCAGCCACTACCCGGATCTGATGGTCGCCTTCGATGTGGACCCGGCCGCGTACGAGGCCAGCAACGGCTACATCATCGACGAACAGGGTAAACCTCCCGACTTCCTCCTCGAGATAGCGTCCCGGCACACCGGCCACATCGACGTGGGCGCAAAACGCGACGCCTACGCGGCTCTGGGAGCGCCGGAATACTGGCGGTTCGATGAGACGGGCGTTTTCCACGGCGCTCGGCTGGCGGGAGACCGGTTGGCGGATGGCGGCTATGTTCCCATAACCATCGACGAGCTCGCTGACGACACGCTACAGGGTTATAGCGCCGTCTTGGATTTGTACTTGCGCTGGGAACGTGGCGTATTGGGTTGGTACGATCCGGCCACGGGCCGCCACATTCCCACCTTTGACGACGAACGCGAGAAGGCGGCTCGGGCTTCGGCTCGCGCAGCCCAGGCGGAAGCCCGCGTGAGGGAATTGGAGGCCGAACTGCGTCGGTCCCGCAATCCCTCCGCGTAGGAGCGTGAACCTGGAGCGGCAATTCTCTAGCGCCGCTCCGCAAGCGATTCGTTCGAAAGCAATTCATGGCGTGGGACGGCCGGGCTCAGGCCCCAGCGCTTCGCGACCGCGCCCCTGGGCGACCACGCTTGGCGTCGCACTCCTTCGCCGCCGCGCCGCCGCCACTGAATCGCTATAATCCCTGTATTCCATTATGCAACAGTGAGGCAATCCCATGGATTTGACCCTTGAAGGAAAGGTAGCGATCATCACCGGCGGCAGCCGGGGCTTGGGCCGCCAGTGCGCTCTGGCCCTGGGGCGGGAAGGTTGCGCCGTGGCCATCTGCGGACGGGATGGCGACCAGGTGAACAGCACGGTGGAGGAACTGCGGGCTTTGGGAATCACCGCCAACGGTAGCCAGGCAGACGTCACCAGTCAGAGCGACGCGGCCCGGTTCCTGCGGGAAACCACCGACGCCGTGGGCGCTCCCGACATTCTGGTGAACAACGTCGGCGGTCGCCGCGGCTCCGTCCTGTTCGACGAAACTTCCATGGAGCAGTTCATGGAGGGCATGGAGGTCAACCTGATCTCGGCGGTGAGGATGACCAAACTGGCGTTGCCTCACATGCAGGAGCAGGGTTGGGGGCGGGTCATCAACATCGCGTCCATCTACGGACGGGAGCACGGCGGATCCGTCGATTACATGACGGCCAAGGCCGGAATGATTGCCTTTTCCAAGCACTTGGCGCTGCAACTCGCTCAGTCTGGCGTGTTGGTCAATTGCGTGGCTCCGGGCAGCATCGACTTTCCCGGCAGCAGTTGGGATCGTTTCCAGCGCAACAACACTCCAGAGGCGGTGGCCGAGTTCATCGACCGCAACCTGCCTATGGGCAAGTTTGGCTGGCCCGAACCCATCGGCGAAACGGTGGCCTTCCTGGCCTCTGATCGGGCCGGGCTGATCACGGGCGCCTGCATCAACGTGGACGGCGGTCAGTCCAAATCGCTGTTCTGACGGTCGCCGGCCGAAAGGCCGTTGCCTGGGCGGGCGGCCGCCGGGGCCGGGTGGTGAGGGCGAATGGGCGTTGGTCGTGGTCGTCGGGATTGCCGCGCTTCGCTCGCAATGACAGTAGGGGAGGCGCTCGCGATGATCAAAACATCTGTCATTGCCAGGAGCGCCAGCGACGCGGCAATCTCGTTGCGTGGGCGAACGGCCGCCGGGGCTGGGGGGTGAGCGCCGCGCGTTGCGGTCGACGAGATTGCCGCGCTTCGCTCGCAATGACAGTGGGGGAGGCGCTCGCAATGGCAGTGGGGGACGGCCCGCGATGACCAAAACATCTGTCATTGCGAGGAGCGCCAGCGACGCGGCAATCTCGTTGCGTGGGCGAACGGCCGCCGGGGCTGGGCGGAGGGCGGAGCGCCGCGCGTTGCGGTCGACGAGATTGCCGCGCTTCGCTCGCAATGACAGGGTGAGGGGCGCTCGCGATGACCAAAACATCTGTCATTGCGAGGAGCGCTAGCGACGCGGCAATCTCGTTGCCTGGGCGGACGGCCGCCGGGGCTGGGGGGTGAGCGCCGCGCGTTGCGGTCGACGAGATTGCCGCGCTTCGCTCGCAATGACAGTGGGGAGGCGCTCGCAATGACAGTGGGGGAAGCGCTCGCAATGACAGGGTGGGAAGGCGCTGGCGACGACGGTGGGAGAGGCGTTCGCGATGACCAAAGCATCTGTCATTGCGAGGAGCGCCAGCGACGCGGCAATCTCGTTGCCTGGGCGAACGGCCGCCGGGGCTGGGGGGAGGGCGGAGCGCCGCGCGTTGCGGTCGTCGAGATTGCCGCGCTTCGCTCGCAATGATAGGTGGGGAAGGCGCTCGCAATGACAGGGTGAGGGGCGCTCGCGATGACCAAAGCATCTGTCATTGCGAGGAGCGCCAGCGACGCGGCAATCTCGTTGCCTGGGCGAACGGCCGCCGGGGTTGGGGGGTGAGGGCGAATGGGCGTTGGTCGTGGTCGTCGAGATTGCCGCGCTTCGCTCGCAATGACAGTGGGGGAGGCGCTGGCGACGACAGTGGGGGAGGCGCTTGCAATGACACGGTGGGAACGGCTCGCCATGGCAGTGGGGGAGGCGCTAGCGATGACAGTTGGGAAAGGCCCGCACTGACCAAAGCAATCTGTCATTGACCAAAGCATCTGTCATTGCGAGGAGCGCCAGCGACGTGGCAATCCCGCGCCGTCGGGAACGGCCGCCGGCGCCCTGGTTACACGCCCTGGTTGTAGTCGAAGAAGGCGGCCGAGACCAGGTTGTGGAGTTCGCGGCAATGCTCCGACAGGCGAGTCAGGAGGCCGCGCCGGTCATCGGTGTCGGGCCAGTCGTAGTGAACCAGCGCGATCAGACGGCCCGCCAGACGCCGAGCGGCGGCGTCGGCGGTTCCATCGGGCCCGGGGGCGATGGCGTCCAACTCCGCCGCCGCCATGTCCAGGGAACGGCAGAGGGAGTCTGGCAGCAGTGGGTCGGTGACCAGCAAATCGAGCGCTTGGGCGGGCAAAACCTCCACGCTGTACGCCCGGTTGTACGCTTCCACGGCGTGGCATACGCGCAACAACACGACCCAATCTGATTCTGAGCCTTCGGCGCCGCCCGCGCCGTCCAGCGGGAACAGGTCAATTTGCGCCAGGAACAGGGCCGCCGCCAGCTGGGCCCGTTCGATGTACCGCCCCAGCTGCATGAAGCGCCAACCTTCGTCGCGGTACATGGTGGCCGCGGCAACGCCCATGAAGTTGTCGATGTCGGCGTCGATTTCCAGGTAGAAAGCCTCGGGAGAGGAGTGCCAGATCTCCAGGATGTCAACTCGCTGGATGCGCAGATAGGCCAGGTTGATCGACCGCCACATCTCGGCGCTGATGCAGTGGCGCATCTGCCGGGCGTTTTCTCGACCCATGGCGAAGCAACTCCACACGGAATCTGGGTTGCTGGGTTCGAAGGTGAGATCGTCGGCCAGGGTGAAAGAATCCGCCAGGGTGTACTCGTCGCCGCCGCTGCGCTGCCAGGCGCGCGTGCCCGGAACCCCCATAACCTGCAGGAACCCCGCGTCGGGGTTGGAGGCTCCATCCGGCGGCAACTGAGGGCCGGCGCCCGGCGGCTGCCGATCCAGGCAGGCATAGATGCGGTTCCACCCGTTGTAGATCTCCGCGATGGGACGGTCAACCAGAGCTTCGGATTGGAGACGGAGCAATCTGCAGAGATGATCGGCGCGTTCCAGGTAACGCCCCATCCAGTAGAGTCCGCGCGCGCTGCGAGCCAGCATTGCAATCAGTCCTGCAGCACCCAGACGTCCTTGCCGCCACCGCCCTGGCTGCTGTTGACCACCAGGCTGCCCCGGCGGAGGGCGACGCGGCAAAAGGCTCCGGGAACGATTCGAGTTTGGCGTCCATGGAGGATGAACGGTCGCAGGTCAACGTGGCGCGGCTCGAATCTTCCCTCGCAAAGGCAGGGCGAGCGGGAGAGGGCGAGCGTCGGCTGGGATATGAAATCGGGCGGGTTGGCGCGGATTTGCTCGGCGTATTCGGCCCGCTCGGCGGGGGTGGCGTGCGCGCCAATCAACATGCCGTAGCCGCCAGATTCGCCGACGCGTTTGACCACCAGTTTGTCCAGGTTGTCCAGGGTGTAGGCCAGGCTATCCGGGTCGCGGCAAAGATAGGTCTCGACGTTCTCCAGCAGCGGCTGGTCGTTCAGGTAGTAGCGCACCATGTCGGGAACGTAGGCGTAAACGCTCTTGTCGTCGGCGACGCCGGTGCCCGGAGCGTTGGCCAGCGCCACGTTGCCGGCTCGGTAGGCTTCCATCAGGCCGGGGACGCCCAGCGCCGAATCAGAGCGGAAGACCTTGGGATCCAGAAAGTCGTCGTCCACCCTCCGGTAGAGGACGTCGATGCGTTCCAACCCGGTGGTGGTGCGCATGTAGAGGAATCCGTCCCTGACGGCCAAATCGCGGCCCTCCACCAGTTCGGCGCCGATCTCGCGAGAGAGGAACATGTGCTCGTAGAACGCGGAGTTGTACACGCCGGGGGTGAGCAGGGCGATCCTGGGAGTTTCCCGGCCATCGGGCGCCAGTTCCAAAAGGGTGTCCCGAAGGAACCGGCCGTAGTGTTCAACCTCCTCCACGCGAGAATCGCGGTACAGGCGCCGCAGGCTGGCTTTGGCGGCCTTGCGGTTGGCGATCATGTACGACACGCCGGAGGGCACACGCAGGTTGTCTTCCAGCACGCGAAATCCGTCGTTGGTGCGCACCACGTCGGTTCCGCAGACGGCTACCCAGGTACCCTGCGGCGGGGTGAAACCGCGCATCTCCGGGCGGTATTGGGGGCAGCCGAACACCACCTCGGCGGGAATGACCCCGTCGGCCACGATGCGGGCGTCGCCGTACACGTCCTGCAGGAACAGATTCAGGGTGCGCAGGCGTTGCGTCAGGCCGGCTTCCAGGAAGTCCCACTCGGCCTTGGGGAGCAGACGGGGGATGCAATCCACGGGGATGATGCGTTCCTCGGCTTCTTCGTCTCCGTACACCGTGAAGGTGATTCCCTCGTTGGAAAAGGAGCGGGTCACCCGTTCCTGGACGCTGGCCAACTGCTCGTCTGAAATGCTGGCAAGGTCGTCGAACAGCTGCTGGCAGTGCGGCCGAGGCGCTCCTTGCGGAAGGAACATCTCGTCAAAATAGCGTTCGTCAAGGTCATAACGCTGGAATCGGTGGGACATGCTCATCGAGAATCAAACCGTCGCGGAGGGATGCGCGGCCAGCGTAACAAAGAACGGCTGGCGCGACAAGGCGACCAGCAGCTCCCCAAGACGAACCATGCTGCGGCCGGCGCCTCCCGGCGCTCCAAATGCAACCCGTGGCCCGAGCCTTCGACAAGGCTCCGCGCGCTATTGCGCCGCTGTTGTGGGCCGTTTCGCGTTATGGTAATATGCGCCGCCGAAATAGGGAGGGCCGCTGCGGATACCGCGTATTCCCAAGCTTGGCGCCTCTGGACACGATTTGGAATCGAATCATGACGATGAACGAACTGGTACGCCGGCTTAATGTGACGGCGAAGTTTCGCTTGGCGGCGGCCCTAGGCATACTGAGCTTGGTCCTCGGCGCGCTGATCTGGACGGCCGCGCCAACCCACGCCGAAACTACGGCGGAACCGCCGGCGACGCCCCGGTTCGTGAACCAATTGACTGACGACTGCCCGAATCTCCCCCCCTACGCCATGTCTGAGAGTCGGCCAGGAAGCTGACGAAGGCTCACTTAAGGTGCTGCGCTTGGAGTTTCGCTACGGTCCGCCCGACAACGGCGCGTCCGGTTGGGGAGTCGCCCAGACCACAACGGAGGGAATACCTGATCAGAACGATAGCGCCTGGGAGGACGGTTTCGCATCAAACTCCATCGAAGTCTCAATTATAAGGGGATATACCGATTTCATGGAGAGATCAAGTAGCAGGTGGTCATCGGGTGATACCTTATTCTTCGTGGTGCGGTCCCACACCGGGACCTCCGGAAACAGACAGTACCGGGATCCCTCCAACCAGGCCTACGTTACGATTGACGACGCCTCGCCCTCGTTCAGTTCGGGGACAAGCATCGCGAACCAAACCTACGTGTGGAACCATGACAAGCCTCTGGGTTCCACCAGCAGCACTCTACAATTGCCGAGCGCCAGCGGCGGCAACGGCGCTCTGACCTATACGATAACCCCGGACTTGCCCGCCGGTTTGTCTTTCTCCGCCAGTAACCGGAGGATTACCGGCACGCCCACGGCGACCAGTAGCAACAGGCGATACACCTACAAGGCTACGGACTCCGATACGGCCGGCGCGGATTCCGCCACTTTGACCTTCAACTTGGAGGTAGAGGAGGACCTGACCCCGGACTTGCGTGGCGCGACCGTCCACGACCGGACCTTCGTCCGGGATGCTGACATCGGTACCCTGCAACTGCCGGCGGCGACCTCGGGCAACGGAACGACAACCTATACCGTCACGCCGACCCTGCCCAGCGGCCTGTCCTTCAACCCTGGCAACAGGAGAATCACGGGTACGCCGACCGTTGACGTGGCCGGTACCCAATTCACGTACACCGCAACGGACTTCGACGGGGACACGGCAACCCTGACCTTCACCATATATGTTATTCCCGATGCGCTGGACTTGCCGTCCCTGGACCCGGAGGCGTACACCTACGCCCGGGGCGCCAGCGCCACGTTGACCCTGCCGACGTCCACCGGCGGCGTGGGCGCCACCGGCCACACCTACACCCTCGACCCCGCGCCACCCGCTGGCATGACGTTCAACGCGACCGCCAACCCTCCCAACATCACCGGAACGCCGACGGCAGCCACGCCGCGGCGTACCTACACCTACACGGTGGAAGACAACGCGGAGACTACCAAGTCGATTACGTTCACCATCGCCGTTACGCAAACAACCATCGCGGGAACGATTCAAACCCAGATCTTCCCGCCCAACCAAGCCATCACGTCGCTGCGACTGCCAGCGGCTACGGGCGGCACGGCGCCCTACACCTACTCGATGACGCCGGACTTGCCCGATGGCCTGTCCTTCGACGCCAACGCCAACTCCCGCGCCATCTCCGGGACGCCGACGGCGGCGTTTGGCATAATCACCTTCACCTACACGGCGACGGACGCCAACGGGGTGTCGAATTCCCGCCGCTTCATAATCCGCGACAGGCTGCCCACGTTGATCCGGCCGGTAGTGGACCTGAACCCCAGCTTCGGCAACCAGTCGGTAGCCAACCAAATCTACATGCAGTATGTGGCCGTCCCCACGCTGCAACTGCCGGAGGCATCAGACGGCAACCCGCCGCTCACCTACCGGATCAGCCCGGCCCTGCCAGAGGGATTGGCGTTCGACGCCTCAACCCGGCGCATCACGGGAACTCCCACCGTCGCACAGGAAGCGATCACCTATAGCTTCCGGGCTCACGACGCCGACGGCGACCAGGCCACCCGTAGATTCACCATCACCGTAACCGCCGCGATGTCGGGACTGCCGCCGAGCTTCGGGTCGGTGGTCGACCGTATCTACACGCAGAACGTCGCCATCCCGACATTGCAACTGCCGGGGGCTGCGGACGGCGAAGGCGCCCTCACCCACAGCATCAGCCCGGCGCTGCCAGCCGGCTTGACTTTCAACTCGGCAACTCGGCAGATCACGGGAACGCCAACCGAGGCCCAGGCAGCCATCACCTACACCTACACGGCCACGGACGAGAGCGGCCGAACGACCAGCATGGTTTTCGCCATCACCGTCATTGCGGAGGACCTGACGCTAAGGCTGGGCAACGAAGTGGTTCCCAACCAGAATTACAGGCAGAATGTCGCCATCGGGCCGCTGCAACTGCCCGCGGCCACCGGCGGCGACGGCGCGATTGCCTACAGCCTGAGCCCGGCCCTGCCTGACGGATTGACCTTCGACGACTCAACCCGGCGCATCACCGGAACGCCCACGGAGACGCTGGAGGCCACCACCTACACCTATCGGGCGACGGACGCCGCCGGCGACCAGGCCACCCGCAGATTTACCATTACCATCACCGCCGCGCCGTCGGAACCGCCGCCGATCTTCGGATCGGTCGCCGACCGTGCCTACACGCAGAACGTCGCCATCGCGCCACTGCAACTCCCGGCCGCTGCGGACGGCGCCGGAACGGTTACCTATAGCATCAGCCCGGCGCTGCCAGCCGGCTTGACTTTCAACTCGGCAACTCGGCAAATCACGGGAACGCCAACCGAGGCCCAGGCAGCTATCACCTACACCTACACGGCGACGGACGAAAGCGGCCGGACCACCAGCGTGGCCTTCACCATCACTGTCGTGGCGGCGTACTGACGCCAAGCCTGGCTAGCCAGGCGGTAACCAACCAGACCTACACGCAGAACGTCGCCCACTACTGTCATTGCGAGGCCGAAGGCCGCGGCAATCCCGACGCCTGGGCGAACGGCCGCCGGGGCGGGGTCGAGCGGCCGTACGCTGGGATCAACGAGATTGCCGCGCTGCGCTCGCAATGACAGACCATAGCAACTGTCATTGCGAGGCCGAAGGGCGTGGCAATCTCGACGCCTGGGCGAACGGCCGCCGGGCGGCGATGCCGAGCGGCCGTACGCTGGGATCAACGAGATTGCCGCGCTGCGCTCGCAATGACAGACCATAGCAACTGTCATTGCGAGGCCGAAGGCCGTGGCAATCTCGACGCTTGGGCGAACGGCCGTAAGCTGCGATCAACGAGATTGCCGCGCTGCGCTCGCAATGACAGACCATAGCAACTGTCATTGCGAGGCCGAAGGCCGCGGCAATCTCGACGCTTGGGCGAACGACCGCCGGGCGGCGATGCCGAACGGCCGTACGTTTCGATCAACGAGATTGCCGCGCTGCGCTCGCAATGACAGACCATAGGAACCGTCATTGCGAGGCCGAAGGCCGTGGCAATCCCGACCGCCTGGGCGAACGGCCGTAAGCTGGGATCAACGAGATTGCCGCGCTGCGCTCGCAATGACAGACCATAGCAACTGTCATTGCGAGGCCGAAGGCCATGGCAATCCCGACGCCTGGGCGAACGGCCGTAAGCTGGGATCAACGAGATTGCCGCGCTGCGCTCGCAATGACAGATCAGGAAAGGCTCGCGTTGACGGATCAGAAAGGCTCGCGATGACAGGTCAGGAAAGGCTCGCGTTGACCGAGTGAGGAGCCAGGGAGCGCCTAGTCCCTACCGTCGCTTTGAGGAACGCCGCTCCGCGCTTCCCAATTGACCTTCCGCTCCGCCTGCGGTATTGTAATCCTCGTTCACCACACACACCTACGGAGCGTCCCGCCATGGCCGACCAAGACCTACCCCTGTTCAATTATGATGAAATCGAGATCGGCGAAGAACTCGGTTCCTACGAGTACACGCTGACCCAGGAAATGGTTGACCTCTACCGCAAAGCCGTGGACGACCCCGACGCGGTTTTTCCCACCATCGCGGTGAAGCACGACGCCACCTCTCTGGCTCTGGCTTACGACGACCAGACCGGTAGCATCAACGCTGGCAACGAGATCGATCTGTTCAACCCTCCGGTTCCGGGGAAGAAGATTCGGGTGACCGGCCGGATTCACGACAAGTACGTTCGCCGAGAGAAGCCCTACCTGGTTATCGAGGCCACCGCCACCGACGAGGATGGGCGGGTGATCGAAAAGATGCGCACCTACCAGATCAAAAAACCCGAGGAGTTGGGCAAGAAATGGCACCCGCAAAGCTAGACAGCGAAACGCTGCCCGTCATCACCAAGCACATCACCCAGGACGTCATCAACCAATTCGAGGCTTGTGGCATCCTGAATCGGGCCAACATCCACAACGACCCAGATCTGGCGTCCAAACGGTTGGGCACCACCTACGCCATCGCCTCAGGCCGCATGAGCATCGCCTTTTGCACCGAGGCCATGCGCAAGTTCGTCGGCGCCGAGGACTTCCACCGCAGCGGCAACGTGAACCTCAAGTTCCTGCGGCCGGTCAAGCACGGCGATACCGTCAGCGTGCACGGTCAGGTCAACAGCCGACAGCCCCAGGATGGCGGCGGAACCATGGTTGTGGTTGACGTGTACTGCGAAAATCAAAACGGAGACAAGACCGCCGTCGGCCAGGCCAGCGCCGTTGTCAACCAGTAGAGCCAAGCGCAAAGGATCGCGCGCGGCGGCGCTTGCCCCTGCTGAACGCCCAGCTATTCAACAACCGGATTACAGGAGAAACCCGAATGACGATGAACCGGTCAGAGTTCGGCAAAGTGGAAGTGGATATCGTTTACTGCGTGCCTTGAGGCTATCACGGCCTCGCCACGTGGCTGGCGACCGAATTCTGGCGTTCCCAAAACGCTGGCGACATCGCAATCAAGCTGACCCCCGCGGATAAGGGCCGTCTGGAAATCTACCTGGACGGCAGCAAGATCTTCGACCGCTTTGACGAAGAGGGCGACGAGTATCCGGGCTACAGCAAGGTCAACGAACTGAAGATGGTTATCGCCGAGCGCGTCTTCGACGTCGAGGACGAGATAGCGGCGGCTCGAGGCTAGATGGCTACTCCCGAACACGTGGCCGCAGCCCGCGCCGGCAAGGATGCTCTGGCGGCATGGCGCGCCGACAACCCGGAACAGCAGCTGGACCTGCGGGCGGCGGACCTGAGCGGCCTTGACCTGACCGGGATCGACCTCCGTGGCTCTGACCTGCGCGGCGCCAACTTGGCCGACGCCAAGTTGACCCGAGCCAATTTGTCCCGCTGCGACCTGCGCGCGGCGGACTTCACCGGAGCCGATTTATACAGCGCGACATTGGCGTCGGCTCAAATGGTTACGACCATCCTGCGCAACGTCAACCTTTTCTGGGCCGACTTGAAGCAGTCCGATATGCGAGGATGCATCCTGCAATGGTCCCGGCTCAATCGCGCTTCTTTCCTGAGCGTCAACCTCACGGCGGCTGACTGTAGTCAGACCACCGCCATTGAGGTTGACCTGCGTTCCGCCAACCTCACCGACTCCAACTGGCAGGGGGCCAACCTGAACGGCGCCGACATCAGCCGCGCCGTTATGGGCGGCGCCGACTTCACCAACGCCAAGATCCGCGATTCAATGTGGATCATGACCGACCTGAGAGGCGCGAACTTCAACAAGGCCAGCCTCCACCGCTGCGACATGACCATGGGAAAATGGGACGACACCACCCGGTTCCCGCCCGGCTTCGACCCGTTGTTCATCGAAAACCGGGTTGACGATTACTGAACCCTGCTGCTTCCATCCGCAAAGCATCTCCCCAGAAAGCAGATCCATACCATGGCGAGCATTGGCCCCGATACCATCATAGCTTCCGTCAGCTTCTTAACCCTGCTCATACTCATGGGCAGTGGGGTTTACTGGTTCGGCAAGCTCAGCGGCCGGGTTGACCAACTCGAGGGCCGGGTTGGCCAATTGGAAAACAGGGTTGACCAACTGGCCAACGAAATGCGCGCAGTGCGCAGCGAGTTGCTTGATGCAATGCGGGAGCAGCGTAGCGAGTTGCTAGAAGAAATGAACAAACAGCGGAACGAGTTGCTGGAAGAAATGCGCCGGGGCAACCAACAACTCCTTTTGGCTCTGGTCAACCACACTCACGATGGCGATGGAGCGCCCGTGTTCCGTATCCCGGTGAGCCCGGAGTGAACGCCGCCGGCTACGATGCCCCCAAATCCTACCTTATGACCGTCCTTCTAGTAGCATCACACGGCCCCGGCGCCGGTAAGACCTCCATCGCAGCCGGCCTCGCCACGTTGATCCAACGCGGTGGCTCTACGGTTTCGGTATGCAAGCCTCTCTCGCCGGCCGGACGCGCCGACCCCGACGCGGTGTATTTCGCCCAGCATTTTCGCGGCGGCGTGGCCGTATCCAGCGGCGACGACTCGGCGTCTCTGGACGCCGCCGCCAACGCGGTTCGCTCGCTGCAGGGCATCAGCCAGCACACCTTGGTAGAGGTTGCCAATCCGGTGAGCGGTTCCGGCATTTTATCCCCCATCGCCGCTGGACTGGTCGAACGCCTGTCGGCCAAAGCCATTGCCGTGTTTGGGTATGATTCCACGCTGTCCGCCGCATCCATATCGGACGCCACCGCGTCGCTGGGCGATGCCCTCGCCGCTGTGATTGTGAACCAAACGCCGCGTTACCGCGCCGCCGAAACCAACCGGCTCTTGGCTGAAGCATCCGCCGCTGGCGTCCCCGCCGGCGCCGTGATTCCCGAAGATCGCCCGCTTCTGTCTTTGACCATGAGCCAACTGGAACGGGAACTTGACGGCCGGTGGGAGCTGGCGCCCCCGAACGCCGACGAATGGGTGGACCGTTTCCTCATCGGCGGCAACATAATGGATTCGGGAGCCGGCTACTTCGGACGCTACTCCCACCAAGCCGTCATCACCCGCGCCGAGCGTCCCGACATCCAGATGGCCAGCCTGACGCAAGACACCCGCTGCCTGGTGCTCACCGGCGGCGCGCGTCCCACCGAATACATCCGCGTGGAGGCGGCCAAGCGCCATGTCCCCGTGCTGTTGGTAGACGGCGGCACCGTCGCCACCGCCGACGCGGTGGGCCACCTGTTGAGGGCGGTGGTCCCTCACCATATCCACAAGGCCGAGCGCATGGCGGACCTGCTTGCGGAGCGGGTGGACGTGGGCGGATTGCTATCGTAAAGCCGAGGCTTGCCTGGCTCCATTGGCCCGATTAGGTCTGATTCGGTCCGGCATTTGGAATCGTTCTTGTGTAGGCGGTCGGGCCAGATTGTCGAACTTAGATTCCAGCTTCGCTGTCAGAGACCTGAAGACGTCTAAGTTGGCAATATCTTCGTTCCCGGATGCTATATGCAAAAAGTCCTGACCTATTCCGTTTTGCTGTTTGTGGGCTTGGGTCTGTCGCAGGCGCTGCCTGCGGCCCTGGGGAGTTACCCAGATACTCTGGCCAACGCGATTCGGCTACTGACGTTGACCGGCCTCGGGTTCATCATGATCCAGGTGGGCTTCGAGTTCAACATCGACAAGTCCAACCGGGGGCAGTATGGGTGGGATTACGTGGTGGCTTTTACCGCCGCATCGTTCCCTTGGGTGTTCGTCACCGGTTACTTCCTGCTGGTGATGTTGCCACCCGAATTTTGGGGGAACATCGAAGCATGGAAAGAGACCTTGCTGGCTGGCAGATTTGCCGCCCCAACTTCCGCTGGGGTGTTGTTCAGCATGTTGGCGGCCGCTGGACTAGGCGCCACGTGGCTGTTTCGCAAGGCCCGGATCCTGGCCATTTTCGATGACCTTGATACGGTCCTCTTGATGATCCCGCTGAAAATGTTGATGGTGGGGTTGGCCTGGCAGTTGGGCATCAGCGTGTTGGTAATGGTTGCCCTGCTGGTCGTCGCCTACGTGTGGTTGCATCGGGTAACGATGCCGGTTACCTGGCCCTGGGTTGTATTTTACGCCGCGCTGATCGTTGGTGGCAGTGAGTTGCTTTATGCCTGGGGAAAGGTTATTGATCCCTCGGTTCCGATTCATATCGAAATTTTGCTGCCCGCATTCGTTGTTGGGTGCTTGGCCCGGCCGCGCGCTAGCGTCCCGTCCAATGAGACGTCCGCCGGATTCCAGAGCGCAGAATCGGTGGAACATGACCTTCACGAGGTTTTGGAGCGTCCAAGCGAACGCCGGGCGGCTATGGTGGTTTCCGCGACTTTCATGATGCTGGTAGGATTGAGCATGCCCCTGATATTCGGCGGTCCGGGCATGGATGCGCAGCACCCCGCCCACACGCCAGAATCGCTACATGCTTCCGCGCCCGGCAGTACCGTGGATGATCCCACGGTGCACGGCGGCGAGCTGGAGGGTCGGTACACTGATTCGGTGACCGGCAGCCAACCCAGTATGGGCTGGACGGAGCTGGTGGGGCACGTGGTGGCGCTGACCGTATTGAGCAACCTGGGGAAGATGTTTCCCGCCTTTTGTTATCGCCGGGAAGCCCACTGGCGGGAACGGGTAGCTTTGGCCATCGGCATGTGGCCGCGAGGAGAGGTTGGAGCCGGTGTTTTGGTGCTCAGTTTGAGCTACGGCATCGGAGGGCCCATCGTGACCGTGGCGATGCTGTCGCTGGCGCTCAACCTCTGTTTGACCGGTCTGTTCATCCTAGTTGTCCGGAGATTGCTCAATGGGCTGCCAGAGGAACCTTTAGTTGGGGCCAAGCGGCCAACCCCGTCCGCGCCTGGAACGTCGCAGGTGGATCCAGACCTAGTGGTCCGCAGGCGATAGATCTGCTCTCAGTCTTGCATCTCGAACCGCTCGGATTCCGGCGGTCGCGCCCAGAGTTCGTCGGCGCCAGCCATGGCCGCGGCCCTCTCCGGGCTAGCGCGCCAAGCGTCGTAAATCTCGTTGCTTTCCCACGTGACCAGCGTTGAGATCTTGGCTGGGTCCGCCAGCGAAACGAACGTTTGTCGCGCACCGAATCCTGGCGCGCGGCTCTGGGCCACACCGTTGCCTTCCAGCAGCGCTGCGGCCTCCGCAATCTTGTCCTTTTTTGCCCAATGGTGAGTGAGCACGCCAATCATTGCCACAAGTAAACCTCCCAGTCCGCGTTCATTCTGGATAATGGTCAGTTGCTGGTACGGTTCGTCTCTTCGTAGTCGCCCTTGCTCCACGGGAGGAGAAGCCTGACTTTCAAACTGCTTTCCCGGACTCTCAGGAGCTTGCCGAGAACATACGCCACTACAGCGGCGAAAACGCTCAATACTGCTCCCATCTTGCCCGGCTCCTGGAACGGCGAGTCGCCGGGGAATGCCTTGCCGGCCACGAACAGAGCTACTGTCAACCCCAATCCTGCGATCACTCCTGTCACTACCAAGTGGCGCACATCCATTTCCGGTGGAAGTGGGAATCCGAATCGGGATGCCAACCACGACAACAGCGTTACGCCGATGGCTTTGCCCACTATCAGCGAGGCAAGCACCATCATCGTAACCCAGCCGATGCTGGTGAAGGGCACGCCAGCGTTGGCGAAGGCGAAGAAGAACAGTCCTATGTCAACGAACAGTTTCAGTTGATGTTCGAACTGTTCCAACACGCTGTGTCGCTCATGATGGGCGGTTGTAGCCTGAGGGTGAGGAGCCATGGCGCCGTGGGAATGGGAGCGTTCCTCCGCACCGCCTTGGTGGGTGTGCGGCAGGAAGGGCACGATTGGCGCCAAAGACAGGGCTGGCTCCACCCCAGCGCCGGCCATTCCCACCCAAGACAACGATCCGCCGCCAAGGATATACACTGGCCACCACCGGACCCGGAAGCGCCGCAGAACATACGCGACTGCCATCCCGGCGACGACCAATAGAAGCCACAGCGGTTCCACCGGATAATTGGGGTCCGGATAGAATACGGCAATGATGACCAACCCGATGGCGTCATCAACCACCGCAAGCAGGAGGAGGAAGTTCACGGCCGGATGCAGCGGGCCGAAAACCACCCGCGCCACCAGCCACGCCAACGCGATGTCGGTGGCCGTCGGTATGGCCCACCCGTTGGCAACGGCTCCGAAATCGACGGTTCCTCCGAAAATGATCCAATCCAATAGCAGGTATAGGCCCGCTGGCCCGAGCACGCCGCCCAACGTGCCGATTAGTGGATTGATCGCACGCCGCAGAGGGTTCAACACCCCTCCCGGCAAAGCCGATTCCGTGATTTCCTTGGCCGCAATGCCAAAGAACAGGCACATGAACATCCCGTTGATCAGGAAGTGCAGGGTCAGTTTGTGCCCAAATGCCGATGCGTACGCCCCGAATGGCTTGAACTCCACCAGCGCTTCATACCAGGGGTAGTTGACGTTGGCTGCCACCAAGCCCAACGCCACCCCGATGATCAGGGGAACGGAAAATTCCTGCAACAGTCCGACCGTCCGCGCTAGCGGGTTAGCCGGGCGATCTGCGTGGGCGTGCATTAATCGTCAACTCTCGATAATTTGGCAAATGCTTGGGGACGGCGATGATTTTACCACTAAAATCGGCGTGATTAAGAAGCGCGGGCGCACAGCATGTTACAATGGCGCCATGGATTTGCGGCGGTTGGAGCGGTGGGTAACTACTGCGCTGTACATCGCTGGTGGCGTTGCTCTTGTCATAATTTTGGCCAAAAGGCTGCTGCCTAACGGTTCACTTTTGCAGCGCCCGGCGAACATCGCCGCCGAATTTCTCACCGAGTTGGGCGGAATCGGCGAAGGGTTGCTCATCATAATCATTTTGCTGATTTTGGGAGGCAATAGGATCATGGTATCGATTTTCGAAGGCGTTGACCGCTACCGGGAGTGGAAGCGCAAGAACGAACAGCTAAAAGCGGAGGCGAGGGAAGCCGTTCTGGCCGAAGGACGCATGGAAGGCCGAGCGGCGGAACGGGCGGCGATACGCGCTCGTTTGGAAGCTAAAGGTTTGAACCCGGACGACATTCTTCCTCCCGAAGAATCGGATACCCCAGCCTAGCGACGCAACGGCATTGCCGCTAAACCCGTTGCTGCCAGCAATCGTACGCCACGGCCACGGGTCCGTCGTAGATGGCCCGCGCTTCCTGATTCAATGGTTCCATGTCCAAGTGGAAGGCGTTGTCGATATGCGTGAGGGTTAGTGATCGTACGCCGGCCATCCGCGCGATGCGGGCGGCTTCGGCGGCGGTGGAATGGGCCGCGTTGTCCGCCCGGCTGCGATCGACCTCGGTGCAGATGGCCTCGTGAATCAGCAAGGTTGCGCCTTCCGCCAGCTCGGCCAGAGATGGACACCAGCGGGTGTCGCCCGAAAAAACGACCGCTTGCTCGCCGGATTCCACCCGCCACGCGATCGCGCCGCCGATGTGGTTGACCCACGCGCTCTTGGCTTTCAACGTGGGTGAAAGGCATACCCACTCGCCCGGGTCAGTTGGCCGGAAGTCGAACACTCGGCGCCCGTCCCGGCGCTGCGCTCCGTCGGCGTCAACGGTCAACCCCCGCCGGGGATAGGACAGCAGCGTACCGATGTCTGCCAGAGCCTCCCCGGAACCGTAGATGCGCATGGGTTGCTCAGCTGGATTGCGGCGGCTGCGCTGCATCTCGATGTGAGGCAGGCCCTCGCAGTGGTCGGGATGGCTGTGACTGAGCAGGCAGTGGTCGAATTCAGTAGGCGACATGCCCAGTCGCTCGGCTTGGCGCAGCACGGTGTTCCCGGAGGCTGCGTCCAGCAGGATGCGCTCTCCGTCCGGGCAGTCCAGCACAATGGCCGTGTGGTTCCGCATGACGCAGTTCCCGGCGCCTGTTCCCAGGTAACTGACGGTGAAGCCTGTTGCGCTCAATTTGTCTCAACTCCGGAATGTTTGTCGCTAGCGCAGCAAGGCGATTGCAGAGAACCCTGGGCGATTACGCCAGCGCGACTCGCGAGTGGGGCAATACCGCCGGGTTGACCAGGAACTCCGGCATTCTGCCCTGCAAAACGTCCACCGTCGCCCTGGCAGTGCGAGTCTCCAGCTCCAGCACCGACTGCTGGGAGAGAAACGCGACGTGTGGCGTTACGATGACGTTATCCAGGGCAAACAATGGATGGTCGGCCGGCGGCGACGCCGATTCCATCACGTCCAGACCGGCTCCTGCGATGCTGGCGTCCCGCAACGCGGCATGGAGGGCAGCCTCGTCAACGATGGGGCCGCGGGCGCAGTTAATGAGGTACGCGGACGGCTTCATCAGGGAAAACGCGCGCTCGCCGATCAGTCCCTGGGTGTCCGGGTTCAGCGGCGTGTGGACGGTTACGTAGTCTGCCGTCGCCAGCAGGTTTTCCAGCGACGTGGCGGCGACTCCATCGGGCAGTTGAGCATCCGCCGGCAGGTAGGGATCGTAGGCCAGCGCCAACAGGCCGAAGGCGCGGGCCTTGTCCGCCACGGCGCGCCCGATTCGCCCAAAGCCGACGACGCCGATGGTCTGGCCGCGCAGTCGCGTCAACGGATGGGGTGACGGCGCGCCTTCCCAGCGGCCGGCTTTGGCCACGTCGTTGTAGAAACCGATCTGCCGGTTCCAGGTCAGCAGCAGCGCCATCACGTGGTCGCTCACCTCATCCACGCAGTAGTCTGGCACGTAGGTTACGGGGATGCCCAACTCGGTGGCCACATCCACGGCGATGTTGTCCACGCCCACGCCATAGCGACTGATGCAGCGGCAGCGTTTTGCGGCCCGCACCACCGCGGGTGTAACCTGGGCAAAGCACGTCATGATGGCGTCGCAGTTGGCGGCCAGCGACGCCAACGTCTCCTCGGATCCGTCCGGGGCCTCGACGACCTCGACGCCGGCGCCCAGACCGGCGATCAATTCCTCCCGCTCCGGCGCGGTGGAAGGCCAAACAAAATCGGTGATGAGGATGCGGATTGGGCTTTCGGCGGGGGCGGGCATCAAAAATCTCAGGCGACTACAAATCTCCAGCAACAGTGGGAAGGCGCCCAAAGTATAGCCGAAAGCAACCCGGCGCGAAACCACGGCCTTTCCTTGCGACTGCGAACCGAGCGGGGCGCTCTTGTAGCGTGGGCGAACGGCCGTTGGTTGCGGTCAACGAGATTGCCGCGCTTCGCTCGCAATGACAGACGCGAGGAGGCGCCGCTACGCTCGCAATGACAAACGCGAGACTGACGCGCTTCGCTCGCAATGAAAGGCGAGAGGTGGCGCCGCTACGCTACAATTGCTTTGACCCTATTGCACCTCGTAGTGGCGGCTCATGGCGTGCGGTTTCTACCAACTAATTCGTCACCTGCTGAATCGTTGGTGAATCATGGCCGCTACTAAAATCGAATGGACTGACGCCACCTGGAACCCCGTCACCGGCTGCAACAAGGTCAGCCCAGGCTGCAAGCATTGCTACGCCGAGCGGATGTCGCGGCGCCTGCAGGCCACCGGCATGGGCAAGTACCGCAACGGGTTCGAGGTTACGCTCCACCCCGAAACCCTGGAAATCCCACTGCGATGGCGCAAGCCCCGGTCCATTTTCGTCAACTCCATGAGCGATCTGTTTCACGCAGATGTGCCGGAGCCGTTCATCAGCGAGGTTTTCGGCGTGATGGAACGGGCCGATTGGCATCGCTACCAGGTGTTGACCAAGCGCGCGGAGCGATTGGCCGAATTGAGCGACACCCTGCCCTGGCCGTCCCAGGTTTGGATGGGCGTCAGCGTTGAATCCCAAGCCTACGAGCGGCGAATCGACCTGCTCCGTGAAACCAGCGCTCAGGTGAAATTCCTCTCGCTGGAGCCGCTGTTGGGGCCACTGCCGGCGTTGAACCTGGATGGAATAGACTGGGTGATCGTCGGTGGCGAATCCGGCCCCGGCGCGCGGCCCATGGCGCCCGACTGGGCCCGGGAAATCCGCGACCAGTGCGTTGACGCCGGCGTTGCATTTCACTTCAAGCAATGGGGCGGCGTCTTCAAGAAACGCAACGGACGCGAACTGGACGGCCGTACCTGGGAGCAAATCCCCGTCTCGCCCGTTTGACAAGCCTGCACGCTGAATTTATGGTGATTCTGGCCGCGAGATCCGGCCGTCTTCCGGCGGGCGACTGCTCGCCAATAGCCAGCCAGCCTGATCGATCAACCCAGCGTCGTCGCCGACTTGAGGAGCAACCGAATGTCCATTCGCTACGGCGTCAGCCTGCTCACCGACCCGGAGTTCACGGCCCGCGCCTACCGGGCTCGGCAGTTGATCTGCGGCCAATACGCTTGCTGGGCCGCCGAGATGCACATGCTCCACATGCCGATGTCCGACTATTTTCCCCTGGGCGCCGATGATTCCGGCGGCAACGAGGCCAGGCTGGCGGAAGCTCTGGCCAATCTGGCGGAGCGCTATCGCCGGGTATCCCCGCGTTTCCCTCTATTCAACCGGGGCATAACCACCACCCGGCCCACGGAGTCCGATGGCAACATCTGGCTGGATTTCTCGCCAGAGGTGGTCAACGAATCGCTGTATCGCCTCCAGTCCATGGTTGCCGACCTGCTGGAGCGTAACTCGGACGTGGGTGGAGGCCGCCGGGAATTTGGCGCCGACTTCCCGCCGCAAATCCCCCTGATGTCCCACGCCAACCTGCCCGATTCGGTATTCGACAGCGCGCTGGATTTCGCCCGCGCCGTCACCGACGACCTGAAGGTATCCCAGATCACTCGCGCTTGGCGCCTAACCCTGACCCGCTTCGAGTCCACCGCCGCCGGCGACGATTGGTCGGGCGGACGCTGGGCCACCGATCTGCAGTGGCGCGCCGTCGGCAGCTACAACCTTTGACCGGCCCAGGCGACTAAACGGGGAAGGCCAGGTCCAGCCGCCGCCTTTGGTCAGGTGTCAGGCTCCATCCTGACGCGGCGCAATTTTCCTCGGTGCGGGTCACGCTGTTGGACTTGGGGATGGCGATCATGCCGTCCTGGTCGGCAACCCAGTTCAGCGCAACCTGGGCGGCGGTCTTGCCGGTTTCGTCGGCGATTTCTTCCAATGCCTGCCCATCCCGATTGATCCCCAGAGCTCGGCGGATCTTACCGCTGCCGCCGCCCACCAGGGCGCCTTCGTGCAGCGGCGAATACGCGATGACCGCGATGTCGTTTTCCCGGCAATATGGGATGACGTCCCGCTCGGCGCGGCGCCGGCGCAGGTTGTAGAGAATTTGGTTCGACACGATTGGGTTGTTGCGCATCGCCGACAACGCGGCCTGCATATCCTCCACGGAGAAGTTGCTCACTCCGATGTAGTCCACCAGTCCGTCCGCCACCAACCGTTCCATGGCCCGCATGGTTTCCGCGATGGGGACGCTTGGGTTGGGCCAGTGGATCTGGTATAGGTCCAGGCGGTCCACTCCCAACCGGCGGAGGCTCTGGTCGGCGGCTCGCAACACGGCGTCGTAGCGGAGGTTGCTGCCCAGGACCTTGGTGGCTACGAATACACCGTCGCGTATGCCGGCGATGGCCTGGCCCACCGCATCCTCGGTGTGGTACATCTCCGCGGTGTCGATGAGAAAGGCTCCCAGTTCGATGCCCCGGCGCAACGGTTCGGGACCACCGGCATAACGCCACGTTCCCAAGCCAATCTCGGGAACCATCACCCCGGACGCTCCCAGTCGCTTCAATTCCATAAGCTACCACTCCATTCTATGAGCTGCCACTCCGTATTTCGCTCGTTGGCGTCCCCGGCTACGGTTTCCACGAGGTTACACAATGGCGAGATGCTATATCTGTAGCCACGGGACACCACCCACCATAGCGAGGCGCCTCCCTGCTGTTGTTGTGAGCCATGGTCCACTGACATCGCCAGCGCCTTCCCCTCTGTCATTGCGAGCGAAGCGCGGCAATCTCGTCGACCGCAACCAACGGCCGTTCGGCCTCGCCGTCCGGCGGCCGTTCGCCCAGGCGTCGGGATTGCCACGGCCTTCGGCCTCGCAATGACAGTTGCTATGGTCTGTCATTGCGAGCGAAGCGCGGCAATCTCGACGACCCCAACCGATGGCCGGTCGGCGCCACCCCTCCGCCCCGACGGCCGCGCGCCCAGGCAACGGGATTGCCACGGCCTTCGGCCTCGCAATGACAGTTGCTATGGTCTGTCATTGCGAGCGGAGCGCGGCAATCTCGTCGACCGCAACCAACGGCCGTTCGGCCTCGCCGTCCGGCGGCCGTTCGCCCAGGCGTCGGGATTGCCACGGCCTTCGGCCTCGCAATGACAGTTGCTATGGTCTGTCATTGCGAGCGAAACGCGGCAATCTCGTCGACCGCAACCAACGGCCGTTTGGCCTCGCCGTCCGGCGGCCGTTCGCCCAGGCAACGAGATTGCCACGGCCTGCGGCCTCGCAATGACAGTTGCTATGGTCT
Source organism: Dehalococcoidia bacterium (assembly GCA_965221295.1). Lineage (GTDB taxonomy): Bacteria > Chloroflexota > Dehalococcoidia > Lucifugimonadales > UBA3495 > Bin87. The sequence goes on along the minus strand of OZ244879.1, from coordinate 3,083,911 downwards.
GTCATTGCGAGCGAAGCGCGGCAATCTCGACGACCATAACCGACGGCCGCTCGGCGCCACCCCTCCGCCCCGACGGCCGCGCGCCCAGGCAGCGGGATTGCCACGGCCTTCGGCCTCGCAATGACAGATAGAGGGACGCCCCTCGCGATGACAATGGGGGAGGCGCCCCTCGCGAAGGCAGATAGAGGGGCCGAAATGGGTTAGTTTGCCAAAAATTGGCGTCCGCGAGCAATGGCCTGGCATCAAATAGCTTCCTGCGAATGGCGCCAACCGGCCGACTCCTCTCGCTCCCGGCGGCTGCTCAGCATCAGCAGCGCCGGAACGATGGCCACCAGCGCGATGACGCCGGCGACGCGGTAGAACGCCTGGAACAGATCCAGGCTGGCCACTTGGAGCGTCTCCCGGTATTCCACGATGGCCCGCGCCCGGGCCGCGGCGTCCTGTTCTGTCATCATCAGCGGGGACGGCGTGTCGGTGAGGATAGCGAGAAATTCATTGATTCCCCACGCCGACAATGCGGCCATGCCTAGGGTCATGCCCAGCATCCTCGCCACAACCACCATTGAGGCCGCCACGGCCCGGTAATCCGGCGTGGCGGCGGCGATGGCCCGGTGCATCAGTGGCGCGATGACCAAGCCAAAGCCGACGCCGGCCAGAACCATGTCCAAAGTCAACCGCGGCTCCGCGATGTCCAACGGCCAGGCGCTCAGGCGGAACATGCCCGCCGCGATGAGCGCCAATCCGAATATGGTCACCCACCTGGCGTCCACCCAGCGCAGCAGCCATCCGCCGATGATCGCGATAACCGGAATCGTGGCCGTCATCCGCAGCAGCCACAGCGCGGCCGTGGCGGCGTCCACGGGTCGTTCCGGTCGGTTCATCACCGTGTGCGCCATGATCACCGTCGTCGCCATGGCGATGATCAGCGCGACCCCCACCAGCAGTTGACAAATGTTGGCGGTCACGAACCCCCAGGCCCGGAACAGCGTCACCGACAGCAGCGAGTGCGGGGTTCTTTGCTGAGACCACGCCAGAGCCACCAGGCACACGGCGAATCCAGCCAGGAGCAGGTAGGGCGTCGCGGACGATAGCCGGAAGAGGCCCTCGTGGGCGAAGGCCAGGGAAATTAGGACCAGGGCCACGGTCAGCAACGCCCCGCCCCGGTAGTCCATCCGGGCATTCTGGTGGCGCCGTCTGGGGACCCAGTACAGAGCCGCGGCGATGACTGCCGCCTGGGGCAAATTGAGCCAGAAGATGGCTCGCCAGCCCCACAATTCGATTACCGCGGCGCCGTAGGCCGGGCCCAGCATACTGCCGGCCTCCGCCGCGCCGGCCACGATGCCCAGCGCCAGGCCACGCTGCCGGGGGGTCGTCAGCGTGGCGGCGATGGCCAGGCTAATGGGAACCGCGCCGCCGCCGCCGATGGCCTGGATGACTCTGGCGACGACTACCTGGTCCAGGGGCTCCAGCAGCCCGTTCAACAACTCCCACTGGCCAGACACCGCCACCAGCGTCGTGCCGGCGCCGAACACCGCCAGCGACGCCCAATAAACGCGAACGTAGCCGTGCACGTCGGCCAGCCGCCCCAGCAACGGCATGGCTACCGTGTAGCCCAGCAGGTAGGCGGTTACCACCCAGATGACCGATTCCAGTCGGATGATGGGTACTTTGAGATCGGCCATCAATGCCGGCAGGGCCGTCACCACCACCGTTTGATCCAAAGCGGTGATGAATGCGCCGCAAGCCACCGCGGCGATCAGCGCCCACTGCCGGGGCGCCGATGTTGCCACCTTTGCTAGGCGGGTTCGCAATGCAGCGCTCGCGGTTGCCGGTCGAATCAGCCGCCAGAAAGGTCAAGGAAGATTTTGGGTGGCTCGACCTCCACCGCTCCGTCAATGTTGGTCAGCAGGATCTCGCGCACGGTGTCCGGCTGATCAAAGGGTCCCACGGGGCCGGCGATGCGGAGCTTTAGCATCAACTTCCGTTCCTTGTCGATCAAAACGTCGATCTCGACCGACTGCCCTTCTTCTGCTTCCAGCATCAACCATTCCATGGCGGCGGCCGGGACCCGCCCGGAGATGCGGTACGCGATGGCGCCATCAAAGTTTTCCTGGCCGGCCAGGACGGGTTCGGCTACCGTTTGGAGTAGGTCGGCCAAGATGCGGTTCAAATCGTTGGCCGGCAGTGGCATTTGATCCAGGGGCTGTTTGATCCACCCGCCAGACAAGGGTTCGGTGGCGTAATAGGCGTCGGGAGTTATCACCGCCTTGAACTGCATGTAGATGCCCGATTCCGCCTCAGCCTGTGGGTCGGTGACCACGTAGGCGTCAACGGCGAGTTCGGCGCCCTGTTGTCGGTCCCAGGCCCCGCTGGCCTCGGTCACCTTTGCGCCGAAAGCAGGCACGAAAATCGCGCCCACTTCGTGCCGCACCACGAATTGGACGGACTGGAGATTGAGCAGGTTCCCCGCCGTTTCCGCAAGCAGCGCCGCTGGGTCGGGTTGGGGCGTGGGCGTCGGAGGAACCGGAGTGGCCGTAGGTTCCACGGATCCAGCGCAGGCCAAGGCGGCCAGCGCCAGCGTGATTGCGGCTACCGACCGGCCGAGTCTCGCCCAAAGCATCGATCTGGCGAATTTCATCTTGGTGACCATACTGCAACTCCCCCGGCTGCGATGTCGCGCAAGCCTTCCGTTTCTCCGACTTCCACTACGTACACGCGCGGTCCGGCCGAGCTGCCGTTCCGTCGTTGCGACAGGTATTGCTGGTTGCCGGCGACCACCAACGCGGAACCATCAGGGGCCCAGGGTGAATGGCTGCGGGCGTATTGGTCGAAGAAAGCCAGCATCAAGAAAGTTTCGCCGCTGGGCGAAAACCGTAGCCCGCCTACCGCATCGCCCGGCTCGTCTGCATCCGGCCTGTCTGCGACCGGCTGGGTTGCGTCGCCGTTGGCTAGGCGCCATTCCATGGTGCGCTCCTCACCGTTCAGGGCTATCCAGGCCAGACGGCTGCCGTTGGGTTCCCAAAAGAACCCCAGCGCCCAATCGCCCTCCTGTATTGCGCGCTCCGCGCTGCCGTCGGCCGCCACCACGCGCAGCCGCCGATACGCGGGCGAGCCCGCGGTCTGGCGGTCGGCTACAGCTAGGAAACGACCATCCGTAGACCACAAAAAGGCGCAGGATCCTTCCACTTCGACCAGGCGCAGCGGCGGTTGGCTGGCATCGTCTGGCCTTCCCAGCCAGACTGCTTCGCCGTCGCCTCCGGGCGCCGACCAAGCCAGCGTGGCGCCGTCGGGAGACCAGGCCGGGGCGCGGAACGAACGGGATCGGCTGATGGGCTGAGCCGAGATCTGACCGCCGTCCCCATCGAGGCGAATCACCGACACTTCATCCCCGCTGTGCACGGCCAAAGCGCGGCTATCTGGCGACCAGTCAAAGTACAGCGGAGCGCCCCGCGCCACGGGCAGCGCCGCCGGAGGGGAGGTGTGGCCATCGGCCGGGTTGGCGTCAACCACATAGAGGGTCAGGCCTTCTGGAGTAGCGGCAGTCACCCCCAGGCGGCGGCCATCCGGCGACCACTGCACGTAATGGGGGGTGCCTTCGGCGATGGTCAAGGGCGCGGAGTTCACGAAGACCGCGCCACCAACGCCGGTGGATGATTCCAGCGATTGCACGCTCATTTCGGCGTCAGAGGGCCGGCTGCCGCTGATCAGCGAAACCGCGATTCGGCTGCCGTCAGGCGACCAGACTGGCCAACCGTAGAGGCGCGTTTCTCGCATGGGTTGCGCCACCACCCCGCCCATGCGTCCCGTTGCGTCGGCAACCGCTCCGGTGGTCAGAGCGCTGCGATCGCTCCCGTCGGGGTTGGAGGTCACCAGTTGCCCGTCAGAGGAGATGTAGGCGATGCGGTTTATGGTCATGGGAGAGTCGGGAGTCTCCGGATCGCGGCCAACGACGCACGCTGTCGAAAGCGCCAAGACGGCGACTATGACGACCGCCACCGGCCAGTTCCACGAACGGGTAGGCATCGCCGCTACCATATCACCCGGATTCACGTTTGGCAAACGAGGCCCCTCTCTGGCCACCGGTTGCGAGTTTCCCCTACGGCCTACTGATTGCCGCAATCTGGCAGAGCCAGCGCGACGGCGTGGTTGCTCCCAACCACAGGTTGGACGACTGCTTCGCGACATCTTGGTGTTCAGACTATGCGATTACCGCGTCCCCATTGCTGCTCAACGAATTGCTCCTGACTGTGAAAGGCGACGTGGCGTTCCACGCGGCGTGTCGCCCGCGTCGCGCGCGCGGCGAATCGGGAACGCGTCAAGCCTTATCGCCAGTTGGAGTCCGCTGCGGCGCCTACCTCCTCTCGCCGGGGTTGGAACTCGCCTCCCCGCAAACCTCGGTTGAGCGCGGGCATTATGCGCCCTTGAAGAGTGAAACCTGCTGATCCAACAGGGGATCGACCGCTGTCATGACTTTGGCGGCAACTTCCTCAATGGAAAGGCCCCCGTCGATAACGCGCCAACGTTCAGGGCTATCGTCCGCCTGCCTCTGGAATCCCTGGCGCACCCGTTGGTGGAAGGCCAAGTCTTCGTCCTCGAAACCATCGGAATCGCCAACCAAGGGGAGGGTGAGCTGAACTCTCCGGTTCTTGGCGCGCTCCAGGCCAATGGGAGGGGGAACGTCCAGCAGCAGGGTCAGGTCTGGATATTGGCCGCCGGTGGCGAAGTCATTGAGCCACTGAATATGTTGCAAGTCCAGACCGCGACCATACCCTTGATAAGCGACGGTCGAACCGGCAAACCGGTCCGCGATGACCACCGCGCCGGCATCCAGCTGCGGCCTGATTTTTTCGGACATGAGCTCGTGGCGGGCGGCCTCAAACAGGAGCAGCTCCGCCTCCGCCGACCGTTCCCGGCCCGCGACCAGGTATCCCCGCAAATGCTCACCCAACTCGGTGGAGCCGGGTTCACGCAGCAAGACGGAGGCGTACCCACGCTGGCTCAGCGCCGCTTCCAGCAAATTGGCCTGGGTGGATTTGCCGGCGCCATCGCCCCCCTCAAAGGCTATGAATACCCCGGTCATGCCGCGACTCCCCACGCGTATCGTTTCACCGCCATGAGATTAGCGGAACGCCAGACTTGACCACGCTGGCGGCGGTTGGTTGCGCACGAAAGGAGGCTCAGGGACGGTAGATGAGCACGCCCCGTTCCGGGTCCCGGCCCCGGCTGGTGGAGGCCAAGTTGAATTCCTCGGCCAACATGTGCTGGAGTCGCCGGATGTAGGGCCGCTGAGGTTCCAGTTGTACGCTGAACTCGCCAGACAGCACGCGGCGCGCCGCTTCTTCCGCTTCGGTGCGGGCGGCGGCCTCTGCCTCGGCGTCCGCTTCTTCCTGGTGGCGCCGGGAAGGCGGAGGCAGGTCGATGCCTTGGTCGCGGGCCATGGCGGTCAGGAATTCGCCCACCTGCGGAACGGTATTCTTGCGCAGCACGTACACCGGCACGCTGTTGCTTTCGGCGACGCGCACCAGCTGGCTGCCCCGACGATAATGGTTCTTGGTGGTGAGCAACACGTTGGCGCGTCTCAGTTCGCTTACGATCTCGGCGACCGCTCCCCGTTCGGCGAGGGCCGCTTCTACCTTATCCCGGCTGACGCCGAACAGGAAGATGCGCGCATCCAGGCGAGGGCCCGCTGAGTCGCTGGCGTCCGGTTCGTCTTGGAAGCGTTCGGGAGGGTACTGGTCGTAAGCGTCCTGCGCTCGTCCGTTGCGGTTGCGGTTGCGCCGGCCGCGAATTTCGTTGGCTGCCCAGGGAGTGGGGGCGACTTCGTTCTGGCGAGTCGCAGCGGTTTTGGTTATGTTGCCGTCTTCGTTCATATGGCGGACTTCCGGCTCAACCGGATACCCGCGCAACCACTGGTCTACCACCTGGGCCACGTCGTCGTGCACCGCGACCTCGTTCCAGTCCTGTATTTCCACCACGACGTCAAACGTGGGCGGGGCCTTGCGTTCCAGGACGGTCTTCTGGGTTCCGCGGAACCGGGCTTCCTGGTCGCCGAGGGTCACCGTCTGAACGCCGCCGATTAGGTCCGACAGCGTGGGATTCATAATGAGGTTGTCCAGGGTATTGCCGTGGGCTGTTGCGACCAGCTGGACGCCGCGTTCGGCGATGGTGCGCGCGGCGGCGGCCTCCTGGGTCGTGCCCATTTCGTCGATGATGATGACCTGTGGCATGTGATTTTCCACCGCCTCGATCATGACGCCGTGCTGCTCGGTGGGAGTGGGCACCTGCATCCGCCGGGCGTGGCCGATGGCGGGGTGGGGGATGTCTCCGTCGCCGGCGATCTCGTTGGACGTATCGACGATGATCACCCGTTTGTGGGCCTCGTCGGCGAGGACGCGGCCTACCTCCCGCAGCATGGTCGTCTTGCCGACGCCCGGGCGACCCAGCAGGAGTATGTTCTTGCCGCCATAGGCCAAGTCTTCGATTATCTTGATGGTGCCGAACACGGCCCGGCCTACCCGGCAGGTGATGCCAACCACGTTGCCCTTGCGGTTGCGAATGGCCGAAATGCGGTGCAGGGTGCGTTCCATACCTGCCCGGTTGTCTCCGCCGAAATCGCCCACGCCGGAAACCACGTGCTGCAGGTCTTCCCGCCCGACCGGAGCTTCGTCCAGGATCACGTCGCCGGAGGAAAATCGCGCCTCCGGCGGGCGTCCCAGGTCGAGAACTATCTCCAGCAACTCGTCCAGGTCGCCCTGTCGCCGCAATCCGGCCAAAACCCTTTCCGGCAGTACGCCCAGAAGTTGGCCCAATTCATCCTGAGCCAGTTGTTCCACCGTAACCAACTACGCTCTCCTTACCGTACCCGGGGTTCTTCGATGAGCGGAGAGTTCCAGTCTAGGGGCGGACCGCCGGCCATAGCGACGAAGTACCGGTGCATCCGAGCGTCGGCGGTGAGTTCAGGGTGAAACGCCGTGGCCAGCAGGTTCTTTTGCCGAACGGCCACCGGACGGCCGTCGGGCAGGGCCGACAGCACCTCCACTCCCCCGCCGACACGGATGATCACCGGCGCCCTGATGAATATGGCGTGGTAGGGCTGAGGCCCCAGTCCGGCGATGGCCAAGTCCTGCTCAAAGGAATCGACCTGCCGCCCGAAAGCGTTGCGCTGCACTCCAACGTCCATCACCGCCAGCGGGATCGGGTCTTCCTCGGTGATTTCAGACGCCAGCATAATCATGCCAGCGCAGGTTCCCCACACCGGGCGCCCCGACGCGGCCATTTCGGCCACCGGTTCTCGCAGGTGGTAGAGGGACATCAGGCGGCTCAGCGTAGTGCTTTCGCCGCCCGGTATGATGAGGCCGTCCAGCCCCTCAAGGTGGTCTGGCAAACGCACTTCCGTCGCGTCAGCGCCGATGCTGCGGAGCACGTGGCAATGCTCCGCAAAGTCCCCTTGTACTGCCAAAACGCCGATGTTCAACTACGCGTCCAGTCGATAATGCCAAAGTCCATGCGTGAGTTGCAGAGTTCAGCGTCATCGATGCGATAGCGCGCTCGATGACGCCAGGGGCTAAACGCTGCGGGTGGCCAGAAGTTCGGTTTCGGAAAGTTCCCGGACGCTTCGGCCCACCATGGGCTCGCCCAAGTCCCTGGAAACGTCGGCCAAGATGTCTGGGTCGTTGTAATGAGTAACTGCCTGCACGATGGCGTGGCCTCGGCGGGCTGGGTCGCCGGACTTGAAGATGCCGGAGCCCACGAACACGCCATCGGCGCCCAACTGCATCATGAGCGCGGCGTCCGCTGGGGTGGCCACGCCGCCGGCGGCGAAGTTGACCACGGGCAATCGGCCCTCCTCTCGGGTTCGCTGCAGCAAGTCGAGGCTGACGCGCAGGTCGCGCGCCTCCACCACCAACTCATCGTCCGGCATCGTTTGGAGCTTGCGGATGGCGTCCTGGACCGCGCGCATGTGCCGCACGGCTTCAACCACGTCTCCCGTGCCGGCTTCGCCCTTGGTGCGAATCATGGCCGCCCCTTCCGAAATGCGGCGCAAGGCTTCGCCCAAGTCGCGACAGCCGCAAACGAAGGGAACGGTGAAATCGTGCTTCCACACGTGGTGCGTCTCGTCGGCGGGAGTGAGCACTTCTGACTCGTCCACATAGTCCACGCCGAGAGCCTGGAGGATCTGGGCCTCAACGAAGTGGCCAATTCGACACTTGGCCATAACCGGAATTGAAACGGCGTCGATGATTTCAACAATCATGGACGGATCGCTCATGCGAGCCACGCCGCCGTCGGCGCGTATATCCGCCGGGACCCGTTCCAATGCCATCACCGCCACCGCGCCGGCTTCCTGGGCGATTCTCGCCTGCTCGGGGGTGACCACATCCATAATCACCCCGCCCTTGAGCATCTGGGCGTGGCCGGACTTGACGGTGAAGGTACCGGTCAGTATTTCAGCAACCATGGCAAGCGCCTCCTCGATTTCGAAAGCAATGCTAGGTTCGAAAGCAATGCTACGGCCCTATTATAGCCGTCGCCGTCGGGGTTATCAATCGAACGTCTCCCGTCTCACGGTCGCCCACTTTCCGCAAACCGGCTTCCTTAGGAGCGACGCTACGGCGCGCCTCGTGGCCAACGCGCGCGGCCTTCGACGACAGGCGCGAACCAGCCGCTAGCCGCGATCAACCAGATAGCGACGCCGCGCTGCCAGCGACGGGTTGGAAGCGGTATCTCACTTGTCGAGCGCTAAACCAAGCGGGAGTGAATTTCTCGTCGTCGCCACAACACGACCTAGAAACGGAAATCGCGATAAACTTGACACATCTTTATTTCGGCGCTAGATTCCGACGCGCCATGAACATGTCACTCAATTTGCAAAACATGCGTGTTATTTCGATTCTTTCCGCCTGCCTGGTTGTCGTCTTGGCTACTTGGTGGACTCCCAGTCACATTGCTGAAGGCGCCCATACTGATTCGGTTACTCTGCAGACTCAACCGCTGACCGCGCCACATCGTTTCACTGCCGCCGCAGCTAATGACGACACCGCGTTCCACGAGGAAGCGGCTGGTTTCTCCGCCTGGACGCGGATCGAACCCGACGATGGAGGCGCTGACGAGGGTCGCCTCGACGCGCTCAGCGTCAAACAGCAGCTGGAATCTGTCCCAGACCCGCACGGAACCGACCCGGCCCATTTCATTCGCGGCGCGGGGGTGAGCGTGGATTGGGGCCTCAACTTCGCGATAGTTCAGCTGCCCATGTACTCCGCGGTCATCCCAGCCGCTCCAGTTGAAAATGTCTCCGTTTATTTTGACGACCAGGGTTGGATTGTGGCCTACCTGCCCAAGGGAACGCCGGCGGCGGCGATTTGGAAGTATAAATCAGTGGCGGACGCGACCGGGAATCAAGAGCTTGAAAATAACCTTCTGGTACTCGCCATCAATGAGGTTTTGAGGGCCCATGATCGCGACGCGGAGGGCATAAGCCACGCCGAAGTCGCCTATTACGACTGGGAAAACGAAGACCTCGACGCCTTCGCCTTGTTCAGCGCCTCCGCCGTCGGCGGCGAATCTCATCCGATCAAATTCGTCATCCCCCGTACCATCACCGACGTTCAAGCGTCGGCGGCGGTGGTCATATCGGAGCAGATCGAGCAGGGCGGCGCCGACAGCGCCAGCATAGCTGTTGACGGCAAGACCTCCGCTCGGGCCAATGAGCGTGAGACGCGCTCCGCCGCGGAGTTTCAACTAATGCGAGTGGACGACGAAACCAGCCTGCACGAGATGATGGTAGAAGTCAGCGCCGACAACGCCGCCGCTGGCGTCGTCATGCTGGTGTACGACAAGCCGTAAGCCGTCCGGACCATTCACGGGCGCCCGCGGTCGATGCCGGCAGTTTTCAAATGGCTCCTAGTCGCCCTTGCCACGACCGTTGCCGCGGCAAGCGCCGGCGTGGGCGTCATGCTCCCAGAGTTTTTGATCCCGCCGCTAGCCGACGGCGTGAAGCCCGAGCGGGTGGCGGTTGCGGCGCCCGCGTCATTCATGAATTCCAAACCGCTGGCTGCCTGCGTGAACGACGTTGCCATCTCCATAGACCAGTTCTGGGGTCTGACCGATCCCAACAATGGTTATGCGCTCAAGGAGCCGCCTGATTACGTAGCGGGCGAAGAAGTCAGGGTGTACTTCGACATCGTCAACGTCGGATGCCACGAAGTTTCGGTAACGGTGAAGATGACTGGCTCGGTGAGCGGCGCTACGATACACACCACTGACCCCGACGACAGCGGAACCTGTTTCTCCGGGTGTCAAATCGCCGCCGGCGACACGTTCTACGGCAACGTCGGATGGGGTTTTAGCCAACATCCCAACGCGAACGAAGAGCGTGTAATCGCAGTGATCGAGGTCGAAGAGACCGACGACTTCTCAGATGCTGAACCGTCCAACAATATTGTCACGTCCAGCCAATTCATCAACATAGTCAACGACCCACCAGCGCCACCGGCTGAAGGCTCCACACCTACCCCGGAGCCAACGCCAACGCCAACACTCACCCCAGAACCAACGCCCACTGCCACGCCTAACCCAACGGCTACGCCGACGTTCACCCCAGAGCCGACCGCGACGCTGACCGCCACACCCACGCCCACGCCAACGCCAACACTCACCCCAGAACCAACGCCCACTGCCACACCTAACCCGACACCGACGCCGACGTTCACTCCAGAGCCGACCGCGACGCTGACCGCCACGCCTACGCCAACGCATACGCCGACGCCCACTCTTACTCCCGAGCCCACGCTCACTGCCGCGCCTAACCCAACACCGACGCCGACGTTCACTCCAGAGCCGACCGCGACGCTGACCGCCACGCCCACACCTACGCGCGGACCCGAAAAAACTCCTTCCCTGCCCCCCGACGCTACTCCCATCGCGACGTTCACTCCGGCGCGGACGCCAAATCTCAAACCCACGCCGATCCCGACGGTCACGCCTACCCCGACTGATGCGCCGACGCAATCGACGCCGACGGAAATCGAGCTGCGCGTCTCAGAACAGCCTTCTGGTGCCGTCCTCCTTGGCGACCCCGTTGTCGTGGCCGCCGTGATCAGCAACCCGGGTGATTACGACCTCGTAGTCTCTGTCCAACTGCACTACGCCTCGGCGGGGGTTTACGAATTGCTGGCCGAGGCTGCGGACGTCGTGGTTGCCGCCAGTTCGGAACGCGCGGTGGAGCTGGAATGGGATCCAGCCGCGCGCGCGTACCCCGCCGGCTTCCACAGGCTATGGGTCTCCGTCCTTTCTGTTGACCAAAGGGAGGAGCCGTTGGCCGTCGCGAACCTTGAAGTTTTGCTTTCGCCCGCCGATGCCATATTCGTGATGATCGGCGCCAATCAGTCGACCATAGGCAGCATCGTTGGCACGGTGGCCAAGCCCAGTGTGGTAGCCGCGCCCGAATACCCGCCGACGCCCACGCCTACCGCCGTTCCCGCAGTGGACGCCGAGATCGTCGGCATAGTCTCCGACCCGGCGACGGTGGCGATCAGAAGCCAGTGGGTAAACCTGTCGGTGGAAGTTCGGAACAATGGAGTCCGGCCCCTCAGGGTTCCGGTGCAGCTAACCTTTCCCTCGGCCAACAAGCAGCCGGAAGTCAAACGGCCGCTGGTGCAGCCAAATGAAACGGCGGTGGCGACGTTCGTCTGGAAGACCCGCGATTACCAGATCGGACGGCACGTCCTGCGGGTCGACCTGCTGCTGGATGAGAACATCACGTCCGGCGCGGACAGTCAGGAAATCGTCCTGCAGTTGGTGGCTCCGGCGATCGCCGCCAGCATCGACGACGTGGTTGTCTCCCCGCGACCGGCCGTGGTGGGCGAGCCGGTCTCCATCGCAGTGACCGTGCGCAACGCCAGCGTCGTTGCCGCCAACATCCCAGTTACGCTGCATTTCCCGTCCGCCGACAAGCAGCCGGAAACTCGCCGGCCCCGAGTGGGGCCCGGCGCCACCGGCGTGGCCACCTTCACCTGGCGCACCAGCCGTTACGAGGCTGGCAGCCACACGTTCCGGGTGGAAGCGCCCGGGTCGAGTCGGACGTTCATCGGCGAGCTGGTCCCTCCGACCGTGGATTTCCACGTGTCGGATTTCAACCTGGCCGGGTCTCCCGGCCCCATCGCGCGCGGGGATTCCATGGCGGTCTCCGCCGTGATTGGCAACGGAGGACCCCATCCGGGCCGGGCAACCGTAACATTGATGGAAGAATCGTCGGGCGAGGCCATAGACAACCAGACCCTCTCCCTGCAACCGGAGGAATCCCAAGCCATCGCCTTCACCTGGCGCACCCGGAGTCAACGGCTGGGAACCCACAGGTTGAGAGTGGTTGCCCAAGCTCCCAACGACTCGAACCCGGACAACGACGCCTCCTTGGTGGCCCTGGCGACCATCGTGGACGACGCGAGCGTAACGTTGGGTTATGCGGGGGATCAACCGGCCGCGCGGATGGCGGGCGGGTTCGACCGGCCTCAGGCTCCGACCCTGCCACGCCTTGCCATCGCCGGCATATCGATGGACCCAGAGCGTCCGGTGGCCGGGGAACCGGTGTCAATCATCGTGGAAATCGTCAACCGGGGCGGGGCGGCCGGTTCCGCTCCCGTAACGCTGCGGTTCCCCTCCACTGGCAAGCTGCCCGAAACCCGCCGTCCACGAGTCGGAGCTGGCCAGACGGGCCACGCCCGGTTCACTTGGCGCACCGGTCGCTACGACCCAGGAGGCTACACCTTCCACGTGGATTACCTCGATGACAGCGTACCGTTTCACGCCACGCTGCTTCCTCCCACGGTCGATTTCGTGGTGGACGCGATCTACCCGCCTCGTCCGTCGGTTCCCGTCGCCAAGGGCGACTGGACGGAGGTGGCGGCCCTGGTGCGCAATCTGGGTCCATACGAGGGTCGAGCGACCGTAACCCTGCGCGCCATGAACCTACGAGACATAATGTACGCCGAGCAGCTGACGCTGGCCCCCAACGAAAGTCGCGTCGTGACCTTCACGTGGAAGACCCTGCGCTACGACGTGGGACAACACCGGCTGCGCGTGGAGGCCGCCGCCCGGTACGACGTGAATCCCGGCAACAATCACTCCAACACCGTTCGAGTTGAGCTCCTGACCAACCGCGATGTTACCCTGGGTTTCCAAGATGATCGACCCGGGCCGCGGATGGTCGACGAAACTACCAAGCCTCGGGTCAGCGCCGCCCCCGAAGAGCCTGAAATGATCATGGCCATCGCGCCGCAACACGCGCCGCGGCCAGCAGAGGGCGGCCGAATCGCTTCCCCTGGCGGTTCGTTCGGCGCCAGAGCAGCGCCGCGGCCCGATGGCGCCGCCAGCTCCATTCTGGACGCCGAAATCCAGAATGTGTGGACGTGGCCCTTTGTGTGCGCAGTTCAGCAGCGCCTCGCCGCGACTCCGCGACCTAGCTCCGGCCCATGCGCCGGCGTACGCGCCCTGATCCGCTAGGCGGCAATCGCTTTGGCCGCGACCAACGACGTTTCGGCATGACCGCCTGACGTCCGCGCTCCCAGGCGCCGGGATTGCCGCGCCGCTATCGCTCTTCGCAATTTCAGGTGGGAGGGTGGCGCTCCTTCCCCACTGTCATCGCGAGCCACTCCTTTCCTGTCATTGCGAGCGAAGCGCGGCAATCCCGTGGGCCGCGACCAGCGGCCGTCCGGCTCCTCTGCCCCGAGGGCCGTTCGCCCAGGCGCCGAGATTGCCGCGTCGCTATCGCTCCTCGCAATGACAGGTGGGAGGGCGGCGCTCCTTCCCCACTGTCATTGCGAGCGAAGCGCGGCAATCCCGTGGGCCGCGACCAGCGGCCGTCCGGCTCCGCTGCCCCGAGGGCCGTTCGCACAGGCAACGGCATTGCGGCGTCGTCGACATTGGCGTGGGGAACAATCGGAAAAATTCAAAAAAATGGCGCAAAGTGGTATGCCCTTCACGTCTCATCCCCGGCGCGGGCTTTGGTATAAAAGCGCTGTGACGGAGCCGCCGGCGATTCGCCCGTTGCAACGCCAACGCGCCGGCGCTCCAATCCATCGAGAAACAGGCATGACCAGGCCGCCCAGGCTGACAAGGCAAGCAGGAAGGAACGGAGAAATGTCAGACCAATTTTCCGACGAACTCGCCCAACGATTGCGCAAGGCCGAAGAAGCTGCGGCGTATGTCGAACGGCTCGAATCTCTGGCCTCTGAGGCTCCCGCGCTTAGGGAGCAGGTCAGCTTGATGCAACGCATGCAGGAACGCGAGGACCACCGGAACGACGCCCTGGAACGAGCGCGCGTCGCGCTGGAGGCCGCGTGTCAAGCGCAACAGGACCTGCCCGCCATCGTCGCCAGCGCCGCCAACTTGGTGAACCGCCTGGCCGACACCTTGCGAGAGGTCGACGCCTTCCGCCGGGAAGCCACCGCCGCCCTGAGCGTCGTTGACCGCATGGACTACGAGGACGAGCTGGATCAGATCGCCGAACCCACAGCAGAGGAAGGAGAAAGCGGTTTCGCCAGGGACCCTCAGTCCAGCCGCATGATTGTTGCGGCGCGGCACGGCAGCGCCCGAGTCCGCCAGATGATCGAAGCGATGTCCCCCGGGTTTGAAGCGTTCGCCGGCTGCGACCTGGACGCCGTTCCCATGCGTCGGGAACTCACTACGATGATCATGGCTCGGTTGACTGCCGAAGTTGAAGCCAAACGGCCGCAGCAGCGCCGGCCGGCGCCACCGCCTACGTTGGCGGAACCCGCAGCGCCGGTTGCCTCGGCGTCTCAGGACGCCGCCATCGAGGCCTGAGTCTCATTTAGGGCTAAGTACGCCCGCGGGGCTATTGACCACTGCCCCCAGAGCCTGAGCGGAACCGGGGCGGGTTGGCCACCCGCCCCTTTTTGGCGGGTTAGGTATGGTATCCTTGCTTTCGTCGGCAACGCCCGAAGAACTTGGGCGCGGCCTTTTCTCAAGCGCCAACCGGACCATGATTGGGGGCGGGTTTGATACCCGCCCCTACGGTCGCTCACGAAAAGCAATTCTCAGTCAATGCGGAATCTCGCCCTGCTGCTATGGCTCCTACCGCGCCGGATGCGTTCGGCGTGGGGTTTGCTGGCCGTTACCGCCTTTGGAGTGCTGGCCGCCGTCACCATCATGGCGCTGGGCGCGATGTATTCTCAAGCCTTGGCTGAAGCGGGCCTGCGCCACTCCCTGGCGATTACGTCTCCCACCATAATCAACACCCAGGTCGTGGTGCGCAACCGACCGCTTGGCCCCGAGGATTATTCGGCCCTGCGCGCTGACATTGAAGGCATCATCCAGGACGACGTGGGCTATCTGCTCAGAGGCGTACATCGCTACGCCAAGATGCTGCCCAGCCTGCCGCTCACCCAGGTGGGAGCGCCCTATGGCGTGAATGATGTTCCCCTGGGCCGGCCCTTCTACGTCACCGGATTCACCGAGAACTCGAGGCTGGTGGAGGGTCGTTGGCCCAGCGATACGATCACCCAGGACCCCGATGGCTGCCCGGATCTGGGCGGGTGTCCCAGGATTGAGGGCGTGATGGGCGTGGATACCGCGCGCCTACTGGGCTGGGGCGTCGGTAAAGAAGCCTGGCTGGTGGTATTCGAGGGCGACGACCCCGATCCGCCACAGTTCATTGGGGTGTCCATCGTGGGCATCGCCGAGCCGGTTGACCCTCGAGCGGAGTACTGGATGGGTTCAGCTGACTACTTCCGTTTCGGCGACTGGGAAGGCCGGCCGTTTGCCCCAATTTACGTGACAGAGTCCGCCTATTTCGATGGCATCGGCCGGCCCTATCCTACATTGGTCGGCGATTATGGCTGGTTCCTCTACGTTATTCCCGACCTGATCACCGCCGATACAGTTCAAAAGACGCGGGACAACCTGACGGCTCTGGAAACCGACGTCAACAGCCAATTCCCGCGTTCGTACATCTTGACCGGGCTGGAGAACAGCCGCGGCACCGGTTTGCTGGCCACTTACCAACGGGAGCTGACGCTGGCCCGCGCTCCGTTGTACTTGTTCATCTCTCTGGTGGTGGTGGTCATCCTGTATTTCCTCGCGCTGGCCGTGAGCCTGCTGGCGGGCGCGCGATCCGCTGAATCGTCGATGATGCGGAGTCGGGGCGCCAGCGTAGTCCAGATCAGCGGGATGCTGGCGGTTGGCGAGGGCCTGATGGTGGTGATGGCCACGATCATCGGGCCGCTGTTGGCCTGGGGAATCGGCAGCCTGTTCCTGCTGGGCTCCATCAATCCCGCCGACCGCGCCGGCGTCGGCGAAACGCCCTTGGACGTTGCCTTGTCCTGGCAGATGTACGCCATGGGCGCCCTGGGCGGTCTGTTAAGCCTGGCGACGCTCACCGTGGCTGGAGGCAATCTGGCTCGGCTGGGCATACTGGATTTCCTGCGGGCCCGCGCCCGGCCGCCATCCGCGCCGTGGTTGCAACGGTACTACATCGACGCGCTGGCGGTGGTCGCGCTGGGCGTGCTGGTATGGCAGATCCGTCAGCGCGGCGGGTTCGTGGAAGGAACGTTGACCGGGCGCGGCCCCGAACTGGATCCCTCGCTGTTGGTGGCTCCATCGGCCGCGTTGCTCACCCTGGCCTTCCTGATGCTGAGGGGCCTGCCTTGGCTGATGATGGCGACGGCATGGGTTGGCCAGCGCATGGCGCCGGCGTGGGTGGCGCTGTCGCTGCGGCGCATGGCCCGGCATCCGTTGCCGTACGCCTCGCTGACGGTGGTGGTGACGCTGGCGGCGGCGCTGGGGGTTTTCGCCGGCTCGTTCCAAACCACCCTGGCGCGCAGCGAAGCCGATCAGGCCAGCCATCGGGTCGGCGGAGACATCGTGCTCGGCGGCGCCAAGTTCCTGGGCAAAACGGAAGCGGAGCGAGTGGAACGGCTGTTGGCAATCGATGGCGTGGAGGCCGTGGCGCCCGTTATTCGGGAATCGGTGGGTTTCCTTGACGGCGGAACCCGACGTGGCGTCGCAATGGCCGTCGATCCCATCATCATGCCGGCCACCTCCTGGTGGCGCGAGGATTTCGTGGACGGCGACCCTGCGCCGCTGGGCGCTCTGTTGGCTCCCTTGCGGCGCACCCTGACCCCGGAAGCGGCCGGCGTCGCGTTGCCCCCCGAAACGCGGCAGGTTGGCATCTGGGCGCGACGGGACGACGGGGAGAACGTGGGCGCCGGAGTGCCGCTTCCCAGCTACCGCCTGTGGATGCGCATCGGCAACGACGCTGGCTTGTATCGAAACTTGGAACTGGGCATCCTGGCGCCACAGTTCGGGAGTGGGGAGCCGTGGCAATTCCTTTCCGCGCTGCTGGCCACAGAGCATCGCGCCATATCGCCAGAGGAGCGGTGGCGCGTGGTTTCCGTGTATATCTCCGGCGATACCTTCTCCCGCACTCCTCCGGGCGGCCTCTCCTTCGACGACATTACGGCGTTGGGCCCGGCTTTGCCCACCGACGGGTTGGTCGTGGAGGGGTTTGAGGAAGTGGGGCCGTGGACATCGCTGCCCCAGGGTGGCAACGTATCCGACCGCGCCGAGCGGTCGTCCGCAGCGTCCCGGAGCGGCGACGCCGGATTGGCGATCAGATGGGAAGAGCCACTGGGCCGATCCCCGCGGGGCATCATAGTTCCACCTGGGCAACTGCCGCTGCCCGCCGTGGCCGGGCCGGGGTTCCAAACGGGCCAACTGGCGCGAATCACCATCGATGGCTACGTGGTTCCCACGCGGGTTGCCGGCGTGGTGAATCATTTCCCCACCCTCGATAATGGACGGCCCTTCGTGGTGGTGTCATTGCACGAATTGCGAGCCTGGTTGAATCAGGCTCCGGGCGCCAGCCCAATCACTCCAGACGAGTGGTGGTTCGACATATCCGATGACCCCGACCTGGACCGAGACGCCGTGGCCGCTTCAATACTGGACGTGGGCTATCGCCTTTCGTTCCTGCGGGACCGGGCGTCAGCGGTTGAGCTGGCCACCAGGAACCCCTTGGCCGGCGGAGCCTGGGACGCGCTCACCGCGATTGGACTGGCCACGCTGGCCCTGGCCGTAGCGTTGGCCCTGTGCGCCCACGCCGCCGTAGCGGTGCGGGAACAACGAGTGGACCTGTCGGTGGGGGCGGCCCTGGGGCTGCCGCTATGGCAGCGTCTGGCCGGCCTGGCCCTGGAGCGCGTCATCATCGGAGCGTTGGGCATTATCATCGGAGCGTTGGCCGGCTGGGCCCTGGCGCGGTGGACCCTGGGTGAACTGGTTGGCAACTCCTCGGGCGGTCCGGTCACGCCGCCGATCATCTTCGTGGCCGAAGGGCCGTGGCTGGCCGCAACCTTCATCTGCCTGGCGTTGGCGGCCATGGCGGCCGTGGCTCTGGGCGGCATGGCTGCCAGCCGCCTGCGCCCTCCCGAAGTTTTGCGGGAGGCCGAGTGATGATCGCCATCCTAAACCTGGGCTACGTGCTCGCCAGACGGAGGCTGATGTCGTCCTTCCGGATTGAGCTGACCGTATTGCTGGGGGTCACGCTGTCTGTGGTGCTGCTGGCCAGCGCGGTGGTTTTCAATGACCTGCTGGCCGAAACCGCTTTGCGCCGGACTCTGGCCGAGGCGGAACCGGGCGACGTGAACATCTGGGTGCGCGTGTTCAACGACCTGGACGACCCTCGCGTGGCGACGGAGGCCAGCGACCGGTACCGGAACTCCGTGCGCTTCGTTGCCGAGCGAACGCTGCCGCCTCTGGGCGACGCCATCAAGGAGGCGTCCTTCCAAGTGGAAACGGCGACCTTCTACTTCACCGGACGCCCTAACCTAGACTTGCCCAACGACATCCGACCCCGGGGCAGAGTGCAGTACCTGTCGGGATTGCGGGATGGCAAGGGCCGCTTGGTGCAGGGCCATTGGCCAGGCATCGCTGGCGACGGCGGGTACGACGACAGCTCGGGCGCAACCGACGACATCGTGGTGGAAGTGGCCGTTGATCCAACCGGCTTCGAGTTCCTGGGCATCCCGCTGGGCGAAGGCTTCAGCATCGTGCCCGCCACCGGCGGCGAAGGACAGCCCGCCACGCGGGTGGTCGTGGTGGGAGTCATCGAGCCCGTGGATCGGGAGGACGAATACTGGTACCGGCGCGACAAGCTGTTGTCCTATCACGATGATGACTGGACGCTGGCACCGCTGTTCGTATCCGAAGACGCTCTGCGCCAGCAGATTGGCCGACGCTACCCTGGCATCTACACCAGCTCGGCATGGTTCCTGCAAGTTGACCGCACCGGTCTGCCGGCGAAGCAGGTCGATGAATTCCAGGCCAGTTTGAGGCAGGCGCGTCGAGACGTGGCCAACCACCTGCCCAACGGCAGCGTTTCCACCGGGTTGGCCAGAATCCTGGAGGACCACGAAGAGCGACTGCTGCTGGCCAGGATTCCGCTGTTCCTGATGGTGTTCCTGGTGGCCGGTATGCTGGGATATTACCTAATCATTACCGCTGGCATGGTCATACGGGCGCGGGCCGCGGAAATCGCCATGCTCAAGAGCCGCGGCGCCACCACGTTCCAAATCGGCGCGTTGACGTTGGTGGAAGGGTTGCTGTTGGCGGCGCCGGCGGTGGTGGTCGGAGTATTGCTATCGCCGCTGTTGGCCCGCGCCCTGGGAGGGCTGGTCTTCGACGCCGCCTCGGTGGGGGCGCCGGTGTCGTTGTCGTGGCAGGCGGTTGCCATGGGCGCGGCCGGCGCGGCGCTGGCGACCCTGGTGTTGTGGTTGGCTACCTTGGCGGCGGCCGGCAAGGGCATCGTCGAATTTCGCCAGGCCGGAGCGAGACCAGCCCGAACACCCTTCATCCATCGGTATTACCTGGACCTGCTGGCCCTGGTGGTCATCGCCTTCCTCTGGTGGCAGATCTCCAATCGTGGCACGGTTTTGACCCGCAGCCTGGGCGGGCGCGAACTGGAGATAGATTTCGCGCTGTTGCTCGGTCCTGCTTTGGGCCTGATCGCCCTGGGGCTGCTCGTTATGCGGTTCTTTCCGTTGGCCATGGGCTTGTTGGCGCGCGTGGTGGGGCCGTTCGGACCCGGTTGGTTGGTGCAGGGCCTGCGACACATCGCCCGCGATCCCATCGCGCCCGGCAGCCTGGTCGCCCTGCTCATGCTGTCCACCGCCTTGGGCGTGGTGGGCAGCGCCTTTTCGGCCACCTTGACCCGCAGCCTGGACGACCGAGTTCGCTATGAAACGGGCGCCGACATACGCATCCAGCACGACGCTGGGCGCATACCCCGCGCGTATTCCGGGGCATCCCGCGTGGTAGCCGACTCCGCCGAAGTAATGCGAACCGAGGGAAGCCTGCTCACCGAAGGGTTCGGTTCCCAGCGGGTTTCCGTGTTGGCGGTGGAGTCCGAACGACTGGCGGATGTGGCCTGGTGGCGTGAAGATTTTGGCAACGGCCGAACTATTGCTGACCTGATGGTTGCCATAGCTCCGGTTGCAGACACCCCCGAAGGCGTGCCGCTGCCCGAGGACGCCACGGGGCTGTCTTTGTGGGCCCGCGCGGGCGACTTGCAAAACCGTCTGGTTAGCGTAACGGCGCGACTGCGCGATGGCGCGGGCCGACACTACGACATCGCTCTGGGCGACGTGAGTGGACGCGAGTGGACGAAGCTGGAAAGCGACGTGGCCTTGCGCCTGGGCAGGACGGGGCGGCCCACGGATGACGAAGGACGGCCACGTCTTGACCAGCCTCCCCATACGCTGATCAACCTGCAGATTGTGGGACGCACCGGCGGCGATCGCCCGGGCGTTCTGTTCATCAACGACCTGCGCGCCCAAACGCCGGAAGGAGAACGCCCAGTCGCTCCGTTCAACACGGCGGACGGCTGGGGAGTCATCGAGGACTACGTGCAGCCCGGCCTCTATTCGCTGGAAACCAGCCGGAACGTTTCTCGCGACGGCTGGTCGGGTTCGGCCGTGTTTAGCTGGGCCCCAGGCGGAATCGGCGCCCCCGGCCTGAGACCCGGCGGCGCTTCGCCCCCGCTGCCCGCCGTAGTCAGTCCCGGCATACTCGACGCCACTGGCGCCGAGGTCGGAGACCGTATCAATTTGGGCATGTCAACCTTTGCGTTGCCCCTGGTGGTAGCGGCCGTGACCGACTTCTTCCCCACCGTGGACCCGCGAGAGCAGCCGTTCATCATCGCCGACCTGGGCGAATTCGTAGAATACTCAAACCGCCACGGCCGCCGCATCTTTGGCGGGGCCAGCGAGTTGTGGATCGACCGGGACATCCCCGCTGGCGACCTGGAGCTTGCCATGGGCGACGCCGCCGCGGCCGTCGCGGCCCTGCGGGACATTGGCGTCACCAGCGCCCGGGTTACCGTGGCCGAACAGGAAGCCGAACTGCGAGGACAACAACCATTGGCCAACGCCGGTTGGGGCGGTTTGGTGATCATCATGTTCCTGGCTCTGGCCCTGGCCAGCGCTTCGGGCATCGCGCTGTTCTGCTGGCTGGACACCAAGGAACGCCAAACGGAATTCGCGTTGCTGCGCACCCTGGGCAGCAGCCGTCGACAACTCAACGCTGTGGTGTGGTTCAACCTGGCCATCGTGGTCATCACCGGCGTGGCGGTCGGCGCCTGGGCCGGCGCCCAAATCGGATCCGCCCTGCTGCCAGCCTTGGAGGTTGCCGAGGGCGGAGTTCGCGCGACGCCGCCGCTCACCCTGGAAACGGACTGGCGAATGCTGGCGCTCGCCTACGCGGTATTGGCTGTGGTCAGCCTGGCCACTGTCATCTGGCTGGCTTACGTAACCGGACGCTTGGAAGTCCAGCGCGTGCTGCGCGCCGGAGAGGGCGGCTGAACCTACGCCAGCCCCAAGCTTCGGCACATTTCCAGCATGGCCTTGGCGGTTTCCTCGTGGGCCACGTCCACCATATCGCCGGCGTAGGTCACGGCGGCGGTTCCCTGACGGCGGCTCTCGTCCATGGCGTCCAGCAGGCCCTGCCAGAAGGCGATCTCCTCAGCCGTGGGCGTGAAGATCTCGTTGACGATGGGCACGTGGGAAGGGTGAATCAGGTGCATCCCGGTGTAGCCCAGCGCCTTGAGGTTGTGGGCCCAATGCCGCAGCCCGTCCAGGTCGCGAATATCAAACCACCCGCCGCTGATGGGCCATTGGATGCCGGCGGCGCGGCTGTCAATCAGAACCTTGCTCCGCAGGAAGAGAGTTTCCGTTCCCTCCAGCGTCCAGCGATAGCCCACGCTGCGGGCGGTGTCTCCGCCCTTGCCGCCGCTACCGCCCATGTGGGCCACCCGGTCGGACGCCATGGCGATGTCGTAGGCGGTGCGGATGCCGGCCGCGGTTTCCAGGCCGGGGTCGATGCACACGGTATTAAGCGCCATGCCCGCCTTGCGCTCAAAGTAGCGCAGCAGCACGTCGGCCTCCACCACGTCGGCGGGGGATTCCACCTTGGGCAGCAGGATCCCGTAGAGACCCGGCCGGGTCACTGCCTCCAGGTCAAAACCGGTCAGCCCGGTTTCCAGCCGGTTGACGCGCACGAATAGAGTTTGGCCGCGTTGGGCAAGTTCGTCGATCATCCGGCCCACCAGAGGGCGCGCGGCATCCTTATCCGATTCCGGCACCGAGTCTTCCAGGTCCAGGATCAGAGCGTCGGCGCCGTATTGCGGGGCCTTGCGCATCCAGTCCTCCTTGTTCCCCGGAACGAACATAACGGAACGCAGCGGTTTGGTGGCGATGCGGGGCATGTCGGTTTCCCTCCCTAAGGGCAGCAAATGTGTTGGAGCGCCACGAGGCGGATGAAAACGGTCAGATGACGCCGTCAGCGCGCAGCTTGGTCAGGTCGTCGGCGTCCAGGCCGCACAGGGAGCCCAGCGTCTCTGTGTTGTGCTGGCCCAGGGCCGGCGCGCCGGGCACGTCGGGCAGTGGCTGACCGTCGAACAACACCGGGAATCCCGCGACCACCTCATCCACGGCGCCGTTGAAGGCTCCGTTGAGCATGGGACGCAGAGCGCCCCGGTCGCGAAAATGCGGGTCGGCCAGGATCTCCGCCACGGCGCGAACGGGAGCGCAGGGAACATCGCCGGCGGAAAGGCGCTCCAGCGCTTCCGCCCGGGTCATTTTGCCGATTCGCCGCTGCACTTCGGCGCGGGCCGCGTCGGCGTTTTCGGAACGAGCCTGATACCGCTCGAATCGCGGGTCGTTGATCAGTTCCGGCGTCCCCATGGCGTTGCAGAGACGGCGCCACTGGTCATCGCTGGCGGCGGTGATGATCACAACGCCGTCGCTGGCTTGGTATTGGCCAGTGGGCCCGCTGCGGCTGTTGTTGCCGGTGCGCAGCGGGATGCCCGCCGCCAGGTCTTCCTCCAGGTTTTCCATCAGCATCAGCGAGGTTAGGGTGTCCATCATAGACACGTCCAGATAGGTTCCGCGGCCGGCGCGTTCCCTTTCCCGCAGGGCGGCTAGGATGGCGGTGGCGGCGAACATGGGAGTAACCAAGTCTCCGATGTAAAAGCCCACGCGCGTGGGTGGGCCGTCGGGATCGCCATTGATGTCCATCAGGCCGCTCATGCCCTGGATCTGTGGATCGTGGGCCGGTTGCTGGGAGTAGGGGCCGGTTTGGCCGTAGCCCGAGATGCTGGCGTAGATGATGCCGGGGTTCACCGCCGCCACGTCGTCGTAACCCAAGCCCAGCCGGGTCATGGACCCGGGGGCGAGATTCTCCAGTACGATGTCGGACTGCCGCGCCATCTCCAGGAACAGCTCGCGACCCCTGGGGTTCTTCAGGTCCAGGGTCACGCTCTTGACCCCTTGACTGCGCTTCAGGAACCGCGTGGCGATGTGCTGCTCCGACCGCTGCTCGGAGTGGATGCCGTCCGGTCCGGCGAAAGGGCCGTTGCCGCGCACCGGGTCGCCCCGGCCGGGGATCTCCACCTTGATGACCTCCGCGCCCAGTCTAGCCAGCGTCATGCTCAGGAACGGACCAGCCAGGAACACCGTGACGGCCAGAACCCTCAAGTCGGAAAGCGGCTGCATGTCATACTCCCAGTTGGTCGCGGCGCGTCGGTTGGGGACGCTCCGCCGTTGCGGTCGCGCCAGAAGGGGATTATACACAGGAGCCGCCACGTGGCGCCGGCAGTTCCCCGAGGTTACGGGAGGCGCCGTTGCATGTTCGCTCCTACCGCCGCGGATATATGACGCGGGGCGCCTCCAGCAAATTGGGTTACCTGATGGCAACGGTCAGATGATACCCTGTACGGCAAAGACCAATGGAGTGAACCTATGTGCCGAAGCATCAAGACCCTGCGCCGCTCCGACATCTCCGGCGGCTCTGCATCGGACGAAGAAGCGCGCGCGGCGGCCCTGCAATTCGTCCGCAAGATTAGCGGGTACCGCCAACCGTCTCGCGTCAACGCTCCAGCGTTCGATCGGGCCGTGGCAGATGTCGCGCGGGCGACCCAAGTCCTACTGGACTCCCTCCAATCTCATGCTGCCCGGTGAATCGACGCCAAAGTTTACGCCAGAAGAGGCTAGCCGCATCTGCATGGACGAATGCCGCGCCATGTGTTGCCGTGGGCCGCTCATCCTGAGGCTCGAGCCGCATGAAGTGGCCGGTTTCCGCCGGGCGGCTGACGGTTTGGGCCAATCTGCAATCGTCAAAACGACGGCGGATGGCGGCGGCAACCTGCTGTTCCTGGACCACCCCGGCGAGGCCTGCCCGATGCTGGATCGGTCCACCTTCGCGTGCCGAATCTATGACCGCCGGCCCAGGGTGTGCCGGGAGTTCCCGCGCAAACCCGAGCCGGGCTGCGCAATCTCCGGCTGGACGGACAGGGAATAACGCAAGTTGAACTCAGCGCCCCACGCGAAGGTCAGTTAGGGCCAGACCATGACACGCGCTGGTTGCGATCGACGAGATTGCCGCGCTTCGCTCGCAATGACAGTAAAAGATGCGCTCGCAATGACAGCAAAAGATGCGCTGGCAATGACAGAGCAAGGAAGCGTTCGCGTTGACAAAGAAACGAAGCCATGGCATTGACAGATGTAGAAGGCGCTGGCATTGGCGGGGTTTGGCGCCCCTAAACATGAGCGGCTTGCAGCCGGGGCCGCCATCGGGCCGTCTAGCCACTTTAGCGGGCCGTAAAGCTGGCTGCCTCTTCGGAACCTCCGGTGGCGTCGCCTTCGGAGTATGATCGGGCGCCGGTTCCGGCCAACGCCCCACCCTGCACGATGAGATACTCCTCGCGGATGGGACGGCCATCCAGCCAGCATTCCAGGATTTCGCGGACTCCGGCGGCGTAGCGGGCTTGGGCGGACAGCGAGGCGCCAGACGTGTGCGGCGTCATGGCATGGTTGGGCATGGAGCGCCACGGGTGATCATTGGGAGGTGGCTGAGGAAACCACACATCGCCAGCATAGCCGGCCAACTGGCCGCTTTCCAGGGCGCGGACGATGGCCTCCCGGTTGCAGATCTTGCCGCGAGCGGTATTGACGATGTACGAACCGCGCTTCATCCTGCCGATGAGCTCGTCGTTGAACATGTCCTCGGTTTCGGGGTGCAGCGGGCAGTGGATGCTGACCACGTCGCATACGCTCACCAGCGACTCCACAGTGTCGTGGAAGGTGAGGCCCAGTTCCGCCTCGACATCGGCAGGCAGGCGGTGGCGGTCGGTGTAGTGCAGGTTCACGTCAAAGGGTTTCATGCGTTTGAGCACGGCCAGGCCGATGCGGCCGGCCGCCACCACGCCCACGTCCATGCCCTCGATATCGTAGGAGCGGGAAACAGCGTCGGCGATGTTCCAGCCGCCACGCGTCACCCATCCGTACTGCGGTATGTAGTCGCGGACCAGCGCCAGCATCTGCATGACGGCGTGTTCAGCGACGCTGATGCTGTTGCACCAGGTCACCTCGGCGACCGTGATGCCCCGATTGATGGCAGCTTGTAGGTCAACGTGGTCCGAACCGATGCCGGCGGTAATCGCCATTTTCAGATTGGAGGCCGTGTTGATGCGCTCCGCCGTGAGATACGCTGGCCAAAACGGCTGGGAGATCACCACGTCGGCATCCACCAACTCTCGCTCGAACACCGAGTCGGGGCCGTCCTTGTCGGACGTTACGATGAATTCATGCCCGTGAGACTTCAGAAAGGACTCCAGACCCAACCCGCCTGACACCGAGCCCAGCAAGTGGCCGGGCGCGAAGTCCACCGACGATGGCGAAGGTAGGGTTTGGCCGTCGGGATAATGGGCCAACGCTGGCAGGTCTTGGCGCGCGTAGTTGGGCGGGTAGCCCGCTACCGGATCGTCAAAGAGAACGCAAAGGATTTTCCGCCGGGAACCGGAACTCATGACTGACCTCCTGATATCACATCCAACGTCGCGGTCTTGGAACCTCGCCAACTGTAACGCCGCATAACGCGGAGCGCAATCTCCAGCGGCCCCGTTTTCTGCAATCTGTATTGGGGTTCGCGCGGTTGAATGATCCCGCGCGTGTGATTGCGACCACGGATGATGGCGGCGTTTCCGCAAACGACCGGCTGGGCGGCATCGCTACCCATCGGGTGGTAGCGAGCGCACTCCACCCTCACCACAATCTGATCCCCCGGCCGCCGCGAGCCTAAACCCACCTGTCATTGCGAGCGAAGCGCGGCAATCTCGTTGACCACAACGCGCGGCCGTTGGCCTGCCGCCACCGCACGGTTGTTCGCGCTGGCGCGGGATTGCCGCGTTGCTATCGCTCCCCCAATGGCGGATTCTGGCAACGACGGAAAGGGGGGTTGCGCGCCCTCTACACTACAACTGCGACCGTATCCTCGAGGCCTCCTCCGCGGCCGGTCCGGATAACGGAATCAGATGGGTATCATCCGACCATTGTGGAATTTGGTGTCGGGGCCGCTCTCCACCTTAGCCAAAAGGTCTCTGGCTAATTCAATGCCCTGCACCTTATCGATGTCAGAGTTACTGATGTTGTATGATTTTGCCGGCTCAATGCAGTTTTGACACCCCGCCCGGCAAACGCAGTTTTCGGCGATCTCAATCCCTTTCGCTAGCGCGGTTCGCCACACCTCAAATAATTTTTTGGCCACGCCGATGCCGCCAGAGTAGTTCTCGTAGTAGTAGGCGGTGGTGGGTTCATCATTCGTCTTTGAGTAAGTGCTGGTATCAAAGCGGTCGGCCGGAATGATGAACATAGATCCCACGCGGAGCATATGCTCAAGCGCCCCGATACCGGCGACGGCCTTGTCGCTGCGGGGCATATTGATCCAGAAAGTGTGCAGGTTGTTTTGCGATTGCGCGTCCATGTTGCCGCCCGTTCCCGTTTCAGCGCCGGTTCTTTCATCCACCAACTTGTAACCGGTGAAGTTCATTATCACGTCGTACACGCCGTAATAGACTCCGATGTCTCCATAACCATGGCCTTGGAAAATATCTCGTGGCGTCATGACCGTATAGAATCCGGCGTCGGTCCTCAGATTTGGCTCCGCTTCTACTAGCACAACAGCGTCTTCTTCGTGGGAATGGACACGGTATTTGCGGCCAAAGAAAGTGAAGATGGCGCCAATATAAGCCTCCCGGAAACG
The DNA here is from genome assembly GCA_965221295.1 of Dehalococcoidia bacterium. Classification (GTDB taxonomy): domain Bacteria; phylum Chloroflexota; class Dehalococcoidia; order Lucifugimonadales; family UBA3495; genus Bin87. The sequence continues at coordinate 3,056,311 of OZ244879.1, read as the reverse complement.
CCGCAGCGCTGAAATTTGTCCTATTTCCTCGTTGCCGTGCTTGAGACTGAAAGATTTTCCGATGCCACCGCGCATATTGAGTCGTGGATGTGGCCGGTAGCCTGGTGGCACTGTCCCGGCATCTTTGCGTGCCGCCTCGTAAAATGCGGTGCCCAAGATGTCTTCTTCGGGCGGGTAAACCTCCCCGCCGCTTTCAGCAGCGAGAGGCGCTAAGTGGTTGTCAATCAACTCCTCATTGGAGGGATCAACAATCAACTGGTCAAAGGGCTTGACCAGGAATGCGTCCAAATTTTCCACAAAAAATCGGTCAATCGGGTCGTTCATGGAGTAGAACAACACGAAGGCATCCTTGTCCCAACCACGCCCAGCGCGTCCGATTTGCTGCCATGCAGACATAATACTGGCAGGAAATCCGGCTAGTATCACACCGTCAAGTCCACCGATGTCCAGGCCGAGTTCCAAAGCGTTGGTAGTAAATACCACATCGACACTGCCTTCCTTGATTTTCTTTTGTATGTCTTGACGCTGTTCGTTTCTCAAGTCAGCATGAAAAGCCGAAATTCGTTTCGCATCCAAGCCAAGTTCCATCGCTTTGTTTCGACAGTTGTGAAAGGCGTCTTCAAGGAATCGTTTAGTTGGGCAAAATATCAATGTCTGCAAGTTTTCGGACATCATGGTCAATGCTGCCTGCTCGACTCGAAGTTGCAGAATTTCCCGGTAGCGAAAGTCGGGAATATCCGGCTTTACGAACATGAAGTGCCGCTTAGGCCGTAGGACATTTCGGGCAGAGATTACCTCTACATCGCGGCCCGTGAGGTTCTTGGCGTGTTCCGCTGGGTTAGCGCAGGTGGCTGTTGACAAGAACACGCGCGGCTTCGCGCCGATTCGGCTCAAGTGCAAAAAGAAGCGACGCAGCAACAGCGCCATGTTGCCGCCGAAAAAGCCACGATATTCGTGCATTTCGTCTATGACCAAGTAGCGAAGATTTCGCAAATAGTCTTGCCAAAGATCGGCCCAAGCCAAGAAGGACATGTTCAGGTATTCGGGGTTGGTCAACAGAATGTGAGGCGGGTGGTCCCTAAGCATTCTTTTGACGTCGTCGGGCGTGTCGCCATCATATGGCCAGGATTCTACGGACAGCGGCTCACACGCCTGCCGGATTTGCTCTCGTTGGTCAAAGGCCAGCGCTTTCATTGGGTAAATCATGAGCGCATGAGAACCTTCATTGCGCACCAAGGAATGCAGCATTGGAGCGGTGAACGCGAGCGTTTTGCCGCTGGCGGTAGGAGCCTCCATAACTACATCCACGCCTTCCAACGACCGTGCGATAGCATCGGCTTGATGCTGGTAAGGTCGTGGTATTCCAACTGACGTTATTGCATCACGGACATAGGAGTCCAGTTGCGGCGGCCAAGCGTCCGCGTGTTGTGGTTGTATGCGCTCAACTACGTCGGTTTTGATCGTATCGCTGTCGCGGAGCGCGTCACGCTCAGTCAGTTGCGCTTTTATGTTTCCTATGTCGATCATGTCGATCCTCCCCGGGTGACAATCGTTTTCACCCCAAACCGTGCTCTGCCAGAACGGGCTTGATGGCCTCCACGACGGCGGGCAGGTATTCGTTCCAGTCGCCGACGATGCCGTAGTCGGCGGCGCGGAAGATGGCCGCCCGGTGATTGCGGTTGATCGCCAAGATGACGCCCGCCTTCTGGATGCCCACGGTGTGGTTGAAGGCGCCGCGTATGCCCACGGCCAGATACACCCGGGGCGCGATGGTCCGTCCGCTGATGCCCACCTGTATATGGTGCGGCAGCCATCCGGAATGCACCACGTTCCGAGTGGTGCAGATGGACGCGCCCATGGACGCGGCCAGTTCCTGCGCGGCGGATACACCCTCTTCGGTCACTCCCATTCCCACGCCTACCACCACCTCGGCCGAGGTCAACTCCAATGCGTCGTGCTCCTCTGATTGGTATTCGCCGGTGAGGGTAACGTCCGCGCCGGAGGGCGCCGCCGGCGGGATGGATTCCGTGGGCGCGACGCTATCGCCAGTTTCGAGGGCTGCGGGCGTCAGCACGCCGGGGCGCAGCGTCACCAGGTTGGGCAACGTCTTGGACAGGATGGGCGCCACCACGTTGCCGCCCAGAGCGGGCTTGAGCTGCACCAGCTGTCCCGCGTCGTTGATTTCCAGGTCGATGGCGTCGCCGGTCAATCCCAGGCGCAGCCGCGCGGCGATGCGCGCTGCCAGATCGCGCCCGTCGGCGGTGGCAGCGAACAGTATGGCGTAAGGCGGTTTGGCGGCGACCGCCGCGGACAGACTTTCGGCGACGCCCCGCCCGCAGATGGGCCCCAACTCCTCGGCGCCTAGCGTCAGCACGCGATCCGCGCCCCGGGCGCTGAGTTGGCGTGCGAGGTCGGTCATATTGGCGTGGTCGCGCGCGCGGTCGTTGATCACCACGGCCACGACCTCGCTTTGAGTAACCGGCGTGAGGGCCCTGGCCTTGCCCAGCATCTCCAGCGTCACCTGGCGCAGGCCATCGCCGGCCAGTTCGGCAACCACCCAGATGGGCCGGTCGCCGCCGGAATAGCGGGGCAAGGCATCCTCTGCGGTATCGGGCGCGGTTTCGATGGCAAGGGTGGCCAGCCGTTCTCGCAACATCTCGGCGATCTGGCGCGCCGCCTCTTCCGGCGGTTCGTCTCGAATCACCACGCCCAGCCGGTCGGGCTCCACCAAACGGATGTCCTCGACCCAGGTTGGGGAACCCTCCAAACCGAACAAGGAGAGGTCGTCGGTCAAATCGGCGCAGGTCAGCTGCTCCACGACTTTGCCCTCCGCCTCGGTCATGTCCTCCCGGCCGGGGTAGCGTTCCTGCCCGGCGCCCTCGGTAACGCAAACCACCGCGGGGAGGGAGCATTCCAGCGTCTGGTATCCCTCGTCGGTGGCGCGTTCCGCCGTGACGCGGTTGGCGGCGCGATCTATTGCCAGCTGGCGGACGTTGCTGATGTGGGGCAAACCCATCAGTTCGGCGACCTCCGGCCCCACCTGTCCGGTTTCGGCGTCGCTGCTGTTGCGTCCGCACACGATCAGGTCGGGGGATTCGCGCCGCAGAGCCAGGGCGAGGGCCTGCGCCGTGGCCAAAGTGTCGCTGCCGGCCAGGGCCCGGTCCGAAAGCAGGACGGCGCGGTCGGCGCCCAGGGCGTAGCATTGGGTCAGACCCTCGGCGGCGTTGGGCGGCCCCATGGACACGGCGACTACGCTGTCAGCGCCGCCCTCCTTGAGGTCAACGGCCATGTTGATGCCCAGCAGGTCAAACGGATTGATTTCCGAAGGAACCCCTTCGCGCTGGATGACCTTGTTCTCGTAGTCGAACTGTATGCGCGAAACCACCGGAACGTATTTCACGCAGACTGCAATCTTCATCGAGCATATGCTCCCAAACTCCCGCCCGCTGGAGGGGAAGGGGTTTTCCTCTACGTTCGTCCTGAAGGAAAGGCGTTTCGGATCTGAGATTCCAGGCGCCGAACGCCATCGCTCACGGAAACCGGATAGCGGGCAGGTTCGCGGATTCGCTTGTACTGGCTGGGCAACGACGCCAATCCCGATGCGAGCCGGCTCCGCGCGGCGTCGAGGGAACTCGGCGGCGCCAGGCGTTGACCGTCGATCATCGCTACCGTCAGCAGAGCCTCGCCGGAACCGTCGCTTTCTTCGTCCAGGGAGATTACGTCGCCAACCATGGCGCCGCTGGCGTCGCGCTGGCGAAAGACCTGCTTGCCGCCGGGCAACGAGGCCTTGCCCGGGCTGAGTTTCATCACCGGGCGCCCGCCGTAGCAAACCATCTTGTAAACCATGTCGCACCACGGAGCGTCGCCGGACACGCCGACGCGGGTCCCAACGCCGAACATGTCGATGGGAGCGCCGGCCTGCGCGAGCCGTTCCAACTCGTACTCGTCCAAGCCGCCGCTGGCGACGATGCGAACATAATCCAGACCGGCCTCGTCCAGGATCCGGCGGACTCGCCGGCTCAGGTCGTCAAAATCCCCAGAGTCCAGCCGGACGCCGGTCAGTCGATGCCCTTCAGCCTCCATTTCCTTGGCGACTTGCACAGCGATTCGAGCCGCGTTGAGGGTGTCGTAGGTGTCCAACAGCAAAATACTGCGGTCGGGGAATTGACGGGCGTAGGCGCGGAAGGCTTCGCCTTCGTCCTGGAAGCTGGTGACATACGAGTGGGCCATGGTGCCCGTGGGCGGGATGCCGTAGCGCCGGGCCGCCAGCGCGTTGCTGGTGGCGCCAAACCCGGCCATGTAGGACGCGCGGGCCATGCGGAGGGAGGCCTCGGAGCCGTGGGTGCGTCGGGCCGCGAAGTCCGCCAGCGGCCGGCCGGCCGCGGCTTCGACGCAGCGGGCCGACTTGGTGGCCAGCAGGGTCTGGTACTGCACCTGGTTGATGACGATGGTCTCCACGAGTTGGGCCGCGATGACGGGAGCGGTTACTTCCAGGATCGGTTCATCGGTGAAGAACAGGCTGCCTTCCGGCAGGGCGCGGGCGCTGCCGGTGAACCGGAAATTACGCAAGTATTCCAAAAACGACTCTGAAAAGACGCCGGTTTCCCGCAGGTAGGCGACGCTGGCGTCGCTGAAAGAGAAGGCGGCCAGGCAATCCAGCGCGTCATCAACTCCGGCGGCGACCATATAGCCCCGATTGGAGGGATACTCGCGCACGTACAGGCTGAAAGTCGCTTCGGCGTCCTTCCCCTCGGCAAAGTACGATTGCGCCATGGTCAGTTCGTAGAAGTCGGTCAGCAGGCCGAGGTCGCCGGCCGGCGCTGGTAGGCTGGGGTGATTGCTCTGGCAGACCATGGGAATCCGTTGACGTCGGCGGAGAGATGCGCTACAGCGGCGGGCCGACTTGGAGTGTCCGCATTATCGGGCTGGCCGGCGGCGGTGTCAAACGTCGGTTACACTGTTTGACATCCCCGCTGAGGACATTGCCAACATGAACAACGCCACGATTCGCCACGACGGACGCGCTGTGGATCAATTGCGGCCGGCGCGCATCACGACCGGCTGCCAGGCATACGCCGAGGGTTCCGCCATGATCGAAATGGGCAACACGGTTGCGCTCTGTGCCGCATCGGTGGAGGAAGAGGTTCCCCGCTGGATGCGTGGGCGCGGCGCGGGATGGGTGACCGCCGAGTACGACATGCTGCCCCGAGCCACGTCAACACGGCGCCGCCGGGACCGGGAGGCCGGACACGCCGCCAGCCGCTCCCAGGAGATCCAGCGACTCATCGGACGCTCGTTGCGCGCCGCCACTGACCTGGACGGGCTGGGCGAGCGGTCGATTTACCTGGACTGCGACATACTGCAAGCCGACGGTGGAACGCGCACCGCCGCCATCACCGGAGCCTACGTGGCGCTGCGTCAAGCGTTGGAAGGCTTGGTGGAAGCCGGCCGGCTGGATCGTGTCCCGATGCGATGCGCCGTCGCCGCCGTCAGCGTCGGCCTGCGCGACGGCGAGCTGCTGCTGGATCTGGACTACGCCGAGGATTCGACCGCCGACGCCGATTTCAACATCGTGATGACCGATAGCGGCGAACTGGTGGAAATCCAAGCTACAGCAGAGCGCGGGCCGTTCCCCCGCCAGCGGGTTGGCGAAGCCATAGCGCTAGCCGCCCGGGGGATCGAGGGGTTATTCGCCGCGCAGCGGGCGGCGCTGGCGAAAAAGTGACGCCCCGCGATTGCGCTGTGAGTCCGGTTGTTGGACAATACCGTCAACGCTCGCTCGCCAAGGGCTACATGCCAAGACTGCGATCGCAATGGACCATTCTCTACGATGCCGGTTTCATTCTTGCCAAGCGCAGATTCTCCAGCGATTTCGCTGTCGCCCATTCCCGCGGTAAATGTCGCAACCGTGCCGCAGCGTAGCCCCTTGCGCTATCCTGGCGGAAAAACGTGGCTCGTGCCGCACATCCGAGCATGGATTGGGGGCATGGAGACCAAACCCACCTGCGTAGTGGAGCCATTCGCCGGCGGCGGCATCGTGTCGCTAACCGCGGTTATGGAAGGGCTGGCGGAACGGTGCGTAATGGCGGAAATCGACCGGGAGGTGGCGGCGTTTTGGCAAGCCGCCCTGGAGCATACTGACGCGCTCGTCGCCGAAATCGAGCGGTTTACGCCTACGCGAAAGCGTATCGACCAGCTTGCGGCGCAGACTCCGGCTTCCGTGTTGGATCGAGGATTTCGGGCGTTGGCGCTTAACCGCACGCGTAGAGGGGGAATACTCGCTGCGGGCGCATCGCTTTCCCGATCCGGGGAAAACGGGAAGGGCCTTTCATCACGATGGTATCCGGAGACATTGGTCAAGCGGCTGCAAACCATTCAACAATATGCAGGGCAGATTGAATTCCACGAAACAGACGGCCTGGACTTGTTGGAAAATACGTTGCTGCCGCGCGCCACCACAGGGACCGTGGTGTTTGCGGATCCCCCGTACACGGCTGGCGGCAAAAGGGCGGGCCGCCGGCTGTACAATCATAACGTCGTTGACCACCAGCGGCTATTTTCGTTGCTAGCAGACAGTGAAGCCGACTTTTTGATGACCTATGATGAATCGCCCGAGATTGCGGCCCTGGTCGTCAAGCATGGATTTTGCGCCGTACGCGTAATCATGAAGAACACACACCACGCCCGCTTGTCCGAACTTGTGATCACTCCCAGGCCGGTATTTTGCAAATGAGTCGCTACGGAATCGGTGAGTGGTATGGCAATCCTCTGTATGGTCTACCACCATCCACCCGTCAACAACTGGCGCGCATAGCGTTGGGTGATGGAGCGCCGCCGCCCTGTCCGTTCCAAGAAGGCGCTCCGCCTTGCCGCAAAGCTGGCGGCGTATGCTCGCTGCAGCAGTATGAAAAGGGTCAGAACGGGCGCATTGAACCTCCGCTTGGCCCACCCGTCATAGTCTGCCCGGCCCGATTCGAGCAGGATCGTCTGGTGGTTCGTTGGCTGGCTGAAATCGTAGATTTACCACCTGCGGAAACGATGATTGCCCGAGAAATTCCATTCATGGAGAGCGCCGTCACTGGGCGACCGGCCGGCAAAATCGATCTGATTGTCGGCAGATTGGATAGCGGCGAGTTGCGCTGGTACGCCCTGGAAATCCAAGCGGTGTATTTCTCCGGGCCCGGAATGTCTTCACAGTTCGAATCGCTCCAAAGCGATGCGGAGTCTTCGCCACCTTATCCTGATCGAGTGCGTCGCCCGGACTGGCGCTCTTCCAGCGCCAAGCGTCTGATGCCGCAGTTGCAAGTCAAGGCTCCCACCGTGCGGCGATGGCAGACCAAGATTGCTGTCGCCGTTGACCGCCCTTTCTTTATGTCCATTGGCGGACCGAGCCCCAACGCAAGCCAAGATATTGACAACGGCGACATAATTTGGTTGGCGCCGGAACTGATTCGCAATGACGCCGATGGCTCTTATACACTGCGCCGGGGCGACTGGGAAGTCCTAACGCTAGAATCCTCCATAGACAAGTTGATGGCTGCCAGAACAATTTCCCGCCACGCATTTGAGTCTGCCTTGAGAGAAAAACTGTCGCCGCTGGGTTAGCTACAGCCAAGGAGTGGTTTTTGGGTTGGCAGGCTTCTTCTCTGCCGCTCTCTCAGTCTCGCCGCATTGGGTTTCTCGCCATGAAGGGCAATGGTTCTCCGAAATTGGCCAGCCGCTACTGAGCGTCTTGTCCAAACGGATCACCAGCCGCCTAAGGCCTTGAGGGTCGTTGTATAGATCGGGTATGCACTCCGTCCTGGCTGGCACGTCGCGGCCCTCACGCGGAACGCTCCAATGTTGCGCCAGCCGCGGCAAAAACGGATTGTTTCAGTTGCTTTGGCCGCGGCTGCCAGTGTCAAGGATTCCACCTCGGGTATTTCCGGGTTCCGGTCCGCACGACAGGCGCAAACGCCAAACGATCATGGCTCTCCGATGCTGAACCACTGGCCGAGGGGGTGCAATGGGTTGCCCATTCCGGCGGTAAACGTGGCGCAACTCAGGGCCTACACAACAAGAGCCCGGTCTGGACCATCTTGGCAGCGCTAGATGACCGGCAGGACCGGCTCCGCGCGGTCGGTGGGGAGTTCCACCTCGAAGGCGTTGAGGAAGAAGGCGGTCTGGGCGTAGTTGCCCATTAGCGCGGTGAGCTCCACCAAATGTTGGGCTCCGAATTGCTCCAGCGCGATCTGGAAGGTGGACGCCGAAACTCGGTGATTGGCGTAGAATTCGTTGCAGAAGTTGATGATGGCGCGTTCGTCCTCGGCCATGTCGGGCAGAGGCTGACGGTCACGGATGGCGTCCACCAGGGCGTCGGCGACACCCTCGCGACGGGCGGCGGGCGCGTGGGCGTTCCAGATGTAAGGGCAATCGAAGTTGCGGGCGGTGGCGATGATGGCCAACTCCTGAATGCGTTTGGGGAAAGAACTCTCGAAGCGCAGATAATTCGTTAGGCTGCTTCGCCGGCGCGCCATCTCCGGACTGTTGATGGCGATGGAGTAGGGCCCTCCCGTGATGGTTCCGCCGGTGTCGCGGGTCAGTTCGTCGAATGCCTCGCGGAACTCTGCGGGCGCCATGTCTCGGGTAACTACGGGCAATCTGGCCATGATCGTCCTCCACTGTGTATGCGTAGCGCTTCAGCGTTTTGCCGGGCGCGCGGCTGATTCTACCATCCCAGCGGAACTGGTCGCGGGTATTAGGGTCGTTGCCAACCCAGTTCCCGAAAAGCCTTGGGGATTGTGGCAGCTTGGCCGAATGGCCGTCAGTTTGTCCCATGGCGAACCACGGTTCAGTTGACAATACCGGCCCTGTTGCGGACAATTGAGACGCCAAGCTTTGCGCGATCCGATTGCGTCCAGTCGGACAGTATCGTCACGCGTCGCCGCATCGCGCGCATCAATTCGCCGAGTCCGGAGGATTCCCGCAATGCCTGAAAAGCAACTGATTTTTGACGAAGAAGCCCGACAGAGTCTGATGAGCGGCGTTGACCAACTGGGTCGCGTTGTCGCTCTCACCCTTGGTCCCAGCGGACGAAACGTCATTCTGGGCCGCGTTTGGACGTTGCCCGTGGTCTGCAGCGATGGCGTCACCATCGCCAAAGAGGTGGAATTGCCGGATCCTTACGAAAACATGGGAGCCCAGGTCGTCAAGGAGGCCGCCGCCAAAACGAACGATATCGTGGGCGACGGCACCACCACGTCGGTTGTGCTGGCCCGCTCCATCATTCAGAACGGTTTCATGAACGTGGCCGCTGGCGCCAGCCCCCTGGCGCTCAAGTCTGGCATCGATCGGGCGGTCAGCGCGGTCAATGACCAGATCAGCGCTGAGGCCGTGGCGGTCGAAAGTCGGGAGCAGATCGCCCGGGTCGCCGCGCTGTCTGCCCACGAGGAGGCAATCGCCGAACTGATCGCCGACGCCATGGACCGAGTCGGCCGCGAGGGCATCATCACGGTGGAAGAAAGTCGCGGTTTGACCGATGATCTGGAAGTGGTGGAGGGCATGTCCCTTGACCGGGGCTACCTCTCGCCGCACTTCGTCACCGACACCGATCGGATGGAAGTTTCGCTGGACGAACCCCTCTTCCTGCTCACCGACCAGAAGCTATCCTCGGCAGCCGACGTGGTGCCCACCCTGGAGGCCGTGGCCCAGGCCGGACGGCGTCCACTGGTCATCATCGCCGAGGACGTGGAGGGCGAGGCCCTGGCGACCCTGGTGGTGAACAAGTTGCGCGGCACCGTGAGCAGCCTGGCCGTGAAGGCTCCGGGATTTGGCGAACGGCGCAAGGCATTGCTGCAGGACTTGGCCATCGTCACCGGCGGGGCCGTCATCACCAGCGACGCCGGAATGCGTCTCGAGGATGTGTCAGTGGACAACCTGGGTTCAGCTCGGCGAGTTCTGGCCACCAAGGACGACACCACCATCGTTGAGGGACGCGGCCACGAAGACGACATCGCCAACCGAGTGGCGGAACTGCGCGTTCAGATTCAGGAAACCACCTCCGATTACGACCGCGAGAAGTTGCAGGAGCGCCTGGCCAACCTGGCTGGAGGCGTCGCCGTAATCAAGGTGGGCGCCGCCACAGAGCCGGAGCTGAACGAGCGCAAAAGCCGAACCGAAGACGCGTTGGCCTCCACCCGCGCGGCCGTGGAAGAAGGAGTCATACCGGGTGGCGGAGTTACGCTGCTGCGCGCGCAATCCACGTTGGATGGAATCTTGCAGGACGCCACCGGAGACGAAGCCTTGGGCATACGTCTGGTGCGCAACGCGCTGGAAGAGCCGCTGAACACCATCGCCGAAAACGCTGGCTACAAGGGCGCCGTGGTGGTGGAGAACGTGCGCAACGGCGACGGCGACTATGGATTCGATGCCGACCGCGGCGAATACACCAACGTCATCGTGCGCGGGATCATCGACCCCGCTAAGGTCACCCGATCCGCGCTGCAAAACGCCGGCTCCGTGGCCGGTATGCTCCTGACCACCCAGGCCGTTGTCACGGAGATTCCCAAGCACGAGCCGCTGCCGGCCGACATCCAAGACTTCATGCACGACTGATCCCGAACCTACAACTGACCCGGAATCCACTGGCATGGAATCCACTGGCATGGGCCCGCCGCGGATTAAACGAGATCGAAAGCGGCGGGTTCGTTTTTGACCGGCATGAACGCAGAATCTCCAGCCAAAAGCGCCGCCCTCAGCCGGGACGCCATCGCCCAACTCATCGCCGGCGTCCCGCCTTTGCTGGAAGGATGTCCCGACGTCGAACGCCAACTCCAACCCAACGGTTTCGACATCTCCGTGAGGTCGGTGTCTTCCTATGACGCTGGCGCCGGTCCGGGCGCCATCGGCCGCTGCGACGCGGACCGAACCTTGCCGGCCCACACGGAGCTTTGTTTCGATGCGGCGGGCTGGTTGGAACTGCAGCCCGGCCCTTACCTGCTCACCTTCAACGAAGTTATCAACCTGCCCAATCATCTGATGGCGCTGGCTCGACCTCGTTCCAGCCTGCTGCGTTCTGGAGTCGCGATCCATACCGGCGTCTGGGACGCCGGCTATTCCGGGCGCTCCCAGGCCTTGTTGACCGTGCAATACCCCGGAGGATTCAAAATCCAACGCGACGCCCGGGTGGCCCAGCTGGTCTTCTTTCCGCTGGATGTGGCGGTTCCCCAAGGATACGCCGGGCGCTACCAGAACGAGAACCTGTGAACGATCGCCAACACGAAGCGGATGATCCCATCGGCCAGCGCGAGTTGGTCAACCGGTTGGCCCGCGAGGCCGGCTTCGACCTGGTTGCCGTGACCGACGCCGCGGACTTTGCCGTTGAACGTGAGACGGCCCTGCGCCGCATCGATGACGGCCTGATGGACGGCTTGCCATGGTTCACCAAAGCCCGCGTTGAACGAGGCGCCAGCGCCGATGAGTTGCTCCCCGGGGCCCGTTCCATCATCTCGCTGGGGCTCAACTACTACCCTGTTAGCGACCAACCCGCCGACGGGACGGGGCTGGTCGCCCGGTACGCCCAGGCTCGCGATTACCATCGCGTGATGAAACGGCGGATGCGCCGCCTGGTGGTGGCCCTTGCCGAGCATCCCATGTTGCAACAGGGCGACGGAACCCTGTCGGCCCGCTGGTTCGTTGACGATGGGCCAATGCTGGACCGGGCCGTTGCCGCTCGCGCCGGGCTGGGCTGGTTCGGCAAGAACGGAAACATCCTGAACCCCACCTACGGATCGTGGCTGCTGCTGGGTCAAATCGTGACCAACTTGCGACTGGAGCCGGACGCTCCTCTGTCCAAAACGTGCGGCCAGTGCAATCGTTGCATTCCGGCATGTCCCACCGACGCCATCGTGGCCCCCTATGTCGTGGATAACCGCCGGTGCATCAGCTACCTGACGATCGAAAACCGCGGCCCCATACCCCTTGACCTGCGCCCGGGCCTGGGGACGTGGGTGTTCGGCTGCGACATATGCCAGGAGGCATGTCCGGTCAACCGCAAAGCCAAGGCAACGTCGGATCCCAACTTTGGCCGAAAAGACCTGGCGGCCCTGGATCTGATTGAACTGCTGGACATGACCGAAGCGGAGTTTCGCGAGCGCTTCGCTGGTACGCCCATGATGCGGGCCAAGCGGGTCGGTATGCAGCGCAACGCCAGCGTGGCGTTGGGCAACCTCGGGGACGCAGGGTCGGTTCCGGCGCTGGAGCGGGCCCTGTCAGAAGGCCATCCCCTGGTGCGGCAGCACGCGGCCTGGGCCCTGGGCCGCATCGGAGGCGCCGACGCCATTAGGGCGCTGCGGGCCGCGGCCAGCGCCGAGCCGGACGAAGCGGTACGGGCCGAAATCAGCGCGGCCCAGCGCGAAACCGGGACAGCCTAGCAGTTATCGAACTTGGGCGGGTCTTTGGGGGCGTTGGGAACGACCTTACGGTCTCGGTTCCTGCCCTGGTTGCGCCGCCCTCGTGAGTTGGACCGTCCTTTACTGGGCGCAGGTTGCTCCGAGTTGGTGGAGGCCGGACTGGTGAAGCCCGCGAGGTCGCCGGAAGTTGCCGGGGGGCCGGAAGTCGCCGAGGAGCCAGAAGTCGCCGGGGCGTTGGGTCCGCGGCCGGCCTTTTCGGGGGTTCGCCCATTCCGCCCACGGGAAGCACGCTCAGGGTCGCGTTCCGCGTTGCGGCGCCGGCGGTCGCGTTGGGCGTTGGTCCGTTCCGCCTCGTCCGCCAGGGCTTCGTCGACGCGGAGCAGCGCCGCCTCGCGTCCGTATTTCAGTTTCCACATCTCGGTTTCCAGCAGGAAGAAGTCGCCCTTGGACAGCAGGTGCAGATTCCCCTGGAACGCCATGTGCCAATCTTCCGGCGGCCACTTCCGCAGATATTCCAGCCGGTAGGCGATCAACCCGGCATCGATAAACTGTTCCTGGTTCAGCACCACATCCGGTTTGATGTGGATGCGATAGGGCCAAGCCGTCTTGCCTTCCTTGACCCAAGGCGCGTTCTGGACTTCTTGGTACCCCTGGGTCACCGTAGCCGTGGCGGCGAAAACACGGTCTCCGCTGACGTAGAAGATGATGCGGTCTCCAGGTTCAACCCTCTGCACTTTGCGCCGGTATTCGGCCTTCAACCCCTGCTGCGAGAAGCCCAGATCTCGAGTGATCTCGAAGTTTTGCCTGTTGCAGTTTATCATCCAGAAGTTATGCGGCATTATTGCGTCCCGGCGTTTGGATCGCGTATACGGAGATTGACCGCATTTTAGCATACGGAGCAATGAACGCCGAATCCATTGGCGCTCGAATCGGAACGCCGTCAGCCGACGCAGTTTCTTGACAGTTGCGGGCATTGTTGGCTACGATGAATGAACGGTAGCCGCGTCGAGAACGGCGCCGCTTCCGGGCAAAGTGGGGATATAGCTCAACTGGGAGAGCGCGGCGTTCGCAATGCCGAGGTTGCGGGTTCGAGCCCCGCTATCTCCACCAATTCGCTTCGGCCTGCCCCTGTAGCTCAGTTGGATAGAGCGGCGGCGTCCTAAGTCGCGCGTCGGGGGTTCGAGTCCCTCCAGGGGTACCATTGTGTTCAGCGGCGCGAATCTCGTCATAGACGGCGAGATTCGGCATTTGTTTCCCGCCATCGCGGCCGTCCCGATTCATCCAACTGGGCGCGGGTGAAGCCCTGAGCCTGATGATCATCGTTGCCGACGGCTGGATCCGGGGTCGTCTGAGTCAGATTCTGCAAGCGCCGTTCCGCAAGATAGTGGACTGTTCCTTCCGGGTAGGTTCCATCGTCCTGTGGTTGTCCTGTGGGAACGCCGGGCCGAGTCTCGATTCCGTGGTCTATGTTGGCCACTGCGTAGATGTGGAACCGGCCTTGCGACACCGCCGCGACCACTGCATCGCCTAACACGAAATTATTCAGGTTGTCGCGGGGGCATCAGCGCGCCATGGCGGCCGGTGAGACCCTTTCTGGGCGTCGTGGGCAACCGTGACGGAGCGGCCCGGCCGCGACATCGCGTACACCAACAACTGGCCCCCCGACGATCTGGTGGGCAACCGACCCACCGGCGTGATGATCGTGGTCTCGGTGATCAGTTTCGTTTTGCCGCTCGGTGGCATCGGCGGCCTGGCGTGGTTTTACGCCGCCAGCCGCGACACCTGGCGGAGTCAGGGCGAAGCTCTGGCGGCCGACCCGTTATCCAACGTCGCAACCACGCCTTCCATGCGGGCTACCCGTTGGTACTTTTGGGTGGTCGGCGGCTTGGCCGCCGCGCAGATCGTAACTGGGATCGTCGCGGCGCACTATGGCGTGGAGGGCACGTCGTTCTACGGGATCCCGCTGTCGGACTTCGTGCCCTACTCGCTGGCCCGCACCTGGCACATACAGACGGGCATCTTTTGGAGCGCCACTTCCTGGCTGGCTACGGGGCTGTGCCTGGCGCCGCTGGTCGCAGGCCACGAACCTCGTTTCCAGTGGCTGGGAGTACACGCCCTCCTCATCGCTCTCGTGATCGTGGTGGGCGGATCCATGATCAGCCAGGGGTTGGCCATCCACCAGGCGCTGGGAGACCGGGTCAACTTCTGGTTTGGTCACCAGGGCTACGAATATCTCGACCTGGGGCGACTGTGGCAGGCTCTGTTGTTCGTCGGTCTGCTGGTGTGGCTGTTGCTCATGACGAGGCCGTTGCTATGGGCCTGGCAGAGGGCGGGAAACGACGGTCAGCAGCGGCAATTCCTGACGATTTTCATGCTCTCCGTGGCGGCCATCGCGCTGTTCTACGCGCCGGGGCTGATCCCGGGTCAGCACACCAACCTGGCCATCGCCGAGTACTGGAGATGGTGGGTCGTCCACCTGTGGGTTGAGGGGTTCTTCGAGGTATTCGCCACCACAGTCATCGCGTTGACCTTCGTGCGCCTCGGCCTGGTTCAGGTCAGGTCGGCGACCATGGCCATCCTCTTCACCACCATCCTCTACCTGACCGGCGGCGTGCTGGGAATGTTCCATCATCTGTACTTCACCGGCACCACGCCGATCATACTGGTCATCGGCGGCACGATGAGCGCGCTGGGACTGATGCCCCTGGTGATGATCGGTTACGAAGCCTACGAAACCCTTGCGGCGACACGTCGCACCGCGTGGATACACCACTACAAGTGGCCGGTGTTCTTCTTCGTGGCGTCGGCGTTCTGGAACTTGGTGGGCGCCGGTCTCTTTGGCTTCCTGATCAACCCGCCCATCGCCCTGTACTACATGCAGGGGCTGAATACCACCTCCGTGCACGCTCACGCCGCCCTGTTTGGCGTCTATGGCAACCTGGGGCTGGGTTTGACTCTGCTGAGCCTGCGGATTTTGACCGTGCGCGCCCAGTGGCGAGTGGGCTCCCTGGCCCTGGCCTTCTGGGGTGTCAACGGAGGGCTGGCCCTGATGGTTCTGCTCAGCCTGCTGCCCGTGGGATTGGCTCAGACTTGGGCCAGCGTGGAGCACGGCATGTGGTACGCGCGTTCCGCCGAGTTCTTGCAGACGCCGGTTCTGGAGGTCTTCCGCTGGCTCCGCACCATCGGCGACACGATTTTCGGAGTCGGAATCCTCGCCATCGGTTGGTTCGTGATCGGCCTCTCCACCGGTTGGTCCACCAGGGGGTCCCGCGCTGACGTACCGGTGGCCCGGCCTGAGGAGGCTCCGGCGCTCGATCCAGCGTCGTAACGCGCCCGTGTAACGCCAGAAGCGGCGGGGCCACGCGCCTCGCCGCTTCTACTTCTATCGCGCGTCCCGATTGGGGGATGGCCGACCGTAGCGGGCACTCTCCTCTACTGTCATTGCGAGGCCCAAGGCCGCGGCAATCTCGTTGGCCGCAACCAATGGCCGCTCGGCTCCGCCGCCTGCCGGCCGTTCGCCC
Source organism: Dehalococcoidia bacterium (assembly GCA_965221295.1). GTDB lineage: Bacteria > Chloroflexota > Dehalococcoidia > Lucifugimonadales > UBA3495 > Bin87. The sequence continues at coordinate 3,040,401 of OZ244879.1, read as the reverse complement.
AGGCGACGGGATTGCCGCGTCGCTAGCGCTCCGCGCAATGACAGGTGGTATGGTCTGTCATTGCGAGCGAAGCGAGGCAATCTCGTTGGCCGCAACCAATGGCCGCTCGGCTCCGCCGCCTGCCGGCCGTTCGCCCAGGCGACGGGATTGCCGCGTCGCTAGCGCTCCACGCAATGACAGATTGTGGGTCATCGCGAGCCGTTCCCCCACCCTGTCATTGCGAGCGAAGCGCGGCAATCTCGTTGGCCGCAACCAACGGCCGCTCGGCTCTGCCGGTAGCCGGCCGTTGGCCCAGGTATCGAGGTTGCCGCGTCGCTATGGCTCCACGCAATGACAGGTGGCATGGTCTGTCATTGCGAGCGAAGCGCGGCAATCTCGTTGGCCGCAACCAATGGCCGCTCGGCTCTGCTGGCGGCCGGCCGTTGGCTCAGGCATCGAGGTTGCCGCGTCGCTATGGCTCCTCGCAATAGTAGCTGTCAGAGGCTGCCGTCCAGTCTGTTGATCACTAGGCCGGTGGGAAGCTTGGGGTAGAAGAACGTTGATTTGGGCGGTAGCCGGTTGCCCGCGCTGACAATCTGCCGGAACGGTTCCAGGGGGAACGGCTTGAGCAGGATGGCCATCTGTCGTTCGCCGAGGTTCACCTGCTGGACGATAGCGTCATGGTCAGGGCTGTAGTCAACGCACTGCCCCAGTTTGTCGCCCAAAGCGGGCGCCAGCGCGCGTTCCTGTAGTACCCACGCTTCAGAAACGGCCAGCTGCCCCCACTCTTCCCATTTCACCCCAGGACGCATGGTGTGCAGCGTGGGCGGAGAGTCGCTCCAGAAGACGGCAAAGCAGTGGGCGTTCTCGCCGACCCGCGCCACCTCGTCGACCGCGTCCTTCGGCGTGATTTCAGGACTCAGCGGCCGCGATTCGAAGAGCTTGTCGATGGCCGAACGCACGTTGGCGAATTGTTCCTCGGTCATGCCGCCGACCACGCGGTGATATGGCAGCAGCAGCAAACCGGGGTCGTCGAACTCCACCAGGGTCATCATCACGTAATCGCTTGCTGGCTGGTTCTGGTCTTTTGGCCCTTGGTCGCGCTGGCGGCGGCGGTAGCGCAACGCGGCTTCGTAGCGGTGGTGTCCATCGGCCAAGAATACCGGGCGGTCAGCGAAGGTATCGGTGATGGCGGTTTGGGTTTCAGCGTCGGCAATGCGCCACAGCTGAGCGTCGCCGCCGGCCGGCGTGGTCGCCGAGGCCTCTGGCGGGTTGGACATTACGGCGTCAAAGATTCGTTGCAGGTCTCCCTCCGAGTCGCGATACAGCGACAGTATGGGGCTGAACTGGGCCTGACAGGCATCCAACAGCGCCACCCGGTCCAGTACTGCAGGCTCCCGGGTGAACTCGTGAGGCAGCACGGCTCCGGCGTCGTAATCCTCGACCAGCACGTCTGTGAACAGGCCGGTGTGCTGCCGCCGGCGCCCGCCGAAATGGTAAGAATGCCGCATCAGATAGAAGCAGGACGCCTCCTCCTGGCGCAGGGCCCCTTCCGCTAGCCACTGACGGAACAGCCGGGCCGCCTGCTGGTATGCCGCTTGCGGGTCCACCGGGTCCGGCTGTTCGCCGCCTTCCAGGTGAACCGCGTTGTACGGGCTGCGACGCTGAAGTTCCGCTTTAAACTCCGGGTCTATCATGTCATAAGGCGGGCAAATCACGTCGGATAGATTGCCCACCAGGTCGGGGTTGAAGCGACAGCCTCGGAAGGGTTTCAGGGTGGCCATAAGCGCGCTGACTCCGGGAAACGAATAGGCGCATTATACGCTACGGCGTCTGACTCGTACCCGGTCAGTTGTCGTGAGGCCGCAGCGGGGGCGATCCCGACTCGTAACCTACCACGGCGCTCTGCGTCGCGCTCGCCTCTGTGACCGTCCGTGAACGCTACGGACAACACTCCTGCGAGATGGTTGACTGGCGTCGGCGACGGGTGGCCGAGTCGCGCTCGCTCGTCACGACGATTGCCGAAGGGTCAACCGTCTGAATCGATCAGAGCCACGAAATAGTTCCGGTCCACGCGGAGGCGGTAGGAAAGGCGGCATTGCCAAACGCCATGCCGCGTGATGCGCTGGCCGCGAGTACGGCCCGGCCTTCCGGCATGTATAATCGGTAGATGATCAGGAACGTCCGCGCCCGGATTCACTACGGTTGGGTCATTTTCGTCCTCTCCCTGGGCAACCTTACTGTGGAAGGCGGCACCAAGAGCAGCGAAGCTGTCTATTTTCATGCCCTGAGAGATGCTTTTGGACGCAGCGCCACCTACACCTCGGCGGTGTTTTCGCTGGCAGGGCTGATCGGCGCCCTGTCTGCCCCGCTGCTGGGCGCGCTGCTCGACCGCTGGGGCGCCCGCATATTGTTTCCCCTGGCTGGCCTTTTCATCCTGTTCGGTTGGCTGGCTTCCAGCTACGCTACCGACCTGTGGCAGATGTTCATCTTCTACGGGATTTTCGCTGGAGTCGGCCACACCGCCATTTCGTCCTTCTCCATGACCGCGACTTTGGCGCCCTGGTTTCCCCAGACGCGCGGGCGGATGCTGGGGCTGGCCGATAGCGGCAACCCCATTGGCCAGGCCATCTTCGCTCCGCTGGCGGGTTATCTGGCGACAGCCGTGGGATGGCGCGTGGCCTTTCGCATCTTTGGCGTCATATTCGCCGTCCTGATCGCGTTGCCCAACAGCCTGTTGCAGCGGCGGGCCCCCGACCCGGCGCCCGATGGGCCGAGCACGGCCGCGGCGCAACCGGCCAACGAAGCAACGGTTCAGGATTGCGCGGTCAGCGGTCCACTACCCCAGCGCAACACATCCCTGGCCAACGCCATCCACGACCCTGCGATGTGGCTGTTGGTACTCACCCGCATCACCGCGTCGGTTGGCGTGCAGTTGATACGGGTTCATCTGGTGACTTTCTTCATCCTGGCCGGTTACAGCGCGCAGTCGGCCGCCAATACCATGGGCGCCGTCGGCCTCGTCAGCCTGTTTGCCCGGCCGCTGGTGGGGTTGGCAACCGACCGCTTGGGCCGAGAATCGGTGTACACCGTTGGGATGAGCGTAGCGGCCGGGTCGGTGCTTTTCGTGGTGTATTTCGGAGACGGCGCGAGTTTCTGGCCCCTGGCCATCTACGTGCTGTTCGCTGGCGTCACCGACGGCATCAGTGGGCTCATCGTTGGAGCCAAGGCCGCCGACCTCTTTCCCTCTGAATCCCTGGGCACGGTGATGGGATTCGTCGAGATGGGACGAGGCGGCGCCATCTTCCTTGGGCCAATCATCGGCGGCATCATGTTCGACTTGCAGGGCGACTACAAACAGGCTTTCATGCTGTCGGCGGGCCTGACCGTGGCGTCCATCTGCACGATGTGGATGGCGGACTTCATCGGACGCCGGCGCCGCGCGGCCGGGTGAGGCCATCGCGCCTGGTTTCTCCAGGCCGGGTTTTTCCAAGCCGGGTCTCTGCAGGCCGCGAGCGAGGCTTACTTCCCCACGCTGGGAACCCCCAAGACCGGATTTTGCGAGGCCGGATTCACTCAGGCCGAATGCGCCGTGATCAACCAAATCAATGACGCTGCCGCCATAAACAGAAGCAAACAAATGTCTTATAATGGTTTTGCCGCTCCCAAACTGATGCGGGCGCAAATTTCCCGACTACGGTTTCAGGAGCTACCGTTGACCAGGTACGTCTTTCGAGGCTGCCGCCGCTGTGGTGGCGATCTCTACGTCAATTACGAAAATCGCCGCAACGCTGACTGGCTTTGTCTCCAGTGCGGGCGGCATCCGCAACGTGGGGAGGTTCCCGCCAGGAATAGGAGGCGCGCCAACGTGGTAAACTAACGGCCAATTTTCATGCTGGGCGACCTGAGCGTTCCGGTCGTGCCCCAATAGGCTGTCTATGGTTCCCCCCGATGCGTTGTTCGGCGTTCTTCCCGTTTGGGTAGGCGTTTATGTCCTGACCGTCATCACCTTCGCCGTCGCAGGTTACGCCGTGTACTACCGCGTGTTCCGGCTGGTGTTGCAGGGAGCGCCGGCTTCCAGATTCGATCGCCCATTGATCCGGCTGAGCGGAGCCGTCGCCATCGTGCTGGGACAGCGCAAAGTGCTGCAGCGCGTCGGCCGAACCGATCCGCGTTCCCGGCGCATTGATCTAGCTGGACTCGGCCACGCAGCGATCTTCTGGGGGTTCCTGTCCTTCAGCCTTTCCTACCTGCTCTTCATATTTGGCGGATCAATCTGGCCCCCCTTGGGCGAAACCATTCTCACCGAAACCGGAACGCTGGTGTTCAGCGTCTATCTGGACATTCTGGCAGTGGTGGTTTTGGTTGCCCTGGCTTGGGCGCTCTTCCGCCGGTGGGTGGCGCAGCCGCACCGGCTCAGCTTCGATCTGACCCGCAAAGGCGAGTCCGTAGTAATCGTGGGGCTCACGGCGGGCTTGATGGTCGCCACCCTATTGGTGCATTCCTTCTACGTGGCGGCCGGAGGCCACGGGCCTGAGGCGAACGTCTTCGTTGGCGGGGCCGTCGGCGCCTGGTTCAACGGCCTGGGGATGTCGCCGGCCGCGGCCGGCGCGCTGCACGCCATCTTCTGGTGGGTACACCTCCTCCTCATCCTCGGTTTCGCCCTGTACATTCCCTTTTCCAAGCACATTCACATGGTGGCCGCTCCCGTCAACGCCTTCTTCCGCAACCTGGAACCGCGGGGCGGATTGCAGATTCCCATCATCGATCTTGACAGCATGGACGAGAACGTCCGGTTTGGCGCGTCCCGGGTTCAGGACTTCACCTGGCGGCAACTGCTCGACGGCTATGCCTGCGCGGTTTGTGGACGGTGCACCGACGCTTGCCCGGCGAACACCACCGGAAAGGTTCTCTCGCCAATGCACATAGTTGAGAATCTCAAGGATCACATGATCGCCATCGGCCACCAGGGTCCCCGCAGCGCCGAGCACGTCGAACCCATGCCGCTGATAGACGGCGCCATACCCGAGCAGGCGATCTGGGACTGCGTATCCTGCGGCGCCTGCATGGAAGAATGTCCGGTGGTGGTGGAGCATGTCCCCACAATCATGGATATGCGACGCAGCCTGGTGTTGGAGGAATCTCGCATTCCGGAGACCGGCATGAACGCGCTCTTGAGCATGGAGCAACGCGGGCACCCATGGCGCGGCACCACTTTCGCTCGCACCGACTGGGCCGAGGGTTTGGACGTGCCAACCATCGCCGAAAAGCCCGATGCCGAGGTCCTGTTTTGGGTTGGCTGCACCGCCGCTTTGGAGCAACGCAGCCAAGGCATCGCCCGCTCCATGGTCAAGGTCCTGAAATCGGCCGGCGTCGATTTCGCCATCCTGGGCGAGGAAGAATCCTGCACGGGAGATCCGGCCCGGCGGATGGGCAACGAATACCTTTACCAGATGCTGGCCCAACAGAACGTAGAGGTGATGAACAGCTACAACATCAAGACCGTCGTCACCATCTGCCCGCATTGCTTCAACACCATCCGCAACGAATACCCACAGTTCGGCGGCAATTACGAAGTCTTGCATTACAGCCAGTACGTGGACGGATTGATCCGTGAAGGCCGGGTCAAGCCGGTCAAGATGATGAACGTATCGGTGGCGTACCACGATTCATGCTTCCTGGGCCGGCACAACGGCGTGTACGACGAACCGCGCAACGTCGCCCGGGCCATACCGGGGCTGGAGCTTGTTGAAATGTCTCCGCGCTGTCGGGAGCGCGGGTTCTGCTGCGGCGCCGGTGGCGGCCACATGTGGATTGAGGAAAGCCAGGGCGAGCGCATCAATCACGTCCGCACCGACCATTTTCTCGAAACCGGAGCTGACACCGTTGGCGTCTCATGCCCCTTCTGCCTGCAGATGATGAACGAAGGCATCCAATCCAAGGGTCAGGCCGACGCCAAGGAAGCTCGAGACGTGCTGGAGATACTGGCTGACAGCCTAGCCGACGACTGACTGGACCGGAGTATCGCGGCTCACGCCGTACGGACGCGCAATCGTCGCTAGCCCCTAGGATGTCGCATCACGATGTTGTTTGACGTAGTGGACCGCCGGTTTCTCTTTCGGCCCAGGCCGGTCTCGGACGGCTTGCCCAGCGATATGGGCATGGCATACGACGAAAGTTGGGCCGAGACTCCCGATGGACGTCGGCTCCACTGTTGGTTCATTCCCGGTGGCGAGCGCCCCGATTTGACCTGGCTCTGGTTCGGCGGCGTAGGCGGCAACCTCAGTCTGCGGGTTGAAGAATTCGAGGCGACACGGAGATTGACCGGAGCCAACGTGTTTGGGTTCGATTACGGCGGGTTTGGGCGCAGCGAGGGCAAGGCTTCCGAACGAAACACAGCCATCGACGCCCGAGCCGCGCTGATGCATCTGCGGAGCCACTACGGCATACACCTTGTCGATATACTCTACATGGGCGTGTCGCTGGGAGCGGCGGTAGCCATCCGCCTGGCCGCCGAAATCGCGTCTCCCAAGGGTATGGCCATTGTCGCGCCATTCGCATCGCTGCGGGATATGGCCCGTTTGACGTATCCGTTGTTGACGCTGGGCGGCTGGCTGGCTGGCAACAAGTTTGACTCCACGGCCCACGTTGCGCGAATAGGATGCCCGCTGCTGATACTGCACGGCGACGAGGATACATTGGTGCCACCATCGCAGGGCCGCAAGCTCTTCGACTTCGCCGCAGAGCCCAAACAGTTCGCCGAGATACCAGGCGCCAATCACACCAACATCGGCTACGCCACCGAGTTTTGGGATGCCCTGCGCGCGTGGGTGGAGCAGTGGGGCTGACTCGCCAGCGCTCCACCCATCACGGCCGCTACCCTACTGAATCATGCCGTAACGCCCGTAACCAGTGGTCCCGGCATGGCGAGACGCGGCGCCGGAACTGCAAACACAGTGCCGTCGTCTCGTTGGCCGCCAACACCGGTGGCAAATCGCAATCCCTGACCGCCGCCCGAGCCAGAGCGGGATTGCCGCGTGGTTGGCGCTTCTCGCAATGACAGACAATTGAGCGCCCACCGCGATTGCAGATCGGTAAGAGGCCCACGCAATGGCGCAAGCGTAGGCGCCCACAGCAATGACGGATGGGTAAACGTTCCTCGCGTTGAACGAGACGGAAACGCTCATGGTGTCGACAGATTTCGGAAACTGGGGGATCCCGAGGCGCGACCGGCAGTTGACGGGGTTTTGATCGAAGTTCGACTCTCGCGCAGTCCTCAAATGCCGCTGATTACCTCGGTATCGCAGTGGAGCAGTTGAACGTCTGGCCGGCTGTGTTCAATGAATCTGATCAGATCGTTCAGCGCCACTTCGGCGTGGTTGGGGTCGCTGCTGACGCAGGAAGCCAGCAACGTTATGCTCTGCCACGCGTCGCGGTCAGCCTCGATGTCCTGGGTTATCGACACGTTGAACCGGGCGCGAATTCGCTGCACCAAGCTGCGGGACACTCGCCTACGGTCCTTGAGGCTGTGGCTATTGGGCGCGCGGAGTGAAACGCGCACGACTCCGACGTACATATTGGAAAACCCTGCCGCCTACGGAACGGGAGCGAGGACGTGGCAAAACCCGATGCGCCGTTGGCGGCTATTGACGGCAATAAATTTGCCCGATAGATTATATTTCGTTGGCCGACGTGATGAAGTCAACGAAATGCCCCTTAACGACGTTCCTCGGCAAGCCCGTCGGTAGTTTCGCTTACCCTTTGGTCGGCATGTCAACAGTTCCACGAGATTTCGACGCTACCCCTGGAACCCCGGCGTCCTCCCTGGAGGTTCCCGAGGTCGTAATTGACCGTTTGCCTCTGTACGTGCGCACCCTGACGCAGCTGCTCGAAGTGGGTGTCGAGGTCACCAATTCCCAGCAGTTGGGCGCGCGATTGCAGGTTACGCCGGCCCAGATCCGCAAGGACTTGTCGTATTTCGGCCGATTCGGTAAACAGGGCCGCGGGTATCGCGTGCGTCATCTGCTCACCGAGTTGAAGCAAATCCTGGGACTGGATGCGGAATGGAACGTTGCCGTGATCGGTGTGGGTCGATTGGGCAACGCTATTCTCAACTACCCAGGCTTCAACCCCGACGGCTTTCACCTGGTGGCGGCGTTCGACAACAATCCCGAGAACGTTGGGCGAGAAGTTGGCGGGATCGTCGTGCAGCCGATGGACGATTTGCGCGCAACCGTGGTGGAACAGGAAATCACCATCGCAATCGTAGCTGTTCCCAGCGCCCACACGCAAGCGGTGGTGGATCAACTGGTGGACTGTGGAGTTCGGGCGATACTGAACTACACGCCCATCAACGCCCAGGCCCCGCCCGGTGTACGGGTCCGCAGCATCGACCCGGTGTTGGCTTTACAATCGATGACCTATTACCTGGCCTGCCAGGATCCCTCGGCCAGCGCCCAGGTCAAGGCAGGTTAGGCGCCGGAGCCCGGCTGCCGGTTGGCCATGGAACGGCGCGGCTGGTTGCGTCGCCGCCTGGACACAGTCACCCTCACTTGCGCTCGCCTCAAAGACGCCAGGGCCTGTTCGAGTTCGACTTCGGACACGCGATTGGCAATCTGCTGCTGGGCGCGCTCCATGGCGGCTTGGGCTCGCGTCTCGTCGATTTCGTCAACGTCCTCGGCCGCGTCGGCCAAGATGATGACGTTGTTGCCCAACACTTCCATATAGCCGCGAGACACGGCCAAGAATGACTCTTCGCCGCCAGACCTCACCATTAATTCGCCGGGCTGGAGGGCGGTCATCAGCGGAGCGTGGCGAGGCAGGATGCCCAGTTGCCCCTCGATCCCGGGGGCGACCAAAGCGTCCACTTCGCCCGAGAACACTTCGCGCTCGGCGGTGATGATTTGGAGTTGCATGGGCATGGGCAAGGACTCCTGAGTCGTGGAATCTTCGGCGCCGTTAGGTGGCCCGCATTTGTTCTGCCTTCTCGACGGCCTCTTCGATGGTGCCGACCATGTAGAAAGCTTGCTCCGGAAGATCGTCGTGCTGCCCGTCAAGGATCTCGGCGAACCCACGCACGGTGTCGCGCAGGGCGACGTATTTGCCCGGCTGGTTGGTGAACGTTTCGGCCACGAAGAAGGGTTGCGTAAGGAACCGTTGGATCTTGCGGGCTCGGAACACTGTTTGACGGTCTTCGTCTGACAATTCTTCGATGCCCAGGATGGCGATGATGTCCTGAAGGTCTCGGTAGCGCTGCAGCACCTGCTGAACGCCTCGGGCTACGCGGTAGTGTTCGTCGCCCACGATGCGGGGTTCTAGGATGCGAGCGAATGACGCCAGCGGATCGACGGCGGGATACAGGGCCTGGGCCGCCAGGGCGCGCTCCAGGGAAACCACCGCGTCCAGGTGGCCGAAGGTCGTTACGATGCCAGGGTCGGTGTAGTCGTCAGCAGGCACGTAGATGGCCTGGAAAGACGTGATGCTGCCGCTCTTGGTGGAGGTGATCCGCTCCTGCAAGGCGCCCATCTCGGTGCTCAAGGTCGGCTGATAACCCACCGCGGAGGGCATTCGTCCCAGCAACGCTGAAACCTCCATGCCGGCCAGGATGTAGCGATAGATGTTGTCGATGAAGAGGAGTACATCCTGGTTCTGCTCTTCGCGAAAATACTCTGCCATGGTTAGGCCGGTTAGGCCGATGCGGGCGCGCACTCCGGGGGTTTCGTTCATTTGCCCGAACACCAGCACTGTGCTCCCCAGCACGCCGGAGTCTTGCATCTCGTGCCAGAGGTCGTTGCCTTCGCGCGATCGTTCTCCGACGCCCGCGAAAACCGAGACTCCGCTGTGGACCGCTCCGATATTGCGGATGAGTTCCTGGATGATGACGGTTTTGCCCACGCCGGCGCCCCCGTAGGCTCCAACCTTGCCACCCTTGGGGAAGGGAGTGATCAGGTCGAATACCTTGATGCCGGTTTCGAGAATTTCGACGTTTGGGTTCTGGTCGTCGAAAGCGGGAGGGTCCCGGTGGATGGGCCAGAATTGGCCAGCCTCAACGGCGCCCAGATTATCGAGCGGAGACCCGGTAACGTCGAACAACCGGCCGAGGGTTTCAGGGCCAACGGGAACGGCAACCTTGTTTCCGGTGTCGGTTACCTCGGATCCGCGGGCCAAACCGTCAGTGGAGCCCAGGGCGAGACAGCGTGCCCAGTGGTTGCCGATGTGCTGCTGGACTTCCAGCACCAAGCGTTCGCCAGAGTTGTCCACCTCGAGGGCGTCGAACAGGTTGGGAAGCTGATCGGCGGGAAATTCCACATCGACCACTGTACCGATGACTTGGGCAATCTTTCCGGGCATTTTGTTTCGTCCTCCGCATTGGCTTCTGCGTGGGAGTTTGTTATTCGTTGTCGGGGATATTGTCGGGGGCCGGCTCGTCGAAGGTCTGGCCGCTTCTTTCGGCTTCGTTCTTGCGGCGCAGCCAATCTCGCCATTCTTGGTTGGCTTCGGCGCGACCCTCAGTGCGGGCTTTCCGTTTCATCAAAGCTCCTAGGACCATGTTGCTAACCTCCGCGACAGCTATGGATAGCAGCACGTGCGGGACAAATCCTTCTTCCAAAACGCCCAGAGCCGCTACAGGAACATCATACCAAGCGATCTTCAGAACGGCTATCTGCTTGTAGGATTCAACGCCAACGCGTCCTGCGGCGGAAGTTCCGTAAACCAGTAGGAACCACCGATACAGCTCAGTGGGAATATCCCCAAGGGAAAACAAACCATTACCCTTCCAGGGCTATCTGCCCGCCGACCAGATCCAACAGTTCGTTGGTGATGCTGTCCTGGCGGAGTTTGTTCATGACCAAAGTAAGGTCCGACGCCAATTGATTGGCGTTGTCGGTAGCGTTGCGCATGGCGACCATGCGCGCCGACTGTTCGCTGGCGATGCTTTCCAAAATGGCGTGGTACACCTGCATTTCGACGAACTGGGGCAGCAATGCGCTCAACACGGTGGCCGGGTCCGGCTCATAGATGTAGCCAACGCGTTGCGCGGCGTCGAGCTCGGCCGGTTCAACCGGCAGTATGCGCCGGATCACCGGTTCCTGCTGGACGGTGGAGACAAACCGCATGTAACCGATGTGAACTTCGTCGAATTGTCCTTCGGTGTAGCCGTCGATGACCAATCTGGAAATCGCGGTCGTATCGGCTAACGCCACGCGGTCGCTGAGGTCGGTGAAGACGGCCTGAACGGTGTCGGTGTATCGGACCATGAAGTCCCGCCCTTTGCGGCCCACGACGATGCTTCGGACGGCGGCTTCGCTTTCCAGGATGAATTGGGCCACCCGGCGATTGATGGTGGCGTGCATGCCTCCGGCCAAGCCGCGGTCAGGGGTGACCACCACCATGCCAACGTTGTTGACTGGGCGCGCCTGGAGCAGGGGGTGTGCGCTGTCATCGTCGCCGGACGGCTGGGCCGCCAGCAACGCGATGACCTCGTGGATCTTTTCGGCGTAGGGCCGACCGTCGGTAACCGCCAGTTGCGCGCGTCGCATTTTGGACGCGGCAATCAGCGACATCGCGTTGGTTACCTTGCCGGTGTTTTCGACGCTGCGTATGCGCCGCCGTATGTCTCTGACGCTGGGCATATCCTGACCCCGACGGGCCCGCTCCTACTGGAAGGTCGGCTTGAATTCGTTGATCGCTGCGGTAATCTGCTCGCTAAGCTCGTCGGGCAGGTTGCCGGACTCCCGGATTGCCTGGCCGAACTCTGGGTGGGTGGCGTTCAGATGGCGTAGCATCTGCTCCTCGAAAGCCGATACCCTTTCCAAATCCACGTCCTCCATCAATCCGGAGTTCACCGCGAAGAGGACCATCACTTCGTCGCCGAGGTTGAGGGGCTGGTATTGTCCTTGCTTCAGCGCTTCGGTGGCCAACTGACCTCGGGCCAGCTGGGCGCGAGTGGCCGCGTCCAGATCGGCGGTCCCGAACTGAGCGAAGGTGGCCAGCTCACGGTACTGAGCCAAATCCAACCGCAGCCGTCCTGCCACCTGGCGCACGGCGCGGGTCTGGGCGGCGCCGCCCACCCGGGACACCGACAGTCCAACGTTGACCGCCGGTCGGATGCCGACGTTGAACAGTTCAGGTTCCAGATAGATCTGGCCGTCGGTGATGGAAATGACGTTGGTTGGAATGTACGCGGATACGTCGCCGGCCTGGGTTTCGATGATGGGGAGGGCGGTTAGGGAGCCGCCTCCGTTCTCGTCGTCCAGGCGGGCGGCCCGTTCCAACAATCGGCTGTGCAGGTAGAACACGTCGCCGGGGTAGGCTTCGCGGCCAGCGGGGCGTCGCAGCAGCAGCGACATCTGGCGGTAGGCCCAAGCGTGCTTGGTCAGGTCGTCATAGACGATCAGCACGTCCTTGCCCTCTTCCATGAATGCTTCGCCCATGGCGCATCCGGCGTAGGGCGCAATGAATTGCAGCGGCGCGGAATCGGCGGAACCGGCGTTGACCACGATTGTGTGATCCATCGCGCCGTATTCTTCCAAGATCCCCACCACTTGGGCCACCTTGCCCTGCTTCTGCCCAATGGCGACGTAGATGCAGATGAGGTCAGTGTCCTTTTGGTTGATGATGGTGTCGATGGCGATGGCGGTTTTGCCGGTGGAACGGTCGCCGATGATCAACTCGCGTTGTCCCCGTCCGATGGGGATCATGGCGTCGATGGCCTTGATGCCAGTCTGAACCGGGGTGTCCACGGACTTGCGAACCACGACGTTGGGAGCGGTGCGTTCAACGGGCATGGAGCGATCGGTGACGACCGGTCCTTTGCCGTCCAGCGGCCGGCCCAGCGGGTCCACCACGCGGCCGATCAGACCGTCCCCTACCGGGATCTCGATGATTTGGCCGGTGGCGCGGACTTGGTCGCCTTCTTTGATCGCATTGGGATCGCCCAGGATCGCGGCGCCCACGATGTCGGCTTCCAAGTTCAGCGCCAAACCGAGGATGTCGTTGCCAAAATCCAGCAGCTCGTTGGACCGGACGCTCTGCAACCCCTGTATGCTGGCGATGCCATCGCCAACCTGCACCACGGTGCCGACGTCCACGAGGGTCAGGTCGCCGCCAAACTCCTCAATCTGCCGCTTGATGAGAGATACTATCTCTTGTCCCCTGACTGCCATCGGCGAGTCTCCTTGTTTTCTTGGTTAGGATACCGTTACGGTGTGACGAACGCGGTAGACCAGACTTGGCGCCACCGTCAAGCAGCCTGAGTCCGCACCGCTTGGCGCATCCGCTCCAAGCCGGTCGAGGCGCTCCCGTCCAGCAACTGATCCCCGATTTGGACGATGAGTCCGCCCAGGATCCGTTCGTCAACCTGCGCGCTCAGGACAACCTCACGGCCCACCAGTTGCCGCACGAATTCCGCGACGCGTTCCAGATCCGCTGGCTCCAGAGGCACGGCCGTCGTGACTTCGGCGCGTTGTCGGCCCAGGTGATCGTCAAGCAGTTGCGAATATCCTTCTTGCACGTCCCTCATGGCGGCCACGCCACCGCGTCCCACCAACAGCGAAACCAGGTTGCGGATCAGATGGTGCGTTTCGGATAGGACCGCTTCGATAGCCGCGATCTTGCGTTCCTGCGGCACGTCGGCGTGTCCCAAGAACAAGGCGAATTCCTCGTCGCCAAGCACGTCGGCCGCCAGGCGCAGGTCCTGGTCCCACTGCTCGAGTTGTTGATTTTCCAAGGCCAACTCGAAAATGGCCTGAGCGTAGCGCTGCCCCGACAAACGACCTGCCACGGCTTGCAGCCTCCCTCTTGTGGGCCGCCCGGATTCGCTGCGCCTCTGGTGTGTCGGCGACGGTCCGGGCGTAATGATGCGGACAGATTAGTTGCGGCGTAGCGCCTGCTCCCCTTCCGCCAGCACCTGATCGATTAGTTCCTGATGCGCTTGCCGATCAACCGAGCGTCGAATGATTCTCTCGGCGGCGGTGATGGCCAAGTCACCGAAAGCGGCTCGCACCTCGTTGATGGCGGCGTCGCGTTCGCGGGCAATGTCAGCGCGGGCTCGTTCCGCGAAGTCTTCCGCGGTCTGTCGCGCCCGGTCCATTTCTTCTTCCCGGAAACGCTCGGCCGCCTCGCGGGCTTGATCCAGCAACCGTTGGCCTTCGCGCCGCGCTTCGTTGAGCTCTTCCTCGATCGCGGTACGCGAAGTCGCGGCCTCTTCTCGAGCCCGGTCGGCGGCGGCCAGGCTCTCCCTGATGCTGTCGACTCGGTTGTCCAGAGCATTGAGCAACGGGCGGTACGCCAGCGCTCCCAGCAGAACCAACAGGATGATGTAGTTGACCAGGTAGCTGATCAGCGAGGGCACATTCAAGCCCAATTCAACCATGTTGCTACACCACGAAGAGCAGGATGACTGCGACGATGAGCGAGTAGATGCCCAATGCCTCGGCAAACGCGATGGCCAAGATCATGTTGGTGGTGATGGCGCCCGCGGCCTCGGGATTGCGCCCGATGGCGCCCATCGCTCCGGCTCCCAGGATGCCGATGCCGACTCCGGGTCCCACCACGCCCAGGGCGATGGCAAGGCCGGCAGCCAAGAACTTGGCGCCTTCCGCGGACAGAGCCTGCGAACCCACCGACAGGAGTGTCGTGATCATTGAGAGGTCAAGTGCCATTGTTGAAAATCCTCCGATTCAAGGGTGGCCTTGTTTCCGTGCCCTGCGCAGTGGCGCGCCGGGGCAAGTGGACCCACGTTTAGCTTTTCCTAGTGCTCCTCATGGCTCACTGCCACTGACAGGAATACCAGGGTGAGGCCGGCGAAGATTACCGACTGGATCAACCCCACCAGTAGCTCCAACCCGAACACGAACTGGGTCGCGACGAATGGCACCAGGAAGGTGATCATGACGACCAGGATCTCGCCAGCGGTCATGTTGCCAAATAGGCGGAAGGTAAAGGAAACGATTCGCACCATTTCCGAAATCAGTTCCAGAAAACCAACGAAGACGTTGATCAGGCCGGATGGCTTGCCCCGCAGGATGTCCCCAAAGGCGAAGAACTTCTTCAAATACCCGAAGTTATGCGTCCGAAATCCCCAGTATTCCACGAACACGAAGGAGATGAGCGCCAGGGCCAGGGGCATGTTGAGGTCGGTTCCGGCCGGGCGCACCAGGTGAGTGGCGAGTTTGAATTCGCCGTCCACGTTGGCGCCAAAGCCCACCGCCTGGTAGATGGGGATCAGGAAGATGGCGATCCAGGCGTTGAACAGGACGAAGAAGAAGATGGTGGCGACTATCGGGAAGGCCCGGCGGCCCATCTCGGGGCCCAGGATGCTGGAAGCGAAGTTGAGCACCAGCTCAAACAGCATCTCCACCAGCGCCTGCAGGCGGCCCGGAATCAATTTGGGGTTCCGCGCCCCGCCAACGAAGAACACCAGCATTATGATGCTGGTCAACCACGCCGACAGCATGGTGTTGGTGACGGCGAATTGCATCAGGCCCAAGCCGTGATGTTCTTCTTCCGCGCCGTCCTTCTCGGCGCCTTCCATGCTGGAGGAGTCGCTGCTGGACGAATCGCCGCTGGAGGAATCGCCATGGCCGGCGGAGCCGTCCTGAGCCGTCTTCGCCTCGCTTTTGTCGGCGGATTTCTTGTCTGCCACCCGATAGCCCACCGCGCTGTTGCGAACGGAGGCGGGAAATATCGGGTCGGGAGGCAGGTGGATGCCGGGCTGGGACAGGAACGGGTCGCCAATGCCGAACATGCGGGAGCCCACGGCGCCTACCACGAACCCCACGATCAGCAGAACCGCCGACGCGATGCCAATCAGCAGCAATATACGTTTGCCCGTCACGACTTGCCGTTGCCTCCGTGGTTAGAATCCCGGCGCGACGGCGGAGAGACGCCCGGTGGGCGCCGCCGGGAACCGTAGATTGCGGGGAGAACCATCCGGTACACCCCATAGAAAGCTACAATGCTGCCTAGAATCGTTCCCGCCAGAACCAGCAACGCTACCTGCCCGGTCAGTTTGCCCAACCATAGGCCTCCAATTATGCCCAAAACGATGCACGTGGCGATGTACCATCCCAAGCCGGTGAGCCGCAGGGCAACTATCAACCATGGCGGCATTTCCGATTCCAAACGGCAGGCATGGTAGCATCGGTTTTCCAACGTGTCAATCAGCGATTTTGCAGAAAGCGTAACTGGAGTTACGAAAAAGCCCCGCCACTTCAAGGCCGGGGCTGCGTTGGAATTCGCGGGCATTTGATGCGACAGCCACTGACTCCCACTACTTGCGGTCGAAGTCTTCCATGTCCAGTTCATTGATGAGGTCAGTAAAGGCGGACAACCCCTGCAGTTCCTCCTCGGTCACCTCGACCGGAGCGCTTTCGCCGCCGCCCGGGGATGCCGCCGGCTGGCCCGTTTCCTCGTCCATGGATATGGCCGCCTGTTCCATCACCTGGTCGGACACGTAGATGGGCGCTCCCGCCCTGACCGCCACGGCCATGGCGTCGCTGGGTCGAGAGTCGATTTCGTGCATCTTGTCGCCGATCTTGATCACGATGCGGGCGTAGAAGGTTTCGTTCTGCAGGTCGCTGACTAGGATGTGTTCGAATGAGCCGCCGACGGACTCCACGAAGTCCACCAGCAGATCGTGCGTCAACGGGCGGGGAACCGTCATGCCCTGCATCTTTACAGCGATGGCTTCCGCTTCGGTGGGGCCGATCCAAATCAGCAGAAACAGGTCTGTCGCCAGCTCTTTGAGAACCACCACCCGTTGGTAGTTCATCTGGCTAATCCGGATGCTGTCGATTACCAGTTCACGCATCTGCTGCATCACTCCAATGACTGCGTCCGGCGCAGGTTGGCAACCGGGCCGAACTAGGCCGACCGGCCGATTTGATTCTACACCCCCACGCTACCGAAATGTCAATACTGGGCCAACCGGGGGGCGCCCCAATCGCGAAAGGAAAGGCGCCAATTAGACGGCGTGAGGAACGCCGCAATCCGCCGCCGCGAGGGGCCCCGCCAAGATCACTGGCGGATCCCGTTTACTCCCACAGTAGGCGTAAGCGGCCAGCGACTTCATCAATCCGTTTTCTGGCGGCTTCCTCGGGTGGGCTGGGGCTAATGCCATCGGTCAACGTGAGCAACTGAAGCCAGCAGCTTTGCAAAGCCCAATAGCAGAAAATTGCGGCCATATCTGCGGTTATCGAATCAGCGTAAATCAATGTGCTGAACGTCGTGTTGCCATGGGACATGGAGTTCAGGACGGCATTGAACACGATGCGTTCGTCATCCAACTCTGAGGGTTCAAATTCGAGGGATTGGTCGCCGGCGTTTTCATGCCGCACTGCCTTGATTACCTGGACGGCGCGGCCGGCTTGGTTGATGCGGCCCTTTTTGGGATCGGGTCGCGCCCAACCGTCAGGTCCCCAATCCTCTTTGTCGGGATATTTGGCCTTTGTGTTCTTGATCGAGGCGTTGCGAAAGCCCGTATTGGAATGAGTCTTGGCGCGCTGTACGCTGTTCCAATCCTCAAATCGCTTAGATAGCCGCCCTGGGTTGTCAAACCTCCGCAGCCATTCCATGTTCACATAGAGTTCTTCGGCGGATCTGGTTTGGTTGCCCAGAGGTCCGTCAAGGCCGGCCGTTGCCAGCTCCGTGATGATTCGGAGGTGTTGCGGAATCGCCATCGCCACGGAAATGGCCGCTTCCGCTTTGCGCATGTTGGCCGCGTCGCAATTTATGGCCGGACAACCGAGCCATCCTGGCAGGCAGTTTTGCCATTCTTCAACCCGGGTCTCGAGGATCTGCAAAGTTTTGACGATTTGTGATTTCTGGGCGCCCCGTATGCGCTCCTTTGTTTCCTTTCGCCATTTTCGATGGATACGCGATTCTGTCATCGGCTTGTTCACTTTGCCCTCCCTCGGTTCAATCCCAGCCCGGCGCAGTTGCCTATCTCGTTTCTTGATGCAGCGCGTTGACGAATTGAGGGGTAAACCCGGTTACCTACGAGTGTAGCCCTGATCGTGCATCCGGGCAACGGGAGATGGCGTTCCACGTCTAGCATGACTGCTTTGGCGCAGGCCGCCACCATCACCGCGGAGCCAAGGCGGCTTCCTGCCGAGGCCAACGCGCCGCGTGGCATCTAACCGGCCTTTGGATCTGCCTCGAGCGAATGCCGTTTGGATTGGCAACTCCCAGCGGGCAACGCTATAATACCCTCCAACCTTTTGCTCATAAGGGGGCATTACGTGACTACCAACGGCGCTACCAATGGCCAGGCTTCCTTCAACGCCAACGAACTGCAGGTGTTCTTCCGCGGCCAATTCGTCCCGGTAAGCGAGGCCAAAGTAAGCGTAATGACCCATGCCCTGCACTATGGCACGGGCGTTTTCGAGGGCATCCGGGGCAACTGGAACGCCGAGCACGAAGCCATCAACATCTTCCGAATGCGCGAACACTACGTTCGCCTGCTCGACGGTTGCCGCATCCTCATGCTGGACATTCCATACACCGCCGACGAGCTCTGCGACATCACGGTCCAGCTGGTTGAGCGCAACCGGCACACCAGCGACATCTACATACGACCGCTGGCCTACAAGAGCGAGGAACTGGTGGCCAACCTTAAGCTACAGGACCTGGCGGCGGACTTTACCCTGATCACCGTTCCCTTCGGAAATTACCTGGGCAGCGACCGGCTCCGGTGCTGCACCTCATCGTGGCGGCGCGTGGACGACCCAATGATCCCGGCCCGCATCAAGGCGTGCGGAATCTACGTCAACAGTATCTTGGCCAAGACTGAAGCCACCCTCAGCGGGTTCGACGAAGCCATCCTGCTGAACCACGACGGGCACGTGTCGGAGGGTTCCGGCGAGAACCTCTTCATGGTCAAGGACGGCCGCGTTTATACGCCCGGCCTAGAGGATAATGCCCTGGGCGGCATCACCCGAGATACGATTCTGCAGCTGGCCCGCAACGAGTTGGGCCTGAACGTAGAGATGAGAACCATCGACCGCAGCGAGCTATACCTGGCCGACGAGGTGTTCCTCAGCGGCACGGCCGCCCACCTGACGCCGGTGGTGGAGTTGGACTGCCGGCCCATTGCCGACGGCCAACCGGGGCCCATTTCCAGCCAGTTGCAACGCCTGTACTTCGACATCGTGGTGGGCAACAACGCCAAATACCGGCATTGGTGCACCCCGGTAAAGACCGGGAACCTGGCGCTCGCCTGACGGAACACGTCCAGTGTTTTGGCTGCTGGCGTGGTGCGCCGCCGGCGGGTTGGGTTACCTGCTGGGCAGCCTGCCCACCGCCTACCTGGTGGGGCGCCAGATCGGCGGCCCGTTCGCTGACGTGAGGGCCGCCGGCGATGGCAACGCCGGCGCCGCCAACGTGGGGCGACTGCTGGGCGCCCGCTGGGGCGTGGTGGTGGGCGCAGTGGACATGGCCAAGGGGGCGGCTCCCGTGCTGGCGTGCAACGCGCTGGTTGGGTCGTGGGACACCGTCTCGGGCATCGGGTTGGTGAGCGGAGCCGCCGCCATCGGCGGACACGTTTGGCCAGTTTGGTTGAGGTTCAGAGGGGGCCGGGGCGCCGCCACCGCCGTCGGCGTAACCGCCGCCATCCTCACCGGGCCTTTCTTGTTGGCCGCGCTGCCCGCCCTGGCGATTTTGTGGCGCTTCCGAAACGCCACGCTGGCGCTGGCTTTCATCTACATCTCGTCAATCGTCCTGGCCAGGGCGTTCTTTGGCGTATCCTGGGGGATCATCGGATACTGCGTGGGCATCTTCATCGCGGTGGGCGCGGCGCATTTCTGGAGCGTCAGGTTCCGTGATCGCCCGCCGGGTTCAACGGCGTTGTAGCCCGTCCACGCGCCGCCCGAGCGCCGGTTCAGGCTACGGCCAAGATTATTGCGCCGCCCACGATCATCGCGATGGCGATGAATTTGGCGACCAGCGCGGAGACACCCAAAGACTCCTGCAATAGCCCCAACCGGCGCCAGCTCAGCAGCGATCCGGCCAGGAATACGAACATCGGCCGCGTTGCCAGGATCGCCGAGGCCAGCGACACCGGACCAAGGGCGAAGGACCAAACCAGGAGGATTATCGCCAGTTGCGGCAACAAACCCTCCCCAATCAGAAACGTGGCCAACGCCGCCCGGGATCTCAGCGCTTTCCATAAATTGCGCCAGTTAGCCGGCCGGCCGTAAACGGCGAAAACTGGCGCCATCCCCAGCTCCTGCAACCCGAACAACTCCCAGGGCGTCAAGGTGTCCAACGCCAGCTTGGCCACGAAGAATGAAATGCCCAACGCAATGGAACTGGCCACCAGCGCCGTCAGGCCAGGCGTCAGGCGAAACAAATGCCGGCCCAAACCTTCAACCGACACCAATGCCGCCCCGCAAACCACCAGCGCGATTGCCGTCCATTGCGGCGGCCCGACCCGCTCGCCCAATACCAGCAGAGCCAGCAGGGCCACCAGGATCGGGTTGGTCTGACTGATGGCCACCGCTCGGGAGGCCTCGCCCAGCTTCAAACCCACGAACAGGAACAGCAGGCCGGCGCCCAGGGCGACGCCCGACAACAGCCCGACGCTCACCGCCGGCGCCGTCGCGTGGGACGGCCAACCGACCACCGCCAACACGATGATCGCGCAGGTCAGGCGGGTTATGATCGAACCCGCTCCAAGCACACCGACGCCGGCGAAGTGGTTATCCAGGAGCCGTTTGTGGGCAATGTTGGCGAGACCCAACGAAGCCGCGCTGCATATGGCCAGCAAAATCCACACGAGGGCAGCATACTACCGACGGCCATTCCGCGTCACGAATCAGGCATCGCCCAGTTATCGCCGCCCGGGGTTGCGTTGGTCCAGGCGTCGGGATCGCCGCACCGCTGGCGCTCCTCGCAATGACAGTAGCGGGAGGCGCTCCTTGCAATGACAGGCCGCATGGGCGCTCTTCCCTTCCGCCATCGCAGCGCCCCCATGCCGTCATCGCGATCCCTTCCCCCTGCTGTCATCGCGATCCCTTCCCCTGTCATTGCGAGCCCCTTCCTCTGTCATTGCGAGCGCCCCCCACCTGTCATTGCGAGCGAAGCGCGGCAATCTCGTTGACCGCAACCAACGGCCGTTAGGTTCCACACCCCATCGGCCGTTCGCCCAGGCGTCGAGATTGCCACGGCCTTCGGCCTCGCAATGACAGTTGGGTGATGCGAGCGCCCCCCACCTGTCATTGCGAGCGAAGCGCGGAAATCTCGTTGACCGCAACCAACGGCCGTTAGGTTCCACACCCCATCGGCCGTTCGCCCAGGCGTCGAGATTGCCACGCCCTTCGGCCTCGCAATGACAGGTGGGTGATGCGAGCGCCCCCCACCTGTCAATGCGAGCGAAGCGCGGCAATCTCGTTGACCGCAACCAACGGCCGTTCGGCCTCGGAGCCTGGCGGCCGTTCGCCCAGTTATCGGGATTGCCACGGCCTTCGGCCTCGCAATGACAGTTGGGTGATGCGAGCGCCCCCCACCTGTCATTGCGAGCGAAGCGCGGCAATCTCGTTGACCGCAACCAACGGCCGTTAGGTTCCACACCCCATCGGCCGTTCGCCCAGTTATCGGGATTGCCACGGCCTTCGGCCTCGCAATGACAGTTGGGTGATGCGAGCGCCCCCCACCTGTCATTGCGAGCGAAGCGCGGCAATCTCGTTGACCACAACCAACGGCCGTTCGGCCGCGGAGCCTGGCGGCCGTTCGCCCAGTTATCGGGATTGCCACGGCCTTCGGCCTCGCAATGACAGTAGCGGGAGGCGCTCCTTGCAAGCACGCTCGAGAGGGCCGTCCGGTTCAACCGCCCAGCGCCTGCCGATTAACGGAATGGCGGCGTACCCCTGCTATAATCCGGCATCATCGCTTCGGAGGGACTCGTCATGGGCTGGTCGATACATCATCCAGTGGGATTGATCCATCACACCCCGGCCGCCAGTCAGCCGGGGTACACGCTGTTTTCAACCACGCGCGGCGGCGAGGATGCCTACCTGATCGACCTGGACGGCAACGTCGTCCACCGTTGGCATTCGGAAGAAGGCATTCACTACGCTTACCTACTGGACAACGGCAACCTGCTCTGCCGCACCTTCCCGCCTGAGGACGCCGGCGGCATCGAGACGGTGGGCGGCTCATCGGCCAGCATCATCGAACTGGACTGGGACAGCAACCTGGTGTGGTCATACCGGGATCAGGCGTTGCACCATGACTACCAGCGCCTGCCCAGCGGAAACACCCTGGTGCTGCTGTGGGAACCCCTGCCCGATGGCTTGGAGGCTCGAGTGCGGGGCGGCTTTGACGTGGACTTTGCGCCGGGTATGCTGGGGGACGTGGTTCGAGAGGTCACCCCCGATGGCGAAATCGTTTGGGAATGGAAGTCGTGGGAACATCTGGACGTCGAAGCAGACGTCATCTGCCCACTGGAGGCGCGCCGCGAGTGGACGCACCAAAACACGCTGAATGTCACGCCCGATGGCGACCTGTTGGTGAGTTATCGGCTGATCAGCACAGTTGGCATCGTTGATCGGCAGACCGGAGCATTCAAGTGGAAGTGGGGGCCCGGCGAGCTCTACCATCAACACCATCCCACGTGGCTTGACAGCGGCCGGGTTCTGATTTTCGACAACGGCGGCCACCGGCGTGGCGCCAGCTACTCACGGATCGTGGAAGTCGATCCATCCACTAATGAGATCCACTGGCAGTACCAGGGTATGCCGGCCATCTCCTTCTACAGCTACAACATCAGCAGCGCGGAGCGGCAACCCAACGGCAATACGCTGATTTGCGAAGGCGCTCCCGGCCGCATGTTTGAGGTGACGCCCCGGGGCGAGGTGGTTTGGGAGTACATCAACCCGTTCTTCCACTACAGCGAGGCTGCCGGAGGAGCCGGCGGCATGGAATATACCAACGCAACCTTCCGTTGCCACCGCTATGGCGCGGATCACCCGGCGCTGGCCGGCGCCGACCTTGACCCAGCCCGACATTCCGGCCTGAACCGCCTCCTGCGATAGCTCAACCCTCTCCTCCGGCGCAACCCAGGGTGAGGCCACAGTAGGCATGGGGCGATCCCGCTGGGCGCCGCAGCATTCTCTTTCTGTCATTACGAGCCACCCCGTGCTGTCAATGCGCAATCTCGTTGCCGGCAACTAATGGCCGTTCGTCCTCACCCCGGCGGCCGTTCGCCCAGGCAACGGGATTGCCGCGTCGCTAACGCTCCTCGCAATGACAATTGATTGTGTCAATGCGAGCGGAGCGCGGCAATCTCGTTGGCCGCAACTAATGGTCGTTCGTCCCCACCCCGGCGGCCGTTCGCCCAGGCAACGGGATTGCCGCGTCGCTAACGCTCCTCGCAATGACAATTGATTGTGTCATTGCGAGCGAAGCGCGGCAATCTCGTTGCCCGCAACCAATGGCCGTTCGTCCCCACCCCAACGGCCGTTCGCCCAGGCAACGGGATTGCCGCGTCGCTAACGCTCCTCGCAATGACAATTGATTGTGTCATTGCGAGCGGAGCGCGGCAATCTCGCCGACCGCGACCAACGGCCTTTCCCCCTACTGCCCCGGCGGCCGTTCGCCCAGGCATCGGGATTGCCACGGCCTTCGGCCTCGCAATGACAGTTGGTAAAGTCATTGCGAGCCACCTCCCACCTGTCATTGCGAGCGCCGCGCGGCAATCTCGACGATCACAACGCGCGGCCTTTCCCCCTACCGCCCCAACGGCGGCTCGACCGACGCCATGATCGTCATACCGTGCAGGGCGAAACGTATGCCCCCCGCTTGCCAGGCGGCTTGCCTTGTAAGATGATTAGCGCGACAAATTATCTGCCCCACCTGGAACGCCGACGGAGGCCGCCATAATGTCCATCACCAACCTCACCCGCAGCGCTGTGCACGGTCAGAACGGCATGGTGTGTTCGGATTCACCGTTGGCAGCCTCGACCGGCCTCCGCGTCATGCAAGACGGCGGCTCGGCGTTCGACGCCGCCCTGGCGGTAGCCGCGGTGGAGTGCGTTACCGTTGTCCCCAAGTGCGGTCTGGGCGGAGATTCGTTCATCTTGGTCTTTGACGCCGCCACTGGGAGGGTCGCCAATATCAACAGCAGCGGTGTGGCCGGCGCTGGCGCGGAAGCCGACTATTACCGCAAACAGGGTCTTGCCCTCATGCCACCCACGGGCCCGCACTCCGTTACCGTGCCCGGCGAGGCCGCCGCGTGGGAGGCGATGCACCGCAATTTCTGCTCAGTTTCCATGCCCGACCTGCTGGCTCCAGCCATCGGCTACGCGGAGCGGGGTTTCCCGGTTCCGGCCGGCATAGCTCGCTCCTTTGCCGGCAACGCGGATCTCCTGGCGCGCCATACCGCCACCGCAGACATCTACCTGCGCAGTGGCCGACCGCCCAGGGAAGGTGAAATCCTGGCCAACCCCGACCTCGCTGACTCCATCCGCAGGGTGGCCGAGGGCGGCGCCGACGCTTTCTATCGCAGCGACCTGGCGACACAAATGGTCGCCGGATTGAATCAGGCGACCTCCGATGGCGGGCTGTTCGCCGAAGCAGATTTCGCCGGACACCAGGCGGACGTATGCGAACCCATCAGCGCCACCTACCGACAGCACACGGTGTACCAAACCCGCCCGCCATCTCAGGGGTTCCTGTTGCTCCAGATGCTCAACATCGTTTCCGGGCATGACCTCACCTCCATGACGCCAAATTCAGCGGATGCCATACACCTCCTGGTGGAGGCCAAGAAGATCGCCTACTCCGACCGCAACCGACTGGCCGGCGACCCCAATTTCGTGGACTGGCCGCTGGAAGGCCTCCTATCTATGGAGTACGCCGACCTGCGCCGGGATCAGATACATCCTTTCCAGGCCGGCAGCGAGACGCGTCCGTTGGTTCCCACCAACGGGTTGGGCGACACCACCTACTTCTGCGTTGCCGATGGCGCCGGCAACGCCGTGAGCTGGATTCACAGCCTGTCCAACGGGTTCGGGTCGGGTGTCGTCGCGCCCGGGACCGGCGTCCTGTTCAACAACCGGGGAGGACGAGGCTTCAGCCTGGAAGCTGGACATCCCAACGTCATCGCGCCGGGCAAGCGCACCATGCACACCCTCAATTGCTACCTGACCACCGAAAATGGCGAGGTATCCATCGTCGGCGGCACGCCCGGGGGCGACCTGCAACCCCAGGTCGGCATCCAGACGCTCACCAAATTGATCGATGGCGGCCTCCAGCCGCAGGATGCCGTGGAATCGCCGCGCTGGTTCAGCTTCCCAGGCACCGATCCCGCTACCATCAACCGACCCGGGGAGCTGCGCGTGGAGATGGGGATGCCCGAGGATACCATCCGCGACCTGAAGCGCATGGGCCACAACGTAACGCAAAACCCGTTGGGTTCCTACCACGGTGTAGTGCAGCTGATCGCGCGGGATAACCGCCGCGGGGTCCTCACGGGCGCATCCGACCCGCGCGGCGATGGCCAGGCGGTGGCATTCTAGCGCTCGTGGTGGCGTTTTGAGTGAACGGCGGTGGCCGGCCTACCGAGCGGGAAAGTAGTACACCGCGGGCAGCCCTCGGTAGCGTTCGTCCAGATCCATGCCGTACCCGACCACAAAATGATTGGGAATCGTCAAACCCACGTAGTCATACTGAACTTCCACAGCTCGGCGTTCCGGTTTGTCCAGCAGTGTGCAATAGCGCAGTGACGCCGGTCCCATGCCGCTGAGGAATCGTTTGACCTCGATGCACGTTCGCCCGGTGTCCGCGATGTCATCCACGACCAGGACGTGGCGGCCCTCAATATCGCGCGGGGAAATGGTGGATTCCATGCGCACTGAGCCGGATGACTCCGTGCCGGCGCCGTAGCTGCTGGCGCGCAGGAACTCCACCCGGTGTACGCTGGCCTGCAATTGACGCAGCAGGTCTGATGCGAAAATCGCGGCTCCCTTGAGTACGCAGACCATCACCAGGCCCACGCTGGCGTAGTCTCGGTCGATTTGCCGGGCCAGTTCCGCGACGGTGGTTGCCAGTTCTGCTTCGCTGATCAGCAGGGCCAGCCCGTCAGCAGGCATCACACGTCCAGGTTTTGCACTTCGGTGGCGTGGCTCTGGATGAAGCTCTTGCGGGGCGCGACCTGTTCACCCATCAGCATGGCGAATACGCCGTCGGTGTCGGCGATCCCGTCCACGTCGTCAAGGTCGTTGATGGTTACCCGCAACATCTTGCGGGCCGCGGGGTCCATGGTGGTTTCCCACAACTGGTCGGCGTTCATTTCGCCCAGGCCCTTGTACCGCTGCACCGACGGTTCCGACCGGGCCGTGGACATACGCTTGATCAGAACGTCCTTCTCATCCTCGGAGTAGGCGTAGGCGATGTTGCGCCCGCGTTGCACTCGGTACAACGGCGGCTGGGCGATGTATAGGTAACCGTCCTCGATGAGTTGTCGCATCCGGCGATAGAAGTAGGTCAGGATCAGGGTTCGGATGTGTGAACCGTCCACATCGGCGTCGGTCATGATGATGATGCGGTGGTAGCGAAGCTTGGAGATGTCGAACGCTTCGCCTTCGCCAGTGCCCACGGCTGAGATCAGCGCCCTGATTTCCTCGTGGCTCAGGATTCGTTCCACCTTGTCCAGGAACCGTTCCACGTTGAGGATCTTGCCCTTGAGGGGCAAGATGGCCTGGAACTGCCGGTCGCGCCCCATCTTGGCGGAGCCGCCGGCCGATTCGCCCTCCACGATGTAAAGTTCCGACTTCGCCGGGTCCCGTTCGGAGCAGTCGGCCAGCTTGCCGGGCAGGGCGGTGCCGTCCAGGGCGTTCTTGCGCAGCACCAGGTCTCGGGCTCGGCGCGCGGCTTCCCTGGCCGCGTGGTTGGTCTGCACCTTTTCCATTACGCCCTTGGCCGCTGTGGGGTTTTCTTCGAGGAAACGGGTGAGTCCCTCGGCGGTGGCGGCCTCGACGCGCCCGCGAATCTCCGGGTTGCTTAGCTTGTTCTTGGTCTGCCCTTCGAATTGGGGGTCGCCCAGTTTGACGCTGACCACGGCGACCAAGCCGCCTCGGGTGTCTTCTCCGCTGAACGAGTCCTTGGGGTCTTTGAAGTAATTCTGCTTGCGGGCGTAGTCGTTGAGCGCCCTGGTCAAGGCCGACCGAAAGCCAGCCAAGTGCGTCCCGCCCTCCGGCGTAAGGATGCAGTTGGCGAAGGTGCGCTCGTCGGCGGCCAGGTTGTCGTGTCCATCGGTGTGATGGTACTGGAAGGCGACCTCAACGTCGGCGTCTTCAGCGATGCGCTGGTAGTAGAACGGCTCCGGCATCACGACATTGCGCTTGCGGTTGATGTTACGCACCATGCTGGCCACGCCGCTATCGAAGAAGAAGCACCGTTCAATGTCGCCGCCGCGTTCTTCGGCATGAAACTCGCTGACCAGGGCGATTTCCAGCCCCTTGTTGAGGTAAGCCGTTTGACGGAGCTGAGCGACCAATCGGCCAAAGTCGTAGCTGATCTCCGGAAAGATGTCTGGGTCTGCGTAGTAGGTTACTTCCGTGCCTTGCCGGCGAACTTTCTGGCGCTGCACCAGGTCGGTGGTGGGGATCCCTCGGGCGTAATCCTGGGTGTAGCGGAAGCCGCCTCGGCAGATTTCGACGTGCAGGTTGGAGGCCAGGGCGTTGACCACGGACGCTCCGACGCCGTGCAGTCCGCCGGACACCTTGTACGCCGCGCCGTCGAATTTGCCGCCGGCGTGGAGCGTGGTCATGACCGTTTCCAGACCGGATACCCCCGTATCCGGGTGGACATCCACCGGGATGCCGCGGCCGTTGTCAGACACGGTTACGGCGCCGTCGGCGGCGATTCGCAAATCGATGCGGTCGCAATAGCCGGCCAGCGCCTCATCGACGGCGTTGTCCAGCAGCTCCTTGATCAGGTGGTGAAGTCCGTCGACGCCAGTGCTGCCGATATACATCCCGGGCCGCACCCGGACCGCTTCAAGGCCCTTGAGCACCTGGATGTTGTCCGAAGTATATTCCGAATGGTCTTCGGTCACTGGGATTGTGGTGGCTTGGGTCATGTTTTCTGATCCATCGGTGGTCGCAGTTAGAACGCCGTCGTCGCTGTGGGGATTATCACTATTCATGATACTGTCGACGCGCCTGCTATTTTAGCACAAATAGAGCGCATTCGCCACAATTTTTCGCACAGCCATATACCGATTTTTGAAAGGACAACGAAAATTTATGTCAAAATCTTCAATCACGGCGGGTGATACCATTGGCCCGACAACAGGCTTTCAATTGCCAGCCGCATCGGTTCAAACAGCGGCTGCGGCGGATCGGACAGGGGAAACCAGCCGTGTTCGCCGAAAGAACCATCTGCCGCGGTGGGCGCGGGTTCCTGGTCGCCCAGGTCCCCGAGGAATTCCACGTCGACGTAGTGGCGCCCGTAGGCCACAATGTTGCTGATGCACAGGGCTCGCAACTCCCCGACACGCACGCCAAGCTCTTCCATGGCCTCCCGACGGGCGCAATCCTCCAGGGTCTCGCCAAACTCCAGATGCCCTCCCGCTGAACCCCAGCTGTTCTCCCCGTGCGCGCCTCGGCGTTGCGCCAGAAACACGCGGCCCCGGCGCACAAACACCACGCCCACACCCACCAACGGCCTGTTCGCCTGCGTATTCACCGGCGCAGTATAGCATCCCAGACCGCCTAGCTTGGGCGCAGTTCGTCATTGACAAAAGCGAATCTTGATATTGCGCGGGTATGGCGGTCGCGCCAGCCGAGCGACCAAGCCTTCGGCGACAAGATCGCCGCGCTGCCCTCCGGCAAAACAGATTGCGGGCAGCCGACCCGGGCGGGACGCCCCGGTTGTTAGCGCCCGGCGCGGATGCTAGACTTCGCTGGCCCGTCGTCCGCGGCCCGCCGCCCGCCAAACTCCGCCAACAGAGGAGGCTTCCCCCAATGTCGGAACCCCACGAATTGCCCCGTTCCCGTTCGGGCCGAACCGCGTTGGAAGTGTGCGAATCCGCCGCCCGCAAGGCCGGCGAATTGGTTCTGGCTCGTTTTCACACCGACGTGGAGGTTAGCCTGAAGGGACGGGCCAACGTCGTCACCGACGCCGACCTGGCGTCGGAACGGCTGATCCTCGACTATATCACTGATGAATACCCAGACTTCGGAGTTTTGTCAGAGGAGTCGCACCCCTCAGCGGGTTCGTCGCCCTACACCTGGGTGGTGGACCCCATCGACGGGACGCGGAACTTCGCGGAGGGCATACCGCACTTCTGCATCGTCGTGGCGGTGGCCAGGGGCGACCAGGTGGTGGCGGGCGTGACCTATGATCCGGTGCGCGACGAGCTGTTCGCGGCGCAACAGGGTGCAGGCGCGTTAATCAACGGACAGGCCATCCGTGTTTCCGACCGTCAGAATATCGAGGACGCCATCCTGGGATTCGACCTGGGCTACGAATTTGATCAGGCCAAGCGCATGATGGAGATGGTGTCTGGCATCTGGCCCGGCATCTCCGGCTATAGGCTGATGGGGTCGAGCGCGCTCAGCATCGCCTACACCGCCGCGGGACGGATTGACCTGTACGCCCACCACAGCCTTTCGGCGTGGGACATCGCGTCCGGCGTGCTGCTGGCCCGGGAGGCGGGCGCCCGCGTTCTGGACCGCTCCACCCTGGAGGATGCCACGCTGTTCTCCCCCGGCCTGATCATCGGCAACCCAACGCTGGTGGAGCAATTCCTGGCCATGACCGAAGGAACCGCGTGGCGAGCGATGTAGCGCAAGGCTCCGGGGCGGGGTGGACACCCGCAATAAACCCTCACCACCAACCAACAAACAGGCCCACCACGTAGATGGAGACCGGGATGGCCACAGCGTACGAGACCGTCAGCACAATCACCTTGTGCCGCTTTCTGTCACTCACTTTCACTGCGGACCTCCTATGCAATCTTTTCCATTTTGAATATCCGGAAAAGGAAATTGTACCACCACTCAATCAATGGCGCACTAGCAAGCAACGATGCAGGTACGAGTATAAGCGCCGCGTAAATGCTCACCGTGACAGTCTGGACCGCGCCTTCGGTAGGCGGTGTCACGAGCTGTGAAACAGACACCACGCTGTTGATGCCAATCAAGATTGCGCCAGTGGCAATTACCGAGATAGTCGTTGCCACTAAAACAATATAAAAGAGGTACATCAACAGCGACCACATGTTTTGAATCGGCATTCCACTTGCTTCCTATTGAGTTTCTGCGGCTTTCTGGCGTCAACAAAACCGGGGAGTCCACGCTGATCTTCCCAGGCCTGATCATCGGCAACCCAACGCTGTTGGAGCAATTCCTGGCCGTGACCGAAGGAACCGCGTGGCGAGCGATGTAGCGCGAGGCGCCTGGGTGGAGTTGTGGTTATTTCACCTTCGGGTAGGGTCCTACCACCAATCCAGCAGGAAACCGCACAGAGCAATGGCAATTGGCAGTATGACCACATACACCACCAACATCGCCAATGTTCTCTGGCTATTCTTCCGCTTCATCGCTAGGCTTCGTTGGCTTACCTTTTGCATCAACCCCGTTTCCTGGGGGCGCGATGGTAATATGATTGCTTTGGTCTAGCGTTTGAGCCACCAAGCTACTATCGGCCCCGCAGAAAAGCCGGCGCCGATCAAGATCAACACGAAGACAATCCAGCCGACAAAGGGGCCATTTTCCGTGTCGAACGATTCAACCACCGGCCATGCGAGCACACCCGTGCCTCCTATAACGAAGACGGCTGCGAACATTGCGCCGACCATCCGAAGCCAAGTTGGTTTGGACATGTCATTCTCCTCCCTGTGGATGAACAAAACCACCCTGCAGCGTGCCAGGCCATTGCGCATGATTCCGGGACTTACGAGCCGGCCAATGCCGCCCACCATCCGAACCAAAAACCCGCTATCATGATGGCGGTGGCGGTACCGAATACGATTGCCAGCGCAAAGGCTTGACTGTTGATCACTTTGCGTAACATCGTCCCTATCCTCCGTGAAATGCCGTCGCCATCTTTGGTATTGACCGTACCACCAGACGATGGACTGAGTCAATATGAGCTGCGGCACCGCAATCAGCATCGCAACTACCAAAGTCGAGCCACTGCTCGGAATGTCGGACCAAAGTCCGCTCGGTACATTGAATACCGAGATGAAAAACACGCCGACGATCATCACCACTGAAACGCAGACAAAGATGATGAACGCCGCAATAGCCGCTATCGCTCTGAGCAGGGTTAGCATCATCACGTCCCACTGTCGTGAGGGCGGGTGGAGATTACCCGACCACCCCCGCCGCCAGTAGGTCCTCCACCTCCGCCTGGGTGTAACCGTGCTGGAGTAGTATTTCCCGGCTGTGCTCACCTAGCGCTGGGCCACGGCGCCGTATGCTGCCGGGAGTCGCCGACAGCTTCACCGGCACACCGATGTTTTTCAGCCTGCCCAACTCCGCGTCGTCCAGTTCCACGAGCATCTCCCGCGCCAGTACCTGCTCGTCGGCGTACACCTGGGCCATGTCGTAGATTGGCCCGGCCACCACGCCGGCGGCCTCCAAACGCTCCATCCAATATTCGGTCGTGTGCTCGGTCAGGATGCCCTCCAGCAACTCCGCCAGTTCCGTCTCCCGCGCCTTGCGGTCGTTGGGCTCCAGGTAGCGCGGGTTCTCAATCAGATCCTCGCGGTCCATGGCCCTGCAGAATTGCTCCCACGTTGGTTGCGAGGCCGCGCCGATGTTGATGTAGCCATCGCTGGTTCGCAGCGCCTGGTAGGGAGCGTTCACCCGGTGGGCTGACCCCAAGGGGCCCGGAATCTCTCCAGTCGCAAAGTATTCTGAGGATTCCCAAACTGTGAACGCAATGCCTGCTTCCATCAGGGAACCGTCCACCTGCTGACCCTGCCCAGTGCGTTGGGCGTGAATGTAGGCCGCTAGAATCCCGAACGCCGCGAAGCTGCCAGCTCCAATATCGGTGATGGGCACCCCTACTTTGGCGGGCGGCCCATCAGGGAATCCGGTTACCGACATCAACCCGCTCATGCCCTGGGCAACCAGATCGAACCCGCCCCGGTTGCGGTAGGGGCCGGAGCCGCCAAACCCAGAAATGCTGGCGTAAACGAGCCTGGGGTTGATCGTGGCCAGCGTCTCGTATCCCAATCCCAACCGATCCATCACGCCGGGCCGGAAGTTCTCCACCGTAATGTCTGCATTCTCCGCCATCCGTCGGAACACCGCCTTTCCCGCGTCGGAACGCAGGTCCAGCGCGATGCTACGCTTGTTGCGGTTCAGGGCGAGGAAACCGGCCGCAATCCCGCCAGCCAACCGGGAACCCATCCGCCGCGTATCGTCGCCGCTTCCGGGTCGCTCGATCTTGATCACATCGGCGCCCATGTCTGCCAGCAACATCGTGCACATTGGCCCCGCCATGATCTGCGTCAGATCCAAAACCTTGACGCCGGAAAGTGGCCCGACCGGTTCATTGCTGTGGGTCATGTTGTCTCCTGTCGTGGACGCCTGCGCTTCGGCAGTTTGGTAGTAGTGATGGGGTAGAGGAGCGAACCGGTTTTCGGTTTGACGCTCCTGATGGCCAGCCTCCATAATGCCGTAACGCGCTCGGAGGCCGACGATGGGCGAAATTATACTCGGCGACAATTTGGATGTCCTGCCCACCCTGCCTGATGGATCGTTCCAGCTGATCTACGTTGACCCGCCCTTCAACACCGGCAAGTCTCAGTCTCGCGCCCGTATCCGCGTTACGCCCGACCCGGACGGCGATCGCACTGGCTTCCAGGGCCGCCGCTACCGCACCAGGGTAGTCGGCAACAGCAGCTACTCCGATGCGTTTGGCGACTACATAGGGTTCCTGCGACCCCGCATGGAGGAGGCCTACCGTCTGCTGGACGAACGGGGCAGCCTGTTCTTCCACATCGACTACCGGGAAGTCCATTACTGCAAGGTGATGCTGGACGAAATCTTTGGGCGTGATTCGTTCATCAATGAGATCATCTGGGCGTACGACTACGGAGGCCGGCCGAAAACCCGCTGGCCGGCGAAGCACGACAACATCCTCTGGTACGCGAAGGATCCCGACAATTACACCTTCAATTACGACGCCATAGACCGGATCCCCTACTTGGCGCCGGGCCTGGTGGGGCCGGAAAAGGCGGCCCGCGGCAAAACGCCCACCGATGTTTGGTGGCGAACCATAGTCGCTGGGAAGGAGAAGACCGGTTACGCGACGCAGAAACCGCTGGCCATCGTCAGCCGCATCGTGCGCGTGCACTCCAACGCAGGCGACCGCGTCCTTGACTTCTTCGCGGGCAGCGGGACGTTGGGAGAGGCGGCGCAACGTGAGGGCCGGGATTTCACGTTGATCGACAACAATCCCGAGGCGGTAGAGGTCATGCGCCGGCGGTTGGCGGGTTCCGGCAGCGTTGTGCGAGGGATTGACGGCGGGATGAAGCAATGTAGCGGAAGCGTGAGCGCGCGAGACAACGCCGGGCAGACTACCGGCTGAGGGGAACTTCGCGCCGGGCCCGCAGGATTTCCAACCGGCTTCCGGCCTGACCTGGGAGGATCGGGCACGGCGGCTGGGAGTCAACCCCATCAACCCGTGGTGGTGGCGCAAACAGGGAGTCGAACCCCGAGCCGAGCATCTGCCGACCCCGCAGGACCTGATCGACGGCCCGGGCCCGGGACACCAGCTCCCCAACGCCGGAAATACCCGCCGCCGTCCCTCACGTTCCTTGCTGTCCGTCTTCGTCGCTATCACCCTTCCGGCGCCGAAAACACCGGCTTGCATCATGGTGTATGATGGCGCCGTTTGATTGGAGGACGACAGGCGGTTTCGCAGCGGTCGCGTCGCTGCGCGGCGGCTTGACCCACCCGTGGCTTCGTATGGAGGCGCTAGATGCGTCAAATGATTCAAGGGGAGGCCCTTGCTAGTGGCATCACGGTGGTGGCGGCGCTCTTGCTGCTCACCGCAGCGCTGCTGTTTCAATCCCCGATAGCGTCTGGGCAAGCCACGCCCACCAGCTTGGCCACCGACAAGGCGGCCCTCCAGGCCCTGTACGACGCCACCGATGGCGCCAATTGGGACAACAACACCGGGTGGGACTTCTCCACCGACCCCAGCGACGCCTGGCACGGTGTAACCCTCGAGAACGGCCGGGTGGGTTACTTGCTGCTCAACAACAACAACCTCACGGGGACGATACCCACGGAACTGGGCAGCATGTCCAAGCTCAAGGCTCTGTATCTCGGCGATAACGACCTCGCGGGGACGATACCCACGGAATTGGGCAACATGTCCGACCTGTTGGCTTTGTTCCTCTACGAAAACAGCCTCACGGGGACGATACCCACGGAATTGGGCGATCTCTCCAAGCTGACCGGGCTGCGCCTCGACGGCAACGACCTGAGCGGTCAGATACCCACGGAACTGGGCAACCTCTCCAAACTCTCATATTTGGACCTCGGCGACAACGACCTGAGCGGGTCGATACCCTCTGAGTTGGGCGACCTCTCCGATCTCATTCTGATGTATCTCGACGGCAACGACCTGAACGGGTCGATACCCTCTGACTTGGGCGATCTTTCCAGTCTCCAGACGCTGAATCTTGGAGGCAACGATCTGAGCGGGTCGATACCATCTGACTTGGGTGATCTTTCCAGTCTCAAGTCGCTTAATCTAGTTGGCAACAGTCTGACCGGTGGGATACCTACTACATTCATCAATCTCACAAAGGTCGACGAAATCAGATTAACCGACAACAGTCTCTGCCTGCCCGCTGGCCTGTCCGCTTGGTACGCGGGGATCACCACCAGAGAGCCGGATACGATGCCGGTTTGTCCCCCACCGACACCCACGCCGGCTCCCACGCCCACGCCCACGCCGACAGGAGTCGACTACGACGCCGACGACAACGGCCTGATCGATGTCGCCAACCTCGCCCAGCTGGATGCCATCCGTTGGGATCTTGATGGCGACGGCGTGGCTTCCAACTCCGTATTCTCCACAGCCTTCCCCGATCCGCGGGCGGGCATGGGCTGCCCAAGCAGTGGGTGTTCGGGCTATGAGCTGGCCGCCGATTTGGACTTCGACACCACCGGCGACGGGAAGGCGAACCAGCCGCAGCCCAAACCCCGCACGAGCGGCTGCCGGGTCGATGCCAACGGCAACTGGCCCAACGACCACAAGGACTGCGTTTACGACGACTATTGGAACGACGGCGCGGGCTGGGCGCCCATCGCCAACTACGCGACGACCTTCGACGGCAACGGCCACACCATCCTCAACCTGTTCATTGACCGGCCCAGCGCGGACGACATGGGTCTATTCGGCTCCCTGACCGGCTCGGCTACGGCGCGTGGCGTCGGCCTGGATGGCGTGGACGTCACCGGAAAAGATGCCGTCGGCGGGCTGGTGGGCAAGAGCAACGGCGTCATCAAGGAGAGCCACGTTTCAGGCGAGGTTGCAGGAGACAACGACGTTGGCGGCCTGATGGGGTGGAACCTCAGCGGGGCTACGGTTCGGAACTCCTACTCCCTGGCGTCCGTTACGGGAACTGCTGACCAGGTGGGCGGCCTGGCGGGGCGGAACCGGGGAACCATCGAGTACAGCGTCGCCGCGGGCGAGGTTGAAGGAGTCAATGAAGTTGGCGGCGTGGCGGGACGAAACTCCAGCGGGGCGACGGTTCGGCAGTCCTACTCCCTGGCGTCCGTTACGGGAACGGCTGACCGGGTGGGTGGCCTGGCGGGGCGGAACCAAGGAACCATCGAACGGGGCTACACCACCGGCCGCGTCTCAGGCGACGAGTTGGTCGGCGGGCTGGTTGGTGAAAACGCCTCCACGGGAACCATCCGGCAGGGCTACGCCAGCGGCCGTGTCTCGGGCGTCCAAGACACCGGCGGGCTGGCGGGCAAGAACGACTCCGGAACGTGCGAGAACAGCTACTGGGACACCGAATCCACCGGCTACACCACCAGCGGGTGCGGAACCGGCAAGACCACCGACGAACTGCTGACAGCGAAGACAGCCACGAATCTCTACGCCCTGTGGGACTCGGCCCACTGGGCCACCGGAGACTGGCAGTACCCAACACTGAAGGCCGACTGGGACGGCGATGGAACCGCTACGTGGCGTGAATTCGGCGAACAGTTGCCCTTCTTTCAGGACCGCGACCGCGACGGCTTTGTGGACATATCCAACGTGTACCAGTTGAGCGCCATGCGCTGGGACATCGACGGTGAGGGGGACGAGAGGACCCGCAATGAGTACGCATACCGGGCCGGCTTCCGTTACACGTCTTCGGCCTTGACCTGCCCGCGCCGCGGATGTGTGGGCTATGAGCTGGTAACGGATCTGGACTTCGACACCAATGGGGATGGCGCGGTTGACAGCGGCGATGCCCTCTGGAACGAGGGCGCGGGCTGGGAGCCGATAGACGGCTTCAGGACGACCCTTGACGGCCGCGGCCATACCATTGCCAATCTGTTCATTGATCGCGACGCCGAGCAACGGGTGGCCCTCTTTGCCTCGACTACCCTGTTAGGCCTGGTGAAAGACCTCGGCCTGGACGACGTTGACATCACCGGTTCCTCGGTAGTGGCTGGCGTGGTCGGCTACAACGAGGGAACCATCGAACGAACTTACGTCACGGGCCGCGTTAAGGCAAGTTCCTACGCCGGCGCCTTGGCTGGGGATAACCGGCCCAGCGCGACCATCAAGGTGAGTTACGCCACCGCGACGATTAACGCCCGTTGGTACGTTGGCGGATTGGCTGGACGCAACATAGGGATCATCGAAGACAGCTACGCCGCCGGACCCGTTAGCGGGTACTCCGATATCGGGGGCGTGGTGGGCCACAACTACGACATCTTGAATGTGAGTGTGTGCGAGAACGTGGCGCGGCGAACTTATGCCATTGGGCTGGTAACCGGATCTACGCCGTTCTACGGCGGGATCGCCATGGTCTCTGCAACGGACCAGTGTCCGGACACCTACTGGGATACCGAGGCCACCGGCACAGACTGGAGCGCCTGCGGCACAGGCTACACCACCGCAGAGCTGCAGGCCCCAACGTCTGACACGGGCATTTACGCCAACTGGCCGGCCGCGATCTGGGACTTCCGCACCGCGACCCAGTATCCAGCGCTGAAGGCCGACTGGGACGGCGACGGAACAGCTACTTGGCAGGAGTTCGGGGACCAACACGGCGGCGATGATGACGATGTGGACAACGACGCCCGCAACGATGCCGCCAGCCAAGCGCTGCCGAATTCGATACGCCAGGATCATGCTAGCGACGGCGCCGGGACAACCTCTAGGTTGGGGTTCGGGGTTCAAGAGCAGACGCCTGTGGACTACGACTCCGACGACGACGGCCTGATTGAGATCAGCAAACTTGCCCAGCTGAACGCCATCCGCTGGGATCCCGACGGCGACGGCGTGAGCGCCAACTCCGGCTACGCCGCAGCCTTCCCCGACCCCGAGGCGGGCATGGGCTGCCCCAGCATCGGGTGTTCGGGCTACGAGTTGACCGCGGACCTGGACTTCGACACCACTGGCGACGGGAAGACGAACCAGCCGCAGCCGAAGGCAGACACGAGGGGCTGCGTGGCCGATGCCAACGGCAACTGGCCCAACGGCCACTCCGACTGCATCTACGACGACTACTGGAACGCCGGCTCGGGCTGGGCCCCCATCGCCAGCTACGCGGCGACCTTCGATGGCAACGGCCGCACCATCCGCAACCTGTTCATTGACCGGGCGAGCACGGACGATGTGGGGCTGTTCGCCTCCCTCACCAGCGCGAGCGCGGTGAGGGACGCCCACCTGGCCGACGTAGACGTCGCCGGAAACGACGCCGTTGGCGGGCTTGCGGGCCGGATCCTCAGCGGGGCAACGGTTCGGCAGTCCTACGCCGCCGGCTCCGTCGCGGGCAGCGACCTGGTCGGAGGACTGGCTGGCGAGAACAGCGGCGTCATCGAGCGCAGCTACGCCGATGGCGAGGTAGAAGGGGACAACGACGTAGGCGGCCTGTTGGGGCGGAACTCCAACGGGGCGACAGCCCAGCAGTCATACTCCTTGGCGTCCGTTACGGGAACGGCTGACCGCGTTGGCGGCCTGGCGGGGCGGAACCAAGGAACCATCGAGCGGGGATACGCCACCGGCGCCGTCTCGGGCGACGAGCTGGTCGGCGGGCTGGTTGGCGAGAATGCCTCCACGGGAACCATGCGGCAGGGCTACGCCAGCGGCCCCGTGACCGGCGTCCTGGACACCGGCGGGCTGGTGGGGAAGAACGACTCTGGGACCTGCCAGGACAGCTACTGGGACACCGATACCAGCGGAAGCAGCGCCAGCGCCTGCGGAACAGGCCAGACCACCGACGATCTGATGACAGCGAAGACGGCCACGAATCTCTACGCCCTGTGGAGCGAGGCCCACTGGGCCACCGGCGACTGGCAGTACCCCACGCTGAAGGCTGACTGGGACGACGATGGAACCGCCACTTGGCGGGAGTTCGGCGAACAGCTGCCCTTCTTTCAGGACCGCGACCGCGATGGCTGGGTGGACATATCCAACGTGTACCAGTTGAACGCCATGCGCTGGGACCTCTTCGGCGAGGGCGAATGGCCAACCCACCAAGAGGACGCATACCGTGCAGGCTTCCGTTATTCGACTTCGGTCTCGACCTGCCCCCGCCGCGGATGCTCCGGCTATCAGCTCGTCACGGATCTGGACTTCGACACCGACGGCAGCGGCGCGGTGGACAGCGGAGACGCCCTATGGAACGAGGGCGCGGGCTGGGACCCGATAGACGGCTTCTCGACGACGTTCGATGGCGACGGCCATACCATCGCCAACCTGTTCATCGACCGCCAAGCCGAGGCCCGGGTGGCTCTGCTGGGCTCGCTGACCAGGGCCGGCGAGGTGAGAGACCTCGGCTTGGACGACGTTAACATCAGCGGATACTCGGAAGTGGCCGGCGTGGTTGGCTACAACGAGGGAACAATCCAGCGCAGCTACGTCACGGGCCTCATTACCGCAAGAATCTACTGCGGCGCCTTGGCCGGGGATAACCGGCCCAGCGCGGTCATCAAGGTTAGCTACGCTAATGCGAGGATCAATGGCCGCGGGCAAGCCGGCGGATTGGCCGGTCGCAACATCGGAATCATCGAAGACAGCTACGCCAATGGACCCGTCAGTGGGTACTCCGACTTGGGAGGCTTGGTGGGCCACAACCATGACATCTACAAAGTGAGTGTTTGCGAGAACGCGGCGCGGCGAACCTATGCCACCGGGCTGATCACCGGATCTACACCGTTCTATGGCGGGATCACCATGGCCGCGTCGCCACCAACCTCGACGTGTCCCGACAGCTACTGGGACACCGATGCCACCGGCACAGACTGGAGCGCCTGCGGCGCTGGCTACACCACCGCAGAGCTGCAGGCCCCCACATCGGACACGGGCATCTACGCCAACTGGCCCGCTAAGATCTGGGACTTCGGCACCGCTGCCCACTATCCGCTTCTGAAAGCCGACTGGGACGGCGACGGGACGGCAACGTGGAAGGAATTCGGGGACCAAAGAGCCGACTATGACAGGGACGACGACGGCCTGATCGAAATCTCAAGCCTGGCGCGGCTCAACGCTGTGCGTTGGGACATAGACGGGGACGGCATCGTGTCGCCCAGAGATCAGGCGAATTACGACGCTGCCTTTCCCGACGCAATCAGCGGCATGGGCTGTCCCAGCTCCGGATGTTCGGGCTACGAGTTGGCCGCCGACCTGGACTTCGACACCGACGGCGATGGCGCCGCCGACAGCGACGACGCCTACTGGAATGGCGGCGAGGGCTGGGACCCCATCCCCAGGTTGTTCGCCAACCTGGAAGGCAACGGCCACACACTGAGCAACCTGTTCATCAATCGTCCCAACAGACACTGGGCTGCGCTTTTGGCCAATGTCCGCTATGGCTATTCCGTCAAGAACGTCAACCTCTCGAACGTTGACATCACCGGATCCTCTCAAAGCGGATCACTGGTGGGGTACAACGCTGGAAGCATCGAGGGCAGCAAGGCAAGCGGAAAAGTCGTCGGAGTCTCCTCCAAAGCCGGCGGACTGGTGGGTACCAATACGGGATCCATCAGCAGGAGCTCGGCAGCGGTTACCGTAACCGTCGACCACAATGGCGGTGGTGGATTGGTCGGCGAAAACCAGAATGGCGCAGTCATCGTGGCCAGCTACGCCACGGGCGACGTCAACGCTCCGACCAGTGGCGGCCTGGCCGGGTACAACTTCTCTACCATAACGTCCAGCTACGCCACCGGCGACGTCACTGGCCGTTCGCGTACCGGCGGTCTCGTTGGTTTCAACTTCGGGCCGATCAACAAGAGCTACGCCACAGGAACGGTAGTGTCTGCCATCCCGCAGAATGCGGGCGGTCTGGCCGGCCACAGCAGGCACGCTTGCGCCGACAGTTACTGGGATACCACAACCAGCGGCATGACCGTCAGCGGTTGCGGCGAGGGCAAAACCACCGCCGAACTGCAAACGCCCACATCCGCAACCGGCATCTACGCCAACTGGGGCGACGTGTGGGACTTCGGCGGCACGACGGACTACCCGACGCTGCCGGACTAGCCAACCAAACTGCAAAGTGATGCTGGACGAAATCTTTGGACGCGAATCGTTCGTCAATGAGATCATCTGGGCGTACGACTACGGCGGCCGGCCGAAAACCCGCTGGCCGGCGAAGCACGACAACATCCTCTGGTACGCGAAGGATCCCGAGAATTACACCTTCAATTACGACGCCATCGATCGGTTCCCTTACTTGGCGCCGGGCCTGGTGGGGCCGGAAAAGGCGGCCCGCGGCAAAACGCCCACCGATGTTTGGTGGCGAACCATAGTCGCTGGGAAGGAGAAGACCGGTTACGCGACGCAGAAACCGTTGGCCATCGTCAGCCGCATCGTGCGCGTGCACTCCAACGCAGGGGACCGCGTCCTTGATTTCTTCGCGGGCAGCGGGACGTTGGGAGAAGCGGCGCAACGTGAGGGCCGGGATTTCACGCTGATCGACAACAATCCCGAGGCGGTAGAGGTCATGCGCCAACGGTTGGCCGGCAGTGGAACCCCACCCAGAGACCGTCGAACCGAGCCTGAAGAAGCGCGGGCGATTGACCGATCGAGCCAATTCCACAAGCAGAACGGAGAGATCGTCGCGTTCCCATTACCGGAGCTTTCGTCCGACCTAATGTCTTCGCTCGTTGCATAGCAGCGCCACCCCTTCCCTCGCCCAGTCTGATAACATGGGTTGTCCATCATCGATACAGGGGAGCTGATTTTTGCGATGACCTCGCCAACACCACGAGCAGACGCGCCCGAGCCGATGTCATTGGCCGAGATTCGCGCCCTGCTGGCTCAAACCGCTGAACTATCAACTGAGAACGCTCGCGCCATCGCTGAAATGCGCGCCTCTAACGCTGAGCGCGCCGCTCAGTTCGACCAAGAAATGGAGGAAATGCGCGCCTCCAATGCCGAGCGCGACGCTCGGTTCGACCGCGAAATGGAGGCGATGCGCGAGGCCAATGCCGAGCGCGACGCCCGCCACGACCGCGAAATGGCCGAAATCCGCGCCGGCATCGCCGAACTCACCGCGGCCCAAAACCGCGCCAACCAGGACGTTTCTACGCTCAAAGGTTGGGGCTTGGAGCTGTATTGCGAGCGCAATCCTCAGATTTTCTCCAAGGCGATGGGCATGACCCGTGAGGAAGTAATCTCCAATAGAGACATCAGGATCATCGCAGACGAGGCCGAGATGGCCGGTTTCATTACCTCCGACCAATACAGCAACCTGAGCCGCGCCGACCTGTTCATCTACGGCCGCCGCAAGACCGATAAACGACCGGTGTGCTTGGTATTGGAAGCGTCCTACCGGGTGGATGAAGAAGACGTGGACCGGGCATCGGAACGCGCCAATATCTTGGACATCATCCTGAAGAAATACCAACCGCGCCATCTCAGTGGCGAAGTAGTTCCCATCGTGGCTGGCATGGACATCACGCCCGGCGCCTCGTCTAAACTCCCGCACTTCGGCGTGACCTACGTTCCCGTTCAGAACGGCAACCGACTGACCAACCCGCCGGAGTGAGGAACCAACTTTCTAGTCTGCCCGAATTCCAGCTAAGCCGGTCACCGGGTTCGCATTTCGCTTCCATGAACTCACTCACTCCGTCTGTACAGAGTGGAACATAGTCACTGGCGGACCGAGATCAGCTGGGGTAGCAAGGTCCAAATGCGGAAGCAATGTCACTAACTGAGGGGGTCAGAGGGAATCGCTAGTTCCGACGCCGTGAGGTGAATCGCCCGCCAAATCGAATAGGCCGGCGCCAGCCCATGCTGTGCTATCATCTTGGGCAGGTTTCCAAACTGGTTCAGGTTATGGCTTGGCGCGATGTTCCTAGTAGATTTTGCTCCCCTGATAACCCGCGCGTTGGCGGCGGCGCTGGTCGGTTACTTGCTTGGCAGCATTCCATTCGCGTACCTGGTCGCCCGCCTGAAGGGTGTGGATATCTTCGCCACGGGAAGCCGACGAGCCGGAACCGCCAACGTGTTTTGGCACGTCGGTCGCCGACGCGGCACGATGGTGTTCTGGTGCGATGTCCTGAAGGGTTCTGCCGCCGTCTACGTCGCCTGGATGTTCGGCCAGCATGAATTGCTCGGGCTGGTAGCTGGAGGCGCCGCCATAGCCGGTCACTGGAAGAGCATTTTCACCGGATTTAGGGGCGGCGACGGCATGGTGGTGCTGGTGGGTGTGGCGCTGGCCTACCTGAATTGGTTTGTCCTCATCGGCATTGCGTTTGGCTTCGTTTTCGTCCTGCTGTTTCGCCGATCCGTATTCAGGTCATCAATAGGCATCTTCTTCGGATTCGCAGCTATGCTCCCGTTGAACCAAGTCCTTCACCACCGCGGCCTGGACGTCATGTTCGGCCTCACCGCCCTCGCCGTCGTCGTCGTCACCCACAACATCCTCACCCATACTGACCACAAGCTGGAAAGCGTCCCCGCCGCCATTGATCCCGACCTGCTAATCGCCGAAACGCCCGAGGTGCACAGCGAGGCCGCCGGGCTCAGCGAGGACGCAATCCTGCGCCAGGTCATCCCCCAAGACGACGATGACGTGGCCAACCACCCGTCCCGCCTGGGCGACGGCGATTGACATTTTGGGCCACGCCGACGTACGATCAACCCATGTGGAATCGTGTGTTTACAGTCGCTCTGATCGCGTACTCGATCAGCTTGGTCGTATTCTTGCTGGGGCAGTACGTTTTTCACGCCTACCCGATCACCCTCACTGGGATCGGGCTGATGGGCGTTGCGGGAATAGCTTTGGGCGCATCCGGCCTCGCTCTGGGTCTTGACGTCATGAAAAGGAGTTGACAATAAATGGTCACGGTTTTAGCATTAGCATTGTTATTCACACTAGGAATAATCACATGTGCGATAGGGACGTCGTTTATTGTAGTTTTGCTGATAGTAGTTACATCAGATATATCATTAGATAGGTTGTTAACGGTCGTCGCCATTATTCTCACGGTGATGGGCTGGTTCATCCCATTGGGAATCCCCGCATTGATTCGCTGGTTACGGAACCGCGAGTGAAGTAAGCGGGACGCCATTGCGTTCCCCTTCACTCCCCGCGCCGCTCGTCCCGCATCCGCGACAGATCCAACACCCACCCCAGCGCATCG
This sequence comes from Dehalococcoidia bacterium, assembly GCA_965221295.1. Lineage (GTDB taxonomy): Bacteria > Chloroflexota > Dehalococcoidia > Lucifugimonadales > UBA3495 > Bin87. The sequence goes on along the minus strand of OZ244879.1, from coordinate 2,996,629 downwards.
TCCGACTCGGCTTCGGCGTAGAGCCCCGGCTGCAGCCGGACGGCCTCGGCCAGTTGGTCTGCGCAATCCGCTATGTCCCCGCGGTCCGCGTACAACCGGGCCGCGTTGTAATAGGCGGCGGCGAACTCCGGCAGCGCTCTCTGCGACTCCAGGTAATCCGCCAACGCCGCCTCCACATCACCCAAGCTTTCCCACGCCGCTCCCCGGTTGCTCAGCACCTCGGCAAAGTCGGGCTGTAGTTTCAACGCAGAGTCGTAATCGGCGATGGCGTCCTCGTACTGGCCCAGGGCGTCGTAGGCCAGGCCACGGTTATTGATCGCCTCCACGTCATCCGGACGCAACTCAATGGCCGCGGTGTAGTCCTCCACCGCCTCGCGATACCTGCCCAATCGGTAGCGAATTCGGGCCCGGTTGAACCGCGCGTCGGCGTTGTCGGGATTGCAGCGTAGGGCCGAGTCGTAATCGGTGATGGCAAGGTCAACATGGCCCAATTCATCGCGGGCCACGCCACGGTTCAAATAGGCGTTGGAAATGTCGGGGCGCAGGGCCATCACCTGATCAAAGGCGTCGATTGCCTCCGCGTATCTCCCCATTTTGTTCAGTACGATGCCACGGTTGTAGTGAGCCTGTAGGTATTGCGGATCCAGCCCAATGGCGGTCGCGTAATCTTCCAAGGCTCCGGCGCCATCCCCCAGGTCGTCTCGGGCGTTGCCGCGCTGATAGTATGCGGGAGCGGAAAAGGAGTCCAATTCCAGCGCTTTGGTAAGGGCGACCGCCGCCGCCTGGCGCTCGCCTCGACGCAATAACGTTACGCCCAGGTTGAATTGGACTGCGAAATCCTGGGGTCGCTGGCCCACCAAAAACTGGTAAACTGCCAGGGCCTCGGCGTATCGGCCGATGGCGAAGCATCCGTTGCCGTAAATCAGGCTGCGCGGCCGCTGTCCCGCCGGCAGGCCCGAATCCGCCGCCGCCAGTTGATCCAGCAGGGTCGCCACTTCCTCCGCGTCTTCGCCATGCAGGCGCCCGCCCCGAGGCCGGGGGGTCAGCGCCGCGGCGCCCAATCCTTGCCACTCCAGCAGCCCGGCCAGTCTTCCCAACAGTTCATCAGCGCTTTGACCAGGCGTAGTCATTCGTTTTTTCCGTCATCGCCGGCGCGGCGCCCGGCTCAATGTGGGATTGGGTTCAGTGTCTCTGCCGCGTCCGTCATCGCCGGCGCGGGGCCCGGTCCCATGTGGTTGTCCTCGTCCCGAGGCGAAACACGGTCATGATGTGGTTTCGCTCCGTGGCCCGCGTCTGAATCGCGAATCATCTTATCACAGGCGTCAGTGCTGTCGGTTGCCGTCTCGATTCGGCCGGACCAGCGGCCCAGCCAACTAGCAAAATGATTGGCGCCAAATGACGCCTGGTCCACCCAAACCTGCCCAGCGGAATTGCGCCGTCGCTGGCGCCCGGCTGGGAGCCGGACTGTGCGTCCGTTGCGAACTCTCGGGCCGCTTTTTCCAACTTGGTATCTCGGCCCCATGCTGACCACAACGCCCAAATCGGTTATCCTGCCCGCATGATAAGCGACCTGTGGGTTATCGCCGCCGTAATTGCCATCATCGCCGGTCTGCTGGCCAGCCAGGCGTTGCTGATCGTAGTTGGCGTTCTGGTACTGCTGATTTGGGCCACCGGGAAGTACTGGCCGCGATACGCCTTTCGCCGGCTCACCTACTCCAGACGCCTGGAACGACGGCGCGCTTTCATTGGCGACGTCATTGACTACCACATCACCGTGGACAACGATAAATTGCTGCCGATGATCTGGCTGGACATCTCGGATACGTTTCCCCTCGGTCTCCAGACCAGCGGAACCTTTCGACGCGGTGTGGGCGCGGAAGCTGAACTCGACCACCGCATCACGACATCCCTGCTGCCATATCAGCGAGTAACGTGGCGTTACCGCGTTCGCTGCCGCGCTAGAGGTTACCATCGCATCGGTCCGGCGCGCCTGCGCAGCGGTGATATGTTCGGCCTGACCGCCGCCGAGCGCAACATTTCCGACGTGGAATACCTGCTGGTCTATCCTCGGATCGTAGATCTACGCCGGATGATGAATCTCTGGGAGCGGCCCTTGGGGGTTTCGCGCGGGCGCCGGTTCGTCCAGGACGACCCCAGCCGCTTCGTCGGCCTTCGGGACTATCTGCCGTCCGACCCGCTGAAGCGTATAGACTGGAAGGCCACCGCCCGCCATCGCAAGCTGGAAACCCGAGTCTTCGAGCCGGCGGCCACCCGCTACATGTTGATCGCCCTCAACGCGCGCACGGGCGATGCCGCCTGGCAGGGCAGCAACCGCCGTCTGTTCGAGCGCAGCGTAACCGTCGCCGCCTCCGTCGCCGAACACGCCTGCCGGGAGGATTACACCTTCGGGTTGGTCAGCAACGCCATCGCGTCATACTCCAGCAAGTGGATGTCTGTACCCCCCGGTTCCGGCGCGCTGCAACTGGAATCGGTTCTGGAGTCGTTGGCCATGGCCGGCCCGTTCTGGGTTACTGAGCTTTCCTCAGTGCTGCGCGAAGAATCCGATTCGCTGGCGGCAGGGGCAACTGTCGCGCTCGTTACTGCGCTGTTGTCGCGGGCGGTCGTCCAGGAGGCGGAAGACATCCGTCGGCGCGGGCGCCGGGTCATAATCTTCTATGCCGGCGACGGAGACCCCGGACCGGTGGCTAAACTGCTGCCGTCGGAAGTTCCCCTGTATCTGGCAGGACCCGCCCTGGCCGGCCTGGAGGAAATGTGGCGAGACGATTGGCTTGATGACGAATCCGTTGCCGCCGCCGTCATTGAGGAGCCGTGATGACCGCTTTCGCCCGTTCCGCCTTCGTCATCTGCGTCACCCTCTTCATGGAGGGTTTCGCCATCTACCTCGTTGGCCGGCTGCTTTCCAACGCGGTGCGCCTGCCCGAGGCGGGCATTCCGCTGGGTGTCGCCATGGTGGCCATCGCTTGGTCGTTTACTCTGTCCTGGTACGTGCAGAACATCAGGTTTTCGTTGAACCTGCGCGGCGTAATCGGGCTGTTGATCAGCGCATTGTCGGTTCTGGCGCTGGCTGGCGTCAGCATGGGCGCCGGATGGTTTCCCATCGGCCTGGTGTTCTCGGGGGATCTGAACGCCATCGCCAGCCTGTGCCTTGCCGCTGTCCTGTTATTGTTCCTGTGGTGGCGTGGCGCCTCAACCGCGCGCGATGACGTAACGCTCGACGTGATCAGAAACGCCTTCGTGCGGGGCGTCATCATCGTCATGGTTGCCGCGGCGGTTGATCCCTTGATTCCGGCGTCCATCATCGGATTGCCGATCCTCGTACTGTTCTTCGCCGTCGGACTGGGCGGTTTGGTTCTCAGCAGGTTCGCCATCGATAGTGGCGTGGGTCAGATCAGCCGCAGGTGGTTGGTGGCCATCGTCGCCAGCGTGGGCGGGGCGCTGTTGTTGTCGCTACTGGTCGGCGCCATCGGCGTGGGCGGCCTGGACGAAGCGGCCAGATCCATTCTGCGCGGCATCGGATTCCTCGGTCTATGGATTCTGCGACCCTTATTGTTGCTGCTGGGTCTGATGGCCGCTGGTCTCGTCGCCATCGGCAATTGGATTTCCAGCTTCTTCGGCGGGGGCGATCTCAGTGGCTTGGAGCTGGCCAGGCTGCAAATTCAGGAATTCCACGACAGCCTGAGAGAGGTTGAGGGAGACGGACCCCCTGGCGTCATCCTGACGGTCATCAAATGGCTCGCGTTTCTGATGGCCGTATCGCTGGCGGGTTGGGTTCTGTTCCGGATGTTCCGGCGCCGTCGGCTGGTGGGCGGCAACTACGCCGACACGGAAACTCGGGAATCAACGTTCACGCTGCAAGCCGCCGGCAGCGACGTTGCCGTCGCCCTCGCCGGTTGGCTCAACTGGGCCTCACATTTCCGCCGCAGCCCGCCGCCTACCGATCCGCGAGCCGTTTACCTACGGATGCTCGATATCGCCCACAACGTAGGTTTCACTCGCCGGGCCTGGCAAACTCCGCAAGAGCATCGCAAAGAGGCGACTCAAGCTCTCCCGGATCCTCCGGTGGGCCGCATCGTTGGCGAGTTCCAGCGCTACCACTACGGGCCTCAACCAGACGACACCGACTCCCAGACCATGCGCGACCTGCTGGACGATCTTTCCGATCTGCGGCGCAATTGAACCTGTTTCCGGTGGGCGCCGCCATGCCCTCTCCCCCATTGCCATTGCGAACCCTCTCCCCAGCCTGTCATTGCGAGCGAAGCGCGGCAATCTTGTTGATCGCGACCAACGGCCGTTGGCGCCGGAGGGGGATGGCGTCGTGGCCGGTGGGCGGAGCGACGCCATTAAGTGATGCGCCACGGAGAGGCCGGCGGTCGCATCGGCCGGGCGGGAGAGGAACTCTCAAAACGGTTTCAATCTCGCGCTTGCCAAGACCGCCCGGCCCCCTGAGGACGGCAACCTGGATTGACAATGGGCGGCGGTTTGCTTACCATTGACAGTCCGTTAGCCGAGGTAGCTCAGCCTGGTAGAGCACGGCACTGAAAATGCCGGTGTCGGTGGTTCGAATCCGCCCCTCGGCACCACTCTCTTGATGGGCGGCGCGTCGACTGAGTTACTGGCCCGCCGTTTCCCAGGACACCAAGCAGGGTCGCAACGGCTGCGCCTCCTGGATGCGGAACACGCCATCTTCTTGGATCAGCGTCGCTTCCAGCGTTCGCTCCAACCGAGCCATGGCGTCAGTACCTCCAGCGACGTAGAGCCTGCGGGCGATCTCCTCCCTCGCCTCTTCAAGGCTGGAGAAAGTTCTGGGCGGCTGCTCCTCCGATTCCAAAACCTCCGCGCGTATGCCCAACTCCTCCAGCGCCGGAATGAATTGCGGCAATGCGGGCAGCGCCAGCCGTTTCTCGCCGTGAACCCGTTCCCACAACCCGTACATCTGGGATTGTGGCGGGGCCTGGTACATCACGACCATCACGAGCCGTTTGGCGTGGTCGCTCATCTTGGACACGAATGGCCCGATGTCCTCGACCACGTAAACTACGTGGCTGCACAGGACCACGTCCGCCGGCTCGACAGAGGCCTCCAGCCATCCGGATTCCACGATCTCGACGTTTTCGACGCCGAACTCCTGGGCGCTTTCCCGCATCACTGCGCACATGCTGGGTGACGGCTCAACGGCCGTCACGCGCCGGCAGGTCAGGGCCAAGGGCAGGGCCAGGCGCCCGCCGCCAGCTCCCACGTCCAACAGCGACTCGCCCGGGCTGATGCGGGAACGGAGTTGCTCGACCAACGCATCGCCCGTCCGGTGAGGGTCTGCCTTGAATTGCCGGGCGTACTGGGTCCAGTGATCGGTGGGGCGCGCGCCACGCATACGGTCCGACTGGGCGTGTTCCAGCCGCACCATTTCACCCCAAGTTTCGATAGCGTTCATCACAAAATCCGTTGTGCAATGTTGGACGATGTGAACCGTTCGGTTACCTGGGCCGTTTGGGCGCTGGCGGTTAGCCGCGTCCCAGACGCTGCGCTGACCCCGCCCGCTGGCCGCGAACTGTGTTCTCCTATCGGAAGCTGAACCCATGATAAGCGGCAATGAACCTCAATGCAAAAGTAAGCGATGAAAAGTACCACCTTGACATACCTTGCCTCCCAGTTACAATCACTGGCAAACTGTCGAAATCAGGACCCACTAGGAGGCGCAAGATGCCGTTCTACACGCGAGGCGACGTCACCATTCACTACGAAGAAGTCGGTTCCGGCTTCCCGCTGCTGGCGACCCCGGGCGGTGGCCTGAACTCGGTTCTGGCTGGCTGGCCCAACCAGGTCTTCAACGCCATGGATGTTTTCAAGAATGACTTCCGCTGCATCACCATGGACCAGCGCAACGCCAACGGCGGGCAATCCACCGGGCCGGTTCAGGTGGAGAACCCGTGGGACGCCTTCGCCGACGACCAGCTGGGTCTCATGGACCACCTCGGAATCCGGGAATTCGGTTTTGTCGGCTTCTGCATCGGCGGTCCCTTCGCCATGAGGCTCATCCAAAGAGCGCCGGAACGCGTCGTCGCCGCCGTGCTTTGCCAACCAGTGGGACACGCCGACAAGTCCCGCGACGCCATGTACGACATGGGCATCGAAACCTGGGCTCCGACCTTGATGGCCAACCGGCCCGAGATCACCATGGGGGTAATTGAGCAGTACCTGCACAATCTCTACCGAGTCCAACCCGACTTCATGTACAGCGTATCCCGGGACTTTGCGCGTTCGTGCCAAACCCCCATCCTGGTGATGCCCGACGACACCCCGGCCCACTCGCTGGAAGCCGCCATGGACATGGTGGAGTTGGCTCCCAGAGCCGAGGTCACCCCATATCCGTGGAAAGAAGACCCGGACATCAAGGCCCAGACCATCACGCAGGTGCGGGAGTTTCTGAAGGCCCACCAGCCGGTGGGCGCTGGGCGCTGATTTTCCCGCAGCCGGGTTTTTGCCAACGCAGGCAAAATATCTGGCCAGAGTCATAGGGGGCGAGGTCGATCCTCGCCCCTTGCCGTTGACGACGGGGCCGCCAGCCTGGGAATCCGTTCCCGTGGCTGCGCGGCGACGCTCGAATCGCCGGCGTCACGAGCGGCATCAAACGCGTGGTCCCAGCCAAATCTGGTGACGCTCGCCACGTTGACGCCAATAACCCTGCCCCTTACACTGGTTGCGCTCATGGCTCGCCTCTTCGATCTCCACATCCACACCACCAAGGGCAGCGCCGATTCCAGCCTGTCGCCTGAAGACTTGATTCTTGAAGCAGAACGGCTCGGTCTGCGCGGGCTTTGCATCACAGAACACTCGGGTCCGTGGGATCGGCACGAATTCGCCGCCTTCGCCGCCCAGCACAACGTCGTGCTGATTCGGGCCATGGAAGCCGACACCGACATGGGGCATATCCTGTGCTTCGGAGTCGACCGCTATCAGAGCGGGTTTAACCACGTAGCGGAACTGAGCAAAGCGGCTCACGCCGTTGGCGGGTTCGTCATCTCGGCTCACCCATTCCGAGGGGTGCTAGGGCAACATCATCGCACCCGTCCGTACCTGTACCCAGACCCAAACGAGCCCATTCCCACGGACTCGGAAACGGCGGCGCGGCACCCGGTGTTTGGATTGGTGGATGCAGTGGAGGTCGCCAACGGAGGAACTTCTGACGAAGAAAACCACCTTGCCGCAGAAGTCGCGCATCGCCTCGACCTTCCCGTCACCGGAGGCAGCGACGCCCACAGCGCCCACGGGCTGGGGAAATTCGTCACCGAATTCCCCGACGAGATATTCGACGAAACTCAGTTCCTGGCCGCGCTGCATCGTGGCGACTTCCATCCCGTGGAGGGCTTGCGTCAAGGCTCCCTTCGCCCATACCGGCTGCGCAATTCCTGACCATCGGATCACCAGCCATGACGCCAACATCCGCTCTCGGCCGGACGCCGCTCGACCCTTTCGAGCAGGAGTTCGCGTGCATTGACCTGGAAACCACCGGTCTCAACGCCAACGCCGACACCATCATCGAACTTGGCGCCGTGAAGTTCCGCGGTGGTGAAATCCTCGACCGATACCAGACCTTCGTTAATCCCGGCCGAAAGATTCCTCCCTTCATCCAGCAACTCACCTCCATTAGCCCAGCCCAAATCGAACGGGCCCCCACGTTCAATCGGGTTGCCAACCAGTTCGCGGACTTCATCGGAGACCTGCCCATAGTCGGTCACAACGTTGCGTTCGACCTGGGATTTTTGCGTACCCACCACTTGCCGTTGCCAAACCGCAACTACAACACCTGGGACCTGGCCTCCATATTCCTGCCAACCATCCCCGAGTACAACCTCGGAGCCCTTGCCGCTCACTACGGGTTGGATCACAGCCAAGCCCACCGGGCCAGCGCGGACGCCGAAGCCACCGCGCTGGTATTCCACCGCCTGCTTCAAGACGGAGCCAACCTACCCGCCGCCAAGGTCGCGTTCATCGCTCGGGCCGCCCGCAACGCCAATGCCGCCGTCGCCGATCTGCTGGAGGGATTGATCCCGCACGCCGGCGGCGCCAATGCCGCGTCGCCCGGCGCCACTGCAGCGGGCCCCGGCGGACGCTCTGCAATGGCGGGTTTGAACCTGGAACGGCTCCTGAGCCGTCAGTCCGTCAGGCCAACCGAAAATCTGTCCGCCAACGCTGTGCGCCGCCACCTCACTGAACAGCAAGTGGAGGACCTGCTGGCGCCCGACGGCGTGTTCGCCAAGTCCTTCCCCAATTTCGAGAACCGACCCCAGCAGGCCGAGATGCTCAAGGCAGTCGCTCGCGCCATCTATCAGGGCAAAAAACTCATCGTCGAAGGCGGAACCGGAATCGGCAAGAGCATTGCCTATCTGCTGCCGGCCGTGTTGTACGCCGCCGCCAACGGCCAACGCGTCGTGGTCTCCACCAACACCATCAACCTCCAAGAACAATTGATGGACAAAGACATACCGGCCGTCATTGGCATCCTGGAGGATTCAGGGATTTTGGAACCCGGCGTCGTGCGGGCCGCCCAGCTCAAGGGCAGGACCAACTACGTTTGCCTGCACCGCTGGAACAACTTGGGCAGCTCCGAATCTATCAACGAAGACGAAGCCAGGGTTATCGGGAAGACGGCGGTGTGGCTCGACGAAACCGAATCCGGCGACCGTACTCACCTCAACCTACACATGCAGGATTGGACGGCCTGGTCCCGCATTTGCGCAGACGTTGGCGAGCGATGCCCTGCCCTCAGCGGAGGTTCCCCGTGCTTCCTGCGCCAAGCTCGTGAACAGGCCGCGTCCGCCCATGTGTTGGTCATCAACCACGCGCTGTTGTTGGCCGACCTCCACGCTGAGGGCGCCGTCCTGGGAGACTACCAACGCCTCATCATCGACGAGGCGCATCACCTGGAGGAAGAAGCGAGCCGGCAGCTGGGTTTTGAAATCTCGGCCAGCGCTCTCGACCAGGAGCTGGATGGCGTATATCGCGTAATGAACCGCCTCAACGCCGCCTTGGCCCGCCTGGGCGACTACCCGGAAGCGGCCCGGGCTCGAGAATCGGTGGCCAACGCCACCGCCGCGTGCAACCAGGCGGGCCAAGCCTGGCAGCGCCTGTGGGAAACCATCGACGACCTTTATCGCAGCCAAACCCGTCCCTCCGAAACGGGCCGTTCCGACAACGACCGCCAGCCGCTCACGCTGGACGCCAGCGTACGGCAATCCCGGCCTTGGAGCGTGTCGGCCATGGAGTGGGAAGCCCTGTCGGCCTTTGTCAATGAAAGCGTCAACGCCCTGAGCGCCCTGCATCGCGCCGTAACCGACGGGCTGTTCTCCAACCCGGGCGATTCTGAAGACGCTATCGCCAACGAAATCGACAACAGCGCCAACGAATTGACCAGGCTCAACCAAGACCTCGCCTCGGTTTTTGGCCGCTACGAAGAAGACCGGATCCAGTGGTTGGACTACGTCCGGCGCAACGTGACGCTCCACTCAACTCCGCTTGATGTCGGACCCATACTTGCCGATAAACTATTCGCCGCCAGGGAATCGGTGGTGCTGACCAGCGCGACCCTGGCCATCGACTCTCGGTTCGACTTTATGCGTCAGCGGGTGGGTTTTCCAGATGACTGCGACGAGTTGCTGGTGGATAGCCCCTTCAACTACCGACGCAACACCTTGCTGCTAATTCCCGATGACCTGCCGGACCCGCGCCGCGCCGCCGACCACGCCGCCGGCGCCGCTGACGTGATTCTCAACATGGCCCGCGAATTGGACGGACATCTCCTCGCCCTCTTCACCTCGCACAGCGCCCTGCGCGACGCGTCATACCGGGTCCGAGGCCGCCTCCGCGCCGAAGGGATCGCGGTTCTGGCCCAGGGCATCGACGGCACGCCACGCCAATTGACCGAACGGTTGCGCGCCGACCCCCGCGCCGTGCTGTTGGGTACTGCCAGTTTCTGGGAGGGGGTTGACCTGGACTCCGGCATCCTGCGCGGCCTGCTGCTATGCCGCCTGCCCTTCCCGGTTCCCAACGATCCCATCGTCAAGGCCAGGGGCAACCTGTACAACAATCCGTTCAACGAATACCAGGTTCCCAACGCGGCGCTGCGTTTCCGCCAGGGATTCGGCCGGCTCATCCGCGGCAAGTCCGACCGGGGCGCCGTGGTCATCCTCGACCGTCGGATCCAGACCGCCAACTACGGCGACCGTTTCCTCAACTCGCTGCCGCCCTGCACCATCCAGCCCGCCAAGGTGTCCAGCGTAGGCCGGCAGGCGGCCCAGTGGCTTGGCCTGTCCCAAGCTCCTTGACCAGTGGCGCTGCTCCCCATTGACCAGCCCTTCGATCTGGCCGAAAGCCTGGAAAGCGGCCAGGCCCATCGCTGGCGTAGGTTGGACGCAGGCTGGTTTTCGGGAGTTCTGGGCGACCGTTTGCTGCACCTGCGTCAGGCGCCCAACGGACTGGAATACCGTCAGACCATCGCCACCGGCGGCAACCACAGCAGCGACGCCAACGCTCTTTTGCGAGCATATTTTCGCTTGGACGACGACCTGGAAGCCATCTACGCTGACATCTGCCGCGACCGCCGCGTCGCCAGCATGGTGGCTCAATATCCGGGCCTGCGCATCCTGCGCCAAGAACCTTGGGAATGCACCGTTGCCTTTATCTGCTCTGCGACTTCCAACATTCCCCGAATCCACCAGAACATGGAGGCGATGTCCGACAGCCTGGGCGAGCCATTGGAACTGGACGGCGAAGTCCGCCGTACCTTCCCGTCCGCCGAGCGGCTGGCGGCCGCTGGCGAGAGCGCCCTGCGCGACTTGGGCCTGGGATTTCGCGCGCCCTACGTGGCCGCCGCCGCCGAGCGCGTCTGCAAGAGTGAGTTGGATCTGGACGAATTGATCCGGTTGCCCTACCCGGAAAGCAAGGCTCGCCTCATGGAATGCCGCGGAATTGGCGCCAAAATCGCAGACTGCATCGCGGTATTTTCGCTAGAGAAACTCGAAGCATTCCCGGTGGACGTGTGGATCCGTCGCGCCCTGGCGGAATGGTACTTCCCCATGCAGAAGAAACCGCCTGATCGGGCCATGGTCGAATGGGCGCAATCCTACTTCGGCAGGTACGCCGGCTATTCCCAACAGTACCTTTTCCATGGCCGGCGCAAGCAGAAATGAACGGCAAGCGAACCGGTTCGACACGGCCCGGCGGTTACAAAATAAAAGGGGGGCGGGTTTTCTACCCACCCCCGCGTTGACTCTCGGCAAGCCCGAAATCAGTGGCCACAACCACAGAAGCCGCCACAACCGCCGCCCATAGGAGCTGGCATGGGCGAGCCTCCCAGGTCCGCCATGTCGCTGGCGAAGCCGTCGCCCTTGCTCACCGCGGCGAAGACCGATATGGCGCGCTTGGCCGGCTGCTCGCAGTGCGGGCAATCAGCGCCGGTGGCCGACATGGACTGCAACTTTTCAAACCGATGCCCGCAGGTGGGACACGAGTACTCGTAGATAGGCATGGCAAACACTCCCACAGTCAGTTGGTACCGCCGAATATACCGCCCTCCCGCCGCATCGTCAAGCCAACGGCAGCCTTGCGGGCGCCCATCTCAGCGTAGTCACGCCGATGCAACTGTGCAGGCGGCGCCTCCGCTCCAATCATTGGGGGCGAGGCTCTTCCCGCGGGGCGGGTGATATCGGCGTTTTCTGAGCGCCAACCACAGTTCGCCCAACGCCCCCGGGAAGGAGGACGCCAGGCGCACTATGCGGCCGGACATTGCGGACGAGGATTGCGTCCGAAAACCGCCTGGCTAAATACTGCCCGCCAACTTGACACGCCGGCGGTTCCCGCATAATCTTTGCCCCATAAAATCAACCGATCCCGGCTGTATTCCCGGTGGGCTCTATCGGGGTTTGTCGGCTTTGAGATTGAGGGGGAACCATGGTCAAACAGGGTGTCGTGCCCGACGATTTAAACAAACCTTTCTTCGACGCCGCCAACGAAGGGCGCCTGGTGGTGCAGAACTGCGCCGCATGCAACCGTCTTCACTTCCCGCCCCGCGCGACGTGCGACCTGTGCGGCTCCGGCGACAACATGGCCTGGCGGGAAGTCAGCGGCCGAGGCACAATTTACAATTTCGGCGTGGTGTATGACTGCCCGGTAGCATCCCTGAAAGAAGACCTCCCCTTCAACCTCGCCGCCATCATGCTCGAAGAAGATCCAGGCATTTTGATGTTTTCCCACCTGCCCGGCACACCGCCCGATGAGGCGCCCGTGGGCAGCCCGGTGCGCGTGATCTTCGAGGAAACCGCCAACGGCCAGAAAATCCCCGAGTGGCAGGTGGTCCAATAGGCCCACAGATTCCGCCCGTCACCTTCCCAAACAGAGTTTGCGAATCGAGGAGTAAGAAATGACCACTCAGATGGCTCCGGAATCAATGTACCGTTCCACCGAGGGCTTGGGAGTTTGGGAACACCGGGGCAAGGTAGCCGCGGTGGGCATCGGCCATTCACCAACCGCCCGCCGTTGGGACGGGCGACCCGAAACGTCCGTGGGCGCCCAGAGCATCATGGCTTGCCGCAAAGCGATCGAAGACGCCGGCGTTGCTCCCGATCAGGTTGACGGCATCGTCGTGGTTCCCGTCACCACTACGGGCGCCCACTGGGACGCCGACACCCCCGTTCCCATGGACGTAGTCAACGCGTTCAATCCCACCGCTGATCCGTTGGACGGAATCGGCCAGCTCAGCGCCGAGTGGTTGCTCAAGAACATGCCGGAGTTGACCAACGTCAAGTTCACCATGTACGCGCCCGGTTGCATGTCCGCCGCCATCACCGTCGCGGCGCAGGCGGTGGGCGAGGGCCGAACCAGTACTTGCTTGGTACTCAAGGGTTGGCACAACCTGGAGGGTCGCTACAACCATGGCGGCATCAGCGCGGCTAACGAAGTTCCCGGCGCCTTCGCGCTCAGCCCCGGACGCACCCTTTGGGGAGCGCCCGGCTGCTACAGCACGGCGTTGCAATTCGCCCAGTACTGCACCAAGTACGGCAAGCATCACGACATGATGGCCCCCTTCATGGAGAACTCCCGCCGCAACGGGCTGCTCTTCCCCGAAGGATACTGGGCCCAGCACCGGCCGGAGCAGCTGCCGCCCGAGGACTATCTCTCCTCCCGGTGGATCGCCAAGCCGGCCAACCTGTTCGATAACGACATTCCCATCATGGCTTCGGCGGCCTACCTGTTCACCACCGCCGATCGCGCCCAAGACATGGCCCAAAAACCAGTCTATATCCTCGGGCACGCCTCCAGCCGCGGGGTTGCCCGTAGCATCGTGCCCACGCTGGAAGAAGTCGAAGCGGAGACCGCGTCCACCGGCCGCAAAATCTACGAGAGCGCGGGCATCACCGCCGAAGACCTGTCCTTCGAGAACATGTACGACGGCTTTGCCCAGTTTCATCAGTTCCACATCGAGGGCTTGCGCTACCGCGGCATGCAGCCCGGTGACGCGCTGGACTTCTACCAAACCGACATCAGCATCGAAGGGCCGAACCCGATCCTGCCCAGCGGTGGCAACATCGGCAGCGGCCGCAGCCGGTTCTGGATGCACACCGACTGCATCCAGCAGATCCAAGGGCGCGCCGGCGCCCGCTCCTTGACTGGCGTCAAACCCGAGGTGGCCGTGTCCGGCGGCCCCATGCCGCTGGGTGGCAACTTCACCGTGTGGAGCGCGACGCCAGACTAATCCAACCCCGGACGACAGACACCGATCCCACTGTCACCGATCCCACTGTCCCCGATCCCGAGGAAATCAACCATATGGCAATTCTGATCAGCTTCGACATCGACGGCACCCTGGAGGTGGGCGACCCGCCCGGCCCGCTGACCATGGACATGGTTCGCATCGTGCAGGACAAGGGATTCCTCATCGGCAGTTGCTCAGACCGCCCGCCCAGCAGCCAACGCTCCATGTGGGAAGAGCACGACATCAACGTCGACTTCACCGTCGCCAAGCACCTGCTGTCTGAGGTGAAGTCCGGTTTCGAGGCTGACGCCTACTACCACATCGGCGACCGCGAGGACCTGGATCGTCAGAACGCCCTAAAAAACGGCTTCGACTTCTTGTGGCCCGACGAAGCCGCCGCCAAGTCGTGGTTCGCCGCGGAAGAATAGCTGGCGGGTCCCGCCACGCGCCCCAGGAACCACACATAACCGCGGAGAACTACGCACGACCATGAAGGGGCGGGTTTCAAACCCGCCCCTTCGCGCGTCGAGTTACTTGCTGGCCAGCGACCCCATTGGATCCCACGGCGGCAGCACGATGGGTTCCAAGTCCAGGGCCTGCTGCAAATCTGCCGGCAGGTAGTTCTTGGGCGCCGCGATTTCAAACATGTATTCGGCAAACCAGGAGTCGTTCATCAGGAAGAACCCCTTGTCTCCCACCTTGTCGTCCCAGCTGTTCTCCACCCGCCAGCGGCGCGGCTTGCCGTCCACCACGTCCACGCCGGTGAACAGCATGGCGTGGGTCATCGCCGTCTGATGATACTCCAGCCGCTCGGCTTTGTTCATGTCGAAGTCGGCGTTATACACGCTGGCGTAGTCGAACAGGTCGGCGTCCCATAGTCCCTTGTCCCGGTGCATCTGCTTGCCGGTATCGCAGCCCATCCACACGGGCAGGCCATCCTGGAGCATGCGCATGGCGATGTCCTTCATCACCTCGATGTCCACGTTCAAATAGGTGATGCGGGCGCCGTCCACCACGTTGCCCAAGTACTGCACAGTGTAGGTGCGGCCTTCCGGGCTGGACTCCCGTGGGTCGTGAACCAGGCAAACGTAGTCGTCCATGGGCGTGGCGATGTACCTTTCCGCGAACTCCAGAGGCGTCATGGCGCCGTCCCGGTGGAATTCGCCGTCCTTGTCCTTCCACTGCCAGTCGAATTCGGCCGGCGGGTTGCCCAGATGGGTGCAAAGTATCTGGTAAACGGCCCGCAACGCCTCCTGCTTGGCTTCGCGCATGGCGTCCAGGCCGGACTCGTCGGCGTACAGCCGGCGGATGTTCCGGGCTCCTTGGCGCACTTGGTAGTTGAGGCCGGCGTTCATCCGCATGGAGTTGCCCGAGCTCTCTGTCTCTGGCATCACGGTCTTGGGAACCACGCCGTGTTTGCGCACCAGACTGACGAACATGTCCCACTGACCACCGTCGCCGAGGGGTTGGCTGAGCAGCCACGCCACCACGCGGTCGTCAACGGGCCGGTCCGCGGTCTCGATCACCGCCTCCAGGATGTAGTTGGCCCGTTCCATTTTGTCCCAGAACATGACGTAACTCTGGCTGAACTCGAACTCCTTGACGTTCAGCAGGTTTCGGGACTGAGAGCGGAAC
The DNA here is from genome assembly GCA_965221295.1 of Dehalococcoidia bacterium. Lineage (GTDB taxonomy): Bacteria > Chloroflexota > Dehalococcoidia > Lucifugimonadales > UBA3495 > Bin87. Next base: position 2,981,229 of record OZ244879.1, on the reverse strand, counting down.
AAGTTGAGGCCCGCGAACATCCAGCAGCGACCGGAGCGAGCCTGGTTGGTGACGCTCCAGTCGTCCAGGGCCGTGGAGAATGAGTTGGCAGCCTGCGCGACGATGCTGTGATTCAGCGCCACTTCGTTCACGTCGCGCTGCGTCACCACGTTCTGCATCAGTTGGTGGCCGGGTTGAGCGGCCCAAGCCTCCTGGAAGCCGGCCAGGGTGGCGTTGTCCAGCGCGCCGGGGGTGGATTGCGTGGTCATGCTTCGTTTCTCCTTTGCGTCTTTTCGGAATGATGCTGCCGCGTCGGGCGTGTCGTCCGTTTTCGGTTCTGGAATTGCGAACCAGCTAAGATGTCGCCCTCAACGCAACGTGGCGACTCTGCCGCGTCGCGTCAAACAACGGCTCCCGCCGGTGACAGGTTCTCCACTACTTCCAAAATCTCAACTGCCGCCCGGTCGACCTCCGCCTCGGTGGTGAAACGCCCTACTGAGAGCCGCAGCGTCCCCATGGCGTACTCTGTGGGCGCATTCATGGCCTGCAATACGTGGGACACCTCCACCAGGTCGCTGTGGCAAGCGGCGCCGGCTGATGCCGCCACCGTGGGCAGGTTCGCCAAAACCCGATCCGCCTCAACCCCGCGAAACCCTATGCTCAAGGTGTTGGGCAGTCGTCGCTCGGGGTGTCCGTTGATCCTCACGTCGCGGCCCGACTCCAACAGTTTGGATTGCAACCGGTCGCGCATCGCCCTCATGTGAGAGGCGTACTCAGCCAGGTTTTGCTGGATCAGTTCGCACGCTTGGCCCAGCCCCGCCATTTCGATGACGTTCTCGGTGCCGGCCCGTCGGTTCTGTTCGTGGTTCGCGCCGTGCATCATTTTTTCCAGTTCCACGCCCGGCCGGATGTACAGGGCGCCGATTCCCTTAGGCGCGTACAGCTTGTGGCCCGCCACCGAGAGCAGGTCAACTCCCAAATCATCAACCCTTACTGGAATCTTGCCGATGGATTGCGCGCAGTCGCTGTGCAGCAGTACGCCGCGCCGTAGAGCGATTTCCGCAATTTCAGCGATGGGAAGGATCGTCCCCACTTCGTTGTTGGCGTGCATGATGGTGATCAGGGCGGTTTCGGGCCGGATGGCGTCCTCAACTTGGTTGGGATCGACCATGCCGTACTGGTCCACCGGCAGGTAGGTGGTCTGGATGCCTTGGCCTTCCAGGAACCGGCACACCTCGGTAACCGCCGGATGCTCCACCGCGGAGGTGATGATGTGGCAGCCTCGTCGCCGATCCGCGCCGAACACGCCCTTGATGGCGTGGTTGTTGGCCTCGGTGCCGCCGCTGGTGAAGGTTATGGCGTCCGGGGCGCATCCCAGCAGGTTCGCCACCTGCCGGCGCGCGGTATCAACGCCCTCTCGCGCCGCCGCGCCGAAGGAGTGCCCGCTGGACGGGTTGCCGAACCGCCCATGCACATAGGGCAGCATGGCTTCCGCTACTTTAGGGTCTATCGGGGTAGTGGCGTTGTAGTCCAGGTAAATGTCGCTCATGTCCAACTCAGTCACGGGAACGCGACGGCTGCCCGCATTATAGCCGAACCGCGCCATTATTGTGGCGGCCGCTTGCCCATGTCGTCTTCCGACTCCAGCCGCCGCTCCAGCCTGTTGAGCGTCTCCCGCGCCGCCTGCAATTCCCGCAGCATCCGTTCACGCGTCACCGGGCCGTCCGCTTCCGCCAGTCGTTCCCGCTTGGCGTCGTCCAGACTGTTGATGATGATGGCGATGAACAGGTTGATCACGACGAAGGTTCCCAGCACCACGTAACTGACGAAATACAGCCAGGCCCACGGGTATTGCGCCATGGCGGCGTTCATCGCCTCCGTCCATCCGTCCAGCGTAATGATGTTGAACAGCGTCAGCGCCGACCGGCCCAGGTTGCCCCAGCGTCCGGGGTCGATGTCGTGGAACAATTGGTACCCCATGATGGCGTAGATGTACACCACGACGCTCATCAGCATGATCACGTGCCCAACGCTGGGAATGGACCGCACCAGCGCCGCCACGATGAGCCGCAGGTCTCGCACCGCCGAAATCAGCCGCACCACCCGCAGCAGCCGGGCCAGGCGGGCGATCATCGCGAACTGCCCCGTCGCTGGCAGCAGCGCGAATACGATCACCAGGAAGTCGAAGGCATTCCAACCGTCGCGGAAATACCGCCAGGGCCTTGGCCAACGCGCCAGCAGCTTCAGCGCCGCTTCAGCGATGAATACCCACAGCGCCGCATCGTTGCCCAACCTCAGCAAGTCGCCGTAATCGCGGTCGATGGATGCGGAAGTCTCCAGACCCAGCAGAATGCCGTTGAATATGATGACGGCAATGATGGCGTATTCAAACCAGGCGGAATTGACCAGGCGAGCGGCGAGATCTACAAGGTGGCGCATGTCGAAAGGAGGTCTGGATGCAAAATTCTCGGTGGTGGTATGAGAGACGATACCCGGTGGTTTGACGATCCAGCATTTCCTCAGCGCCATTATATCCCCATAACAACGACGCGGTTGAACCCGAGCGGCGCGCGCATCGTTGGCCTACCGTCGCGAGCGCTCTTCCCCCACTGCCGCCGCGATGCCAAAGGAGGCGGTGGCAAGCCCAACTCGTAGCCTATGGCCCATCGCCTCGCGCCCGCCAACACCGGAAATCCGGCGCCGCGGATGACCCGCCGACGGGCCGAGACCGCCACGCTGAAGGGTAGCGGAATCACGGCGCACGTGGGGTCAGCGATGGTGGGGGCGAAGCGCGGGCCGGGCCTAGGCGGCTGCTAGCCAATTTTGGAAAATCAGGCGGGGGTTGGTAGCATCAATTACAGAAACCAGTAACATTCGGAGCATTAGGGGTGAGGCTATACGATGGCCAATGGCATCCCCAAACTTCTGGTATTCGTGGTAATAGGTACTGCCGCTGGAGTTGTCCTGGGCAGCATCGCAGCGTATTTCATTCCACCTCTTCCATGGTGGGTAGGTCTTCTTGGAGGGGCGGCGTTGGGTGCTTTCGTTGGATTGTATCTCGGATCCAATTGACCAGCCTAAACCCAAGCTCACGCTGGGCGAATGGCTGGTAGAAAATGCGCCCCGGGGCGCCAATCTCGTTGTCCCAGGCGACGAACCACCCGAAGCCGAAACTCCGTGGACGGAAGAAGTGTGTCCAGATGACCGGTTACACGTTGGTGTCCAACGTGTAATGCGAACCGACGAATGACACTGCCCGGTATGGCGTGGCCGCCGGCCGCTAACCTTCTAGGAGCCACCCAACCGATGCAGGTGGATGGCTCCTTACATTCTGCGCCATATTGCCGGCGCGGTTGCGGCGGCATTCGGCGGGTCTGGGCGCTAACGGATCACCAGCGCCGGGGCGCCGGAGCTTCGGATCACCCGGTCGGTGACGCTGCCCATCACCATGCGGCCAACTCCGCTGCGCCCGTGGGTGGTCATCACCACCAGGGAGGGATGCTCCGTTGCGCAGTCGATGATGGTTTCCGCGATGTCGCCGGCGGTTAGGTGTTCGGTCGCCACGCCGTGGGCGTGGTCGATTTCCATGCGGTTCTTTACGTCAGCCAGGTAGGTTTCCGCCTTTTTCGCGTCGGCGGCCACCAGCTCTTCGGGATGGGCCAGATCCAGGGTGGACAACCCGCCCACATCCGGCGTGGCCGTATTCAGCTCGTAGCGATAGCGTTCCAGCGTCGGCGTGATGTGCAAAACCCTGATGGCGGCGGACAAAGCGCCCGCCACGCTGATGGCGTGGGGTATGGCCAACTCCGACAACGCCGAACCATCCAGAGGAACGACGACCGACTGGAACGCGGTTTCCGGCGTCTCCTGGCTGGAGTCGCTGGCTCGCACGATGAGCAGCGGATTGGGAATGGTGTGCAGAACCTTATCGGCCACGCTGCCCATCACCCACCGGGAGAGGCCGCCTCGCCCATGAGTGGACATGACCACCAGGGCGTTGGGGTCGCTGCTGGCGATGGCGAGGATCACGTCGGAAGCGGAACCGCGCTGAGCGATCACGCTGACGGAATGCCCCGCCGCTTCCAGTCGTTCGCGCACCGGTTCCAGCGACGCCAGAGCCTGTTCACGCGCCGCCCTGTCGAGTTGGTTCCTGACGTTGGGCAGGTTCTGGCCTCCCAGCAGGCCAGGGGGCAACGTGTCATAGGCCCTGGCCAGTTCTACCGGAACGTCCAGGGAACGCGCGACGAGTTGGGCGTACGGAAGGGATTTTTCCGAGAGCTTGGATCCATCCAAGGGAACGATCACTTTTGTGTACATGGCATCAACCTCCCTGTGCAATCAAGAGTAGGGGCGGCTTTCAGGAATCGCATGTCAGATCCAATGGAATGCGGGTCGTTTGGAGTCGCGTCTGAAGGTTGGCGCTGATAAATTGGGCTTGGCGCGATGTCCCCGATTAACAGTCTAACAGGGTTCAACGGCCATTGACGCGACAATTTGGCGCCGGCGGGAACGGCAGCCTGTCCGGGCGGGCGCCGGCGGTCGTTGGTTGGGGACAACGAGATTGCCGCGCTTCGCTCGCAATGACACAATCAATTGTCATTGCGAGGAGCGTTAGCGACGCGGCAATCTCGATGCCAGCGCGAACAGTCGTCCGGGCGGGAGCCGGCGGCCGTTGGTTGCGGTCGACGAGATTGCCGCGCTGCACTCGCAATGACAGTAGGGCGTGGCTCGCTAGGGCGGCAGCGTGACGCCGCCGTGACAGCGGGGGATGCGGGATCCCACGCCAGCACGAACAGTTGTCCGGGCGGGCGCGGGCGGTCGTTGGTTGCGGTCGACGAGATTGCCGCGCTGCGCTCGCAATGACGGTAGGGCGTGGCTCGCCAGGACGCCGCGCTGCGCTCGCAATGACAGTAGGGCGTGGCTGGCTATGACGGCAGGAGACGGCTCGCAAGGACAGGTGGGAAAGTTCGTAGCGGCCGATGGGGATGATTCACAATGTTGGGAGGCAAGAAACTGGCGGGCTCCAGCGCTCAGGGTGGCGTCGGCGCAGCGCTCCACCAGGCGATGCCGTCCTTCCCTTCAACCTTTCGCAGCAGTTCCGAGACTGGGGCGTCGGGACCCGGCACGATGATGTTCGGGGCGATTTCGGCCAGGGGCGCTAGCGCGAACGCGCGGTCCGCAAGGCGAGCGTGTGGAATCCGCAGGTCGGGCGTCGCGGTGTTGATCAAGGCGTCGCCGTAGAGCAGGATGTCAACGTCGATCAGGCGGGGGCCCCACCGGTAGCTTGTGGCGCGCCCGACCTGGGACTCCACGCGTTTGCAGGCGGCGAGCAATTCTGGGGGAGCCAGCGTCGTCTCGAATCCCCCGACCAGGTTGAGAAACGGAGGCTGCTCCGCGACGCCCCAGGGCTCGGTTTCGTACACCGAGGAACACGTCAACCGCCTAATTTCCGGGATGGCGTCCAGCGATGCTAGGGCTGTTGTCAGCGCCGCTAGCCGGTCGCCCAAGTTTCCGCCCAAACCCAAGTATGTGACTACCGGTTCGGCCATCCGGGTGGCCTCCAGTCGCGGACGATGGCGTCGGTCACGCGGGCCACCCGCGCCATCGCCTTCACGTCGTGCACGCGCACGATGTCAGCGCCACCGGCGATGCTCATCGCCACCGCGGCGGCCGTGCCTTCCAGCCGCTCGTCCGGCGGCAGGTCTAGGATCCGTCCGATGGTGGATTTGCGGGATACTCCCAAGAGCAGGGGATGGCCGAGGCATCTGCATTCAGGTAGCCGCCGCAGCAGTTCCAGGTTGTGGTCGGCCGTCTTGCCAAAGCCAATGCCCGGGTCGAGGATGATGTTGTGGTGGGCGACGCCGGCGGCCTGGGCGATGCTGGCGATCCGGCGCAAGCCGGCGATCACATCTGGCACCACGTCATCGTACCGCGCTTGGCTTTGGTTGTGCATCAAGATGGCCGGAACGCCAGCGGCGGCGATCAGCGGCGCCATGGCGCCGTCGGCCAAGCATCCCCAGATGTCGTTGACCAATGACGCGCCGGCCTCGATGGCGCGCCGAGCCACGGGCGCTTTGTAGGTATCGACGCTGACCGGGATGCTGACGGCCGCGCAAATGGCGGCCAGGGAGGGAAGCAGACGCGCCAATTCCATTTCGGCTGAAATCGGCTGGCTGCCCGGTCGCGTTGATTCGGCGCCCACGTCAATGAAGTCGGCGCCCTCCGCTTCCATCCGTTGCGCCAACTCAACCGCCGTCGATGGATCCTCGGCCAATCCGTCGCCGGAGAATGAGTCAGGGGTCAGATTAATAATGCCCATCACGTAGGTGCGGCGGCCCCATACCAGGGGTTCGCCGCCGGCAACGGTCAGATTGAGCGTGGAATCGGCGACTGTCTGGGTGGGCGACACGTGAGGCGTTCTCTATTGCGCAAACGACAAACTGTAAGCGCTATTATACCGCTGACCAAATGTTGCAGTCCTTCATCCCAAGCGGGTCCAACCGATGGGAAAGGCCCGGAGGCCGAATTGACCACCACCAACGACGCATCCATAGAATCTGCCGGCGACGCTAAACTGGAGCGCCTGCTGGAACTGAGCGAGCAGGCTGCCCTGGGAGGCGGTCAGCGCCGCATTGAGCAGCAGCGCCAGCGCGGCAAGAAGACTGCCTTGGAGCGGTTGGAGCTGCTCATGGATCCCGGGACATTCCAGGAGATTGACCGGTTCGTGACCCATCGGGCCACCGAATTTGGGTTGGATGGACAAACGTTCCTGGGCGATGCGGTAGTCACGGGGTATGGCGACATCGACGGGCGGCAGGTGTTCGCCTACGCCCAGGATTTTACGGTGTTCGGAGGGTCGCTGTCGGAGGTGGTCGGCCAGAAGATCTGCAAGGTGATGGACCTGGCGGCCAAGACGGGTTGCCCCATGATCGGGATTTGCGATTCTGGCGGCGCCCGCATTCAGGAAGGCGCGCTGAGCCTGGCCGCGTACGGCGACATATTTCTGCGCAACACTCTCTACTCGGGTGTGGTTCCGCAGATTTCGGTGATCATGGGGCCCTCCGCCGGCGGCGCCGTTTATTCACCCGCCATAACGGATTTCATATTCATGGTGCGCGGCACCGGGCAAATGTACATCACCGGTCCCGATGTGGTGCGCGCCGTGACGGGAGAAGACGTTACTCACGAACAGCTGGGGGGCGCGGACGCTCACGCCGCCCGCAGCGGAGTGGCCCACTTCGTGAACGACTCCGAGGAAGAGTGCCTGGAGGAAGTCCGCCGGCTCATTTCGTTCCTTCCCCTCAATAACCTGGATGACCCACCCAGCTACCGGACGGCGGATCCGCCGAGCCGAGCGGATGAGACCCTGCGCGGCATTGTACCGCCTGAGCCCAACCGGCCCTACGACATCCGGGAAATCATCTATCACATGGTGGATGATGAGGATTTCATGGAAGTGCAGGCCGGCTACGCTCCCAACGTGGTGGTGGGTTTCGCGCGCATGGCCGGCCGGACAGTGGGTCTGGTGGGCAACCAACCGGCGTTTCTGGCGGGGGTTCTGGACATCGACGCATCGGCCAAAGCGTCGCGGTTCGTCCGGTTCTGCGATTGTTTCAACGTTCCGCTGGTGACGCTGGTGGACGTGCCGGGCTTCATGCCGGGCACGGAGCAGGAGTATGGCGGCATCATCCGCCATGGCGCCAAGCTGATCTACGCATACGCGGAGGCTACCGTGCCCAAGGTGGCGCTGATCACCCGAAAAGCCTACGGAGGCGCCTACATCGTGATGAGCAGCAAACACCTGCGTTCCGACGTAAATTTGGCCTGGCCCAGCGCGGAAATCGCCGTGATGGGGCCGGAAGGGGCGGTCAACATAATCTATCGGAACGAGATTGGAAGCGCCGAAGATCCCGAGGTCCGGCGCGCTGAGCTCATCGCCGACTACCAGGAACGTTTCACCAACCCCTACGTGGCGGCCAACCGCGGCTACCTGGACGACGTGATAGACCCGGCGGCCACGAGGCCCACCGTCATTCGGGCGTTGGATATGTTGCAGAACAAGCGAGACACTCTGCCAGCCAAAAAGCACGGCAATATACCGCTATAACCTGCCGTTATAATGACGCCCAACGGGCGGCCACGAATCGCGCAAAGGCGTTGACGCCGGCAACGGGAGAGATCATAGATGGAGTTTGGAGTCTTTTACCAGGTACCGTGCGGCGAAGGTCAGACCCCGGCTGGGCGTTACGCCGACGTCATGGCGCAGGTTCAGTTGGCCGACCGGCTTGGTTACGATATGGCCTGGTTGGCGGAGCTGCACTTTGCCCGACAGTTCTCGGTGATGCCGGCGCCGCTGCTGATGGCTTCGGCCCTGTCTCAGACTACGGAACGAATCAAGCTGGGAACAGCGGTGAATCTGCTGCCCCTGCATCATCCGTTGCGGATCGCCGAGGAAGTCGCCACCCTGGACGTGCTATCCGGAGGCCGGGCGGTGTTCGGAATTGGCAGGGGTTCCAACCCCAACCATTATCGGGGCTACGGGATTCCAATCGAAGAACGCAATGACCGATTCGTGGAGGGTCTGGACCTGGCGTTGCGGGCCTGGACCGAGGACGAGCTCAATTTCCACGGTCAGTTTTACCAGGCGGAGGGAATCCGTCTGGAACCCAAACCGTTGCAACAACCATACCCGCCGGTGTACATCGCATCCAACGGCGCCGACACATTTCCGTTGGTGGGCAGCCTGGGGCATAGTATTTTGGTTACGCCCCTCATCATTACCGTGCCTGGGGTGAGCGATGGCTTGGCGGCGTACCGGGCAACGCTGTCAGAGCATGGGCACGACGCATCCACGGTAAAGGTGGTGGTGAACGTCCCAGTGTACGTTGGCGAGACCGCTGAATCGGCCAAAGCCGAGTTTGCTCCCACCGTCAACAACTACCTGGAAACGCTGCGCAGTATGCAGAACAACTCCCGTGGTTCGGGCCGGGCTTTCCAGATCAGTTACGACGACATTTATGACGAACTCGGAGCGGTGGGAACTCCTGAGCAAGTGATTGAGCGATTGCAGGGGTTCAAGGAACTGTACCAACCGCAGGAGTTCATGTGCTGGTTCAACATAGGCGGCGTCTTGACCAATGAAGCGGTGAGTCGTTCGATGCAGTTGTTCGCAGACGAAGTCATGCCGCATTTCCAGGACGGCAACTGACTGCCTCCGCGAACGGTGATCAGGATGACCGGACGGAATGACACTGGTTCGTTGTTTGAACACGGCCAGCAGAGTTACATCCGTGAGACGGCGCCGTTGGCCGAACGCATGCGGCCCGCGTCGTTCGACGAGTTTGTGGGTCAGGAGCACATCCTCGCCGAAGATCGGGTGCTACGCCGGGCAATAGCCACCGACCGGGTTCCTTCCATCCTGTTCTGGGGGCCGCCAGGTTCAGGCAAGACCACGCTGGCCCGGCTGATCGCCACGGTGACCAAGGCGCACTTTGAGCCGGTGTCGGCGGTGTCCGCTGGGGTAGCGGATCTGCGCAAGGCGGTTGCCGGAGCCCAGGAACGGAGGTCATTTTACCAACAACCGACCATCCTGTTCGTTGACGAGATTCACCGGTTCAACAAGGCTCAACAAGACGTGATCCTGCCGCACGTGGAGGACGGCACGGTCATTTTCATCGGGGCGACCACGGAAAACCCCTCCTTCGAAGTGAACGCGCCTTTGTTATCGCGTTGCCGCGTGTTCACCTTGCAGGCGTTGGCGCCCGAGCATGTGGCCGCGATTGTCGAGCGGGCTCTGCATGACGACCGGCGCGGACTGGGGATGTTGCGCCCCGAGCTGGCGCCCGAAGCCCTGGAACAACTGGTGAACATCGCCAACGGCGACGCTCGGGTCGCCCTAAATGCCCTGGAAATGGCTACCGTAGCCTGCGAACCAAGCGCCGATGGGCGCCGCGAGGTCGGTCTGGAGGCGATTGCCGATGCCTTGCAGAGGCGGGCGCCGCTGTACGACAAAACCGGAGACAGCCATTACGACACCATTTCCGCGTTCATCAAGTCGGTTCGAGGTTCGTCGCCTGACGGCGCGCTCTACTGGTTGGCTCGGATGCTGGAGGCTGGTGAAGACCCTCTGTTCATCGCGCGTCGGCTAGTGGTGCTGGCCGCCGAGGACATCGGCCTGGCGAATCCAGGGGCGCTGCCGGTGGCCGTCGCCGCCCAGCAGGCGGTGCACTTCATCGGGCTGCCCGAGGGTCGCATACCGTTGGCGGAGGCGACGGTGTACCTGGCCACCTCGCCCAAGAGCAACGCGGCCTACATCGCTCTGGAACGCGCGCTGGAGGACGCGCGCAACGCGCCCCAAGAACCGGTCCCGCTGCACCTGCGCAACGCGGTTACGGGTTTGATGCGAGGCATGGGCTACGGGTCGGGCTACAAATACAGCCACGACTACGAGGGCCATTTTGAACCCCAGGAATACCTACCGCCGGGACTGGTCGACCGGCGCTATTATGATCCGTCTGACCAGGGATCGGAGGCGGCCATTGCGGAAAGGCTGCGCCGCTGGTGGGGCGACCGGCGCCCTTGATTCAAACCATCGCGCCCATCAAGGGGATGTGTAAATTTGCACTAGTTGGGACACGGAGAAATCGGGCCGCAGCTTGCGCTCGATCACGGCCCTCACCTGCCAGCCAACAAAAGTGTGCCGTCCCAACATTGAAGGCATCAGCCGGTCTGGAACTGGCAGGTGGAAGGCCCAGTCGGTTTTCTCGCCCGCCTCCAGGATGGCCGGCCTCTGTAGCGCCTGACGGCTCTCTACGACGCGGGCTTGCTTGTTGCCTGACCGCTCCCACCGAGCCAATTCGACCCGCAACTCGTGGGCCTTGACCGCCCTTGCGGCCGCCACCGACAGATTGCCGTGGATGGCGCCGCCGTTGACGGCGAGCCCGGAGTCCAGCGTCAGTTGCAGACTGACGCTCCGGTACGTTCGCTCCGACGCGGGTCGGTCGGGCAGTCGTTCGCCGCCGATGTACTCGGCGTCGGGATGGGCGAACACGACCAATTCCTGGCTGATTTCTCCGACTTTGCCAGCCGTCAAATTGGCGAGGAGACCCGTTTGGTGCGGAACCCAATCGGATTTGGACAGGATGGATGCCGAAAGCTGCCACCTGATGTGCGCGTACTTGCCCTTGACGGTGGGTGGCGCTGGCGTCGGCAGCCGAAACCGCACCGGGAATTTATGGGCCATGTCGCCGGCCAGCTCGGTGTTTTCAACGAAAATGTGGTCCTCTTGCACCGGTGGGCTGAACCGCGTCCTGCCTGTCTTTCCGTGAGATATGATCTGAGGCACGGCGTCCCGGGCCGAATCGATACGCAGAATCTCGGTCTGGGACAACCGGACAAACCCCACCGAGGCCAGGGTCGGGACATGTGGCGTGACCACAACCTCCGCCTCCACGTAGTCTCCTGGGTACAGCGGTTTTGAACCGACCAAGAGCGCGATGTCTGCGGCGGGCGGTTTGGGTCGGCGTAACATTGGAGTAACCCGCGAGGCGCCGGGCGAAATGGGGACCATCTCCCCATGGCGTGAGTGAAAGTGAAGGAATCGGCGATCAGCAGGGCGGCAACGCGGCGGTCCATGGCGAACGCTGCCTCGCCATCGCGAGGCGCCAATTCTGGGTAAACTGAGTTAGACAACGCAATGGTTGAGATTTGATCCTCACGTCGCTCGGCGTCTACCGGATAGCAAATAGGGCGGAGAGGCGGGCCAGATAGAGGGACTCCGCGGGGTGTCTCTGATTTTGCACGAGGGAGATTCGGAGGCGCTTCGCGGACTGGATCATTGAAGTGCAGAAGCGCTATGCACCCATTGGATCGAAGGCAGATGCTAAATCCGCGTCAATCCAGCACAATCCCTGTCCAAGGTGATCGCCTAAGCTGCCGCCAACCTTCGGATGGTTCCGTTTACCCGGGATAGCGCCTCGTCAACGTCGGCCGAGGAAATTTGGCGGTGGGTCACCATGCGCAGCGACTGATCGCGGCTGTGGCTGACCAGCACGCCGTCTTCCCGCAGGGCGGCGATCACTTCCCGCGCCTCGCCAACCTTGGCCCGGTCAACCTCGAATATGACGATGTTGGTGTGGATGGCGTCGGGATCCACGGCGAGACCGTCGATGTTGGCCAAACCGTTGGCCAAACGTCGAGCGTTGGCGTGGTCGTCCGCTAGCCTTTCGACCATGGTGTCCAGCGCCACCAGACCAGCGGCGGCGAGAACACCGGCTTGACGCATGCCGCCTCCCAGCATCTTCCGCCACTTCCGGGCGCGGGTGATGAACTCCTCGGAACCGCAAAGCACGGAACCGACCGGGCATGACAGAGCCTTGGAGAGGCAGAAACTCACGTCGTCCACGTCCTTGGTGAGCTCGGCGGCGGGCACTTCCAGGGCGACGGCGGCGTTGAAGATGCGGGCGCCGTCCAGATGCACGGCGGCCCCTGCCGCGTGGGCCACGTCCACGACTTCTTTGGTGTCCTGAGGCGTCATTACGCCGCCGCTGCAGCGGTTGTGGGTGTTTTCCAAGCAGACCAGCGAGGTGGCTGGCACGTGAATATTGGAGGCGTCCCTGATGGCTGCCTGGACATCCTCGGCGGCGATACGGCCGTCAGCGTCGTTGGGAACGAGGCGGATCTGCGCGCCAGTCAACGCGGTTGGGCCGGCGGATTCGTTCCAGAACATGTGGGCTTCCTGCCCCATGATCATCTCGTCGCCGCGGTTGCACCAGGCCAAGGCGGCGATCAAGTTGCTCATGGTGCCGCTGGCCGTCAGGAGGCCGGCTTCCTGACCCATCATCTCCGCGGCGCGTTCCTGCAGGGCGTTGATTGTGGGATCCTCGCCGAACACGTCGTCGCCGACTTCGGCCGCGGCCATCGCGCGGCGCATTTCGTCGGTGGGGTGCGTAACGGTGTCGCTCCGCAGGTCGATAGCAGCCATGTTGCCTCCAGGCAGTTGGGGTGGGTTGTGGGCTATTCTAGCATCAACTAAGGATCCACACTACCGGCATGGACCGCAAAACCTGTTATGATGAATATGCCCGATTCTACGGTACGGAGGGGACATCATGCGGCAGAGCGCGGTCAGCTTTATCAGCAAGGGTTTGACCTTTGAGGGCATCATCGCGCTACCCGATGGCGAGGGCCCCTTTCCCGGTGTGGTCATGTGCCACCCGCATCCGCTGATGGGCGGCAACATGGACAACAACGTGGTCGTCGCCGTGACCTTCGGGTTGGCCGACGCTGGCATCGCCTCGCTCCGGTTCAATTTCCGTGGCGTGGGCAACAGCCAGGGGGAACACGCCAAGGGGGAAAAGGAGCATGAGGAAGCTCTGACGGCCATGGACTTCCTGGGCGCCCTGCCTGACGTGGACGACGACCGGATCGGTCTGGGTGGCTATTCCTTCAGTACCCGAGTAATCTGCGCCCACAAGCAACTCTACAAGAAGCCAAAGGCCATCGCGCTGGTGGCTCCCTCCATCGAAGCGATCACCGGCAGCCCGCTGCAGAAGGCCAAGACCCCTCGCCTGATCATCACTGGAGACCGGGACCGTTTGGTCGCCGCCGAGAACGTGGACGAACAACTGGCGAAATTCAATCCGCCTGCCGACTACCATGTGGTAGAGGGAGCCGACCACTTTTGGGTTGGACACGAGCGCGAGATGGCCGACGCCGTGGTGCAGTTCTTCCTGAGTCACCTCGCCAAACCCTAGACATGCTCCGCTTCCTGAAGGGCCGCAAGCCCATCTACCGGGACTGGACTGTCCTGCAACTTGCGGCGCTGGCGCTGGCCCTGGACCAGCTCACCAAGTTTGTCGTCCGCCAAACCCTGGAGTGGCGTTATTCGTGGCCGGAGCTCGGGTTTTTCCGGTTCACGCACGTTCACAATACCGGCAGCGCCTTTGGCCTGTTCCAGGACCAGAATTTGCCGCTGCTGGTCATATCCCTGGTGGGCGTGGTCGTGCTAGCCTACGTCTACCAGATTCAGACGCGGCCCACGCCTCTGCTCCGAACCAGTATTGCCCTGATGCTGGGGGGCGCCTTGGGAAATTTAATTGACCGGATCCACCAGGGCTACGTTACCGACTTCATCGACGTTGGACCGTGGCCGGTCTTCAACCTTGCCGATTCCGCCATAGTCGTCGGTATGGTCTTGATGGGCTGGCTGTTGGTGACGCGCCGAGACAACGAGACTGAAGCTGGGCCGACCGTCATCCCCGCAGCGTCCCGCTACTCGGGGGAGACCGCCGATGGACTCTTTTGTCCCTTGTGCGACGGACTGATGATCGCCTTGCCCAACGGCGCCCGGTGCGCCGACTGCGGCGCCCGCGAGCGGATCGTGCACTCGGTGGAACGCCCGCCATGACGCCTGCGGATGCCCACGAATTCGAGGCGGAATTCCGCTTCCATGCTGAACGCGATCCCCATCCAACCCGTCTTGATGCCTGGCTGGCCGGACGACCGGAGCTGTCTGCGGCGGGTCTCTCCAGAAGTCGCTTGCAGGGTCTGGCGTCGGAAGGCTGCGTCACCATAAACGGTAGCGTGGCGCGGGCGGCGCAGCGAGTCAGAGCCCATGACGTGGTCAGGGTGTGCGTGCCAAAGTCCAGGCCAGCGTCCGACCTGATCCCGCAGGACATTCCGCTATCGGTGGTCTATGAGGATGCCGATGTGGTGGTGGTGGACAAGCCGGCCGGCCTTCCCGTGCACCCAGGGCCCGGCCACCCGGATGGCACATTGGTCAACGCCTTGCTGGCGCGTTGTCCCGACATTCGCGGAATCGGGGGCGAACTGCGGCCCGGGATAGTGCATCGGCTGGATTTGGGAACTTCCGGTTTGCTGGTGGCCGCCAAGACCCAAATGGCGCACCAGAGCCTAACGGAACAGATGCAGCGGCGGGAATTCTTCAAGGAATACGTGGCCGTGGCGGTGGGACTGGTCACGCCCGATTCCGGCGTCATCGACGCGCCCATTGGCCGCGACCCGCGCCACCGGCAGCGCATGGCGGTTACTGCTGGAGGCCGAACCGCGCGCACGCAGTACCAAACGGAGGAAAACCTGCCGAGCCATACCCTGCTGGTGGCGAGGCTGGAGACGGGACGCACCCACCAGATTCGGGTTCATCTCGCTTACCTGGGATACCCAATTTGGGGGGACAGCGTGTATGGCAAGGCCGACAGGTTGCTAAATCGACAATTCCTCCATGCCACGCGTCTGGGATTCCGACACCCGACCACGGATCAGTGGATAGAGCGCCATGCCGGGCTGCCCGACGACTTGGAACGCGCGCTAGCCGCGCTTCGGGCCGGAGGTTCGCCATAATCGCCTGGCTAGGATATGCTGAACGTGAATCTTTCGAGACAGGCAGAGCATTATGAGCGACAATCAAAGCGTGACTTCCGGGGAACAACCCGCTGATTTCATTCGCGCCATCATTGCCGAAGACCGCGCCGCTGGCGCCTATGATGGCCGTGTCGTCACGCGTTTTCCGCCCGAGCCCAACGGTTACCTGCACATCGGCCATGCCAAATCCATCTGTCTCAACTTTGGCGTGGGCGAACAATTCCCCGGCGCCCGCTGCCACATGAGGTTCGACGACACCAACCCCACCCGCGAGGACGTCGAATACGTCGAATCCATCCTGGCGGACGTCAAGTGGCTGGGTTTTGATTGGAACGAGCATTTGTACTACGCGTCGGACTACTTCGAGCAACTCTACCAATTTGCCGAGCGCCTCATCTTGGACGGCAACGCCTATGTTGACAGCCTCAGCGCGGACGAGATTCGCGAATATCGGGGCACGTTGACAGAACCAGGAAGGGAGAGTCCGGATCGCAATCGCACGACCGAAGAAAACCTGGACCTCTTCCGCAGGATGCGGGCCGGCGAATTTGCCGACGGCGAATACGTGCTGCGCGCCAAGATCGACATGGCGTCGCCGAACCTGAACATGCGCGATCCGGCGCTGTACCGAATTCGACACGCGGAGCACCACCGAACGGGAAGCGCCTGGTGCATCTACCCTATGTATGACTTCGCTCACTCACTTTCCGACTCCATTGAGGGCATCACGCATTCGCTGTGCACCCTAGAGTTTGAAGACCACCGACCGCTATACGATTGGTGCCAGGAGGCGTTGGGCATCTACCGCAGCCGGCAGATCGAGTTCGCACGCTTGAATCTAACCCACACGGTGATGAGCAAACGTATGCTGCGGCGTCTCGTGGAAGACCACCACGTTGCGGGTTGGGATGACCCCCGTATGCCCACGCTCAGCGCATTGCGGCGGCGGGGGTACACGCCGGAGTCAATCCGCGACATGTGCGCACGGGTCGGCGTGGCGCGCCGCAACACCGTTACGGAGCTGGCGCTACTGGAACATTGCCTGCGCGAAGACCTGAACCGCCGCGCCGCGCGCCGGATGGCTGTGTTGAACCCGCTGAAAGTGGTGATCACCAATTACCCCGAAGGTGAAAGCGAAGAGTTCCAGGCGATCAATAACCCCGAAGACGACGCCATGGGTTCCCGCAGCGTTCCCTTCAGTCGAGAAATTTACATCGAGCGCGACGACTTTATGGAGGATCCGCCCAGGCGATTCTACCGGCTGTCGCCGGGCCAGGAGGTCAGATTACGCTACGCCTGCCTCGTCACCTGCCATCAGGTGGTGAAAGACGCCGATGGCAACGTGGTTGAAGCGCATTGCACCTACGACCCCGACAGCAGGGGCGGCAACGCGCCCGATGGCCGGCGAGTGCGCGGGACGATTCACTGGGTATCGGCGGCGCACGCGGTTCCCCTGGAGGTGCGATTGTACGACAACCTGTTCAACGACCCGGACCCGGCCGGAGCAGCCGCCGATTCGGGCGATGATTTCGTGGATTTGATCAACGCCGAGTCATTGCGGGTGGCGACCGCGATGGCGGAGCCGGCCCTCTCGGCGGCTCAACCGGGAGAGCGCTTCCAGTTCGAGCGGCTGGGATATTTCTGCGCCGACCCTGATTCGAAGCCTGGCGCGCCCGTGTTCAACCGCACCACGACGCTGCGCGACAGCTGGGCCCGCATCAGCCAGCAACAAGGGTAGCCAACCCAATGATTCCCAACATGTCCAAACCGAAAGCGCCGCCCATCAAGACTCAGGGCATCAAGACCAAACTGGTCCCGTTCATCGCGGACCACGTTGATTGGGAATGGAACGGGCGTTGGGTGGAACCGTTCTTGGGATCGGGTGCGGTTCTGTTGAACATCAGGCCAAAACGGGCATTGGTCGCCGATTCCTGCGTCCCGATCATCGATTTCTACCGGGCAATCCAGAGGGGACAGATTACCGCCGCCGTGGTAGAAGCTTACCTACAGCGGGAGGGCGAACTTCTTCGTGTTGAAGGCTCTGACCGGTATTATCAGATCAGGGAGCGCTTCAACAACGAGGGCGACCCGCTGGATTTTTTGTTCGTAAGCCGGGCGTGCTTCAATGGGCTGATGCGATTCAACCGGAAAGGCCAGTTCAATACTCCATTTTGCAAGAAAACGGAGCGGTTTAGGCAGGCTTACGTCACCAAGATATGCAATCAGGTGCAATGGGCCAGCAACGCAATGCGCGGCCGGGACTGGGATTTTGTCTGCGCCGATTGGAGAACGGTAATAGAAACGGTCAACGAGGAAGATTTCATCTACGCTGATCCGCCCTACTCTGGTCGTTTCACCGATTACTACAATAGTTGGAGCGACCAGGAAGGTTACGAGTTGGCGCAAGCCCTGAAGAACGCTCCTTGCCGATTTCTGTACTCAATGTGGGTGGAGAATCGGTTCCGACGCAATGACCGCCTATTTGACTGGTTCGATGGTTACGAAATTGCCACCGTTTCACACTACTACCATCTTGGGGCGAGTGAATCGCTACGCCACCCGATGCAAGAAGGTTTGGTGCTCGGATGAAGGATTACGTTCTTGATTTTTTGGCCGGCTTGGAAAACGGCTATGGCGTTTGTGGAATCATTGACCGTAGGGGGCGGATCTATCCGCTGAGTTCCGACACCAAGGTCCTCAGCACAATATTCGAGAATATTGCGCGGCAGGCAGTTGCGTCATTCGCTCGTCGCCGAGGGTTGACCCTGTACGAGGCGAACAAACAAAACTATTATCCCGATTTCACGCTCGCCACAAACGAGGACGACCAAAAGAAGATCGCGATCGACGTTAAGACAACCTACATAGAGCGAGCGGGAGACCGTTTTTCTTTCACTTTGGGAAGTTATACCAGTTTTTTGCGCAACGGCAATAAAAATATAACATTCCAGTTCACACAATATACCCAGCACTGAATCATCGGGTTTGTCTATCGGCGTATTGATGCCAACCATGCTTCCGCTGCACAAGTATACTCTCCGGCAACGCTTGATGCCATCCCTGTGCCATTTGCTGATGTACAGGTCTTCATGCAGGAAAAGTGGCAAATAGCCGGCGACAAAGCTGGCAGTGGCAATACCGCGAATATCGGGAGTATCAGCGGAACGATCACTGATTTTCAGCGAGGAAGAGGCGTTTTTCAATCTGAAAGTGAATTCTTGGCCTACTGGCGTGGATACGGACGCACCGCCCAAGAACGCTCGGGATTGTATCGTAACATCGCTGAATTCCGGGTGATGTACCAATGCTAGAAAGTCCCAAACCTTGGTCTGCGTGGATGTAACTGACAAAAAATAACCCCTTTGGGCCTGCGCTTGCGAGCAGGAAATCCGCAGGGGGGTAATTGCCTTGCAGTATAATCGATGGCGATACTAGCGTCAAGAGGCGGCGGCGCAAACGGCGCCTTTCGGGCCGACCCATCGCTTACTCAGGCGCGAGCCGCCCCGTCCCAGGAGACCCAAACGCCATGTCTACCACCGTTCGCGTTCGCTACGCGCCCAGCCCTACCGGCAATCCCCACATCGGCAACATTCGCACCGCCATGTTCAACTGGCTGTTCGCTCGCCGACACGGCGGCCAGTTTGTGGTTCGTGTCGAGGATACCGACCAGGGCCGCATCACCGAAGGCGCCGTGGACCATATCCTCGACGGGCTGGAATGGCTGGGAATCGATTGGGACGAAGGGCCGCGAGTGGGCGGTCCGTACGGGCCGTACTTCCAGTCCGAACGGCTGGAACGCTACAACGCCGCCGCCGATCAATTGCTGGCTTCAGGCAACGCTTACCGCTGTTATTGCACGCCGGAAAGGGTGGCGGAATTGCGAAAGGAACAGGCCCGCAATAAACAGCGGCAGGGTTACGACAGCCATTGTCGTTATCTTTCCGGCGAGGAACGCGAGGCCAACGCCACCGCAGGACTGCCATCGGTGGTGCGATTCGCCATGCCCCAGTCGGGCGTAACGTCGGTGGAGGATGTCATCCGAGGGCGCGTGGAATGGCAGAACGAGCTGACCGACGACTTCGTCCTGGTCAAGTCCGACGGCTTTCCCACCTACCACATGGCGGTCGTAGTGGACGACCACGCCATGGCGATCAGCCACGTGCTGCGCGCCGAGGAGTGGTTGCCCAGCACGCCGCGCCACGTGCAGTTGTACCGGGCCCTGGACTTGCCGATGCCCCAATTCGGGCACCTGCCCATGATCCTTGGCTCCGACCGCGCCAAGCTGTCCAAGAGGCACGGCGCCACCTCGTTGATGGAGTACCGGGATGACGGCTTTGTACCAGAGGCTTTGATCAACTTCATGGCGCTCCTGGGCTGGTCTCTGGATGGGGAAACCGACGTGATGACGGTGGATACCATCCGCGACAATTTCACGCTGGAGCGCGTCGGCAAGCCGGCGGCCATATTTGACCTGGACAAGCTCCAGTGGATGAACGGCGTGTACATTCGGCAAATGGATGTTGGCGACCTCGCAGATCGCATCGTGCCGTTTTTGGAGCGCGCCTACCCCGATGATCTCCTGCCCATCGAACCGGACTACCTGTTGCGCATCGTCCCACTGGCCCAGGAACGACTCAAGACCTTGGCTGAAGCGCCCGAGATGCTCAGGTATTTCTTTGAAGACTCCTTAGAGTACGAAGCGGCCAGCATCGTGCAGCGCGGGATGGACGCTCCGACCACGCTGGCGGCGCTGCGCCGAGCCGCCAACGACGTTGCGGCGGTCAACGACTCCGATTTCAACTACGAGCGCTTGGAATCGTTGCTGAGGGCCGCAGGCAAGGATTTGGATTTGTCGGGCCGGCAGTTCTTCGGCGCGTTGCGCACCGCCATCACGGGCCGCACCGCGACCCCTCCGCTGTTTGAAATGATGGCAGTGATGGGTCGTGACCGGTGCCTGCAGCGGTTGGCGGCGGCGGAGGAAAAGTTGTCCGACCTCTAATTGGCGTTGGGCCGTTGGGATTCGCGATCAGCGGACATCGGTTGTCCGCAGTGTGGGCAAGGATCGCCCACGTACTGTGCGGTGTCCCGTGGTGGTATAGCTCCCCCTCCGGCGGCGGCGTCAGTCTCCACCAAACCGGCGCTGAGAATCCCGGCGGGCAATGCAAATAGGCCGATGCCCAGCACTGCGATGATGGCGGCCAGGGTGCGCCCGGGACCGGTCACCGGCACGGCGTCTCCGTAACCCACCGTTGTCAGCGTCACCACGCTCCACCACATGGCGGCCGGTATGCTGGGGAAAACCTCTGGCTGAGCCTTGGTTTCTGCGAAGTACATCAGTGTGGCCGCGATGACCAACGCGATCAGCAATCCGGCTACGGTGGTCAGCAGTTGGCTGCCCTTCAGTCGCAACGCGGTTCCCAATCTGCGCGCCGCGGGAAAGTACCGGGCCAGCTTGGCGGTGCGTGTCAGGAGCCGAACGGTCAGGAGAAATGACAGGCTGGGGCCAGCGCCGCTGGACAGCAGGACGATCACGGCGATTGCAGATGGAGCCAACGCCGCAGCATCTATCACGGCGTTGGGAGAGCGGACGAAACGCCAACGGCAGCGCCAATCTGACGCGTTGTCGTCGCCATATCCCTCTGGCGCGGTCCACAGGCGCAGAGCGTATTCCATCAGGAACACCGCAACGGTGCAATACTCGATGACGTGGAAGCCCAGGGCGAAAGAAGCGGCGAACCGGGGAACCGTCCAAAGGATCAGAGAAACCGAGTTGAAGAGGATGATCGTTACCAAACTCAGTTCGACCAGGAAGGCCGGATTGGCGCCCCCTAGCATTGGCATTGGGCGCCCGGAATCTGAGGCCGTCGGTTCCAGAAGCGTGAAGATGCGGCGCCGCAGCCCAGCGCCGCCCGGCCGCTTGGCGTTTGGGTTCTGGTTCATGTTGGCGAAATACACGCCGGAAAGCGCGAGGGAGTTTTGGAACTGCGCGACAAACGGCGCAAACCGCGTCGGAGTCGGCATTTTTGGTAAATTTTTATGAAATCACGACAATTTGGCCGTTTTTGTATTGACTGCCCACGCTTGGGGGATTGTATTGTATAGGCGGCCCGGTTCCGGGCCGCGCTAATGATGACCAAGTTTCTCGAAGTCGCTCTAGTATGCGTTGCTCCCTGGAGCCCGACGCCGGGCGTTCCAGACAAAAGATGGCGGGTGCAGTAAACAGGGTCGGGTAAGCGGACTTGGAAAACAGGGAAGGAAGGAATTGCTATGTTGGCAACGGGTGTGAAGGTAATCAGCGACGGGGTGTTCAAGGTCGACTGCGGCGCGGTTTTCGGCCGCATCCCAAGGATGATGTGGGAGAATCTGGTCACCACCGACCGAAAGAACCGGCTAACCATGGGCTTGAACTGCATGCTTTTGCAATGCGGCGGCAAGAACATTTTGGTGGATACCGGGGTCGGCCCCAAGGACAACGTTCGCGACAAGGAAATGTATGGCTTGGTTCCCAGCCGTCTAATGCGGAGTCTGAAGGCATTGGGCCTGGGAGCCAGAGACATCGACGGCGTGGTGCTTACGCATCTGCACTTTGGCCACGCTGGCGGCGCGACTCGCATGGACCGGACCGGAGACATGGTACCATCCTTTCCCAAGGCGACCTACTATGTGCAACGGGCGGCGTGGGAAGACGCCCAGGAACCCTCGTTGCGGCAGTCCGATCTTTTCCGGGCTGATGACTTCGCCCCAATCGGTGAACGGGGGCAGTTGGAACTGATCGACGGAGACTGCGAATTGCTGCCTGGGCTGAATTTGATCGTTGCCGACGGTCATTGCAAAGGCCACCAGATCGTGGTGTTCAGCCACGGCGGAGAACGCATTGTGTACCTGGGCGATCTGGTTCCCACGCCGCATCACCTGTGGCCGACGGCGCTATCGTCCTTTGACTACGAACCGGAAACGACCATGAACCAAAAGCAGGACATTTTGGCCGACGTCGAGAAACGCGGCTGGCTGATGGTATTCGCCCACGGCAACGAGACCAGGGCCGGATACTTGCAGCGTGGCAAGGACAACGACATGGCTTACCTGCGCCCGGTGGAGCTGTAGTCCGGGATCGTTGCCACAACCGACTTGCCGTCGAGTTTGACCAGTTGGGCGTCGGTGATGTGATTCCTGAGGTCCCGCGCGCTGATGGCAGTCACCCGGACGTAGTTGTCGGTGAGGCCGCTCCAGCTCAGCGCTGGCTGTGAATTCCCGCCTGATGCTGCATCGTGGCTTGGATCCTGGACTTCAGGCCACCCGACGGCTCGCGCCGTTTCCCACAGCGTTGATCGCCGTTGGCCAACCATGCCGTTGCGATAGTCGATGAAGCCTCGTTCGGCCACCGCTAACATCTCGGCGGCGCGGCGGCGCTTCTCGTCTGGGCTCACCTGATGCGGCAAGTGGGCAGCCGTGGTGCCGGGTCGTTGTGAGTACCGGAAGACGTGCATATCAGCGAAGCCGACTGTGGCCGCGAAGGCCAAACTGCTGGCGTGGGCGCGTTCGTCCTCGCCGGGGAATCCCACGATGACATCGGTGGTGACGCTGGCGTCGGGCACGGCCTCGCGAATCAGATCGACAGCGCGCCGGAAGGCGCCGGTATCATACCGGCGGCGCATGGATGCCAGCGTGGCGTTACACCCGCTTTGCAGAGGGACATGGAAATGCGGGCAGAGCCTCCGGTCCCGCCACAACTCCAACAATCCGGGCCCGATTTCGTGGGCCTGGAGCGAGGATACCCGCAACCGAGGGACCGTCGTTTTTTCCAACAGCGTAGCCAACAGCCGCGCCAAGTTTTCCCCGTCGAGGTCGAACCCGTAAGTCCCCAATTGGGTGCCGGTCAACGCGACCTCTTTGAACCCGGCCGCGACATGTTCCCGCACGGTCGCCACCAGTTGCCCCGTCGGAATGCTGCGCTCTCGACCGCGCACCTTGGGCACGATGCAGTACGCGCAAACCTGATCGCAGCCCTCCTGGATTTTGACCATCACCCGGCTGCGACGCAGTATGCCCCTGCCGTCCATTGATGGCCAAGGTCGCTGCGGATGAGGCTGAACGCCGCCCGTACGTTCCGTCGCCAATCTGGCGATGGCTAATTCGGCCAGTTCCGGCTTTTCGGCGTTGCCGACCACCAGGGAAACTTCCGGCATCCGGCGTATCTCGTCGGCGGCGCGTTGCGGATAACACCCGGCGGCGACCACGATGGCGTTTGGGTTGTCTCGACGGGCGGCGCGCAGGGCCTGGCGGGCTTTGGCGTCGGCGTCGGCGGTTACCGTGCAGGTGTTGATTATGATGATGTCGGCATCGGAGTGGTCATCTACGGTCCGATAGCCGGCGTTGAGGAATTGGCGAGCCAGCGTCGCGCTGTCGGCCTGATTCAACTTGCAGCCGTGGGTATCTATCGCCACCGTACCAGATATGGAGTGATGGTTTGTGGGAGCTCCATTCCCGCGCTCCTGGGAATGAACGGAACTGATGGACATGCACCCTTACCTGCCCAAATCCGCGGCGCTGGGGTCGGGTTCGGCGACTGCAACCTGTTCGTCGCCGCCTGGAATGCGCGCAACCAATTGTTCCACGGATTCGACCAGGTCGTCCATGGCCAGAAACAGGTAATCCACGCGGCTGCGGCGTTCGCGTACCCGTTCGGCGGCATCGGCGAGGGCGGCCAGATGGTCGAAGGCGTCGCGGATGTGTCGGTTGCGTTCCTGATCGCCCAAGCGGCGCAGGAACGCCCGCAGCTGTTCGTCGGTATCCGCCGGTTCCCCATGCCATAGGGCGACGCCGCGTGCCGCGGCCACGAGGCTGCCCCAGATCAGATCCTCGGATTGGCTCCACCGGCCACGGCTCATTGCAGCTTGGGCGGATTCCAGCAGTCGCAGGGCCTGGCTGCGATGTCGGACGAGGCGCGATGCCAAGGACTGTTGTTGTGGCGCGTGTTCGAACATGGTTATAGCGCAATTTTAGCACGGGCAGGCGCGGTTTCGCAGATGTTGGCGGCCGGATGATTGGTCGGATACACTGCTGTCATGATGACCCGTATATCGTGGAGCGCTCGTGTTTGGATGACCACCTGCGCTCAATTGACATGGAGCGGCAATGTCTGAAATCACTGTGAATCCATTCCGGCACGTGGCTTATCCCGTGCGCGTTTACGCTGGCGACGACGCGATTTCCAACCTGCGACGGGAAACGGAACGGTTGGGCGCAAGCCGTCCCTTTGTGGTGTGTGGCCAGTCGGTGGCCCGCCGCACCAATTTGCTGGAGCGAGTTTCAACCGCATCGGGCATGGAGCCAGCCGGGGTCTTCGACGGGGTAACGGCCGGGTCCCCGGAATCAACAGTGTTGGAAGGGACGCGGATGGCCAGGGAAGCCAACGCGGACCTCATCATCGCGATTGGCGGCGGCAGCGCAGTGGTGACCGCTAGGGCAATCATCATCATGCTGGCGGAAGGCGGCGTCCCGCAGGATCACGCCACCAAATACCCGCCGGGCCAGCGTCCCATCAGTCCCAGGCTGATGCAGCCAAAACTGCCCAACATCTTGGCGTTGACCACGCCGACGACGGCGGCCACACGGGCTGGCTCTGCAATCATCGATGACGAAACCGGGCATCGGCTGGAAATGTTCGATCCGAAGACGCGACCCGCCGCGGTGGTGTGGGACACTGAAGCACTGCTGACCGCGCCGTCTGAGCTCTGCGTCAGCGCGTCGGGGTCGTTGTTCAGCGGCGTGATCAGCGCCTTGCAAGCGCCGGCTCTGAACGCCATGGCGACGGCAGACCTGCTGGCGACGCTGGGCCTACTGGTGGAAAACCTGCCCGCGGTGAGGAAGAATCCCGCGGACGGCAACGCCAGGGTGAATCTATGCCTGGCCTCGTTCATGTACAACCGCGCGTGGGATACGGGAGCCAGTGGGTCGGCGCTGGGAGTAGTCAGCGCGCTCGCTCACAGCCTGGACACTCGTTACCCAGAGTGCAGTCACGGCGCGGCGTATTCCATACTCACCGCACCGGGGATGCGGTTCAATAAGTCCCACAACGTGATGGGCCAAGCCCGGGTCGCCGAAGCGTTGGGCGTGCGTGAGCCAGACGCTGGGGATTCGGAAGCGGCGGAGGCCGCCGCCGAAGCGGTTTCGGGCTTCTTTGAGGCGGTAGGATTGCCGACCGCGTTGCGGGAAGTCGGGGTCGCCAAGGATGGAATCGCCGCAATCGCCGAGGACGCGATGACCGATTTTGGGTTGCACCGCAACGTGCGGCCCATCAATGGGGCCGAAGAACTTGCCGGAGTTTTGCGATCCGCATGGTAGGCGGGTGGTTAAAAACAGGCTTTGCCGACTATTTCGGATACGTTGGCGACTTCCCACTCAGCCAGTAGCGCCTTCAACTCCGCCAGGATGCGGAAAGGCGCGTCCAAATCAGCCAGGTTGGCGCTGCCCACCTGCACTGCGGTGGCTCCGGCCATTAGGAACTCGGCGGCGTCGCGGCCCGTTGTGATCCCGCCCACTCCGATCACGGGGACATCGACCGATTGAGCCGCCTTGTGCACCAGGGCCATGGCAATGGGCCGCAGGGCTGGACCGGACAATCCGCCATAGCCCGTGCCCAGAACGGGCTGGCCGGACTCAACGTCCACATGCAGCGCGGGTATGGTGTTGGAGATGGTCAATGCGTCGGCGCCAGCGGATACCGCGGAGTGGGCGATTTCAGTGATGTCGGGCACGTTGGGGGCCAGCTTGGCCCACAGCGGCAATTCGGTTTGGCGGCGCACGCCGGCCACCGCAGCCTCGGTGAGACGTGGTTGGTGGCTGAACATTGCTCCGTCCCCCACATTGGGGCAACTGAGGTTGAGCTCGATTGCTACGAAGCCCTTGACGCCGACGGTAAAAGACGCCATCTCCTCCCACTGCTCGGCGCTTTCGGCCGACATGCTCAGGACCACGTTGGCGTAAGCGGCGTCCCACTGGGGAGCGAGGTCAGCCATGGCCGCTTTGATGCCGGGGTTGGTGAGGCCGATGGAATTTAGCAAGGTGGTTTCGCCGTCCCGCATCGCCTCTCGGAAGGACTGGGGGAACCAACGAGGTTCCGGATTGCCCTGCCTCGGGTGGCGCGTGAACGTCTTTGGCACGATCGCTCCCAGAGAACCCAGGGGGGCGTCCGGTTTAAAGCCGCGGCCGTACCCGTCGTACCCCAGCGTTCCGGAAGCGATCATGACCGGGTTGGAAAGCGTCAGTCCGCCGGGACGTTCGGGAGCCAGGTTGACGGTAAGTTCCATTGGTGGTGGCCTCACGCTTGCCTATGCGTAAAGACAGGGGCGAAAATCGCTTCGCCCCTGCCCAATCTCGACATGTTGCGCCGCGTGAAACTAGAGCGCCGGGATGTCCTCGTCGTCCTCGTCGTCAAAGGGCGAGAAGATGCGAGAGGCGCTGGATTCCACTTCCCGGTCCACCTCCGAATCCGCCTCGGTGAGGGACTGGGCGCGACGGATGAGTTCTTCCTCCTCCTCTGAGGTGCGGATCTGGTAACCGGCGTCGTCGAATCCCGAGCCGACTACCAAGGATGGGGTCGGTTGTCCCGAGATCAGTTCTTCGTCGATTACATCCTGGGGCAAGTCTAGGGCAGCCCGCTGCATGGGCCCAAGGCCGTCGGGGAAGTCGCCATCACCGGAGAGCCAGGCTGGCGCCGCCAGTACGTCGTCCTCGTCATCCTCGAAGGCCTCCATGAGGGCTAGGGTGTGCTCGGCGGCGAGCAGGGACTCCAGGCGGGCCGGAATGAGGCGACCAATGATGACGTTCTCCTTCAAGCCGCGCAACCAGTCTCGGTCGCTGGCCACGGCGGCCATGGTCAGCACCTTGGTGGTTTCCTGGAAGGAAGCCTTGGATAGGAAGCTGTCGGTGGCAAGGGCCGCCTTGGATACGCCCAGCAACAGGGTCTTGGCGGTGGCGGGTTCTCCACCCTCAGCCAGTACGTGGTTGTTCTGGTCTTGGAACCGGAACTTGTCAACCACATCGCCGGGGATGAATTCCGTGTCGCCAGCGGTTTCCACCTGAACCCGGCGGAGCATTTGGCGCAGGATCACTTCAATGTGCTTGTCGTGGATGCTGACGCCTTGGGAGCGGTAAACCTCCTGAACCTCGTCCACCAAGTAGTGCTGCAGGCCCTCCAGACCGCGAATGTCCAGCAGTTCCCGGAGGTCCAGGGGGCCGTCCACCAGCGCGTCTCCGGCCCAGACCTGCTGGCCGTCGCGGATCTTGAGATTCATCTGCGAACTGATGTCGTAGGAACGCGATTCTTCCTCGCGCCAGACCACGGTTACGCCCTGGGCGGAAATCTCGACTTCGCCCTGGTAATCTGAGCGAATCTCCTGCACGATGCCGGTTCCGGTCAAGGCGGTTGCGGTCCCGTCGCCATCGACGGGAGCGTCGGGGCTGATCACCACGGCCAGCAGGTTGCCCTCTGCGATGGGTTCGCCGGGTTGCACCAGACGGATCGCGCCTTCCGGCAGCGGGTAGTCGTGGCGTTCCTCGTCGTCGTAGGTGACGCGGATGCGGCGGGATCCATTGGCGTCTTCCTCGATGTAGGCGATGCCGTCAATGTGGGTCAGAACGCCAGCGCCTTTGGGAGGACGGACCTCGAAAAGCTCCTGCACCCTGGGCAGGCCGGTGGTGATGTCCGAACCGGCGATTCCTCCGGTGTGGAAGGTGCGCATGGTGAGCTGAGTGCCGGGTTCGCCAATGCTCTGGGCGGCAATGACGCCCACGGCCTGGCCGATCTCGACCAGTTTGCCGGTGGCGGGCAGTCGTCCGTAGCACATCTGGCAGATGCCGCGCGGGGTTTGACAGGTCAGCGGAGACCGCACTGGCACGCGGTCAATGCCAGCTTCCTTGATCTGTTCGGCGATGGTCTCGTCGATCATTTCGTTGCGGTCAACAATGATTTCTCCGCTGGTCGGGTCGGCGATGACATCGCCTGCGGTGCGCCCTACGATGCGCTCAGCGATGGTGCTGAGGTCATAGTCGTTGGGCCTGGGTTGCACGTAGAAGGGCTCGGCGAATTCGCAATCGTGGTCGCGAACGATCACCTCCTGAGACACGTCCACCAGGCGACGAGTGAGGTAGCCGCTGTCGGCGGTGCGCAATGCGGTGTCGGTCAGTCCCTTGCGGGCGCCGTGGGTGGAGATGAAATACTCCAAGGCGGTCAAGCCTTCTCGGAAGCTTGACTTCACCGGCCGCTCGATGATGCGTCCTTCAGGGTCGCTCATCAGGCCGCGCATTCCCGCCATCTGCTTGATCTGGGAAATGTTGCCCTTGGTGCCCGAGGCGGCCATGACGCCAACCCCGCCGTAGTTGCCGAGGTCTTCTTGAACTACGCGCTGCATGTCGTCCGACGCCTGGGTCCAGGTTTCGATGATGCGCTCGTATTTCTCGTCCTCGGTCATCATGCCCATCATGAAGTTGTCCTCATGTTGGGCAACTTTGTCGACGGCGTCATTCAGGATGTCCTGCTTGCGGTCAGATACCTGGATGTCGTTGATGGCGATGGTGATGCCGGACTTGGTGGCGTAGTAGAAGCCGATTTCCTTGACGAGGTCGAGAACGCGGGCGGTTTCGTCGTTGGACAGGCTCCGGTGCAGTTCAGAGGTCAGGTCCTTGATGGCTCCGCGGTCCATGAGCGCGTTCTTGTATTCCAACGAATCCGGCAGGGCTTCGTTGAAGATCAGCCGGCCCATCGTGGTCTCGACCTTGCCCTCGGCGCCGGAGACGCTGAGGACGGTGATCGGCGCCCGCAGGTCGATCTGGCCGTCAGAGTAGGCGATGCGGGCT
Source organism: Dehalococcoidia bacterium (assembly GCA_965221295.1). Lineage (GTDB taxonomy): Bacteria > Chloroflexota > Dehalococcoidia > Lucifugimonadales > UBA3495 > Bin87. The sequence continues at coordinate 2,952,012 of OZ244879.1, read as the reverse complement.
TCGTTGATGTCGTAGAAAATGTCGCCAGCGCCTTTGGCGTTGGGCGCCAGTTCGGTCAGGTAGTAGCAACCCATCACCATGTCCAGGGTGGGCGCCACCAACGGCTCGCCGGAGGCTGGGGACAGCATGTTGTTAATGCTGAGCATCACGGTGCCGGTCTCGTTGACTGCCATCGAGGACAGCGGGACGTGAACGGCCATTTGGTCCCCGTCGAAGTCGGCGTTGAAAGCGGAACAGACCAACGGATGGAGTTGAATCGCGCTGCCTTCGATCAGAACAGGTTTGAACGCCTGGATGCCCAGGCGGTGCAGGGTGGGAGCGCGGTTGAGCATCACCGGACGGTCTTTGATCACGTCTTCAAGGATGTGCCAAACTTCGGGCGATGAGCGTTCGACCATGCGTTTGGCGGCCTTGATGTTGGGGGCCAAAGCGCTGATCACCAAGCGGTGCATCACGAAGGGCTTGAAGAGTTCCAGGGCCATGCGCTTGGGGAGGCCGCACTCGTCCATCTTCAGCTCGGGGCCAACCACGATTACGGAGCGGCCGGAGTAGTCCACGCGCTTGCCGAGCAGGTTCTGACGGAAACGTCCCTGCTTGCCTTTGAGCAGGTCGCTCAACGATTTTAGGGCATGGTCGCGCTTGCCCTTGACGGCTTTGCCCTGGCGCCCGTTGTCGATGAGGGAGTCCACCGCTTCCTGCAGCATTCGCTTCTCGTTCCGGATCATCAGGCCCGGGGCGCGCATACTGGCGAAGCGCTTGAGGCGATGGTTGCGGGACAACACTCGTCGGTAGAGGTCGTTCAGGTCGCTGGTGGCGAAGCGTCCGCCGTCCAGTTGAACCATGGGCCGCAATTCCGGTGGTAGCACGGGCAGGACGGTCATGATCATGTCCTGCATCCGGTTTTCGCTACGGCGGAAGGTCTCGAGGAGGCGCATCCGCTTGCCGGCCTTGGTGCGGATTTGGGCCGAGGTAGCCCGCATCTCAAGCTCCGTGTAATACCGTTCCTGGTCTAGGTCGGTGTCCATGAGCTTGAGAAATTCCAGAACCGGTTCGGCGCCCATTTCAGCGTCGAAAGAGTCGCCCCAGAAGGGCTTGAGCCGGTCGTAACGACTGGTCGAAAGGATGGTGAGGCGGAGGCCGCCAGAGCCGCTGCGGGCGATGTAGAATTCGTCCGGAAGTTCCACCTCGTCGCGCGCCCAGGCGGGCAGTTTCAGGTCGTCCCAAAGCCAGTCCACATCGGCGCTGCGGAGGCGTTGCGAAGGATCCCACCGCAGCCACCGCATGGCCTGGATGAGGTCCACGGCTTCCTTGCGGCGTTCAGTCAGGGCGCGCACCAAGTAGCCATCCACGCTGCTGATCAGGTCTTGCAACTTGACCAGTTCATCGCGCCACAGTCCGATTTCCTTCTGGCGACCGGCGTGATCGACCACATCTGAAATGCCTTCGATGCGTTCTTCGAGCCTGGAAATGGCCTTGATGTCATCGCTGTCGATTTGGAGCCGTTCGAGCAGCGCCGAGAAGGCGGGCACGTTCCAGCCGCGACCTTCGGGGTTGTCCTCCCCGCGCCGGTAGTTCCACGCGCGCACCGCCGCTTCGATTTCGGCCAGAGCCTGCCGTATCGTGGCCAAGTCGGCGGCCATGAACTCCGAAGAGGTCGGCTCTTCGTCATGCGGAGTGGGGCTGGCGAATATGCCTTGCAGGTCGTTCAACGTCGGCAGCAGCACATCTTGGCCGATTTCGGCGATGTCCGACCGCAGGCGGTCGGCGGCGTCGGCAACGTCGTCTTGGAGTTCTTCCGTTGGCCCGTTGCGCCATGCGGAAAAGGCTTCAATGACGCTGGATACGTTGACGCCAAGCCGCTCCAGGGAGTTGGTAATGGGAGTAGGTCCGTGGAAGAACCTGGAAATGGCGGCGGCCATGGGGTCGCCATCCACAGCCAAGAGCGACAGCTGTTCGGGTGATTCCAGGTCTTCGGGTCGCAGGCTATTGAGTCCAGCGGCCATCACGGCGGCGTGGGCCGCCACGCTCGCTTCGGCCACATCCCGCAGGACCTGCAGATCGGAGGCGTGGTCAACATCGCCATCCGGGTCGGCCGCGGTGAGCCGGGCCAGAGCGGCGTGGGCGGCGTCGATGGCGCCGCTGAGTCGTTCCGGCATACCGCGCACTGCGGCGGCGGCTTCGGCGCGCCGGCTTTCCAGATCCCAGTCGGCGATTCGGTTGGCGATGCTCTGGAGCGCGCCGTCGGCCACCGAGATCGGGCCGCTGCGGATCAGTTCAACTTCGCCCTCGTGCCGCTCGAACTGTTCCCGCATCAGGTCGACGTCAACTTGGTTGATGACAAACGCGGAGTAGTACAGCACGCGCGTCAGGTCGGAGAGTTTGAGGTCGAGGGTGAGGCTCATCACGCTGGGGGTGTTCTTGACGAACCAGATGTTGGCCACCGGGGCGGCCAGGGCGATGTGCCCCAGGCGCTGGCGGCGGACATTGGAACGCGTCACCTCAACGCCGCAACGGTCGCAGACTACTCCCTTGTACTTTTGCCGCTTGTACTTGCCGCATTGGCATTCCCAGTCCTTGGTGGGGCCAAAGATCTTTTCGCAGAATAGGCCGTCCTTTTCGGGCCGCTGGGTGCGGTAGTTGATGGTCTCGCCCTTCTGCACCTCGCCGGAAGACCAGCCACGGATCTGCTCGGGCGAGGCGATGGAAATGCGAATGGCGTTGAAGTCGGAGGAGGTAGTGGCTTCGCGACTGTCGAGCATCCTGACCATATTTAATTCACCTCCGAAGCGAACAGGTAATCGTCTTCGCCGGGCAGCCCGAGGCTTGCGTCGTCCTGTTCTTCCTCTTCTTCCAAGCGCACGTTCAGGCCCAGGCTTTGGAGCTCTTTGAGCAGCACGTTGAAAGATTCGGGAATTCCGGGCTGGCTGATTGGGTTGCCCTTGACAATGGATTCGTAAGTATTGACCCGACCGGTAACGTCGTCGGATTTTATGGTGAGAACCTCCTGCAGGTTGTGGGCGGCGGAGTAGGCCTCCAGGGCCCAGACTTCCATTTCTCCGAATCGCTGGCCGCCGAACTGGGCTTTTCCTCCCAGCGGCTGCTGCGTGATCATGGAGTACGGCCCGGTGGATCGGGCATGGATCTTGTCTTCCACCAGGTGGATCAGCTTGAGCATGTAGATGCTGCCAACCGCTACGGGTTGGTCGAAGGGCTCGCCTGACCGGCCGTCGTAGAGTTGGAACTTGGCGAATGTGGGCGGTGAGATGAGTCGCTGGCGGTGGACATCCAACGCCAACTGATGCATTTCGCCGGTGGAAAGTCCGTCGGGGTTTTCGCCGGCGACATCGCGGAGCCAAAGGTACAGGCACGCTTCGCGAGCTTTGCCGTACTGCTCTTCGTCGAAGATGGCCTCCGGCTGGTATGCATCGGGGAGTCGTTGGGCGCGGATCCAGTCGAACACTTCGGCGGTTCCGATTTCGCCATTGGCGGCGCCGTCGGTGGCCGCGGCGGCCTGTTGTCCGAACCACCAGCGGGCCAGGGAGTCTTCGATATGGTCGTCGCCGGCGCCTTCGAATACCGGCGTCAGAGCCTGGAAGTTGAGGCCGCGAGCCGCCCAACCGAGGTGGCTCTCCAGAACCTGACCGAGGTTCATGCGCGAGGGCACGCCGATGGGGTTCAGGATGATGTCAACGGGAGTGCCGTCGGCCAGGAAGGGCATATCTTCTTCCGGAAGGATCCGCGAGACCACGCCCTTGTTGCCATGGCGGCCCGCCATCTTGTCGCCGACCGAAATCTTGCGGGTTTGGGCGACCCAGACCCGGATGGCTTCGTTCACGTCGGGGGGCAGCGAGTCGCCGGGTTCTTCTTCGTTCTTCTTCTCACGGCTCAGGGTTTTTACGCCAATGACTTTGCCCCTTTGGCCGTGGGGGACGCGCAGCGAAGTATCGCGAACGTCTTTGGATTTTTCTCCAAAGATCGCGCGGAGCAGGCGTTCCTCGGCGGTCATTTCGGTTTCGCCCTTGGGGGTTACCTTGCCCACGAGAATGTCGCCGGGGCCAACGTCGGCGCCGATGCGGATGATGCCGCGTTCGTCAAGGTCGCGGAGGTTGCCCTCGCCCACGTTGGGTATGTCTCGAGTGATCTCTTCGTCCCCCAACTTGGTCGAACGGCTCTCCACTTCGTACTTCTCGATGTGTACGGAAGTGAATTGGTCGTCTTTCACCAGCCGTTCGCTGATGATGATGGCGTCTTCGTAGTTATAGCCTTCCCAAGACATGAAGGCGACCAGAACGTTCTGCCCCAGGGCCAGTTCACCGCCATCAGTGGATGAGCTATCGGCCAGGGCGTCGCCAACGTGGACATAATCGCCCTTCTGCACTACGGGACGTTGATTGAGACAGGTTCCCTGGTTGGTGCGAGCGAATTTGACCAGGCGGTGAGAGTGTTCCTGGCCAGCGTCGTCAACTACCACGACTTCCTGGCCGTTCACGGAACGCACCGATCCTTCAACGCGGGAAAGCAGCACCTGGCCGCTGTCTCGAGCGACTCGACTTTCCATGCCTGTGCCCACCAGCGGAGCCTGCGGTTGCAGTAGTGGTACAGCCTGACGCTGCATGTTGCAGCCCATTAGGGCCCGGTTCGCGTCGTCATGTTCCAGGAAGGGAATCAGAGCGGCTGATACGCTCATGATCTGCAACGGAGACACGTCGGCGAATTCCACGTTTCGAGGTGAGGCCAAACGGTAGTTGTCGCCTTCTCGAACCTCAACCTGCTCGTCGGTGAATTGGTAGAGTTCGTCGAAATTGGAATTGGCCTGGGCGATGCGGAACTTTTCCTCCAGGTCTGCCGTCAGGTATTGCACGTTTTCCGGACGGGTGTCCACGAAAGGAGCCACGTCGATGGTGGTGTCCGGGGAAAGGCGAGCGAGCCGGCGCATATGGTCCGGGTTGATTGCCTCGCCGGCCGGTATGATCACCTCGCCTTTGCGAGTGGTTACGTCGCTGGTGACGATGTGTCCGATGGGGTCGAAATAACCGGGGAAGCCTGGCGTCCGACAGTCGCCGAGCCAGAGTTGCTTGATGACCGGCCAATAGGGAGTTTCAATGAACCCCAGGCGATCGATGCGGGCATAGGCGGCCAAACTGCTGAGCAAGCCAATGTTGGCGCCTTCTGGGGTCTCGATGGGACAGATTCGACCATAGTGGGACGCGTGAACGTCTCGCACGTCGAAACCGGCTCGTTCACGGGTGAGGCCGCCTCGACCCAGCGCCGACAGGCGACGTTTGTGCGTCAACTCCGCCAGCGGATTGGTTTGATCCATGAACTGAGACAACTTATCGCTGCCGAAGAATTCCCGAATCGCGCCGGTCACCGGGCGCACGTTGACCAACTTGGCGGGGATCGCGTCTTCGGGCTTCTCCAGCCGGCCAACGCGGTCCTGGAACATCCGGTGCATTCGAAGCAGGCCGATGCGTACCTGGTCGCGCATCAACTCACCGGCCACCCGCACCCGCCGGTTGCCCAAGTGGTCGATGTTGTCCCGAGGGTCTTCGTTGCTGGTGTGATTTTGGATGAGAACCACCAGAGTATCGATGATGTCGTTGATGTCGAGGACGCGGCGTTCCGGCAGGGGCGCTCCCGGCAGGTTCAGCCACACCTTGTGCATGTTGCCATTGGGGCCGGCGTTGACCTCCGTTACGACGCCCACGATCCACGAGGCCCGGGCTCGCACCGGCGTCAGCCGCCAGGATTGTGAAGGCCCCTGGCTAACCCGTTCGGCGTAGATCAGTTGACCGGCTTCAACGATGCTTTCCTGGGCGAGGAAGCGGTTTCTCAGGATGGTCATTTCGCCTGATGAAATGGCATGGTTGGAGACCGAGCCGGCGGCAATGGGCTGTGCAGAGATAGCGACAGGATCGCCCAACGTGTCCGTCACGAGACCCTGTACGTTGACTGCAAGAGCGTCCTCCGGCGACGCGTCGGTGGCGGCGAGGAGCGTGCCGGGGCTGGCGGCGTCGGCGCAGGATACGTTGACTTCAACCTCTTCGTCCGGCGCGTCGGCGAAGGGGTCAAGCGGTTGGATGCGCCGGTCCGCGCTGCGGGTCAGATAGCCGTAGGTGATCAGGGCGTCCATGTCCCGGTCGGACAAGATTCGATGCTCGTGGTCGGAGGCCGCGAAGATGTCATTTGGATGAACGCCTTCGCCGGTGGCCGCGTGCTGGTCGCGGACATACTTGAGGATGGCCTTCTGAGCTTCGGTCAGCACTTGCGATTCGGAGCGGCCCAGGCTCTGGTCGACCTTGATGCGGCCGACTTCGCCGAGGTCGAACCGGTGGCCGTCGAAGAAGTGGTTCATTACGAAGGTGCACGCGGCGTCCACCTGCACTGCCGGCTCGCCGGGCCGCAGCCATTTGTAGAGGTTGCGTTGGGCCAGACCAATACGGAAGGCCTGTTCCCGGTTGAAGTCCCGGTCCGGGTGCATTCGATCCCAGAGGGACCGTAGTTCTTCCTCTCGTGGGTTGTAGTCGCGGTCGGGCGCGGGCTCTACGCCGCCCACGAAGGACCGGCAATCATGGTCGTCGATTTTGGAGAAGAGCGCGCGCATCTCCTCGGCGCTGACGATGCCCAGGGCATGGAGGAACGTGGAAACGCCCATGCGTCGGCGTCGGTCAACGCTGACCGTGATGGTCTCTGGGAGATTGCGCCTGCGGGCGTAGTAATGGGTCCAGGTGGAAAGTTCGATGCGGGCCCCGCGGCTGGCCGAGATGCGGCTCTTGTAGTACCAATCCTCCAGTTTGCCGCACTCCGGGCAGGCTGGATCTTGGGAGGGTTCCCGTTCGCAATAAACGCCAGGGGCGCGCTGGAGTTGGCTGACCAAGACCCGTTCGGCGCCATTGATGATGAAGGTGCCCGTTCTGGTCATCATGGGCACGTCGCCGAAGAAGATGTCAGACTCGGTTATCTCGCCGGTTTCCTGGTCGCGGAGTTGCGCCTTCACGTAGAGAGGACGGGAATAAGTGATTTCCCTTTCCCGACACGTTTCCGGGCTGGGGTGCACGTTGCACTCGCCAAGGACGCGGCACAAATCGCAAGAATCTTCCGTGTCGAACCAATGGTCCAGGAAGTAAAGCTCGAATCGTTCGGCGCGGCGCGATCCGTCGCCGCTGGCGAAACGACGCGTGATGCCGGCCACGATTGGCGAGCAATCCCGGAAAGTTTCAGCCAGTCCGTTGGTCTTGAACCAATCAAAGGATTCGATCTGGCTGCGGATGAGATTCGGCACGTCGAGGGCGTTCGCGATGCCGGAATCGGAGTAGGTTTTGACCTCGCGGGCGGTCAACCCTCGGTCGTTGCGGCCTGAGCGTTTACGGGTAAGCACCATAAGATCGACACTCCTGGCGGTGGGGGCTTTAACTGAGGGCGGCCCGCCTTCACTGAGGCTGGAATAGACACAACGACTCGGCCCGCCAATTGTGGCAAGCCGAATCTCGAGAGGCTTCAGTTCAGAGAGCGCAGGCTAGAATCTGGGGCAGTGGCGACGATTGACATACGATAAGGGGGTGCTTGATTGTACACTCGCAAATTGGAATCTGTCAACGTAAGTCGGCTTGCCGAACGGGCAATCGCATCTGAAATAGCCCCTCCAATAGCCCCTCCAAATCCGTGGGCAAAAGGGAGTCCAGAACGTTTAGCGAGAACGTGGAGATCGATGGTTTTTCTCAATTGTGAAGCCGATTCCAGTCACTAAAAACCGGCGTACGCGGGCATCCCGGCAAACGCGTGCATCAATATGGAAGCGCTGTCCCAAGGCAGCGGGACGCAGACACCAGTTCGGCCAGCGCCGTGGGGCCTCCGGCCGGGTGCGATGTGGGGCTAAGCGCGTTCCATGCGGTCTGGAGCGGACATGCCCATCAGATTCAGCGTGCGGCGGAAAGCCACCTGCGCCGCGGCGACCAGTTTGAGTCGGGCCAGGGTAAGGTCGTTGTCTTCAGCATTGGCCGAGATTACCCGGCAGCTCTCGTAGAAATGGTGGAACGCGGTTGCCAACTCCATGGCGTAATGCGGCAGATGGTGGGGTTCCAGGTTCTCCGCGACCTGGACTACGAGCTCCGGCAGCCGCAGCATGGCGCGGATCAGCGCCAACTCGTGAGGATGAGTCAGCAGGCTCACGTTGCCGCCGCCGTAGTCGATATTGCGCTCGGCCGCCAGGTTCAGGATGCTGGCGTTGCGGGCGTGGGCGTACTGCACATAGTAAACCGGGTTCTCGGAGGATTCCCGGGTTGCCAGTTCCAGGTCGAATTCCATCTGGGTGGAGGCGGCCCGGGCTAGGAAGAAGTAGCGGCAGGCATCCATGCCGACTTCATCGACCAGTTCCCGTAGAGTCACGAAATCTCCGGTGCGCTTGGAAGCCCGGACAGTTTCGTCGCCGCGCTTCAAGGTGACCATCTGGGATATGAGCACCGTGAGATTGTCCGGGTCGATGCCCAGGGCCTGCACCGCCGCCTTCATGCGAGGCACGTGGCCCTGGTGGTCAGCGCCCCAAATGTCGATTACGTGGTCGAAGCCGCGGTCCACGAATTTGTTGTAGTGATAAGCGATGTCGGACGCGAAGTAGGTGGGTTCGCCAGAGGAGCGCACCACGACATTGTCCCGTTCGTCGCCGAGCGCGGTGGATATGAACCAAAGGGCGCCGCTGCGTTCGGCCAAATGGCCTCCGTCGCGTAGCCGAGCCATGGCGCGGTCGTAGTCTTCGTTTTGAAACAGCCATCGCTCACTGAACCAGTTGTCGAAGTCTACGCCGATGGCGTTCAGGTCGTCGCGGATCAGAGCGACCATCTTTTCCCGAGCGACGTTGCCGATTTCCCGTATGGCGTTGGCGTCTCCCTTCGTCAAATATCCGGCGCCGTCGGTTGCAATGATCTGCGCTGCGATGTCAGCGATATAATCGCCTTGGTAGCCATTTTCTGGCATCTCGGCGTCATGGCCCAGCGCCTGCTGGTAGCGGGCCCAAACTGAGCGGTAGAACGCATCCATCTGGGAACCGGCGTCGTTGACGTAATACTCCCTGGTTACGTCGTAGCCGGCGGCGGCCAGGGTGTTGGCCAGGGCGCTGCCGAGGGCCGCGCCCCGGGTGTGGCCGACGTGCACCGGGCCGGTGGGATTCACGCTGACGAATTCGACCATGACCTTGCGTCCGGCGCCCAAGTTGGAGGCGCCGAAGGTATCCCCGGCGGAGCGCACAACCTCCACTTGCTCCTGCAACCACGCGTCGCTGAGCTTGAAATTGACGAAACCGGGCGGCGCCGGCGAAACGCTGTCGATTTCTGGCAAACTCTCGATGCGGTCCGCGATGATCCCGGCCAGCTGGAGGGGGTTGGCTCGGGCTTCCCTGGCCAGGCGCAGGGGAAGATTGGTGGCGAAGTCGCCGTGCTCAGAGTTGTTGGGTCGTTCGACCTCGATTTCGGGTGTGGTGTCGATGCTGATCGCTCCGTCGGAGACGGCTCGTTCGAGGGCGGCGGCAACCGCGTTGGCGATGGTTTCTCTGACTAGCATGTTTGGGATCCGGCAATGTGAGATGGATTCGGACAGTTACAGCATATATGTTAGCATCAAGATTAAATGCGCGCTCGCCGAATCGCCACATTCGGATAGATGACGACGACTCGACCGGTGTCCAGAATGCGATGGCGATTCGCATCGCGAAACACGGCAGAACGAAGCTTGGTCCAAACGGCATGGCCCGACCGGCGGCGACTGGTTTCGTGGACAAGGACGCTGGCGTGGTGTATAAACTCGAACATCTTTCCCCAGGGTTGGCCGATGGCAGGAGACGAACTTGGAACGCCGGATTTTGTTGGTGGGCGGCGACGAATTCCGACCAGCCGCCGCCGGAATGGACCGCCATGTCCTGCAACTCACCGGAAAGAACGCTCCCCGGGTGGCCATCTTGCCGACGGCCGCCGCTTTCGAAAACCCGCAGTTGGCGGCAGCCAACGGTGTTAGGCACTTCACTGGCTTGGGAGCCGAAGCATACAGCGTGGACGTGATACGGCGCAGCGACGCCGAGAATCCGCGCATCGCCGCGCAACTTGAAGACGCCGACATCATTTACTTCACCGGAGGTAGCCCGGAGCATCTGTATTCGACCCTGGCAGGATCGCCGCTGCTGGAAGCGTTGATCGCAGCCAACCAGGCCGGAACCACATGGGCCGGTTCCAGCGCCGGCGCCATGGCGCTGGGAGCGGTGATGCGAAGACCGTCGTCCGGCTCGCCGGCATCCCCGGCGCTGAACATCGTGCCCAACGTGATGACTCTGCCTCACCATGAGCGTAGCGATCCCCAGGCGACGCTGGCGGCGCTCGCCGGCTCGGATTACGTTGGACTGATCGTACTTGGCATCGATGGGGGTTCCGGGATTCTCCTGGAGCCGGACGGGGCCATTGCCCTGGGCAGCGGGAACGTCACCATCTACTGGGATGGCCAGTGGAGACGGTATGCCGGCGGGGAGCCGGTGGCGAATTTGACCGTGGACGGGCCTACCCGTTAGCTGCGGCGAGTGCGCAGCTCTTCCCACACGGCGTTGGGCGATACCCCGGCCGAGGCCATGAGCGTCAGGGTGTGGTAGAACAGATCGGCGATTTCGGCGGGCAGGTTTTCAGCGTCTGAAGTGGCGGCGGCCAACGCGGCCTCGCCGGCTTCTTCGATTACCTTCTGGGCGATGCGGCTGGCGCCGCCGGCGAGCAGTTGGGCAGTGTAGCTGCCCTCGGGCATTTCCCGTTGCCGGTCCTTGATCACGGCGAAGAGTTCGTCCAGCACCCGAGGCCCCCCTTCAGATGCGGTATATTCGTCGGGGAGACCGTCCATTCGGGTGAAGAAACAGGTGGGTTCGCCGGTGTGGCAGGTGGGCCCGTCGGGTTCCACTTTGAGCAGCAGGGTGTCGGAATCGCAGTCAACGTACCATTCTCTGAGGTTGAGGTAGTTTCCGGATACCTCGCCTTTGTGCCACAAGTCTTCCTGGCTGCGGCTGTAGAACCACACCTGGGTACCCTCTACGGTGCGCTTGAGAGAGCCGGGGTTCATGTAGCCGAGCATGAGGACTTGGCCCGTGTTGATGTCTTGGGCGATGGCCGGAACCAGTCCTTTGTCATCCAACTTTACTTCGGTCATGAGGATCAACTCCAATGATTGAATCGCGGGACGGTGGCGGGTCAGGCTTTGCGGGCGCCCAGTTTGTCGACGCGCCCAGGGAACCTCGCGATTGCAGAAAAGGGAAGCGGGCAACGGCGGAAGCGGAAGGCTCGAGATGGCAGAACGGCGAACCTCGGACTGACGCATTGGAGGCATCGGATGCGTGTCGGCGCGTTAGTTAGGTTGACCGAGCACGGCTGGCAGTTCCAGCAAGTTGCGAATCTCGGCGTCGGGGGCTGGCAGGTCGGGATTCAAAGGGTCGCCCCGGCGATTGATCCATACCACCGACATGCCAGCCCCTCGGGCGCCTTGCACATCCTCGAACTGCTTGTCGCCCACATACAGACACTCCGCAGGGTCGGCCTGCAATTCGTTGAGAGCGATTTCAAACAGGCGGCGATCCGGTTTGTAGCGTTGACCGCCTTCGGAAGAGACCACCGCCTCGAAGTGCGCGGGGATGCGGGCGACGACCGGATTCAGGTACGCGTCGTCGGCGTTGGACAGCACGGCCAGGCGACGATCCCGCCCGACGATGGCCAAGGCTTCGGCGACGTCGGGGAATAGCGGGCGAGTTCCCAGGTCATCGATGGAACTCTGGGAGGCGGCCGCGGGATCTCCTCGCAGGTTCAGGTCGTTGAACGCTCTGGAGAACGCGTCGGCCCAGCCATCGAGATAGGAGATGAAAGGACCGTCTGGGTCAATGCGCCGTTCCCGGAAATTGTTGGAACCGGCGTCCCAGGCGTGGCGCAGCATTTCCGGCGTGGTATGCAAGCCCTGTTCTTCAATGATCCGCGCGAAGGAGAGATTCCAAAGATCAGGGCCGTCCTGCGCTATCGTGTTGAACATGTCGAAGATTACGGTGGTAATGCCGTTCATTGGTTTTGGTCCTGGGCTGTGGTACTGGGCTTTGGTCCTGAGGCTGTGGTCTTGGGGAGTAGTTTTCCTGGGGCAAGTTGGGGTTCAAATCCGCATGGGGACACCCCGGCCATTGAGGAATTCTTTGGCTTGGGCGATGGAATACGTTCCGAAGTGAAAGATGCTTGCGGCCAGCACGGCGTCGGCTTCGCCTTCAGTGAGAGCGTCATGGAGATGATTGAGGTTGCCGGCGCCGCCGCTGGCGATCACCGGAACCGGCACGGCGCGGGAGATGGCGCGAGTCAACGACAGGTCGTACCCGTCTTGCTGGCCGTCTTCATCCATGCTGGTGAGCAGAATTTCGCCGGAGCCCAGGGCAACCGCCCGGCGAGCCCACTTCACGGCGTCCATCCCGGTTGGGTTCCTGCCGCCGTGGGTGTACACCTGCCAGCTCGATGATTCATCCAGCGCCAGGTTGAGGTCTCTGGGTTCGGGGCAGGTTTCGCCGGGCACGACGCGCCGGGCGTCAATCGCCGTAACGATACACTGGCTGCCGAACTGCTCTGATCCTTGGACGACCAGTTCCGGGTCGCTGATGGCGGCGGTGTTGACGGATACCTTGTCGGCGCCGGCGTTGAGCATGCGGCGAACGTCCTCGATGGCGCGGATGCCGCCGCCCACGGTCAGAGGAATGAAAACCTGGTCGGAAACCGCGCGCACCACGTCCACCATGGTGTCGCGGGAGTCGCTGCTGGCGGTGATGTCGAGAAACACCAACTCGTCGGCGCCTTCTTGGTCGTAGCGAGAGGCCAACTCCGCCGGGTCGCCAGCGTCGCGCAAGTTGACAAAGCTCGTGCCCTTCACGACGCGACCGGCGTCAACATCGAGGCACGGTATGATGCGGCGAGTCAACACTGTGGGGTTGCGTTCCGATTGTGGGAAGTCGGCGCACAGTATATCACTCCCTCCGGGACAGTTGGCTCGCCGCGCGCCCATTTTCCGCAATGCGTCGTTGTGAATCGTCATGGCGACGCGATAATCCGACGCTGGCGGGAACAGACGGCGGCGTTCAGGCCGAACGTCGTTCGAGTGCGGTGAACGAGATTGGCGCGCTGGGCTCGCAATGGTTCCTTCAACTGTCATTGCGAGGAGCGCCCCAACTGTCATTGCGAGGAGCGGTAGCGACGCGGCAATCTCGAAGCCTGGACCAACGGCCTTCGGGGGGAGCGCGAACGGTCGTTGGTGGTGGTGAACGAGATTGGCGCGCTGGGCTCGCAATGGTTCCTTCAACTGTCATTGCGAGGAGCGCCCCAACTGTCATTGCGAGGAGCGCCCCAACTGTCATTGCGAGGAGCGGTAGCGACGCGGCAATCTCGAAGCCTGGACCAACGGCCGTTGGTGGTGGTGAACGAGATTGCCGCGCTGGGCTCGCAATGGTTCCTTCAACTGTCATTGCGAGGAGCGCCCCAAATGTCATTGCGAGGAGCGGTAGCGACGCGGCAATCTCGAAGCCTGGACCAACGGCCGCTGGTGCGAGCGCGAACGGCCGTTGGTCGTGGGGAACGAGATTGCCGCGCTGGGCTCGCAATGACAAAAAAGGAGGTAGCAATGACAAAAAGGGGGTCGCAACGACAGGAAAGGAGGTCGCAATAGCAGAAAGGAGGTCGCGATTGCAGCCGGGGTAGGTCGCAATGGCGATTCGGGGAAACTGGGTACGGCTCGGGGTAGTTGAAACTTGCTCCGGGAGGGCGACGGACATAATATGTCTGCGAAACGCCGGACGCTCAAGGTCTGGCTTCAGGAGGAATGATAATGGCCCTTACACTAGCGGACAGCAATCGAATCATGGCGGCCGCGATAGCCCAAGCCCAGGAACTGAACATCAAAATCAGTGTAGCGGTGGTGGATCCGGGAGGACGGCTGATCGGACTGCAACGGATGGATGGCGCGATCTGGGCATCGGCCTACGGGTGCCAGGGCAAGGCCGTAGCGTCGGCCGCGTTTGGAAGGCCTAGCGGCGAGATGCAGGACCGGGCCACGGCGCCCACCCCGGCGGGGATCCGCGAACGCTCCGGGGCGGAAATGATCTTCGGCCAGGGAGCTGTTCCCATCGTGAGCGGCGGCCAGGTGGTTGGCGCCTGTGGAGTCGGTGGCGGCACCAGCCAAGAGGACGAACAGTGCGCCGCGGCCGGCGCCAGCGCGCTCTAGATCCAGGTGGTTCCGTTGCCGGTCAGGGCGCCAACGCAAGCGCGCTGGCCGGCGAGCCGCTGCCGCCCACCAGACGCAACCTTCCCACGACGACGGTGGACCCGGTGGGCGGCAATTCATCCAGGTTATTGAGGCACTCCAAGACCAGCGCCGCGCGACCCAGCGCCAGGCGGCTGACCGACAGACCCGCGTCCGCGCCGGGGTCGATGCCGTGGGTATCGATGCCCAGGCCAGCTACCTGGCGCCACTCCAGCAGGAATCGGGCGGCCTCCAAGCTGAACCCGGGAGTGTGCGTGGCGCCATCGCTGTCGCGGCCAATGAAACGCTCCGGCTGGGTCCAATACTGGGCCCAGCCGGTATTCAGCAATACCAGGGCGCCCGATTCGACGGGCCCGTGTTTCCTCTCCCATGCCGCGATGTCGCGGGCCGACAGTGCATAATCGGGGTTGTGGCGAGACGGGTCTCGGGCGTCGATCACAACCGCCGGCGCGACCAGGGAATCGGCGGGAATCTGGTTGGGGTCCATGCCGTCGCCGCAACAGGCGCTGGGGGTGGCCAGGTGGGTGCCGCTGTGCTCGCCCATGCTGAATTGCCGTAGGAAATAGCCTTGGGATTCGATGTCCGCCACGGCGCCGAATCTGACCGGCGGGTCGCCGGGCCAAAGCGGTATGTCGGCAGTGATCGGGTGACTGAGGTCCACGACCCGGCGGTAGTTGACGCTCTTTTCTGTTGACGATGCCAACGAATTTGGGTTCCTCTATGCGGCGACCGGCAGCTGGTCAGAGATTGAACCGGGCATTCCGCTGTCGCGCACCGGCATCAGGCGTCGCATTTCCGCCGCGTGGCGGTCAACCCAACGCATCGCCGAACGGAAACACCGGGTGGCGCCCAGTTCGGCCAACTGGCCGAACTGGTTGCGGCCGTAGATGACGTAGCATATGCCCGGAATCTCACCATGGATCATATAGCCGCGGTAGTGCACTTTGCGACCATAGTCTGGGATTGACGTGGTTCGGATGGCGGTGGTTGCTCCCACGATGCTGTCGTTGCTGAACATAAGCCGAATATCTCCATTGGCGCCGATTGAGCGCATATGTGTTGGCTGTATGTTCTAGCAAACGCCCGTTCCAAGTCAAGCGGTTTTTGACACAATTTTTCGGAATTTAACTTCTCTTTTGGGGATGCTCGGGATTGCGCCCGCCACCGGAGGGGATCCGGAGGCTCGCGCGTGGCGGAGTCACGCGGAGGACAGATCCCGTAGGAAGTCTGCCATGGGTAGGGCTTGCTGACTGGAAGTAGCCATGTCTCGCACCATGACGACGCCGTCGCGCACTTCATCCTCACCCAGGATGATCACGCCGGAAACTCCCAGGGCATTGGCCTGACGCATCTGCCCGCGCAGGGCCCGCCCGCCGTTGGCCAGAATCGCACCTACCCCGGCGGAGCGCATGCGGTTGGCCAGCTGGACGCCGGCGAGGCGCGCCTCTTCGCCGATGGTGGCGATGATGTACTGAGGCGTTGGTTCGTCCGGAACATCAACCTCCGAGCGCTGCAAGTTGAGGGCCAGGCGCTCGATCCCGCTGCCGAACCCGATGCCCGGTGTTGGGCGTCCACCCAGTTGTTCGATGAGGCCATCGTAGCGACCTCCGCCGCAAATCGTCGATTGCGCGCCTTCAACGGCGGGTTGGATCTCAAACACGGTGCGCGTGTAGTAGTCGAGGCCGCGCACCAGCCGGTGGTCTATGCGGTTGTCGATTCCCATGGCGCCCAGGTAGGACTGCACCCGCTTCCAGTGATTGTCGCATTCGTCACAGAGGCATTCGGTGGATCTGGGAGCCTCTTCGCCTAGGGCGCGGCAGGTTTCGACCTTGCAGTCCAGCAATCGCAGCGGATTGCGCTCCAGCCGCGCTTTGCAGTCCTGGCACAGGTGGGAGCTCATCTTCTCGTAGTAGGAATGGAGGGACCGGATGTACTCAGGCCGACAAGCCCCGTCGCCAATGCTGTTGGTGAAGAGCGTGATGTCGGACAGGCCCAGGTCGTTCACGAACGTCCAGGCCAGTTCGATGACCTCGGCGTCTACCGAAGGGTCCGGGTCGCCGATGGCCTCGATGCCGAACTGGTGGTGTTGCCGGAAGCGGCCGGCCTGGGGGCGTTCGTAGCGAAACACCGGGCAGATGTAATACATGCGAACTGGCTGCGCCAAATTCGCCATGCCATGCTGTAGGTAGGCGCGGCAGACCGGCGCGGTGCCTTCGGCGCGGAGGGTGAGCATGTCGCCGCCCCTATCTTCGAAGACGTACATCTCCTTTTCCACGATGTCCGTGCCTTCGCCAACGCCCCGGATGAACAGCCCCGCGTCCTCGAACATGGGACTGTCGATTCGTCCGTAGCCGAAGCGGCGGGCCACCCCCATCGCCTTGCTTTCGATGTATCGCCAGTATTTTTGTTCCGCCGGCAGGCGGTCGGTGGTGCCCCTGGGGGACTGGAAGGTAGGCATGACGGTTGTTCTAGCTCCCTGTGCGCGCCAACGCGGTTCAGGTGAAAAACAATCGGGCAAATCTGGATATGCGCCGGCAAGGAATTGTACCACTCGCAGCGCTAAGTCCCTGCGGCGTCGAATTTGGGCGGTCGCCTTTACGGTTAGTCGCTCGTCGCCGAGTTGCGTCCATGCGGCGGCGGAGTCGAGGCGTCATGCCTTGCCTTCGGCCTGCAACTGCGCCACTTCTTCCGGGGTGAGGCCGCCGATTTCGCACAACAGGGCTAGGTTGTGCTGGCCGAGGGTGGGCGGTGAGTTGGCCGGCGTATCGACGCAGCCGGTCAGTTGAATCGGAGTATTGACGGTGCGGAACGAGCCGCCAAAGGTGTCGCCACTGTCTACGAACATATGGCGCGCCTCCAGGTGCGGGCAATTGTCCAAATCGGCGGTGTCCTGCACGATGCCCATGGAGAAGCCGCAGTCCAGCAGATGCTGGTTCAGCTCCCGCTTGGTGATGTGTTGGGACCACTCCTCGATGGCCGGAACGATGTTGCTGAAATAGAACGGACCCGTTACGCCGCGTCCCAGGTAACGAGGGTCTTCGGCCAATTCGGGCCGGCCAATGAGGTTCCACATGGCGCGCCACTTGTCATCGGCGTTGCCGGCGCCGGCCAGCACGACGTAGCCGTCAGATGCCCGCAGGGTCAATTGGGCGGAGAACATGTTCTCTCGCGCCGTAGTCGTTACCTGTCCCGTCGTCTGGTACAGGGGCATGCTGCTGGTGGTGTGGGCCACCATGCAGTCGTACATGGCCATGTCGACGTGCTGGCCCCGGCCCGTCTTGCGTCGGGACTCCAGGGCGAGCATGACGCCCAGGGCGGTCCAGACGCCAGGCACGGAGTCGCCCATGTTGTCGCCAACCATCTGTGGACCGCTTTCCGGCGTGCCGGTGGTTGCCATCCAGCCGCCCATGCCCTGGACGCACGGATTGTTGGCGGGCCAGTTGGAATAGGGGCCGCGTCGGCCGTCGCTGTCTCCGTAGCCAGTGATGCTGGCGTACACGAGCCCGGGGTTTATGTCGCTCAGGCGGTCGTAGTCGTAACCGAGGCGGGCCATGGCGCCCGGGCCCCAGTTGTCCAACAGCACGTCGGAGGCGCGGAGCATATTTTCAAAGGCGCGCTTGGCCACCGGGTCGCGAAGGTCCAGGGCCACGCTCTTCTTGTTCCGGTTCACGCCCAGATAACGGGCGCTAACCTGCGCGCCGTCGGGTCCAGCTACGTATGGATCGTTCTGACGGGCGCGGTCGCCTACGCCAGGCCGTTCGATCTTGATGACCTCGGCGCCCATGTCCGCCAAGATCATTGCGCAAAACGGACCGGCCACGATGTGGGTCGCATCGAGGACTCGCAGTCCTTCCAGTGGCAACGGCTGGAGTTCGCGGCTGGCTAGCGATTGAGCGGTCATGTTCGGGCTCCGGTGGCGCGTTGGGGTTCAACGCCGATTCGCGTTGGCGCCGCCAACAACTATACAGACCGGCGCCGAACATTCAAAGACCGCGCCGGTTCGCCAGGAGGCTTGAGGCCAGCCACAGCCACGGCGTCGATTCCCCAAATCACGCCTCGCTAGGTCGATGTCGCGCTAAGTGATTGATGAACGTCTGGCCAACTGTCCCGATAGTGGCTCAAGCGCTGGAGCGCAGGGCTGGCCGGTTTGACATTTCTTCAGGCGTCCGCATACAATGATCGTTACGCAGCTCAGGCTGCGCGGCGGAAGGCCCGGTGGTGTAGCGGTTAACATACTGCCCTGTCAAGGCAGAGATCGGCGGTTCGAATCCGCTCCGGGTCGCCATTACTTCCAACCGACGATTGAACGGTCCCAGATGTATGGGGCCGTTTATTTGTCGCGGCATTGGTCGAGCGCGTCCCCGAATTCTTGATGGATGCGTCCCCGGATGATCGTATGGTGGCCCCTTTCGCCAAACAGGGCAAGCGTTTGGCGTCGCCTGTGCGCGCCCCTCAGTCGCCGGAGTGGATGGCAGTGAGCGGCGAGGCTGAACGGCCGTTGGTCATGGTCAACGAGATTGCCGCGCTCCGCTCACAATGACAGTGGTGGGACGCTCGCAATGACAGTTATCGGCAGTGGTCAACGAGATTGCCGCGCTCCGCTCGCAATGACAGTGCTGGGAAGCTCGCAATCGCAGTAGAGGGAAGCTCGCAATCACAGTAGGGGGAAGCGTCCCGGCTGGCTATGAGGCGTTTCGCGATCATGCGAATGTGGGACCCCTTTTCGGCGATCTGGGTGGGGGCGAACTGACTGGCGTTGT
The DNA here is from genome assembly GCA_965221295.1 of Dehalococcoidia bacterium. Lineage (GTDB taxonomy): Bacteria > Chloroflexota > Dehalococcoidia > Lucifugimonadales > UBA3495 > Bin87. The sequence goes on along the minus strand of OZ244879.1, from coordinate 2,932,963 downwards.
TGACGCTGGCCGGCGGCGTTGTTAACATCGCCCCACAGATGAGGCGATCATAGTTCAGCCAGTGATTCGGAGGGATCGAGCGATGAAGGCAGCAGTTTTGCGCGAGGTGAACCAACCAGTGGTGGTTGAGGAGGTGCAGGTGGACGCGCCAGCGCCTCGGGAAGTGTTGGTGCGCACCGGCGCTTCTGGCGTGTGCCACAGCGACCTCCACTTTGTGGAGGGTTTGTACACTACCCCGATGCCCTGCATCTTGGGCCACGAAGCGGCCGGCACGGTTGAGGCGGTGGGCGATCAGGTTCAATACGTGAGGCCGGGGGACTCGGTAATCATGTGCCTGTCGGTATTTTGCGGCGTTTGCGAATTCTGCACGCGCGGCCAGCCCTACCTCTGTGACCGGACTGCGGTTACCCGCGGGCGCGGCGAACCTCCCCGGCTACGCAGGAACGGCGAGGCCATCACCCAGTTCGCCCAACTGGGATCCTACGCCGCCGAGATGCTGGTGCACGAGAACGCCCTGGTGAAGGTGGAGGACGATATTCCGTTCCCGCAGTTGGCCCTGATCGGCTGCGGCGCCACCACCGGGCTGGGCGCCGTGCTGAACACCGCGCGGGTGGAGCCGGGCAGCACGGTTGCCGTGGTTGGCTGCGGTGGCATCGGCATCCATTGCGTTCAGGCCGCGGCGTTGGCTGGAGCCCTGCGCATCATCGCCGTGGATACCACCGAGGACAAGTTCGCCCTGGCCCGCGAATTTGGCGCGACCGACGTGATCGACGCCACGTCCGGCAACGTGGCCGAGCGGATCGTTGAATTGACCGGCGGAGGCGTGGATTATTCGTTCGAGGCCATCGGACTCAAGCAGACCGCCGAAGACTGCTACAACATGCTGCGTCCGGGCGGCGTGGCCACCATCATCGGCATGGTGCCAGAGGGCGTGAAGATCGAACTGGATGCAGGAAACTACCTGCGGCGCGGCCGGGCGATCCAGGGCTGCACGATGGGTTCCAACAGGTTCCGCACCGACATGCCGCGGTACATCGAGTTTTACAAGCAGGGGCGGCTCAAGCTGGACGAGTTGGTTACCCAGGAATTGAAACTGTCAGAAATCAACCGGGCATTCGCGGACATGAAGGCGGCCTCCGTTCGTCGCAGCGTGATCACCGACTTCGAAAACTGACGCAACGGCAACAACGGAGCTCCGCAATCTATCAGGGCCAGCATTACCCCACTGTCATTGCGAGCGATACCCCACTGTCATTGCGAGCGAAGCGCGGCAATCTCGTAGCGTGCGACCAACGGCCGTTCGCGTCGGAGCGAGATTGCCACGGCCCATGGCCTCGCAATGACAGAAGCAAAGATACCTCCCGCGACCACCATTGCGAGATTGCCTCAGCCGCCATTGCGAGATTGCCCCAGCGGTCATGGCGAGCGATACCCCGCTGTCATTGCGAGCATCACCCCACTGTCATTGCGAGCGAAGCGCGGCAATCTCGTAGCGTGCGACCAACGGCCGTTCGCGTCGGAGCGAGACTGCCACGTCCCATGGCCTCGCAATGACAGAAGCACAGATCCCTCCCGCGACCACCATTGCGAGATTGCCTCAGCCACCATTTCGAAATTGCCCCAGTGGTCATTGCGAGCGATACCCCACTGTCATTGCGGGCATACCCCACTGTCATTGCGAGCGAAGCGCGGCAATCCCGTAGCGTGCGACCAACGGCCGCTGGCTAAGCTAAGTGGTCGCCGCGTTGCGGTTGCTGCTCGCAATGGCGGCAATGAGGCGTCCGCAGCAACGAATAGACAAACGATGCGATTTCTGGACGGGCTTCAGCCGCGGGTCCTAGCTGACCAAGCGCCGGACGCGTTGGTGGAGCCGATCAGTAGATGACCCCGGCTTCCTCTAACCCGGCGATTTCGGATTCGGTGAGGCCGAGCAGTTCCCCGAACACATAAGCATTGTCCTCGCCGATGTTGCTGTATTTGCCGAAGGCGATGGGCGTGGCGGACATCTTGGCCGGAATCGACCATGAAACGCTTTCGCCCTCCACCCATTCGGCGGCTTTCACCCCGCGCTCCGCTTCCCAGTATTGGGTGTCCTGGTAGAAATTGCGGGATTTTAGGTGCGAGCTCTCATTGAGATCGGAGCCTTGGGACACGATGCCGGCTGGCGCTCCGGCTCGTTGCAGCGATTCCATCAGCGGTCCGGCTTCTTGGGGGCGCGTCCAATCCGAGATGGCGGCGTCGAGGGCAGCCTGGTGACGCTGGCGCCCAATGCGAGTCTCGTAATCAGGATGGCTTGCCCAGGCGGGGTCGCCCATGGCCTGACGCAATTTGGACCACTGCGCATCGTCGGCTACGGAGATGGCGATGTAGCGGTCTTTCCCCGCGCAGGGATATACCCCGTGAGGGGCGGCCCATGCGTCGGCGTTGCCGCGACGTTGTGGGCTGCGACCGTTGATCTGGTAGTCCAGTAAAGCCGGGCCGCAGGTGGCGACGCCGGATTTGAAGATGGAGGATTCCAGCGTGGCCGTCTTGCCCGTCAGGTTGCGACGCATCAGGGCGGCGATGATGCCGGCCGGCTGGAACACTCCGGTGTGGTAGTCGGAGTAGGAGGTGTTGACCACTCCGGGCGGTTCGCCGGGCAGCCCAGTCATCATTGACACGCCTGAGAGGTGCTGCACCAGGATGCCGAAGGACTTGTAGGTGTAATACGGCCCGTGTCCGCCCAGGCCGGTTTGCCACATGATGATGGCGTCGGGCCTCTGCCGCCGGATCTCGGGGAAGTCTATGCCCCAGCGGTCCAGGACGTTGCGGCGAAAGTTGGTCATGAACACGTCGCTAATCCGGACGATTTCCAGCATCAGGTCGCGGCCAGCGTCGGTGCGCGCGTCGAGGGTAATGCGGCGTTTGCCGCGCTGGTATTCCGGTTGGCCGGCGCCCCGCGACCAGGCAGGTATGAATGCCATCTCGTCGAGGACCTTGTTGGTTTCCACTTTGATGACTTCGGCGCCCAGCGAGCCGAGGATACGCCCCGTCAGGGGTAGGGCGACATAGGGGCCAAACTCAACGACGCGGATGCCGGTGAGCGCGGAAGGGGTGGCAGGCTGGGATGCAGGCAAGCTGGCGTTCATCTGGGCGTTCTCCGGCATGACGCGCGTCAAAAGGCGTACGTCAAATGTACGTCATATGACGCCATCGGCTTTCAGGGTTGCGAGTTCACTGGGGGTTAACCCCAGTTCCCCTTGGTACACGGCCTCATTGTCCGCGCCCAACGCCGGCGCCGGTCGGTTCCGCGCCTGAACCTCTTCGCTGTGGAAGATCCCTAGCGGGTACTTGACCGGGCCAACGGCTGGGTCGTTATCTTGGATATCGTACCAGAAGCCGGATTCGGCGAGCTGTGGGTCCGCCAGCAGGTCGGCGATCTCGTTGACAGGCAGGAACACCAGGTTCCGGCGTTGGCCCTCGTGGAACAGTTCCTGCACGGTGAAATTCTCGGCGAATTCGAGGAACAGGGCGGTGATGATGTCCATGTGCTCGGCGCGGTCCTGGTTGCCGCCGCGGTAGGCTTCGTTCAGCGCCTCATCGTTGCCGGTGACCTCGTGGATCCATTCGGCCAGGGCATCCCACTCCCGTGGGGTGATGACGCCGGCGGAGATCCAGCCGTCCTTGCAGGGGTAGGCTCCCAAGGGGATCACCAGCGTGGAGTTGGCGCCCACCCGGGTTACGTTCTGACCGAGCTTGCGCCAAAGCAGAGCGGGATGGGCGTCGGTGTAGTAGGTGATGAGGGCTTCTTGTGAGGAAATGTCGATATGTTGGCCGTCGCCGCCGCCGAAGTCGCGGTGATAGAGGGCGGCGAGGACGCCCACCGCCGCGTACTGAGCGGCCGGGTAGTGGCTGTGTTCGTTGCCCTGGCGCACGGGAGGCTCGTCGGGTTCGCCGGTGATTTGCATGTATCCGCTGGCCGCCATCACCACGAGGTCGTCGCCCCGGTAGTCCGCCCAGTCGCCCACGCTGCCGAAAGGCGTCACGGACGCCATGACCAATCCGGGATTCTCCGTCCGCAATGAGTCGAAACCGACGCCGAGGTCAGTCAGATAGTGGCGGTCGAAACTCTCGATGATCACGTCGGCGTCGACGGCAAGCCGGCGAAAGAGGCTGCGGCCCGTCTCGGTTTCCAGATCCAGGGTAATGGAGCGCTTGTTGGTGTTGTAGAACAGGAAGTCCATGCTGCGCTCGGGGTCCGGCGCGTCGTTGGGAAATGGGCCCAGGCGTCGCGAGGGGTCGCCCGCGGGTGGTTCCACCTTGACCACGTCCGCTCCGTAGTCGGCCAGCAGGCGGGCGCAAAAGGCGGCGCGCCGATCGGTCAGGTCCAGGATGCGGTAGGGCGGGATTAGGTTTTCGCCGGTGTAATCGTCGAAACGCGGCATGGGCGCCTACTCCAAAATACGATGCTATTGGGGCAAATCTGCCGGCTGCCAATTTATCGCCGGCGAACCGGGCATGTCAAAATCGTGACGTTCATTTCGGGTATAGTATATCCAGCCGCGCAACTGCGCCGCGTCGCCATTTGAGAAGGAGGCGTCCCGATGTTTTTGGTGGGTCTGAGTCTGACGATGATCCTCATATCGCTCGGTTGGTTTTTCAGCTGTTCCGGCAACGATTTCGCTTGTCAGGCCACAAAATCTTTCAGCGTCGGATTGGGGCTGATTGGCGTGGCCAGCTTGGCCGTGTCCGTACTTGTCATCAGAAAGCAGTAACCGCGCCGGCAGTTCTTATCCGTCAACCGAAACTCAGGACAAAGGCCAATGATCTCCGTCGATTTCGATTACTACCCCATGTTTGTGCCGATATTCGCGGCGATCATGGTGAGAACTTTCGCGGAGTATCTGTTGTTGACTGCGGACCATCCGATTGCAGTTGCGTTCGCCAGAGCGCTCAAGTCCGCGGCCCTGCCTTTCGCCGTCGCGATCTTCGCTGTGCTGATCACAGCGCAGATCCAATCGTAACCCGCCATCTGCTTGCTTTGTGAGATGCTCAATGTCCACCATGCACCCCACCGACATCAACGCCGCCCTGATCAACTTGTTGCGCAAACGCTCGCCAGCGTACTGGCAGTCCACCACAATTGGGTTGACGCCATCACTGCGTCCCATTATGGCGTTGCAGGACACTCGGACGTTGCCGTTCTCGGATGTCCCACGCCAACCATCGGCGCTGCTGGTGGCGGGGCTGCGCGGCAACGCCGCCGATACGCCACGCATCCTCACCGCGCTGGAACGGTTCTGCGGAACGGCGGCCGCCCAGGAGTCGGGAGTGGCCCTGTCCGTGATAGTCGCCGCCAACCCTGACGCCCTCGCCGGCGGAGATTGGGAAGAGGCCGTTGCCAACCGGGTTGATCTCACCGCCGGGTATCCGCCAGAGGGCGGTTACTACTTCGACCAAACTGCTCCAGAGCGGCGCTATCTGTGGCGGTGGATCACCTACCAGGCTCCGGATTTGGTGGTGGAGGTGGCGCTGCATGATAGCGCTGAGCATCCGATACGTTGGGAAGCCAACGAGGCCGCGGCCGGCGGCGCGGTAGCCAGGGCGCTGGGGGCCCTTCCCATGGCCAGCGACGACTCCCTGGCGTCGGCGTTGGGGCGAGCGTCAAACGATGCCCCAGGGACGTTGCCCGCGTTGAGATTGACCACCCATTGGACTGGGTTGACCGACGCTTTGGCGCCACTGTGGGCCGCCACGAAAAAGGACGCTGATGTTCCGGTATCGGCCGGCCGGTTGGCGCTGGAAGGCCGACGGGCGCGAACTCCAGTTGAGACGGCGCGGATCCTGGCGCGTCGGTACGGTCACGCGCTGGACCCGGTGAACTACACGCAGGGAGTCGGCATCAGCGGGCGGCTGCGGCTGGCGGCGCTGGACGATGGCGGCGAGAATCCCACTGGCGAAAACCCCACCGGGGAAATCGCGGCCTTCGTCGCTCCCATCGCAGCGGATCCAGCGGCGTATCTGGCGAACGCCGGCGGCGCGGCGCTGGCCGGCGTAGTGTGGGCGGCTCGACTGGCCGATTACACCGGCGACGAAACCTACCGCAAGTTGTTCTTCTATGCGGCCGACCGGTTCGCCAGTCGCGGCCCGGGCGCCGCCCCGGCGCCGTGCGACCCCGATTTTCGCGTGGAGGACATGTTCATGGCCGGAGCGATGCTGGGCCGGGCGCACCGCATATCCGGCGACGCAAAATACGCGGATCTATTGGCGCGGTTTCTAATCGACGGTGGCGACGTGCAGGACGGCAGCGGGTTGTTCAAACACGCGCGGTCGGCTCCTCACTTCTGGAGCCGTGGCAACGGTTTCGCGGCGCTGGGATACGCTGAAGCGTTGACTTACCTGCCTGCTGAGCATCCGGCGCGGCCAGAGTTGTTGGCCAGGCACCGCCAGCATTTGGACGCGTTGTTGCGCCGCCAACAACCCTGGGGAACCTTTGGCGAGTTGGTGGACGTGCCGGGCGCCTGGGGAGAACTCACGTCCACCTGCATGGTGGGCTACGCGCTGGCGAGAGGGATCCGCGAGGGTTGGCTGCCCGATGGCGAGGCTGATGGATACCGGGCCGGCGTGGAGTCTTGCTGGCGGGCGGTGTCCGAACGGGTCGATGACGATGGCGGTGTGGTGGACGGCTGTATCAGTACAGGGGTGATGCCGGACCTGAGGGCATACCTGGACCGCGCGGCGCTGTCTGGCCACGACGACCGGACGGGAAGCATGGCCCTGTGGTTCGCCTGCGAAATGGAGCGATTGAGGTGGCATTTGGCCATGCTAGAATCGGCTGAAACCTGACGCCCGCCGTTTCCTGGAGGCGATCATGCTGACGCGACTGGAAGTCAATGGTTTCAAGAATCTGCAGGACTTCGCGCTGGATTTCGGGCCCTACACCTGCATCGCCGGGCCCAATGGCGTGGGCAAGTCCAACATCTTTGACGCCATACGGTTCCTTTCGCTGCTGACCGACTCCACCATCAACGAAGCGGCGCTGCGACTGCGCAACGCCGGCGAGGATACGGCGGAGATCGCCGACCTGCTGTTTTCCGGGAATGGCCAACGCGCCAACCGGATGCGGTTCGCTGTTGAGATGATCGTGGACAGCCACGTGCGCGACGACTTCGGCCGTGAAACCCAGGCCTCTTCCTCCTTCCTGCGTTATGAGGTTGCGTTCCGGTACGAACCGCCGTCGCCGACCAGCGGTCCATTGGGAGGGTTGTCGCTGGAAAAAGAAGAACTGCGGCCCATCACCACGGGGAACGCGGCGCAGCATCTGAGGTTTCCCCACAGCAAGCAGAGGTTCCGGGACAGCGTGGTGTACAACAAACGCCACGCCCGCAGCGGGTTCATATCGACCGAAACCGACCCGGACACCGAACAGGCAGCCATCGTGGTTCACCAAGACGGGGGCTCCCACGGGCGCGGCCGGCCGTCTCCGGCGGAAGGGGCGACGCGAACCATTATCGGGACTGAGAACACCTCTGCCACGCCAACCATCCTGGCGGCCAAGAGAGAGATGCAGAGCTGGCGGATTCTAGCCCTGGCCCCGGCCGCCATGCGCCGTCCGGATCGGTACACGCAACCGCCCGGCATCGGCGCCGACGGCGCCCACATCCCGGCGACGCTGCAGCATTTGTCCAGTCTGCGGCATCAGCAACTTGAACCCGGAGCGGCGCCAGATGACATTCTGGGCCGAGTGGCGTCCCGGCTGGCCGACCTGATACCGGTAAAGTCGTTGCGAGTAGTCCAAGATGAGGTCCGCCAGCTTTACTCTCTGGAATTGGAAGAACCCTCTGGCGTGCGTCTGCGAGCCAATTCCGTTTCGGATGGAACGCTGCGCTTTTTGGCGTTGGTCGCCATCGCTGAGTCCTCTGAGCTAACCGGGGTTTACTGCATTGAGGAACCGGAAAACGGGATCCACCCGGAAAAACTGGCGGACATGAACCGTCTGTTGCATGACGTCGCGGTGGACCCAATTGAAGCGGTGGCAGACGACAACCCTCTGAGGCAAGTCGTAGTCTCGACCCATTCACCGTTTTTCGTTCAGATCCAATCCGCCGAAGATCTGGTCCTTGCCAAAAACCCGGCCGTGCGTTCGCAGTCCGGGGCAAAGGTTTTGCCCTTGAGATGCTATCCATTGCACGATACCTGGCGATCGCGCGCGTTTCAGCGACCGGATGTCACCGAAGCGGCGCGCCAAATTCGCAGTGTAGGCAATTTGGAATTGTCCGCTTACGTTTCCTTGCCGGAAGGAACGCAGCCTTCGTTTTTTCCGCCCGAATTTTGGATGGCCGGATGATATTGCGGTTTTTCCTTGTATGCGAAGGTTCGTCGGACGCGGCAATGATCCCGCACATCGCCTCCTTGCTAATTTATTTCGGCGTTCAGGAAGCGGAGGGCGCTGCATCACACACGGGAAGGAGGGTGGCGGATAAAGTACTACGGGGATGCGCCATGTCTGGGCCGGTGGATCTGCTATTCGTCCATCGCGACGCAGATAGTACCCTGCAGACCGCGGCTGCTGGCTCGCGATCCCGTTACGAAGAAATCAACCAAGGCATCGTCGCTGCCGAATACGCTGGGGTCTCCGTGCCCATTGTTCCGGTGCAAACGACCGAGACTTGGCTCCTAACCAATGAATCAGAAATCCGACGAGTGGCTGGAAACCCTTCCGGGGCGAACCCGCTGGAATTGCCCCAGGTGCGCCAATTGGAGGGTGTGGCTGATCCCAAAGCCGCGTTGCAAGACGCTTTGTTGAAGGCGGCGTCGCCCAGGGGAACCCGGCGCAGAAAGGATTTCGTGAGCCGGTTTAACCGCCACCGTCGTCAATTGTTGGAGAACCTGCCCGTCGGCGGCCTGTTGGAGCAACTGCCCTCATGGCTCAGGTTTCGAGACGATACGTTTGCAGCCCTGCAAATGTTGCGGGATAATCGCTGAATGCAAATTCTCATAACATATCTGTCTGGCCGGCTCCCCTTCTTTTACGGTTGGGTTGTGCTGGGAACCGCCGGCAGCAGCATGTTCGTGCGCAACGCCGCGGGCAGTCTCACCTTCGCGGTGTTCGTGCCGTTGATCGCAGAAGAAACGGGCTGGAGTCGCGCCTTGATTGGCGGAGCGGCCGCTCTGGGCGGTCTGTTGGCCACGGGAGCCTCGCCACCGGTCGGCTGGGCGGTTGATCGCTATGGGTCCCGGGTGGTTCTGGTGGTGTCGTTGATCATCCTGGGGTTGAGCACGATCGCCATGGCCTGGCTTTCGGTTCACATTGCCGTCTTCTACGCGGCGCTGGCGGTTGGCCGGATCATGTTCAGCAGTCCGCTCAACGTCGGATCGGCCACGTTGGTCGGTCGGTGGTTCGTCAGGCAGCGTGGCCGGGCCACCGGACTGTTGTTCCTGGCCCACTCCGGGGGCATGGTCGCGTTCCCATTGGTGGCCACCTGGATCAGCGTGGCATACGGCTGGGAGACCGCGTGGATCGTATTGGGGTTGATGGTTTACGCCATCGCCCTGGCTCCAGCCGCGCTGCTGGTGGCGCAGCGGCCCGAGGACGTTGGTCTATTCCCGGACGGCGATTTGCCTGAGCCCAACGACAGCGGAGGGGAAGAAGACGCTCCCGCGGCCGAGCCGACGCCATCTGAGGAGGGCCAGGAATGGACCGCTCGAGAGGCCATACGGACGCCGGCGTTGTGGGCGCTGGCCATCGGCACCGGTTTCCTGTTTCTGCTACAGTCTGGCACCAACGTGTACCAGGCAGACCTACTGCGTTCCCGGGGCATAGATCTGGCGTTGTCGCAACTGAGTATCGTAGTGAATGCGGCCGGCACCGGCGTCGGCAGCCTGCTGTGGGGAAAGGCGCTGGAGAATATGCGGGTTTCGTACACTTACGCCATTGTAGCCCTGGTGATGATGGTGGCGTGCATCCTGTTCATCGTCGCTGACACGGTGTGGCTGGCCTACGTCGCCGCCGGCCTGTTTGGCGTGTCGGTGGCCGGCATACTGGTGGTGCCGCCAGTGGCGTACGCCAATTTCTTCGGACGCCAGTCTCTTGGCACGATCCGAGGCGTGACGGAGCCGTTCACCTCGCTGGGGCAAGCCATTGGCGCGGTGGCGTCGGGGTTGGTATTCCACCTGGCCCACGGCTACGGCCTAGCTTTCATCATCTACGCGGGGTTGGCGGCCATCACCGCGGCGGCCCTGCTGCTGGCCAGGCCGCCCCAACACCCATCGCTGCGAGCGGCGACGCCGATGGTGAGCGGGGGCGGCTAGGCAGTTGACCTAAATCCAACCTGTCGCGTGAGAATCGCAAGTGCGGCACTCACCCACCGGATCGCGCTCAACGGGACCATGCGGGCCTGAGTATTTCTGATACCACTCCACGACGGAGTTGACATGCGAAGACGCAGAACCACCATCGGTCGCGGAGCGTTTGGGCGTCCGGCGCCGTTCGACCAACACGCATCCGAGGTGCTCAACCGGATCATGAGCAAACGGCTCCCCATTACGGAGGATGCCGTATTCCTTGCCATGTATCAAATCCTGCGCAGAAACAACCAGAGCGAGATTTTTCAGAAGGTGCGAGTCAGCAAGGATACGGGCGGTTATCGGTACTTCAGCTTTTCGCCAGACATTGATCTGTTGGAGGCGCGCGCCAGCGGGAAAGTGGTAGGCTACGAGCTGAAAGGATACCTAAAGTCTGGCAGCGATATGAAGGCTCCAGCGGGGTACGCAGGGATTGACCAAGCGTTGGCCATGCTCAAAAACCCAGTGAGTTCACCGGTATCTAGGACCTTCGCCGGCAGCATCTTCGACCACGTGTATGTCGTTCACCCGGAGGGTTCAAATGTCGAGGAACTGGCCGACCTACTGGACTTGTACACCCCCATCGGCCTGGTGACGGTGAGCCATCAGGGTACCAAGGAAATCGTGAAACCCAAGTCCAATCCGTTCTTGAACGAGGCCATGAAGGCCCTTTTCCTGTCCCGGCTGGAAACCTTGGAGTCTTACAACAAGTTCAGGGTGAATCCGGTGCAGTAAATGGCGCCAGGGGTTGGCGGGGGCGAGCAGTCTGGAAAGGCCGCAAGTGGCTAGGGTTCCACCCGGCGTAGTTGGTAAGCGTCGGAGGCCATGATGGAGTCCACGCAGCCGGGGATGCCCTCGAACTGATCCACTGCCGCGCGAATCAAGCGGCCCGACAACGGTCCGCATTGGTCGCTGCCCAGCATCACCGCTAACTCGGCGGCCCGCTCGATGGAAGCTCCTCCACCGGAGGTTACGGCCACGCCCTTTTCGTAGAGTTCGGTGTCGCCGGCGGCCCATGCCATGTCGCGCACCTCTTCCCACATGCGGGTGTGGATTGAGCCGGGGCTGATGGCGTTGACGGTTACACCCGAGCTGGACAACTCCACGCTGAGGTTTTCGGTCATGTTGACGATGGCGGTTTTGGCGGCGTCGTAGGAGGTGTCGTTGGGCCCGCCGACCCCAGACATGTTCACGATGCGGCCGCTGCCACGTTCCAGCATGGGCGGGATGGCGGCGCGGCATCCATAGTAAGTCCCCAACACGTGCACAGCGATGGTGTTGGCCCATCGATCCGGGTCCAGCGTCCAGAGTGGCCCAATCTCCCCCGTGTTGCCGGCATTATTGACCATGACGTCGATGACGCCGTGGCGCCGCAACGTTTGCGCGACCGCGTTTTCGACCTGTGCCCGGTCCGTTACGTCGGCGACGACGGTGACGACGTCGGCGTCATGCTTGGCGCGGATGTCGCGGGCGGTCCGCTGCAACTCGGCGTCGGTCCGGGCGGCGAGAACGAGCTTGGCTCCCTCGGCGGCGTAGGCGAAGGCGATAGCCCGGCCGATGCCCCGGCCGCCGCCGGTGATCAGGGCGACGCGGTCAAGCAATCGCTGTGTATCCGCCATTGTCGATCTCCTGCCAACCCGATGTTTGCGCCGCGTGGTGGTACAATCCGGTACATACTACACGATGGGGGCGCCCGATGCGTGAGACAACGCAAACCGAGACGCCGACGGTCTCTTTCACCAGCATGGCCGCCGGAACGCGCGAAGATTACGAGCTATTGGAGCGATTGGAGACCGAGTTCGCCGCCGGCACGGCGGACCGAATATTGCAGCAGCTCCGCGGGCTGGCCGGTTCCTTGGGAGGATACCAAGTTGACCGCCTGGAGCACTCGTTGCAGTCAGCGACGCGAGCGCACCGAGACGGCGCGGACGAAGAGATGGTGGTAGCCGCTCTGCTCCATGACATCGGAGACTTGCTGTCCCCGCACAACCATAGCGAACTGGCGGCGGCCGCGCTGCGGCCATACGTGTCGGAACGCGCCTACTGGATAGTGCGGCAGCACGGGTTGTTCCAGAGTTACTACTACGCCCACCATTTCGGCGACGACCGCAACGCTCGGGATCGCTATATCGATCATCCGTGGTACCAGGACGCGGTGGATTTCTGCCACCGCTGGGATCAGCCTTCGTTTGATCCCGCCTACGATTCGCTGCCGCTGGAGTTCTTCGAGCCCATGGTGCGCCGGATCTTCAGCCGAGACCCGTTCAGCGCCGGGAGGGAGTGATCATGAGTCTGGAAGGCAAGGTCGCGTTGATCACCGGCGCCGGCGGAATGCGCGGCGTGGGTCGGGCGACCGCGTTGAAGCTGGCGTCGCTGGGCGCCGACGTGGCAATAACTGACGTGCGCCGGCCTGTGGACGACCTGCCGCCCGGCGAAGTGCGGGCGGAATGGCAGTCCATCGACAGTGTGGCCGAAGAAGTGCGACAGCTGGGAAGGAAAGCCTTGCCAATATACGCTGACCTGTCCAATTCAGCTGACATCGAAGAATTGGTGGCCGAAACCGTCAACCACTATGGCCGGCTGGATATTATGGTGAACAACGCCCGGGCCATCATCGGGCGGGACAAGGTTCCCGTCACCGAGTTGGAAGAAGAGGTTTGGCAGCATTTCTTGGCCATCAACACCACTGCGGTGTTCCTGTGCACCAAGCACGCCGGGCGTGAGATGGCGCGGTTGGGCAATGGCGGCCGGGTCGTGAATATCGCGAGCAACGCCGGGAAGCAGGCCAGCGCGGACGGCGCGGCCTATTCGGCTAGCAAATTCGCCGTCATCGGGCTGACCCAGGCGTCGGCGATGGACCTGGCGGCCTACGGGATCACGGTCAACGCGGTGTGTCCCGGTCCCATCAACACGGATCGCATGAGCTATTGGGAACGGGCGCAGGCCGCGGAACGCGGGATCTCGCAGGAGGAATTCAGGGCTCAGGTAGTCGCGGCGTCTTCGGAGCGCACCCCGCTGGGTCGTATCGCCGAACCGGAAGACGTGGCCAATCTGGTCGCCTTCCTGTCTGGACCCGACGCCGAGTTGATTACAGGACAATCGTACAACGTGAACGGCGGCATATTGTTTCACTGATGACCGCCAAGCCAGCCGGCTACAGCCGTGGCAGTCGCGGCATTCAATTTGCGCCGATTGTTCACCCGACTCGCTAGCAACAACGGAGGAAAAGGGCGAATGCAGTACGGAATCACTCTTCCGGGCCGGGGGCCGTTGGCCACGCCCGACAACTTGGCGACCATCGCACAGCGGGCGGAAGCCCTGGGATTTGACTCCATTGCCCTGGGGGATCACATCCTGGTGCCCAAAAATATATCTTCAGAATATCCGTACACCGAAACGGGAGAGTTCCCGGGTTCAGCATCAGGGCAAGCCATGGAGCAGATCACGGCGTTGGCGTACATGGCCGGCTGCACCCGGAGCATACGGCTGGCCACCTCGGTGTTGATCGTGCCGCACCGCAATCCCCTGGTGGCCGCCAAAGCCCTGGCGACACTGGATGTGCTGTCGGGCGGCAGGCTCATCGTGGGCGTGGGTGTCGGTTGGTGCCGCGAGGAGTTCGAGGCCGTGGGCTGCGAGCCCTTCGACGATAGAGGAGCGGTCACCGACGAGTACATCCGCGCCTTCAAGGAACTTTGGACTGCTGACGATCCCAAATTCGAGGGCGAATACGTCAGCTTCTCCGACATTTGGTTCCTGCCCAAGCCGGCCCAGAAACCGCATCCGCCGTTTTGGGTGGGCGGCGAAAGCCGTCCGGCCATCCGGCGGGCGGCTACGCTGTGCGACGGATGGTATCCCATTGGCAACAACCCCGCTTTCCCCGTCGGGACGCCTGAGGCGTTGCAGCAAGGCATTCAGCGTTTGCAAAGAACTGCGGAACAAGCCGGGCGCAGTCCGCAAGAGATTCAGATCATCTACCGTTCGCACGATTACCGCCTCACCGGCACGGATTCGAGCGGGAATCGGACACGCTTCACCGGCAACGGCGAGCAGGTCGCTGGCGACATTAGGCAGTATGCTGACCTGGGCGTGAGCTACCTGGTTCTGGACATTGCCCGGCTCAGCGCCGACGGGAACCTGGAGGAGACGCTGGGCCATCTGGAGGATTTCACCACACAGGTGGCCGCGAGGGTCTAACCTGTGGCCATGGTGAAAGGCATCGCGTCACCGCTATGGAGCTGACGCTTTCGGAACACAACGCCGTCCGCTACCTCGTGGAGCGACGGGTGATCTCGGCCGAGGATGGCCGCCGGGCGCGGGCTGAGTCGCTGGGCGGAGGCGTATCCAACGTCGTCATCAAGGTCACCTGGGGAACGAACCCGGGCGACGCTCTGGCGCTCAAACAATCGCTGCCCAAACTACGCGTTGAAGAGGACTGGTACGCTGACCGCGAACGAATCTTCCGCGAAGTGGCGGCCCTGGACTTCGTGGGCAAATTGACGTTGGAAGAACCTTCATCGTCGCTGGCGAGTCGCTGGACGGCGCCACGGGTGGTTTTCGAGGACCGGGAGAATTTCGCCTTTGCGATGACCGTCGCTCCGAGCGACGGCGCCAACTGGAAAGAGCGGCTCTTGGCGGGACACATCGACATGGACGCTGCCCGGCTGGTGGGTGAAATGCTGGGCGCTATACATTCCAGGTCAAGCGTAATTGGGAGGGACCTGCCCCAGGGTCTCGATGGATTTGGAGATTTGTCGTGCTTCATGCAACTGCGGATCGACCCCTATCACCGGGCAACCGCCTGGGCGCATCCAGACTTGGCGGACACCATAGAGCGCGAGGCGCAAAAAATGCTGCCATCCGCCTGGGAGCGGCGCGTCCTGGCGCATGGAGATTTCAGCCCCAAGAACATCATCGTCAACGGGTCAGGCCCGGCGGTGCGAGCGATGCTGCTGGATTTTGAAGTGGCCCACCTGGGCAACCCAGTTTTCGACTTGGCGTTCATGCTCAACCATTTGACTTTGAAGGCGATATACAACCCAACGTTGGCGACGCAGTACTCCGCAGCGGCCCAGTCGTTTTGGGCCGCGTATGCGATGGCCCACGAGGGCGCCGCAGGAGACCGAAATGCGCTGGAAGAGGACACGGTGCGGCAAATGGGCGCGCTGCTGCTGGCCCGGATTGACGGGAAATCACCAGCGGAATACATCACCGACGACGCTTCGAAAGCGTACGCGCGGCAACTGGCTCGGGATATCCTAGCGTCCGAAATCAACTCGCTGAACGGCCTATATGACCGCTTGTCCCTCCCGTGGTGAGGGATAGCGCGCCGCCCGCGTAAACCCGGTTACGCCGGCGGTGAATGCGTAGTACACTTGTTGCCGGGACGCCGGAACCGTCCGGCGGCCCAACTCCGCGACACTGGAGATGAGAGTTTGCCGCAAGAACTGAATGGTGGAATGGACGGCGCTGGCCTCAGGGTGGCAGTGGTGGCCGCCCGTTTCAACTACGTCATCACCAAGAACCTGATGGAAGGCGCGGTCAGCGCTCTGGCGCAATACGGTGTCAGAGATAACGATATATCCACGGCTTGGGTTCCCGGCTCTTTCGAGTTGCCCGTCGTAGCCAAGACCTTCGCGGAATCGGGCCGTTTCGACGCGGTGATCTGCCTGGGCGCCGTGATCCGAGGAGAGACCAGCCACTACGATATGGTGTGCAACCAAGCGTCCTCCGGCATCGCCGCCGTGGGACGGGAGACCGGCGTCCCCACGATGTTTGGCGTGCTGACCACCGAAAACTTGGAACAGGCGATCAATCGGTCTGGCGGCAAGGTCGGGAATCTGGGCGCCGACTGCGCGGTTGGCGCCATTGAGGCGGCCAGATTGGTTCAGGCCATCAAAACCGGCTGACGCCCGGGTCGAAAACAAGCCCGGCAGTCCATGAGGATCGATAATGGAATTTGGCGTAACCGTACCCAATAATTGGGGTATCGAGGATCCGCAGGCGGTCATCAGATTCGGCGTCAGGGCGGAGGAACTTGGGTTTGACTCGATTTGGGTCATGGACCATCTCTTCAACAACGGATACATCCGGGAACGCCTGGACGACAAACCGTACTATCATCCGATGGCGACCCTGTCGCACATTTCGGCATTGACATCACGGATCCTGCTGGGCGCTTCGGTACTGGTGCTGCCGTACCACAATCCGGTGGAGTTGGCAAAATACGCGGCCACGCTGGACCAAATGTCCGGGGGACGGTTGGCGCTGGGAGTCGGCGTGGGAGCCATGACACCGGAATTTGAAGCTCTGGGGATTCCACTGAATCGACGAGGCGCCCTGACCAACGAATCCATGGACATCATGCGGGAGCTGTGGTCGAACGAAGACCCGCAGTACAGCGGTGGCGGCTGGAAGATTGGAGACCTGAAATTCTCGCCAAAACCGGCGCAGACGGTTTCGGGCCTGCCTGGCGTGCCCTTGTGGGTGGGTGGCAATAGCCCAGGGGCGTTGCGGCGGGCCGGACGGCGGGGCGATGGCTGGCATCCCTCAGGGGTGAGCGCCGAGGAATTCGCCATCGGTCGGCGTGCCGTGCGGGAAATCGCCGAAGCCGCCGGAAGGGACCCGGACGCCCTGACGATGTCGGTGCGGGTGGAAGTGGAAGCCCACGGCGGGCCGTCCAGCCAACGCGCGGCCGACCGGTCTAGGCTGCCGGGCGACGACGCTGCCGGCATGGTGGCGGGAATCGCGGCTTACCGGGATGCTGGGGCCGAGCACGTGGCCCTGGCGTTGAATACGGGCGACGTTGGGCGGATAGGTGAGTTGATGCAGGCGATTGCCGAGGATGTGATTCCGCAGTTCGCGTAAAGGCTTGGCAATATTCAAAAGCGCTGACCCAAAAAGGGGGCAGGAACTCAGCCAGCCCCCCTTTTTCAGGTTGCGGCGTTCGGGCGCTACACCTGGCGTTGTTTCGGATCCAGGCGGTCGCGCAACCAGTCTCCGAGCAGGTTCATGCTCAGCACCACCAGCATGATGGCCAAGCCTGGGAACAACGATACCCACCAGCCTTGAGCCGACGCGATCAGCACGCGCCCGTCGGCGACCATGAGGCCCCACGCCGGCTGCGGGGGTGGTATGCCCACCGCCAAGAAGCTCAACGTGGCTTCCAGGATGATGACGAACCCCACGTTGAGGGTGGCCAGCACGATAACGCTGTTGAAGACGTTGGGGAAGACGTGCCGAAGCATGATCCTGCGGTGGGACGCGCCGGACACCCTGGCTCGCGAAATGAAGTCCTGCACCCGCACCGCCAGCGTCTCGCCGCGCACCAGGCGGGCGTATCTGGACCACAGCAGCAGCACCAGCACGAGGATCACGTTGGTGATGCTGGGTCTCGTGGCGGCGACGATGACCAGAGCCAGCAGAATGATGGGGATTGATAAGGAAATGTCGACGAGGCGCATCACCACCGAATCTACCCATCCTCCCCAATAGCCAGCGGCGATGCCCAGAGTGGTGCCCACCAGGCCGGCGATGAATATGGCGACGGCGGCGATGATAACGGACACCCTGGCCCCGTGCATGATGCGAGAGAGGATGTCACGGCCCACCCGGTCAGTTCCCAGCAAGTACTGAGGGTCGCCGCCCTCCATCCAGGCCGGCGGCAGCAAACGGGTGCTTAGGGTACCCAGTTTCGGGTCATGAGGGGCGACCCAATCGGCGAATATCGCTGGTATCACCAACACGATCAGCAAGAGCGCGATGGGAAACAGGGGATACCGGCGCGCCTCGGCCCAGAACCGGCCGGCGCGGCTGCGAGACGGGGCGGCCGCCTCGCTCATCGAGTCGACGGCCAGCTGTGGTTCTACGGCGCGATTTTCCGCAGCCATGTTGAGATGCTCCTAGTTGTAGCGGATCCTGGGATCAACGTACGCGTACGCGATGTCCACCAACAGATTGGCGATGATGTACACCAGGCAGAACGTGATGACCACAGCCTGGACCACCGGGAAGTCCTTGGTCACCGCCGCGTCCACGGCAAGCCGGCCCACGCCGGGCCAGGCAAACACGAACTCAATGGACACCGAACCCACCATCAGGGACCCGATGATGAGGGCGAAGTAGGTGAACGGCGCGATGGCCGCGTTGCGCAGGCAGTGCTTCCAAACGACTTTCCATTCTGGAACGCCCTTGATCCGGGCCAGTTTCACGTATTCGGTGTCCAGTACGTCCAGCATGGAGGAACGCACCAGGCGCATGAGGGCCGCTACTTGAAACCAACCGATGGCGATGGCCGGCAGGATGTATGACAGGGCTCCCTCTTCCTTGCCGGACACTGGGAACCATTGCAATTGCGCGGCGAACACCCACATCAGCATCAAGCCCAGCCAGAAGGCGGGCAGCGATTGCCCGAACAGGGCGATCAGTTTGCCGGCGAAGTCGAAGCCAGTGTCCTTCTTGACGGCGGACAGCACTCCGATGGGCACGGCGATTACGATGGCCACGATGACCGCCACGCCAGCCAGCGCCGCGGTGTTGGGAAGGCGTTCGAGCACCAAGCTCATGGCGGTGCGTCCCCGCACGCGCAGGGAATCGCCGAAGTCGCCGGTGATGGCATTGCCGATGAAGGTGAAATATTGGGCATACAGTGGCCGGTCCAAACCCCACGCCGCCCGAAGTCGTTCGGCGTCCTCGTTGGTGGCTTCCAACGGAAGCAGCACGTCCAGCGGGTCTCCGGAGAGACGCGCCAGCGAAAACACGATGACCGTGAGCACCAGCAAGGTTAGGACGGATTGTCCGACCCTGAAAAGGATGTAACGCTGCACGAGTTGCTACCTTTTCTTGCAGAGTGCAGGGGCAACCGGCCGGTTGCCCCTGTGTGTGGGAAGCGTCAATATCGTCTACTGGCTGGCCGGGGTGATGTACTCGGTGTGGGTGAAGCTGGCGTTGATGTTGCCGGGCCACACCATCTCACCGATGGCCGTTGGGTCCACCACGATTTGGGCGGGCAGCCAAACGATAGGAACCTCTGAGTAGAGGTCGAACTTGAGGTCGCCCAAGTCCCGCAGCGCTTGCGCCTTGACCTCGGGATCGATGCTCTGAGTCGCCTTGTCGTAGAGGACATCGGTCATGGGATCCACAGAGGTGCGCCAGAAGCCGGCGTCGCCGCTGCGGTTGTAGAAACGCAGCGTGATGTCGGCGGGGCGGTAAGTTCCCCGTGTGGCGGCGATGGTGCCGTGAGTCTTGCCGGGCCGGTAGTACTTGGCGCGGTAATCTGCCCACTGGACGGCCTCGGAAGTGACGTTGATGCCGATGTTGGAAAGGTAGGTGAACGCCGCCTCGCCCATGGGGATCATTTCGGGCACGCCGGTCAGTTGGGTGAGGAGCAACTTGAGATCGTATCCCTCATAGCCGGCTTCCTTCAGCAGTTCGCGAGCCCGTTCGGGATCGTATCCGTACTTTTCGTCGAACTCTTCCGTCCACCTGGGGTTGTAGCCTGGGAGAGCTGGATGGAAACCCCACACGGTGTGTTGACGACCGATGCCGCCGAACAACTCCGCGTTGATTTCTTCGCGATTGATCGCGCGGTTGATGGCTTCGCGCACCCTGACGTCCAAGTGTGGTTCGTCCGGTTGGTAGAAGCAGTTTTGGAATTCTTCGGTCAGGCACGGGCCGGCTTCTTCGGGGTTGTACACTCCACCGATGATGAAGGCGACCTGAATGGATGGGAGTTCGCTTTGCAGAACCTGCATCCCAGCGCCCTGGGCGTCGGAGTGCAACTCGCGGCTGATTTCGCCGATTTGCACCTGCTGGGTTTGGAGTTGGGCCAAGCGGGTGGTTTCCTCGGGGATGAGCACGTACTCCATTTCCTCGAAGAAGGGCGACCGACGGTAGTGGTCAGCATTGCGGGAGTACAGGATGTTCACGTCGATGGTGCGTTCCTCAAAGACCCACGGCCCGACGCCGGTGGGTTTGAGTTGCAACTGTTCGATGCCTTCGGCTTCGTACTGAGCCTTGGAGTACATGAACAAGTTGCCCTGCTGAGCGCCGGCAAAGAAGTCCATCAGCGAGTTGGGAGTCTTGAGGTTGAACTGGATGGTGGTGTCGTCCAGAGCTACGATATTGGTCATCAGCTCTTCTGCGGTGTCACCGAAGAGGCCGCGGAATAGACCGGTGTCCGTCGCGATGGCGTCCTCCCTGATGACGAATTGGGCGCTTACCGGCACGTCGTGGGCGGTGAACTGGCCCCAATCTCCGTGGAAGTTGACGTCGTCCCTGAGGAAGAAGGTCCACTGAGTACCGTCCTCGTTGGTCTCCCAGTGGGTGGCCAAGCCGGGAACTAGGGAA
Organism: Dehalococcoidia bacterium; assembly: GCA_965221295.1. Taxonomy (GTDB): domain Bacteria; phylum Chloroflexota; class Dehalococcoidia; order Lucifugimonadales; family UBA3495; genus Bin87. The sequence continues at coordinate 2,912,296 of OZ244879.1, read as the reverse complement.
CCGTCGAAGCGGTCAGTGTGCACCAGTGGATCAGTGAAGGGTCGCACTTGAGTGTTCACCGAAGTGGTGGTGCCGAGCCACGAACCAGTCAGCTGTTGCACCGGCGGGACGGTGGCGATGCGGAGGCGGCCACCCACCGCAGCGGTTTCCTGCTCCGCCGTCGGAGTGTTGGTTGGGCTCGGCGTGGCGGTGGCGATTACCGTCGGTATGGGGGTGGCGGGGGTCTCGGGAGCGGTCTGGTCCGAGGACGCAGGCTGTTCCGGTTGTTGTTGCGTTGTGTCCTGCTGCCCCTGCGTTTGAGACTCGGCCGGGGGAGCCGAAGTGGCGGGCTCCTCCTGGGCGGCGCCTCCGCAGGCAACGCCAATGGCCAGCAACAACGCGGCGGCCACGGCGACAAGGATCGTAGGCTTGACCAATTTGGTACCTCCGAACGAATAGCGTTACCGCCGCAGCGCGCAGCCTGGCGCGATGCGGCAAAGCGGAAGGTAGTATATGTTCAGAATGCTATCAGGTCAAAACTATGCGTTGCAACCGTTGCGCCGTATTTTGGAACGTGTTTCGTCTTTTTATTTGACCAATCTGGCGAAATTCGTGCCAAAACTCTCCAAATGGCCGCATTGCGCCTTTTTCTAACCCATGCGAAAATTCCGTGGATTTGAAACTCGGCAGATGTTGGTCTACTGGAACCTCGCCGGGAGCGTTGCCATTCGGCGTGGCGCGGCGGCGAGGTATCGATTGGCGCCGGTTTGCCGTTGCGAGATTGATCAACCCCGTTCCAGCGGGGCCAGGGATACCAGCAGGCGCTTCAAACCCACGTCGGCGCCGAACTGCACGGTGGCCTGCTCGGTTTCGCCCTCGCCCTGGACTTCCTGAACGACTCCTTCACCGAACACCGGATGCCGCACGATTTCCCCGACCGTGAGCGGGGTTCGTGTGGGTTGCGCGGTGGCCACCGAACGGCTGCTTTCCCACTCGGTGAGTTTTTCGTCGATATTGCCCCGGAGACGGCCGCGCGTGGCTGGCCCGGATTCGCCGGCGCCGTCGCCCAAACGGGTTCGGGTGGCGCGTCGACGGGCTCCGTATTCCCCGCCAATGACCGCGTTCTCGTTGCGGCCCGGCCGGTCGCCGGTGGCGTTCAGGGAGTAGTCGCCGGCGCGGGAGCCGGCCGGGCGTTCCACGGCGGGCGACGCCAGGACCTCGTCGGGTATGTCCTCCAGAAATCGCGAGGGGAGGGATACTCCGCCGGCGGACGGGTAGCGCCGTCGAAACGCCCGCAACAGGTACAGCCGTTCCTTGGCGCGGGTCATGCCCACGTAGCACAGCCGCCTCTCCTCCTCGATCTCCCGCAGCGTGTCCATGGAACGGCTGTGTGGCAGCAAACCCTCCTCCAGGCCGGCCATCATGACCACAGGATATTCGAGACCTTTGGCCTGGTGCAGGGTGATCAGGGTCAATGCGTCGTCGGACGGTTCGTATTGGTCCACGTCGGAAACCAGGGAAACGCGCTCAAGGAACGCGCTGAGGCCGTCGGCGCTGCCGTCGCCGGGAGGGCCATAATCCTCCGCCAGTCCGCGCAGTTCCATGATGTTTTCCCACCGTTCGTCTCCGTCGTCCTGGGCTTGGACGTGCTTGGCGAGGCCAGACATGTCCAGCGTTCGGTCCAGCAGGTCCGGCACGGCCAGCTCGCGGGCGGCGTCGCCAAGTCGATCCAGGGTGACCGACAGGCTGGCGATGGAACGCGCCGCGCGGGTGGTTACGTCAATGGGACACGGACGATCGCTGGAACGGGCGGCGGCGATGTTGGCCATGGCCGCGCGGGTGGTGAGGCCCAGGCTAGCGGCGTAGGCGGTCAGTTGCTGAACGGTTTTGGCTCCAATGCCGCGGGGCGGCGTGTTGATGATGCGTTGCAGGCTTACCTCATCGCCCGGGTTGTAGATGACCCGGAGATAGCACATCACATCCTTGATTTCCTTGCGGTGGTAGAAACGGACGCCGCCAACCAGCCGGTACGGAATGCCCTGGCGCATGCACTGGTCTTCGAAGGCGCGGCTCTGGGCGTTGATCCGGTACATGATGGCGCAGTCTCCGGACCGGTACTGGCTGGCCCGATTCAGGCGGGCGACCTCCTCCACCGCCCAAGCGGCCTCGTCCTCCTCGCTGTAGGCTTCGTGGAGGGTGAGCTTGGCGCCCACCGGGTTGTTGGTGTAAAGCGGCCTTTCGATCCGTTCCTCGTTGGAGGCGATGACGCTGGCCGCCGCGTTGAGGATATTCTTGGTGGAGCGATAATTCTCCCCGAGGCTGATTACCGTGGCGTCGGGAAAGTCGGTCTGGAAGCTGAGGATGTTGCGGATGTCGGCGTTGCGCCAGGAATAGATGCTCTGGTCCGGGTCGCCCACGACACAGAGGTTGCGGCGCGATCCGGTGAGCAGGCGAGCCAGGCGGTACTGGGCGACGTTGGTGTCCTGGAACTCGTCCACTAGGATGTGATGGTAACGGTCATGGTATTGCTCCCGCACTTCGGGGAAGGACTCCAGCAGCTGCGTCGTTCTCATGAGGAGGTCGTCGAAGTCCACGGCGTTTTGACGGGTCAACGCCTCCTCGTAGTAGTGATAAACGCGAGCGCAGGTCTCGATCCAATGGGCGCCGTATTCGTCATCGGCGTCGTATGCAGACTGGATCATCTGGCGGGAGTCGTGCAGGCTGCTCTTGGCGGCCGAGATGCGCGACAGCAGGGCTCGGGGGTTGTAACTGCGTGGATCAATGTCGGCCAGGGACATGGCGGATTTGATGGCGTCGATCTGGTCGTCCTGGTCGTAGATGGTGAAGTTGCGACCCAGCCCGACCCGTTCGCCGTGTCGCCGCAGGATGCGGGCGCACACGGCGTGGAACGTGCCCATGGTGACCGCTTCGCCGGAGCCCATCATCAGGCGATCCAGGCGCTCTCGCATTTCGCGGGCCGCCTTGTTGGTGAAAGTTACTGCCAAGATGCGCCAGGGCGCAACGCCGCATTCTTCAACCAGGTAGGCGATGCGGTGGGTGATCACCCGCGTCTTGCCGGATCCGGGCCCGGCGACGATTAGGACGGGGCCTTCCACGCATTGAACCGCCTGCTGCTGCGGCTCGTTGAGTCCCTGCAGGATGGCAGGAGAAGGGGCGGGCGCGGCTGGATTTTTTGGAGGTTCTGGGATGGCTGCCGCCAGTTCTGATTCATCCCAATAGGGCGATGCGGTAGGCTCCTCCCAGTAGGGGGTTGAGGCCGGCCCAGTCGCGCGGCCGGACGAATCTTGGCCGGACGAATCTTGGCCCGGCAAATCCCAGCCGGTCGAATTCGAGAAGAACTGGGGTTGGAGGGACATGACCGGGCGATTATAGCACGCGCGATTCGCGGACCCCGCGGCTCCGTCTGATACTCCGTCTGATACAATAATATGCCAATCCTGCGGAGAGGTGGCCGAGTGGTTGAAGGCGCCGGTCTCGAAAACCGGTATATCCCTCTGGGATATCGCGGGTTCGAATCCCGCTCTCTCCGCCATCCGCTTCCAGAATCGACGTTCGGGCGTCGCCGTTCCGACTGGCGAGATTGCCCGGAACCCCTGCGCCCATCGGACCGCCGCCGCCGTTAATGCTTTCCTGAGCCCAACCCATAGGAGAGATCGCCATGGACGCTGCCGACGTCATCATAGGTGGCGGCATCGCCGGCGCCTCGGTTGCCTTTCATCTGGCTGAATATGGACGCCGGGTGATCCTGCTCGAGCGCGGAGAAATCGCCTCCGAAGCCTCCGGGGTGAACGCGGGAGGCATCGGCGCCCTGGGTTGGGGCAACGTTCCCGACTTGGAATCCCACCTGACCATGGGCAGCCTCCAGATCTTCAAGCGGATGCAGCTGGAACTTGGTTATGACATCGAATTCCGGGCTTCCGGTGGCCTGCAGGTCATACAGACGGACGAACAGTATGACTACGCGAGGGACCGGACGCTGCGGTTGCAATCTCTGGGCTACACCCTGGATTTGCTCACCATTGACGAGGCCCGAGGCATCGAACCGGGCTTGAATCCCCAGCTGAAGGGGGCCATGCGCTTCCCGCTGCGAGGTCAGGCTGACCCGGTAAAGGCCACCCGCGCCTTCGCCGAGGCGGCCCGCGGCCTCGGAGCCGAGATACTGTTGGGTCGGGAGGTTACCGGGATCACCCGCGCCGGCGATGATACCTACCGAGTGGCGTGTCACGACGAGGAATTCAGCGCTGGCAAACTCGTGCTGGCCGCTGGGGCGTGGAGCGCGCCGTTGGGCAAGATGCTGGGGTTGAGCGTCCCGGTGGTTCCGGTGCGCGGCCAGATGTGGGCCACGGAACCGCTGCCGCCGCGTGTCTTCCATGGAATTTCCGGCGCGGAGTCGTACGCCCATTGGAATGGCAGCCCCGGCGCCGGCCCGGACACCCCACCCGAACTGACCCACCTGGGCAGCCAACGAGTCACCAGGCACCTTTATGGGAGACAAACACGGGAGGGTGAAATCATCTTTGGAGGGGATCGCCAACTGGTCGGTTACGACCGGTCTTTGGATATGAGCGGCGTGGAAGCGAATTTCGCCCACACGGCCGAGGCGCTCCCCTTCTTGCATGAGGTCGGTATCAACCGCTCTTGGTCGGGTTTGATGCCCTTTTCCCTTGATGGCAAACCCATCATTGGGGCAGCGCCTGGCATGGAGAACCTTTACATCGCCACCGGCCTGGCATCGTCCGGGTTCGGTCGCGGCCCCATGGCCGGGAAGTTGCTGGCTGACTTCATACACGCCGGCTATCGACCAACCGTGATGCAAGAATGCGACCCGGCCCGATGCGTGACGCCCCTCGAGATATGACAGAGACACCTTGAGCGGGAAGGCGCTCGAGCGGCGCCGGTCGAGCGTTCGCACATTGACCCTCCCGTGGTGATGTCGCTACGGCCCCTAGACAGGGCGAACCGTGGTTATTGGCGGGCAACGAGTTTGCCGCGCTGCGCTCCCAATATTGGGTCCATCGCTTCAGGCTGACGAATAAAATGCCTGGTTTCAGTAGCGGTCGCAGAAACCGGGTGGCGTGAAGGATCCGGATGCATTGACTCGCCACTACCAGTGCGCTAGGGTGTGGCAGCCTGACGGAGCGTCGGTTCGATGCGAGGCGCTGACTACCGCTGGATCATCCTGGCGACGGGATTCCTGGTTCTCTTCTTCAACGGCGGCTCGAGATCCGCCCTGGGGCTGATGCTCAAGCCCATGGCCGATGACCTTGAGTGGAGCAGGTCAGTTCTCTCGCTGGGCATCACCGCCTACATGTTGGTGTCGGCTCTGGCCATGCCGTTGGTTGGACGGCTTGCGGACCGCTACGAACTTCGCTGGATCATGGGCGCGGGCGCGGTTCTGGTCGCGCTGGGCCTGGGTCTGATGAGCGTGGTGTCCGCGCCCTGGCAGTTATTCACGGTGTACGGGCTGATTTTCGCCCTGGGCAACGCGGGAATGTCCAACCCGGTCGTGAGCGTGATGATCGTGCGGTGGTTTCCCGATCGGCGAGGTCTGGCCAACAGCGTGGCCGTATCGGGCAACGCCATCGGTCAGTTGGCCATCGTTGGCGTATTGGCCCAATCGTTGGTTAGGTACAACTGGCGGTGGTCTTTCGCGGGTCTGGGCCTGGCCAACCTGGCGATCCTGGCGCCGGCGGCGCTGTTGGCGGTCAGGTCGCGCCCGGCGCCGCCAGCCGCATGGGACGAAGCGCCGCCGGCTCAGGCGCCGGATGCGCCCCTGGAAACTTCCCGTGAGTCTCCTCTGTTGCATTCCGGCCAGCTTTGGTTGCTGGTGGGGATCTATGCCATTTGCGGTTTCCAGGATTTTCTGGTGGCGACGCACGTGGTGGCTTTCGCTCTGGACACTGGAATTCAAACGGTGGTGGCGGGCAACCTGCTGGCCTTCATGGGATTGATGGGCCTGCTGGGGGTGCTGGTCTCTGGGTATTTGGCCGACCTCAAGGGGCCGGGCCGGCCGACGCTGCTGTGTTTCGTCATGCGCATCGGCATCTTCGGGCTGATCTTGCTGTCACAGGCCAAAGCGTCGGTGATGGCATTCGCCCTGCTCTACGGATTCACCTTCCTGATGACGGCGCCCTTGACGGTAATGTTCTCCGGCAACCTGTTCGGCCAGACTCGTTTAGGGAGGATCAGCGGCGCCATTTCGGCGGTTCACCAGATCAGCGGAGGGCTGGGAGCCCTGGTCGGCGCCCTGGCTTTTGACCTGTGGGGCAGCTATAACCCCGCCTTCATCCTGCTGCTGGGGCTATCGGTGGTTGCGGCCGCCGCCACCCTTTTGGTGCGGGACCGCGGCATTTCAAAGACGCCAGGTCTGGCGGGTTGCTGCTGAGCGTCTGCTAACGGTTTCCCGCCGACCGGCCCCCGTCCACCATGTAGACGCCACCGGTGCAGAAGCTGCTGTCGTCGCTGGCCAAGAACAGCATCATCTGGGCCACTTCTTCGGGGTTTCCGTACCGTTGCAGCGGAATGCGCGCCGCCGTCGCCCGTTTCGTTTGATCCACGGTGACGGTGGCGTCGTCCAGGGCAGCCACGCGCTGCTCTTCGATGGATCGCATCATGCGGGTTTCGATCGGGGCCGGATTCACGGTGTTGACACGGATGCCCAGGGGAGCGCCTTCCATGGCCGCGGTCCGCATCAGCCCAATCACCGCGTGCTTGCTGGTGGTGTAGGCCGACATATCCGGCCCGGCGCCGATGCCGGCCGTAGACGACGTGATGACGATGCTGCCCCCGCCACGCTCTCGCATCACCGGCGTTACGTACTTGATGCCGAGCCATACGCCGCGCACGTTCACGGCCATCACCCGGTCGAATACTTCGATGGGATAGTCGGTGATGGGCGAAAGCTGCCCCTCGATGCCGGCGTTGGCCAGGAACACGTCGATGCCGCCCCAGCGTTCCGCGGCGGCGTTGACATAAGCTTGGGACTGGACCGGATCGGTTACGTCGGCGACTGCGTAACTGGCCCGATCCGGTCCAATGGATTCCACCAGTTCTTGCAAGGCGCTCTCATCGAGGTCCACCAGCGTGAGCCGAGCGCCTTCGTCGGCGAACGCGCGGGCGGCTGCCCGGCCGATGCCGCCCGTCGCGCCCGTGATCAGAGCCACTTTTCCGTCCAACCGGGCCATTTCCGTCCTCCTCGCGCTGGGTTGTCCACCTGAACCGGGGTGGCTGCGCAGTCGATTCTACGCTGACGATTATAGGAACCCACGTCTGGGCAATCAACCGTTGGGCTTTTACGCTGGATTCCGCGCGCCTTCTGCGTTAACCTCATGTTCAATCGCCGCGCCAGGTTGCGGCTGGCGGCGCTGTGCTCGAGGATGGTGACAATGTGAGTCTTGGTCTTTTGGTTCTGGGTTGCGGCGACTTCTCCGCTCGTTTCGCGCGGTACGTTTCGGAACTGAGCGACGAGATTGGCCTGTACTTCGCCAGCCGCGATTTGCGCAAGGCGCGAGATTACGCCGCCCGGTTCAACGGCATCGACGCTTTTGGCGATTACGCCGCGGCGGTGGCGGATCCCAGGGTGGACGCGGTTTACGTTTGCACTCCCCACCATTTGCACCTGGAACACGTCGCTCTGGCCGCCAGGGAAGGCAAGCACGCGTTGGTTGAGAAGCCGATCGCCGCTGAACTGGCGGACGCTGAAACCATGATCCGGCTAACCGATTCAGCAGGCGTAACGCTCATGGTGGCGGAGAACTGGCGCTTTCACCCGGCAGTCATGGAGGCCAAACGGTTGGTGGACGCAGGACGGTTGGGGTCGTTAAGGCTTATGGAACTGCATGAGCAGTACCCGTTTTTTCCCCAGGGATGGCGCAGCCGGGCCGAATTCAACGGGGGCGGCGTCCTCATCGACGGAGGAATTCACAAGTTCAGCGTGTTGTCGCATCTCTGCGGCCGACCCAATCGCGTCTACGCTCACGAAACGCCGCGCGGCCAACCAGGCCTGGAGGCCGAGGATGGCGCGGTGGTGATGACGCGCACCGCGGAAGGCGTGGTCGGCGTCATCACCCACTCGTGGAACGTAGCTCCAATCGCTCCGCATTCCTGGGTTTCGCTGTCCGGCGCCGACGCCACCCTGTACTTCGAGGCCGGCAAGCCGCAACTGAAAATCGTAGAGGCCGGTTCCGAAACGCTGATTGACGTTGCAGACCATCCGGGCGGCTTCGTGCCGATGGTTCGGGAATTCCATCGAAGCATCCGGGAACAGGGGGCGCCAGCCATGAGTGGAGCCGAAGGAGCGGCTGATTTGGCTCTGGTTCTCGCCGCCTACGAATCGATGGCATCTGGCCAACCGGTATTCGTCGGATGATATTCGGTCGATAATATTATAGAATTCAGGTTGTTTGAGATGCCCGCGGCCACGCGGCGACGCACAGGTTTCAGGAGGTCCCATGAAATACGACGTGATAGTGGTCGGAGGCGGAGCCGCTGGCTCCACCCTGGCCGCCCGCTTGGCTGAAGACACCAACACATCGGTGCTGTTGCTGGAGGCCGGCAACGACTACCCGGATCCGTCGGTTCTGCCGGACGACGTGAAGTTTGGCGGCACCAGATACGCCGAGGCTCAGGATTCGATCCACAACTGGGCCTTGCGCGGAACCATTACTGAAGAGCAGGGCGCCATTCACGTTGCCCAAGGCAAGGTGATCGGCGGCGGTTCTTCCATCAATGGTCAGGCGATGCAGCGGGGCTTCCCAGAGGATTTCGACAGTTGGGCGGCCATGGGCAACGACGAATGGTCATACGACAAGGTGCTGCCCTTCTACCGCAAGATGGAAAACGACCTGGACATACAGGATGACTACCACGGTACGGATGGGCCGATGCCGGTGCGCCGCCGTCAGTCGGGCGCCTGGGCCGACATCCAGCGAGCTTTTTATGACGCCTGCCTGGCCGACGGTTTCGGAGCGGTTGAAGACACCAACGGCCCCAACCCGACGGGCGTGGGCGTCTCCCCCACCAATAACCTGGGCGGCATCCGCATGAGCGCCGCCATGACTCACCTTAACCCCATGCGCCACAGGCTGAACCTGACCGTGCGCGGCAACGTGTACGTGCGCCGGGTGTTGTTCGAGGGCAACCGGGCGGTGGGCGTGGAAGCCGAGAGCGGCGGCGAGATCTTCACGGCGCTGGCCGACCGGGTGGCGCTCAGCAGCGGCGCGCTCCGGTCCCCCCAGCTACTGATGCTATCCGGCGTCGGGCCCAAGCAGCATCTCCAGCAGTTCGGCATCCCGGTTATCCACGATAGCCCAGGGGTGGGTCAGGGCCTGTGGAACCACCTGAGCGCGCACATCACCTACAAGGTGAAGGACGGCAAAACGCTGACCGCCGAACCGGATTCGCCGCATTTTGGCCTCCACTACTCCGCCGAAGGTTCGGAATACACCAACGACATGGTGCTGCGCAGCAACACCGTAGTGGACGAACGCGAGGAATTGGTGCCGGGCGTTCGGACCCGTTACAACACGGGCGACGTGCCCCCAGACCGGGCGGCGCGCATCTCCTGCACGCTGGGTCTGCCCGACGGTTCCGGGTATGTTCGCCTGGCTTCTTCAGACCCCGACCAGCAACCGGAGTTCAACTACCGGTACCTGCAGCATCCCAACGATGCACGGCGGGTGCGCGACGGCGTTCGGTTCGGCGCCCGCATGTTGGAATCCGACGCCTTCCGCGACGTTTGCGATTTCCGCATCAATCCGTCTGATGAAATCCTAAACGACGACGACGCCCTGGATCTATGGATCAGGCAGACAGTGGGGACGGCTCGGCACGTATCCGGCACCTGCCGAATGGGGCCAGACTCCGACCCCATGGCAGTGGTTGACCAGCGCTGTCGAGTGCGTGGCGTCGAGGGCCTCTGGGTGGTGGACGCTTCGGTGATGCCGCGGGTGCCGCGATCCGGCGGCATTCATCCCACCGTCATCATGGTGGCGGAACGGGTGGCCGACTGGGTGGCGGCGGGATGACCCCGGCGCCGCGATAGCCCTCCGGAAATGGCATGGCCGGTTTAGCCCAAATCCGGCCATGCCCCAACGCTGGGAGAGATCCCTTCGTATGCGTGGGCGATTCGGAACAGGTTGCCCTCTGCCCAAGGACGCCCGATGAATTGGAGTCCGATGGGCAAACCCAAGCCACTGAAGCCGCAGGGCACGGTGATGGCCGGGAATCCCGTGCCGTTCATCGGGCTGGTGTTGCGGGATATATGCCCGGAACCGGGCCCCCGGACTTTTTGGCGGCGCCCTTGCACCTCGATGGTTTCGGCGTCGATGCGGGGCGCTGGCATCGGAGCCGTTGGCGTCACCAGGAAATCGACTTCCTGCATGACTTGGGCGTATCCTCCTTGATGACGCGCTGCACCTTCATGGCCTTGGAGTAGTCGCGGCCCAGCACGAACTGACCGGCCAGCGTTCGATAGAGCGTATCTGGGCCGTAGTCTTCCCGGTTGGACTGGATGTACGGCTCATGGGTGACGACGCTGTCCGCCATGGCGGCAAATCGGAGGGCGCCCACGTATTCCATGCTGGGCAAGCTGACCTCGCGGCTGGCCACTCCCAGTTCCTCCAGCGCTGCGATGGCCCGGCGTACCGCCGCTTCGACCTCAGGATCCAGCAGGTCGAAGTAATGGTTTGTCGGTATGCCCATGACTAGCCCCTGAACTCCGCGCTCAACTGCCAGGGCGTAGTCGTCCACGGGAACCGGCACGGTGGACGGATCCAAGGGGTCATAGCCGGCGATCGCTTGAAGGACCAGCGCGCTGTCCCGAACCGAACGGGTCATTGGGCCGATATGGTCGCCGTTGAAGCTGGTTACCAGCAGACCCCGCTGGCTGACCCGTCCGAAGGTTTGCTTCAAACCCACCACGCCGCAGAACGCTCCCGGAATGCGCACCGATCCGCCCAGGTCAGTGCCCAACGAGGCAAAGGTTACGCCGGCCGCCACGTTGGCGCCACCGCCGCCGCTGGAGCCGCCCGGCACGTGGTCGAGGCCCCAGGGGTTGTGAACCGGGCCGTAGTGAGGGTTGTTGGAGGTGGCGCCCGCCGCGAATTCCTCGAGGTTTTCCTTGCCCAGGATGATGGCGCCGGCCTCCTTGCACCGCCTCACGACCTCGGCATCCTCGTCGGGCACGTGATCCTTCAAGACTTTGGTCCCCACGGTGGTTTTGATGCCGCCGGTGGCGATGTTGTCCTTGATTCCGATGGGTATGCCATGCAAAGGGCCGCGGTATTCGCCCCGTGCGAGCTCTGCCTCCGCCTCCTCGGCCTGCGTCCGCGCTCGGTCTCGCATGACGGTGATGAAGGAGTTCAACACCGGTTGACGCAGTTCGGCCTCCGCGAGGGCAGCCTCCGTCAGCTCAACCGGGGACACGGCCCGCGACTGAATCAGCGGCGCGATTTCCGAGATGGTCAGTTTCAGCATTTCGTGGTCAGGCATCGGCATCGGCTCCTTCCGCCGCCCGGAGCAGGCGTGATGACATTACGTCGGACAGGTCGAGGTCCCTGAGGTTCTGCAACTCAGCCAGATAGTTCTCCAACTCAGGTTTGACCAACTCCAATTCCTCGCCGCTCAGCTCGAATCCGCCGTATTCAGCAATGATTCTATTGAGGGTTTCGTCGGATATAGGCATGGATTGCGCCTCCCTGGGGTATGAACTGTCCGCGAGTGTACATGCCCCCGAACGGCGGGGCAATATCCGGGTACAATGGGGCGACAACCAGGAGCAGGGGAGACACCACATGATAGCTAACGGAAACGCCTCGGTTTTGGATGGAGTGCGCGTGCTTGAACTCGCCCGCTGGCAGGCCGCGCCAAGGGGCGGATTGATTCTGCAGGACATGGGCGCCGAGGTGATCAAAATAGAATGGCGCAAGGGAGCAGATCTGCGCGACTCGGGGCCGTTCGTGGGCGGTATGAGCGTGCAATTCGCCGCATACAACCGCGGCAAGAAGAGCGTGACGCTGAACACCAGGCACGAAAAAGGCAAGGAGCTTTTCTTCCGCCTGCTCGAAGTCTCCGACGTGGTTCTGGAGAATTTCCGGCCGGGCACCATGGCGCAAATGGGATTCGGGTACGAAGAACTGTGCCAGGTCAATCCCGAAATTATCCTGGCCTCCGTTTCCGGGTTTGGACAGTACGGCCCCTATCGCGAACGCCAGTGCTTCGACCCCATCATCCAGGCCATGAGCGGTTTTGGCGATCAGACCGGCCGCGGGTTCGGGGAACCCATCATGGGCAATGGCCCGGTGATGGATCGCACCGCCGCGCTCCACGCCGTAATCGGGATCCTGGGAGCGCTCCGCCACCGGGACCGGACGGGCGAAGGGCAATGGTTGGAGGTGGCCATGCTGGATGGCGGCATCACCCTGGAGGAAGTCGCCCTGGCCATGTGCTACGAAACCAACACCAACGATTTCGTCAGGGTGGGAACCTTCCTGCGTTGCAAGGATGGATGGGTCACCACGGGAGCGGCTCGCGCCGGCATGTGGGAGCGGATGCTCAGGGTGATGGACTATGACGAATTGGCTGAAGACCCCGAATTCGCCGCGCCGATGTTCGCCACCGACATGGCCGAGATACGGATGGAGCTGCTCCGAATGTGGTGCGAAGAGCGCACCGTTGCCGAGGTTGAGGAAGCCCTGGTCGCCGCCGACATTCCCTTCGGTCCAGTGAAGTCCATACCGGAGGTGCTGGCCGATAGCCACATGTGGGAGCGGGAGGTGATGATGGAGGCCGACGCCCACGACCCGCCCGGCAAGAAGGTGCTGGTTCCGGGCCCCACCATCATCAAGTTCTCCAAGACCCCTACCACCGCCGGGCCGATCCCCAGATACGGTGAGCACAACGGGGAAATCTATGGAAACCTTTTGGGTTTATCGGAGTCTGACCTGGCGGACCTGGCCGAGCAGGGGGTGATCGCCGAGCAGGGAGTGATCGCCTAGGTGTCTCTGGCGTTCGCAATCTGGGCTTCAATCCAAGCTTTAATCCAAGCCGACTCGGCGTAGCGTGTAGGCGTCGCCGGCCATGATTTCCTCGATACGCGGCGACAGGCTGCGAAAATCGTCGGTGGCCGCGGAGATCAAACGGCCGGTGAGCGTTCCGCTCTCGGCTGAAGCCAGCCACACCGCCAAATCGGCGCACTCGTCGATGGACGCGCCGCCACCGGACGTTACCCTGAGTCCCAGCTGTTGAATGAATTCGGCGCCGGCTTGGGTCGCATCCTCAGTCATCTTGTCCCACATGCTGGTGTGCACCGAGCCGGGCCCCAGGGCGTTCACCGTGATTCCTTGGCTCGCCAGTTCCTGAGCCAACACCTCGGTCAATCGCACCACCGCGGCCTTGCTGGAGCAATAGGCCGACATGTTGCTCCAGGCATTGGTCGCCCCGGCGCCGGAGAGGTTGATGATCTTCCCGCCCCCGCTTTCCAGCATCACAGGCACGACGGCGCGGCACATCAGGAAGGTTCCCGTGAGGTTGACGTTGACCGTGTTCACCCATTCGGCGACGTCGTTGTTCTGCAACGAGCCAATGGGTCCAGAGACCCCGGCGTTGTTGACGAGAATGTCGATGCGGCCGAACTCATCGTGAGCCCTACGGGCCAGCCGCTCCGTGTCGCGCTCATCGGTCACATCGGTAGGGACGGCGATGGCCTCGGCGCCCAAGTCGGCCGCGGCGCTGGCGACCTGCCGCAATTCGGCTTCGTTGCGGGCGGCCAGGGCCAACTTGGCCCCTTCACGAGCGTAGGCCAAGGCGATGGCCCGCCCGATACCCCGGCCGGCGCCGGTGATCACCGCTACCTTGCCATCCAGTCTCATGGCGTCACCTCTTGGGGAGCGGCATGGCCGACAACGCTACGAAGGTTTGAGGGCCACCAGCATCCGGTCGATGTCCTCCGCCTGTTCCGATAGACGTTCCCATTCTTCCCACAGGGATTGCTCCTCTTCTTTGAGGATTCGGTATCGTTCGCCAGAGGCAGCCATTTGGGTCCGGTCATCAAAACGGTCTGGATCGGCGAAGAGAGCTTCCAGTTCGGCGGTTTGCGCTTCCCGGTCGCTGATGGCTTCGCCGATCTCGTCAATGCGAGCGGCCACCTTGCGGGCCTGGCGGTTGAGGTCCCGCTGCTGTTCTACCTCAGGGGTTAGCGGACGGCGGGACCGGCGCCCTGACGTGGCATTTTGGCGCCGCGATGGTTGAGACTCAGTTGATGGTTGCGACTCGGTGGAAGGTTGCGGCCGGTTCCCATTGGCAACTGGCGTTTCCGCTGCAGACTCCTGTTTCTTCCGGTACAGGTAGGCGTCATAGTCGCCGGGGAAAATCCGGGGCTGCCCGCCGTCGATTTCGATGATCTTGTTGGCGACCTGACGAATCAGGGTGCGGTCGTGGGTCACCAAGCAGATAGATCCCCGGTAATCACCCAGGGCGTCGGACAGGATTTCCCGGGAGGCGATGTCCAGGTGGTTGGTCGGCTCGTCCATCAGCAGGAAATTGCTGGGCTGCAGCAGTAGCTTGGCCAATGCGACCCGGGCCTTTTCGCCGCCCGACAACGCTGAAATGGGTTTGAGGATGTCGTCGCCGCTGAACAGGAAACCGCCCAGGGTGTTCCGCAGGTTCTGCTCGGATTCTGCAGGCGCCGCCTCCCGCAGTTCGGCAATGGGAGTGTTGTTGGGGTTCAGTTGGTCCAGAACGTGCTGGGCGTAGTAGGAAGTTGCGACGTTGTGCCCCAGGCGGCGTTCGCCCTCGTCGATGGGCAAGGCGCCGGCCAAGATTTTCAGCAGGGTGGATTTGCCGGCGCCGTTGGGACCCACCAACGCGACGCGGTCGCCCCGCTCCAGGGCGAGATTCAAGCCGCGATACACCACGTTGTCGCCGTAGGCTTTTCCGACGTTGGCGAGGGTGATGACGCCGGCGCCGCTGCGGGGCGGTTCTGGGAAGGAATAACGCACCTTCCTGGTTGCCCGGGGCAATTGGATTACTTCGGTCTTTTCCAACTGTTTGATTCGGCTCTGCACCTGTCTAGCCTTGGTGGCTTTGTAGCGAAATCGCTCGATGAATCGCATTTGCCGCTGGATTTCCCGTTCCTGCCGGGCCGCGGCCGCTTCCTTGATTTCCTGCGCGCGTTCCCGCGCCGCTAGGTATTCGTCGTAGTTGCCGCGGTGGTGGACGATCTCGTCGGGCTCGATGGCGAGGATTCGATTCGCCACTTGGTTTAGGAAAGTCCGGTCGTGGGAGGTTACGATCACGCCGCCGGGGAAGGAGGAAAGGTACTTCTCGAACCAGATGTTGGCCTCAAGGTCCAGATGGTTGGTGGGCTCGTCCAACAGGAGTACGTCGGGTCGCCTGAAGAGGAGCCGGGCCAGTTCGGCCCGCATGATCCAGCCGCCACTGAATTCCGTCATGTCCCTGGAAAAATCGCGTTCCTGGAAACCCAAACCCGACAGGATGGCCTTGGCCTCATGGTCGCGGTCGTCGCCGCCAGCCGCGTCCAGTTCTGTTTCAAGCAGGGCCAACCGCGCCATCAGTTGGCCCTGCTGTTCCGGCGACGTGGTGGCGGACAGAATCCGTCGGGCATCATCGATCTGGCCCGACAATTCCATCGCCCTGGCGTTGGCTTCCAGCACCTCTTGGAGCAATGACTTGCCGGCGAAAGGCGCGGGCTCCTGCTTGAGGTATCCGATGGTGGCGCCCCTCTGCCCCGAAATGGCGCCGGTGTCGGCCAGAGTGAGTCCGGCCAGAATGTCCAGTAGCGTAGTCTTGCCCGATCCGTTGGCGCCAATCAGCGCGATGCAATCACCGGATGCGACCGATAGATCCACCTCCCGGAAGAGGGTGCGGTCGGCGTATGACTTGCTGATGTTGGAGGCATAAAGCATGTTGATCTTCGCGAGGGATTATAGCATCCGCTTATGCGCCAATGGGTTTTGCGCCACGCCGCCATTAGCCGGCCGACCCATTTACGGCGTCGCGCAACGCTTGCTCGGCGGTTTGGCAGATTTCCAGCATCACATCGGCGGCGGGCCGAATGGCGGTGATTTGGCCAACGCCCTGGCCCATGTACACTGAGGCCGTTTCAGGATCGCGGCGGGCGCGGGCCGCGGCGACATCGGTGGCCAGTTCTTCCCGCCGCGCCAGGATTTCATCGTCGCGGCCGTCCCACTGCCGCACCAATTGGTTCCGGTACACGCGGCCAGCGATGCCTTGGGGCCAGGGGTCAGCGCCCAGCAGATCGTACAACCGGGTGTAGGTGGTGTCGTGGCCGTCTGACCGCAGGATTTGCCGCTTGAAGGCGTCCGGTACTTCCACCGCCTCAGGAGTGGCCAGCAAGGCGGTGCCCAGGGAGGCTCCGTCCGCTCCGGCGGCCAACGCGGCGGCGAGCGCTCGGCCCGATGTGATGCCGCCGGCGGCCAGCAAGGGGGTATTAGGGTAGCGTACCGCCAGGTCCACCAGCAGGGGCAGCAGGTTCATTTCGCCGGTGTGACCGCCGGCCTCGTTGCCCTGGGCCAGCAGCGCGTCGGCGCTGGCGTCCGTGGCCAGTTGGGCGGCCCGGGCGCTCTGCACTTGGCAGATGGTGATGGCGCCGGCGTCCCGGGCCCGTTGCAACCAAGGTTGCGGGTCGGCGAAGGAAAATATGAAAACCGGAACGCCTTGGTCCAGGGCCATTTCAAAATTGCGCGGGTTGGCATCGATCAAATGGGTGATGAAGCCAACGCCGAAAGGCCGTTCCGTTTGGGACCGGATGAATCGAATCTGATCTACGAACCACTGATCGCCGAAGTTGTTGCTGCCGCCGAATGTCCCCAGGCCGCCGGCTCGGGAGACCGCCGCCGCCAACTGACCGCCACTATGGTTGCTCATGGGGGCGGACATTAGCGGCAGTTCCAGCCCCAGGAGTTCGGTGAGACGGGTGTTTAGCATTTCGTGGCCCATTGCGCTAGCGCCTTGGTGGGATCGGCGATCTCTTCCACAGACGAATAGTAGTAGCGCCTCCAATCGTACTCGGGCAAACCGGTGAAGAGCATCAAGTTTAGTGGATATTCCTCGCTATCGGTGACGCGTCGGAAATCATCGCGGAACAGGAAGGTCGGCTTTCCCAGGGCGATCGCCATTCCCAGTTCCACCATGACGCCTTCGTCGGGCGGCGTTCCGTTGACCACGGCGAATATCCCGTCGGCGGCGACCACATCGGCGCAGTCCCGCTGACCGATGCGGTAGGCCCAGCCGGGTTGTTGGAAATCCACCTGGTTGTTGCGGGCGAAGGGTTCCCAGACCTCCAGGCCCAGACCGGCTATGGCGGAGACAATGGGCGGCAGCAGGGTCGCCTGCTGCTGACGCGAGAAACCGTAAGAGTTGGCGAGATAGATGGTTTTGGGCATGGGTTGAACGCGCTAACTCGCCCCATGGTTTCATGGGGTATAATGGAGATGATCAGCGGGCGTAGCTTAGTGGTAAAGCCCCAGCCTTCCAAGCTGGCTACGTGGGTTCGATTCCCATCGCCCGCTCCAATCGCGCTTGATCCGGACGCCTAGGCCAAAGCTCGCGCGGTTGCAGTCTGCAACGTCGTGGCGTCCAGAGTCGCTCGCAGTTCGCCCGATTCGTCCTGCGCGAAACTCTCCTCCACCCGGAATTCTTCGACGAGGACTGAGACAGCGGCGCGACGCCGCTCCTCCGAAGCGGCCGCCAACTCCGCCAGATTGCCAGCGTCCAGGTGACGTTGGATCTCAGCGGTCAGCAGTTCTTCTTCAACCACGCGCCGCTGGATGGTTCCGATGTTCTGTAGATTGCGGCCCAGGTAGCACCCGCCGAATTGCATTATCTCGCATTGGCGACCTTCCAACCCGTCGATTTCGGCGAACCAGTGGTGGCGCGGCTCAAGCTCGTGGTGGGAAAGGTAGTCTCGAACCTGTTGGTCCTCCGGGGCCGGATCAGATGGGTCGAACACCAGCTTGACGGTGTGCATCATCAGTCCGGCCGGTTCGACGGTTATGTACATGGTTCGCCTCCCGTTGCGCGTCCGCCACAAAACCCATGGGTCGAGACTGTGGGTTGGACCTAGCCTTCCACGGCGCGAATAATCCGGTCAACGTTCTCCGGCCCGGGCGCCACATTCTTGCTGTCCACCAACCGCATCGCCTCGACGATAGCGTCGTGGTAAGGAGTGGCAATTCCGGTCTCGCGGCCCTTTTCACAGATGAGACCGTTCATAAAGTCCACTTCCGATTTGCGGCCTTTGTGCACGTCTTGGGCCATGGAAGCCAGCCAATTGACCCGGCCGCCCGCTTCCGAAAGTTTGCCGTCCAGGTCTTCGAACACGTCGCCCTTGTCGGCGTCGGCCCAGGTCTCGGCGGGCGTACCGTTGATGGCAACCACCCTGAGGCCCTGAGCGAGGCCCACCTGGGCGCCTTCCTTGGCCAGATTGATGCGGATCCGGCGGATGCGCGGGTCGCCAGCCATCTCCTGGCTGCCCATCTGGCTCATGGCGGAAATTGCGTTGCCCATGCCGTTTTGGCAGAGCTTGGCCCAGCGTTCGCCGGGTAGGTTGTCCGTGGCGTAGGCGGCGTCGATGTGATCCAACTTGGCGGCGAGGGCTTCCGCGCGAGACGTAATCGCCCCGGTGTATTCGCCCAGCCGGAAAACTGTGTGGCCATGATCGCGGCCCGGCGCGCCGCCTCGGTTCACGTGGGCCGGTTCCCACAGCGCGACTTCGATGTGGGACGCGATGCAACCCAACTGGCGTTCGGGCCCCACGATGTTGGCGATGGTCGGATCGTTCCAGCAGTTCTGAATCGATACGAAGGCTCCGTCGTCCTTGACGTACCGTTTGATGAAGTGGGTGGCCCACTCGGTGTCGTAGGATTTCACCGTAATGAAAGCGTAGTCGAAGGGTTCGGTGATGTTCTGGGCGTCGGTCAGGTGCATGGCGTTTACTGGCACGGTGAAATCGCCCTGGCTGCCGCTGGCGCGCAGACCCTGGGCGCGCATCTTTTCGACGTGTTCGGGCCACATGTCGATGAAAGTGATGTCGTCCTCACCGGCTTGGACCAGAAAAGCGCCCACGTAGCTGCCCACGGCGCCGGGGCCCATGATTGCGATGCGGTCTCCCATGATTCAATCTCCTCTCTTCTGCCGCTTAACATTAGACGCGGATACCCTGGCGTCTGAATTTGAACGTTGTAACTCGGTGGCGTCGATCTTCCGCGCCGCTTGGGATTATACTGGCGACGGTCCAGAAAGCATAGCCGACGCCGCTGGCTGCAATGGACTCGCCGACTTCCCAGCTCGCAGAGATCATGGGATAGCTTCTGGCGTGTGGATGACCGCATAGCAGCGCAGAATTTCGTCGCGCCAATGTTGAGGGATACGATTCCAGTCTTTCAAATCCACCAGAAAGGGCAGACGGGACTCTGAAAAGTCATCGCGGACGTTCCACATCGTGACGCTATCCAGTTCGCTTTCCCCAACGACTACCAGATCCAGGTCGGAATATTGCCACGAATCGCCGGTAACGCGCGACCCGTAGGCCCAAACTTCGTAGTGGGGCAGGCGCCGACGCAAAATATCGGTCACCACCGCCAGGTGTTCCGGTGCGACTGCCAAATTATATGGTGTGGTTGTCATATCGCCCTGTCCCTCAACGCCGTCGTCAGTCGCGACACCGCCTCACGTAGTTGTGGAGCCGCGGCCACCATGCGCTCGATGGCTGCTTGGTCAAAATATTCGTGGGCCGTTTCGTTCCGTCGGTCCCTGAAATCGAACCATTCTTCAGGGCTGGCGATGATTCCATCTCGGGCGGCGACGCGCATGATGTCAGGCAGAGACATTTGTCCGGCGGCGCCTGGCGACAGGGCGTAGGCGCCGACGTACCGCCGGATGACGTTTACGGCCTGTCCGTAGGTAAACTCGTAGCCCTTTGCGACGGCAGCCAAGAACAGGTCATAGTCCGGCTCGTCCGGCCCTACGGCCTCGTAGCGCGCTATGAATCTTTCAAACCTAGCGTTGGCGTTTTCCAGGGAAGCCAGATTTATCCTTGCGGTAGACATGAGCGATCATGGTGGCGCGTCGCGGGTCTGCTCAGAGCGGTTACGGCGTCCGAGTCCGCGACGCTATACGATTCCGGCGGGTTTAGCGGCAGCGCCACTTCTACAGCTGCACTACGCGCGCGTCGTTCACCTGGGACAGGGCCCGTATGGCGGCAAGGGCCTGATCGGAAACCGGGTCGTCCAGCCCAAGCACCATCATGGCCTGCCCGCGCGGCTCGATGCGTCCCACCTCCATGAAGCTGATGTTGATGTTGTGCTGCCCGGCCACGGCGCCCACTGCGCCAACCACGCCCGGTTGGTCCTGGTTGTCACGAACATGAGATACGGCGCCGTGGAAGCCACGTCCATCCAGTAGTCGTTGACCCTCACCAGGTGGGGCTCGTCGCGCAGGGAGGTTCCAGCGATTACCATGTCGTCGCCGGTGGTGTGAAGCGTTGCAGTGATCAAGCTGGAGTACTCCCTGCTGTCGGGGGAGGTTTGCTCGGTGATTTGCAGGCCGCGCTGCTGCGCCAGAACGGGGGCGTTGATCATATTGACTGCCTCGCCGCTCACCTGCCCCAGCAGGCCCACCAGCGCCGCCGCTTTCAGGATGGCGGTGTTGTGCTCGGCGATGTCTCCCTGGTAACGCAGGGTGATTCCGATGAACTGCCCGCGGGCCATACTGGTCAGGAGCCGTCCGACCATGGACGCGACGGGTACGTATGGCGCGAGAATCGTGTGGACTTCGGGAGGCACGAAGGGGGCGTTCACCGTGTTGCGGGCGGGCATGCCATCCAGCACGGCGAGCGCCTGCTCGGCGGCTTCGATGGCGACCTCCCGTTGGGCCTCCTGAGTTGAAGCGCCCAGGTGAGGTGTGGCCACCAGCGCCGGATGCTTCAGCAACGGCAGGTCGCCGGGTGGTTCGTTGGTAAAGACATCCAGGGCGGCGCCGGCCAAGTGGCCGCCCTCCAACGCCTGGAGCAATGCGGCCTCGTCCACCAATTCGCCTCGGGCCACGTTGATCAGGCGAGCGCCCGGCTTCATCATGGCCAACTGGGGCCCGGAGATCAAGTTGCCGGTAGATGCCGTCAAAGGGGTGTGCAGTGTGATGAAGTCGGCTTGCGCCAGCAGTTCCTCCAAGGACATCACGGTTACGCCCAGGCGGGAGGCGAAATCCGGGGCAACGAACGGGTCGAACGCCACCAGCCGCATACCGAAGCTGGCCGCTCTCCGGGCTACCTCGGAACCCACGCGGCCCAAGCCGATGATTCCCAGCGTCTTGTTGCGCACCTCGATTCCCATGAACGCCGAACGTTGCCACTGACCGTCTTTCATCGACGCGTAGGCTTGTGGGACGTTGCGCGCCAGAGCGAGCATCAAAGCGACGGTGTGCTCGGCGGCGGCCACCGTGTTCCCAATGGGGGCGTTGACCACAGCGATGCCGGCCCGCGTGGCCGCTTCCAAGTCTATGTTGTCCACGCCAATGCCGGCCCGCGCTACGACTTGCAGGTTCTTTCCGGCGGCTATTACACGCTCCGTCACCCTGGTTTCGCTGCGCACCACCAATGCGTCGTAATCGGGAATGGCGGCGATCAGTTCGTCGGGCGACAGGCCGCGTTTGACATCAACGTCAACCCGTTGCTTCAGCAGGTCGATTCCCTCTGTCGCCACATTGTCGGTAATCAGTACTCTGGGCATAGATTGTTTCAGCCTCCTCCACCCTCAACCCGATCGGCCGGGCGTCGTTGGAACGCGCGTCAAGGCGCAACGGCTCACCGCTGGCGTACGGGACGAATGACATTGGTTTTATGCAATGGTAGCATAACGCCGATTTCGCGATGGCCCAACGACAGCTAACCGCCGGTGGCGGCCGTCCCCAATAGGGTCCCAGGGTCAAAAATAGGGTCCCGGGGTCAAATCGCGAACGGAGGCAGCCCATGATCAAAGACTTTTCCGTTCTCTACGCCGGGCACGTCCTGGAGGGCGACGGTATCGGATTCGATGGCGCCCCGGCCAACGACCGCTGGTACGACAACGACCGGCTCGCTATGGCGTTGGACATCGCCAGGGAAGCCGCGGTTTTCCTCGACGACCTCGGGTTCGACATACTCTGGATGGCCGAGCATCATTTCCAGCGAGAGGGCTACGAGTGCATCCCCAACCTGCTGATCATGAGCCAATATCTGGCCCAACACACCCAGCGCATCAAGTTCGGCTGCGGGTTCAACATTCTGCCCATGTGGCACCCCATACGGCTCGCTGAAGACTTTGCCATGGTGGATATCCTCACCGGAGGGCGGGTCGTCTTTGGAGTGGGCCGCGGCTATCACACCCGGGAGGTGGAGTCCTTCGGGGCCCCCATGATGGATAGCGACGCCAACCGGGAGCTCTTCGAAGAGCAGTTCGAGATCTTGATGAAGGCGTTCAACAGCGACGCCTTTTCCCACCACGGCAAGCATTACACCATACCGCCGGATATCCCGTACCGGGGCTACGACCTCAAGGAAGTAACGCTGGTGCCGCGGCCGAAGAGCCAGCCGGTGCAGGTGTGGCAGCCCATCGTCAGCGCATCCGACCGGGCTCTGGACTTCATGGCCAAATGGGGTATCAAGGGAGTAATCCTTGGTACGGGAGAACAATACGTCGCAGAATGGGCGCGACGCTACCAGGAAGCCAACCGAAGAGCGGGTCGGGACCTGGCGTTGGGCGAGGGCCTATGCGTCGGCCTGTGGGCGATGGTGGATGACACCACGGCGGCGGCCCGCCGCCAACTGGAGCCGCTGTTCGAGGAACACGTCAAGTTCGCCGCGCCGCTGGGGATGCTGCGGTACAGCGACCAGCAGATTTCCGCCACGGGGCCCGGCGGAGTGGCCCGTCACATCGCCGCCGGCAGCGACTTCCAGGACGTGATCGATAACCGGGCCTGGTTCGCCGGCAGTCCGGAGGACACCATCGCCTACCTGGAGGAGTTGCAGTACAATTATCCGGGCTTGGAGCAGGTCATGATCGCCTTTCCAA
This sequence comes from Dehalococcoidia bacterium, assembly GCA_965221295.1. Classification (GTDB taxonomy): domain Bacteria; phylum Chloroflexota; class Dehalococcoidia; order Lucifugimonadales; family UBA3495; genus Bin87. Next base: position 2,889,212 of record OZ244879.1, on the reverse strand, counting down.
TGGGCGCCACCACCGCTCAATTCAAAGAGCAGATGGGTAGGTTTGCCGCGGAGGTGATCCCGCACTTCAAAAATGCTCAGGCTGGACCCGGAGGCGTGCCATGACCACGAAGTTGCCCTATGCGCCATCCACGGGCGCGAACATCGCCAATTTGGATCCCTTTTTCGGTCCGTCGGCGCCGCCGCTGCCGGATGCGACGCCGCCTGACGATTTGATGCAACAAAACCCCGACATCCACTACGCGCTGGCGATTCTGTACGACTTGGCGGTGGGAGACCGGACGGACGTATTCGTCGACACCAATTCCATCATCTACTACGATCCGACCAACCGCAACCGTCGCGTTCAGCCAGACGTGTACGTCGCGTTTGACGTGGATGCCGATGCGATTTTGAATCGCAACGGTTACGTGATATGGGAAGTCGGCAAACCGCCGGACTTCGTGCTGGAGATCGCTTCAGAAACCACGGCCGGAAACGACACCGGCCGAAAACGGGATTTGTACGAGCGATTGGGGGTGCGGGAGTACTGGCGGTTTGACCGCACCGGCGGGCAGTTGTACGGCGCGGCCTTGGCTGGTGATTATCTGGAGGATGGGACGTTCCGGCCAGTGCACACTTATACCGACTCGGAGGGAACGGTATCGGCCCACAGCCGCTTACTGGGGCTGAATCTGCGTTGGCGGGACTGCAGGTTGGAGTTGCAAATCCCCGAATCGGGCGAAACGCTAACCGACCGGCGAGGCCAAAGGTTGGCCAGGATAGCGGCGGAGGAACAAAGAGACGCCGCAGTAGAGGAACGGGACGCGGCCCAAGCGGCCCTGCGGCGCGAACAAGAACGAAACCGCCAATTGGAAGCGCAATTGCGGGAACGGCGGCAATCGGAGTAGCCAACTAAACTGCGGCCGCTCTGCCCAATATCAACGTCCTGTGATTTACTGTGAACGGTGAGAGGCTGGGAAATGGCAGTTCCGACGCAAACAGATCTACACCGCCCGATTCTGGAAATTTTGGCTGAGCATGGCGATCAGGTTTCAATCGAGCAGATCATAGAACCGTTAGTGAGAAGTTTTTCATTAACTGAATCCGATCAGCGCGAGATGAACCCTTCAGGCCGTGTAACGAGGCTCCGAGCCAATATTGGTTGGGCGCTGTTTTGGTTGAAGCGGGCCGGGCTGGCCGAGTCCCCTTCTAGGGGAAAACACAGCATCACGCTTCTTGGTTGGGAATTCCTTCAATCCACAACCGGAGTCATCACTTTGCGACGACTGACTGATTTAGCTCAACTTGAAGAAGACTACGTACGCGCGAATCCTACCACCGGGAGTAGTCAGGAAATTACGCCCGAGCAGCATTTGGAACGAAGTCACGCTCTGTTGCATCGCAAGCTTCGTGAGGACATCGCTGAAAGCGTGGTAAGGATTTCGGCAAGTCGTTTTGAGCAGCTGGTGGTTGATTTACTGGTCGCCATGGGTTACGGACAAGGCGAAGCGGTAGGGCGCAGCGGCGACGGTGGAATCCACGGAATAATCAACCAAGATGCGCTGGGGTTGGAGAAGGTGTACCTCCAAGCAAAACGTTGGTCGAATCAGGTTGGCGAGCCTGAGATACGCAATTTCTCCGGTAGCCTTGATGCGCAGGGAGCCTCCAAGGGCGTTTTCATCACCGCTTCGACTTTCAGCCAAACGGCTCGTCAGACGGCTCAGACGATTTCCTCAGGCAGCAAGACCATTCGCCTCATCGACGGGCAAGAACTCGCCCAATTGATGATTCGCCATGGTGTTGGCGTGGTCACCGAGTATACCTACGAAATCAAGAAGCTGGACGAAAACTACTTTGCCGACGACATCTGATTGCCTAGCCGAGTCGCTCCTGCCGGCGATGGCGCCAACTTGTCTGTTGCCCGGTCTGGGCCAATCCACATGAGGAGGCCAACCCATGTTTTTGATGCGTTTTACCGAACGGGCCTACGTGAACTACACCGAGGATGACGTGCGCAACTCGCCCAATGAGGCGGTGCGCCTCACCTTCTCCAACTCCAACTTCGACCCGGCGGAAGGCCACTACCTGTACAACATGTACCTCGACGAGTACGAATACTCGGAGGAGGTGGGGTTCGATGGCCTGATGCTCAACGAGCATCACAATACTCCGACCTGCCTAGGCGCCACCATGAACCTGGAAGCCGCGATCCTGGCTCGGGTTACCAAGAAACCGAAGATCGTATTGCTGGGCAACCCCCTGCCTATTTTCGACAACCCGCTGCGGCTGGCAGAGGAATTGGCCGAAATCGATATGATCTCAGGCGGCCGCTTGGTGTCCGGTTTCGTTCGGGGAACCGGCGTCGAGAGCCTGGCCACCAACACCAACCCACTGCATAACCGGGAGCGCTTCGAAGAAGCCCACGATCTCGTGGTCAAGACCTGGACCACGCCGGGGCCGTTCCGCTGGGAGGGCAAGCACTACCACTTTCGGGTGGTGAATCCCTTCCAAACGCCGTTGCAGAAGCCACATCCGCCCATCTGGATTCCCGGCACCGGCAGTCCCGAAACCCTGATTTGGTGCGCCGAGCGCAACTACCCCTACATATTCCTGGAAACTGATCCCCAGGGCACCCAGGACATGAAGGCCATTTACGCCGAAACGGCCCGTGAACACGGGTACGAGCCGGGCCCTGAGAACTTCGGCTACCTGGTGCGAATCCACGTGCAGGACACCGACGAAAAGGCCTACGACGTGGGCAAGGGTTACATGGTGGGCAACATCGGCGTGGGTCGCATCCCTCTGCCCCGCGACTACGCCTCGCCCGTGGGTTACGGGAGCCGCAGCGACGACCCTCGATTCCTGCGACTGCGCGAACAAATCCGCAGCGACCCCTTCCGGGTAGGCGGTCTGGACGGAGCGCAGTACGATGAAATCCTAAACTCGCGTCGCTGGATCATCGGCAGTCCCGACACTGTGATCAGCCAGCTGCGCGAGGTACTCAGCTTCATGCGACCGGGAATCCTGGCCGTGTGGACGAACGATGGCTCCATCAGCCATGAGGACACCATGCGCTGTCTGGAACTCATGGGCCAGGAAGTTCTGCCCGCCCTCCGCGAAATCGGAGAAGAATTGGAACTCACCGACCCTTTCCAGAAGGACGGCGTCATGCCTGGTCTCACCCCAGTTTGACTTCCGTCCGTACCCGAATAATCCGTTCGATCAAGGAGCAACCGACCCAATGCCAAACTTCACCGAGGAAACCATCAACGTAGCCGGCGGCAACATGCAGGTTTACAAGGGCGGATCCGGCGACCCCCTGCTGGTGCTGCACGGCGCCGGCGGCAACTCGGGGCCCCGCCGCTACGCCCAAGCTCTGGCCGAGAAATTCACCGTCTATCTGCCCTCCCATCCCGGTTACGGCAAGAGCGACCGACCCGATTGGGTGGAGACCATGCAGGACTTGGCCTGCTTCTACACCTGGTACCAAGAGCAGGAAGGATTGGAGGATGTTCGCGCCATCGGGTTCTCCATGGGTGGTTGGCTGGCCGCAGAGATGCTCACCATGACCGGTCACGCTTTCAGCAAGGTCATGCTGGTTGGAGCCGCCGGAATCAAGCCCAACGACGGTGAAATCACGGACATTTTCATCATCAGCCCGGCGCAGGTTCGAGATCTCGTCTATCACGACCCTGCCCAAGTCCCCGAATGGGACGAGATGTTTGGCGCTGATCCCACGCCTGAACAGGCTCAGCAAGCTGAACGGGACCGCGAAATGGCCATCCGTCTCACCTGGCGGCCGTACATGCACAACCCGCGCTTGCCCGCCAAGCTAAGCAGGGTAAACGTTCCCACCCACATCGTTTGGGGCCAGAACGACAACCTCGTGCCGGTGGAGTGCGCTGGCCTTTTCCAGCGGGCGATCCCAGGTTCTCAGACGACGGTCATGCCCAACTGCGGCCACTCGCCGCAAATCGAACGGCCCGACGAATTCGTGCGGACGGCGTTGGCCTTCCTGTAGTTCGACCGTTGCCGTCAATCTGCAGCGTGGCGGCGTGGGATGACCACCGTAGCCATCGGCGAAACCTGTTCACCGCGGACCGATTCCTACGCCGAGGCGGGCATCGCATCATCAAAGGTGAACAGATCAATTGAGGGGATAGCGCTGAAAACGGCGCCAACCAGCGGCGAGCGGGGCGAAGCCGCGGTCGCCGGAAAGGCCGGCAACCTGCTGCGCTGAGCAGGACAACCCGGGCTGGGCTACGGATCTGCCGGATTTCCAGTTGCTGGCGCCCGGCATCCCAGATCGATCGGCTTGGATTTGGGCCGATACCACCACGCATCGGAGGCAACCCGTGGACGTTTTTTATTTTACCGAAATGCCCTACGCCGAATTCCCGGAGTCTGAGGCCGAAAAGTTTCCGTCGATGCGGTTGACTTTTCCCAACACTTACTTCGACCCCGCCACGGCCAGCGGTTTGATGAACCGCTACCTCGACGAGTACCAGTACGCTGAAGAGGTGGGATTCGACGGCCTGATGATCAACGAACATCACAACACCCCGTCGTGCATGGACGTTGAGGTGAACATCACTGGAGGCATTCTGGCCCGCATCACCAGCAGAGCCAAGATACTCATGCTGGGGAACATGTTGCCCACGTCCGACAATCCGGTTCGTTTGGCCGAAGAGATCGCCCTGCTGGACGTGATATCCGGCGGCCGCATTATTTCCGGTTTCGTGCGCGGCATCGGCATCGAGTCTTGGGCGAACAACACCAATCCAATTCACAACCGCGAACGTTTCGAGGAATGCCACGACCTGGTGGTGAAGACCTGGACGACGCCCGGCCCATTCCGCTGGGAGGGCAACCATTACCACTACCGCGCCGTGAACCCTTGGATGCTGCCCGTTCAGAAGCCCCATCCTCCAGTATGGGTCCCGGGCACCGGCAGCCCCGAAACGGTTGAATGGACGGCTCGCCATCGTTACACCTACGCGGCCTTTCTGACTCCCCTGGACGTTGCCAAGAACCTGTTCGCCCGTTACCGGGAACACGCGGCGGCCGACGGTTGGGAACCTGGCCCAGAACAGTTCGCCTTCATGATCTGCGCCCACGTCAACGATACTGACGAAAAGGCTCAGGAATCTGGCAAAGAGTTCCTTTGGCGCATGAACTATCCGCTGCGAGGGCCCCGTGAATACTGGTCGCCGCCGGGGTACACGTCCCGGGCTGGCGCGGCGGCGGTGGCGGCGCGCCGACCCACGCCGCTCCACGAAATGTCCTACCAGGAACTGCAGGATCGCTATCACCTGGTGGTGGGCAGCCCCGATACTGTCATCAAGAAGCTGCGCCACATTCGCGACGAACTCGGCATAGGCGCGCTACTCCTGGAGGCCCAGGGTGGTCGACTGTCCCACGCCGATACCATGCGTTCGATCGAGCTCTTCGGCAAGGAAGTCATACCAGCGTTGAAGGACTGATCCAATCAATTCAGCGAGGCTTGCCTTGCCTCGATTCTGGCATGGAAGCCGCGTAGCTGAACCATCCAACGCCGGCTTGACGATGGGCGTAGCGGACGGCTGCGCGCCACGGCGGCGGCGGATCTCGTTGACCAGAACCGGCCGCCGGTCGCCTCACCGCGGCCGGTTGATCAAGTTACAGGATTGTCGTCTCGCGGTCATTACTCGCAACTGCAAAGACGGAGCGTTCCCATTTTGTGAGGTTGGGAACGCTCCTATGTTGGATCCTGGAGAGCGTCTTCCACCATGGCGGTGATGGAACACCCCCGGCATGGTGGAAAGCGAGGGTGCAAACCGGACTACGAAGCGCCTTAACTACGAAGCATCGTAGCGGCGCTCCTCAATTGGTACGGCTGCTGGCGCCCGAAACCTTCGGCTGGAATGGGCAATCATCTACAATGGGCGATCATCTAGAATGGGCAACATCTAGAACGGGCAATCAATCCCCAACTCGCCGCAGGTGTCGTGGAACCAGTCCACCACCTCCTCGTGCAGGGGGATGCCTTCCACGCGCCTGATTTCCTCCATCTCCGCTTCCGGTTGCCCGGCGACCAGCACCCGTTCCTCGCCGGGAGCGGGTCGCGTGCTTTTCATCATCCGCAGCCACTCGTCCATCTGGTCCTTGAAGTGGTCCGGGTCGTCGAACCCAGACACGTTGTAGGCCGCCACGTAGTGCCCGAAATTCGGTCGGCCCGGGGCCGCGCCGTATCCGAAACCGGTCAGGACGCCAGCCAGGATGTCCACCATGCAGCTCAAGCCGTATCCTTTGTGAGATCCCAGTTCACGAGTGCTGCCCAGCGTCAGGAGAGTGTAGTTTTCCGGTGGGTCGGCTTCCTCCATGATCGGATTGCCTTCCGCGTCGGCGAGCCAACCGGGTTCCAGACGGACGCCCAGGCGCTTGGCGATGCCAACCTTGTTGCCGGCGACGGTGCTGGTGGCGGCGTCGAACACGAAGGGCGCCTCGTTGCGTGAGGGCACGGCGATGGCGATGGGGTTGGTGCCGAGGCGGGGCTCGGCGCCGAATGTTGGAACGACGGACGGCGGGCAGCTGGTCATGCATACCCCGATCATGTCGTGTTCCAGCGCCATCATGGCGTGGTACGAGGCCATGCCCAGGTGCCGAGCGTTGCCAATGGTAACCATGCCCACGCCAACTTCGGAGGCTTTGCGGATCGCGATGTCCATCGCCTTGGGCGTGGTGATGATCCCAAGGCCGCGGTCCGAGTCGATGCTGGCGGTGCTGGGGGTTTCCCGCACGATTCGCATGTCTGGCGTCGGATTGATTTGGCCGCTGGTATATCCGCTCACGTAGCTTCGCAACATGTTCGAGACGCCGTGGGAATCCACGCCGCGCAGGTCGGCCAGCACTAGAACGTCAGCCCCCAATTGCGCGTCATCGGGCGGCACTCCCATCTTCTCGAAAACGGCGGCGACGGTTGACTTGAGGTCATCCCCCGACACCATCGTAGCCTCGTCCAAACTCACGCGAAACTTGGGCAGCACAGCGCACCTCCTGGCAGATCAACTATACGAAGTTTCGCTGAGCAGTATAGCGCCTAACCCAGCGCCGGATTGCCCTAGTTCCCCGGCAGTGGCACAATAGGCGCACTTGCAATCGGGGCGCTATACGATATGACTGCCAACTCCAACATTATGCCTGCCAATTCCAGCGCCGGCGACGGCCACGCCATCGACTACCTGGCCCGCCTGGGGGCGCAGCCAGCCGTCGCCTTTCACGAAAACGGAGTCGCCACTGCCGTTCGCGGGGCGCTTACTGAGATCGGCGCTGGTTGGCGCACCGACAACTTCGGCAACATCATCGCGCGCATCCCGGGCGTAGCTCCCGAAGGCGTTCCGCCAATCGCCTTTGTGGCCCACATGGATCATCCTGGCTTTGAAATCGTGGGCCGCGCCGGCGATGATCTTATCGGTCAGGCCCTGGGAGGCGTGCCGCCCAGGTCCTTCGCCTCAGGAGTTCCCCTCTGGGTGGTTCTTCCGGCGGGCCGTCGCCTTGCCGCCGAAACCGTGGGGCCCTACGGCGACGCGGCGCAGCGGCAAGTTTTGGCGCGCCTCACCGAGGCCGTTGGCGAGGACATTCCGGTTCCTTCGCCCGCCGTCTTCAACCTGCCGGATTTCAGCGCCCAGGACGACCATCTGGTCATGCGGGCGGCGGACGACCTGGCCGGATGCGGGTGCATTCTGGCCGCCCTGGGCTCCCTGCGAACGGACCCGCCTGAGGGCGACGTGTTCGGAGTGTTCACCCGCGCCGAGGAAGTTGGCCTGGTGGGAGCCCGGCTCCTGGCGGAGTCTCGCGTCCTGCCGATGGACACGCTGGTGGTGTCTCTGGAATCTTCCCGCACCCTTCCCGGCGCTGAAATCGGCGGCGGGCCGGTTATCCGGGTCGGAGACGCCGGTAGCACCTTCAATTCCGACGCCGAATCCGCGTTGATCCGGGCCCGCGAAATCCTGTCCGCAGGGACCACGAACTTTCGTTGCCAACGCCAACTGATGAGCGGCGGAGTTTGCGAAGCCAGCGCCTTCAACGCCTGGGGATACCGTTCAACCGGCATGGCGTTTCCACTTGCCAATTACCATAACGGCGCCGAAGATGGCTCCATTGCGGCCGAGTACATCCACCGGGACGACTACCTGAACGGCGTGACCCTAATCACGGAGGCCGCCCGCCAGGTATCCATGCGCTGGGACACCGCGTTCAGCCGCCGAATTCGACAGACGCCCGACTCCATGCGCGCCCGTCTGGGCGGTTAGCCAACGCTTTGCTACAATCATCCCATTGCTACAAATATCCCGCGAATGAAACACTCCACAGGAGGCGCATCACCATGCCAATCCACCGTCAGGCGCAGGGGGCGGGCGACGTAACCGTCCACAAAATCGAAAACATGGGGAGTTTGGGCAACAACGGCTACATCGTGGTTTGCCCGGAGACCAACCAGGGCGTTTGCATCGACACGCCGGATGAACCCGAAAAGATGATCGACGAGGTGCGCTCTCACGGCATTGACGTGCAGGCGATTCTGATCACCCATGGCCACGGCGACCATCTGGCCGGATATACCCAGGTCACCGGCAGCATCGGCGCTCCCGCCGCCATTGGCGCCGACGACGCGCACCTGCCGCCGAGCCCTCCGCAGCGCCAGCTCAACGATGGCGACAGCGTGGAGTTCGGCAACCGCACCATTCGGTGCATCAGCACTCCCGGCCACACCGATGGCTCGACCTGCTTTTTGGTAGGCGGAGTTCTGTTCTCCGGCGATACCCTGTTCCCGGGCGGTCCCGGCCGTTCCCGGAGTCCAGAAGCCCTGCAACAGGAACTCAACAGCATCAGTGGCAAGTTGCTGACGCTGCCGGCCAATACTTACGTCTACCCCGGACACGGATCCGATGACACCACCATAGGCGAAGCCAAACGCCGGTATGACGTTTTCATGTCCAAGTCCCACCCCGCCGACCTGCAGGGCGACGTGGACTGGCTGAACACCTAGATGTATCGCCGAACGGTTCTAAGCAATGGCCTGCGGGCGCTGACGGCGGAGATGCCGCACACCCGCAGCGTGTCCATGTTCATCGCCGTGGGCGCCGGCTCGCGATATGAGCCCGCCGAGAAGGCGGGCCTGTCCCATTTCCTCGAGCATTTGCCGTTCAAGGGCACCCGCAGCTGGCCGTCCGCCTTGGCTATCTCCGAAGCCGTGGAAGGCGTTGGCGGGATCATGAACGCCGCCACCGACCGGGAGATGACCTCGTTCTGGTGCAAAGTCGCCAGCGTCCACGCAGCCCAGGCTATTCCCGTGCTGTTGGACCTGATTCTTCATCCGCTGCTGGATCCGGCGGAGATGGAGAAGGAACGCGAGGTGATTCTAGACGAACTGAGAATGACCAACGACTACCCAGCCCAGGTGTGCGACCTCCTGATTGACCGCGCCCTGTGGCCCAACCAGGCCATGGGCCGCGACGTGGGCGGCACGTCTGAAACCGTGGCGGCGATCAGCTTGGATGACGTGAGCCGATACATGGATTGCCAGTATCGGCCCAACAACACCGTAATCGGAATCGCCGGGGCAATGAGCCATGACGAATCCGTAGCCATGGTCGATGCGGCCACCCAGCATTGGCAACCCGGTTCAACGCTGGACTGGGAGCCTGCCGTCCCGCCGCCGGTCGGCGCCGACCGCGTCTTGCTGGAGCGGCGGGATACCGAGGAAACCAGCGTTTGCATCGGTGTGCCAGGGTTTGCGCTGGCCGACGACGATCGATACGTGGCTACGGTGCTCAACGGAGCGTTGGGCGATGGCATGAGCAGCCGACTGTTCCAGAGGCTGCGAGAAGACCTCGGGTTGACTTACGATTGCCACAGCTCCATCAGCAGTTATCGAGACTGCGGCGCCTTGGTGGTATCCTGCGGTACGGAGCCGGCAAGGGCCGTGGAAGCCGTTGCCGCCACCCGCCGGGAAATGGCCACGTTGCTTCAGCCGGCGGCGGAGTCCGAGATTCGAAAGGCTCGGGAGTATATCAAGGGCCGGTTGCTGATGCGCATGGAGGATTCCAGGTCGGTGGCGTCCTGGCTGGCGTCGCAGGAGCTGCTGATGGACGACATCACCACGCCGGATGAAACCGCAGCGCGAATTGACCGGGTAACGCCAGCCGACGTGGTACGCGCCGCTGAGCGCCTTCTCAACGACCACGATTTTCGCTTGGCCGTGGTCGGCCCGCATGACGACGCTGACCAGTTCGAGGCCGCGCTGTTGGCTCCGTGATTGCGCCATTCGGTCCTGCCAGCGGGCCGACCCGGTAGGTCGGGATCCGTAGGCCACGACCCAAAACGCCGCGAACCCCCAACGCGCCGTGAACCATGGAGCGGCGATCCAGGAGACTACGCCATGCCTGCCACCCGTTACAACAAGGTCATCCAATTGCTCGAGGAAGGCAAACCCGTATTTGGCACCGGGCTAATTTGGAACGGCAACCTCGATGAAATGATGTACTTCGCGGACTCCGATTACGACATGGTTATGATCGAGATGGAGCACGAAGGTCTGTCATTCAACAACCTGCGGGCTTCGTTGCAGTTCCTGCTCAATCGCAAGCGCGTGGCCGAGGCCGGTGGCCTGCAGGCCGACCCCACGCCCGTCGTGCGCATTCCGCCCAACACGCGGGAGCAGAACCAATGGGTCATCAAGCAGGCGCTGGACACCGGAGTATATGGCCTCATCCTGCCCCATTTGGACACGGTAGAAGGAGCGATGTCAGCGGTTCAGTCGGCCCGGTACCCGCAGGTTCCCGGCGTCGCCGACTTCGAGCCGCACGGCGAGCGAGGGTGGTGGCAGCGCATCGCTCCTCGCTACTGGGGGCTCACCGCTTCGGAGTACTATGACGCCGCCGACGTGTGGCCGCTGGACCCGGACGGGAACCTGCTGCTCATGGGCATCGTGGAGGAACCTACCGGAGTGCAGAACCTGCCCGACATCCTGCGGGAGGTCAAGGGGATTGGCGCGATTTGGGCCGGTCCCGGCGACATGTCGGTGGCGCTTGGTCATAAGGGCAACGCCGGGCATCCTGAGGTTCAGGAGATGCTGCTGCGGATCCTGGGGATCTGCAAGAACGCCGGGGTTCCCTGCGCCGTTGGTTGCGCCGCGGAGGAGGCGGCGATGCGCCTGGAGCAGGGTTTCAGCATCCTGATCACTGCGCCGACTCGTTCGATGGCCGGACTGGAAGAAGGCCGGCGACTGGCCGGCCGCTGAACCGCTCCACAGGGTAAATCAACGGGGACGGGACCAAAGCCCGTCCCCGAATTGTTCTAGGGATGAGTCGGCTCTGGAGCCGGCGCTTCCGGGCCGGCCAAGTAGTCAAACAGCGGCGCGTCGGAGGACAGGATAATCGTGTCCTGCCCTTGGATTATCTTCTGGTACGCTTCCAGGCTTCTCAGGAACGCGAATAGCTCGGGGTTTCTGGTCAGGGCGTCGGCAAGCAGGCTGATCGCTTCAGCTTCGCCTTCACCGCGGATTCGGTTGGATTCCTGCTCCGCTCGCGCCAGGATGACGTCCCGATCGCGGTCAGTGGAGGCTCGAATCTTCCGGTCTTCCTCTTCACCTTCGGCGCGGAACCCGGCGGCGATTCGGTTACGCTCCGCGCGCATTCTGGTGTAGATCGACGCTGTGACCGCCTCTGGGAAGTCCGCTCGCTTGATGCGCACGTCAATCATCTGGATGCCGAAGTCCTGACGGTCGGCCCCGCCGGTGTTGTCGCCGGTGATTCGCTGAACTTCGGACAAGACTTCATCGAGAATTTGGGTTCGGGTTTCCTGGCCCTCAACCAGAGGCAAGCCTTCATCGTCCACCACCGGGTTGCCGGCGTCATCCCGCACCGGCCTGGCGCCGATGATGTCGGTTCGGTCCCGCAACGCCACCCGGTCACGCAGGGTTGAGGTGACGATGTCGCCCAAGCGGCTGCGCGCGTTGCCTTCGGTTTGCAGGGTCTTGCGGAACTGCACCGGGTCGGTTATCCGGTACCGGGCGTAGATGTCGATCACCAGGTTTTCCTTGTCCTGGTCGGGCATGGAAACCGGCGGCGCGTCGATGCGCAGGATCCGCTTGTCCAGCCGCACCACGGTGTCCACGAAGGGCACCTTCACGTCCAGGCCAGGAGAGAGTTTCGTCTTCACCACCTCTCCAAATCGGAGGATGATGACCTGCTCTGTAACGTCAACCACGTAGAAGGACTGCCGAAGCAGCACCAGCGCTACGACGATGACGATGGCGATGATGATTAAATTGCGCATTGGAGCATTCTCCGGGCGGTTGGAACAGTCAGAACTTTGCCGTCAGGTTATTCACGCCGGCGAAAACTCTACGGGTTGGGTCCGATGGGGGCAGGTATGACATTGCCATCTTGTCCCAAGATGATCACCGGGTCGGAAGTTGGGTCGACGATGATCTTGGTTACGTTGGGCAGGACGTTCTCCAGAGCTTCCAAGTAGAGCCGCTGGCGGGTAACTTCCGGCGAGCTCAGGTATTCGTTCAGCACGGAGTCAAATCGCTGCGCTTCACCGCTGGCGGTCTCGATGCGAGCCTGCCGGAAGGCTTCCGCCGCCTCGATGATCCGCTGGGCGTCACCACGGGCGCGGGGGATAACGTCGGCTTCGTAAGCCAGCGCCTGGTTGATCCGGGTTTCGCGCTCCTGGCGGCCACGCAACACGTCGTCGAAGGCGTCGCGCACTTCTTCAGGAGCCTTCACGTCCTGCAGCTGCACGGAGATGACCTCGATGCCGGCGCGGTAAACATCCAGGATGGCTTGCAGCCGCTCCCTGGTGTCGGTTTCAACTTGTTCGCGGCCCCGGACCAGCACGTCGTCGATGGAACGTTGGCCCACGACCAAACGCAGCGCTGCTTCCGCGCCGTCCTTGAGGGTGCGCCCGTCGGGCTGCCCTTCCGGAATTTGCCTGATCCCTTCGCCTGGATCGTCAACGTTGAACAGGAAGTTGTTCAGGTTGCTGATGCGGTACTGGACCACCATCTGCACGTCCACGATGTTGAGGTCGCCGGAGATCATCAACGCCTCTTCCAAAAACGGGGTGTTGACGGCGGCTTCGTTGGACCGGAAGCCCAACTCCATGCGCCGGGTTTCCGTCACCAACACGACATCCCGATTGCCCACCGGGGACGGCCACCACCATTGCAGGCCTTCCTCAGCGACCGGGTCGCCCTGCACGGCGCCGAAAAGCCGCAGCGCGGCATTTTCACCGGGGCTGATGGTGTACACCCCGGTGGCTGCCCAGATGATGACGATCAAGGCCACCACCGCCAGGATGATGATGCCGAGATTGCCGCCGCCCAAGCGTCCGGTTCCTCCACCGAACATGCCGCGTATGCGACCGAATAGCTGGTCAACGTCAAATTCGGGCTGCCGAGGTGGTTGTTGCTGCCCGCCGCCGGGTGAAAACATGGATGTTGGTCCTTTAGGTATTGGGAATGCGAATTGTTCTGCGTTTCGTCACTGCGTTGGCTACGGCAAAAGCCGCGGGCGCCGTTGGCAAACCTTTGAGAATGCGTAGCCCACACAGTATAACACCATCGACAGATTGATGGTTTATAATCAGCGCGCCGCCTTTTCTGGCGGAATGCAACTTGCCGATGGCCCGCTTGCCTCAACCCCGGATCGGTGAACACCCATGACCACACCAGTGCACATCACTTCCAATGCTACCGAACCCCGGCCCCAGCCTCAGGGCGTAACCGTCAAAATCGGCCAAGACCTGGCTCGTTTGCAGTTCACCTGCACGCATCAGAGCGGCTTGGTGTACGCTGCGCCAGGCGAGCGCAGTTGGGTGTGCAGCGACGAGCTTCGCCCGGCCCACGCCATGGCGGGGTTTTTCCGTGAGCTGGTGGCGCTGAAGGACCCTCGGGTCGAATCGCTGCTCCAGCAGTGGGGCCTCTACTACCGTAGCCTGCCCCTAGATGCAGAACCCGAGGAAGGTTCTGGCGAATAGCTGTTGCGTGTTCCGGGAATGGCTAAGGACGGCGGTTGGCGCCGTCAAAAAAAGCCAGGGCGCCAACAATTCGGGGGCGGGCAAACCACCCGCCCCCGTTGCGTCGCCGACAAACCGGGCTTCGGGTCAGTCGTCCACGGGAAGATTGCCGTCGTTGGAGCTTGCGAAAGACGGAGCCGGGTTCGGCAGTGGTTCACCCTGATTGACTGGAGGCGCGGGCGGCGCGTAGGGCGATTGCGGGGCGGGCGCTGGTTCAACGGGTTCGGGTTCGGCGCCCGGGAGCTCGTCGTTGAATAGGCCAACCAGAGCGTCGCCCGATATGGCTTCGTGCTCAATGAGGTACTCGGCCACCTGCACCAGCTTGGGTTTGTAATCGATCAGGACTTCCTGAGCTTGACGGTAGGCGCTGTGGATCAAGTGCCGCACTTCCACGTCGATTTCTTCGGCGATTTTGTCGCCGTAATCGCGTTCCTCGTTCAACTCTCGACCCAGGAAGACCAGTTCCTCCCGCTTCCCGAACGTCCTGGGGCCCAGGCTGGGAGACATTCCGTAGCGTTTCACCATCCCCAACGCGGTCTTGGTGGCCCGCTCGATGTCATTGCTGGCGCCAGTGGTGACCTCATCGAAGATCAGTTCCTCGGCGACGCGCCCGCCCATCATCACGGCCAGCATGTCCTGGAACTGGTTTTTGGTCCACAGATAGCGGTCTTCCTCGGGCAGGAGGGTGGTATGTCCGCCCATGTTGCCCCGGGACACGATGCTGATCTTGTGCACTCGGTCGGCGTGAGGCAGGCGCCAGGCCACCAAGGCGTGGCCCGCTTCGTGGTAGGCGGTCATTTCCTTTTCACGCTGGTTGATAACCCGGCTCTTGCGTTCCGGCCCGGCGATGACCCGTTCGATGGCCTCTTCGAAGTCCTGCATGAAGATGCTCGATTGGTTCTTCCGGGCCGCCAGCAACGCCGCCTCGTTGACCAGGTTGGATAGGTCGGCGCCGCTGAAGCCAGGCGTCTCCCGAGCCACCACGTCGATTCGGATTTCCGAAGAGAGAGGCTTGCCCGATACGTGAACTTTCAGGATCGCCTCGCGCCCGGAAACGTCCGGGAGGTCGAGGGTGACCCGGCGGTCAAAGCGCCCCGGCCGCAGCAGGGCCGGGTCCAGGATGTCGGGCCGGTTGGTGGCGGCGATCACGATGATGTTGGTGTTCGTCTCGAAACCGTCCATTTCCACCAGGATTTGGTTCAATGTCTGTTCACGCTCGTCGTGGCCGCCACCTAAGCCGGCGCCTCGATGCCGTCCCACGGCGTCGATTTCGTCAACGAACATGATGCACGGAGCGTTGCGCTTGGCCTGCTCGAAGAGGTCGCGCACCCGGGCCGCCCCTACGCCAACGAACATTTCGACGAATTCGCTGCCGGATATGTGGAAGAACGGCACGCCGGCCTCGCCGGCGACGGCGCGCGCCAGCAGAGTCTTGCCCGTGCCTGGAGGTCCCACCAACAGCACGCCCTTGGGGATCCGAGCACCCAACTGCAAGAACCGCTCCGGATACTTGAGGAACTCGACGACCTCTTCCAGTTCGGCCTTGGCCTCATCCACCCCCGCAACGTCGCTGAAGGTTACCGAAGGGCGGTTGAAGGGCATCATGCGGGCGCGGCTTCTCCCGAAGCTCATGGTCTGGTTGTTGGAGCCCTGCGCCTGCCTCATCATCAGTAGGATCAGGCCGCCAAAGAATATCAGCGGCAGGAAGTTCAGCAGGATGCCAAACACGCTGCCGAAACCGCTGGAGCCTTTATACTCGACATCCGGCGCGGTGGGCCCGTTCAGCGCTCCGTGGTCCGCCAGCAGTTGGATCAAGTCGGTGTTCTTGCCGACGCGGCTGGTGTATTTCACCATTTCCCCGCCGGCTCCCGTCTGCGGGATCACGGTCAGTTTCTCCCCGTCAACGACGATCTGCTTGATCTGGCCGCTGCGGGATTGGTCAAGAACTTGCTTCAGGGAGATCTGCTCGCTGCTCCCGAAGCTGGGGATCAGCGTGTAGAAGATGACGATGACCCCGATGATTATGAGGAGGTAGATCAGACTGTTGCGAACCCAGCGATTGTTGGTCATGGCGCCCCTGCACAATGAGTGTTGCGGTTCAACCCAGCCATAGGTCGGTTGCCGGAAATTAGATTACTATATTAGCGGCGCGAAAACGAAATTGCAAAATTCCGCTCGCCGCGGCCGCTGGGACCTGTTCAGGCAGACCTGTTCCCGTCGCGCCGACGCGAGCGCAGCGCGGCGATGGTCGCCGACCAACCGGCAGGAGGACTCAACATGACATACGAAAAACCGCCACGGGTGTATCTGTACGGCACGGGCGGCACCATCTCGTTCGTTGGCCAGTCCCGCACCGACTTCGCTAACTACAGCTACCAGGGGCGCCAGCTCAGCATCGAGGAGATGCTGGCCAGGATCCCCGAAGCGCAAAATCTGGCGGAGGTCAAACCTGAACAAGTGATCAACGTGGGCAGCACCGAGGTTTACCCCACCCACTGGATCGCGCTGGCCAATCGCGTCAACCAACGGTTCGCTGGCGATGAATCTGCCGCCGGCGCGGTGGTGACGCATGGCACCGCCACCCTGGAGGAGACAGCCTATTTCCTGAACCTGACCGTGCGGGACCGACGGCCCGTGGTGGTTACCGGCGCCATGCGACCTCCGTCAGCGATGGGAACCGACGCCGACAACAACCTGCTGGACGCCATCCGCGTTGCCGCCGATCCCAACTCGGCCGGCCGCGGCGTCCTGGTAGTCCTCAACAACGAGATACAGGCCAGCCGCGACGTGACGAAAACGGATTCCTACCGGGTCGAGACCTTTCAGTCCGGCCACATGGGATTCCTCGGTTACGCCGACTCTGACGGAACGGTGGCATACTACCGCAGACCTGAACGACGACACACCGTCGATGCCGAATTCGACATGTCCAGCATCGTTGAGTTGCCCCGAGTCGACATCGCCTATGCCTACGCGGGCGCCGACGGTAGGACGATTGACGCGCTGGTGGAGTCGGGAGCGCAGGGAATCGTGGCCGCCGGCCTGGGTAGCGGGGGATCGCCGTCTCCCTTCATGGCCGCGCTGCGTCGGGCCATGAAGTCCGGCGTACCAGTGGCGATCTCGACCCACGTGGGAACCGGCCGCGTGGTTCAAACCCGCCGGTTCACCGAGGACGGATACATCGTCGCCGACAACCTCCATCCCAAGAAGGCGCGCATCCTGCTCATGCTCGGGCTGACCGCCACCTCAGATCCGGCGGAATTGCAACGCATGATGCTCGAGTACTGAACCGCTGCGAATCCCCCTGGCGCGCCTGTTTTCAGGTGGCGACGGTGGGCGACAACGATGGAAGGCAATCATGCGCTACGGCGTTATCCTACCCAACGTGGGCCCCATGGCTCGCATCGAGACGCTGGCCCGAATCGCTCGGGAGGCCGAGGCCCTGGGTTACCATGGCGTGTTCCTCAGCGATCATGTGGCCCTGCCGGCGCGGCTACGGTCGGCCTATCCCTACCGATCCGACGGACATTTCCCGCTGGATTCTAAGGACGCGATCCTGGAGCCGATCGCCGCCCTGTCTTATCTGGCTGCGGTAACTGATTCGGCGCGTCTGGGGTTCAGCGTCCTGGTGCTGCCCTATCGACACCCCGTGCTCAACGCCAAGATGCTGGCGACGCTGGACGTTATTTCATCGGGTCGACTAATCGTCGGCGCTGGGGTTGGGTGGATGGCCGAGGAGTTTGACGCGCTGGGCGCCGAGTTCGAGTCTCGGGGCGCCGCAACCGACAGTCACATTCGGATCATGCGGGCGTTATGGACCGGCGCCAACCTGACTGACACGGGTGTAGATCCCGGCATCCGTGAAATAGAGATCTCCCCGCGTCCGTCGCAGAGTCCTTGCCCGCCCATCTGGACCGGTGGAATCAGCGCGCCGGCCCTCCGGCGGGCCGCCAGCCTGGGCGACGGATGGCATGGCGTTCGGCAGTCGCCTGGCGATGTTGCGGATGTCGTGGCCAGAATATCCCGCCTCCGCTCCGAATTGGTATTCACCATGGCGGGCTACGAAATTTCGCTGCGGGCCGGTCTGGAAATCACCGGACAGTCGTTGTCAGGAGAAGGCCGCACGCCGCTGCGTGGCTCCGCCAACCAGATCGCCCAAGACCTGGTGGATTACGCTGACGCTGGCCTAACTTATCTGGTGGCGGAGCCCCGCGCCGCCAACCCGGACCAGTTCATCGAACAACTGCAACGGTTCAGCGAACTCCCCAAACCCTGATTATTGGGCCGTCCAGCCGCCGTCCACCACGACTTCGCTGCCGGTGACGAAGGATGATTCGTCCGAGGCCAGGTACAGCACGGCGTTGGCGACTTCGTCCGGCTCGCCGTAGCGTCCCATGGGGATTCGCGCCAACATGATGGCCAGGCGTTCCGGGTCGGAGCGGCCGGCCTCCGTCATATCCGTGACGATTGGCCCCGGGTGCACGGAATTCACCCGGATTCCGTCGCTGGCGTATTGCAGGGCAGTCGCTTTGGTCAGAATGCGGACGCCGCCCTTGGCAGTTTGATAGGCCGCTCCGCTGTGCGGTACCGCGACGATCCCCAACTGCGATGATATGTTGATGATTGACCCGCCACCCGCCACCAGCATCGTGGGAATCACGGCCCGGGTTCCCAGGAAAACCCCCTTGAGGTTCACTCCCATCGTGGCGTCCCAACGTTCCACCGGCTCCTCGTGAACTCGGAATGAGCTGCTGCCTATTCCCGCGTTGTTGACCAGCGTGTCCAGCTTGCCATAGGCCGAGATGGTGGAATCCACGGCGCCTTTCCAATCGGACTCAGAAGTGACGTTCAGCCGGTGGTAGGCGCATCGTCCACCGTCGGCTCGGATGCTGGCGGCGGTCGCCTGGCCTTCCTCATCCAGGATGTCGCCAATTACTACGGCGGCGCCCTCAGCGGCAAACAACCGGGCTTCCACGGCGCCCATCCCTCGGGCTCCCCCGCTGATCAACGCCACCTTTCCTTCCAGTCGTCCCATATCGCCTCCTCATTTTGGGTTATTCCCACAGCCTCTGGTAACGCGCGGCGCCGGAATCCAGGCCGTGGATCAGGTAAACGTCTGGATTCGACATGTCTTCCCATTCCTCGTATCCAAAGGCGCGGTCCATGGAGTGCAAAACCAGGCTGATCCAGTTGCCGTGAGAGACCAAGGCCGGCATACGATGCCCGTCGCTGAGCAATTCGTCCAAGGCGCTCCAGGCCCGGGCGAGGACTTCCCGAGCGGACTCGCCGCCCGGAGCCCGCAGGTCGGGGTCGCCAAAAGAACCCCTGACGATTTCCCGCCAGTGGGATACCGGATCTGCGGAGATTGTCCGCTCGTTCAAACGCGCGTCCACTCGCACATCCAGCCCCAGGGCATCGGCCAATGGTTCCGCGGTTTGTCGGGCTCGGCAGTATTCGCTGGAGGCCACCAGGTCAATGGGATGCTGTGCAAGGAAATCCCGCAACACGACAGCCTGCCGCAGCCCGATCTCGGTCAAGGGCGCGTCGGGACGCTGACCGTGGGCTTGGCAATGCCGTATCAGAATCACGTCAGGCATGTTTGGCGCGCGCGGCCGGCTGGAGGGTCGCGGCGCGTTCCATCAGCCGGGGGCGGCGACGCTCACGGTGATGATGTCCACACCGTGGTATTTCCGGTGCTGCACGGATGAGGCGTAATGCCGCAACAGCCGGAACGACACTTCGTTTTCGTCCGGGATAGGCGGCAAATCGCCGAGGCAGGCCAAACGATCCTCCATGTTGTCGCCTTCCAGCGCCGTCGCGTAATCCATTACCGCCGCGCCGTCCTCCATGCGGACGGAAACCGAGAGGCGTCTGGCCCGTCCGGATGTCACAAGGTCTTCTTCCTGCATAATGATGGCCAAGGCCTCTTCGTTGGCAGCGGTCAATTGCGCCGTGGCGGCGTCATCCCACCGGTATTGCGACGCGAACCGGCGCAGCAATTCGTCAACCCTGGGCTGGGCTTCAGCATCCATTGGCAGTTTCACGGAACGTCGTCTGGGTTGCGTGATCTCCAAGAACAAGGTCATCAGGATTGCCACGATGGCGCCGGAGGTCATGCCGTTGCCCAGCAGGATCGCCAGGAAACCATCGCCCAGGAGGTCGGGGAATATCCATTGATTCTGAAAACCCACCCCCAGCCAGAACGATGTTCCCGCCACGGTTGCCTTGCGAAGATCCACGCCGTCGTCAACGATCATCTTCATGCCCTGCACGAAGAGCACCCCAATGATGACCACCACCAGGGCGCCGGCTACCGGTCCAGGAATGGCGATGAACACCGCGGCGATTTTGGGGAAGAACGCCATCGCGCCGATGGCCACGCCGATTGCGATTCCCACGTGCCGGGAAGCGATTCCCGTGACCTGCACCAATGGCACGCTGGTGGAGTAGGTGGTGTTGGGCATGGTGGCGGCAAGGCCGGAGAGCAAGTTGCCAACGCCATCGGCGTTGAGGGCGCCCTGCACCACGCGGAAGTCGGTAGCCTGTTCGCGGCGGCGGGAAACTTGCTGGATCGCTACGCCGTCGCCGATGGTTTCTATGGCGCCCACCAACGTCACAATGATGAAGGCGGGCAGCAGGGCCCAGAATTCCTTGCCTGGAGCAATGTCCAACCCCGGCCACGCGCCGATTGGGACGCCCACCCAACCCGCGTCCGCGACGTACTGTGCGTCGTAGATGCCGAAAAGCGCCGCAACCGCGCTGCCAGCGCCCACGCCGATGAGAGGAGACCAGATGCGCAAGGAGGCGGAACCGCGCATCACCAACCCAGCGGTCACGACGATGGTCACCACCGCTACGATGGGAGCCGCGATGTCCGGCGCGCTTTCGGGCACGTCCATCATCGTGGCGAAGAAGATTGGCATGGCGGTGCCGGCTATCAGCATCAACACCGTGCCGCACACCACCGGCGTGAAGATGCGGCGCAGCAGGGCCAGTTTCGCAGCCAGCAGGAACTGGAAGAGCGACGAAACCACAATCAGACTGGCGGTGGTCGCAGGACCGGTCTCCAGAAGCGCCCCCGCGCACACGGCAATGAATGCCCCTGAAGTGCCCATGAGCAAAATGTGCCCGGAGCCAATGCGCCAGACG
Source organism: Dehalococcoidia bacterium (assembly GCA_965221295.1). Classification (GTDB taxonomy): domain Bacteria; phylum Chloroflexota; class Dehalococcoidia; order Lucifugimonadales; family UBA3495; genus Bin87. The sequence goes on along the minus strand of OZ244879.1, from coordinate 2,868,018 downwards.
CGGGCCGCCTGCATGACGGTCGCGACGCCGCTGACGAGGAGAGCAGCGAAGGCTCCCCAAGCCAGATACTCCGCGGATTGCCCTGCGATCCTGAACACGATGGCTACGGTGATGACCACCGGGCCGACGTTGAGTATGGCGACCTGCAGGCCGATGCCGACGGTGTACAGTAGCGGAGGGCGCTCGTCCGGTTCGTAGCGGACGGCTGAACTCACTTGAGACTCGGACAAGTCAATGCCTCATGGTTAGCGGAATGTGGCCCAAATCGCTGACGCCTCCAGCCAAGCCGGCGCAGTCGGCCAGTCGGATCCGGCAGGAAAAGGGGAGTGGGCCCGACAGGGTTCGAACCTGTGACCTGCCGATTATGAGTCGGACGCTCTACCACTGAGCTACGGGCCCTCGGAATAGTCAGGGGGATATTCAGGTTATTCCCAGCAGTCGGAATCGTCAACGGTGGCAGGATCGGCTCAGAGCCCCAGGCGTTCCCGGTAGTCCGGGTCCCATTCCGCCAATTGGCCGCGGGCCACCAACTCCTGCGGGTCCAACGTGGGTGAGGGCTCGCCGCTGGTGGGAACCGAGGTTACGACCGTGTCGTCGACCAACCGATCTACCTGGTGGGACGGTTTGCCCAGTAGCTCTTCCAGCAGCGCCCGGTTGTCCTGCCCGAAAGTGGGCGCCGGGCCGCGCACTGACAGGTCGGTTTTGGACATGCGATATGGGCGGCCCATAATGATGCGGGAACCGATGCCGCTGTCGTCGGAGTGTCTGACCCGCTCCAGGAAGTTGCGGCTGCGATAATGCGGGTCAAAATGCACGTCCTTGCCGCTCAACACAGGGCCGGAGGCGATGCCGACCGACTGCATTTGGCGCATCAGGTCATACCGGTCGCGCTGCCGTGTCCAATTGGATATTTCCGCGTCGATCTCGTCGTGCCGCAGGTGGCGTCCTGCCGCGGTACTGAGCTGCGGGTCCTCGGCGAGGTCGCGCCGTTCCATCAACCGGCACAGCTCCAGCCACTGCTCATTGTCAGCCACGGATAGAACCACCCACTGATCATCGCCAGCCGCCGGGTAGGCGCCCTGAGGGGCGCGATTGGGGTGGCGGTTGCCGATGCGTTCACCTTCGCGTCCGTTGGCGATGGCGTCCATGAGGTACTCGGAGAGGAACATGACGCCAGCTTGATACATGCCAATATCAATCCATTGACCCCGGCCGGTGCGGTTGCGATAGCGCAGCGCAGAACCGATGGCGAGCATGGCGCTCCAAGTGGAGAGAAAGTCCACGAAGGATCTGCCAGCTTTGGACGGATCGTCGCCCGGATACCCGGTCACCCAACAGTGTCCGTGGGTGCCTTCCTGGGTTGTGGCCTGGGCCGGGTAGGAAGAGTATGGCCCATCCCCGTGGCCGTAGCCGGTGTTGGAAACCATGATGATGTCGGGCCGCAGTTTGCGGAGATTCGGATAATCAAGGCCCCAACGGCGCATCACCCGTGGCGTAAAGTTCTCCATCACCACGTCGCTAACCTTGACCAATTCGCGGAAGAGGTCGCGGCCTTCCTCCCGGGACATATCCAGCACCAGGGATTTTTTGCCCCGGTTGAGCAATTGATACGTGGACGGACGATTCCACCAATCTTCCCCCGGTTCGTTGTCGGGGAAGGTGCCGTACAGCCCGCCGCCCCGAGTGATGTCAGGCCGGCCCGGGCCTTCGATCTTGATGACATCCGCGCCCAAGTCAGCCAGCTGACCGCCGGTGTAGGGGAGGGCGAATACGTAGGTGGAGTCCAGGACTCGAACTCCTTCCAGGGGCAGCGGTGGCATGGATGGACGACTCCGTTCAAGTGTTGCCTGGTTCGGATGGCGCCTGGTCGAGTTGATGCCCAATTCAGATGATGCCCAATTCAGACGATGCTCGATTGAGATGATGCTCGATTCAGACGATGCTCGATTCAGACGATCCCCGTTTGGCGCATGACCGCCAATTGACCGGGGCTGTAGCCCAGGCCTTCCACAAAGACTTCGTGGTTGTGTTGACCCAAGGTGGGAGAGGGCATACGCAGACTGTATCCGGCGGGGGTCATGCGGAACAACTCCGCGGGAACTTTGACCCTGCCGATGACCGGATGGTCAGCATCGCGGTAGAATTCGCGGGACTCCAGTTGAGGGCAATCGGCCAATTCGGTTGGGGTCTGCACCAACCCGAACAGCATGCGCTTTTCCGCAGCCTTTGGGAACAGCTCCCACTTCTGGCGGTCGCGGATGGCGTCCAGAACCACCTGGTCCATGGCCGGGCCATTGCGAACCCGCTGGGCGCGGTCGGCGAACCGAGGCTCCAGTAATTCGGGCGCCTGGAAGAAGTCGGCGATGTCCTCCCAGCTGGCGCCGCCGCCGGCCTGCACGATGATCCAGCCGTCCTGACACGGCATGGGGTTCTCCCACATCGTGCCGTCGGCGCGCCGAATCTGCACCCCGCCGATGTAGGGGTAGATTGTCTGGGTCGCCATCATGGTTGACGCGACGCACTCGGTGATGGAGACATCCACGTGCTGGCCGACGCCGTGGCGATCCTGGGCGAACAGCGCCATGGCGGTGGCGCCGGCGCCAAAGAGGCCTCCCTGGTATTGAGCCTGGAAGCCCCCGTGCTTCAGAGGAGGCCGTCCCTGCACGCCGCTGATGCCCATTACCATGCCCATGGCGTAGGACACGATCTCCTCGCCGGAATATTGGCTGTAGGGCCCGGTTTGCCCGAAGGGGGTTATCGAGGTGAGCGTCAGGCGTGGGTTGATCTTGGCGAGGTCGTCGTAGCCGATACCCGACTCGGCGAGAAACCCAGGCCGGTAGCTTTCAACCACCAGGTCCACGTGGGGAATCAATTCCTTCAGCAATCGGCGGCCGGCGGCTACATTGAGGTCAAGCGTGACGCCCTTCTTGTTCAGGTTGAGGATGAGGAAGAACAGGCTCTTTTCGGGGTGCGGATCTTCCTGGTAGAACGGCCCGAAGCGGCGCATCGCGGAACCGCCGGGGGGTTCTACCTTGAGGACGTCGGCGCCATAGTCAGCCAGCAACCGAGCGCAAAACGACCCGGCGATGTCTTCGCTCAGGTCGAGTACTTTGATTCCCGCCAAAGGGCCTGTGGCGTCCATAACTAACCGGGCGTCCATAACTAACCGAATGAAAGAAGGCTTGATCACTTAGCGTCGATGCGCTGTATGCCGACGCATTGTATCTCAACCCCGGCGATGGCGGCAATTTTCCATGCGGCGGTTTGAGGGTATAATCTGCCGGTAAATTCGCAACCGCCCATCGCGCTGAGCGCAGGAGCCTTCCAGATGCTGATCGATCCCAAAAACTTCGACCGTTTCAACATGATACTGACGGGCGTGGTAGTGCCGCGTCCCATAGCGTTCGTGTCCACGATTTCCACCGACGGCGCCGTAAACCTGGCGCCGTACAGCTTCTTCAACGCCATGGCCTACAACCCGCCAACCCTGATTTTTTCCTCGTCGCGCAAAGCCCCAGGGTGGCGGGACAAGCGAAAGGACACCCTGACGAATGTTGAGGAGACTGGCGAGTACGTGGTCAACGTGGTGGTGGACGACATCGCCGCCGCCATGAACGCCACCGCCGCCGAGTACCCAACTGGCGCCTCGGAGTTCGACGTTGCCGGACTAACCATGGCGCCCAGCGAAATCGTGAAGGCTCCGCGCGTTCTGGAGTCTCCCGTCAACATGGAATGCCGCCTGGTGCAGGTGGTCAACATTGGCGAACAGCCCCACGCTCACGGGCTGGTGATCGGAGAGATCGTCCGGATGCACGTGCGCGACGACGTTCTTTACGAAGGACCCAACGGACTGCGCATCAACCACGAGGCCCTGCGACCCACCGGCCGTTTGGCGGGCAACATGTACTGCCGCACGGATGATGTTTACGAATTGGTGCGGCCATCCTACGTGCCGGAGGAAGAGTCTGCGGGCCGGGCCGCGGATTAGCCAGATCAACTCCCGCTGGCCAATGATTAGGGGCGACCAATTCGGTCGCCCCGATTTCCGCTTGCGACAGCCAGGGTTCTACGGGTTGAGTTGCAGGAGTTGCAGGGTGTTTCCGTCTGGGTCTTTTAGAGTGGCGACCCAGCCGCCCCAATGCTCTTGCTCGGGCTGGCGGATGAACTCGACGCCCTCGGCGGCCAGGCGCGCGTGCGTCGCGTGGATGTCGCTTACGCCCAAGTGAGGCATCACCCGCAACGGGTCTTTGGAGATGCCGCTAATGGCTCCGTGCCGCCCCACGTTGAACCGAATGTCGCCCAGCGCGAACGCGGCGAAACCCTCGTCTGCGTGGAAGGAATGGAGCGGCAACCGTAGGGTGTCGCGGTAGAAGCTAACCATCCGGTCCAGGTTATCCGTCCAGAGCGTTATGCCCACGACGCCGGTGATCATTGGCTTGTCCCCTTCGAATCAGGACGAGCCTTCCAACGTTGACGAGCCTTCAGATGAGGAAGACTCCGCCGCGCCGGCGCAGGCCCGACACCAGCCGTGAAAATCGACGCGCTGCCACATGACTTGAAACCTGGTCTCGTTGGAAACCTGGTCGCGGAGCCGGAGAATGATGTCGCTGCTGTCGTCGGCGTCGGCGATGTTGCCGCATCCGATGCAAACCAGGTTGACGTGCGGCGACACGTTGCTCTCGTACCTGGACTGTTTGGCGAAGGGCAATTCCTGTACCAGGCCGCTCTTGGACAGCACCCCCAGCGTGGAGTAAACGGTGGCCAGGGTCATGGAAGGGAAATGCTGCAGCACTCGCTCGTGGATCTGCAGGGCTGTGGGATGGTCGGCCGAATTCAGCACCGCTTCGGCAATGGCCAGACGCTGGGGGGTGACGCGCACCCCGCCTTCACGAAGATGTTGAACCACCGCGTTTTGCATCATGAGCGCCCTCCGGGCCTGGGGCTGCGTTCCCGCGCGCCGCTCGGGCCATCGTTCAAGTATAGCATCGGCCGAACGGACGCCGCAAACGGCGGCCGCGTCCCGCGAGAGGCGGCTAGACTTCCCGGAATTCGGGTTCAGGCTCTCCGACGTAGAAATTGTTGGCCCACAGGTCGTCGATGATGGATTGATCGCCATCAGACAATGGAGGGGTTTCCACAGCCGCGGAGTATTCCTTCAGTTCCTCCAGCGTGGTGAAGTTGGGCAGCACGCTGGTGATGGTGGGCTGGCGCAGGACGAACTGGATGGCGGCCTGGCTCATGGTGCGGCCGGTTTCTTCCCCGGCGAGGAACTTCACCTGATCCACCTTGACCAGGGCTTCGCTGAGCCACTGGTGGCGACGGTAGGATCGATGGTCGCTTTCGTCGAATTCGGGCGGCGCGTCGTAGCGTCCGGTCAGCGCTTCCGAGGCGTGGGGCACCCGGGACAGCAGACCGACCTGTTCCCTTTCTGCGATGGGGAAGAAGTCCTTGGCTGGGTCCTGCTCCAGGATGCTGTAGATGATTTGGCAACTGTTGACGTGGCGTTCTTCCATGCTGGCCTGGCCTTCCTCGAACCAGCCGATGTCGGGCCCCAGGGCGGAACCGTAGTAACGTATTTTGCCCTCGTGCTTCAGCTCCTCCAGAGTCTCGAAGACATCATCGCTCTCGATGGCCTCCAGGCGCGGGTTGTGCAGCTGGTAGAGGTCGATGTAGTCGGTGTTGAGGCGGCGCAGGGATTGTTCGCAGGCGAAGCGTATGAAGTCTGGCTCGAATTTCTGAGGTCGCTCCTGGTGGCCAACGCGGGGCGTGGTTTGATCGTAGATGTCGTAGCCGAACTTGGTGGCGATGATCATGTCGTGGCGGCGGTGCCCCATAAACTTGGCCAGGATTTCCTCGCCGTAGCCATCGCCGTAGGTATCGGCGGTATCGAAGAAGTTGATGCCGAGTTCGAGCGCCTCTTCCAAGAGTTGGCGGCGGGTTTCTTCGGGGATGCGGCCCCACCAGTTGGTGGCGACCGTCCAGACGCCGAAGCCCACTTCGGAGAGGAGGAGGTCGGTGCGGGGAAGTTGTCGGTATTTCATTGTGTGGATCCTTTTCTCGGACGTAGTCACGCCGTGGCGGGATAAACTTCTTCTAGTTTGACTTGCCGGGCCAGCACAGCGGCAACGTCGGTGTCGTTGGCAGAATAACCGAAGATGCCAGTATGTGAAGGGTCGCGGGATTCGCCCAGAGCTGCGATTCGGATGTTGACATTCAGTTCGCTTTGGCACGCGGTCATGGCAGCGCCAACATTGAGAACGGCAAACGCGGCATTGCGCCTAATGCGGAAACCCTTGTCAGTCAAAGCTTGCTGCGCCCCGGCGATTTGTACCTGCCGGTCGGAGCCGTGGAAATGCTCCAGCCAGTTCGTGGATAGGAATTCTTCGCCTTGGCGGAGACGAAAAGCGTTCTCTCGCGGTATCCCGTCAGCCATGTCGCGCGCCCGGCAGTGTCGGGCCACATGATGATGGTTTGGTAACTGTTCTTGTGGGCCAACAGCTAGAGACATCTAATTAGCCCTTCTGCGGCCAGTTTACGCATGATAGTTTTGCTAGTCGTGGTGTGCGTATCGCCGCGGATGTTGATAAAATCTCCAGCGCGGTTGGTGGCAGTGATCATGATTTTGTTGCTGTCAATGAACCACAAGGCGGCGTTCCTTTTGTCTTCAAACCGCAACCCGGCGCAAACCCAGCCCTCCTGTGAGCAAGTCAGGTCAATCTTGCCCTCCGTTTCCATCCCGCCGAAGAAGGCCAAAAAACCGCGCGCGCTTTCCAGCGTCAGCGGTACGTCGCCATCGTCCAAATCCGCATCGGAGGCGAAGTAGGCCAGGCGGTCAGCCAGATCTGACCGGCCCCAACCGCGCAGCACACCGCACACCTCAGCGATGGAGCCAAGGCTGGCGAACGCGTCGGGAGACAGGGGGTGGGGGGTGGGGGGAGGCATGGGATCTCGTATCAGCGCGGAAAGTTTGCAAATGGATTGGCAGGCAATGTGCGCATGGTTCTGGAGAACCCTTGCAGATTGGATTGCATTATCCGGTATTTTGAGGCAGTTCGGAAAAACTCGCGGTAACCAGTGAATGTACCGTCGGATTCAGCTGCTTCTAAGGTATTTCTGATAGCTGCAACTGCGACCTCATACAACGGCTCAAACCAGTCATTGATCTGGTCGGTAACCAACATGGCGCGTTGTGCGGGAAACATGTTCCCTTCAAGCTGGTAGTGCTCCCGCAACAGAGTCCCGATGAGCCATACGATGTGAAAGCGTCCGTATTCTAGCCACTGTTCATCCGCCTTGGCCGCCGTAACTTGTTTCCACACCTTGCGTTGTAACACCGCTGGCAACAGCAGCTGAGCGGCGGCTACGTTTTCGGTATAGATGGCGTCGTAGCTGAATTCGCTTTCGCGGGCTATTGACGAAACCGGCTCCTTATTGAGAAACGCACGAATTTTGTCCTTCGCTTCACCCGGGAATCCTGCAAATGAAACGACCGCCTGCGCAACATCCTTTAAGTTGAGCTGCCTATACCCACCCGTTGGGTCACGATACATTTCCTTTTCGCGTGGGCCACCTAGCATCTTGCTCCACTCGCCACGTTTTATCTGGTAAAACCAAGGCGGATTCATTGTGCCAAACTCACGTTGCAGCCTGATCTGTACAGTCTCGTTTGATGTGAAATCTTCGGCGCGGAGAGCGGTTTGGCTGTTGGTGGTCTCAGCGATTTTGGGGGCAAAGTGCTCGGGGCATTCGGTTAGTTTCACCGCCACCAAAACGTTAGGGTCATCGGCTATAACGGCGCGAGCATCCCACAATGTTACGGTGGTCTGGCAGCCGTTGATAATTTGGAAATTTTGAACAAAGAGACTATTCTCGTCCAGCCTCCAAGAATCGCATATGGCCGTGATCCCGTTATTCAGCACGTGAAATCGACGGCGGTCCACATCACTGAGCAGCGTTCGCTTGATTGCTCTGTTGACTTTGTTTCCCAAAGGGCCCCTTGGGTTCAAACGAAAAATTTGAAACCGGTGGCGAGCGAATGCTTCTATGACTTGACCGACCGGGACTGTCATCGACAACGTTCGGTATTCGGCGTTTGACACGGTTTGATGGTAAGCCCCTTGTGGAATCTTGAAATCGACATCGCATTTCGTAACTAGGTCGCTTTCCAACAGGGTAGTGTGTTCGTCGGAGAGCGTGTCCAAATCCCAACATTCCAGAGTCACTGGCACTTCAATGGGATTGCCTTGGATTGAAGTTTGCACCGTGAATGAGCCGCGTTCGACGGCATGGAATTTGGCAGTGTCTGTGAGGCGTCCGCTGGTCACCCAGACCAAGTTGATGCTGTATTGTTCCCCATGTTGCGACAGCAACGCAACGATCTGATCGTGCAATGCCTTGGTTTCTTCGTTTTTGCTAGCGGCAACTTCATTTGCATTCAAGATCCGATTGGGAGCGTTCAAGAAAGCCGCCAATTCCCGAGGCCCCATCGAAGTGCTAGGCGAACGATGCTTGCTCTGAAACAAATGCACCACTGAATCGTCGTCGGATTCCGGGATGAAATAGCCATCAATCTCAAAATCGTCGGAGCCGTCTATTGCAGTGTAATCGACGATATCGTTGCCTTGAACGCCGTGCCCGCCGGCGAAAACCGTGGCAAACGCCCAGTGGCGAAACCCCCGGTCAAGGTTCCCGCCATAGTATTCGTTCGCTGCTTCTTCGATGAACGGCAGGAGGTGGTCGTATTTGTCTTGCGCCGCTTGGCGTCGGCTGGTCATCGTCATTTCCCTATGTGCAGCATAACGCGTTCGTCTTTCCAAGGTAGGCTGGAGACCCACGCCTCCAGCGCCGCTTTTTCGACTTGGCCCAAGCCCTTTAGTGCGGCCCAATCGTTGGCTCGTTGGCGCAGACCAACTCGCCTGAACTCGTACAATCCATTGTTCGCCCAGGAACCGCCCCATTCACCGTCGTCGCCAGAATCGCCCTCTGCGCTCAAGTCTTGATCCAGCGTCAGGTCTTGTAGGAACGCGTACATCGGTTTAGCCGGCCGATCCAAGTACTCTATGGTGACCACTCCAATATCTAGAGCCATAGCCGTCGCCTCCCATAACTCGCTGCATATGGTTTAGCGGGTTTGAACCCCAGCCGTCAACGGCCAGCTGTCACCAATTTTGGTCGTGGCGAACGCCGGAACGACTTGCCCGGTTACGCCGCCACCAACCCCAGGCTGCCTCGCACCGCTTCCACCATCTCACCGAACCGAGCGTCGTCCACCGTCGGGGTCATCTTGCCCAGACGGACGGTGGGTATGACGTCCACCCACGACTTGCAGCCGCCGTACTCTGGGATGAAGGGAACGGTGGTGGGAGACTCCATCCGGTACACGCGGAGGAGCATTACGGTCAAGGGAACCATGGGTTTCCAGTGCAGCCGGGATTCAGCGTAGCTGTCCGTCCAGATGTGATGGGGAGCCAGGCTGTGTACTTTGTCCAGCCGGTCGATTTCCAGCAACTCGCTTACCCTCGCCCAGTGGGTGAAGGTAACGGCGTCGGTGTCGGTGGGATTGCCGGCCAGCAGTTGCCTCAGGGCGGGCTGATGACTGTCTTTGAGCAGGTCTTCCCGCTGGTGCAGGTAGGTGGGATAGAGCAGGAACTCGGGATGGATCACCCGGAAATCTTTGCTCTCCTCGTGGATGCCGCCTTTGCGCACCATCATGATCTGGTCGCCATCCGCCAGAGCCTTGACGGTGACGGCCCACTCTTTCAGGGCCAGCTGGCAGGTTGCGGGGGTGGTCATAACGTCAGCCTCCGTTGGGTATCGGTCTCCGTTGGGTGTCGGTCTCCGATGGGTATCGATTTCGAAATTCGTTTGCGACGGGTGGATGGTCGTGTCAAGCGCTGCGGCTTGGCGCGTTTGCCGGCGTCGCGGCGAGGCTTCAGCGCCATGTACGCGTTCGCGGTTGATCACTTGCTTCGGTTGCAGAATTCCGCGTAGTCGGGAACCTCTTCGCCCAGGACGTAGAGCCAGTAGTAGGTTCCGGTATCGCCCATGTATTTGAACTGCTTGCGAACGTCTTGCAGCACGGTATAGAAATCGCCGTGGGAGCGGAAGTAGTTGCGGATGCCGCCATACTCCTCGTCGAGTTCGATGAGGCGCTGCGCGTTATGGACGGTGGCCACGATCTTGCGGCGGTTGCGGATGATGCGGGTGTCGGCGGCCAAGGTATCGATCGCCGATTCATCCATGGCGGCCACCGCCGCTACGTCGAATCCCTGGAAGCCGTTTTGGAAGCCCGGCCACTTGCTGTTGACGACCTTCCACGACATGCCGCTCTGGAACACGGCCTTGGTCATCACTTCCAGGTAGTCGTTGAGGCTCTGCGGCGTAACCTGCTCGGGCGCCTCTGGATGCTGGCCTTCTCGTTTGGTGGTCATGGCGTAGGTTTCTCCAGGTCGCCGGGTTCGGTTGGCACTTTCAGCCGCAGCAGGTTGCTGAGGTTGGCCGTGGTCGCTTGGGCGACTTCTTCGACGGAAATGCCCTTGACGGTGGCGAGACACTGGGCGACTTCGGCCAAGTGACGGGGCTCGGTCCAGTTGTGGCGGTATTTCTTGAAGGGCTGCGGGTAGGCGTCGGTTTCGAGGACGATGTTTTCCAAGGGAATGTCCCTCGCCACCTCCCGCAGCTCGGGCAGGCGGGTTAGGGGACGCGCCAGCGAGATGAAGAACCCGCACTCGATGGCCGCTCGCGCGGTCTCCGCGTCGCCCTGAAAGTAGTGCATCGCGCCGCCCACCTGGCCGGCGGACTCCTCGCGTAGGATCTTGAAGACTTCGGGGTGAGATTCCCGAGAGTGAAAGATGATGGGCAAGTCCAGGCTCTTGGCCAGATGGATATGCTGCCGAAACACCTGATCCTGCACCGCGTGATCCGGCGAATCCGGCAGGTAGTCCAGACCTACCTCCGAGATGCAGACCACGCGAGGGTTGTCGCGGGCCAGCGCTTCCAGCCGGGCGTAGAGCGCGTCGTCCACCGGGTTGTAGGCGTGCATCGGGTGGATGCCGACTCCAGCGTAGAACATCGGGTTCTCATCAGCCAGGGCGATGCAACGTTCGGTGGACTCCAAGGTGATTCCGGCGAGCAGGATGTATCCGACCCCGGCGTCCTGCGCGCGCTGGAGGATGCCGGGCAGTTCGGCCGGGTCGTACTGTTCGTACTGGTCGAGGTGCGTATGAGCGTCGCAAAAAATGGTCGAAGCGGGCATGGAGCGGACTCCGAAGGCGCTGGGTTCTGACGGTGGGCGGCCTGCTGTCTGAGGAGCACTGTTGCCCGATTATATCATTCTAATAGCTTGCCACCTGATAGCTTGCCGCTTGCTGATAGATTGGCGCTTGCAACCCGTTTCCTGCCGCCGGCTCGCTCCGCCATTCTCAACGGCGCGGCGACGAACTCAACGGCGCGGCGACGAAGAAATCGGCCGGCCGGGCGCTGATTTCCCGTTAACCTGATTTCCTGTTGACCTGATTTCCCGTTGACAGGATGGCAAGGCTGGTCTAGGATAATTGTTGACCGTAACAGTCGGAAATTGGCGAATTTCATATCCGGCGGGCCGCTAACCGCGCCGGTTTGGAGGATCTCCACCTCATGACGACCCAGACCCAGCGGGTGATCTCGCGCGACACCACCTCCGAGGAGCTGAACTCCGACTACAAGTGGGGGTTCACCATCGACATCGAGGAAGAGGCCTTCCCCAAGGGCCTCAACGAGGATGTGGTGCGCCTGATCTCGGCCAAGAAAAACGAGCCGGAATGGATGCTGGAGTGGCGACTGAAGGCTTTCAATTTTTGGTCGCGGCAGAATTATACGGAACCCGCTTGGGCGAATATCGAGCATCCGCCGATTGACTACCAGGACATCCACTACTACGCGGCGCCAAAATCCGCGGATGACGGGCCCAAGAGCTTGGACGAAGTGGATCCGGAGGTGCTGGAAGCATTCAACAAGCTGGGAATCCCCCTGGAAGAACAGGCTCGTTTGGCGGGCGTGGCGGTGGACGCCGTGCTGGACAGCGTGTCCGTGGCTACCACCTACCAAGAGCAGCTGGAGAAGGCCGGGGTCATCTTCTGCTCAATGAGCGACGCCATCCAAAACCACCCCGACCTGGTGCGAAAGTACCTGGGGTCGGTGGTGCCCTTCGCCGACAACTTCTACGCCACGCTGAACTCGGCGGTGTTCTCCGACGGCTCTTTCGCCTACATCCCGCCAGGCGTGCGCTGCCCCATCGAGTTGATGACGTACTTCCGCATCAACCAGGCTGACAGCGGCCAGTTCGAGCGGACGCTGATCGTCGCCGACGAAGGTTCCTATGTCAGTTACCTGGAAGGCTGCACGGCCCCGATGCGCAAATCGACGCAACTCCACGCGGCCGTGGTGGAACTGGTGGCCCTAGAGGGCGCGGAGATCAAGTACAGCACCCTGCAAAACTGGTACCCCGGCGACAAGGACGGTCAGGGCGGCGTGTACAACTTCGTGACCAAGCGCGGCAAGTGCGCTGGCGCTGATTCCAAGATTTCGTGGACTCAGGTTGAAACTGGCTCGGCGATCACGTGGAAATACCCCAGCGTGATCTTGCAAGGCGACAACTCGGTCGGCGAGTTCTACTCGGTGGCGCTGGTGAACAACTGGCAACAGGCCGACACCGGCACCAAGATGATCCACTTGGGCAAGAATACCCGCAGCACCATCGTGGCCAAGGGAATCTCGGCCGGTCAGGGGCAGCAGACGTATCGCGGCTTGGTCAAGATCAACCCGTCGGCCAACGGGGCCAAGAACTTCACCCAGTGCGACTCGCTGCTGGTGGGGGATCAATGTGGAGCCCACACCGTGCCCTACATCGAGGTGAAAAACCCAACCGCGCAAATGGAGCACGAAGCCACCACCTCCAAAGTGTCCGATGACCAGCTGTTCTACTTGCAACAACGGGGCATCGGAGTTGAAGACGCTCATTTCATGATCATCAACGGATTCTGCCGGGGAATTTTCCAGGAGTTGCCGTTCGAATTCGCCATGGAAGCGTCGCAGTTGTTGAAAGTCAGCCTGGAAGGCACCGTAGGATAGTTCGGCGCGACGAGCCGCAAAACCCAAAGCGCCGCGACCCACAAGGATTCAAGGACTACATGACCACCAGCAATTTCGATCCCATCCTGGAAGTCCGCGACCTCCACGTTTCCATTGAGGATCAGGAGATCCTGCGCGGTGTGAACTTGACGGTGCGCCCCGGGGAGGTTCACGCCATCATGGGACCGAACGGTTCTGGAAAGAGCACGTTGGCCAACACGCTGGCGGGCCGGCCGGAATACACGGTGACCGATGGTCGCGTCGTGTATAAGGGGATCGACCTTTTGGATTTGGAACCGGAAGACCGGGCGCGGGAGGGAGTGTTCCTCGCCTTCCAATATCCGGTGGAACTGCCCGGCGTACGGGCCTGGCAATTTCTGAAAGCCGCGGTGGACGCCAAGCGGGTTCATCTCGGCGAGGAGGAAATGGGCGCCCGGGAGTTCGACCGCCTGCTGCGCGAAAAGGTAGCCGAGGTCGAGATCGACCCCGAACTGGTGCGGCGCTCAGTTAACGAGGGGTTCTCTGGCGGCGAAAAGAAGCGCAACGAAGTGCTGCAAATGGCCTTGTTGGAACCGACGCTATCCTTGTTGGACGAAACTGACTCCGGCTTGGACATCGACGCCCTGCGCATCGTCGCGGACGGAGTGAACCGCCTGCGGCGACCCGACAACGCGGCGGTGGTGGTGACCCACTACCAGCGGATCCTGAATTACATATCCCCCGATCACGTGCACGTGCTTGTGGACGGCAGGATTGTCCTGAGCGGCGGCCCGGAATTGGCGGAGCAACTGGAAGCCCAGGGCTACGACTGGGTGCGGGAAGAGGCGGAAGCGGCGCAGCAGACCTGATGTCCACGCTGATTAGCCGCCAATCAACGGCTTCTGGGTTTGACCTTGCGGCGGTTCATCGGGTCCGTCGCCGATTTCACTCCGCAACCCTTTGGCGCTTGGTCGCCAACCTCTTTCGATGACTCCGATAACGTAGTAGCACCGAGCCGACCACCTTCATACCGGATCAGGGACATATGACCACCACCGTCACCGACGCCTACCCGCACTATGCCGCCGCCTACGCGGCGCAGGCCGACGCGGGAGTCCCCGCTTTGCGCAGCCTGCGGAATCGAGGTTGGAACGCGTTCCAGAACCTGGGGCTGCCCACCGCGCGCCGCGGCAACGAACCTTGGAAGTACACCAACGTCGGTCCCATCGCCGGGCAGCTCTTCACCTACACCCTTGAACCCAACCAAGATGGCGCTGGACTCGCTTGGAGCGACGCAGGCGATTTGTTTCCCCGTCATGATGACTGGCGCGTGTTGGTCATGGTGGACGGCGCGTTTGCTCCTGCCTTGTCCGACGATTTCGTCGTGGCGCGCGATGGCGGTCTGACCATTGCTTCGCTAGGTGAAGTCATGCAGGCTAGTCCGGGCGTCGCTGACCCTGGGTTGGGCAGCCTCGCCGCGCCTGAGGATGACGGCTTCACCGCTCTGAATACCGCGTTCCTGGGCGATGGCGCCGTGATCTCCGTCCCGCCGGGCGTGGACGCTGGCGTGGTGAACGTCGTGTACCTGACCACCGGGCGCGACCAGCCGAGCGTCTCCTACCCGCGCACCCTGATTGACGCCGCGGCCAATTCCCGCGTAACGGTAATCGAAACCTTCGCCGGCCCCAGCGAAACACGCTACTTGGCCAATGCCGTCATGGAGGCCACTGTTGGCGAAGGCGCCAGCGTGGAACACTACCGTCTCCTGTTCGAGGGCATGGACGCATACCACGTGGGTACCAGCCGCGTTTTGCAACGCAAAGACTCCGTGTTTTCGTCGGTGTCAATCGCCCGGGGCGCGGCGCTGGGCCGCAACGACTTCGGCGTCAGGCTGGATGGCACGGGCGCCCAGTGCACCCTGAACGGGTTGTACCTGACCACGGGCAATCAGCACATTGACAATTACATCAACATTGACCATGCCGAACCCCACGGGACCAGTCGGCTGTTCTACAAGGGCATCCTGGATGGCCGTTCTCGAGCCGTTTTCGGCGGCAACGTAACCGTGCGGCAGAACGCCCAGAAGACCGACGCCCAGCAGACCGACAAGAATTTGCTGCTATCTGAAACGGCCGAGGTGGACAGCAAGCCCAGCCTGCTCATCTACGCTGACGACGTGAAGTGCGGCCATGGCGCCACCGCCGGCCACGTGGACGCCGACACCATCTTCTACATGCGCAGCCGGGGACTCGATTTGCCCACGGCCAGCCGCATCCTGATACACGCCTTTGCCAGCGAAATTATCGACACGGTGGCCCTGGAGCCGCTGCGGGAATACCTGGACATACAATTCTCCAACGCAATCCCCGACGCCGATATTTCACTGCCCGTTGGAGGTCGCAAGTGACCACCGGTATCAACACTCAGAGCGTATTCGGCGGCGGCGACGGTCAGTTTCACGGGCTGGACGCCGTTGACGCTCACCGCATCCGCCAGGACTTTCCGATTCTGCACCAGCAGGTGAACGGGAAGCCGTTGGTGTACCTGGACAATGCCGCCACCACCCAGAAGCCCCGGGCCGTCATTGACGCCATCAGCGATTACTATCTGCATAACAACGCCAACGTCCACCGCGGCGTACACACCTTGAGCCAGCGCGCCACCGACGACTACGAAGCGGGTCGAGAGGCGGTGCGTCGCTTCATCAACGCCCCGGACGTCAACGAAATCATCTACGTGCGCGGCGCCACGGAGGGCCTGAATCTGGTGGCCAGCAGCTACGGGCGCAAGTACATGAAAGCTGGCGACGAGGTCATTATCACCGGCATGGAGCACCACTCCAACATCGTGCCGTGGCAAATCCTGGGCAAGGAAATTGGGGTGCGCCTGAGGGTTATTCCCTTCAACGACGATGGCGAATTGCTGGTGGACCAATACGAAACCATGCTCAATGACCGTACTCGCCTGGTTTCCATAGTGCATCAGTCCAACGCCCTGGGCACTGTGAACCCCGTTCCCGAAATGGTCGAACTGGCCCATGCGCGCGGGATTCCGGTCATGGTGGACGCGGCGCAATCCATTCCGCACATGCCCGTGGACGTGCAGGCGCTTGGGGTGGACTTCCTGACGTTTTCAGGCCACAAAATGTATGGGCCCACCGGCATAGGTGGGCTGTGGGGCCGCGCCGATTGGCTGAATGAAATGCCGCCCTACCAGTCGGGCGGCGAGATGATCCGTTCCGTCACATTCGAGGAGACCATCTACAACACCCTGCCGCACAAGTTCGAGGCGGGTACTCCTGACATCGCGGGCGCCATCGGTTTGGGGGCCGCTATCCAGTATCTGGAAGCGATTGGCATGGCGCGCATCGCCGCCTACGAACAGGCTTTGCTGCGATACGGAACGGAGAAATTGGGAGCCATTGAGGGCGTGCGGTTGATTGGCTCCGCCGAGGAGAAGGGAGGCGTGCTTTCGTTCCATATGGACGCGGCCCATCCCCACGACATCGGCACCATACTGGATGCCGAGGGCATCGCGGTGCGCACCGGCCACCATTGCGCCCAGCCAGTGATGGCCCACTACGGCATTCCCGCTACGGTGAGGGCCTCGCTGTCGTTCTACAATACCACGGAGGATATCGACGCGCTGGTCAAGGCGATTGACCGGGTGATTGAGGTGTTCGGCTAATGGCATCGGACCTGAGCGACCTGTACCAGGAGATTTTGCTGGAGCACAACCGACGACCGAGAAATTTTCGGACGTTGGATGACTGCACCCACCAGGCCGATGGGTTCAACCCGCTTTGCGGAGATCAGATTTCCCTGCAACTCAAGCTGGCATCAGACCAGGTGGACGACGTAGCGTTCCAGGGGCACGGTTGCGCCATCAGCAGGGCGTCGGCATCGCTGCTCACCCAGGCGGTGAAAGGGGCGACTTCCCAGGAAGCGCTGGCGATGTTCGAAGAGTTCCATAAGATGCTGACCGATCCGGACGCAGAGCTAAACCTGGACCTGCTGGGCGATCTCGAAATGCTCTCCGGCGTCGTCGCCTACCCCACCCGCATCAAATGCGCCATCCTGGCCTGGCACACTCTAAAAGCGGCAATGAACGGCGAGGATGTGGCGACCACTGAATAGCGCGCCGACTGCCCCAACCCCAGGCCGAGCGACCCTCTCCGCATCCTTCTCTGACGATCTACCTACCGCGATAACGGCAGGGCGGCGAGCGAAGTGACCCAAATTCCAGACAACCCGGACTCGCTGTATGGCGACGTCATCATGGAGCACTACCGGAGTCCGCGGCGGCGGCAGCGGATCAGCGAACCCGATACTGAAACCGAGGAGTTCAACCCGTTTTGCGGCGACCGGGCCACCCTACAGTTGAAGTTGGCGGATGGCGCAGGCCATAACGCTGTGATCTCTGGAGTGAGCGCCGTCGCCGAGGGTTGCAGCATAATCCAAGCCTCGGCGTCACTGTTGGCCGATGGCGTACATGGGAGGACGGTGGAGCAAGCCCGCGACCTATCCCAGTTGTTCCGGGATTTGATGCAAGGGAAACCTCTGCCGCCGGTGGCCTTGCAGGAGCTTGGAGAGTTGACGGCGTTGGAGGTGGTGCGGCGGTATCCGGTTCGGGTCAAGTGCGCGCTGCTGCCCTGGGTAGCGCTGGAAGACGGACTGCGGCAGCTCAGCCCGTAGTGAGCCGAACCGGCCGGGCCATCACTTGCCCTGGAGTCCCCGTAGGTAGGCAATCTGGCCGACGTGCTGGTACATCTCGCCGATGATCTGGCGAAACATGGCTCCCAGGGACATCTCGGGCCGGCGCTCCCAGGGAACGATTGCCATGTCGTCAACGCTCAGGGTATTCAGATAGGCCAGGGTGCTGGCGCGAACGGCGGCGCGGTACTGCAGGAACTGGCCAAGTTCTACGCCAGGGAAGTCGTTAACCTGATCGGCGGTGTGCCCAAAGCCGTTGTCGCGGGTGGGCAGGCCAAATTTCTCGTGCCATCCCTCGGTTTCCCACAGTTCAGCGCCGAACTGGGCGAAGAACTGGATCCACATGTCCTCGACACGCGTCATGTGCCAGAGAATCCAGCCAATGGAGTTCGCGCCTGGGGCCGGCTGCCACGCCAGTTCCTCAGGGCTAAGGCCCTGGAGAGCTTCCTTGAGGAACCCGTCCTCTTTTTCCAGGGCGTCGGCGATGAATTCGTTGAGTGTCACGACAGCCTCCTCACGGGTTGGCGGCGGCGGTGGAGATGGGAGACCCAGCGGGACGCGCGCCCATTTCCCGATCAAGCAACAGTAGGGCATCGCTGCGGCCTTTGACCATCTCCAAGGCTGCGATGACGTCCCGGGCGGTTTTCTCCTCTTCCACCTGCTCGGATACAAACCATTGCAGCATGATCTGGGTAGCGTAGTCCCCAACGTCCGCAGCTACGCCGTAAAGCTGATTGATGAGCCCCGATACGTGCTGTTCGTGGGTCAACGTCTGTCGCATCACATCCTCTATGGAGTCGAATTCGATGGGAGGTTGGTCGATGGGCATCAGGGTTACCCTGCTGTCCCGGTCTTCCAGGTGAGTCACCAATTTCATGGCGTGGGTGTATTCCTCCTGGCTCTGGACGCGCATCCAGTGGGCGAAACCCGGCAGGTCAATGGATTCGCAGAAGGTTGACATGGAAAGGTAGAGGTAAGATGCGTACATTTCGGCGTTGATGTGCCGATTCACTGCTTCTTGTAGTGTGGGATTCATTGGCATTTTGGGCCTCCACGCGGTTGGAGTGCAGCGTCACACCAGGACGCGCATAATTTTTGGTTTTACCTTGGGGCGGCGCCGGCGCTGGGGCTTGGCGTCTGAAGCGAGGATGGCAATTTTTGTCGTGGCGATCTCTAATCGTGGAGGAAGCTGAGTACGCTGTCGAAGAAAGCGTCAGGCTGTTCGAGCTGTGGGATGTGGCCGCAGTTCGGGATTACGGCCAAGGTTGCGTTGGGCAGCAGGTCGCGAAACGCCGCGCCGTACTCCGGTGGGATCACCCGGTCCGAATCGCCCCATACCACCAGGGTGGGCATGGTGATGCGATGGGCCCGCTTGGCGAGGCCGCGTTCCGGTATGGGCCAGGTGAATTTGGCGACCGACTGCAAGGTTTGAATGCGATCCAGCGTGTATTCAAGCCTGGCCTCCGGTTCCGAAGGTTGAGACACGTAGGCGTGGGCCAATTCGCTTTCGGGATCGTGCCACATCAGCTCGCGGCGCTCGTCCGGGGTCAGGATGAAGAAATCGGCGACGGGCGCGTCTTCCAGCCAGAGACCAAGGGAATTGACCAGCGCCAGGCGCGAGATGCGATCAGGGCGGTGGGCCGCCAGCTCGGCGGCGCAGAACCCGCCGTATGAATGACCGACCAAGTGGCAACGTTCGATGCCCAGAGCGTCCAGGAACTCCTCAAAGAACTGCACCAGGTCCCACAGGTCGTCCAGGTGGTTCAAACCCGTTGAATTGGCGACGCCGGGATGCGCCGGCGCAAAAACGTGATAATCCTCGGCCAGGCGGTCCAAGTACTCCGGCCAACCCACATATCCCCCGGCGCCATGAAGATAAACCAACGGGTGGCCGGATCCGCCTTCAGCAACTTGGACGTTGAACATGCCATTGCGGACGGAAACCATCCGCTCGTTGTGGGAAACCATCGCGGAAACACCTCGAGTCAATGGGCGGGGGAGATCAGTCGGCTGGAGAATGGATTGCCATTCTGCGCCTTGCAATCGCCGGGGATGGGCGCGTAAAGGATACCATACAGGCGGCGATTTCCGGTTCAGCCCCGGACGCGGCCGCGAACGATGAACGATGCCCGAAAAGCCGGCAGATGAGTCGGGTTGGGGCTTGACCTGGCCGATGCCATCCTGAGTTGCGGAACTCGAGCTTCCTTGCTACGGCAAACCATGCCCGCTCCAGCGGGATCCACGGCGCGACGCCCGAGGTCAACTGGGCGCGGGCAGGGAAACGCGCATCTTGAATTGCGAGTCAGGGTCTGGCAAGATGTCACCATTATGATGATCGGCGCATTTGACATACAGGAACCGGTCCCCGAACTGAAGAACCCGCACGTTTTCGCCATGGTTCGGCCGTGGGTGGACGTGGGCAGCGTGGGAACGCTGACCCTCCAGCGGCTGGAGCGGTACCTGGGTTCCAAGGAGTTGGGTCGGTTGAAACGGCCCGGCGAATTCTTTGACTTCACCCGATACCGGCCCAACATGAGGTTGGTGGACAACGAACGACGGGTTCGCATCCCCAACAGCATCATCCGGTACGCTACCACTGAGGCCGGCCGGGACTACTTGTTCCTCCATCTGCGGGAGCCGCACGCCAACAGCGAGACCTATACCGATTCGATCTTGGAAGTCGTGGAAAGATTCGGCGTGCAACGGTATTGCCGACTGGGCGCCATGTACGACACAGTACCCCACACCCGGCCATTGCTGGTTACCGGATCCCTTGGCGAGGTGGAACAGATCCGGCCGGTGCCCAACTTGAAACTGCGGCGGAGCACTTACCAGGGCCCGACGACCATAATGAACCTGGTCTCGGACGGGATCGATCGTATGGGAATTGAATCGATCAATTTCATGGTGCACTTGCCCCAGTATGTGCAATTGGACGAAGACTTCAACGGCACCGCCCGCATGATCGAGGCGCTCTCATCCGTGTACCCTGAAATCCCCGCCGATTTAGCTCCGGTTCGAAGAGGTCAGCGACAGTACCGGGAGTTGAACGCCGCCGTGGAGCGCAACTCCGACCTCCAGGGTCTGATCAAGCAGATGGAGGAATACTATGACTCCAACGAGGCGGAGACGGCCGTGGCGGCTGAGACCAACGCCGAAGACAACGGCGAGGCCGTGGCGTTGTCGCCGGAAATCGAGCAGTTCCTGAGCGAACTGGGTGAAGGGTTCGAGGAACAGGAAACCTGACCAACTGACCCACCGAGGCAGTGAACCGCAGGCGCCGCGTTGAAAACCAAGCGGGCGGGTCAACGACTCGCCCTATCTTGTTGCGATGTCGCCAAGGGAATCCTGGCGATGGTGGCGACGGATGGATTCGAACCAACGACCTAGCGCTTATGAAGCGCCCGCTCTGCCACTGAGCTACGTCGCCAACCCGCGCGGCCCCGACCAAACGTCGCTGTTGCCGCGCGTTCAATTATCCTAAGTCCAGGCTCGTACTATTGTCAATCAGATGCGCGCCATGGCGCATTCCCGGTTCGTCAAAAGTGGCGCCAACTGCTTGAATTGCTTCAACCACCGCTTGACGCCCTTGCCGGCAATGCGGCGACAGCCCAACGGTGGAGTTGCGATGGCCGCGGGAGAAAACCGCAGCTGTCGTGGTGAGCGTAGCGCGGCGGTTCCGTTGACGTTGCTTGACGGCGGAAGAGGCCGCCCGACAGTCCGCCACGGCCGCGCGGTTGGGTCGCGGCAACTTAGCCAAGATGAACCCGGGGCGTGGTAGCATGTCTCGGCAGGCAATGTGGAATGCGCGACGCGAATACGGCAACCGACGAGATTTTGAGCGAAACCGCTAACCGGCTGGAAGCCGTTTTGGCGGATCTGTGCGGGCGGCTCAACCCATTTCCCGCTTTCATTGGGATGACCACCATCCAGGCGGTGGAATTGGAACCGGCATTGGTTCCCAAGATCGACCGCGGTTGCGTGGTGGTGACGCCGGACGGCATGATCGCGGAGCTGGACGTGACCGCGATTCCGGGCGTGGTAGGCGTACTGGAGGTTGACCAGGTGGAGGAATTCAAACCGCTGCCCGACCTGTCTGCCGAGGAGTACGTAATCTACTTGGCGGCGGCGGTGCGGGCGCTTTCAGCCGAAGCGCAACGGCGGGGCGTCTAGGAACCGGTGAGGTCCACGTCCCCGGACTGGCCGCCGGTCTTCCGGAGCAAGCGCACGCCGTCGATTCTCACGGCCCGGTCCACGGCCTTGCACATGTCATAGATGGTCAGGGCGGCGACGCTGACCGCGGTGAGCGCTTCCATTTCCACGCCCGTCTTGCCGGAAGTCGTGGCTGTGGCCGTGATGTTGACGCAGCTGCCGGGTTCGTCGAGGCCGAGCTCCACATCCACCTTGTTGAGCGGCAGAGGATGGCACAGCGGGATTAACTCCGAGGTTCGCTTGGCTCCCATGATGCCGGCCAGTTGGGCGATGGTCAGCACGTCGCCCTTCTTCATCAGGCCATCTCGGATCAGAGCCAGGGTTTTGGGCTGCATAACCACCTGCCCGGTGGCCTGGGCCATGCGGTCGGTTACGGGTTTCCAGCCCACGTCAACCATGCGGGCGCTGCCGTCCTCGGCCAGGTGGGTCAGGTGGTCGACAGGTTTGGCCGCGTTATCGGGAGTCATGATTTTGGCGTCAACCTCCGATCTGGTACATTTCGACCTTGGGTTGAGCGGTCGCGGCCTCTGATCTGGTGAACTCGGCGCGAATTTCCGAATAGCGGTCGCGGCGAATGTTCCAAATGCCGGCGATGATCTCGGCGAGTTGCGCGTCTGACGCGCCGTCGCGCAGCGGACCGCGGAGGTCAACCCCGTCCGTTGCGAATAGGCAGGTATAGAGCCGCCCGTCGGTGGCCAGGCGAGCCCGGGTGCAATCGGCGCAGAAGGGTTGGGTGACCGAGGCTATTACGCCGATTTCGCCCTGGCCGTCGCGGTAGCGCCAGCGCTTGGCCACCTCGCCCGCGTAGTTGGCTTCAACGGGTTCCAGGGGCAATTCGGCGTCGATGCGCGAGACTATTTCGGCCGCAGGCGTCACCTCATTCAATTGCCATCCGTTCCGATTGCCCACGTCCATATACTCAATGAACCGGACAATATGCCCACTACCCTTGAAATGGCGAGCCAAGTCCACGATGGTATGGTCGTTGACGCCCTTTTGCACCACGGCGTTGATCTTGATGGGGGACAGCCCGGCTTCGGCGGCGCGTTTGATCCCGTCCAGCACGCGGCGGGTCCCGAACCCGCGTCCGTTCATTCGCTTGAACACTTCGTCGTCCAGCGAATCCAAGCTGACGGTGATCCGGTGAAGGCCGGCGTCGCCGAGCTGTTGGGCCTGTTGGCCAAGCAGGTAGCCGTTGGTGGTCAGCGTGATGTCGTCGGCGCCCGGGATGGCGGACAACTGCGAGATGAGGTTGGGCAAATCAACGCGCAGCAATGGCTCGCCGCCAGTGATGCGCAGCTTGTTCACGCCGAGTTCCACGAACAGGCGGGATAGCCGGGCAATCTCCTCGAAGGTCAAGATCTCGGCCTTGGGCAGAAATTGGTACGCCTCGCCGAAAATTTCCGCGGGCATACAATACGGGCAACGGAAGTTGCAGCGGTCGGTAACGGAGATGCGCAGGTCGCGTAGGGGTCTGCCCAGTAGGTCGGTAATCATAATTCGTTCAGGATTTTGCGAACTTCGCGCGCCGCGTCGGCGCGGTGGCTGACCCGGTTCTTGGTCGCCAGGGGCAGTTGGGCCATTGTGGCCCGAAACGAAGGTAGGAAAAAGATCGGGTCATACCCGAAGCCATGTTCGCCCTCTGGTTGGTATTGTATCATCCCGGCTATGGAGCCAACGACGACGCGCGTCTCAGGTTCTCCGCCTGCGCGCGGGTCGGCAACGGCGGCGCAGCAGTAAAATCGGGCGATGCGTCGCTCCCAGGGGATGCCTTCAAGGTTGCGTAACAGTAGCTCCACGCGGTCTGCGTCGGTTTTGCAGGCGTCGCCGCCGTAGCGGGCCGAGTACACGCCGGGAGCGCCGCCCAGGGCATGTACTTCTAGGCCGGAGTCGTCGGACACGGTGAGGCGCCCAGACAACCGAGCGTAAGTGGTGGCCTTCAGGGCTGCATTGTCGGTGAAGGTATTGCCCGTCTCCTCCACTTCGTCAGGCACGCCGGCGTCGTCGAGGGAGATAAGGCGCCCGGGATAGTCGGAAAGCAATTGGCGGTATTCCCGCATCTTGCCGGGGTTGCGGGTGGCCACCAACAGCGTGGGGGCCGCCATGGCTAGATTACGCCCTGCGCGGAAAGGTCCGCCAGCTCAGCCTCGCCCAGGCCGAGCCATTCGCCGTACACCGCGGTGTTGTGCTCCCCGACGGTGGGACCCATGTGTCGGAGGACGCCGGGTGTGTCGCTGAATTTGGGGACGAGGCCGAGCATCTTGGTTCTGCCCAGTTCCGGGTCGTCCATCTCTACGATGTCATCGCGTTGCTCATAATGGGGGTCGGCCATGATGTCGGCGCTACTGTACACGGGGCCCACCACGCCGCCGGCCGGGATCAGTTCGTCCATGATGGCTGAAGTGGAGCGGCTGCCGAGCCAGGTTCCCAAGATTTCGTTAAGGGCGTCCTTGTTTTCCAGGCGGGCGGCGTTATCGGCGAAGCGCGGGTCGTCGAGCAGCGCCTCGAACCCCATGGC
This sequence comes from Dehalococcoidia bacterium, assembly GCA_965221295.1. GTDB lineage: Bacteria > Chloroflexota > Dehalococcoidia > Lucifugimonadales > UBA3495 > Bin87. The sequence goes on along the minus strand of OZ244879.1, from coordinate 2,843,490 downwards.
CCGCGCCAAACCCTCCCAGGTGTTCTGCGAAGTCGCCGACAGCCCAAGCCAACGGTCGTCGGCGGTACGGTACAGGCTGCGCGGCGCCGCGTCGGGAAAATCGTTGCCGATACGTTCGCGTATCTCTCCCAAGCGGTCGTAGATCGTGAGATGGGGTATGCAGAGGCGGAACAGGGGCTCGAAAAGCGAGAGATCGACCACCTGGCCGCGCTTGGGTTGGCCTCCAGAGGATGCGTCGGCGTCGCGGCGGTAAATCGCCATCATGCCCGCCATGGCGCCAAATACCCCGGCGATTTCGTCGGCCAGGGGCACCGGCGGGAGATTTGGAGGCGTTTCCGGGAATCCGGTCATGCCGATGTATCCGCTCATGCACTCGGCGATGGTGCCAAATCCGGGGCGATCCCGGTACGGCCCGGTCTGACCGAACCCGGAAAAGCGGAGGATGACCAAGCCGGGATTGACCGCTGGCGCGTGCAGGTCGTCGGGGCCCAGGCCCCAGCGTTCCAGGGTTCCAGGGCGGAAACCTTCGATCAGGATGTCGGCATTGGCGGCGAGGCGTTTCAGCAGTCGCTGACCCTGTGAATCCGCCAGATTGAGGGTAACCGACCGCTTGTTGCGGGAATGGACCTTCCACCACAGGGACACCCCGTTGTGGAAGGGCCCCCAGTTGCGCAGCGGGTCGCCGCTTCCGGGCCGTTCCACCTTGACGACCTCTGCGCCGAAGTCAGCCATCAATGACGAAGCCGTGCCCCCGGCCACGATGATGGAGAGGTCCAATACCCGCAGGCCGTCAAGAGCGCCGACCGGTGGCGCTGAAGAGGATGCGCTGGAACCTAGGGTCATGGTCGCTTCCTTTTTCGGGTTGGGGAGCGCCGATGTTACGATTCGAGGGGCAGGCCGTCAAACCAGGGCTCAATGACGGCCAGCGTGTCGTCGGGGTATTCCATCGGCAAGAAATGACTCCCTTTGCCCATGGGCCTGACCTGGGCGCCGGCGACAAGCTGACGGAACTTGCGGACGCCGGCGTCATCGGCTCGCTGGCAGCCCGGGTAATTTCCCAGCAGCAGCAACCAGTGGCCCGGCAAATTCGCCAGGTAATCCGCTACCTGGAGGCCGTCGCGGCGGCTGTAGAATGTGGCCTCGGTTTCGGGGTGGCATTTCAACTCGGCTCGGCCGTCGGGGAGCAAACGAACGCCGCCTTCGATGAACTGCTGGTAGGGCTCGTCGTCCCAATCCCGGAACGCGGCTCGGCTGCGGTACGCCTCGAACATGGCCTGTTGACTGGGCCAGATGGGACGCTTCATGCGGGTGCGTTCTGCTCGCCGGTTTAGGTCTTGAGCGGGAACCGTTGGGGCGTCGTTGCCGACGCGGGTCTCGACCAGGACGACGGGGCCAAGACGGCCGGGAATGAGGTTGGCGGCGATGATGGCGGCCAGGCCGCCGGAGGAATGCCCAACGACCCTCGGGTGACGTAGTGCCATAGCGTCCACGATGGCCGCCAGGTCCTCGCCGGCGTACTCGAATCGGTATCCCTTGTCCGATGGGTCGGTATCGCCGTGGCCGCGTTGGTCGAAAGCAAGGACGCGGTATTTGGCGGCTAAACGGCGGGCCATGGGCTTCCAGGGCCAGGCGCACAACCCGGTGGCATGGAGCATCAGCAATGGAGCGGCGTCAGGGTGGCCCCACTCCAGGTAGTGGTGGCGAATGCCGTTGGCGTGAACGTAGTTGCTGGCCCAGTCCCTGGGGAAATGGCGCGTTGGCATGGGAAAGCCTTACCCTACAAATGCTTTGACCGAACTAGGTTTGTGAACGCCCTGTTATGGTATAATGCCGCCGCCCATTTAGCCAGACGGATTGTCGCCTCGCCGGGAATTGGCCGTTGTGGTCGACGCCGCTTTGCTTTGAAGTCGATGCAGTGAAATGCTGGAAGATTATTTTGGTCAATACGGCCTGATCGCCATCTTCTTGGCGCTTTCCGTCATCGTTCCATGCAGCATGATGGGAGCGTCGTACGCCTTGTCGCGCTTGGGTATCAGGCCAGCGCGCCCTGACCCGGTGAAGCACGATACCTACGAGTGCGGCGTGCAAACAATCGGCGGAACGTGGAATCGGTTCCAGTTTCGCTACTACATGTTCGCCATCCTCTTCGTGATATTCGACGTGGAGGTGGTGTTCCTGTACCCGTGGGCCACCAAGTTCCTGACGCTGGAACTGTTCGCCCTGATCGAAATGGCGGTGTTCGTCGGCATCCTGCTGCTGGCGTGGGCTTACGCTTGGCGCAAGCGGGATTTGGAGTGGCAAGGGTAACGACATGGCCGAATCCACCAATTTTGAACTGCCGTCGGCGGGAGGGCCGCTGCACAATCGGACGTGGGAGATCGACCGTTCCGAAGGTCAACTGGTGAACGAACTAATCGCCGCGTCCCAATCGCCCATCGAAATGCCGGCCATTGAAGTGCCCGACGATCTCAAGCGAAACCTCATGGTCACGTCAGTTGACGCGCTGGTGAACTGGAGCCGGAAATCGGCGCTGTGGCCGGTGTCCTTTGGCCTGGCCTGTTGCGCATTCGAGATGATGGCCACAGCCATGGGCCGATTCGACATCTCCCGCTTCGGGATGGAAGTGTTCCGGGCGTCCCCACGACAGGCGGATTTGATGATCGTCGCCGGGACGGTGACCTGGAAGATGGCGCCTCCCATCAAGCGGATCTACGAGCAGATGGCGGAACCCCGGTGGGTGATTTCCATGGGAGTTTGCGCCACCAGCGGCGGGCCGTATTATGGATCGTACAGCGTGGTGCCCGGGGTTGACCACATCATCCCGGTGGATGTGTACGTGCCCGGTTGCCCACCCCGTCCGGATGCGCTGCTTTACGGCATCATGGAACTGCACGAGAAGATCAAGAAATATCGCAACATCGGCGACCGGAGCTTCAAGCCGTGACGTTGTTGGCGGTATCCGGCGAAACTCTCGCCCGGCGTTTGCAGGACGCAACGCCGAACGCGGTGGTTGACTGGAACGATTCGGCGGTGTGGGTGCGACCCGAGGCGGTGGCTGGCGTCGCCGCCTTTCTGCGCGACGACCCCGAGCTTGACTTCGCGTACTTGAACTCAGTTAGCGCCATAGATTTCGTGGAGCATTTCGAGCTGGTTTATCATCTCACGTCCCTGGCCAGGAGGCATACCGGCATGGTCCGCAGCCGGGTTTATGGACGCGAGGAACCCACAGCCGCTTCGGTGGTAGGCGTGTGGCAGGGCGCGGATTTCCAGGAGCGGGAAATCTGGGACCTGATGGGGATCCGGTTCACGGGCCACCCCAACATGAAGCGCATCATGTTGTGGGAGGGCTTCGATGGACATCCCCTGCGCAAGGACTTTCTGTAGGCGGACCGCGGCAGCTCTACCATGACGATTCGCACCGAACCGATGACGGTCAACGTTGGGCCACAGCACCCCAGCACCCACGGGGTGTTCCGGGTCCGCATTACCTTTGACGGCGAGGACATCGTTGAAGTTGAGCCCGTGCTGGGATACCTGCACCGCGGCACCGAGAAGCTCGCCGAGGAACGCAACTACGTGCAGGTGGTCACCCTCACCGACCGCCTTGATTACACATCCTCGATGATCAACAACCAGGCTTACTGCTTGGCTGTGGAGCAGTTGCTGGGTATCGAACCGCCGCCCCGGGGCAAGTACCTGCGCACGCTGGCGGCTGAGTTGCAGCGAATCGCCAGCCACCTGATCGCCGTGGGGTTTTTCGTGCAGGAGTTGGGCGCCTTCGGAACGCCGCTGATGTACACCTTCCGCAGCCGGGAACGCATCTTGGACCTGTTTGAGATGTTGTGCGGCGCCCGCATCACGGTGAGTTACATGCGGCCGGGCGGCGTATTCGCCGATACCCCGCCGGATTTTTGGCCGGCCTTGCGCCAGTTTCTGGATGACTTCGAGGGCGAGCTGGACGAGTTGGAAGATCTTCTGCTCAACAATGAAATTCTGATGGTTAGAACCCGGGGGGTGAGTCCGCTACCCGCTGACGTCGCGATCAATTGCTCGGTGAGCGGGCCGGTCCTGCGGGCCAGCGGCGTCAATTGGGATTGGCGCAAAATCGCGCCTTACGACGCTTACGATCAGGTCGATTTCGACGTGCCGATTGGCCATAACGGCGACAACTACGACCGATTTTGGGTGCGGATGCAGGAGGTCAGGCAGAGCCTGAGAATAGTGCGTCAGTGCATCGACCAGATCGAACCCGGCTTGGTGAGGCTGGAGCTGCCCATGGTGCTGCGCGCGGAGCCTGGAGCCGAAGCCTACGGGCGCGTTGAAGCGTCAAAGGGCGAGTTGGCGTTCTTCCTGGTCAGCGACGGTGGAGTTTCGCCCTACCGGTGCAAGATCCGTTCCCCTTCCCTCATCAACCTTACGATCACTGAGCGCCTGCTATTGGGCTGGAAACTGGCCGACATGATCGTGTCTTTAGGCAGCGTGGATGTCAACATGGGCGAGGTTGACCGCTGATGCGTTGTGTCCTGACACCCGAGAACATGCTGAACCCCGAAGGGGTATTCGGCGGCAACCCGTTGTTCTATTGGATCTACGGCTTGGCGGCGCACGTCATGCCGTGCTGGTTGGCTTTCGTGGTCGCCGGCGCCGCGATCATGCTGATCCTGATCAATGCCATCCTGCTGGGCGCTGCGGTGGTGAGCTGGGGAGAACGCCGGTTGCTGGGTCGGTTCCAGAATCGCGTGGGGCCGAACCGTTGGGGGCCATTTGGTTCCCTGCAACCAATTGCGGATCTGGCCAAACTCATCACCAAAGAGGACATCATTCCCTACGGAGCCGACCGGCTAGCCTTCACCGCCGTTCCGGTCATCATGGTGGCGTCTCTGCTGTTGGCGACGGCGGTGATACCCTTCGCCAAGGACGTCGCCCTGGTGGACCTCAACGTTGGCGTACTGTTCATATTGGCGGTCAGTTCCCTCACGTCCATCGCGATTTTCACCGCTGGTTGGGCTTCCAACAACCGCTACGCCCTGTTCGGCGCGGGTCGGGCCGTGGCCGTGTTGATCAGTTACGAGGTTCCCGTCGTCTTGTCCCTGTTGGGAGTCGTGCTGGTTGCGGGTTCCATGTCGCTGGGGGACATCGTGGCGGCGCAGGTTGTGCCGTTCTTCCTGGTGCAACCGCTGGCGTTCTTCGTGTTCGTAGCCGGCATGTCGGCCGAGTTGAATCGGACCCCGTTCGACGTGGCCGAAGCCGAGTCCGAGATTATCGCCGGCTATCACACCGAGTACAGCGGCATAAAGTTCGCATTGATCCAAGCCGCCGAATTCGGTGGTGCCCTATTCGTGGCGGGTTTGATCGCCACCCTGTTCTTGGCCGGTTGGGCCGGCCCCGTGGCGGACTGGCTGGGCTGGTTGTGGTTCTTGATCAAAACATTCTTGGGCATCTTCCTCTTCGTGTGGATTCGCTCCACCTTCCCCCGGCTCCGCTTGGACCAGATCATGGCGGTGTGCTGGAAGTTCCTGATGCCATTGGGTTTCATCAACCTGGCGGTGGTCACGCTGGAGGTGTACTTCCTGCGGGACGCCAACGGAACGCTGACCGCGGCGGATCTGTGGATCATGACGGCAATCAACATCCCGATTGCGGTGGTTTCCATAGCATTGTTTGGTCGGATAATCCGGCAGAAGGTGCGGACGAGTTCCAGGACCACGGTGGCGCCGTCGCCCATGGTCAGCGGCGTTTCCACAATTGAAGTAGGCTAGCGCTGGGAGAAGACCAATGTACGGGCTCGAAATGGCCAAGGGGCTTATGGTTACGCTGACCAACTTGGCGCGTAAGCCTTTCACAACCTCGTACCCGGAACAGCGGGTGAAGCAGCATCCCAGGTTCCGCGGCGAGGAGTTCACTTGGTACGAGGAACGTTGCACTGGATGCGCGTCCTGCGCCAAGTATTGCCCGTTGGGGATCATCAAGATCGTCACCGCTCCCAGTGAAACCGCGCCACTGCAGGGCGACAAATATCGCCTGGAGACCTTCGACATCGAGCTGCAGCGGTGCATGTTCTGCGGGTTGTGCGTGGAGGCGTGCCCCTATGACGCGTTGTTCATGGGCAGCGGGTTTGAAGAGGGTCAGTACCAACGCACGGACTTGGTCATTACCATCGACCGGCTACGGCAGGCCGAAAAGCATCCGAGCGCCTGGTTCCGTCCCCAACTGGAAGGTATGGATTACAAGCCGGGAGTCAGCAGGCCGTTGGGTTGGCGGGAAGTGGGCCGCGAAAATTGGCGGTGGCACCAACGGGAGAAGGCTGGTATGCGCTTGGTGAGCGGCGCCAGCGATCAAAACGCCAGCAATCAAAACGCCGAGGAAGGCAGCTAAATGTTGTTTGAGCAGGTCGTCTTCTGGGCCCTGGCGGTGGCGGCGATTGCCGGCGCCGTTGGTGTGGTGATGGTGCGGGACCTGTTCCGGGCGGCCCTGCTGCTCGCCGTGGTATTCGTCGCCGTGGGCGGCTTCTACGTGATGATGAACGCCGAATTTCTGGCCGTGGTGCAGATCTTGATTTACGTGGGCGCCATCGCCGTGTTGTTCATCTTCGGCATCATGCTCACTCGAGACGTGCGGCAGGGCAACGCGCCCAACCGGTTGCAGATACCGGCGGCGCTGGTATCTGGCCTGCTGTTAGCGGCCATGATCTTCACCGCGGTCACCACCGACTGGACGACCCTAGCTGGCGCCGGACTGGAGAGCAAATCGCAAATCGCCCAGACCCAGGCGGTGGGCATACCCGACGCATCCAAACTGGTGGAAGCGGGATTGTCCGCCCAGGAGGTTGAGGATGTAGCAGGCGGCGGGCTGGCGGACCTGCTGGTTGGAGACTATGTGCTGCCCTTCGAGGCGGTTTCGCTGCTGCTGCTGGCCGCGGCGATTGGCGGCCTGGCCCTGGCCCGCGGACGAGGGAGGTAGCGCTGGTGTCGCTGGAATCGATGCTGGTCGTCGCCGCCGTGCTATTCTGCGTGGGTTTGTACGGGGCATTGGCGCGCCGTAATTTCATCGCCGTTCTCATGTCCATTGAGTTGATGTTCAACGGGGTCAATCTGACCCTGGTTGCAATGGGCCGGTGGCTGGCGCCGTTCGCTGTCCAGGAAACACTGTCGGCGGCGCTGACCGGGCAGGTGTTCGCCGTTTTCATCATCACCGTGGCCGCCGCCGAGATCGCGCTGGGACTGGGCATAGTATTCGCCATGCACCGTACTACCGAAAGCGTTGATCTGACCGACGCCGCCACGATGCGACGATAATGCTTGCGAAATCGCTATGTGGGTTGAATTCAAACGCGCGCCGAACCTAATGGCGGCCGAAATATGGAAGGAAGTCCTGGAGGCGGAGGGCCTGCCCAGCCGGATTCTGCCGGAAGGCGACATCCGGGACTGGAGCGAACGCGCCGCGTTCCGCATCTACGTGCCCAAGGGTCGCGAGCATGTAGCCGAAGAGATCGTGCGGAAACTATGAGGTCGGACGCGAAATGCTGAGCGAAGCCCTGGTTTGGGCCATTTTCCTGCTGCCCGTGGCGTCGTTCCTGTTGAGCGGCGTGGTGATTAGGCCGTTGGGCCCCAGCGTGGCCAAGGCGGCGGGCTACGTTACCATCTTGGCCCTGGGCTTGGGGTTCGCGCTCTCCATCTGGCTGTTGCAATCTTCGGCTCACCAGAATGTGTACGAATTCGCGCCCCATTTGTGGCTAAACCTCGCGCCTGGCGCGTCAGTGCAGATGGGGTTGCTGCTGGACCCACTGACGAACGTGATGCTGGTGGTGGTAACGGGCGTCAGCCTCATGGTTCAGATCTACTCGATGGGCTATATGGATGGCGACGAAAGTTTTGCCCGATACTTCGCGTACATGTCGTTGTTCAGCGCCTCGATGATTGGGCTGGTGCTCGCGTCCAACATCGTCCAGATGTACGTTTTCTGGGAATTGGTGGGGTTGTCGTCGTATCTTTTGATTGGATTCTGGCACGACCGACCTTCGGCGGCGGCCGCGGCCAAGAAGGCCTTCATCATCACGCGTATCGGCGATGTGGGTTTCCTTCTGGCGATCATTTTCCTGTTCTTTCAGGCCGATCAGTTCGCCGCGCAAGGTCTGAACGCGCTGCACATCCCCGACATCTGGCAAGCTGCGACCCCGGTGGCCGCCGGCGGCGCGGGAATCGTCGCGGGAGGAGCGCTGTTGTGGCTGTGTCTGGGCCTCTTCGCTGGAGCGGTGGGCAAGAGCGGACAATTTCCGCTGCATACTTGGCTGCCCGACGCCATGGAAGGCCCCACGCCCGTCAGCGCGTTGATTCACGCCGCTACGATGGTGGCCGCTGGTGTATTCCTGGTGGGTCGCTTCTTCCCAGTGTTCTCGGAATCCGATGGCGCGATGATGGTGGTGGCCCTGATTGGAGCCTTCACCGCCGTATTCGCGGCCACCATGGGCCTGGCGGCCAACGACATCAAGCGGGTGATGGCCTATTCCACGGTCAGCCAGCTGGGGTACATGATGGCCGCCCTGGGCATCGGAGCCTACAACGCCGCTTTGTTCCATCTGTTCACCCACGCTTTCTTCAAGGCCCTCCTGTTCTTGGGGGCAGGCAGCGTCAACCACGCCGCCGGCACCTTCAACATGATGTACATGGGCGGCCTGCGCAAGACCATGCCGCTCACCTACGTCTTGACCGTGATCGGAGCATTGAGTTTGGTGGGCATATTCCCGCTGGCCGGCTTTTGGAGCAAGGATGAGATCCTGTTGGAGGCGTGGCTCGGGACTGGCGCAGTGGAAAGTTCGGTGAGTCTCCTGGTGTTTGGACTGCTGCTGGCTGGCGTCCTGCTGACGGCGTTCTACTCCTTCCGTATGGTGCACCTGACCTTCCACGGGGAGTTTCGCGGCGGTGGCGAGAAGGAACTTGCCGACTGCGAGGAAGCGGGGCAACCTGCGCCGGTCGGCGCTTCTCACCACGTGCATCTGGGTGAATCCCCATGGGTCATGGTTGTTCCCATGGGCCTGCTGGGGGTCTGCGCGGTTATCGCGGGATGGCTCTCGAATCCAATTGGGGTGCACAGCATCCTGGGTCTGATCCCGTCCCACTGGCTCACCGAATATTACGCCTCGGGACTGCCCAACGGGCATTACCCGCCTCCGTTCAGCGTGACCATGGCTGTGATCTCCAACGTGGTGGCCTTCGTCGGAATCGGGCTGGCGGCCCTCACTTACGCTTGGCCGCGCCGATTCACCGCGACTGACCCCCTGACCAGGGCAGGCATTGTCCACACCATACTTGAACAACGGTATTACTTGGACCACCTCTACGAAGGACTGATCGTAGGGCGCGTGTTCTATCGCATCGTCGCCGCGATCACCGATTGGGTGGATCGCAATATTGTGGACGGAGTCGTTGGGTTGGTGGCTTGGATTTCGCGCAACGTCGGCAGCGTGATTGCGCTGGCGCAGAACGGCCAGGCGCAGACCTACCCACTGGTGGCGGCCGCAGGTGGCCTGGTCATCATCGCGCTATACCTGGTACTGGGATAAGCAACGATGCCAACTGGATTCAACGGATTGTTGACCGCAACGGTCTTCTTGCCGGCAGTGGCGGCATTGCTGCTGGCATTGGGGATCATACGCAACGACCGGGGAATCCGGTGGTACGCGGCCGCGGTGGCCTTGGTCGACTTGATTCTTTCGGTAACCGTCTTCGCGCTGTTCCGGCCGGGCGGCGAGCGGTTCCAGCTGATCGACCGGTTCGACTGGATCGATACCGGAACCGTGCAGGCAAGTTACCTGCTCGGAGTGGATGGCATCAGCGCCCCGCTGGTCATGTTGACCGGCCTGTTGGGACTGTGCGCGGTGTTCGTTTCGTTCCATATTGGCAACCGAGTCAAGGAATATTTCATCTGGCTGTTCGTGTTGCAAACCGCGGTGATGGGGGTTTTCACCTCCTTGGACTTCTTGCTGTTCTTCCTGTTCTGGGAAATCGAACTAATCCCCATGTACCTGCTGATCTCCACCTGGGGAACCGGGCGGCGGGAATACTCCGCCATGAAGTTCCTCATCTTCACCATCCTCGGGTCCGCGTTCATGCTGGTGGCCATCGTCGCCGTTTTCGTAAGTTCAGGCGTGGGCAGCTTCGACATGACCCGACTGCTTGAACCCGGCGGGGCATTGGACGCGTCGCGGGCCGCGTTGCCTTTGGGGATCCTGTTCTGGCTGTTCTTCATCGCCTTCGCCGTGAAACTGCCGACGTGGCCAGTGCACACCTGGTTGCCCGACGCCCACACCGACGCGCCCACGGCGGGCAGCGTGATGCTCGCCGGCGTGATGCTGAAGATGGGCGGCTACGGCCTGTTGCGCGTGAACGCCGGCATGTTCCCCGAACAGTTGCAGACCTACGCGCTGCCCATCGTGGTCTTGGGCGTGATTAGCGTGCTGTACGGAGCCGTAGTCACCCTGCGCCAAACTGACTTGAAACGCTTGATCGCTTACTCCAGCGTCAGCCACATGGGTCTCGTCCTGATCGGCTTGGGGTCGGTGGCCGTCGCCGGCGTGGCGTTGACCGACGCCGGCCTCGCGGGCGCGGCGATGCAGTTGTTCACCCACGGCACGATAACAGGGTTGCTATTCGTTGCCGTGGGCATACTCTACGAAAAAACGCACACCCGCCACATACCAGACTTGGGAGGTCTGGCCAACCGTATGCCGATACTGGCCGGCGCGTTCTTGATCGCCGGCGCCGCGTCGCTGGGGCTGCCCGCCATGAGCGGGTTCGTATCCGAACTGCTGGTTTTCTTCGGGGGGTTCCGAGCCTTCCCGTTCCTGACCATTCTGGCCGTGTTGGGCATCATCCTGGCCGCCGGCTACATACTGTGGATGATTCAGCGGACAATGTTCGGGCCACGTCCCGCGCGCTGGGACTCCCTAACCGACGTCTCAGTCGTCGATGCGGTTCCTGTGGCCCTGCTGGTCATCAGCATCTTCGCCGTTGGCATCTACCCGGCATGGTTGACCGAAGTCTTCCGCGATGGTTTGGAACCAATTGTGAACACGTACAATCTGGGCGTCGCCGGCGCCAATCGCTAGTTGTGAGTCGATACCGGAAATGACCGCTTACGACCTCTACCTGATCTCCCCGCCGCTGGCCTTGGCGGCCCTGGCGCTGTTGGTCATCGTCGTTGACCTGCTGACTCGGCGCACCGGGATGCTGGTTGGGTTGTCATTTTTGGGACTAGCGGCTCCGGCGGCGCTGAGCGCGTGGCAGGTGGTTGACCTGACCAGTTCTGGCGGTAGCCCGCTCACGGCGCAAGGCTCTGGGGCGCTGCGGACCCTGTCCATCGATGAATTCTCCCTGTTCTTCAACTTCCTGATCCTGGCTGCGGTGGGCCTGGTCGTGTTGGCGGCCACCGACTACGCGCGGAGGATGGAGCGTCTGCAGGGAGAGTTCTTCGGGTTGATGCTGCTGTCGGCCACGGGGATGATGCTGCTGGTATCCGCCAACGAATTGATCACCATGTACATCGCGCTTGAACTGACCACGCTGCCACTGGCGGCGCTGGCGGCGTTTTTGCCCAACGGCCGGTCCAGCGAAGCCGGCATGAAGTTCCTGGTCGTTGGAGCCTTGAGCAGCGCGTTGATGCTATATGGAATGGCGCTGCTATATGGCTTTACGGGCAGTACCCAACTGGACGAAATCGCCGCGGGCCTGTCCGCCAGCGCCGCGGCCGGAGGGTTCCCGTTCGGCAGCCTGGCCGCGCTGCTTGCCGTCGCGCTGCTGCTGATCGGGTTCGGATTCAAGATGTCGGCGGCGCCGTTCCAGATGTGGGTGCCCGACGTGTACGAAGGCGCCCCCACCCCAATGGTCGCCTTCCTGTCCGTGGCCAGCAAGGCGGCGGCCTTCGCGCTGGCGCTGCGGGTCTTCTACGTCGGTTTCGACGCCCTGGGCGGAGACTGGTGGGTACTGTTGGCCGGCCTGGCCGCCCTTTCCATGACAGTGGGGAACTTGGTCGCGATCGCGCAACGCAATATCAAGCGGATGTTTGGTTACAGCACGGTTGCGCACGCGGGTTACATCCTGGTGGGGGTGGCCTCCGTAGCCTCGGCGTCCGAAGCCGTAAATTTTGGGCCGAGCAGCGTGCTGTTCTACCTGGCGGCGTACACGGCGGCAAACCTGACCGCGTTCTTCGCCATAGTGTGCATCGGCAACCGCATCAACAGCGACGAAATCTACGACTACGCCGGCATGTTGCGGCGCGCGCCTTTTCTGGCCATAACCTTGGCGCTGGCGCTGATCGCCCTGATTGGGGTGCCGCCCACCGGTATCTTCATCGCCAAGATCACCGTGTTCGCCGCCGCCATCAACACCGGCGAATCGCTGATGACCTGGGTGGTGATCATCGGCGTGATCAACAGCGTGGTTTCGGCATACTACTACCTGCGGGTCATCAAGGTGATGTTCCTGCAAACGCCCATTCACACCGAGCGGATCGGGGCGTCTTGGCCTGTAAACGTGGCGTTGGGTGTGGCAACGTTGGCTCTGTTGTGGCTGGGAGTAGCTCCGGGCGCCCTGCTGGCGGCGGCGGAACAGGCCGTGTCTGCGCTGGTGGGCGGATAGCCGGCTATGAAGACTGTTGGCATCGCGTACAATGACCTGATTCCCGAAGCGCTGGACTTGGCTCACGCCATCGTCGGCGAGCTGAACCTCGGCGCCAACAGCTGGATCCTGCGGGCGGAAGATTCCGAGGACATCGGCGAACGGGCCGCAGCCACCGACCTGGTGATCACCATCGGCGGCGACGGCACGATCCTACGGGTGAACCGGGCCGTGGCTCCGCGAGGCATCCCGCTCCTCGGCATCAACATGGGTCGGCTGGGTTTCATGACCGAATTGACGACGGGCGGCGTAATGGAGCAGTTGCCACGCTACCTCAACGGCGAAGCGAGGGTTTCAGAGCACAGTATGCTGATGGCCTCGGTTTACCGCCGGCCCGGCGGAATCGCGCAACCGGACGCTGCCGCGGGGCCGTACCACGCGCTGAACGACGTGGTGCTGTCCAGAAGCCGGGTGTCGCGGGTGATCACCGTGCGCGCGGCAATCGATGGCGCCGATGTTTCCACCTTTCGGGCCGATGGCGTGATACTGGCGACGGCGACCGGCAGCACTGGTTACAGCTACGCGGCCGGCGGACCAATCGTGGATCCGTCGTCGGACGACCTGGTGCTCACCCCGCTGGCATCCCATGTGGGACTTACGACCCCGCTGGTGTTGAACCCCACCAGCAGCGTGGATTTCCACCTGGAAGGAACCCAGGAAGCCATCATCAGCGTGGACGGATTCGAAAATCATCCCGTCGCGCCGGGCGATTGGGTTCGGATTACCCACAGCCCGTATCGCGCCCGCTTCCTGCGGGCCAACGAACCCAGCTACTTCTGGGCGACCCTGACCCGGCGCCTGGGATTTAGCTTCCAGGGACGATGAACGCTGATGGCTATCGAAAACAACGAACCTACCATCGCTACCCAGTCAGTATTCCACGGACGCATCATCGACGTGCGGGTGGACACCATCCGGTTGCCCAACGGGCGCGAATCCACACGGGAGATCGTCGACCACGCCCCATCGATCTGCGTGGTTCCAGTGGACGAAGACGGCAACGTCCTGCTGGTGCGACAGTACCGGAAGCCAACGGAGAGTTTCTTGCTGGAAGTTCCCGCAGGCGGCATCGAAGAAGGCGAAGACCCGGAGACAGCGGTCCGACGGGAACTGCAAGAAGAGATCGGCCATACGGCGGCCAACCTCACCGAGTTGACCGCGTTCTGGCTGGCCCCCGGCTGGTGCTCCGAGTACATGTACGCGTACCTGGCGACGGAGTTGACGCCGGCGGTCTTGGACGCAGACGATGACGAATTCATCGAGGTGGTTCCAACGCCCCTGGATGACATCCCCAACCTGATCGCCAGCGGGGCGATCAGGGACGCCAAGAGCGTGGCGTCCCTGTTGCTTGCCATGCGTGTCTTGGGGGATAATTAGCCACCAAAAGAGGCGCGCCGTCAGGATGTTCATGCGCCACAAGTAGCCGGATCAACTGGATCCGGTTGGAGGAAATCACACATGCCAGAGGATTTGCAACACGACGTGCTGGTCGTTGGCGCTGGATTGGCCGGGATGCGCGCCGCCATCGCAGCCCGAGCCGGAGGCGCGGACACCGCCATCATCAGCAAGGTCCATCCGGTTCGGAGCCATTCGAACGCCGCCCAGGGCGGAATCAATGCGGCCCTGCTGGACCGCGGCGACGACTGGGAAGACCACGCCTACGACACCATCAAGGGCAGCGACTTCCTGGGCGACCAGGACGCCATCGAGGTGATGTGCCGGCAGGCGGGAGCGTCCCTGATCGACATGGAGCATATGGGCGTAACGTTCAACCGGGACGACGAGGGCCGACTGGGCACCAGGGCGTTCGGTGGACAGCGCCGGGCGCGGACGTTCTTCGTCGGCGACTTCACCGGCCAGGCTCTGTTGCACGTGATGTTCGAGCAACTGATCAAGTCGGGCGTGCGGCGGTACGAGGAATGGTTCGTAACGTCGTTGATCATGGAGGATGGACGCGCGGCTGGCGTCATCGCCCTGGAGATCAGAACCGGCGAGTTGCGTGTGATCCGGGCCAAGACGGTGATTTTCTGCACTGGCGGCTGCGGTCGTCTGTTTGAACCCAGCACCAACGCGCTGATCGTAACCGGCGACGGCATGGGCCTGGTGTACAACGCCGGCGGGCAATTGATGGACATGGAGATGGTGCAATACCATCCCACCACGCTGGCCGGCAGTGGCGTCCTGATCTCGGAGGCGGCGCGCGGCGAGGGAGCCTATCTGCGGGACAAAGACGGCAACCGATTCATGGAGAAGTACGCCCCCAACATGATGGAGCTGGCTTCCCGCGACGTGGTTTCCCGCGCCGAGCAGACTGAAATCAACGCCGGCAACGGCGTGGACGGCTGCGTTTACCTGGACTGCACCCACTTGGGCGAAGCCCTGATCATGGAAAAGCTGATCCAGATCCGCGAGATCGGCATCGACCTGGCCGGCGTGGACATGATACGTGATCCGATTCCCATCCGGCCTGGGATGCACTACATCATGGGTGGCATCAAGACCGACGTGGAAGGACGGACCAACCTGAACGGAGTCTATGCCGCCGGCGAATGCGCCAACGTCAGCGTCCACGGCGGCAATCGACTGGGAGCCAATTCGCTCCTGGACACCATCGTGTTCGGTGAACGCGCGGGCAACCATGCGGCTGAGGTCGTTCGTCACATGGGGTTCCCAGATTTCGACGTCAATGGCGCCTTGTCCCGGGAAAGCCGCCGCATCCAGGAAATGTTGGATCGGCCGGAGAACGGCGATCGCTGGGGCGCCATCCGCAAGGATATGGGCGACTCGATGAACCGAAACGTTGCGGTGTTCCGGAACGAGGAAGGCATCCAGGAAACGTTGGGAGACCTGCATGACCTGCGCCGCCGCTACGAAAATGTTCCGGTGCAGAACAAGGGCAAAACCTTCAATACCGACCTGATTTTCGCGTTGGAATTGGGGTACATGCTGGACTGCGCGGATACAATCGCAGTGGGGGCCTTGGAGCGCCGGGAGAGTCGCGGGGCGCAATTCCGCGTTGACTATCCGGACCGCAACGACGAAGAATGGCTGCGCCATATTGTGCTGACCCAGGGCGAGGGCGGACCGGAAGTGTCCGAGTTGCCCGTGGTCATCACCAAGTGGACACCGGAGGAGAGGAAGTACTAGGACATGGACGTCACGATCAGGGTAAGACGACAGGATCCTGAGGCGGAAGGCCAGGGCCGTCTGCCGTACTGGCAGGAGTTCCCCGTAACCATCGCCGACAACGCTACGGTTCTGGATGCGCTAATTCAGATCCGGGAGGATGACGACGGCACCCTGTCGCTGCGGTGTTCGTGCCGGAGCGCCATTTGCGGCTCGTGCGCGGTGAGGATCAACGGCCACGCCGGATTGGCCTGCAAGACCATCGCCAATACCGTCGTTCAAGACGGCGTCATCACGGTGGAACCGGCGGGCGTGATGCCGGTCATCAAGGATCTGGTGGTCGATTTCGATCTCTTCTGGAACAAAATTGAGGCCGTCGAACCGTATTTGAAGCACATGGGCCAGGAACCCGACGGCGAATACATCGTGTCGAACGACGCGATGCTCCACCTGTCCGGCGTAACGGCTTGCATCATGTGCGGCGCCTGCGTTTCCGATTGCACGGTGCTGGAAGTGGACCCAACTTTCCTGGGGCCGGCCGCCTTGGCCAAGGCGTACCGGTTTACCGCCGACCCCCGGGACGGGGACGCCGATGGCGTTTCTGTGGAACGGCTGTGGGCGCTGAGTGAACCCACCGGGATTTGGGACTGCACCCGCTGCAACGAATGCGTGGAGGCGTGCCCCAAGGGCGTTGCGCCCATGGATCGCATCATGGCGATGCGGGAGCAGGCCATCCAAGCCGGCTATGACAACAACAACGGCGCCCGGCATACCGACGCCTTCACGGAATCGGTCGGCCACAGCGGCCGGTTGGATGAACTGCGGCTTCCGATCAAATCCGTTGGCATGATGAACCTGCCGGCCCTGATGGATTACATGCCGGTAGCGTTCCGGGCCATGCGGCGCGGCAAAATGCCGCCCATCGCGCACAAGAACGTGGAAAACGTGGAAGCGGTGCGGCGGATCTTCAACCGCCTGCAACCAGAACCGGCCGCTCCCCAAGTCAGCGAAAACTCTCCCTTTGGCTAGGGGCCGCGCATAACCCACGAGGAGGAATCAGTGAAGTACGCCTTTTTCCCGGGCTGCGTGTCCCAAGGCGGCGCGCCCGAACTCTACCCCGCCGCCCGCATGGTTTGCGACCGAATGGGGATCGAACTGGAAGAGATTCCGGGGTGGACCTGCACGGGAGCGGGTGTCATCCAGGAAAAAAACCAGCTGTTCGGGGACACGCTCAACGCCCGCAACTTCGCCAAGGCGGAACGAATGGGCCTGCCCATCCTCACCATCTGCAGCACCTGCCAGGGTGTGATGTCCCAAGCCAACCACCGGATGCGCAACCCAGAGTACCTGGCGGAAATCAACTCCCACCTGGCCGAGGAGGGGTTGGAATACAGCGGCCAAAGCGAACCCAAGCATCTGCTGTGGATCCTGATCGAAGATTACGGGTTGGACAAGCTGGAGTCCCTGATCACACGACCGCTGAATGAACTCAAAATCGCGCCGTTCTACGGGTGTTACATAGTGCGGCCCACCGAGGCGCTGGACATTGAAGAGCATCCGGAACGTCAGCAGTCCTTGGAGACGCTAATCGAGTTGCTTGGCGCCACCCTGGTCGACTTCGAGGGCAAGACGCGCTGCTGCGGCTTCCCGATCCTGACCATCAATCAGCGCAACTCCATGGCCATGGTGGGCAAACACACCTCCGATGTCAAGGACCTGGGAGCAGACGCCATGGTCACTCCCTGCCCGTTGTGCCACCTGAACCTCGACGGATTCCAACCGAAAGCGGCGTCTCAGGCGCGCCGTTCCATCGACTTGCCCATCTTGCACATGCCTCAGTTGATCGGCTTGGCCATGGGAATGTCGCCCAGCGAACTGGGCCTGAAGCGGCACATCGTAAGTACCGGGCCTCTGGAAGTGAAGTTGCGAGGCCGGTAACTCAAGCCATTCGTTGCTGCGGCGAAAATCGCCGCAACGCAAAGGGGGGCGGGCGCTCACACCCGCCCCCTTGCGCCGGCCAACCGGCTGGTGTAAACCACTGCTTCAGTCACCGCCCAGAGTGGGAGCGATTTCGCGGATGGCGGCGACCGTCTGGTCAACGTCGGTATCGGTATGGGCGATGGACGGATAGAATTTCTGCGGCCAGGCTTTGATGACGCCGTGTTCCAGAAGGCCGGCGTTCAACTTGGCCAGAGGCCTTGGGTCGGCGGCCAGCCCGTCCCGATAGTTCTGCACTGGATGCTCCGCGAAATAGATGTCAAAGATGGCGTCTTCGCCAACGCTCTGCACCGCAAGCCCGGCCTCATTGCAGGATTCCACCAGGGCGCGACGGATGCGGCCGCCAACTTGGTGGAGCCGGTCGTAGGTTCCTTCCTTGCGCAGCTCCGCCAGCGTGGCGAGGCCAGCGGCGCAGGCGATTGGGTTTCCGTTGAGGGTGCCGATTTGGTCAACATAACTGTCCGACGAAACGGCGGAGCGGTCGTACACCGACATCACTTCGTCGGAACCCAGCACTCCGGCCAGAGGGTATCCGCCACCCATGATCTTCCCAACGGAGCAAAGGTCCGGCGTTACGCCGTAATATTCCTGGGCGCCGCCGTAGGCCAGCCGGAATCCGGTGACCACCTCGTCGAAAATCAGCAAGACGCCAGCGTCAGCCGTGATCTTGCGGAGTCCAGCGAGAAAGCCGGGATTCGGCGCCAGCGTACGCTGCAACGGCTCCACGATGACGGCGGCCAGTTCGTCTTTGTGGGCGTCAACGATCGCCGCAGTGGTGTCCAGATCGTTGAACTGGGAAACCAGCATGAGGTCGCTGAGGGCCCTGGGAATGCCGGCGCTGTTGGCCTCGGCCTGGGGGAATTCCACGCTGGCCGACGCGAACACCGACATCATGGCGTAGTCGCTGGTGCCGTGGTAGCCGCCCTCGAACTTGAGGATCTTCTCCTTGCCGGTGTGGGCGCGAGCGGCGCGCATTGCCTGGAAGCAGGCGTCGGTGCCGCTGGTGGTAAAGCGAACTTTATCGGCGCAGGGAACAGCCTCGCACAGGGCTTCGGCTAGCATCACAGCCTGATCGTTGTTGGTGAAGAAGGTGGAGCCGCGCCCGACGGCTTGCAGCACAGCTTCGGTCACTGCCGGATGGGCGTGGCCCAAAATCATGGGGCCGGAGCCCATGAGCCAATCGATGTACTCGTTGCCGGAAACGTCCCAAACGCGCCCCGCTTTGCCCTCCTTCACGAGGAAGTTCAATTCGTCGGGGTAGTTGGTGTTGCCGGTGGATTTGCCCGGCAGGTATTTGGCGGCTTTCGCCAGCAGCTCGCGTTCCAATTCAGTGCGCTCACTCATCCGGGCCATCTCCTTTTCGCAGCGTATTTCTGAACATTATACAGAACGACAACGAAAAGGGGACGGATTCGCAATCCGTCCCCAGACCGAAAACTCCGTGTCGGGCGCCGACGATCTACCCGGCTTCGGCCCTTGCGTTGGCCATTACGTCCACCAACTCCTGCACGGATGCGGCGGAGCTTTTCAGGGCCGCCATTTCATCGTCGGTGAGGCTGATTTCCAGGACCTGCTCGATGCCGTTGGCGCCGATCTTGACCGGGACCCCGACGCACAGACCGTTGATGCCGTACTCGCCCTCCAAATACGCGCAGCCCGGGAGGATGCGTTTCTTGTCCAGCAAGATGGCCTCGACCATCTCGGTGATGGCGGCTGACGGAGCGTAGAAGGCAGACCCCTGTTTGAGCAGAGCGACGATCTCGCCGCCACCGTCTCGGGTGCGCTGCACGATGGAATCGATCCGTTCCTGAGACAGCAGTTCCGAGAGCGGGATGCAGCCCACCGTGGTGTAACGCACCAGCGGCACCATGTCATCGCCGTGGCCGCCCAGCACCATGGCTTGAACGTCATCAACGGATACGTTGAGCTCCTGGGCGATGAACGTCCGGTAGCGGGCGGTATCAAGGACTCCAGCCATGCCGAAAACGCGGTTGCGCGGGAAACCGGCGGTTTGAAAGACGTTCTGCACCATGGCGTCGAGGGGATTGGTTACGGCCAGGATGATGCAGTCCGGCGAATGCTTCACGATTTCCTCGGTCACCGCGGACGTGATCCGCATGTTGGTGAGGAGCAGGTCGTCGCGGCTCATGCCGGGGCGACGCGCGATGCCGGCGGTGATCACCACCACGTCAGAACCCGCCGTCGCCTCGTAGCCGTTGGATCCTGTGATCATGCCATCGGAACCAATGATGGGGCCCGATTCCAGCATATCCAGGCCCTTGCCCTGAGGCAGGTCTTCAACCACATCCACCAAGACTACGTCAGCGTAGCCGAGTTGGTGAATTCGCTGGGCTGTGGTGGCGCCGACGTTGCCGGCTCCCACTACGGTAACTTTGCTTCGCATCCGATTCGCGCTCCTCCGAGTGGTGGCGTGCCGCTAGCTGGCGTCCACGATGGCGTTCAAAGTGGCGCTGGGGCGCATAGCCCGGGACGCCTTCTCATGGTCGGGTCGGTAATAGCCACCGATGTCTACCGGTTGCCCTTCCGCGTCAGCCAATTCCTGGATTATCTTTGCTTCGTTTTGTTCCATTTGGCGAGCCACCTCGGCGAACCTGGCCTTCAGGTCAGGGTCTTTGTCCTGTTTGGCGAGGGCCTGCGCCCAATACAGGGCCAAGTAGAAATGACTGCCGCGAGTGTCGAGCTCACCCACGCGACGCGAAGGGTTCCGTTGGTGTTCGAGGTGTTCCCCGATGGCCTGATCCAGGGTTTCCGCCATCAGCTTGGCCTGATCGCTGTTATACACCTGTCCGAAATGCTCGAAGGAGGCGACCAGGGCGCAGAATTCGCCGAGCGAGTCCCAACGCAGGTGTCCTTCATCCTGGAACTGTTGCACGTGTCGGGGGGCAGACCCGCCGGCGCCGGTCTCGAACATGCCTCCGCCATTCAGGAGGGGGACCACCGACAGCATCTTGGCGCTGGTTCCCAACTCCAGGATGGGGAACAGGTCGGTGAGGTAGTCGCGCAGGACATTGCCGGTTACCGCGATGGTGTCCTGGCCGGCCCGGCTGCGGGCGATGGTCGTCTTCATCGCATCAACTGGGGCCTGGATGCTGATGTCGAGGCCAGTGATATCGTGCTCCGGCAAGTACTGATTCACCTTCTTGATGAGCTCGGCGTCGTGGGCGCGATTGGCGTCGAGCCAGAATATGGCCGACTGACCGGTGAGTCTGGCGCGGTTCACTCCGAGTTTCACCCAGTCCTGCACGGGGATGTCCTTGGTTTGGCACATACGGAAGATGTCGTCTGGCTCGACCTTCTGCTCCATCAGGGTTGCCCCAGAGCCATCCACGACGCGGATGGTTCCGTGGCCTGGGGCTTTGAAGGTCTTGTCGTGGGACCCGTACTCTTCGGCCGCCTGCGCCATGAGTCCCACGTTGGCGACGCTGCCGACCGTGGCCGGGTCCAGCGCGCCGTTGGCCTGGCAATCTTCCACCACGGCCTGGTAGATGGTGGCGTAGGAACGGTCGGGGATCATGGCGATGGTGTCGTGCAGCTCGTTGTCTGGGCCCCAGGTGCGCCCGCCGTCTCGGATGACCACGGGCATGGAGGCGTCGATGATGGTATCGCTGGGGACGTGTAGGTTGGTGATGCCGCGGTAGGAGTTGACCATCATCAGGTCGGGCCGGCTATCGTAGCAAGCTTGGATGTCGGCCTCGATCTCGGCGCGCTTGCCCTCAGGCAGCCCCTGAATCTTGGTCAGCATCTCGGCAACGCCATTGTCGGGATCGACGGCCACCTGGGCCAGGGCGTCGCCGTGCTTTTCGAACACCTCCCGGAAGAAGACCGAGACGCAATGCCCGAAGATTATCGGGTCCGACACGCGCATCATGGTGGTTTTGACATGAAGGCCCAACAGCACGTCTTCAGCCCTGGCCCGGTCCATCTGCTCGCTGTAGAACTGGCGCAGCGCCCGGACGTTCATCACGGCGCAGTCGAGGATTTCGCCGGCTTGGATCGGAATGCCCGATTTGAGGGAGGTTACGGTTCCGTCTTGGGCGACGAACTCAATGGCGGCGGTGCCGGCTTCAGTGGTGGTCACGGCCACTTCGCTGCTGAAGAAGTCGCCGCCGGTCATGTGACCCACGCGGGTCTTGGATACGTCGGGCCAGTCCTGCATCATGCGGTGCGGGTTGCGCTTGCCGTGTTCTTTGACGGCGGTGGAAGATCGCCGGTCGGAATTGCCTTCGCGTATGACTGGGTTGACGGCGCTGCCCAGCACACGGGAATAGCGGGTTTGAATCTCCCGTTCCTGGTCGTTGGCGGGCTGATCCGGGTAGTCTGGGATGTCGTATCCCTTGCCCTGTAATTCAGCGATCGCGGACTTGAGCTGGGGAATCGAAGCGCTGATGTTGGGCAGCTTGATGAGGTTGGCGGAGGGCTCCAGGCACAACTCGCCGCACATGCGTAGGTAGTCGGGTATCCGCTGCTCCTCGCTCAAATTGTCGGGAAAATTGGCTATGATGCGACCCGAGAGCGAGATGTCCCAAGTTTCCAGTTCGATGCCCGATCCCCTGGTGAACGACTGGAGAATCGGCAGCAGCGAGTGGGTCGCCAAATACGGCGCTTCGTCGGTTTCCGTGTATATGATCTTGGCGGTTTCTGGCATGATCGCCTCCTCAGCAAATATAGGTTCCACGGGCCGCCACGGGTTGCCAAGGATGGATTGACTACAGGCCCGGACGCGGCGGAGCGAGGACCGTCCCGCCGTGTTTACACCTCGAAGATTGTACACCCGAATCCCCTTGAGCGGTAGGGTGGTGGTTCGGCGGGCGCCAACCCCCGATTCGGCATCCGGCGTGTTTCGCTTTGGGGCGTCGTCGATATGCTGGAGGCGCCGCGCCGTGGCCAATGGCCGTTCCGTGACCCCGTTGCCGCCGCGAGGTGTCGAGCTGGTCAGCCAGGCGGCGTTAATGTTGACCGCTGTTGGTTTTGCTGGAGTTCTGTATGCCAGAGGTCTGCATGTAGCGCCAACCCGCGTTTGCCCCGTTCAACCTGGGCCCAAATTCGCGGCAGTGCATTCATGCAAAACGGCGATTCCCCAGGCGATTCCCTACTGGTGTGCGGAGACTTGCCCGGTTGCAGCCCGGTCGTCGCTGCGCGTGGCCGTGTTGTCAAGGGGGTTGTCGTGCTAAACTTGGCGCCAAGTTTGGAAATCAGGAGCGACCCCATGTTCTTCAATTCCCGCCGTTCCACCGTCCACGCCACCAACGGCATGGTCGCCACCAGCCAGCCTCTCGCCGCGATGGCGGGCGTGCGCATCCTGATGGCCGGCGGCAACGCAGTCGATGCCGCGATCGCCACTGCCGCTACATTGAACGTGGTCGAGCCGATGTCCACCGGCGTTGGGGGCGACGTTTTCGCGTTGATCTGGAACGCCAAGCGCAAGGACGTGGTTGCGTTGAACGGCAGCGGCCGGGCCCCGATGGCCGCCAGCATTGATGAAATCCTGAAGGCCGGCAGAACCAGGATGCCAGCTTTCGGCCCGTATTCGGTTTCGGTTCCTGGAACCGTGCACGGCTGGGAGATCCTGCTGCAAAGTGAAGGAACCATCGGCCTTGCGGAAGCTCTGGCGCCGGCCATTGAGTATGCTGAGAACGGATTCCCGGTCAGCGACATCATCGCCTATCAATGGGAGCAGCAGGAAGAAAAACTCGCGGCGTTGCCCTCGGGTCAGGAGCTGTTGACCAACGGTAGGGCGCCCCGGGAAGGTGAAATTATGCGGTTGCCCACGTTGGCCAACACGCTGCGCGTGGTGGCGGAAGGCGGCAGCGAAGGGTTCTACCAGGGGCCCATCGCCAAGTCCATCGCCAGTTTTGTGCAGGAGCAGGGCGGTTGGCTGGCGGAAGACGACCTGGCGACGCACCACTCCGATTGGGACGAACCGATCAAGACCGACTACCGGGGCGTGACCTGCTGGGAATGCCCGCCCAACGGACAGGGGATTGTTGCGCTGGAAGCCTTGAACATCGCCGAAGGGTTCGACATCGCCAGCATGGGCGCGCAAAGCGCAGACCGTTACCACCACCTGATCGAGGCCACACGGCTGGGGTTCGCCGACGCCTTTGAATACCTCGCCGACCCCAGATGCGCCGACGTTCCGGTGGAGATGTGGGCTTCCAAAGCATACGCGGACGGCCGTCGCGACCTGATCGACCCGGCCGCGGCCATGAGGACGGCGCCCTACGGCAAGATGGTCCCGGGCAGCGACACGGTGTACGTCAGCGTGGTGGACGGGCATGGCAACTCCTGCTCCCTGATTAACAGCGTGTTCGCCAACTTCGGTTCCGGTTTGGTGGCCCCCGGAACTGGTGTCGTACTGCATAACCGGGCCTCGTTGTTCGAGTTGGACCCGCAGCATCCGAACGCGCTGGCGGGAGGCAAGCGGCCTTTCCACACCATCATACCCGCGATGGCCACGCGGGCCGGCGAGTTGTGGTTGAGCTACGGCGTGATGGGCGGTTTCATGCAACCGCAGGGTCACCTGCAGGTCATCACGAATATGGTGGATTTCGGCATGGATTCCCAGCAGGCCCTCGACGCTTTGCGCTTCCAGGTCGCTGGCGATTCAGTGTGGCTGGAGGGCGACGTGAGCGAGGACGTGGTGCAGGAGTTGCACCGTCGAGGCCATCGGGTGAACGTGATGCACGGCCCCGGCCGTGGCGGCGCCGGCGGAATGGGCGGCGGCCAGGCCATCAGCCGCGACCCGGACAGCGGAACGCTGAGCGGTGGCAGCGAACCCAGGAAGGACGGCGCCGCGATAGGCTGGTAGCCTATTTGGACAGCCAATTGCGGAAGCGTTGCCAAACGCCTTGCGGCGGAGTATCTACCCGCTGCCCCCGCCAGTAAGTAGGTTGTTGCGTACCCATCCGTTGGATCACCATCCACGCCACAGCGCCGATCATAACGGCCAACCCCACCAGGGCAAGCCATTTCAGGAGCGGCGTCAGCAATCCCACCACCGCGAGGATGACGCCGGCAACAGCGAGTTTGACGGGCGAAATGATTCGGGTCACCGGTTTGGGTCGTGGCGCAAAAGGTGAAGGGCGATCATCCGGCGGGGTGTCGGAACCGCCGGAAGTCGCGGTATCGGCCGGGCCGGTGGACTCCGACTCCAACTCGCTGAGCAGTTGTTCGATTTCTTGTTCGTAACGGTCTTTCATGTCGCTGCGTCCGAATAGAGATGGCTTCCCGGTTCCATAGCGATGGGCGTCCAGGTTTCTGGCGTGTAAGTGCAGATTATAGCGGGTGTGGGCCGTTGTCGTAACCGCCGGCCCAAGCTTCAACCCAAGTCGGCGCCGCAGAGTCGCGCAATCACCGGAATCCAGGCGAGCGCATTGAGAAAATCACTGTCCACTCCAGCGTCCCGCAGCGCCCACGGCGGCGGGTTTGGAACGGTAGGCCGTGTCATGCCCATTGAGCGTGATGTTCGTCGAGAATGTCGCAGCCTGGAGCCGTGAGACGACGGAGCGCAGCGATCTTTGCCATGGCAGGGCGCGGCGGCGCTCACAACGGGGGTCAACCTGCGTGATGTCCATGACTGACCCGTCCCGGCGAACTGATGGCATTCTTGACGCGCCGGGCCATTGCCATTAGTATTGAAGGCCGTCGGAGAGTCAGTATGCCGAAAAGAACTTACCAGCCCAAAAAGCGACGCCGCGCCCGTGTGCACGGTTTCCGCTCCCGTTCTCGAACCTCGGACGGTCGCGCCGTCTTGCGCCGCCGCCGATTCAAGGGCCGACACAGGTTGGCCGTCTAGATGACCAGTTGCTCCGCGCTACTGACGCTGGCTGCCGGCTATTGATGCAACGACATCATCGGCTCACCCAAAACGCCCGAATCAACGATGTGCATCGGCAGGGCCGCAGCATGGCGAATGGCCTTCTCGCTTTGCGGCTGTTCGGCAACCGCCTGCCTCATTCACGTTTTTGCTTCATTGCCGGAAAGCGGGTGGGCAACGCCGTGGTTAGAAATCGCGTGAAGCGTCGCCTGCGCGAGGCGGTGCGGCAAACGGGCTTCCAGCCGGGTTGGGACGTCGTCATCATTGCGAGGAGTGGCGCCGGCTCCGCCAACTACGCCCAGCTGCATAGCTCAGTTCGCAACCTGATGCAGAGATCGGGCCTGACGACAAAGGAGCCATGCGTGGAATTGGCGTCCGCAACGGCGCTGGAGTCCCAAGAATGAAACGCGCCGCCGTGCGGTTGATACGGCTCTACCAGTTGGCCGTTTCACCGTACCTGCCCGCAATGTGCCGTTTCCAGCCCACCTGTTCGCAATACGCGGCGGAAGCGGTGCAACGCTACGGCGTTCTGAAGGGCGGTCGTCTGGGTTTCATGCGTGTCCTTCGCTGTCGGCCCTTGGGTGGACAGGGTTACGATCCGGTAGTCTGAACGAATTTCGGCGAGCGGGTCAACTGATTCACATGTTGCTGTTGTTCATGCGCCGTTACCTGCCCGGGCTCAGGGCATCATGGTCGCTTAGTTCGCTGGCCGGTTTGGCGGCGATCATCCTGGTCGCCACGGGCTGCGCCCCCGACCTCGGAGCGTCCACCAAGGGTTGGGGAGCCGTGGCTGCCGAAGAAGGAGTGGTGTACGCCACGACTTTGGATGGTCAAGTTTACGCCTTGAACGACCTGGGACCCGATGGGGTCAGTACCCGGTGGGTGTCGACGGTGGGCGGTGACGGCGGCTTTCGAGGCGCCTACAGCCCGCCAACGGTGGGACGATTCCTGTATGTTGCTGGAATCGATGGCAGCTTGTACGCCATTGAGCGGCCCGCAGGTGGCGGAGCGGCGGTGACTGCTTGGCGCCGGCCGCAGGTCGAATCCGAAGAAATGCCGCCATTGGTGGGTAGTCCGGCGTTGGACGAGGCCGGCGGTATCCTTGCCGTGGGTTCCGAGGATGGCGGGTTGTACGCCTACAACGCCCTTACCGGCGAAGGACTGCGCTGGTCGCCATTTCAGACCGGGGGAGAAATTTGGTCAACTCCGACGCTCAGGAACGGCGTGGCGTATTTCGGTTCCCAGGATGGAAGCGTCTATGCCGTCAGGCTCGACAGCGGCGAACTGGTTTGGAAGTTCGAGACCGGGGCCGCTGTGGTCTCCAGCCCGGTGATTCATAAGAATTTGTTGATCGTCGGTTCTTTTGATCGCCAACTGT
Organism: Dehalococcoidia bacterium; assembly: GCA_965221295.1. GTDB lineage: Bacteria > Chloroflexota > Dehalococcoidia > Lucifugimonadales > UBA3495 > Bin87. The sequence continues at coordinate 2,816,480 of OZ244879.1, read as the reverse complement.
ACGCCCTGGGTCTGCAAGACGGCCAAATCCGCTGGCAGTTCGAGGCCGGCAATTGGTGGTGGGCCCAGCCGGTGGCGTCCGGGCGGGTGATCTTCGCGCCGGCGATGGACGGCAAAGTGTACGCCCTGGACGAGAACGGAACCCTGCTCTGGGAACACGACCTGGGCGCGCCGGTGGTGTCCAGCCCGGCGTTATTGCAGCGCGGCCTGGTGGTGTCCACCGTGGACGGGAAACTATCGGTGCTCAGAGCCACCGAGGCGTCCCACGGGGCGGCCCAGGAGATCGCCTCCCTGACGGTGGGCGACGCCGAGATCAAAGCCCCGTTGGTCAGCCTGCCAGACCGGTTGGTAAACGGCCTGCCGGAAACCGCCGACGCGGTTTTCATCGGCTCCGATGACGGCAAGGTGCGGAAGGTTCAAGTGCGTTCCGGCATCAACATCCTGTGGTGCTACGACACCCAGTCGAACGCCAGGTGCAACTAAAGTTGGCGCATTTAGGCACAAAATAAGCCGGGTCTGAATCAGTGGAAATTATCGCAATTTTTGGCGATCTCTGGCGAGAGATCATCATCCGCCCGATGCTCAACACCCTGCTGGTGTTGTACGTGCTGTGCTTTTCGCAGATGGGCGTCGCCATCATCGCTTTCACGGTACTGGTCCGGGTGGTGACGATACCGTTGACCGTGCGCCAACTCCGCCAGATGCGGTCGATGACGGGCCTGCAACCCAAGGTGCGGGAAATTCAGGAGCGGTACGAGGGTGACCGACAACGCATTTCGCAGGAAACCATGCGTTTGTACCGCGAAAGCGGAGTCAACCCGATAGGTTGTTTGGGGCCGTTGATCGTGCAGATGCCGATCCTGATCGGGTTGTTCCGGGTGCTGATCCAAACCCTATTCAATAACCCGGAAGACCTGGTAAATCTGTCGGACAAGCTGTATTCGTGGATAACCTTCGTTCCCATCCACGCGGCGGCGCCGGTGAACAACGGTTTCCTGTGGATGGATCTGAGCCGGCCAGACCCGTCGCCCATCGTGATGCCGGCGCTGGTGGCGGTGACCACCTGGGTACAGCAAAAGATGACGCAGATGCCATCGCCGGACCCTCGCCAGCAGTCCAGTCAAACCATGATGCTATGGATGATGCCGATATTCCTGGGAGCGTTTTCGCTGGGGTGGCCCAGTGGCCTGCCGCTGTACTGGATAGTGTCCAACCTCATTGGCATTGGCATTCAGTACTTCATCACCGGATGGGGGCCGCTGTTCCCACTGTTCCCGAGGCGCGGTGATGAAACGCCAGAGCCTACGCCGGCGGCTATCGCTTCCGACGCGCAGGAGAGTAGAAGTGAAGAATCAGATAATACAAACCGGGAGAACCGTCGAAGAAGCCGAAGAGCAGGCGCTCGCAGTACTAGGCGTCGACCGCAGCGAGGTCGAGGTAGAAATACTAAATAGGGGACGCCAGGGTTTCCTGGGCATCGGCGGCGAATTGGCTGAAGTCCGCGTGACCCTGCTGGCCGCCGCCAGCTCCGGCGACGAAGCTCCAGCGGCGCCTGCGGAAGCCGACGGCGACCACGATGACCCGGATCATAGAGGCCCGGATCGTAGAGGCCCGAATGGTGGAGACCCGGATGGCGGAGATCCGGATTGGCAAAGCCCAGACCGGCAAGAACCAGATCGCGATGCCGCATCCCAGGCGGTTCAGGCTGCCGCTGGCTCGCCGGCGGATGCGGCGGTTCAGGCCGTGCAGCGCATCCTGGAAGCCGTCGGCGCGGATGTGGACGTTTCACTGCGGTCGGAAAATGACGAGTTTTCCGGCGGCCCAATCATCGACATCAACGGACCGGATTCAGGTCTCCTGATCGGCCGGCGCGGGAATACGCTTCAGTCCCTGCAGTTCATCGTTCAGAGCATCGTGCGCCAGCAGTTCGACGAGGAAAATATCAGGGTGTCCCTCGATGTTGAACAATATCGTCAGCGCCGGGAAGATTCGCTCAGGGAAATGGCGGACCGCGTGGCCAACCGCGTGGCGCAAACGGGTCGCAGCATTACCCTGGAACCCATGACGCCCTCTGACCGCCGGGTGATCCACCTCTACCTGGACGCTAGGGATGGCATCAGAACTGAGAGCGTAGGCTACGGTGAGAGCCGTAAAGTGCAGATCATACCGGACTACGATTAGCGCCCGTTTGGCCAGGATGAGTTTGGCCAGGATGAGTTTGACCATGATGAGCCCGTGCCTCAAGATTTGACGCGCGAAATGGGCCGACTGCGCGCTGCTCGACCGCCCTCGCGGATACCCGGCGTTGACCCTGAACCGCCTGCCCAATAGAATGCAGATATGAGCCTGTGGCTATCCGACCGGCGGGACTCTGTTCCCTTTGACCACCCGCGTGAAGAGTGCGGTATCGTCGGCATATACAGCCCCGGGGCTCAAGGCGCGCTGCTGGCCGCCGTCGGCCTGTTCGCCCTGCAACATCGGGGTCAGGAATCAGCGGGAGTGGCCGCATCGGATGCTGGCGAGATTCGGGTTCACGCCGGCATGGGCCTGGTTTCCGAAGCCTTCGGCGACGGTGATCTGGCCGGCGTCACCGGCGATTTGGCGGTGGGGCATACCCGATATTCAACCACCGGATCCAGCAACGTTGGCAATGCCCAGCCGTTGCTGGTCCATGGCAACAACGGACCACTGGCGGTGGCCCACAACGGCAATATCATCAATTCCGTCCAGCTCAGGACGCAGTTGCAAGATCGCTGGAGTTGCCAATTTGAAACCACCACCGATACCGAGGTGATTGCGCATCTGCTGGCCAACGCCACCGGGTCATCTTGGCCGGAGCGTCTGTTTCACGGAATGCGGCTGATGCAGGGGGCATTTTCCCTGGCGCTGCTGACCCCCGACGCGCTCATCGCCGCCCGCGACCCCCTCGGCATTCGTCCTCTGTGCCTCGGGCGTTTGGGTGTGGACGGCGCTGATGGTTGGGTGTTCGCGTCGGAATCCTGCGCGCTGGATCACATGCAGGCGGAATTCGTGCGCGAACTGGAACCGGGCGAAGTCGTAGTCATCACCCGCGACGGCATCCACTCGGAGGTTTATCGGAGCGAAACGCCGCGCGAACGTGCGCTGTGCGTGTTTGAATGGATTTACTTCGCTCGTCCCGACAGCATGATGGATGGCAGGCTGATGCACTCAGTGCGCGAAGAGATGGGCGCGGAATTGGCCCGGGAACATCCGGCCGACGCCGATCTGGTTATCGGAATACCGGATTCATCCACGTCGGCCGCCGTGGGATTCGCCAAAGAATCGGGGATTCCCTTCGTCAACGGATTGGTTCGCAATCGTTACGTGGGCCGCACTTTCATCGAACCGGAGCAGCAACGTAGGGATCGGGGCGTGAGGCAGAAATTCAATCCCATGCCGTCCGTGTTGCGCGGCAAGCGATTGGTGGTAGTCGATGACAGCATCGTGCGCGGCACTACGACGCCGCACGTCGTGGAATTGCTCAGGAAGGCCGGTGCCACCGAAATCCATCTGAGGGTTTGCGCTCCGCCGATCAAGCACCCCTGTTATTTGGGAGTGGACATGGCCACTCAACGGGAGCTGATCGCGGCCAACTATACAGTCCCCGAGATACGCAAGTTGATCGACGCCGACAGCTTGGGCTACCTGAGCGTTGATGGGTTGATGGGCGTGGCGCGCAAAGGCCAAAGCCACGGCGGTTTCTGCGACGCCTGCTTCACCGGGAATTATCCGGTGCCGGTGCAGCTGGATTTCTCCAAGTTGATCCTGGAACGCGCCGCATCGTGAGAACTGGGAATCGATTGAGGTAGGGTTGAGCAATTCACCAGTTGGCCAATACGAAGCGGCCGGCGTTTCGCTGGACGCCATGGACGGCTTGAAGGACCGCATCAAGGCGTTCGCGGCCCTGACCCACGGCCCGGAGGTTCTCGATGGCGGCGGCGGATTCGCGGGCCTGTACCATCTGGGCGGGTTTGCCAACCCAACGCTGGTGGCCAGCGCGGACGGCGTGGGAACCAAGTTGAAGGTGGCGGCGCAAATGGGCCACTTCGAAGGCGTCGGGCAGGACCTGGTGACGCTCAACGTCAACGACATCCTCACCAAAGGCGCCCGTCCGCTGTTCTTCCTAGACTACGTTTCGTTTACGTCCTTCGATGAGCATCGCCTGGAAATGTTGATGCGTGGCATCGTTTGGGGTTGCCGGGAAGTGGGTTGCGCTTTGATCGGCGGGGAAACCGCGCAACTCCCCGGCGTTTACGGCGACAATGACTTCGACCTGGCCGGGTTCGTCGTCGGCGCCGCCGAACGCGATGACCTGCTGGACGCCAACTCGGTCGTCCCGGGCGACCGGCTGGTCGGCATACCCTCCAGCGGGGTGCACACCAACGGCTTCTCGTTGGTGCGCCGCGTTTTCAACCTCGACGAAAATCCTTCAGCGCTGTTCCAAGCCTGGCCCGGCCTGAGCCGGAACCTGGGCGACGAGCTCATGGTGCGCCACCGCAGCTACTATCCCTTGCTGGCCCAGCATCTGGGATCAGTGAAATCCCTTTGCCACATCACCGGTGGCGGGTTGCCAGGCAAGATGCCCGCCTCCCTTCCCGCCGGCGTGGCCGCCGAGTTCCAATTGGGTTCGTGGCGCGTGCCGCCCATCTTCGGCGCCATCCAGAAGGCCGGCAACGTGAGCGATGATGAAATGCTGCGCGTGTTCAACATGGGCTTGGGGATGGTCGCAGTGTGCAGCGAGGAGCAGGCCGAGGCGCTCACAGCCGCGATTGATGACGCCGTGGACGTGGGCCGGGTGGTAGAACAATCAGGAACGGATCGCACGATCTTCGTTGGCGCATAGTCAGGCGCGCATATTCCCCAGCGGATAGTTCGGCGCCACCTCAGGAGGCAACATGGGACTGAAAAACCCGTTCCGACGCGACCAGAATCGCCACAAGGCGGGACCCCTTGAAGAATCGCGCGACCCGTGGTGGGCGTGGGGGCCGTTGGGGCTGATCTGGTTCGGCGGAAGCCACGGCAACCACAGCGTTCCCCCTGGCCATTACAATCACCTTAACGACTCAGGCGGCGATTTCGGTGGGATCGACGGCGGTGGGGCCGGACTCTGAAGCCCGCCCCAGACGCCATAGGAGCTAGCAGAAATTTGAAAGCGTTACTCAGCGTATTCGACAAAACCGGAATTGAAGACCTTGGCCATCGCCTGTCCAGCGCCGGCTACGAGCTGATCAGCACTGGCGGGACCCATCGCAGCCTGTCCGAAGCGGGGGTGACGGTGCGACAGGTCTCAGATGTCACCGGTTCGCCGGAAATCTTGGATGGTAGAGTGAAAACCCTGCATCCGGTGATCCATGGTGGCCTGCTGGCGCGCCGAGATTCACCGGAACACCTCGAAGAACTCGACCGGCACGGGATCGGCGCCATCGACGTCGTGGTGGTGAACCTCTACCCGTTCGTGGAAACAATCCAAAAGCCGGGAGTTTCGCTGGACGACGCGCTGGAGAATATCGACATCGGCGGGCCGACCATGCTGCGGGCGGCGGCCAAGAACTTCCCATCGGTCGCCGTAATCGTGGATCCTGCGGATTACGAGTGGGTCGCCGACGCCCTGGCCGACGGTAGTTTGAACATGCAGCAGCGGCGCGGATTGGCGACCAAGGCGTTCCAGCACGTCGCGGTTTACGACGCGGCGGTGGCGGGGTACCTTGCTGGGGACGGCGCCGATGAGGAAACGTTGCCGGAGCAAGTCACAATCGGCCTGACCAGGGTGTCATCCCTGAGGTACGGCGAGAATCCTCACCAAGGGGGCGCCTTGTACGCGCCGGCCAGCGGTGGTTCCGGCGGACTGGCGCGGGCCCAACAATTGCATGGCCGCGAACTGTCATTCAACAACCTGATGGACGCTGACGCCGCGTGGCGTACGGTCAGCGATTACGACCAGCCGGCGGTGTGCGTCATCAAGCACGCCAATCCGTGCGGCCTGGCGTCGCGGGACGATTTGGCCGAGGCATACCAGTTGGCATACGAAGGCGACCCAGTGTCCGCCTTTGGAGGCATCGTCGGGTTCAACCGCATGGTTACCGCGGCGGCCGCCGAGGCGATGAACCCGGTATTCTACGAAGTGGTCGTCGCGCCGGGATACGACGGCGACGCTCTGGAAATCCTGCAACGCAAGCGCAATCTCAGGGTCCTGGCCGTTGACCCGGCCTTACCGTCCGGCGGCGCCACCGACTACGATATTCGGCCGCTGAGCGGCGGAATGTTGGTGCAGACCCCAGACACCATCGACGAGGATTCCGCCAGCTGGACCACTGCCACCGAGCGGTCTCCCAGCGACTCGGAGCTGGCCGACCTGGTCTTCGCGTGGAAGGCGGTGAAGCACATCAAATCCAACGCGATTGCCTTTGTGAAAGACCGCGCCCTGGTGGGCATGGGCGCCGGCCAGCCCAACCGCGTGGTCAGCGTGCACCTTTCGCAACGCGCCGCCGGCGACAAAGCGGCGGGATGCGTGCTGGCGTCCGACGCCTTCTTCCCGTTCCCAGATAACATCGAACTGGCCGCCGCCGCTGGCATCACGGCGATTGTGCAGCCGGGCGGTTCGATCCGGGACGACGAAGTGATCGCCGCGGCCAACGCCGCCGGCATCGCCATGGTGTTCACCGGCGTCCGGCATTTCCGCCACTGATCGGGCAATTTGGACGCCTACCTAGACATCGAGACCACCGGGTTCATCGGTGGTCATTCGTACCCCACCGTGGTGGGCGTCGCCATCGACTTCCCCGGCGATTGGGTAGTGGAGCAGTTGGTGGGCAGCCAAATCACAGCGCCAGCCGTTGAGCGCCTGTTGGGCGGCGTGACCACCATCTACACGTTCAACGGCAGTGGCTTCGACCTGCCGTTCCTGGCGTGGAAGCCCGGCGTGGATCTGCGCCGTCAGTTCAACCACCACGACTTGATGCACACCTGTCGGCGAGCCGGCCTGCGGGGCGGCCTGAAGCGCATCGAGCGCGCCCTGGGCATCGGTCGCCCAGACCTGCCGGAAATGGACGGACACGACGCCGTGCTGCTTTGGCGAAAATATCAGGAAGAGGCCAGTTCGGCGGCGTTGGACCTGCTGCTGGAGTACAACCGCGCCGACGTCGAAAACCTGCGAACGCTCCGCAACCTGCTGGAGGAATCGCAAGACCGGAGGACGTGACCCTTGGAATTAGGATTGAAAGGCAAGAACGTATTGGTTACTGGAGGCGGCAACAACATCGGCCGGGCCATCACGTTGGCCTTTGCTGCGGAAGGTTGCAACCTTGCCATCGCCGAGCTGAATCGGGAGGCCGGCGAAAGGGTCGCCGGGGAGGTTGTGGCCCTGGGTAGTGGGGCAACAGCTACGGTGATCGACGCCGACGTTGCCGACCACTCCAAAACCGAAGCCATGATCGCCGAGGCGATCGCCCGCCTGGGTAACGTGGACGTGCTGGTGAACAACGTGGGTTGGACGGTTGACCGCCTGTTTCTCGACAAACCACGGGAGGAACACGTCAAGGAGGTTGACGTCAACCTGTGGGGCGCCATCAACTGTATCCATGCCGTGTTGCCGCACATGATCGAACAGAATTCTGGCGCTGTGGTGAGCGTCAGCAGCGACGCTGGCCGTATGGGAGAATACCGCGAGGCCGTCTATTCGGCCTGCAAGGCGGGAGTGATCGCGTTGAGCAAGTCGCTGGCTCGGGAGACCGGCCGCTACGGCCTGCGGTTCAACATGGTTTGTCCCGGCCTGGTCGTGCCGCCTCAGGCGGAAGTGGCCAGTTCCGATAGCATGTGGGCCCAGGGTATGGAGGAACTGTTCACCGAGGATGTGCTGGAACGGGTGCGGCGCGCCTACCCGCTGCGACGCATGGGCACGGCGCAGGAGGTGGCCAATGCGGTAGTTTTCCTGGCCTCGGACGCCGCCAGTTTCATCACCGGCCAGACGCTGAGCGTCTCCGGCGGTTACACCATGATGTGACGCTGGCAAGCAGGCGCGGTCAAATGCAGAGGGGCGGGTGTCACACCCGCCCCTCGCGTTTCCCTATGGCCGGAAAAGCCTTGCTTACTGTTGGTTGGTGCCAACCAGGGCCCAAGCCTTCTCTTCCATGGCCGGGATGACGGCCTGCACCAGATCGTTGTCCACGTTGGCGGCCACGGTGGGGTAGCCGGCGCGGTCGATCATGTTGGCCAAGTTGCCAGACTTGAACTGGTCGAGGGTCCAACCCAGCGTGTGGCCGCTGGTGGTGGTGTCCCAGTAGATGCGCACGTCCTGGTTGCGCGGGCCGTAGTGGTAGTGCGGCGCGATCTCGAAGCAGTCGAAGGCCAGCAGCTCGAATTCCTGCCCGAGGTGGTCGGTCAGCACGTGGATGGCCACGCCCCGGTCGTTGGCGGCGCCAATATTCGAGCGGAACTCAACGCCGAAGCGGATGTTGCCAGCCTCGTAGATGTGGTCGCCGCGGAAGTGGGTCACAGTCCGGCGTTCGTCGCGAGATTTGCCCAGCGCGCACGCCTCAACCTCGTCCATCTTGTTCTCGTCGATGGGGTTGGCCTCGATGCTGGCCGCCAAGTCTTCGTAACCGGCGCGTCGCACCATGGCGGGCAGGTTGGTCCGGATATTCTTGAGAGTCCAGCCCAACGGAGTGCCGACCGTGGTCTTGTCCATGTGCAGCCGGATGTTCATGTTCTCCGGCCCGTAGTGATAGTGCGGGTCCTGGTCAAAGCAGTCGAACCGCAGAATCTCGGTGTCATGGCCGTCAACATCGCCGTACACCTGGACCATGAGGCCCTGGTCGGGCATGATTTCCCGCCGGTAGGACAGCGCTACGTCAACCGGGCCAACATTGATAATGGTGTCTCCCTTTTCCATGAGCTCGCCTCCTCTTGGAACTGGATTGGATTCAGAGACAGCCCGTCTAGGCCGCTCATTTTATGGCGATTATAGCATCGCAGGCGATAATGGCAAGAACACATTTTATGATTTCAACCAATGGCTAAACCGGATTGCCGCGCCGGGTTCCGGCAATCGGAAGCGCCAAAATTCCCGGAAACGCAACGGCCAATGCGCGCCCGATTTGGGGGCGGCTTGATCGAGAGGAACCACGCTGGCGCGACAAGTCCGACCTGGTTCGGGATGCTATGCCTGAAGGCCAGCCGAAGGGCCGTTGGTTGCGGTCAACGAGATTGCCGCTCTGCGCTCGCAATGACAGGTGGGAACGTCGCTCGCAAAGGCAGGGGCGGACGCGCATTACCCTACTGTCATTGCGAGGCCGAAGGCCGTGGCAATCTCGTCGACCACAACGCGCGGCGGTTCGCCTCCCGCCCCCGGCCCCAAGGGCCGTTCCCATGCCATCGAGATTGCCGCGCTGCGCTCGCAATGACAGGTGGGAACGTCGCTCGCAAAGGCAGGGGCGGACGCGCATTACCCTACTGTCATTGCGAGGCCGAAGGCCGTGGCAATCTCGTCGCCCACAACGCAGGGCGGTTCGCCTCCCGCCCCCGGCCCCAACGGCCGTTCCCATGCCATCGAGATTGCCGCGCTGCGCTCGCAATGACAGGTGGGAACGCCGCTCGCAATGGCAGAGGCGGAAGCGCTTTACCCTAGTGTCATTGCGAGGCCGAAGGCCGTGGCAATCTCGACGACCACAACCAACGGCGATTCGCCTCCCGCTCCCGGCCCCAACGGCCGTTCCCATGCCATCGAGATTGCCGCGCTGCGCTCGCAATGACAGGTGAGAACGTCGCTCGCAAAGGCAGAGGCGGAAGCGCGTTACCCTACTGTCATTGCGAGGCCGAAGGCCGTGGCAATCTCGACGACCACAACGCAGGGCGGTTCGCCTCCCGCCGCCGGCCCCAACGGCCGTTCCCATGCCATCGAGATTGCCGCGCTGCGCTCGCAATGACAGGTGGGAACGTCGCTGGCAAAGGCAGAGGCGGAAGCGCTTTACCCTACTGTCATTGCGAGGCCGAAGGCCGTGGCAATCTCGACGACCACAACGCAGGGCGGTTCGCCTCCCGCCCCCGGCCCCAACGGCCGTTCCCATGCCATCGAGATTGCCGCGCTGCGCTGGCAATGACAGGTGGGAACGTCGCTGGCAATGACAGGTGGAGGGTTCGCTCGCAATGACGGGTGAGAGCGACGCTGGCGATGATCGACGGGTGGGTTGTTGGCGATGACCGACTGGAACGACTCTCCATCTTGTACTGGATGAGTGCGCTGGCTTGACAACCTGGGCTGAGCCGGCGATATTGCCCAACGGATTCTATGACGCCATGCCGAGACGGAGCGATCAGATAACCGCCGACTTCCCCGGCGCGGCAACGCCCGTTGGCAGCGTGGTCCGGTTTCGCGGAACCGGCGGAACGCTGCTTCAAGGGAAGGTCACCGGTATGCGCGTCCGCCACGCTGACGTGGCGGGAGAGGACGGCAACGAGTGGTCGGTGCCCTATGCCGCCATCGTCGAGGCGCTCAGCCGGCCCGCAGTCGAGTGCGACCTCCGTGAAGTGGAAGCCATGGCGCTGTCCTTGATGAAACGCGCCGCCGCCAACGGCTCCCTGTCGGACGGCTGGACCTTCGGGTTCGACCTGGCGCCCACCCGGGCTGGAGTGTGCCGCTACGATCAGCGGCGCATCAACCTGTCCGTCAGTTACTGCATGGCGGCGACACGCGCCGAAATCGAAGACACGATCTTGCACGAGATCGCCCACGCGATCGTGGGGCCGCGGCACAATCACGATGCGGTCTGGAAGTCGAAAGCGCGCGAAATTGGATGCGTAGGGGAGCGTTGCCATCGGGTGCAGCATTCCACGCCCAAGTGGGTGGGCGAGTGTGGCTGTGGTCAACAGTGGTTCAGGCAAGCTCTGCAACGACGCATGGTGAATAGCCGGGCTTGCGCCAAGTGCGGGGGCATTGTCCACTGGCGCCGGAACGTCGGCGCCGAGGTTCCGCGTTAGCCATGACTCAATGCTACCGGATTATCCGTTTGGGATCGCCGAGGGCCGGTCCGTCGGTTGTCTCTGTGTAGCCGCTGAGCTGGGTTTGCGTCGCGCCATCGGCGGCGCCGAGCGCCGATCCTGGAAGGCTGACCCTGGCAGGTTGGGCATGGAGGTTCACCGCCAGGCGGATGCTATAATGCCGCATCCGCTGGGCAACGCTAGGATAAGCCAGCGGCAACGAAGCCGGAATAACCGCGCTCGGAATCAGGAGAATCCCCGATGAAAATAGGTGTCAGCATCCCACGCCTACCCGATGCGGAAGGCATCCGGGAGTTTTGCCAGCGCGCGGAGCGCTTGGGGTTCGAGTCGGTGATGGCGGGCGATCACATCGTCCTGCCGGTGGACGGAACCAACCAGTACCCGTACACGCCTACGGGTGCATTCCAACGACCTTCCGATGAGCCCTTCCTGGAGACTATGACCATGCTAGGGTTCATGGCAGCCTGCACCAGCGAGATCCGTTTGGGCAGCACGGTTTTGATACTGCCGTACCGCAACCCAGTGGTGCAGGCCAAGATGTTCGCGTCGCTGGACGTGCTGTCGGGCGGGCGGATGATCTGCGGGGTTGGCGTTGGATGGCTGGAAAAGGAGTTCGACATCCTTGGGGCGCCTTACGCCGAACGCGGCCCGATGACCGACGAATACTTGGCGATTTTCAACGAGCTGTGGACGAAGGAAGTCCCAGATTTCCAGGGCAGGTATTTCCAGATCGACGGCGTTTACTTTGAACCGAAACCGGTGCAGCGGCCGCGCATCCCGATCTGGGTGGGCGGCCACACCCGCCGCGCCTTGCGCCGCACCGCCAGATACGGAGATTGCTGGCATACCACGCGGCAGACGCCCGACTTCGTGGCCCAGAATCTGCCCTACCTGCGTGAGCAAACCGAAAAGGCCGGACGGGACCCTGCCGACATAACCATCTCCCTGAAGCGCAGCCTGCACTTTACCGACTTGGGCGGCGCCGAGGAAGGCGTTGGCGTGCGTTCCGGCGGAGCGCTGATCAACACCACCCAGGCCGTCGTCGACGACGTGCACTACTGCAACGAATTGGGAATCGACCAGTTGACCTTCGATTTTCGCGTGGATGGCATCGGCCCCTGCATCGAGGTCATGGAGCATTTGGCCGAGCACGTGCTCCCGGTGGCGGAGCGATTGGGGTAGCGCGTCAGCCGACGAACCAAGAGACGGGGGCGCGCTGGGAACATGCCCCCGTTTCGTTCCGGGACGCGATACGGTTCAGAGACCGCTTTCCTTGAACCATTCGGCCCTTTCGACCAGATGCTCAGCGGTCTTGCGCATCTGCTGAATCTGCGCGTCGTTCACCTCTCGTTTGACCGCGCCGGGCACTCCCGCCACAAAACTGCGATCGGGTACGTCGACGTTTGACAGCACGACCGAATTGGACGCGATCAGACACTCTCGCCCGATGGTGGATTCGGTGAGGAAGGTGCAGTTGTTGCCCAGGAGGCTACCGCTGCCAATGCGGTCGCCATGAACCACCACGCAGTGGCCGATGGAAACGTAGTCTTCGATAACCAAACCGTCGCCGTGCACCACCGAACCCTCTTGGATGTTGACGTGGTTGCCAATGGTGATCACGTCGCCGTCTCCGCGGATGGTAACGCCCGGCCAGATGCTGCTGTACTCCCCAATCACAACGTTTCCCACCACGTAGGCGGCCTCGCTGACCCAGGCGGTGGGAGCGATCTTGGGTTCGATGCCTCGAAGACTGCGTATCAAAGCGGGTTCACCTCAACATGTTGCGCCTCCAGCGAGAACGCCGGGGCGCGGCTGGCGGCGGGAATTATAGCGTATCGCGGCGGCGCCAACCGGCCGCATCGTTCCGGCGCCACGTATTCTGGGGATGCCGTTTACGGCGCCAGAGGGGCCGCAACGGCGCCAAGCGTGGCGCTGGGTCGATTCAGTCTCGCCATTCCTTCACGGCTTGGCGGGCGGCCCGTTCGCGTTCTCGATCCATGATGGCCCGGCGCTTGTCGTACTGGCGTTTGCCGCGCGCGACGCCCAGTTCCACCTTGGCGCGATGATGTTTCAGGTAGATGCGCAATGCGGCCAGGGTCAAACCTTTTTCCGCAGTTTGGGCAGCCAAATCTTCAACTTCGTCCCGATGGACCAGAAGTTTGCGAGGCCGCCGGGGTTCGTGGTTCATGTAACTGCCTGAGTCGTAAGGCGCGATGTGGGCGCCGTGTAGCCACAGTTCGCCATCCTGAACCCGAGCGTAGGCGTCTCGGAGGTCAACCTTCCCGGATCTAATCGACTTGATCTCGGTTCCGGTAAGGACGAGGCCGGCCTCCACCTTGTCCAGGATTTCATAGTCATGCAGGGCCTTGCGGTTGACGGCGATCTGCCGGTTGTTGCCGCCGGAGTTGGCGGCGGTCTTCTTTGCGCTGTTGCGGTTTTTCCTGGCCATGGCGTCACCTGGCTTCCAGCTGCTGTTCCAGCGTTTCGATGGCTTTGAGCAGCGCTAGGTCGTTTTCCTGGGGGATGGGCAAAGGTTGCGGTTCCAATTCAATCTGGACGTTGGGCGTTACGCCTTGCCCTTCGATCTGGGTCCCGTCGGGCAAATGCCAACGGCGGATGGTGAAGTAAATCGCAGAGCCGTCGCTGAGTTCACGGGTGATGTTTACGCTGCCCTTGCCGAATGTAGTTTCGCCAATCACCGGAGCGCGTTCGTTGGCCTTGATGGCTCCGGCGAGGATCTCGCTGGCGCTGGCGGAGAACCGGTTGACCAGAACGACCATGGCGATGGAATTCGCCGCGCCGCCGCGTCCAGTATTGTGGTCGGTGCGATTGCCCTGCGCGTCCACTTCGTAGAGTATCAGACCTCCATCCAAAAACAGATCTGCCACATCGACAACCGAGGCCAGCAGGCCGCCCGGATTGTTGCGCAGGTCCAGCACAAGGCCACGTCCCTGGGCTTCGCGGAATTCCTCAAGCGCCGTGAGGATTTCCCCTTCGGTAGTATTCGAAAAACTGTAAACCCACAGGTGTCCAATACCATCATCCAGCATGGCGAACGTGGAGCTTTCGATGGGTATGCGGCCTCTGGTCACGGTGATGGATTCGTTTTGAAGGCTGTCGACGTGTCTGACCAAAAGCGTCACTTCCGTGCCGCGAGGGCCACGGATCAGATTAACCGCTTCGATCAGGGTTAGGTGGTCGATTGGATCGCCGTCCACGGCCAGTACGACGTCGCCCGCTCGGATGCCCGCGGCCTCGGCTGGGGCGCCGGGTATGGGAGCGATCACCGTCAAGCCGGCGTCGGTTATCGTAACCCGCGCGCCGATCCCGTCGAAGTAACCCTGGTAGCTTTCCTGCTCCTGCGTGTGCTGTTCCGCCGACAGGTAGGAAGCGTGGGGGTCTTCCAGAGCTACCAGGAGGCCGCGGATGGCTCCGTCGGTTAGCCGGTTCGGGTCCAACTCCTCATGGTCCACATGCTCTTCAAGCAGGATGTCATACGCCTCTCCCAATTTCGCCAAGTTGGGTGGAAGGCTCGGGCCGGCTGGGATCGGTTCTGCGGAGCCGAAGGAGATCCCGGAGCATCCGACCAGAACCACCGAGACGATCAAGGCGCAGAGGACGACCGTCAGCCGTCCAAGTTTCACAGGCTCAGTCATCAATGCGATTATACCATGCAGGGTATGCAGACCAGCCCTCTGAACGCTTTCACAGGCGACGCGGTGGGCGTTGACGGGTTGGTTTCCGGCGTAAATCGCGAAGTTGGCCAATATCTCGCCACCCACCGCCGTGGATCCTGGCGCGAGACTCCCATGACAAACCGAGTACGCGCTTGGTCATGGCCCGCGTTGACACGTTTTCGGCAACGCTGTTAGCATCTTGCGCATTCCGCGTTGGGGTTGGGAGCAAGCGCTTTGGTCGGAATCGCTGCCTACGGAGCATATGTGCCTCGCTATCGGCTGGGCGCCGATACCGCCGGCTGGAACTCTCGAGTGGAACGGGCGGTTGCCAACTTCGACGAGGACAGCGTTACGATGGCGGTTGCCGCCGGCATCGATTGTCTCAGCGGACGGAACCGAAACGACATCGACGGGATAATCTTCGCGAGCACCACGGCCCCCTACGCCGAGAAGCAGTGCGCCGCGATTGCCGCCGCCGCCCTGGACCTGCGGCAGGATATATTCGCCACCGACGTAACCAATGTCCTGCGGGCCGGGACCAACGCCATAAAATCGGCGCTGGACGCGGTGGTGGCTGGAAGCGCCCGCGAAGTTTTGGTGGTAGTCGCCGACAGCAGGCAGGGATCGCCCCGAGGGGAAACCGAGCGGTCATCGGGAGACGGGGCCGCCGCCTTTGTGATCGCCGACCAGGGCGTGATCGCCGAATCGGCCGGCAGTCATTCCATCACGGACAATATGCTGGATGCTTGGCGTTCGCCCGGAGATCCTTTCGTGCGCACGTGGGAGGATCGCTTCGCCACGGAAGAAGGCATAGAGCGGATCATGCCTCAGGCCGCCCAGGGATTTTTCCAACGCGCCGGCATCGTACCGTCCGACGTTGACCACGTGGCCCTGTACGCCCCGGATGCTCGGCGCCACGCGCGGTTGGCCCGCCAGTTGGGGTTCTCCGAGAGTCAAACGCAGTCCGAACTGTTCGGGGCCGTGGGCAACACCGGAGCGGCCTTCGTTCCCATGCTGCTGGTGGGCGCCCTCGAGTCGGCCGACCCTGGGGAACTGTTGCTGGCCATGTCCTACGGCGACGGCAGCGACGCGCTGGGGTTTCGCACTACGCCTGAAATATCCACCGCTCGGCGGCCCGCGATGGGACTATCAGCATGGGTGGCAGCCAAGCAAACTCTGGACAACTATGAAACATACGCCCGTTGGCGCGAGGTGTGGACCCTGGACGACGCCTCCCGTCGGCCGGCGGCCGCTTCGCCATCAGTGTCGGCGCTGTGGCGTGAGGGCGACAAGAACGTGCGGCTGCATGGCGCCCGCTGCCAATCCTGCGGCTACGTGCAGTATCCGGCCCAACGGGTGTGCGTCGAATGCCGCAGCGTAGACGCCGGGGAGCCGATCCGCCTCAGCGATCAGCCCGGTGAACTCTTCACCTACTCTATGGACTACATCGCCGGCGCGGTTGATACCCCTCTCGTGGTCGCCGTGGTCGACTTCGAGGGTGGTGGACGGCTGCTGTGCATGATGACCGACCGGGAACTCGACGAAATACGGGTGGGGATGCCCGTGGAGATGAGCTTTCGCAAGCTGCGCGTAGTCAACGGGATTCACAATTACTACTGGAAAGCCATACCGAGGCGAACGCCGGCGCCTGCCGGGGTCCTTGCCTGATCACAGTGACGCTCCGGGCTGCGGCCGAGCTGCCGACTCCGACAGCCCAATGACGCAAGGCAACCGCGCCCGAACGACCCGTTGGGGATCAACTGCAACAAAACGGTCCACCAACCAACAATGCAGAGGGATTTGAAATGAGCGGAATCAGAGATCGCGTGGCCGTGGTCGGCATGGGCTGCACCAAATTTGGTGAACGATGGGACGCATCCGCGGCTGACCTAATGGTGGAGGCGGCTTACGAAGCCTACGAGGACGCCGGCCTGGACGCCAACGACATTCAGGCGGCATGGCTGGGCACGGTGAGCAGCTTCCGCACCGGCCAGCCGTTGGCCGAGGCGTTGAAGCTGGACTACATACCCATCACCAGGGTGGAGAACGCTTGCGCCACCGCCACCGACGCCTTCCGCAACGCCTGTTATGCTGTGGCCGCCGGAGTGTATGACATCGTGCTGGCCATGGGAGTGGAAAAGCTCAAGGACAGCGGATTCTCCGGCCTCGCCATCGCCGCCGGCCCCGGCGCCGACGTGGAGCCGCCAACACCGCCGCCGTCGCAGTTCGCCATGGCGGCCACCCGCTATTTCCACCACTACGACATTGACTATGACGACGGCAAACGGACGCTGGCGCAGATCGCGTCGAAAAATCATCACAACGGCGCCCTGAACTCCAAAGCCCACTTTCAGCGAGAGGTCGGCGAGGAGCAGATCATCAACGCGCCCATGATCGCCTGGCCGTTGGGGTTGTACGATTGCTGTGGAGTCAGCGACGGAGCCGCCGCCGCCATCATAACCACTCCTGAAATCGCCCGTACCCTGCGGGACGACTACATCCTGGTCAAGGGCTTGGGTCTGGCGGTGGGCGCTTTCGGCGTACTGCGCAATGACTGGGACTTCACCCACTTCCCAGAAACCGTTCGCGCCAGCCAGGCCGCATACGAGGAAGCGGGCATCACAGACCCCAGGGCGGAAATCGACATGGCGATGGTTCACGATTGCTTCACCATCACCGAGTTGATCATCATGGAAGACCTGGGCTTCAGCCCCCGCGGCCGGGCCAGCTCAGACGTGGCCGACGGCTCGTTCTCGCTGGAAGGCGACCTGCCAGTAAACACCGACGGCGGACTCAAGTGCTTTGGGCATCCCATTGGGGCCAGCGGAATCCGCATGATCTATGAGGTGTACAAGCAAATGCAGGGCAAGGCCGGTGGCCGGCAACTGCAGAAAGCGGACCTTGGCCTCACCCACAACCTGGGGGGACGGCCCGGCTCGTTCACCTGCTCGGTGGCGGTGTTCGGTCGCCCCGACTAGGGCGGGTTCGTTGCCGTCGGCAATCTAGGCGCCAGAGCGCCGACCGGGGCCAACTTAGTTGGCCCCGGTATTTTTTGTTTTCCACCAAAAACGCAAACGCTCGTTGGGGCGCCAGGGTCCAGGATGTTGCTATAACTACTGGTGATCATGGTGGCGCCTACTACCGATAACCGGGAATTGGTACGAATCTCAGGCCGCGGCGGGCTGGTCAACATAACGGTTGACGACAGCGCGCCCATTGATGAGGCCTGCCGGACGCTGCGCGAGCGGCTCGGCCGTCGCCGCCACCTCTACTCCAGCGGCGAAGTCATTGTTGAAATCGGTAAGCGCATCCTATCCCACGACCAGCAGGAACGCATCCGCGAGGTGATCGCCTCGGAGTCGGGGTTGACCGTCAGGCAATTCTGGAGCGAACCCGAAGTACTGGAACGGGAACGGGCGCGAATCGACGCACTAATCCAAGCGCACACTGAGCTATCCGCTAGGGTGAATGGCGGCGGCCGTTCGGACGATCCAGCGTCGGCCCAGCGCGGCCTGGCCGAAACTCCGGAGCGGGAGACCGTACCGGACGTTCAACCGCAGCCCCAGGACGCGGCGTTGACCACCAACAGCGAATTCCCCAGCGTCTCGGCCGACGTGGCGCGGGGAACCTACCGCGCCGGCGAGATTCATAAGTTCCCTGGAAACGTGGTCGTCGTTGGCAACGTGAATCCGGGCGCGCAGATAATCGCCCAGGGGGACATTTTGGTGTTTGGCAAGCTGCGTGGCTTGGCTCATGCCGGCGCCGGCGGAGATTCGGGAGCGGTCATACTGGCCATGTCAACCGCAGACCCCCAGCTTCGCATCGCCGATTACATCTGGAGCGCCGATTCATCGAGGGTCGTCGCGGGCCAGGACCGCGACGGGGCCGGCAATGGCGCCATCATCGCCCGGATACTCAACGGCGCGGTGCACGTCTCACCCTATCTGAAGAACCACTTCATCGACCACGGAGGAAATCCGAATGAGCGGTAAAACCTTAGTTATGACTTCCGGTAAAGGAGGGGTGGGCAAGACTACCGCCACCGCCAACGTCGGTACGGCGCTGGCCCTGCGCTCCAACCGGGTGGTGGTCATCGACACCGACATCGGGTTGCGCAATCTGGACGTGGTGATGGGATTGGAAAATCGCATCGTTTACGACCTTGTGGATGTGGTGGAAGAGCGATGCAACGTAGAGCAGGCGCTGATTCGGGACAAGCACGCTGGAGAACTCTACCTGATCGCCGCGGCCCAAACCCGGGACAAGGACTGCATTTCGGCAGACCAACTCGTGGCCTTGAGCCGCCGCCTGGAGGCGGAATTCGACTATGTGATCGTGGATTGTCCAGCAGGGATTGAGCGAGGTTTTCGCAACGCCATCGCGGCCGCGCGAGAGGCGCTGGTGGTTACCACGCCCGAGGTGTCGGCAATCCGCGACGCCGACCGCGTGATCGGCCTGCTGCACGCCAGCGACATTCGGTCCACGAGGCTCATCATCAACCGGATCAAGCCCGAACTGGTCCGCCGTGGCGATATGATGGACGCGTCAGACGTGCTGGAAGTGTTGGCCGTGGACGCTATTGGCCTCGTGCCGTCGGATGACCGGGTGATCACTTCCACCAACAGCGGTACGCCCGTGGTGTACGACGGCCAATCGCCGTCAGGCCGGGAGTTCGCGCGAATCGCGGCGCGTATCGATGGAGAACACATCCCAATGATCGATCCCGTGGACGAGCAGCCGACTTCGATCATGGAAAAAGTCTGGAATCTGATGGGCGTCAATCGCCGGGCGTCGGCTCATGTTTAGCCTGTTGTGGAAAAACCGCGGCGGGCGCAGGTCGAGCCCCCGTCGAGTAGCCAGGGAACGGGTGCAATCGGCCATCCGGCAGGACCGAATGGAAGTATCGGCCCCGCAACTGTCGGCGCTGCGGGACAATTTGCTGTACACGATACGGGAATACCTGCCGGTAGCGCCAGAGTTCGCGGAGTTCACCCTGCAACAGGACGGCGATGAAGTTTTCCTGGTGTCGCGGGTGCGGTTGCAAGATCCTCGCTGACCGCCATCGCCAGTGAGCGTGGCAGAGCCGCGCTGCGGCCAGGCTGCCATCGGATCTCAATGCCGGAAATCTCGATGGTGAAAATCGGAGGCGCGCCTGCTTTATCCTGACCACGCCGCCGAGCATAGCGACACAGGGATCCCGCGTGCCGTAGCCGGCTGCCCGGCCGGGAACCCACGGCTGCCCGGCCGGGAACCCAACGGCCGCTGGCGGTTGGCAGCCGGGAAGCCGCGGCGCCCTCGCCATTGCAGCAAGAGGCTCCAGCGCTGTCGCTCTGGTGATTGGACGCTCAGCCGATTAGACCAGCGGACGATTTGACCCACCGCTAGGGTCAGTTATAATTCGCGAAAACCGCTCGTGAGTTGCGTCCCGTCCGGCTGAAGGGGCCAGGATGCGGTAGGAGTTACAGGATGGCCATGGAACCAGTTCCGCAGCGCAGTTACTTGGCGGAGAAGGCTCATAAGTTTCTCGCTGCTTTGGTGTTCCGGGATTTTCGGTTCCTGGCGGTGGCGTCCTTGGCCAGTGGCAGCGGCGCCTGGGCCCTCATCGTGGCCCGGGGCGCCTGGGTTTACGGCATCCCGGAGTTGCAAGATACCTGGGGTTTGTGGGTCGGTCTGATCACCTTCGCCGCCATGTCCCCCCGGTTCTTCGCCACTCCGTTCATCGGGTACCTGGCCGACCGAGTGACCCGCAGGACGTTGCTCCGTTGGGTGTATGGCTTGCAACTGGTCCAGGCGTCGGTAATGGCGGTTCTCGTCATGCTGGGAGTCGATAACCCCTGGTACGTGGTGCTCCTGGCCGTGATCAACGGAACCTTGCGGGCCACCCAGCAAACGGCGGCGCAGTCGCTTTCCCCGAACTTGGTGGATCGAGAGCGGCTACCCAACGCGGTGGCCTTGAATGAGGCGATGCAACAGGGATCGCGGGCCGTTGGTCCGGCCATCCTGCTGGTCGTTGCCGCGTCCCTCGGAGCCGGCGCTCTGTTTGAAACAGGTGGGGTTTCGTTCGCGATTGAAGACCTCGCTCTGACCATTGGAACGTCGGCCATCGTTTTCTGGGTATGCGCCGCCTTCTACCTGGTTGCCCTGGTCGCGTCCTTCAACATCCGCACGGTTTCCAGCGGCCAGATTGACCGGCGACGCAGCTTCTGGGCCAACGCGGCGGCCGGTTTCGCCTATTCCTACAGCACGCCGCTGGTTTTCGGCATCATCCTGATGGCGTTGGCCCATTGCGTGCTGGTGATGTCCTTTGAATCCATGTTGCCGCCGCTGGCGCTGGAAAAGCTGTCCCCCGACGGGGAGACGTTCAACCAAAACGACGTTTACGCCTTGATGACCGCCTGGGTGTCGGGGCGTTGATGTCCTCGATATTCGTGGGTGGCATCGTGAGTCACCTCACCCGCGGGCGTGTGTTCCTGCTGCTGGGTTTCGCCAGCAGCCTCACGCCCATCGGCCTGGGACTGTCCTCGCAAACAGGCTTATCCATGTTTGCCGCCGTCCTGATGGGCTTGGGCACCGCTGGATTCATGACCATCACCCACACCATCATTCATTCAGTGGTGCCAGATGAAATCCGGGGCCGCGTGGCCTCGGTCTATTCCATGCACGTGGGCGGCAGCATGGCGTTTGCCAACCTGCTCTACGGGAGGCTGGCGGATTTCTGGGAAGCCGGCAATATCATGGCTATTGCCGGGGCGGCGTTCACCATCGTGGTGGTGGGCACCATCATCGCCAGCGGCTTCTGGCGTGGCATCTATTTCCGCGGCGAAGCCAGACCCGTGGCCGTCGCCAGTCCGGCCGGCGCCGACTAGACGCGCGTCGCCCACTTTGGGGGTTCTGTTTTGTCCGCTGATGAAGTAACCCGGTACATCGAATCGACGCCCAAATCTCGGGCGTTGTGGGAAGAGGCTTGTCGCTACCTGCCTGACGGCGACAGCCGGCACTCCATATTCTGGAAGCCGTACCCAATTTTCACCGAGTCCGCGCGTGGGGCGGTGGTCACCGACGCTGACGGCGTGGAACGACTGGATTTCATCAACACCATGACCACCATGATCCTGGGCCATGGGCCGGCGACGGTTTTGGAAGCCGCCCGGGACCAGATGGACTGCGGATTGGCCTACAATTCACCCAATCGCCACCAGGTTGAATTGGCCTCGCTGTTGTGTGAACGGGTGCCGTCCTTCGACCAGGTGCGGTTCACCAACTCGGGCACCGAGGCCACTCTGAACGCCATCCGAGCCGCCCGGGCCTACACCGGACGCAGCAAGATCGCCAAGGTGGAAGGCGGGTACCATGGCACCCATGACGCCGTGATGGTCAGCCTGCGGATTGATCCGGCCACGGGCGGAGAGTACGACAATCCGTCTCCGGTGGCCTCCAGCGCGGGTTTGGTCGAGGGGACGCTGGACCAGGCGGTGATCATACCTTACAACGACGTTCCGGTGGCCCGAGAGATACTGGGCCGGCATCGGGAGGAGCTGGCCGCAGTCATCGTTGAGCCCGTGATGGGTTCGGTGGGCATGTTGCCGGCGGACGGCGCGTACCTCCAGATGCTGCGGGACTTTGCGGACGCCAGCGGCGCGATCCTGATCTTCGACGAGGTCATCAGTTTCCGCGTCTTGCCCGGCGGGGCGCAGCAACACTACGGCGTTACGCCGGATCTGACCGCTCTGGGCAAAATCATCGGCGGAGGGTTCCCGGTGGGAGCCTTCGGTGGACGCTCCGACATAATGAGGCTATACAGCCCCCTCAGCGGGCCGGTGATCAATCATGGTGGCACGTTTAACGCCAATCCAGTGACCATGGCGGCTGGCGTCGCCACGTTGACCGAACTGTCGCCGACGGTGTACCGCCGCCTGGCGGAGTTGACCGATATGTTGCGTCAGGGCGTCCAACAGGTGTGCGCCGAGTTGGAGCAACCCGTCCTGGTGACCGGACTGGGATCGCTGTTCGGAATCCACTTCACGGATCAGCCGTTGCGCAACTACCGGGACATCGCCGCCTGCGACAAGGCGCTGAGCGAGCGCGTGTTCATGGGAATGCTCAACGAAGGGTTCCTGTTGGCGCCGAATCTAGTCGGCGCGATGTCCACTGCCCTGGGGGAGGTTGAGGTGGATGCCTTCGTCCGGGGGTTCCGACGAGTCCTGCAGCGACAGGTTTAACAACGCGCCGGAGCAAATGACCGGGGCGGGTTCCTATCCCGCCCCGGCGAAGCTGGACCAGAGCTTTGGGGGACGGTTGAGGGTGGTCAGTCCACGGGCGGGCGCTTTTCCCACTTCTCAGGGGCGGGATAAACCGGCGTGGCGATCTTGCGGATGTTTTCGGTGGCGAACCAATCCGCGCATTCTTCCCGCCACTTGACGAAATGCGGGGCGTTCCGGTGGGCGTCCAGGGCTGCGTCGTCCTCATACACCTCAAAGAGGTGCAGTTTGTTCTCGTCCTCGTTGTCCTGCAACACGTCGAAGCGCAGGCACCCGGGTTCGTCGTTGTTGGAGCCGCGGGCGTCGCCGAGCATGGACTCCATGAACTGCTGCTTGAAGCCGGGCTTGATGTTGATTTCGACAATCAGGGCAATCATCTTGATCTCCTTGAGGGGTTCTGATACGGCCGGATTATAGCAGTGACGGCGGCAAAGTTGTAGAATGCCGCCAACAACAGGCCGACGGGAGTGGAGGAAACCATGGCAGACATCCCCATCGTGTACACGTTGACAGTATGCCCCGCCTGCGACTCTCTGCGCGCGGCGTGGCGTCGTGAAGGCGTGGAATATGAGGAACGCCGCGTGGATCAGAGCCAGGACACCCTGGACGAAGCTCTGGACTATGGCGACGCTGTGCCCATCATCGTGTGGCCCGATGGCAGGGTGGAAACGGGATTTCGCGGCCAGCGGGGTTGAGAAATCGGGTGACGGGCCGGCGGCTCGCAACGAAGACAACCAACCGGGGCGGCGCTCCGCCTCCAATTTCATCGGCTTCCAGGCGCATTCAGGGTGAGCGGACCCTATGGAGGTGAGCAATGGCTCAGCAGACCAGCGTGGTTACACCGGAACGTTTCGCGCAGGGCATGACCTACCGCGAGTACATGGATTCCGTGAAGGTGAACAAAGCCCGCATTGAGGAATACTATGACAACGTGCGGCTCGAGCCCGCGCAATCTGACTCCTTGCGGGAACTGTCCAACGCGGCGGGCGGCCCTGCCCGCATGATGGTCATCGGAGAGGACTGGTGCGGCGACGTGGTGCGCGAGCTACCCGTGCTGGCTCGAGTGGCCGAGGCCGCCGGCTTGGAACTGCGCATCTTTCCCCGGGACGAAAACCACGACATCATGAACGAGTTCCTCAAAGAGGGGAAGTACATGTCCATTCCGGTGGCCGTGTTCTACGACGAAGGCCACGAGTACATCTGCCACTGGATTGAGCGTTCACAGGCGGCCAGCCGCGAGCAGGGCGAAATCGAAGCCGCGATCCGCTCCGAGAACCCAGACATCACGGACCAGGATTTCGGGCGGCAGCGGCGTTCGCGGACGGCGGCCCGGGCCGCTGATTGGCAGAAGGCCACCGTGGACGAGCTAGTGTCGATGCTGCGGGAGCGCGCGCATTAGCCGTCAATCGGTTCCAGCGTGAACCGAAAATCTTCGATCACCGGGTTCGCCAGCAATCGGTCGCACATGTGGGCGACCTCCGGTTCTGCGGACCCAGGATCGTCTCCGTCCAAGCGTATCTCCAAATACTTGCCGATGCGAACGTCGGACACGCCTTCGTGGCCCAAGCTGCGTAGACCGCCCATGACCGTCAATCCCTGCGGGTCGTTGACGCCAGGTTTCAAGGTTACGTACACGCGGGCTAGCAACACGTTTCACATCCTTCCGGGGTCGGCGAGATTGGCTACCCGCTTGAGGAATCGCTCATGCGGACGCCGGTGGTGCAGGGAAGACCGTTGGCGAATTCGGGTCCCGTGTTGCCGGGAAATTCGCGGAAGAAACTGGCGATGCGTTCGGCGTCAACGCCCAACATGCGGTCCAGCACGCCCCACGTGGTGAGCGCCACCATCCCCTCGGGGATGGCGTGGTACCGGCGCACGATGGCGAATTCTTCGGCGATTTGGTTGGCGTACACCGCCTCGCGCAGAGCTGCGATCTCGTCCGGGTCGTCCAAGTTGTAACTCACTATGATGTTGCCGTGTTCCAGGTTGTGAACCAGCAACTCGTCTGGCAGGGGGTAATTGTAAAAGCCGCAATCGCTCCAGGCGTCCCAGTGCCGCCCAGAGGTGGGAGGCGTCGTGCTGTACCCGCCAGGAATCACGTCGGTGATGCGCAATTGCATGGCGAAGTGGTTCCGGCTGGGCATTATTTGGGTGGTTTCTGGCCCATCGGTAACTGAAACTTCGGCCAAAGGCGTGTTCGCCGCCATGGGAGACGGAGATGGCATGGGCGTGAAGATGGGCGGTTGAAGACTGTCTTGACGCGGCATGGGTTCCGGGGTCGCCGTAGCCGCTGGCGAGAGCGACAGCGTGGCGACAGCGGGTGGCGGAGCCGTGGGCGTCGCCGGAAGAGCCACTGCGGTCATGGTTGGGGTTGGCGCGATGGTCGGCGTGGCCCCAGCGGTCACCACTGAAACGGTGGGAGCTGTGTCGGCCGGCAAGGCCGGATCGCCCGGCACGGTGGGGTCCGCTTGGCAAGCCATCGCCAACGCGCCGATTGCGGCAAGAACGATTGCCGTCAACGCCCTCGCGCGGAGCATTTGAATCCGGGCCTACGCGGGATCCATGACGCCACCGGTGGTGCAGGGCGCGCCGCTACCGGGAAATTCCGGGCTGAGCGTGCCCGAGTAGGCGTCAAAGAAGCGTTCGATCCGGTCCGTCTGGACGCCGTCCATTGGGCCATCGATAACGCCCCAAGTGGTCAGCGCCACCGTTCCCTCGGGGATCTGGTCGTAGAACCGAGCAACGCCCCACTGGTTGGTCTTGCCGATGGAATCGAAGGCGTCTTCGAGTTCCTGGATTTGATCAGGGTCGGTGAGGTGGTAACTGACCACGATGTTGCCGTGTTCCAAGTTGTGCAGGATGCGTTCGTCGGGCAGCGACTGGTCGGGGCCGTAGAACCCGCAGGCCGCCCATCCGTTCCAATGACGCCCCGAGGTTGGCGGGGTAGTGGAGTATCCGTCTCCCGCGCTCACGTCTTCGATGGTGAAGTTGTCGGCGAAGTGCGACCGATCCGGGGAGGTTGCGACTTCCTCGCCGACGCCGGACACGTAGCCGTCGGAACTGCCACGGCCGCCGCCGAAATTGACCGGAAGCGCGACTGGAACCAGCAGGGCGGCGATGAACAGGATGGCGATTACGGCGAAAGCGATCAGCAGCCAGCGGCTACGGAACCCTCCCGAAGTGGCAATCGGAGGAGTGCGCCGGCTCGAGCGGCGTTCCGCCCGCCGGCGTCGGTGTCTGGACGGTGGCAAGGTACGCTCCCCGCGAGGTCGCCGCTGCTGGCTACAGTGTTTGGCCGGTCAATCGCTGGTAGGCTTCGCGGTACAGTTTCGAAGTTTGCTGCACCACGTCATCGGGCAGCTGTGGCGCCGGCGGTTCTTGATCCCAGCCCTGTGCCGTTAGCCAGTCGCGCACAAACTGTTTGTCGTAACTGGGCTGGGACTTTCCGGGCGCATACCCGTCGGCGTCCCAGAACCGGCTGGAATCGGGGGTGAGCAACTCGTCGATCAGGATCAGTTCGCCGTCCAGCAGCCCAAATTCCATTTTGGTGTCGGCCAAAATGATGCCTCGTTGTCTGGCGTAGTCATGGGCGTAGAGATAGACCGCTTTGCTGACGTCCGCGAGCTTCTGGGCCATTTCGGCGCCGACCATGGCTTCAACTTCGGCGTCGGTCATGTTCTCGTCGTGCCCTTCTTCCGCCTTGGTGGTGGGAGTGAACAGCGGTTCGGGGAACCGGTCGCCTTCCACTAGCCCCGCGGGCATCTCCTTGCCCGATACGGTGCCTTGGCGGCGGTATTCGCCCCAGGCGGACCCGGTGATGTAGCCACGCACGATGCACTCGATGTCGATGCGCTGGGCTTTTTTGACCACCATGGCCTGGCGTCCGACATTGTCTTCCCCAAACGCCGGGTCCGACATCACAGGCAGTTTGGCGTAGGTGGCGGCTTCTGGAGAGTTTGCCAAGGCGACCAAATGGTTCGGCACGATGTGTTCGGTGAGGCCGAACCAGAACCCAGACATGCCGTTCAGAGCGGCGCCTTTTTCGGGGATTCCGTTGGGCAGCACCACGTCAAAGGCGGAGATTCGGTCGGTGGCGACCATCAGCAGGAGGTCATCGGTCAACTGGTAGGTGTCCCGGACCTTGCCGCGGTGCATTGGGTTGGGGATGCGAGTTTCGATAATCATGGCTCATTCTGTCGCAAAGGGTGGCGTCTCCGGCGGATTTACGCGGGCACAGCTGACGGCAGCAGCCCGATACGTTGGAAATTGTCGTCGATGTAGCGTGTGTAGTAGCCGTAGTCGAAAAGGGCGTCCATTTCGTCTGCGGTGAGGCTCCGGGCCGCCTCCGGGTCCTTCTTGAGCAGGTCGCGGAAGTCCTGGGAATCGTCCCAGGCGCGCATGGCGTTGCGCTGAACGATGTCGTACGCCGCTTCGCGGGAGAGTCCCTTTTCTTCGACCAGGGTCAGCAGGACGCGCTGGCTAAATATCAAGCCGCGGCTGCTCTCCAAATTCTGCCACATTCGGTCGGAGTCGACCCGCAACCCGCGGATAACGTGGGTGAAGATGCTGAGGATGTAGTCCAGCATCAAGCACGTGTCGGGCAAGATGATGCGCTCCGACGAAGAATGGCTGATGTCCCGTTCTCCCCAGAGGGCGACGTTCTCCAGCGCTGGCACGGCGTTGCCGCGAATGGTGCGAGCCAAGCCGCAGATTCGTTCGGTCAACTCGGGGTTGCGCTTGTGGGGCATGGAAGAGGAACCGGTTTGTCCGGCGCCGAAGGGTTCTTCCACCTCGTGGATCTCGGTTCGCTGCATCCCGCGAATCTCGGTGGCGAACTTCTCCAGCGAGGCCGCGACCAACGCGCAGGTGGTGATGAAGTGGGCGTACCGGTCTCGCTGCACCACCTGGTTGGATACGGGAGCGACCTTGAGTCCGAGGTGGTCGCAAACCCGTTCCTCTATGCTCGGGGGTATGGTGGCGTGGGTGCCCACGGCTCCGGAGATTTTGCCCACGCGAATGGACTCCCGGGCGGCTTCCATGCGCTCGCGCTGGCGCCGCAATTCGTCCCACCACAGCGCCAGCTTCAGGCCGAAAGTGATGGGTTCGGCGTGGACGCCATGGGTTCGCCCCATCATCAGCGTGTCTTTGTGGCGCAGGGCCTGTTCTCGCACCGCGTCGATGGCGGCGTCGATCTCCTTGAGCAACAGGTCTGCGGCGGCTACCATCTGCAACGCCTGGCCGGTGTCCAGCATGTCCGAGGATGTCATCCCCAAGTGCAGCCACCGTCCCTCCGGGCCGAGGGTTTCGGTGATGGAACGCAGGAACGCGGTAACGTCGTGCCGAGTGGTCTCGAAGATCTCCATCATCCGGCTGTGGTTGTAAGTTGCCGAACGGAGCGGTTCCAAGTCTTCCAGAGGAATGACGCCGGCTTCGGTCCACGCCTCGCAGACAGCGAGTTCCACTGCGAACCATGCCCGGTACTTGTTTTCGTCGGACCAGACCTCCTTCATATCAGGCCTGGAATAGCGGTCAATCACGTCGTCGTCGTCTCCCCGAGAGTTGCTCAACCGGCGAATATTTTACCATACGACCCCTGGCCTTCATCTGGTTTGCTCCACGTAGAGTCGAACCGCCGCAAGCACTGGGCCGAAGTCGGTGAACGGGGTGAAGGGTATGCCGGCTTCACTGCACATCTGCGCCATTTGGCGATGGGCGAACACGGTGTCAGCCACCTGACCGGCCTCGAAGTCGGACCGGCCGTCGCCGGCAAAAAATACGTGATAACCCATGTCCTGAAAGCGCCGCACCATCAACGCTTTGCTGTTGCCCAATTCCGGGGCGTCGGGATAGGTGAAGTCGTAGGCGTAATCGACGATGCGGCCGTCGCCGTCGAAACCGGCGCGAACGGCGTGAATTGGCATGGTGGGATGGTTCGAAGTATCCAGCAGCGCCTGGATGTAGAAATCCAACCCCTGGCTGACGATGCACATGGGAACCGAGCGCTGGTGGCAGAAATCGGCAAGTTCTCCAAAGTGCGCGCGGAAGCTAGCCTGCTCCCGAACGTGCTTCGCCATAGTGGCCCGGTCGGACCGCATTTCCCGGAAGGTGATTTCCTGGTAATCCTTCAGCGTGATCTCACCCTCACGGAATCGTTCACGAACGTCGGTCCAAGTCGGACTTCCGAACCGGTGCAAAAGCAACTCGGCCACGTTTTGAGCGGCGGCGGTGTCATCGAAATCGGTGAGCACCGCCGCCGGACGCCGATCGGCTTGTGGCGGCCTAGCGCTCACGCAGGGACTGCCGGTACCGCTCGACGGCCTGACGGATGTCGTCGTGCTTGATGGCCAGGATTTGCGCGGCGTAATAGGCGGCGTTCCGGGCGCCCCACCCTCCGACGGCCATGGCGGCGACTGGGATGCCGGGCGGCATCTGCGCCGTTGACAACAGGGCGTCCCAGCCGTTGAGCTCGCTGGAGGTAAGGGGGATGCCGATGACCGGCAGCGTCGTTTGGGCCGCGAGGGCTCCGCCCAGAGCCGCCGAGCCGCCAGCGGCGGCGATTAGAACTTCCAGACCGCGCTCCCGAGCCGTGCTGGCGTATTCGTGGACCCGTTCCGGCGTTCGGTGCGCGGACATCACCCGAACCTCGTAATCCACTCCCAGCGATTCCAGCGTATTGATGGTCGGTTGGACGGCCTCCTCATCTGAGGCGCTGCCCATTACTATTCCTACCAGTGGCAAGTCCATTCTCCTTGTTGTGGCGTGGGATACCCGGACGGTGGGCGCCAGCGTATCTCCCGGTTTGTGTTTACTCGTCGATCTCGGCGATTTCCCGGAACGCAGCCAGCAAGGCATTCTGGATGCTCTCCTCGTCGTCGGATATTTCCTCACCCTCCACCATCACGTAACCCGCGTCGTCGCTGTCGATGCCAACCCGCACCTCCAACTCAACGGGGTCTCCGTCGTGCCAGTAGAGGGAGTAGAGGATTTCGTCGGTCAATTCGTCGAAGTCCGAGTCGTCGTCGCCGTCGAAATCGTATTGCCAGGATCGGTCGACGATCAGCCGGGCCGAACCATCGAGCAGCGCGTCGTTCATTTGCTCCAGCAGACCCTCGACACCCAACTGGCCGGCGAACTTCTCGAGCAGCGTTCGGCGCTCTGCCATCTCCGATAGCTTACGCCCATAGCCCTCGTTGTCCACTCGGACCCTCAGGCGTTTTAACTCATCCAGCCAGGGCATTGGCGAATCCTCCGGTTCTGGGCTTGGGCGTTCATGCCTGGGCCCTCGCATTGCGTCCGATAAGGTAACAGAATTCATCGACGGCGCGAAAGTCCCGCAGGCCCAGCCGTCCCGACAGCGGTTGCAGCGCGTCCAACAAGTCGATGTAACCCAAGCCCGGATGTCCCCGTTTCAAGCCAGGCGGCAACAGTCCCAACCGCCGCAAAGCGCGCTCAGTATGCGGACTCCAAGGCGCGAACAGGGTCGGCTCGCGCAGGGTCAACAGGTACGACGGCCACTCTCTGCCCGCCCCGACAAGTCCGAATCCGGCGGTATCCAAGGCGCATTCTTCAAAGCGATTTTCCAATTTGATGGTGTCATAGAGCAGGAAGTCGATGGCGTCTCGGATTTCCTCGATGGGGTTGCCGCGAAACGCTGAGTTCCGCCGACCACCAGCCGCCCGGTACAGCGAGTCAGCCTGGGCTTGCGATAGCGTCGGCAGGGTTGTTGGTTGCAGCCAACTTGCGGGATCATCGGCGTATTCCCAACGTCGCCGACGGTAGGTTGCTAGATCTCCGGCCTGGTCCGCTTCTTCATAGGCGGCCGCCATGGTTGCCCAGTCGGCCATTGGCGATGATGGTTTATTGGCAACGTTGGGCATACCAGATCAATTCACCATGGCCGGAGTCCCCACCGCCTCTGCCGCGATGTCGCGCCGGTAGTATGCGCCTGGGAAACTTATGCGTTCGGCCCGCTGGTAGGCAAGGTCGCGGGCCTGTTCCACGGTGTCGCCGGCGCCAACGCAGGCCAGCGCTCGCCCCCCGGAAGTCAACGTCGTGGCGCCATCGTCGCTCAACCGAGCGCCGGCGTGGAACACCCAGGCGCCCGGCGAATCGTCATCGCGCCCTAATCCGTCGATGGGAAAACCGGTGTCATAAGACTCGGGGTAGCCGCCAGAAACCATCACGACTGCCACTGTCGGCCGGCTCGACCAGCGAACTGGGCCAACGTCTGCCAGGCTGTTCTTGGCGCAGGCCAGCATGATCTCTACGGGATCGCTCAGCAGTTGCGGCATGATCACCTGGGTCTCCGGGTCCCCAAACCGGCAATTGAATTCCAGAACCTGCGGCCCAGAGTCGGTGAGCATCAAGCCGCAGTATAGCGCGCCGCGGTAAGGGGCGCCGCGCCGGGCCAGCTCCCGAATCACCGGCAGCATACAGTCCTCGCGTATGGACTGCGCCAGACCGTCGTTCCAGAAGTGGGGCGGCCCGTAGCTGCCCATTCCGCCTGTGTTGGGTCCCTGACCGCCTTCGCCAATGCGCTTGTAATCGGTAGCCGCGACCACGCTGGAGATGGTCTCGCCGTCGGCGAAGGCGAACACGCTGACCTCCGGGCCGTTCAGCCAGTCTTCGACAACGACGGATTGTCCGGCATCCCCGAATGCGCGTTGTTCCATGGCGTTGCGAATGGCGCGTTCGGCTTCTTCGCGGCTGGCGCACATGGCGACGCCTTTGCCGGCGGCCAAGCCGTCCGCCTTCACCACCACGGGGGCATCGTATTGCCGCACGTAGCTCACGGCGTCGGCTGAGTTTGCGAAGACTCGGTATTTGGGGCCGGGGACTCCGGCGGCGTCCATAATCGCGCGGGCGAAGCTCTTGCTAGACTCCAACCGGGCTGCCGAGCGGCTGGGTCCAAACGCCGGAACGCCAGCTGTGTTCAGGCGGTCGGCCAAGCCCAAGGCCAGCGGTTCTTCCGGCCCGATCACCACCAAATCGATGGCGCGGGCGATGGACGCCGCTACTATGGCTTCCAAGTCCTTATCCGGTATTGGAAGGTTTACGCCCAGTTGAGCCGTACCGGAATTGCCGGGCGCCGCATAGATAGCGTCCACAAACCGCGATTGCGCCAAGCGCCAGGCCAGGGCGTGCTCTCGTCCTCCAGAACCTACGACCAGTACCCGCATGGCGCGCTACTCCCACTCGATGGTTCCGGGCGGTTTGCTGGTGATGTCGTACACCACGCGATTCACGCCATCAACTTCGTTGACAATGCGGTTACTGATGCGGGCCAGCACGTCATAGGGCAGGCGCGCCCAATCGGCGGTCATCGCGTCCTCAGAGGTCACGGCGCGGATGGCGCAAGCATACCCGTAGGTGCGGTAGTCGCCCATCACGCCCACGGTGCGATTGTCGGTGAGCACGGCGAAACTCTGCCAGATGTCCCGATACAGGCCGGCGTCGTGGATTTCTTCGAGCACGACGCGGTCGCAATTCCGCAGCAGCGCCACCCGCTCCGGGGTAACCTCGCCGATGATGCGTATGGCCAAGCCAGGCCCTGGGAAGGGCTGGCGGTAGATGATATCGTCGGGCAGGCCCAGTTCAATGCCAACTGCCCGTACCTCGTCCTTGAATAGGTACCGCAGCGGCTCCACCAGGCCGAAGTCCATGCGCTCTGGCAAACCGCCAACGTTGTGGTGGGTTTTGATGCGGGCCGAGGCGCGGTTGTCCGGCGTTTCGCTTTCTATGACGTCCGGGTACAGGGTGCCCTGGGCCAGCCATTTGACGTTTTCGATCTCGGCGGCGGCGTCCTCGAACACCCGAATGAATTCCGCGCCGATGTTCTTGCGCTTGGTTTCCGGGTCGGTCACGCCGGCGAGCCCGTTCAGGAACCTGGATTCGGCATCGACGTAGCGCAAGTCCAGTCCCAGGCCACGCTGAAAAGTCTCCTGCACTTGTTCCGCCTCGCCGTGCCTGAGAAGGCCGTTGTTAACGAAGATGCACGTCAACTGCGGCCCGACGGCCCGGTGGATCAATGCGGCGGCCACCGACGAATCCACGCCGCCGCTGAGCCCGCAAATGACCCGATCATCGCCCACCTGGTCCCGTACACGGGCGACGGTTTCGGCCACGAAATTTCCGGGCGTCCACGATTCCGAGCAACCGCAAATGCGTTGGACGAAGTTGCGCAGAATCGTCATGCCATCTGGAGTGTGCTGAACTTCCGGGTGGAACTGCAAGCCGTACCAGCGCTTCCCGTCAGCGATGGCGGCGCAATCGGTATTGTCGGTTCGGCCCAGCGCCGACATGCCGTCCGGCAGACGTTCCACTCGGTCGCCATGGCTCATCCAGACCGGGATCCGGTCGCCAACGCCCGCCAACAGGCCGGTTTCGTCGCGTTCGTTGAGCAAATCGGCGTGACCGTACTCGCGCACTGCGCCGGCGACCACGGACCCACCCAGTTGGTGGACGATGGCTTGCATACCGTAACAGATGCCCAGTACGGGCAAGCCGGAGTCGATCACCCATTGCCGCATTGCCGGCGCGTCCTTGTCGTAAACGCTGGCGGGCCCGCCGGACAGGATGATTCCGCGAGGGTTCAGATGCGCTATCGCCTCTGAAGGCGCCGAGGCGGATATGATTTCAGAATAGGTCTGCAACTCCCGGATTCGCCGGGCGATCAGATGCGTGTATTGCGAGCCGAAATCGATCACGACCACGGCTTCAGGTCGGTTCGTGCTGGTCATCGAACGGCCACCAACGCTGGGAATTGTGGAATCCAACGAGTCGGCGACAATAGTAGCACAGTCCGCAACAAAACAGCCCGCCGCCCTGGGATTGTCGTTTCCTTGCGGCAGGACGATCCTTGGGGCGGGATGATCCTTGGGGCGGGATGATTTCGAGCCGCGCCCGGCTGGATCGTTTACGGTGGTAAAATGTGCGTCGCATGATCGATCAACGGGAAATTGGCGAGGCTTTGGATTGCATCGTCGCCGGTGGCGTGGTGGCCATCCCCACGGATACCCTCTACGGACTGGCCGCCGACGCCACCAACCCGGACGCCTTGGAGAAGGTGTTCAACATCAAAGGCCGGCCAACCAACATGCCCCTGCCAATATTGGTTTCCGGGTGGAGCCAAGTGGAGACAGTGTCCACTGTTTCGGGACCGGACGCTGACATCGCGCGGGCGCTCGCCGACCGTTATTGGCCGGGCCCGCTGACTATGACGCTGCCGTCGAACCCGAACTTGCCGCCTCGCCTTACGGCCGGTTTGGCTACCATCGCGGTACGTATGCCTGATCATCCCATTCCTCTGGCTCTGGCCTCCGGTCTCGGCCGACCCATCACCGGCACCAGCGCCAACCGCAGCGGCGAACCCGACATAACCGACCCCGATGATCTGCGCCGCTGCCTCGGCGAACTGGTTGATGGTATTATTGTGTCCGGCGAACCGCCTCAGGGCGCCGCCAGCACCATCGTTGCGGTTGCCGACCGCGATCTGACGCTACTGCGGGCTGGCGCCCTGGCGTTCTCGGAAGTTCGCCGGGCCGCCGGACTTGCCTAGTCGCCGACCTTCCGAAGGGCAATCATCATTCCCACGGCAACGACATACGATTCATACCGCGACGCCGTGGACAGCGATCTACGCGCCGCCTTTGGAGAGCGTAGCGGTATGCTCTACGACCTGATCCGCTACCATCTGGGTTGGGTGGACGAGCGCGGGGACTCCACCAACGGCTCTCCCACCCGTTTGCACCATTGCGGGTTCCTGGCGCTGGCCGCCGCCGAAGCGGTGTGCGGCGACCCCAAACTGGCGGCCCCGGCGGCCTCGGCTGTGGAACTCGCCTACAATTTCGTGCTGGTGCACAACGACGTGCAAGCCGGCCGGATTGACCAAACCAACGATCGGCCCAGCATATGGTGGGTTTGGGGTCCATCGCAGGCCATCAACGCCGGCGACGGACTGCACGCGCTCGCCCGGTCGGTTCTGATGCGGCTCTTGGAAACCGGAGCGTCCGGGGATATTGTGCTGGAGGCGCTGCGCTCGCTGGATCGCGCCTGCCTCACCCTGTGCGAGGGGCAGTACATGGACCTGACCTACCAGGACCAGCTAATGGTGTCGGAACCCGACTACCTTGACATGATCCGTCGCAAAGCCGGAGCCCTGTCTGGATGCTCGGCCAAAATCGGTGGTTTGGCGGCGGGAACTGACGGCGACACCGCGGCTGCTCTGCACCACTGGGGCGAATCGCTGGGCATGGCCTTGCAGGTGCAAAACGACATCGCAGACCTGTGGGGACCGCGTGGCGACGGGTTTACGCCGAGCAATGTACTGAACAAGAAGAAGAGCCTTCCGCTCATCCACGCCCTGCAGCGCGGGTCAACGGCGACTAAACGGGAACTGGGCGCAATCTACATGAAGCGAACCCTCGAGGCTGATGACGCTGGTCGCATCGTCGCCATCTTGAACGACGTGGGATCACGCGAGTACGCAGAGCGGCAGTCCGCCCGCTTTGCTGAGGATGCCGCAGCGTCGATCCGCGAGGTTGCCGGCAACCTGCGACGCCCGCAGGCCCTGCAATTGGCGGCGGAATGGACGCTCGGAGAACAAACGCTCGGAGATCGGTCCGGAGCCACCGACCAGACAACGCGATGAGCAAGCGAACCCTTACCCAACTGGACGTCGCCGGCAAGACCGTTCTCGTCAGGGTCGATTTCAACGTCCCCATCGAGCAGGGCGTGGAAGCCATCGGCAATTACGACCAGCGGCTCCGCGCCACCTTGCCGACCATCGAGTATCTGGTGGGACGGAACTGCAAAGTGGTTCTCTGTTCCCACCTGGGACGCCCGCGTGGTCGCGTGGACGAAGGGCTGCGGCTGGCGCCGGTGGGAGACCGGCTGGGCGTTCTCCTGAGCCGCCCGGTGGTGTCGTTGAGCGATTGCGTGGGCCCCGAGGTTGTCGAGGCGGTGCGCGACATGAAAGCCGGCGAGATATTCCTGTTGGAGAACCTGCGATTCCACGCCGGCGAAGAGCAAAACGCCGCCGCCTTCAGCAGTGAATTGGCCGGTCTCGCCGACTGCTTCGTCATGGACGCGTTTGCGGTAGCCCACCGCGCCCACGCTTCCACGGTGGGTGTGCCTCAACTGCTGCCTTCCGCCATGGGGTTGCTGACCCAGCGGGAAGTGGAATCGCTGGGGCTGGCGCTAGCGGACCCGGAGCGTCCGCTGGCCGCGCTGATGGGCGGCGCCAAGGTAAGCGACAAGATACTTGTACTGGAAAATTTGCTGCCCAGGCTTGACCACCTTTTCATCGGTGGCGGCATGGCGGTGACCTTTCTGGCCGCCGATGGCAAACCAGTGGGCGCATCCTCGGTTGAGGAAGACCGGCTGAACTTCGCCCGCGACATTCTGCGCCGAGCGAAACAAAGCGGGGTCGCCGTGCACCTCCCCAGCGATGTGGTCGTCGCCGATGTGTTTTCCGCCGAACCCGGTTCGACGCTCACCGTGGCCGTGGGAGACGTCCCCGATGGATGGCACATCATGGACGTGGGCGAAGGCGCCGCCAACGACTACGCCTCGGCGCTGGCCGGCTGCAAGACCATTTTGTGGAACGGCCCCATGGGCGTGTTCGAGATGGAGCGGTTCCAGGCCGGAACCCGCATCGTGGCGCAGAGCATCGCAAACCTGTCTCGGGCTACCACGGTGGTGGGTGGTGGTTCGACAGCAGAAGCTGTGGAAACGTTGGGCCTGATGGAGCAAATGACGCATGTGTCCACCGGCGGCGGCGCGTCGCTGGAATTTCTGGAGGGACGAGAACTGCCAGGCTTGGCCGCGTTGCCTGACGCCTGAGACCTGGAACCCTACGGAGTGAGCATGATCGACTTGGAACACATTCACGACAGTATTGCCAGTACGCCTTCAAAGATTGTGCTGCTGGTGGCTGACGGTTTGGGCGGCTTGCCGCATCCGGAAACGCGCAAATCGGAGCTGGAGACCGCCAATATTCCCAACTTGGACGCGTTGGCCCAACGCAGCGCCTGCGGTTTGACCACGCCCGTGGAAGTGGGTGTCGCGCCGGGCAGCGGTCCTGGGCATCTGGCGCTGTTCGGGTACAACCCGGTCAAGTACGTCATCGGGCGGGGCGCCCTGGAAGCCCTGGGCATCGGGGTAGAATTGCTGCCGGGCGACGTGGCGGCGCGAGGCAATTTCTGCACCGTTGATGACCAGGGGTTGTTGACAGACCGCCGAGCGGGACGCATCGCCACCGCCTTGAGCGCGCCGCTCTGCGAACGCCTGGACCGCATCGAAATACCCGGCGTCCAGCTGGATGTGTTTCCAGTGCAGGATTACCGTTTTGTGCTGCGCCTGCGGGGCGAAAGCCTTTCCGAACTGGTGGAGGAAACCGACCCGCAACGGGAGGGTTTGGCTCCTCGCGTCCCCAACGCCATCGCTCCAGAAGCGGAGCGGACCGCCGGAATCGTGCGGCAGTTCGTGGCCGAAGCCGGCCGTATCCTTTCCGAAGAACAGCCGGCAAACATGACGCTGTTGCGCGGATGGGCCCAACTGCCCAATTTGCCCGACTTTGGAGGCGTGTACCATCTCAACCCGGCGGCCATCGCCGCGTATCCCATGTACCGAGGGCTGGCGTCGGTGGCGAACATGCAGATCATCCCCACCGGCATGACCTTTGCCGACGAAGTGGATACCCTCCACGCCAATTGGGATGACCACGACTTCTTCTTCCTCCACTACAAACCCGCCGACTCCGCCGGCGAAGACGGCGATTTCGATGGCAAAGTCAAGACGTTGGAAGAACTGGACACGCATCTGCCCCGTATCCTGGAGCTAGAACCCGACGTGCTGATGGTGGCGGGCGACCATTCGACGCCGGCCATCATGGCGTCCCACAGCTGGCATCCGGTGCCGTTCATGCTGCACTCCAAGCTAACGTTGGGCGAAGGCGTGGACGGGTTCAACGAGCGCGCCTGCGCGTTGGGATCGCTGGGCCGCATACCGGCGGAAACCATCATGCTGCTGGCGCTTTCGCATTCCGGCAAGCTCTCGAAATTCGGCCCGTAGCGTTGGCGTCTAGCGTAAGGAATCCCTCATGCCTCCCGTCCGCAATGTAGTCGTTGGCAACTGGAAGATGAACACCGACGTCGCCTCGGGCGTCGCCTTAGCGTCAGCGATTGCTGAAGGCGCTGGCGACCGCGCCGGCGCGAACATCGTCCTGGCGCCACCGTTCGTCTCGCTGGCCGCCGTTCGGGATGCTGTGCGAGGCAGCGGCATCACGGTCGCGGCCCAAAACATGCACTTCGACGCCAGCGGCGCCTTCACCGGCGAGGTGTCGCCGCCGATGCTGCAAAGTCTATGCGATTACGTGATCATCGGGCACTCGGAGCGTCGCCAATATTTCGGAGAAACCGACGAGTCTGTGGGCTGGAAGACGGCCGCAGCGGTGGCCCACGGCTTGCGCCCAATTGTATGCGTGGGCGAAACCCTGGCAGAAAGGGAAACGGGCCAGGCCACCGAGGTGATACGCCGGCAGGTTTCCGCCGCCCTGGTTGACCTTGACCCCGACCGCGCGGCTGGAATGCTCGCCATAGCCTACGAGCCGGTTTGGGCCATCGGCTCCGGCCGCGCCGCCACCGCCGCCATCGCCGACCAGGTGATGGGTGGCGCCGTCGCGCCGACCGTTGCCGCAGCTTTGGGAGCCGAATTCGCGGCCCAAACACCCCTGTTGTACGGGGGCAGCGTCAACCCCGGCAACGCCCCCGAATTCGCCACGGTAACCAGCGTCAACGGCGCATTGGTCGGTGGGGCCAGCCTTGAGGCGGATTCGTTTCTGTCGGTGGTGGCCGCGTTCGATAACCCACGCGCGTGACGCGGTAGGGGCCGGTTGATGTCGGCCCGGCTCGCCGTTGTAGCCGTCGTTGGGCCCACCGCCGCAGGCAAAACGGCGCTGGCCATCCAGCTTGCCCAGCGGTTCGACGGTGAAATCGTCAACGCCGATAGCCGCCAGGTCTACCGAGGCATGAGCATAGGCGCCGCCAAACCCACCGACCGGGAACAGCGCGCCGCTCGCCATCACCTCATCGACATCCGATCCCCGGATGAACCTCTGAGCCTTGGCGAATACCTGCCCCTGGCGCAGGAAACAATCGTCGACATAGCGAATCGTGGCAAATTGCCGATCCTTTGCGGTGGCTCCGGCCAATACGTCTGGGCGCTTTTGGAAGGCTGGCAGGTTCCGCAGGTTCCACCCGACCCGGAGTTTCGGCGGGCGATGGAGCGGCGCGCGGCGGCCGAAGGCGTAGACTCGCTCTGGCGCGAACTCCATGAGTTGGACCCCGAACGCGCCCAACGTGTTGACCAGCGCAATACCCGGCGCATCATTCGAGCCCTGGAAGTGCGCCGCGCCGGGGGCGCTAAAGCCGCGGCCGATCAGCACAGCCCAGAACCGCCTTACGATTCGTTGACGCTGGGGTTGACCGTTGAGCGCTTGGCCCTCTACGACCGCATCGACGCCCGGTTCGACGCCATGATGTCCTCTGGGCTATTGGGTGAGGCGCTGCGTCTATCCCAAGCGGGCCACACACTAGGAGCGGGGCCGCTGTCCAGCGTCGGTTACCTCCAGCTTGGCGCTCACCTGGCGGGTGAAATGACCCTGGAGGAGGCGGTGGCTCGCGCCAAGACGCAGACCCACCGTTTGGCGCGCCGGCAGTACACCTGGTTTAAATTGACGGATGATCGCATCGCGTGGTTGGACGCCACCATTGAGCTGCCGGTGGCCGAGGCCAGCCGTCGCGTCGCCGATTTCCTGTCGGGTTGAGGTGGTTGTGATACAATTCGGCGACGGTGGCATTGCGCCGCCCGGCGGCAGGAGTTCAACGATGGAATTCACGAAAATGCACGGCGCTGGCAACGACTACGTGTACATCGACGCCCGCAAGATGCCCGACCGCGAGTGGGGTAGCTTGGCCGAGACGATCAGCGACCGTCATTTCGGCGTCGGGGGGGACGGCCTAATCCTGGTGATGGACTCCGACGTAGCCGACCTTCGAATGCGGATGTTCAACTCGGACGGCTCGGAAGGGGAAATGTGCGGCAATGGCATTCGGTGTTTCGCCAAGTATGCCATCGAGCGAGGCATAGTCTCCCGTTCCGCCGACGCGGTGACTATCGATACGCTGGCCGGCATCCGCACAGTTACGCCACACTACGATGGCGCGGCCGTAGATGCGGCCCGGGTCAGCATGGGGCTGCCCCGCTTCGCTCCTGTCGAAATTCCGGTTGACCTGGACCCTGCCATTAGCGACCAGCATGGGCCCATCATCAACTACGCGATCCATCCGGGCGACTTCCGTCTGTTCCTGACCTTCGTGTCAATGGGCAACCCCCACGCCGTCACTTTCATCGATCAGCCGGTGGAGGAATTCCCCTTGCACAACATCGGCCCGCTGGTTGAGCGACACCCGATTTTCCCCCGCCGGGTCAACTTTGAGATCGTCAACTTGCGCGAGGACGGGCAACTGGACGCCCGGGTCTGGGAGCGTGGGTCTGGCGAGACCATGGCCTGCGGCACGGGCGCCTGCGCCATCGGCGTCGCCTCCCGCCTGTTGGGGCACACCGGCGATAGCGTGGCGGTCAACCTGCCAGGCGGCGCGTTGCAGATCGAATGGGACGGCGAGGGCGAAGTTTATCTGGAAGGCCCGGCCGCCGAAGTATTCAGTGGAGTGTGGACAGAATGAGCAATTACGCAATGGGCCCAACTACTTACGAGCAACTGCGCTGGTCTGCCAAGGAGTTTCGCCGCCTGGCCGACAACGCGTGGGGCGTAGCAGCGCGTGAACCGGAATTTCGCGCCGCGCTGTACAACGGCGACCAGGATGCCTACGGGACAACGCTGACGCGCTGCGTGAACCAATGGGGCTGTCGCATCCCACCGGACAAGGCTGGCGAAATCGCGTCGGCGGTGGCGGCGGCCGCGCCGTACCTGGAGCCACTGTCCGCCTCCGCGCTGGAATTCAATGACCTGCGCTGCTCTACCCTGGACGTTATTGAACGCGCTTTTGACATTCTCGCCGAGGTCAACGGGGTTGACCCCACGGCGGCCTCGGCGATACTAACCGCGCTGAATCCCCAGTTGTTCGTGCCGTGGGGCGAGGGCGTTCGCGACGCCTACTTTCCCGGGGAGCAACCCACCGGCGCTACCTACTCGCAGTTCCTCACCGTCATGCGGATGGCCGCGTTGTCCATCAGCGCCGACGCTCGCGGACAGCACGGGATAGACGACCCGGCCGGGCGACTCTCTTTGGAGCATGGCATTGAGCCGGCCTTCAGCCTGGCCACATTCATTGACGAATACAATTGGCTGACCCTGGAACGCCGTCTGGCCGACACGGCAGTGAAGGCGGTGGCCGTGTAGCCAGCGCCCAATTCGTGGGTCCCGCCGAACTCCCCAACCAATCGCCCAGGAAACCAGCGCTCAGGAGAATCATGCCCAGCCTTTCCCAACGACTCGGCAAACTGGCCCCCTACCCATTCGTCGAAATCTCGCGCATCATCGCGGAAAAACGCGCCGCCGGCGTCGATGTGGTCACGTTCGGGATCGGCGATCCGGACATACCCACGCCTCAGCCTATCGTTGATCGTTTGTTGACGGCATCGCAGGATCCGCCCAATCATCGTTACCCGGAGACGGACGGCCTGCCTGAGATGCGTCGGGCCATCGCCCATTGGTACAAGCAGCGCTTTGACGTTGACCTCGACCCGGATACTGAGGTGTTGCCATTGATCGGCGCCAAGGAAGGCATCGGGCACGCCGCTTTTTGCTTCTTGGATCCCGGCGACATCGCGCTGGTTCCCGATCCGGCCTATCCGGTGTACGCCGTGGGCACGATGTTCGCCGGCGCCGAAAGCCACGTGATGCCGCTGTACCAGCGCAACGGGTGGCTCCCCGAATACGACGCCATCCCGGAGGACGTGGCCCGCGCCGCCAAGGTGATGTGGCTCAACTA
Source organism: Dehalococcoidia bacterium (assembly GCA_965221295.1). Lineage (GTDB taxonomy): Bacteria > Chloroflexota > Dehalococcoidia > Lucifugimonadales > UBA3495 > Bin87. Next base: position 2,774,520 of record OZ244879.1, on the reverse strand, counting down.
CCCCAACAATCCCACCAGCGCAGTGGCTTCACAGGAGGACTTGGAGTCGGCGCTGCGCTATTGCCGCGAGCACGACATTGCCATGCTGCACGACGCCGCCTACTCGGAGGTGGGCTACGATGGCTACCGGGCCGGCAGCGTGATGCAGTTGGACGGCGCTAAGGACGTAGCCCTCGAGTTTCACTCCCTGTCCAAGACTTACAACATGACCGGATGGCGCATGGGAATGGCCGTCGGCAATGCAGACATGATCAAGGGGCTGTTCCAGATCAAGGCTAACCTGGACTCCGGCGTTCCTCAGGCGATCCAAGAGATGTCTATGGAGGCCCTCACCGGTCCGCAGGACTGCATCGACGACAACATCGAGAAATACCAGTGGCGCCGAGATCGGACGCTCCAAGCATTGCGGAGCATGGGTCTTGACGTTGAGACGCCGCGCGCCAGCCTGTACGTCTGGGCGCCCGTTCCGGCTGGCTTCACCTCCGCCGAGTTTGCCGCCCGCCTGTTGGAGGAAATCGACATTGTGGTGACGCCCGGCTCCTCATATGGGCAATACGGCGAAGGATACATCCGGCTTTCCCTCACCACGCCCGACGAACGTGTGGAAACTGGTTGCCAGCGCCTGGAAAACTGGACGATTCCAACGCCAAGGTCCTAACCCCGACAAGCCGCCGGAGTTTGCCCCGCATATGCCCAAGTCCCGACAACCCAGACCCACTGGCCCGCAAACCGAGCGAGCCGTGCTGGTGGCCGTGGAAACGAAAAAGCGCGGGGAACAGCTCTGGGGATTGCAGGACACGCTGATCGAATTGGACTATCTCACCCGTTCCGCCGGGGCTGAGGTGGTGGCCACCGTCGCCCAGCGCGCCGACCGGATAACTCCCACGTATTTGGGAAAGGGCAAACTCCAGGAACTTCAGGACGTGGTGGCCGAAGAGCGCCCCGATGTGGTGATCTGCGACGACGAGCTGACACCCACCCAGCAGCGCAACTTGGAAGCCGCGCTCCAAGTCAAGGTCATTGACCGCACCGCCCTGATTCTCGACGTGTTTGGTCGCCACGCCCGCACCAGGGAGGGTCAAATGCAGGTGGAATTGGCCCAACACCAATACCTGCTGCCCCGGTTGATCGGCCAGTGGTCACACCTGGAACGACTCGGCGGCGGCATCGGCACCCGGGGTCCCGGCGAAACGCAGTTGGAAACCGACCGCCGCCTGATTCGCCGTCGCATCCAGAAGATTGAATCGGAGTTGGAGAGCGTCCACAAAAGGCGCAGCCAATACCTGGAACGCCGCCGCCGCGCGGCCACGCCGATGGCGACCCTGGTGGGCTATACCAACGCCGGCAAGAGCACCTTGTTCAACGCCTTGTGCAATGCCGGCGTCCCCGCCGAGGACCAGCTATTCAACACCCTCGACCCGGTCACCCGCCGGTTGCGATTGCCAGATGGCAACGAACTGCTGCTGAGCGACACCGTGGGCTTCATCCAAAAGCTCTCACCCACCGTGGTGGCGGCATTCAGGGCCACCCTGTCTGAATTGGACGAGGCCGACCTGCTGCTTCACGTCATTGACATCACGCATCCCAAGGCGCCTGAGCAGGCCGAAGTGGTCGAGCAAACCCTCAACGACCTGAATTTGGGTGGAAAACCGCGCCTGCTCGTGATCAACAAGATGGACCTGTTGACCGACAATCCCGCAGACATTGAATCCTTCGATCAGATGGACCTGTCGGACATCGCCGGCGCGGATTCGCCGGCAGTGAACGGACGAGTCTTCGTCTCGGCCGCCAGGGGCTGGAACCTGACGGCTCTGTTGGAAACGATACGATCCCAGGTCGAAGCGCCCGACCTGCGGGTTGCCACCGCGGTCAGCTGACCCATCATGCCGCGCCGAAGAATTCGCATCGTCCATACCTCCGATACCCATCTGGGCGACGGATGGGATCCAGACGCCGCTCAGCGCGCCCTGTCCGCAGTGGTGAATGGCGTTCGTTCGCTGCACGCCGACGCTCTGCTCATCGCCGGGGATGTGTTTGACAACGCTCGCATTTCCGACGCCCTGCTGGAATTTTTCGTGAGCGAGATGGAGCGGGCCGCCGTGCCCGCCATCATATTGCCCGGCAACCATGATCTTTACGACGCCGCGTCATTGTACCTGAGGGCGCCCTTCGCGGCTGCCGGCGAAAACCTGCACATCATACGTGGCGCCCGCGGTGAAACCCTTAGCTTCCCCCGCCTTGGCCTGGATGTCTGGGGCCGCGCCATGGACAGCCACACCCCTTCATTCCGTCCTTTGGCGGGCATCCCCGCAGAACGCACAGGGCGCTGGCTGGTGGGCATGGCGCACGGACACTTCCACTTCCCCGATGACACGGAAGAACGCTCCTCGCCGATACGACCTCACGAGATCGCCGGCGCGGCCTGCGACTACATCGCCCTGGGCCATTGGGAGCGGTTTGAGGACGTGTCGCAGAATGGCGTCATGGCCTTCTATTCCGGTTCGCCCATGGGAGCCTCCGCAGACCGTGGCCGGGTGGCCGTCAACGTGGTGGATTTGGACCCGCGAGCCGCCGAGTCCGTCTGCGTGTCGCAGGCCCAACTGCCCATGTGACGCCGCGGGGCTGCCAACTCCGTTTTCTCCTAGCCTGTTCATTAAGGGAGAGTTCAAAGTGAAGACCATTTCCCGTGAAAGCCGCATCTACGTCTTGCGACCGGAAAACGAGCCGGCCATCACTATCGATGATGGCGAAGACCTGCTGGTGGAAACCTGGGACGCCTTTGAAGGCATACGAGAACCGGGGGTATTGCAGGAAAAGTCGCTGAAGGGTCCGGCCACCGGCCCTATCTACGTCAACGGCGCGGAACCAGGCGACGCCCTGCGCATCGAATTCGTCAGCATCAAACCCAAGGAAAATCCGGCCCACATGGTGATGCCCGGCCGTGGATTTTTGGAATCTGAATTCACCGAGGGTTATCCGACGGTAATGAGCCTTGACGGCGATGACTTGCTGTTGCCCAGCGGGATCAGGTTGCCGCTGTGTCCATCCATGGGCTTGGTCGCCACCACGCCGACCTATCCCCAGGAGACCGCCAGCGACAGCGGACCCTACGGCGGCGACATCGACATGAAAGAACTCGTGGAGGGCAGCGTTCTCTACCTACCCGTCTTCGTGCCGGGCGGATTGCTGGCTATGGGGGACTGCCACGCCGTGGTTGGCGACGGCGCCGTGGCCGGCACCGGCGCCGAATGTTCCGCCGATACCCATGTTCGCGTCACCGTTGAAAAGGGCATGAACATCTCTGGTCCCCGGGCGATAACGCCGGAACATTACGTCGTACTGTCCCATGGCGAAGAACTCGGCCCAGCCATGAAGCAGGCCGTTCGGGATATGGTGGACTTCCTGATCTCCGAAAAGGACATGGAACCCTACGACGCTTACACCCTGTGCAGCCTGGCCGGAGACGTGCGGGTCTCGCGCACGTTCCGTCCCATCAGCCCGGTCAAGATGATGCTTTCGCGGCAGGCCCTGGATCAGTTGTAACGACTGAATCTATTGGCGGGCGCGCCGGCGGTCGATCGCGCGAAGGTGGGTTTGACGCTGGCTCGCGCTGTCTGTTCGCCAGGCAGTCGACGGGTCAGGAAACCGAAAAGCCACCGTCAACCGCGATCACCGCGCCGGTCACGTAGTCTGAGGCGCGGCTGGCCAGAAACACCGCGGCGCCCTGCAGTTCGCTGGCCTCGCCCCAGCGCCCCATGGGTATGCGGCGGTTGATCAGGTCGTAGCGGTCTGGCTGGGTTTCTGGTATGGCCTGGGTGAGTTCGGTCATGAACCAACCCGGTAAAATGGCGTTGGACTGGACATTGTCAGCTGCCCAAGCCACGGCGAAGCTCTTGGAAAGCTGCACGATGCCGCCCTTGCTGGATGAATAAGGGACTCCGCTACCGCCGCCGCCAAAGATGCTGTACATACTGCCGATGCTGATGATCTTGCCGCCGCCTTGAGCCTTGAAATGCGGATACACGGCCTTGCACGATAGGAAAGCCGCCCGCAGGTTCACGTCCATCACGTGGTCCCATTCGGCCGCGGTGATGTCCTCCGGGGGTTTGCGCACCGTTGCGCCGGCGTTGTTGATCAAAATGTCCACGCGCCCGAAGTGAGCCACGGCCCGGGACACCATGTCGTCTATGTCGGAGCTGCTGGTGACGTCGGTGGGTATGGCGACTGCCTGCCGGCTGGTTGACTCGATTTCAGCTACGGCGGCCGCGTTCTTCTCGGCGTTTCGGGCTGCGATGGCGATGTCGGCGCCCGCGTTCGCCAGACCCAGGGCCATGCCCAAGCCCAAGCCGCCGTTGCCTCCGGTGATGAGAGCGACGCGCCCGCTGAGATCGAATAATCCGCCGTGGTTGGCTGCCATTTGGTTTACCCCCGGAATGATGTCGCGAACAATCTACCACAACGCGAAAGGGACGGGTTTCAAACCCGTCCCCACGGAAAAGCCGGGTCGCGCTGTGGCTGATTATAGGTTGATCAGCGGCTGCACGGCCACGAACGCCGGCGCGAAGACCAGCGAAACGATGGCCATTAGTTTGAGCAGGATGTTCAGGCTGGGGCCGGAGGTGTCCTTGAACGGGTCGCCAACGACGTCGCCCTCCACGGCAGCTTTGTGGGCGTCGGAACCCTTGCCGCCGAAGTTGCCCAACTCCACGTACTTCTTGGCGTTGTCCCAGGCGCCGCCGGCCGAGGCCATCATTATCGCCAACATGAAACCAGCGGACACCGACCCGATGAGCAGGCCGCCCAGGGCCGCCTCGCCCAGTATGAATCCGGTGGCGATGGGGGCAATCACGGCCATGACGCCGGGGAGAATCATCTCACGCAACGCGCCTCGGGTGCTGATGTCCACGCAGCGCGCCGAGTCGGGCTGCGCGTTGCCTTCCATCAATCCGGGGATCTCGCGGAACTGGCGGCGCACTTCGTCGACGATGCCCTGGGCGGCGCGCCCCACGGCCTGCATGGTCAGCGCGGAGAATATGAAGGGCAGCATCGCGCCGATCACCAAGCCAACCAGGATTTGTGGTTGCAGCAGGTTGATGCCAACGCCCCCGGCGGCGAGGCGCCCATCCGGTCCCAGGGTAATCAGGTTGGCGCTGACCGAGTAGGCCGCCAGCAGCGCCAAGGCCGTCAAAGCCGCCGAGCCGATGGCGAAGCCTTTGCCGGTGGCCGCCGTGGTGTTGCCCAGCGCGTCCAGCGCGTCGGTGCGCTCCCTGACCTGGGGGTCAAGGTTGGCCTGCTCGGCGATGCCCCCGGCGTTGTCGGCGACCGGCCCGTAGGCGTCGGTGGCCAGCGTGATGCCCAGGGTGGACAGCAAGCCTACGCCAGCCAAAGCCACCCCGTAGAATCCCGCGAACCAATAGGCCAGCAGTATGGCGATGGATATGCAGACCACAGGAATCAGGGTGCTCAGCATCCCGGTGGCGATGCCGCTAATGATGACGGTGGCGGCGCCGGTCTGCGATGACTCGGAAACTCTCTGGGTGGGTTTGTAGCTGTACGAGGTGTAGTATTCGGTGGCCAAGCCGATGATCGTGCCGGCGACCAAGCCGGCGACCACGCAACCGAACCACGCCCAACTGACGCCCGGAAGGACGATGGTCAGGACGGCGGCGAATATTATCAGCAGTCCGCCGGCGGCAAAGATGCCGTAGCGCAAGGCCCAAAGCAGCCGTTCGAAATCGGCCTGCTCGCCGCTGCGCACTACGAAGGTGCCCAGGATGGCGGCGACGATTCCCGAACCGGCCAGCAGCATGGGGAATACCGCCTGCGAATCGGTGAAATTGAACCCGGAGCCACCGGTGGCCAACGCTACGGCCGCGGCCGATAGGGCCACCGCCGAGATGATGCTGCCAACGTAGGACTCGAACAGGTCGGCGCCCATGCCGGCCACATCGCCCACGTTGTCGCCCACGTTGTCGGCGATCACGCCGGGATTACGCGGGTCATCCTCGGGGATTCCCGCTTCAACCTTGCCCACCAGGTCGGAGCCGACATCGGCCGCCTTGGTAAAAATGCCACCGCCGACGCGGGCGAACAGCGCGATGGAGCTGGCGCCGAAACCAAACCCGGCAACCGCGCTGATGTCCCGGAAAATCAGGTACAGAATGGTTACGCCCAGCAGGCCGATGCCCACCACGGTAACACCCATGACCGTACCGCTGGAGAAGGCCACCCGCAACGCTGGGTTCAACCCGCGCATCGCGGCGGCGGCGGTTCGGACGTTGGCGCGAACCGCCACGTTCATGCCGACAAATCCGGCCAATCCTGAACAAACGGTTCCGGCCAGGTACGAAATGGCCGTGGCCGGCACGCTCAGCCCATGATTGAACACCGTGTAGTCCAGGACGCCCAGCACAACCGCCACCACGATGACGAACGGCAGCAGCGACATGTACTCCCGGCGCAGGAACGCCGACGCTCCGGCGCGAATGGCGTCGCCGATTTCGGTCATGCGGGCATTGCCGGCGTCCGCGCCGATGACCCGCCAGGCCATGAATGCGGCGAACGCCAGGGCAACGCCCCCGGCGCAAAGGGCAACGATGATTGATTCCATACTTTCCTCTCCGTTTTCGGCCAAAAATTTCGGCAAACGTTGCGAAATTAGCACAACGCTACAACAGTGTCAATCTGGTGTGGGAGCAATTGAGGTCATTGCGACCATCCGGTTGCCATTGAAAGCGAAGCCTGGCGACTGCTGTGCCACCCGTGGGGCGTAACCGGGATTATTGCTTCAGCCTCGTTTCGCGCAAACGCGTTGGGGAGCTCTACCCTGTTCTACTTGACGATTGGCGCGTCCCGCAGATTTTCACGATTCGCGCGTCTATGTTTCCGCGGGCGATGTTCATCAGCGCAATGGTGCCCAGCTCGCCCGGCGCGTGGCGGCGCCCCGGGTACGTTGGGCTGCCGGGATTGATGAACAGCGTTCCATCCCGCCACTCTACCAACTCCTCGTGGGTGTCGCCAAAGGCAACGACGTTCACGGATTCGCCAAACTTGCGAATCAACAGGTCGCTCAAGCCGTGATCTGGGTAAACCAAACCAGAACCGTCGGGGGTCGTGGCGATGGCTGGGCTCGGCCACTGGATGTCGTGCGCCATGCCGATCTTGACACCCTCAATATCCACGACGCGGGTGGTGTCAGCCAAGCGTTCGCCCGGTTCGCGAGGATCCTCGTAGCCGCGCACCGCGAGCACGGGGGCGACCTGTTCCAGGCAATCAAGAACGCCAATACACTCCAAATCGCCGCAATGGAGCAGCAGGTCGGATCCCGACAGAGCCTCCAGAACCGGCGCCGGCAGATCCCACCCGCTGCCGGCGGAATGGGTGTCGGATATCAACCCAATTTGCACCGTGGCGACCTAAACCGTTGCCGGCGCCAGGGCTTCCAGCGTGCCAAGCATGGTGTCCCGTTCGGCCCCATGTGGGAAGGCGACCACAGGAAGGTCCACACCGTTGGCGCGAAAGCGATCCATCTTGCGCCGGCATTCGTCTGGCGAACCGATGGCGGTGATGCCATGAACCATCTCGTCGGTAATCGCGTTCGCCGCCTCTCTGCGGTCTCCCTCGGCCCAAAAACGTCGCACCGCGTCGCTCTCCGCCCGGTAGCCATAGCGGCAGAAGAGGTCGTAGTAGTACTGGCCCATGCCGCCGATGTAGAAGGCCATGTGGGCCCGGGCCTGCTGAACTGCGTTGGCGATGGTCTCGGCGTCATCCGACGCGCAACTCAGGATCTGTGGCGCGGTGGTCATATCGCTGGATGGCCGGCCGGCGGCGGACATGGCCTCCAGCAGGGGCGCTTTGATCTGGGGAAGCTTTTCGCTGTGGGTCCATATGGGTAGCCAACCGTCGGCCAGTTCGCCGGTCAGTTCCAGGTTGCGTTGGCCCAACGAGGCGATATAGATCGGAATTCGCTCCTGAACCGGCGCTACGCCCATTCTGAAGCGGTTCAGCCGGTAGAACCGGCCGTCATAGTTGACCCGGCCGCCCGCCAAGGCCATGCGCACGATTTCAATATACTCGCGGGTGCGCGATACCGGGTAGTCGAACTTGACGCCATGCCAGTCCTCGATGACGATCCGGCCGCTGGAACCCAACCCCAGGATCGCGCGACCTCCGCTGATGCGATCCAGCGAAGCGATGCTCTGGGCGATGAGGCCCGGCGTGCGGCTGTACACCGTGACAATCCCCGTGCCCAGCCCGATGCGCTCGGTGTGGCAGGCCAGCATGGTCAAAACCGTGAAGGCGTCGCGGCCCCAGGACTCGCCCGTCCAGAAGGAATGGTAACCGAGCCGGTCGGCGGCCTGCGCCACCGCGATGAGGTCGCTGTCGTCGTTGTTGTCGCGACTGCTGAACGTCAGAGCGATTGGTTGCATGTTTCGCGTTGTTGCCTAGTTGCGGTTTTGCCAGAGGTAATAGGGATCCAGCGAGTCCCCGGTCATCGTTTCGCCGAGGGTGTCGGAAGTGGGCGGAAATGATTCGGCCTCCATTTGGATCAATTCGCCCAACTTTCGCTTCCACCTTTCCAGCTCGGCCGGCTCCAGCCGGTTGGACAGCATCTCAGCGAATCCGTCAACCAACTGCTCTTTCGGTATGGCCAAGGTGGGCCCGGAAATGACGAACACCACCACTTCGGGTAGGTTTTCTTCGTCGTGGAAGTTGACGCCCAGCCTGTCCAGGATGAAGTTCATGGCCACCCCGCGCAAGATGTCGTCGAGTTGGGCCGGCAGATGCATCAGGTAGAGAAAGGGCCGGTCTTCTCCCTCACGCAACAGGCTGCCGAACTCGCTCTCCACCGCGCGATAATATTCGTCGTTGAAAACCGAGTCGGTCGCCAGCACGGTGACTTCCACCTGTGGCGTTCGGGTGTCGATTACCAGAAACTCCCTGAGATGGGGAAACACCGCCAGTGTAATTTCGGGGTGGCGTCCGTTGGGTAGTGGACCACCGCTCAATTCCTCGAACAAGGCCGGCTCCTGGCGCAGGCCGCAAAGACGCGGCGCCGCTAACGGTTGAGAAGCTGGCGCACTGCGCCGGACACCGCAGACAGATCGTCAACGGCGACGTCAGCCTGGGAGTAAGGATCGTCCGGATCCTCTGGTTCATAGAACCCGCGGATCCAAATGGACTTCATGCCAACGCGGTTGGCGCCCACAACATCGTTGGCGACGTGGTCGCCCACATGGATGGCGGCGTCCGGGTTGGATCCCAACGATTTGACGGTCATCAGGAAGATTTCATCGGAAGGTTTTGCCAACAGAGCCTCATCCGAAAATGTCAGCGCGTCAAAATACTGGAGCAAATCGTGCTGCCGCAAAAACTCCCGGAAGGTGTAGCCAGGGGTCATACCGGTGTTGGAGATGAGACCGACGCTCAGGCCCATTCCTTTCACCGCTTCCAACGTGGTTTGGCTGGCTTCATGGAAGCGCGGCGGGTATTCGAAAAATGATTCAGCGTAGTAGCGCTCAACTTCGGCTACGGCGGATTCTGGCAATCGTTCCGAGAGACCGTCTTCGATCAGGTCGATAAAAATTTCCACTTGGCGGCGAAAGCTCACGTCTTTGTTGTCGTTGCGAACCGCGCGGCAGGCCCGATAGCAACCCCGGTACGCCTCCCTGATGTGGTCTGGATCATGTTCAATGCCCTGGCCGCGCAGGGTCTCGCGGGCGCCATCCAAGCGGGCCTGGGCGCGTTGCAGCCCTAACTCCCGGTTGTCCAGGATCAAAGTCTGCCAGAGGTCGAATGTAACGGCGGTGATGGCGGCCACTTTGCAATATCCGTTCAATAAGATCAGACGGGAAACCAATATGGGATCAGATGGCGCTCACAGGGGAGGCCGCCGGTGACGCCACTCGGTGGCCTGCTGGTAGGCGTACGCCGCTTTCAGGACGGTGACTTCGTCATAGTTGCGGCCGGCTAGATGCAGACCCACGGGCAAGCCGTCTTCCGCGAACCCACAGGGAGTTGAGATGGCCGGAGATCCCGTGATGTTGTACACACGGGTGTACTTCGTTAGCAGCGGCACGGCTGGCAACGATTCCCCTCCCACCTGGATTCTGCGTTCCAGGATGACCGGCGCCGTGACGGGTTCAACCGGGCCGGCCAAAAGGTCGACATCTATCAGCAGCTCCCTGACCTGGGCGCAAAATACCTGCCTCGCCTGCTGCGCTCGCAGGTACTCGGGCGCGCTGATGAACAGGCCTTCTTCAAGTCGGTCGCGAACCTGGGGATACAATTTGTCGCCATCGCTGAGCAACACGTCGCGGTGCGCCGCGGTTGCCTCGGCGCTGAGTATCGCGTTGCTGATGGGTTGGGCGTATTCGAAGAGCGGCAGGGAAACCTCGACGATTTCCGCCCCCAATTCGCCCAGTGTGGCGATGGCGCGTTGCGCCAAATCGGCGACGCCGGGGTCGATTTCGGTGTCAAAATACTCCTTCACCACACCGATCCGGAGGCCGCGGATGTCCTCGGTGAGCGCTTCGGTGAAGTCTGGTACTGGGACGTCTGCGGTGGCGGGGTCCCGTGGGTCGCGTCCAGCGATGGCGTTCATGGCCAGCGCCGCGTCTTCGACTGTCCGCGTCATGGGCCCCGGGTGGTCCAGACACCACGATAGAGGCGTGAGTCCGGCCCGGCTCACCCGTCCGTAGGTTGGTTTCAGGCCCACGATGCCGCACAGGGCCGCCGGTATGCGAACGCTGCCGCCGGTGTCGCTGCCCATGGTGATGGTACATTGACCCGCGGCTGTCGCAGAACCGCTGCCCCCGCTGGATCCGCCGGTGATTCGTTCCGGGTTCCAGGGATTGTGCATATGCCCGTAATCGCCGTTTTCGCCGGTTGGCCCGAAGGCGAGCGGGTGCATGTTGAGTTTGCCGATGAGGATAGCCCCAGCCTGGCTGAATTTCGCCGCCACCGTACAGTCTTCAGTTGGCACGTAGTTGTCGTAGACGCGGGTTCCCGACGTGGTGCGGACGCCCGCCGTGTTGAAGAGGTCTTTCAGACCCACTGGGATGCCGTGCAGGGGCCCTCGGTAGTTGCCGCGGATGATCTCCTCCTCAGCTCGCTTGGCCCCGACGCGCGCCTGATCGGGCAGCGCCGTGATGAAGGAGTTCAACGTGGGTTCGGTAGCGGCAATGCGATCCAGGCAAGCCTCCACCACGTCCACTGGAGATACTTGCCTATCCCTGATCAGGCCCGATAGATCCCAGGCCGACATGTAGTGGAGTTCGGTTTCCGGCATTTCAGAATCCTATGGCGGTCAGTGGGTTGCCGTCGGCGCGCCGGGTTATTCCCGTTCCGGCACGAAAACTGATGGGGACTCTGCGCCTGCGACTTCCACCTCGTACAGACGCTCCAGTCCCTGTCGCATCAGGGCAACGCGGCGTTGTAGGTCCGCCATGCGTTCCCGGTCGGTGGTATCGAGGCCGTTAGCTTCCGCCAACCGCAGGAACGCCAGCTCGGACGGGGTGGGATCGTTGTTGTTCGGCATGGTATGAACCCCAGCGCATCGTTACGTGTCGTGACGCGAAAGTGTTGGGGATGCGCGACCGGTATTATGGCGTAACCGGGCGCGCTTGGCAATCAAACCCGCCTAGAACGGCTCCAACTTCATGAGAGGCCCGGCGGCGCGGCGGTCGGGCTCCGTCGCCAACGGTTGCTTGGGTTTGGGAAAAACGGCGGCAGTTGTCGGGGACCAGGTCAACGGGCGCGTCGGGCGCCACGACAGATCGGCTGCCACTGGGGAACGGATGGCGGTGGCGATGGGTTTCGCAAGATGCGCTTCTATCGATTGCTGGTGTCCTGTGGCGAATCGGGCGCCCGTGAACCGCGCCAACAACCTAAGGCGCCCGTGGCGTGGGCTATACTGCTGATGCGCCACTGGCTGCATCTCCATTGCGGCGGTTCCCCATTGCGCCGGCCCCTCGCGGCGCCGAGGCTTCATTGCAGCCGTGTCCCCATTGCAGCCGCCGAGACCTGATTACAGATGCGCTCACCAAGCCCTCAGAAATACAACCCGCCTTCGCCAGGGAATGCAGACCAGGGGAATGCAGACCAACAGGTTGGATTATCCCCCGATTGGGGCGCCGGACCGCCCCTGTTGGGCGTTATGGCTTTGGCGCCTTCCGCAATTCTATTGTCGTTACTCGGCCTGCTTTTGCCGCTGTCCGTCACCACGGTGATGGGGTCGGTCCTGTTGGCGATGTTGCAATTGGCCTTGGTTTGGGTTCTGGCGATTCGCGCCTGGCCGTTCCGGCTGGAACCGCTGGGCTTGCGGCGTCCCGACCGTCCCTGGTGGTGGGCGCTGATCGCCAGCGGTTTGGCGCTGGTGGCCAGCATGGTGGGAGCGCAACTCTACGTTTGGGTAGTATCCGCCCTGGGCGCCGATTTCCTGACGCCGCCAGACTTGCCGGATGGCCTGCTTCTACCCGGCGGCCTGGCGGCGGTGACCGTTGCGGGGCTGGTAGTGGTGACTCCCATTGCCGAAGAGGTCTTCTTTCGCGGATTCCTGCTTCGCGGGTTGGCAAATCGCTGGGGTACGGTTCCGGGGATTATTGTGTCGGCGGCGATATTCGCCGGACTGCACTTTCAACCTGGCGTCCTCTTGCCCGTGTTCTTCACCGGATTGCTGCTCGGGACGCTTTACTGGCAGAGCAAATCGTTGTGGCCGGGGATAATGGCGCACGCCGGCCAGAACCTCATCGCTACGCTGGGGATTATCCTGGGTGTCTGACGGTTCCTGAGCCAATGGCGCTCGATTGCGTTGGCGCCAGTTGCAACCCGATGCGCTGGCCACTGATCGCTTCAGATTCGGCGCCGGAATTTCTGGCCCCGCCCGGAATTTCTGGCCTCGTCCCGTTCTGGCCTCGTCCCGTAAGGTATAATGCCGCCCGCAATTCATCTGGGAGCAGCCCTCGATTTGGAGCAGCCTTCGATTGCCGCGCAGCGCGATGTGGTTTGGCAGGACCTCGCCGTAACGACCTCCGACCGGGCGGAGCTCTTGCGACAGACGCCCTTTGTACTGTGGTTCACGGGATTGTCCGGCGCCGGCAAGACCACGCTGGCCAACCTCGTCGCCAGGCGATTGCATGACCTTCGTTACCACGCCTATGTGCTGGACGGGGACAATCTGCGGCACGGATTGAACCGTGATCTGGGATTCACCGACGCCGACCGCCAGGAAAACGTCCGGCGTATGGCAGAGGTTTCCAGCCTGGTTTACGACTCTGGGCTGATCGTGCTGACGGCGTGCATTTCTCCCTTCGCCACTGAGCGCGAATTTGCCCGGAATCTGTTTCCCCCAGGTCGGTTCGTCGAAATTTTCGCGGACGCGCCGCTGGAACTCTGCGAACAACGGGACAACAAGGGCTTGTATCGCAGGGCGCGGGCTGGGGAAATCTCCGATTTCACGGGTATCGATTCCCGGTTCGAACGGCCCAATAACCCGGAACTCGTCATGGCAACCGGACAGCAAACCCCCTCCCAATGCGCCGACGCGATCATGGCCTACCTTAGGGACCACCGCCTGATCGCTGCGGGCTGGACACCGTCGCAACGGTAGGCTAGATTGTTTTATACCTTCATTCGACCGGACACGATATGACCATCGAAACAACTGCTGGAGCCGACCGGATCGCCACCAAATTCGCCGCGGCCAAAACCGCGGGACGCCCCGCGCTGGTCGTGTTCGTGACGGTTGGCCATCCCTATCCCTCCGCAGCGCTGGATATCGTGCCGGGATTGGTGGCGGCCGGCGCCGACGCTGTGGAGTTGGGAATCCCGTTCAGCGATCCCATCGGCGAGGGTCCGGTCATCCAGGAATCCAGCTTCACGGCGCTGCAGAACGGAGTGACCCCTCAGGACTGCCTGGACACGGCCAAAGCTCTTCGCCCCTCCGTTGGCGACACCCCGCTGATTCTGATGGGCTACTACAACAGCCTGGTGTCCTACGGGTTGCAACGCTTCGCCGCGGCCTGCGCGGATGCCACCGTCGATGGCCTGATTGTGGTCGATTTGCCGGCGTCCGAGGCTGACCCATTGGTTCAGGAACTGTCCCCGCACGGTGTCCACCTGATACCGCTATTGGCCCCCACCAGCGCCGATGAAAGTATCGCGCAGTCGGTTGCCCAGGGCGGCGGCTTTGTGTACTGCATCAGCGTAACTGGCGTGACCGGCGCCCGCGCGGAGGTATCGCAGGGCGGGTTGGATCTGGTCAGCCGCGTCCGCCAGCGCACCGACTTGCCGGTGGCCGTGGGATTTGGAATATCCTCCCGCGAGCACGTCCTGGACGTAGGGAAACGGGCCGACGGGGCAGTGGTCGGCAGCGCCCTGGTGCGGGCCTTGGGCAACGGCCCTCATGAAGGCGCGGCGGCTCGCGGCCGCGAGGTTGTCGCTGAACTCGCCGGTCAGACCTGAGCCGCGGCTGGACGCCCAGCTGGATTGCTCCCAGAGCATTGCTCAAGGATGGCGTCCGCTCGGACACCGCCCAAAAACTCGGCGTGAGAGGCGAAACAGACCGTTGACAACCGCCCGGCGGCGGCGTAGGATTTCCGCGTATGGTTTCCGCAAACTGTCGTGCCGCACTTGGGTTTTACCGCCCGTTTTACTTTTACGCTTACCGCCGCTCGGTCAGCGTGATTCCGGCATGTGAAGCCCGATAACCTTCGTGAAAACCACCAGGATAGGACTTCAGCCGGAAGAAGGCTGGAGTCCTTTTTGATTGCAGACACAGATGGAGTCGTCAAGGTCACAGCTCTAGGAGGGCGAAATGGCAACCTCACCGGCCAAGGACGTGAACGTTATGAGCAACAACGCGCTGATCCGACCATCAGAATTGGAAGCTCGAATCCCGCTCAGTTCCACCGCCGAACGGAGTGTACTGGAAGGACGCCGACAGCTGGAGGCGATCCTCAACGGGGAGGACGAGCGGTTTGCGGTTATCGTGGGTCCGTGTTCGATCCATGACCACACCGCAGCCTTGGACTATGCCGAACGGCTGAAGCCGTTGGCGGACCGGCTCAGCGACCGGATGCTGGTGGTGATGCGCGTTTATTTCGAGAAGCCCCGCACCACCGTCGGCTGGAAGGGCCTGATCTACGACCCAAACCTCAACGATACCTACCAGATCGAGGACGGATTGCACCGGGCGCGGCGGTTGCTCATGGAGATTTCCGAAGTTGGCCTCTATTCCGCCACCGAGTTCCTGGATCCCATCGTGCCGCAGTACGTCTCCGACCTGGTCACCTGGGCGGCTATCGGCGCCCGCACCACTGAGAGCCAGATCCACCGACAGATGGCCTCTGGCCTCTCCATGCCAGTGGGATTCAAGAACGGCACCGACGGCCACCCGCAAACGGCCGTCGACGCGCTGGTCGCCGCGGCCACGCCGCAAGCGTTCTTGGGCATTGACCACGACGGCCAGGCGTCCATCGTGGAAACCCGCGGCAATCGCAATTGCCACCTGGTGATGCGCGGCGGACGCAGCGGCACCAACTTCGACGCCCGCTCCATCGCGGTGGCCCAGGACGCCCTGCGCAAGGCCGACGCGCCGCTCAACGTGGTGGTGGATTGCAGCCACGGCAACTCCAACAAAGACCACACCCGTCAGCACATCGCCTTCGAAGACGTGGTTGACCAGCGGCTGGCTGGCAACGACAGCCTGATCGGCGTAATGCTGGAGAGCAACATCAGCGCTGGCGCCCAGAAATTGGGACCCGACCCTTCGACCCTCGAGTACGGCGTCTCGATAACCGACTCCTGCATCGGGTGGGAGGAAACGGTGGAGCTGCTCGATTGGGCCCACGACCGGCTGGGCCGGGAAGCGGCCGTGGCGGCGGACTAGAATCTGGCCGTCCAGACAGCTCCACGGCGCGCCATTCGCCGCAGTCCAGGGGCGGGTGAGTCCAACCCGCCCCCGCCGTTTCTAGAACCTGCCGTGATATAATCCTGACCATAAATTGGGCGGCAATTGCCACATGAATGCACGGATTCCGATCAACGAGTTTGGACAGGAGGGCGGCCATGTTTCCGCAGGTTAGCCTCACCACAGATGTTTCCCGGGACGACGTGGGAAGGATCCGCGATTGGCTGCGGGATCCTGAGGTCAGCTCCCTCTGGTACGGAACGGATGATGCCGCCGGGCATGCGCTCCATATCGGTTACGCGCCTGAAACAGTGCAGGACGCCGAAGAGGAAGAATGGCGCCAGATCTTCAGCCAGGACGAACGGCGCATCTACTCCATCTACTCAACCGATGAGGCGCACATCGGCGAGGGACAGCTGTTGGTGGAGTGGCCTTTGGAAGAGGCGCAGCTGTTCATCCTGATTGGACGCAAAGACCTGTGGCACCACCACTACGGAACCGCGGCGCTGGTGGCGATGTTGGACGAAGCCTTCGACGGCCTCGAACTGCACCGCGTCTGGGTGGACGTCCCCGAATACAACGAGCACGCCCTGCAGATGTTCCGCCACCTGGGGTTTGTGCTGGAGGGCCACCTGCGCCGCACCCACCGCAAGGACGGCAACTGGTACGACTCGTTCGCCATGGGTCTGCTGACCGACGAGTACCACCGGCGCCGGAATCGGGTCCTGGCCCAATACGGAGCCTAGCCCGCAGGCGGGGTTGGAGGAAAGACTATGCCGGTCATCACCATCAACGGAGTCATCGGCAGCGGAACACTGGAAATCGGCCACCTGGTCGCTCAGAATCTGGGCATCAACTACGTTGACCGCTACATATTCTCCGAGGCGGCGCGCCTGGTGGGTTCGCCCGTCGGCCAACTGATCGAAAAGGAGCAGCGGGTAGTTCCCTTCCGCGAAAGGGTCGCGCGTTTCATGCAGGGCGTACTGGAACGCTCCGCCGTGGCGGGCGCGGGCGCCGAACCCTACTTCGGGCGGGGGATTGAGATGCTGCCCGCCGAAGCGTACACCGAGTTGGTCTCCGACGCCGCTTCAACCTCGCCGGTGCACGACCAGGCCTTCATCGAAGCCACCACGTCCGTCATCGAGGAATTGGCCGCGGGCGGCGACGTGGTGATCATCGGTCGCGGGGGCAACATGATCTTGGCCGACACGCCGGGCGTGGTCCACGTCGGGCTGGTGGCGCCCATGGACGTGCGCATTGACACCATGGCGAAACGCGAGATGTTCACCAACGAAGAGGCGCGAGCGTACGCGGAGGACCTGGAGAACGCCCGCGTTACCTTCTACCGCAAGTTCTTCCGCGTCAACGCCAACGACCCCACCAAGTTCCACCTGATGCTCAACATCGGGCGCATCTCCCAGACCACCGCGGCGGAGATCATCGGGCACGCCGCCGAGGACATCGCCGGAGCGGTCGGCTAGCCGTGCTGCCAATCTCCGACGCCGGGCGCTATCGGGGAACCTTCCCTTTCGTCAACATCGCCCTGCTCGGCCTCAATAGCCTCGTCTTTCTGTACGAGATCGCCACCGGAGGGCTGGGATTCCTCTTTGGCGGCAACAGCCTCGACATCTACGTCTTCTTCCTCAAGTTCGGCTTCATACCGGCGGAGCTGACCTCCGGAGAGGCGTTCGAAACCCTCGGGTTGGGACGCGGCGCCAGCGTCAGCATCGCCTCGCCGATCCCCACGTGGGCGACCATGCTGACCTGCATGTTCATCCACGGTGGGCTGATGCACTTCATTGGCAACATGCTGTTCCTGTGGGTGTTCGGCGACAACATCGAGGACACCTTCGGCCACGTCAAGTACCTTGTGTTCTACCTGGCGGCTGGCGTCTTGGCGACCCTGGCGCACTTCGCCATCGATCCCAGTTCGCAAACGCCGTTGGTGGGCGCCAGCGGCGCGATCTCCGGCGTCATGGGCGCCTATCTCCTACTGTATCCGCGCAACCGCGTACGCACGTTGATCATCTATTTCGTGATCACCGTGATCGAGCTGCGAGCGGCTTGGCTGCTCCTGGTCTGGATTGGGCTGCAAACCATCCAGGGCCTGCTGTCCATCGGCGTAAGCGACCAGGTGAGCACGGCCTTCTTCGCCCACATCGGAGGCTTCGTGGTGGGAGTGGCCGTGGGCGTGGTGGTGAAGATGCTGCGGCAACCACCGGGTCGCACAGGCTACGGCGGCGGCTCCGGCTGGAACGACCGACCGGCCCAATACTGGCGCGGCCGGCGGGTGGATTGATTGCGGATCGACAAAACCCAACGAAGAGCGCCCCTATGAACTGTCATTGCGAGGAGCGATAGCGACGCGGCAATCCCGATGCTTGGGAAAACGGCGGTAGTGGAGCGGAGCCGAGCGGCCGTTGGTTGTGTTCAACGAGATTGCCATGGCCTTCGGCCTCGCAATGACAGTAAAAGAACGCTCGCAATGCAGGGATAGGGGGAGCATCCCCCCAACTGTCATTGCGAAGAGCGATAGCGACGCGGCAATCCCGATGCTTGGGAAAACGGCCGTAGTGGAGCGGAGCCGAGCGGCCGTTGGTTGTGTTCGACGAGATTGTCACGGCCTTCGGCCTCGCAATGACAGTAAAAGAACGCTCGCAATGCAGGGATAGGGGGGAGGGGAGCGTCCCCCCAATTGTCATTGCGAGGAGCGATAGCGACGCGGCAATCTCGCAGCCTGAGCGAACGGCCGTAGTGGAGCGGAGCCGAGCGGCCGTTGGTTGTGTTCAACGAGATTGCCACGGCCTTAGGCCTCGCAATGACAGTGAAAGAACGCTCGCAATGCAGGGATAGGGGGGAGGGGAGCGTCCCCCCAACTGTCATTGCGAGGGGCGAGAGCGACGCGGCAATCTCGCAGCCTGAGCGAATGGCCGTCGTGGAGCGGAGCCGAGCGGCCGTTGGTTGCGGTCAACGAGATTGCCGCGGCCTTCGGCCTCGCAATGACAGTAAAAGAACGCTCGCCATGACCGATGCGTAGGGTCTCGCGGTTACAGATGGGATGGACTCAATGCTGTGTCCGCGGGCCGACCCGTTGCGGGTCACGCAACTCACGCCAAATCCGCCGGCCCCGTTCCGGTGATGCGAAATACCTCGTCGACGAAGGCCGTTACCGCCTGACCGATGCGCGTTTGCAGCTCCCTGTAGGCCGCGGCGTCCATGCGATGCTCGGCGCCTCCGTAGCGGTATTCAACCGCGTATTGCGTCAGCCAATCCGTTGGCTCATGGGCCGGCTGACGCTGCGATTCTTCCGGCGGCAGCGCGATGAATTGCGCCAGGTCCGCCAAATGATCCCGCGCTGGCGACGACCCTTCAGGAAGGTTTTCCAACAGAATGCCGACCAGTGGCAGGATGTGGTAGATATTCCGGTATTCGCCGTCGATGGCGGAAATCCAGCCTTTGAGCGCGTTTTCTACCGCTTGCTGGGCCATGAAACCGATCAGTTCCTGATCATCCAACCCGGTATCGATGCTGTGGTTCAGGCTACCCAACCACCGACGGGCGTTGATCAGCCGCTGGCGGATGTCGGGCCAACCGGCCGGGTACGCGTCGTCGTACCCTTCGCTGAGGTCGTTGAAATCATCGCCGTTCATGATCACCCCATCCCGCAGGGCTTGGGCCGCCATGTGTTTGGGGGCTCGCCGGCAGTAGCCGAACCGGTCCCGAGTCATCCCCACGACGTCGTAGCCGAATTTGCCCTGAAACTCGCTCAGCTTGCGAAGGGCAGCCTGGTCGGCGCTGCCTCGAACCGCGCGCAACTCCGTCGGCTCGTTGGTATCGACGACCACCAGCAGATCCACGTCGGAACCGGGGCGGTGTTCCCCTCGGGCTCGCGACCCGAACAATATTACCGTGGCTTCAGGGACGGCTTCCTGCGCGGCGCTGGCCACCGCCAGGCCGATGGGATCGGCGTGTTGCCGGCCCATACGCGCTACGCCTCCGGGTAGGGTATCAGGCCCAGGATTTCCCGCGCCTGCTGCGGGGTGGCTGGTTCCCGGCCGTGGAGCCGGGCCATGGTGACGGCCCATTCGATGTATTCGGCGTTGGATTTGGGCTGCGGATTATTCGGCAAAAATGGGCTGTCCTCGAAACCGACGCGGACGTGGTATCCGGTGGCGATGGCGATGGCGCACAGCGGAAAGGTCTGGCCCAGGCTGCTGTGGGCCAGCCACGTGGATTTCGGGTATCGCTCGCGGATGGTCTCGGCGATCAACGTGTAGTTTCTTGGCGACCCCACCATGGCCTGCCGTCCGTCGCCCCAGTGGGCGCCCGGTTCAACAAGAAAGTACCGGGTATCCTTGATGTAACCTTCCTCCATCAGCGTGAAGGCGTTGTTGAGGTCTCCCATGTCGTGCACGGCTGGCTCGGGGAAGGTTCCCCGTTGATAGCAGGCGTCCAGCGTGGCGGTAATGTCCTCGAAGGAGTTGGGCGAAATCGACGTGCGCCGGCGGCCGGTCTCAGGGTCCGGGCTCCAGCGGACGCCCATACCCAAGTTGAGGGACACCATCTCCACGGGTTGGGGAGTCTCCAGCAGGTAGCGGGTAACGGCCTCCACCGGAACGTGGGCCTGGCGGGCCGTAGTGTGGTTGAGGACCAGGTCGCATTGGGCGCGGATCAGGGCGTCGGTCTGGGCGTACCAGGCCGGGTCGTAGCTGACGCCACCGTCGTTGGCTCGGGCGTGGATGTGGACGATGGACGCTCCGGCCTCGTAGCACCGGATCGCCTCCTGGGCCACTTCTTCCGGCGTCCAGGGCACGTTGGGGTTGTGTTCGCGTCCCCGGCTTCCGTTCAAGCATCCCTTGATGATGATGGTGTCCATTTTGTCCCGCCTTGAATATCTTCGTTGCTTGAGGGAGCGCCAACGGCCATCGGGAGCGTCCGCCAAGCGCCGTTTGGCTATGCTATCATAGGCTAGCCGAGACCGCCCGCGCGCCGGCGGCCGGCGCTCATTTGGCCGCCCCACAATCTCACGGAGGAATTGCCGATGCTGGACTACAAGCCCAACATGGTTCTGACTAGCGATAAAGAGTACAAGGTCGTGGGCACCCGCCCGGTGCGCCACGACGGCGCCGACAAAGTCACCGGCCTGGCCAGGTACAGCGCCGACACCAACCTGCCCGGAATGCTCTACGGCAAGGTTCTGCGCAGCCCCCACGCTCACGCTCGCATCAAGTCCATCGACACCAGCAAGGCGGAAGCCATGCCGGGCGTCCGCGCCGTGGTAACCGGGGCCGACATCGTTGAACCCACGGGTCGCGCCTCCGATCTGGCAGAAGGCGCGATGATCAATTTCAAGTTCCTGAGCAACAATGTGATGGCTCAGGACAAGGCGCTGTACAAGGGCCACGCCATTGCCGCCGTCGCCGCGACCAATGCTCACCTGGCCGAGGAAGCGCTGTCCAAGATCGAGGTTCAGTACGAGGTACTGCCCCCGGTCATGTACGCCCGGGACGCCATGGCGGACGGCGCGACGTTGGTGCACGAGCGGTTGGCGGGACTCAACACTGCGGCCACTCGCGCTGGCGGCGTGCTGGATGACGACGATGAGGCCACAGGAACCAACGTCGCCAACCACTTTGAGTTTCGCATGGGCGACCTGGACGCCGGATTCGCCGGCGCCGACGTGATTGTCGAGCGCAGCGTCAGCACCTCCGCCGTGCACCAGGGCTACATCGAACCCCACGCTGGCACGGCCATGTGGCACGATGACGGTAGTCTGACCGTCTGGTCCAGCAGCCAGGGGCACTTCACCGTGCGAGACCACACGGCCCGGCTGGTGGGGATACCGGTTTCCAAGGTCAAGGCGATTCCCATGGAAATTGGCGGAGGATTCGGCGCCAAGCTGGCGGTGTACATGGAGCCAGTTGCCGCCCTGCTGGCCCGCAAGGCGCACGCCCCCGTCAAGCTCGCCATGAACCGCACCGAGGTGTTTGAGGCCACCGGCCCCACCTCCGGCACGGAAATCTCCTGCAGGATCGGCGCCACCAGCGACGGCAAGATCACCGCCGCCGAGGTTCACCTGATCTTCGAGGCCGGCGCGTTCCCCGGATCTCCGGTGCCTGGCGCCGCCAACTGCGTGCTGGCCGCCTACGACATCCCCAACACCTACATCGAAGGCTACGATGTGGTGGTCAACCGGCCCAAGACGGCGGCCTATCGCGCGCCTGGCTCCCCGGCGGCCGCCTACTGCGTGGAAGTCGCCCTGGACGAACTGGCCGAAAAACTCGGCATCGACCCCATTGACCTGCGTTTGATCAACAGCGCCAAGGAAGGCACCCGCCGCCCCACCGGGCCGCTGACCCCCAAGGTGGGTTACGTCGAAACGCTGGAGGCCACCAAGGCCCACCCGCACTACAGCGCCCCCAAGGACGGCAAGCGCCGTGGACGTGGGGTCGCCTCTGGTTTCTGGGGCAACAACACCGGCCCGGCCGCCGCCGTGGCGCTGGTGAACCCCGACGGCACCGTGACGCTCACGGAAGGATCGCCGGACATCGGCGGCACCCGCGCTTCGGTATCCCAGCAGCTTGCCGAGGTATTGGGCATTCCCGTGGAGGATGTCAACCCGCAAATCGGCGACACCGACAGTATCGGTTTCACCTCCAACACCGGCGGCAGCAGCGTTACGTTCAAGACGGGCTACGCGGCCTACACCGCGGCTCAGGACATCAGGCAACAGATGATCGCCCGGGCTGCCCGCATCTGGGAAGTGGAACCCGAGGACGTTGAGTTCGAGGATGGAGTTCTGAAGCACCGGGCTGACGATCAACTACGAATGACGTTCCAGCAACTGGCGGCTCGCCAGGTTCCCACCGGCGGTCCTATCGTCGGACGCGGCGGCGTCAACCCCGGCGGCGCCGGCCCCTGCATCGGGGTGCACATCGTCGATGTTGAGGTTGACGAGGACACCGGCAAGGTCGAAATCGTCCGTTACACCGCGGTTCAAGACGCCGGCAAGGCCATTCATCCGTCTTACGTGGAAGGCCAGATCCAGGGCGGCGCCGTGCAGGGGATCGGATGGGCTCTCAACGAGGAGTACTACACCAACGAACAAGGCCACATGGTCAACTCGAGCTTCCTGGACTACCGGATGCCCACGAGCTTGGATCTGCCCATGATCGACACGTGCATCGTTGAGGTGGACAACCCCAACCACCCCTATGGAGTGCGTGGCGTCGGCGAGGTGCCCATCGTGCCTCCCATGGCCGCCATCGCCAACGCAATCTACGACGCCATCGGCGTCCGGATGACCGTCCTGCCCATGAACCCGGGCAATGTCCTGGAGGCTTTGTGGGAGAAGCAGGGCCAGTAGCGCAATCTGCGGAGGATTCGGGCCGCGCATTTATCCATTGCCATTGCGAGGCGGGGAGCGGCGAGGGATGGCCCCAGGCCAACGGGGTCACTCGTCGCTCCCGGGTTCGCCATTTCTCCGAAGAACCCGTCCGGGATACGGTCCCGCCTCCACAACCGTCATCGCGAATTTGAGGGCGCTTATCATGCCGGATGTTTGGATACCACCGCAGGTGCAGCGCATCACGGGCGCGCCGGACCGCGTTCAAGTGGAGGGCGCCACCGTGCGGCAGGTCATCAACAACCTGGAGCGGATGCACCCCGGCATCAAGCCGCTGCTCTACGACGAAGAGCTGGACGACATCACGCCGGGATTGGCCGTAATCGTTGACGGCGACGTGAGCCAACTCGGGTTGATGGAAAGGGTCAGCGAGGAAACCGAAATGCACTTCCTGCCGGCAATAGGCGGCGGTTAGCCGGCTGTTGAGCAAGACCTGCAACGGGGCGGCGGAGTGATTCGCCGCCTTTTTTGGGCCCGGGTTATTCTGGGAACAGGGTTAGCGCGGCAGTAAAGCGACTGGCGTCGGCGCCGGCGGGGAGTTCGCAGTCATTGCCGGCGCTGTAATCGACGCAGTGTGGGGAGTAGGAACTGATGGCAACCGTTCCCAAGCTTTGTTGCAGGACCCGATACTGGTCGAGGCTCATGTCGAGGGTATCCGGATCCAATTGTCGGATGATGTGGCGCATATCAATGTACGCTAGGAACTGTCGGTCGGCGGGTAGCAGACTGACGCTTCTCAGATATTCGGCGTCGGACGCCAGGGTACTCCCTGCGCCGTTCTGCCCCGCCACGACGTCTTCCAGCGCGTTTTTTGTGCTGCCCAGCGTCAGGTAGCCGTCATGCAGCACGTAACCGGGAAGATAGCCAATTCTATCGCCGGCCAACATGCCCAGGATGCCCAAATCAAGCGCGACTGCCTGGTCATCGGCCCCCACGTCCAGCCGGTTGGTGTCTAGACCGACGCGTTCCAGCAGGAGGTTGGTGGCATCCTCCATGGTTGCGGTCAATTGGTCCTTGCTGCCATCCCGGTACGAGAGCATCATCACGGCGTCAACGGCATTTGCGGTCGGGTTTGCTTCCACCGAGTCAAAGTCGACGTCGCCAACGGCCACGATGATCTCGCCGCCCAGGTGATCAAAGAGATCCGCTTCAAGATCAATGCCGGTCATCCCTTCAACGACACCCAACGCCAGGTCCAATACTTCGTCCAGGCCGACGTTCGCGACCAAGGCCGGCAAGTCGAGCGCGTCCGTATCGTAGGAGAACGCCTCGATGGCGTTGTTGATGCTATCGATGTCATCTGGGGACAGTATTTCCCCCAAGTTGTAGCTGCGGGCGGCGTCGCGCCAACGTCAACGTCCGGGTCGAACGTCCTCGCCATAAAGCCCATGGTGTCATCGGGCAAAAAGTGGGCGGGGTCGGTGAGCGCGGCGAACTGCAGTGGGTAATCGACGCCGGTCGGAACCGCGAACTCGGTTACGATGCCAAGCTCAACCAAACCCGCGGAGCCAATTATCCAATCCGGAGCGCGCAGCTCGGAGATTGTGGGCCCGCCCAAACCCAGCGTGTCGTCCAGCCAATCCTCCCACAAGTCCAGCGTTTGCCTGGCGTCCACGTAAACAGAGGCGAAGCGTCGCTCCGGCAACGCCCCCCGCGCCGCGATGAATCGCTCGTTTTCTGCCAGCGAGTTGTCAAGGTCGCCTGCGATCCGTTCCAGCATTACCTCCAACGCGCTTTCACCGGTGGCGAAGACCAACCACCGGTCGGTTAGGGCGTAAGCCTGGTGACGGTTTTCGTCAACTGCAACGTCAAAACCCTGGTGGGCTCCGTAGTCAAAGTTGGCGCCTTCCCGATTCTCCAGGTATTCGAGCCAGTCGGCGAGAAATTCTTCGGCTACACTCCGGTCGCGCACCCCAATCATCGCTGCGATCACCGGCTCATCAAAGTCTCCTCTGAAATCCAGTAAACCTATCGAAATTTCGGGGCCGACCCACGGCATAACCTGGGATTCAAGATCAATGCCTGTGTCTGCCTCAAATTCTTCCTCCGCCAGGTCCACCAGGTCGCGGAAAGCCAGAAATTCGTCCAGGCGCTCACGGATGTTTTGGAACTCCCCAAACTGGCCCTGTTCGGGCACGAGTGTCAACCAAGCGTAGGCCAGCGTGTTGGGCGGATAGTATTTTGCTGAGTATTCGGGCGGTTTGGTTCCCGCCAGCAACGCCAGGATCGGGTCGGGTATGGGAACCAAGCGGAGGTACATGGCCAGCCCGGCGGCGATGACCGCCACGGCCACCACCGCGACAATCGCAGCGACCAACTTGATGAACAACATGCCAACCGTCTCCTTGCGCCAATTGCAAAACGCAACGCGACCAAGTATAGCGCCGGGCCGCGGGCAGTAATCCGATGGTTTTCCTGGGACAGCGTGGGAAGCGGCGGCCCTCGTTGACCATCGAAACCGCGCCTCAGCGATGCTACTGCCCTACTCGCCCGGCAGATTGGCTAACCGAGAGCGATCAATGGCTGTTGACAAGCGTCGGCAACCGGGCTAGATTATCAACGCGCTTAGCGCCCCATTAAATCCAGAATCCGGTTGTCGGGCGCCATCACCCCAGTTCGGCTTAATTGGGAAGGCGGTGAAAATCCGCCGCGGTTGCGCCACTGTAAGCGGGAAGCCCGCCGGCGATTCGCCACTGCCGTAAACCATGAGGTACGGTGGGAAGGCGCCGGTTGGGCGCAAGAACCAAAACCCGCAAGCCAGGAGACCTGCCCGCCAACTGCCTCGGAATCCTGCTCTGCGCTCAACAGGGTCGTTCCATCAGGGCCTCGCTCCGGCGTTATCAATTACTCGCGGCGGCAGCGACGCTCCCCCGGCCATCATCGGCTGGCGCGACCCCGGCAGTACAGAACCGCCGGGGCTTTCGTTTTAACACAATATCTGGGATGAACAACATGCCCTCCGATGGCGCCGCCGTCCACATGACCATAGTGGCTGTGGGCCCAGGCGATCCTGAATTCCTTACGCTCAAGGGACGGAAAGCCCTGGCCGACGCCGACTTGGTGGTGGGTTTTGCAACCGTGCTGGACGTGGTGTCAGACTACACCGGCGACGCCGAGTTGCGCCCCATGTCCTACCGGGATCAGGAAGCAGCCCTGGACTACGCCCAAGAGCAGGCGCTACAGGGGAGATCCTGCGTGGTATGCGTTTGGGGCGACTTGAATGTATCCGCCAAAGAACTGATCAATCGGGTTCGACGTCGCGCCGATACCGTGGACCTGGCGCCCGGGGTCAGCAGCGTGCAGATCGCCTGCGCCCGGGCCGGCATCTCTCTGGAAGAATCCCTGTTCATCACGTTGCACCAGCGTTGGGACCGAGGATCAGAACTGGGCGAATTGGTGGAAACCCTGAGACAGGGACGACGCAACGTGATCCTGCTGCCGCGTCCTTACGATTTTATGCCGCCTGGCATCGCCGGCAACGCCATCGCCGACGGGGCAGACCCCGACCAACCGGTTATGGTATTCCAGCGACTGACCCTGCCCGACGAAAAACGATGGGAAGGCACGTTAGCGCAATGCGCCGCGCTCCCCGACGAGTTCAGCGACCTTTCCATCATGGTGTTCCCCAGAACCGGCGCCGACCACGATTGACCATGACCACCCTGCCTGAAACACGGACGGCGACCATCGTCTTCGTCACCACTGCCGACACCGACATCCTGACGGCTGAGCGAGCGCTCGCCGGGATGCCGTGGGGAGACGAGGTCACTGTTTATGCCTGCAACCCCGTTACCCTGGAAGGCGAAGGCGAGTCGGCAGCGTCCGCTCGTGAGGAACTATTGCGCGCGGTTGGCGGCGCCTCCGCGGTGGCGCTGCGACTGCTGGGCGGCCGACGCGCCTTGGGCGACGCCTTCGAGCCACTGGTTGAAATCTGCCGCGCCAAAGGCATCCCGCTGATCGCCTGCCCCGGCCACCAGGAATGGGATGAGGATATGGTGACGGCGTGTACGGCGCCCGTGGCCGAAGTCGAAACCGTCTTTGCCTACCTTATGCGCGGTGGCGTACTCAATTTTCGCAATCTGTTTCTCTTCCTGGCCGACACCTACCTCGACGCAGACTACGGACACGAGGCTCCGGCTCCAATGCCGTGGCAGGGCGTGTATCACCCGGAAGTCCACGAGGGCGTTTCCGTGGAAGATTACGTTGCCACTCGTTTCGTCCCTGGTCGCCCGTCGGTGGGTCTGCTCTTCTATCGGGCCCACTGGATGAGCGGCAATTTGGCCTTCGTGGATGACCTAATCGCCCGTTTGGAAGTCCAAAATGTCAACGTTCTTCCAGTCTTTTCCTACAGCCTCAAACACCGGCCCGAAGACGAGGATCAAGCCGGAGACCATGCCCTGACCGGCTACATGGTGGACGCGCAGGGAGTCCCCCGCGTTGACTGCATCGTCAACACCATGGGCTTGGCCATGAGCGACTTGGACCATCAGCAGGGTGGAACCGGGGCGACCGTGGCCACCGGCTGGTCGCAGGAACTTCTCGACAATCTGGACCTGCCCATCATCCAGGGCATCATCAGCATGGGCAGCCAAACGGATTGGGAAGAGAGTTCGCTGGGCCTGGGTCCCATTGACACGGCGATGAACGTCGCTTTCCCAGAGTTTGACGGTAGAATCATCACGGTTCCGGTTTCGTTCAAGGAGGAAACCGGCGCCGCGGGGAACGGTCTGTCGGCCGCCCGCATCCAGCGGTACGTTCCCCAACCAGACCGTATGGATCATCTGGCGCGGGTGGCCGCTCGCCACGCTACCCTCCGCCGCAAGGCCAACGCCGACAAGCGCGTCGCCATCATCCTGAGCAACTACCCCACCAAGGATGCCCGCATCGGCAACGCGGTGGGTCTGGATACGCCGGCCTCTGCCATCAACCTGCTTTTGGCCCTCAAGTCAGCCGGCTACCGCGTCGAGGACATTCCGTCCGACGGCGACGAGCTGGTGCAGCGCATCATCGCCAGGTGCAGCAACGACACCGATACGCTGACTGAGGAGCAACTCCGGTTGGCGGCTGGGCACGTCGAACGCCGCCAGTATGCGCAGTGGTTCGCCGGTTTCCCACCCTCCGTGCGGGAGGAGCTGACCGAAGCGTGGGGCGACCCGCCCGGGCAGGTGTATCGCACCGGCGATCAGCTCGCCATGGCCGGCGTGCCCATGGGCAATGTATTCGTTGGGCTGCAGCCACCCAGGGGCTTCGGCGAAAACCCGATTTCCGTGTACCACAACCCGGACCTGACACCGACGCACCACTACATCGCCTACTACCGGTGGCTGAGGGATGTGTTCCAGGCCGACGCGATGATTCACATCGGCAAGCATGGCACCCTGGAATGGCTGCCTGGCAAGGGAGTGGGGTTGTCTGCCTCCTGTTACCCTGAAGTAGCCCTGGACGACATCCCGCTGTTTTATCCCTTCATCGTCAACAACCCAGGCGAAGGCACCCAGGCCAAGCGACGCGCCCACGCCACCATCATCGACCACCTGATTCCGCCCATGACCACAGCCGATTCCTACGGCGACATCGCCAAGCTGGAACAGCTGATGGACGAACATTACCAGTGCCAGACGCTTGACCCTGGGAAACTCCCCACCCTGGAATCCCAAATCTGGGAGATGGTGCAGCAAGCTGAATTGCACCGAGACTTAGGCGTGGACGAGCAACCCGATGACTTCGGCGAGTTCATGCTGGAAATCGACGGCTATCTGTGCGAAATCAAGGATGCCCAGATCAAGGACGGCCTACACACCCTGGGTCAGCCTCCTACCTCCGAGCAGATGGTGGGCCTGCTGTGCGCCCTGACGCGGCTGGACAATGGCGCGGTTCCCAGTCTCCGGCGCGCCCTGGCTCAAGCCCTCGGATACGACTACTACGCACTGTTGGAAAACCCGGCCGCTCCGGTGAATGGCGCTATCCCCGACGCGCTGGCGCCGCACTCGGTGGATTCGCCCATCCGCAACGCCAGCGACGTGATAGAGGGTTTGGAAACCCTGTGCCGGCAGGCGTACCAGCAGCTATGCGATGACGGTTTTGCGGCCCACCGGATCGCGCCGGTGGTCCACGACCTGCTGGGCCACGAAGACGCGCTCACAGAGAGCGTATTGGGCTACGTGGGCCAGCACATTTACCCGTCGCTACTGCGCACCACCGACGAGATCGACAACCTGCTGCGTGGCCTGGAGGGACGATTCGTGCCGCCCGGCCCGTCCGGGGCGCCCACTCGGGGCATGGTCAACGTCCTGCCCACCGGTCGCAACTTCTACTCGGTGGATCCGCGGGCGCTGCCCTCGCCCACCGCATGGGATGTCGGCAAATCCCTGGGCGATGCGTTGTTGCAGAAGTACCTGGACGAAGAGGGCGCCTACCCGGAGATGGTCGGCGTCGTGGTCTGGGGCACCTCCGCCATGCGCACTCACGGCGACGACATCGCGCAGATCCTGTACCTGCTCGGGGTGAGGCCGATCTGGCAGGCCGAGAGTCGGCGGGTGAGCGGTCTGGAAGTTATTCCGTTGGAGGAGTTGGGCCGCCCGCGCATCGATGTAACCATCCGCATCAGCGGTTTTTTCCGGGACGCCTTCCCCAACCTCATCTACCTGATGGATCAGGCGGTGACGCTGGCCGCCGCTCAAGCTGAACCACCAGAGCGGAACTTCGTGGTTAAGCACATGCGCGAGGACGCGGAAAGTCGCGTTGACACGCCCGATGACGAAGCCACCGAAAGCGCCGGAAACCCTTCCTTGTTCCGCATTTTCGGCAGCAAACCGGGATCTTACGGCGCCGGAATCCTGGGGGTGTTGGACGAACGCAATTGGGAATCCGTTCACGACCTGGCCGAGGTGTACACTTCCTGGGGAGGGTACGCCTATTCGCGCCAGGACTTCGGCGTCGCGGCCCGCGGCGAATTCCGCGCGAGGTTCGGGCAGATCGTCATCGCCGCCAAGAACCAGGATAACCGCGAGCACGACGTGTTCGACAGCGACGATTACATGCAGTATCACGGCGGAATGATCGCCACCGTGCGCTCCCTGACCGGTCGCAACCCTCGGCAGTTCTTTGGCGACAGCAGCGACCCAACCCGCGCCCGCGTGCGAGACTTGCAGGACGAGGCCCGTCGGGTGTTCCGCAGCCGTGTCGTCAACCCCAAGTGGATGCAGTCCATGCAGCGCCACGGTTACAAGGGCGCCTTCGAGCTGGCGGCCACCGTTGATTACATGTTCGGCTACGACGCCACGGCTCAGGTGGTTGAAGATTGGATGTACGAGGACGTAACCGAGGAATACGTCCTGAATCCGGACATGCAGGAATTCTTCAAGCGAAGCAATCCCTGGGCGTTGCGGGGAATTGTGGAGCGGTTGCTGGAGGCCGTGCAACGGGGATTGTGGGAAAACCCACCGCCGGAATTGCTGGAGCAGCTGCGCCAGATGTACCTAGACTTGGAGACTGAGATCGAAACACGGCAGGAAGGCGGAGCCCTGCGGGCGCCTGCCCCAGAGCCGTGAGCGGGAGGATACCGTGATGGAATACGCGCTGGACTTGCTCAAGGAACTGACCAGCAATCCAAGCATGATGTGGGTCGTCGGCGGCGGATCCGTGGTTAGCGAGAACCATGCTCATGGCATCAAGGAGCCAGAGATCCACAACGGTTGGGCCACCATTGAGGCCGACAACTGGCATTTCCACCTGCAACTGGAACAAATCGACGGCATCCAGTTCGTGGAGGCCACCAGCCACGGCGATCTAAAATCCTACTACGTAAGATTCTCACATAACTGGGACGATACGTTGGTGCGCTGCTATTTCCCCAATCCGTACCTTGACGACGACGAAAAGCGCACCGAATTGCAACCCGCGAAGCTCCGCGCTTTCGAAGAGGCTCGCGACCGCTGGGTCGGGAAGGAGGGCGACCTGATTTTCGTCGAGCGTTAACTCTTGATCTTCCGACATAGCCAGGCTACCGGTATTGCCAGGCTACCGGCGTAGCGCAACCGGCTGACAGGCCCCAAACCGTTATCGATGGATGAGGGGCCCCAAATGGTCCAATCAACACAACAGAGGAGTGCAACATGAGCATCGTCAATCGCTTCCTTTCCACCACCAATACCGCCGCCTGGGCGCCCTGGCTGGTTCTCGGCGCCATGGCCCTGTACGTGGTCGGCTACGTCGATGGTGGAGTCCACGCGGCCGCGGCCGGGTCTCCTGCCGTTCTGAATACCGTTCACGAATTCTTCCACCACGCCCGCCACGTCGCATTCATGTGCCACTAGGCTAGGGTCGGCCCGACGCCACGCTGCGTCGGGCCTGCCCTTCCTTGGGTGTCATAACGCGGGTGTCATAACGCTCGGTTGCCGTCAGTCCTGGCGCGTCAGCCTTTTTGCTAGCCGGGACAAGCGCGTCGGGACATCGTCCGGTCCGTGTATCCGTGGCAAGCCTGGCTCTGGGCGCTGTGGCCGGCATACAGTCCGGTGCGAATTCAACGGAGATAAAGCATGGTACGCATCTTGCCCACCGCGTTGATCATGGGGGTCATTGCCGGTCTCTTGGCGGCGGCCTACATGAACATCTTCAACGTCCCGGTGATGGAATGGGCCATCTCCCTGGAGGGATGCGAAATTGACCGGGACGGTTGCGCCCAGCAATTGGCGGCGGGCGAGGATGAGGAGCCGCTTCCCCTTTCCTTCGTTACGACCCTTGGCGGCCAGCGCATTGGCATGAGCGTTGGCCTGGCGGTGATCGGTATTCTCTACGCCGCTATTTTCACGGGGTTGTACCACCTGATTCGCAACGCGACGCCCGGTTGGAGCCCATGGGCCTGGGCTGGCTTGGCCGGCCTGCTCGGTTTCTGGAGCGTGTCCATGTACACGCAGATCAAATTCCCGCTCAATCCGCCGGGCATTGGTGATGAAACCACGTTGCTGGGCCGCCAAGGGTTCCAGTTCCTGTTCATCGCCGTCTCGACCGTTTCAGTGGCGTTGACGGTCTATGGCGTTGGGTTGGTCAATCGATCATCGGCGGGTTCCGCCCGCTGGGCGCGATATGCCGGCATCGGGGCAGCCTACGCTGTGGTCGCGCTGCTGCTGGCGTTTGCCATCCCCAGCGTTCGGGACGCGGCGCCTGATTGGCTACCGCCAGAACTCACCATACTGTTCCGTACTTTCACCGCCTTTGGCCACTTCCTGCTGTGGATGGGAGTCGCGTTCTTCACCGTGGGCTATCGACGCTATCGTGAGCGCGACATTCACGCCTATCCTCAGTCACTGGCCGCATCCGCGTGAATCCTGCAACCATGACCCAACCCGCCGTCAGTCGCGAACCGCGCTTCCCGTTCACCGCCATCGTCGGCCAGACGCCAATGAAGCGGGCGTTGCTGCTCAACGCCATCAACCCGCGCATCGGCGGCGTGCTGGTGCGTGGCAAGAAGGGAACCGCCAAGAGCACTGCCGTTCGTTCTCTGGCGGCCCTGCTGCCCGAGGTTCCGGTGGTTCCCGGCTGCCCGTACAGCTGCCAGCCTGGGAATCCCCAGGAGGTGTGCCGATGGTGCCAGCAGACCGTTGGCGCCGGGAACCCGGCGGCCCGCCAGGTACGGATTGTTGACCTCCCAGTTGGGGCTACCGAAGACCGGCTCGTGGGCTCCTTGGACATTGAGGAGGCCATCAAATCCGGCGCCAAGAATTTTGAACCCGGGCTGATCGCGGCGGCCCATCGCGGCATCCTATACATCGACGAGGTGAATCTGCTCAACGATCACCTGGTCGACGTCCTCCTCGACGCCGCCGCCATGGGGCGGAACTACGTTGAGCGGGAGGGCATTTCCGTCAGCCACGCCGCAGAATTCATGCTCGTTGGCACCATGAATCCAGAGGAGGGCGACCTGCGTCCCCAACTGCTGGACCGCTTCGGGCTGGCCGTGGAGGTTGACGGCGTGTTCGAACCCGTCGAACGCCGCGAAGTGGTGCGCCGACGCATGGCCTTTGAGGCCGCGCCATTCACTTTCATGGATGCTTGGGCCGACGCCGAAAGGGAGGAACGCGACCGCTTATTGTCCAGCCAACAACTGCTGCCGGAAGTTGTCGTGCCGGACGACATCCTGGAATTGATCACCGACATCTGCGCTGAATACCAGGTAGACGGGTTGCGCGGGGACATCGTGATGTACAAGACCGCCAGCACCATCGCGGCGTATGAAGGCAGGACAGTCGTCGATGTTGATGACGTGCGTGAGGCTGCGCTCATGGCTCTGCTCCACCGGCAGCGTCGCCAACCGTTCCAGCAACCGCACCTGGTGACCGAGCAGCTGGACAATATGCTGGACGACTTTCAGAACCAGCAGCGCAACCGCGAGCCGGCCGGCGGCGACGGTTCCGGCCAAGACGACCCCGGCGACGCCGATAGCGACAGTACGCCCGACCCTCCCGAAGACAACGCGGGCGACCCCGAGGAATCAGCCCTCGGTGATGAGTGGTTCGAGGTGGGCGACCCTTACGCCGTCCAGAACCTCCAGGTACTACCCCCGGATCGTCGCGCGCGTCGCTCATCCGGCCGTCGCGCCGTCACCATCAGCGACACTTCGGCCGGGAGCTATGTGGGCGCCCGCGTTCCGGATGGCCCCGCATCCGATCTGGCGCTGGACGCCACTCTACGAGCCGCCGCCCCGCATCAGCGCAGACGTCGCGAAAGCGCGGATACGGGTTCCGCGGCCCTGCTTGTCGAACCTTGGGACATCCGTGAAAAGGTTCGCGAAACCCATACCGCCTCGTTGATCCTGTTCGTGGTGGATGCCAGCGGCTCCATGGGGGCCCAGCGCCGGATGGTGGCCGTGAAGGGTGCGGTCATGTCGCTGCTGCTGGACGCGTACCAGCGCCGGGACCGGGTGGGTCTGATCGCATTCCGAGGCGCTGGCGCGGAGTTGTTGCTGCCGCCGACTGGGAGCGTGGAAATGGCGCAGTGGCGCCTGCAGGAGATGCCAACGGGAGGCCGAACGCCTTTGGCCCGCGCCTTGTACCTGGCCTTGGAAACCCTAGAAACCGAACGCCTCAAGGATCGGGACGTTCTTCCCCTTCTGGTTTTGCTGTCCGACGGACGCGCCAATGTGTCGCTGTCCGGCGACCCATTGAACCAGTCAGTCGTCGGGGACGCCGAATTGGAGAGCCTCTCTCGCACCATTGCCGACGCCGGAATTCCGTCGGTGGTCGTGGACACCGAGCAGGATTTCATCAAGTTGGGGCTGGCCCAAGGCATCGCAGAATCAATGTCGGCCCGCTACATCCGTCTCGACGACCTGGCCGCCGAAAGCTTGGCCGACGCCGTGCGCCGGGAGCTGCCGGGCGAAGGTCCGGGTTCCCTGTGGTAACATGATTCAATCCCTTTCTGAACGCGAGGAGCACGATGCCGCGCACTCTCCCCCACGCCGATATGGATAAAATTCTTTCCCTGTCCAAGCGACGGGGTTTCGTCTTTCAATCCAGCGAGGTGTACGGCGGCTTGGGATCAACCTGGGACTACGGCCCTCTTGGCGTTGAACTCAAACGCAACGTCAAGGAAGCTTGGTGGCGATCTGTCGTTTCCGAGCGGGATGACGTGGTTGGACTGGACGCCGCCATCCTGATGCACCCCCGCGTCTGGGAAGCCAGCGGCCACGTCGAGAACTTCAGCGATCCGTTGGTGGAGTGCCGTGAGTGCCACCGCCGCTTCCGCCAGGATCAACTGGAAACCGAGAAGTGCCCAGAATGCGGCGGCGACTTTACCGAACCACGTCGGTTCAACTTGATGTTCCGCACCTTCATGGGTCCAGTAGAAGACACCAGCAACGAGGTGTTCCTGCGACCCGAAACCGCCCAGGGCATCTTCGTCAACTTTCAGAATGTGCAGACCGCCACCCGCAAGAAGCTTCCCTTCGGCATCGCCCAGATTGGCAAGGCGTTCCGCAACGAGATTACACCTGGCAACTTCACCTTCCGCACACGGGAATTCGAGCAGATGGAGATCGAGTATTTTGTCAAGCCGGGCACGGACGAGGAGTGGCTGCAACGCTGGGTGAAGGATCGTTTCAACTGGTATGTCTCCTACGGCATCCGCGCCGAGAACCTGCGCCTCCGCGAACATGCTGGCGATGAGTTGGCCCACTACGCCAAGGCCACTTACGACATCGAGTACCGTTTCCCCTGGGGCTGGGGGGAGTTGGAAGGCATCGCCGACCGCGCCGACTTTGACCTCGGTCGCCATCGGGAATACAGCGGCGAGGATCTTTCCTACTTCGACGACGAGATCCACGAGCGCTACCTGCCCTACGTCATCGAACCCTCGGGCGGGGTCGACCGGGCCACCCTGGCCTTCTGGCTGGACAGTTACGACGAGGAACCCGACGGCAAGGACACCCGCACCGTCCTGCACTTCCACCGCGCCCTCGCGCCGGTGACGGTGGCCGTGCTACCCCTGAGTCGCAACGCCCGCCTGCTGCCCACCGCCCGTTCCGTGTACGACCTGACACGCCGCCGTTTCCGGGCGCAGTTCGACGACGCTCAGAGCATCGGGCGACGTTACCGTCGGCAGGACGAAATAGGCACGCCCTATTGCGTGACCGTAGATTTCGACACGTTGGATGACCAGTCCGTCACGATCCGCGACCGCGACACCATGGCTCAGGAACGCATCCCCATCAGCCGCCTGCTGGAAACGCTTCAAGATCGCTACGACCACGGGTGGTGACCGGCAACCATGCCCCCGTCAACCGTCGCCCGAATGCTCCGAACCGGCCTTTACACGGCCATTGTTGGCAGATCCATCCGCTATTTTGAATCCACCGGCTCCACCATGGACGACGCCAATCAATGGGCTGGGGACGGGGCTGAGGAAGGCGCGGTGGTGGTCGCCGAAAACCAAACGTCCAGCCGAGGGCGCCTGGGACGCCGATGGGTCTCGGACACTGGCAATCTCTATTGCTCCGTCCTGTTCCGCCCCGATGCCGCGACCCTGCCATTGCTCAGTCCGTTGGCCGGCGTGGCCGTGGCCCGCGCCATTCGCCAGGCGGCCGGGCTGTATCCCGCCATCAAGTGGCCCAATGACATCACCATAGAGGGGAGGAAGGTCGCCGGCATCCTGGCCGAAAGCGTGATGTCAGGCCCACCTATTGAACACGCCATCGTTGGCGTGGGCGTCAACGTTGCCCTAGACGTGTCCGGGGAACCAGAAATCGCCGATACCGCCGCCTGCCTTAACGCCTTCACGGGGACCGAAATCGACCGCTCCGAGTTGTTGCGCCGAATCCTGCAATCCATGGATGCCTTGTACCTGGATGCAAAGCGCGGACGTTCGCCGGTTCCCGAGTGGCGCCGCTGGCTGGACACGCTGGGACAGCGCGTGGTCGTGACGCATCACGGCGCCACCAACATCGGTTTCGCTGAAGACGTGGACGAGCACGGCAATTTGCTGCTGCGGCAGGACGACGGCAGTTTGTTGACCCTTACCGCCGGAGACATTACCCTGCGGGCAGTACCTGAAGAGGCGGCGATTCATGCTTGAAAATCTCTACCTGGACGGCAAAGTCGTCGTAATCACCGGCGGCGGAACCGGGCTGGGACTCGAGATGGTCCGCGCCCTCGCGCGTTCCGGGGCCAATCTGGCCATCGCCGGCCGGCGCCCCGGCCCCATCGAGGCGGCGCGGGACGAAGCGCTCGCCGCCGGAATAGACGCCATCGCCGTTCCCACCGACGTGTCCAGCTCCGCCGACGCCGACGCTTTGATCCGAACCACGCTCGATCACTTCGGCCGGGTTGACGCCCTCATCAATAACGCCGCCATGGTGGCGGACAACGTGCTCAAACCTATCTGGGAGATCACAGATGACGACTGGGAAACTGCGATGTCGGTGAATCTCTCCGGCGCCTTCTACTGCGCCCGCGCCGCGGCCAAACCCATGGCCGACGCCGGCAAAGGCAAGATAATCAACGTGGCGTCTGGTTTCGGGCTGCGCGGCGGCCGGGATATTTACATGTACTGCACGTCGAAAGGCGGAGTAATCCAGCTCACCCGCGTGTTGTCGTTCAGCTTGGCCCGATACGGCATCACCGCCAACAGCATCGTTCCCGGTTTCATACCCACCATCGACCCAGCCGCCGAAATCAACCGTACGCTGCCCCAGTCTGGGGATTTTCTGCCCACCGGCAAGCTGGGAAAAGCAGACGACTTGGGCCCCGTTTCCGTCTTTCTAGTCTCCGACGCGTCGGACTATATGACCGGAGAAATGTTTGTCCTGGATGGCGCCGGCCTGGCGTCGGGCATCGCGCCGACCGGGTACGCCCCCGTAGCGGAGCTGGAACCCTGATAACGCCGCGGCCGGGAACCTTGGCATGGATGGGATCTACCGGTCAACGCGAGGAGCATATCCACGTGGCAACCTCCCCACCATCATTCTTGCCGGCCGAATTCAGTCTGGCCGGTCTCACCGCTATTGTCGCTTCCTCTGGCGGTGACGAGACGCCGCAACTGGCGGCCGCGTTGGCTGAAGCCGGCGCTGGCGTCTTTGCCGTCGCCCGCCATGCCGAATCGGTCGATGCGATCCGCGCCGCCGTCTCGGCGACCACGGGGAGCGAGACTTTCGGGCACGCCGGCCGCTGGGATTCGCCCGATGGCGCCGCGGCGGTGATGTCCACGTTCTCAGCGGCCCACGACCGTGTTGACATCCTGGTCAACGACACCCGCAGCTTCTTCGCCAAGCCAGCCGCCGAAATCTCCCTGCAGGAGTGGGACGAACTGCACGCCCGCAACGTCCGGGCCACGTTCATGCTCACCCAGGCGGTGGGGCAGCGGATGTTGGCGCAACAGTACGGTCGCATTGTCAACGTCATCTCCAACTTGGCCGAACGAGCTGTCATCAATTGTTCGGCCTACAGCGCCACCCAGGCTGCGGCGCTATCGCTTACCCGTTCTTTCGCCGTGGAATGGGGCCGCAGCGAAATTCGGGTCAACGCCGTGGGTTCAGGTTGGTCCACCGCAGAAGAGATTCCACTGGAAATTCAACGTGAGGAATTGCTTGTGCGCTATACGCCGCTGCGTCGTAAGGGCCACCCCCGCGACCTAGCCGCGATGCTGGTTTACCTGTGTTCGCCTCACTGCGACTACCCCAGCGGCCAACCGGTGTATATCGACGGCGGCGCGAACGCCCACCCGTAACAGCGTTAGGCACGACCGGCCGCACCGTCATCGTCCGCTGGTGTCTGAAGAAACCGACCCATACCGACTTCCAGTCCGACGCCTCACCTGTACCGTTGGTGTGTTGCGTACCGTTGGTGTCAATGCGGGTCGCGCTACCCCTCTGCCAATGCGCGAAGCGGCAGCGCCATCCAGCTTGCCGGCGGTAGGACTGGGGGACTGCGCCCACACGCTGCGGGTTCGCCCGTGGCCGCCAGACAGGTGTTACAATAGCCCCTGATGATCGCTCCCGCCGTCCCCATCACACCCAAACCGGTGCGCCGACTGCCGGGTATGCAGGATGTACCCGATGCCGCGTACCGACGCCAGCAGGCCGTGCAATCCAGGTTGTTTGAGGCCGTTGCCCGCTACGGGTACTTGAACTTGGACGTGCCGATCCTGGAATCCACTGAGTTGTTCCTGCGCAAATCGGGCGGCGATTTGGCTTCTCAGATGTATTCGTTCAGCGACCCAGGATCCAACTCCGTCAGCCTGCGTCCCGAGTTCACTTCCGCCATCATGCGGCACTACCTTGAGACGACCGGCGACGCTGAGGACGGCGCGGTGGCGCGTTGGCAATATGCCGGGCCCGTATTCCGTTACGACGTGCGCAACCCGCCTCCAGACGACAACAGCGGTCAGTTCACCCAGGTAGGAGCTGAGCTGATCGGCTCCAATAGCATCCTCGCAGACGCCGAACTCTTGGCGTTGGCCGGTGAGATCCCGTCAGAATTGGGGATTACGGATTACCGCCTGCGCTTGGCCGACCTCGATGTCCTCGACAGCATCCTCGACACGGTTGGCCTGACCGACCGCGCTCGCGCGTTCATCGTTGCCAACATGAACCGCATCGGCGACGGCGGAGTGAATCTAACCGACATTATGCGGCGGGCCGACGAACTGCACATCGTTTCGGGTCGGGGCTTGCCCGACGATGAGGCCGACCTCGCGGACGCTGTAGCTGAACTGCCGGACAGTTTGGCCCGTGGCGTGCTGACCGGATTCATGCAGTGGCACAGCTCTCCGGAGACGCCTCTGGGGAGGCGCTCCCCCGATGAGATCGTGGAGCGGTTGCTGCGCAAGCTCAGAGGCGGCGACGCAGCAGACGCTTTGCAAAACGGCTTGGAACTGGCCGGCCAACTGGCTCGAATTAGAGGCAACCCAGATGATGCCCTGGAACGGGTGGGAGCCATCGTCTCATCCGCAGGAGCTGACCGCGGGGCGTATCAGCGGTTGTTGGACTTGACGCAACTGGTTGGCGGCGCTACCCCTTTGGCCGGTATGCTCCAGATTGATTTCTCGCTGGCGCGGGGCATCGCCTACTACAACGGCATCATATTTGACGTGGTGGTGGATTCCACGGGCGCGGCCCTGGGCGACGTGGTTCTGGGCGGCGGCGGTCGTTACGACGCGCTGGCGGTGGCGTTGGGCGGGGCCCAACCCGTGCCAGCCTTGGGATTCGCCTACACGCTGGAATCGTTGTTGGCAGCGATGCCTGCTACGGCCAGCGGGTCAGCTAGGTTAGACGCCGTTGCCGTCCAGCCTGCGTCCGCCGACTCCAACGCCGCTGCCCTCAGGGCCGCCGCCGAGATCCGAGGCCAAGGCGGTGTGGCGATTCTGGAGGTCTCAGAGTCGGGTAACGCATCCGAATGCTGTCGCAAAATAACCGTGTGAGACGGGTGGCGTTTTGAGACTGGTAATTCCAAGCGACGGTGAGTTGGGCGAACCCACCATGCAGTTTCTGACCGCGTGCGGGGTCAAGGTCAACCGGCCCAATTCGCGCCGATATACCGGGTCTATTCCAGCTATCCCGGGGATCGATGTTCTTTTCCAACGCACTGCGGACATCACCACCAAGGTGGAAGAGGGCAGCGCGGACATGGGCATAACCGGGCTTGACCGCCTCATGGAATACCGCCATGACGATGACGCGGTGGTCGCGGTGATGGAGGACTTGGGGTTCGGACGCTGCGACTACGTGCTGGCGGCGCCTGAATCGTGGCTGGACGTTACCTCCATCGACGACCTGGCTGACTTGGCGTTGGAATTCCACAGCCGGGGACGGCAACTGCGCATCGCAACCAAGTACCCCCGCTTGCTGCGACGCTACCTGTTCGAGCGGGGCATCAACTACTTCACATTGGCGCCGGCCAGCGGCACCCTGGAGGCCGCGCCCATAGCCGGTTACGCCGACCTGATCGCGGATCTCACCGCAACCGGCACGACGCTGCGGGAGAATCGGTTGAAGACCCTGGAGGGCGGAACCATCCTCACATCCCAGGCGTGCCTGATCGCCAATCCGGTGTCGCTGTCCCAGAATCCCGCCAACCTGCAATTGGCCCATTCGTTCACGGAAATGATCGAGGCGCACATGCGGGCGGAACCCTACTACCGCATCACCGCCAACGTGCAGGGTCGTTCCGCAGAAGACGTTAGCGCCATGATCCTGTCCCGACCTGATATTGCGGGAATCCAGGGGCCGACGGTGGCCCGCGTGTTCAGCGTGGAGGAGGAGGACTGGTACGCCGTGTCCCTGCTGATCCGCAAGAACCGCCTGCTCGACGTTGTGCAGCATCTTAGGGAATGCGGCGGCGTGGACATCGCGGCCGCACAATTGTCCTACCTGTTCAAAGGGCAATCCCAGGCGTTCGATGGGTTTTTGGCCCGAGTCGCCGCTCGAAACGGAGGCCCGGGCGAGTATGCCTAACCTGCCGATGCACATCTATCTGTGCCAGCAGGTAGCGGAAGAGCTCGACTGGGGCTACGTCCACGACCATGCTGGCGCCGCCTACCTGGGTTCCACCACGCCGGACATCCGGGCCATGACCAAGTGGGACCGGGCGCGAACGCATTTCTCGGACCTGTCGGTTACCCACGTGGGCGCCGGCGTGCAGCGGATGTTTGAATTGCATCCCCAACTGGCCGGCTCCAACAACGGCCTAACCCCGGAGACCCGAGCGTTTCTGCTGGGCTATGTGAGCCACCTGGTCGCTGACGAAACTTGGATCACCACCATGTTCCGGCCCCATTTCGATCCGGCCAACTTGGTGACGGATTCCGAAGTGGAGGCCCACATTTGGGACCGCGCCCTCCAACTGGATATGGACCGCGCGGCTCTCGGCGAGGAAGGCGGTCTTGCGGCGCACAACGATGCCATTGCCGAAGTCCAGACCATGCCGGCCGTCGAATTTCTTCAAAACGAATTGATCGATGAATGGCGCAGCTGGGTCGCCCGCCTGCTGGGTTGGGATTTCACCTGGGAACGTTTGAAGCGCGCTTTGAACCGTATGTATCGCGACGACGACGAGGTGCAGCGAGTCGTCGATGGCTTCTTGGCCGGAATGCCCCAGAGCCTCGAGCGCATCTACGAACGTCTCCCTCGCGAACTCATCGACGACTATCGTCTGCGGGTGATAGAAGAAACCAAAATCCAGGCGCGGGAGTATCTCAGTGCGACTTAAGAAGGTTCATGGATTGGCTGCCGCCGATACCGTCCTGACCCGTATCGACCCGCTTGACCTATCCTCCTTGCCGGAGGCGGCGCTGCAACGTACCCGGGATCTGTTCGGCGCCGACGCGACGCCCGAGTCGTCGGTTCTTCAAATTCTTCGCGACGTCCGCAATGAGGGCGACACCGCCGTCCGCCGCTACGCCAAACTGTTGGACGGCGCGGATCTCGATGAACTCAAGGCGCCCGCATCCGAGCTGGAGCAAGCGTGGCGTTCCATACCCGATGACCTGAAACGCGCCCTGGAAATGGCGGCAGAACGAATCCGTAGTTTCCACGAGGCGACGCTGCCGCGTGACTGGGTTGACCTGGGCGGCGGCTTGGGGGAGTTGGTGCGCCCCTTGGAACGGGTCGGTCTCTATGTCCCCGGCGGCAGAGCGGCATACCCGTCCACAGTACTGATGACGGCCATCCCGGCCCGCGTCGCCGGCGTGAAGGAGGTGGCGCTGGCCACGCCTCGCCTGGGCAACGAACCCCTGAACG
Source organism: Dehalococcoidia bacterium (assembly GCA_965221295.1). GTDB lineage: Bacteria > Chloroflexota > Dehalococcoidia > Lucifugimonadales > UBA3495 > Bin87. Next base: position 2,731,980 of record OZ244879.1, on the reverse strand, counting down.
CCACCGTCTTGGCCGCCGCTCGCATCGCGGGCGTTGATGCCGTGTACCAGGTGGGCGGCGTTCCGGCCATCGGCGCGCTGGCCTACGGAACCAAAGAGATCCCCAAGGTTGACAAGATCTGCGGCCCCGGCAACGTTTTCGTGTCTTACGCCAAGCGAATGGTGCAGGGCCAGGTCGACATCGACGGCATATTCGGCCCAACTGAAACCATCGTAGTGGCCGATCGATCTGCCAACCCAGTGTTCTGCGCCGCCGACCTGATCGCCCAGGCCGAACACGACCCCATGGCGTCGGCGATCCTGGTGACCGATTCGGAGGAATTGGTTCGCGGCATCGAGGCCGAGCTCGACGGGCAGATTGCCTCCAATCCACGGGCTGATACCATCCGCCATTCACTGGAAAAGCAGGGCTGCGTCGTTGTGGTGGAGGATTTCGAAGATGCCATCACCGTCGCCAACCGCCTGGCGCCAGAGCATCTTTGCCTGATGGCTGCCGACCCGTGGGCTTGGGCTGGCCAGATCCGCAACGCGGGCGGTCTGTTCTTGGGCGAGTTCTCCCCGGAGGTGATGGGCGACTACATCGCGGGGCCCTCGCACGTGATGCCAACCGGCGGAACCGCGCGGTTCAGTTCAGCGCTCAGCGTGCACCACTTCCTGCGAACCATGCCGGTGGTCGGACTGAGCCCTCAGCGCTTTGTTGACTTGGGCGCCGCTGCTGTCCGAATCGCAGAAGCCGAGGGGCTGCCAGGCCACGCTGGGGCGGTACAAGCTCGCCTGGATCACCTGGCCGCCGCCAACGCGCCGTAGCCTGCCCGTAAATCCGGCCGGGAGTTGAATCAAATAAACGTCGAAGGATACACCGCGATGCCCGCAATCGAAGATTTGCTGCTGCCCCACATCAGTCGCCTGAAGACCTACCAGGGCGTATCGCCCAGCGAGACCCTGGCCGAAGAGGCCGGCGTTCCGCTGGACCAGGTGATTCGCCTGAATGGCAACGAGAATCCGTATGGTCCCTCTCCTCAGGTGGCGGAGGCTCTTGGGGCATTCCAAGACTATAACCATTACCCGGACCCTGACCAGCGTCGCCTGCGTTCCGCCTTGTCCGATTATCTGGGGGTGGCGGAAGAAAACATCGTGGCCGGCAACGGCAGCGACGAGATCATAGACCTCTTGATGCGCATGTTTCTGGCTCCTGGCGACGAGATCATCATACCGACGCCCACATTCGGCATGTACTCTTTCTCTGCGGACGTGGTCGGCGCCCAAGCTGTTTCCGTGCCGCGCGACCAAAACTTTGAAATCGACATCGAAGCCATCAAAGGCGCCATGACCCCACGCACCAAGGCCGTCTTCTTCCCGAGTCCCAACAACCCGACGGGCAACCTAGTCACCGAGGCCCAGGCCCGGGCGCTGTTGGACTCCGGACTGCTCGTTGTAGCGGACGAAGCCTACTACGACTTTTGCGGGCAAACCCTGATGCCGCTGTTGTCGGAATACCAGAACCTGGTGGTGCTGCGAACCTTCAGCAAATGGGCCGGGCTGGCGGGCCTGCGCATCGGCGCCGGCGCCATGGATCGTGAATTAGCCGCCACCATGATGGGCGTCAAGCCGCCATACAACGTCAATCTCGCCGCCGAAGTCGCCCTGCTGGCCTCGCTGGCCGACACCAAGAACCTGCTGGAACGCGTCCACGCCATCGTCGAGGAACGCGCCCGAATGTACAACTTGCTTCGTGAAATACCCGGCATTACCGTTTGGCCGTCCCAAGCCAACTTCATCCTCTGCAAAATGCCCGATGGACGCGGCCGGGAGATCTACGAGGGGATGTGCCGTCGCGGAGTCTTCCTGCGGTATTTCGACAACGACCAGCTGCGGGATTACATTCGCGCCAGCGTCGGCAAACCTGAAGAAACCGACGCCGTGGTCTCAGGGTTCCGCGCCGTCCTGGGGGTGGACCAGCCATGATCGCCCAGCTCGATCCTGAAGCGCGCGCCGCCAGCTTGGAGCGCGAAACCGCCGAAACCAGCATCTCCGTCATGGTCAATTTGGATGGCTCGGGTCGCTTTGAAGTGGACACGCAGAACGGCTTCCTCGACCACATGGTCAGCCAGATTGCCCGGCACGGCCTCTTCGACATCGAACTGCGCGCCCGTGGCGATACCCATGTTGGCTGGCACCACCTGGTGGAAGATACTGGCATCATGCTGGGCCGCGCTTTCGGCAAGGCCTTGGGGGAACCTCGCGGCATCCGCCGGATGGGTCACGCCATCGTCCCCCTGGACGAAACGCTGGTGATGGTCGCGGTGGACTGGAGCGGGCGGCCCTATACCGTAGTGGAAACCACGCTGAACGACAGCATGGTGGAATCATTGTCCGGCGATCTGGTGGCTCACTTCTTTGAATCCTTCGCCATTGAAGCCCGTATCAACCTGCATGCGAAGGTTCTTGCTGGGGTTAGCCCGCATCACAAGGCTGAAGCGTTGTGCAAGGCCCTGGCCCGCGCCCTCAGGGATGCCGTTGAACCCGACCCCCGAGCCGTCGGGCAGGTGCCCAGCACCAAGGGCGCCTTGGACGCTTAGGCCACAGTAAAGTTATGCCGGAGGCATTGCTTGGTGGATTGTGGTGGTTGCAGCATAATTTTCCCCATTGGAGGCAGTCATGCCGATAGTGCAGAACAACATCAACCGGGTTAACCGCATGATCGAAAATATTCTGGATCAACCGATAGTGATCCGGGTGATGTCGCCGATGCAGCCCATCGCCAACACGTTGACCACGCGCTACCTGGATTACGCAATGCCCCGGGTGGAGCCGGTAATCGCCGCGCGTCCCGTGGCCTACACCGTCGTAGATTCGCAAGGCGCCGTCGCGTGGGAAGGCGACACCGACCGACTGGCGCAGCGGCCGGATTTGCGGCGCAAGGACCGACAGATCCAGCCGGTTCCTCACAAACCCGTCGCGTATTCCGTAGTCGATTCCCAAGGGCGCGTCGCCTGGGAGGGCGACACCGACCTGCTGCCCACGCTGCTACAACGCCGGGCACAGGATTATTAACGAAAAACCCACCCGAATGGCCGGGTGGGTTTCATGTCAACGCCACGGAATCGCTAGGCGCTTCGAACCGGGCGACCCCGGCGGGCGAGGAAGTCTGGGAACGCTTCTTCAGCCAGCGTGCCCCGCAGCACGTTGGTGGTGAAGTCCTTTTCGTTGGCCCATTGTTCTTCCAGGGAACCGCCCATGTGCTGGAGCAGCAGGCGTTTGATGCCGATGACCGATGGAACGTCGTTGGTGGCGATTTCGGTGGCGATTTCCATGGTTTTCTGCCGCAGGCGGTAACTGGGAACCAGATGATTCAACAATCCGATGCGGTACGCTTCTTCCGCTTCCACGATGCGGGCGGTGAACAGCAGCTCTTTGGCTTGGGGCCAACCCACCTGGTTCACCAACGTCCAGGTCGAGTTGATCCGGCCGTAGGCAGCCGCCAGGAACCGAAAACGCGCCGCGTCGGAACCGATGCGAATGTCTAGCGACGATGACAACACGGCGCCGCCACCATACGCCAACCCGTTGATCATGCCGATGACCGGCTTGGGCGACGCGCTGACTTCATAGCTGCCGCGTTGGCGCTTTGCCGAGCGAGCGTCCATGTCATTGAGGGTGGTCGCGCCGGCTTTCAGCGCCGCCTGGTCCTCTCGTTGCTCGTGGATGTCGCCACCGGCTGTGAAGGCCGGAACTCGTGGGTGGGTGTCCGCCCCGGTGATGACGATGCAACCGATGTCGTCGTCCTCATTGGCGGCGCGAACGGCATCGTGCAATTCTTCCGTCAACTGGCGGTTCATGGCGTTGAGAACTTCGGGCCGATTCAGCGTCAAAAAGGCCACGTGGCCCACCTTTTCACGTCGGCCTTCCCCGCTGCCCTCGAATCGCGACACCCGTTCCTTGTCGTATAAGATGTACTGGTAATCCATGTATCGTCTCGCTCCCAATTGCTGGCAAACCGTTTGACAACTCAGTTGCCCGCATTGTATGGGCAGTTCCCCGCCATCGTCAAACACCCCGGCCCGCAGCGTGACCAGATCGACACGTTTCGCTCGTCCCGCGCGGCGTCGTTCTTAAAGATCGTGTCCCGATGATTGACACGAGCGGCGTTCGGCCCGATGATGACAGCGGGTGAACGTTCATGCGGGTACAAAGGCCGAATTTCCCGATCGTCCTTCTATGCTTGGTACTCGTGGGCGCGGGCCTGGCGGGGATGTTTCTATCTTTCGGGCGGGCCGCAGCGGAATCCGGCTCGGTGTACCGTCTGCGGGTGGAAGGCGTCATCAACCCGGTCAAGGCGCGGATGATGGACCGCGCCGTGGTCGCAGCTACCGAGGCCGGGTCGCAGTTGCTGGTGATAGAGCTGGATACTCCCGGCGGCCTGTATGACAGCACGCGAAAGATCGTGGCCACGCTACTGGAATCGGGAACGCCGGTGGTGGTTTTCGTTTCGCCGCGCGGCGCCCAGGCTGGATCGGCGGGAACTTTCATAACTGCCGCCGCGCACGTGGCGGCTATGGCTCCGGGTTCCAATATTGGCGCCGCCACTCCGGTATCCGGCAGCGGCGAGGACATTGGGGAAACCCTGGCGGACAAGGTGACCAACGATGCCGCCGCATTGATCCGTTCCGTTGCCGAGGAGCGCGGCCGCAACGCTGATGCCCTCGAGGAAACCGTCCGAACCGCCGCGTCTTACAGCGCCAGCGAGGCCCTGGACGCTGGCATCATCGACCTGCTGGCCGACGACCTGCCCGGCTTGCTCGCCGAGCTGGATGGGCGCTCCGTCAGGACCGTATCCGGCGAACGCTCACTTGACCTGGCCGAGTACGACCTCAGGCAAGTTGATATGCAGTGGCGTGAGCGATTCGTGGATTTCATCGCCAACCCCAACATTGCCTTCTTGCTCATCAGCCTCGGCAGTCTCGGCTTGGTGTTTGAACTCATGACCCCGGGCGCCATCGGTCCGGGTATCGCCGGCATCATCTGCCTGGGACTGGGGTTTCTGGCGCTGGGCAATCTTCCGTTCAATTGGGCGGGAATCGCCTTCATCGCCCTGGCGGCGGCGCTCGCCGTTCTGGAGATCCTGGTGTCCGGGTTCGGCGCTCTGGGAATCGGCGCCGTGGTGAGCTTGGTGATCGGCGGCTTGCTTCTGTTCGGCAGCTTCGGTGGCGGCAGCGTGCCGACCGGGTTCCCCGAGGTGTCGGTCAGCATCTGGGCTCTGGCCAGTGTCGGGGGGATACTGGCGCTGATCGCTGGCTATCTGGCTTTCGAAGCCATTGCGTCCCGCCTCCAGGGCCGCCGGGCCGCGCCGGCTGGTGGCGGGTTTCCCAACGGCGATGGCCGCAGTTCCACCGGCCGCCTGGTGGGGCAAGTTGGTCGAGTAACTTCGGCGTTGCAGCCGCGTGGCATTGTATCGTTGGGGGACGAAACCTGGTCGGCGGTGAGCAGCGACGGTTCCCCGGCGCCGGTGGGCGAACGGGTTAGAGTCGTTGCCGTCGACGGCCTCATGCTTACGGTGGAAGTAATCGGACCACCCGCTCCCGTGGAAGGGCCGAGTTGATGGTAACATTGTCTGTGCAAGAGCCCTCTGCAATTTGGGCAACTATGGGCAACAAGGAGACTTCACTATGGCCAGCGGACTGATTGTGGTACAGCAGTACCAGCGAATGGTCGTCCAGCGTTTCGGCACCTTTATCGGAACCAAACGGCCGGGCCTCCATTTCCTAATCCCAATCCTTTACAACGGCACCAAGGTTGATTTGCGAGAACGCGTCACGCGAGTTCCGACCCAAAAATACATCACCGCTGACAACGTGGTGGTGGACATGGACTTTGTGATCTACTACCGGGTCATGGAGGACGCTGTTGACCGGGCAGTGCTGGAAGTGCAGAACTTCGAAGCGGCCGTGATCAACCTGGCCTTCGCCACGTTGCGTTCCGTGATCGGAGCCATGGATCTGGCGACCACCCTGTCGGAACGCGAGCGGATCCGTGACGACGTGCAGATTCGCATGGACGAAGTAACCGAGCGTTGGGGTGTCAAGGTCTCCCAGGTGGAAATCAACGAGGTGGACCCGCCTCCCGGGGTCAAGGCGGCCATGGAGCGGCAGAAATCCGCCGACGCAATTCGCACCGCCGAAATCACCGAGTCGGAAGGTCAACGCCAGGCGGCCATCAACTTGGCTGAGGGCGAACGCCAATCCGCCATCCTGAGAGCGCAGGGGCAGCGTGAGTCGGAAATCCTGCAGGCAGAGGGCGACCAGCAGGCCACCGTGCTGCGAGCAGAGGGTTTCAGCACGGCGCTCGAGCGCATTTACAACGTGGCCAGCACCGTTGATGGTCGCACGATGAGCCTCCAGTACTTCGATACCCTGAAGTCTCTGGGCAGCAGCCCGTCAACCAAGTTCATCTTCCCGATGGAATTCACGTCCATGCTTTCTCCGTTCCTGGGCATGGGCGGCATGAACCAGCAGGATGGCGGCGGCAACCGGCCCAACCAATCAAACGGCGAATCCCAGGCAGACCCCAACCGGAGTTGACGACTCCTGATGCCCAAGCCTTAGTGGGATTATCCCTTCTTGCGGAGGCCCGCTGAGGCAAGACGGCCTAAATCGAATGGCCCAGGGGCGACCGCGCAGGTTGTCCCGCCATGGCTCATCGTTCGGCTTCGCCCATGAGGCGGGGCCATCCCACGCCCTCGTTGCCCAGCAGTTCCATCGCCGCTCCGTAGGGTTCTGCAGTCTTGCCATCGATTTCTGCCAGCAGAGCGATCAGGGTCGTATCGCTGGCCAATTTTCCGGCGATGCGCCGGTGCAGTTCCTCCTGCACGGTTTCCAGGAATTCCCCGCGGCGTCGCTCGTTGCGGCGCCGCTGCAAACCGCCGGTGTCGGTCAGGAACTGGCGATGCTCCGCGATGCCAGCCCACAGCTCAGCGATGCCGATGTTGGCGTAAGCCTGCGTCAACAGGGTTTGCGGATTCCATCCGGCTCTGAGGTCGGCCATTTGGAGCATCCCAGTGATGGCGGTGGCCAACTGGTTGGCGCCATCACGGTCGGCCTTGTTGATAACGTAGATATCCGCGATTTCCATGACCCCGGCCTTGAGGGTCTGTATCGAGTCGCCGGATTCCGGGGTCATCGCCACGATGACGGAATCGGCCACCCCCATGATGCCCAGCTCCGTTTGACCCACTCCCACCGTCTCAACGATGATCACGTCTTTGCCGGCGGCGTCCAGAGCCCGCGCCATGCTCTTGACGATACGGGGCAGGCCGCCGGATTGCCCCCTGGTGGCGACGCTGCGGATGAACACGCCATCGTCCAGGTAGTGGCGCTGCATCCGGATGCGGTCGCCCAGCAACGCTCCGCCCGTGAACGGGCTGGTGGGGTCAACGGCCAGGATGCCAACGGTCTGGCCCTGCCCGCGCAGATGCTCTGCCAGCCGGTCCACCAGGGTACTCTTGCCCACGCCTGGCGGGCCCGTGATGCCAACGGTGTAGGCGTTCCCCGTATGAGGGTCCAATTGCGACATCACCGCGCTGGCGTCGGAGTCGCCTCGCTCCAGCAGGGTCAGCGTCCTGGAGAGCGCTCTCAGTTCGCCCCGCAGAACGCGGGTGGCCAGGTCGTTCATGCGCGGATGTTCAGGCGCGCAGGTCGGCCAGAAAGCGGCCGGCGCTCTGTCGGATGAAATCCTGGATGTTCACCGACATCAGGCGGGCGCCGCGTTCGGCGAATTGTCGGAACCTGGCCACGTTGTCCACCGTCATGCCGGCGCCCGCGACCCCGATGATCTTGCCCTCGGCGCGAGCTCCAGCGATTACCTGGGAGATGGCGGCGTCCACTTCGGCCGGCGGCGGCATTCCCATGGCTTGAGTGAGGTCGCTGGTTCCGACCAGAATCGCGTCCACTCCGTCAACGCTGGCGATGTCGCGGACGTTGGACACAGCCTCCGGAGTTTCCACCATGCAAATCACCAGGGTTTCACGGTTGGCAGCCTCGTAGTACTCCGCCGGCGGCAGGCCGCTGCCCAGGCGGTTGGCGCGTCCTCCGGTGGCGCTGCTGCGATCGCCCATGGGATAGTAGTGGCAGGCTTTGGCCACCGCTTCCGCTTCCGCGCGGTTGTTTACGTGGGGCACGATCAGGCCCTGCGCCCCCCGGTCGAGGAAGCGAAGCAGGGTGGACGGTTCGGCGTTGGGTACCCGAACCACCGGCGTGATGTCGTGCAATTCGGCGGCCCGGATCATGTTCTCCGACTCCGAATCGTTCGACGACCCATGCTCGCAGTCTATCCACACCCAGTCGAAACCCAGGACTCCGTAGAGTTCCACCAGTATGGGAGCGTAGAAATTCAGGCTGCCGCCGATGGCGATTTCGCCGTCGAGCAGCTTGGCCTTGGCGCGGTTGGTTCGGACCATATATGGACTCCTCGGCATGAGTTCAGCGCCGTAGTCGGCCGTACAATGCTCGACGCCGGGGCGCGACACGGCCGCAATGGGGCTCAATTGGAGAAGCCGGGCGGCCTGTAAGCCGGGTTCTGTATCCGCCTAGCGGCGGACGGTGGCCATCTGTCTAGCCCGACGCGGGATTTGAGACCGCGCCCGCTGTCAACCAGCGCAGCGTTGCCGCTGGGGTCAAGCAGCCAACCCGGGAACGGGCCGGACGCCCATGGTTCCCCTATTTGGCCTTGCTCCAGGCGGGGTTTGGCCGCCGGCGCGTCGCCGCGCGCGGCCGGGCGCTCTTACCGCCCGATTTCACCCTTGCCACGACTGGCGGGCAGCCGATGGCGGTATGTTTCTGTGCCACTTTCCGTCCCCGCGACGCAGAGCGCCACGGAGCCTGGGGGTTACCCAGCGCCCTGTCCGGTGGAGCCCGGACTTTCCTCCCCGAGGCCGTTGAGCCTCGCGGCGGCCACCCGGCCGGCCCGGCATTCTCCTACCTCGAGTCTAGCATATTTTCGGGGTTCATGAGTTCGACCACCAGCCAAGGGCCTATTCCGCCTCTGGGTGAGTGGTGATGAAACGTGCGGAGCGCTCGGGATCAACCTGGGGAGCCCTCACCTCCACGCCGGCCTGTTCTTCTTGGAGGCGCACCGTGCTGCTGCTGTCGGCGTGTCCCCAACCGCGATTCATGGCCTGCAGCGAAATCTGCTGCGCCAGAGTGGACATCGGCATCGGCACGTCGTACTCGCGCGCCAGCTCCGTGGCCAGGGAGATGTCCTTGTGGGCCAGGCTCAGGGCGAAGCTGGCCGGCTCGTATTCCCCCCGGAACATGGTGCGTACCAGGCCTTCGTGCAGGAAGGACATGCGCCCCAAAGCGCCACGCCGGACGCATTCCCACAATGGCTCGGCATCCACGCCGGCTTTGACGCCCAGCGTCAGGCCCTCGGCGATGGCTTGGCGCACGCTGTGTCCGATCATGTTGTGCACCAGCTTGGCGACGCTGCCGGCGCCGATCTCGCCGGCGTAGAATACCTTGTCGCCGAAGGAATCCAGGATGTCCTTCACCCTTTCAAACACTTCGCGTTCGCCTCCGACCATTACGGCCAGATTGCCCGACGCGGCGCCCGACTTGCCACCGCTGACCGGCGCGTCGAGGACGTGGCAGCCCTTGGCGCGAAACTTGGGCTCGATTTCCCGTATCAGCGTGGGCCGGCTGGACGATAGATCGATGTATACGCCGCCGGGCCGGATGCCCTCCAGTACGCCGTCGGCGCCCAGCGACACCGTTTCCACTTCATACGGACCGGGGAGCGAGGTGAATGTGATGTCGCTACGAGCGGCGACCTCCGCCGGTGAATTGGCCAGGCTGGCGCCGCCCTCCAGCAGCGGCAGCGCGGCCTCCTCGCGCAGGTCATACACAATCATGGGATAGCCGGCGCGCTGAATGTTGGCGGACATTCCGCCGCCCATATTGCCTAGGCCGATGAATCCTACGGTTTCCATAGTTGTGTCGTCTCCCTTTGCATCGCGTTTCGGGGTTGCATGGCGGCAGTATAACGCACGCTACGGAGCTGGTTGGCCGGATGCTATAATTGTGCTGATGCCCCGTGGTGTAGCGGTAGCACGTCAGCCTTTGGAGCTGTAAGCCCTGGTTCGAACCCAGGCGGGGCAGCCAGCCAGGCGTTAACGGCGGGTGAGGAACATTGGCATCCCGCCCTTGGGCCTCAACGATATTAGAGGCAGCATTTCAGGCTTGTGCCGTCGATCGTGCCGCATGGTCCAATGCCGCCCGATGGCCGCCAGGATGAGCTTGGCTTCCATCATGGCAAATCCTTCTCCGATGCAACGTCGCGGTCCTCCGCCGAACGGATAGTACGCGAACTGCGGCAGCGCGGCTTTGAATTCGGCCGTCCACCGGTCAGGCCTGAACTCCGATGGGGCGTCGAAGAACCGTGGGTCGCGCTGCGCGATCAATTGGGGAGCCAGCAGGAAGGCTCCGGCGGGAATGTGATAGCCGCCCAGGTCAAAGGACTCAAAGGCCATCCGTCCCCAGAACCAGATGGGAGGGTACAGGCGCAGCGCTTCGGTAAGCGCCTGATCCATAAACGATAGATTCTGTAGATCATCCAGCCGCGCCGGGCGGTCGCCGATTACATCGTCCAACTCGGCTTGCATCCGGGCCTGCAGTTCGGGGTTCGTTGCCAGCAGGTAGCATGTCCAGATTAACGTGACGGCGGTGGTCTCATGGCCAGCGGCGAACATCGTTACCGTTTCGTCCCGCACTTGTTCATCGGTCAAACCCACTCCGGTGGCGTCGCCGTTCGCCTCGTCGGCGAAGCGGGCCTCCATCAGCAGCGATAGTAGGTCGTCGCCTTGGCGTGGGGATTGGCGTCGGTCTGAGATCAGGCCGTAGATCACCTTGTCCAAGTCGGCGCGGGCGCGTTTGAAGCGCGTGGTGTTAGGCAACGGCAGCCGATGCAAGACCTTCCTCATGCGGGGCGGTTGGTTGGCCCTGGTGGTGATGTAGTTGTTGCTGTGCGCGAACGCGGCGCCGATCCGCCGGACGTCATCGGCCAAATCCGTGCCAAACAGCGTCCTCACCACGATGCGCAAGGTAAGTTGCGACATTTGGCGCCCCAGGTCGACTCGTTGGCCATCCGTCCAATCCTCCTGGTGGGATTCGGCGTAGGCGGCCATCGTCTCGGCGTAGCGCTCAATGCGGGCGCGCTGGAGGCTCGGTTGGATCAGCCGGCGCTGACGCAGGTGGTCGGCGCCAGTGGCCGTTATCAGCCCATTGCCTGTCAGCAGTTTCATCACCTCGGTGTTGGGTCCGCGCTCCACCTTCTGATGGTTGGTGACGATGACTTCGCGGATCAGGTCCGGGTGATTAACCAGGTACACCAGGGCAGGCTTGGTGGAAAGGGTAACCAGGTCGCCATATCGGGACCCCTCCTGCATTAGCGCGATGGGGTCGCGCATGAAGCGCAAGGTCTGCCCGATGAAGGGCAATTCCCTAGGGCCGGGCGGCAACGATTTCCGGTCCACCACCGGCCGGGGCGGATATGTGGCGTGTATCGTTGTCAAAACAGCGCCCTCGCTGGGGTCTCAACATCGCCTGGGGATGCCCAGGGAGGATCTCGTTAATCGTCCAGCGGAACCGTTGCCGTCAGGCGTGGACCGTCGCCCACCGCCCGGGTGGTGTGGCCCTGCCCGGTGAGGTCCTCGGCCAACATGGCCTGCCCGGGTCCAAAGCGATGGACACTGCCGTCGCCCAGCCCGATCTCTACTTCGCCCTCCAGAGTGATGACAAACTGGCGCCGGGGGGCGCAGTGCCAATCACTGAAATATCCGGATTCCACACGACGGAACACGATGCCGGTGGTCGATTGCAAGGAAGCCAACTCAGGATGGGATTCCAACTCCAAGCGCTCGATGTGGGATTGGCCATCATCCCCCGTGTAAAGCCTGGCGATCGGCATGGCGAACCTCCTAAATTGCGGCTTGAGACGTTGATTAGATTCTATCAAAGTCTGCGACGCGACGCTCGGAGACATGGCGACCTCCCGCCGCAAATCCCTTGACCAGCGCAAATCCCTTGACCAGCGTTGGATTGCGCGGAAGTTGAAGACGAGCGGTTGAGCAATACCCGCTTGCTCGGCTATAATTTGCGTGAAGTTTCGCCAACGTCCGAATTGATAGATATGGCTGTTGATTACTACGAAGCCCTGGGAGTGGACCGGGGCGCCAACGATGAGGAAATCCGCCGAGCCTTCCGCAAGAAGGCCATGGAATTCCACCCAGATCGCAACAAGACCCCCGGCGCCGAGGACAAATTCAAGGAAATCAACGAGGCGTACCAGGTTCTCAGCGACCAGGAAAAACGCTCGCGTTATGACCGGTTTGGACACGCTGGCGTCAACGGCGGCGGGGACCGGCCCTTCGACGGATTTGACCCGTTTGGAGGGTTTGGCGACATCTTCGATTCCTTCTTCGGCGGTGGCGGCCGCGCCGCCAACCAACCCAGGCCCGGCGAGGATATCGTCCACCGGGTGAACCTCGCTTTCGAAGAGGCCATCTTCGGGTGCGAACGCGACATCGAAATCCAGCGGGTTGAGCCGTGCCACCAATGTTCCGGGGCGGGCAACGAACCGGGCACTCCCATATCCACGTGCCAGACCTGCAACGGTTCGGGTCAGGTTCGGCGCGCCCAACGCAGCGTGTTCGGCCAGTTCGCCGTAACGACGCCTTGCGCGGCCTGCAACGGCTCCGGTCGGTACATCGAAACCCACTGTGGTAACTGCCGGGGCCGTGGCTACGAACGGCGCCAACGCACACGTACCGTAACCATACCGGCCGGAGTGAACGACGGAATGCAGGTGCGCATCACCGGCGAGGGCGACGCGGGAGCCAACGGCGGCCCGCCGGGTAATCTGTACGTTCAAGTTCGAGTGCAGGACCATCCGCTCTATGAAAGGGATGATGTGGACCTGCTGTTGCAGATCGACCTCAACATCGCCGAGGCCGCTCTAGGCGCTACGCGGGAAGTGCCAACGCTGGACGGGGACCCAGTGCAACTGGAGATTCCCGCTGGCACGCAATCTGGCGCCATGTTCCGCATCCGCGGGTACGGAGCTCCCCACCTGCGACGGGATGGCCGCGCCACCAACCGCAGAGGCGACATCAGGGTGGTGGCGGACGTCAACGTGCCCAGCAAGCTCAACAAGTACCAACGGCAGTTGTTGGAAGACTTGGCGTATTCCTTCGATAACCAGGGCAAGGCGCCGCCCAAGCCACCAAAAACCAAACCCAGGGGCAAGCGCAAATCCAACGCCGCTGGCGATACCACATCAGTCGATGCCGAACCTGCCGAACCGACGGAGTCGTCCGCGCCGGAATCAGCCGGAACCGACGAAGCGGCCACCGACGACAGGCAGAAGGGTCTCTTTGACCGCATCAAGGACACCTTCGCGCCGAGCGACGGCTGATCTTCCCGGCTAGGCAAAGCCGTCCCTCTCGCCAACTCCCAATCATGGCCGGTAGCCTAAGAAACTTGGAATAACGCATACGATTGTCGTAACCATGTCCTGGCACGAACTTAGCATCACGGTTCCCTTTGAGTACGTGGAACCCGTTTCCTACCTGTTCGAACGCTACGGATACGGGTTGAGCGTCGAAATCAGGCCGGGCGACCACGCCATTCTGCGCTCGTACCTGCCCAGCCTCTCCCGGCAGCGGCTGGCGCATATTGAAGTTGGCGTCAAGTTGGCGTCCAGTGTCGCCGAACTGGGCGAGCTCAAGATCACCCCCCTGGGAGTGGACGAAGACTGGCGCGATTCCTGGAAGAAACACTTCACGTTGTTGCGCGTCGGGAAAAGTCTGGTGATCAAGCCCTCGTGGATCGAATACGAAACACAGCCTGGGGACGTGGTAATCGAACTTGACCCAGGTTTGGCCTTCGGCACCGGCTACCACCCCACGACGTATTCGTGCCTGGAAGCATTGGAAGAGTTGGTGGAACCAGGTTGCCAGGCGCTGGACGTGGGCGCTGGTTCCGGAATCCTGACCATCGCGGCGGTCAAACTGGGCGCGACGCACGTGACGGCGGTGGACATCGACGGCCACGCCGTGCGAGCGGCGCAGAAGAATTTCCGTCGCGTCGGCATCTCCGACCACGTGGCCGCTGGGTCTGGCAGCGTGCCCAACTCCCTGACTGGAGGGCGCGTCTACGACATTGTGGTTGCGAATATCAGCGCGCGGGGCATCCGGCTCGTCGCGCCCGCCATCCCGGATCTACTGCGCCCCGACGGAGTGTTCCTGGCGTCCGGCGTCATTGCGGACCAACATGACGAGGCGGTTGCTGCGATTACCGACGCTGGTCTGCAGGTGAACGAAATTCGCCAACGCGAGGACTGGTTGACCATTCTTTGCGGCCACGGCTGAACCGTCTTTTGCGATCATGGAAACAGTTTCACTGGAACAGTTCGAGTTGACCGGCGCGTTGGGTAGCGGAGCCGATTATGACGTGCGGGCGGCGGTGGATTCGGCAACGGGCCGTCAGGTGGTATTGAAGCGGCCTTCGCCGCAAGCGGTCCGCCGTGGGATGCACGGCCCTATAGAGGACCGAACCACCCGGACCCTCGAAGTCTATGAGCGGGCCGGGCGACTCTGCGCTGCGATTCCGCAAGTCATCGGCGTGACCGAGGCCGCCATCCACGACGCATACTTCGGCGACGAACTGGGCGAACCCTACCGAGTAAGAATAGAGGAGCGCGCCGCCGGCATCCCGTTGGTGGGAGATCCCCGCAGCCGAATCCTGCGGGTTCCCATCGGTTTGGGGCAGAACCTGTTCGCCCTGCATCCTTTGGCCCTGCCGGCCGATGCCGAACCTTGGCCGGTGCAAAACCAGCTCCTGGCGGCGCAGCAGGTCTTCCACGACGCCGGATACACCCTGTTGGACCTGGGACCGCACAACGTGTTCTACTCGCCCGGCTCGGGCCGCATTTCGTTGGTGGATGCGGGCGCGTTGGTGGGGCACGGCGTGGAATCCGCCGTGGGTAACCGGGGACCACAGGACATCCATGATTTCTACCTGGAGACGCTCAAATTCTACGTCGCGCCACATCTGCCCCCGACCGACGCCGCTGAATACTACGACCCCTACAATCAGCGTCCGGTGATTTCACTGGAGGGCGAATGCGATGACTTGGCCCGCGCGTTCGCCGAAGCGGGCGACGCGCTCCGTGAATGCGCCAACGCCTGCATCTCCAAGATCAAAACCCGCAGCTATGGTTCCATCGCCGAATTCGCCGGGGACTTGCAGGAATGTCTGGCGCAAATTACTATTCTCAGCGAGGAGATGGCAGACCGGCGTGACGCAATGGCAGCCTGGCAAGCAGCCTCCAGAAGATTCGCCGAAAGCCATTGGACCCGCTACTTATTTGACGCGGAAACCGAGCTTGCCGCTTGGTCTGCCTGATCGCAATGGTGTATAACGCAACGAGGGTTGAAGCGCTATGCTGACCAGTTCTTTGGCGATTCTCCACGACAACACTTCACACGGCGAAGACAGCTATCTGACCAGAGACCTTGGCGATGGGAATTTTCTGGACGTGGTCCTTGATGGCGTCACCGGCCATGGCGGCGACGAAGCCAGCGGTTCCGTTGCTGACGCCCTGAACCAGGCCAACATCTCGGGCCCTGACGACATCGTGGCCATCCTGGAGGAGCTGAACGCAGAATTTCACCAGGTGGGCGGAGGACGCTTCCTGCTCACCACCGCCTCGGCCGCGTTGTGCCTGGGCGGGAAGCTCCACATAGTCTCGGTGGGGGACAGCCCAATCTACGTGATCCGCCCCGACGGTTACGATCAGTACAGCGGACGCATGGGCGGCTTGATTCGCCTAGGGGTGTCCAAAGCCGTGGGCGCCGAAGCTACCCTTTCGGTGTTCACCACTGAAGTGGAGCTAACCGCAGACGACCGGTTGGTGTCTTGCACCGATGGTGTCAGCGATAACCTGCTGGGCGAAGAACTCATGGAGATCGTCCGGGGTTCCAGCGATGCCGAAGAAGCTTCGGGCCGGGTCAAAACCTTGGTTGACCAACACATCGAACAGGGGCGGGACATTCGATTTAGGGGCGGACGGTTCAGGCACGACGATGAGACCGCCATATTCCGCTTCTTCTCGCCGGTCTGACGATTCGCGACTGCGACGGGCCCGCCCCGGCTCGGTTGCGCGGCGCCAAATCCGGATGTGCTAGACTGTCTGCCATGCCAGCGCAGTCAAGTCCAGAACGCTGTTCCGGGCATCTTGCATCGGCCGAGCCGGCTGGGCCACAAGGAGATTTCAATTGGGCAGGATAAAAGTTGCCATCATTGGCGTGGGTAACTGCGCTTCATCCCTGGTGCAGGGCATCCACAAGTATGTCGAGGCCCCGGACGACCAGCCCATACCCGGGGTGATGCACAACCGCATCGGAGACTACCGCATCGAAGACATCGAGGTGGTGGCCGCTTTCGATATTGACCGGAACAAGGTTGGCAAAGACCTGTCCCAGGCGATTTTCACCGAACCCAACAACACGATCAAATTCGCCGACGTTCCCCATCTTGGCGTTACGGTGGAACGGGGCATGACCCATGACGGCATTGGGCGCTACCTGTCCGATGTGGTCGTCAAGTCGCCTCACAGCACCGCTGACATCTCGGGAATCCTCAAGGATCGAGAGGTGGACGTGGTGATCAACTACCTGCCCGTGGGCAGTGAAATGGCGACCAAGTGGTACGTGGAGCAGGTGCTCGACGCCCGTTGCGCCATGATCAACTGCATCCCGGTGTTCATCGCCCGCGAAGCCTACTGGCGCGGCCGCTTCGAGGAACGGGGCGTTCCCATCATCGGAGACGACATCAAATCTCAGGTCGGCGCCACCATCGTCCACCGAGTGCTCACCCGTCTCATGGAAGATCGGGGCGCGGAAATAGACAACACCTACCAGCTCAACTTCGGTGGCAACACTGACTTCCTAAACATGTTGGAGCGCGACCGTCTGGTATCCAAGAAAATATCCAAGACGGGATCCGTCACCAGCCAGATGGATGAAGAACCGGAACCGGACGCGGTGCATATCGGGCCCAGCGACCATGTGCCATGGCTTCAGGATCGCAAGTGGTGCTACATCCACATTGACGGCAAGGTCTTCGGCGGCGCTCCGGTCAAGATGGAAGTGAAGCTGGAGGTTTGGGACAGCCCCAACTCGGCCGGCGTGGTTGTGGACGCCATTCGTTGCGCCAAACTGGCCATGGACAGCGGTCAAAGCGGAGCCGTCTTCGCTCCCTCCGCGTATTTCATGAAGAGCCCGCCCATCCAGTTCACGGATGCTGAGGCCCATGACCTGGTGGAGGCATTCATCGCCGATCCTGCGGTCAACTCCGTGCACGTAACGGCGCAGAATTAGCGCGCTGGCCCTTGGCGGAGGCGAGCCTGGAGGAGGCGAGCCTGGCAATGAAAATCGCCATGGTCTCGCCTTACGACTTCGCCTGGCCGGGCGGCGTCAACTCCCACGTGGTCCAGTTGACGGCCGAATTGCGCAACCGGGGCCACGAACTTTCCGTGATAGCCCCTCTCTCGGCCGACAAATCCCGGATCTTGGATCCGCCTGGCCAGCGGTTCATTCCCATGGGCCGGTCCCTGCCTCTTTCCGCCGGTGGTTCCAAGGCCCACGTGACCTTCGATTGGTGGTTGTATCCCCGGATTCGCGCGTTGATGCGCCGAGAGCAGTTTGACTTGGTTCACTTGCACGAACCGCTGGCCCCGCTCTTGCCCCTCATGGTGTTGCAGCATTCCAAAGCGGTGAACGTTGGAACGTTTCACGCGTATTCGGATCGCGAACGCCTCTATCGCATGACCCGCCGCGCCGTGGGACGATGGCACAAGCGCCTGCACGGACGCATCGCCGTCTCTCCGGCCGCACGCGCTTTCGTGTCTCCGCACTTCCCGGAGCGCTCATATCGCGTTATCCCCAATGGAGTCGACCTGCGAAGTTTCGCGGATGCGGATCCAATCTCCACCCTGGCAAATGGCGCCCAGAACATCCTGTTTGTGGGTCGCAAGGACGAACGCAAAGGATTGCGCTACCTGCTTGAGGCTTTTTCCATCCTGGAGCGGAGACGAGATGATGTCCGGCTGATCGTGGTGGGCCCCGGCGACCCTGACCGCGAGTCGGCGGCCTTGCTGAAGTCCATCGCTGCCCGCAACCCCGATGCAGTCGTCCTGACCGGAGCCGTGTCCTCCGATGATTTGCCGAGGTACTACGCCAGCGCCAACGTGTTCTGCAGTCCGGCCACGGGCGGCGAAAGCTTTGGCATCGTCCTGCTAGAGGCCATGGCGGCCGGCGTTCCGGTGGTCGCATCCGACATCGACGGTTACCGCGATGTCGTGTCCCATGGCGTCAACGGGCTTTTAGTGGCTCCGCGCGAGCCTCTGGCCATCGCCAGCGCTGTGGAGTCGGCGCTGGATAATCCGGGCCTCGCCGCGGGTTTGGTCTCGGCGGGCCGGAGGGCCGTCGCCGAGTTTGGCTGGGAGCGGGTGGCGTCCCAGGTTGAGGACTACTACCGACAATGCATCGAGGAGGCCGATTGCCGTGGCGCTGCCGGGTAGAGAGGAGTTGCGCGGCGCGCTCTCCCGCTACGTCGAAATCCCAGGCGCCCGCGCCTTCAACGCCGTCGGGTTGACACCCAACAGCATCACGCTGCTGGGATTCGCGGTATGCGTCGCGAGCGCGGTTCTGGTGAGCTTGGGGTGGCCTCTGTACGGCGGCATCGTCTTCCTGATCGGGAGCGTACTGGATCTGTTCGATGGTGCGTTGGCTCGGCTGACCGGCCGGGCGTCGCCCTTTGGCGCGCTTCTAGACTCTGTTTTTGACCGCCTGGGCGAGGCCGCGCTATTCGTGGGTCTGGGCATCTATTACCTGTTGGCGGAATCGGCGCCCGGTCAACTCCTGCTCAGCATGTTGGCGGTCCTTTTGGGCTTGGCTTTTTCACAAGGCGTTTCCTATCTGCGGGCCCGTGGCGAGGGTCTGGGCGCGTTTACCCGCTCCGGCATCATGACCCGCACCGAACGGGTGATCATACTGGGAGCTGGATTGATCGTCGAAGGCCTGGCGCCCGTCCCGATCATGGTTTGGGCGCTGTGGGTCATCGCTGCAATTTCGTGCTTCACCCTATTCCAGCGCATGTTCACGATACGGGGCATCCTGGAACAACAGGATGAATAATCCGGCTCGCTTCGCGGCCGGCCGGTGTGGTGGCCCTGCCCAGAGATTGGGACTGGGATTTTCGCTCAAGTCGCGGCGTGCCCGGCAGCCCGGACTGGCGTGATATGATGGCGGGCAGGCACAATCAGGAGGTTGCCAATATGGCGTCACATTCCATGGGACTGTCGCTGCATGACGCGGCGAGGCAGATGGGGGTTCCGTTCACCGTAGAGAACGAACCTAAGGACAAACAAGTAAGGGTCAACGGCCTCAATCTCCACTACCTGGAATGGGGCGACCCCGACCAGCCGACCATCGTCATGCTCCATGGGATCCAGCAGCAGGCGCACAGCTGGGACTTCATCAGCCTGCCGCTGTCGGTGGATTACCGCGTGCTAGCGGTTGATCAACGCGGCCATGGCGATAGCGATTGGGCCCCAGACGGCGACTATTCCACCGACGCCTACGTTGGCGACGTGGCGGGTTTGGTGGACGAACTCGGTATCAGCGATTTTCACCTGATCGGCCATTCCATGGGCGGGCGCAACAGCCTGGCTTGGGCCTCGCTCCATCCGGGCGCGCTGAAATCCCTGACCATCGTGGACACAGGCCCGGAAACGCAGCGGCGCGGTTCCGACCGGATCCAGCGGTTCCGCGAGTTGCCCGACGAGTTGGACACCCTGGAGGAATTCGCCCAGCGAGTCATGGAATACACGGGGCGCACTCGTGAGCAAACCCTGGGGGCGTTGAAGTACAGCATCCGCCAGCGCGAGGACGGCAAATGGACTTGGAAGTATGACAAGGTGATTCGCTCGCGTGGGTTCCGCGCTCCGGCATGGACGCCCGAGCAGCTGTGGGAGGGCTGGCGCAAGATCGATTGTCCCGCGCTGGTGGTGCGCGGCGCCCGCAGCGATATTTTCGCCGATGAGACCATGCAGCGCATGGCTTCCGAGCATCATGACTGCACCGCCGTAACCGTCGCCAACGCCGGCCACTTGGTGCAGGGGGACAACCCGCCCGACTTCCTGGCCGCGCTGAAAGGACTCCTCAGTCGGTTCGAATAGCCGCGACGCGGCTAGAATCCCAGCAGCCGAGGTAGCAACTCACCTAGCCCGTAGCCCAAGGCGGCCGATACGGCTCCGATTCCCAAGATTTCCAGTCCCTGTAAGATCGGCGATTTCTGCACCAACCTGCCTTTGAACAAGCCCAGCGCGAAAAGACCCAACAGCGACAAACCCACGGACCAACCAATCGCAGCCCAGCCTACGCTGAGCAGGATAAAGGGGATGATGGGTATGATCGCCGACCCGCCAAAGGAAACGCACATTACTGCGGCGTCTTTCAACGGGCTCCCGCCCAGGTCCGGGCTGATGCCTAGTTTCTTTTCCAACAGCGTGTTCAACCACAAGGTCTCGTTGTCGGCAATTTGATTGGCCAGCCGCACCGCCTCATCATAGGTGTTGCCCTCACGTTGGAAGAGGATGACCAGCTCGGCCAACTGTTCCTCTGGTTTGTCTTCAAGGTCTCTGACCTGGCGGGCGATGGCGGCTTCTCGAACGTCCTCTTCGGCGCGTGAGCCAAGGTATGCCCCGGCCGCCATGCTAATGGTGCCAGCGGCGGCCGCCGCCAGGCCCGCGACCAGAACGGTGGCGGAGCTTCCCACGGCGATGGCAACCGACGTGGTCAAGGCCACGGTGCTGATGATCCCATCCTGGGCGCCGAAGACCACTTCCCGAAGGCGGCCGAGGTTGGCGACGTGAAACGGCTCTTTGTCCAACGCCAGCGCCGCGTCCAGGTAGTTTTCCAGATCCAGGGCCAAGGTCGGTTGTTCGCCTCCGGACGGAAAGGGACCGGCCTCAATTGGTGGGTAATACTCGGATGGCGTATCCAGGATGGCGTAGTTGTCGGCGCCTTTGATGTGCAACTGGGAAAGCGCGTCCGAAAAGGCGATTTGGTGTTCCTTTTCCTGCTCCATCGCGTCGGTGAAGGCCGCCACCGCCTCGGCGCGCCCTTCAGCCAGGGCGTCGTTGATCATGCGCGGGTAGGTGCGCGTGTATTCGCGGGTTTCCCCTTCGATAACCCGGCTGAGGTTCGCGGCGGTGCTCTCCACCGCGCCGGACACCCTGAGGTAACTGAGGCCGTGCAGCGTTTCCGCCCGGGCAACCTCTTCGAACACCTCGGCGATTTCGGGGTGGCCTTCTTCGCGGGCCTTCTCGGCGTAAGCGGTGTAGGTGAGATTTGCAATGGCTTCGGCCACTATGGCCTGCCACAAGTTGCGATCGGTCGCAGTCAGCTGGGTGGGAGTCATTTCTTGAGAACCGTTCATAGTCTGGGCGAGGCATGATGGGCGATCACCAGCCAGCCATCGCCGTCGCGTACGAAAATGTTGGTAGCCAACACGCCGAATCCCTGCGCCTGCCCCTCAACTACGCTCGTAATGCTTTCAACGCACGTGACGAAACCGCAGTTTCCCTCCACAGCGATGTTGACGTAATGAATGTTGAAGTGCATCAACGCCGCGCCGTTGAATATCCCTTGCCACGAACGCCTGATGTCAGGCCAACCCACTATGGGCTGCCAACCTGGGTGGACGCACAGCACCCGGTCGGACTGTTCCCATACCGAGTCCATTCGCTCAAGATCCAGGGACCCGAACGCGTCGTAGAACCGTTGGTTGGCGTCCCGCAGCGATAGGACGTTGGCGTTGTCGGACAACATGATTCAGGCGAGCAGACGGCGGGCGTAGTCGTCGAGTTGCCGGAGAGCGTCGTCGCGGGGCGCGCTGTCCGCGAACACCATGGCGCGGGTGGCTCCCGCCTGCTCGTAGGCTTTCAGTATTTCAGGATCCGCTGGTTGCCCGAACACGGAAACCTCGATGGTATGGGGATCGCGGCCGGCTTCCTGGGCCAGGCGGACGATTTCTTCACGTTTGTCGTTCAAAGCTTCAGGAGTAATGCGATTGGGCATCCATCCGTCGCCCCAGCTGACCACCCGTCGGGCCACGTTGGGAGCGTTGCCGCCGATCAACACCGGCGGGTGCGGTTTCTGGGCGGGTTTTGGCGATGAGTAGATGGGAGGAAAATCGATATACTTGCCGTGAAATTCCCCAGCTTCTTTGGTCCACAGTTCCTTCATCGCCAGGATCGATTCGCGGGTGTACCCAACACGCTGCCCAAACTCGACGCCGAACAGTTCGGTTTCCTCCCGCAGCCAGCCTACGCCGATCCCGAAGAGGAATCGGCCACCGCTGGCGAAGTCGAGGGTGGCGACCTCCTTGGCCAGCAAGATTGGGTTCCGTTCGGGCACCAGGCAAATGCCGGTGCCCAGTTTGAGCGTCGACGTCACGGCAGAAGCGCGAGCCAGCGCCACGAAGGGATCCAGGCATTCGTAATACATCTGCGGTATCACGCCGTCCGGCGAACCGGGCCATGGCGTCTTGGGCCCAGCCGGGATAGCTGGATGTTCAGGAACCCAAAGCGATTCAAAGCCGTGTCCTTCGCAAGCCTGGGCCAGCTCGGCCACGTCAATCGACGACTGGGTCGCAAACATTGCGATGCCGATGTTCATTGTGGTTGGCCTCAACGATTTGAAAATATAGCCAGCAAGAATGCGGCGCTCATTATAACGCAGAGGCGGATCCGCCATTGGCGAATCCGCCCCGCTTGCGGTGACGGGCGTGACCTGGGAAATCAGGCGTGCGGCGAAAAGCTGGCCGGAACCAATACCTTGGTTTGCTGGTTGACCAGGAATTCCCGGGTGGGCGGCGGCCAATGCGGCGTAGCCGACGCTTCGGCGCGAATCTTGTCGCGCTCGGCCAAGTCCTTGTAGGGCCAGACGTGCACCCACTTGTTCAGGCCGCCGATGTCGCTGTACATGCCCGCGGCCAACGGCGAGAACTTCTCGCGATGTTCGATGGCGGCGGACCAGATGTCCAGCACCTTGGGCATGGAGCCGTTCTGGTACTCATAGATCCGCATCTCGTAAACGTTGCCCTGCTTCTGTCCGCCGCCCATGGGCCGCATGAACGGAGCGGGATGGAATATCTCGGATTCCATGTGCAGGATGGTTCCTTGGCTGTCCGGCGGCCAGTTCGGGTCCTTCGCGGAAGCGGCCCGGACTTCGGCGCGCTCGTCCAAGCTCTCGTAGGGCCAGATGTGGATGACCTGGTTCAACGGGCCGATCTCGGTGTGAAAGAAGGCGGCGAGCTTGGAATACTTTTCCCGATGGGGAAGGGCCTTTTCAAAGGCTTCTTCGAAGATGGGGACGCCGCCGGGCTTGAGGTCGTAAGTCCGGACTTCGTAAATCATTAACCGTACCTCCTGGGCTTGCGGTTTCGCATTCGTCGGCGTCGCGTTCTGGGCGCCGACGGGATGCCGGCAGTCTAGCAGATGCTCATGGGGGCGGCAACTGCGGATTTCGCCTCCCGCGTGGCCGCGTTCCGCAAAACGCCGCTGCGCGCGGAGCGAGACGCACTCGCTCCGTCGTCCATCTGGCTGGCTCCCCTGCTGTTGCCTCAGCGACGGCGCGACCTGATTACGCAAACGATCAAACGACGCTGCCCTGCCACCGGCGTTGGCCAACGCAAATGTCTCGGAGGCCTATGTTATGCTGACGCTTCCGGCGGCGTTGGGGCCGCCCACACACTCAACCAACAGGAGCGAAAGGAAATGGCAGGCACCAAGACCGCACTCACCGTTGATGTCAACGCCGAGCATATCGGCCTGATCAACACGTCCAAGGAAAAGTACAACATCGCCGATGAAGGGAAGGTAGTCCGCGTGATCATGGATTACCTGATCACCAATCCTGGCATCCATGACACCGTGTTCAAGGATGTCCGATGCCTACGCTGCGAATGAGAGCGGCGATGACCCAACAAAAGAGGGCGGGATTCAACCCGCCCCCACATTATGCCGCGGTGTGTTTCACCGCTTCCAGGGCCAGATAGTACCCGTACACTCCGAATCCATACACGCAGCCTTTGCTGACCGGCAACACCGCCGAAACCGTGCCCCGCGCAGTGGGGTTGCTGGCGTGCACCTCGATTACGGGCATGGGAACCTGTTGGATGGCTCCCCGCAGCGGGCCATTGGCCGTTGTGTAACCTGCCGGATTGATCAGGCAGGCGTCGTATCCGTCTTCCCAGGCGTCGTACAGCGCGTTCACCACTTCGCCCTCAATGTTGGAATGGACGATCTTCACGTCCACGCCCAAGCTCTCGCCGTAACCGCGGATCTGCTCGTTGATCTGGTCCAGGGTGTTTGGCCCGAAAATCTCCACTTGGACCTTGCCCCGCATGTTCATGCCGGCTCCCTGGATTACCAGTACCTTGGTCATTTCGTTTCTCCTTCGGGTTATTGTCCCGGGCGCTCCTGTCCCGAACCATTGGGGTTGGCGTTTCGGTGGTTTTCGTCCAGTATGTTGGTTAAGACGCGGCGCATCCCCTGCGGCCGGGCATCGCCATCCAGCGCTCCCCCATCTGGAGATGTTGCGGGATCTGTGGGCGCGGTTGGCGTTTCCGTGACGTATCCGGCCAGGAGGACGTCCAACTGCAGCATTAGGACTTTGTTCCAGGCGGTGGACGCCCGCAACACTCGAACCGGGTCGTCCATGTCTTCCGTCAACGTCGCGGCGATGGCGCTCTGAGCGAATGACATGGTGCCGATCATGAACCGGGCCGGAACTGATCCCAGGTAGCCGCGCTCCAAGGACGGGTTGCTGTGCACCACGCCCATCGCCAGCAGGAACACCGGAAACTGCTCGTCCAGTTGAAAGTCGATGGAGTTGCGCAGCCAGCGGGCCAGACTGTGCTTTCGCCGGTCCAGGCGCGACTGGTCAATCTCGCCCTCTGGGGTCAAAAAGAATCTGGCGGTGGCCGGAAACTGGAGGAAATGGTCGTAAACGGCGGAGGTCAGGGCGTCGGCCCGAGCCAGCAAGATCGGCCCGGTTTCCCGCACCAACGCCAAGTCCTCGTCGGTGAGGCCCACGAAGTCGGCCATCTGTCGCATCCGGGCCGGCCAGTCGAAAATAGTCACGAGACGCCCCCGCAGTTGCAGTATTGAAGTGGGTTTGACTATACCGCCCGGTCGGTTGGCCGGCAAGCCGGCGGGAAGTCAAGAGTTTGCTGTGGCTCTATTTCGACGCCGGTCTAGCGCCCGCCCCCTCGCTCCGCGCGCAGGAACTGTTCAAGTTCGATCATCAACTCGGCCGGATTGGGCATTTCTCTGCTTTCCGGGGCGGCGTCATAACGTTCTTCCAGCGTGGCGATGTATTTGCTCAACTGTTCGTCCTCAGCTATCACCTTTTCCACCTCGCGGTCGAAGGTGTCGGCCATGCCGTACAGGTCGCTCAGGTCGATGGGCATCGCCAACAGATGCGACAGGTTGCGCGCCAGCCCCAGGCTGACTCGGAAATTGGGCGTGGCGTGCAAGTAGTGGGACACGTGCCCCCACAACGACGTGTAGCTGATGCCGCGGGCCGCCAGGGACTCTGAAATGGGTAGCGTAATTCCCGAGGGGCCCTGATAGTTGGAGGATCTTATTTTCCCGGTGTCAAACTTCGCCTGTATGCTGCGGTTGGTGGAGGTTCCGGTGAATCGGATCGCCCGGGTGTGCGGAACCGCGTCCAGCAGGGCGCCGATGTGCACCACTGAGCGCACCCCGCACCGGCGGGCGATGTCCGCCACCAACGAGGAGAATGTGCGCCAACGCAGATGCGGTTCGGCGCCGAGGTAGAGCGCCACCGGCGGCGACTGTGAGTTGCCGCGCCAGAGGAAAAATTCGTTGGCGGGCCATTGCAGATGCCGGGCGCCGTCCCTGCTCCGGGTGGAACGCGGGCGTTCCTGGGCGAAGTTGAAAAACTCCTCCGGATCGATTTCGGCGAACTTCTCGGCGCCGAAGGCCGCTAGGAGATAGTTGAGCGTCGCGGTCGCCGCGTCGCCAGCGTCCGGCCAACCCCGAAACGCCACCACCATGCGCTCAACGGGCTCCTCCGGGAATTCGCTTACGATCAGATAATCGTCAAAGTTAGGCATTGGTGTGGTCCGTTCGTGGTTGAAACAAAGGTAGGACTGAACATAAGACGCAGCATTCTAACACCGGGACAGGACACCGGCAACGTTCTCAGCCGGCTGCGCGACCGGCGATAATGCCCAGCCAGGCCGCCAGCAATCCGACTACCAGGTTGGCCGCCAGCGACAGGCCGGCCCTGCCGTATTCCCCACCGGAGAGCAACCTCACCCCATCGTAGGCCAGAGTGGAAAAAGTGGTGAATCCCCCCAACAGGCCCACCGTCGCCATCGCCCTGAGCTCGATGGGCAGGCCAGACCGATGGATGAACAGCGCCGCCAAAAACCCCAGCGCGAAGGAGCCTGCCGTGTTTACGGCGAAAGTGCCGACCACGGTGTCGGCGCCAAAGTAATGGGCCGCAAGCCGGTTGGCGCCATAGCGCAGCACGGATCCGACGGCGCCGCCTACCGCCACCAATAGCCAGATCACGAGCCGCCGCCCACCAGGACTGCGCTGGCTAAGCCCATGCGCCTCGGCGCTCCAACGTGCGCTCGTCCAGTTCGATGCCCCAGCCGGGCAGGTCATTCAGGGTCAGTTTGCCTCCCGAAATGTCAGGCCGCGCGGTGAACAACTCCTCCCAAATGGGATCCCGGTCGGCGGTGGGGAAGGTCTCGCAAATCTCGCCGACTTCCAATCCGGCGACGATGTGACCATGCACCTGGGGGTCGTGGTGAGGGGCAAGCCGCACGTTCTCCGCCGCGCACAGGCCGGCGATGCGCAGGCACTCGGTGATTCCGCCATTGCGCGTGCTGTCAAACTGCATCACGCGCACTCCTCCTCGGCGAATCAGGTCGCGGGCGTCCCAGCGGGTGACGGCGTTCTCGCCCGACGCAATGGGAATCGTGGTGGCCGCCGCGACCTTGCCCAAGCCATCAACGCGGTCGTACCAGTGCACCGGTTCTTCGAGCCAGCGGATGTTCAGGGGCTCCAGCATTCGGGCGCCGCGGATGGCGGTGTCCACATCCCAACCCTCGTTCACGTCAACCATCAGGTCGATTCCGTCGCCCACGGCGCTGCGAACGGCGCTGACGCGCTCGAAGTCCTCGCGCAGTGAAACGTGGCCGATCTTCAGTTTGATGGCCTCGTAACCCATGTCCACGTAGGTTTCGCACTCCTGGGCTAGATCCGCCACAGTTTTGCCGTCCTGATAGTAGCCTCCGGTTACGTAGCACGGCGCGGTGTTGCTGTGTCCGCCCAGCAGCTTGTACACCGGTAGGCCGGCCGCCTTGCCTTTGATGTCCCACAGCGCGATGTCCACTGCGGCCAGGGCGGTGAGGATCTGCGGACGGCCGAAACCGGAACCGGCCCAGCCGATTCGGTGGCAGAGCCCGAACATGTCATCCCACAACCGTTCGTGGTTCAATGGATCCTGCCCGATCAGCATGGGCTTGAGGAGGTCGATCACCGCTCTTGAGGCGCCGTCGGCGTGGATCGCTCCGTCAGCGTCCTCGCGATAGATGCCAGCGAACCCCTGTCCAGCGCCGTGCGCTTCACCGATACCGTAGAAAGCGGCGTCAGTGTGCACGCGCACCAGCAATTCGCTGACCCGTCCAATGGGACGCAACGCCGTCCAGTAGGCTCGTTCCGGAGCCGGCCAAACCAACGCGATGGCCTCAATGTCGGTAATCTTCATGTTCGTCCCTCATTCATCGAATCGACTCAGCCGGAAAAGGCTGATGTCATGCTCGGCGCGCCCATGTTCCGCGAGGTCGGCCATGATCTCGCCCACCACGCTGCTGAACTTGAACCCGTGCCCGGAAAATCCGGCCGCCACCGATACCTGTGGATGTTCCGGCAGCGTGTCCATGATGAAATGCTCGTCGGGCGTGTTGGTGAACATGCAGGTTTTCAACGCCAGTGTCGGTCCGGCCGCTTCAGGGAAGTAACGTTCGGTGAATTGGCGCAGCGCCGCTTCGTCCCGAGCGTTGGGCTCCCGATCCATGGTGTCGGGATCGACCTGTTCGCGGAAGTGGTTGAACATGCCCAACTTGAAGCCGGGAATGCCGTAGGACGGAAAGCCGTAGAACCGCCCTTCCTCGACCTCCATGCCGAATACTGGGAACGTCTCTGGCTTGAAGAGCTCCGGGCGGTGGGGCGCGAACCATCCCAGTACCTGACGTTCCGGCACGGCGTTCCTGGCGACCTCCGGCGACACCTTGCCGGCCCAGGCGCCGGCGGTCACCACCAGCCGACGCGCCGAGTACGTATCCCGATTGGTGGTTACCACCACGCCGCCGCCAGCGGTGGGCTCCCACTCCAAAGCTTTCTCGCGGCCGTGCACTTGCGCTCCCAGGTCCAGCGCCGCCGTTACGTGGGCCACGATGCAACGCTCGGAGAGTACGAAGCCGCCCTGCTGCTCGTAGAGCAGTTCCGCGTCCTCGGGCAGTTGGTATCCGGGCCATTGCCGGTTCACCTCAGGCCCGCTCAGCAAACGATACGGGAGATGATGCTCCTTGACCGTGGCCAGAGAGCCTTCCAGCAAATGGCTGGCGCCCACTCCGCCACGGACGCATCCGGTGGTCACCAGCAGCTTTTCGCCAGCGAGGTTTTCCAGTTGGTTCCACAGTTCGTAGGCGCGGTACAGCAGGGGGACGTAAGACGGGTCCTCATGGTAGGCGAGCCGAATCATCCTGCTGACGCCGTGAGACGAGCCCATTTCGTTTGGGATGTCGTATTGCTCCAGGCCCAGAACCCGCCAGCCGCGCCGCGCCAGGTGATACACCGTGGCGCTGCCCATTCCTCCCACTCCGATTACGATAGCGTCGAATTCCCTCATCGTGGCTCCGCCCGGATTTTTCGGGCCAAACGCAACCCCTGAATGTCCAGGGATCGGGCGAGTTGTACGTCCGCATCCGGCAGGAACTTCAGCCGTCCAGATGCGGATCTGGGTGTCGTGTCGGTGTTGGGTCCCGCCGTTACTCCCTGGGCAGCGCCGCGCCTGGCGTGGTCATCCTCAGGCTGTACACCGACGTCCGCGCCGTGAACAACATGGTGCGAAAGTCAGGGCCGCCGAACGCGCAGTTGGCGGGAATCTCCGGCACGCGGATGATGCCCAGATGCTCCCCGTTGGGGGCGAACACCCACACGCCGCCAGAACCAGTGCAGTACACTCTGCCCTCGGCGTCAACCTTCATGCCGTCTGG
The DNA here is from genome assembly GCA_965221295.1 of Dehalococcoidia bacterium. GTDB lineage: Bacteria > Chloroflexota > Dehalococcoidia > Lucifugimonadales > UBA3495 > Bin87. Next base: position 2,702,546 of record OZ244879.1, on the reverse strand, counting down.
GACGCCGTCCTCAGCGGAGGCCATGCTGCCAAAGACGCGGCTGTTGCTCAACGACCCGTCGGCGGCAACGTCGTAGGCGCGGATGTACTGGTTCTGTTTGATCTCGCCATCCCAGTACTGGTCCGCCCGTTCGCCCAGGGCTCGAGTATTGGAGACGTAGAGAACGGTTTCGTCCGGCGAAAAGGCAATGCCGTTGGGGTAGTCGATGTCGGTTGCCTCGGCGCTCACCGTTCCGTCGGGCGAGATCCGCTGGATCAACCCGGGGAACTCGATCTCTTGTTCCTCAGGCGGCACGCGTCCGCTGGGGTTGGTGAAGTAGATGCTGCCGTCGCTGCGGCAAACGATGTCGTTGGGCCGGTGCAATCGCTTGCCGTTCCAACGGTCGGCCAGCGCCGTAATGGAACCGTCGTGTTCCATCCTGGTGATCCGCCGGTTGTCCCCCTCGCACATCAGGAGCCGCCCCTGCAAATCGAAGGTCATGCCGTTGGTCCCGCCGCTGGGCTCGCGGATGATTTCGGGCGTTCCGCCGGCTGGCGACATTCGGTGAATCACCGGGGGTTCCCGGCGCAGGTCAACGAACAGCCAATAGCCATCGGGATGCCACAACGGCCCCTCGGTGAAGGCGAAGCCGGTGGCGAGTTGCAGAGCCTCTTGGCCCGATTCTACGATCCCGGCCAGATATTCCGTCATCGTTACCCCCCAATGATTGTGTGTTTATCTACGGCAGGTGCGCTAGGTACTGTTCTGCGAAGTCCATGCCCACCAGGTCGCTGAACGCCGTCATCAGCCGATGCGTCACCGGGCCCGGAACCACCCCATCGCCAGTCTCTGAACCGTTTACCGCGGAAACTGGGCAGATGCAGAGGCTGGTCGAAGTGAGGAACGCTTCGTCCGCCGTATATGCGTCGTAAAGGTCAAGGTCCCGCTCGACGGTTTGGATGCCCAACCCCTCCGCCAATTCCAGCGTCTGGTTTCGGGTGACGCCCTCAAGCACGTATTGCGACTTGGGTGTCATAACCACGTTGTCCTTGACCAAAAAGACGTTGCTGCCGCGCCCTTCCGTCAGATTGCCGAATTCGTCGAGCAGGATGGCCCAAGCGTCTGGATCCTCGCCGTGAGCTTCCAGCTCGCCCAAGATCAGGTTCAGGTAGTTGTGGGTCTTGGCTCGCGGACTCAGGAAGCGAGGCGGGATGCGGGGCACCGACGGGGTGCTGATCCGGGCGCCGTCGCGGTACAGGGCAGCGCGGGCGGCGAAGGGTATGGCGTGGCTCTCGATGATGATGGTGGGTTGCAGGCCGCCGGCTCGGTCGGGCGCCTCCACTCCCCGACTGATGCGCTGCATCACCCACATGTCCTGTCCGGCCGGCAGGAGCGGGTAATTGTGCGCGACCACAGCCTCGGTGGCTTCGGTCATTTCCGCTTTGGTCATCCCCACGTCGATGCGCAAGTAGCGCAGCGAGTTGTAGAGGCGGTCGATGTGGCGGTCGAGCCGGAAAGTCTGGCCGCCGAAAGTCCGGGTGGCGTCAAACACCGCGTCGCCGTACAGGAAGCCCCGGTCGTAGATGGAGATTCCCACCTGGCTGGCCGGAGTCATTGCTCCGTTGAAATATACGATCTTTTCCTCGGCCATCTCAAAACTCCCAGTTCAACTATCGGGTCAATTGCTGCCGACGCCGACGGGTCATTCGGTGTCAATGCGGCTGATTTGGAATCCGGCCTGCTCTTCCAATGGCAATACGATGGCGGCGCCATCCAAATCGCCAAGACCTTGCTCGACCGCCTCATGGAAGAGTCGGTGGGCCAAGTCGCCGGCCGGTATCGGCGTTTGCAGGTCTCGAGCCATTTCCTGAATCAGCCCCAAATCCTTCAGGAACACCCGCAACTGGGTGCGGATGCCTTCAAAGTCGCGGTCCAGCATCGCGGGCGCGTTGCGTCCCAGGATGAAGCTCTGCCCCCAACCGGAGTTCACCAGTTCAAACACCAGAGCTGGGTCGGCTCCAGATTTGGCGGCCAGTAGCATCGCCTCCGCCGCCGCGACTTTATGAACGCCCACCAGCAGCTGGTTCACCAATTTGGCGGCGGTGCCGGACCCGGAGGGGCCGACGTGTCGCACTACTCCGCCCATCACGTCGAAGGCGGGTTGAGCCCGGGCGTAGGCTTCGGCGGGGCCGCCCACCATGATGGTCAAGGTCCCATCGGTGGCGCGCTCGGTTCCCCCGCTGATGGGGGCGTCCAGGAACATCGCGCCTCTGGCCAGGGCGGCCTCGGCGCAGGCCCGGGAGGTGGGAGATCCGACCGTGCTGTGATCAACGATGATCTGGCCCGGTCGAGCGTTGGGCAGGGCGCCGTCCTGGCCCAGCAACACGGATTCACACGTTTCAACGTCGGGCAGACATGCCAGCACGATGTCGCAGCGTTCCATCACTTCCAACGTGGATGTCGCTGCCGTGGCGCCCGCGTCCGCGATTTGACGCACCTTCTCCTGGCTGCGGTTGTGCACCGTCAGGTCATACCCGGCCCGCAGCAGGTTGTAAGACATGGGCAGCCCCATGCGGCCCAACCCGATAAATCCGATTTTTTCAGTCAAACCGTCAACTCCAAGGCCGGCGTTGGGTACCAGCCGGTCAGATCAACCCTTCTGCCTTAGCCGCCTCTTCGACCAACTCCCAGCCCTCTTGAACTCCCGGCAGAAGTCGGTCGCAGGCCTCGGCTTTCAGAACGGCCCGCCCGGCTTCATTGCTATCGTCCACCGACACTAACGCGGCGCTTACCTGGGCCGCTTCGTTTGGGTCCACGTCCGGGCGCGCCGTGAAGCAGCAGTGGCTGTACGCCGGGCTACCCCAGAATACCTTGAGTTGTCCGGAGTCGATGCCGTGTCGCTCCGACAGGCTGTCGAGCGTTCGCGCGCTGACCGCGCCGGCGTCGTAGCTGTTCGCCAACACCTGCAGAGCCACGTCAACCTGGTCGTTGGAATGTTGCGCCGGGCGCTGGTCGTAGAAATCCGCCGCGGCCAGAGCCCGCGACGGTACGATTCCCAGTTGCTTCAGAAAGTAAACCGGCAGCAACCCGGCTTCCACCGAATCCCTGGCGGCAAAGGCGAAACGTTTTCCAGGCAAGTCTTCCACTGTATCGATGCCTGAATCCGAGCGCGCGATGAACTTGGTGGTGAATCCGATGTCAACATCGCGGAGAGCCAGGACTGGGGCGTCGCCGTCCAGCGCCCGCCGCATCTTGACGTGGGACAGGGGACCATTCCAGGCCAAGTTGATTTCGCCGCGAGTAAAGGCATCCACCATCTGGTCGTAACCGGAGTAGAGTACCCAATCGAAATCAATGCCGCTCCTACGGAATATCGTTTCCAGAGCTTGACATAGGTCAAGGTGCGCTGGCGATCCTGTCGCGCCCAACCGAATCATTTCGCTGCCCCCTTCCCGCGCTGATGGAAAACCGATTCGTGTCGCGTCGATTAGCCTTCTTCCAGCCAGTCTAACAGCCCGACTTGGCGCTGCCAACCGAAAGCCGCAAGTTGCCGCTGGCGTTCAGGTAAGTTAGGCTATTTGGCGTCGACAGAACCACTGTCGGACTGCTGGAGGAGGCATTCGCTATGGCCACGGCATTGGAACGCAGAATCAGGGGGCGGGAGCGGCAGGAAATCGCGGACGAACTCAGCCGCCGCGTGGATGGCGAGGTGCGGTTCGATCCTCATTCGCGGCTGCTCTACAGCACCGACGCCAGCATCTACCAGATGGAACCCGTGGGCGTGGTGATTCCACGCACCGCCGCGGACGTTCAGGCCGTGGTCGAATTCGGCGCCCAAGAGGGCGTTCCAGTATTGCCGCGTTCCGGTGGCACCAGCCTGGCCGGCCAAACCGTGAACCACGCCATCGTCTTGGATTTCAGCAAGTACCTCAACAACGTGCTGGAAGTCAACCCTGAAGAACAATGGGCCAGGGTGCAGCCAGGCATCATCCTTGAACAGCTCACCCGCCAGGTCTCGTCCCATGGCCTCCAGTACGCGCCGGATCCCACCACGGCCAACCGCGCCTGCGTGGGTGGCGGCATCGGAAACAACACCTGCGGCGCCCACTCTGTCATCTACGGCAAGACTCTTGACCACATCAAGGAACTTGACGTGATCCTTTCTGACGGATCAACAGCGCGCCTGGGCGAATTGACGCCGGCCGAGTTGGAATCGCGGTTGAGCGCTCGAGGGTTGGAGGGCGAAATTTACCGAGGCGTACTCCGCATCGCCCGAGAGCAGAAGGACGAGATAGACCGCACCTACGCCAAGATCCAGCGCCGGGTCAGTGGCTACAATCTTGACGAGTTCATCATCGATGACGGGCGGCAGGACCCCGTGAACCTGGCCCGCATGGTGGTGGGTTCTGAAGGCACCCTGTGCGTGGTGACCGAGGCCAAGGTGAACCTGGTGCCTCGGCCAACCATGACGTCCCTTTCCATCTTGCATTTCCGCACCATATTCGACGCCAGCGAAGCCACCACGCGGGTACTCGCGCATGACCCGTCGTCCATCGAGCTCATCGACAAGATGGTGCTTGACCGGGGACGCGAAGCTCTCGGTTCATCCCGCAACCTGTCCTTCATCGAGGGCGACCCGGGGGCAATGCTCGTGGTGGAATTCTACGGTGAGACCGAAGACGAACTGACCGCCCGCATGAACGCGCTCAAAGCCGATATTCGGTTGGCCTACGCCTGCGTCAACATCCTGGATCGGGCCGGCCAGGCCGCCGTTTGGAACGTGCGCAAGGGCGGCCTGGGTCTCCTGATGAGCACGCGCGGAGACGCCAAACCCATTCCCTTCGTTGAAGACCCGGCGGTGGACCCCTCGGTAATGGGGGAATTCGTGCGTCGTTTCGACGAGATCGTCACCGAGCATGGCACCACAGCCGGCTATTACGGTCACGCTTCGGTGGGCTGTCTGCACATCCGCCCCTTGATCAGTCTCAAGGATCAGGAAGGCATCAACAAGATGGTGTCCATCGGCGACGCCGTTTCCGATCTTATCAAGGAATTCGGCGGCTCCATGAGCGGCGAACACGGCGACGGCATCGTGCGCGGCGTCTGGACCCGCAAGATGTTCGGGGATCAGATCTACAACGCCTTCCGGGAGCTCAAGCGAACTTGGGATCCGCAGGGCATCATGAATCCGGGCAAGATCATCGATACGCCGCCCATGACCGAAAATCTCCGGTACGGCATTGCCTACCAAGCGGCCGATCTGCCAACGTCGTTGGATTTCTCAGCCGACTTCGGCTACGCCGGCGCCGTGGAGATGTGCAATGGCATGGGAGCTTGCCGGAAGCTGGACGGGTCCATGTGCCCGTCATTCATGGCGACCCGCGACGAGGAGCATTCCACTCGCGGGCGCGCGAACCTGCTTCGCGCGGCGCTGTCCGGCAGGATGCCCGAAGGCGCCGAAGGGTCCTTCACCGACCAACGTCTCCACCAGGCCCTGGACCTCTGCCTGGAGTGCAAAGCGTGCAAAGCGGAATGTGAATCCGGCGTGGACATGGCCAAGCTCAAGTACGAATTCCTGCATCACTATCACCAGGCGCATGGTGTGCCGCTGCGCTCTCGCCTCTTCGCCAACATCAACGCCGTGAATCGTTTGGGCAGTCGTTATGCTCCATCAGCAACTGGCTGATGTCCACCGGGTTGGGCAAATCCCTCGCGGCCGCTTTGCTCGGCATCGCGCCGCAGCGTCAGCAACCGACCTTCGCCGCTCAATCGCTGCCCCAATGGTTTGCCGAGCGCCGCCGCAATGGTCGCGAGGCACAGTACGGTACGGTTGCCCTCTACAACGACACCTTCATGAACTACAACTACCCTGAGATCGGCATCGCCGCCGTCGAGGTGTTGGAGGCAGCCGGTTACGAGGTGGAGCTGGTCAACGCCGGTTGTTGCGGCCGCCCCATGATCTCCAAAGGACTGCTGAACCAAGCCAAAGAGCAGGCCAACGCCAACATCGACACCCTCTACGCCTACGCCAACAGAGGCGTTCCCATCGTCGGTTGCGAGCCCAGTTGCCTGCTGACCCTACGTGACGAGTACCCCGAGTTCATAGCTGACCAACGAGCGCAAACCGTCGCGGAAAATTCATTCCTAATCGACGAGTTTCTGAGCCAAGCCCATTCCGCGGGACGCCTTGACCTGGAATTCAACGACGTGAACAAGAAGACGCTGTTCCACGGCCACTGCCACCAAAAGGCGATTGCCGGAACCGGCGACGCGATGTTCGTCCTTAACCTCCCGCCTGGTTACGAGGCGGAACTGATCAACGCCGGATGCTGCGGCATGGCCGGCTCGTTCGGATTTGAGCGTGAGCATTACGACATTTCGATGCAGATAGGAGGACTTTCCTTGTTCCCATTCATAGCAGCCAAACCCGATTGGGAGGTGGCCGTGATGGGAGTGTCCTGCCGGCAACAGGTGGAGCAAGGCGCCGGACGCCGGGCCCGCCATCTGATCGAGGTATTGCGCGACGCGGTGCACATCCCTGGCGCCTAACGGGTCAGGGGGTGGACGCCGGCGTTTGGGCTCTGCCCGTCGAAGGGTCGCCGCGGGGCAACGGTGACCGCCCGTGGCGGCCAAATACAAGGCCAAGTAACGGTTGGCGGGGGTTGCCGCATCCCGGCGTGAGTTTAGGCGCCGCTGGCGGGAGGCAACGGGCCGTGGCCGCGGCCGTTTCCGTTGCCGCCGTAGTCATCGTAATCGGTATCGCTGAACACGCGGATTTCCGTGCCCTGGAAGACGTGATACATGTGCGTGTCCCGCTCGGCGCCAACCGTGTTCAACATGTCGGCGTCTATGTCCGCGATGATCTCCTCGATTTGGTCTGGCGTGATTCGTTGCTCAACGGCGATGGCGATGTGTGCGATGCCGGGCATGAAGTGGGTGTCGATCCGGCCCACCGTCGCGTCGCCATCCACAATCAGGTAGGCTTCGGAACTGGGCGTGCGGACTTCCCGTTCGTAGTCGAATGGCATGGTCGCTGCGCTCACTCTCGGATTTGACCAGATCCGCGGACGACCCATTTGTAGGTGGTCAGCTCGCGCAACCCCAGCGGCCCGCGAGCATGGAACTTCTGGGTGCTGATGCCAACTTCCGCCCCCAGGCCGAACTGGGCGCCGTCGGTGAACCGAGTGCTGGTGTTGTGGTACACGGCCGCGGCGTCCACCTCGTTCAGGAATCGATCGGCGGCCGCGGCGTCCTCGGTTACGATGGCCTCGGAATGGCCGGAGCCATAGTCTTCAATGTGCGCCAGGGCGTCATCCAGACTGTCCACCACCTTCACCGACGCGATCAGGTCCAGAAATTCCTGACCGAAGTCTTCCTCCTGGGCGGGTTTAAGGTTCAGCCCGTTACCCGGCCCCAGTATGCTGAGAGCCCGGTGGTCGCAGCGCATCTCGACTCCAGCCTGATTCAGTAGATCGGCGATGGACGGCAGGCAACGGGCCGCCGCTTCGGAGTGCACCAGCACCGTGTCCAGGGCGTTGCAAACGGTGGGGCGCTGCGCCTTGGCGTTGCATACGATGCGCGCCGCCATCTCGGCGTCGGCCTCGCGGTCGACATAGGTGTGGCAAACGCCCACGCCGCCGGTCACCACCGGCATTGAGGCTTCGGCAGCCACGAAATTGATCAGGCTGGGCCCGCCGCGCGGAACCAGCAGGTTGATGTATTCCTTCATGCCCAGCATCACGTCCACCAATGCCCGGTCAGTGTCGTCCACGAACTGCACGGCGTCGATGGGCAGGCCAGCTTCGCCGATGGCCCGGTGGATCAACGACACCAAGGCGGCGTTGGAACGCAGCGTTTCCTTGCCACCGCGCAGGATACAGGCGTTGCCAGACTTCAAAGCCAGGGAAACTATATCGGTGGTGACGTTGGGGCGGCTTTCGTAGATGCTGGCGATCACGCCCAGCGGCGCTCGGCGCTTTTCGACTTGCAGCCCGTTAGACAGGGTGAATTTCTCCATCAGTTCACCCACCGGGTCGGGTTGGGCCGCGACCCCTCGAACGTCGGCAGCCATTCCGTCCAAGCGTTTTGGCGTCAGTAGCAGACGGTCCAGGAAGGCGTCATTGATTCCAGCGGCAACTGCATCCTGGTAGTCGGAGCGGTTCGCCTCCAAAATTGGCCCTTGCTCCTGTTCCAGCGCTTGGGAGATGTTCTCCAGGGCGTGGTCGCGAGCTTTGGGCGGCAGGCGACCCAGCGCCGTGGCGGCGGATTGAGCGGCTGCCCCTTGTTGATATAGTCTTTCGCCAGAAGTCAAGGCTCCCCCTGTTACAGCAATACCAAATTGTTCCGGTGGACTACTTCCTGCCCGTAGTGGTAACCCAGGGTCTCCACAATTCGATCCGACCGCAACCCCCGGATTTTTTGGATGTCGCCGGCGGGGTAATTCGCCATGCCGCAGGCCACATGGCTACCATCGGGATCGGCGATGTAGATGATGTCTCCGCGTTGGAAGTCGCCCACCACGTTTCGGACCCCCGCCGGCAGCAGGCTTACGCTGTTTTCACGCAGGGCGGACACCGCTCCTTGATCCACGACAACCTGACCCCATCCGCTGTCGCCGAGGCAGCTGAGCATCCAGCGCTTGCGCGCTTCCAACTTGTTGTCGGCCGGTTGGAAATAGGTCCCTACCCGCTCGCCCCGGGCGGCCTTGACCACCACGTCGGGATCCCTGCCCCGGCAGATGCACATCGCGATGCCGGAGGTGGTGACCAGCCTGGCGGCGTCCAGTTTCGTCGGCATACCGCCCCGCGCCCAGGAGTTGCGATGCTGTCCCGCCATTGCGATTACAGCGTCGTCCACGAAGTCAACCGTATCGATGCGGGTGGCGGACGCATCCGACTTGGGATCAGCGGTGTATAGGCCGTCCACGTCGGAGAGAATCACCAACAAGTCCGCGTCGATTAGAGTCGCGATCAGCGACGACAAACGATCGTTGTCGCCGAACACCTCTCCAATTTCGTCAGCGGCCACCACGTCGTTTTCGTTGACGATGGGCAGGACGCCGAGATCCAGGAGGGACAGCAACGTGTTGCGGATGTTCAGGTAAGACTGGCGCTGGGCCAGATCCTTGATGGTGAGCAGTACTTGGGAAACGACCAAGCCGCGCTGCTCGAACAGGTCGGCATACAGGTTCATCAATCGGCTCTGACCCAAAGCAGCCAGTACCTGACGTGTGGGGATGTCAGGGATTGCAGGCACCGCTACCCGTTCCGACAGCGCCTGACGACCTGCCGCGATGGCGCCCGAGGTAACCAGCGCCATCTGGATGCCGTCCATTGACGCCAAGCGCCAAATCTGATCGGCCAATCCCGCCAACACGTCGGAATCGAGCCCTCCGTCTGACGGCCGTCCGGCGAGCACGTTGGTTCCGGCCTTGACCACTACGCGACGGTGGACTGGTTTTTGGGCAACCACGGGATCCCAACTGGCAGCCGCCGGCGATGCGCTGTCGGGATTGTGCCGCACTCTGGACATCACGCCGCTCTTCTCTCCGGGTATATGTGAATTGTATCACGCGCCAGTTCCGCGCTCCGTCGATGCGTCATCAATGCGCGAATGCGTTCCGAAGCGGGCGAGTTGTTGGTGGCGATTGGCCGCGGCGCCCGGGCCCGCCACGCGCATGAGGCGTTTGCTACGCGCCTCCCACTGATGACGACTCCGCAATGCCGTTCCGCGCGTGAGGCGACGGTGATGTTTGACGGGGTGAGCTACTGTTCGGGTCTGCGCTGCGGCCTCGTTGGCTTCGGCCGCGTTGATCGTTGGAGCGGTTCAACGTCCGGTTCTGACGCCAAGCCTATTGAATAGCGGCGCTGGTCAGACGTACAATTCCTGTGCGGGGCTGCCCCAAAGCAGTCTCGCGTTGGCGTGTCTAGCGCCGCGCCGCGAAAATCCGACGATGCGGAAATGATATGGCTTTAGCAGGTCTCCTTTCAGTCCTGGGAGCGCAGCCCTGGTTGCAGCGCCACCTCCGAAACGTGCGGTTGCCCAACGCCAGGGCCACGCTGACCATCCATCCCGACCACCAACCGTTGTATCTGGCGGCCCTCTGGAGAGCGCAGCAACGGCCGGTTGTCGTTATTGCGCCCCGCCTGGAAGACGCGCGCCGCCACCACGACCAGATTCTCGCCTACCTGGGCGATGACGCTCCGGTCTTCCTGCTGCCGGAACCGGAAGTTCTGCCGTTCGAGCGGCTGTCCGTGGACGCCCGAACCCGGAATCAGCGATTGGCGGCGCTGGCGGCCTTGGCCGCCGCACAGGACGGACTCCCCGGTGCGCCCCCTCCATTGGTGGTGGCCTCGCTTTCGGCGTCCTTGCGACTCACCATTCCGCCGGCGCTGGCGCTGGGACGCCATCCCGCCGCCGGGGGAGCCACTTGGGTCAAGGGAACGCGGATCCCCTCGCTGGACGACACCCTTGCGGCTTGGGTGCAGATGGGATACCGGCGCGAACCGCAGGTTGAATCGCCAGGGTCGTTCAGCCTGCGCGGCGGCATTCTCGACGTTTACCCCACTAACGCCGACCTGCCCTACCGCGTCGAACTCTGGGACGATGAAATAGACACGATCCGCCGGTTTGATCCAGAAACGCAACGATCCTTGTCGGATGCCGAAGCGCTCAACGTGGTCGCCGCCGCAGAGCAGCTGACCGAGCTCTGCGACACCGCCACGTTCGAGGAACGCCGCAGCCGGATTGACCTGTCGTCGTGTTCGGGGCCGTCGGTCGCGCGATTGCAGGAAGAGTTGGCCAATCTGCTGACCGACCCCAACCCGGAAGTATTGTCCTTCTACAACGGGCTGCTCAACTCCCACACCCTGGCTGACTTCATGCCGGAAGACGCCATCCTGGTACTTGACCGCCCGGCGCGCCTGGATGGAGAAGCCGATGAGCAGCAGGCCAGATACGAGCAGCAACGGACGAATCTACAGTCCCGCGGCGAACTACCCTACGGCTTTCCGTCGCCCGCCGCAGAATGGAGCGCGGTGAGCGGTCAGCTCATGGAATCCGGCGTCGCGGTCGTGGAGATACTCCGTTGGGGAGCTGATGGCGATTCCCGATTGGTAGATCCACTGCCCGACTCTCTGGCCGGCCTGTCCGCGTTTACCGACGATGTGGCCGCGCGAGTCGCCGACAATGGCGCCGTCGTTGCGGTCAGCCAACACGCCGGACGTCTGAACGAGGTTCTGGAGGAGGCCGGCTTGTCGGCCAATGTCGTGGCGGAGTTGCCGGCGCGACCCCGGTCCAAGCGTGTCTATTTGCTCCACGGCGCCCTGCGCAAGGGCTGGCAGGTTTCCGGCGGCGGCAGTGGCCCATCCGTGGCGGTGTACTCGGATGCCGAGCTATTCGGTACGGTGAAGCAACGGAGTTATCGTCCGCCCAGCGCTCGGCGCGACCTGGGCGACGCGGTTTCGCTGTCTGACCTCACGCCCGGCAGTTACGTCGTGCACATTGACCACGGCGTCGCCAAGTTCGTGGGAACCACTCAACTGGAATCCACCGGCGATGATCGGGAATACCTGGTCCTCGAATACGCGGAGGATGACCGGCTCTACGTTCCCACGGAGCAGATCGACCGGCTGGGGGCCTACGTGGCCGCGACCGATCATGCGCCCGCGCTGACCCGGCTCGGCGGCAATGAATGGCAGCGCATCAAAGACCGGGCCAAGGGCGCCGCCCGCGAAATAGCCGCCGAACTCCTCCGCCTCTACGCCACCAGGGAGACCACCACTGGCCACCGCTTTGGGCCGGACGCGCCGTGGCAGCGCGATCTGGAGGATTCCTTCCCGTACCAGGAAACCCCCGACCAACTACGGGCCGCGGATGAGGTGAAGGCGGACATGGAAATCGCCAAGCCAATGGATCGGCTCATCTGCGGCGACGTTGGCTACGGTAAAACTGAGGTGGCTTTGCGCGCCGCCTTCAAGGCGATGAACGAGGGTATGCAAGTTGCGGTATTGACGCCAACCACGGTGCTGGCCCAGCAGCACTACGCTACCTTTGCCGAGAGACTCGCGCCATATCCCGTCAAGGTGGAGGTGTTGAGCCGGTTCCGAACCCAAAAAGAGCAAGGCGAGGTGGTGGCGGCCGCCAAGTCCGGCGCTGTGGACATCGTCATCGGGACCCATCGCCTGCTGCAAAAGGACGTGGGTTTCAAGAACCTGGGTCTGGTTATCATTGACGAAGAACACCGTTTCGGCGTGAGTCACAAGGAACGCCTCAAACAGATGCGCGCCGAGGTGGACGTGCTGACCCTTACCGCCACGCCCATACCGCGCACCCTTCACATGGCCCTAGCCGGCGTCCGCGACATGAGCGTGATTCACACGCCCCCAGAGGCTCGGCTGCCGGTGAAGACCTTCGTGTCAGAAAGCAGTGGCGACCTGGTTCGCGAGGCCATCCTTCGGGAGCTGGAGCGAGATGGCCAGGTATTCTTCCTCCACAATCGGGTTCGCACCATCGGGCAGGTGACCCAGGAGTTGCAGCAGTTGGTTCCCGAAGCTCGGTTTATTGTTGGCCACGGGCAGATGCCGGAATCCGAACTGGAGGACGTCATGGTAGCGTTCGCCAACCGGGAAGCCGACGTTCTGGTTTGCACCACTATCATCGAATCGGGCCTGGACATGCCCAACGTCAACACCATAATCATTGATCGGGCCGACCGTTTCGGCTTGGCTCAGCTCTACCAGTTGAGGGGACGCGTCGGTCGCGGAGATCACCGCGCCTATGCGTATCTGCTGCTGCCAGACAACCAGGAAATCACCGAAACGGCCAGCCAACGCATCCACGCCATCCTCGAAGCCAACGAGTTGGGTTCCGGCTTTCGGATCGCCATGCGCGACCTGGAGATCCGGGGCGCCGGCAATCTTCTGGGCGCGGATCAGAGCGGTCAGATTCACGCGGTGGGCCTCAACCTGTATTCTGAATTGCTGAGCCAGGCGGTTGAAGAACTACACCGGGATGGCGCGGCATCGTCAGCAGAAGCAAGACTCGCGCCGCCCCGGATTGATTTGCCCGTTCCCGCGGCTATCCCCACTGATTACATCGACCACCTGCCGGCCCGGTTGGCCTTCTACCAGCGCCTTTCCAACATCACCGACCGGGATCATATCCCAGCCGTTCGCGCTGATATGCAAGATCGGTTCGGACCACTGCCGCCGCCGGTGGAAAACCTGCTGTCAGTGACCGACCTGCGCTGCCTCGGCGCGACGGCCGGCGTGGAATCCATCGGCGCCGGCGCCGATGGCGTCGCCACCGTGGTTTTTCGTCAGCCGGTGGGCGACGCCAGGCTGGCCTTGCAAAACAAGATGGGACCGGGCATTCGAGTAGGTCGCCGCGATATGGAGATACGCACGGCCGGGGATGCTGACCATGGGTTGGCCCGCATCGCCAGGGCGCTGCGCCGCGTGGTTTCGTTCGTTGAGGAGATGCAGGAAGCGTTGGCCTCAGCGGCGACGGACGCGTCCGCGGAATCCGCGCCGCCGGACGCCGAACCCCCGGAGGAAGCTAGGCCGGGCCGTTCTCGCGCGCGTCGTCGTCGCCGTCAGGCGCAAGCGATTGGCGCCGATTGATCCCAGCTACGGATCGGCGGTTGCGACGAACCCGCCGCCAGATGATCAAGGCAACCACCACGCCTCCGGCCAGGATAACAACGCCGCCGGCGATGGCCGCTATGATGGCCCACGGGGCCTCCCAGCCCGGCCCGGTGGCAACCGTAACCGTCAGACGGGCATTGGGCGTTCCGTCCTGAGGGCTCTGGCCCTCCTCGAGGAACTCCCAATGTTCCGCTTTGCCCATGGTCGTCCCGAATTGCATGATGTCGCGAAGGTCCGACCCGTTCACGATCAATTCCATGTGGACACGTTCTTGCTCACCGTTGTCCCATCTGGTCTCGTTCCAACTGTCCGCGTACCCACCGAGCGATTCGGCTCGGGCGCGGATCGCCCCGGCGGTGGTGATCGGATCGGAGGCGGACAGCGCAAGCGTGGCGGCGGAGTCCACGTTGGATCGAATGGTCAAGGACAGCCTGGCGTTGTAGGCATCGCCCACCGGGGTGGGTCCCACCGAAGTCAACCGGCGCTCTGAAGGTTCGCCCAACCGTCCGGCGTAGTCCATCAATCCCGCCAGATCGGCTGGCAGCACGAACGCCGACATCACGACGACAGGCCCTCGATCATCCTGATATTCCCGTCTGCTTCCGATCCAACCGTTCAATGCCGCCACCTGCCCGGAGATGGTGTTGGCGGTTGCCATCGGATCGCCCACCTCCAGGGTTAGCGTCCCATATGGAGGATCGGCGGCAAACCGTCCGGGTAGATGGAGGCTCACCTTGATCAACGACGCGGCCACCCGGTTCTCCAGGTTGCGTTGGGTCGCCGCCACATTCTCGATGTCCGCTCTCACTTCGGAGATGCGGCGTTCGATGTCAATGACGTCTTCCAAGGTTGCGGCGTTCTCCAGTAGCTTGATCAACCGTTCTTCCTGGGTTGACCAGGCGCTCATTCGAGCCTCGTTGTCGATCAACCGGTCGGTGACGTCCGTTGATGACACCCCCTCGTCGGAGACCTCGCCCAGCCCTCGCAACGTGACCAGGGCGCCGTTCAATTGGTCGGCGGGCACCCGTATGTTTATTGACGCATTGCGGTATCCGCCTTCGCCCAACACGTCGGCGGATTCCACCCAACCGCCCCGCTGCGCGGCCAGGTTCTCCACTTGCCTGGCCGCGCTGTCGATGTCGCTTACCTCCAGGCTGATCCATGCCTCCACGATCAGTTGTCGCCCGCGTTGGGGGTTCACCGAATTTTGGGAACCTGAGTTTTGGGAATTTGTGGTTGATGAGCCGTCGCTCGATCCGTCGAAGGGGGCGGCGCTGGCGCCGCCGGAAACGGGCGCGCTTTCGCTCGTCGCCACCTCGGCCAACGCCGGCTGTGTCGCCAACGGCGGCGCGGCCTGCCGGCGGTCAGCTGAGTCGTCTGCAAGAACTGACGCCGCCGATTCTTGGAATTCTTGCGTGGTTGTTTCATGGTCAGAGAAGAGGACAGCCTCTTGGACGCCGCCACAGCTCAACGCCATGGCCATCAAACCGGTGAAGAGCGCGATTCCCGGCAATATTCGTCGCCATCTCGCTGTGCACATAAACGCTGTCCTTCGTTCCTAGTCTATTGCTGTTCCATGCTTGCAATACGGATTATATGCCCTGTTGGATGTTTCCGGTTAGGCACGGCCTTGCCGCCGGGCAGATTTTCTGCAGGCGGTATGAGTTCGAGACCATAGGGGAGAGCGCCCATAGCGGGTTTTCGCGGCCAGTTCATGCGCCCGCGAGGAGGTCGACTGCCGACGAGTCGAGATTGCCGCGCTGCGCTCGCAATGACAGTATCGGAGTGGAGGTTCCCGCGCTGCATTGGCAATGACGGTTTGAGAGTGGAGGTTGCCGCCCTGCGCTCTCAGTGGCGGCAGGGTGGCCGAGATTGCCGGTCTGCGCTCGCGATGATCACGCGGAAAGAGCGACGACAGGTTGCAAGGCTGCGGCGGGCGCAAACGCGGCGGCGGCAAGCGATGAAAGGCGCCGCTATGCTATAATTCTGTTACAGTCGGGGTGTAGCGCAGTGGCTAGCGCGCCACGTTCGGGACGTGGAGGTCGGTGGTTCGAATCCACTCACCCCGACCATTGCTGTGCCCGCACCGGAGGGATAGCATGACTCGGCGCAGCTTTTGGGCCTGGGGCAACGAGGATCGGGAACCGACGCCGGCGCACTACGCCGCCATGGCCCAGCGCATCCACCAACGTTATGGCGCGACGCTACCGGCGCCGACTCCGCCCAGCGACGCCGAACTGAACCTACGCCCGCCGCGGATCCTGCCCCATCCCCTGGTGGCGGAGTTCTGTTCCATGGACGACCATGACCGGGCGGCGCACACCTACGGGCGCAGTTTCCGCGACCGGATTCGCGGGTTCAATTGCCAGTTCCCCAATCCTCCTGACGTCATTGCCTATCCGCGGGATGAGTCTGAGCTGACCACCGTCCTGGATTGGTGTTCCAACTCCAACATCGTTGCGATTCCGTATGGCGGCGGCAGCACCGTGGTGGCCGGCGTGGAACCGCCGGAAGCCGACGCTGTGGTTACCATTGACCTCAGCAAACTTGACCAGGTTCTCGAAATCGACGACACGTCTCGCGCCGCGCGTATCCAGGCCGGCGTTTTCGGCCCGGCTCTGGATGCCCAACTGAGACCTCACGGCTTCACCCTCAGGCACTTCCCCCAGAGTTTCGAGTTTTCCACCCTGGGCGGATGGATAGCGACCCGCAGCGGCGGCCACTACGCCACCAACCACACCCATATCGACGATTTCGTTGAATCAGTGCGCATGGTAACCCCATCAGGCGTTTGGGAGTCCCGCCGGCTGCCGGGCAGCGGGGCGGGCCCGTCGCCCGACCGCTTGGCCATCGGCAGCGAGGGCATCCTGGGGGTCATCACGGAAGCTTGGATGCGAGTGCAGGCGCGGCCCAGATTCCGCGCATCGGCCGGCGTCGTTTTCGACGGGATCGCCGCGGCGTCGGAGGGCGCGCGGCTCGTCGCCCAGGCCAAGCAGTGGCCGGCCAATTTGCGGATGCTCGACCCCGCGGAGGCCGAGGATTTTGCCGGCCTCGACGGGAAGCAGGCCCTGCTGATCATCGGGTTTGAGTCGGCCGAGTTGCCCCAGGGCGAAAATATCCGTCAGGCCGTTGCCATCGCGCGTGACGCCGGCGGGTACATCGAGGAAGAAGCGATCATCATCGCCGACGCCAACGAACCGGCGGACTCGTCCGCGGGAAGGCAGGGCGCCGTTGGCAATTGGCGCAATTCCTTCATCAACGCGCCATACGAACGCAACGCCACCATCGGGTTTGGCATCGTGGCGGAAACTCTGGAAACGGCTATCACCTGGGAGCGGTGGCCGGCGCTGGACGCGATGGTGCGCGGCGCCCTGCAAGACGCGCTACAGCGAACCTGCGGCGGCGGGCGAGTGTCCTGCCGGTTCACCCACGTTTACCCCGATGGGCCGGCTCCCTATTACACCTTCGAGGGTTTGGGGAGAATTGGCGGCGAGTTGGAAGCCCACGCCGAGATCAAACAGGCCGCTTCCGAAGCGGTGATGGCGGCCGGCGGCACCATAACGCACCATCACGCCGTGGGTCGGGCACACCGTCCCTGGTATGACGGGCAACGCCCGGATCCATTTGCGGAAGCTTTGCGGTCGGTGAAACGGACGCTTGATCCCAGCGGCATCTTGAACCCCGGGGTCTTGATTGATCCCTAACTGAGCATCCCGGCGCCACTGCGGCTGGGGTTTGCGGACCTCTGGCGGATTGTGAAATTGGGGCAGGGGATGTCAAAGTTCGCCAGGCGCGAGCCCGGCGACCCAACGCCAAGGCGCCGGTGGGCGAAGCGTCAGGTCAGCCGGGGCAGCACCTTCTTGTTGAAAAGACGCAGCGATTCAGTCTGTAGTTCGTCTGACATCAGGTTGCCGAAATTCACCTCGTATATCAGCTGATCCAGTCCCAGCGTTTCCTCCAGCGCGGCCAGACGCTCCGTCACCACGTCTGGGGTACCGTACACTACCTTGTCGCGCAGCCAATCGTCGTAGTCCATGCCGAGGATGCGGCGGCTCTGCTCACCCCAGTCGCCGGTGGTGCCCGCGCGTCCGGCGTAGGAACCCACCCGTTCGCCCAGGCGAGTCATCGAATTCATCGCCGATTCCATGGGATTGCGATATGCGGCGTCGGCGTCCTCGTGAACATATATGGGTACGCGCAAGCCCACCTTGCCCTTGCCGGGATGTCCCGCCGCTTTCCAGGCGGCGCGGTACTCAGACATAGGGCCGGCCAATTCGTCCAAGGTGAAAACGCGCGAGGGATTTACGATCAGCGGGTAACCCATCGCGCCG
Organism: Dehalococcoidia bacterium; assembly: GCA_965221295.1. GTDB lineage: Bacteria > Chloroflexota > Dehalococcoidia > Lucifugimonadales > UBA3495 > Bin87. Next base: position 2,684,590 of record OZ244879.1, on the reverse strand, counting down.
ACGGTGGGGAAGCTCTCCGCCGAAGTTACGCCGACCGTGATGGGCGGGTGGGGTTGCTGGTAAGGCCGAGGCGTAACCGTCAATTCCTCACAGGAGTAATGTTCTCCGTGGAACGAGAAGGTTTCCTGAGTCCAGGCCGTCTTGACGATCTCGAGGAACTCATCGAATCGGCTGCGGCTCTCCTCGAAGGTGACGTTGAACCCCTCATGCACGTTGGGAAAGGTGCCGCGACCCACGCCCAATTCCGCTCGCCCGTCGCTGATGTGGTCCAGGGTGGCCATTTCCTCGGCGACCCGGATGGGGTGTCCCAGCGGCAGGCAGTACACCGCCGTGCCGATTCGCATCACGCTGGTTTTGGCGGCGATGGCGGTGGCGATCAATACCGGCGACGCCAGCACTCGTTCCATGTTGAAGTGATACTCGGCCAGCCACACCGAGGCGACCCCCAAGTCCTCAGCTTCCTGCACCAGCCGGAACGATTGCGTGAAAGCGTCGTGATGGTCCCCGTCCAATGGGCGAGGAAACTCAAGGAACAGTCCGAATTCCATACCTGTCCTCCTATGCTCGGCGCCGCTTCGCGGACGGACGACTTCAGCGGCCTACACTTGGGAACCTTGTATCTGCCGCTCGCGACCCTGCCATTCGCGGTCGCGTAGGATGTATTTCTGTATCTTGCCGGTGGCGGTCTTGGGCAGGTCGCCGAACTCCACGCTCTTTGGAGCCTTGAAGTGGGCGATGCGATCGCGGGTGAAATTGATGATGTCGTCTGCGCTCACCGCTCCGCCGTCCCGGGGCACGACGAATGCCTTGGGGACTTCGCCCCAGCGGTCGTCCGGGACTCCGACGACGCATACCTCAAGGACGGCCGGGTGTTCCATGATCACTTTTTCGACTTCCTGGCTGGAGATGTTCTCGCCGCCGGAAATAATGATGTCCTTGGACCGGTCCTGCAGTTCGATGTAGCCGTCGGGATGCCAAACTGCCAAATCGCCGGAGTGGAACCAGTCGCCGCGAAACGCCTCGGCGGTGGCGTCGGTGTCGTTGTAATAGCCTTTCATCACGGCATCGCCCTGCATGACCACTTCGCCCATGCTCTCGCTGTCGCGCGGAACGTCTGCCATGTCTTCATCAACCACACGCAGCCCAATTCCGTACACCATGAAGGGAACCCCCTGCCGGGCCTTGACGCGAGCCAGGTCTTCGGGTGGCAGGTTGTCCCATTCTGGCTGCGGCGCGGCCACGGTGCAGGGGCCGTAGGTTTCGGTGAGACCGTACACGTGGATGATTTGAGCGCCCATTCCTTCAATGGTTCTGATGACCTGAGGGGCCGGAGGCGCGCCGGCGGTCATGATCGTTAGGCCGGAAAGGTCAGCGGAGGCGGCTTCGGGCGCGGCGTACAGTCCGGTTAGGACGGTGGGCGCCGCGCACAGGTGGGAGACTGATTCTTCGCGGATCAGGCGATACACCTCAGCCGGGTCCACCCGACGCAGGCAGACGTGGGCGCCGCCAACTGCCGTAACCGCCCAGGGGAAGCACCAACCGTTGGCGTGGAACATGGGTAGAGTCCAAAGGTAAACGCTGCGCCAGGTCATGCCCATTTCCATGGCTTCGCCCAGCGCGTTTAGATAGGCCCCACGGGGCGTGTACTCGACGCCCTTGGGCATCCCGGTAGTGCCTGAGGTGTAGTTGATGGAAAGAGTGTCGGTTTCGGACGCCGCGCCAGGGATCTCGTCCAGGGGTTCCACCGCCGCCAGCCATTGCTCGTATTCGGGACCCTGGATGTCCGTAGCCAGCGGCGCGGTGTCGCGCACCTGAACGTAGGTCTCAACACTGGGGCAATCGGCCCGCAACTGCTGGACCGTGTTGGCCATTTCCGAATCGAAAACCAATACCTTGGCCCCCGAGTGGTTCAGAATGTAGGCGATTTCCCGCGACGATAGGCGGATGTTCAGGGCCACCAGCACGGCTCCAATCCCCATGGGGGCGAAATTGGCCTCCAGCATGGCGGGCAGATTGGGCAAAAGATAAGCCACCCGGTCGCCGGCCTTGACGCCCACGCTCCGCAGGGCGGCGGCATGGCGACGCACCCTCTCGTCGAACTGAGCGTAGGTAATGACCCCGCCGTTGTAGATGCACGCCGCTTTATTCGGGTAGACAGACGCGCTTCGTTCGAGGAAATGCAGAGGGGTCAAATTCGACGATGTGGCGTTGGTCACCATGTGGCGTTCTCCGCTGGTCCATGATCGTCATTGGACGAAGATTTGGACGAGAATTGTGGTGGGATGCTTTCGTCATTCTGAACCGAACCGTCGGAATTGTCCAGAAATCGCTTCGCCTGGTTCAGAATCCTGCGAGTCTGACCGCAGCGGCTTACTGTTGCGCGGTTCGCCGCATTTGAGAGCGATGAACCAGCGGGCGCCCAGTGTGGCGGCCGGCGGCGTGTTATGATGCCGGAAACTGGGCGGATGTGGCGACATGGACGCTCAACCGGCGACGGCCATAGAGTTGGCGGAGGTCCGCCGCCCAACAATTTCCGTCGCACACACATTGTCAATCGCCGGAACGACACCCAAACTGGATTTTCACGTGACTGAACAAAATAGGGATTTCATCGGCTACGGCGCCAATCCGCCGGCCATTCGCTGGCCCAACGACGCCCGGATCGCGGTTTCGGTGGTGGTGAATTACGAGGAGGGAAGCGAAACATCGCTGTTGGACGGCGACGCGGCGCATGAATCCAACAACGAGGTGCCGTCGCCGGTGCCCCCGGGCCAGCGCGACCTGTTCAACGAATCGTTCTTCGAGTACGGGAGCAGAGTAGGGGTTTGGCGCATTCTGGACCTTCTGGACCGTTACGACGTCAAGAGCGCCTTCTTTTGCTGCGCGTTGGCGATGGAGCGGAACCCCGAGGTGGCGCGGGCCGTGGTGGACCGCGGGCACGAGGTTTGCGGCCACGGTTACCGCTGGGAGGAATACCACAGCAAGACCAGGGAGGAGGAAGCCGAGGCCATCCGCAAAACGGTGGAATCCCTCACCGAGACCACCGGTCAACGTCCGGTGGGTTGGTTCACCCGCTACGGCCCCAGCGTCAACACCCGCGAACTGGTGGCGTCCGAGGGCGGGTTCATCTACGACAGTGGAGTATTCAACGACGACCTGCCCTATTACACCCCAGTCAACGGCCAACCCTGGTTGGTGCTGCCGTATAGCTTCGAGACCAACGACGCTCGCTTCTGGCGCGGGGGCCTGAACAGCGTGGGCGACTTCTACGAGTACCTCAAAGACACCTTCGACGTGCTGTATGAGGAAGGCCGGACGCGCCCGAAGATGATGTCAGTGGGGCTGCATTGCCGAATCGCCGGGCGACCGGCGCGTTCGCGGGCGCTGGATCGGTTCCTGCGGTACGCGCGAAGCCACCCGGGCGTGTGGTTCGCCCGTCGGGATGAGATCGCGCGGTGGTGGCTGGAGCATTACCCGCCGGGTACGCTCCAATAGCCGGCCGGCGCTGGATTGAACCGCAAACCGGCGCCACATGGTGGAAATCGAAAAGCGGCCGAGGCTGGCGTTCATTGTTCCGATGCCCGCCGTCGGCAGCAGTGGCAATTGAAACGCGGCCGGGGCCGGACCCAGCAGCCCGACCCCGCAGCAACAAGGACTCCCGTCGACCTACCACTCATTGAGTTTGATGACCGAAAACACCGCGCCTTCCGCGTCGCGCAGTACGGAGAAGCGCGCGAAGTCGGCGATGTCGGAAGGCTCGACGATGACGCTGCCGCCGAGTTCTTGGGCCCGGCTCACGGTGGCGTCCACATCTTCCACGCCGATGTAGATGCCCCAATTGGGCGGCACTGGCCCCCAATCTTCGCCGATCTTGAGGATGCCAGCGGCCGGGTTGCCGGCGACTTTGACCAGGTGGTACTCGAACGGCGTATCCGGGTCCGGGCCGACTTCCACGCCGAGGACCTTGGTGTAGAAATCTGACGCGGATTCAGGGTCCGTCGTGGCGAGTTCGTACCAACACACGGAGCCAGGTTCGTTGATCTTGCCAGCCCCAGCGTGGGCCAGGGGGTACCACAGACGCAAGAACGCGCCTTCGCGGTCCTGAATTATCGCCATGCGCCCCACGTCGAGCACGTCGCAGGGTTCAAATATGACGGTTCCGCCAGCATCAGTGGCCCGGGCCACTGCGGCCTCCAGGTCGTCAACGGTGGCGTAAACGCTCCAATGGGGCGGTAGGTTTTCCTGTCCGGGGCCAGCCTCGGCGGATGCGCAAACCGGCGCTCCGTTGTGGGAATACATGGTGTAAACCATGTCGTCGCCGGCGGGGTGGTCAACGTAGGTCCATCCGAACAAGGCTGTGTAGAAATCCTTGGCGGCTTGTCCGTCGTGAGCGAGCAGGTCGGCCCATGAGGGTGAGCCTGGCGGATACGTGGTTACTTCCGGCATGGTGTCGCCTCCCGAAATAGATTGCTCCACTAGCATAGCAGGGGCTGCCGCCAACCTACACCCGCGAAATGTCACTATCTTCGGAAAGTTGGAAACCAACGCGACCCTGAGGAACCGCGACGCTGCCGTTACAAGACGCCGGTCGTTGGGAATCGGAGAAATCGCAACAAGCGGAGTTTCCAATGGAGGCGCAAGAAGAGGATAGGGCAGAAAGCCGCGGCTCCGCTGCGTACCGAACCCGCAGGTGGAGCGCAATCGGTTTTCTGGATCAAGCTGACCAGGATCAGTTGTAACCTGATCCAACCGGCGAAAGCGACGTCGGCGTAGGGTTGGGTCATCGGAGTAGTCTGTTCAATCGGATCGGTGTGTCCCTAAGGCACGTTCGCATGCCGTTCCAATGGCCATGAAGAGCCGAAATCGGCGCCAAAACGGCCAAAATTACTGGCAAGCGCGCTCCTATCCAACCGGCAATCCCCGTCCGACCCACGCGCAGCGCCATGCCACACCTGCGCGCCTTGATAATGGTCGCGACCGCCACCCTACGGTAGGCATCCGTGAATCTGGAAGTCGCAGCAGGTGGTCAGTGTCAGGATCCGCCTCCCAGGCGTCGCTTGACGCCTCCTTTAGGTTGCGGGAATCCATAACCTGCGATAGTATCCGCGACGGCGCGCTAAGCTGGCGCGAATATTTCGACAGCGTTGAGGACCCCGTTTCATGGCCAATATCCGTCACCGTTTCTCCAGCTGGGTCGTCATGGCGGCATTGATCGTCATCGCCGCTGCGACGATATTCGCCGGCAACGCCGTCGCCCAGGGCGCCGTCGACTACGACACCGACGACGACGGCCTGATCGACGTGGCCAACCTGGCCCAGCTCAACGCGATCCGCTGGGACCCGGACGGCGATGGGACGGTGGTCCTAGACAACAGCGCCACTTACGCGGCGGCCTTCCCCGGCGCCAAGAGCGGCATGGGCTGCAACGAGGACGAAACCGAGACCGATGACCAGGTGTGCCTGGGCTACGAGTTGACCGCCGACCTGGACTTCGACACCAACGACGACGGCCGGACGGACATCGCCGGCGACGACTACTGGAACGATGGAAAGGGCTGGGCGCCTATTGCAACCTTCAACGCCACCTTCGACGGCAACCGGCACACCATCAGCAACCTGTACATCAACGTAGCCCGGACGAGTAATATCGGGCTGTTTGGAATTGTCGAAACCTCCAGCGAGTTAAAAAGGGCGGGGGTGGTAAACGCCAACGTAAGCGTTCGTGGCAACTTTGATGTCATAGCCATAAACGTCGGCGCTCTGGCGGGCATTAACCGAGGCAAGATTAATGCAAGTTTCTCCTCAGGCGTGGTCGTAAGCCGTGGTGATGTCTGGTACGTTGGCGGGCTTGTGGGCGCCAACTCAGGCACTGTCTCCGCTAGCTACTCCACTGCCACGGTGGACTCAGGTCATTGGATGGCAGGCGGGTTGGCGGGAAGCAATAGAGGCACAATAACCACTAGCTACGCAACGGGTCGGGTATCGGGCGAAGCCATCATCGGAGGTCTCTTGGGCTACCTCGGCGGAGGCTCAATAGTGGACAGTTACGCCACTGGACAAGCAAAGACCCGGGTTGACGATACAGGCGGCCTTGTGGGTTTAGTAGATGTTGCGACAATAACACGGAGTTATTCGATTGGGTTAGTCAGCGGGAAACAACCCGTCGGCGGTCTGATTGGCAGGGTTTATTTGACCGTTAATGCCACCGATAGCTACTGGGACACCGAAACCAGCGGGCGCTCCACCAGCGCCGGTGGCGTCGGCAAGACCACCGCGGAGCTGCAGGCTCCCACCAGCAATACGGGCATCTACTCCAGTTGGTCGACATCCACCTGGGATTTCGGCAAGGGCGACGAATACCCGATCCTCAAGGTGGATTTTGACGGGGATGGCACGGCAACCTGGCAGGAGTTCGGAAAACAGCGCATCGACTACGACGCCGACGACGACGGCCTCATCGAGGTGTCCAACCTGGCCCAGCTCAACGCCATCCGCTGGGATTTGAATGGCGACGGCTCACCGGACAACTCGGATAACCACGCCGGTTACATCACGGCCTTCATTGATCCCGTCAGCGGCATGGGCTGCAACGAGGACGAGACCGATGCCAATGACCAGGTGTGCGTCGGCTACGAGCTCTCCGCCGACCTGGACTTCGACACCAATGGCGACGGCCGAACCGACATCGCCGGAGATGCCTACTGGAACAAGGAGCGGGGCTGGGAACCCATCGGCGTCGTTGACACGCTTGCCCACACCGAGTTCAACGCCGTCTTCGATGGCAACGGCCATACGATCAGCAACCTGTACATCAACCGCATCTCAACCGACTACCTCGGGCTGTTCGGAGCCACGGAAATCGACAGCGAGATCAGGAACGTTGGCTTGGTGAACGCGCAGGTCAACGGGTCCGGTGGAGGCGCCTCCGTCGGCGGACTGGTGGGTTACGTCGAGGAGGGCAAGATCAAGACTAGTTACGTTACTGGCACGATCCACAGCGATGGCGACTACGTTGGTGGACTGGCGGGCCGCGTCGCCAATGGCGTCATCAGCGCGAGCTACGCCACCGCCTCCGTAAAGGGAGACGATTCCGTCGGCGGATTGGTCGGTCGGATCAACAGCGGCACGATAAGCGATGGCTACGCCATGGGGCCAGTGACCGCTGGCAACGACGTTGGCGGACTGGTTGGCGAGAATTCCGGCGCCACCATAACCCGCAGCTACGCCACCGGCGCGGTGGTAGGCGTCGCTTCCGTTGGCGGACTATTGGGCCAGAACAGCCTGGGCACGATAACAGCCAGCTACTGGGCTACCGATACCAGCGGGCAATCCACCAGCGCGGCCGGCGTGGGCAAGACCACCTCGGAGTTGCAGACCCCCACCAGCAACGCTGGCATCTATGCGGGCTGGAGCGCCAGCCAGTGGGATTTCGGCGGGGCGATCCAGTATCCGGCGCTGAAGGCCGACGTGAACGGCGACGGCATAGCCACCTCTCAGGAATTTGGCCAGCAGCGGAACGACTACGACCGGGATGACGATGGCCTCATCGAGGTGTACAGCCTGGCGGAACTGAACGCCATGCGCTGGGACCTGGACGGAAGCGGCGTGGCGGATGATTCCAATAACGGCCCGGGCTACCGGGCGGCCTACCCCATGCCCGAAACAGACATGGGTTGTCCCTCCGATGGCTGCGACGGCTATGAGCTGATGGCGGACTTGGACTTCGATACCAACAACGACGGTAGAACCGATATCGCCGGGGACGCATACTGGAATGGCGGAACGGGTTGGGCGCCGATTGGCGACTACCAATTCGAGAATAACACGGGGTTCAACGCGATTTTCGAGGGCAACGGCCGAACCATCAGCAACATGTTCATCGGGAGCGCCAGTTCCCAGAGCGTGGGGCTGTTCGGAGCCACGAAGGACGCCAGCGTGATCAGGAACTTGGGGCTGGTCAACGCTCTGGTCGCTGGACCCAACACGGTCAATGGCGTCGGGGCGCTGGTGGGCTACCATGCCGGCTTGATCTCCACCTGCTACGTCACCGGGTCGGTGGAGGACGCGGTCTCCCTCGTTGGCGGGATGGTTGGTCACAACGCCGGCACGATCCGGAACAGCTACTCCGCCGCGTCAGTGGAGGGATCAGACCATGCCATCGGAGGATTGGCGGGCCTCAACGCTGGCATGATCGACTCCAGTTACGCCACCGGGCCGGTCAAGGGTAAAACAAACGTGGCCGGATTGGTTGGCACCAACTACCACCTGGGCGCCATAACGTCCAGCTACTCGACTGGGGAGGTTTCCGGCGCTGTGGCCACCGGCGGACTGGTGGCCGCCAACAGCCAGGGCACGGTGACGAACAGCTACTGGGACACCGTTGCCAGTGGGCAACCAACCAGCCAGGGCGGCGTGGGCAAGACCACGGCGGAATTGCAGAGCCCAACCAGCAATACCGGCATCTACTCTGCTTGGAACGCCACCTATTGGGACTTTGGCGGCGCCATCCAATACCCGGCGTTGGTGGCCGATTGGAACGGAGACGGGACAGCCACCGCAGAGGAGTTCGGACAGCAGCGCATCGACTACGACGTTGACGACGACGGACTGATCGAGGTGTCAAACCTGGCCCAACTGAACGCTATCCGTTGGAACCTGAACGGCGACGGCGAAGTGGACAGCGCGGCCAACCGGGCGCGCTACACGGCGGCCTTCCCCAAGTCCATCACCGGCAAGGGATGCCCCACCGACGCCTGTCGAGGCTACGAGCTGACGGCGAACCTGGACTTCGACACCAATGGAGACGGCAAAACCAACGTGGCCGGCGACGCCTACTGGAATGGCGGTAGTGGTTGGACGCCCATTGGTGCCTATCACGACAGCAACGACACGGAGTTCAACGCGACTTTCGACGGCAACGGTCACACCATTAGCAATCTATTCATCAGCGGTTCAGGGTCGGACTATCTTGGTCTGTTTGGAACTGCGAATAGCGATAGCGTTATTTTTGACGTCGGATTGGTCAATGCCCAGGTCAACGGTTCCGCCACCGACTCTAGTGTCGGGATTCTGGTGGGCTACCAACACAAGGGATCGATCGCGGCCACGTTCGTCACCGGGTCGGTGACGGGGGACGACGAGGTTGGCGGTCTGGTGGGAACCAACGACGGTACGATAGAGATAAGCTACTCCACCGCCTCGGTATCGGGCAACGATTACGTCGGTGGACTGACGGGATCCAACACTGGGACGATAACGTCCAGCTACGCCACTGGGTCGGTGAGCGGCGATGACCAAGTCGGCGGCCTGGTGGGCGACAACGACTCGGGGGAGATCGAAACCAGCTACTCCGCGGGGGCGGTCTCTGGCGACCATTCCGTGGGCGGACTGGCGGGCAGCAATAACCAGGGCACAATAACGCACAGCTATTGGGATTTGACCGCCAGCGGGCAAACCACCAGCGCCGGCGGCGTGGGCAAGACCACGGCCCAGTTGCAGTCTCCCACCTCGGCCTCCGGCATTTACGCCGATTGGTCCGCGGGTCGCTGGGATTTCGGCAGATCCGTGCAGTACCCGGCCCTGGTCGTCGATTTCGACGGCGACGACCAGGCCACCGCGCTGGAATTTGGCCCGCAGCGAATTGACTATGACGCGGACGACGATGGCCTGATCGAAGTATCAACCCTGGCCCAGCTCAACGCCATCCGTTGGGACCTGGACGGCGACGGCGCCAGCGATGCCGACAACAACGAACCCAAGTACCTGAACGCCTTCCTCAAGGCGGCCAGCGACATGGGTTGTCCGGCCACGGGCTGCGACGGCTATGAACTGTCGGCGGATCTGGACTTCGACACCAACGACAACGGACGGGGTGATTCCGGCGATGACTACTGGAACCACGGCGGAGGCTGGGAGCCAATAGGCGTTTACAGCCTCCACGACGACACGGAGTTCAACGCCGTATTCGAGGGCAACGGCCGCACGCTGAGCAACTTGTTCATCAACAGAGAAGACGCCGATGATCTCGGACTGTTTGGGTGGACAGAGACCGAAAGCGAGATAAGGAACGTAGGTTTGGTGGACGCCAAGGTCAGAGGAATCAACGCCAGCGATAACGTCGGCGCGCTGGTGGGTACGAACCAAGGCGACATAACCGCCATCTACGCCTCAGGGACGGTCCGGGGCCGAGTTGACGTTGGCGCATTGGTGGGCTACAACTCCGGTACGCTGATGTCCAGCTTTGCCACCGTCTCGGTTAGTGGACAGGAAAATGTTGGCGGTTTGGTGGGCGTCAACACAGGAACGTTGCTCTCCACCTACGCCACTGGATCAGTCGACGGCAATAACATCGTTGGCGGACTGGCGGGCTACAACACTCGTGGCGATATCGAGGACAGCTATGCCATCGGCTCGGTCACCGGCGAAGTGATCGCTGGCGGGCTGGTGAGCCTCAACGTCGAAGGCGCCGTGGCTGACAGCTACTGGGATACCGGCGCCACCGGCCAGTCTGCCAGCGAGGGTGGCGTGGGCAAGACCACCGCCGAGTTGCGGGGGCCCACCAGCAATACCGGCATCTACGCCAATTGGGATGCTGGAACGTGGGACTTCGCCACCGACTTGCACTATCCGGCGATCAAGGCGGACTTCAACGGTGATGGCATTGCCACCGCCGCCGAATTTGGCGGGCAGGTCATTGACTACGACGCGGACGATGACGGTTTACTGGAAGTGTCCAACCTCGCCCAACTCAACGCCATCCGGTGGGACCAGAACGGCGATGGCGTTCCGGCCGACGCCGATGGAGCCAAGTATGTCGTGGCGTTCCCCAACTCCGACGGCGCAATGGGCTGCCCGTCCGGCGTCTGCGTCGGCTATGAACTGACGACGGACCTGGACTTCGACACCAACGGCAACGGCCGGGCCGACTCCGGCGACGCCCACTGGAACGGCGGCGCAGGTTGGTCGCCCATCTGGAGCTACTCAGGCGTCCTGGAGGGCAACGGCTACGCAATCAAAAACCTGTACCTCAACCGCAAGCAACGCGGACGCTCCGGCCTGTTCAGTCGGCTGACCGACGGGGCCGTGGCGCGCAACCTGGCCCTGGTAGGCGTGAACATCACGTCCAACGGCGACGCGGGCGCCTTCGCGGGGCTGACCACCCGCGCCGCCATCAACAACAGCTACGCCACCGGAACCGTGACCATCCGTAGCAACAACGACTCCGTGGGCGGCTTCGTGGGGGAGGCCAGCGGCCACCCCAGCGGCCATGACACCATCCGGGACAGCTACTCTCTGGTGAGGGTGGCCGCGATGGGAGTCGGGAACCGGATTGGCGGACTGGTGGGTTCCATGCACGTGAACCAGTCCAGCCACACGCGGATCGTGAACAGCTTCGCGGCGGGCGCGGTGCAAACGCATGATCCAACGTGGGCTGGCGGTCTGGTGGGGAAGGCGGGGATACCCGAGTCCCGCATCACCGACAGCTATTGGGACACCCAGACCTCGGGCTGGTCCACCAGCTCTGACGATGGCGACGGCAAACCCGACGACGGGCTGGGCAAGAACAAGCAGGAACTCCAGTCGCCCACCTCGGCCGCCGGCATCTACGCCAACTGGAACCCGGCGGCGTGGGACTTCGGATCGGCGACGCAGTACCCGGCGCTGAAGTTCGACACGAATGGCGACGGCGTTGCCACGGTAGCCGAGTTTGGCAATCAGCCCCGCACGGCGGGGAATTTCGTCGCCGACATAGATCTCGACGACGACGGATTGATCGAGGTCTCAACGCTGGCTCAGTTAAACGCCATACGCTGGGACCCTGAGGGCGACGGGAGTTCCGCTTCCAATAAGGAAGGGGATTACCGTCAAGCCTTCGCCGCCTGGAACAACGGGGCGGCGGTGGCCTGCGTGGGGGCGTCCTGCGTCGGCTACGAGCTGACCGCCGACCTGGACTTCGACACCAACGACAACGGCCGGGCCGATTCCGGCGACGCCTATTGGAACGGCGGCGCGGGCTGGGAACCCATCGATAGCTACTCCGGCATCTTGGAGGGCAACGGCCATGCCATCGCCAACCTGCACGTCAACCGGCCGGGCAGCGATGCCACCGGCCTCTTCGGCCAGCTGACCAACGAAGCCGAGGTCCGCAACCTGCCCCTGACCAACGTGGACATCACGTCCGGCGGCGACGCAGGGGCCTTCGCGGGACGCATGACCGACGCTGGCATCAGCCACAGCTACGCCACCGGCGAGGTTATCGGCAACGGCGACGACACGTCCGTGGGCGGGCTGGTGGGCGAGGCCAGCGGCCACCTCTTCGGAGGGGACACCTTCCGCGACAGTTACTCGCTGGTGAAGGTCACGTCGATGGGATCAGGGAGCGCCGCTGGCGGGCTGGCCGGAACGCTGAGCGCCAGCGGCGCCAGGCATCCGCAGATCGTGAACAGCTACTCCGCTGGGCTGGTGCAGACCACGGAACCCGGCAAAGGCGGCGGCCTCGCTGGCGAGGCAACGGACCTGACTTGGGCCTTGCACAGCTACTATGACCGCGAGACCTCGGGCTGGGAAACCAGCGCCGCCGGCGGCCGGCAGACCCAGCAGCGGCTGCAGACGCCCAAGACGACACGCAATTTCTTCGCCCGCTGGGGTTCGTCAGTTTGGGACTTTGGCAACCACAGCCAGTATCCGGCGCTGAAGTACGACACCAACCGGGACGGGACGGCCACGGTGGCCGAGTTCGGCAGCCAGCCGCGCACGGCGACCATCCCCTCCGTGGACCTGGACCGGGACAACGACGGCCTCATCGAAATCTACGGAGAAGACGATAACGAAAAAAGGACGAAGCTCAACGCCATCCGCTGGGACCTGGATGGCGACGGAGTACCGTCCTCCAACGGGGATGATTACTGGGACGCCTTCAACGACGGCAGCTCGGCATCCGTGCCCTGCGTGGGCGCGCTGTGCCACGGCTACGAGCTGATGTCCGACGTTGGTCTGGGCGGCAGCAGCAACGAGTGGGAACCCATCGGCCTTTCAGTTCACGCTTCATTCAGCGGGGAGTTCAACGGCAACGGCCATATCATCCGCAACCTGTGGCAGTCGCGCACTTGGAGCGACGACGGCAACACCCACGCGGGCCTGTTTGGGTTCACCGGCAGCAGCGCGCTCCTTCACGGGGTGATCATGAGGGACGTGGACATCGAGGTCTGGGGCGACGAACACGACGACAACGGCGTGAACGTGGCTGGGGCGCTGGTGGCGGTAAACCGGGGAATCGTGCGCGACAGCGCGGTGGAGAATCCAAACTGCAGCGTGGTGGGACGCAACGTTTCCGGCGGACTGGTGGGAGCCAACCACGGCACGGTGGAGCAGTCGTGGTCGGATTGCAACTGGGTCAAGAGCTTCAAGGGCGCCGGCGGTCTGGTGGGCTTCAATCACTCGGGCGCGACGGTGAAGAACAGCTTTGTCGGCGTTTCCACCCTCGCCCACAACCCGCGAGGCAGCTGGTACAAGGGCGCATTGGTGGGACGCAACTTCGGGCGTGTGGAGACCAGTTATTCCGTGGGCGAGACCAAGCACAACAGCAAAAACGACGGGCCGATGAATGGTCAGCAGGCTGGCGGTGGCGTCACCATCGACAGCTACTTCTTCGGCAAGGATAGCCACGAGTCGTTGGGCGGCGTTCGGGTGGATGACGACGCCATGAGAAACCCGGTGGACGGCGATGCTGGCATCTTCGCCAACTGGGATCTGGACTTGTGGAACTTGGGGGACGATACGCAGTTCACGGTTCTGCGTGTGGACACCAACGGCGACGGCTACACCACCCCTTGGGAGCTGGGCGGTCAGCGTCCCGACAACGCCTTCTCCCACCGGCCGGACTATGTGGACGGCGACGGGGCCCACAACATCTGGCGGGAGGGTCTGTCGCTGCGATTCCGCAAGACGGCCGACGACCAGAATATTCGCGTGGACGGAGTGGGCTACCGGATCGCCAAGACTGGCAGCGCCTGCCACGACTGGCTCTCCAGCTCGGTGGTCATGCTGGGAGAGACCAACGGGCGGGCCAGGCTGGCCGAGGACAACGGAGTGTACACGCTGGTCTTGGAACGAAGGGATTCTTGGGCGTTCCGGCCCAATGGCCGAGTGTGCATCGACGTGTGGTTCCTCAACACCGAGGGTGAAAGCAGTCCCAGAGGCCGTCGCTATCACGACATTCACATGCCGCCGGGAACTGCGCCGAGGTCCAAGCCCATCAAGGCGGCCGAGGCCCAGGTGGAGCCAGGAAAGGTGTCGCTGGCCTTCCGCACGGATTCCAACGACCGGGTGACCAGCGTGAGCTACCGCGTCGCCAGCAACGGGAGCTCATGCACGGTTTGGAAGAATTTGCCGGGAACGCTTTTCCCGGGCGATACAATCAACGGGGCCGTGTTGAACAAAGTCGGCGACCTCTGGCGTCTGCAACTGCCGGTGGGAGTCGGCACGGTCCTGAAACAGAACCACAAGTATTGCGTGGACATCACTGCCCACAACGACGCTGGCATGGCGCCCAACGGCCGCCGTTGGAAGCACTTCGTAACGGGGGATTAGGGCGCCGCAATGAAGGGCTGGCGGCTCCGGCGTTCACGGCTGCGCCAGTCCCGTGATTGCCGGTACGATCCGGGTGTGGAGGCCAATAGCAGGCAATCTGGATGGCCGCGTCGACTATAGTCTGGCCGTCGCTGTTGTCGTGGCGGAGGGGAAGGCAGCGGTCTATCCCAGCGGGTGCGGGGGACCCGATCCAACCAGGATAGTCGGGGCAGCCTTCAGGGTCTATCCCCGCGGGTGCGGGGGAACCCCTCCCGCACTGAGTGCGATGATGGCGCGCTGCCCTGGCCGGAGGAACCCGCTTACCCTGCCCGGTATGCATCTCTCCGGTGGGCGACCCTCACGACCAGGACTACCAGTTCGTCGTCCCGCAACTCGTACACAACCCGATAGTTTCCAACCCGCAGTCGACGCAATCCCCTCAGTCCGCCCTTGAGGGGGCTGCCGGACAGCGGCTGTTCGCTCAGACCGTCGATGGCTTCAACGAGACGCGTCCGGGCGTCGCACGGCATCCGCGCCAGTTCCTTGGCGGCGCTGCCTTTAATCCGAACGGAGTAATTCACGCCGGACCTCGTCCCAATCCAGAACCGGGTCGGCTGGGTCCCGCAACCGTTCCACCGCTGCGGAAAGGTCGTCAAAATCCTCCAGGTAATGTTCGATGGCCTGGCGCACCACTTCGGCCCGGCTGCGCTTCAGCGTCGCGGCCGCCGCGTCCAGACTTTCCGCCAGTTCATCCGGCAAACGCGCCGTGATTTGGGTCGCCATTCGACACCTCCGCTCATACACTGCTGACATTGATGTACATCATCGTAATGTCGCCGGCATCGCCCGTCAACTACGCGCGTTGCAGCCCCAGGCGGTCGTAGCGGAAGCGCCGCGACCCCACTTCTAACTCGAACCTGCCGTCGTCCATCGCCACCGGCGTCAGTCACGGCGTCCGGTATTTCCACGCCCGCCAGCCAGCGGACGCTCACCGCGAGGCGCTCAATGGACGCGCCGTCGAAGGGGCTGGGCGGATTCCCATTTCGTTGGAACATGTCCACTCCCGCCAGCCAAATGGAAACGTGTACAGGGATCGGCGCTTGGCCGTCAACTGCCGACGTTGGTTGTACAAGGACCATGTATGCGAACGCTGCCTGCAGTTATGGTAAACTTGAAGCATGAGATGCTCCGAAATCCAGAGCCAACTGAGATCTGCCGCCTTCCCCGTTTTGGTGATGTTCGGCGGTTTCGCGCTGACAGTCCCACAGTTGATAGTCGGAGTGGTTGGGCTTACGTGGGCATTGTTGCTGAGCGCGCTGGGGCTACCTGGTTTCGAGATCGTATGGCAGTCCGTCGCGCAAGTCTTTGGCACAGTGGCCATGATTCAGGCCGAGATGTTGGCCGTCATTGTTGGATGTTGTGCGCTCATCCGGTTGGCGGGTAGTTTTCGCATTCGCACGCTGGCGCGGAATCTACCTGCCGAGCTGATCACCTGTACTGCTGAATTCAGGACGACGTTGGCTCGCTTGATCGGAAAAGGTCAGTTTCAAATTTCCTTCTGGCAGCCCTCGAATCTTTTCGCAGTCCGTTTCCCGAAAACGCTGCCTTTTCAGGCCGGACATGTTTCCGGCCATTCTCCGCGGCTGGAATAGATTAACTCCTTCCAAATTAACCTTTTGCGTCCATCCTTCGCAAAAGCAAGGTGGGCGCTACAAAATGGAAGGAGTTCATGTAATGAACCAGTTCCTCATCGGCGCTTTGAGCGCCATCACGGCATGCGCTGTCTTGTCCACAATCGTGTGGGTTCTTTTCTGGACCCTCCTCGTTCCAGAGGCAGTCCCATTTCTGGCTTGGCCAGGATACAAAGGCGCAATTCCTTTGGTGTTCCTGCTCGGAGGCGCTCTTCCTTTGGTCCTCTGGCTACGGGCTCGGTGGTTGTCTGGTTGACGAACGTCAGTCGGTGAAACCATGACTGGGCGAGGCGATGAGGGGTCTTTTCGCCTCGCCTTCCATACGGAAGTCCGTTCTACGAACCGAGTCAATCAGGATGACGCCAAATTGGGCATGTTTGCGGGATTGAACCGCCACAGCGCCGCTTCCGTCTTGCCCGAGCCGGTCTCCGACTCGATGATGACCAGGCGTTCGGTCAGCGGCGCGTTGCGGGCCGCTCGCTGGATGGCGTTGGGTTCCCCAGGGATGCCAAACAGCTCGGGGAAGTCGGCCACCTCGCTGAAGGCCGCGCGCTGGCTGCGCAAGTTCAGGCCGACGCCGGCGACGGCTTGTTCCGCGCGTTGGCGGGCTGCGTCGATGTAGTCGTCTCGCGGGTCGGCAACGTACTCAAGCCATCTCTCGTTGGAGCCGATCCAGTCGGCCAGGTTGCAGAGGCCCAGAAAGTGATGCTGGAACTCCGGCGCCGGCGGCACGGGCGGAGCGTCCGATGCGAAAGCCGCCGGGAACCACTGGCGCAGCAGCCGGCCGATGCGTCGGGTGTAATCCTCCGGGTCCAGGGCGCCGAAACGACGCCATATCGCCGGTGTGCGTTGCGGGCCACCGCGTAGCGGCAACGGCCGACCGTGATGGGACAGCGCGGCGACGAACAAACCGCAGACGGTTTCCCCGTCCCGGTCGTCCCACGTCAGCAGATCATTCCACCATCCCAAAGCGTCGAAGAACCATGCGGCGGTTTCGCTGTCTGCGTCATCCAACACGGGCGCTAGGTCCAGCGTGTGGCCGGCGGCGCCAGGCCGGGACCGGCCGAGGGGCAAGTCAGCGTCGCTCCAGATGCGGGCCTGAAACCCGGTGTTCACCTTGCCGATGTCGTGCAGGGCGGCGAAGACACAGAGCTGGGCCGCCGTGGCGTTGTCCAAGTCTTCCCGCCCGCCAGCGTGGGCCAGCCGTCGCCGGATGGTGGGCTGCGCCAGCAGCGCCTCGAAGCAGGCGCCCACGTCGGCCAGGTGATGTTCCAACAGATGGATGCGGCCCGGTGTGTGGCGGTCCGCCTTCCCCCAGAAGCGGTCGGAATAGATTGCCCTAGTTGCTGAGCCACTTGCCATCGGGTTCCCCTCCCGGCGCGTCTGGTTTGGCGCCGGATCTGCGCGACTGACTCATGCCGGTTGATCATCGTGAGGCGCCGCCATATTGCGCCGGGACGAGAGCGCGACGCGGTCAGGAGGCCGGCCTCAGCACAGAGATTTTCGAATGTTCGCGGCGCGAGGCCTCAGTGGCGTGAGGCCTCAAACGTTATCCTTGCATCACGGACTCGCCGAGCCAAGTCGTGTTACGGAGTCACTGATCCGCCGACAGGCACAATCGCCGGTCAGCCTCCCGCGATTCGGCCGGCCCGAGGTTGGGTGATGCCCATTGGGCCCACTAGCGGTCTGAGCCCACCAGCCGTTTGAGCTCGCTAATCGCCGGCCGGAACGGCTGCTTCGACCTTGGCGCCCTGGAAGGCGGGCATCACTTCCTCGGCGAACCACTGGAGTTGTTCCAGGATGACGGATTGTGGAGCGCCGACGGGCTGGCCGACCTGGACGCGCTGCAGGCCGGGGTAGCGTTCCTCAACGCCTTTGAGTTTTTCGATGATGAGGTCTGGAGGGCCGGCCAACACGCTTCCGTTTTCGATGGCGTCTTCGATTGTGGGCAGGCCGGCGTTGGGCGCGATTTCAGGGTTGCCCATGTCTTGGATCTGCTGCTCGGTGAGGCCGCGCGTCAGGCGCAGAGGGCCGAACATTTTGAGATTTTCCTCGTAGTACCCAGCGGCGGTTCGCGCGGCGTCTTCCACGGTGGGGGCGATGTGGAAGTGGAAACCGACGGCCAGGTCTTCGCCCAGCTCGGCGTTGGGTTTGCCGTGGCGGGCCAGGGCGTCCCGGTAGGCACGCATGATGCCGTCCATGGCCCCGCCCTCTGAGGAGCCGCCGCCGATGACCCCCTTGATGCCCATCTGGGCCATGAATTCCAGAGCGCGGCCGGTTCCGCCTTGGATGGGCTGCCAGCATTCCACCGGTAGGGTTTTCGGGCGTGGCACCAGCGTGATTTCCTCCAGCTCGTAACCCCGGTACGGAACCTGGGGCGGGAAATCATAGTGTTTGCCATGGTGAGAGAAGGAACGCTCGTGGAACGCTTTGAAGATCACCTCCACCTGCTCTTCGAAGAGCTCCCGATTGGCGGGTTGGTCCATCAGGGGAGAACCCAAGGATTCCACCTCCCGGGTGTGGTAACCCCGGCCCACCCCAAACGTCACACGGCCTTTGGTCAACCAGTCGGCCATCGCGAAATCCTCCGCGAGACGCAGGGGGTGCCACATGGGAGCGATGTTGAATCCGCAACCGAACCGCAACCGCTCGGTAACGTGGGCCAAATGGACTATGAACATCAGCAGGTTGGGGATGCACTCGTAGCCTTCCGGCTGAAAGTGGTGTTCGGCCATCCAGAACGTGTCGTAGCCGTGTTTGTCCAGGGTTTGAGCAATGGCCACACCCTTGTCGAACGCGGTGGCCAGGTATTCGTCGGGGAAGGCGCGGTCGTTGACCGCTGTGCCCGCGTAGCCAACGTTTTCCATGTCGACGTGGCCGGCGTATAGGCTATCGAATGTGGTGATCATCGGTGTCCCTCCGAGTATCCGGCGACCGGCAGGCCGCAGGCGATGGGCTTGGGTCGCCGCCAGTTGGTGAGGGCATTGTAGGATAAGCGGGCATCGCGTTCAACAATGGTGGCGGCTGGCGAGGCGGCCCTCGAAAGAGGAATAGGTCACAATTGGCGCTGTTCTGGTGGCTGTGGGATGAACGATGAACGGCGGCCATGGCCCGGTTTGTTTTGACCGGGTTGGCGGCGCGATGCTAAAATCGCGATGTTACACATTGCCTTGCGCGATATGGGCGCTGGCGGCGGTTGGGAAGCGAACGACCCGTTTGTGGTTCGGTCCGTTTCCGGTTCGGGGAAGAGACGCGGCGCCAGGAGGTGTCGGATGTCCGGTCATTCCAAGTGGTCAACAATCAAGAGGCAGAAGGGAGCGGCCGACGCCAAGCGTGGCGCGCTGTTCACCAAGTTGGCGCGGAACATATCGTTGGCAGCCAAGGAAGGCGGCGGCGGCGACCCAGACATGAACTTTCGGCTGCGGATCGCCATTGATCAAGCCAAGTCCAACAACATGCCGCAGGATAACATCACGCGGGCCGTGCGGCGGGGAACCGGCGAAGGCGGCGAGGGCATGGCCGATCTGTCGGAGGTTACCTACGAGGGCTACGGGCCCAGCGGCGGCGCGATCCTGGTGCAGGCCCTGACCGATAACCGCAACCGCACCGCCTCGGAAATTCGGTCGGCCTTCAACAAGGGCGGCGGCAACCTGGGCGACGCCGGCTGCGTGGCCTGGAATTTTGACAGTCGTGGCGTCATCACCGTGGAAGTGGACGATGAATCCCTGGCGGAGACGCTGAGCCTCACGGCGATAGACGCGGAGGCGGATGACGTGAAGTTCGAGGAGGGCATCCTAGAAGTCTATACGACGCCCGAAAACCTGCTCACCGTAAAATCGGCCCTGGAAAGCGAGGGAGCGGAACCCTCCTCTGCGGACATCGCCATGGTGCCCAAGACCGTGGTTCCGTTGGAAGACCGCGCCGCCGAGCAGACGCTGCGACTGCTGGACATTCTGGAGGATCTGGACGACGTGCAAAGAGCCTACACCAACGCGGACTTCCCCTCCGAAGTGTTGGAACGGTACGGTTCCGCCTGATGCGCGTACTCGCGATCGATCCGGGCACGTTGCGCATGGGCTATGGCGTGGTGGACGCCGATTCCGTCGGCGCCCAGCCTGAGGCCGACGACTACGGCGTGATCGCCCTGCCGGCGTCGATGCAGCTGGAGCAACGTTTGTACCAGTTGCACACCCATATCCTCAACATGATTCACGTTTTCCACCCGGACGCCATCGCCGTGGAAGACCCCTTCGTGGGGCGCGGCGAGCGAGCCTTCGTCAAATCGGCCCTGGCCATCGGGCAAGCCCAGGCAGTGGTGTTGATCGGCGCCGCCAGCCAGGGTGTCCCAGTGCACCGCTACGCTCCGGCCCGGGTCAAACGAGCGGTAGCCGACTACGGCGGCGCCACGAAAGAGCAGGTCCAGAGGATGACGGTTTCCACGTTGCGGTTGGCGGACATGCCCGATTCGGACGCCGCGGACGCCCTGGCGGTGGGCCTTTGCCACCTGCAGCACATCGCCTCCGGCGCGTGGGATGCCCGCGAGATCATGCCGGGCGAGGTATTTTAGCCAGTGTTGGTGGGCGTGCGCGGCGCGCTGGACGCCGTCGGCGCGGACTGGGTCAACGTGCAGGTGGGTGGCATCGTGCTCCAAGTGTTCGTGCCGGCTTCGGCGGTGGCCGCCTTGGGCGACGTTGGCGACCCGGTCCGATTGCATACGGTGTTGCGGATTCAAAACGAACAGCCCACGCTGTATGGTTTCCCGGACGCTGGCTCCGTTGAGCTGTTCGGCGCCCTGAATGGCGTCAACGGGGTTGGGCCGCGTTCCGCCATGGCGATCCTGTCGGAACTGGGCGAGGACGGCTTCAGGCAGGCGGTGGCTTCTGAGGATGTGACGGCCCTGGCCCGCGCCCAGGGCATCGGCCGGCGCATCGCGCAGCGCGTGGTTCTGGAATTGCGCGGCAAACTGCCGGAGTCCGACGGCGGGGCGCCTGGCGTCCTGGCCGCCGGTGGGAATGACGCCGAAGCGGTGGAAGCCCTGACCGCCCTGGGGATGTCGCCCGCCGACGCCCGTCAAGCGGTGGCGTCCCTGGACCTGCCGCCGGAGGCAACGGTGGAAGACCGGATACGACAGGCGCTGCTGGCCATGGGCGGTGGGTAAGCGGTTTGGCGTATAATCAGACCAAAAGTTGGAGCGCCTTTTGAGATGCCGGATTTTCAGTTAGTGGCCGACTTTGGAATGATGGGCGACCAGGAACAGGCGGTGTCGCGACTGTCTGCCGGCGTGCGCGAGGGTCTGGGACGTCAAACCCTGCTGGGCGTTACCGGCAGCGGCAAAACCTTCACCATGGCGAACATCGTGCAGGAAGCGCAGAAGCCGGCCATTGTCATCGCCCACAACAAGACGTTGGCGGCCCAACTGGCCACGGAATTCAAGGAATTCTTCCCCCACAACGCCGTGGAATACTTCGTTTCGTACTACGATTACTACCAGCCGGAAGCCTACATTCCGCGAACCGACACCTACATCGAGAAGGATAGCAGCATCAACGAGGAGTTGGACAAGCTGCGTTTGGCCTCAACCACATCCCTGTTAACCCGACGAGACACGTTGATCGTCGCGTCGGTATCGTGCATCTACGGCCTGGGGGACCCGTCAGACTATTTCGAGATGGTGGCGCGGATCGAAGTGGGTCAGGAATACAACCGGCGGGCGCTGTTGCGCCAATTGATCGACATGCAATACGAGCGCAACGACACCGACCTGGCCCGGGGCCGATTCACGGTGCGGGGCGACACCCTGGAGATCGTGCCAGCCTACGAAGAATTCGCCGTGCGCGTGCAGTTCTTCGGCGACGAAGTTGAGCGCATCCTAACGCTGGACACGTTGACCGGCGAGGTGCTGAACGAAAGGCAGGATTTTTCGGTCTATCCGGCCAAGCACTTCGTCACCAGTCGAGAGAAGCTGGATGCCGCGCTGGTGGACATCGAAGTGGAGATGAACGAGCGGGTGGACGAATTTCGGCGGCAGGGCAAAGTCCTGGAGGCGCAGCGCTTGGAGCAGCGCACCCGCTACGACATGGAGATGCTGGACGAAACCGGCTTCTGCGCCGGGGTCGAGAACTACGCTAGACACTTGTCGCGGCGCCCGCCAGGAAGCCCGCCGTGGACACTGTTGGACTACTTCCCGGACGACTATCTGATGTTCGTGGACGAATCCCACATGACGCTGCCCCAAGTTCGCGGAATGTACAACGGCGACATCGCGCGCAAGACGACCCTCGTCGAATACGGGTTTCGGTTGCCGTCGGCGCTGGACAACCGGCCCCTGCACTTCCAGGAGTTCGAGGACCACATCAATCAGGTGGTGTACGTTTCCGCAACCCCTGGCCCGCTGGAGCTCGAGCGCTCCAGCTCCATCGTGGAGCAGGTGATCCGTCCCACCGGACTTCTGGATCCGACCATCGAAATCAAGCCCACCACCGGCCAGATCGATGATCTCCTCCATGAAATCCGGCAGCGCGTGGAACGTCAGGAGCGCGTCCTAGTAACCACCCTGACCAAGCGGATGGCGGAAGAGCTGGCGGATTACCTCTCGGAGACGGGCATTCGCAACCACTATCTCCACTCCGACATTGAGACCTTGAACCGGGTGGAGATACTGCGGGATCTGCGCCTCGGCGTGTACGACGTGGTGGTCGGCATCAACCTGTTGAGGGAAGGACTGGACCTGCCGGAGGTGAGCCTCGTGGCCATCCTGGACGCCGACAAGGAAGGCTACCTACGCTCTACGACTTCATTGATCCAGACCGTTGGCCGGGCGGCGCGGCACGCTTCGGGCCACGTGATCATGTACGCGGACCGGGTAACGGACTCGATGCAGAACGCCATTGATGAGACTTACCGGCGCCGCGGCATCCAGGACACCCACAACCGGCGCCACGGCATCGAGCCCCAATCGATTCACAAGGCGGTGCGGGACATCACGGAAGGGCTGCGCGGGGTCGCTGACACCAAGGCGGCGTACCAGGTGGCGCGGGAGGAAATGACCCGCGACGACATGTACCGAGTCGTCAAGGACTTGGAATTCCAGATGAAGGAGGCGGCGCGGTCGCTGGAATTCGAGAAGGCAGCCCATCTGCGCGACGAAATGCTGGAACTCAAGAAGATAATCGTCACCGAAGAAAAGATGATGGCGGTGGGCTAGGGGGCGGAAGCGCGCATCGCTCTCTGTTCGTGCGACTAGCGCTTCTCCTGCTGTCATTGCGAGGAGCGATAGCGACGCGGCAATCCCGCTGCCTGGGCGAGCCAACGGCAGCGAGGGACGTGTCGCGCTGGCCGTGAGCAGCGGTCGACGAGGTTGCCGCGCTTCGCGGGCCATGACGGACCGGGTAGCGCCATGCGAGTAACCAGGTCCGGATCCTAGGTCATGCGTGCCCGAAACGGAGCCTGACCAGTTACGGCATCCCGCCGCTAAGCGGAGCAGGATCGTGGTGGATTCGCGGATCTACCCCGCCGTATGGCCGCTCGCCAGCTTTGCGTTTACGAAATCGTGCAGCCGCTGCAGTACCGCTGCATTCTGCTCCAACGTGAATTCGTCGACCAGGTAGTCGTGGGCTCCGGTTACGCCGGTTACAGCGCCGGAATCGACGAGGTAGCGGATACACGCGGTGTCGGTCTCGATGTTGGGCAGCAGATTTCGGCCGACCGCCACCGAGAGCGCGGCAACCAAACCATAACCGCCCCAATTCGAGGTACTGGCGGCGATCAGGTGGTCGCAGGAGGTGACCGCGGGATGGTCGGGCAGCGGATCTACGGATTGAACCACGCTCTGCAAATTGCCCATGCCGATTTCGTTGCCACCATCGCCGATGCCTATGGAAGGGATGCCCAGCTCAAACAGGCGGTCAATGCGAGCGGTTTTGTCAGAGATGTCCACGCCGCGCATGTTGCGATAGATCCCCTGGGCGTCGGGGGCGCAGCGTTCTATGGAGACGACCAACGACGGCTTGTGATCGTCAATCGTCCGGCGGGCCGTTTGTTCGTTGCGCGCGGCGTCATCGCTCACGGGGAAGTCGATGACGGTGGAAGGGTCATCGCGCTGTGAGAGCCAACTAGACATCATGCGGGCCATGGGGGCGTCCGCGACGTACGCCGCCGAATGGCCCAGCGCTCGGACAGCGTCGCCGATGGCAAACGCTCCCGGCGGGCCGTCGGTTTCGGGGGCGTCTCCCATCAGGATATAGAAGCCAGTGGCGATGATCACCGGCCCCGGGTGGTCCAGAAGATGCCGGGCCGCCTGAGCGCAGAAATCCGCCGGCAGATGGGGCCGCAGGGCGCTAATGCCCCGGCGGTCATTGTCAAGGATGATGTCTTCAATCGTAGGCATGTCTTGAGGCGCCACCAGTTAGAGTACCGCGTAATCGGCGTCCCGCCGGTCGGTGATGAACATCTTTCCGGGGGCATGGGTAATCATCAGCGGAGGTTTGCAATTGAGGGCTACGGCCTGAGGAGTAACGCCGCAAGCCCAGAAGACGGGCGTTTCTCCGGCGCGAACCTCCACGGCGTCGCCAAATTCCGGTCCGTCCAGATTCCGTATGCCGATGGCGGACGGGTCCCCGATGTGGATCGGGGCGCCGTGAGTGTCCGGGAACCGGGACGTTACCTGGACCGCCCGGACGATCTGCTCGCGTGGGATCGGGCGCATGCTCACCACCATGGGGCCCGAGAACATGCCGGCCGGCCGGGTGGGGATGTTGGTGATGTACATGGGCACGTTGCTGCCCGCTTCCTGGTGGCGCAAGGGTATGCCGGAATCCGACAGGGCGGCCTCAAAAGAGAAGCTGCAACCCAATAGGAAGGAAACCAGGTCGTCGCGCCAGTAATCCGTTACGGACTGGAATTCGCCAACCATTTCGCCATGCTCGTAGATCCGGTAAGCGGGCACGTCGGCGCTGATGTCGGCGCCGGGTGCGGTGATCGACGGTTCAACGGAGCCGGCCTCGATCACTTCCAGGATGGGGCAAGGTTGAGGATTGCGTTGGCAGAATAGCAGGAAGTCGAATGCGAGGTCGCGCGGCAGCACGGCGAGGTTCGCCTGGACATGACCGTTGGCCAGGCCGGCGGTTACCCCGTCGTATTCGCCCGCGCGAATCAAGCGTCGGATTTCCGATGGCTGGGTGGGTAGCATGGTGGCAGTGGTCATGGAATTCTCCGTGCTGGGAATGGCGGCGCGGTGTGCTAGAATTGTGCCGACCGTGAACCATAATAGTTACCGTCCGCGCCAGCGTCAATTTTTGCGTAGGCGCCCAACACTGTAGCGCTCCCTAAACTGGATAGTCGGCGTGTACAACGTATTCCTATTGACACGCCCCGGCGAGGGGATGATGTCGCTGGTCAAGGAGATCGACGCCTCGGGCATCTCCTGCCGTGCGGGCAGCGACCTCAGGGAACTGGGGGACGCTGCCCACGGTTTGAGCTTGGACGCCGTATTGCTGGACATGTCCGCGGTTGGCATCGGAGCGCAATCGGTAATTGAGCAGATCAGCCAGTTGAGCCTGCCGACGCTGTTGGTGGTCGATTCCGACTCTCTGTCGCAATACGACCCTACCATAAATTCCGATGACTTCATCATCATGCCATTGAATCCGGCGGAACTGATGGCGAGGGTCGGGCAGATCGTGTTCCGGCGCAATGGCCGAGACGCTGATCAAGTGGTGCGGGTGGGCGAATTGACCATCGATCTACAGAGTTATGAGGTGACCATGGCGGGTCGGCGCATTTCGCTGACCTATAAGGAATTCCAGCTGCTCACCCTGCTGGCCTCTAACCCCGGTCGGGTATATTCGCGGGAGGCTTTGCTGAACCAGGTTTGGGGGTATGATTACCTGGGTGGCACTCGCACCGTGGACGTGCACATACGACGACTCCGCTCGAAGGTAGAGGATCCCGACCATCTATTTGTGGAGACGATCTGGAACGTCGGTTACCGGTTCCGGGACATCGGTACGGAGAGTTAGCGACGAACGGCCCAACGGGAAAGACTGGCGGGCCCTGGCTCGGGTCCGGTCCAGGTTTGCGCTGAAGGCTAACCGGAGTTGGTTAGTCGGAAATATTTGCTTGGACCCGGTTGAGGAAACGATCCCGTTCGGCTGCGATGCCGGCGTGTTTGGGGTCTTCCAGATTTGGATCCGCTGCAATCAGATTGGTTGCCACCTGGCGGGCCAGGGCTAGCAAATCCTGATCAAACACGTTGGCGACGCGCAAGACGGTCTGGTCGCCGCTTTGTGTGGTGCCGAAGATGTCCCCTTCGTGGCGCATCTGCAGGTCAATTTCAGCGAGCTTGAATCCGTCGCGGTTGGATTCCAGGGCGGCAAGGCGCTCGCGGGCGCGTTCCGACTCGGACTGCGACATGAGCAGGCAGTAGCTCCGGCGTTGGCCGCGCCCGACGCGTCCTCGGAACTGGTGGAGCTGGGACAATCCGAACCGGTCAGCGCCGTCGATCAGCATCACGGTGGCGTTGGGAACGTCGATTCCGACCTCGACGACGGCGGTGGCCACCAGAATATCCAGCTCGGCGTCGCGAAACGCGCGCATGACCCGCTCTTTCTCGCGGGCGGCCAGGCGTCCGTGCAGCAATCCGACGCGAAGGTCAGGGAACTCTTCTTCGGAAAGCCGTTTGTGCTCGTCGATGGCGGCGCGAACGTCGATTTTGTCCGATTCTTCGACCAGCGGGCAGATTACGAACGCCTGGTGTCCGGCCACGACCTGCTGCCGCACGAATTCGTAGGCGGCCCGGCGCTTGTCCTGCGGAACGATGCGGGTGATGATTTCTTGGCGCCCAGGCGGCAATTCGTCGATGGTGGAGATGTCCAGGTCACCGTAGAGCGTGAGCTGTAGGGTGCGCGGAATTGGGGTGGCGGACATCATCAGCGAGTGAGGTTGTTCGGGACCGGCGCCTCGCAGCGCGGAACGTTGTTCCACCCCAAAGCGGTGCTGCTCGTCGGTGATGGCCAGGGCCAGGTTGGGCAGCTCAACGCCGTCTTGAATGATCGCGTGGGTGCCGATCAGCAGGTCCAGGTGTCCTTCCGAGGCCATGCGGACGACCTCGCGGCGCGGCGCGGCGCGGACGCTACCGGTGAGCAGCCCAAAGCTAAATGGACGCGGCAGCCCCGGCAGATACACAGATAGCAAGTTGGGTTGCTGCAACGGTTGGTCAAACCCGTCAAGCAGTTGTCCCACCGTCTGGAAGTGCTGCTCGGCCAGCACCTCGGTGGGAGCCATCAACGCGGACTGATGGTGGGCAGAAGCCACCGCCAGGATCGCGGCCAGAGCGACCAGCGTTTTGCCGCTGCCCACCTCGCCCTGGAGCAGTCGGCTCATCGGCGGCGCCCCTTTGGTCATGTCGTCCAGTATCTCGGCGAGGCAGCGTAGCTGGGCCGCCGTTGGGGTGAACGGCAAGCCGTTGAGGAAACCATCAACGGTGGGGGCATGGTACTTGATGGCCGCGCCCACTGCGTTGCGCTCGCGGAAGCGACGGCGGTTCAGGATCGCCAGCTGGAACGCCAGGATCTCGTCGAAAGCCAGGCGCCGCCGGCCCCGGTCCGCCGCCGCCGCGTCGGCCGGGTAGTGTACGTCTCTAATGGCTTCTGACAATCCAACCAACCCGATGCCTTTGAGCAGGTCGGGCGGCAAGGGGTCGGCGAGAGCGCCGGCGGATCGGGTTATGGCTTGCCAGGTTAGGCTGCGCAAATAGCGCGCGGTAAGGCCCTGGGTTAGGCGGTAGATTGGCGTGACGCGACCGGCGTTGAGCGGAGGTTGCCGAGGCGTGATCACGTCGTATTCTGGGGACGAGATGGACAGGCGGCCCCGGTGGAGTTCAACCTTGCCGTTGACGACCATGTGATCGCCGACTCGCAGTGAGCGCGCCAGGTAGCCCTGTCCAAACCACTGCAATTCGATCTGCCCGGTGTCGTCGCTGAGAACGCCTTCGGTCAGCTGCAGGCGGCGTTGGCCGACACTGGCGGAGCGAATATCCGCCAGCCGGCCCTCCACGGTGAAGGAACCCCCCGGGTAGAGGTCGCCGATGCTCGCCACGTCGGCGCGGTCGTCGTAGCGCCTGGGAAGCGTGTAGAGCAGATCCCTGATGACGCCCACGCCCAACTGCTCGAGGCGTTTCGCGGTTTTGCCATCCATGCGGCGCAGCTTGGTGACAGGTTCATCCGGGTCGATGGGATTGGCGGCTGGGCTCGGCGGCGCTGGCGACATGCGCCGGAGCCTCAGCGCTGGCCCGCCTTGCTCTGGGGGAAACAGACCGCCGGCGGTTGGCGGCGCCGTAGCAGCTGCCGGGTCCGCCTCTACGTTGGCGCCCAGCGGCAGGCTTGGGACGGTTGCAGCCGGTGCCGCCTCGACGGTGGCGGCCGGTGGTGGAGCGGGCGTCGGCGGAGCGGACGTCGGTGGGGGGCCTGAGGCCGATGGGTCATCGGCTCGGTCGTCGAGGGCGGTCTGCCAGCCCGCGACCCACGCGCGGCGCTGTTCCGGGTCAAGGTCGCGGTATGGTTGATCGATGAGGCGGCCGGTCAGGGCGCCGTCGCCCAGGAAATCGCGGAGTTCTGGTTCCCAGCGTTCCATGTAGCGGCGGATGCCGCCGCTGACTGCGTTGTCGGCGAACCCTTTGTGCGCTTCGAGGGCCAGGATCTTGCGTAGAGCGTCGCGCCAAATGGGTTCGTTGTCGCGGCGTTCAGCGTCCATCAGGGAAGGGTGGCCACCGCCACGGCGCCAGGGCCGATGTGGGTTCCGATGGCGGAACCGACCTGTATGGTGTAGGTTTGCTCCGGATCTGCCAGGTCCGAAAGCCGGTGGCGAATTTCCTCGGCAGGCGCGGCGTCAGTGGTGTAAGCGATTCCCATCTTGGAGGCCGGCCCGTGCTCTCGCACCAATTCCTCCAGGCGTTGCAGACCCCGGCGCAGGTTGCGTGGCCGGTCAACTGGGAGTACTTCACCGTTGGCAACCCTGAGGATGGGCTTGAATTTGAGCAGCGTACCCATGAATGCCTGGGCCTTGCCGATGCGGCCGCCTTTCTGCAGGTATTCCAGCGTGTCAACCATCGCCAGGCCAAAACCGGAGGCGGCCCGTTCGTTGGCGGCGGCGATGACGGATTCGACCGTAGCGTCTGGAGCGGCGGCGTCCTCGGCGGCGGCGATGACCTGGAGCATATGGCCGACCGATGCGGTCTGAGCGTCAACGACGGTAACTGCGCCCTCCTCGAACTGCGAGCCAGCCTGCACCGCCGAGTTGTAGGTCCCGCTAAGTTGCTTGGGCACGGTAACGCACACAACCCGGTCGCCAGCGGCCACCAAGGGCTCGATCTTTTCCGTGAAATCGCGCGGGGTCGGTTGCGATGTGCTGGGCAGTTCCGTAGAGGCCTGAAGCCGGGCATAGAACTGGGTCGGGTTGATGTCTATGCCCTGCCGGAAGGACTCCTCGCCGAACAGGACATAGGCCGGCACTACGGTAATGCCCAGTCGCTCCACAGTTTCGCGAGCAATGTCGCAGGTGCTGTCCGTAACGATTTTGACTGCCATTGTTATCGCTCCTGTCGCGGCGTGAGGTCGTGGCCTACTATTCCACCGATGCGCTGGCTACTCCACCGACACTAGGTAGGGGTAATGGGGCTGACCTCCGGGGTGCAGATGGAATTCTGTTCCCTTGTAGATCGACTCCAACTCTACCTGCAAACTGATGGCTCGCTCTTCGGTGGTGTCTTCCCCCCAATACATGGAGACGATGCTGTCCTCATCTAGGGCAAAACACTCGAGCCCGTCTTGCGCGGCTCGTTCGGCGTTTTCACACGACGCGACCAGCTTGCCGTCGAGGATGGCCATGAATTGACCCTCCTGAACCTGTTGGCCATCCACCACCGAATCTCGCACGGCTTGGGTGATTTCCAGGGTCTCGACGGAAGCGCTGGCCAAACCCATGCTGGTGAGATTGTCGTCTACCGAAACTTCGGGGTTGAATCCCAGCATGGTGACGATCCCCTGGGGCATGGAACGAGTGTTGACGACGTGCAGGTTGACCCCATCGGTTTGAGCGTCTGCGGCCTGCGCGGCGGTCAGGATGACGTTGGGATTGTTGGGGAGGATGATGACGTCGGATGAGCCGACGGAGAGCGCGGCGTCGATGATTTCGCTGGCGCTGGGGTTCAGGGTTTGCCCCCCGGGCACAATGGCGGCGCAGCCAGCGTCCTGGAAAAGGGCCGCGATGCCGGGCCCGGAAGCCACCGCCACCACTGCAACGCCGGGGCGTATCTCAGCGGGACGGGAGCGCTCGCGGTGGCCGCTGGTCCAGTCCCGATTTTGCAGGCTCATGTTGTCGATCTTGATTTCATCGAGGTCGCCGTAGCCAATTCCAAAGGTAAGCGCGGCGCCGGGATCTTCGGTATGGATGTGCACGCGAACGGCGGCGCCTCCACCGATGATGACGGTGGAATCGGCGATGGCGTCAAGACCGGCCCGCAGAACGTCGACCTTCAATTCGCTACCGTGGATCACGAACTGGGTACAGTACCCGAATTCGCTCTCTTCGTGGGCGTCGAGGAAATCCGAGTCGATGGATACCGACCCGGCTTGGTTCGGGTCGATCGGCCCGCCCACGCTGCGGAGGCCAAGATCAAACGCCGGGCCGGTCTCTCCCTGCAGGTGGCGCAGGGCTCCACCGATGATGGCTACTACTCCCAAGCCGCCGGAATCAACTACGCCGGCCTCTTTGAGGACCGGCAGTTGTTCCGGAGTGTAGGCCAAGGCCTCTATGGCGCTGTCGTAGGCGATCCGCCACAGCACGATCACGTCGTGTTCACCCGCGTCGTTGGCGCGAATCGTAGCGTCGGAGGCGCCGCGAATCACCGAAAGCATGGTGCCTTCCTTGGGTTGGCTGACGGCCCCGTACGCGGAATCGGTGGCGGAACGGAAGGCGGCTACTGCTTCCATCGCAGCTATCGTCTCGGAGCCGGCCACGCCGTCCGCGAATCCCCGCAGCAGTTGCGACAGGATGACGCCGCTGTTGCCCCGAGCCCCCCAGAACGCGCCATTGGCGATGGACTCGGCGACTGCCCCTGCGGATTCCAGGGGGGCGTCCTTGTTCATCTGCTCAATGCCAGCGCGCAGCGTGAGCAGCATGTTGGTGCCGGTGTCGCCGTCAGGCACTGGGAATACGTTGAGGGCGTTGGCGGCCTCGCGGTAGAGTTCCATATAATCGGCCGCGCCAAGCATCGCCAAACGCAGGTCTGAACCGTGGAGGACGGTAGAGCTAATCGTCATCGGTATTCCCGTCATCGTAGGATGGGCAGAATATAGGGATGGGCAGAGTATAGCACGGCGGATTTTAGCGGCCAGTGCGCGGCCTCGGCCATTTCGGGTATCATGGGGCCAAGATGGAAACTACCGAGATGGACACTACCAGGGAACACGCGGGCGATTCTCCTACGTCCATAGAAGAATCCGGCGCCCGTACCGTTTCGCCAGACGCCCAAGGTGACGATGCTGACCAGGAAACGCGGCTGAGACCGGCTCTCTTGAGCGATTTCGTCGGTCAGCCACAGGTCAAGGAAAACCTGAGCATCGCCATGCAGGCGGCGCGGATCCGCGGCGAACCGTTGGACCACGTTGTGATTTACGGGCCGCCCGGCCTGGGCAAAACGACGCTGGCCAACATAATCGCCAACGAGATGGGAGCAACCATCAAGATCACGGCGGGGCCGGCCATCGAACGAGCCAGCGACCTGGCTTCCATCTTGACCGGTCTGCAACCCAACGATGTCTTGTTCATCGACGAGATACACCGGCTGAACCGGGCGGTGGAGGAGGTGATGTACTCCGCCATGGAGGACTTCTTCCTCTCTTGGGTGGTTGGCAAGGGTCTTTCGGCGCGCAGCATCAACTTGAGGATCAATCCCTTCACCCTGGTGGGGGCCACCACCCGCTACTCCCTCGTGAGCGCGCCCCTACGGGACCGGTTCGGCTCGGTGTTCCGCTTGGATTACTACTCCGACCAGGACATGTCAACGGTGGTGCGGCGTTCGGCGCGCATCTTGGGCATCGACGCGGACCAGGAGGGCGTCAACGAAGTGGCCATACGTTCCCGGGGTACGCCGAGAATCGCCAACCGGTTGTTGCGGCGGGCGCGGGACTACGCATTGGTGAAGGCGGACAACCGAGTATCCGGCCCAGTGGCGCGGGAGTCGCTGGATCGGTTGGGCGTGGACGCCCGGGGCCTGGATGAAACCGACCATCGTCTTTTGGGAAACATCATCCACAAGTTCAACGGCGGTCCGGTGGGTCTGGACACGCTGGCGGCCTCGATGAGCGAGGATTCCAGCACCGTGATGGAGGTGTTGGAACCGTTCCTGCTGCAACAGGGATTCTTGGAACGAACGCCCCGGGGCAGGATGGCGACACGATTGGCTTACGAGTTCATGGGATACCCCTGGGAGGGCGGCAACGAGCCCGGCCGCCAGGGTCAGTTGTTCGGAGCCTGAAGGCGGCCTCGGTTTTACATAACTGGAACAATGCCTGGTATCATTTGGGATTGTATTGACATAAAACAGGGCGATTGACGCGCGGTTGCAATAGGCGCCTTGAATGTTGGCGGGCGCCTGCATACAATGGATTGCCATTCCCACCCGCCACTAGGATTCGCCAGCGTGACGTCCGTAGCCTCGCCCCACTTGCTTCGCCGAAAGATGCCGTCCATGGATTGGCTCCTGGTCGGCGCAGAGCTTTCCCAGCAGCAAGCGTTGGCCCTGGTCGATTTGCGGGGCGATGGCCTTGCCGAACTGTGCGGTCTGGCCAGTGAGCTGAGGGACCGAGGCCGCGGCCGCATCATCACCTTTTCACCCAAGGTTTTCATCCCGCTGACCCGTTTGTGCCGCGATTTCTGCGGGTATTGCACCTTTCGCCAATCGCCCCAAGAAGCCGACGATCTGTTCCTCACCGCCGAGGCCGCGCTGGCCGTGGCCCAAGCAGGCCAGAAGCTAGGTTGCACGGAGGCCCTTTTCACCCTGGGGGAACGACCGGAGCAAAGATACTCCGAGGCAGCGGAATGGCTCGCCACCAACGGCTACCCGACCACCCTGGCTTACCTGGCTGACGTTTGCCGTCGGGTGTTTCAGGCGACGGAACTGTTGCCCCATGGGAACCCGGGCACCATGAGCCGGCGTGAGCTGGAAGCGTTGCAGCCGACGAATCCCTCCATTGGCATCATGTTGGAGAGTTCCAGCTCCCGCCTCTACGAGGCGGGCGGGCCCCACGAATTCGCGCCGAGCAAGCGCCCGCGCGTACGGCTTCGGACCATGGAACTGGCTGGGGAACTGGGAATACCCTTCACGACTGGCATCCTCATCGGCATCGGTGAAACGCGCGAGGAGAGGGTGGAGTCGCTGCTGGCCATTCGCGACCTGCATCGTCGATTCGGGCACATCCAGGAAGTGATCGTGCAGAATTTCCGCGCCAAGCCTGATACCCCAATGGCCGACGCTCCGGACGCGGCCGGCGAAGAACTCATGTGGACCACAGCGGTGGCCCGACTCATACTGGGCGGGCGAGTCAACATCCAGGTTCCGCCCAACCTGAGCGAAGACTACGAACGCTACATCAGCGCTGGCATCAATGATTGGGGCGGCGTGTCTCCGCTAACCATTGACTTCGTAAATCCGGAAGCTCCGTGGCCGCAACTGGAAGAACTGCAACGGCGCACCGAATCCGCAGGGTACGAATTGCGGCCCAGATTGCCAGTCTATCCCGAATATTTCGCCAACGGGTCACAGTGGCCCCTGCCGCCAATTTTGAAGGAAAAATTGATCCGCCTCACCGACCAGGAAGGGTACGTAAAAGGGGGTATGCAGCGTTATGTCGGAAATTAGAAACCAGCAGTCCGCGCCGGCAGGAGACGTCCCCAGGACGCTGGCGGCGCTGCTGACCGGACTGCGGCCCGACGTGTCCGACGTCCTGAACCGGGCGCTGGACGGCGAGGACATCACGGTCGATGAGGCCGTTTGGCTGTTTGAAACGGCCAACGCCGAATTCATCGCCACGACGATGGTCGCCGACGAGTTGCGGCGACGAGCCGTGGGCGACCTGGTGACCTACGTGGTGAACCGGAACGTCAACTTCACCAACGTGTGCATCAAACGATGTGGATTCTGCGCGTTCAGCCGCGATTTCCGAGAAGAGGAGGGCTACTTCCTTCCGGTCAATGAAATCATACGGCGCGCGAAGGAAGCTCAAGACTACGGGGCTACCGAGGTCTGCATCCAGGCCGGCTTGCCGCCCCAAATGGAGGGCGACCTGTACATCCGGCTCTGCGAAGCGATCAAGTCGGAACTGCCGGATATGCACATTCACGGCTTCTCGCCCGAAGAAGTGCTGTACGGTTCCATTCGCTCGCGTTGCAGCATTCGCGAATACCTGCAGGGGTTGAAGGACGCCGGGGTCGGCAGCCTCCCCGGAACCTCCGCCGAAGTTCTCGACCAGGAACTGCGCGACATCATCTCGCCGGGACGGATCACGGTTGACCAGTGGATTGAGGTCATCACCAACGCCCACGACCTGGGCATACCGACCACTTCCACGGTGATGTTCGGACACCGGGAAACCAACGCCCAAGTGGCGCGGCACATTGCGTTGCTGCGAGAAATTCAGCAGAGTACCGGCGGCTTCACCGAGTTCGTTCCGCTGAGTTTCGTGGCGTCGGAAGCCCCCATGTACTTCAAGCAAACCGTGGAAGGCGTACGCTCCGGGCCAACGGGAATGGACGTAATCAAGGTGCACGCCATCGCCAGGATCATGCTGAATAACTGGATACCCAACATTCAGGCGTCCTGGGTGAAAGAGGGTAGCCGAATGTCCCAGCTGCTGCTGAACGCCGGCGTCAATGACCTTGGCGGAACCCTCATCAACGAGAGCATATCCACGTCGGCTGGGGCGATGCACGGGCAGTTGATGCGTCCGGGCGAATTCCGAGGCATGATCCGTGAGGCTGGCCGCACGCCGGCCGAGCGCTACACCACCTACGGACTGCGCCGCGTCTATGGGGAGATGGACGAAGCCCTGGACCCGCTGGACTTGGTGGGCGACAACGTTGAAGAGATCTTCGGATCGTACAATCAACTGGTGAATATGGACTCCTACCGGTTTGAGCATCCCCGGCATGAGCGGGCGCGCGTCGCCGCGGAACGACCGAGCTAGTCCATGAGCCCAACGGCGGAGGGTCATATGCTGGCGCTGGCCGGCGGCGTCGGCGGGGCCAAGCTGGCGCTGGGGCTGGCGCGAATTCTGCCGCCAAATCGCCTGACCATTGTGGTAAACACCGGCGACGACGAGGAGTTCCACGGACTGCGCGTTTCGCCTGACCTGGACACCATGGCCTATACTCTGTCGGGCTGGTACAACCAGGAGGCCGGATGGGGCATCGCTGGCGACTCGTTCGAGGCCCTGGCAATGCTGAATCGGCTGGGCTCGGATACATGGTTCAATCTGGGCGACCGAGACTTCGCCATGCACATACGCCGCACGGAGTTGCTCCGCCAGGGCCTGACCCTATCGCAGGCCACCACCGAACTGACCAGCCGACTGGGCATCGAGCATCCCATCGTTCCGATGAGCGACCAACCGGTGCGAACTACTATGGAAACGGATGCGGGCGTCCTTTCGATGCAGGAGTACTTCGTAAAACAACGGGCTGTTCCAGCGGTGCGGTCCATCAGCTACGTCGGTTCGGAAAGCGCGCTGCCGTCCCCGGCATTTTTGGCAGCGTTGGAGACGGCGGAAACGATAGTCTTCTGTCCCTCCAACCCCCATCTAAGCCTTGCGCCCATTCTGGCGATCCCGGGAGTGCGACAGAAGATCAGGGACAGTTCCGCTCGTCGGATCGCGG
Organism: Dehalococcoidia bacterium; assembly: GCA_965221295.1. Taxonomy (GTDB): domain Bacteria; phylum Chloroflexota; class Dehalococcoidia; order Lucifugimonadales; family UBA3495; genus Bin87. The sequence goes on along the minus strand of OZ244879.1, from coordinate 2,648,405 downwards.
TGAGCCCCATAGTCGGCGGCGACGCAGTGCGCGGACCGGCTGGCAAGATAATGGGCGAACTCGGCGCGGAGGTTTCGGCGGTGGGCGTTGCCAGGGAGTATCTTGGTCTGTGCGACGTTTTGGCGCTGGATGCCCAGGACGCAGACCTGGCGGACGCCGTGGCCGCCACGGGAATTGAACCGATGGTGACCAACACTATAATGCACACGGACGACGATAAGATCACGTTAGCGCGTGAGGTAATGGCGTGGGCGGGCGTCCCCTGAGTTCTGAACCAACGCAAATTACGCAGGAACCGCCGCGCGGAGTAAACAGGATGTTGACGGAACCGGGAACCAACCTCAACCCGACAGTGCTGCCGGTTGTGCCCATGAAGCCGCTGGCGCAGTGCAAAACCCGGCTGGAACGAATAATGGGCCCCCAGGATCGGGCGGATTTGACCATCGGGATGCTGCGGCGGGTGCTGCTGGCGATTCGCGGGGCCGACGTGGACCCGTTCTGGGTGATCGGGGGCGACGACCGGATCCGAAACCTGTCCCGGACGCTGGGGGCGACCTGGGTGGAAGACCTCGGCAGAAACTTGAACGACACCATTACCAAAGCGTTTGAAAGCGCCAGGCTGCGCGAGGTTTCCGCCCTCTACCTGCCCGGAGACCTGCCGTTCATCAAGCCGGCGGATATCCACCAGCTGATTCGTAGCGCCCAGCATCAGCATAACGTGACACTGTCGCCGGCGCGCCGGGACGGCGGCACCAACGCGATCTTGGTTCCTCACGAACTGATTCCCTATTTCAGGCCCGAATTGGGCAGCAATAGCTTTCGCAAGCACGTGGGCACGGCGGCCCGGATGGGAGTGTCGGTGGCGTTCTACTACAGCGGCGGCATGGGGTTCGACCTGGACGACGGTTCGGATCTCGAAGAATACGAGCACATGGAACCGGGCCTTTTGGAGCGTTTGATGGGTCGGCGGCCCGGCAATATCAACCGCGCGCCGCTGCAACTGTAGGCAGTCATCACTGGACCCGGACTGGGAGAGAAGATATGGATGGCAAGGTAGCGCTTGGGTGTCTGTTGCCCACGCGAGGGTTGCTGCTGGAGGACCGCAAGCCCACCGACGCTGAATCGGTATTGAAGCTGGCAACTTGGGCGGAGGAAGCCGGCCTCGAGTCGGTTTGGGTTGGCGACAGCCTGACCGCCAAACCCCGCCTGGAGGCGATGACCACGTTGGCGGCCATCGCGGCCCGCACGTCCCGGGTCCGGCTGGGCACGGCGGTTATGCTCATGGCGCTCCGACATCCGGTGTTGCTGGCCCAAATGATGGGCACAGTGGACCTCATATCCGGCGGCAGGCTCCAACTGGGCGTCGGCGTGGGCGGCGCGTTCAACGCCATGCAGCAAGCGGAGTGGCGCAACGCTCAGGTGGATCAGCGTACGCGAGCGCGGCGGCTGGAAGAAATGATGCGGGTGATCAAAGGCCTGGGCCGGGAAGAACCCTTCACCTTCGCTGGGCGCCATTTCCAGCTGGACGAAACCTTGATGCAGCCGACCCCGGTGCAGGAGAATGGCGTCCCCGTTTACCTGGCCGTACACTGGCACGGGCGTGGCGACGGACAGGGAGCGCAGCGGGAGCGACAGGCTCGCCGAGCGGCGCGGCTCGCTGATGGCGTCATCTCCATTTCGGCAACGCCGGAGGAATTCGTGGATTTGAATAACGCCGTGCGAGGCTATTGCGAAGAATACGGACGCAACTCCGAAGAAATGTCTTCGGTGATGTATCTCACGGTGAACCTAGACGAGGATGTCGCGCGGGCGGAAGCGGAGGCGGAGGACTGGCTGCTAGGATATTACGGCGCGAACATCTGGGGCGACCGCTGGGGTCCTTTCGGGGACGCCGAGCGGGTGCGGGAGCGCATTCACGCCTACGCGGAGTCCGGGGCGGACCAGATCGTGGTCAGGTTCGCGTCGTATCGGCAGGAAGAGCAGATGCAAACCTTTCTGGAGCAGGTCGCGCCCGATTTCAACCGATGACCCATTGTGACCAGCAACCGTGCTCGGCTGGCAACCCGTCGGGCTGGCAACCGTGTTCGTCCGGCAAAAAATTCGGCCAATGTTTAGCAAATTGGCAAACATTCGCGAGGAAGTTCCGTGTATCCGATAGACCTAACCGGCCGCAACGCGGTCATTTTCGGGGTCGCCAACGACCGCAGCATCGCTTGGGCAATCGCCCAGACGCTGGCGGCCAGTGGCGCCAGAATCGCATTGACCTATCAGAACGACCGGCTGCAAGACCGGGTGGCGCGGCTGGCGAATACGCTGGACGATGCGATAATCCTGCCCTGCGACGCTTCAGACGACCAGCAGATTCAGGACGTCTTTGAGAACACTAAGGCGCAAATGGGGAGCCTGTCGATCCTGGTCCACAGCATCGCCTTCGCCAACCGGGAAGATCTCTCCGGCCGCCTGGCGGACACCGGACGCGACGGGTTCCGGCTGGCGCTGGAGATCAGCGCCTTCACTCTGCTGCCCATGGTGAAACACGCCGCGCCGCTGATGACGGACGGCGGAAGCGTGATCGCCATGACGTTCCACGCCTCCAGTCGAGTGTACCCGGGGTATAACGTGATGGGAACCGCCAAGGCTGCATTGGAACACGAGGTGCGTCAGTTGGCCCACGAATACGGCGGCGATGGCGTCCGCGTCAACGCGATCTCAGCGGGTCCGGTCGATACCCTGGCGGCGCGAGGAATCAGCGGATTCCTGGATATGAAGCGAACCCACGCGGAACGGGCGCCGCTGCAACGGAACATCACTGCGGATGAGGTAGCCAAGGCGGCCTTGTTCCTGTCCAGCGACCTTGCGTCGGGCATCACTGGAACCACGCTCCCCGTGGACGCGGGCTACCACATTATGGCCGTGTAGCCCACCAGGGATGACCAGCTGTGATGGAAGGTGGGCGTTAAATGGCTTCGAGCTGGGCCTGATCAGCGGCGGCCTTTTCGATCAGACCCAATTCACTGTACGCCTTGGCCCGGTTGGCCCATGCGTCGCGGTAGCGAGGATCCAGGGCAATCGCCTTGGTGAACTGGTCAACGGCCTCGCGCACACGGCCCTGGTTGAATAGGGTCAGCCCCGCTTCAGTCATCGCCGACGCCGTCAAGGGTCGGGTGATCTTCATTGGGGCTGCGGAGAATGCTGGGCCGGGCCCCGGTTCGGGCGACGCGGTGGGTTCTGGCGGTTGGGCCGGCTCCGCAGTCTGTTCGGCGGCGAAAACCGGGTCAGCGGCGACCGTCGGCGCCGGCTGGGTTGCGGCTGGCGTTGCATCCGTGGTGGATTCCGAGGAAGCCACCACTGGGTCCGAGACGGTGGTGGCGCCGGCGGTTGGTTCGTCGGTAGCGTAAGGCCGCGTCAACTCCCAACCGCAGTTGGTGCAGAAGTTCGGGCCGGGGTCGTGGGCGTGCTGGCACCTGGGACAATACACGTTGGTGTCCACGTCGGCTTCGCTGGGGACAGTTCGCGAGGGTATGAAGACCAAGCCGAGCATGGGAGCCATGCACAAGATGGTGAACGCCTCCGGCAAGGAATCGATCAGGTAAACGGCCACCGCTGGCAAAGCGGCGGCGCCAGCCCAAAGAAGCAAGTTCCGCCCCTTCTTGGAGGCCAAGCGCGCGGTCCACAACACCACGAAAAGGACCGACAAAATTTGCAGAATTACGTCCATACGTACCCGGTCATTCGTAAGGGTTGCCACCATTATAACCGGATACACGCGATGGCGGCAATCCAAGCGGACATTCCAGAGCCGCGCCGGGTGAATCGTCCTAGCGAAAGTTTTGGCCGCAGCCCACGGCCCGGTTCCGACGCCCGGCGCCAACGGTGGGTTCCCTACGCGGGAGGAGAACCGGTCGCCCCGTCGCGGGATTACCCAAATCTAGGCGTGGGTTCCCTACGCGGGAGGAGCGCCGGCGACGCGCCGTTTTGCTTGACCGACCGCCAGTTGAACTCGGCGCGCGTCCCCGCGAGGACCGATTGCGGCAATCTGCCGAGCGTGAGGGCGATTCTCAAATTGACAGTGGCAAACTGGCGATGCTATCGTACACGTTACCAAAAATTACAATCAGCGGCGTCAGGCGCATCGCATCGCGCTGAACGGTCAGTGAGACGACAGGGAGAATTCAGATGGATTTGACGATTTCCGTGCTGAAAGCCGACGTGGGTTCGATCGGCGGTCACACCAAGCCATCCGACCGCATGATGGACTCGGTACGGTCTGCCGCGGATCGGGCGGTGAGGGACGGGTTGTTGCTGGACGCCTACGTGGGGCATACCGGCGATGACATCTGCATTACCACGACCCATACCAGGGGTGACAACGACGAAGCGGTGCACCAATTCGCTTGGAATTCGTTCTTGGAAGCGACTGAAATCGCCCGGCAATATGGTCTCTACGGAGCTGGCCAGGACCTGTTGGTCGATGCGCCGTCAGGCAACATCCGGGGCGCCGGCCCAGCGGTTGCGGAAGTGACCTTCGACCATGATCCCATCAAGACCAATCCACTGCGGCCCGCCGAATCGTTCTTCGTACTGGCCGCCGACAAGTGCGGGCCGGGAGCCTACAACTTGCCCATGTTTCTGGGTTTCGCAGACCCGATGTATTGCGCCGGCTTGATGCTGCCCCGGCTGGGCGACGGGTTCACTTTCAACATCATCGACATGGACAATACCGACGGTGACAGCATCATCTCGCTGCACGCGCCGGAGGACTACTACAAGATCACGGTGCTGCTGCGCGACAACGAACGCTTCGCCATCGAGAGCATAGTATCGCGCTACAGCGGACAGACGGCGGCCGCGATTTCGGCCACTCGGCTGCACAACATCGCGGGCAGCTATACCGGCAAAGACGATCCGGTGGCTGTGGTGCGAAATCAGGGAATCTTCCCCGCGCCAGAAGAACTGATTTCCCCTTACACCAAGGCCCACTTCATCGGCGGCGACGCCAGGGGATCGCACGTGATGCCCTTGATGCCGGTTCCGATCAATACGGCGGTTACGGGAATGTACTGCCTGCCGCTGGTTTCGTGCGTGGGCTTCAGCGTCAACCCAGAAGGCAAGTTTGCGGAATCCACCACCGATTTCTTCGACAACCCGGCGTGGGACTACACCCGCCAGCTGGCCCAGGAAAAGGGCATCGCCATGCGTTCGCAGGGTTGGTCCGGCGCCGCCATGCTCCCCTACGGCGAGCTGGAATACTCGGGCTTCCGGCAGAGCATCGGCGACCTGGTGGACCGGTTCGCCATTCGCGCCAACGGACACCAGCCGGCGGAAGCCATGGTCACCGGGGACAACTGATCCGGTTCCCAAGTTCTCTGGCCAGTTGAGGGCGGGTTGCAACCCGCCCTCAACACTGTATTTTCCCTGGCCCGCCGCTGCGCGTCGCCCACCAACGGTTGGGAGCGCGCGGCGCCATCGTGAGCGCCTTGGTTACGCAGGTCGTGATGGTGAGCGCGGCAGGGCGAAACTTGGGTCGACGACGGTCAGCCGGGGCGCCAGTTGACCCGTAGCGCCGGGGATTCTCGCGGTGGCGGTCGCGGTCAGGCCGTTGCGGCGTACGAACCGAGGCAACCGGGGCGGTGCGACGACCGAGCATCCAATGGTGCGCCACGGTTTCAGTAGCGCCCTTCCCAGCGCCAATTGCGCGTGGGTAAACGCAGTTGGTGGGTGGCCGGCGCTGACCGTCGCCGCGCCGGTCCATCGCGTTCGGCGCTGGGACGGTTTCAGCTGTTGAAAATGCCGTGGCGCTCGAAGATGTTTGCCAGTTCAGCGATTCCTTCCGAGACGGTTTCGGCGGAGGGATGCCCAAAGCACAGACGGGCCATGTTGGCCCCGTTGCCTTCGGGCGAGAACATGGCGCCGTTGTAATAGCCGACGCCTTCCTGGAAGGATTGCTCTTGGAAGGACGCCAAGTCGGTTCCCTCGGGCATGGTGAGCCATAGGTACAGGCCACCTTCGGGTCGACTCCAGGTGGCGCGGTTGCCGAAATGCTCGCCCAAGGCGGCCAGCATGGAGTCGCGTTTGACCCGCAGCGCCTGATTCTCGTCGTCGATGTGATCGTACATGTGATTGCGCAGGTATTCTTCGATGGCCAGCGCAGCGAATTGGTTGGCCCCGCCTGATTTGAAGCTGAGGGCGCGTTGGCGGACGCCCTCGGGCGCGACCAGATAGCCCATGCGGACGCCGGGAGCGATGATTTTGGACATTGAGCCGACGTAGAGAACCTGCCCGCTGTCGTCCATGCTGCTCATGGACGTAACGTCTTCGCCCTCGAAGCGGAGGTCAACGTAGCAATCGTCTTCCAGAATTGGGACGCCGTGGCTCTGGCAAATTTCCAGGGTTCGCTGGCGGCGTTCCAAGGTCATAGTCCATCCCAGCGGATTTTGGAAGGTTGGGATGGTGTAGAGAAACTTGACCCGTTTGCCGGCGGCGGCCTGGGCCCGGATGGTCTCGTCCAGCGCCTCTGGGATCAGGCCGTGATCGTCGCACTTCACTCCCACCACTTGTGCGCTCCACAACCGCATTTGGCGCATGGTGCCGAGATACACGTACTCCTCGGTTAGCAGCACGTCGCCGGGGTCGGTGAGGGCCTGGATGAGCATGTTGATGGCTTCGCCGGAGCCTGAGGTGAGAATGATGTCTTCGGCGGACACGTCCATTTGGCGGTCGCGGCGTAGCTTGTCGGCGACCAATTCCCGCAGCGGCGGATAGCCGGCAGCCACCGGGTAGTAGGCCAGGTCTCGACCTTCGCGTTCCAGGGCTACGCGCAACGAATCGACCAGCCCCTCCAGTGGCAAAGTGTCGGGATCGGGGTACGCGACCGCGAAATCGTACTTTGCGTTCCGGTTTGCGCTCCGGGTCGTAATGGGAGCGTGGGCTGCAAATAGGGAGTCGTAGTTGAACTGAGTCATGGTAGGTCTCCTCTACTCGGTGATGCCGATGGACAGATCGCGCAGCTGGCTCTGGTCAACCGGGGCGGGCGCCCCAAAGAGCAGGTCGGAGCCGCTCTGCGTCTTGGGAAATGCGATGACCTCCCGCAGGGATTCGGCGCCGGCGAGGATGGCGACCAGTCGGTCGATACCAGGAGCGATGCCACCGTGGGGAGGCGCTCCGAAGTCGAAAGCCTCCAGGATATGGCCGAATCGATCCTGCACCTGCTCTGAGGTGTAGCCTAGGATACGGAAGACTTGTTCCTGCATCTGGCGTTGGTGTATGCGAATGCTGCCGCTGGCCAGTTCGGAGCCGTTGCAGACCAAATCGTAGGCTCTCGACGGTATGGAGGCTAGGTCATCGCCGTCGAGCATGGGTTCGCAACCGATCGCCGGCGCGGTGAATGGATGATGCGTGGAATCCCAGCGTTGAGCGTCGTCATCCCAATCGAACATCGGGAAATCCGTTACGAAGGCGAAGGCCAGCGTGTTGGGGTCGGCCAGTTCGAGTCGCGCGCCGAGGTGGGACCGCATGGCGGCCAGCCACTGGTTCGCCAGCTTGGGAGGGCCGGCCATCAGGATGATGAGGTCGCCCCGGCTGGCGCCGACGCGTTGTGCCAACCGGACCACCCATTCCACGGGCATCCTCAACCCAGGCGAGAGCAGCAAATCGTCTTCGGTGAGGGCGTCTAATGGGCCATCGCCAGGCAGCCGCACATGGCTCATGCCAGCGGCCCCGAACTCCTTGGCGGTCTCTTCCATGCGACGCATGTCGGAGCCGGATAGTCCGCCCTGGCCGGGAACGGTCATGGCTTTGATGATGCCGCCGCGTTCCAGGACGCCGTGGAAAACACGGAATTCGGTCTCGGCGGCAAGGTCGCTGACATCCGCCATTTCCAGGCCGAAGCGAAGGTCCGGTTTGTCGCTGCCGTAGCGCGCCATGGCGTCGTCGAAGGTCAAATGGGGGAAGGGTGTTTTAACCTTGAATTGCGGCGTCAGGTCGCGTACCAGGCCGGCGTAAAGGCCTTCGATCAAGGTGAGTACGTCGGATTCATTAACGAAGCTCATCTCAAGGTCGAGTTGCGTGAATTCCGGTTGACGGTCGGCCCGGAGGTCTTCGTCCCGGAAGCAGCGGGCGATCTGGAAATAGCGTTCCACTCCGCTGACCATGAGCAATTGCTTGAGTTGCTGGGGTGACTGGGGTAGCGCGTAGAAATTGCCTGGCTGCATTCGGCTGGGAACCAGGAAGTCGCGCGCGCCTTCCGGGGTGCTCTTGATCAGGATGGGTGTTTCGATTTCCAGGAAACCGTGGTCGTCCAGGTAGTCCCGTATGTATTTCACCACTTGGTGGCGCAACCTTAGATTCGCCTGCATGGCGGGACGGCGCAGGTCCAGGTAACGGTAGCGCAGCCGTAGGCTCTCGTCGGCTTCAACATCGTCAGCGATGTAGAACGGTGGCGTCTGAGATTGGTTCAGCACGGAAATCGCCGAACCCATCACTTCGATCTCACCGGTGAGCAGGGCTGGGTTTTCGGATCCCGCGGGCCGTTTCCGAACAGTTCCAACGATTTGGACGCACCATTCAGACCGGAGGCGTTCTGCTGTGGCGTAGTCGTCGTCAGACAGGTATTCGGGATTGAGGGCGACCTGCACCAACCCGGAACGGTCGCGGAGGTCGATGAAAATGATCCCGCCGTGGTCCCGGCGTCGGCTCACCCAGCCGGCCAGGGTCGTGGCGGAACCATCGTGGGCGGCGCGCAGTTCGCCGCAGTTTTGGGTTTTCAGAGTATCAGCTCCCATTGGCCGGGCTGAGGTTTCGGCAATTTCTGGTCAGCCCAAGAGGTCAAGGACGTTCTGGAAGGGGCTTTCTGCCACTGCTCCGTTGGCAACGGCGTCGGCCAGCTCGGCGGGATCGGTCACCGGTGGGAAGCAAACCGTGTCGAGACAAACGTGGCCCTGCGCTGGCGCCGCGCTGCCTTCGGCCGCGGCCAGTTTGATGAGGAGGTTTGGCGAGTCCAACGACATGGCGGCGGCCAGCATCTCGGTGGCGTCAGGAGACCCTGGCCGACCCTCAACGGTGACTTCGACCACTGGCTGCAGGTAACGATCCACCGCAACGGCGTAGTCGGCGGCGAGTTCACCGTAGTCCCGGTTGGCGTCCACATATGCGCTCAGCGTGTGGTGCGCGGTGTGGAGGTAACGCTCCTCGAAGGCGATGTGGCTGAGGCGCATCATGCCAAAAGCGGCGGCCACGTTTTCCGCCAGAGGTTTTTCGCGAACCCGGAGATACCCGGGCCGGTCGGCGCCAGTGTCTTCTATATCGAAAAAGCCGCCGCGCTGACCATCGTGGAACTGTTCTAGCAGTACGTTGGCGGCGCCCTCTGCGGCGTGGCGGTACCGGTCGCTGGCGCCGGGCATTGCGTCGTGGCCGTCCAGCGCCGCCAGGAGGAACGCGGCCCAGTCCACGAGCAAGTCTCCGTCGGTTGGCGGCTCGTCGCCGCCTGCGGGATGTACATGGGGCAGTTTTCCGTCGGCGGCGGAATCCACCAGGGTGTCGAGCATCATGGCGGCGACGCCGGACAATTCCGGTCGTCCCAGTTTCCACGCAGCCGAAAACAGCATGGACGACGCCTGCGCCGTTAGCGAAACGTACCCGTGAGGGTCCACGGATGGGGGCGAAACGGCGGCGCGCGCCGCAGCGGGTTGAGCGAAATAATCGGAGTGGGCGCCTTGGCTGCCCCGAATCATAGACGATTCAGCGTCAAAAAGAGTGTCCAGAATGTAATCAACCGTCTTGGCAGCCTGGCGCAGGTAGTCAGGGCGTTGCAGTATGATTCCAGCGTCCATCAGGATATTGGCGAGGTTGATGTTGTCCTCGGCCATTTTTTCAAGCTGCGGTTGCGTCCAATCGGCTGTGGTTGCGAACCGGAAGAAACCGCCGTCGATTTTGTCATGCAAAGCGCCGCCGACCAGGGCGTCCAGGCTTTTCTCCACCATGACCCGAAAGAAGGGCTCGCGGGTGGAACGGTAGCGATGCAGCAGCAAGCGGAGCATCGGAGTGGCCGGAAACTTGGGGGCCGCGCCGAATCCGCCGTTGATGGGATCGTAGGTCCCGGCGACACGGCGGGTGATGCTGTCAACCAGGGCCCCGTCGGGTTCCTGACCGGCGGCGACGCGGGCGGCGTGTTCGCGGCGCTGACGCTGGATGTCATTGCCCTGCTCGTAGAGCTCCGGTTTGCGTTCTGAGTAGGCGCGGCTCACTTCGTCGAGCATGGCGAGGAACTGGTCGGCTGGTAGGTAGGTCGCGCCGGCGATGTAGCCGCCGTGGGGAGTCAAGAAGGACGTGGTCGGCCAACCGCCCACGTTGTAGCGGGCGTTGATGTCCGGACGGTGGTCGGTGTCCACCCGGACGGGGACGAAACGCTCATTGACAAAGTGAGCCACTTCCGGATCCGAGTAGGTCCCAGCGTCCATTTCGTGGCACCAATAGCACCACACCGCGTTGATGGACAGCAGGATGGGCCGATCCAGAGTCTGGGCCGCCGAGAATGCCTGCTCTCCCCATTGCCGCCACGCGATGGCAGAGGAGATGTCGGTGGCCGAAGGGTTGCTGGTTGTAGCGCTCACTGAGCGGTTCCTTGGAGGCGTGCCCCGGTGATGTGCCGAGGAGGTGTGCTGGGGATACCTGCTGGGAAGATGTGCTGGGGAGACACAGCGGGGTGTGTTGGTCGGGCGTTAGCGCCTTTCAACGTTAGCACAGGCGCACTGCATAAGCAATTTAGCTAATCCCTCCTGCCGGCCGAGTTTGTCGCAGGCATGGTAACCGCATGACGTTGCTTCCGTCAGGGGGCGGCTGCCAACCGGTCATCTCCCCGCTGAGGTGCCTGGTTTGGTTGGAGTGGAACCGTTGGAATCGCGCCGCTCGCCGGATCAACGTGTGCGTGGGTTGAAGGCGTCGTTCACCGCGTCGCCCAGGATGTTGAAGCAGAAGAACAGCACGGTGACGGTTCCAATGGGGAACAACAGGAGATGGGCGTGGTTGCGCAAGACTTGGATGCTGCCATTCTCAAATAGCATCCGCCCCAAGCTTGGCGTAGGCGGCTGCACTCCGATGCCGATCCAGCTGAGGATGAGCTCCGAACCCGCGACTCCGGCCAGGCCGGCGGACACGGAGACGATCAATGGGCTCAGGATGTTGCGCAGGATGTGGACGCGCAGGATGTGGGAGGTGGACGCCCCCATCACCAGAGCGGCTTCGGTGTATTGGCTTTCCCTGGCCTGCAACACTTGGCCGCGCACCAGCCGGGCCATTCCGAACCAGCCGAAAATCGACAAAGCGACGGAGATGATGGCGTAATCCAGGATGCCCAGACGGATGATCCAGTCCAGACCGGTTGCGTCCTCGAATCGTTGCACCACGCCCACCAGCCTGGGCCGAAAGGCGGCAACGAAGATCAGAATGAGGATGATATCTGGAAAGGAGGAGGTGACCTCGCCGGTGCGCATGATGACGCCGTCGACCCAGCGTCCCATGTAGCCGCTCATCAGTCCCAGTACCACCCCCAGAATCAGGGTGCCGCCCAACAGTGAGGTGATGGTGATGATGACGGTGGTGCGGAGGCCGTAGATGACGCGGGTGAGCATGTCCCGGCCCTGCCGGTCGGTGCCGAAGGGATGGGCCAGTGAAGGACCCTGCCGAGTGTTTTCCAAGTTTATGGCCCGGTAGTCATACGGCGTAACCAAGGGCGACAATAGGGCTCCGCCGTACATGAAGATGATCATTGAAAGGCAGATTATCGCCAGTTTCTTGCGGGCGAGGCGACGCAGCGCCAGGCTCCAGTAGCTGTGGCCCCGGATGGGCCGATCAGGCAATTCGAGGCGCTGGGTTTCAGACAGCTCATTCTCCGCCCATGCGGCTTGCTGCAGGTCCGCATCCATGTGGTGAGCGTGGCCGTGCTCGTGGCCGGGCATACCGGAACGGTCAGGCAACATTTCCGGCTCCCAACCTGATGCGCGGGTCCAGCAGCGGGTAGATCAGGTCCACAATCAAATTGGCCAACATGAACATGGTGGTGGATATGATCGCAAACGCCATGATCACCGGATAATCTCGGGCGAACAGGGAGTTGATTGTGAAAAACCCCACGCCGGGTATGCCGAAATAGATCTCAACGATGAAGGTTCCACCAGCCAGTCCCGCTATGGTGAATCCGAAGCTGGTGGCGACCGGGATCATGGCGTTGCGCAGGATGTGGCGCGTTCGCACCACTCGTTCGCTCAGGCCCTTGGCCCGGGCCGTGCGGATGTAGTCTTGGCCCAGCACGTCCAGGACGCTGGCGCGCACCAAACGGACCACGATGGCGATGCCGGGAATGCCCATCACGAGGGCCGGCATTACGATCTTGGGGGAAAAGAAACCGTCCCAACCGTTGGTGGGCAGTAAATCGAGGTACAGGGCAAACACCAACAGCAGCACCGGAGCGGTGATGAACACCGGCAACGACTGAAAGGCCAGGGCGATGGAGACGATCAGATTGTCCCATCCGGTTCCCTGGCGCAGAGCGGCGAGCAATCCCACCGGTATGCCGATTCCCAGCGTGATGAGGATCGCGGCGCAGTTGAGCTGAAGGGAAACCGGGATGCGCTTGGCCAGCAACTCGGCCACCGAGCGACCGCGAAATTGAAAACTCTCGCCGAAATCCAGTCGGGTCACTATGCCTTCGATGTAACGGATGTATTGGACGGCTATGGGGTCGTCCAGGCCCAACTGGGCGCGAATGCGCTCGCGTACGGCGTCGTTTTGGTGTTGCCCCAACCAGACCTGCACGGGGTCGCCGGGGCCGAAACGCAGCATCACGAAGGTCACGAAGGTGACGATGACCAGCAGGAAGGGCAGCCAGAGGAGTCTTCGAATTGCGTACGCGCCCATAAAGTTCGGCCTGGCGTTGGTTCCTAGTGGGCGAGGGCGGAGCGACATCCGCCCCCGCGTCTACGGATGGCTGGAGGTTTACTGGTTGAAGTAAACGTACCGGTATTTCGGTATGCTCATTTGCAGCAAGAAGTAGTCGGAAACTTCCGGTTTGATCAGCGCGTAACCTTCGCCGCTGAACCAAGTCCACACCCAAGGGGCGTCGTCCAGGATCATCTGCTCAACCTGGTTGTAGATTTCGAACCGGCGTTGGCGATCACGTTCCGTTCTGGCCTCTTCCAGCAGGCGGTCCACTTCGGAGTTGTGGTAATTGGTGTGGTTGTTGGAGCTCTCGCTGTGGAACAGCAGGTCGAGGAAATTCTCCGGGTCGGGATAGTCAGCGATCCAACCGAGGGAAAACATCTGGTATTTCTTTTCGGTGACGTCGGCGAGGAAGGTGGCCCACTCGGTTTGCTGAATGTCAATCTCGATGCCGAGCTCCCGCCACTGCTCGAGCATCACTTCCAGGTACTGCGGCACGGACGCCCCAAAACTGCCCGATATGGTGAGGGTGATCCGGGGGAAATCGCCATTGGCCAAGGCGTCGGCGTATGTTGAGGTCGCCAACAACTCCCGGGCCAAGTCGGGGTTGTAATCGTAACCGCGCAGGTTTTCGTTGTACGAGGGGAACCCCAGGGGAATGACGCCAGTAGCGCGGGAAACCCGGCCGTCGAGCACGTTCTCTGCGATGCCAGCGAGGTCAATGCCGTAGTTCAGGGCCTGACGCACCTTGGGATCGTCAAATGGAGGTTCGGCGGCGTTCAAACCGACGTAAAACACGTCAAAGTCCTGGGGTGAACGATGCAACTGCGGATTGAGCGGGTCGCTGGGTTCGAGCAGACGCGGCAGATCGTCGATGCCCACGCCGGTCAGGTGAATTTCGTCGTTTTCGTACATGATCATCGCGGAGCCGCCGCTGAGGATCATGTGGACGCTTTCGATGTGAGGCGGGCCCAGGTGGTAGTTCTCGTTGCGTTCCAGGATGATTAGCTCGCCGATGTCGTATTGCGCCAGCCGGAAAGGACCCGTGCCGTTGGGCTGTTCCAGCCATGAAGAATCATCCGTAACCTGTTGGCTGTCCAGAACGAACGCGGTGGGATAGGTTAGCTTGGCGAGGAAGTAGGACTTGGGCGCGTCTATGGTGATTTCAACGGTTCGGTCGTCGACGACGCGCACGCCACTCACCTCATCGGCCGGTTCGTATCCTTCCACGCCGAGCTTGTTCTTCACGCCCACGATGTCGCCCAGGTAGTTTTCGGCGGTATGGGAGTTGGTGGCCGGGTCGGTGGCCCGTTCAATGGACCACTTCACGTCGTGGGCCGTGACGGGTTTACCATCATGGAAGGTAGCGTTTTCCCGCAACACAAAAGTGTAAACCAAACCGTCTTCGCTGATGGAACAGCTCTGCGCCAGATCCAACGCCGGTTGGTAATCCAGGCTCAGGGTCACCAATCCTCCGAACACCTCGTTGGTAATCACGCTGGAAACGGCGTCGCCAGCGAGATGAGGATCGGTGGTAGGAGGATCGGCGAAAAGCCGCACCAGGGTTCCGCCCTGCGTCGGACGATTGTCGAATGTCAGGTCCGCGGAGGGGGCGCAACTGTTGTCCGGCGCTGGTTGGCCGACCTGGGCCGCTTGGGCCGCTTGGGCCGCCACCGTGGGGGCAGGCATCGCGGTGGCGCCGCCAGCAAGGGCTGAACTGTCCGCGGCGGCGGCGGCAGTAGTCGCCTGAGCCGGTTGCGTCGGTTCGGCCGGAGCGGGCTGGGATGCGACGGATTCCTGAGTAACGGTTCCGCCACCGCAGGCGATGGTCAACATCAAAGTCAGGAGTACTGCCGCCGGCAACAGGAAGCGGTATCGGATGAATTTCATGGTCTCCTCCCGGGCGAGTGGACTTGGTAGCAAAGGATACGGGTAGCCGCCCGGAATCGGATTGATTTTATACAGAGTAGTGTTTAGTTTCAATCGGCGCTGGGCCGAACAGAAGCGCCATCCGCGTGGGGGGTTATTGCGTCGCGATTTGGCTGGCCCAGCCCTAACCGTCCCTGCGAACCGCATCGACGCGCGTTTGGCGAGCATGGGTCCAAAATTTGCGTCGATGGCGCCATCGACGCGCCGGGCGAGCGGTGTTAGGATGCTGAAAATTGTAAACCCACGTGTCGGCGGGTACGTCCGGCGCTACGGAGGATCTACTCATGCCGGGCCAAGGTCTGGATTATTCCGCGCTCTTCAACAGGGGACTGCCACCCCCGGCCGCCCCATGGGACGGTCATCCCAAGTTCAATTTCATTGGCGGGCACAGCGACCCCGACATGGTTCCAACGGATGGTTTCATCGAGTCGGCGGGCCGGGTCTTCCGCGGCGACCCCAGGAACATCTCCATGTACAACTTCGACGGCGGGCCGCAGGGCATCATCCCGCTGCGCCAGTTCGTTGTTGACAAGTTGGCGCGTCATCGCGGCGTCGAAGTGGCGACTGACGAAGTGTTGGTCACTTCCGGATCCGGTCAGGGCATCGAATTGATCAATGAGGTTCTGTTGGAGGAAGGCGACACCGCAATCGTGGAGTCATTCAGCTTCTCTAGCGCCCTGAATAACCTGAGGCGACGCAAGGTCAATGTCGTCGGCATAGACGTGGACCAAGACGGAATGAACACAGATCACTTGGCCCGGGCCCTGGAGGACCTGCGGAACCGTGGCGTGCGTCCCAAGTACATCTACACGATTCCCACGCTGCAGAACCCCACCGGCACGGTAATGTCCATGGCTAGGCGGCGCCGAATGCTGGATCTGAGCGAGGAATACGGCGTCCCGATTTTCGAAGACGAATGTTACGCCGACCTGATATTCGAAGGAGAATACGAAAACGCCATCAGATCCCTGGATGACGCCAATCGAGTGCTGCACATCGGTTCCTTTTCCAAGACCCTGGGGCCAGGTACCCGCCTCGGCTACGTCGTGGCGCCGTGGCCGGTGATGAGCCGGTTGCTGTCCCGCAAGAACGACGCGGGCACCGGCGTCATTGACCAGATGATCGTGGGCGACTACTTCCACCATCACTACGAAGATCACATCCTCCCATCACTACGAAGATCACATCCTCCAGGTGCGGGCTTCGTTGCGGCGCAAATGCGATGCTCTCAGCGGCGCGCTCCGGGAGTTTTTCGGCCCCAGCGTCGAGTTTGAGATTCCCAGGGGTGGAATGTATCTGTGGGTGAAATTCCCCGCGGGGTTTGACTCTCGCCAACTGGCTGGCCCGGCTCTGGACGAAGGCATCGCGTTCAACCCAGGGCCCGATTGGTCGGCGGACCCGGAAGCGGCAGCCAGGTACATAAGGCTCTGCTTCGCGCTCCCGTCTGAGGCGGAAATTTGGGAAGGGATCGAGAAACTAGCGGGGGTATTCCGGCGCGAAGGAGCCTTGGGCCAAGCATCCGATTAACGCTATGGGCGATAGGCGCCTGCTGCCTTGCGGGCAGCCGCGGCATGAAATGGCGTCCCAGGCAGGATTCGAACCCGCGGCCAGCTGCTTAGAAGGCAGCCGCTCTATCCACTGAGCTACTGGGACGCGCAGTTCTAGGATAGGAAAATTCCCGTGACGATGTCAACGGGTTGCGGCGGTTTCCGATCGGGGTTAATGGATATTTTCGATGGGGCGGCCGGAGAACCCGTTCCCCAAAGACTTTAACCGGCTACGCTGCAACGCCACTCGAAATCGTGTTTTAGTTGGGGCGACCCCCAGACGACGACTTGACCACGGGTTTCCTGCATACCCTGTTGCGCAATCGGCGAACGCATTGGGCAAATGCGGCGTGTCATCGGGCGCTGGAGCGCGGGGGTTATCCGGGCGCGCCGTTGAGCCGCCGTTAGTTGCGGTCAGCGAGATTGCCGCGCTTCGCTCGCAATGACAGAATGGGTAGTCCGCCATGGCCGGAAGGGTGTCTCGCCATGGCCGGAAAGCTGGTTCGCGATGTCAGCAACGGTAGCCGAGCGAGCGGTGGGGCTACGCCAGCGAATGCCACGCCGGTCGGACGGGGCTGATGGAGGTATAGTTGAGGGGTGGCCCTACGTGGCGGGTCAGCTGCGTAGGGCGTCCGTCCGCATACGCCACCATCCGAGCGCGATTTGCGGATAAGCGACCGGGGCAGGGAGCGTCCGTTCGCCTGCGCCACCGTTAGAGGGTGGCCGCGAGTCGGGACAGCTGGCGATGACGCCGGCGAGATCATTGAACGTCCCCATCCGCTGGGAAGACGGGAGCCAAATGGTCATCGCCGGGCATATTGCGCCCGGTTGCAGCATCTGCGAAAATCGTCACCTGCATTTTACGCGCCAAACGTGGCGCCTCCCCACGGAGCGGGCAAACAGGAAATGGTCACAGAAGTCAGCAATCCGATCCGGGTCCTAGTCGCCAAACCAGGGTTGGACGGCCACGACCGGGGAGCCAAGGTGATCGCCCGGGCGCTTAGGGACGCTGGTATGGAGGTCATCTACACCGGCATCCGACAAACGCCCCAGATGATAGTGCAGGCGGCAGCCCAAGAGGATGTCTCTGTGCTGGGTTTGAGCATTCTGTCCGGGGCCCACATGGAATTGCTGCCCGAAATCATGCGGCTGCTCCGGGAACAAGGCATGGAGGACGTATTGGTGGTTCTGGGCGGGATCGTGCCCGAGGTCGACCGCGCGCCGCTGGCTGACATGGGGGTGTCGGCCGTATTCGGGCCCGGCGCCTCCACCAACGACATCATTGAGTACATCAACGCCAACGCCGCGCCGGACTGACCGCCGATTCATAAAAAACCCACAATTCGCAATCCCATCACTTGCGATAGACGCCACTCCAACCTATAATCTCGTCCGTAAAAATTGAGCGCTCGCCGCCGGCGGTGCCACAATGCAATACAACGTTTCACAGTTGTTGAAGGAACCCATCGGCTCTGAACGGGCCTTCTCGGTTGTTGAAGGAGATGCGAACCCAACCCTCGACCCTGTACAAAACGCATCGGGACCGGTCAAATTGGTTCGAACCCACCAGGGAATTTGGACCCAGGCTTGGCTCACGGTTGTGGTCCTACAGGATTGCAGTCGCTGCTTGGTGGATTTCAACCAGTCTCTGGAGCTGGAGATCGACGAGGAATACCTGCCTGAGATCGACCTCAAAACCGGACACCGCGTGCTCCCGCCAACAGAATGGGAAGGATTTTACATCGCGCGCGATCACACGCTGGATCTGGCAGAGGCCGTTCGGCAGTCCGCGCTTTCCATTTTGCCGCTGAAACCGCTTTGTAGGCCTGACTGCGTGGGAATTTGTGACCGTTGCGGCATTGACCGAAATCAAGCCCAGTGCGATTGCTACGCGCAAAATATCGACCCCAGGTGGGCCGCGCTACGCTCCCTGATGGTCGAAACTTAATCTTGAATCAATCTGACAAACCACGGCTCATAACCTCAATTGGGTAACGAACCTCAATTGGGTAACGAACCTCTGGGTAACGAGCCTCTAGGAACTGGAACTGAAATGGGTGCATTGCCAAAGAAGAAACTGACCAGAGCGCGAAAAGGACGGCGGCTTTCATCACCGGCCTACCGGCTACGCGCGATGAGCCCGGCCCGTTGTCCCCGATGCCGGCAGGCCAAGCGTCCCCACGCCGCCTGTCCCGGCTGCGGCTACTACCGCGGTCGCGCGGTCGCGGTGTGAGCGTTTGGAGGGCAGTCGCATGACTGACATCGAAAAAGCTCCCATCTACTCCTTCATCTTCCCGGGCCAGGGCGCCCAGAAAGTTGGCATGGGTCGGTCTCTTTACGAAACCTCCCAAGCCGCCCGCGACGTTTTCGACGAGGCCGACGACAGCCTTGGCGCGAGCCTCACCAGCGTGATGTTCGACGGCCCCTCGGAAACCCTGCAGGACACCGCCTTCGCTCAACCCGCCATCATGACGGTCAGCATCGCCATCTGGCGGGCGTGGCAGGAATTCCTGGGAGCCGGCGCCCCCCAACCCGCGGCCGTCGCGGGCCACAGCCTGGGAGAGTACACTTCAATGGTTGTCGGCGGGGTGATGGATTTCAGCGACGGCATCAGGCTGGTGCGGGAACGCGGCCGACTGATGCACGTAGCTGCGGAAACCCAGCCGGGTTCCATGGCCGCCATCATCGGGCTGGACGAAATCGTCGTGGCCCAAGTCGCCCAGGACGCCGGCGTTGAGATGGCCAATATCAACTCCGACGACCAGATTGTCGTGAGCGGCGACAAGATGGCCTTGGCCAGGGCCATGGACCTCGCTTCGGCGCGGGGCGCCAAAAAGGTGGTTCCTCTGGCCGTGAGCGGAGCCTTCCACTCCCGACTGATGGCGCTGGCCCAGGAAGGCCTAACCGACGCCATCGACGGAATCGCTTTGCGCGATCCGCAGTTCCCAGTTATCGCCAATTCCACCGGCGCTCCAATCGTCAACTCGACTCAGGCCCGACAAGAACTGCTCACCGGCCTTTGCAACTGCGTCCTTTGGAAACACTCAGTGCGCTTCATGTTGGATTCAGGCGTCAATCGGTTTGTGGAATTCGGCCCCGCCCGGGTTCTCTCCAGCTTGGTGCGACGCATCGAACCGGGCGTCGAAGCCCTGACGCTGTCAGACCCCGATTCAATCCGCAAGGTCGGCGCTGATCAGCGACAGAGCTTGACCGGCGGATAATCGATTGTCCGGCGGCCGTTGGGTCCGATGAGCGCCAAACGTGGACCACATGGTCAACGACGGGCCCCGGTGGGCCGCCAAGCTCGCGCCCTGGCTCTGCAATGCCTGTACGTTCACGATGTCCGTGGTGATTCAGACCCAACAACCATCGACTGGCTTAGCGCAGAACGCGCCGTTCCCGGAAACGTTCGCAGGAACGCCGAGCGACTGGTGACGGGCATACTTGATGACATTCAGCGGATCGATGGGGTCATACAAGAGTATGCCCCGGCGCTTCCGGTAGATTTGTTGGCCATCGTTGACCGTAACATATTGCGTGTGGCAATCTACGAACTGACCTCGCGGGATCAGGCTCCCGACCGTGTCATCATCAACGAAGCCACTGAACTGGCGTCGGAATTCGGCAGCGAGAGCAGCGCAAGATTCGTAAATGGGGTGCTCGGCTCCGTTTCGAATCGCGGCCTGAACGCTGAATCGAATAGCGCGCCCCGCCTTTGAGCGCCACAACTGACAGCAAAACTCCGCGGCGTCCGATTGCCGCCCTCTCATGGAGATGAACCTTTGAGTACCGTTCTTGAGCGCATTACGGATATTGTCGTGGACAAACTCGGCGTGGAAGCCGGCGACGTGACTGAAGAGGCGTCCTTCCAGGACGACCTGGGGGCCGACTCGCTCGACCTCGTGGAATTGATCATGGCCTTCGAGGAAGAGTTCAGTTCCGACGGCAGCGCCATCGAAATACCCGATGAGGACGCCGGCGAGATTCACACGGTCGCCGACGCGGTAGCCTACCTGAAGGGCAAGGGTGTTCAGGACGAGTAGCGGGCCTTTCATGCCTGCCGAATTGGCTGGGGGCCCGCAACGTCGCCGGATAGTAGCAGGCCAATCATGGAAACGCTGGAAGACCTTGCTCGTCGGGTCAGGAACTGCGCCGATTGCTCGCTGCACGCTTCCCGGACCAAAGCTGTGCCTGGCGAAGGCCCCGCAGGTGCGGAAATCCTTTTCATCGGCGAAGGCCCCGGCTTTCATGAAGATCGCCAAGGGCGACCATTCGTCGGTCCCGCCGGCAACTTCTTGGAAGAATTGCTGCAGTCCATCGGCATGACTCGCGAACAGGTTTTCATCGCCAACATGGTCAAGTGCCGCCCTCCCAACAACCGGGACCCGGCGCCCGACGAGATCGCGGCGTGTAGCAAATACCTGGACGAGCAGATCGAACTTATTGACCCGTTGCTGATCGTCACTTTGGGCCGGTTTTCCATGGCGAGGTTCCTGCCGGGGCAGAGCATCAGTCGCGCCAGGGGACGCTTGCGTCCGGTGGGCGGGCGGCACATCTTCCCGATCATGCACCCGGCCGCCGGATTGCGCCGCCAGGAAATGCGGGCCGCCATCGAGCAGGATTTCGCAAAAGTGCCCGGGCTGCTGGACGTGCTGCGGATGCAGGCCGAGCCGGGGACGCCCGGCCAAATCAGGGAGGATCCAGCGGTTTACGCGGCCGACCCGACGCCACCCTCGTTGTGGGACATGCTGCCCGCGGGCGAGAATTTGCCCGCTGCAGCAACCGAGCCGTCGACACCCCGCGAAGCGCCGACGGAGCCGTCTGAGGCCGATCCACCTCCCGGCCAACAACGGCTGTTCTAACGGAGGTTTACTTGACCAGCAATTTCCCGGTGCATCCCTCCGCCGGCTCTCGGTTGCGCGTGATTCCCCTGGGCGGTCTGGGCGAAATCGGCAAAAATATGATGGCGTTGGAGTGCGGCGACGACATTATCGTGGTTGATTGTGGCATCCAATTCCCCTCCGAGGACATGCCAGGCGTTGACCTCATCATTCCTGATGTTTCCTACCTCACCGCTCGGGCCGACCGGGTGCGTGGCATCCTGATCACCCATGGCCACGAGGACCACATCGGCGCGCTGCCCTACGTGCTGCCTGACCTGGAGGTTCCCGTTTACGCCCCTCGGCTGGCCCACGGTTTGATCCAGGTGAAGCTGCACGAACGCCGGCGAACCCGCGACATGGCCGTCCACGTCATCGAGCCTGAAACGCCCGTGGAGTTTGGAGACAACTTCACCGCCACCTGGTTTCGGGTGTGCCACAGCATCCCCGACGCCATGGGGATCTACATCGAAACCCCGCTGGGACCCGTAGTCCACACGGGCGATTTCAAAATCGACCACACGCCGGTTGACGGCAACACCATCGATTTGCTGGCGTTGGCCAGTCGCGGCGCCGACGGAGTCCTGCTCCTCTGCTCCGATTCCACCTACGCCGAACTGCCCGGCTATACTCCATCCGAACAGGTGATGGGTTCGGCGCTGGACCGGGCCCTAGCCGACGCTCCAGGAAGGGTCATCATCGCCACCTTCGCGTCGCTGATCAGCCGCATCCAACAGGTGATCACCGCCGCCGAAAAACACGACCGCAAGGTAGCCTTCGTGGGGCGCAGCATGGTGGCCAACGTCAAAATGGCGACGGAAATGGGTTATTTGGAGGCTCGCCCGGATACCATTATTCCCGTGCGCGATGCTGATGACTGGCCCTCCCACCGGGTAGTATTGATGACAACTGGAAGTCAAGGCGAACCCACCTCAGCCCTGGTGCGCATCGCCAACGGACAGAGCCGCGACGTGGAACTGGCCAGTGGGGACACCGTGATCATCTCGGCTACTCCGATACCCGGAAATGAGCGCGCCGTGAGTCAAACCATCGACAACCTGTTGCGCCAGGGCGCCCACGTGTTGTACGACCGCATCGCTCCGGTGCACGTCCACGGCCATGCCAGCCAGGAAGAACTGAAGCTGATGCTCAACGTCACCAAACCCCGGTATTTTGTGCCCGTGCACGGCGAGTACCGACACCTGCGAGCCCACGCCCAGCTCGCTTGGGACTTGAACGCAGCTCCGGGCGGCATCTTCGTCCTGGAAGACGGCGATATTCTGGAAATTGACCGTGACGGCGCGCGAGTCGTGGATTCGATTCCCGCCGGACCCATCTACCTGGATGGGCCGACCGTCATCGAAAGCGACAGCGACATCCTCCGCGAGCGGCGATCACTGGGCAGGGACGGAGTGGTTGTAGTATGCGCGGCATTGGACGCCGATGGGGAAATCGCCGGGAACGTGCAGGTCGCCGCCAGCGGGTTCGTCGAGCAGCATGACCTGGCGGATGCGCTGCGCGGGCTGGTGGAAGCCGTGGAGATGGAAATATCGGGCCTGTTGCAGGAGAACAACGTAGAGTCGGCGCAAGCAAAAATTCGGAAAGTCGCTCGCCAGTTCCTTCGCGCCAACCTCAACAAGCGCCCTATGATCATCCCAGTGATTCTCGATACCTGACGGCAGCCCGCCCTTTCCGTTGCGTTGACTCTCGCGCCGCTGCTCTCAGGCAGCGGCGAACGTATTTTCCTGAACCACTTTAGGCATTGGCGGCAGGAGGCCATTATGTCCACGTCCGCAGCGGCCCGCGGCGCCAACCCCCACTGGCTCCGGTTGTCAATCGAGGCGGGAGTTCTTGGGGTATCGCTGGTGGTGGCTGGAGCGCTGGCGTGGTTCGTGCCCAGCGCGCGCCAATGGCTGACAGACACGCTGGGCTTCGGTTGGGTCGCGATTGGAGCATTGGGCCTGGCAATCTTGCTCGCTCTGTTGCACCGACCGGCGTATTTCCGGGATGGATGGCGTTGGTGGCTGGCGGCGCCCGTTGTCGTCGCTGTCGCCATCGGCGGCGCGGCGTTCGTCCGGGGCGATGTTGGCGCCTTTTATGCCTACGGAGTCTCTGGCAAGTGGGGATACACACTAACCGGCGGCAGTATTGCCCTCGGCATCCTCGAACTCTGCGGCGCCCTATTGCTGCTCGGGTTGCTGCTGCCCGCCGGTCCACGTTGGTACCTGGCTGCCATCAGGTACGCCGGAATTGGGGCGAGGGCAGCGCTGGTGGCAGCTGCGTCTGGAGTGCGAATCGCGGGGACTTGGGTGTTCGCAGTGTCAACCACCGGCGCTCACCGCGCGGCCGCCGCGCTCAGCAAGGCAAGACCGGACCCGGCCCACGGCGCCGCGCCGGCCGCCAACGCGGCTCAAATCCCAGAAGCCGAGACCGTCAGCCCGCAGATCCCCGCCGCGACCCTGCCCAGACCCGAATCCACCGGTGGCTGGCAGTTGCCGCCCCTCGACATCCTCGCCCCGGCTGAGCCTCACCAGGTTGATCACAAAGCCATCGCGGGAATGTCTGAAGAGATCAAGGAGGCGCTGGCCGAACACGGAGTCTACGTTGACGTGGAAGATGTGAAAGCCGGACCTCGCGTGATCCGTTTCGGACTTGTGCCGGGCTACGTTCCCAGGAAAACGGGACGCGAAGACGCGGCGGACAAGCAACGCCCCAGCCGCGTACGGGTCAGCGACATCACCAAGCAACGTAAAGATCTGGCCCTGGCCCTCAAGAGTCCATACATCAGGATCATCGAAACGCCGGAACCCGGCGAGGGCTTGGTCGGCCTGGAAGTTCCCAATCCATCCCCGGGCAAGGTATTGATGCGGTCGATCGTGGATGACCCGGAATTCGGCAAGATCGCGCAAAAGGGAGGATTGGCCTTCGCGTTGGGCGAAGACGCTGGAGGCCAACCACTGGCGCTGGACCTGGCCGCGATGCCGCACCTGTTGATCGCCGGCGCCACCGGCTCCGGCAAGAGCGTGTGTATCAACTCCCTGGTGGCTTCCTTGTTGCTGACTCAAACCCCCGACCGTTTGCGTTTGATCATGGTGGACCCCAAACGGGTGGAATTGACGCCCTTCAACGGCATCCCGCATCTGGTGAAACCTGTCATCGTCGAACCGGACGAGGTTCAGCCGGCCCTGCGCGGATTAATCAACGAAATGACCCGCCGGTACCGTATGATGGAAGACTTGGGCGTCCGCAACATCGCGGGGTACAACGCCAAAGCCGAAGATCCAATGCCGATTTTGGCTCTGATAGTGGACGAGTTGGCCGACCTGATGATGACCGGCGGCCTGGAAGTAGAACAGCAACTGGTCAGGCTGGCCCAACTGGGTCGCGCGGCCGGCATCCACATGGTTCTGGCCACCCAACGTCCATCCGTCAAGGTGGTGACGGGTCTGCTCAAGGCCAACGTGCCGGCGCGCGTCGCGTTCGCCGTGGCGTCGCAGGTGGATTCTCGGGTGATCCTGGACTCTGGTGGCGCAGAAGCGCTGATGGGCAAGGGCGATCTGCTGCTCCTCAGCAACGATTTCCCCAAGGCCCGTCGGGGTCAAGGCACGTTGGTTTACGACGAAGAGATGGACCGGCTGATCGACTTTTGGCGCGACCAAATGGGGCCGCCCCTGCCTCAGATCAATCTGGACGCCGAGGAGGCAGAACCCATGGACGATGCCGGGGAACCCAACCCCAACGATGGCGGCGCCTACAACGGCAACTACCTTGACCAAGCGCGGGACATTGCGCTGCGCAACCCTCGCGTAACCTCCGCCATGTTGGAACGGAGATTCAAGGTACGCAAGTCCGTCGCCGACGAAATCATGGAGGACTTGAAAGGCGAGGGTCTCGTCATCGGTTGACCTCTAGGCATCTGCGTTCCGGCGTCATCGGTGGTATGATTCTGTTGCGTCCTGGCGCTCTGGAGCCATCCATCGTGCTGATCGATCTGCACAATCATACCTACCCCAAGTCCGACGACAGTTTCCTCTCTCCCGATGAATTGGTCGATGCCGCGAGGTCGGCTGGCCTGGACGGGATCTGCATCACCGAACATGACGAATTCTGGACACTCGACGCCGCAGCCGAGTTGACCAAGCGCCATGGCATCCTGGCGCTGCCGGGCTCTGAAATCAACACCGACGCCGGCCATGTGCTGGTCTTCGGCTTGAGTCGCTACCGGTTCGGGATGCACAAGCCCAGTTTCCTTCGAGCCGAAGCCGACAGCGTGGGAGCCATTTTGATCGCGGCCCATCCCTACCGGCGCCGGTACTTGGAAGAGCCGGCCGGGGATCCCTACGCCCGCGCCGAAATGCTGGAGCGCGCCGTATCCGAGCTGAACGTAGGGTTGTTCGACGCGGTTGAAACCCACAACGGCCGGGGCAAGTGCAATGAGAACCGATTCGCCGCCGACCTCAACCAGAGTCTTCGCCTGCCCCGGGTTGGCGGCAGCGACGCGCACCGCTTGAGCCAGGTAGGAACCGCCGCTACGCTGTTCGAACGGCGCATTGAATCTCTGGAAGACTTGATAACCGAGATCCGGGCCGGCAGGACGGCGCCGGTGAGTCTGGCCGCCGCCGGATCGCCCGTTACGCCGGTGTGAAATGCCGTCACTGCTCGAAGTCCAGGACCTGCACGTCGAATTTCGGGTACCCAACGGCGCGGTGCACGCGATCAACGGCGTGTCCTTCTCCCAGGAAGAGGAGGAGATTCTCTGCATCGTCGGGGAAAGCGGCGCCGGCAAAAGCGCATTGGCCCTCACCCTCATGGGGTTGCTGCCCGATAACGGCGCCATTACCGGCGGCCGCGTCCTGTTTGACGGCATCGACCTGGTCTCGGCGCCCGAGGACCACCGGCGCGAACTGCGGGGCAAGGCCATGTCCATGGTGTTCCAAGACGCTCAATCGGCGCTGAATCCGGTGCAAACCGTTGGCGCCCAACTCACCGAGGTGATCATCACCCATTCGCGGCTCAATCGCCGGGCCGCTGGCAAAGTGTGCCAGGAGATGCTCCGCGAACTGGGCGTGCCCGATCCGAGGCGCATCATGTCCGCGTACCCGTTCACCCTCAGCGGAGGTCAATGCCAGCGCGTGATGCTCGCAATGGCGCTGGTGATGAGGCCGAGGTTGTTGATCGCAGACGAGGTAACCTCCAGCGTTGACGTCACTCTGCAGGCCGAGATTCTGGAACGACTCAAAGAGTTAAGTCGGGATTCCAAGTCGGCGATCCTTCTGATCACCCACGACATGGGGGTGGTGGCCAACATGGCGCGCCGTGTGGGGGTCATGTACGCCGGTCATCTCGTGGAATACGCCGAGTTACTGCCGCTGTTTCAGCAACCGCGCCACCCGTACACTTGGTCTTTGCTGCAATCTTTGCCCAGATTGGACGCCGCTGGCCGGCGTTTGCAGGCATTGCGGGGCGCTCCGCCGGATTTGATCGCCACGACCGACGAATGCCCCTTTCTACCGCGGTGCCCGAAGGCCATCAATCGCTGCCGGACTGAACCGACCCCCGCCTTGAGCGAACTTGCCCAAAACCATTGGGCCGCCTGCTTCAATCCCATCGCCCATTCTTGACTTTCCGAACGTTGCCGCCGCCACCTCGCGGAATCGCCAACCTCACGCCCCGGCCAGGTCAGCCACCAACAGCTCCAACGAAACCTGCGGGTCGAGCCGCCCCTGTTTGATGGCCAGGTCGCTGTCCAATACTCGCCGGTAGTTCCACGAGATCTGGGGCATCGACATGCGGCGAGCCTGCCCCAGAGTCTTGCGCACCACAAAATCGGAGTTGGCGCCCATGCGCCGGCCCAGATCGGATTGCGCCACGCCTCGCTCCGTCAGATCCCGGGCCAGGGCGATCAACCGCAACTGCCGTTCGATCATGGCGATGATGTACAGGGGTTCGCGGCCTTCCTGCATCAGTTGGGCCAGCAGCCGCAATGCTTCCCCCGGTTTTCCATCCATGATGGCGTCAACCGCCGCGAAGATGTTGGCCTCCTGGGCGTAGGGAACCAGTTCCCTAACGTCGGCATCCGTAATCTCCCGGCCCGCCGCGTAAAGGGATAATTTTTCCAACTCCCGGTCCAGCGTCCACAGGTCGTTGCCGATCAATTCGGTGATGATCTGAATGGCCGGCGGGGTGATGGCGCCTCCATTGGCTTCCGCTCTACGTCTGACCCATTGATTCAGACCCTGGCCGGTTGGGGCTTGCTGTTTGTGCGTCTGGCAATGCTCAGCCAAAGCCCGCAGCAAGGGATTGTTGTCGGCTACGTCGCCATCCGCGAAAATCAGCACCGTGGTGTCGGGCATTTGAGGGATCGCCTCGACCAGTTGGAACCACCCGGATCGAGCCGGCGCCTGCCTGCCGCCAGAGCGTCCCCGGCCCCGTTGGCCGCCGGAGCGTTCCTCCGTCGCCAGCGCCCCGTCGAGTTGCACCAAGCGTACCGCATCGAGGAACGGCAGCGTGTTGCAGGCGGCCAGAACCTCAGCGGGTTGGGCCTGCGCCGCTGCCGCCCGCCACCGATTCGACTCCATCACGTCCGCCGCGCCCGCATCCCGTAGGACACCGCGAACCGTTTGAGCGACCAGGAAGCTGTCCCCGTAGATCACATGGGCGGGCATGGTTGCGCGCGATTCCCGTCTCGGTAAGCTGGAGGACGGTTGGGGTCGCTAATTCTCCACCAACTCGGTCAGCACGCCGAACACCGAGCGCGGGTGCACGAAGCCGATGGCCCCCGACAGGCCGTGCCGCGATTCGGTATCGATTAGAGATAGGCCCCTGGCGCCCAGGATTTTCAGCTTGCCGTCTATGTCGTCAACGTTCAGCGCCAGGTGATGCAGTCCTTCGCCCCGCCGCTCGATGAACCGCCCCACCGCGCTGGCAGCTGATAGTGGCTCGAGGAGTTCCAGGCGGGTTTGGCCAACCTCGATCAGGCAAGCCCGAACCCCTTGGTCATCCATATCTACCACTTTGGCGTCAGGTGTCCCGAAGTTGGCGCCGAAGAAAGCCAGCGCCGATTGGATGTCGTTGACGGCGATGCCAACATGGTCGATGTAATTTACGGAGCAAACTTCGGTCATCGATAACGCTCCTCCATCCAGGCCCGCGACAGCTACACCGGGTACTGCGCCAGGACCTGACGGGCGATGATCATGCGCTGCACTTCCGAAGTCCCTTCGTAGATGGTGGTTACCCGCGCGTCCCTAAAGATACGCTCGATGCGCGATTCCTTGAATACGCCGATGCCGCCGTGAATCTGCATCGCCTCATAGGCGGCCTTGTTGCAATTCTCAGAAGCCAACAGCTTGGCCATGGACGCTTCGTTGATGAAGGGCAGGCCCTGATCGCGCAGGGAGGCGGCGTACATGGTCGCGACGCGAGCCGAATGAACTCCCGTAGCGATGTCGGCCAGCTTGAATTGGATGGCCTGATGCTGAGCCAATTTACGTCCGAAGGTTTCGCGCTGTTGCGAGTACCGCACCGCCTCTTCCAGGGCCGCCTGACCGATCCCCACGCACTGCGCCGCGATGGAAATGCGGCTAGAGTCCAGGATGTCCATGGCGTAGCGGAACCCCATGCCCTCTTCGCCGATCAGGTTCTCCGCTGGTATTTCAGCGTCCTCAAACACGATTTCGCAGGTGCTGGAGGCGCGGATGCCCATCTTGTTGTGCTGGGGGTTGATCTGCATCCCAGGGGCGCCGGCCGGCACAATAAACGCGCATACTCCACGGTACCCCATCGACCGGTCCTGGTTGGCGAAAACCACCAGCGTCTCGGCCACCTCCGCATTGGTGATGAACTGCTTGGATCCGTTCAGCGTCCAGCTGCCATTCCGCCGGGTGGCGGTGGTCTGCATCGCCGCCGCGTCCGAGCCGCTGCCCGGCTCGGTTAGGGCCCAGGCTGCGATGCCCTGGCCGGAAGCCAGTGATGGGATGTAGCGCTGCTTTTGCTCCTCGTTGCCGAACCGGGCGATGGTTTCCAGGCCCAAACCCAAATGGGCCGCCAGTGTAACGCTAGCCGCTACGTCGGCCCGCGCCATCTCCTCGATGACGATGGAAGATTGCCGGAAACCACCCCCGCTGCCGCCGTAAGCCGGGTCAACACCGATGCCGGTCAAGCCCAACTGCGCCATGCCGCGCCAATTTTCGTGAGAGAATTCGGCCTTTTCGTCCAGCTCGGCGGCCCTGGGCATCACCTCGCGC
Organism: Dehalococcoidia bacterium; assembly: GCA_965221295.1. Taxonomy (GTDB): domain Bacteria; phylum Chloroflexota; class Dehalococcoidia; order Lucifugimonadales; family UBA3495; genus Bin87. Next base: position 2,618,873 of record OZ244879.1, on the reverse strand, counting down.
TCCGCGAAATCACGCGCCAGGTTCTGCAGCATCTTTTCTTCTTCAGTCAACGTCACGTCAGGCACGCGCTTTCCTCCAGTGTTTGGCTCTGTCCATCGAACGGTGTTTGGCTCCGTCTATCGAAGTCCGCGGGGCAAAGTTTATCATAGGGCGGCCGAGGCCTCGTACTCGCCGAATACGCGGCGCAGAACGTCGCAGATTTCGCCGAGGGTGGCGTACTTTTCCACACACTCCATGATTGAAGGGATCGTATTGGCGTCATCGGATCGCGCGGCGTCGGCCAGGCAAGCCAGGCTGACCTGCACCGCAATGTTGTCGCGTTCGCGTCGCAGGGTTTTCAGCCTTTCCACCTGTTCCGCTGCGGCGGCTGCGTCCACCCGCAACAGGTCGGCAATCGGCGGCGTGTCGCTGACGTATTGATTCACTCCCACCACGATCCGCTCGCCGTCGTCCACCGACCGTTGGTGCGCAAACGCCGCGTCTCCGATCTCGCGAACCTGGAATCCGTCCTCAATGGCGGCTACGGCGCCGCCCATCCGGTCGATGCGCTCGATGTATTCCACGGCGCCGGCCTCCAGCCGGTCGGTGAGGTTCTCCACGTACCAGGATCCGCCCAATGGATCCACCACGTCGCCGACTCCGCTTTCGTGGGCCAGGATTTGCTGAGTTCGCAGCGACAATTGCGCCGATTCTTCAGTGGGCAGGCTCAACGCCTCGTCGCGGGAGTTCACGTGTAGCGACTGCGTGCCCCCCAGCGCCGCGGCCAATGCCTGGACCGTACTTCGGATCACGTTGTTGTCCGGTTGCTGCGCCGTCAACGTAACGCCGGCGGTCTGGGTGTGAAAACGCAGCATCATGGACCTGGGGTCCTTCGCCCCAAAACGATCGCGCATGATTCTGGCCCAAAGGCGTCGCGCCGCCCGAAACTTGGCGATCTCCTCAAACAGGTTGTTTTGCGCCACGAAGAAGAAAGACAGACGTGGAGCGAAGTCATCGACCGGCAAACCAGCGGCGACGGCGGCCTCCACGTAGGCGATGGCGTTGGCGAAGGTGAAGGCCAGTTCCTGGGTTGCCGTGGCTCCAGCCTCCCGCATGTGGTAACCGCTGATGCTGATGGTGTTCCAGCGTGGCACGTTCTCGGCGCAGTACTTGAAGATGTCCACCACCAGCCGCATCGAGGGACGGGGCGGGTAGGCGTAGGTCCCGCGGGCGATGTATTCCTTGAGGATGTCGTTTTGTAGGGTTCCGCTCAGCTGCTCGGCGGCCACGCCCTGCTTCTTGCCGGCCGCGATGTACAGGCACAACAAGACGGCGGCCGTAGCGTTTATGGTCATCGACGTGCTGACCTTGTCCATCGGTATGCCGTCGAAGAGCGTCTCCATGTCCGCCAGCGAGCAGATCGGCACGCCCACCTTGCCGACTTCGCCCTCGGCCAGCGGGTGATCGCTGTCGTAGCCAATCTGTGTGGGTAGGTCAAACGCCACGGAAAGGCCGGTTTGGCCGTTGGCGAGCAGATAACGATAACGTTCGTTGGTTGCCGCCGCCGTGGCATACCCCGCGTACTGACGCATGGTCCACACGCGGCCACGGTACATGTTGGGCTGGACACCGCGTGTGTAGGGGAACTCGCCGGGGTACCCAACAGATTCGTGGTAATCTGTTTCGCCGCCGTCTTCGGGTGTGTATACGGTGTCCAGGCTCAACCCGGAATCGGTTTGAAACGCTTTCCGACGCTCGCCAAAACGCTGAGTGACGCGGGAAAGCGTGGCCTCCTGCCATTCCTGCTTGCTCGTTGACATGCTTCCCTGCCCTCCAGCCAGCCGAGGCGATTCAGCGCCGCGCGCCATTTTATCACCGCCCGTTGCGCTGGGTTCGTCCATGGCAAATGCAAGGGGGCAGGTTCCGCGCCCGCCCCCAAAGACCGGCGATGGCCCTCACAGCATCTAATCGCTGGTAAAGGCGTAATCCGTCGGCCGCATGATGCTATGGCGAGATACCCGCACGATGGGGCCGTTCACCTCGCTCGCCGACCTGGCCTTGTTCCACTCCGGGTCTGCCTGGAAGGACTTCCAGCTTTTCTCCCGGTCGCCCAGGCTGGGATACCCCAACATGTATACCAGCACGTTGTTGACGCCGACATCCTCCGACCAATACCCAATGTTCTCGATGCCGTGCTTCTCGAACAGCCCCATGGTGTGGTTGGCGAACCGATTGTGAACGTCCGGCAGACGGCCCGGCATGGCTTCGTAGATGCGGAGTTCCTGAACGGCCGTGGTGATCTTGGGTTGTGGGGAGTACGGGGTCAGACGCAAGAAACGGTTGGTCACGGCGTCGACCAACGGGCCGTTGGCCTCGGTTTGCTTACGGACTTCGAGCCATTCTGGGTCGCCGCCGAACTTCGCCCACCTGGATTCCCGGTCGGCCATGCTGTCGAAAACGTTGATATAGGTCAACCTGTTGCTCCGTCCGATCTCGTCCGTCCAGAACCCCAAGTACTTTACGCCGTGCTTCCTGAACAAGGCGCAGGTGTGATTGGCGAATCGACCGCTGATATCGGGTAGGCGGCCGGCAACAGCGTCGTAGATACGCAGTTCGTAAAGCATCTCTCTTCTCCTTGCTGTACGCAGGTCAAAGTCCAGTCGGGTTCAAACGGGGAGCCGGTTGGCATCGGGCGCCCTCAGCGGTAGTATAGCATCGGTGACGTTGACGCGGCGCGCCTGAGCTCCCCGCGTGCTTCCGAGGCGCGTGTTGGAGGCGTCCAAAGGGGTGATACGGCCGGCGGGCGCTAAAGTCTGTTCGGCGCAAGGGGATGGCGACGCTGCCAACGCTCCCAGCAAATGACAGATGATGGCGACAGGGTTGCGACGCTCTCCAAGCGCCACACCAACAAGAGGCCTTCACAAAATCTGAACACGATTCCTTTACGTATTAGGGGCATCGAATACCTGCCGCCCGATGACGAAAGCGCAGATTATCAGGGAGCAAACACCAGTGGCTGTAAAAAACCGTACCGAACAACTTTCTCGCGTCGCCCGTCTACCCATGGCTTGGGCAGCTGTTGTGGCGACTCTGGCCTTGGCCATCACATTGGCGTGCGGGCAACCCGATGGCGCCGCGTCAGGCCCCTCGATCGTGGAGTTGACGCCTCCACCGCCGATCAATACGGTGGCGCAGGAGATAGTCGCCGCTCGCCAAGCTGCTGAGACACTGCAACCGCAGCGGTCAGAGTCGGTCTCCGTCGCGGGCGGCGCTGCGGCGGAAAGCGTCGCGGGCCAACAGCTTACGGCGGAGCAGATTGCCGCCGCCCACGACACCGTGATGACCGATCTCTACGAAAGAACGGTCAAGAGCGTGGTTGGACTCCGTGTGTTGCAGCCGGTGTCGGTGGGGCTAACGATACCTCAGCGTGTACCCAACGACCTGTTTTCCCGGGCCAGTGGCTCCGGTTTCGTTTGGGACGACCAAGGCCACGTGGTTACCAACCGACACGTCATCGACTCAGCGGACCGCATCGTGGTGGTGTTGAGCGATGGAGCCCAGGTAGATGCCGAAATCGTGGGCCAGGACGCTGATTCGGATCTGGCCGTCATCAAAATAACCGACGATTCCGTTCGGCCCCCGGCCATCGCGCTGGGCGACAGCGACGACATCAAGCCGGGCCAGTTGGCAGTGGCGATAGGTGATCCCTTCTCCCGCGGATTTTCCATGACCTCCGGGGTCATCAGCGCCCTGGGACGTACGATCAACCCCTCGGAGAGCGGGTTCTCGATCCCTCGGGTGATACAACACGACGCGGCCACCAACCCCGGCAATTCCGGCGGGCCGTTGCTCAACCGCAAAGGCGAACTTGTGGGCATCAACGCGCAGATCATCAGCCGCACTGGCTCCTCTTCCGGGGTTGGCCTGGCCATTCCGGTCAATCTGGCCAAGTTGGTGATACCGGCGCTCATCGCTGATGGACGCTACGAATACCCGTACATCGGCATCCGGGGAACCTCGATGAACCCGGACATTGCAACGGCGATGAACCTTCCATCCAACACTCGCGGAGCGTTGGTGCTGGCGGTAGGGGCGGACAGCGCGGCCAGTCGGGGCGGGCTCAGGGCCTCTGACCAGCTGACCGTAATCAATGGCGCCGAAATCCCCGTTGGCGGCGACATCATAGTCGCCATCGACGGCGAGCCCATCCAAAGCATGGACGATCTGTTGTCCTACGTCGTGGAGCACTCCCAACCGGGGGACACTTCCAACTTCAAAGTAATCCGCGACGGCGCCGAGACTACCGTCATCGTCACTTTTGACGCCAGGCCGAGGCAGTAGGCTGCGCGGCTGGTCGACGGACTTCAACCTCTACCCAAGCGGAGTCCTCAATAAAGAAACGCCGATCGCAAAGCATCGCGTCGGCTACATGTGGGGTGGCGCGCCTGGCAGGACTCGAACCCGCAACCCCTGGGTCCGAAGCCCAGTGCTCTATCCATTGAGCTACAGGCGCGCGATATGGCGCATTATCGGGATCAATTTGGTGGGGCGAGCAACGGGATTCGAACCCGTGATCTCCTGTGCCACAGACAGGCGCCTTCGACCACTTGGCTATGCTCGCCACGCAACAGGCTTGGCAGATCAAGGCTGCCTTCCTGCCATAAAGATTAGCACACCTCCCAAGCCTGCACAATACGCGCTGACGTTCACGCGTACCGGGCTTGCCTCGAACATGACGCGGCGGAGCGTTGCTGCACCCGACAGAAGAAATCCATGAAGTGGCGCAGGAGGAGGGATTTCCAGGCTCCGGCCATGGCCAAACCCGTAATGCTGACTCGGCGCGGCTAGATCTTGGTTTTCCAGCGTCTTATGCGGCAAGGCGCGGGCGAACCTTGGCTGAATCACGTGGGCAGCTCGCCCCCAACCCTGAACCCTGCCCCATTTCTTCATGCCGCCTTTCGCGGCGACGATGACGTCGCGCAACGTCCCGGAGCTGAGAAGACAAAAAACGGCGGGCGTGGCGGTTCACAGCCTCCCGGCATGAGGCCTGCTTCCGCCGCCTTGACATGCGGCTACCCCTGTAACAGAATAACGCAAACCTCCCTAGATCACACCATCCCCACAGGAACGAAAGCATGACAACAGCGCGCAACGGAACGCGAACCACCGTAAACGTCAATGGAACCGCCGTGGAAATGTACTCTGGTGGCAACGGGCCGCCGCTGGTCTTCTTCCACGGCGCCGGTGGTTCCAATGGTTGGCAGCCGTACCACGAAGACTTGGCAGAGGAATACACGGTCTTCGTTCCAAGTCAGCCCGGGTTCAACGGAACAGAGGCGCCGTCGTGGGTCAAGACCATCGCTGATGTGGCCCACTTCAACCACATGTTCATAGACGCCCTGGGCCTTCAGGACATTGTGCTCATGGGATCGTCCATGGGCGGATGGGTATCCGCCGAAATGGCGGCGATGGACGACCACAACATCGATGCGCTGATCCTGGTAGACTCGGCTGGCGTAAAGCCCCGCGAGGGAGAAATCGCCGAAGTTTTCATGGTGTCCGCCGAGACCCGTTTGAAGCAACGCTTCCACGACCCCAGCCAGGTTCCCAACTACGAGAACTACACCCGCGAACTGACGCCCGAAGAGCAACTGGTGGTCCACTCCAACGCCATCACCGCGTCGCAGCTTTGCTGGAAACCCTACCTGCACAACCCCAGCCTGCCTTACATCCTCTCTCGAGTTGATACGCCCACCCTGATCGTTTGGGGACGGGAGGACGCGATCATCCCGGTCGAGTGCGGCCACCTGTTCCAGCAGGCGATTCAGGGCAGCCAGCTGCGCATCATAGACAACTGCGGGCATTCTCCGGCCGTGGAAAAGAGGAGAGAGTTCGTTGAGGCCGTCATCAGCTTCCTGGACAGCCCTCAGATCTCCGTTTTCTGAGGCCCATCGGCCAGCACAGCGAACCCACCACGTCAGCGTCGCACCACCGAGAAGGAGCAAACACCATGGCGCACGAACTCGAAGTATTCTGGTTTTCGGAACAACCCTACGGTCACGTGACTGAGGACGACTTGGCCCCCTACGAATCGGGACGGATGCACTTCCCCAACACCCACTTTGATCCCGAAAAGGCCCACGTGCTCTACAGCAATTACCACGACCAGTACCAACTGGCCGACGAAGCCGGCTTCGACGGCATCATGTCCAACGAGCACCACAGTTCCTACTGGTGCATGAAGCCGTCTGTGAACGTTGACGCCGCCGTGATCACCCAGCGGACCAAGCGCGCCAAGATCGCCATGCTGGGCAACGTGATCGCCGTCAATGATCCGGTGAAGATGGCGGAAGAGATCGCCATGCTGGATTGCATCAGCGGCGGCCGCATCATCTCTGGCTTCGTTCGAGGCACCGCGGTGGAAACGCTGCACGCCGGCTATCCGCCCACCGAGAATCGTCCTCGGTTTGAGGAAGCCCATGACCTCATCATCAAGTGCTGGACCGACCCGGGCCCGTTCCGGTGGGATGGCGAATACTGGCCCCACCGGATGGTGAACCCCTGGGTCGTGCCGATCCAGAAGCCGCATCCGCCGGTCTGGTTCCCTGGCACCGGCAGCCCAGAATCGGTGATTTGGGCCGCCAAGCACCGCTATCCCTACATGAACCTAGGCTCCCTGCTGGACCTCACCAAGCAACTCAAGGGAATCTACCACGAGACCGCCGCCGAGGAGGGTTACGAGGCTGGCCCCGAGCACTTCGGGTACTTGATCCGCTGCCTGGTCGCCGACACCGACGAGCGGGCGCAGGAGATCGGCCGCACGTTTTTGTGGACGGAAAATCACCGCAACCGTGGGCCGATGGAGTTCAATGACCCCCCAGGATACCAGTCGCGTGAAGCGTTGCGCATCAAGATGTCGCGCCCACTCATTGGCACCGGAACCATGGGCCGGCGGATGAGCTACGAGGATCTACAAGCCGCCTACAACATCGTTGTCGGCAGTCCTGAGACCGTGACCGAAAAGCTGCGCCACATCCGCAAGGATCTGGAGCCCGGCTACATCCTGATCTACGGCAACGAAGGCCACATGCCCCACGAGGACGTGATGCGGTCTGTGGAACTGCTGGGCACGAAGGTGATTCCGGCCCTGAAAGAAGGGTAAGCCTCCCAACATAGTCAGCGAAAATCCGGGGCTACCCAGGTAAGCCCCGGATTTTCAGTGTCTATGCATGACGAAGAAAACGACCGATCACCCATTGGAAAGAACCTGCGGAGCATGAGGTAAAATTGCGGGAAGGCGTGACTAACGGGTCACAATGCCTGCTCTATTGGGAAAGCAAACTTACTCCATCATACAGATATCGGGTATGTTTGTGGCGCTGCGTAGAGTTAGAACCAAGCGGATGAGGCGCGGGCTAGATCGATTATCGCGCTTTGAAAGAGTTTGACTACTCGGTGCAATGGATCGTCAAGAGCGATTATGTGTTTTCTGGGGGAGGACAGACTTTCCCAAATATTATAAGATGACCTAAGCTGAGTAAAAAACGGCAAATACCAGGAGCGCGACATGGCGACTACGATTGTACTGCCTCGCGAAACCGAGGAGAGACTGGACTTCCTGGCATCCGAAACCGGCCGCTCGAAGCAATTTTTCCTTCAGGAGATGATCGAGCGCGGAATGGAGGACATTGAGGACTACTACCTTGCCGTAGAGGTTCTCGAACGTATCCGTTCCGGCAAGGAAAGCATTTATTCGTCCGCCGAGGTGAGGCGGGATCTTGGCCTGGACGATTGAGTATTCCGACACGGCCCGGAGTCAATCGCGACGCTTGACCGGCAGATGGCCCGGCGCGTGGTGGATTACATGGACGAGCGGGTTGCTCCACGGGACGACCCGCGCAGTATCGGCCATGCCTTGACCGGCCCTTTGGCCGGTCTATGGCGTTACAGAGTGGGGAACTACCGGGTCGCCTGCGGCATTCAGGACAACGTTTTGGGCGTGTTAGTGGTTCGTGTCGGCAGGCGCGATAGGGTGTATTGCTGATCGCCGGCGAGTGTCCGCAACTGCATAGGGGCGAATGATTATTCGCCCCTGTGTTGTGAGACCACTGGCGAGATGGCCGTCCGCCTCAGGCGGGCTCCCATTGACAGGGCATCCCTACTTCCCGTTGCGCTCTTGGGAGCCGTCGGGGTAGAGGTCTTCCCACAGCGCGTCGCGCCAGTCCACGCCCACGGGTAGGATGGCCTGGGCCGGGCGCAGCATGTAGTAGTTGTCGCCGGCGCCGGGCGGGACACCGCCTTCGGCCACGGTGCGAGTAGCCTGCAATAGCTGCCGTCGAGCGTAGATGATGGCCATGTCGGTGCGGCTGAGGTTCTCGCGGGTACGGTCAACGATGTGGCCCATGCTTTCCTGGACGGCGACATCTTGCGCGTTCACGCCGTCAATGCCGCTGAAGGTTTCGGTCTTCTGCACCGCCCGGTTGATCATCCAGTCGTTGCCCCGGTTGACCCGGGTGTTGAAGTTTCCGAGCATGTGCTCGGGCCCGCGACCGTAGCTACGGTCCATCTCCACTCGTTCCTCGGCATCGATGGGGTCGTCGTAGGACAGGTCCCAGTTCCAGACCATCACGTTATTATCGTCCATGGGCGCCCACATGTGTCCCGACGCCAGGAAGCCCACCGGCCCGGGGCGGCCACGATACCCGCGTTGGCTGGCGCGTATCTGGTGGAAGGGCATGATAAAGTGATAGGCCCGCACGTGGTTGCCCTCGTCGCCCAGAGAACGGATGCCGGCGTACCGGTAGCCATAGTCGGTTAGGTCAACCTCCAGTTCCGGCGGACGACCCTGCACGTGGGCGGTGTCGATGCGCAGCCCGGCGTGGGTAGTGTCGGCGCGGAGCGTGCGGTGCAGGATGGTGGCGTGAGCGGAATCGATGCCGCCTTCCAGAGCCTGCAACCAATTGCATTCCTGAATGTTCTTGGTGACGTGTCGGTGAGTTGCCGGCGCCGACGCCCATTCGAATTTTGGCGGCGGCGGCATATGCTCCTGCGGACCCATGTAGGCCCAAATGACTCCACCCAACTCCACCGTCGGATATGCTTTGGTCGTCATCTTGGAGGGGAAATCGCTGTCGGCTGGCTCGTTCATCATGTCGGTGCATTGGCCGTTCACATCGAATTTCCAGCCGTGATACACGCAGCGCAGACCGCATTCTTCGTTGCGGCCCAGCCACAGCGAAGCCAGCCGATGTGGGCACAACTCCTCCAAAAGGCCGATGCGGCCGTCGGTGTCGCGGAAGGCGACCAACTGCTCGCCCAAGAGCTTGACCCGAACCGGCTCGCCGTCGGGTTCGGCGAGTTCCCAGGAAAGCAGAGCTGGCATCCAGTACCGGCGCATGAGCTCGCCCATGGCGGTCCCCGGTCCAACCTGCGTCAGCGCAATGTTATCTGCTTGCGAAATCATGGCGACCTTGCCTCCTCCGGTTTGGATCGTGTTTGGCCTAGTCCGACTCACCATCGAATGTCGGCGCCGAGCTTCAGCCGGCATTATACAAAAATCGGGACGCATGTGTTTCGATGGTTGGCACACGGTATTCTTTCGGACGTAACCGAACAAAACGCCGGCACTTCCGCCCCAACCGCAAGCAATTGGGCGATTGCTACGAAATCACCACACCACCGTCCCCATCGCTACTTGGCCCTCTTTACGGCTGCGCTCCATGTTCTCTAAGCCAACTGATGCGACGGCGCCAACTGACATCTTGTTACGGCCGCGTTTCGCTGTCACCGATTCCAGATGGTTCGCGCGCCTTGGTGACGCAACGAGACAACGGGAAACGCGCGCTTGAACCCAAGCGTGATTGATTGGCGCGGCGATTCGGGCCGTGCTACCATGATGGACGTGAAGGATGGATTTATGAATCAGCAGCGTATCCGCAATTTCTGCATCATCGCCCACATTGATCACGGGAAATCCACCCTGGCGGATCGTTTCCTGGAGATCACCGGAGCAGTGCGCCCCCAAGATATGAAGGCGCAGTTCCTGGACCAGATGGAACTGGAACGCGAACGGGGCATCACCATTAAGGGCAAGGCGGTGACAATGACCCACCGCGTCCGGGATGGCGAGTACGCGGGCGAATACCAGTTGAACCTGATCGACACGCCCGGCCACGTCGATTTTTCCTACGAGGTTTCGCGGGCGCTGGCCGCCTGTGAAGGCGCGTTGCTGGTGGTGGACGCGACCCAAGGCGTGGAAGCCCAGACCATCGCCAACACCCTGCTGGCGCTGGAATATGACCTGGAGATCATCCCGGTCATCAACAAGGTTGACCTGCCTTCGGCGGAGCCGGAACGCGTGGCTGCGGAGATGGAGCAGATCTTCGGCTTTCGCCGCGATGAAGTGGTGTTCGTGTCGGCCAAGTCTGGCCTCGGTTGCACCGAACTGCTGGACGCCATCGTGGAGCGCGTCCCGCTGCCAGACGGCGGCGAAGATGATCCCTTCCGCGCCCTGGTGTTCGACTCAACCTACGACACCTACAAGGGCATCATCGCCTATGTTCGGGTGACCGATGGCGGCATCTCTGCCAACGATCGCCTACGGGTGATGTCCTCGGGCAAGTGGGTCGAGATCATGGAAGTGGGTGTCTTCGCGCCGGAGCCGACCGCAACTGATACCCTTCAGGCCGGCCAGGTGGGCTACGTAGCCACTGGGTTCAAAGACGTGCAGGAATGCGCGGTGGGCGACACGCTGACCAACCACGCGCGCCCCGCCGAGGAACCCCTGCCCGGTTACGTGGAGTTGAAGTCCATGGTCTTCGCTGGTCTGTATCCTGCGGACGGCGAGGATTACACGCGACTGCGGACTGCCCTGGAAAAACTGAAGCTGAACGACGCGTCGCTGACCATCGAACCAGAGAACAGCGGAGCCCTGGGGTTTGGCTTCCGCTGCGGCTTCCTGGGTCTGGTGCACCTGGAAATCGTGCAGGAGCGCCTGGAGCGGGAATACGACCTGGACCTGATCGTCACCGCCCCCAGCGTCGCTTACGAGGTGTTGCTGACCAGCGGCGACGTGATCCGCGTGGATAATCCGTCCGCGCTGCCGCAACCCAACGCCATTTCGGAAATTCGAGAACCCATCCTGGGCGTGACCATCGTCGCCCCGAGCCGGTCCGTAGGCGCCGTCATGGAGTTGATGCACGCTCGCCGCTCCGAGTTCCGGCGCATGGAGTACATCCAGGGCATCGGCGGGAACCAGACTGATGGAGCCAACGAAAGCGAGCAAACTCGGGTGGTCATGGAATACACCATGCCTCTCAGCGAAATGCTGGCCGATTTCTACAACCAGCTGAAGTCCCGCACCCAGGGATACGCGTCGCTGGACTACACCTTTGAGGGTTACCGGGCGGCGCCGTTGGTGCGCATCGACATCCTGGTGAACCAAACGCCGGTGGAAGCGCTGAGCATGATCAGCCACCGGGACAACGCCGTGCTTCAGGGTCGCGCCATCGTCGAAAAGCTGCGCGCCACCATCCCCCGGCAGATGTTCGAGGTTCCCCTACAGGCGGCCATCGGCAGCCGAATCATCGCCCGCGAAACGGTGCGGGCCATGCGCAAAGACGTGCTCTCGAAATGCTACGGCGGAGACATCACCCGCAAGCGCAAGCTGCTGGAAAAGCAGAAGGAAGGCAAAAAACGCATGAAGCGCGTCGGCAGAGTGGAAGTGCCGCAAGAAGCCTTCCTAAGCCTCCTAAAAATAGGCGAGGATGGGTAGGTTGGCGGTTGCAAAGCAAGGCAGCCAGCGTCCCAGCAACGCGACCGAGCACATAACAGCGATGGAGGTCAACAAATGAAACCTTTCCGTAACGATACGGTTCTGGCCGTGTCAAGACTGTTGACCCATCAGTTACATCCTGACGTTAGCCTCGAAATCGTGATCCCCAGGGTTAGGTTTCCTCTAAGCTCGGTCGCTGACTTCCTGAATGTACGCGGTGTCGACGAGAAAATCACAAACGATCTTAGTCGACTAGAGAACATGCACAAAGCGCTCAGTTCGCTGAATGTCGAGCAGCCGGAATTTTTTGTGCGACTGGTCCAAAGGACTGCAAATTGGGCAACATATCTTGACTTCCCCGAGCAACAACAAGCGTTGGTTAAGTACCTAAACCGCCGCTTTGAACGAGACGGCTTCGCGCTGCAAAAAGAGGGGAGCTACTACCGCTTACGCCCGTTGGTGTCGAACAGCGTTGCCGTCGCCGGTTTGCAGTCGCTGCTGGGCAGCGGCGGTTACCAATCTGTGCAACGTGAACTGGAGCGGGCGTTGCCAAATGTCGACACCGATCCCGAGGACACCATTACGGCCGCGGGCTCGATGGTGGAAAGCGCTTGCAAAATCATACTGGACCAAATGGGCAAACCATACCCCAAACAGCAAACCCTGACTGACTTATCCAAAGCGGTTGCTGACAACTTGGGCCTGCTGCCGGCCGACGACGACAACGATAAGCACGTCAAACAAATCCTGCAAGGCCTGGCGTCCATCGCCCAGGGCACGGCGGCATTGAGGAACGCTGTTGGTGACGCTCACGGGCGAGGCATGACGCGAACGGTAATCGAGCCCCGGGTCGCGCGCTTGGCGGTCAATGCGGCCAGCACCCTGACGGCGTTCTACATTGAAACCTGGGAGGCACAGGCAAAACATGGCGAAGACGACGCGTCCTGCTGACCGCTCTTTGATTGATGGAAGGAGCCAGAGAGATGCTGTTAGGAATAGCAGGAACGCCGTTGATGAACCTGCCTTGGGGTGAATTTTCGTTTGACGAGGAGCTCGAACACTACAATGGCTCGCGGCTGTTGCTGCAACGCGGCGAGGACGGGAAGCCGTACCTGGCTTGGTGGAACGACGGGGATGATCATTTTGAGAGGTCGGTTTGCCTACCGTTGAGTGAAGCCAAGTTGCAGGCTGTGCTCTCTGGAGAGATCGCGTCGCGGGACGCGATGGAGTATCCAGAAGATGGCTACCTGCTGGTCGTTGATATTGACCTGGATACAGATCAGCCTGCCCGCATCGTCAAGACCACTGCCGCCGCGTTGCCTCAGGATACGCTGCCTCGCCCCGAAGCCAGGTTGAATATAGCCGCGCCTATTGGCCAACCGAGTGATACGTCGACGCCCAAAGTGGAAGTATTGGTCGTCAATTCTGGTGGAGACTCAATGTCCGCTACACCAATTGGCAAGGGAGACGTCCCTCACTCCATGTTTCCGGCATCCTTTCTCGAAAGGTTGAACATCGAGCCGTCCCACGAAATCGACTGGATCTTGTCCGATGGTACTCCCATTACACGCGGCGGTGCCTTCGCTATTTTCCGAATTGAAAATCAAGAACACACTTGCGAGGTTATATTTGGGCCAGAAGACAGCTACCTGCTGGGGGCGTCTACGTTGGCAGTATTTGACCTGCCGGCCGGTTTGAGTGGCCAATATTTGGCTCCTGACGAATGGGAACCGCTGGGTTGGGGTCTTGAGAAATAAGTAGGGAGCGAATAGTCATTCGCCCCCTACTCGGTATGGCTTACTGACGCTTTCAGCCTACGTCACCAGGTTGGGGGTTACCTCGGCGGGGATCCCGCTGGCTTCCATCTCCCGGCCGCGTCGCTCCACCTGCGGTATCACCGACGCCACCAGGTCTTCATCTAGATCGGCGGCCACGCCCGGATAACCGGCCCGCTCGATCATCGCCTTGAGCTTGCCGCCCTTGAACTGGTCCAGGCACCAACCCAGCGGGTCGGGAACCAGCGTCTTGTCCCAAAAGATGCGATGGTTCTTGTTGCGTGGGCCGTAGTGGTAATGAGGGTCGTCGCGGAAGCAGTCGAAAGCCAGGAGTTCGGTCTCCTCGGTGAAGACGCGTCCGGTGTTGCCGGCCAGATCGCTCAGCACGTGAATGGCCAGGCCGCCGTCGCCCGAAGATTGGCGCCGCATCTCCAGCCCAAAGCGGATGTTGCCAGCCTCGATGATGTCGGTGCCGCGGTTGTGCTTCACCGTGTTGCGGTCGGCAGCGAACTTGACGCGGGCGACGCTGTCCACTTCATCAAGGGCCTTGTTCACGGCATTCATGTCCAGCGCGCCGGCGGCGTCGGCGTAACCGGCGTTGGTCAGCATGGCGCCCAGGTTGCCGCGCATGGTGCGCACCGACCAGCCGATGGGGTTGCCGTCGGTGGTTTGGTCCATGCGGTACTGGATGTTTTTCCCACCGGGAGCGTAAACGTAGCTCTTTTCGATGTCGAAGCAGTTGAACCGCAGCGCCGTCTCATCACCAACCTGTACCAGGATCACAACGCCCTGATCGGAGTGGTCTTGCACGTTGCCATCCCACAGCTCGTGCTGCACGACGAACGATACGTTGCCAGCGTCGAAGCTGAGCCTTCCTCGTGGTGTTGCCATGGCCAATAGCCTCCATTTTTTGTGATGGATATTATTGAACCGAATATAGACAGGATGGCGGCGGAGTGTCAACTTGCGGGGCGCTGTGTCCTGACGCCAAGGTTGCCGCGTCGCTGGCGCTCCTTCCGGCGCCAATAGGCGAAGATCTCCGAGCGATGACCGACCGCGCGACGGCTCGGCTCTCGTTGTCTTTGGCAACGGCGCCAACCGTCATTTTGAGCGAAGCGCGGCGCTCCCGTTGCTCGCAACCAACGACCGTTGGCCCAAGCCTTCGGTAGCGCCGTTTGGTCAGGGCGCAAGGCGATGACGGAACGATCAATCGCGGGCGGCTGCGCTCCCGACGCGTCTTCAGACGCCCAGGGTTTCCCGGATCGTTCGCAGTTGCGCCAGGTGTTCTCCCCAATGGCGCTCCAGCCCGTCGATAAACGCCTGCGCCGTGCGCGTCTCGTGGACGCCGCGGTGTGGAAGGTTCGCCACGGCGGTCCGACCCTCGAAGTCGCCATCCGACGCCGCGGCGATGGCGTCCTCGGCGGTTTGCAAGATGGCCAGAGGGCCGGCCAGCGCCTCGTCTAGGTCGGCGGCCATGCGCTCCGGCGTCATGTTGTTGGCGTCAGGAAGGATGGTCACCTCGTCCCTGGATCCGTCCAGGACGCCGGCGATGACGCTGCCGATGCCACCCTCAGGGGTATCCACCAAGTGGTACAGGACCTCGCGAGCGCACCAGTTGTCGCCATCCTTCCAGTCCAGGCAGTAATCCATGCCCGCCAGGATGCTGGTCAACTCCTCGCGGATTCGGCGTACAGTGGCGAGATTCTCTTCACGAGTCGACATAATGCAGCTCCTGTAACGGGCGAGGTCGGATGGCCGCCTTCACGCGCCGGCTCGCTGCCGCGCTCACCGGGCCTCTGGCTGGGGTGGCTTGAGCAGGCCGGCGACCAGCCACACGCCGCTAACGATCAGCCAGGCCAGGAACGCGATGCCCGAGACGCGGTGCATCACGGTGGCGGCGTCAACCCAGATGAATAGCATGGCGACGCCGATGACCACGTCGGCCACCGCGCTGATCTTGAGCGCGCCGCCGATGCGCCACTGCGTGGGTCCCAGGGCGATGAGTCCCAGACCGGCCAGGGTGAAGCCGACCTTGCCAGCAATCCAGCGGCCACCGTTGACCGCCTCCAGCCAGCCGGAAGGCGATCCGCCCGTGGCGGCGTAGGCCATCGTCGCGGCGTTCGCGTCCGCGACCTGGGGTATCGCGACGGCCATGGCCAACATGCAAGCGCCCGAGACCGCGGTGGCCGCGCCCGATAGCAGCAGCAGCGCGACTGGGATATTGGCCAACAACGGCCCCTGTGTTCGCAGCGCCGGCCTCATGAATGCGGCAGCCGCCAGCAGCGCCAGACCGGAAACGACGCGGGCCGCGCCCGCCATGGAATATTGGCCAGTATCCAGGATGATGGGCAACGGGTTGGCGCTACCGTCCGGGGCTTCCATGCTGCTGGCCAGACGCAACATTACCGACACGGCGGTGGCGACGGCAGCCAGCAGGAGCAGCAGGCCGGCGGCGCGGGTAGAAGTCATCTTGAGGGAGAGCCTCCTGGTCCGGCGGGTTTGCAACCATTATACCTGCCGACCATCCGGGCGATACCCGCCATTGGACACAGTTGCAGGTTCTCGGTTCCCGGCCCGCGGTTGCGGGGCCACGACTGTCGCGATCTGGCCGCGCCCGGTATGCCCAGGGCTGATCAGACCGCCAGGTCGGTGGAATCCTTCGCCGTCATGCCGGCGCGGCGACCGCCTCCGGTTCGCGGGGCTTGCCCGGTATCAGCAGGGATACTAGGAACCCGGCAAAGTAGATGCCGGCGGCGATGAAGAACCCATACTGCCAGTCGAACCATTCCACCGGTCCGAAGATCATGAACGCGGCGATGGCGCCAAACAGCGTGTTGTTGCCCCACATCAGGCCCAGGAAGCTGGATTCGAGGCGTCGTCCGGCGGCGATGTCGGCGGCGGCGGCTTGGGTCAGATTGTTCACCGAGAAATTCATCAGTCCATAGATCCCCACGAACAGGGTGATCCAGAACGTGTATTGCTGGTGAGACTGGCCCGCCCAGATGATGCCCAGGGTGAGCAACGTGGTGGCCGCCATTATGAAGACGATCAATGGACGGCGGCCGATCTTGTCGGAGACCGCGCCGATGGCCGGGCCGGCCAGTATGCCCGGGCCCACCATGAGGGCGACGTGGGCCGACGCCAGGAAGGTGTTGGCTCCCAGCGCCTGGGTGAGATACAAGGGGATGAGGAACACCAACGACCGGTCGGCCATGCCGCGCACCGCCGACACCGTGAAGATGGCCCACATGCCGGTGCCGCGGAAGGCGTCCTTCATGCCGGCCCAGTTGGCGCGGACCCGTTCGCCAACGTCCACTCCCTCGGGCCGCTCGCTACCGGCGTGGCGCAGCAGGATGAATATCAGCACGGTGGAGACGAACATGATGGGCGTGCTGACGCCCAGCACCCAACGCCAGCTGATGGCCGGCCAGGGCAGCTCCCAGCAGAAGGGCAACGCCCCGCAGCCGGAAAATACGATGTCGTCGGCCTCGCCGGCGCTCCAGGCCAACGCTCCCAGCACCAGGGCGCCGGCGACCATGGGCCCCAGCACGTCGCCGATACTGCCGGTGGAGCGGTGCATCGATATGAACAGTCCTCGCCGGGCTGGGAAGCGTCGCGCCAGCAATCCCAACGCCGGCGGATGCCACAACGCGCTGCCCATGGAACCCAGGGCCAGCGCGCCGATTATCAGCCCGAAGGTGGGCGCGATGGACATGAGCAGGTAGCCCAAGCCGATCATGAAGGTGCTGATGGACAGCACCCAAGCCACGCGGTGGTGGAACAGGTCCACCAGGATGCCGCCCCCTACGCTGGTCAGGCCGCCAAAGATGGACCGCACCACGACGATCATGCCCACCTGCAGCGCGCCCAATCCCAGGTCGATGGCGATCACCGTGGCCAGCAGGGGTATGCTGTGAGCGTATAGGTGCTCGAAGGCGTGGGCCCCGATCAACGTGGTGGCCATTACGGAGCCTTTGGTGCGCGGCTCCACGTCCTGGGCGTGGGGCTGGGACGGGCTGATGCCAGCTGCGTGTGCCATCGAATCGCTCCTTGCGGGTGCCTGGACGGCGTGCTAGGACGGAATGCCTGTACGGAATGAAGCGCATTATACACGCCGGGCGCGCAGCCGCCACGTCAGCGGCACCTTGCGCGCACCCAATTTGCAGAACATGTATTTTGATATGATAGAATCTTGCCCAGCTTGACCCGGAGGCGACGCGATGGTTATGCAGAATACGGCGCCGGCCCAGCCGGCCGACGCTTGGCGCGATGAAGTTGCCCGCGAGTATCTGGGCAAGCTGCTGGAGCGCCATGATCAGGGCGGTTCGGAGAATGACATTCGCGCCGCATTTCGTGATTTCCTGGTGCGCACCGGCATCGCGACCAGCGAAAGCGAAATCGACACCGAAAGTAGGCCCGCTCCCGACAGCCGCAACAGGGTGGACCTGTGTCTCCGCAACACCTACGTCGAATTCAAGCGCAGCATCATCAGCGGAGGCGCAATCGACCCTGACGCCATCGCGCAGCTGGACCGTTACCTGCTGGAAAACGCCCGCGCCGGCAACGGCATCCAGAACGGCATTCTGACCGATGGGAAACACTTCCTGAAACGAACGGTGGGAGATCGCCAGCGACCAGTTGATCCAGCGACCGAGCGCCGGGTGTACGACAAACCCGAGCAGGGCATTCGTCTTTACGAATACCTTTACGACATCATCGACGCCCAGGCCGGAAACCTGGCGCCCACCTCGGAAAACCTGATCCGTTACTTCGGGCAGGGCAGCGCCTTTTTCAAAACCGTTACCGCGATGCTTGACGAGGCTCACCGGCAGTACCGCGACCATCCAACGGTGGCGGTGAAACGCAAGCTATGGCGGGAGCTCCTGCAGGTCGCCATTGGGCAGAATTCCGTGGACGATTCCCCCGAATACGACTGGCTCTACGTGCGCCACACCTATTTGACGTCCCTGGTCGCTGTCATCGTGCAGGCCCACTTCGAGATCGACGTGTCCCAATGTGCCGCGTCCGAACCCGCCAAACTGCTCAACGGCGAAACCCTGTGGCAACCCACCGGCCTGAAGGGCATTGTTGAATCCGACATCTTCGCCTGGCCGTTGGAAACCGAGCAGTATTCCTACCTGGTCAACATCGCCCGGCAGGTCGCCAAGTTCAATTGGGGGGACAACTACGATGACCTAGCCGCCGCCCTTTACCAAAACACCATAGGCGCCGACGAACGCAAGCGCATGGGCGAGTATTACACCCCCGGCTGGTTGGCCCAGGCCATCGTCGACGAGCTGATCGACGATCCCCTCAATACCCGGGTTTTGGACCCTGCCTGTGGGTCGGGAACGTTCTTGGCCGCCGCTGTCCAGCGGGTGATCAGCAGCGCCGAGGCGCTGTCCCCCGTGGAAACACTCGCGAAATTGCAACGCAACGTCACGGGCATTGACCTGCACCCGGTGGCGGTGCAGCTGGCCAAGGCGACCTGGGTCATCGCCAGCCGCGATGTTATCATGGCGGCACGCCAGGATGGACACGAGGACGACACCGTAATCGCACCGGTGCACCTGGGCGACTCCATGCAGCTGCGCTATGAAAACAACTACTTGGACGCCCAGAGCTACATCACGCTGGACACGGGCGAGACTCTCCCCGGCCACGACGATACCATACAATTCCAGATTCCCCTGTCGCTGGCGCGCCGCGTCGAGACCTTTGATGGTCTCATGCTGGCGATTTCCGAGGCCATCCAGCGGGGCGACGACGCCTACCGAGAGCTGGACGTCTTCAAGGTCAACGACAACGCCGAACGCGAGCCCATGGAGCGTGTCATCGCCAACATGAGCGCCCTGCATGATGGCAATCGCGACCACGTTTGGGCCTACTACCTGCGCAACATGACCCGACCTCGGGTCATCTCCGACGACAAGGTGGACGCCATCATTGGCAACCCGCCCTGGTTGACCTACGACCAGAGCGCCGACATCATCCGCGAAGAGCTGCGGTCAATGAGCCAGAACCGCTACCAGATCTGGGCGGGCGGCAGGAACTCCCCGCATCAGGACGTGGCCACGTTGTTCTACCTGCGGGTGGCCGAGCTGTACCTGAAACCGTTGGGCAAAATCGGGATGGTGTTGCCCCACAGCGTGCTGCGCACCGGACATCACCTCAAGTTCCGCAACGCTTGCTACGAACAGAAGCGGGCGGGTCGCTCCCGGATCCCCAGACAAGCGATCAGTCTCGACTTCAGCCTCAAGCCGCCATGGGATTTGGACAACCTCGACCCCAACACCTTCTTCCCCATCGCCAGTTGCGTGGTGTTCGCCCGGCTCAACGGCGAATGGGGAGATCTGACAATGCACCAAGGGTCGGCCAAACCACTGGCGCCTGGCCAGGTGGAAATTTGGAGCGGAGCGACCACCACACCTTACGTTCCGCTACGACTGCGGCCCGGCCAAGTGCACGTCATCGGCGCCACCGGAACCGCCGCCGTTACGCGTTCCTCCGTTGCGCTGATCCATGACGACGGCGCATTTCGCTCCCCTTATGAACCCTTCGCCAGCCAGGGCCCTACCATTACCGACCGCCGTCTATTCTTCGTAACGGCGCACCCCAATGAAAACCGCTTCGCGCCGCCCAACACGTTCGTAACCTATCCCAGGGAAGGTTCGCAGGACAAGAAGAACTACAGCGTGGCGTCGTTGGGCGGGCAAATCGTGAACGGCGACAACCTATTTGACGTGTACCTGGGGGAATCCCTCGCGCCCTACGTTGCGCTGCCGCCGCTGACGGCTGCCCTGCCGGTGAGCAAGGCCACCATGACGATGCCGTTGGATCATTCCGGCTGCCCAGAGCTGGACAACGGTTTCATCCGCCATACCGCCTGCGAGGTGGACAAGCCGGAGCTGGATCCCAACATGCGGGCCCGTTGGGAAAAGATGGAGCGCTTGTGGGACGCCAACAAGGGCAAGAACGACGACAAATCGCTGACTCAGAGGCTGAACTACCACGACATACTTGCCAACCAACTGGAATACCTGCGAGACCCTGGAGACCGGCCGGTTCGCATCGCTTATACCCAGAGTGGTCGTCCCACAGCTGCGCTTATCGACGATGCCGAAGCAATAGTTGACAGGAAACTGTATCAAGTTGCATGTCGGAGCGCGGATGAGGCCTACTATTTGTTGGCCATCATCAACAGTTCCGCTTTGGCAACCGCCGCCAAACACTTTTGCACAACCAACTGGGCCAGAGAAATCAGAGACTTGGAAAAACACCTGTGGAAGCTGCCCATTCCAAAGTACGATGGAGGCAACGAACTGCACTGGCGGCTGTCGCGGTTGGGCCAGGCAGCCGCGCAGGAGTGCCGACAGCTGCTGAACGAGCTGATCGCGCGGAACGCCGAGAATTGGCTCACTGTGGAAAAGGCGCGTTCCGGCCTCCGCGGCAGTTGGCAGCCGGTCAGCGCCACGGCCCAGGCCATCGAAACGACGGTGGGAGAGCTGCTGGCAACCGGCTGAGCTAGCGCCGCTGACTGCGCCGGGCCAGCGCTGAGGGCGCAAAATCCCGGGCCGTGCAGAGTCCCGGGCCCATTGGTATTGTTGGCCACTAGATCTGCGTGCCCGGAAATCGCCCGAAACACGGCAGTGACGGCGCCGTAGCCACGCTAATGCCCCGGAGTCTTCACCAACCTCCTGCAGAAGGCGGGGAGGGGAACATCCGGGGCCACCGAGGGCATTCTAGCACAGGTGAAGCCATGGAGCAACGTCGATTCTTCTCCGTACTAGAGATTTGCACTTCCAAGGCGCGCTTTGAGCCTTACCACGATGGCGGTCAGAGTGAAGAGTCTGCAGCCTGGGGTCGCTACGTTTGGAATGTCGAGTTGTCAAAGAGCCTTTACCCATCCTTGAGCAGCGCCGAGGTCGCATTGCGCAATCGAATTCACATTGTCGCTGCCCAGAAATTTGGGACCGCGTTACTGGAGGCTACTCTACTGCTGGACCGGTTCCCTTGCGTTTACGCCAAGGGGGAACAATCCTATGCGTCAGAACTCGAAGAAATCGCGCAAGGCTGGGAGCGCTAACCACCAGTGGGACGCGTAGAAACCGGCTGAGCAAGCGCACCTTGCCAGGTCGGGTCAGGGCGCGGCGTCCACGTCAGTAGTCGTAGAACATCTGCTGTAGAGCTTGGCGGTCGTCGGTAAGGGTCATCCCCAGCATCAACAGGATGCGCGCCTTCTGGGGCATCAGGTTGTCGGACACGATGAAGCCCTGCTCTTCTTTGCGCGGCGTCATCACCACGCGTCCGGCGCTGGAGCGGCTGGCGAGAACCACGGGCATACCGGCGGACACGGCGGCTTCGGCGGCGGCGATGAAGGCGGGCGGGAAGGTGCCGGCGCCGAAGCCGGCAACCACCAGGCCGGCGCGTCGTCCGGTTCCTGCGGCGTGGGCGCGCGCCGCGTCGATCAGCATCCCGTCGGCGCCGGCGTAGGCGTGCACGATGTCCACCCGGGGCAGGTCGGTCATCCCGTCCACCCGGAAGGGCGTGTCGGTGGTGTGCTTGCGGTAGGGTCGGCGGTAGAAGACCACCCGGTGATCCGAATCGGCATAGCCCAGGAAGCCCAGTTCGTTGGGTTTGAAGGTCTCCACGCGCAGGGTGTTGGCCTTGTACACCTCGCGGGCGCAGTGAATCTCGTTGTTGAGTACGGTGAGTGTCCCCATGCCGGCGGATTCCGCCGTGGCGGCGATGCGGCAGGCGTCCAGCAGGTTCAGGTCGGCGTCCGTACTGATGGACGTGGGCGGACGCATGGCGCCGGTGACGACCACCGGCCGCTGGGTTTTGAGCGCCAGGTGCAGGAAGTAGGCGGTCTCCTCCAGGGTGGCGGTGCCGTGGGTGATGACGACGCCGGCGGTGTCCGGTTCCTCCCGGTCGATGGCGTGGATGCGCTCGGTGAGCGCGATCCAGTTGGCGGGGCCGATGGCGGTGCTGCCCACGCTGACCATATCCTCGGAGATGACGTTGAAATGCTCGCCGATCTCCGGAACGCGGGCCAGGTTCTGATCTATGGTCAGGTGGTCGCCGATTTCTGGGTAACGGATATAGTCCATCCGGTCGGGTCCGACGCCGGCAATGCTGCCGCCGGTGGCAATAATGTGGACAGTAGGTTTGGGCATGGTGCACTCCTAATGCGGTGGGGCCTCAAGCCCGGCTAGGATGTCAACTGGTTGTGCTTGCTCGGAGTTCAAGCTGGCCCGCAGCAACGTTTTGGCGGCGACGATCAACTCTCTGGCGCGTTCGTCGTCAAAGTCAGGAACGTCCAATCCGTGGGCGATGGCGTTGCGGTAAGCCAACATCTCTGACAGGTATTCGTCATCTCTCCTCGAAATGGCTCCGTGATGGACCGCTTGACCCAAGACGTAACCGGAATGGGTAGCGCGTTTGATGTCCACGCCTTCTGCAGCCGCTAATTTCCTAATCGCTGCTTCGCAAGCAGACCAAGCCAGCAGGAAAGAGGCTTCAGCGAATCCCATGCCCAGGACTGTTTCCGCTTGGTCGATGCGGCGACCAATGTCGCTTTCCGTGAAAGGCTGCGCATTGTCTGGCGCATCCAGTCGTTCCGGCTCCCCCACCACCAACAGGTCGAAACTCCAACCAGGCTTGGCGCTAATTGCTTCCGCCAAATCCGCCATTTCAGGGGTTACGGCGAGCGACGTTCTGGTTGTTACCTGAATCACTTTGGTTTCGCCGTTCTTGCGAACCACGAGATCAGCGCTTACATTGGGCAAAAAGTCCAAATAAGTGTCTTGCAACACTTCGTAGCCTCTGCTGCGATATTCTGCTGCCTTTTTGGCGATGAATTGCTTTTGGATGATCGCTATGTCTTCCATCAGAAATTGGCCTCCGTAGTCGGAGCTTCGTCTATAAGAATATGCACGAACTCGTCGTTCCGGCTCAGAGATTGGCGCAATATTGGTGAAGCATTGGATATTTGCGGGTCCTCTTTCAAGTTACGCTTGCGGCAAATCAGGTCGGTTACGGCCTTATCATCGGCGTAGACCAGCCCCTTCAGCGCGTCCAGAATCGGCTTGGGGATATTGTCAACGTCCAGATCAACTCGATCATACAAGTGGGTAATGATTACCGCCACGGCTCCATCAATCGGCTGTTGCGGCCCCCAAATCGCGGCCGCAGCGGTACGCACTTCCTCGGTCCATTGCCTTATCAGATCTCGGCGGCGGGCCTGCTGGGACATTGGCGTACGGTAGATTACGAACTCAAAAGGCAACATTGCCATCGTACCCGGCGACAGCATAGCGCCTAAGGCAGAATGCCACTATGCTACCATACCGGCTATGCGCGCTCTCATCCTCTCAGACATTCACTCCAACTTGGAAGCCTTTGACGCCGTACTGGCCGACGCCGACGCCCGCGGCGGTTTCGACGCGGTCTGGTTCCTGGGCGACCTGGTGGGATACGGCGCGGACCCGGGACCGTGCGTCGCCCTGCTGCGAGGCCTCCCCCACCTGTCCGTCGCTGGCAATCACGACCACGCGGTCATTGGCAAGCTAGACCCCGACCTCTTCAACGGGGCGGCCCGGGCCGCCGCCCTGTGGACCGCGCGCCAACTGCCCGAAGACGATCTGGCTTTTCTGGTCTCGATGCCCGAGACTCGGGTCGTCGGCGATTTCACCCACGTGCATGGCAGTCTGCGCGACCCGGTTATGGAGTATCTGATCAGCGAGCCGGGGGCCCTGGCTACCTTCGCCCTGATGCAGACGCCGTTCTGCCTGGTGGGGCACTCGCATTACCCCCTGGCGTGGACCGAAACCGAGCATGGCGCAGATTTGGCTTTGCTGGACGCGGCGGCTCCCTTGGCGCTGGATCCAGGCCACCGCGTGATCGTGAATCCGGGAAGTGTCGGCCAACCCAGGGACGGCGATTGGCGGGCTTCGTACCTGCTGTATGACGACCAGGTTGGCGACGCCGGGACTTTGGAGCATCGCAGGGTTGAATACGACGTCGCCACGACCCAACGCAAGATACAAGCCGCCGGCCTGCCGGATTCGTTGGCGGACCGCTTGGCGCGGGGTCATTGACCGACGACCTGCCGTTGGGGTTGCTCCGTCCGGGCGCGCGCATTAGAATCCGGTGGCATGCGGCATTGGCCGCCCAGGCTACACTGGACACGAGGCGCCGGCGAACATGACTCAGAGCAATGATCTAGAACGAATTTACCGGGAACTGCGCCGACGAGCGGTGACAGAATTTGGCGAAGATCGGGCGGCGGAACTTGAACCGTACCTGCGAACCGCCGCCCAGCAGATTTACGACGTTGACAGCGCCGAGACTCACCCAGACCTGGAACCGCTGTTCCAGGAATGAGAGGTTGTACCATGCCTGAACTCCATGAGCTTTCGGTGACGGAAGCCGCCGCGCTGATTCGCCAGGGCTCCCTTTCGCCCGTCGCGCTCACCGAATCGCTGCTGACGAGAATCGATGCGCTGGACGCCGACCTGCAGGCCTGGGTGACCATTGATCGTGAGGCGGCGCTGACAGCGGCTCGGCAGCGCGAGGCGGAGGCCAAAAGCGGCGAACCACTCGGACCGATCCACGGCGTACCCGTCGGCCTGAAGGACATCTTCTACACCAAAGGGATGCTCACCGCCTGTGGCTCCAAGGTGTACGCGGACTTCGTGCCCGACTTCGACGCCACCTCGGTGGCCCGGATCAAGGCGGCCGGCGGCATCATCCTGGGCAAGGCGGTCACCACCGAGTTCGCGACCTCGGATCCGTCGCCCACGCGCAATCCCTGGAACCTGGAGCACACCCCTGGCGGGTCGAGCAGTGGTTCGTCGGCGGCGGTGGCGGCCCGGATGGTTCCGGCGGCGCTGGGTTCCCAAACCGGCGGCTCAACGTGTCGGCCAGCGGCCTACAATGGCATCGTCGGCCTGAAACCCACCTACGGGCGCATCAGCCGCTACGGTGTAGCTCCGGTGAGTTGGTCGCTGGACCACGTGGGCGTTCTGACCCGCACGGTGGCGGACGCCGCGTTGATGCTGAACGTACTGAGCGGCGCGGACGACCACGATCCTGGCGCCCTGCGGGAGGATGCTCCCGATTTCGTCGCGCAGATGGGGCAGTTCGACCGGCCCCCGCGCATCGGCCTGACCCGTCAGTATTTCCAAGAGTACGCGAGCCCGGAGGTTTGGGCGCATACGGAATCGGTTGCCAATCGGCTGGCTGAAGCCGGCGCCGAGATCGAGGAGTTGCCATTGCCCGCCAGCTTTGCGCGAGTGCACAGCCTGCAACGCATCGTCATGAACGTGGAGTGCGCGGCGTTCCATGAGGCCAATCACCGCGTCCGCGCCGCCGATTACGGCCCGCGGATTCGCGCCGGCATGGAGATGGGAATGATTATCCCGCCATCGGCGTACCTGAAGGCGCAGCGGTTGCGTCGGCAGTTCCGCGCCGACTTTAGCGAGATGGTCGCCAAGGTGGATGTGGTGATGACGCCAGCGACGCCGGCTCCGGCGCCGAAAGACTTGAACACCACGGGCGACGCGGCGTTCCAACAGCCGTGGACGGCAGCCGGTCTGCCCACGGCGGTGGTTCCCACTGGCCTGAGCGAATTGGGTATGCCCATGGCCGTGCAATTTGGTGGCCCGTGGGCGGAGGAAGGCAAGGTATTAGGGGTGGCTCGGTGGTGCGAGCGGGTCGCTGGCCTGAACCAGTCGCCACCGAATTATTGACACTCCATCGGGATGTTGATAGCCTAAATTGTGCGCTTTGCGCACCTCTGCGTGGCCCGCTAGCTCAACTGGCAGAGCAGCTGACTCTTAATCAGCAGGTTCTCGGTTCGACCCCGAGGCGGGTCACCATCTACCTACCCATCGGATCGGACCCGTTGGCTATCTCGTCCCGCGGCGTTGCGCTTTCGGGGAAGTGTCGGAATTGGCAGACGAGCATGACTTAGGATCATGTGCCCTTGGGCGTGTGAGTTCGAGTCTCACCTTCCCCACCACTTGGCTGCGGTCGCCCCGTCCGTCATGTATGCGCCGGCCTGCTTCGGGATCGCCGGCGCGGCAAGCGCAGCCTCTGTGATGCCAAGGCAGCGATCGGAGCCGGCGTGGGGATCCGGCAGGTTCCGGGCATCCCTGGCGCTTGCCGGCGTTGCGACGCGATGACCGCGTGGCGCGCTCCGCCCGGCGCCCCAGAACGGTTGCGAAGTTTCCTGACCGGAGCTTTCCACAGCGGAGTCTTTCCATATGAACACCCTAGCGAATCCGTGGCGCAAGATCGGCAGCCGTTTGTACACCGCTCTGGGGATCGCGGTGATGCTGACGCTTATTTCAGCGGCAGTGGGCGTGTATTACTTTGAGCGTAGCGGCGACCTCAGCTTCTTGGTCAAATCGCAGTCGGTCCCCGTATTGGAGGCGTCTTGGGCTGCCGCAGTCGAGGTTGACGGTTTGCGCCATCTCGGTTCCAACCTGCTGATTCACTCCGTGCCCGATGCTCACGAGGCCAACACGGCTCGGATTGACGATGCCCTGACCCGCCTGCAACGTCACCTGTCGCTGGTGAACGGCGTGGAGACGCTCAAGCCTCACGCGGAGCTGGTGTACGACGGCGCGTACGACCTGGCCAATGTGGTCAGCGATCTGTCCTTGAACCGCGTTGAGACGCTTCGGGTCAACGACCGGGCGGCCAACCTGCGGACTCAGTTGGACGCGGCGGCGGCGCTAAGAGGCCCGTCCGACGCGGTGGCGCGGACTCTGGAGAGGGCGTTGCAGGCTGAAAATCAGACTACGCTCGATGGACTGTGGACGGAATTCTCCACGGCGGTCAGTCAACCCGGCGCAGACCCAACCCTGCGCGCCTTGGGAGAAGGCGAAGGAATATTCGCAGCCCGGGCGCTCCAACTCAACCTGCAAGCGCAAACCGACCAACTCGTTGTGGAGTTTGACCAAGCGGACGCGACCCTGCAAGAATCAATGGCTGACCTGTTGGAAGCGGCCCGGGCCCGATCTTCGGCGCAACTGGACGCCGCGTCGCAGAGTTTCGACGATGGACGCGTGCTGCTGGCGATCATCAGCGTGGCCAGCGTGGTAACCGCCACCTTGGTGGCGTGGCTATGGGTGGGCAACGGCTTGGTGGCCCGCCTTTCGCGGCTGTCGGAACGAATGCGCGACATGGCGGCTGGAGATCTCGAAACGCCAGTTCCCGAGGTCGGTGGCGACGAGATCGGTGAACTGGCAGACGCCCTGGAGGTCTTCCGTCAGCAGGCCCTGGAGGTGCAGCGCCTGAACCTGGTTGAACAGCTGTATGGCGAACTGCGCGAGGCCAACGCCGAACTCCAGAGGGTGCAGGACCGTTTGGTGGCCCAAGAGAAACTGGCGGCCCTGGGCGAATTGGTGTCCGGCGTGGCGCACGAAATCAGCAACCCCCTGAACTTCGTGAAGAATTTCTCGGAGGGATCCAAGGAATTGTACGGCGAGCTGTCGGACATGCTGCGAACCTACCGGGACGAGATGAGCCCCGAGGATGCCGCCCTGCTGGATGACATCTCTGAGGAGTTGACCAGCAGCTTGGACCGGGTGCAATCCAACGGCGGTCGTGCCCTCGCCATCGTGGAGCGGATGCGCGGGTTGGGTGTGGTCGGCGGCGACCCCGCGCCCACCGATCTGAACCTGATGGTGCGGCAAGCCGTGGAAGTCGCCTGCGACGCCTTCCGCGAGGAGTGGGAGGATTTCGACATGAAGCCCGAACTTGACCTGGATGGTTCCGTCGGTCAGGTGCCGCTGGTAGGGCAGGATTTCAGCGAGGCGGTGATCAACCTCGTGTCCAACGCCTGTTTCGCCATGCGGTCCAAACGGGAGAGCGGCGAGGCCGGCGCCTACGAGCCGCGCTTGAAGGTTTCCACCGCCATCATGGACGGCATGGCCGAGGTGCGGGTGCGCGACAACGGAACCGGGATTGCCGAAGAAGACGTGAGCCACATCTTCAACCCATTCTTCACCACCCGCGAGGGAACCCTCGGCGCGGGCCTGGGTTTGTCCATTGCCGCTGACGTGGCCCGACGCGCCGGCGGGAACCTGACCGTGGATACGGAGTACGGCGAATTCACTGAGTTCACTCTGAGCGTACCGGCCCCTGCTGTAACGGCCGACAACTTGGCCTGAACCCCGCCCCGCCAGCGCCGGTTCGCGGCTCCACATAGGGACGCGCCGCAGTCGGTCATCGCCTGAGAAACATCGCGTTCTCATGCGGTCGGACCAAGGATTCTGCGTCAAGAGACCCTTTGCAGAATGATTCTGGGTCAAGACTGCGCGATGTCCGGGGCGGAGGCGCGCTTGATAATCGATGATTGGGGGCGCCGGGTTTCCCCAAGATCCCATCGATAGCCCGGCCGCGGTCGCGCAACGCCAACGGTCGTTGGCGTGGCCACCGCGCCTCCGCTGGCCGCCAAGGTCGCATTGCCCTGCGGGTTGATGCCACCAGCCAGGCGTCGCCAGCCAACCCTTCGCGCAGACCATCCGTTGGGTATCGCGACGCGACAACGCCACCGATTTTCGCCCGCAATCGAGCGTCGGAAACCGTGTGCTTCCAAATGCCGCTATGTTATATTGGGTTGAGGCTTTGCCATTCCCAGTCTGCAAAAACAGCGATTATTTTCGCTGGCGTTTCAGCCTCATCGGCGACTCGCTCCTCTAATCCTTGATAACATCCAAATGGGCGACCCGCCTCGACCGCGTATGCTGACAGATGAAACCTTGCCGTGACCGGCGCAGAACGGATTGGCTCACGCGCCTACAATCTGGCCTCGCTTGGACCGATCAGGATCCTCCCAACGGTAATGGAAAAGGACCTTCATCGATCCGACGGCGAACTGGAGGCGAATGGCGATAACCACCACAATTGATGTTGACAGGCTGGGAGATAACGAGTCGGTTGGCGCGCAACCTACCGAGCCCAAATGATCATTCGAATCGTCGCTGTATTTCGCCGCTCCGGGGGCTAACTGGAATGCGTCCGGGGTGCAGGCATGGGCGGTGAATCGCGTGCTGGCATAAAATCCCCTTCCCAAGATTGATTGCGGCGCTCAGCATCGAATCCCACGTAGTGATAACGTATTGAAAGCATTCGCAACCCACCGGTTTGCATTGGCAGGAGTCGTGGCGTTGGCATGGCTGCTGGCGGCGGCGTTGCTTTTTGTTGCCGGGTTTGCCGTCGCCCAGGGCGGCAGCGCCGACTACGGCCGCGACGACGGTCTGATCCAGGTCGCTGGCCCGACCCAATTGGACGCCATTCGTTGGAACACGGGCGCCGCGGCCGTTGACTTGGCGAATGGCAACGCTGGATACACCGCAGCTGTCCGCAATGGCCTTTTCAGTACGGACTGCGCTGGCGATGTCTGCGAAAACTACCAGGTGACGCCTGATCCCACCCACACGCCTACCCTGACGGTGAAGAGGTCCGGCAATACCTACGTTACGCTATCCTGGTCGGGTGGTGGGAATGTCGCTACGGGTTGGCAAATTGCTCAATCCACCACGTCCGGCGTGACCGGGACGTGGACCGACGTGCCGGGCAGCGACGGCAGTACCACAAGCCACACGGTGACCGGGCTGACCAACGGAACGACCTACTACTTTTGGGTTCGGGCGGTCATCGACGCTGGGCACGGCCAGCCATCGGCAGAAGTGTCGGCCACCCCTCAGGCGGTAAGGCCTTATGCGCCCGAGGCATTCACGGCTACCGGTGGCTTCGAGAAGGTAACCCTCACCTGGGACAGGCACGAGGACCCGACCATCGTCAAGTGGCAATATAGATGGCGTCTTGATGGCTACCCATCCAACGTGGCGCCTTGGTTTGATATTGTGGGCAGCGACCAGGCGACCACGTCGTATACGGTCGATGGTTTGGTGAACTTCTCGGATTACGGATTCCATGTGCGAGCGGTAAATGATGTCGCGTCCCCTGGGGATCCTAATGGGCTGTTATCCGCTGACGAAGCGACCCCCAACTGCTTCAACGATTTGGATCCACCCAGCGCAACCCCCATCGTTATTGACACCCAACTGGGAGGTCCACACAGCTGTGAACTCAGAAGAGGCGACGGATATGAATACATCGACTTCTACACCTTCACCTTGTCGGAAGATACGAGAGTTGAAATTCTCATGGAGTCCGATGCGTTTGATTCGTTCATCCGTGTCTTTAAGTTTGAACGCATCTGGTGGGTCCCTGGCGAAGAGATCGCAGAAAATGACGATTACAAATCGGGCAGTTTGGATGCGAAAGTCATCCATGATTTTGAGGCCGGCTCTTACATATTTTTCCTGACGCACCTAGAGTTAGAACAGCAATCAGGACCGTACAGACTGACGGTCGTGGTGGCGCCGCCACCGACGCCCACACCGCCACCGACGCCCACGGCCACGCCTACCCCGACAGCCACTCCAACCCCGACAGCCACGCCCACGGCCACGCCAACGCCCACAGCGACGCCGACGCCAACGCCGACGCCGGCGGCGCCAACGAGCGCGGACTTCACGGAGACGGTGAATAGGGAGTACGAGTGGCTACCGGTGAGTCAATCGCCGAGTCAGAGCGTATTTCCGTTCACGACGGGAGGCGGAGCGACGCAGTTGTACCAGGTGGTGATTGAGACGTTGCCGGACCAGGGTACGCTGAAGCAGCGACCGCTTCCGGGATCGAGGGCGAGTGAGCTGGACGTGTCGGCAGGTGATAAGGTGGTGGTGGAGGAGCGCCAAAACCGCCTCAACAGGAGGGGCTTGGTGTACTACCCGCCGGCGGATCCAGCGGGATCGACGGGGACGAGTTTCACGTTCAAGGTGATAGGGTCGAACAGCAGTTACGGGAACTTGGTAACGTCAGTAGATACGTACACGGCGACGCTGGTGTATGGCAATAGTGTGACGGACTCGAGGCCGGTGTTCAACACGTTCTCGATAGCGAAGCAGACGTTCGTGGTGGGACAGGCGGAGGATCGTGAGTTCGTGTGGTCGGTCACCGGCAACGGGAAGCTGAAGTACAGCATCACGCCGGCGTTGCCAGCGGGGTTGGTATACGACGGAGATGGGCCAGACGACACGGGAGTGGATCAGGGACAGGCATCGTCGCCGAGGATCACGGGTACGCCGTTGGAGGCGTCGGCGGAGTCGACGTACACGGTGAAGGTGGAGGACACGGACAGCAACACGAGCGACGCAGACTCGCACTCGGTGAGCTTCCAGCTGGAGGTGCTGCCCGGGCCCACGCCAACCCCGACCATCACGCCGACGCCGGCTCCCACCGCCACGCCGACAGCCACGCCGACTGCAACGCCCACGGCCACGCCAACGCCCACAGCGACGCCGACCCCCACGCCGACGCCGGCGGCGCCGTCGAGCGCAGACTTTACGGAGACGGTGAATAGGGAGTACGAGTGGCTACCGGTGAGTCAATCGCCGAGTCAGAGCGTATTTCCGTTCACGGCGGGAGGCGGAGCGACGCAGTTGTACCAGGTGGTGATCGAGACACTGCCGGACCAGGGTACGCTGAAGCAGCGACCGCTTCCGGGATCGAGGGCGAGTGAGCTGGACGTGTCGGCAGGTGACAAGGTGGTGGTGGAGGAGCGCCAAAACCGCCTCAACAGGAGGGGGTTGGTGTACTACCCGCCGGCGGATCCAGCGGGATCGACGGGGACGAGTTTCACGTTCAAGGTGATAGGGTCGAACAGCAGCTACGGGAACCTGGTAACGTCAGTAGATACGTACACGGCGACGCTGGTGTACGGCAATAGTGTGACGGACTCGAGGCCGGTGTTCAACACGTTCTCGATAGCGAAGCAGACGTTCGTGGTGGGACAGGCGGAGGATCGTGAGTTTGTGTGGTCGGTCACCGGCAACGGGAAGTTGAAGTACAGCATCACGCCGGCGTTGCCAGCGGGGTTGGTCTACGACGGAGATGGGCCTGACGACACGGGAGTGGATCAGGGCCAGGCATCGTCGCCGAGGATTACAGGTACGCCGTTGGAGGCGTCGGCGGAGTCGACGTACACGGTGAAGGTGGAGGACACGGACAGCAACACGAGCGACGCAGACTCGCACTCGGTGAGTTTCCAGCTGGAGGTGCTGCCCGGGCCGACGCCAACCCCGACCATCACGCCGACTCCTGCGCCTACGCCCACGCCTACCATCACGCCAACGCCGGCGCCAACGCCGACGCCAACGCCCACGGCCACGCCGCCCCCCACAGCGACGCCGACACCAACGCCGACGCCGGCGGCGCCAACGAGCGCAGACTTTACGGAGACGGTGAATAGGGAGTACGAGTGGCTGCCGGTGAGTCAATCGCCGAGTCAGAGCGTATTTCCGTTCACGGCGGGAGGCGGAGCGACGCAGTTGTACCAGGTGGTGATCGAGACGTTGCCGGACCAGGGTACGCTGAAGCAGCGACCGCTTCCGGGATCGAGGGCGAGTGAGCTGGACGTGTCGGCAGGTGACAAGGTGGTGGTGGAGGAGCGCCAAAACCGCCTCAACCGGAGGGGGTTGGTGTACTACCCGCCGGATGATCCAGCGGGATCGACGGGGACGAGTTTCACGTTCAAGGTGATAGGGTCGAACAGCAGCTACGGGAACCAGGTAACGTCAGTAGATACGTACACGGCGACGCTGGTGTATGGGAATAGTGTGACGGACTCGAGGCCGGTGTTCAACACGTTCTCGATAGCGAAGCAGACGTTCGTGGTGGGACAGGCGGAGGACCGTGAGTTCGTGTGGTCGGTCACCGGCAACGGGAAGTTGAAGTACAGCATTACGCCGACGTTGCCAGCGGGGCTGGTCTACGACGGAGACGGGCCGGACGACACGGGAGTGGATCAGGGTCAGGCATCGTCGCCGAGGATCACAGGTACGCCGTTGGAGGCGTCGGCGGAGTCGACGTACACGGTGAAGGTGGAAGACACGGACAGCAACACGAGCGACGCAGACTCGCACTCGGTGAGCTTCCAGCTGGAGGTGCTGCCCGGGCCCACGCCAACGCCGACCATCACGCCGACGCCGGCTCCCACCGCCACGCCGACAGCCACGCCCACGGCCACGCCAACGCCCACAGCGACGCCGACGCCCACGCCGACGCCGGCGGCGCCGTCGAGCGCGGACTTCACGGAGACGGTGAATAGGGAGTACGAGTGGCTACCAGTGAGTCAATCGCCGAGTCAGAGCGTATTTCCGTTCACGGCGGGAGGCGGAGCGACGCAGTTGTACCAGGTGGTGATCGAGACGCTGCCGGACCAAGGTACGCTGAAGCGGCGACCGCTTCCGGGATCGAGGGCGAGTGAGCTGGACGTGTCGGCAGGTGACAAGGTGGTGGTGGAGGAGCGCCAAAACCGCCTCAACAGGAGGGGGTTGGCGTACTACCCGCCGGATGATCCAGAGGGATCTACGGGAACGAGTTTCACGTTCAAGGTGATAGGGTCGAACAGCGCTTACGGGAACTTGGTAACGTCAGTAGATACGTACACGGCTACGCTGGTGTATGGGAATAGTGTGACCGATTCACGGCCGGTGTTGAACACGTTCTCGATAGCGAAGCAGACGTTCGTGGTGGGACAGGCGGAGGATCGTGAGTTCGTGTGGTCGGTCACCGGCAACGGGAAGCTGAAATACAGCATCACGCCGGCGTTGCCAGCGGGGTTGGTCTACGACGGAGATGGTCCTGACGATACGGGAGTGGATCAGGGCCAGGCATCGTCGCCGAGGATCACGGGTACGCCGTTGGAGGCGTCGGCGGAGTCGACGTACACGGTGAAGGTGGAGGACACGGACAGCAACACGAGCGACGCAGACTCGCACTCGGTGAGTTTCCAGCTGGAGGTGCTGCCCGGGCCGACGCCAACGCCGACGATCACGCCGACGCCGGCTCCCACCGCCACGCCGGCGCCTACCCCGACTGCAACGCCCACGGCCACGCCAACGCCCACCGCGACCCCGACCCCCACGCCGACGCCGGCGGCGCCAACGAGCGCGGACTTCACGGAGACGGTGAATAGGGAGTACGAGTGGCTACCGGTGAGTCAGTCGCCGAGTCAGAGCGTATTCCCGTTCACGGCGGGAGGCGGAGCGACGCAGTTGTACCAGGTGGTGATTGAGACGCTGCCGGACCAGGGTACGCTGAGGATGCGACCGCTTCCGGGATCGAGGGCGAGTGAGCTGGACGTGTCGGCGGGTGACAAGGTGGTGGTGGAGGAGCGCCAAAACCGCCTCAACAGGAGGGGGTTGGTGTACTACCCGCCGGCGGATCCAGAGGGATCGACGGGAACGAGTTTCACGTTCAAGGTGATAGGGTCGAACAGCGCTTACGGGAACTTGGTAACGTCAGTAGATACGTACACGGCGACGCTGGTGTATGGCAATAGTGTGACGGACTCGAGGCCGGTGTTGAACACGTTCTCGATAGCGAAGCAGACGTTCGTGGTGGGACAGGCGGAGGACCGTGAGTTCGTGTGGTCGGTCACCGGCAACGGGAAGTTGAAGTACAGCATCACGCCGGCGTTGCCAGCGGGGTTGGTCTACGACGGAGACGGACCGGACGATACGGGAGTGGACCAGGGTCAGGCATCGTCGCCGAGGATCACGGGTACGCCGTTGGAGGCGTCGGCGGAGTCGACGTACACGGTGAAGGTGGAGGACACGGATAGCAACACGAGCGACGCAGACTCGCACTCGGTGAGTTTCCAGCTGGAGGTGCTGCCCGGACCGACGCCAACGCCGACCATTACGCCTACTCCTGCGCCCACCGCCACGCCGACAGCCACGCCAACGCCGGCGCCTACCCCCACGCCAACGCCCACAGCGACACCGACGCCAACGCCGACGCCGGCGGCGCCAACGAGCGCAGACTTTACGGAGACGGTGAATAGGGAGTACGAGTGGCTGCCGGTGAGTCAATATCCGAGTCAGAGCGTATTTCCGTTCACGGCGGGAGGCGGAGCGACGCAGTTGTACCAGGTGGTGATCGAGACGTTGCCGGACCAGGGTACGCTGAAGCAGCGACCGCTTCCGGGATCGAGGGCGAGTGAGCTGGATGTGTCGCAAGGGGATAAGGTGGTGGTGGAGGAGCGCCAAAACCGCCTCAACAGGAGGGGCTTGGTGTACTACCCGCCGGATGATCCAGAGGGATCGACGGGGACGAGTTTCACGTTCAAGGTGATAGGGTCGAACAGCAGTTACGGGAACTTGGTAACGTCAGTAGATACGTACACGGCGACGCTGGTATATGGCAATAGTGTGACCGACTCGCGGCCGGTGTTCAACACGTTCTCGATAGCGAAGCAGACGTTCGTGGTGGGACAGGCGGAGGACCGTGAGTTCGTGTGGTCGACCACCGGCAACGGGAAGTTGAAGTACAGCATTACGCCGGCGTTGCCAGCGGGGTTGGTCTACGACGGAGACGGACCGGACGACACGGGAGTGGATCAGGGTCAAGCATCGTCGCCGAGGATCACAGGTACGCCGTTGGTGGCGTCGGCGGAGTCGACGTACACGGTGAAGGTGGAGGATACGGATAGCAACACGAGCGACGCTGACTCGCACTCGGTGAGTTTCCAGCTGGAGGTGCTGCCCGGGCCGACGCCAACCCCCACAGCCACGCCGACGCCGGCTCCCACCGCCACGCCCACGCCAACGCCGACGGCCAGACCAGAGCCGACCAACACGCCGACGCCAACGGCCACGCCGGAACCGACGAACACGCCGACGCCAACCCCCACGGCCACCCCGACGCCAACGCCCACACCGGAGCCGACCAACACGCCGACACCGACGCCAACCCCCACGGCCACCCCGACGCCAACGGCCACACCGGAGCCGACCAACACGCCGACACCAACGCCGACGTTCACGCTAACCCCCACGGCCACCCCGACGCCAACGGCCACACCGGAGCCGACCAACACGCCGACACCAACGCCGACGTTCACGCCAACCCCCACGGCCACGCCGGAACCGACGAACACGCCGACACCGACGCCAACGGCCACGCCGGAACCGACCAACACGCCGACGCCAACCCCCACGGCCACACCGACGCCAACGGCCACGCCGGAACCGACCAACACGCCGACGCCAACCCCCACGGCCACCCCGACGCCGACGGCCACGCCGGAACCGACCAACACGCCGACCCCTACGCCAACGGCCACGCCTGAACCGACCAACACGCCGACGCTAACCCCCACGGCCACACCGACGCCGACGGCCACGCCGGAACCGACCAACACGCCGACGCCTACGCCAACGGCCACGCCGGAACCGACGAACACGCTGACACCGACACCGACGGCCACGCCGGAACCGACCAACACTCCAACACTGACACCAACGGCCGTGCCTGACCCGACCAACACGCCAACGCCTACCCTTACGCCGACGTTGGCTCCGGCTGCCACGCCGACCGACACGCCAGGCGGGTCAGACCCGATCAACACACCTACTGCGACGCCGACCCTCACGCCTACATCGCCACCAACGCCGGAGCCGACGGCCACGCCGACGCTGCTTCCCACCGCGACACCAACACCCGTGCCGCCAACCAACACACCTACGGCGACGCCAACCTCCACGCCTACATCGCCGCCAACGTCGGAGCCGACGGCCACGCCAACGCAAGAACCTACAGCCACGCCAACGCTGCCGACCAACACACCTCTGGCGACGCCGACGCCCACGCCCGTGCTGACCAACACACCGTCGCCCGGTCCTGGTGGCGGCGGTGGACCTGCGCCGGGGCCCGGGTCCAGTAGCGGCTCCGCCGCGGGTCAAGGAGTCTCCACGCCCGGCCCTGGATCCACCAACACGCCTGTTCCCACCGTGGGTCCGGCCACGCCGACGCCTACGATCGCGCCCACTCCACCGTTGACGGGTACGCCCACACTAACCCCTACCGCGACGTCACTACCGACGGAAGAGCCCGAACCGGAACCAACTGATGGACCCGAACCGGAACCAACTGACGAGCCGGGGCGCGAGTTGCCGGACACCACGAATCCGACGGCGACCGAACCGCCGCCAATCGAGGTATCGACCGCAACGCCGACGCCTGATCCCGGGCCCGCGATCCCGCCGACCTTGACGCCGACGCCCACTCCGGTTTCGGAGCCACCTGGCAATGTGGAGCCGACGCCGACGCCGGAACCGTCGCCAACCCCCGTTGTGGAGGTGGAGCCGCCGGCCACGCCCGTCGTGGGAGGCGGCGGGATCCGCCTTCAGGAACGGTTGGGAGACATAATCACCACGCCGCGTCAGCGCAACACGCTACTATCCGTCCTGGGCATCGTGGCCGTCTTGGCGGCGCTGGCGATCGGCTACTTGATTTGGCGGCGGCGCTAGTCGGCGCGCCATGGGGCTGGCTTCTCGCCGAAGTGCAAGGCTACTCCGCCAAGGCCCAGGCGTCGGTATCCCACGTTGACCAACCCAGACTGTCGATACACCTCGGCCAACCCTTCGGCGGTGAGAAAGTAATCCACGCTGCTGGGCAGGTAGGAATAAGCGGCGCGATCGCCGGCTACCAATTGCCCCATCAGCGGCACCAAGCGGTGAAAATATAATCGACCCAGGGCTGCCCTGATACCCGGCGGCATGGGCGTCAGTTCTAGGGTGGTCACCCGACCGCCGGGTGCCACCACTCTGGCCATCTCCGCGATTGCGGCCGGAACATCCGCCATGTTGCGCAAGCTGAATCCCGCGGTGGCGCAGACGAAGGAGCCGTCGGGGAAGGGAAGGCGTAGGGCGTCGGCCATTGCAAACGCCGGCTGCCCTGAACCCGATGGTAGGCGACCGGGTGGGGTGGCTGGATGCTTGCGCTGCGCGATGGCGAGCATCTCCCCCAAGAGGTCTACGCCTACCACGTGGGTAATCCCCGGTTGGCGGACCAGCGCGAAGGCCAGGTCGCCGGTGCCGGTGGCCACGTCTAGCGCGCCGCCATGTAGTCCGGCGGCAGTGAGCCGCGCCGTCTCGCGTTTCCAGCGATGATGCAACCCGCCCGTCATCAGCGAGTTCATCAGGTCGTACCGCGGGGAAATGCGGGCAAACATCTCCGCAACGTAGCGCCGCTTGTCGTCTCCGCGCAGGTGGGCCATGGACCTAATGATGACTTCAGGAACCCGGTTGGCGACCAGTGGAAGTTGCGTTGGCGGGGGCGTAGCGCAGCATGACCACGCCGTCGGGATGGGCCGCCGTCTCGATCAGCGACAGCTCAGTCAGAGGAGCGTCGCCGTCGAACAGTGGGATGCCAGCTCCCAAGATTACCGGGATGACGAAGACCAAGTATTCGTCAATCAAACCGGCGCGACGGAATCGCTCTGCCAGATTGCCTCCGCCCACCAACCAGACGACGCCGTCGTATCCCGCCGCGACCGAACGAGCGAACTCGGCCGGATCGTCCCGCACGAACTGCACCTCGTGAGGGTTGGCGTCCGGCGGCCGGCTGGTGAACACGTAGGTCGATTTGCCTGAGTAGGGCCACTCTCCGAAACTCAGGACCTGGTCGTAGGTGCGCCTACCCATGGCCAGCGCGTCCACGCCGGCGTAGAACTGTGCGTAGCCGTAGTCCCCGTAATCTTGGGATTCGTCCTGCGGCAGCCAATCCACTCCGCCGTCGGCGTCGGCAATGTATCCGTCTAGGCTGGCGGCGACGTAGTAGGAGATCTTGCCCATGTGCTTGATATAGGCGGCGCTTAAGGAGCTGCCAGGGGGT
Source organism: Dehalococcoidia bacterium (assembly GCA_965221295.1). Classification (GTDB taxonomy): domain Bacteria; phylum Chloroflexota; class Dehalococcoidia; order Lucifugimonadales; family UBA3495; genus Bin87. The sequence goes on along the minus strand of OZ244879.1, from coordinate 2,579,585 downwards.
TACCGCTCGCGGTCGTGATACTGCAGATCGTCGGGCAGTCCGTCGATGACGCCCAGGGAAACGAGCGCGCGTTGCGCCACGAAGCGGGCTACGCCATCGATGTCTAGCGCTTTCAGGTAGAAGGGCGGCTCGGGCGGCAAGACGGTGGCCCCCATGCGGGCCAGGGTGAGCATGTTCTCCAGGTGGATGGCGTGCAGTGGGGTTTCGCGTGGGATGAGTGTCAGGGGGCGGCGTTCCTTGAGCGTAACGTCGGCGGCGCGCAGCAGCAGGTTGGGCGTCAATCCGCCAGCCAGGGAGGCGACCGAGTTCATGCTGGCCGGCGCCATCACCATGCCGGCCGTTGGATAGGTCCCGCTGGCGATGGGCGCGAAGAGGTCGCTGATGGCGTACTGTCGAAAATGGGGATGCTCAACCCAGCGGGCAATGGCGTCGTTGTAGGACTCGTCCAATTCCTCCTGCCACACCATGCGTGCCGCGTTGGACGCCACCACCGCCACTGGCCGCTCCCGTTCCAGCAGCTCATCGATCAGCATCCGCGCGATGACCGCTCCGCTGGCTCCGGTGATCCCAACCACCACGGGAAAGGCGCGAGCGCCCGAGTCATGTGGTGAAGTCATGGTTGCGGTTCCCTTCGCGACGCGTTGTTGGTTGGAAACGTGGTTTTACCAGGGGAAGAAACCGTCAAAGGGCAGGGCGACGGCCAGTATGGTGAAGCACAACAGCTGGGTGGAGATGTACTTGTTGAATGCGAAGGCCTTGCCAATTTTTGCTGACTCGCCCGACTTCACCAGATTATTCTCATATATCAACAGCGCCACCGCCACTGCCCAACCGATGAAGTAGAACGCGTTGAGGTCTAACCACACCCCCACTCCTAACAGAGCGGCCGCCGACAGACCGTGCAGTACCCTGGTGGCGCGGATGGCGTTGCGGACGCCAAATCGGGAGGCGATGGAGTTGATGCCATTCGCCCGGTCGAACTCGTAATCCAGCGTGCCGTATATGGTTTCGAAACCGCCGGCCCACATCATCACCGCGAAAGTGATCAGAACGGGTTGCCAGTCCCATTGGCCAGTCACGCCGATCCACGCTCCGGTGGGGGCGATGGAAAGGGCGAAGCCCAGCATGAGGCTGCACAACCAGGTGTAGTACTTCGCGAAGGAATACAGCGCCACGTAAATCGCGGCTACCGGTGACAGCATCAGCGCCAACGGGTTGAGCTGCCAGGCGGCGATGAAGAAAACGCCCGCCGCCACTGCCGCCATCGCGCCAACTTCCAGCGGTTTCAGGATGCCGGCGGGGATGTGCCGGCCAGCGGTCCGTGGGTTTTTGGCATCCTCACGGGCGTTGATGATGCGGTTGGCCGACATCCCCAGCGTCCGCACGCCCAAAAACGCCAGCGTAATCCAGATGAACGTGTGCCATCCGGGCCATCCATTGCCGATCGTATGATGGGACGCCAGCGCCATTCCGATGTATCCGAACGGCATCGCAAAAAGCGATTCGGAAACGTTGATGGCGTTGAGATAGTGCGGCGTCTTGACCGCAATCGAACGAAGAGGTCCGATGTGGGCGGGGGCATTCTGCATACAATGCTAATGGTAACATACCCGGCCACGCTGCATCGCGGACACCGGAGCTCTAACTGGATCGACGGGCGGTTGCGCCCAGGCTGCGTCTCAGGGAGCCTCCGCCTTCCCCGACAAACCGGCCCCGCTGTGCCGCCCATTGCGAACCTGCCCGGCTCCACCGGCCAATACGAACTCGATCGGCGCTGCCCACCACCGTAAACGCGCTCCGCCCCTTCCGACCAATCGTCCGCCAACGGCAATCGCCGCGTACCCCTTTCCGGCCCACGAAGCGTCCCAACACTGTCATCGCGAGCGAGAAACGCGGCGTTCTCTACGACCGCAACCGACGCCTACCAAACCTTGCTGACCGCAGATCATTCGCCCAATCTTAGTGATTGACACGCCTCCATCGCTTCCCGCAACAACGGATAGGGAAAGTTACCTACCAAGGCAGGAGCCGGCAAGACATCAAGGGACGCCGCCCAACCTTGACCGTCAATACCAAGCGGCCGGCGCCGTCGCGCGCGCCAGAGTGTGCCCAAGGCGATGCCCAAAGACGACAATAGATGTAGCCTGAGGCGTTGCCAGAAATCGCGTCGGCGGCGGCGCCAATCGCGTCTGGCCAACTGGCGAACTTTGATGGTTGCGGGTGGACGGCCCGTTACCAGAGGTCGGCCCGAGGGAGGTCGGCCCGCGGGACAATGTCGCCTAGGCCCAACTCTTCCCACCGCTGGGATACCTGCTGGCGTATTTCCTGGCTCATCTCGATGTCGGGTGGCCACTCCCGGTGGTAGCCTTCCAGTGGGCCTTTGCGCGTGGCGTCTATGCCGACCTTGCTTCCAAACCGGGGCGTCGGCGACGCGACGTCGAGATCGTCGATGGGGCCTTCCACGATCACCAAATCAGAGCTGGGGTTAATGTTGTTGGCGACGCGCCAGGCCACCTCCGATGGGTTCTGAACATCCACGAAGTGGTCCACCACCACAATCGTTTTGGTTAGGCTGAGCAGGCCCAATCCCCACAGGCCGTACATCACTTTGCGGGCGTGGCCGGGGTATTCCTTTTTCATGGACACCAGAACCAGGTTATGGAAGATTCCTTCGGCCGGCATGTTGATGTCCACCACCTCCGGCAGAATCAGCTTGATCAGCGGGATGAATACGCGCTCGGTGACTTTGCCCATCCAGTAGTCCTCGGTGGGTGGACGGCCCACGAAAGTTGTTGGGTAGATGGGGTTGCGCCGGCGGGTCATGGTGGTTACGTGGAAAACCGGGTACGGTTCGGCCAGCGAGTAGTAGCCGGTGTGGTCTCCGAAAGGCCCCTCGATTCGCTCCTCGCCGGGCACGACGTAGCCTTCCAGCACGATCTCGGCGTGGGCGGGCACCATGAGGTCAACGCTCACTGCCGGCGTCAGCTCCACCCCGGCGTCGCGGATGAACCCGGCCAGCGTCATCTCGTCGATCTCGGGCGGCAGCGGAGCGGAGCCGGTCCAGATGGAGGCGGGATCGCCGCCGAGGGCCACGGCCACCTCCAACCTCTCCGCGCTGGCCCGGTAATGCCTGGCCCCTACCTTGTGCGTTTGCCAATGCATGCCGGTGGTGCGCGAGTCGAACACCTGCATCCGGTAGATGCCGTAGTTCTGAACTCCCGTTTGAGGATCCTTCGTGATCACCAAGGGGAGGGTGATGTACGGGCCGGCGTCCTCTGGCCAACACTGGATGACGGGCAGGCTGTGGAGATCAACGTCCTCGCCGGTGAGCACGACCTCTTGGCACGGCGCGTTGCGAGTGATGCGAGGTTGGTACGCGCCCATGTGGGCCAGCCTGCCCAGGGCGCGTAGTTTGTTCATCATGCCCTGCGGAGGACCGCCGAGGGCCAAGTCGATCATGGACTCCAGGCGGGCGGCCAGGTCGTCGGCATCGTCGACCTCCAGCGCCCAGTTCATCCGCCGTTCAGCGCAGAAGAGGTTGACGGCCACCGGCATGTCGTAGCCGACGACGTTCTCGAACAGCAACGCCGGGCCATCCGCCCGCATTACGCGATAGGCGATCTCGGTTATCTCCAGTTCCGGGCTGACCGGAGCGGAGATGCGGCGCAGGTCTCCCTGGTTCTCCAGGAAGGCGAGGAACTCGCGCAGATCTTGATAGGGCATCTTCAACCCAACGGGCCGCGCCACGCCGCCCGTCGACGGAACTGAGCAGAAATGGGCGGGCCGGATAGCGGCCCGCCGAGAGTCTCAGGAGTTGCGCATCTGGGAGAAGCAGTCGCTGCAGTAGACCGGGCGGTCGCCGCGGGGCCGGAAGGGCACGGTGGCGTCCACTCCGCAGTTGCTGCAAACGATGGGGAAGGCTTCCCGGGGACCGCCGAAGCCGCCACCGCCACCGCCACCGCCAAAGTTGTCCCGCGGCTGACCGCGGCGGGCGTTTCGGCAGGACTGGCACCGCTTGGGATAGTTGGTGAAGCCTCGGGATTGGTAGAATTCTTGTTCGCCCACCGTAAAAAGGAACTCTGCGCCGCAGTCGCTGCATTCCAAGGTGATGTCTGATAGAGCCACGATTTCCCTCCATTGGGGTCGGTGATCACGATGCACACTGTATGGTCTGGTTCATCGGGCAAAGTGATTCCCAATACCCAAGGAAAGTGGACCGGCGCAATCTGTACTGCGTTCACTATACTGGCAACCACCCGCGCAAGCAACGATTTTATGGCATTTTTTGCGCGGTTATGGGGTTGCGACGCCACGGGCGCGCAAATTGCTGGGGCAAAGCGGCCATCCGCCCCGGCGTCGAGGCGCGAATGGCCGTGGGTTCCGTAGTCCGAAAAACGCCGAATGTTGCGCCGAGTTCAGTGTAGGAGGCAGCTCCCAATCTGTCATCGCGAGCGCAGGGCGGTATCTCGTGGAACGCAAATGACGGGCCTGTAGCGCCACTTTCCGTAGCCGTCCATTCAAGTAGGGGCATTGCAGCGTCGCTATCGCCCCCGCCGTGGTCGCTCCGCGCCATGACAAACGATAGACGCTCCCGGCGACGGCGGAAGGCATAACGTTTCCTATGTTGATGGGTCGCACGGTGATGGGCCGCATGATGTAAAGGCTCCCCACGCGGCTCCAAATGCGCGCTTCCTACGCCGATGGGTTGCCCGGCGATGAATTACGCCGGTTCCGCAACGAACACGGGAATCTTGCGGGAGGTGCGGTTCTGATACTTTTCGTAGGGCGGGAACGCCGCTACCGAAAGCTCCCAGAGCCGCGCGCGCTCCGCCTCGTCCACGACCTCCCGGGCGCGCATGGCGAACACTTCGGCCTTGTCGCGGATTTCGACGTTGGCGTCGGCTCGCAGGTTGTAAACCCAAACCGGGTGCGTCGGTTCGCCGCCCCGAGAGCCGACCAGCACGTAATTTTCGCCATCCTTCACCCGCATCAGGGGGGTCTTGCGGATGGCGCCGGTTCGGTTGCCCCGGTTGGTTACGATGATGACGGGCAGTTCGGTGTTGGGTAGGTACGTGCCCTCGACGCCGCCACTGCTTTCGTACAGTTCGACCTGCTCCCGCACCCAATCGCCGGGCAGGGTCGCCCCCTCGGCGCCGCCGCTGCTTTCGTACAATTCGACCTGCTCGCGCACCCAGTCGATGGTTGATGGTATGTATTCGGCCATAGTCCGCTCCTTAGCGCTTGCTCCTGATCCGAATCGTTCGCTCCTAATCAGAGGAAGTCTGGTTGTCCCTCCGGCGCGTGACGCCAATTAGGATAACAGGAATGGGCCCCGGTGGTTCACCGCATCGACGCCAAACGTTTGGCGCCTCAGCGTTTCCCGGAGGCCCGATGTGCGCGACCAGACAGACTCGCCACGGCGCCGCATCCCTGGCAGGTGGGCGAACTGCTCCCCTCGCGATGGGACAATCTTGGCGCCAACCTCGCGCCGCGATGGACGGCAACCCCGTGATATGCTATAAATCGGCAACCCCGACAGCAGGCATCGGCAAATGGCCGCCACGCTACAAGATGCAGTGACATCCGATTACGCACGTCTGGAATCCAAGCGTCGTGGGATATGGCATAGCGTGGCGCGGTCTTACGCCTGTGAACCAATTGAAGCGCCATCAGCGCCGTCCCGCCATAGTGAAGGTTTGAAGCGCCCATCATGACCACCCCATTTGTTGATTCAAAAATCGCGCTACATCCCGTCGTGCGGGAATTCGCCCAAGGCGTTGATGGGGCACAACCGTCCGCTCCGGTCATTGAGATGGCAACCCGCATGGTGGCTGCGGCCATCGAGCGCACCGCGGATTATGAATTTTCGGTGGATGTTGATGGCGCGTTGTCTTTCGTCTTGCGATTGAACGATGGCCGTCTGGTTTTGGCGGAACTAGACCCAGATGGCGCCATTGACGCCAGCAAGTACGACGACGAGCATGGAACCAACGTCGAGCGCTTTCCCCGGGCGACGATGGAACAGTTCATAGAGGCTTTCTAGCCACAGTTCCATGCCAGTCCCGGAAGACGACATGTTGTGCCGGTTCGTCCGTCCCAAGGACTGGAGTCGCATTCTTAATCGGCCCAAGCCCGGAGCGTTCAAGCAGGCAGCGCTTTCAGTATGGCATGTTGATAGATTGCGAGAGCGTGGCTCCAACCTGGAAGATCTGTTGATGTGCCACCTTGTTGGACATGGCCAATCGCATCATACGGCTGGTGATTACGTTGATTGCGCTCGTGAAGCTGCGCAAAGAGATGGCGAATCGTTTCAGGTGCAGGTGGAATGGCGTCCTGAGGACGAATACGTAGCGGAACCTTGGCGGCCTTGGCGTTATGCCCACGTGCAGGTGGAGGCAACCGAAGGGCCGCCACAGTTCCTTGCCGAGTTTCGTCGAGCGCTTGCAGAAAGATCCCGCGTCGTCATACCTCCTGACTAACCTACTCAGCTTCCCTGTGCGGTCTGATTCTCCCATCATCGTCATTGGCGGAGGCCCCGCTGGGGCCTGCGTCGGGGCGTTGCTTGCCCGCCGCGGTCATGCCGTCACGCTGCTGGAACGGGAGCGCTTTCCCCGGCCACACGTCGGCGAGTCCCTGCTGCCGGCCAGCATCCCCATCCTGGATGACCTGGGCGTTCTGGATGAGGTGAGAGAGGCTGGATTCACCGTCAAGCGCGGCGCCACCATGATCTGGGGCGCCGACCGCCAGCCCTGGAGCTGGTATTTCAGCGAAACCAACGCCTCTAACCCCTATTCGTACCAGGTGTGGCGCCCCGAATTCGACGCCATCCTGCTCAACAACGCCCGACGGGCCGGCGTGGATGTCCGCGAGGCGTGCCAGGCCACCGGCGTCGTGTTCGACGACGCTGGAACTGCCGTCGCGGTGCGCTGCCGGCCCGCCGACGCATCCGGCGGCGAGACCGAGCTGCCAGCCCGCTACGTGGTGGACGCCAGCGGGCAGGGTGGCCTGCTCTCGCGGCAGCTGGACCTGCGACAGTGGGACGACTTCTTTCGCAACCTGGCCGTGTACGCTTACTATCGGGGCGCAGAGCGCCTGGCGCCGCCCGACGACGGCAACATCTTGATCGAATCCCAGCCAGGCGGTTGGCTGTGGCACATCCCATTGCGCGACGGTTGGGCCAGTGTGGGCGCGGTGGTAGACGCTGAGGCTGGCCAACGTGGGATCCGCGAGCTGGGAACCCGGGGGTTCCTGGAATCGCAAATCGCCGCCGCGCCTCGCCTGTCCCGCATGTTGGCCTCGGCCCGGTTGGCGTCTGGCCCGGAGACCGTGCGCGACTGGTCCTACCGTTGCCGTTCGCTTCACGGCCCCGGATACATCCTGGTCGGTGACGCCGGTTGCTTCATAGACCCCCTATTCTCGTCCGGCGTTCACCTCGCGTTGACTTCAGCGACCCTGGCCGCCGCCGCCGTGACGTCAGCCCTGGACGACCCATCCATCGCTGGGCCGGCAGGTGAGGTCTATCAGCAGCTCTACTACAAGGAATACGGGCACTTCCGAGAATTGGCCAGGCTCTTCTATTCCAGCAACCGGACTTCGGATTCCTACTTCTGGGAGGCCCGCCGCCTGCTCGACAACGATCCGTCCCTGACTCCGCGCCAGTCCTTCATCCAAGCAGTTGCTGGTCAGCCGGCCCGGGGATACGAACGGGTGGTTCTGTCCCACGGCCGGCCGCCCTCCGCCTTCGGCGACAGCGTAACCATGGTGGAGTCGGAACGACGGCGCCGGCAAGAACGAGGGCTGCCCCAGGACGTTCCCTTGCGCTTGGCGGATGGCGTGTTGCTGCAACGCCAACCCGTGCTATCCGGTGATTGTTTCGTGTGGGGCGTCGGCCTGGTCACGGCGGGACACCCCGAGGGTTTGCCCTGTAGCGCGCTGGTCGCACAACTGCTGACCCGCCTGAACGGCAGACGCACCGCCACCGATGCCATCGCTGACCTCACCAACGGCATGGACTACAAAACGATCAATCAAATCGAACCGGCCGCCCGGCAGTCCCTGCAAATCCTGTACGTGGACGGCGCCATAACGACGTAAAGGCGGTGGCGTTGGCCGCGTGCGGGGGCTGGGACGTCATTAAGAGCGCAGCGCGGCAATCCCGCTGAATACACCCAACGGCCGTAGGGCCACGCTACACCGCTGCCGTGCGCACGAGGCACGGTGTCGCCGGCCCCTCTCCCCTACGGCTTCACCCAGGTTTCTGACCAGGCGATGCAGGCTGTGCTGCTCTGGGCGGAGCCGCGCGTTTCCAGCGACACCACGCCGGGCAGGGCCCGGTCGGCCACGGTGATCTGCGCTTGCCGGGCCGGGAAGAAGCAACTATACACCCCGTGCGTGCGCCCCGACGCCTCGCCGGCCGGATTGTTCAGCATGTATGGCGTCAGGAAGTCGTGCCAGCTCAACACGACGGTTTCGGTGGATGCTGCCACCGTCTCGTTGTAGGCGCTGGAGATGTCGCCGGACCTGCTGAACCGCGCGTCGATCACCGGCAGCGAGGTGTCGGCGAATTCTGGGAACAGCATGCTCTCGATCTCGTCCTGAAGGTAGCGTGTCAGAGCGATGTTGTCGGAATACACGCGCACCGGATCGCGTTCCAAATCCGAGCTCTTCAGGAATAGGACGTGTCCCGCGCCGCCCGGCGACCATAGGATCCGCCAATGGCTGGTCCGCGTGGTTTGCGGCCCGCCCGCCTGGGGCGACAGTCGGATGAACGAGTTTTCACCAGTAAGGCGTATCTCGGCTGGATCAATCGGGCTGGTCATGGCGCGCTCCTCAATGTGGTTCAGGGCCGCAGGGCCGATACTTCATACTGCTCGATTCGCCAGTCATCGGTAATCAAAATCAGATCTTCAATCTGCGCCTGCGCCACCAGCATCCGGTCAAAAGGATCTCGGTGCAACAGCGGCAGGCGACCTGGTAGTGGCGTGGCCAGCGTTGATGTCGAGCAAATAAAACCCAGAAATTTCCACGATATGCTCTGGTTCATCGTCGAGATGCGACAACTTTCCCAATCTTTGCTTGATGGCGATCTCCCAGATGCTGGCGACGCTGACGAAGACGCGGTTCGCAGAATCTCCCAGTATTTGATAAGTTGCATCTTTCAAGGTTCGAGATGACGTCGCGTACCACAGGAACACGTAGGTGTCGGGTAGGTAACCTGGCATGATTATTCGTAAAAGTCCCGGATGACGTCTTCGGGGGTTTCGCAAAAATCATCGGGAACTACCAATTTCCCCTTCAACACGCCCGGACGTGGCGTCGGGCTGTAGGCGTCGTCAGGTACCAGTTTGACCCAAGGTTGGCCATCCCTGGTGATAACGACTTCTCGCTGGAACCAGGATTGCCGGGCCAGTTCGGCTATCTCTTTCGGCAATTCGCTAACGTCGATCCGCATTTCGTTGACCTCCCATAGGACGGGCTGCTCCGTTCCCCATTATAGCCCGTCAGCTGCCGCCCGCATCGTTTTGAGGTACTCGTTGCTGGCGCCCTGTATGAGTCGCCCGACGGTGTTGTGGAAGTAGCGCACCCCCAGTTCCAGGTAGTGCGGAACCAAGTTGTCGGGGCAGCTGCAACCAGCGGTGATTCCAGCCGCCGCGATTTGCTGTACGCCCCTTTCCACCAGGGCTTGCACTTCCGGATGGGTCTGCTGGCCCGGATAACCCATGCTCTGGGACAGGTCGCCGGCGCCGATGAAATACACGTCGACGCCGGGCACCTTGACCAATTCCGGGATGTTCTCGATGGCCTCCACCTCTTCCAACATCAGACACACCAAGGTGTTGCGGTTGGCATCCGCCACGTAGTCGGGCGTGGCCTGGTTGAAGCCGTATTCGGCGGGCCGTCCGCCGCTGAACAGGCCGCGGTCGCCTTCGGGGTAGTACTTCACCGCCGACACCGCCGCTCGGGCCTCTTCGGGCGTGTTGACGTGGGGAACCTGCACGCCCCAAGCGCCCCGGTCCAGGAAAGGCGCGATTATCTCCGGCCGGTTGCCCACCGGCCGCACGATGGGGGCCGCGCCCGAGTATTCGGCGGCGCGGATCATATCCTCCGCCAGGTCCACCGTGATGCTCCCGTGTTCGTTGTCGATCAATACCCAGTCGTAGCCCAAGAACCCCAGCATCTCCACCACCGCCGGCGATGGGAACGTGATCATGGAGCCGAACACCGGTTGGCCGGCCGCCAGTTTATTTTTCATCGTGTTTTCGCGCATCTTGCCTTGTCTCCAGTGGTTGGTAGTATCGAAGTCCGCAGCCGCCATTCGCGGCTAGCCTTCATGTCTTGGTATCGCTCAACAGCGCCAATTTCTCCTGGAACGACGCGATGGCTCGTTCTTCTGGCGCTCCGATGAAGAACCTCAGCCCCTGTACATATTCCAGAACTTCACGGGGCAGCATCAGCAGGTCGTTGCGGGGGCCAGTGGACTTGTAAAGGTTGTTGATCCAATCTTCCTGTCCCACGAACAGGGCATCCTGCAATACCACGAAGTCCTGCCTTTCCATGTCCGCCCGGGCCAACCAACGGCTGAACACGAAGGGAAGGCTGGTCCAATCGTACCACTCCTCGCCCAAGTCGTAACGGTGGGCAAACCCACGCATGGCGCGGCGTCCCCGCAACCCCTGATTCCAGGTGAGGAACACGGCGTCATGCTCCGACTGGCCCTCCACGAATGACAGCCCGGTCAGGCCATGTTTCAACTCCAAGATGACCCGCAGCAGTTGCAGGGACGTGGAATCCGGGTGGTCCACCGCGATGGCGCAGCCGCCCAGCGTCTCCATCGGATCCCGCGACAGGAGCATGCAGGCGGTCGCCCGGCGCACCGAAGCGACGCAGAACCCGGCGATGGGCGCCGCGCCGGGCGCCAGCTTTGGGAGGTCCAAAAGGGGCGCCGGGCCGGCGTCGATTTCGCCGCTCGCCAGCGCGCCAGCCACCTGGTGTGGTTCCAAGTCAACCAGGGCGATGCCGCGGCGTTCCATGTCGTAGTAGAACGCCTCGCATTCCAGGTTGGGAACGCGACCTACTGTCGTGGGCATGGCAGTTTTGACTCCCTAAGCGCCGGCGCGCTCCGGCCGGGCATCAGCTTTCATCTTGCCCATCATGCTCCCGGTTTTGCGCCCATTTGAGCGGCGACATTCAGGACGAACGCGCACTGTGGCAATCCAATTGCCGCGGGTCAGCTACGCGGGCAACGGCAAATCGACCCCGCGAGGCTCCCGCCGATAACGACGCTTCCGCCGGCGTATGATGGCGCAGGTATGTAGATGTCCACATCGTGATACCACCAAAAATGGCCTCCGTCCATACCTTTCAGGCCAGCGCGCGGCCATTCCGGCATGGAGCGGAGGCTCCGTTTGGTTCGGGTATCGCCGGAATTTACAGGCGTGGCCCCATGAACATGGGAGACTGCTTCCGGTACACCTGGATGCGATTGCGAGGCCCTTCGCAGACGAACACGCGGTTGGAGTCGTCCACCGCGACGCCGGTGGGCGCCCAGAAGTCCTTCTCGCGTTCCAGGCCGGGGGCTCGTTCCCGTTCGCCCCACATCTCCGGGTTGGCGTCCAGCTTGTCCTTGCCCCACTTGGATACCGTGGCTTCGCCGAGCTTTTCGCCGCAGAAATGTCCGTCTGGATCAAAGATCTGCAGACGGTTGTTGAGCCAGTCGGCAACGTAGATGATGCCGTCCTGGTCCACCGCAACGTCTGCGGGGCGGTTGAATTCGCCGGGTCCTGAGCCGGAAGAGCCGAACTTCAGCAGGAACCGACCATCGGACGCGAACTTCTGGATACGGTCATTGCGCCAGTCTGCGATGTAGATGTTGCCCTGGTTGTCGATGTCGATGCCCCAGGGGGTGTCAAACTCGCCGTCTCCGTGGCCGAAGCTTCCGAACTTCATTAGGAATTGGCCGTCTGGCGTGAACTTCTGCACCCGGTGGTTGTTTCCGTCCACGACCCAAACGTTGTCGTCCGCGTCGATGGCCAGACCCGACGGGCGGTCGAGCTGCCCGTCACCGCTGCCGACGTTTTCCTGCCACTTGCCGATGAACTCGCCGTCGCGAGTGAACATCGAAATGCGGTGGAGCCATTCGTCGGATACATACACGTTGCCGTTGCTGGCGATGGCCACGTTCACGGGCCAAACCAGCGAGCCGTCCTCGAAGTTGTATTCGTGTGGGCCCTGCTGCGGCACGCCACGGGCAAAGGCGTTGACGTATTCCTCGTCAACCGTGCAGACGGTGATGCGGGTGCCCTCCGGTCGGTATTCCGAGGAGCGGCATAGCACGTACATCAGGTCGTCCTCGCCCCGGGCAACGTGAATCGGATAGGTGAAGCCCGGGCCAAACTGTTCGCCACGCCCAATGGTATGGCTGTACTGGAGTTGTACGTGGGAAATTCTGGTGGCTGTTACCATGATCGCCTCCCTGCGCCTGGTTATCCGTGCCCCTGTTTAGATGAAGTCAAGGCGCTCGAAGTAGCCGTTGACAATGGGTTGGGCGTCGAGGCCCATCCACTTTTCCAACAGGGTGGAGTAGAGGCCGCGGAAGTCGTTGTTGAAGTGCAGGTCTCCCTCCAGCAGCTTGTTCTCCTCCAGCGATGGGTATTCGCCGTACAGGCCGCCCTTCACCTGGTCTCCCACGACGAAGGCGACGCCGCCCGAGCCATGGTCGGTTCCGGAGCCGTTGTCATGGACGCGACGGCCGAACTCGGTGAAGACCAGGAGGATGACGTTGTCGCCGGCTTCGTGCTCCTTCAGGTCGTCGTAGAAGTCGGCGACGGCGTGGGCCGTTTCAGTCCACAGGCGCGTGTGGTTGGCCAACTCGCCCGCGTGGGTGTCGAAGCTGTTGTACGGAGCGGTGGTGTACAGCACGCGGGTTCCGAATCCCGCCAGGTGGGTCTGAGCGATGTTGCGCATGTACTGGGCCACCGTGTCTGAGCCGTACTCCACCGAAGAGGAATACATGGCGGGCGCGGCGCTCAGGATGTCCGCCCCTTCCAGGGCGTCCAGGCCGGTCTGGGCGAAATAGTCCAGCACCGGGCCCTGCCCCAGCATGGGGGAATAGACCCGGGAGAACACGTCCAGAGCCTTGGTGCGCTGCTCTTCCACCTCGATGCCCGTCAGCACGCCGTAGGTTTCCAGGTTGCCCACCGAGGCAACCGGGACGCCCGGGGCAACCAGAGAGCGGGGAAGGCCACGGCCGAAGTTGACGCCGGTAAGCACGTTTTCCTTCTGCGGGTCCAAATCTCGCACCGCGCGACCCAGCCAGCCTTCGTCGCCGACCTTGTCCGGTTCGCAGGTGTGCCAGATGTCCATGGAGCGGAAGTGAGACCGACTGGGGTTAGGGTAGCCAACGCCCTGGATGATGGCGACTTTGCCCTCATCGTACAGGCGCTTCATGGGAGCCATGGCGGGGTTGAACCCGATGCGGTCGTTGATGGGCAGAACCTGGTCCACAGGTATCCGCACGTTGGGTCGGTTGTCCAGGTACAGGGGATCGCCGTACGGAACGATGGTGTTCAAGGCGTCGTTGCCTCCAGAAAGTTGGAGGACCACCAGTACCGGATCTTTCTTGGTGGATGTCATGTTGTTCCCCCTATCGTTATTCGAACAGGTACTCGGTGGTGGCCACAATGGACTGTAGCATCTGGCCGACCCGCTGGCCGAATTCGTCGGTTCCGGTTCGCAGTTCGCCTTCGCCGTCCGCGAGGGAGATCAGCTCGTTGCGGGTCACGTCGGCCAGTTGGTAGTGGCCTAGCAATTGCAAGCAGCCGTCCACCAGCTGTTCCGACGAGATGGTGTCGCCCTGGGCGGCCAGCCGATTGATGATGGCCTGCACCCCCCGGTGGGACGTATTGCCCACAGCGTCGGCGGTGAAGTTGATCCGCTCGACCAGAGTGCCGCTGTCGATCCACTCGCGGCCAGTGTGCCAACCTTCCACGGTGGGTGGATTCAGCAAGTCCTGGCCCATGTAGCGGATGGTCAGGGTCATGGCGTTCATGCCGGGCCTGGGCATGTCGAAGTCGCCCACCAATCGCATGGCGCCAACGACCGTTTCGGTGGGGCTCTTCACCTTCTCGAATCGGGCGTTCTTGAAGAAGTCGGAGTTGAACAGAACCCGTAGCATGGACCTGATGTCGTAGCCCGAGCGGAAGTACTCGTCCTCCAGCGTCTTGATGGCTTCGGGGTCCCGAGGCGGGGTGTTCTGCCAAGCCGGAACCTGCGGCTCGTCGGCGACGAAGAAGTTGTACATGTGCCGGGCAACGAACCGGGCGGTGGCCGGCTGCCGGGCGACGATGCGCACGATGTCCTCGCCATTCCAGTTGCCCGTTTCGCCCAGGAAGGTCTTTTCGCCGTAGTCATGATCGGACGGGTCGTAGATGAACGCCGCCTCGTACTTGCCGTAGGGATACCGCGGCACGGAATTGGTCACCGTCCAGCCGGTGAAAGCGCGGGCGGCTTCCTTGACGTCGTCCTCAGAGTAGTTGGCGTTTCCGTCCATGCCGACGCCCATGGAGAACAGTTCCAGCAATTCCCGGCCCCAGTTCTCGTTGATGGCGTCCTTGTGGCTCATGCAGTTGTCCAGGTAGAACACCATCGCCGGGTCCGTGGACAGCCCCATCAGCAGTTGCTCGAAGTTGCCGAACCCCAGGGTGCGGAACATGTCGAGCTCGATTTGCTGCTGCTTGGGATACTCGCATTTGGCGTGGCCCGTGCAGAAGATATGGTGCCAGAAAAGCGCAATCTTCTCTTCCAGCGGGCGCTTGGTGTTGATCATCCGGTAGGTCCATTCTTCCTGCTGACCTTCCAATCCCGCTTTGGAGACCCACTGCGGCTGGTAGCGCATGAGGATGTCTTCCTGGATGGCGGGCTGGCTCTCCGGATGCAGCAATTCCTCAACGGTGGCTTCGTAGCCCTTGGCGGCGCGCGCCTCAAGCTCTTCATACGTCGCCCCGAATCCGGCGCGGCGCATGAGGTGAGCCATCAAGGCAATGTCCTGGTCTGCCATTCTGTTACCTCCTGAATCCGTAGCTGTGGCGCGGCCCAAAACCAAGCGCCGTTGGTGACGAAATGCGCTGGCACCGCAAGGACTACGGTTACGATCCTACGCTCAATCAAAGCCCAATGCGAATCGATGGCAGCGTTCGTCGATGTTGGCGCAATGCTATCCCGAACGGAGCCAAACGTCAATGTTTGCGACACAAATGACCATGCGGTGTGCAATCGATTTTTATTTTGGCGGCATACAGGCGTTTGCCAGTACTCGACACGCGAATACGTCAAGACCGGCAAGCGTCTCGTCTGCTCATTGGCACCGGGCGCTGATTTTGCCCAGGGCTACGGGGCGCGCAGCCCGAGGCCCGATCTTGCCGTGATTTTATCAGTCATTTTGATATATTATGTATCAAAGGGTATGCTGTGACTAGCGCGAATGTTGGGCAACGATGCCATCCCCGGCGAGGCAAAGGAGATAGCAATGAACGATCTGAACCGGATACTTCCCGGAATGCGACCCATTACGTTGGCGATGTTGCTGGCGGCAATGCTGATGGCCTTCCCGCTAGCCTGTCGCGGCGACGATCCATCGGCTACCGCCACGCCCGGGTTCTCGCTGCCCACGGAGCTGCCGAGCCCGGAGGCCGTCCCCGCCGCCGGCGCGGCGGAAGCCACGGCGGCGCGAACCTCCAACTATTGGGATGGCCCCATCACCTGGGAACCCGAGGACGTGAGCGGGCTAGAACGGGTCACCCAAGAGTTGGTCGATCCGCCATTTCTGCCAGAGCACGAGCAGACCTACAGCGGCGAACCCAGGGTCGTCGAGGTGAAAATGGTGGTGGAGGAGAAGGAAATTGAGGTGGCCCCCGGAGCGTTCATGTGGGCGTTCACCTTCAACGGCTCTGTCCCAGGTCCCATCATCGTGGTGCACGAGGGGGATTACGTTGAGTTGACCCTGGTCAATCCTTCCAGCAACGAGCTGTTGCATAACATCGACTTTCACGCGTCCGTTGGCGCGTTGGGTGGAGGCGAATTGACCAATGTGGGACCGGGCCAGGAAGTTGTCCTCCGTTTTCGGGCGGTCAAACCTGGCGTGTTCATTTATCACTGCGCCCCCGGCGGGACCATGGTGCCCTGGCACGTTACCCACGGTATGAACGGCGCCATCATGGTGCTGCCGCGAGACGGACTCAGGGACCCAGCGGGCAACCCCATTCGCTACGACCGCGCCTATTACATCGGCGAGCAAGATTATTACCTGCCTCGAGCCGAGGACGGCTCTTTCAAGCGCTACGACAGTCCCTCCGCGTCGGCGTTGGATGACCTGGAGGCGATGAAGACCCTCATCCCGACGCATATCGTGTTCAATGGCGTTGCCGGCGCTTTGCAGGGTGACCGGAGCCTGACCGCCAGCGTGGGAGAAAACGTGCTGATCATCCATTCCCAGGCCAACCGCCAATCGTATCCCCACCTCATTGGTGGCCACGGCGATTACGTGTGGGAGCGGGGCGGCTTTAACGATCCGCCCGAGCTGGATCTGGAGACGTGGGTCATCGCCGCCGGCTCAGCTGGCGCTTCCATCCACACCATCCGCCAGCCCGGTACCTACGTGTACCTGTCGCACAACCTGATCGAGGCGTTCGCGTATGACGCCAAAGCTATCCTGGTGGCGGACGGCGACTGGAACAACGACCTGATGGAACAGGTTAAACCTCCGGGGCCCATCCAGTAGTCGCTACGACCGGCTCGCCTACCGCGCATCGCCCAAGGGGTTGCGTTGGCAAACAATTGGCGGGGACGACCTTCGCGCCGTCCCCGCCAGTCCATCCACTGATTCCGACCGATCTACCGGAAGTCCGGCGCGGCCGGGAATGCCGCCAACAGCGGCGATACTGTATCAATGCTGGCCGCGCTGATGCTGTCGATGGTAGGGCAACCGCACATGCCCATAGTGGCGTCCAACTCGTCCCGCAGCAGGTCCAGCACAGCCTTGACCCCAGCCTGGCCGTCCACTGCCAGACCCCAAAACAGCGGACGGCCGATGAGGACGGCGCGGGCTCCCAGCGCCACCGCTTTGAAGATGTCTGAGCCACGCCGGATGCCGCCGTCCAGGTACACCTCGGCTGTGCCGTCCACGGCCCTGACCACTTCGGGCAGAACCTCGATGGTTGCGGGCGTGGTGTCCAGGTAGCGGCCGCCATGGTTGGAAACGATGATGCCCTTGGCGCCGTTTTCGGCGGACAACCGGCCATCCTCGCCGGCCATGACTCCCTTCACCACCACGGGAAGGCGAATGGTGGACGCGAACCAGTCCAGATCGTCCCAGGTGGCCGCCACGTCGCGGATGTCGCTGGGCCCGGCCGGGGCGTCGGCGGCGAACTTCCAGCTGTGGGTGCCCAAGCCTAGCTGAGCGTAATTGGGAGATTCCGCGCCCACGTAGTCGTTGCGAATGTTGCGCTCACGCTTCGGTTGGATCTTGGCGTCCAACGTCATGCAGATGGCCGAGTAACCAGCTTCTTCGGCGCGGGCGGCCATCTCCAGGGTCAGGCCCCGATCCTTGAAGAAATACTGCTGAAACCAGATCGGGCCGGTGGCGGACGCCGCAACGTCCTCCAACGTGCGGGCGGAGTGGGAACTGAGCGCCATCAACGTTCCGGCGTCGCCTGCCGCCTTGACCGACGCGATCTCCGCCTCTGGATGGGCCGCTTCGTGATTGCCGGCCGGATCGAGCATCACGGGCAGGGCGATCTCCTGACCCAGCGCCGTGGTCGCCAGGCTGCGCCGTTCGACGTCAACCATCATGCGGGGGCGTAGCATGATGGAGTCGTACACCGCCCGGGTGCGGCGAATGGTGATCTCGTCGGTGGCGCCACCGGCGATGAAGTCGTAGTGGCCCTTTTCGATGTGTTCCTTGGCTATCTCTTCATATTCGAAGATGTTGACCGGTTCTGTCGCCATGCTGGTTCACCTCTCGCCAAATTTCAACGGTCCTCTTTCACGCCCATATTGTAACCGCAACCCGCGCTCCCCGCGTTCTTGCCGGAACGCCAGCGCATAGGCGGTGGGTCGGGCGCCGCGCGGTCGGGTGTCCGGCGCCGCACAGCCAGACCCCGCACCTACGTCATGGCCGGCGCTCTGCTTCCTTCGATTCGATGCTTTCACCATCTACGGTTGCAAATCCTTCTTGGTCTGTCGGCGCGTTCGAAGCGCGGCAATCCGAACCGACCAAAACCCACGGACGTTCGCGGCAGAAACTCACCCGGAAATCGCGTCGTCTTCGCCATTTGCATCCCAACGCGCCGAGATTTCAGGTATCCAGATGCGTCCGGGCGGGTATAATCGGCGGAGCGCCGGCGGGGGTTCCCGCGCGCCGCCACCGGGCCGCCGATGTTGGGATGAAGCAGACGGGTTCGCCGCGTCGC
Source organism: Dehalococcoidia bacterium (assembly GCA_965221295.1). Taxonomy (GTDB): domain Bacteria; phylum Chloroflexota; class Dehalococcoidia; order Lucifugimonadales; family UBA3495; genus Bin87. The sequence goes on along the minus strand of OZ244879.1, from coordinate 2,561,121 downwards.
CACAACTCATTGAGCCTGGGAAGTCGGGGGCGCATGCGGCCTTCCGCCAGCGGTTAGGATTCCCAGATCTCGGTGTCCGGGTTTTTCCGCCCAAACCTTTGCAAAGGAGAATTTCATGCCACAGATAGAGAACAAACTGCGCGAGTTGGGATACGAGCTGCCCCCGCCCCGTCCGCCTGGCGCCGGCAATATCATCCCCTACGTGCGAACCGGTAACCTGGTGTTCCTTTCGGGCACCGGCCCAGGCCTACCCGGAGGAGGTTTGCTTCACGTCGGCAAGTTGGGCGCCGACCTGACCGTTGAGCAAGGTTACGACTGCGCCCGCCAGACAATGCTGAACCTGCTGACCAACCTGAAAAGCGCCATTGGCGACCTGGACAAGGTGAGCCACATCGTGAAGCTGCTGTGCATGGTCAACTCCGCGCCCGATTTCGCCGACCCGCCTCGTGTGGCCAACGGCGCATCCGATCTGCTCATCGAGCTTTACGGCGACCGGGGCCGCCACGCCCGTTCCGCTGTGGGCATGGCGACCCTGCCCGGAGGGATGCCCATCGAGATCGAAATGATCGTAGAGGTTGCGGACTAGGCCAGCCGCGCCGACAGCTTGAGGCGCCGCCAAATGGCCCTCCCCCACCTGTCATCGCGAAGAGCGCCGCTCTCTACTGTCATTGCGAGGCGCGAAAGCGACGCGGCAATCTCGACGCTTGGGCGAACGGCCGGCAAGGCGGGGGCGAAGTCCGTTGGTTGCGGTCAACGAGATTGCCGCGCTTCGCTCGCAATGACAGGATGATGGGCGGGCGCTCCATTAGGGGTCACTGCGAGGAGCGCCTCCCCCACCTGTCATCGCGAGGAGCGCCTCTCTCTACTGTCATTGCGAGGAGCGAAAGCGACGCGGCAATCCCGACGCTTGGGCGAACGGCCGGCGGGGCGGGGGCGAACGTCCCTTGGTTGCGGTCAACGAGATTGCCGCGCTTCGCTCGCAATGACAGGATGATGGGCGGGAAGCGCCTCTCTCGACTGTCATTGCGAGGAGCGGCAGCGACACGGCAATCTCGACGCTTGGGCGAACGGCCGTCAAGGCGGGGGCGAAGTCCGTTGGTTGCGGCCAACGAGATTGCCGCGCTTCGCTCGCAATGACAGGATGATGGGCTGGCGCTCCATTAGGGGTCACTGCGAGGAGCGCCTCCCCCACCTATCATCGCGAGGAGCGCCGCTCTCTACTGTCAATGCGAGGCGCGGCAGCGACGCGGCAATCCCGACGCTTGGGCGAACGGCCGGCGGGGCGGGGGCGAACATACGTTGGTTGCGGTCAACGAGATTGCCGCGCTTCGCTCGCAATGACAGTGGGCAGGGACCGGGCAGGTTTGTCCCAGTGGCCTCGCCTAGGCCGCCCGGTCGGCGAACTCCACCTTGGCGGCCTCAACCAAATTGGCGTTGCGCAGCAGGTCAGCGGCGGTCAGGCTCAGGGCCTTGGCCACCTGCAACGCGCTGGCCAGGGCGAAATCGGTCACGGCGGTTTCGCACATGTCTCTGGTGTGGGACGCTACCGGAGTCTCGCTGACAGCGTAGCGGAGTTCATACGCCGGCATAACCTGGCTGACGTTGCCGAAGTCGGTGGACGCCCCGCTTCCCGGCCTGCCTGGGATGGGATCATCCAGCCTGACCCCCAAGGACTGCAGGTTAGAACCCACGGCTTGGGCAAGGGTTACGTTGGGCAGGGCGTTCTCGTAGAAGGGATAGAACTCTTCAACTTCCAGCCGGGCGCCGGTCATGGCCGCCGCGCCCTCTGCCACCTGCTGAACCTTGCCCACCACCTGCTCGCTCAAGTACCGGCCGTCCCGTGAACGGAGCATAAAGTTGGCCGCGGCAAACTCGGGCACCACGTTGGGCGCCATGCCGCCATCGGTGATCACGCCATGGATGCGCACGTCGTCTCGAAGGTGCTGGCGCAGCGCGTCAATGCCGGTGAAGAGGTGAATAACCGAGTTCAGGGCGTTGATTCCCGCCTCGGGCGCGGCGGCGGCGTGGGCGGCTCGCCCGTGGAACATGTACCGGTATCCCACCATGGCCAGGCTCCAGCTCTCGCCCTTAGGCGAAGACGCCGGCACTATGGTGCGGTTGGAAAACGGATGCGACGACAGGGTGGCGTCCACTCCGTCGAAGACCCCGGCTTCCAACAAACGGATCTTGCCGCCGCCGCCCTCTTCGGCCGGCGTGCCGATGATTTCCACCTGTCCGGGCAAGCTTGCGGCGTTGGCCTGCAGACCAAGCGCGGCGCCCATGGCGGCCATGGCGATGAGGTTGTGCCCACAACCATGCCCGATTTCCGGCAGCGCGTCGTATTCCGCGAGCACGGCTACAGTGGGGCCTTGGCCGGCGCCGCCCGTGATGGTGGCGCGAAACGCGGTTTCCACGCCGCCGATGCCCCGTTCCACACGGAAGTCGCGCCGCTCAAGGAACCCAGCCAGGGCGTTGGAGGAATAGTGTTCCTGGTAGTTCAACTCCGGATGGGCGTGGACATCCTTGGACAGTTCAAACAGTTCCATTTTCGAGGACTCAATTGTTGAGTTGGAGTCGCTCGCCAGTCGGTCTTTGGGGAGATCAACGCGGGAAGACATAATGGGGCTCCTCGTGTGGCGTGGGTTGGGTTTGATGACCGCATTGTAGCCGCGCGCGGCGACGGATGTAAGCCCACTCTCCCGAGGGCGCGGACGGTAGTTGCACGGTTTGGCCGAATGGCCGTTGGTTGGCGCCGACGAGATCGCCGCGCTTCGTTCGCAATGCCAGGTCGGGCGATGGGCCGGCGATGCCAGGTCGGGCTATTGGTCGGGCAATGACCGGCCAGGCGATGGGTTGGCAAGAACGGTTCAAGTAGTGAACTGAAGCCCACGGACGGGGCCGCCGACTCACAACGGAGGGGTAGCTACAGTTTCGGGGCGACAACCGGATGGGCGGAAGGCATCGCCCAAGCTCATGCCGGTTGCCCCATGCCGGTCAGAGCAAGCTCAGGGGCCGCGGTTGGTGGTATCCTTGAAGGCGCTTGAGGTGAGGACGCTTGGACGAGTATCGAAATAACGACATACGCAACCTGGCCATAATCGCGCACGTGGATCATGGCAAGACGACACTGGTCGACGCTCTGCTGAAACAGGGTCAGGTATTTCGCTCCCATCAGCAGGTGGGCGAACTGATCATGGACACCAACCCGTTGGAGCGCGAACGGGGCATTACGATCCTGGCCAAGAACGCGTCGGTATCTTGGCGCGGCGTCAAGATCAACATCATCGATACGCCAGGCCACGCCGATTTCAGCGGCGAGGTAGAACGGGTGATGAACATGGCTGACGGTTGTCTGCTGCTGGTCGACGCGGTGGATGGCCCGATGCCTCAAACCACCTACGTGCTGCGCCAAGCCTTGGGGCAAAACGTCGTTCCCATGGTGGTCATCAACAAGATCGATCGCCCGGAGGCGCGAGTCGCCGAGGTGGAAGAACTGGTGCAGGACCTGTTCTTGGAGTTGGCCACCGACGCCGATCAGCTGGATTTTCCGGTCCTGTACGCATCCGCGAAGCAGGGTTACGCCACCGAGGATCCGAACCAGGCTGGAACCAACATGGCGCCGCTGTTCGACGCCATTCTGGAATCGGTTCCTCCACCTCGGGGCGATCCCGACGCTCCCGCGCAGATGCTAGTCGCCGCCCTGGACTATGACAACTACTTGGGACAGGTCGCCATTGGAAGGATCACCAACGGCAGGCTGCGGCTGAGGGATCAAGTCGCCCTGTTGGACCGCAGCGGCGGGGTCAGCGCGCACAACCTGGAGCGTATCTTCGTGTTCCACGGCATGGAACGGATGGAAACCCACGAAGCCAGCGCCGGAGATATTGTTGCGGTTACCGGTCCCGAGGGAGTGTCCATTGGCGACACCATCGCCAGCGGGGACGACCCGCGGGCCCTGCCGACCATCGACATCCAGGAACCCACGGTGCGGATGACTTTCGGCATCAACACCTCGCCCTTCGTCGGACGGGAGGGCGGACGTTGCACCTCTCGCAATCTCTACGACCGTTTGATACGAGAACTACGCACCAACGTGAGCCTCAGGGTGGAGACCACGCCGAGTCCTGATGTTTTCGTGGTGGCTGGGCGCGGCGAGCTACACCTGTCCATCCTGGTGGAGACCATGCGCCGTGAGCAGTACGAGTTCCAGGTCTCACGGCCCGTTCCCGTCACCAGAACGGTTGACGGCAAGACACTGGAACCCTACGAGATACTGCACGTCAGCACGCGAGAGGAATACGTGGGGGCGTTGACGGAATACCTGGCCGGACACCTCGGGCAGCTCCGCGACATGCGCTACGGGGACGACGGCTACGTGCGCTTGGAGTACCGCATACCGACTCGCGGCTTGATCGGGTTCAATTCTTTCTTCCTGCGCACCACCCGCGGCGACGGCGTCCATTCCAGCGGCTTCGAGTCGTATGGCCCGGTGGAAGGCGAGATCAAAACCCAGCGCGGCGGAGCGTTGGTTGCGTCGGAAGGCGGTCCGGCTGTCACCTACGGCCTGCTCAACGCCCAGCGTCGCGGCGACACGTTCATCGATCCGGGCGTCCAGGTGTACGAGGGCATGGTCGTGGGCTGTCGCCGTCAAGAAGGGGACATCGAGATCAACGTCTGCAAGGAGAGAAAACTCACCAACATGCGCTCGTCCACCGCTGATGTGGCTGAGCGATTGAATGCCACCGTCAAGATGAGCCTGGAGGAGGCGCTGGAGTTTATCGCCGATGATGAACTGGTCGAGGTCACGCCGCAGAACCTGAGGTTGCGCAAGATGGAACTTTCCGCCCTCGACCGGAAGCGCAGTCGTCGCAACGGAGCGCGCAGCAGGGATTAGCCGTTCCACAATCCGTACCCCGGTGGACTGGACAATGGAAACCGGTTGCTGCACGTACAGGGCGCCGGTTTCGGCCAGTGTTATCCGCGACACGGCTTGGTTGGCGGTGGACCGTCCGCTCGGCTCTGGACCACACCTGCCATTGAAAACCCTTTGCGGCGCTCAAGTCGAACGTTTTCCCGTGCCGGGATGCGACGCCACGCCACTAAACGACCAACCACGTTTCCGCCGCTGCTCCGCCATTGCCGAGCTCCTCAACCTCAAAGCGCCGGACCGCCGCCAATGAGCGCAATTCCAAAGATGCCTTGGCGTTAGCGTTGTTGCTACATACAACTGGGCCGCCGTCGTTGAAAGGCTACCTACTCCCACCTGACCCTTCGCCGTAGCTGTGCGCTCAGCGCGTCCACCGCCACCACGAGCAGCAGATACCAAACCAGCAGCAGCGCCACTTCGTCGTAGTGGAACCATGACATACGTAGCCTGAATTCACGGCCCAAACCGCCGGCGTTCAGGAAACCAACCACCACGGTCGTTCGGATTATCACCTCCCAGCGGTACATCAGGAAGGTGAGGAACATGGGCATGGCCTGGGGAAAGACGCCGTACAGCAGGGTTTTGGGGCTGGATGCCCCCGCCGACCGCAGCGCCCGCGCTGGAGCTGGGTCCAAGTTCTCCACCACTTCCGAAGTAAGCCGGCCCACGATGCCCAAGTTGTGCAGACCCAAAGCCAGCGCTCCCGGGATGATTCCGGGCGTCAGGAAGAACACGATGAGCATGGCCCACACCAACTCGGGTATGGCCCGCGTCAACGCGTAGAAGATGCGGGTCGCCACGTAAGCCGCGCGGCCGGCCCGCGATGGCGCTCCGCCCAACGTGCCGTCGCTGACTGTGCGTGCGCCCGGCATCAACAGGATCAATGCTCCACCGCCGGCAATGCCCATGGCCAGCGTTGACATCGCCAAGGTGTTCAGGGCCAGTCGTCCCGTGTCGCGCCATCGCGCCGCCTGCGCGAACGGCGACGGGCCACTGGCGTCGCTACCGGCCAGGCTGGCCGCGAATGACGCTGTATTGCGCCAGGTGCGCTCGCGGAACAGGTCGGCGAACCCGCTGTCGCCGTCGGCCAATATGAACGCCCACGCGGCCACGGTGAGCGCTACGACGACGTATACGGACCAGCGCAGCGTTTGGGACCGCGCCGGCGCGTCCATCCTGATTGGAGCCGTGTCGGTTCTGGACTGTTCCATCAGTACGCCAGGCTCCGGCGCACCCGCCCGCTCCACCAGTCGACAGCGACCACCAGGGCGATCAGGAAGATCAGCAGCGTCCAGACCTGGCGGAACAGCAGGTCTGCCAGGGAGAGCTCGATCTGGAAACCAATGCCATCAATGCCAACGAAGCTCATGATGGCGGCCGCCCTGATGCCACATTCCAGCCGGTAGAAGGTGTAGCTCAGCAGGTCGGGCAGCGCCATGGGTAGATGACCATACAACAAGATGCGAAATGGCGACGCCCCGGTCGCCCGCAACGCGGCCACCGGCTCCGGCGGTGTGTCCTGCAACAATTCTGCGTAGATCCGCCCCAAGATGCCGGCGTAGGGTATCGCCATGGCCAGGATGGCCGCCATGGGCGACAAACCCACCGCCGCCACGAACAACAACGCCCACACCAATTCGTGCACAGAGCGCATCGCGGCCATCAGGAACCGTACCGACGCCATTATGGTGAACCGCCGAGGCGCCAACCCGCCGGCCTCGGGAGCCAACACGCCCGACGCCAAGATCCCCAAGGGCAAACCCACGGTCACCGCCAGCGACATGGCGGCGACGGCGTAAGCCAGGGTGTGCCAACTGGCGACCACGCAGATGCGCAAGAACTCCGGCGACAACTCCGGTGGAAACAGCGCCGACAGCACGTCGAGCGCCGCCGCCCCGCCACCAGCGTGGGCGATGGGCTGCTGCCAATCCACGCGAGTCAGGCTCCACGCCAGCGCGAGGATGATGCCCAGGGTCAGCAGACGCGGGCCAGTGAACCAGGATTTCAGCCCCATCTGAGCTCGGAAAGCGCCTCTTTAATCAGAACCGTGAGGCGAGATGAGGGACCGACGCGTTAACGGCCCGCTGTGGTCATGATCAGCCCAACACAACCGATGACTACCCCCAAAGCCATGACCCAACCGCCGAGCCACAATACCGGTAACGGTATTTCGAATCCTACGGCGGCAGTCAGCCCCATAATGACGAATGGCATCCCCATCATTGTTGCGGCTATCAGTAAAATTAGTTTGCTCATCGTGCAATCTCTCTGCCGGCGTCAGTGGTTTCGTGCCGCACGTAATGCGCGTCCCAAAGTAATTCGATTTGCTCCTTGTTGGCATTAATGCGGGCAGAATTTTCTCGTGAATCTTCCAACATATCCGGGTATGCAACCAGCAAACCGAACAATGTGCCGACAGCAGCTCCTACAAGAGAATTATAATGTCTCTCCCAAATCTCGACCAGTCGTTCATTTTTGGTTGTCCTTTGGATGGCGTCCTGTATGCGGTCAATAGTACCACACGTTAGAATGACGAACTTTACCGTCCGCTGCCAATGGCTAGCCTCCGTCGCGGGCCGCCAGCCCTGCCAATGGTTCCAGGGTCTCGGCGCCGTCATCCAGCTCGTACAGCTGGTCCAGCGCCGCGTCGCTGAGTTCACTGGCCGGCAGGTCGAACTGCATCCTGCCCTCGCGTAGGCCGATTACCCGGGTGAAGTGGCGACGGATGAGCGGCGCCGCGTGCAGGCTGGCAATTAGAGCGCGTTGGCCGGCGCCGTCGTCGCCGTGCCGGCCAACCAGACCCGTCAGGAGCTCCATCACCTCTTCAGCGCGGGCCGGGTCCAGCGACGCCACCGGTTCGTCGGCGAGGATCACCAGCGGCGACTGCATCATGATGCGGGCGATGGCCACGCGCTGCTGCTCTCCGCCGGACAGTCGCCCCGGCCGCTCGTTCAGCTTGTCAGCGATGCCGACCTTCGCCAACGCCTGTTGAGCGGCGCGTCGGTCCATGGGCCAGAGCAGTGAAACGATCGAGCGGATCAAACTCCAATGGCCCAGTCGCCCGGCCAACACGTTGTGCATCACCGGGAGATGTGGAACCAAGTCAAAGCGTTGGCTGACTATTCCCACCAGCGAGGCCAACTCCCGGCCCGGCTTCAACGCTGCGGGGGATTTGCCAACAATGGCGACCGCGCCGGGTCCTTCATCGGGCGCCAACGCGCCGGCCAGCAGGCGCAATAGGGTGGTTTTGCCGCTGCCCGAGGGGCCAGCCAGCGCCACCCGCTCGCCGGCGTGGATTTCGAGGCTCAGCGGGAATAGACCCCGGTTGTTTCCATAAACCTTCGAAGCGCCTTCGATCGCAACCAGCGGCTTGGCTACAGCGAACTGCTCACCGGCCCGCCGCAGGCGGACACCGGTTGCAGTCATTGGATTATGCCCAATTCTCTAGCCACTTGCTCAATCGCCAGATAGTTGTCGTTTTCGGTGGCAATGAACCGTTCGGTACTGAACAGTTCAAGGATCTCGCCGTGATCCTGCGGGTTCAAGGCCAGCAGCGTCGCCTGTACCCGGTTGGTGAATCCCTCGCCGTAAACGTCGTCAAGGTCGGCCCGGGCGGTCCAATTGTAGTCGAAATAGTCGGGCGTGGTGTAGAACTCGCGCACTTTGGCAGGGTCCGCTCTACCCTCCGTAACGGCGCGGTTCCAAACGTCCTCGTTCAGCGCGCCGACATCGAATGAGCCGGCCTCCACCAATTGCCAGGTCTTGTCGTGGGAACCGGAAAAACCAGGCGCCGTGCGAAAATCGGTGGCCGCGTCAATTCCAACTTCATTGAGGTAATGGCGAGGCATCAAGTGGCCGGAGGTGGAACTCTCGCTGCCGAAGGTGATGGTCATGCCTGTGCTACGCCCCACCAGGTCGTCCAGACTGCTCAGGTCGGCGAACTCCTCGTCCGCGCGAACGATGAACTTGGAATGGAACCGGGCGTCGTTTTCGCGTTGGACGATGGCCTGCGCTCCAGGGTTTTGCAGCCGAGCCTGCACCCCGGTGAGCCCGCCGAAAAACGCCAGTTGAACGTCGTTTTGGCTGAGTGCGGTCACCACCGCAGAGTAGGATACGCTGGGCACGTATTCCACGGGAACGTTTAGTTCATTGGATAGGTAGCTGGCAAAAATCTCGTAGCGACGCGCCAGGCGTTGGGCGTCCTGATCCGGTATGCCGCCGACTCGAAGCGTCGGGGTATCCTGCTGGGCGCAGGCAACCGCCAGCAAACCCGCGAAAACGGTTACGAGGCAAAGCAGCAACCAACGAATCGCTTTGGGCGAAATGGACATTGACTCTCCCGCTTCTTGGCTCAGATCCGATAGTGTGGGCCGATAATATCAATCGCTTCAATATTGGTCAACAACGCGATCAATCGACCACGCGTGTCGGGGACCCGTCACTGGCCTCGTCGCCGTCAGGATCCCAATCGGCCCAGCAGCGCTGGCCCGCGATATTTGAACGCTGGGGTCAAGGCAATACCGGGGGTCTGTGGTGAGCGATGGGATTGACACTGGGCGTAGCCTACTTTGAGAGACGGCGCGCTAAACCTGTCGGATGCCGCCGGCGTGCGCAGGGTCTGGAGCAAACGCGGCGCATGGTATAATACTGTCCCCCGCGCTGAAACGCCCTCAGTCGCGGCGCGGCGCGCGGAGAGGTGCCAGAGTGGACGAATGGGCGCGACTGGAAATCGCGTAGGGGTTAACGCCTCTCGCGGGTTCGAATCCCGCCCTCTCCGCCATCCGATTGCTTTCCGCTGTACCGCCTTTCCACTACGCCTCCGTCACTTGGGTCGGTATCGGGCGCCGTTCTGGGCGGCGCGCCAGCAGCATCAGGCACATTGCCATTCCTTGCGCCGCCGCTGAGAACAGGATCAGTATGGTGTAGCTGCCCGTGAGGTCGTAAACCACCGGCCCGACGATTTGGCCCAAACCCAGCCCGCCGGCCTCGAATGGACGCATGGCGCCGGCGATGGCGCCGTAGGAATTCCGCCCGAAGTAATCGGCGAGAACCATGTACAGCAAGACTTCCAGCGCGCTGTGGAACAACCCCCAGAATACCCCGAAGGCGTAGGCGACCAACAGTGAGTTGACCTGCAACAATCCCAGCGTCGCCAAGGCCGACACGCCCATGGCGCCCACGATGCACCATCTCGGCGTCAATCTGCCGGCCACCTGCCCCCATGCCAGGCTGCTCAACGCCAGGAACGTGCTGACGCTCAACACTCCCGCGGCTTGCGGCGTGGACAACCCCGCGAATTCGTGCAGGTAAGGCACCAAGCTGAATCCCAGGCCAGAGCTGCCCGTTACGTTCAGGAAAGCGACCACCGACACCATCCAGAAAGCCTTGGAACGCATGGCCTCTCTGGAGGTCCAACTAACCTCCGCCGGAGATTCGCTGGCTGGCGCCGACCGGCCCGATCCCATCGTAGCCGCGCTGGCGGTTCCGGTTGGCGGCCGTACCTCGACGCCGTCGGGCAGCAAGCCGATGTCCTCCGGCCGGCGGCGCATGATGATTGCCATCGGAATCGCGAGGAAAAGGCTGAACAATCCCAGTAGCCGGAAGGCCGCCCGCCAATCGGCCAGCAACGTGATCAGCGAGAAAGCCTGAATGATCAGCGCGCCGCTGATGGGCCGGTAGATGCCGGTGAAGGCCAACGCCACGTTGCGGCGCCGGTTGAAGAAATTGACCGCCATCGTCCTGGGAACCACGCCGATCAGGAACGGCTGGCTGATGGCGCGCCCGATAACTGCCGCAATGAAGAACTGCCAGGCAGTGTGCGCTCCCCCGATGGCCACCATGCAAACGCCCAGGACGATCACCCCCACGGGCATCAGCCAACGGGGTCCATAACGGTCGGCCAGCCGTCCGGCAAAAGGCGCGAAGACTCCCGACATCCAGACGCCGCAGCTGGAGGCCAGCCCGATGCTGGTGCGGGGCCACTGGGTGTCCTCCAGGATGAAGCTCTGCACGCCGCCCAGCACCACACCCGCCACCGCCGTAGCCACGAAAGCGCCGCCGCCAGAAAGTCCGAGGACGAGCCAGCCGTAGTAAAACGGGGTGTTGGGACGCCAATTGAGTAGAGCTGACAGCGTGGATGCCATGGGTCCGGCCCTTATATCAGACCGCCGCCGCGGGGACAAGCAGCCGCTCGACGCTCGCAATTGCCGGGAAAATCGGTTCGCGGCGGCAGGCGCAAGCAACCATGGCGTCGCGTGGGCGGTTGCCACCGCCGGCGGTGGCGTGGCAGTCCGCTGGGCGGCCCACCGCCCGTCAACGAGGCGGATGGCGGCGGGTCGTTGGTCGTGGGCAACGAGATTGCCGCGCTTCGCTCGCAATGACAGTTAGGATCGCTCGCAATGACGCAACGGGTCGCTCGTGATGACAGTTAAGGTGGCCGGCAACGACTCAACGGGTCGCTCGCGATGAAACAGTGGCGCGGTCGAGACAACCGGAGGAACTCGCTCGCTACGCAAGACGCCCGCTGGCAATTGCAGAGCGGAACTCGCGGTTTGTGGCTGTAGCTAGCGTGGGCGCTATATTTCGGCTCAAAGACTGTTACACTGGCGCCGCGAATGCCGCGCCTGAACGAACCAACGCCCCCACGCTCAACCAGCAAGGGCAAACCCTAATGTCAGAAGGAGGAATGCGCCAATGCACTGTGGAGTGATGGTCACCGGGTACAACCAGGGCGACTGGGAACGCTTGATGCAGGAAGATTACAGCCGCCCGCCCACGATACCCGACGCCCAGAATATGGATGACACCCTCTACATGGGAGGCCTCGTAGAGCCGCTGGGTTTCGATTCGATCTGGGCGACTGAGCACTACGGTTCCGCCTACTCAATGCAGCCGAACCCGCTGCAATACCTGGCCTATTGGGCCGGGCTAACCAACCGCGTCGATGTGGGCACCGCCGTAATCGTGGCGCCGTGGTGGAACCCAGTGCGGCTGGCTTCGGAACTGTCCATGCTCGACATTCTGTTGCAGGGGCGGCGCCTCCATCTTGGCATCGGCCGGGGGATCGCGCCGCATGAGTACGCCTCGCTGGGCTACCCGATCGGAGAGTCGCACAAGTACTTCTACGACGTGATCAACGCCATCAAGGCTGCCGATGGCGCGGAACGGTTCGAGTTCCAAGGCGACGTGTACGACATCCCGCCGACTACCATCCGGCCCCAGGCTCGACACAAGGGGGAACTGACCAGGGACATCAAGGTGGCCTTTACCACGGAGGCCTCTGCAAGGATGGCGGCTGAAAACGGCTTGGGCCAGATGTTTGTCGCCGGCGATGACGTGGACGAAATGACGGACAAAGTGCGCAGATTCAACAGAATCCGCCAAGAGCTCGGCCTTCCACCCGACCAACCCACCACCTTGTTGTGGATGTACTGCGCAGAGACCGAAGAGGAAGCCGAAGAGGGCTGGACCTATTTCCACAACCAACTCACCGCCGCCCAGTTCCACTATTTCGAGTGGAACAACCCGGGTTACGAAGGAATCAGCGGTTACGAGGAATACCTGATCCGACAGCAGGCCGATGTGGGGACCGCCGACGCCAGTTACGCGGCGCGCCGGGCGACCCAACCCATCGGTACGCCGGACCAGATCATCGAAAAGATCCGCGCGTTGCAGTGGACCATCAGCCTGGAGAAGGTCGTGATCCACATGTTCTACGGCGGGATGCCCCGCGACAAGGCCGAAAAGAGCCTCAGGCTATTCGCCGAAAAAGTTCTGCCGGCCGTGCAGGACATGCCCACGCCAATCAACCCGAAATCATTGGAGTAACGCGGTTTTTAGAGCGTTGCAGTTGCGCAGCTGCAGACCGGATCGAGGTAATTCTGTCGTCTGAAATCGAGGGAACCCAACTACCTGTCCATGCAGGGAGCCACCCGCCTGTCATTGCTGGGAGCCACCGCCTGTGATTGCGAGGAGCCACCCGCCTGTGATTGCGAGGAGCTACCGCCTGTCATTGCTGTATCTGTTAGATAATTCGTTGACAGAATTGGTCTGGCGAGGACCGGAGCGACTGGAGGCGATCGGAGAAAATGAGGGACAATCGGAAAGACAAGACCATCGAGCGGAACTACGTGCAAAAGTGGCTTCACCTGATGTCTGAGTACCAGCTAACCAAGGCTGGCCAGCATCCCAGGTTTCGCTTCCTCAACGACTTCTACCAGCATCACGGCGTCAACCGACAGACCTTCGCCAAGTATCACAATCGCTACTTGCAATCCGGCGATTCTGCCGATCTGCTGCCGCGCCAGCGCGGTCCCAAGTGGAAGACCCGGCGCACCAGCCCAGACATCGAAGAGAAGGTGCTGGAACTACGGCGCCGAGGCATTGACCGCTATGAGATCTATGCCATACTGAAGCCGGAACTCCGGGAGGCCGCGCCAGCGCCCTCCACCATCTACGCCATCTGCAAGCGGCATGGCTTGAACCGGATGAGCCAACCCATGAAAGAGACCCAGCGTCGCATCATCAAGACCCGAGCTGGGGAATTGGGCCACTTGGACGCCCATCACCTGAGCAAGGACCTGATCGTGGGCGCGGCCCGGCGCTACTATCTGGTCTGTGTGATGGACGCCTGCACTCGGCTGGCTTGGGCAGAGGTGTGCGAGAACATCAAGAGCCTCAGCGTGATGTTCGCCACCCTCAAGAGCATCAACATGCTGCACGCCGAATACGGGGTGCGCTTCGAAGCCATGCTCACCGACAACGGACCGGAGATGGCTTCACCCAAGAACATCGACAACCACCCCATGGAACGGATGCTGAAGGAACTAGGCATCAAGCATCGCTACACTCGACCCTACCGGCCCCAAACCAACGGTAAGGTCGAACGGTTCTGGAGAACCCTGAACGAAGACCTGCTCGATGGTAGCGTCTTCGAGACGGCTCAACAGCTCAAGGACGAGTTGCTCAACTACATGGTGTACTACAATACCCTCCGTCCTCACCAGGCCCTGAACGGCAAAACCCCACAACAGGCCATGCAAGATCTGTCATCGAATTAGCTGACATTTACAATTGCGAGGAGCCACCCGCCTGTCATTGCGAGGAGCGCTAGCGACGTGGCAATCTCGTCCAGAAGGGAACGGCCGTTAGTCGTGGTCAACGAGATCGCCGCGCTGCGCTCGCGATGACAGGTGGCTTGGCAACGGCAGGAAATAACCTCCATGTCATTGCGAGGCCGAAGGCCGGGGCAATCTCGTCCAGAGGGGAACGGCCGTTAGTCGTGGTCGACGAGATCGCCGCGCTGCGCTCGCGATGGCAGGTGGCCTGGCAACGCCAGGGAATAACGTTTCACATACGATCAGCCACGCGCCTGAAGATCGCGGTAGGCTCGCCATGATCTACCGACACAGGCTCACCGGTACTTTTGGTCAAAGAGGATAATTCCGTAACTGCATCGTCAAACAGGAGACCAAAACATGACAGAAAAAATTCGCCTGGGCTTCGTGGGAGCCAACGTCAACTCGACATGGGCGTCTCAATCCCACTACCCCGCGTTGCTGGCCAGTCCCGACGTCGAGCTAACGGCGGTTTGCACTACCAGGCCGGAGAGCGCCGAGGAGGCGCGCCGGGCCTTCGGGGCGAAACTCGCCTTCCACGACTTCCGCGCCATGGCGGCGTCGCCGGGCATCGACGCGGTAGCCGTTGTGGTGCGGGTGCCAGCCCACTATGAGCCGACCAAGGCCGCCATCGAAGCCGGCAAGCACGTGCTTACGGAGTGGCCGTTGGGCCGCGATACTGCCGAAGCTGAGGAACTGGCGGCGCTGGCTCGCGCCAGGGGCGTTCAGACGGTGGTGGGTCTGCAATCCCGCGTCAGCCCGGCTTTGCTGTACGTCAAGGAACTGATCGAGTCCGGCTACGTGGGAGAGGCGTTGTCCTGCCACGTAACCACCATGCGCGACGGGCCAATACAGCGCGACTCCGGCCGCACCTGGCAGCGCGACGCCAGCCTCGGCGCCAACACGCTCACCATCGCCACCGGACACGTAATCGACGCCCTGCGGTTCGTGTTGGGCGATTTCAAGCGGGTGGCGTGCATGGTATCCACCCAGGCGCCGCAATGGTTCGAGACCGACACCCAACAGTTTGTGGCAACCGACTCCCCTGACAACGTGCGGGTGTCCGGACAACTTGAGCGCGGAGCGGCGGCGTCAGTCCACGTGGGAGCCGTGCCCTGGGCTGGCAGCGGTTACCGCATGGAGATCTACGGCCGCGAAGGCTCTTTGATCGTCACTGGCAGCGTGTCATCCCAACGGGGTGAGATGCTCCGGGTGCAGGGGGCGCAGGGCGGCCACGAGCTGCAAGACCTCAGCATACCCCGGCGTTTCGTGTACGTCCCGGACGACTTCCCTGCCGGCGACCCGTTCAACGTTGGTCAATTGTACGCTCGGTTCGCCGCGGCCATCAGGACCGGTGAGAATCACGCGCCCACCTTCGATACCGCGGTTGGGCTGCATCGCTTCCTCGACGTCATCAAGCAGGCATCCGACACTGGCCGGGAGTTGGAAGTCGCTTGACGCGCCTGCCATCGGGCAGGCATTGCGCCAACGATTTGGTAATGTCAGCGACTTGACAATCACCCCTTGCGTCGGACAGTTTCATGTTGCGGCGATGTTGACAGACCTCGGTATCGCCTATCAAAATGAACAAAATCAAAATCGCCATGGCGCGGAGGATCAATATGACGCAGACAACGGCCTACTCGGTGGACGCATTCATCGACGACGTGCGCGAGATTTTCGACTCCACGCAAGACCCCTTGGCGCAGGCTTCTGGCGTTGCGGACCACATGGAACGCCTGCTGGCCACCCCCGGCTGGCTGGAGGAACGGCTGGAACTGCCCGATGAGGGTGGCTACGGACGCTACGACCTGCACCTGGACGAAGAATACGGTCACCCAGGCGGCGGCTTCTGGCTGATGGCATCGGTGCAGAAGCCCGACCAGGACAATTTGCCCCACGACCACGGCAACGCGTGGGTCGTTTACGGCGTGTATGACGGCGCCATCAAGCAGACCAAGTGGCGCTGGTTCTACCCCGGCGAGGGCGTGGACTCCGTGCAGCTGCAGGAGACCGGCGACTTCACCCAGAAGGACGGCAAGGTGGCCTTCTTCTTGCCCGGCGAGATCCACAACACGCTGAACGTCACCGGCGACCGGGCGGTGGTGGTGCGACTGGAGTCTCAGAAGCTCGACCGCATCACCCGCTACCAGTACAACCCCGAAGAGGGCACCATGGTGGTGATGGATCGCTAGGCTCGTAGATCCAACCGACCGCCAATGGTCGGCCCAGCGCCAGACAGGAGCGCCCTTCCGGAATGGAGGGGCGCTTCAACTTGGTTGCTTCACAGTTCCGTGGCCATGTTCAACCTACCGTCCGTCAGCCTTCCTGGACTTCTCTCGGAGTAGGGTTATTGGCCATGGAAAGGAAGGGGAAGTAAAATCGCTCGTAGCTAAATCCCTCCGGGGTAGCAGCGTCGATTTCTTTGGCGACTCCGCCGCAATTGCCATCACGGAATGGTGATATGATAGCCTGGCGGCGTTTCCAATAGGAAAGCGGTTTTGTGGGACACGAAAACCGTACGGTCACGCCATCATCGTTAGGACAAGTAGCAAAATGACCACTACTTCCTACCATACAGCCAGCCGACAATTGCTCGCCCAGGCTGACAGCGAGCTGGCGGACGGCGATACCCGACAAGCCTCCGAAAAGGGTTGGGGCGCAGCCGCCCAGATGGTCAAATCCGTCGCCGCGAAGCGCGAATGGAGCCACCGCAGCCATCGAGACCTTTACAACGTCGTCTCCCGCTTGGTTTCAGAGACCGGTGACGACGACATCAGGCGGTTTTTCGATGTCGCGGGGAACCTCCACGTCAACTTCTACGAAAATTGGAATAACGCCGAAAACGTAGCCGCAGGTTTAGCCGATGTCAAGCGATTGCTGGCCAAGCTGGAACCCTTAGCCTGAACGCTGGCCGTGAGGAGTCCATGGCATGAAAGCGTCCTACTTGGGAGCAATGGGCTACGCCCACCGTCGCGACTTCCCTCCCACCTGGCCCACGCCGCCCAGCTACAGCGACGCCGAAACCTCGGTCCAGAGCTACCGCGATGGCATGGAAGAGTGCGAATTCGCCGAGGAGATGGGGTTCGAATGGGTCAGCTTCTCTGAACACCACTACTCCGGGCGCATCGCCACGGGTACGCCGGCGGTGGTGGCCGCCGCTGTCGCCGAACGGTGCAAATCGGTCAAGATCGCCATGCTTGGACCCCTGCTACCCCTGAATAATCCGGTGCGCGCCGCCGAGGAGCTAACCCTGCTAGACAACCTCAGCAATGGCCGCCTCGTCATGGGGTTTCTGCGCGGCACCCCCAATGAGGATCAGGTGTACGGCGTCAATCCTGCCGAAGGGCGGGGCCGGTTGCTGGAGGGCATGGACCTCATTCTCAAGGCCATGACCGAGCCGGAACCGTTCTCTTGGGAAGGGCAGTACTACCAGTACCGTACCGTCGCGGTTTGGCCCCGGCCGGTGCAGCGGCCCTTCCCAACGGCGTTGGTAGCCACCCGTAGCGATGACTCCGTGCGTTACGCCGCGGAGCGGCAGCTCGGCCTAGGGGTATCCTTCATCCCTGTGGAGGATACGGGCCGCATCACCGACAAGTACCACGGCTGGTGCGAGGAAAACGGTTGGCAACCCCAACCCGATCAACTGGTCTTTCGCGGTAGCATCTACTTGGCCGAAACCGACGCGTTGGCGCAGAAGTGGTTTGACCGCCAGACCGACCAGGGACGCGCTCCCGGCATGGCTCTGCGTTCTTCCGTTTCTCAGGTCATCCAAGCCTCCCGCGCCGGCCGGGAGGTGGACTACGGCAACGTATTCGCCGGCAACGCCAGCGGTGACGTCGTGGGCGGCGCGCCCGGCCTCACCTTCGTCGGCGGCCCCGACAAGGTGTTCAACGAGATCAAGGCATACCACGATCGTTGCGGCATCGGGGTCATCGACCTGTTCTTCCAGCAACCCAGCCTCGACCACGCCGACGTGATGCGGGAGATCGACCTGTTCGGTCGGGAAGTGCTACCGCGACTCAAGGAGCTGTGATCCATGGCGGCATCACCGGGCCCCAGCGCCTTAGTGCTGATCGACGGCGGAGCCGCGCGGTCCCAGCCTCTTCGGGATGGCCTGGCTGACCGTTGGCAGATTGCGGAGTCCATCCCCGCCAGCGCAACGGAACCTTACGGCCTGCTGGGAGTATCCGACGGCGCCAGCGTCGCGCTGCGCCACGCCCTGGCTGAACCCGAAAGCGTCGCAGTACTGACGCTGGTATCGCCCACCGCCATCAGGCCCACCGCCGGCGATGCCAACGGCGAGGCCGCAGAGTTGGAAGCGCGCCTGGCTGACGTGCAGTGTCCCACGCTGGTGGTCTTTGGCCAGGAGGATCAGTCAGTACAGCCCGACGCGGCCAGCGTATACCGCCAGCGTATTCCCAACTGCAACATCGCGTTCGTCTACGCCGCCGGCCACGACATCGCCGCCGACCGTCCGCAGGCGCTGGTCAACTTGGTGTCTGACTATCTGGAGCGGCGCGAAGCGTTCATCGTGCAGAACCGCAGCCAGGTAATCAACCCGTAGGCGGCGGGCGCGCCTAACCATAAATGCAAGGAGATCGTCGCGATTATGCAAGAGAACTTTGAGCAGACAATCCGACGATTGACCCAACCAATCAACGGCCAACTCCCGCGCCCATGGATGACCCGCATGGCCAATCCCCTTGAGGCCGATGTGTTCATTGTCGGAATGAATCAGCGCAACCCGTATCCGGCCGAAAATATCCCGCATCAAAGACACATCGACGCCTTGTTCAATCGAAACGGCGAGGATTGCCGAAGCCTTTATGATGAAGTCACCGATGGCAAACCATCGCCAACCCGCCGCAACGTCGATGGGCTGTCATGTCGTCTGTACCAGCGCGGCGTTTACAATGTCATCGAAACTGATGTTATCTGTTACTCGACCCCGTTGAGTTCGGATTTGCGTGGGCCACGGCACGTTGGAGGATCAAGGAAAGGAGAGGAGATCTTCCTGTACCTCCTGCAGGAAATCGTTCCGGCGGCGCTGGTGGTGCACGGGGTTGGCGCGGTCAAACGAATCTCCAAGATTCTGGGGTCGGAAAGGATCAGGATCCCTGAGTCTGCCGATGAGGTTTGCGACATCGAGATCGGGCGACATCTGATCATCCCCGTTCGCAGCCTGGCGCCTCCGGAATTCAACAAGTGGTCGTCCTGGTCGAGCGGGTATCTGGACGGTGTGGCGGACCGGGTTCGCGATCGGTTGCGAGCATAGGCGGCTGCACCTACCCCGGCGCTAACTCGCCAGCAGTTCTTTCAGCTGCGTGTCAATGAACGCGGTATCCACTGGATTTCGACCGGGCCCGCCGCCGGTGTGTCCCCAAATCGTAGGGATGACGCGCAATTCGGCATTGGGCATCATTGACACTTCGATGCGATTATCCTCCGGTGGGAAGTACTGGTCGGTCTCCGAAGGCATGACGAACGCTTTGGCCTTGATCGCGCCCAACGCCTGCTTCAAGTCGCCCTGGTATAGGGGGTTGTCGCTGATGTCTCCGGCTTGCCACGTCGCCACCATTGCCAGGATGTTGTTGGCGTCCTGCTGGAGATACCGGCCCTCCCAGGCAGTGATCAGGTAATCCTCCATAGAGGAATGGCCCAGGTCCAAATACACCCGTTCCCGGTAGAACGCCTGCGATGGCGCCCACCCAGCGTACACCCGGGCCATCGCTCGCAGTCCCCGCTCTGGCTGGCGTTCGTACCAACCATCCTGCCAGGCCGCATCCGCGCGTAGCGCCGCTTTGACGCCTTCCAGAAAAACGAAATTGTGCCGCGCCGTTCGCGCCGAGCCGCACCACGGCGCGATGCGTTCCACCATGTCGGGATACAGCGCGCCCCAGTGGAACGACTGCTGCGCGCCCATGGAAAACCCGCACACCAGCGCGATGCGCTCGATGCCCAACCCCTCGGTCACCAGCCGATGCTGGAACTGTATGTTGTCGTAGTAGGTCACCGTCGGAAACCTGGCTCTGCCGTAGGGCGGCGGCGTGTTGCTTGGCGACGAAGATAGGCCGTTGCCGAACAAGTTGGGGATGATGATGA
The DNA here is from genome assembly GCA_965221295.1 of Dehalococcoidia bacterium. Taxonomy (GTDB): domain Bacteria; phylum Chloroflexota; class Dehalococcoidia; order Lucifugimonadales; family UBA3495; genus Bin87. The sequence goes on along the minus strand of OZ244879.1, from coordinate 2,540,973 downwards.
AGTAACGGGCGGGGTCCAGCGCCATTCCGGGGCCGATCATCGGCTCGTTGGCGGGGTGCTGCGAGCCGAAGAACGTCGGAAACACGATCACGTTATCGCGACGCGGGTTCAACTCGCCGTAGGTTTGATAAGCTAGCCGGGCCCCGCGCAGCCGCAGGCCGCACTGCAGGTCAACGTCGCCCAGCTCGAAAATCTTGTGATCCGTCATGTGTCCTCTCCAATTGCATGTGCGCGCTCGCTTGGCCGCCCGTGATGGGCGATACGTGGCTGTATGACCTTGCCGCCATTGTGTGCGAAACGCGGCGATCTTGTCGACCACGGCTTGCGGTGGTTCGTGCCTGGCTTCGAGCGCTTCCCTAGTCAAAACTGCCAAGTCGCCAACACCTTAACTGCGGCCGGGGAGCGTCTCAGCCAGGCGCCAGCGTGTTTGACTTGTGGTAGCTCGCCGGCGTATGGTTCCGGTTCTGGGCGTTTGCGACGGCATCGCTGATCAACAGCGGCGCAGCGATCGTCGCCCAACGCCGGCCCAACGAGGTGGCGCTTCCTTTGGTCCGAATTCGCAACGTTCCGGTTCTGGTGGTGCTGCAGGACCGTAATTTCCAGTATCTCTGGGCGGCCCGATGGGTCCACGAGATTTCCCGACGCATGGAACTCATCGTGCTGGGCTACCTGATCCTGGAACTTACAGGTTCCCCCTTCGCGGTGGGGCTGATCTCCGTTTTTCTCAACGGGCCACGGCCACCCCTGTCGCTCATGGCCGGGATGCTGGCTGACCGACTGGACCGGTGGCGAATCCTGGTGGGAATGCACACCTCCTACCTGTTGATCGCCTCCTGTCTGCTCACGCTCCTGATCTACCAACTGGTTGAGCCCTGGCACGTCTTTCTCGCCATCCTGCTGCAGGGAACCGCCAAGGCGGTGGACGACCCAACCCGCCGCGCCGCGTTGTTCGACCTGGCGGGTCAGGACCGCATCGCCCACGCCATGTCCCTGGAGACCATAACCAACAATGGCGGCAAGATAATCGGACCCATGATTGGCGGGTTCATGGTGCAATTCTACGGTTTCACCGCCGCTTTCATCCTGCTGGTGGCGCTGGACCTGCTGGCGGTCTGCCTCATATTCAAGATGCGCCTGCCTCCCGGCGCCAGGCTGACGGTGGGCGACACCGCGTTCTGGCAAGGCATCCGTTCTGGGGTTCGACATTCGCTCTCCAACAAGTTCGTGCTCGGCGTCCTGACCATATCGTTGGTCATGAACGGTATGATCCTGCCGTTGCAATACTTCATCCCGGTGGTGGCGACTGATGTCCTAAAAGTGGGCGCCGCGCTGGGTGGCGTTCTGGGCGCCGCTGACGGCATCGGGGCGTTTCTGGGAGCGATACTGCTGGGCGGACGCCGCAGTTTCACGTTCCACGGGCGTTATTTCGTCATCGGAGCGATTGCGGTGGGCGCCGGTGTCGCAGTGGTGGCGTGGTCGCCCTGGTTTGTCGTGTCCTTCCTCACGCTGCTGGTCGCCGGCATGGGGCAGTCTGGGTTCAGCGTGATGCAGAGCACGATACTGCTACTGTCCTCGCCAGCGGAAATGCGCGGGCGCATCATGGGTTCCCAGGGGCTGGTGAACGGCCTGGGACACCTGGTTGGCGGCGTGGAGATTGGCGCCATCGCGCAGGCGTTTACCATTTCCCTGGCCATTGGCATCAACGCCGGCGTTGGCATCTTGCTCATGCTCCCGGTGATCCTATTGACGCCATTGGCCTGGCGACCCGTCACGGCGTATACCCGGCCAACCGCCGCCTGATCCAGCCCTGCGCCGGGCCCTCAAAGGTGATACCATTGCATCTCACCAATGCGCAGTTGGCGAATGTTCACCAGAGTCAAAGCTGCAGCGGAATCCGTCGCGGCAGGGGTTTGGTTGCAACGCAACGCGCGAACGGCAAGGAGCTGAAATGGCAATCCAACAGCAGGCTGCCCACAACTTGGAGCAAGGCGATGTAGCCCTACCCGCAACCGGTCGTCCCGTTATCCGTTCCAACGAGGGCGTGATTTCATCGGGACACTACCTCTCGTCAATGGCCGGCATGAAGATGCTCTTGGCGGGCGGCAACGCCTTTGACGCCGTGGTAGCGGCCAGTTTGGCCGCAGCGGTGGTGGAACCCATCGCATCCTACTCGCTCTTTGCCGAGGGCGTGTTCATGCTGTTCGACGCCGGCAGCGGCGACCTGACCTCCCTCAACGGGCAGGGCGGAGCCCCGGGCGCGGCCACCGCCGAGTTCTACCGGTCGCGGGGACACGAACGGATTCCCACCGGCCCTGGGCTGGACGCTCCGCTGTCCTTCACCCAACCGGGCATTGTCGACGCCCTCATCGCCATGCTGGACCGCTACGGCTCCCTCTCGTTTGCCGAAGTGGTCGCGCCGGCCATCGGATACGCCGAGGATGGCATCCCCCACTACGAATACATGCTGGAACGCCTCCGCTCGCGGTCTGGACAAGAGCAATTCGACAACTTCCCACCCGGTGGCTGGGAGGTGTTCTACGATAACCGGCAAGTTCCGGCGCCCGGCGCTTCACTCATCCAGCCCGGGCTGGCCAACACCCTCAAAACCATGCGCGAGGCGTCGCTGGCCGATTCGAGCTCCAGGAGCGCCAGCCTCCAGGCGGCCCGCGACGCCTTCTATTGCGGCCCCATCGCCAGGCTTATCGTCGATTCAGCGCAGTCGGTGGGCGGAATCTTGGCCTTGGACGATTTGGCCACCTTTCGCAGCAAGTTCGACCAACCCGTGTCCACCATGTTCATGGGCCACGAAATTTGGGGACAGGACACCTGGACTCAAGGTCCAATGCTGTTGCAGGCGCTCAACATCCTGGAGCGCTTCGATCTGCAAGCCATGGGACACAACAGCCCGGCCTACATCCATACCGTGGCGGAGGCGCTCAAGTTGTGCTTTGGCGACCGTGAGGCGTTCTACGGAGACCCTGACTTCGCCACCGTGCCCATCGACGGCCTGCTCTCCAAGGATTACGCCGCGGCTCGCGCCCAGCTCATCGACCCCGAAGGCGCCTATCCGGCCCAGCCCGAGCCTGGCGACCCTTGGCGATACTCGCGGCTCAGCGGCAAAACCGCCGCCCCCGTGATGGCGGAACCCATCTACGCCGGCCCTGATTCATCTGCCGACGACGGCACCACCCATGTTTCGGCGCTGGATCGCCATGGCAACTTGGTGTGCGGGACCATCAGCGGAGGTTCGTTCTCCAAGTCGGTCTTCTTCCCCGAACTGGGCGCTTGCCTCAGCACGCGCATCGAGATGTTCAATTGCGAGCCAGGACACCCCAACGTGGTTGAACCCGGCAAACGTCCGCGCACCACATTGGTGAATTACATGGTCGCGAGAAACGGCCAACCGGTAATGACGGTAGGCTGCCCCGGCGGCGACAACCAAGTCCAGGGCAACCTGCAGCTCATGCTGAACACGCTGGTCTTCGGCATGGATCCACAGCAGGCGGTGGAAGCTCCGCGTTTCGCCACCGCCAGCAACGTCAACTCCTTCTATCCCCACGTCTATTACCCGGGGCAGCTGGACTTGGAGGAAGGAATACCCGATCGCGTCGCGGATGCGTTGCGGGCTTTCGGCCACAAGATTCACCGCACCGCCAACTGCGGCCTGGGAGCCACCGTGTCGGTCCGAGATCCGGATACCGGTTCGCTGAGCACAGGCGCCGATCCCCGCCGGGCCTGCTACGCGCTGGCGCTGTAATCGGCAGGCGTCCAAGCAATCGCGCCTCTCGAATCCGTAGGAAGCGCCATCCATTCGCAAAGCGCCACCCTGTTCTGCCATAGCGAGAGCGCCTCCATCAACTGTCATTGCGAGGAGCGCTAGCGACGCGGCAATCTCGATGCGTGGGCGAACGGCCGCCATGGCGGAAGTGCGAACGGCCGCGCATTGTGATCAGCGAGATTGCCGCGCTGCGCTCGCAATGACAGTTGGAGGTCAACGGGATTGCCGCGCTTCGGTCGCGAGGAGCGCCTGCAGCATCTGCAATTGCGATGAGCGCCACCCTGTTCTGCCATAGCGAGAGCGCCTCCATCAACTGTCATTGCGAGGAGCGCTAGCGACGCGGCAATCTCGATGCCTGGGCGAACGGCCGCCGGGGGGAGGGGCGAGCGGCCGCGCGTTGTGATCACCGAGATTGCCACGCTCCGCTCGCAATGACAGTTGGCGGTCAACGCGATTGCTGGGCTTCGGTCGCGAGGAGCGCCTGCAGCATCTGCAATTGCGAGGAGCGCCACCCCGTTCTGTCATGGTGAGGAGCGCCACCCCGTTCGGTCATAGCGAGAGCGCCTCCATCAACTGTCATTGCGAGGAGCGCTAGCGACGCGGCAATCTCGATGCCTGGGCGAACGGCCGCCGGGGGGAGGGGCGAGCGGCCGCGCGTTGTGATCACCGAGATTGCCACGCTCCGCTCGCAATGACAGTTGGCGGTCAACGGGATCGCCGGGCTTCGGTCGCCAGGAGCGCCTCCCTCATCTGCAATTGCGAGGAGCGGCACCCCGTTCGGCAATAGCGAGAGCGCCTCCATCAAATGTCATTGCGAGGAGCGCTAGCGACGCGGCAATCTCGACGCCTGGACGAACGGCCGCCGGGGGGAAGGGCGAACGGCCGCGCGTTGTGATCAGCGAGATTGCCGCGGTTCGCTCGCCATGGCAGGATGGATGAACTGCGCCCCGACGGGTGGAAAAGCGTGGTCATGCAGTGCGCAGGACAAAACCAAACCCCTGCGTAACTCAAAAGCGTTTGAGAGCGCTTCCTCGATGCGGCCCGTCGTTGTGGCCCGTCGGCGTGGCGATTAACGGCCCTCTCGGACATAGTCCGCGCACTTCTCGCCGATCATGATGGTGGTGGCGTTGGTGTTGGCGCGGATGCAGTCAGGCATGATGGAAGCGTCGGCTACTCGAAGACCCTGCACTCCCTTCACCTTCAGGCGCTGGTCCACCACCGCCAAAGGATCAGAGTCTGGCCCCATCTTGCAGGTGCCGGATATATGGTGGGATGTGCCCGAATTCTTGCGGAGCCAGTCGTCCAGCAACTCGTCCGACGCCAGTTCTTCGTCGGTGGGCATCAGCCGCTCCATCAGCAGGTCGGCGAAGGGTGGTTGCTCCGCCATTCTGACTCCCAAACGGATGGCCTCGCGCATGCGCCGCAAATCCTCTGGCTCCTGGTAGTAGTTGTAATTCAGGTTGGGTTGCACGTGCGGGTCCGTGGATTGCAGGGTAAGTTCGCCCTGCCCCAGGGCCAGTTGCAGGCTGGCGCCGATGCCGATGTAGTTGAGGTCTTCGTCGATAGGCACGTGAGCTGGCCGGTGCTCGCTGGTCATCAGGTTGGGGCTGAGCTGCATGTCGTTGCGAAGATTTGATCCCTCTACGGTGTATCGCAAGCCCACCTGAATCACTGGGGCTTGAACGTCTGGCTTATCACCCTTGGCCAAGTACAGTACCGAGGCCGCGGGGTGGTCGCGCAGGTTTTTGCCCACGCCGGGCGAATCGTGAACCACGGGGATGCCCATGCTGCGCAGGTGATCGGCGGGCCCGATTCCCGACAGCATCAACAACTGCGGCGACGCCACCGCGCCGCTGCTCACGATGATTTCGTCGGCCTCCACGGTGAACACTTCGCGGCCGCTTTCGGCTTCTACGCCCACGGCCCGGGGCGTCCCGGACGCGTCACTCTCGAACAGGATGCGCCGGGCTACTACGCCGCCCCGTATGGTGAGGTTGAGGCGATGCCGAGCGATGTCCAGGTAGTTGATGGCCATGCTCATCCGCACGCCGTCGATGGTGTTGCGCGCCCGCGGCGATACCCCGGTGGACTCTGGATGGTTCTGGTCTTCGTCCCTGGGGAAGCCTGCGTTAAGGCAGGCCTGCTCAAAAGCCGTCGAGTGAGGCAGCCATTCGCTGCGAGGCGCGCGGCGCACCGGCACCGGCCCGTCAGAGCCGTGGAAGTCATCGCCCCCGAAATCGAGGTCAGTTTCCAGCTTGTTGAAGTACGGCAGCACTCGGGTGAACCCCCATTCATCGTTGCCCCATTCCGCCCAACGGTCGTAGTCCTCCGGAATCCCCCGGAACAGCACCTGCCCGTTGACCGCGCTGGAGCCTCCGGTGGCCTTGCCTCGCGGGATCACCAGTTCGGTCTGATCGTCTGTGATGCGGGCAGTGTAGCCCCAGTTGTGCGGCCCGTAAGCCGACAGCCAGACGTTGTTGCCCATCTTGAGATCTTCCGGCAGGTGGTCAAAGTCGGGGTAATCAGGGCCGGCTTCTAGGAGCAACACTGAACGTTCCGGATCTTCTGACAGTCGGCTGGCGATGGCGCATCCGGCGGATCCGCCACCCACCACGATGACGTCGTACTTCATGCTTGCCTCCCTAATCTTGCAGATCGGGCCGGTGAACCTTGCGAGTTCATTACGACCGGCCCAATGATACAAAAGAAAGATTGCCTCGCCTAGCGCCGCCGTCACTCCCATTCCCTCGTGTGGCGCCGTCCTCGCCGACCTCGGCGTGGCCCTGGTGGTGGTAGCAATCCGGCCCGTTGCCGGTACAATGGCCCCACGACTCGCCGCGGCTGACGTGGAGGTGAACCCATGCCCATGCTGGACTTGAACGGCCAGCGATTCCATTACCACTTGGACGACTATTCCGACCCCTGGCTTTCGGCAGAATCGGCGTTGCTGCACCACTCCGCCGGCGGAAACCTGCGCCGTTGGCGGCCCTGGATTCCCACGTTGGCGCGTCGCCACCCGACCATCCGCTTCGATATGCGTGGGCACGGCGGGACGGCGCCATCCTCCGAATTGCCGCTCGCTCTGCCCGACCTGGCCGCCGACATCGCCCGCGTGATGGACGCGCTGGACGTGGCAAAAGCGCACCTCGTTGGAGCCTCGGCCGGAGGCATTGTGAGCCTCCAATTCGCCCACGACTTCCCGGATCGGCTCCATAGCCTCACGTTGGTGGCCTCGACGCCGCGCCTGGCGCAGATGGGCGCCGGCATGGACGCCAGCGGGTGGGGCGAAACGTTGCGACGGGAAGGCACCCGAGCCTGGCTGCTCTCCGATACCGACAAGCGCTTCGGCCCCGACACGCCACGCGAGGTGGTGGACTGGTACGCAGACGAGGGTGCCAGAACGCCGGCTCCGGCGGTGATGGCGCTCCAAGCGTGTTTGTTGGCGGCGGATCTCGCGCCGCTGTTGCCGAACATCGCCGTTCCCACGTTGATACTCGCCGCGCGCCACGACCCCATAACGCCGCTGGAGGCGCAGCAACTGATGGCGAGCGCAATGCCCAATGCCACGCTGGAAGTCTTCGACGGGGTGGGCCACAACATGAAGGTGGAGATCCCAGACACGCTCGCAGAAAGGACGTTGGAATTCCTGGCAGCCGCCGGCGGGTGATGACCGACGCCGCCGAAAGCGCTAAAACCCGTGAAACGCTATCGTTCCGTCGTGGGCGCTATTCGCCGTTCTGGAGGCCCTGGCCTCCTCCGGCGTGGTTGGCGGCGTCGGTGCGCGCGCCACGGGCGACCTGCCTAATGGGACCGACGCTCATGCTGCAAATCTGCGCCGGTTGGCCTTGGGCCAAGGCGGAACCGTGGACGAATACACCGTTGCCCCACGGGTAGAAAACCGTATCCTAGTGGAATGTTGGCAACACCCCAGCATGGCCCGCCAGCGATCCGTCGAAATAGGCTCCGCCGTGTATTGGGTATAATTGCGCTGGCTGCGCCGATTCCGGCAAGCGTCACCACAACGGAGGAGTCATGGAACCATTTGAGATAGCCATCAGCGACGAGACTCTGGACGATTTGCGCCAACGTCTCGCGCAAACTCGCTGGCCCGATGAGATGCCCGGCGTGGGTTGGGAGTACGGCTCCAACCTGGACTACATCAGGGAACTCTGCGAGTACTGGCGTACCGACTTCGATTGGCGCGCCCAGGAGCGGAAGCTCAACGCGTTCCATCACTACAAGTCAACGGTGGACGGCCTGAGCATCCACTTCATTCTCGAAAAGGGAACCGGCCCGAATCCCATGCCGCTGGTGATAACCCACGGTTGGCCCAGCACCTTCTTCGAGATGACCAAGATCATCCCGCTGCTGGCCGACCCGGGCGGCCATGGCGGAGATGCCGCAGATTCCTTCGACGTGGTGGCGCCGTCATTGCCGGGCTTCGGTTTCTCCCAAGCCTCCCAGGAGCCTGGGATGCAGGTGCAGAAGGTGGCGGACCTGTGGGCCAAATTGATGACCGAAAACCTGGGCTATCCTAAGTTCGCGGCGCAGGGCGGCGACATCGGCGCGGGGGTAACTTCCCGGCTGGCCTATGGGCACTCCGACAAGATGATCGGCGCGCACCTGACCTCCATCACTCGACCCACACCGTACCTTGGCGAGGGGTCTCGCCCGTTGACGGAAGCGGAGCGCGCCCACTCGGACCAGCGTGAGCGCTGGCAGCAGTCAGAGGGTGGATACAGTCACATCCAGGGCACCAAACCGCAAACGCTGTCCTATGGCCTCAACGACTCGCCGGCTGGCCTGGCCGCATGGATCGTCGAGAAGTACCGCACGTGGAGCGATTGCAATGGCGACGTGGAGAGCCGTTATACGAATGACGAACTGCTGACCACGGTAACGATCTACTGGGTCACGCAGACCATCGGCTCATCGGTGCGCATGTACAAGGAGAATCAGAGCTCCCTCTGGGAGATGGGCAAGGACGAAAAAATCGCTACGCCGGCGGGCATGGCCATGTTCCCCCAGGAGATCGCCAAACCGCCACGGGAATGGGCTGAGCGTTCCTACGACGTGCGGCGCTGGGTACAGATGCCCAGGGGCGGCCATTTCGCCGCGCTGGAGGAGCCGGAATTGCTCGCCCATGAAATCCGCGAATTCTTCAGGCCATTTCGTTCCTAGCGAGATCTTGGGCCATCAACCGGCGCTGGCGACACGAAGAGGGCGGGTTTCAAGCCCGCCCTAGGCAAAACCAACCGTCCGTCATTAACCGGCTCCCAATCGGCGCCTATCGGAACACGGCCAGGCACTTGGTGGAATTGAATATGTACGTCTCGTACCAATCCACGATGCCGGCCTTGTAGCCCAGTTCATCGACAGCGCCCACCAGGCAAGCCCAGTTCAGCAGCTCCTGTTGACCAGCGTCTTCGATCTGGGCGGTGGAGACGCGGGCCCAGGCCTGGTAGTCGCCGGCCTTCATCTCATGGAAACGCGCCCGGTCTGACTGGATGTCTGGATACAACCAGTGGTGCTTCTCCGTCAGGAAGGCGTGGGACCAGGATGAAGACGCGATCAAGGCCACCCGCCACGGCGATTCGCGCAATGCCTGGGCCGTCGCGGCGCCAACTTGCATACAGCGCTTGGGCGAGGGCCCAGGTGGGTCTGGTTCCGGCGAATGCTCGACGCTGCCGCCCCGGTTACGAATTACCCGGCTGCCATAGCAATTGACCAGCATGGGAACCACCGGGTAGTCGAACCCTTTGCGATCGTAGTCCAGGTAAAGGATTGTGTTCAATATGGCGTGACCCAAGCCTGGCTCATGCAGCGGTTGGTAGGCGTAGGCCATGTCCACGCCACGGTCGATCAGCCCCGAGACCAAGGCCCGCGCGCCTTCCCGGTGACCTGAGTACTTGAAGGTGGTTCCGGCCGGTTCGTTCCATACGTTGCGGCGGCCAGCGTGGCCAGCTTCTCCGAAAGGCTTACACTCGAATTCGTCGTAGGCCAGGACACAGAAAGGCGGGATGATGTCTTCCCGGAAATTCTCGTATTGGTCGTCGCCCCAGATCACCACGAAGTCTGGGTTGAATGCGTCCAACTCCTCGCGGAGCTTGCGGAATCCAGCAACCATCCTCTCGCGCAGGCGTACGGCGGAGGCGTAGCCCTCATCCTCACCGTATTCGATGCGCATGGGTTCCGGCCAGTTGGACGGATTCTTCATCTCCGCCGGAACCGCGTCGTTGGCGCGGAGCGTTCGCTTGAGCGACGATTCGCCGTCCTCGTCGGGACGAATAAATGACGGCGAGTGTGTTAGTCCCAATCCCAGGATTTCCGCCATGTTTGGCCTCCTATCGGGAATTGATGCGCCGGGAAACCGCGCGCCGAAAAACGACGAACCAGGAGCGGCGGTGAGACGCCGCTCCTCCATTAGGGTTCAGTTTGGCCAACTACTTGAAGATTGCCAAGCACTTGTTGGAGTTGAACACGTAGGTTTCCACGTAGTCCAGAATCTCGGGCTTGCAGTTCAGCGTGTCCATGGCGCCGGCCAGGCACATCCAGTTCAGCATCTCCTGTTGTCCGGCGTCCTCAACCTGATCGGTGGAAATATGGCTCCACGCCTGGTAGTCGCCGACCTTGAGTTCCTCGAAGCGGGCGCGGTCGGACTCCACGTCCGGCCACAGCCAGTGGTTCTTTTCGGTCAGGAAGGCGTGGGACCAGGAGGACGAAGCGATCAGCGCCACCCGCCACGGCGAGTCTTTCAACGTCTGCGCCGCCGCTGCCCCGACCTGCATACAGCGCTTAGGCGACGGACCCGGAGGGTCAGGCTCCGGCGAATGCTCGATGCTGCCGCCCCGGTTGCGTATGACGCGACTGCCGTAGCAGTTGACCAGCATGGGCACCACGGGATAATCGAAACCCTTGCGGTCATAATCCAGGTACAGCAGGGTGTTGAGGATGGCATGGCCCAGGCCGGGTTGGTGCAGCGGCTGGTAGGCGTAGGCCATGTCGACGCCCTGGTCGATCAAACCCGATACCAGGGCGCGGGCGGCTTCCTTGTGGCCCTTGTATTTGAACGTGGTTCCGGCCGGTTCGTTCCAAACGTTGCGTCGGCCGGCGTGCCCCTCTACGCCGAAGGGCTGGCACTCGAATTCGTCGTAGGCCAGGACGCAGAAAGGCGGGATGATGTCTTCGCGGAAGTTCTCGTACTGGTCGTCGCCCCATATCACCACGAAGTCTGGGTTGAATGCGTCCAACTCTTCGCGGATCCGTCTGAACCCGGCGACCAGCCTGGCGCGGTGTTCCAGCGAGGAAGTGTAACCCTCATCCTCCCCGTACTCGATGCGCATGGGTTCGGGCCAAGCGCTGGGGTTCTTCATCTCCTCAGGCACGTTTTTGTTGCCCCGCAACGTGCGCTTGAGGGGGATGGCCCGATCTTCGTCGGGAGAGATCAGAGGTGGATAGTGCGTAAGGCCAAGGCCCAAGATTTCTGCCATTTCGTCACCTTCCGATATGTTGGTGGCGCAGATTGCGCATGATGCCGCCATTTTGCGTGGGTAACGGAAAGGTGTCAACCGTGCGCCGGAGCTCGCTCAGACATTTTGGTATCGGGCTTGGTTCGGCGGTGGCGCGGCGTTGTGCTAAAATGCCACCCGACATGCCGATGTACGAATACAGATGCAATCGGTGCGGGTGGCAGCAATCACGTCTGGTGTACAGTTGGACGCCGGAAAGCGGGCTGGCCTGTCGCGCCTGCTCCAGCGCCGACCTAGTCAGGCTCATGTCCGGCTTTTCCTTTCATCGTTCCTGGGGCGAAAGCCTGAACTGGATGCCAGACAACGCCGCCGCCGACCTGGACAATAGCCATGTCGGGAGCATCGATTCCCACATGGGAAGGATGGGCGACGCCATGGGCGGCAACGTCACTCCCGATTTCCACGAACACCGCCACGAAATCAATCACCCCGACGCTTAGGCGCCATGCCCATCTACGAGTCATGCCCATCTACGAGTCATGCCCATCTACGAGTATCGATGCCAGCAATGCCGCGCCGTTGAATCGGTGTTCGTGCGTTCCATCAGCAACCACGCGGCCCCGGCCTGCTCTGCTTGCGACGCTGGCGTGATGGAGCGGCGGATGTCCACGTTCGCCATGGGCAAGACCGTTGCCCAAGTCCACGAAGCGAGCCCGGTGGGCAGTCGAAGCCAAGAATACTACAACGACCCCAGGAACATCGGTCGCCACGTGGAGGAATCTTTCGCCAAGCATGGCGTGGACATGCCGGATTCGGTTCGACAATCCATAGATTCCGCCCGTAGCGGTGAAGCGCCGAAAGGACTTGATCTGTGACCGCTGAGCAAGTAACCGACGGGCAAGCATCCGGCGATTCCCAACTGAAGGTTGCCCTGCTAACTTGCCTGGACGGGCTGCTGGCAACCGACGGTTACCCCGAAGGATTGACGCGGGGCGAACTCGGTTGGCTTGGGGACGGCCTGAGCGATCCACAACGTGAGTCAACCAGCTTCCGCCCAGCGCGAAATCGAGCCGAAGCCTTGAACTTGGTTAGTGTCGCTCAAGGCTTGCTGTTGGCCCTGCAGAGCGCCGGAGAGATCCCAGCCGACGCCGCGTTGCAGATGAATCGCTCGTTGGACGATACGGCCCTGCGTACCGGGACGGCCCTGCGCCTCGCCCAGGCCCAACGGATCCGCGGCTTGTACGTCATCATCGACCCTGAGGTCACCGGCGGGCGGGATCCCCTGGACATCGCCCGTTCCGCCATCAACGGCGGCACCCGGATGTTGCAACTGCGGGACAAGACTCGCGACAAGGGTGAACAGTTGCCCCTCGCCAGGGCGCTGCAAGAACTCTGCGCCGCCCACGATGCACTGTTGATAATCAACGACCACGCCGACCTGGCCGCCGCGTTGGGGACGGAAAACGTGGGGTTGCACGTTGGCCAAACCGATCTGCCCGTTGCCGAGGCCCGCAAAATCCTGGCCCCCGACCAGGCGCTGGGTCGTTCCAACCGCGAGATTGAACTGATCGTTGAATCTCAGGAGATGGGGGCGGACCATGTGGCCTTCGGCCCAATGTACGCGACTACCACCAAACAGGTGACGCGCGCTCCGCAAGGGCCGGAACGATTGCGGCGAGCCCGAGCCGTCGCCCGGGTTCCGTTGGTGGCTATCGGCGGCATCACCGCCCAGAACGTCGCGCCCGTGGTCGAAGCCGGGGCCGACGCGATTTGCGTTACCGCCGCGGTGGGCAACGCCCAGGATCCCGAAGCGGCCGCAGTGGAGCTGACCGAGGCGATCCGGGCGGCCGGCGGACGGATCTAAGCGGCCGGACGTAAAGGGATGTTGCCATGCCAAGTCGATACGGGCCACACCTGGCTGCCCTATCCGCGCACGCCGTTTCCGAGTTGACCGCGCGACATCAGGCCAGAGAGCGCGCCTTGGCGGTATCCCGGCAGGTTATCCGCAACTCGGCCAACGCGATACGCGCCGTCCACCGCAATGATTTCGACGAAGCGCGGAGGCTGATCTCAGAGGCATCCTCCCGGCTGGATGAAACCGCCAGCATTCGGGTGGACAACCCAGAGATCTACTTCGCCGGGTTCCTTTCCGACGCCCGCAAAGAATTTACCGAGGCCAACATAACCCTGGCGGTTATATCCGGCGCCGAAATCCCTGACGCCGAGACCCTGGGCATCGACCCTCCCGCCTACCTGAACGGCATGGCCGAGGTGATTGGAGAGTTGAGGCGCTACATCCTTGACGCGCTGCGCCGCGACGATACCGCTCGGTGCGAAGAACTGATGGAATTGATGGACGAAATCTACGGGATATTGGTCACCGTGGATTTTCCAGAGGCGGTGACCGGCGGTTTGCGCCACAGCACGGACGCGATGCGTGGCGTATTGGAACGCACCCGTGGCGACCTGACCATCTCGTTGCAACAGCGCCGCTTGGAACGCAGGTTAGCGGACTTGGGAGGCTAACCTTCAGTTGATCTCCGCGGTTTCAGATCGTTTGCCGCCGCCCTTTGCGGCCAACTGGTTGAACCCGCTGTTGCTATCATGGCCGGTGGACGGCGCGGCTCTGCGGATGTTGACGCCTGACGGCCTGGAGCTGGACTGTTGGGAAGGGCGACCATACGTGAGCCTGGTGGGTCTCCGGTTCGAATCCGTCAGGATACTGGGGCTGCCGTCGCCCCTTGGCGGCTACGACGAGGTCAACCTGAGGTTCTACGTGCGCCGTACGGGCAACCCGGCGGAATCGAGGCCCGGCGTGGTGTTTTTCCGGCAGCTTGCGCAGAGTCGGCTCACCGTTTTGGCGGCGCGCGCCATCTATGGCGAGCCGTTCGAACGTCGCGCGGTGGCGCATGATTTTGCCACCAGCCATGCCCAGTCCAGCCATGCCCAGTCCAGCGATGCCCAGTCCAGCGATGCCCAGTCCAGCGATGCCCAGTCCAGCGATGCCCAGCCCAGCGATGCCCAGTCCAGCGATGCCCAGTCCACCGATGCCCAGTCCAGCGATGCCCAGTCCAGCGATGCCCAGTCCAGCGATGCCCAGTCCAAGCAACCGACAAATCGGGTCGAATACTACTGGACGCGCCGGTCAAAACGCCAAGGGTTCTACGCTGAGACGGTGGACGCGCCGACCTTGCCAACGCGGGGGTCGCTGGAAGAATTCCTCACCGCCAGATTCTGGGGCTACAATGGCAAACCGGGAACCCGGACGCGGGCGTATCAACTGACGCGGCCGGATTGGACAGTGAGTCAAGCGTCTGGTTGGGGCGTGGATTGCGATTTCAGCGATGTCTGCGGCGGCCAGTTCGCCTCGGTTCTCGCAGAACCACCTGTGTCCGCCCTGTTGGCCACCGGGTCGCGCGCGACGGTAGGTTGGCCCAACGAGTTGGTACGCTGATTCCACTATTGAATGGCCTGACGCAAGTTGAGATTGATGCGCCGCCGTTGGTAGAATGACGCCGGTTCAGCATTACGGCAGGAGCGGTCCATGGTCGAACAAATGCAGCGAGCGCCGGTGATTGAGTACCCGGACAGTCTGGATGCCATCGAGGAGTGCTACCGGCGCGGCTGGACCGACGGTCTGCCCGTGGTGCCTCCCACTTCGGACCGGGTGCAGGCGATGCTGGATTCCGTTGGCCTGGCCCCCGACACCATGCTGGGCGAGGTTGAGGTGCGCCGGCGAACGTTGACGGCGGAGCAGGCGGCGGCCAACGCTGTGATGGCCGGTTGCCTCCCCGGTTATTTTCCGGTGGTTCTGGCGACCTTGAAGGCGTTGTTTGATTTCGATCCCAACTGCATTCACGAAATATCCGCAGTCACCAATTCCACCGGACTGCTGACCATAGTCAACGGGCCGGCGCGCCGGGAAATCGACCTGAATTGCACCGACAACCTATTCAGCCCCGGTCACCGGGCCAACGCCACCATCGGAAGGGCGCTTCGCCTGATTTTCATAAATGTATTCGAGCAACGGCCGGGCGTTCTGGATCGTGGGTGCATGGGCAGCCTGACCAAGTTCGGAGTGGTGTTCGGCGAAGACGAGGAGAACAGCCCCTGGGAACCGCTCCACGTGAGCCTGGGTTTTGCGCCGGAGCAGTCCACCGTCACGGTGGCCACCATCCAGGATCCGTCCATGCACGGCAACCGCTACGGCGCCACGGGCGAAAGCCTGCTGGATTCCATCGCCGATGGCATGGCTTCGCACGGGTTGGGCATCTATTTTGGCCGGGGCATCAAGTGGGTGTGGGTGGTGGGCCATTGGCATTCTGAACTATTGGGACGCCAAGGGTGGCGACGGCGGGACATGCAGGAGTATCTGTACGAGCGGGCGTGGCGCTCGGTGGGACAACTGAAGCGGCTTGGTATGGCGAATGGCGAAGTCACAGACGGCGACGACGAGACCAAGCTTCAGACCGTGTCCAGCCCTGACGACATTCTCATCGTCAAGGCGGGAGGCGATAGTGGGATCTACAGTGAGCTGATCATGAACTACTACGGGGTGCCCGCGGTTACCGCGGCCATTTAGCGTCGGGACCGCCAGTTTTGGCAAAGGAGACCGTTATGACCACCGCCAAACCGCCAACAGTGCAGTTGATCGACCCCACCGGCTTCGATCCGGGCGAAACCCCGCTGGCCATGGCCTCGAGGCCCATTGACCTCCGGGGTGGACGTCTCGGTTTGTTGGACAATTCCAAAGCCAATTCCGACGCGATACTCTGGGCGATCGCCCGTGAACTGGACGCCGAGTTTGAGTTCGCCGACATTTTTTACGCCAAGAAACATAGCGCCTCGCTGCCGCCGCATCCTGAAGTCATGGCGGATCTGCACCGCAACGCCGACTTCGTGATCGCCGGCGTGGGTGATTGAGGAGGTTGCTCGTCGGGCAGTTTGCACGACGGAATCACGCTGGAGCGTCAGGGCATACCCGCGGCCACGATCATCACCACGGTTTTCGCCAACACGGCTCGGGCTTACACCCGATTGATGGGTGTTCCCGGTTTCCCGTACCTGATGTGCCCGCATCCCATCACCAATGTAAAAGGCGCCGAACTTCTGGAACGCGCCCACGAGCTCGCGCCGGGTGTGCGCAAGCTCCTGATCGACGGTTCCCTGGCCACCCACTAGAGCGTACGCGACCTCCACCGCGATCCCCTCGAGGAATCAATGGCAGGATTTGGCAACATACTGCGCCGCATCGTCAGGCGCCAGAGGGAGCCGGAGTCGGTGGAACCCCCAGTCACGCCTCCCGATGCCCTGGACGCGCCTGGTTCGGCGATTCTTGACGAACCGCCGGCCATTGAGAGTCAATCCCATGAGGGCCAGGGCCTAGCGTCCGTTGGCGCAGAGCCGGCGCCGGAAGCTTGGGCATCCCCGGTGAGCGCGACGGTTGCCGGATCCAACGCAGCTGATTCGGAGCCGGCGCCAGAAGCTTGGGCATCCCCGGCGGGCGCGACGGTTGCCGGATCCAGCGCAGCTGATTCGGAGCCGGCGCCGGAAGCTTGGGCATCCCCGGTGAGCGCGACGGTTGCCGGATCCAACGCAGCTGATTCGGAGCCGGCGCCGGAAGCTTGGGCATCCCCGGTGAGCGCGACGGTTGCCGGATCCGGCACGGCGGTCGCCGTGGACGCCGGCCATGTCCGGTTGAGCGATGACGACGCCATCGCCAAAGATCACCTGGCATCGAGTTGCCCTTATTGCGGCCGGCCCAACCAACGCATCGGGGCGCGCTGCCAGAATTGCTCCAGGGTGATTGTCCGCCTGCCGACCTGGGCGCAACGCCGTCGGCGCCATTGGATGTTGGGCCGAATTTCGTGGAAACGGCTGATTTTCTCCTTGGCGGTGGCCTTCCTGCTGGTGTTCATGATTTGGGTAAATTACCCGTTCGCGCCCAACCCGGTGGTCCTACTCAAGAATATTCAATCCCAGATGACCGCGGACATTGGCCCGGGCGCTTGGACGATGAGCGGCCGAGACCTGCGCAACAGCAGGCGAGCGGACGTGGGCTTCCCACCGCCCAATGGCGAGGTGGTTTGGCAGATCAACATTCCCGAGCCGTTGGAATCCGAACCGGTGGCGCAGCACTCCAACGTGTTCGTCGGCTCGGCGGATGGCGTGTATAAACTCTCGGAACACGACGGACGGATCAGAGAGGGATGGGACGGGGCCACACCCGGTAGGGTCACCGGCGCCGCGGCCGTGGTTGAGTCATTCCTCTTTTTCGGAAGCGCCGATCATACCGTCAACGCCTGGAACTCCCAGAACGGCGACGCTTGGTGGACGTTTCGGGCGGAAGACACCGTGGAAGTCTCACCGGTGGTGTCGGATGGTTTGGTCTTTATCAGTTCCGGGTTGGGCTGGCTGTACGCCCTGGACGCCCAGAACGGCGCTGTGATTTGGCAAACGCAGTTGGATAGCGAGGCCAGCGCTACCGTGGCCATCCATGACGGTAGGCTTTTCGTCGGCGACGACATCGGGGTCTTCTACATCCTCTCGGCCCGCACTGGCCAGGAATGGTTCCGCTATCGCACCCTGAAGACGATTGCCGGCGCGCCGGTGATTTCCGCCGATGGGTTGCGGGCGTATTTCCCGTCAAGCGGCCAACTGTACGCCGTGAGCGCGAATCAACGCGAGGCGCCTGGCCTATTCCAATTCAAGAAGATTTGGGCGCAACTGTGGTTGTGGCAAGTCCCTGGGGTGCCTCGCCCTCCCGGTCAGCAGGGCGGATTGTGGCGCTTCTCACCGGAGAATCCGTTGCAGGGGATTTACAGTTCCCCAGCGCTGGCCGATGCAGAGGACGGCGGCGTCATCTACGTCGGTGGCTACGATCACTTCATGTACGCCCTGGACGCCTTGACCGGCGAACCACTGTGGACTTTCCTTGCTCAGGACGGAATCTACGCCTCCCCGCTGATTGTAAAAGACCAGCTGATCTTCGGGGACAACTCAGGCAATCTGTATTCCTTGAATCGCCACGATGGATCTGTGGATTGGACGCTCAAGCTTAGTTCAGGTCTCAAGATCGCGCCAGCTTTGAGCAACGAAACCCTCATCGTTCGAACGGATAACGGGGACATCTACGGGATACGGTAGCCGACCAACTCGCGCCCGTCCACGCCGCGAACTTGGCCGTGGCGAGATCAGCTCCCCGGCTATGATGGGGAGAAGCGCCCCCAGAGTGATGGGGAGAAGGGCTCCCCGGCTGTCATCGCGAGGAGCGCTACCGACGCGGCAATCCCGTTGCCCGGGCGAACGGCCGTTGGCGCCGGGGGCGGGGAAGCGCGTACGGCCGCGCGATACGGCCAATGAGATGGCGACGCTTCACTTGCAATCGCAATCTGACAGTGTCGCTCCACGCTGCGGCCTTGGTTGCGGCGCGCGCTGCGTCATGCAGCGGCGCAACGCTCACGGTCAACGGAGTCCGCTGGAGTGACAACCGGCCTTTTCCGGCGCCCGCCACCCACAAAAAATCCCGCCCATACCACCGCATGGGCGGGTCCATTCGAAAATGGGAGCTTGTGATCAAATGGGAGTTGTGATCAGTAGAGATGGCAAGAAACGCGGTGACCCGGCGAAACCTCTTTCTCCACCGGCGCTTCTTCGGAGCACTGCGGCATCGCGAACGGACAACGCGGATGGAACCGGCAGCCGCTCGGCGGATTGATGGGGGACGGCACTTCGCCCTGCAGCACGATATCCTCGCGGATCAGGTCCGGGTGGGACGGCAGAGCCGCCGAGAACAACGCCCGCGTGTATGGGTGGAGAGCCTCGTTGTAGAGCTCTTCGGTTTCGGCATACTCGACGATCTGTCCCAGGTACATCACCGCGGTTTCATGGGCCATGTACCGCACGGTGGCCAGGTTGTGGGCGATTAGCAGGTAGCTGACGTTGTATTGCTCCTGCAGGTCCTTTAGCAAGTTCATCACTTGGGCGCGAATCGAAACGTCCAGCGCCGAAACCGGCTCGTCCAGCACGATCAGTTTCGGGTACGAAACCAGAGCCGAGGCCACGGCGATGCGCTGCCGTTGACCGCCGCTGAATTCGTGAGGGTAGTTGGTGGCTTGCTGAGCGTGCAGGCCCACCTGCTGCAGTACCTCGGAGACCCGTTCGTTCTTTTCCTGTGTGGTCACATTGCGGTTGACTACCAGAGGTTCCGAGACGATATCCCGCACCCTCATGCGTGGACTGAGTGAGGACCAAGGGTCTTGGAACACGGCCTGAACCGTGGTTCGGTAATCCTGCAGTTCTGAACCCCGGAAAGAGTTGATGTCCTTGCCTTCCAACAGGATATCGCCTTCGGTGGGGTTTTCCAGGCGAAGCAACAGCTTGCTGGTGGTGGTCTTGCCGCAGCCCGATTCGCCCACCAGCCCAACGGTCTCGCCTTGCTTGATCGAGAACGAGATTCCGTCCACCGCCTGCACGTAGCCAATGGTCTTCATCATGATCAGACCCTTGGTCACGGGAAAATACTTCTTGAGGTTGCGAACTTCAAGCAGAGTGTCTTTGGTGTCCACTGCCATGAGGAGCGGTCCTCCTGAGAGTTTGTAAAATTGTCAGGGAGCCGGCCGTGATTAACCGGCCGTTCCCGTCGGGGGCACGAATTCTTCGATGGGTTCGCCTTGCCAGTTCTGGTCCAACGCCCAGCAATCCGCGTGATGGCCGTCGGCCAGTTGATAGGAAGGGGGGTAGGCTTCGTAACACTGCTCGTTGGAGTACGGGCAACGCGGCGCAAAGCGGCAGCCGTCCGGTAGGTTGGATAGCAGTGGTGGCTGTCCTTCAATTGAATACAGCCGGTCCACGCGCTCTTCCAGCTTGGGAACCGAGTTGATCAAGGCCTGGGTATAGGGATGCGCCGGCCGGCTGAAGATGTCGCGAACGTCCCCCTGCTCGATGATGCGGCCAGCGTACATCACCGCCACGCGGTCGCACATCCTGGCCACCACGCCGAAGTCGTGGGTGATGAAGATGATGGCCAAGCCGGTTTCCGCTTGAATTTCCTTCAGCAAACGCAGGTATTGGAGCTGGATGGTGACGTCCAGCGCGGTGGTCGGCTCGTCGGCGATGATGATGCCAGGTTCGCAGGACATTGCGATGGCCCCGACGACTCGCTGTTTCATGCCGCCAGACATCTGGTGAGGGTAGTCGTCGAGGCGGCGCTCCGGGGCGGCCACGTTCACCTTGCGCAGCGCGTCAACCGCCCGCGACAGCATGGAGCTTTTGTTTTCCTTGTGTGCTATCCCCAGCGCCTCGCGCAGTTGGTTGCCGATGGTGAACACCGGGTTCAGGGAGGTTTGCGGGTCCTGGAGAATCATGGAGATCTGACGACCGCGCACGTCGCGCATTTCGTCCTCGCTCTTCTGCAGGATGTCCTCGCCGTTGAGAACGATCTCGCCTTCCACGATCCGCCCGGCCGGTTTGGGAACCAACCGTAGTAGCGAAAGGGCGGTCATGGTCTTGCCGCAACCGGACTCCCCGACTATGCCCAAGGTCTCGCCCTTGCGGAGATTGAAGGAAATTCCGTCCACCGCCTTCACCGTGGCGGCGCGGGTGAAGATGTAGGTCTTGAGGTCGTTGACCTCGAGAATGGTATCGGTAGCGGTCTGTACAGCAGTCATGGCTTAAACGTTCCTCAACTTGGGGTCCAGTTTGTCTTGCAGCCAGTCGCCCAGAAGGTTCATAGAGAGTACCGTAAGCACGATGGCTAGGCAAGGGAAAAGGAAAATCCACCAAGCGGTGATGATCAGATCCCTGCCGTCCGCGACCATTACTCCCCAGGCCGGCGTTGGGGCCGGTATCCCGGCGCCCAGGAAGCTGAGAGCCGATTCTAGATTGATGACGTGGCCCACCTCCAACGTGGCCAATACTACCACCGTATTGACCAAGTTGGGACAGATGCGCCACATCAATATTCGCGCGTTTGACGCTCCCGATGCGGCCCGGTCGATGAAGTCCTCCTGTTTGGTCGCCAGAGCATCGACCCGGACGACCCGGGCGTATCGCGCCCAGAGCAAGGCCGCGATCGCGACTATCACCGTGGTGAAGCCGGCGCCGATGGCCGCCACCAGCGCCAACCCCAGCAAAATCGATGGGAACGACAACTTGATGCCAACCACCCGCACGATGACGGAATCGGTCTTGCCGCTGCGATAGGCGGCCAGCCTTCCCAGCAGCATGCCCAAGCCGCCACTCACCAAAATCGCCAGGGACGACACGAGGAGAGATTTGCGGGCGCCGCGCGTGATGCGGCTCAGAATATCCCGGCCCTGCTGGTCGTTTCCCAGCGGGCATTCCATGGAGCCGCCCTTGTGGTCCAAGAACCGGAGGGTATCTCCGGGGTCAGCGCGCCCGTCTTCGCCGCCCATCAGGTTGGTCGCCTCGCCGCGTTCCACTTTGTGTTGGGCGTTCGATAGCCCGATTTCCACATCCAACCCGTCGCGGTCCGCGCGCTGGACCACGACCCGTTCCTCGTAATTTTCAGATGCCCAGAAAGATGGCAGCCTGGCATCGTCCAGGTCCCCGATGCGTTGTTTGTGGAGCGCGAGTTGGTCGGCGGATTTCGCGGGAACTGCAACTAAGAGAATGAGAACTGGCAATGGAATGATGGGAAATCCCTGAGCCACCCTCAGTTTCACGCAACTTGTAATCCAGCGTCCGGCCGTCTTCGCTTACACTCCAGGCGGTGGCCTGCTGCGGTTCCAGGGCGCAGGTGGAGCGGTTCGCGTCGATGAGGAATAGATGGGACGGCCGGCGCCGGCTGGATTGTTTTGCGTGTTTCCCTCAGCTACCCCCAAGGGGTTGTCCCAGGTCTGATTTGCCGTGGCCTACAGCATTCCAGAACGGCGAAATCTATACGTTGCGTAGCTTGGGATCCAGGCGGTCTCTCAGCCAGTCTCCCAGCAGGTTCATTGATAGCACCGTCAGCACGATGGCCAAGCAAGGGAACAGGAAGATCCACCAGGAACTGGTGATCACCTCGCGTCCGTCGGCGGCCATCAACCCCCAGGCCGGCTGGGGGCGCGGAATCCCCGCTCCGAGGAAGCTCAGCGTCGCCTCCAGGATGATGACGTGTCCCACCTCCAACGTGGCCAGCACGATCACGGTGTTGAAAACGTTGGGGAAGATGTGGCGCCCCATGATCCTGAGGTTGGAAGCGCCAGCCACGCGCGCGCGGTCGATGAAGTCCCGCTCCTTGATGGTTAGGGCCTCTCCTCGCACCACGCGGGCGTAGCGCGCCCACAGCAGCAGGGCGATCACGATGACCACGGTGCTGAAACCGGAGCCGATGGCGACCACCAGGGTTAGCGCGAGCAAAATGGAAGGGAAGGCCAATTTGATGTCAACGATCCGCATCAGGAACGCGTCTACGAGTCCGCCCCGGAAGGCGGCCAACATTCCCAACGCGGTGCCCAGAAAGCCGCCCAGCAGGATGGCGAGGCAGGAAACCGCTAGTGAAATTCTGGCGCCGTGCATCAATCGGCTGAGCACGTCGCGTCCTTGCTTGTCGGTTCCCAGGGGGTATTCCCAACTGCCGCCCAGTTCGATACGGAGGGTTTGCTCTCCAATATCGGGCTGTCCGTTGCCGTTGGCGTCAATCAGAGTGGCGGCGCCGCTGTCGATGTTGCGGCGGGCGTTGTTGAGGCTGACCTCCGAGTTCTTGTCCCGCGCCCGCTGAACGATGAGCTGTTCCTTCGCCCGGTCTGGCACCCACGCCGGCGGCTCCAGCACGCGGTCCAAGTCGCCGATGGTGTGGTCGTGTTGGGCCAGCACGTCTGCGAACGCCGCCGGGATCACCAAAAGGACGATCAGCACGAACAACGGTAGAACGGGAAATCTGCGGATCTCTTGGAACGCGCCGCCAACGGAAAACCCTCTGGCGGCAACCGCCGGGATTCCACTGGACGGGCCGCCCGGCGCGGTGGTTTGCACAGCCATGACTCTTTACCCTCCGGCGGCGCCTATCCGTATCGGATGCGCGGGTCAACGTAAGCGTAGGTAACGTCGGTGATGATGTTGATGGCCACGTAAAGCAGCGCGAACAGCATCACCACCGCCTGCACGGTGATGTGATCTTTGGAGTTGATGGCTTCAATGACCATCAAGCCCAGGCCGGGCCAGGCGAATACCGTCTCGATCACCACCGAACCGGTGATCAAGATAGCGAAGATCAGGCTGAAGTAGGTCAGCGGCCCAATGAGCGCGTTGCGGAAACAGTGCTTCCACACGATTTTCCACTCGGGGATGCCCTTGATGCGGGCCAATTTGACGTATTCGGTGTCCAACACGTCGAGCATCGACGACCTGGTGAGCCGCATGATGGCCGCCACGTTGTAGTAACCGAGGGCGAAGCCTGGCAACAGCATGTGTTTGAGACCGCCCTTGCCGGATGTTGGCAGCCATCCCAATTGCACCGCGAATATCCACATCAGGATCAAACCCACGGCGAACGTTGGGGCCGACTGCCCCAAGATGGCGAACATCTTGCCCCCGGTGTCGAACCATGAGTCCTTTTTGACCGCCGACAATACGCCGATGGGAAAGGCGATCAAACCGGTGACGATCAGCGCGAAAGCGGAAAGCTGTAGCGTCGCTGGCAGTCGCTCAATGATCAACTCGGCGACTGGCCGGTCCCATTTGAACGACGTTCCCAAATCGCCGGTGAGCAACCGCTTCATGTAGGTGAAGTACTGGACATGCAACGGTTCGTCCAGCCCCCACTGCTTTCGGAGCAGTTCGATCTGCTCCTTGCCCGATTCGTCATCCAGAATGGCCGCCAGCGGATCGCCCGCTACACGCGACAACGCGAACACGATCAGGCTGATGGCGAACACTGCCAGCAATCCTTGTAATAACCTCAGCACTATGAAGCGTTGCATGACGCCTGTTTTCGACCCATTGGGTCGAACCCTCCCTTCACCGATGTGACGGCGACGCCAGCGCCGCGTCCGAAAAACAGGCGGCGCCGGTGTCGCATTCTCGAGCGTCGGTCGTCTGGATTACTCCCTGACGCCCTTCACGTATTCGAGGTAAACGTAGTTGCCGTTGTTGGGTCCCAGGAAGATGTACTCTGCCACCACGTCTGGATCCACCGTGGCGCTGACGGGCAGCGTCCAGCCCGGGATGGTCGCCACGTCATAGAAGATCTGGTCTGAAACCTTCTGCCATGTTTCGGTGGCGTCCGCCTCGTTGAGGGCTCGCAGCGCCTGGTTCTTCCATTCCTGGATGTCGTCAGTGGTGTGCGCCCGGAAGAAGCGCTCCGCGCTGTAGTAGAAGTGCACCCGGGTGTCGATGGGAGCCGCCGGGCCGCGGAAGGGATAGATGCAGCAGTCGGTGTTCAGCCCGCGGTATTCGTTGCGCCAATTGGAGAATTCAATTGGGTCAAGTTCGGGGCTGAGGCCGATCTCGGTCCAGAACTTGGCCATCGCCTCCATTAGGTCCGGCTGCTCGGGCACCCCGGAAAGAGGGAACACCGGGATGCGGAAGGAGAAGCCGTTGGGGTAACCAGCCTCAGCCAACAGCTCGCGGGCCCGGTCGGGGTCATACCCATACAGCTCTTCCCAGTCCGCTTCCCAGGCCTCGTTGTAGCCCGCTGGGAAGTCGGGAACCAATGTGGCCACCCATTGCTTGCCGCCGGCCCCCTTGAAGATCGCATCGTTGATCTGGTCCCGGTCCAGGGCCTTGTTCATGGCCATGCGAACCAGCCGTCCGCTTGGGCCCGGGTCATTCCAGGGCATGTGCTGGTCTCGGGCGCCGGCAATGTCGTAACTGTTGCGGATTTCGATCTGCTCGGCCTCGCTTAAATCGGTTGGCACGCCCTTGGCGCCGGTGGCGAAATACATCCCGCCGAAGATTGCGAACGCCGTCTGCGCGGTCACCGAACTGTCGAATATCTCAAGGCCGTCGTCGATGGCTTCTTGCAGCAGGGCCCGGTTGATAGCGGCGATGTGGCCTTCACGGGCCTGCATGATGGCCAATCGAGTGGCCGGCTCCCGGACATCTTTGATCTCGATCTCGCGGAAGTCGGGATTCACGCGCCAATGGTCGTAGTCGACGCGGCTCCATTCCCAACCAACGCCCTCTTCAAAGCTCACGAATTCGTAAGGGCCGGTTCGAGCCGACTTCGAGTACACCAAGTCCCGGCTGGCCTTGCAATAGTGGAGGGTGTCGCCGGTTTCGGTGGTTCCGTAATCGGCTTCGCCGTTGGGACAGGCCTGTTCCCATTGCGCCTTGCTGCTGATGGGCACGCCGCGATAGCCTGAGTACCAGTAGAGGAAGTCAACCGCTGGCCGACGTTGCATGTGAATGTTGACCTCGTAGTCGTTGACGATCTCAACTTCGCTGCCAGGGTCGGACCGGAAGAAATCGGAGTACGAAGCCCGGCACTCGGGGTTGGTGTAGTAGGCCAGCGAGTGCTTCACGTCCTGAGCCGTGAATTCGCCCCAATCATCATGCCACCGCACTCCTTGGCGCAGCTTGAAATTCCAAGTCCTGCCGTCGGGCGTGATGCTCCATTCCGTGGAGAGCATCGGCTCATACGAGCCGTCGAACCTGCCCGCGTCAACCATGAACTCGGCCGACATGCGGTAGTTGACGACGCCGGCGCCGGTTACTTCGCAGTCGAGCATCGATTCCAGTGATGGAGGGTCCAACACTGCAATTAGCCGGTCGGTTACCAATTCCCCTTCGGTTTGAGGCGCCAAGGTCGGTCTGGGGGTTGCCCGCAATACCGACGCGCGCTGTGTGGGCGTGGGCGCCAGCGTCGCTCCTTGCGGAACCGGGGTATTGGTCGCCCTGGCCTCCACCGTGGGTGGGGTTTGCGTCGCCGGTTGGCTTGGCTGTTCGGTTTGTTGCTGACCGGCGGCCGGCGCTGCCGGGGCAACCGTTTGCTCTGCGGCGCCGCCACAGCCAACGATTGCACCTGTTATCGCCAGCGCGATTGCCAACGTCGCCAACGGCCTTCTCATGATTCTACGATTCGACATACAGGTCCTCCCGAATGGTCTTGGGTAGATCTGCGGTGGC
This sequence comes from Dehalococcoidia bacterium, assembly GCA_965221295.1. Classification (GTDB taxonomy): domain Bacteria; phylum Chloroflexota; class Dehalococcoidia; order Lucifugimonadales; family UBA3495; genus Bin87. Next base: position 2,514,654 of record OZ244879.1, on the reverse strand, counting down.
GAGCGCGAAAAGCTCGCCGGTCGGCGGTAACTTCACGTCCGGGCAATATAGGCAATGGCAGCAGCCATAGTCAAACCGATTTCCGGTTTTTCTAATGACCGTTAAACGCAATCAAAATGCGATAACTCGGCAGAAAACGGTTATGATTGGACCCAATCAACATTTGTAGTAGAAATTTGGTTGCGGATTAGCGTTAAAAGAACATCAAAGTTCCGAATATATGATATAGATTCCTTCAATATATCCGAAAACGCGATACCTGCCTAATCGGGGTTAACAGAAACGCGGATGGGGCGACGGTTTCCGTCGCCCCATCCGCAGCGAAATTAGTGGAAATTAGCGCGTCACAATACGGCCTGCGCGATACGTTCCATCTCTTCCAGCGCGTGCGGCCCAGAGGTGTCGGCGATGCGCACGATCACGCGATTGGCGCCGGCGTCCGCAAACTTGGCGATCAAATCCCGGTCTGCCGGCTGGCCGAAAACCGTAATGCTGATGCCGGCGGGGTCCCGTCCCGACGCCTCGGCCAATTCGTCGATGGCGGCGCGGCCGGCGGCGATCTGTTCCGGGTTTGATGCGGTGGGCATCCACCCGTCGCCCCACCGGACTACCCGCCGAAATACGTTGCGGGCGTTGCCTCCCAGGATGACCGGAGGGCCGCCCGGTTGCGCCGGCTTGGGGTTGCATTGAACCGGAGGGAAGTCGTAGTAAGTTCCGTGGTATTCGGCGGCGTCCTGAGTCCACAGGGCTCGCATCACCTCGATTGACTCCCCGGCCTGGGTCCAGCGATGGTCGAAGTTGCCACCCATCACTTCGGTTTCTTCGCGCAGCCATCCCGTGCCGATGCCCAGTAGGAATCGTCCGCCGGAGAACAGGTCAAGGGAGGCGATGGCGCCGGCCAGAACCAGGGGATTCCGCTCGGGCAGCAGGGTTATGCCGGTTCCCAGCTTGATGCGGTTGGTGACCGCCGACGCCCTCGCCAACCCGATGTACGGGTCGGCCATGTCGCTCATGTAGTCGGGAATGGACCCGTCGGCCGAACCGGGATATTTGGAGGCCGGGTTTACTGGCATCACCGGATGCTCGGGTAGCCAGATGGACTCGAACCCCAGAGCTTCGGCCTTGGCTGCAATCTCCGCTACGTCGATTGAATTGGTGGAAATCGACATGTTCAGGCCAATGTCCATGGCTGACCTCCCTGGGGCTCGGCGCGCGATGTCGGTCCCGGTTATCCGGTCCAGTGTGTGATGTGGGATGATAGCACGCGCCAAGATTTCGGGCCAATCTCGCAATGCTATACTACTGCGGAACGTTCCGTCCCATCTTCCCATCGGTGCCAACAATGCCTCTCTACATAATGCTTGCCAATTTCACCGGGCGCGGCCGACGCATGGCGCAGGAAAATCACAACTTGCTCAGCGAAGTGGCCGCCGCCGTGGAAACCATGTCCAGCAAAGTGCTGACCCAATACGCTGTGCTGGGCCGTTACGACTTCGTCATCCTTACCGAAGCCACTGACAACGAATCCGTGGTGAGGATGTCCTTGGAGCTGGCCGTTAGGGCCGGCCTGAACATAGAGACGCTGCCGGCGTTGCCCATGGGGGCGCTCTCCGACGAAGAGCACATCAGCCTCCTGCGGGATGCGGCGGTGGCCATCAACCCGCCCAGTGGGCCCAGCGAGTCCACCGACGGCGACGATTGGCGAATACCTTCGGGCCCTGAGTGACTCTGGCCCAGCCCGGCGGCGGCAATTCAATGAGCGAGATCAGAACACCAACGGCTATGACAATTGCCGGCTCGGACTCCGGTGGAGGCGCCGGTATACAGGCCGACCTGAAGACTTTCTCGGCCCTGGGGGTTTTCGGTACTTCAGCGGTTACCGCGATCACGGCGCAGAACACCGTCGGCGTGAGTGCCGTTCACGAATTACCCACGGATTTGATCGACGCCCAGATCGACGCCGTCGCGACTGACATCGGCGCCGACGCGGTGAAGACCGGAATGCTGTCTTCCCCAGCAATCGTCTCCACGGTGGCCAGCGCGGCGCGGCGCCATGGCTTCCACAATGTGATCGTGGACCCGGTGATGGTGGCCAAGAGCGGCGACCGGCTACTGCGCGAGGAGGCCATCGCCACCATCTGCAACGAGTTGATCCCATTGGCCACGGTAGTCACGCCCAACATACCCGAGGCGGAGGACCTGACCGGCCGCGCCATCCGGTCCGACTCCGACGTCCGCTCGGCTGCCCAGGCCATCATCGGCATGGGGGCCAAGTCCGTGGTGATCAAGGGCGGTCACCGGGATGGGCCCCCGACCGACGTATTCTACGACGGGATGGAATTCATGGAATTCACCGCGCAGCGCATCCCTTCGACCAACACCCACGGCACCGGGTGCACCTTCGCGTCGGCGGTGGCGGCTGGCCTGGCCCATGGGCTAGACACGCCGGCCGCGGTCGCCCAAGCCAAGGAATTCGTCACCGCCGCCATCGCCGCGGCCTATCCCATCGGGCGGGGACACGGCCCGCTGCACCACTTTCATGCCTTCTGGCGTTGATCCCCAAATGCGCTGATCCTCGAATAAGCTCATTCCTGAACAAGAGGTTGCAAATTATGCCAGCTACGTTTGACGTGGTTTCCAGCCGAGTCGATTTCCCCGCGCTCGACGCCGAGGTTTTGGAATACTGGAAAGAGCGGAACGTGTTCCGCCGCTCTTCCGAAGAACGGCCAGATGCGCCGCTCTTTATGATGTACGAAGGGCCGCCAACCGCCAACGGCAGCCCCGGCATCCATCACGTTTTGGCCCGCGTGTTCAAGGATGTCATCTCGCGGCACCGCACCATGAAGGGATGCCGCGTGATCCGCAAAGGCGGCTGGGACACCCACGGCCTGCCGGTTGAGCTCCAAATTGAACAGGAGCTTGGCCTGTCTTCCAAGCGCGAAATCGAGGAGTTTGGCATTGCCGAATTCAACCGGCGCTGCCGGGACAGCGTTTTCAGATATGTCGAAGAGTGGGAGGCCATGACCGACCGCATCGGCTATTGGGTGGACATGGATGACCCCTACGTTACCCTGGAAAACGACTACATCGAAACAGGCTGGTGGATCCTCAAGCAACTTTGGGATCGCGGCCTGCTGTACCAGGATCGGCGCGGCGCTCCGCATTGCCCCCGGTGCGTGTCGAGCCTGTCTTCCCATGAAGTCGCTTTGGGGTATCGCGAAAACACGCCTGACCCATCGGCCTTCATCAAGTTCGAGGCGGTGGAATGGTTGGACGGCGCAACTCCCGACGTTCCATCCTACTTCCTGGCCTGGACCACCACCCCCTGGACGTTGCCCGGCAACACGGCGCTGGCGGTTGGCCTTGACGCGGACTATTCCATTGTCGAAATCACTGACTCTCAAGGCCAGACCAACCGGATGACGCTGGCCTCGGCGCTGCTGGGGACATTGCAGGACGATTACACCGTAACCGGCGAGGTGAAGGGAAGCGACCTGGTTGGCCTGTCCTACCGTCCGTTGTACGACGCCACGGCATACGGAACGCCAATCCAACGCTTCGTGACCAACGCCGACGGCCAAACATCCCTGGAAGAAGCCGTCTCATATTCCACCAAGGTGGTCGCGGCCGACTTTGTGAGCATGACCGACGGCAGCGGTATCGTGCACATCGCTCCGGCCTTTGGCGACGAGGACTTGGGCTTGGGCCGGGAGCGACAATTGGCCTTCGTGCAGCCCGTGGACCTCCAGGGAGTCATCACCGGCGATTACCCCTTCGCCGGCAAGTTCGTGAAGGACGCCGACCTCGAAATCCTAGCCGACCTGGAGTCCCGGGGCCTGCTGTACCACCAGGGCGTGTATCGGCACACCTACCCGTTCTGCTGGCGTTGCGACACGCCGCTCCTCTACTACGCCAAAACCTCGTGGTACATACGCACCACCGCGGTCAAGGATCAACTGGTGGGCAACAACTCCAGGATCAACTGGTACCCCGACCACATCCGCGAGGGTCGCTTCGGGGAGTGGCTGCGCAACAACGTTGACTGGGCGATCTCCCGGGAACGCTACTGGGGAACGCCGATTCCCATTTGGCAGTGCGATGGATGCGGAGATTTCGATTGCGTAGGCGGAGTGGCTGAATTGGGCGAACGTTCGGGCCTGGACCTTGGCGACCTGGACCTGCACCGGCCCTACGTCGACGACGTTTCCTGGGCCTGCCGGTCAGACACCTGCAATGGAACCTACCGGCGGATCCCAGAGGTGATGGACTGCTGGTTCGACTCTGGAATGATGCCCCTCGCCCAGTGGCACTACCCGTTTGAGAATCGCGACATCGAGACCGACGGGCGACTCCCGGCCGACTACATCTGCGAGGCGGTTGACCAAACGCGCGGCTGGTTCTACAGCCTGCACGCCCTGTCAACCCTCCTGCAGGACGACATCGCCTACCGCAACGTCATTTGCCTGGGCCTCATCCTGGATGGCCGGGGACGCAAGATGAGCAAACGGCTGGGCAACATCGTCGAACCAAATTCCATCCTGGACGCCCACGGCGCAGACGCGCTGCGTTGGTATCTGTTCACCGCTTCGCATCCGGGGGAGCCCCGGCGCTTCTCCGACCGTTTGGTGCAGCAAACCCTCCGGCAGGTGCTGTTGACCCTGTGGAACGTCTATTCGTTCTTCACCAACTACGCCAACATTGACGAATTCGAGCCATCCCAGATACCCGCAGACTGGCGCCCAGAGGCGGAGCTGGACCGGTGGATACTGGCTGAACTCAACCATCTGATCCAAGTGGTCGACGGCCACCTGGACAGCTACAACCCCACGGACGCCGGGCGCCGCATTGGCGAATTCATCGACGCGCTGTCCAACTGGTACGTGCGGCGTTCCCGCCGCCGCTTCTGGAAGAGCGAAGCCGACGCGGACAAACTGGGCGCCTACGCGACCCTGTACACCTGCCTCACGACCGTGGCGCGGCTCATGGCGCCGTTGGCTCCCTTCGTGTCTGAGCAGATGTATCGCAACCTGGAGCTCCGTTTCAACTCGGATGGCCCCGACAGCGTGCACCTGGCAGACTTCCCGGTCGCCGACCCATCGTTGATCGACCAAGCCATCATGGACGCCACCCGCCTGGCCATTCGTGTTTCCAGCATGGGACGCGCCGCCCGCAGCAAGGCCGGCCTCAAGGTGCGCCAGCCGCTTGCCGCGGTCGTCGTGCAGACCCGCACCCCGGACGAATCCAAATACCTGGACTGGGTGGGAGAACAGATTCTCGAAGAACTGAACATCAAGACGTTGCAGGTCGACGGCGCCGGCCTGGATCTTTACGCCCAGGCTCAAGCGGCCGCTGGCGATGATGGCGATTCTGTGGTTGCCATCGACGGTTACTCCGTCGCCCTGGAGGCCGGTTACATGGTGGCGGTGGACGCCAACATTTCGAGGGAACTGGCCGATGAGGGCCTGGCCCGTGAGTTGGCTCATCGGATTCAGAACCTCCGCAAAAGCGCCCGCTTCGACATCACCGACCATATCGTCACCTACTACCAGGGACCCGATGACGTGCAGCGCGTGATGACCGGTCATGGCGACTACATCATGCGGGAGACCCTCAGCGACAATTTGATTCCCGAACCCTTCAGCGACGCGGACCAATCAGAAACGGCCAAAGTAGAAGGTATGGAAATCACCCTGGCGGTGCGCCGCGTCGCCTCGAGCTGACGGAAATGCCGGAACTCCCGGAGGTCGAAAACACCCTTCAGTATCTGATCCGTTCGGGTCTGGTGGGCCGCCGGTTGGGAGCGCCGGAGATCACTTGGGCCAGAACCGTCCGCCAGCCTTCGGTGGGGGAGTTCATCGAGGGCGTCGCCGGCCGCGTTGTGGTGGCGGCGCGACGGCGCGGCAAGTATCTCATCGCCCCGCTGGATGACGGACAGAACCTCGTGCTGCACCTGGGGATGACGGGTCGACTTCGCATCCAAGCCGGCGAATCCGAACCACTGCCCATGGTGCGGCACACCTTTCCGCTCGACGATGGCCGGGAGATGAGGTTCGTGGATCCCCGCAAATTTGGCCATCTGTGGCTGCTGTCGGATCCCAACGACGCCATGTCCCGGATGGGGCCGGAGCCGTTGGAAGCGACCTTTACCACCGACGCCCTCGCCGCTGGCCTGGCGGGCCGGAAGGCCCCGTTGAAAGCGCTGCTGCTGGAGCAGTCGGTCATCGCGGGTTTGGGCAACCTCTACGCCGACGAGGCGCTCTTTCTATCCGAAATACACCCGGAACGATCTGCAGCTACGCTGTCTGACGATGAAACGTCGCGGCTACACGAGGCCATCGTAGCCGCCCTGACCCGAGCCACGGCGGCGTACGCCGCGGCCCGCGACGCCGAATGGCCGGACCCGCCTGCAGCGCTGTCGCCGTGGACGATTCCGCGAGGCCGCAACCAGCCGTGTCCACGATGCGATACCGAAGTGCAGCTGCTGAGAGTCCGTGGCCGCAGTACCTGGTATTGCCCAACCTGCCAGCCAGTCGCGTAGGCTGAAGCGGTCAACGCGACGGTTGGAGCGCGACCAGACGGGGGATGCTTCTGTCCTGGCGGCGCGCCGCTATCAATGGGCCGATCGCCTTGGCTTGTTGTTTGGGCGCTCTGGTGGGTCCCAATCAACCACGTCCCGACGAACCAGGGGCAGCCTTGGAGACCGAGCAGCGCCGGCGTTTGGATTGACTACGGCCAGCCCGCACGCTTACACTATCCGGGATGCAAGGAGTCTGGTTGGGCGCCCATCCCCCACCGGATTACCGTCATCGAGGCGATCAACATTCTGCTTTTGGAGGCTGACGAAGATGGCCGGTTACCGCAAGCACGAGGCACAGGAATGGGCCTGGCATAACCTGAGGGGGCAATGGACCACCTTGGTGACGCCCTTCACCCCCGATAACCGGGTCGATACGGAAGGTCTCCGCGGCAACGTGCGCCACGTCCAGAGCCTGGGGGTTCGCGGTGGCGGCTGCACGTGGAACATGGGCGAATTCTGGAGCCTGACGGAAGCCGAACGCCGCCTGGTTATGGATACGGTTGCTGACGAAGCCGCCGGTCGGTGGCTGATCGGCGCCCACATCACCGACACGTCCATCAAAGAAAGCGTCGCCCTGGCGCACCACGCCCAGGAACGCGGTTTCGATCTGCTGATCATCGCTCCATCCTACATGGTGACCAAAACGGAAGATCAGGTCGTCGAGTTCGTGGGGCAAGTTGCCGCCAACACCGACCTGGCCATGATGTTCTACAACTCTCCGCAGTTCGGCATCACCATGAGCCCACAGGGACTGAAGCGCATCTGCTCCATCCCCAACGTGGTCGGCGTGAAGGAAGCCAGCTTCAACCAGCAGATTTCCATAGAGACCCATCTTCTGGTTGGCCGGGATGCCATAATCAGCACGCCGGACGAGTGGATCTTCCACAAGGCCAAGGAGTTGGGATTCCACCAACAGGTCATGTTCGCCAACACCTCCGATTGGCGCTTCGACACGCCCCTGCACAACTACTACGTCCAGTTCATCGAGAAAGCGACCGCCGGCGACTTGGACATGGATTTCTACAACCGCCACCTCAAGGACATCAAAGCTCTGTCCGACAAGTGGTGGGGCGGAACCATGAAGAAGACCAATGGCTGCTTGCCCGTGTCGATGTGCAAGGCGTGGGGAGAGATGATGGGCATGGCCGGCGGCAGCGTACGAGCGCCGCTGACCGACCTGACCGCCGAAGAACGAAACCAGCTCTGGACGGAACTGGAGCCGCTGATCCCACGCCAGCCCGGGGCGTCCGCGCCGGCGCGCGAGGTGATTCGCGGCCGTCCCCATGCGCCGTGGCTCAACGGCAACGGCGCCAGAAATGGACGCAGCGGCCTGAGCGAGTCGGGCATGATGCTCCTGGTGAGCGTCCAGGACATGCCGGAAGCCTTGGAAGCCGACCGTGGTGGCGCCGACATAATCGATGTCAAGAACCTTCAGGAGGCGCTGGTCGGTTCCGGCCACCCCAACCTGGTGCGCGAGGTGCGCCAACGCATTCCGGCGCACAAGCACGTCAGCGTGACGCTGGGCGTCGTTCCCAACCAACCGGGCACCGTCGCTATGGCCGTCCACGCCGCCACCCTGCTCGACGCCACGTCCGTGAAGGTGGGGTTCCAGGTCGCTGACTACGAAACTGCGGTCGAGGTATTGCGGGAATCTCGCGCCGCCATCGGCGATTCCGAGACCAAGTTGATCGGTTCGTTGTTCGCTGACAACCTGCTCTTCGATGGTGGTTTGGACCCGCATCTGATGGTCCAACTGGCCAGAGACGGCGAGTGTGACGGCTTCCTCATCGACACCCTGACCAAAGACGGTCGCAACCTGTTTGACTTCATGCCAGAACCCGTGCTGCGCGAAATGGTCATGGAGGCCAAGCAGGCTGGCATGAGCACTGCCCTCAGCGGGCATCTGAAGCTGGAGAATCTCGACGAACTGGCCCGGATCAATCCCGACATCGTCGGAGTCCGCGGCGCCGTCTGTTCCAGCGGCGAGCGAGACCGGGCGGTCGCCTGGGAGGCGGTGGCTTATTTCAAGGAGCAATTGGACCTGCGCAAGAGCGGCCAGATCGACGTGCACGCTCCGGTGGGCGTCAGCCACAACGGCAACGGCCACCAGAATGGCAGCGGCTGGACCGTAATCGACGGGCGCGGCAAGAACTGCGCGGGCGTCATCGCCGCCCTCAGCCGTCAGATGGAGCATGATCGCGGCTCCTTCATCGAGGCCATCCTGCATGACGCCCTCAACATCTACGATGTGATCTACTGGACCGAGCAGGCGGGGCATAAACTGTTGACGCAACGCAAGGAAAACGACGGCACCCTGCGCGTCCTCATCCAACCCTACGGCAACGGCCGGTAAGCAACAGGTCAAAGGCCTTGATGGGAGCGGCTCCCTGAGCCGCTCCCTTTTTTGCTCCACTCCACCGCTTGGATTCGTGCCGGGTTAGCGGTTAGCCTGCTCTTTTTCGCAACCCGCCACCGAGTCGCCCGATTGCATCCCAACGGTGGCGAATGACCGCCGGGCGCCACGCCCGACCGCCGGTGGATTGATGTGTCGAACGTGCAGCGCTAATCTTCAGACCACCCATTGCACAAAGTTGGCGTTCGTGACGACAGGCCGGCGTTGACCGCGTTTACGGGCTGTCCCTATAATCCGAACACTTCGGCGTGGCGGGAGCTTGCCCATGGACGACTTCCGCTGGATGGGTCGCCGGAATCGGAGGAATCGATGGCTCGTTTCGAGTACTTGGAGCCGCACTCGCTGGACGAAGCGCTCCACATGCTGGCCGAGGGCGGAGATGGCGCCCGACTGGTGGCTGGCGGCACTGACTTCCTGGTGAGATGGCGCGCCGGAGTTTGGCGCCCTGATTCCGTAGTCTGCATCCGGCGCATCCCCGGCCTGGATTACGTATCGTGGAATCCCGACGACGGTCTGGCCATCGGCGCTCTCGCCACGGTTCAGGCGGTTGAACAACACCCCGACGCGCGCTCCCGGTATCCGGCGCTCACGGCCGGCGCCACCGCGTTCGCCGGGGTGCAGGTTCGGAATCTTGCCACGGTGGCCGGCAACATTTGCAACGCGTCGCCGGCTGGCGATACGCTGCCGGCTCTGCTGGCCTACAACGCCCAGTGTCGCATTCTGGGAGCTGCGGGCGAACGTTGGCTGCCCTTGAGCGAAATGTTTGTCGGGCCGGGCCGAACGGCGCTACAGGCCGGCGAGATATTGACCGAGATCAGGCTGCCCACGCCGGCGCCGAATACCGGAGGGTTGTACATCAAGCACAGCCCCCGCGGCGCCATGGACATCTCGGCGGTTGGCGTAGCCTCCGTGGTCAGCCTCAACAACGACGGCGTCATTGCCTCGGCGCGGATCGCGTTGGGAGCCGTGGCGCCAACCCCGATGCGAGCCAACGGCGCGGAAGGCCGGCTGGTTTCCCAGGCGCCCTCGCCCGCCAACTTGGCGGAGGCGGCCAGGCTGGCGGCCCAAGCCTGTAGTCCCATAGCGGATGTGCGCAGCGGAACCGAATACCGGCGCGAGATGGCCCGCGCGTTGACGGAGCGCACCTTGCGCCACGCCATCGCAACGGCCCACAATCCCGCGGCTTTCAACGACATCCGCCGCCTGGCCGTGCAATCCGCCTGGTAACCCTTGGGGGTTGACATAATGAAACAGCCATTGACCTTGAACATCAACGGCGAAAGCCGCCTCTTGCTGGTGGAGCCGTATTACTCGCTGCTGGATTGCCTCCGCGACGAAGCCAGGCTGACCGGCTCCAAGAAAGGCTGTGATGAAGGCGACTGCGGAGCCTGCACGGTGTTGATGGACGGCAAACCCGTTACCTCCTGCCTCGTGCTCGCCCACAGCGCCCACGATTCCGAAATCACCACCATAGAAGGCCTGGCCAGCGTGGACGGCCTGAGTCCGGTGCAGCGAGCGTTCGTCGAGCACGGCGGCCTACAGTGCGGTTTCTGCATACCCGGCCTGATCATGTCCGCCACCGGTTTCCTGCGGGAGAACCCCGATCCCTCCGAGGAGGACGTTCGCTTCGCCATTGGCGGCAATCTGTGCCGCTGCACGGGGTATGCTCGCGTGGTTGAGGCGATCATGGCCGCCGCCGCCGAAATGCGCCAATCAGCCTGACCAACTGCTCGCGCGCTTCCCCAGTTTCCCGCCGAACCGGAGGCAATCGATGACCACCCAGTTCAAAGTCCTGGAACGCAACCATCCCCGCGTGGACGCCTACGAGAAGGCAACCGGCCGCGCGACCTATGCCTCGGATGTATATCTGCCTGGAATGCTGGCGTGCAAACTGCTGCCCAGCGCCCGCAACCACGCCAGGATCGTGGCCATGGATACCAGCGAGGCCAGGGCGCTGCCCGGGGTCAGGGCCGTCATCACCGGTCTCGATTTTCCCGACGTGCGGTTCGGCTCGGGCGCTTTGCGTGACCGCTACATCATGCCCAGGGAGATCGTCAACTTCGTAGGGGAACCCATCGCCGCCGTCGCCGCGGACGATGAAGCCACCGCGCAAGAGGCCATCGAACTCATCAAGGTCGAGTACGAAGACCTCCCCGCAGTGGTGAATCCCCTGGCCGCCATGGCCGAAGGCGCGGCGACCGTGCACCCGGATCTGGAGCATTACGAAGGGTACGGCTTCACTCTGGGACACAACGTCAGCACACTGCTAGACGCCGACCGGGGCGATGTGGAGCAAGCGTTCCTGGACGCGGATCTGGTAATCGAGGATGTCTACCGATCTCAGGGAATCAACCAGGGCTTCCTGGAACCCATGGCCTGTGTCGCCGACGTGGAGCCCAACGGCCGGCTGGTGATTTACGCCTCAACCCAGGGGCCGTACCAGATTCGGGCGGGATTGGCCGCAACGCTAGAAATGCCCGTTTCCCAGATCCGGGTGGTTCCCATGGAATTGGGCGGGGGATTCGGCGCCAAGCTGCGGTTGGCCTTTGAGGCTTTCCCGGCATTGCTGGCCATGCGGACGGGCCGGCCGGTCAAGCTGGTCAACACCCGCGAGGAAGTCTTCACCATGAACGGGCCGCGCTTGCCGGTAACCAACTACGTCCGTTCCGGCGTGATGAATGACGGGACGATCATCGCGCGGGAGGCCTACACGATCTTTGACGTCGGCGCCTACCTTGGCGCCGGCCCAAACTCCGGCATTGGACACGGAATCGGCGCGTACCGAATCCCGAACTTCCGCCTCCGTTCTTATGGCGTGTACACCAATAAGATCTACGTCGGTTCCTACCGCGCCTCTGGCGTGGCCGACATGACCTTCGCCGTCGAATCCCACATGGATCACATCGCCCACGAGATTGGCATGGACCCCTATGACCTGCGTTTGCACAACGCCCTTCGCGAAGGCGACGTGTCGGTAAGCGGCGCCGTGGTTCCATCCAACGGTCTAATCGAGACTTTGGAAGCGGTGAAGGAACGAATTGGATGGCCGCGCGAACTGGAAGATGGCCACGGTTTGGGTCTGGCCCTGTGCGAGTGGCGCAGCGGAAGCGGGCCGTCCACCGCCGCCATCAGCGTCAACGACGACGGTACGGTCAGCCTCCTCACCGGCTCTGTGGACATCTCAGGCAGCGACACTTCGCTGGCCGCCATCGCCGCAGAGGCGTTGGGCATTGCCATGGAACAGGTTGTCGTGGCCAAGCGCGACACCGACCTGGCGCCCTACACGGGTCAATCAGGCGGCAGCCGCATCGTGTACAGCCAGGGGACCGCGGTGCAGCGCGCCGCCGAGGATACCCTACAAAAACTGATGGCCCTGGCTGCCGACCGGCTCGGCGTGCCTGCAGACGCCCTGGGTAGCGATGACGGGCGGATCTACGTTCTGGATAACGAGCCGCAAGGATTGACCTTCGCCCAACTCGCCGCCGCCAGCATCACCTCTCGGGGCGGGCCGATCATTGGCGCTGCCTCGCTTTCCAGTATGCCTTACACCCCGGTGTTCGCGGCGCAGGCTGCGGAGGTCAAGGTTGATCGCGACACTGGGCAGGTCAAAGTGCTGCGATACGTGCAGGCCCAGGATGTTGGCGTCGCCATCAATCCGATGGCGGTGGAGGGCCAGTTGGACGGCGGCGTGGTGCAGGGCATCGGCCGCGCCCTGGTCGAGGACCAGCAGTTCGACCCGGATACCGGGGCGGTGCGCAACCCTTCGTTCGCATCCTATCTGATACCCCTGGCCATCGACCTGCCGGAAATCGAGGACGTGTTGATCAGGAAGCCAGCGGACGACGGCCCCTTCGGCGCCAGGGCCGTAGCCGAACCGCCGGGGTTCGGGCCCCCCGCCGCCATCGCCAACGCCGTTTACGACGCCGTGGGAGTTAGGATCAAGCAGCTACCCCTTTCCGGTGAACGGGTCTTCGCCGCCCTGAACGGGAGTTACGACGAGATTCCATTCGACGTGGAGGCGTTGCGCAAGGCCGAAGGCATTGGCTAAACCCTGCCGGGAGCTGGCAACCTAGTCCCCGCGCCCGTAAACATGGCTCGGGGTAACGATCACCGCGTACCGGCGGTCGTTCCGCATCGCTAGATCGTACTCGGGCCAATTGGAGTGTTCTTGGCCGGCCGCAGTACGATACACGTCGCGCAGGGTCTCGCGGTATTCGCCGTCGGTGGAGTTATCGATGCTCACCAACGTCGCTGCGCCCTCCAGGACCACGAAGTTGCGCCAGTCGTCGGTTCCGACCAGGATGGTACAGCGCGGATCTCGACGCAGGTTCCGCAACTTGGCCCGGTCCTCGGTGGTGGTGAACGCGACGCCATCGCCGTAGATTCCGCAGGTAACGACGCTCATCTGCGCCGCTCCGTTGCGGCGGAATGTGGTCAGGGCGGCATTGTGATTTTGGGACAAAAACCGCCGTTGCGCGTCAGTAAGCACTTGCATTCTCCTTCATGGCCGCCCTAGCTCAACCAGCATTGTGAGCCGGCGTCGGTCTTCAGCACCTCAATGCGGGTGGGGAACAGGTCTTTCAGATCGTCAAGGTGGGTTATGACTATGATCTTTTCGAATTCGTCCTGAATGGAAGCGATGGCATCGACGATGCGCTCGCGACCGGCGGCGTCCTGGGTGCCGAAACCCTCATCGATGAACAACGTCGGCAGCGGCGCCCCCAAGCGCTGCGATAGAACTTTGGACAGAGCGATGCGCAGCGCCAGGTTGATGCGGAACGCTTCCCCACCGCTGAACAGCTCATAGTTGCGGGTTCCCAGCTCGTCGCTGATCATAATGTCCAACGTCTCACTGACGCTCCCGCCCTGGGTGATCCGCTGGGTTTCCAACTTGACGGCCATGCGATTGTCGGTCATTCGCCCCAGCAGGTGGTTGGTTTCGCTTTCCAGGCGCGGCACCGCGGCGTCTATGAGCATCGCTGGCGCTCCGCTGCGACCGAAGGCCTCGAAGAGTTCGGAATAGACGCCCTGCTCAACCTGAGCTTCGGCATGGCTCTTTTCCAGACCCTCGATTTCCGCTTGGTAACGCTGCCTCCGTTCTTGGTCGCTTTGCAGTCGCCCCTGTCGGGCGAGCAATTGGTCCCGCTCCTCGGCAAGCCGGCGCAAGGCGGCTTCGGCCTCGGCCGCCGCGCGTTGAAACTCTGGGAGCTCCGCCAGGGCAGCCCGGTCCTCCAGCAAGCTGTTCTCCGCCTCGGCTAGGTTTTCCCGCAAACGGGCGGTGCGTTCCTCCCCCAGGCGCAACTCCGATTCATCAAGTGGCTGGCGGGCCAACGCGTTGTCCAAAGCCATCTTTTCCGCGTCCCAACCCTGCAGGGATTGGCACAGTTGATACGCCGCCCTGTGGCTGGTGTCGTCGTAATCTAGGAGCGCCAACTCAGCGTCCACTACCAGCAGCTCGCTGCGTTGGGATTCCGCAATCTCTTCGGCCTTCAGCTTGGCTTGCAATCCGGCCAGTCGTGGCTTGAGTTCTGCCAAGCTCTCGTGAGCTGCGTCGCATTGCCGCCGGGTTTGCTCCAAGCGGCCTCGTTGCTGTTGGACTTCTCGTTGGCGCTGGGCCAACGATTCGCTCCGCTGTTGCGCTTCGGCAGCCAGACGCTCCTTTCGTTGGGCCAGGGTTTTCAACTCCCCGTTCAGGTTCCGGTGTTGCTCCAATTTGGCTTCAATCTCACTCGCGTACCAATCCGAGATGTTGGCGCAGGCGTCTTCGGACAGTGGGGTCCGGCACAATGGGCAAAGCGCATCCGGTCCATGCGCTCCGGACAACGCCTGTTGCTTCTGCCGCAACTCCTTGCCCTCAGCGACGCAGCGTTCCAGTTCGCTGGAGTTCCCGGCGATGGCGGCGGACAGGTTCCCCAGCTCCTCGGTTTGGCTGTCGATGGCGCTTTGCTCGTCATTTATGGACCGGTCGGCATCGTCCAAGGCAGCCAACTCGCGTTCAATCTGCTCCGATTGCTTTGCCACCGGTTCCAGATCTTGACTGATCCGTCGCTCCAGTTCGGCCACATCCGAGGACAGGGTGGAATGCGCCAGCTTGATTGCCGCCTGCAATCCGTTGCGGCGCTCCTGTAGCGTCCCGTGCTGGCGGCGTACCGATTCCAGACGATCCAAGTTCGCCCTGGCTTCGGCCAGTTGCGTCGCCCCGGCGTTGATGTCGTGGGCTCGTTCGACCAGTTGGTGGGCGGAACGGAGTCGCTCTCGAATGTCGTTCAGACTGGACTCCTCCCGGTCTAGGTTTTGGCGCAATTTGGAGATATTCGCTTCCAGGGTGGTCAGTTGGGTTTGCTTGCGCTGCAAATCCTCCAACAAATCTTGGCGGCTCCGCGCTTCGGTGGCGGAGTCTGTCAACTCTGTGGACAGCCGCTCCAACCGCTCGGCAATCTCAGACAACTCGCCGGTGGGATCCGCCAGCTGCTCCAAGGCCGACCGGGCGTGCGCCAACGCGCCCTCCTCCCGGGTGGAAATTTGCTGCCATTCTGAACGTCGGTTGCGAGCGGCGTCCTGCAGGGTTTCGTACACCTCCAGTCCGAGGATCGAAGACAGTACAGCCTTGCGGTCGGCTGGGGTTTTGCGGGTGAATTCATCCGACCGGCCCTGCGTCAGAAAGGCGGAATTCACGAAGGTGGCATAGTCCATCCCCACCAGGTTTCGGATTCGGAGTTCCGTTTCCCTCACCATGTTCCCGGTGATCGCGCGCGGTTCGTCAGCGTCATCCAACACGAACAGGTCAAGTTCGGTGCGGCCCTGGCCCACGTTGCGGCGGCGGCGAATGGCCCGGTGACGCTGTCCCCTGGCCAGGAAATCCAGCTCGACGCGGCATTCGGTTTCCCCATGGGCGATCAGGGAATCGTAGTTCCTGCCACCGGTTCTAGCCTGCCCCCACAGGCACCAGGTCATGGCGTCCAACAACGCCGACTTGCCGTGTCCGTTGGGCCCGCACAAGCAGGCGACGTGAATGCCCTGAAGGTCCAGAGGCGGCACGTTGTCTCGGTAGCAGAGAAAATTCCTGACGCTCAGCTTCAGAGGGATCATGGCGCCGCGATTGTACCACTCGACGCGCGCGCCAACTGCCGTAGCGCCGGCTGGAAGGCGTGGCAGCAATGGCCAAACGCGGATACTTGCCGCCGATGCGGTTGAACCCGCCCTTGCGCCGCGCCCCGACGCGCTCGGCAATTCTGCCCGGGTTGTGTTAGCCTTCCTAATCGCAATCCGCGCTATGCTCCGGGAATAGGGAACCGAGATGTTTGACAATCTGACCGACCGTCTAACCGGCATTTTCAACCGGCTGCAAGGCCGGGGCCGACTGAGCGAAAAGGACATCGACGACGCCCTGAGTCAAGTGCGGCGCGCTTTGCTGGAAGCCGACGTGAACTTCCGCGTCGCCCGCGATTTCGTGGCCACGGTCAAAGAACGTTCGCTGGACAGTTCAGTATTGGAAAGCCTTTCGCCGGGCCAACAGGTCGTCAAGATCGTCCACGAGGAGCTAACCGAAGTCCTCAGCGCCGGGGACCACCGGCTCACGCCGTCCAGTCGGTTGCCGTCGGTCTTGATGATGGTGGGCTTGCAGGGTTCCGGCAAAACCACTACCGCCGCCAAACTCGCCCTCCAGATGAAACGTCAAAATCACAGCCCCATGTTGATCGCCGCCGACTTGAGACGCCCGGCGGCCATCTCCCAACTGCAAACGCTGGGACGGCAACTGGACATTCCCGTTTACTCAGAAGACCCGATGGCGTCAACTCCGGCCAGGGTCGCCGCGGCCGGTGTGAAACGGGCCGCCGAATTGGCCCTCACCTGGGCCATCGTGGACACCGGCGGGCGTCTCCATATCGACGACGACCTCATGTCCGAGCTGGAAGAGGTCAAGGCGGCCGTATCTCCGCACCAAACCATCCTGGTTGTGGACGCCATGACCGGTCAGGACGCCGTAAACGCGGCAGAGGAATTCCACCGGCGCGTAGAACTCGATGGCCTGATTTTGTCCAAGATGGATGGCGATGCCCGCGGCGGCGCGGCGCTGTCGGTTACTCGCGTTACCGGAGTGCCCATAAAATTCATCGGCACGGGCGAACGTAGCGACGCCCTGGAGCAATTCCACCCCGACCGCATGGCGTCGCGCATTCTGGCCATGGGCGACGTGATGACGCTAATCGAGCGCGCCCAGGAAGCCGTTGACGAGGAGAAGGCCCGCGAACTGGAACGCAAGATGCGTACCGCCAGTTTCACCCTGGACGATTTCCTCGACCAGATCCAGGGGGTCAAGAAGATGGGCGGTCTGGCGTCGGTGCTGGAAATGATGCCGGGCTTGGGCCGGCAAACGAAGAAAATGCAGGGCCAGCTGGACGAAACCGAATTGCGAAAGACCGAAGCGATCATCCGGTCCATGACCCTGCAGGAACGGGCCAGCCCGGAGATCATCAAGGCCAGCCGCCGACGCCGCATCGCCCTGGGCAGCGGCACCAATCCGTCGGACGTCAACCGCGTGCTCAACCAGTTCAAGCAGACCCAACGCCTGATGCGCCAGTTCTCCAGCAACCCCAAGGGGTTGATGCGTATGCTTCGCTGAGCGCTCCAGATGGCCGGCGGTCGGCGATTTTGATAATCATCGATCTTGGCGGTTATCGATTTCGGCGGTTATCGATTTCGGCAACTATCGCTTCAGGCAACCATCGCTTCAGGATCCGGCCACCCGACCGGACCGCAAAGCGGCGAACAGATAAGATGTTGCGTAGGACCGCCAGGGCGACCACCGGTGGGAAAACTCCAACAGCTGCCCGTCGGTGATCTCCGCTCCGCCAAAGTAGAGGCTGGAAACCGTTCGCCGCAACGCCAGGTCGCCAATTGGGAAGCCATCGCTGCGGTCCAGGGCGCGCACCAAAACCCATTGGGCTGTCCATTGGCCCACGCCGCGTAAAGCGACCATGCGGGTTATGACTTCTTCGTCGGGCAGGCTGTGCATTCCCTCGAACCCGTCGGCGGACTCCAGGGCTGCTTGGGCAATGCCCCGGATGTACTCGGATTTTCTTACGCTCAACTTCAGCTGGCGCAGGTCGCTGACTTCCGCCGAGGCCAACGCGTCTGCCCGGGGGAATGCGTACCACTGCCGGCCGTTGATGACTTCCCGGACGCCATAGTTCTGGATCAGCAGGTTGCGCACGACCCGCGCGACGGAGGTGGCGATTTGCTGTCCCATGATGGCCTGCACCAAAGCTTCAAAGACGGTGGCGGTTCGGGTGTTGTGGTAGCCGTAGAATTGCTCGACCACCTCGGCCAGCGTCGGGTCTGCGCTAACGGCGTCGTAGAACGGCCTCAGGTCCTGGTCGCAGCCCAGCAACCAGCCGATCTGCCGGACTGCTCGCTCAGCGTCGCGGTCCGTCAGCTCGTTTCCGGTTAGCTCCACCGCCAATTCCGGGCGCTCGGTGGAGCCCATTGCAGTAACCTGGGACAAAACAACTTTGTCCCCCAGGTCCAGCAGGCGCACGTAGCGCCCGTCGATATATTCTTCGGTCTTGAACTCCTGGTCGCGGGAATAATTGGGCTGGCCTGCGGTTAGCTCAAAGTCGTAGGGAGCTACGGGCGCTATGGCCCTGGTCAAGGTGGTTGCCATCAGATGTCGACCTCGCCGAGGTTGGTGTAAATCGCCCCTTGAGGAGTCAGCTCGCTCTGGTACAGGCGGATCACTTCCGCCCGCCAAGGTTTCAGCGGCGCCGCGACTCGTACGGCCGCGATGGCGCCGGCGATGCGCTGCCGTTGCGACGCCGATGCCCGGTCGCGCACCCGGCCGAGGGTCAAGTGCGGTCGGAATGGTCGGCGCTCCGGCGGCCAACCCAAGCTGGTGGCCACCCCTTCTGTCAGCGCGTGCAGGGCGTTCAGAGCTTCCGTGTCGCCAGTTACTCCGGCCCAAACCACCCTGGGGTTTCTGCCAGCGGGAAAGGCGCCCAACCCTGCCAGGCTTAGTTCGGGGACGGTGGCGCCGACGAGTCTCCCGCGCAGCCCGTCCAAAATGCGCGGCTTCATGGAAGGGTCCGTGGATCCCAAAAACCTCAGGGTCAAATGTATGCCGTCAGGCCGTACCCAACGCACGTTGCCGTCGCTCGCCAGTTTCAACTCCGCAATGGCGGATTCCAGGGCTTCGATCCATGCGGCAGGTAGCGGCAGGGCGACAAAGGTTCGGATGAAGGAGGCGTCAGAAGCCATGGGCAATCTCTGCGCGCAGTCTTCCCAGGGCGACGTACCAGGATGCCAGGTCCGAAATCGAATAACGCGCGTTGGCCGGGCTGGGATTGGGCACGACGAAGACCTGAGAAGTTCCGATGACGCGCTCCTGCCTGCCAAGTGGTATCGGACCCGTCGGGCGGACGCCTTCCGCGTACCTCAGGTAGGCGCGGTAGGCCGTCGCGCCATGGAAGCAGGCGATGGTTGGCCGGAATTCCAGCAACTTGTCCAGCAAACGCGGCGCGTCCCGCCGGTAGTCGGCCGCAGACAGGCCAGAAGCTTGCGGCGTCGGGCGCTTCACCACGTCGGTGAATCCGACCCCGAATTCCAGCAACGCCGCGTCGTCCTCGGGTCCTACCTCTCGGCCCACCAAACCTGAGGCGGAAATCGCCCGCCAAAACCGGTTGCGCGGGTTCGCGAAGTAGCGTCCTTCCTGCACGGAACGCGTGGAAGGGTTGAGCCCAATTAGGACCAAGTCCAAACCGGGGCGCAGGTAATCCGGTAGTGTGGATTCGATTTGGCGACAGCGCGATTTAGTCATGCCTGGGTATGCCGAGCGCGGATGCGGCGTTGGCGGCCATGATCATCGTGAATTCGTCCGGCGCCAAATTGGCAGCCTGTAGGTAATTCAGGACGCGCCGGTGGCCGAGCAGGGGATAGTCGGTTCCGAACAGGATTTTTTCCGCGCCCGCCGCAGTCGCAGCCGCCGCGACCGCCCTGGCATCAGATAGGTATGGCAGGGCTGCCGTATCATACCAGACGTTGGACAAGGCTTTTGCGACTTCGGGCATGGTTTCGTAGAAGGGCAGTCCGCCGCCCATGTGGGCCAGCACAATTCGGTTCTCAGGAAACTCGGTTGCGAAGCGCAACAGTTTTTCGGGGACGCTGGATCCCTTGCCGGGGTAGTGATGCCCCACGGGTTCGGACGCGTGCGCCGTGACCGGAGCGCCAGCTTCCCAGAGGAGTTGCATTAACGGCTCCATGACGGTCCGGTCGTCCAGGTCGTATCCCTGGGTGTCGGCGTGTAGTTCCCCCACCCCGCGAGCGCCGTTTTCCAGGCATCGCCTGGCCTCGACAATTGCGTCGCCTCCCCATGCCGGGTTCACCGAGGCCAATGCGGTCAAGCGGTCGGGATGCGCCGCGGCCGCGGCCACCAGATAATCGTTGGCCTCCCTAGCGACGGACTGATCGGTCCAGCCAAAGCCCATGATCACGGCGTGGTCGATTCCTGCCGCGTCCATGTCTCCCAGCAAGGTATCCGCGTCGGCCGTTCGACCGGGGCCGCCCGGAAACAGCGCGGCGTAGGTGGCGTCGCGGATCGCCAGTTCCCGGTGACGCTCTCGGAAATCCGGTGGCAGGACGTGGCAATGGGAATCAATAATCACGGCGCTATGGCCTCTCAACCAGCATTTTACTTTACCCAATATAGACACTGGCGATAGCGGCGAATATAATCCTAATCGTTCCCATTATCATTCCCGTCGATGGCAGGTGACGCTTTGGCCGCAGTGAAACAACCGGCGCTGACCGTCGAAGAGATGCGAACCGTTGCCCTGGAATCGCGGCGCGAAATCCTGAAGATGATTTTCGACGCCGGCAGCGGGCATACGGGCGGGTCGCTCTCTGAGATCGATATTCTAATCGCCTTGTACTTCGGCGTGCTGCGGTACGACCCCAACGCCCCCGACTGGGCGGAGCGGGATCGGTTCATCCTCAGCAAGGGCCACGCCTCGCCTGGGTTCTACGTTACGCTGGCCAGGGCCGGTTATTTCGATTCCTCGGAACTCGGCTCCTACCGCAAAACCGACGGGCTGCTACAGGGCCACGCGCACCCCATGACTCCTGGAGTTGAAATGAACTCCGGCTCCCTGGGTATGGGGCTTTCCTTTGCGTTGGGTCACGCGTTGGCCGCCAGGCTGGATGGCCGAAACTATCGGGTGTTCGCATTGCTTGGCGACGGCGAATGCCAGGAAGGGGAAGTCTGGGAAGCGGCGATGTCCGCCGCCCACCATCGAGCGGACAATCTAACCGCCATCATTGACCGTAACCGGATCCAAAATGACCGTTTTACGGATGAAGTGATGACCCTCGAACCGCTGGCTGACCGTTGGCGCGATTTCGGCTGGAACGTGATCTCTTGCGACGGCCACGAGCACGCCGACGTACTGCGGGCTTTAGACGCGGCTGCCGTTGGCGGACCCTCGGTGATCATCGCCAACACCGTCAAGGGCAAAGGCGTGAGTTTCATGGAAAATAACCCAGGCTTCCACGGGCGAGCGCCCACCCCCGAGGAGTACGAGGCGGCCCTCAAGGAGTTGGCCTGATGACTACAAATCGCCAGTCGGTGGCGACCCGCGAGACCTATGGCCGCACCCTCCTGGCCATGGCGGAGGAACACCCGGACATCGTGGTGTTGGGCGGCGACCTCAACGTCTCGACCTTTGTTCACCTGTGGCGCGACCAATACCCAGACCGGTTCTTCGACTTCGGCCCGGCGGAGCAGAACATCGTCGGTGTGGCGGCCGGATTGGCCGCGGCCGGCAAGATTCCTTTCGTCAGCACCTTCAGCGTTTTTGGCACCGGCCGGCCCTACGACCAATTGCGAGTGCTCGTTTCGCAACCTTCATTGAACGTCAAGTTGATCTGCACGCACGCGGGAATTTTGACCGGCGAGGACGGGATGTCAGCGCACAGCATCGAGGACTTGTCCCTGATGTGCGCGTTGCCGTCCTTCACCGTGGTGACCCCATCAGACGCGCCGGAAACAGAGCAGGTAATTCGAACCGCGGCGACCACCAAGGGGCCCATGTACGTCAGGTTGCCTCGGGCCGCAACCCAAGTGGTTCACGCCGATGACTATCGCTTCCGCATGGAAAAGGCGGAGACCATGCGGGAGGGTGGCGACGTGAGCATCATCGCTTGTGGTTCGCTGTTGGCTCCAGCGCTGGACGCCGCCGAGAGCCTCTTCAAACAGGGCATCCAGGCGCGCGTCATCAATCTGCACACCTTGGCTCCCGCCGACGAAGCGTCCATCGTGGCGGCGGCGCGGGACACCGGCGCAATCGTGACCGCCGAGGAACATTACGTGCACGGCGGCCTGGGCAGCGTGGTTGCGGGAGTCGTGGCGCGAAACCATCCCGCTCCAATCGAAATGGTGGCGCTGCATGGTTACACCAGTTCGGGCCCGGCCAACGAGTTGATGGTCAAGAACGGCCTCACCGCCGAGGGTGTCGAGCGCGCCGCTCATCGCGCCATCAAGCGCAAACAGGGCTAGAATCAAAGTGTTGAATCGTCGGCGCAGTGTCGAAGATTAGCACGTTGCCCCGGATCCAAGCGGCCCCGGATCCGCGTCGTTTTCCGGCGGCCCGACCACACCCAGCGTGGTTGACACCTTTGGGCGCCTTGCGCTAGCATAATTCGCCGCCGCAACGGGTGAATTGCCCAGTGGCGCCGGGGCGCAGCCCCCAGGAGTAAGGAGGACACAGATGGCCGATCAGCCGGAACTGCATCGCGGTTTGATGAACGTTTACATGGACACCACGGAGTCCAGCTTCATCGACGGCGAAATCGGAAAACTGCTCTATCGCGGATATGACATCCACGATCTGGCGGAGAAGTCCACCTTTGAGGAAATCATCTATCTCGTCCTGTACGGGGAGCTGCCCAACAGAGCTCAATTGGCGGAGATGGACGGGTTCCTGCGGGCCAACCGCCGGATCCCCAACGAAATCATCACCGTCATCGACGCCGTGAAATCCGCGCATCCCATGGATGTCTTGCAGACCGCGATGATCGGTCTGGCCGCCTTCGATGAAGAATCGGAGGACAACTCAACCGAAGCCAATATCCGCAAGGCCCTGCGGTTGACGGCTCAGGCTCCCACCATCGTCACCGCCCACCATCGCATCCGCAATGGCTTGGAGCCGGTCGCCCCCAATCCTGACTTGAACCACGCTGGCAACTTCCTATACATGCTGTTCAATGAAGTCCCAGACGATGAAACCATCGCCCTCATGGATGTGGACTTCATTCTCCACGCCGAGCACGGCGTCAACGCCTCGTCCTTCGCGGCGAGGGTTGCCGCGTCAACCAACTCCACACTGCACGCCGCGGTGTCGGGCGCGGTGGGCACTTTGAAAGGCCCAGCGCACGGCGGCGCCGCGGAAGAAGTGATGAAGATGTCGATGGAGATCGGCAACCCGGAAAACGCCGAAGAGTACGCCCGCAACCGCCTCGACAATCGCGAGCGCATCATGGGGTTCGGCCACCGCGTGTACAAGGCCGAGGACCCGCGCGCGCAGCACCTTCGCGAACGTTCCAGAGTCTTGGGCGAAAAACGCGGCGACCCCCGGTGGTTCCAGATTCTTACTCACCTCTCCGAAGACGTGATGGCTCCGTACCAGAGTCGCGGCATCTACGTCAACGTCGATTTCTACGCCGGCTCCATCTATCACCTGCTGGGGATCGAATCCGACCTGTTCATTCCCATATTCGCCTTGGGCCGCGTGCCTGGCTGGTCCGCCCAGTGCATCGAACAATACGAAAACAACATTCTGTTGCGGCCCCGTCTGCACTACGTTGGCCCCATGGATCGGGAATACGTCCCCATCGAACAGCGCTAGCCGGCCAACACGTCTGACCAACGCGATAGGGGCGATTTTCGTTCGCCCCTATCTTTTTTTGGTTCAACGCGGCGGTCTATGGATAGACTTCCAGATTGCCCAGGTGGACTTCTGCGACAATCTCCGCCGCCGCGTCGTGTTCATGGCCGGGATCGTCATGCCCAGAATGGTCGCTGGCGTCGGTGGGCTTCGGGGCGCCGTCGCTTGTGCCATGGACGGTGATCGACGCCTCCACTAGATTGCCGTCCCAGGCGTAGGGCCGATGGTCGCTGGTGACCAGGTGGACGGTGATGTCATGCGCGCCAGCGCCCAGCGCGTCCAGCTTTAACCATGGGCCGTACAGCCGCGTGGTCTTGACGCCATCAACATACAGCTGGGCGTACCCCTCTCCCGATCCGTCGACGCGCGTCCGGTTCAAGTCGGCCCCCAAGTCGGCCCCATCGAATGTGAATCCGACCGGGTTGACCTCCAGGTTGTAACCGCCTGACGGATCTTCGTGCGCGGTTACGCTCACCGACATGGGTCGGGTTGCTGGCGCGGCCTCGGGTTGGGTATCGCGTTGGTGAACCGCCTCTGGAACGGCAACCATCGTGGTCGCCTCCAGGGGTTGGCCAGCGTAAGTCAATTCGCCGTGGGAGTTGGCGTTCAGCGTCACCCTGATCTCACGGTCGCCGGCGTCCAGGTTCGGAATGTGGTAATAGGGGCCATACACCCGGTTGAGCTTCACGCCGTCAACGTAGATGTGAGCGTGTCCGGCCCCTGGAGTGTCGTCCTGGTTTACTTCTTCAGGGGCCCACCGCCATCCATCGGTAACGATGTGGACGTTGACCGCTCCGGTATCCTCGGCCATTGCCACCACGCCCACCTCGATCGGAACCGACGACTCTGTTGGCCCGTGGTCCATGGACCCGTGATCGCCAGGTCCGGCGCCCGAATTGCCATCATCGCCAGCGTCCATTGGCATGGAATCCTGAGCGAAAGCATGGAAGTTGATGCCGAATGCGCCAGCCGTCGTGGTTGCGAATTGCAGTTCGGCGGGTTGACCCGGGGAAACTGGAACCGTCAGGTCATAGCCATGCAGGTGCACTTCGCCAGGTTCGTCCGAGGTGAATTTCAGTAGCGCCGTGTCGCCCTGCGAAACGCGCAAGTCATCCCGGGTCAGCGTGGTGGACCGATTCTGGATGGGCACGTTGATCACCACCGTCGCCGAAAGTTCGGCTGATTCGGCAGTGCCGTGCCCCGAATCGCCGCCGTGCACTGCCGAACCGGCCGGGGCGTCGCCCTGTGCTGGTTCGTCGATTTGGACCCCGCTAGGTTCGGCGGCGTTTTGGCTTTGTGGTTCGACGGACTCCGGCGCCGCGGATTCCGATTGGGCAGCGGAACCGCACGCCGTCAGCATGAGGAGCGCCGATATGGCCACCCCGATTGCCAGCCAGTTCAGCGGCCGGCGCAAGTTTGCATGATCCCTTCGCATCATGGATGATCCTCCCTGGTTTGCGTGAGCAGGATTGCGTGAGTGGGATTGTGGGAGGATCTAAGCGATTGGCGGCCGCAACGGTGGCGATAGCCGCGCGCCATCCGGTTGGCGCTGTGGCGCCGCAAACGGGGACAACGGACTGTCTCCGGACCCCTTTGGAGGCGGCGACCGCATCGAGTCGGGAGCGCTGTGGTATGGGGCGTTCAGCGCCGTAAGCATGAGGCTGACCGATTGGTCGGTGAAATAAGCGACCGCCGGGCCACCCGCCCAATTCAAGGCGTTCAAGTTCAATCCCGAATGGTCGATGTGCAAATGCTCCCGGTCGCCGATTACGGTGTGTTCATGGTTGACTGGGTAGCCATTGAGATAGACATGGCCATGGGCGTGAGAACGCTCAGCGAAATGGTGGTCGTCCAACGGGCCGACGATGGGCAGGGCCAGCGCGAATATCGCCAGCGCAAGCATGACGAAACGCGCCACCGCAGGGCCTGGTTTGCCGTTCGTGGTCAAGTAGAATCGCATGGGCGTTACGGTAGTTCCCGTCGTTGACAGCAATCAAAGGATAACAGATAATGCCCAGCAAATCGTTCGCTTTACAGGAGGCGTGGTAATGGCATCTCAAGACATTGCTTTGATGGCCCACCTGATGCGTCGTGCCGGTTTTGGCGCAACCCGTGAAGAGCTTGAAGAGCGGGTCGCCAAGGGGTACGAGGCAACGGTCGAAGAGTTGCTCAACCCCGAGAGCCAACCGGCCATTGACCGCTACGAATTGATCCGATACCAGCCGTGGACTTGGCGCCCAGGCACCATCCAGGGTATGGGTTCGGCCGAATGGCTCCACTTCATGATCAACACCAAGCGCCCGCTGGAAGAGAAGATGGCCCTGTTCTGGCACCAAATCTTCGCCACCGGCGTTTCCAAGGTTGATCACTACGACGAGATCACCCGCATGGTTGCCCTGTTCCGGGAGCACGGAATGGGCAACTATAAGAACCTGTTGCTGGAAGTCGCCAAAAACCCGGCCATGATCTACTGGCTGGACAATTTCGAGAACCACGCCAGCGCGGTCAATGAAAACTGGGGACGGGAACTGCTGGAACTGTTCAGCATGGGCGTCGGAACCTACACTGAGGTTGACGTGCGTGAGGCGTCTCGCGCCTTCACGGGCTGGACCTTCGAGCCCAAGCTGCCGCGCGGCCCCATCGGTCGCCACGACTGGCAGTTCTCCTACTTGCCGGAAGACCACGACGACGGCGAGAAGTCTTTCCTGGGAGAGACAGGCAACTTCAACGGCGAAGACATCATCAACATCATTTGCGACCACCCCGCCACGGCCACCTTCATCGCCCGCCACCTCTACAACTTCTTCGTGGCCGACGAAGCTCAAGTGCCCGCTTGGCAAGTGACCCCGCCCAAGGACGAGGACGCCATTGACCTGCTGGCCGATGCCTTCGTGGATTCCGGCTGCGACATGACGGCGACGCTTCGCGTCCTGTTCAACAGCGATTTCTTCAAGAACGCCCGCTTCGCCCGCCTCAAGAGCCCGGCCGAAGTGGTGGTTGGCACCCTGCGGCTGGTCGGCGGCTTCGAGTTCCCCGGCCCCGGCTTGGGCGAAATGGCCCGACAGCCCACCTACATGGGTCAGGACCTGCTCAACCCGCCCAGCGTGGAAGGTTGGCACACCGGCGTCGAGTGGATCAACAGCGGTTCCCTGATGCGCCGCATCAACTTCACCGCGGACATGGTCAGCGACGTCAACCGCCCCGGCATCCGATCCATGATCAATCGGATGCAAGCCCAGGGCGATCTCACGCCCAACGCGATGGTGGATCACTGCCTCGACCTCATGGGCCCGCTGGAAGTGGACGACGCCACCAGGCAGGAGCTGGTCAATCACGCTGAAGCCAGCGGCACGGTTTCGTGGGCCACCGACGCGGACGTGAACGCTTCAGAAGAGCGCATTTCTGAAATGCTGCAGCTGATCGTATCGCTGCGCGATTACCAATACGCCTGATCCTCGACCAAAGCGACAGTTTCCCGATTCCTGCGTTAGCGGGAACCTCGAGAAGACAGGAGCAAGCAAAATGACCTCAACCAAGAAAGATCCGGTTTTGGTGGTCCTGCAGCTCACGGGCGGCAACGACTACATGAACACCGTCATCCCTCACGCCGAGCCACTGTATCGCGACAAGCGGCCGGTGGTAGGCGTCGCCGATGAGCGCATCATCAAACTGAACGACAGCATCGGGTTCCACCCCGAACTAGCTCCGCTCCACCGGTTCTGGGATAGCGGAGACATGGCAGTCGTCCACGGCGTCGGCTACGCCAACAGCCCGCGCAGCCATTTCCGCAGCATGGACATCTGGCACACGTGCGAGCCCGACTCCCTGGGAACCGAGGGCTGGCTGGGTCGCGCTACCCGCGACATTGACCCCGGCAAAGAGAACGTGGTTACCGCCGTCAGCTTTGGGCCGAGCTTGCCTCGCGCGCTGGCGCTGCCCGGCGTCCCGGTCGCCTGCGTGGACGACCTGGAAAACTTCGGGATGCTGACCGGCATCCAGGAAGAGATGCAGCGAGAGAAGATCATCAATCGTTTCTCCCGCCTGTACTCCCCGACCATCGGCAGCGGCTTCGTGATGGACTATCTGGGCCAGACTGGCCTTGATGGCCTCAAGGCCGCGGACATCCTGAAGGTCGCCCCCGAACGCTACGGCAGTTCCGTGGAGTACCCGGATACGCCGATCGCCCGCAAGCTCAAGGGCATTTCACAGGTGCACCAGGCCAACCTCGGCAGTCGCGTACTCTACTGCGACCACGGCAGTTTTGACAGCCACTCCAACCAGGTTGGAATGCACGACGGGCTGTGGCGCGATGTATCGGCCGCCGTCGCCAGCTTCTTTGACGACCTGCGCGAAAACGATGCCGCCGACAACATCATCCTCATGATGTTCTCGGAGTTCGGCCGCCGCGTCCACGACAACGGCAGCGGAACCGACCACGGCGCCGCTGGTTGCGTCTTCGTCATGGGCGACCCCATCAAGGGCGGCGAATATGGCGAGTATCCTTCGTCCAAGCCGGAGGATCTGGAGCAGGGCGACCTGGTTCCCAACACCGATTTCCGAAGCGTGTACACCAGCATCCTGGAAGATTGGATGGGCCTCGACGCCAACCCCATCGTGGGCGGTCAGTTCGAGAAGGTCTCGTTCGTCTAATTGGCGAACGGTTCCGGCAACGGGACACGCCGCAAGGCAGAAACCACCGGGGCCAGTGGGTACGATCTGCTGGCCCCTATTTCTCGCCGATTCACACCAGAAGCAAGCAGGTAAGACTATGCTTACTCAAATCGCACAGGGCCGGGTTTACGACTACAGCCATTCCGTGGGGCGCGGCGCCGCTTCCGGCATGGGATTCAGCCAGCCCACCTCCATGGTCCTTGACGGGAACACCGCTTACGTGCTCAACCGCGGCATCGAAGGCATCTCCAACGTGCCGTGGAACAAACTGGCGTATGGCGCCCGCGTCAGCATCATCGATCTGGGCGAAAATCCGGGCGACGAAGAGTTCACCGGCGAATTCGGCAAGTACGGCGACCGCGATGGGGAGTTCATCTGGCCCTCTGGCATGGCGCTGGCGCCCAACGGTCATCTCTACATCGCCGATGAATGGCTCAATGAAGTGTCCGAATTCGACAAGGACGGCTCCTTTATCAAGAAGTGGAGCGTCATCCCCGGCATTGAGGGCGGGGAGCACAGCGCTTCCGGCCTGGCCGTCGACGCGGACGGCAACCTCTATACCACCGATGGTCGCAGCCACGAGGTGCGCAAGTTCACCGGGGACGGCCAACTCATCACCAGCTGGGGATTCCTGGGAGAGGGCAACGGCGAGTTCAACGCCCCTTGGGGCATCACGGTGGACCAGAGCGATGGCTCGGTGTACGTAGCCGATCACCGCAACCATCGGGTTCAGAAATTCACCTCCGACGGGAAGTGGCTGATGCAATTCGGTGAACCCGGAACCAAGCGCGGCCAGATGCACCTCCCAGTGCAAGTTACCGTTGATCCCCAGGGCGATGTGTACGTCGCAGACTGGAGCGACAATGGAATGCACGCCGGCAAAGTCCACGTCTTCGACAAGGAAGGCAACTTCATCATCTCGCTAATTGGCGACGCTCAGCAGTTGAGCAAATGGGCCGACATGACGGTAGTCGCCAACGCGGACTACCTCAAGCGACGGCGGGAAGTGCACACCACCGAGTCGGAATGGCGGTTCGCCCTGCCCACCGACGTGCAGTTTGACAGCCAGCGCAGCCGTCTGGTGGTGCTGGATGCCCAACGCAGCCGCTTGCAGATCTACAACAAACTGGAAGATTACTTGGTTCCGCAGATGAACCTGTGATTGCCGGTGATCACCCACGCTCAGGAACCGGAATACATTCAGCTGGCGGAGGCCTCTCCGTCCATGTTGTGTCGTGAGGCCCCACCAGAAATCCTCGAGGCGTGCGCTCTCGACAACGAACCGACGCCATTCTTGGAGCAGTTCTTTGAAGCCGGGATTCGCGCCCATGCTCGTCAAGAGCACGGGCGCGAATTGCCGCAGATGTACGTGAACAACGCCATCCTCGTCCTGTGGCTACGGGCATGTCGCCTCTACACCAACGCGCTCCTGGACGTGGCCGACCCTGACCAAGACAAGCAGTTCTTCTCCGTATCCGACGCGACTGTTGCCTGACGAACCGAATTGACCTCAGTACAACTTGTTGGCTGAGGGGTCTTGCCGGCAACGGTGAAGGGCAGCGAGACGGGATCGCGATGCGCCTTGGACATGACGCGATTGCATCCGTCAGCGAACCCATTGGTTGCGCCTGGTCAAGACGCTTACGGTTGCATCGGATTTGGGGGCCAACATCCCTGCTATACTGGTGGTACCCAACCGCGCGTTGCGGAGTGGAGGGATGGCAGAGTGGACGAATGCGGCGGTCTTGAAAACCGTTAACCCCCACAAAGGGTTCGTGGGTTCGAATCCCACTCCCTCCGCCAACGCTTTTGACATGTCGGAGCGCCGGGTGTGCCATAACGCAGCGTAAGCCCGCATCGTGGGGCCTTCATCGTAGAGAATTTTGAGGTTCCCGCTTAGCGATCCGCTCCAGCCAGCCATGGCGGTCAAAGCGCGGCCGCCTAGTTGACCCCATCCAATGGTTGGGCAGTCCCGTTCTTGAAAGTCATTGGTTTCGGTGCGGGATTGCAAAGTCGCAATCGCGATTCGCCAGCGCATATCCCGCTGGGCGGTGGCGCGCTACGCGGCGCATGACCAACCTGGTCAGTTGGTCTCAAACGCGGTTGCCCCAGTCCACATAGCGGGCAGCGCCAGCGTGGCTGATCTGGAGGCGCTGGCGGTAGTCCTTGGTAGTCGCTTCGTGGGTGGAGGTAAACGACGATGGCTCAGGTGGGTTGCCTGCTTGAGCCAGCGCCTCGTCCACAACCCTGCCGTCCATGGCATGAGCGGCAGCGTCGTAGCCCAGCAGGCGCAGGATCGTCGGAGCCAGGTCAATGTTGCCGGTGGGAGTGTCGATGCGAGCGGCCTTGCGGATCGACGGCCCGCTGGCCAATCCCACGTTTTTGAGTTCGTGGCGACTCATGCTGCCGTGTTGTCCCTGGCCTGGCGCGCCGCCGGTTGCGAACGAGCGCCCAGGGTAGCCCGACACGTTGGGCTCGCTGTCCCACGGGAACGACATGATCAGGTCTGGGGAGCGCGGGCCGTCACAGCCGATCAGCGAAGCCGGAAGCGATCCAGGCGGAAGGCCGACCCTTTCGCTGGCGAACAGCGGTCCGCACCAATTCTGGCCGATCAACCAATCCGCCAGCGCCAGTGCGGCAGTCGGCTCGCATTCGTGTACGTAGAAAAGAACTGACCCGCCATTATTGGCCATTGCCACCCCGCCTTTGCGGTCAATCGTGGGAAAACCGGCTTCTCGCAACATGGCTGCGACCGGAACCACCTTGCTAATGGTTGAATACCCATGGTCGGAGGTCACGAATATATTGGTGGAGTCTCTTCGTCCATTCTCGTCGAGCCATTGCAACAGCGCTCCGAATTCGGCGTCGGCGTCCGCCAGCGCGGTGGCCACCCGGCCTATGCCTACGCCGTCTTCGTGCTGGGTCTTGTCGGGTTCTGACGACCACAGCAGCGCTACGGCGGGGTTGACTTCGGGCAGCACGTACTCGGTCATGATGCGCCGAGCGTGAACCAAACGCGCCGAGTTGGGCAATCCCGGTTCGGGCCATTCGCCAAAACGCTTTTCCAATTCCGCGTACAACGGCCTGGGCAAGGTGAAATCGGGATGGATGGTGGCGCCGCCAGACTGTTCGGCGTTGGGATTGTGAAGAAAAGCGTTCCCGCTGGTCCCGGTTCCGATGGCCACGTACTGTTGGCCATGTTGGCTGAGGATGTCGGCGAGAGTGGGAGCCAACAAGGTCTGGCCGGTCGCGTCGGCGATGGCCTGCAGCGTCGGTTCCATGGCGGGGATCACGCGATTTGGGTCGTAATCGCGACACAGGAAGGTGTTGCCCGCCAACCCGTGCTTTCCGGGGAGGCAGCCAGTTACCAGGCTGGACGCGTTGGCCCTGGTGACGGTGGGATACACTGGATGATGGTTCAAGAAGGTGGCGCCGTCGCGCGCGAATTCCGCTAGATTGGGCATTAATCCCGGCGTAATTTGCGCTGGCTGCAAGCCGTCAAACACCACCACGAGTACTGTTTCTGCATCTGGCATAAGATAACCCTCGACTATCGCCATTCCAACAGCTCTTGAATCACGGAAATAGCCGCCTGGCTGTCCACTTTGTCTGGCGCCGCCACCAGGGTGGGACCGCGGTAGGCGTCGATCACCTCGCATTTCCCCCACTGTGTGGCTTCGTCGGTGTCGGTGGAATCGATCACCGTCAGAGTGACTGCGTTCAACTCAAGCAAATCGGGATGCGTAGCGGCGAGCGCCGCGAGTGGGTCGTAAAGGTTGAATGCCTGTCGGGACTGGTCCCGTCTGAACCAGCCGGTGAGCAGTTCCGCGGCCAGGGATCCCAGAGGGTTGGGCGAGCTCAACCCTTCTGCCTGCTCACGTGAAATCGAAACTCGACGACACGCCGCCAGGTCGATTAACGTTATCGGCAGGCCGGAGTCCATGATGATGCGCGCCGCCGTTGGGTCGCTGTAGAGGTTGAATTCCGCGTCGGGGGTGGCGTTGCCCGCGACGTTCACCGCGCCTCCCATCACTACGATTCTGCCAGCCGACCTTAACGCCGCCGGGTTTTTTCTCCAAAGGCGGGCCAAGTTGGTGAGCGGCCCCAAGGCGATCAGGGTTAGCGGAGTATCCGCATCCAGGAGAGCGCGCTCCAGGAAGGGAATCGCCCCGACTGTAGAGGGAGGCGCTGACGCGTCGGGCAACCGTCGGGTCAGTCCCGATGCCGAGTGAACGTGTCGAGCGTATGCATAGCGGCCGCGCACCGGTCGCGCCGCCCCTTGATGCACCGGGATGTCCAAACGTCCGGCGTACTCCAGCAGAGCCAAGGCGTTCCGGGTGGATCGGGCCAGAGGAACATTGCCGGCGGTGGTGGTTAGCCCCACAACATCGCAGTTTGGGTTGGCCAGCAGCATCAGAATCGCCACCGCGTCATCGACTCCGGGGTCGGTGTCCACCACGACGCGCATGGGGTCGCTACTGGCTTGGGCGAACATGCTGTGTACCGACTTCGTGAAGGTAGGAATGACAATAGGCCCGGGCGGCCTGCTCGGTGGAATATTTGGCCGTGAATCCCGCGGCATGTCTAAACTTGGTGTCCGACACGATCAGAGGGTGTCGACCGAATCCGCTGCCCCTCGACCCGCGCCGGCGCTTCGCCCCTACGGGTTTGGCCACCATCACAGAGCGGCACATTTCCAGCGCCTGTTCCGACCCGATCACCCCCTTGCTGGTCAGGTTGTACGCGCCTTCTAGCCGACGCTCCATGGTGAGTTGGATTGCTCTGGCAAAATCCTGCTCATGGAGCATTTGGATCGGGATACTGCGCTTCCGGTTGGATGCGATCATGGGCCACAGTAAATCATCTGTGATTGGACTCGACCCGCTGGGTCCTGCGGTCATGGTCGGCCGGAGCGCCGCAATGGTCAAATCATGCCCAAGGGTGGTCGCGCCAGCGTTTTGCCTAATCTCCGATTCGGCTTCCAGCAGGAAACGATGCTCTGCAGCCGGGCTGGGTTGCGTTCTCTCGGTGATGGGGATTGGGTTTTCGCGATGGTTGCCATAAACTCGGACATCCGACAGGTACACGAACTGGCGAATGCCGGCCATCCGACACGCCTCCACCCAACGTCCAATGTCGCTGACGAACTCCTCTGGATTCGGGCCGTCGTGGAAGCTGCCCACGTGAACTACGGAATCAACGAATTCCAGGTTGAACACATCGGGCACGTCGGCCATGGTGAGGCGGCGATTTTCCAGCACCATGTCCCAAGCTCTCGTCTGCATCACCTCCGGGATGTCGTCGATAGTCAGGGTTACGCCGCTGCGGTTGGCTTCCATACGGTACGCCGATACGCGCTTGACCGGCTGCCGCAACGGATGGTAGTCGATGGCGACCAATTGGCATTGGGGCATGGATTTTTCCAGGTGCATCAGCAACAACGCGCCAAAGCCGCTGGAAGATCCGACCACCGCGATGACCTTGGGTTCGGCATCTGGATTCTGGGAGGCTGTGGACATGATTGGTGGGGTCTAGTTTCGGTCGATAGCGCCGGCCGGCGCGGTGGAGTTCAGGCCCCGCTGCCGCGGAACATTTCCAGTTCTGCGGCTATGGCGTCATCAGGCAGGTTCGTTGTGGCGCGCGGTCCGAAGTTCCGAGCCAACACGAAGATCTGAGCCAATCGTTCCACCAGATCGGCCACTTCCAAGGCCTCCCAGATGTCGGGACCGACGCTGACCACGCCGTGATTTCTCAACAGGGCCGCGTTGCGATCGCCCAACGCCGCGCAGGCTTCCTGGGCCAGAAGCTGAGTTCCGGGAAAGGCGTACTTGCCGACTTTGACCGGGCCGCCAATGGTGAGCAACATTTCGTCGATCAACGGCGGGATGTCGCGCCCCACGACCGAAGCCGCCGAGGCGTGCACGGAGTGGGTATGGACCACCGCCTGCACGTCGTCGCGCGTTCGGTAGATCTCCAGGTGCAATTGGGTCTCCGATGACGGCTGCAGCCCGCCTTCGGAAATTGGTTTCCCATCGAGATCCACGACCACCAATTCATCAGGCTCGAGCCGATAGTATGGATGGTGCGTGGGAGTAACCAACAACAAACCGTCGTTGCCGGCCCCGGACAACCTGACGCTGGTGTTGCCCGAATACGCGCCGACCAGCCCCCGGCGGTACATCTCTCGAGTGGCTTCGGTTAATTGTTGCCGTTGTTCAAACCAATGATCCGGCATCCATGGTCTCCATTGCCCACGCGGACGTGTGGGATAACATAACCGCGTCAGCGGCATTATAACCACTGATCACCGCGCTCTCCATAGTGGAAGGCCATCCGGTGTTGGTCCACTCGCCCGCCAGGTACAGGTTTGGCGATTCGGTGTCGGGACCGGGGCGGTTTCTGCTGGCGCCGGGTGTGCACCGGAAGGTGGCGTTGCGTTGCTTTACGACCACGGAGTCGAGCAGGACGGCATCCCGCGCCCGGGGGAAAGTTGCCAGCATTTCTTGGGCGATGGCGTCGGCGAAACGGGGCCGTTCAACGTCGATGTAATCCCAGGCCGCGCTGACCGAAACGGACAAACATTGTCGTTCATCCCGCGTTCCTCCGTCCCCGTAGATGCGGGTCGAGTTGAAAACCCACTGCAATGGGCTGTGCAGAATGTAGCAGAAATCACCGGCCATTACCTGACGGTCGTACCGGAGATGTACGTTGACGATTGGCGAGCATCGCAAATTGGATAGCCGGCGAAGGGTGGGCGTGTTCGCCATCGGACCCGAAATGATCTTGGGCAGAGTCCAAAACGGCGCCGCGCAAACGTATGCGTCGGCTTGCATTTTCGCGCCGTCGCTGGTGACGACACTCGTTACGCGGCAGCTTGAGTCGGTATTGACCGACCCCACTGCCTGCCCGGTCAGGACTTTGACTCCCAATCGTTGCAGATGGCTTTGCGCCGGCCGCGTCAAGGCCGCGTCCAGCGGAGCCACCGGGTATCCGACGTTTATGGTGCGCCGTCCGGCCAGGAGCCCGTCCTGCATGATCATCAGACCCATGGCGGCGCTGACTTCCCTGATGTTGTCATTCAGGGTGCCTTCTATCAGCACGTTCCACAGATGGGAGATGGCCCGCTCCGATTGTCCGTGGGATCGCAGCCAATCGTAGAACGTCACATCTTCCAGTTCGGGCGCCCGTCGGTTGACGCGCATCATCGCGACGACGGCCCTCACCGCTTTCGCCTTGTCCATCCATCCCAAATGCGGGTACGACAGAAACGCCGGCAGCAGGTGCAGCGGCGCCGGCGCCGGCGCGCCGTAGATGCGTCCCAGCCGTTGATTCCGGTCGTACACCGGGACGTCCAGCGTGGTTTGGAGACGCCAGAGATTCCGAGCGCCAATCCTTTCCAGGAAGTCGATCAGGTTAGTACAGGCTCCAACGATGATATGCTGGCCGTTGTCCAGCACCCGCCCGGCGCTGGGTTCCCGGAACGAGAACACCCGCCCTCCCAGAGTGGAACGGGCTTCCAACAACCTGACCTCCCATCCGGCCTCGGCCAGCCGGGCCGACGCTGCGATGCCCGCCAATCCGCCCCCGATGACGATGGCGGCGCGCCGCCGAGTTCCGGTAGGGAGGATTGCAGATGGAGGCGAGGCGCTCACTTCAACCACGGCCCAGTGAGCCACGCCCGAGCCATCAACGCCAGTTTGGCGCCCTTGCTGACCGAAATTCGCTCGCCAAATACGTCGTAGCCGGCGCGTTCGATCCGATCCAGTACACCACCGTATATGGAGCTCAGCGCGGCGGGACACGCTCGAGAACTCCTGGGCAGGTAGGGAATCAGAAGACGGCCGCTGACGAAATATTCGCGAGCGCGGTCGATTTGGAACTGGAGCAACTCGCTGAATGGGGTTGTCACCACGCCGGCCGACAGGTCGCTTTCCGTGACGCCGAAACGGCCCATTTCGTCCTGTGGCAGATACACCCGCCCCATCTCCCAATCTTCGCGCACGTCGCGGCAGATGTTGGTGAGCTGCATGGCCAGCCCCAGGTCAATGGCGTGGCGCCGCGCTGTTTCTCCGCCCTGGTAGCCGAAAATTTGTATGCAAATGAGACCAACAACGGACGCCACCTGGTAGCAGTAGCCCCTCAGTTCTTCAAAATCCGAGTACCGAGTCTTGACCAAATCTGATTCAACGCCGTTTAGCACTTCCTCAAAATATTGCTGCGGAATTTGGAAGGTCTCGGCAACGTCAGCCAACCCCACAAATACTGGCTCCTCGGCCTGTCCGCCGTAAGCGTCGGCCAACATGCCGCGCAGTTTGGAGATTCGAGCCAGCTTTTCCTCGTTTGATCCAGCCGCGTCAACAGAGTCGTCGCAGTACCTGCAAAAGGCGTAGGCCACGTAGATCGCTCTGCGCCGACGCGCCGGCAGGGTGAGGAAGGCGAAGTAGAAATTCCGGGCTTCCCGTCGGGTCAGGCGCCGACAGGTTTCGTAGGCTTCGTCTAAGGAGGCCGGCGATGGGCGTGGTTTGGCGAGTCTGGCGTTCATTGGGCGATTCTCAAGGCTTGGGCAGGCCGTACCCAAACCCAGCGTGGCATCCGACCCAGGTGGACAGCAGCAGCCATGCCTTTCGGCTCTTGGACAGCGCCGGCCGCTTGGCGAGCACGTCGTAGTTGCGCTTTCGGATAGCGTCCAGAATGGCGGTTCCCCCCCTGGTGAACAATGCCACCGGCAGACGCGCCGGCCGATCCAGGGAGCTGATCAGTTGCGCTCCCTCCCGGAAGTAATCCATTGCCAAATCGCATTCGTGAGTCAGCAAGGCGCGGAAGCCGTCGGTGGCCTGTCCCAACGCGATATTGGCTTCGCTGACCCCGAAACGCGCCATGTCCTGCTGGGGCAGATAGATGCGGCCGCGGTCGTGGTAATCACGGGAAACGTCCTGCCAGAAGTTGGTCAACTGAAGGGCGGTGCAGGTGCAGTCCGCCAGCCGCTGACGCTCCGGGTCGGAGTAGCCGAACAGGTGAAGGAACAGATGGCCAACTGGGTTGGCGGAATGCTCGCAGTAATCCAGCAAAGCGTTTAGATCGGGGAACCTACCGGTTCCCTGGTCCATACGGTTGGCGTGTATCAACCTGAGGAACGGTTCTTTGGGTATGCCGAACGTCTGCACGGTGTGCTGTATGGCGACCGCCACGGCGTGAGTTGCTTGGCCGGAGTAGGAGCGCTCCAGTTCGGATTCCCACCAATCGAGCAGTTCCAGGCGACGGGTGGCGACGGCGGCGTCAATGCGGCCGGCGGTCGCCAACTCCCCCTTTTCCCGGCTAGGGCCGGCTTCGTCGCCCAGATCGTCAACCATGCGACACCAGGCGTAAATGGCATACACGTGGGGCAGTATTTTCCGGGGAGTTATCCAGCCGCCCACGTTGAAATTCTCGTAGTGGGCGCGCGCCACGCGGGCGCAATATGCGTAGGCGTCATCGAGCGCCATGGGCGGAGCGTCAGAGCCGCCGGTGGGGTGCGCTTCCCGCGCTGCGGTGGGAACGTTTGGGGACATGATCGTCGGCTCATGATCGTCGACCGGGGAAGCGCCAGCTACTCCCCGACGATTTGCACCATGACTTCCCGCGGTCGCGGATGATCAAGCTCGATGAAGAAAATGCTCTGCCATTGGCCGAAGGGTATGTTGCCGTCAATGAGCGGAATGGTCTCACTGCAACCCAACATCAGGTGCTGTAGATGGGCGTGAGCGTTGGGCGATTCGTCCTCGGTCATGTTCACGGTGCGAATCGTGAAGTCGTTGTGCCGGTAGTAAGCGTCGCGCGGAGCGATGCGTTCCAGGAATTCCGCCATGTCCTCGATCAGCATCGGCTCGTTTTCGTTGATTTTGACCGCGGCGGTGGTATGCCGGGAATACACCAAAACCATGCCGTTGCTGATGCGAGAATCAGCGACGCAACCCTTGACCCAATCGGTTATATCGATGAGTTGGGGCGCGTCCTTGGTATCGACTTTGAGGGAAAAGTTTTTGACTTTCATGGTGGCCTTGCAGCGTGGTCGGGCGATGACGAAGGGATAGGATCAGCCCATCACGGTGTCGGGAGTTCTAACTGGCGCGTGGCCGTTGCTTGGAGAGGGTTGTTCAGCAGTGGCTATTTCTGAAGGATGGGAATTCATGCGCTGACGGTAACGCCCGAGGGCGAGCAGCGGCCATGTGTTTCGGTACAGATGGTAATTTATCATAAACCCAGCTGATAATTCCGTTCCCTGGAAACCGCGTTCGCCAGCCCGGGGCAGCCGTTCCACCCGGGCTCCCTTCATATAGCCGGGGAATCCGGTGCCGGTGTAGTATGGCTCGTCCCATTGGCCGTCATCGCGTTGGGTTCGAAGCAGGAATTCCACCCCGCTGTGGGCGGCTGGATGGTCGGATTCGCCAGCCGCGATGAGAGCCAGCAATGCCCACGCGGTTTGTGAGGCGGTACTGGGGCCGATTCCGTGCTGGCTGGGATCAACGTATGACGCGCACGACTCTCCCCAGCCGCCGTCGGCGTTCTGATGCTCCACCAGCCATTGCACGGCGCGCCGCACGTAGGGTTGTCGCATGTTCTCGCCCATGGCTTCCAGGGCGGGCAGGACGGCGCCCAGACCGTATATGTAGTTGACGCCCCACCGACCAAACCAGCTGCCGTTGTCCTCCTGCTCCGCCCTCAAATAACGGTAGGCAGCCTGGATGTAGGGTAGGTTCGGTTGGTATCCCAGCTTGCCGTACATCTCGAGCGCGTGCGCGGTGACGTCGGCGCTGGATGGATCAAGCACCTCGCCGAAATCGCTGAAGGTGATCGCCGTCACGTAGCCGTGGTTGTTGTTTTTGTCGAAGGAAGCCCACCCGCCATCGCGATTTTGCATGCCGGCCACCCATTGGGCGGCCCGTTCGATTGCGCGATGGCGCAGACTGTCCTCATCACCGGGTAGGCGGCCCAGACGCAACGCCAAGACGACCTCCGCAGTGTCGTCGATGTCCGGGTAGCAGTTGTTGTGGAATTCAAACGCCCAACCCCCGGGCTGGAGTCTTGGGGCCTGCACCTGCCAGTCGCCGCCCACCAGTATCTGTTTGGCTACCAGCCAACGGGTAGCGTTGATCAACATGGGGTCGTCGGCGGGCAAGTCGCTCTCGGCGAGCGCCTGAACCACCAGGCAGGTGTCCCACACCGGCGAAATGCAGCCCTGTATGGTCCACTGGTCTCCCTTTTGGATGCCGAACCCGTCCAACCCGTTGAATCCCTTGGTCATGGCCTCGTGGTCGTTGTCAAACCCACAAACGCTGAGGGCGATCAGGCTGTAAACCCAGGGAGGTTGGATGCCGCCCCAACTCCCGTCGGCTTCCTGGTGGTCCAGGATCCACCGGATGGCTTTCCGTTCAGCGATCCTGCGGAACGGATTGAAGGGCATCCGGTGGTAGATCGTGCCTACCGTTTGTTCGATGAGGTGCACCAATCGCGGTAGATTGAACCCTGGCGGCGTGGGCAACGAGTAATCCGTGCCGTCCTTGCCGTCGGGCAGCAATTCGTCGATGGCGTGCTCTGGCGGGATGGCGCGAATCGGATGCCTTGATAGTACGATGGACAGCGGAACTATGCAGCCGCGGGCCCAGCTGGCGAACCGGTAGATGCTGAAGGGCGCCCAGTGCGGCAGCAAGATCATCTCAGTCGGTAGGCGGGGCGTCCCCTCCCATTTCCATTGGCCGAAGAGGGCAAGCCAGATGCGGGTAAACATCCTTGCCCGGGGTATGCCGCCTCGATCCAAAATGAACGCCCTGGCGCGACGCATCGGGTCCGATTCGGGCTCTTGGCCGCACAGTTTCAGCGCGAAGTAGCATTCTACCGATGTGGATAGATCTCCGGGCGCGCCGTAGTAAATCGACCACGAGCCGTCGTCCCGCTGTTTGCTGAGCAGGTAGTTGACGATGTGCCGCTCTCGCTGGGGATTGCTCTGCCCCAGGAACCGGCAGAGCATCACGTACTCGGCCTCCATGGTGTTGTTGGATTCCAGTTCTCCCCACCAGTATCCCGCGCCGTCCTGCATCCGCCGAAAGTAGTCGTGGAGCTTGGAAATCGCAGCGTCCACCGCGGAACGGGCTGGACCCGATTCGGTCCGGCGGGATGGCATGGGCGAGTGCGCGCGCTGTGTCATGGAGCAATGAACGGCCGGGTTGAGATTCAATCCGACAAATACCCGTAGTCTGAGAACCACCGCACCGCCTTTTCCAAGGCAGTCTCCACTGGACTTTGGGGAAACCCCAGTTCGCCAATCGCCTTTTGCGAGCTGACGTACATCGGGTGGCGGATTATCTTGATGCCCTCAACTGGTATGTACGGCCTGCGCCCCATGAGGTCGCACCGCAGCCATTGGTCGCCATACGCTGCCCCCATGATCAGCCAGTAAGGGATGCGGATCCGGGGAGGCCGCCGGCCGGTGATCTGGGCCAGGATGCTGAAAACCTCTTGCAGGGTCAGGTTGCGGTTCCCCAGGATATAACGTTCGCCCGGCGTTCCGCGCTCCATGGCCATGATATGCCCCTGGGCTACGTCGGACACGTCCACCAGGTTCATGCCGGTGGACACGTAGGCGGGTATGCGCCCGCGAGCGAAATCCAGGGGAATGCGGCCCGTTGGCGTGGGCTTTACGTCCCATTCTCCCACTGGGGCGCAGGGATTGACCACCACCACCTGCATGTCGTCGTCGTTGGCGGCCAGCGCCAGCTGCTCGGCCTGGTATTTGGACTGTTTGTAGCTTCCGATAAGATGGGCCGGATGAGGCGCCAAGTCCTCACGGCCCAACGGGCCGTCGGGTTGGGCGCCGCGGCGCTGCGGCAGCCCGATGGTGGACACCGAACTGGTGAAGACCACCTTACGGACGCCGGCGGCTTTGGCCGTATCAAACACGTTCTTGGCGCCTTGAACGTTGGTTTGGTAGATGTCGTCCCGTTGGTGGGGCGAGAACGAATAGAGCGCCGCGCAATGGTAAACCGTCTCGCAGCCGTTGACGGCGCTCTTGAGCGATTCGATAGACATCAGGTCGCCGGTTACTCGACACACGTCGATATCGCGTAGCGCCAGGTCGTTGGAGGTTGGCCTGACCAGAACGCGCACCGATTCGCCCCGTTCCGCCAGGGCCCGGGCCAGGTTGCCCCCTATAAACCCGGTGGCGCCCGTCACCAACGTAGTCATCTGGTCACCGCGGGCAGTCGGTCGTTAGAGGTCAACAGGAATTCAATCAACGCTACCACGTGGCGCGTGAGGCTGTCTCTCGCCCGGTTGGCCAGGCGGGCCAGACGCATCGCGCCGGAAATGCGGTTGGGATGAATCGCAAATCCGGCCGCCACGCGCCATGGGGGTTTCGGGTGGTCCATGACGAATTTGGGCAATTCCATTCCGACAGGATCCAATACGGCTCGGACCGACAAGAAGGGGATGCCCGCCGCCCGGGCTGCCTCCGCCGCCCAGTAATCCTCCATGTTGATGGTGGCTGCCTGGTAGGATTGATACAGCGCCGACTTGGCGTCAACGTCGGCTATCGAATCGACAGTTACCGACGGAGCGGACGCTACGTTGAGAACTGAACCCGCGTTGGCGCTACATTTTTGGGCCGCGGACATCCAGGCCGACAGCAATTCGGCGTCGGCGTCTATGGAATCCGGCAACCCAATGGCCCGGAAGCGGGTGGCGACGTGCGGGTCGCCCACCTCCAGGTTTGGGTCGGCGCCGCCGCAAAAACCCGCCATGACGATGGCGTCGGGCTTGGACTCAGCGATTTCCAGGATGCTGGCCCTGGCTCGTGACGCGCCGACG
This sequence comes from Dehalococcoidia bacterium, assembly GCA_965221295.1. GTDB lineage: Bacteria > Chloroflexota > Dehalococcoidia > Lucifugimonadales > UBA3495 > Bin87. Next base: position 2,472,221 of record OZ244879.1, on the reverse strand, counting down.
CCGCATACGACAAAATCGATGCCTCGGACCGCCGGGTCGCGCAGCGACCGACGGATGCCGGACAGTTCGGTGGCCATGGGCGCTACTATGGTGAGCATCGCGACAGACGGGCGAGTTTACCGGTTCTAAGCTGCGATTGGCGGTCGTTTTGCGGAGCGGAAAGCCAAATGGCCTTCGCGACGCCGGGGATCGGCTGGCCAGGGTATCTAGCCCACGCTGATGCCGCCCTTGTGCGCGGCGCCCGATTTGATGAAGGTGACCCACTCCGTGGGCTTGCCTATGGCGTTGAAAATCGTGGCGGATTCAAACCCGCAGTGCATCATGCAGTTGTTGCAGCGAGGGTCGCGCCCGACGCCGTACTTTTCTTCCCACAGGCTCGGCTCGTAGAGGTCATCCATCTGGTCGGTGTGCTCGTCGGCCAATGGATAACAAGGTTTGCGCCAGCCCATGACCGTATACGTGGGATTCGACCAGGCGGTGCATTGGTATTCGCGGTCGCCACGCAGGAAATTCAGGTACAACGGATTGTTGTAGAACCGCATTCCCTCCATGCGGCTGGGGTCCAGCAAATTGCGAAACACGTTGCGGGATTCCTGGCGGGTGAGGAACAGGTCCTGATCCGGAGCGTCCTCGAAATCGTAGCCAGGGGAGATCATCGATCCCTCAACGCCCAGGTCGCTGACGTACCGGAACATTTCCCGCAGGTCTTCAACGTCGCTATTGCGGAAGACGGTAGTGTTGGTGCAGACCCGGTACCCTCGTTCGATGGCCATCTGGATGCCTTCGGTGGCGCGCTTGAAGACGCCGGCGCGGGCGACGGACTCGTCGTGCTTCTCCTCCATGCCGTCCATGTGGATCACCCAGCAGAAATACTTCGAGGGTGGAATCTTGTCCAGCATTCGGGGCAACAGCAGGGCGTTGGTGCAGCAGTAAACGAAGTATTTTTCGTCAACCAGGGTATTGATGATCTGATCGATTTGAGGGTGGATGGTGGGTTCGCCGCCCGCAATGGAAACAATTGGGGCCCCAGACTCACGCGCGGCGTCCAGCGCCTCCTCTACAGGCATCATCTTGTCCAGCACGCCGCGATACTCGCGGATACGGCCGCAACCGATGCAGGCCAGGTTGCACATCTCCAGCGGCTCCAGCATCGTAACCAACGGGAAGCGCTTGCGGCCACGGAGTCGGTTTCTGAGTATGTACCAGCCCATCCGGATGCCAAGCTCCATGGGTCGTTTGCCGGGCGCGCGAGGAGCGGCGGCGCCGTTGGCAGGCGGGTCGGTGAGTTTTAGCGCCATTTCGTGGTTCCCCCAATTCCGATAGGCCGATCAGATTGTCAAAACAATCGGTTGGCCATGAAGTCAATGAGGCTTTCGGCTTCGTCTGCTGCCCAGGCGGGGAGCGCCAAGGCTGACAGCGATGTCCGGGCTTCTTCAGCCGTGGATTCGCTGAGGGTGTTGGTTTGGTCGGCGGCGCCGATTTCCTGGAGGATGTCCAGGACTCGATCAACATCGTTCTCGTCCAGGGCTTCCTGCCGGTAGATCCGCAGGAGTTCCTCCCGATTGGCCCCGGTCGCCCGCTGGAAGGCGTACACGATGGGATAGCTCTTCTTGCGTTGGACGATGTCGCTGTCCGTGGACTTGCCCGTGATCGCGTCATCGCCCCAGATGCCCAGATAGTCGTCGCGAATCTGGAACAGGCGACCCACGGCCCGGCCGAACCTGGCGATGCCCTCTGTGGTGTCTGGATCGTCGGTGGCCACGGTGGCCCCGATGACCAAACTGCTGCGTATCAGCGCCCCCGTTTTGAGGGCGATCATTTCCAGATACTCTTCAGCGGCGATGGTTTCGCGCTGCTCGAATTGCAGGTCGCGGCATTGCCCTTCAATCATCTCCAAGTAGCTTTCGGTCAGCAAACCGGATACGCGGATGGCAGTCGCCGGAGGGATGCAGCGTTCCAGACAGGTGGAGGTAAGGTCTCCCAGAGACTGCATCGCGTCCCCTGCCACCAAGGCTGACGCCGTGCCCCATAAAGCCCAAACTGTGGGTTGATGACGCCGTTCGTATCCCCGATCCTGGATGTCGTCATGTACCAGGGAGAAATTGTGGATCAACTCTAGAGAGGCGGCGGCAGGCGCGGCGAGTCGCGGTTCGCCTTGCAGCGCTTCGCACGCGAACATGCACAGCGTTGGACGCAGGGCTTTACCCTGGGACGCCGGGGTTGGCGAAGATTTGCCTTGCCGGTCCGACCATCCCAAATGGTAGCGAAGCAGGGTGTTGACGGGATGATCCCCTAGCGGAGGGACTGCATCAGCCAACGCGCGTTCCAGATGCGTCCGATAACGATCAAACATGGAGGGCAGCGCTGGGCCAGATTCCGTCGGCGCGCCAACGGCGGCGCGGCCTGTTTGAGGGGTTTCCACAGAGGCGGTTGGCGTGGTGCCCATGTTTGCTAGCCTGCCGAGCGATCAGGGTTTGAGGGAATAGCGCGGCGCGCCTTCGTTCGAACTGGGGCGATTCATTCCAACTTGGGAAATTTAACGAACTGAAGCCATGCTGTCAAGCGAGTGTACCCGTTCGGCGCATATGAGCAGTACATCTGGGTAGGAAGGCGAATTGGGGTGGCAGGTGGCAAGATACTCGGCTGGAGTGGATCGGTCTAGCGACTGGTGGGGGAAAATGGCCGAAGTTTGTCAATTGCTAGGCCAAGCATCGCGGCGTCCACCGGCTCCGGCCCCGCAAGGAAGGTCGACATGGCGCCTGCCGCTGACCCAGCTGCGCAACCCGAAGGCGGGGCCAATGCGGGCGCGAGCGCCCCACTCTGATACCCAAGATTGACGGAGCGGTCTTACGATTGGCCGATGAAAGCTTGGCACACCCTTGCGCCGTCCAGCATCTCACTGATGTTGGCCGTTTCCCGTGTGGTGTGGAAGTCGCGGACGCCAATGCCAACGGGCAGCGCGGCGATGCCATGCTCGAAGAAGACGTTAGCGTCGGAGCCGCCGCCTGTAGTCTCCATGGTTGGCGTCAAACCGTTGGCGCGAACTGCGCGGGCGATGTCAACCAGGGCGGGATGTTGGTCGGGCACGCTGTAGGTGCGATATTGGTTCCAAATTTGCAGGTCAATCGCCGCCCGGGGGTACATGGCGGCCACCTGGTCGAACGCGCGTTGGAATTCTGCGGTGTAATTCTCCAGCTTGGTTTGGCTACGGGAGCGCAGTTCGCCGTCCAGGTAGGCGTGTTCGGGAACGATGTTGCGTTTCAAGCCGCCTTGCAGCAGGCCGATGTTGCTGGTGGTCTCGTCGTCTATGCGGCCCAGCGGCAGGCGGGTCAGGATGTTGGCCGCCACCAGCAGGGCAGACACCCCGTTTTCCGGCTCCAATCCGGCGTGAGCGGCGATGCCGGTGATGTTGGCTTGCACGATGTTCTGAGCGGGAGCGCCGACGCAAATGCGGCTGATCGGTCCCTCGCCGTCGAAAACGATGCCGGTTTTGGCCTCGATCAGCGAAAAATCTAGGTTGCGCGCCCCGTTGAGACCGCCCTCCTCAGCTCGGGAAAACACCACTTGAACCGGGCGGCGCGAGTTGCCATCTTCGATGGCGCTGGTCAAACCTTCCAGCACGATGGCCAATCCCGCTTTGCAGTCGCCGCCCAGGATGGTGGAACCGTCGGAGCGTAGGATTTCGCCATCGGGGTCTAGGGAAGGCTTGATGCCGCGACCCGGTTCCACCGTGTCCATGTGCGCGGATAGCATCACCGGAGGATGGCCGCCAGCGCCGTCGCGCCCGGGCAGGGTGGCCACCAGGTTGCCATAATCATCGTGCCTGATGGTGGCTCCGAGATTGGCCAGACAACTGGAAAGGTGAGCGTCGATGGCGTCCTCTTCGCCAGTGGGGCTGTCAATTTTGATCAGGTCGATTAGGGTTCGGATGAGTCGCTGTCGGTCAGGCATGATGGATCTCCTGGTGGGTTGGGCGTGTGCCAGGATTATATCGCTGATCGGCAGACAACTGACGGTTACAGGGGCAGCGCGGCAAAATCAATCAGGATTGCGTCCCCCAAACCTGAATTGCCGCCACCGTGGTTCTTGGGTTGCCCCCGGAATGGCCGGATGCTACAATCGCGTATCCAAAACCAATGCCCCGGAAAGCGCAATGATGGCCGCCGCCGACGCTTGCCCCGTCGGTATTTTTTTGAATGCTGATGACCCATTAGCCTGTTTGCTGGTCCAGGTTCGGCGACTGGCCGACGAGGCCGGGGCGTTGGCGTATCTGGTGGGTGGTCCGGTTCGGGACAACCTCCTGGGCTGTCCCACCAAAGATCTGGACATTTCCGTGGTGGGCGATGCTCCGGCGCTGGCTGCTCGACTAGCGGACGCCGCCGGCGGACGCCTGACCGTGCATCAAAGATTCGGAACGGCGACCGTGGAAACCGCCGGCGGTACCGTAGACTTGGTAACGGCCCGACGTGAAACTTACCCCCTGCCCGGCTCGTTGCCAGAGGTTAGTCCGGGCGGCATCGCCGACGACCTGGCTCGCCGCGACTTCACCATCAACGCCATGGCGATCCCGTTGGCGGACCAGCGCAGAGAATTGATCGATCCTCATGGTGGGCGGGCGGACCTGCGCGCCGGCGTAATTCGCATCCTCCACGAAACGAGTTTCATCGACGATCCCACCCGAACCTTGAGGGCCGCGCGTTACGCTTCCAGGTTCGGCTTTGGTATCGCTGATGACACCATGGCGGCTCTGCATGACGCTTTGCCCGCCGCCATGTTCACCATATCTGGCGACCGGGTGCGGCGCGAACTGGAGCGTATCTTCCAAGAAGACCGACCAGCGCCGGCGCTTCGTTTGGCCGCAAATCTGGGCATCCTCGCCTCGATACACCCTGGCCTGTCGGCTGATGGCCTAGCGGATTTCGTATCCGCCGCCATTGTTTCACGACCACTGGTTTGGCTCTCTGCCGTCGCTTGGACGCTGAGCGATGAAGCTGGCGCCGCGTTCTCCGCGCGGATAAACGCTCCGTCCGACTGGGCTCGTGTGATCGAAGACACCGCGATTTTGTCGGCCCGACTCGGCCGGCTGATCGAGCGCGAGACGCCGCCGTCGATGGTGTGCGAGTTGCTGGACGGTTTGGCGCCGGACGCGCTGTACGCCGCTCGCTCGCTGGCCCCCGAAATGGCTTCGCAACGGATCGGGAGCTACTTGGACGAGTGGTGGTCCATGGCGCCTCTGTTGCGGGGATCGGATTTGCTGGAGTTGGGCGTCCCGCCAGGGCCCGCTATCGGCGAGGTTCTTCGCGCCTTGCGTCGGGCGCGTCTCGACGGCGAAATTCACAGCCGCCAAGATGAGGAGCTGATCGCGCGCCGGTGGGTTTCACCCAGCAGGTGATCCGCTGTGCCCAACGCATTGCCATGGCGCGGCATACTATCTTTCAGTTGAGGAACTTTCAGTTGAGGTAAAGACATGGCGACCGCATTCCAAATCTCCGGCCCAGTATATTGTGTTGTCTGCAACGAGGAACTCGATGGCCCACATCGTTCAACCTGCCAGATGTGCGGTGGGCCGTTCCACCAACCCTGGCTGCCGGACAGCGACGCGCCCAGGTGTGGCCGCGGAACCAGCCATGACGAAACACTCGCCGTCGTGTTCCTGTGCTCAGATTGTTACGAAAACCGCCGACCCGCCAACGCTTGATTGACCCGGGCTATCCCCGCGCCGGCGAAAGGCCAACAACCGCAGGCGGGTTGCCCGGAGCCCAACCAGCTCGCTTGATCAGATAGGAGAACGTGTCAGAAATGAAAGCGGTTTACATAGAAGCCCACGGTGATGCCGGGGCCCTGCAATTCGGCGACCGGCCTGACCCGACGCCTGGTCCCAGCGACGTGGTGGTGCGGGTTGGAGCCAGCGCTCTGAACCGTCTGGACATCTTCACGCGAGAGGGGCAGCGCGGATTGGAGCGTGAATTTCCGCCGCCGCTGATATTGGGCGGCGATACCGCCGGCGAAGTAGTCGCGGCCGGGCCCAGTGTAACCAGCCTGAATATCGGCGACCGGGTGGTGGTCAATCCTCGACTCGTTTGTGGCGTGTGCCAGTGGTGCGGGTCGGGGCGCGACGAACTTTGTCTGCGCAGTAGATTCCTCGGAACCGCGATTGACGGCAGCTACGCCGAATTCGTTGCCGTTCCCGAGGTAAACGCCTATCGCCTCGATGGTTCAGTATCGTTCAATGACGCCGCCGCGGTCCCGACCACCTACCTACCCGTTTGGAACATGGCCGTGCGCCGCGCCGCGCTACAACCCTGGGAAACGGCGCTGGTATTCTCCGCGTCCGCCGGGGTGGGAGCCGCTGCGATCCAGGTCTTCAAGAACGTGGTTGGCGCCACCGTCATCGCCACCACCAGCACTCCAGAAAAGGCGGAATTGGCGCGCAAATTGGGGGCGGATCACGTCATCAACTACAACCAAGAGGACATCGCGCAACGGGTGCGGGAGATTACTGGCGGCGCTGGAGTCGATCTCCTGGTTGACCACGTTGGCGCCGATGTTTGGGCTCACGGTTTCAGATCTCTGCGACCAGGCGGACGGTATTGCATCTGCGGAGCCACCAGCGGCCTGCGCGTTGAGCTCCATTTGGGCCTGCTGTTCAGCCGGCAAATCGAAATCTACGGCGGATACATGGGTTCCCGCGAGGACATGCGTCAGATCGTTGCCAGCCTTAACCGAGGGATAATCGAGCCGGCGGTGCACCAAACTTACCCGTTGCGCCAAGCTGCCGACGCCCACCGCGCCATGGAGGCCACCAACTTCTTCGGGAAACTCCTGCTGAAGCCGTGACGCGGGTTCCGGTTGCTGCGACCGTCCCCCGCGTCGAGGTTTCAATCGGTGGCGCTAGTCGCCGCGCGGCGGCGCCGGTTACCCGGCCTGCTCGCGCCCGGTCAACCATCCGAACAGCTCCGCGGCCCAGCTCTTTTGACGCTCCGTTTCTGGCGCTTCCTCAGCTGGATCGCCGACCACCACCACGGTACGAGCTGCTAGATCATAGATGGATCGGCGGCGCTCCTGGTCAAAGAAGACGATCAAAACGGAAATAATGTCCAATATCCGTAAGAATCCAATGTAACCGTTGACCAGTTGGAGACCGCTCCGCACCACCTTTTGCCAGTTTCGCATCCGGCGCCCGGTTTGGGCATCGACGATATGGGCGTCCGCCACCAAATGACCCAGTGAGCGGCTCCAGGTGAAATAGAACACCGCGTACAAACCGCTCGCCAGAACGTTGGGCAAGAAGTAGGTGTCCGCGATGTCAACGTGGAGACCCAACCCGGCGTCGAATCCAACTGCGTAGCGGACGAAATGCCAGAAACTCACGTCGGGCCCGCTGATCAACAGAAAAACCGCGCGCAAGACGAACAGCATCAGGCCGCTGGGGACTCCTCCGTAGATGGTAGTGAATCCCCTCTCCCAAACGGTCAGAGGGCGGAGTCCCGGCGATTCAGATGGCAAGGCTACCGCGTACCCAATAGCTGTCCAACGGCGGCCACCGCGTCGTCCAGCGCCACCATCTCCGCTTCCTGGTCAGAACGCCGGCGCGCTTCGAACGAAGACTGGCGGAGGTTGCGAGGGCTGACCACCAAGCGCACCGGCAGACCGATCAAGTCGGCGTCATTGAACTTGACGCCCGCTGCCGCGTCAACCCGGTCGTCAAAGAGAACATCGATGCCGGCGGCGGTCAGCCGTTCATACAGGTCATCCGCCGCCGCGACTACGGATTCGTCGGACATGTTCAGCGCCACCAGGTGAACGTCGTAAGGGGCGATTGGCGGCGGGAAAACGATGCCCCGTTCGTCGTGGTTTTGTTCGATGGCTGCGGCCAATATCCGGCTAACGCCAATGCCGTAACAGCCCATGGTAATCGGCTGTTGGCGTCCTTCGGCATCCAGGTAAAAGGCTCCCAGCTTCTCGCTGAAGAACGTGCCCAATTTGAAAATATGCCCCACTTCCACGCCTCGCGTTGATTCCAGGGCGGCGCCGCACTTCAAGCACCGGTTTCCGGGCATCGTCAGCGCGATGTCGGTAATGATGTCGGCGTCGAAGTCCCGTGGGTAGTTGGCGTTCAAGTAGTGGGCGTCCGGCTTGTTGGCCCCAACCACGAAGTTGCCGCCGTTGCTGATGGACGGGTCAGCGACTCGCCGCAAGTTCGCGACCCCAATGGGCGACGCTGACCCCGCCACCAACCCGGCCGCGGACACCTCGTCGTCGTTCGCCAAGCGCAGCTCATTGCAATGCAGCGCGTTCTTCAGCTTGACGTCGTTGACTTCCAGGTCGCCCCGGATGGTGACAAACACAACTTCACCGTCCGCGACGTAGAAGACGGCCTTCAATGTCTGGTTTTCGTCCACACCGAGAAACTCGGCTAGGTCGGCTATGGTCTTGGCGCCGGGCGTGCTGACCTCCTCCAAGGGAAGCGGCTCCGGTATCGCCAGGTCGAGGTAGCCGCCGGCGGCCTTTTCAGCGTTGGCGGCGTAGCCACAGCCCGGACAGGTGATTACGGTGTCCTCTCCGGTGTCGGTGGGTAGCAGAAATTCGTGGGAATCCTTGCCGCCGATGGCGCCGCTGTCCGCTTCCGCCATCACCACCGGAATGCTGCAGCGCCGGAACACGTTGCGGTAAGCCTGGGCCATGGCGTCGTAAGAATCGTCCAGTCCGTGTTCGTCAGCGTCGAAGGAATAGGCGTCCTTCATTGTGAATTCGCGCACCCGCACCAACCCAGCGCGAGGCCGCGGTTCGTCGCGGAACTTAGTCTGCATCTGGTACAAGATGACCGGCAAATCTCGGTAGCTTTGCACGTTGCCCTTGACGATGTTGGTGACCACCTCCTCGTGGGTGGGGGCCAACGCCAAGGGCCGGCCGCGCCGATCCTCCAACGAGAACATATTGTCGCCAAACGCGGCGGCGCGTCCGGTTTGTTCCCAGAGTTCCATGGGTTGTAACGCCGGCATCCGCAGTTCCTGTCCCGCCGCGGCGTCCATCTCCTCCCGGACGATCTGCTCGATTTTGCGCAACGAACGCCAGGCCAAGGGCAGGTATGCGTACACGCCGGCGGCGACCTGCTGGATCAACCCGGCTCGAAGCATCAGGCGATGGCTGGCCGTCTCCGCTTCCGGGGGGTCGTCGCGCAGGGTTCGGGTTACCAATCTGGAAATACGCATGGATGTGCAGCGCCTCTCCGCATTTCCGCCTATCCCATCGCGTTGACGTTGGCCATCCCAAGCCGAAACTGGCCCAGGTTGTCGTAGGCGCTCGTGTTCACCATGAAGTGTTGGGCAGCGGCGTTGATGTCTCGCAAGCATCGCTGCAGGATTCGGTCGCTGTAGATCGCGTTGCCCCCTCCGTAGCGGAAGGCGGTGGTGGCGACCTGACAGGCCACGTCGGTGGCGTACGCGCAGGCGCCCCGCAACCGCAGCTGACTTTCCAAGTCCGGCCGTTCTCCTCGGAGACAGAACTCCCACGCCTGATCCAGAGCCTCCCGGCATAGCGCCCGGGCTGCCCTAATCTGTTGGTCACAGCGACCCAAATCGTGATGGAGCGCGCCTCTCTGAGCGATGGGCGATGACAGGTAGCCGCGTTGGTACGAACCAGCCTGGAGCGCGATTTCATCCAGGGCTCGCCTGGCTACTCCCAACGCGAAGGCGGCATGGTCGGTGGTCACGAACCCGGGTCGGCCCAGCCAGAACTGTGGCCCGCCCTGCCGCGGATTCGTGGTGAGGAGGTCGAACGCCATATCTTCGGGCACGAAATAATCCGTAAGCGCGAAGTCCTGGCTGCCCGTTCCCTGCAAACCCATGACCTGCCAGTTGCGCAGAAACTGCACGTCTTCAACTGGGCAAGCCATTATCATGTGTTCTGGTCCGGGCACATCGTGGCGCACGATGCGAAAGCCGGCCAGAACCCATGAGGAATGACCAGAACCGCTGGCGAAGGGCCAACGGCCGCTGACCGTCCAACCGCCGTCCACTGGCGTCGCCAAGCCGCGAGGAATGATGGCGCCGGAGACAATGGGCATACGACCGCGCGAAAATATGCGCCTGGCGCCGGAATCCGGCAAGAACGCGCCGACCCATGCCGCGCTGGTGCTGTTGATGAACGCGCACCATCCGGCCGAAGGGTTGATGTAACACAACTCGTCGCACAATTCCAGGTAGAGTTTTGGGTCAACCTCCGGCCCGCCCAACTCGCGTGGAACCTTCAAGGACAACAGGCCTTCACGGTACAGCGCCACCACCGATGACCAGGCCAGCGTTTCCCCCGCGTCGTTGGCGTCGGCGTCTGCCTCAAGGATCGGCCTGATGCGGGCGATCGCTTCCAGCAGGCTGTGCCGCAATTCCTCCCGGTCCTCGGGGAACGTCGGGATGCCCGAAGCCTCCAGGGAGGCTACGTCAAACGGGGCGATTTCAGCGGTTGAGGAGAAAGTCGCGGTCATTCTGTATTGCCTTTACACATGCCCATCTCAGCAATCATCTCAAGGCCTCGATGATACGTACCACGCCATAGCTAGCGATCACCGGTCCAATGACGTAAGAAAACCACTTGACATGCCTCTCAAAAATTGGACCAAGATCTCGACCCACGGCACGGACTCCTCGTCCTCCAGCGTTGGAGAACAAATATTGAACGAGAGTAGCCAGAGCAGCTGAGCCCAAGATAGAGCCAACCAGAATGGCGATGATAACCGTAAGCGAATCAAACGGACGCTCGGGTAATTTCTCAAAATTAGCCAGCTCACGTATGCCCATTGCGAACGCCGTAAGCATCAAGGAAGCTGCCAGAACGCCGTAAAATGCTGGCATGAACATCTGGATACGCGTAAAGAACGCCTTGAAATTCATGACAAAGTTGGCTCTTCCTTTGCTCAATCATCTCTGCCTGGCGGCGAAAGCGCGAACGACACCAAAATTGGGGATGTCGGAATTGCCACGGCCAACGCCCACAACGTTAACCCGAGATCGTCCCTCCATCCGGCAATTAGCGCCAGTGCAAAAGAAGCGAAGAATATCATCCGAACTACGTTGACTGCCGTGCGCATTTTGACCACCTCCCGTTTGCCGGCTTGGCAATCGGCCACCTCTTCAATTATACCGGTGTCTGCTCGATCTCTTCCATCAGCGCGTCCAGCATTTCGGCCTCTGGCACCACCCGCACCTTTTCGCCCTTGCGGAATATGATCGCCCGACCCGCGCCAGCGGCGATCCCAACGTCGGCGTCCTTGGCCTCACCAGGCCCGTTGACCTCGCAGCCCATCACCGCGACTTTGATGTTCTTGTTCGTACCCTTCAGCAGGGCGTCCACATCGTTGGCCAGTTTCCTGATGTCCACGTCGGCGCGACCGCAACTGGGGCAAGCGACCATCACCGCGCCCTTGTCCCGCAGGTTCAGGGATTTCAGAATCTCGTAGCCAGCGATCACCTCCTCCACGCTGTCGTCGCTCAACGACACGCGGATGGTGTCGCCGATCCCCTCGTAGAGCAGTACGCCCAATCCCACGGCGGTCCGAATCGACCCGGACTTTGCGGTGCCGGCCTCGGTGATGCCCAAGTGCAGAGGGTATGGGGTCATTTCGCCCAACCTGCGATACGCCTCAACGGTGGTGGGCACGTCGAACGCCTTCATGGAGATTTTGATCTGGTCGAAGTCCTGCTGTTCCAACAGGCTGATTTCCCACAAAGCCGTAGCCACCATATGGTCAACTACGCTGTAGTCGCCCTCTTGGGCGTCCTGCGCTTTGGGCAACTGGTTCACCAGGTCCATGTGCCTGGAGAATCCGCGCGTTCGGCCGATGCCTCCAACTGGCGGTAGACTGCCAAAATTGACGCCGATGCGGATGGGAATGCCGCGCTCCTTCGCGGCCCTTACCACTTCTCGCACCTGTTCTTCGTTGCGCAGGTTGCCGGGATTGAGCCTCAGGCAGTCCACACCGCCGGCAGCGCACTCCAACGCCAGTTGATAATGGAAATGAATGTCGGCGACCAGAGGAATGCGGATCTGTTTTTTGATCTCAGCCATTGCCTGGGCGGCCTCCATGTCAGGAACCGCCGAGCGGATGATCTCGCATCCCGCCTCTTCCAATTCGTGAATCTGGCGCACGGTGGATTTCACGTCGCGGGTGTCGGTCTTGGTCATGGATTGGACGGTCACGTCTGCGCCGCCGCCAACCTTGACGCCTCCCACATACACCGGCTTGGTAACACGTCGTTTGGTCATGATCATGGTCACACCGCCGTCAAAAAATCGCCTGGAAACTCGCGCCTCATGTCGGCTGTCAATCATACACGATTGCCGATTCTTCATGCCACCGATGGGTGTGCTACCGATGGAAGCGCTTCCGATGCGCGTGACCCCGTCGCGCCTGCCACCGTCGCGCCTGCCACCGTCGCGATTGGAGTATAATGGCCATTAACAACTCCCACGCCAGAGGAGACCCCAGGGAGGTGACTTCGTGCGCGAAGCAATCCAGGAAGCCGTCAATCAACTGGAGTCGGGCAACCCGTGCGTTCTCGCCACGGTGGTTCGCACCAAGGGGTCAACGCCGCAGAAGGCCGGGGCCATGCTCCTGGTGCGCCAGGACGGTTCCGCGGTAGGAACCCTGGGCGGCGGCTGTGTGGAGGGCGACATCTGGTTCGCGGCCCGCGAGATTCTACGCAATCAGGGCGGCCCAGAGTTCAAGGACTATTACCTCAACGAGGACATTGCCGCCCGCGACGGGTTGGTCTGCGGCGGCACGATGTACTTCTACCTGGAGCCTTTTTGGGACTCCGACGATTTCGCCGACATTGGCAACGAACTGATGGGCGCTTATGACGGCGCGGAACCCGCCGCCCTCGCGACCGTTGTCCGTTCCGATGGCGGCGTTGCGCCTCTGGGCGCCAAGCTGCTGCTCCGCTCTGATGGTTCCGTCGCCGGCGGCATCGGAACCGCAGAACTTGATGAGATGGCCCTGGAGGTCGCGGCACGGGTCGCCGCTGTTGGGGCGAACGAGTCAGTCGCCATCGACAGCCAGACCGAACTGTTCGTGGAAGGTTTCACTACTCCGCCCACTCTGGTCATGGTTGGCGGCGGGCACGTAGGCAAGGCCACTGCGGATCTGGCCCACCGTCTCGGCTACCGTGTGTACGTCGTAGATGACCGCGAGGACTTTTCCAACCCCGACCGCTTCCCCTATGCCGAAGAAACCATAGTCGCCCCCTACACCGACTGGGCCCAGCGCTTGGACATCAACGTCAACAGCTTCATCGTGGTCGCGTCCCGGGGCCATTGGTTTGACGACGTGGCCCTGGAGTCAGCGTTGACCACACGCGCCCGCTACATCGGCCTTTTGGGCAGCCGGCGCAAGACCTTGATGATCTACCAGCGACTGCTGCAGGAGGGAACGTCCCGCGAGCGCCTGGCGGAGGTGCGCGCTCCCATCGGGCTGGACATCGGCGCTTTGGAGCCCGAGGAGTTGGCGGTAAGCATCATGTCGGAGATCATCATGATTCGCCGGGGCGGGAAGGGCAGCCCCATGACCATGGATGACTGGTACCTCGAACGCGCCGAGCGCCGCGCCAATCGCGCCATAGGCGTGCCAGCAGACTGAACCCCCGGAAATCCACGGCAGAATTCCATAGCAGCGCATCCGCCTTGCCGACACAGCCACCGTACGCCGCCGCCATCCTACTCGCCGCCGGGGTGTCTCGGCGCATGGGTACCCTGAAGGCTCTGCTCGACTGGCATGGCCGGCCCTTGATTATTCACCAGATTTGCGCCCTCCGCGAAGCCGGCGCCGACGTGGTGGTCGTGGTTCTGGGCCACCGCGCCGATGAACTCCAGGCCCGCATTGGAGCCAACCGGGACGTCTATTCGGTTGGCAATGTGCGCTGTGTGGTCAACGGACAATATGCGGAAGGCAAGACTACTTCCATTAAGGCCGGGCTGCGCGGACTGCCCAAAAAGCCGGACTCCAGAGGGTCAGTACTGTTGCTGAATGTTGACCAACCTCGCAGCGCCGCGGTCATCCGGGATGTCTTGGCGGCGCACCAAAACGGCAACGCGTTGATCACCATCCCAACCTGCGGTGGCAAGGGTGGCCACCCGATAGCCATCAGCGGGAGTTTGTATCAGGAACTGCTGGAAATCGACGAAATCACCCAAGGTTTGCGCGCCGTGACCCAACGGCGCCAAGACGACACCCAACGGGTGGAACTGGGTTCCCCGGAATTGCTATGGGATGTAAACACGCCGGAGCAATATCAAGCGGCCCTGGCGGAATCACGGCCAGGCTAGTAGCCGGCGCCAGCAGATTTCGGCAAACGATGGGGCCGGAACCCGACCAACAGTCGGCGCTCCGGCCCAATTTTACGCTATCGAGCCTTGCCCGCCCCTTCCGGCTGTGCCCGGAAGTTTGCCGAAGAGGCGCTATTTTGGCTGTGCCCCTTCAGCGGTGGCTTACTTGGCGCCACCATGCCGGCCGGTCGATGCGCTGCGCCCCGGTCGGCTCGTCCGCTGCGTCGTTACGCGACGCTGGCCAAGCCAACGGGGCGTTTACAGGGGAAATGCCAACTATGGTTCAGCGTTACCAGCGAAACCATTTTCAACCTCCTGCAATGACGACGGCTGGTTGCCATCGGGTTTCGGCGAGTGGGGCTTCCCTGCAACCCCAGCGCCACGAATACATAGTATAGTCAAATCGGATGTCTGTCAACACCATCCACACGCTGAATTTCGGCGAATTGGTCCGCGATAGGGCCGCAAAAATCGCAAATGCGATAGACTGAATGCCGATCAACTGAATTCCAACTAACTAATGGGATCCGGGGAACCGTCAGCATGAGCGAGAGCAACCGCAATGGACCTGGAAACGGGTCGATTTTACCCAGCGTGTACAGCGACGATGGCGTTACTATCATCGGCATGATCGGTGTCGTGCGAGAATCCAACGCCAATCGAGGCGCCACCCTTAGCCTGTTCGGCGGCGGCATCAATCCAGGCGCCGAGGTGCCATCCGGCGTCGATCCTGACTACATTTTGGATTTCGCTCGAACCCATGAGGCCGCCGGGTTCGATATGGTCCTCACCGGCTATTCGTCGTCAACTTCAGACGGTTTCGAAGTGGCCGGCTTCGCCGCCGCCCATACCTCCAAATTGGGTTATCTGATCGCGCATCGCCCCGGGTTCGTAGCGCCGACCCTGGCCGCTCGCAAAGCCGCCACGCTGGACCAGCTCACCGGCGGGCGTATCGCACTGCACATCATCACCGGCGGCAACGACGTGGAGCAGCGGCAGGATGGCGACTGGCTGGATCATGACGCCCGCTATCGCCGCACCGACGAATACCTGTCGGTGATGCGCCGCATCTGGACCGAACAGGAACCCTTTGACCACAAGGGCCAGTTCTACAGGTTGGAGAACGCCTACAGCCAGGCTCGTTGCCGCCAACAACCCCATGTCCCGCTGTTCTTTGGCGGCGCTTCCGACGCCGCGTTGGACGTTGCCAGCCGCCGCGCGGACCTCTTCGCGTTGTGGGGCGAACCTCGCGCCGCCATCGCCGAACGCATCGCCGATGTGCGTGGCCGTGTTGCCGCGGCGGGCCGTGACCCATCCGCCATGCGTTTCAGCCTGTCGGCGCGCCCGATCCTCGCCGACACTGAAAATAAGGCGTGGGAACGGGCCGAGCGGATCCTCGCCCGCGTGACGGAAGCCACCGCGGGACGCGTCACGCCAGGCGTTCCCACGCGCCCCCAGTCCGAAGGGGCGTGGCGTCTGCTTCGCTTCGCGGCCGAGGACAACGTGCACGACGAACGACTGTGGATGCCCATTGCCGCGGCCAGCGGAGCGTCCGGCAGCACCACCTGCCTGGTGGGAACGCCGCAACAGGTGGCGGATTCCCTGCTGGCCTACTATGACCTCGGTTGTTCCGCGTTTATAATCCGCGGATTCGATCCGTTGGCGGACGCTGCCGAATATGGCCGCGAACTCATCCCGTTAGTCCGCGCCGGCGTGGCGGAGCGCAACCGACGAACTGCTCATTGAACCCCGCCTGCGCAAAATAGTTCACTTGCCGGATCCAATCCATCTGCCGGATCCTATCCATCCCGACGACGCCAAAGGAGGCGCCCAATGGTAGATTACGCGTCACTGTTCGCCAACAACCTGCCTCGGTCGGTTTCCATGCCGGAGGGCAGCAATGCCCAGGTCAAGTACGTATTTTCCATCACCAACGCCGTTCCTGAGGTCATCAACGCCACCAGTTACCTGGATGCGATCCGCGCCGGCTTGGAATCAGGCGGCCCCAACTCGCTGGCGGCATACCCGCCGCCCAATGGCCACAACGGCCTGCGAGAGCTGATCGCCGAGCGGCTGGCGACGAACCGGGGCTTCAACGCATCACCGGACGATGTGTTCATTTCCGACGGAGCCGGAGGGGCTATCAGTATCATCCTGGATTCCTTCATCAACCCAGGCGACGCGGTTCTGGTCGAGGAGTTCACCTACATGGGCAGCCTCCGCATGATGCTGGAACGCGGTGCGGAACCCATTCATGTCGCCTGCGACGACGATGGAATGCTGCCCGACGCCTTGGAGGAAGCCTTGGACAGTTTGGCCGCCGCCGGCCGCAGCCCCAAGTTCGTGTGGATGATTCCGGTTTACCAAAATCCGTTGGGTTTCACCCCGCCGGAATCACGTCGGCGCGCCCTGCTGGACATCGCCCAAAAGTACAACGTTCCGGTTCTGGAGAACGAATCGTACGCCGACTTCCGGATCGACGGCGACCCCTTGCCCAGGTCCTTTGCTGGTCTCAGCGACCAGGGCGACGTGATGTACGTATCGTCCTTCACCAAGCTTTTGGGCTGCGGGCTGCGCGTAGGGTTTGGAGTTCTGCCGCCCGCCGTGAGGGAAGCGTTGCCCCAGGTGAATTCGGAGAACCTGCCTCGCCGCGGCGTCAGCCACCTGGCAACCATGATGGTGTACGAATACCTGCGCGAACGCGAGACGCAGCACATCGAAACGGTCCGCAACGCGTTGCAGGTTCGCCGCGACGCCATGTTGGACGCCCTGCAACAGAATTTCCCGGCGTTTTGCGATTGGTCGCGTCCCCAAGGAGGGATGTTGGTGTTCGCCCGCCTGCCGGAAGGCGCGGACACCTGGGCCACGCTGCGCAAGGCGACCGAGCGCGATGTCAAGTACAACCCCGGTGGCGTATTCCGCGCCGACCGGGGTCGCAACAACTACCTGAGACTAACCTACAGCCACAACTCGCCCGAGGAGATCCGGGAAGGCATCGCCCGATTGGCCGAATTGTTCCACGAGGAAGGCTATTTCGAGGGATAGCCGGGCCGTTGTTCAGGCGTTCAACCGGGCCCGTTCTCGACTCTGGATGAAAACCACGGCCTCATCCGGGCTGATCCTGCCCACCGGCCCGCTGGCGTACATCGCGCCCAGCACCGTGCCGCCGCGGCCGAGCAGAAACTCCGTTGGCTGGATGTGGCCATCGTGGGCGTCCGACCACCAGGAGCCCAGCAGATCAGCGTCCGCCTGGGTGACGCCGTAGGCCATTGGGAAGGTCACTCCCGATTTTTGAGCCATCTCTTGGACCAACTCCCGTGGTTCCACACTGGCCCCCATGATGGCCAAGCCCATTTCAGCCAAGCTGTCTTTTTGTGACTGCCACGCGGCCAACTGCCGCGAACAATAGGGTCACCAAACGCCGCGGTAGAACAGTACCGCCAGGTACCGGGAGTCCATATCCTCGGGCAGCGTCAGCCGGCCCCCGTCGATCAGGTCGAAGCTGATTGACGGCAGGCGGTCGCCCTGCTGTAATTTCTCTGCCATTGGGTCGTCATCCAGTTTAGATTCAGTCGCCCACAGCCTCGGCTGTTTCCGACTTCAAGCGTTCTGGCCACCACGGGTCGTCGTATTCGCTGAAGAGGCCCTTGATGTGGGGCATCACCTCGGTGGCGAACAGGTCGGTGTTCTTGCGAACCAGTTCGGGCGGCATGCTGCCGATTTGCAGCAGCACCATCAGGTGGCCAATGCGGAGCAGCTCACAGGCTTCGGTCAGCTTGCGTCGCACGGTCTCTGGGCTGCCGGCGATGACGTGCCCCTGGTCAACGTAGTCCTTCCAGCTGTTTTCTTTGGCCGTGCGTTGGGCTTCTTCCCCCATCTGCGGACGCAAAGACTTGCGGATGGAATCCAGCGAGCGATAGCCCGGAGATTCGGCGAATGGTGGGTACACCCGAAGCATCTTTTCGTAGAAGTACTTGACGTGTTCCTCGTAGTCCTTCTCGGCCTGCTCGTCGGTTTCCGAAACGCAAACGAGCTGCAGGAAGCCCAAGCGATGGGGGTTGTCATCGATGCCGCGCTCGGCGACCCGTTCCCAGTATCCTTTGACGATGTTGTGCCCTCGCAGGTAGCCGTAGTACGACAGGTAGCAATACACGTAGTCCCGGTCCAGCACCCAGTCCCAGGTTTCCAGGCTGCCGGATCCCGGCACCCAAACTGGCGGATGCGGCTGCTGCATCGGCCGGGGCCAGATGCTGATGTATCGCAGCTTGTTGTATTTGCCGTTGAAGATCGTTGGGTGATGTTGTGTCCAGGCCTGCATCACCACGTCGTGCGCTTCGGTGTGGCGGTCGCGCAGGGTGATGGGCACCTGTCCATAGGAGAAGGTGGTGTCCATGGCGGTGCCTACAGGAAAGCCGGCGACCAGGCGGCCGTTGGACATCACGTCGATCATCGCCATCTCCTCCGCGACCCGAACCGGCGGGTTGTAGAGGGCCAAGCTGTTGCCCAGGACGATGACGGCCCCGTTGTCGGTGGTGTTGGCCAGCGTTGAAGCAATCAGGTTTGGCGAGGGCATGATGCCGTAGGCATTGTTGTGGTGCTCGTTGACGCAGATCCCGTCGAATCCCACCTGGTCGGCGTAGCGCAGTTGGTCGATGTACTGGGCGTAGTACTCGTTGCCTTTGGCCGGGTCGAAATTCTCGTTAGGCAGGTCCACCCACGCGGAATGGTGCTGCTCAGCGAAGTCGTCCGGCAGGTCCTGGTATGGCATCAGGTGGAAGAATGACACTTTCATGGCTGCGAATCCTTGGCGACCAGAGCGCCGCCGATCAGGGATGTCGGGATTGTAACATGGGCGCAGTCGCCGGCGGGGCGCTCATACAGGCGCCAAAGCCCTCAAGAAGACAGCCAATCCAGCGCCGCGGCGATGAAATCGGCCGGGTTGTCCTCGAAGACCATGTGGCCAGCCCTCTCGATTTCCACCAGTGTCCCCTGCGCCAGCGTATCGACCATCTGCTGGGCCATTTCCTCGGTCAGCAGGTCGGTCTCCGTTCCCCGCACTACCAGCGTGGGGCACGGGATCCGCTCCAGGGCCGGCCATAGGTCCACTGCGGGCGCGGCGGTTCCGTTCATGCGCTGTTCTCGGATCGCCGGGTCGAACTTCCAGCCGATCTTGCCGTCGGCCGTCTCGAAGGTCTGGCCAGCCAACCGCCGGCGCATCACCGCCTCTGACGCGAAACGGTTGGCCTTTTGAACGTGGGCCAAGGCATCCTCGAAGTTGTCGAATTGGGGCGGCAGGCCGCTCAGCTCCTGGGTGATGCGATTGCCGCCGGCCGGCTCGATGCGTGGCCCGATGTCAACGATGCAGAGTCGCTCCACCCGTTGGGGATACTTGCCGGCGAAAGCCATGCTGTTGCGCCCGCCCATGGAGTGACCGAACAGGATGAACTTGTCCAGGCCGATGGCGTCGACGAATCCAGCCAGGTCGGCTACGAAGGCGTCGGTGGAGTAGTCGCCACCAGGTGCATGGTCGGTATCTCCGCGCCCTCTTTGGTCCAGCGCGTACACGTGGTAATTGCCGCACAGGGCTTCTGCCACGTCTTCCCACACGTGGGCATGGCCCCGCAGGCCGTGGAGCAGCACGAGTGGCGGCGCGCCTTCCGCGCCCCATTCCAGATAGTGGATGTTGATTCCGTTGGCGGTAACGCTGCCGCTCTTGGGTTGCACGCGAGTGGTCATAATCTCAACTCCTTCTGGTATGTCCGGGTTGACGGGATTCCGGGCTGCCGGACAACCGGCGGCTTAGCGCCTCGGGTTTACTTGAGTTGCCAGTTGGGACGGCGCTTTTCGGCGAAGGCTCGCGGGCCTTCCTTGCTGTCTTGTGTGGTCAGGATGTGGTCGTAGGCCACGTAGGTCTTGGCGCTGATTTCGGCGATCGACATGTCCAGGCTGCTGTAGGCCAGGTCCTTGATGGAACGCACGGCCAATGGCGCGTTTTGGGCAATGCTCTCCGCCATCTTGATGGCCTCTGGCAGCAACTCATCCGCAGGCACGACCTTGTTCAGAAAACCCATTTCTTTCACCCGTTCGGCGGGCAGCAGGTCGGCGGTCATCACCAGTTCCAGGACGTTGGATATGCCAATCATCTTGGTCAGTTCAACGGCGAATGGAGGCATCAGGCTCCACTTGGTTTCGGTTATGCCCAGGCGGGCGTTGTCGGCCGCCAGACGCACGTCGCACATTTGGGCGATGGACCAACCGCCGGCGGCGGCGGCTCCGTTGACGGCCGCCACCAGGGGTTTCGCGGGGCGTTCCCACATGTGTGGTTTGTTGGGCGACATGCTGTTCTCGGCGCGAGCCTGCACGCCCTCGGCGTTATCGGCGGCCCGCTCCTTCAAATCACGACCGGCGCAGAAGTTGCGGCCCGCGCCGGCGATGACTCCCACCCAGGCCTCTTCGTCCTCGTTGTCGAAATGGTGGATGACTTCCTGCAATTCCCGACGCAGTTGTCGGTTGATGGCGTTGGAAGCCTCGGGCCGGTTGAGGGTGATCACTGCGACGTGATTGTCGACGCCCGTCTTTTCGTACAGTACGGTTTCTGGCATTGCGATGTGGCCTCCTTGATCCTGCTGCTGGCGGCGCTGTGATTCGCGGTCAGGCGTAGTGCCCCAAATACTGCCCGCCTATGACGTGCAGATGCCCGTGGGGTTGGCTTTGCAGTCCATCATATCCGAAATTGGACAGGATGCGAAAACCGTTGGGACAGTACATGCAACCCAGCGTGGCGGCCACGTCTCCAATCCGGGTCAACAACCCGCTGCTCCACAGTTCCAACTGGCTCATGTGGCGCCTGGGCATCACGAGCAACATGATGGGTACCCAGGTCAAACGATTGACGATGGCGATGATGTCATTGTCCAGATACCGGATTCTGGCAGGTTCTCGCCCCGCCACAATCTCGCAGAATACGCAGTACGGCGCGTCAGGCGACGGCGCTGAATTGGCGTTGGTCATGCTGTTCGGTGTTGCCCCTGGTTTGATGTCGCGGTTAGTTCGATGTCGCGGTTAGTTCGATGTCGCGGTTAGTTCGATTTCGCGCGAGTTCGATTTCGCGCGAGTTCGATGCCTTGATTGCATCGCGCCCCGGTGATTGTATCGCATTTCGCGTCCCGGGATTGGCGGCCGTACGTTCCAGTTCCGCGCGTGGCAAACGGCTGATGGACGTCATGTGGATAGAGGTTATAATGTAGCCACCGCGCCTACGCCACCCTCATGACAGTGTACATCCGCAGACAATGAAAACGCAGAGCAGCCAGCGAACCAGCAATGGCCGGGCGTCGGTAGTATTCCACCTGGGTTTCCTCTCGTTGGCCATGCTGTGCGCCGCGTCAGCTATGGGATGTTTCGTAGGGCAGTGGTTTGGCGGCGGCGACTTGCCCCGAATCGCCTACATTGCGGGCGATGGCGAAGATGCCCGAGCTTGGGTTAGCCAACCCGGCCAGGCCGATCCGGTCAGAATATCCCCTCGCGACACCATAGTGAAAGCCGTTCGTTGGTCGCCAGGGCAGCGTTATCTGGCCTGGGTAACCGGAGGCGAAGTTCCGCTGTTGATGTTGTACGACTTCGACGAGGAAGAAACTCGCGTGCTGGTTTCCGGCGTGGATGAATCCCAACCGCCCATTTGGGCGCCGGACGCTGACCGTATCGCCTACGTGTCGGCGACAACCGACGCTCCCGACATCTACATGGTGGAATTGGAAACAGGCGAGGAAACCCGGCTCACCTTCAGCGACGCTCGAGAGACCATCGGCGGGTGGTCTCCGGATGGGCAATGGCTCGTCTTTACCCAGGCGGACCACGACGGGCTGTTGCTCCGCAACCCCAACGGGGTCAATTTGATCGAACTCACCGACGGGGCTGACAGCGATCCGGTCTGGTCCCCGAAGGGCGACCGCATCGCCTTCCTCCGGGACTCCAGCGAGGATCAAGATATCTACGTGCTCCGTCCCACCAAGTCTGACGACTGGGCCGACGACACCGACGAACTGGCGGTTGCCAACGCCGAATACGACGAAACCGACCCGTCCTGGTCGGCGGACGGCCGGCGCCTGGCCTTTGTGGTCCGGTTTGACGATCAGAGCGAAATCTTCACCGTATTGGTCGATGGTACGGAACGCAAACAACTCACCTACAACACCGCCGAAGACCTCATGCCAGATTGGTCTCAATCAGGCGACAAGATCGCTTTCGTGTCCTTCGCGTACGGCAATTCCGAGATCCTATACATGAACCGAGATGGCACAGAACAAACGCGCCTCACCGCTAACCAGGCCGCGGATACCGAGCCGGATTGGTAGCGAATCGGTTCACTGCGCGCTGGACGCGCCATGTCTCTGATGCTTGGATCTGCCCCTGACATCGACGCCGCCGATTGCGGCCCGCTGCTGGCGGGACTGACCGGGCCGTTGGCCGCAGTATCCGTCCGTTCCGGAGAGGCCGTGAACGCGCAGATTGCGGTGGCGATCGCGTCGGCCTCCATCGTCCTGCATCGCCCCAGATTAATCGTGCAACTCTACCGCTCCAACTACACCCATGATCTCGTCGCCGCAGCTGGCGTTCTCGCCGTGAACTTCCTCGACCAAGCGCAATTGCCGCTGATTTGGGAGTTGGGGATGCGTTCCGGGCGCCACTTCGAAAAAATGCGACCGGTACCCTATGCCACCGGCGTCACCGGGTGCCCCATCATAGAAGGGAGCTTCGGTTGCCTGGACTGCCGCGTGGTCAACGCCATGGATGGCGGCGATATGACCGCGTTCCTGGTCGAGGGCCTGGCGGCCAGCGTCAACGGCGGAGAACGCATGACGTGGCGGGACGCTCGCCCCAGGTTGCCCCAGCGTTGGGCGGACGAATGGGATCGCAAGATCGCCGCAGAGGTCGATGTTTCGCTGGCCAGCATGGGACGCGTTGACCCATCAGCTTGGAGCGACTCGGAACAACCGTGGAGCGGCTGAACAGCGCCGGAACAAGGCCGAGGGGCGCTACAATGGCGGCGGCAGGCGCGTTGGCAGCCGACAAGCATTCCTCGCTGGCCTGCCGTAATGCCCTCGTCGCCGGTGGAGCAGGATCAGGATATGGACGCTGACATCAGCAGCGTGGTCGCTCGGATCCACGATACCCCCGAACAATCCGTATTGGCCGTGGCGGGAGCGGGCAACTACGCCCTGGCTTGGCTGCTGGGAGTTGGCGGTGCGTCGCGCACGGTTTTGGAAACGCGGGTTCCCTATGGCTATCTGGCCATGACGGACTTTCTGGGTGGGTACGCTCCCGACCAAACAGTCTCCGCCGACACCGCCCGACGGATGGCCAAATCCGCCTGGCGGCGCGGGATGCTTCTGCGCGAGAGGGAGGTTCCGATTGTCGGCCTGGGGTGCACGGCGACCATCGCCACCGACCGTGCGAAGCGTGGCGACCACCGTGTTTTCGTCGCCACCTGGGACGAAAGCAAGGTACGCTCGGATTCGCTCGTGCTGGAAAAGGGGTTGCGCGACCGAGTTGGCGAGGAGGATGTGGTCAGCCGCCTGGTAATCGCCGCCCTGGCCAACGCGTGCCGCGTCGACGCGGAAATCGATTTGGGCCTGGCCGCCGGGGAAGGTGTGCGCAGCGACGAAACCCCACACCCCGACCCCATCGCGTCGCTGCTGGATGGCGAAGTTGCGTGGGTGACCGTCCATCCTGACGGCAGTATGCGCGCTGAGGGCGACCCGCCGGCGGCGCTGTTGCCCGGCTCCTTCAACCCCCTGCACGGCGGCCACATTGACTTGGCGGCGGCGGCGTCCCGGGAATTCGGTCTGCCAGCGGCCTACGAGCTGTCCGTAGTCAACGTCGACAAGCCTCCGTTGTCGATGGACGAGATTCGACGCCGCGTGTCGCAATTCCGTGATGTGGGCACGGTGGTCCTGACCGGGGCCGCGACCTTTTACGAAAAGGCTCAACTGTTTCCCGGTTGCCGGTTCGTCGTCGGTTGGGACACCGCGGCCCGCCTGACGCAACCGCGGTACTACGGCAACTCCGAAACGACGATGCTCACTGCCCTGGCCGAGATGTGGGGATCAGGTTGCCGGTTCGCGGTGGCCGGTCGCGTCGACGACCGAGGCGTATTCCGCACGCTCGCGGACGTAAACCTGCCGCAGGGTTTTCATCCGCTGTTTTCAGCGATCCCGGAAGGCGACTTCCGTTCTGACCTATCGTCAACGGCCATACGCGATTCCGGCTAAACGGCCCCGGCTGAACAACCCCCGCTGATTGACACCGTAATCGGGCGTTGTTACGATTTTGATGTTCAAGACTCACTAGCAGCCTCACCAAACATGTTCGTTCCACTGGACATCCACGTACTACAGGCTTTTAACCCGACCGTTTACGCCGGCAATTGGTTGGCGGTGGCGATTGCCGCCATCATAGCTTTGGCGGCCATCGGCGCCATGTTCGCGGGGTCTCAGCTCCTCTCGGCGCGGCGACGTTCCGCAGAGAAGCTCACCACCTACGAATGTGGCATCCCGCCCACGCCCTTCTCATGGTCGAACATCAACATCAGGTTCTACATTTTCGCCATCCTCTTCCTGATCTTCGATGTCGAGGCGGTGTTTCTGTTCCCCTGGGCGGTGGTGTTCATTCAGGAACAGGCCGCCGGCAATCCCATCCCGTTCTACGCGATGATATTGTTCCTGGCGATGTTATTCTTCGCGGTGATATACGGCTGGCGCAAGGGAGTATTGGATTGGCAGAAATGACTCCGCATAACGGCGACGCCACGTCGCCGCTGGCGCTCCCGCCACGTCCGACCGAGATAATGCTGGGCGCCGGCAATCGTCCGGGTCCCAGCCTGCTGAACCAGGCCACCGAGGGACGGGTTCCGGGCGTGATCACCGCCACCACCGAGCAACTGTTCGCCATGGCCCGAAAGTCTTCGCTGTGGACACTCAGCTTCGGGTTGGCCTGCTGCGCCATCGAGATGATCTCGACCTACATGGCGCACCACGATTTCGACCGGTTCGGCGTTGTAACTTGGCCGTCGCCTCGGCAGTCTGACGTGATGATTGTCGCCGGCACGGTGGTGAAGAAAATGGCCGAACCCATCCGTCTGCTGTACGAGCAGATGCCAGAACCCAAATGGGTGATCGCCATGGGCAGTTGCGCCACCAACGGCGGGCCCTACTACCGTTCCTACTCGGTGGTTATGGGGGTTGACCACATTATCCCGGTGGACGTATACGTGCCGGGATGTCCGCCGCGCCCAGAGGCTTTGCTGTACGGCATCCTCAAGCTACAGGAAAAAATCATGGCCGACGCAGGAGAAGGCAATGCCCAGGCCCAGGGCTAATGGCGCGGACGCTGAGGCGGAACCGCCACCAGATCCGGTCGAGCTGTTGCCGTCCGACCGGCGCGCCACCCTCGAACGAGCCATGAGGTCTTTGGCCAATTGGTCTCCCGTAGCCGGCGCCTTGGGCGACTTGCCACAGGTGACTGTAGCCCCCCACGCCATAGGCGACGTTTGTCAGGCCTGCCGGGACGACCGCGATCTGGACGCCCAAATGCTCCTCTGCCTCGCTTGTGTAGATTACGAGGATCGTTTCGAGTTGGTGTACTTCTTGCAGTCCCTCGCATTGGAACGCTCGCTGGTCGTCAAAACCACCGTGCCGTATGACGCTCCAGAGTTGCCGTCGGTCGCTGGCGTCTGGCCAGCTGCGGACTGGTACGAACGGGAAGCCCACGACCTGTTCGGCGTATCCTTCGCCGGCAACCAGGACCTTTCTCCCCTATTGTTGTACCCTGAGTTCGAGGGTTATCCGGGCCGCAAGTCGTACGATTTCCACGATTACCGGGAGTTTTAGGATGACCGGTGCGACAATATCGGAGGGCGAGACCGGCGACGCCACCGTACAATTGAAAGCTCGCGTTTCACCGGATGGCGCCAACTTCATCGCCACCGTGGACGGTTTGGACCTGGAAGGCCGGGGAAACACGCCGGCGGCCGCGGGCAACGCCTTGGTCCAGGCCATGCGCGGTTGGCTCGAGAGGCTCGACACCACCGGCAAGTTGGGCGAGGCCCTGGGGCTGGATTGCCTGGATGAACAAACCGAAATCGTCCTCGAAATCATCGGCGCCGACCAACAGGCCTGAATGGCCCGGCCCAACCTGATGCCTAACCTCAAGCCCAACCTCATGGATAGCGTCGTTTACCAGATTGAAGAATCCCGAGCCGGGCCGGGCTGGTCGGCCCATTGCCCGGAGCTTGAGGTAACCGCCTTCGGCGACAGCCGGGAAGAGGCCCGCGCGTCCCTGCGCCGGCAGGTGACCGAATACCTGGAAGATTGCGAAGAAATGGGCATATTTGAAGACACGCTCATCGAGGCCGGGTTCTACGACAACGGCGCGGTCTGGATGAGCAGCCGGCTGGAACCGCCACAGCCCAGCATCAGATTCATCGGTTCGCCCTTTCCCGCCGTTGATTGATCGCCACGCCTGATTGCCATGCCGCGTTCTGCGCCCCAGCCTAATCCCATGCTCGAGTCAACTGCCACGCAACCAGATTTCGCAAACCGCGCTGAGGCCCAGCCGGTGGAGATGCTGCTCAACATGGGGCCACAGCATCCCTCCACCCACGGCGTTTTCCGCATGGTCCTTTGGGTGGATGGCGAAAAAATCGTCGATGTGGAACCGCACATCGGCTATCTGCATCGGGGCTCTGAAAAGCTATGCGAGGGCGAGCAGTACCACCAGATCGTTACGTTGTTCGACCGCATGGACTACATCGGCAACTTCAATAACGAACTTGCCTACTGCATGGCCGTG
Organism: Dehalococcoidia bacterium; assembly: GCA_965221295.1. Lineage (GTDB taxonomy): Bacteria > Chloroflexota > Dehalococcoidia > Lucifugimonadales > UBA3495 > Bin87. The sequence continues at coordinate 2,445,053 of OZ244879.1, read as the reverse complement.
GAGAAACTGATGGGGCTCGAGGTACCGGAGCGGGCCGAGTACCTCAGGGTCATCCTGTGCGAGCTCAATCGCATAGCAAGCCACCTACTGTATGTGGGTACGATGGGCTTGGATGCCGGCGCCATGACCCCGGTGATGTTTTCGTTCCGCGGCCGCGAGCGGGTCCAGGCGCTTTTCGAGGCCGTGTCGGGCGCCCGCATGATGCACAACTACTTTCGTATCGGCGGACTGAAAGAGGACACGCCGGATAACTTTCGCCAGTTGATCAACGAACTCATGCCCATCCTGCGAGAGGACGTGGAGCAGTGCGACCGAATACTGACCTTCAATGAAATCTTCCTGTCCAGGCTCAAAGACGTCAGCCCTATTGGCGCAGACGAAGCCATCGCGCTGGGCCTGACCGGCCCCATGCTTCGCGCCTGCGGCTACGAGTACGATGTCCGCAAAGCGCAGCCCTACTCCGTCTATGACCGTTTCGATTTCGAGGTTCCGGTGGGATTGGATGGCGATTGTTGGGATCGCCATTGGGTCAGAGTGCAGGAAATGTACCAGTCGCTGAGCATTGTCGAACAGGCCATGGCGCAGCTCCCTGACGGGCCGGTTGCTTCGCCCCTGGGGCGACGCCTCATCCGTCCACCCGCTGGAGAAACCTACGTCCGCGCCGAAAATCCCAGGGGCGAAATCGGCGTTTACCTGGTCAGCGATGGCTCCGACAAGCCATATCGGCTCAAGGTGCGGCCGCCGTCGTTCTGCAACCTCTCCGCGTTGCGCCGCCTGCTGGTGGATACCTGGCTGGCCGATAGCGTGGTTGTCCTGGGGTCGTTGGACATCGTTCTTGGCGAGGTGGACCGGTGAACTTTCTGATCAGCGTCGGTTGGAGCGCCCTGGGTTTGGCGGTGATGTTCGCCACGCTCTCGGTGGTGGTGCTGTCCCTGGTCTGGTTGGAGCGAAAAACCCTGGGACGCCTTCAACTCCGCTACGGGCCAACCCGCACCGGAAAGTTCGGCCTCCTGCAACCCGTCGCCGACGCCGTCAAACTGATCATCAAAGAGGACATCATACCCAACGATTCTGAGAAGGCCATCTTCTGGGTGGCTCCCGTAATCGTGGTGGTGTCCGCCTTCGTCATCTGGGTGACCATACCCGGAGGCGACGGCGTGGTGATCAAGAACTTGCCGTTGGGTCTGTTCTATATCGTGGCCTTCGCCGTCATCGGCATCCTCGGGCTGGTCCTGGCCGGCTGGGGGTCGGCCAACAAGTACGGGATTATGGGCGGCCTGCGGTCTGCGGCCCAGTTGATCTCCTACGAAATTCCGGTGGTTTTGGTGGCGGCCGCCGTCGCCATCCTTGCCGGCTCCCTCGACCTGCGAGAAATCGTCGGAGCGCAGGCCGAGTATCCCTATCTGGTGGTACTGCCCCTGGGCCTGGTGATCTTCTTCATCGCCGGCCTAGCCGAGGTGGGTCGAACCCCCTTCGACATCTACCACGCCGAAAGCGAGGTGGTCGGCGGCCCATTCGTGGAATATAGCGGAGCCCACTGGTCGGTTTTCTTCCTCGCCGAATACATCAACACTTTCGCCATAGCGGCCCTTACCGCCCTGCTATTCCTGGGCGGATGGGGCGGCCCGGCCCTGCCCGATGTGGTCTGGTTCCTGTTCAAGACCTACGCGGTGGTTCTGGTGGTGTTCTGGGTGCGCGGCACTTTCCCCCGTCTCCGAATCGACCAGCTGATGGCCTTCGCCTGGAAGGTCATGGTTCCGCTGTCGTTCTATACGGTCATCATCGCCGCCGTGTACCGTTTCTACGGATTGCCGTGGTGGTCGTTGACGATATTGTCCGCGGCTGGTCTCGCCCTGGCTGGGTGGATAATCTACCGCCGCATGGCGGCGCCGGCCCGGCGGGTGGCGCAGATTCAGCAACGACTGGCCGCCCAACGTCGCGCCGCCGCGCCGTAGGCATGGGGTAGGCGTTGCTGGTATCATATCAGCGCATTGCCCAACACCGATCATCATGATTACGTTGACACTCGAAATCGCCCAGGCCGAATGCCCAACGGCGCCGCGCGGGCGTTCGCCCGGACCGGCAGACCACCTCCCGATTCCTGCCGCCCGGCGGCGGTCGGTTTTGCGGTATCGGATCTGTGGTGAGGGAAGCTGACAATGTTGGAGAGTCTCCGAGGCATGATGCTCACCCTGGCGTCCACCGTCGCCGGGCTTCGGCGACCCGTGACCCAGCAGTACCCCAAGCAGGCGACCCCCGTCAAACCGCGGTTCATGGGGTTCCCAGCGTTGACCTGGGACGGGGACGTGGGCGAACCCTATTGCACTGGCTGCATGGTTTGCATACGCAATTGCCCCACCCAGTGCATGTCGGCCAGCATGATGGACAACCCCAAACATGCTGAGGGCCAAAGCAGTCGCCGCAAAATCGTTGATTACTTTGAGATCAACCTCAACCGTTGTATATTGTGCGGGATTTGCGTCGAGTACTGCAATTTCGATGCCATCGTAATGAGCCACGAGCACGAAATGAGCACCTATGGCCGCAATGGCGACCGGGTTGACCTTCCGGCCTTGTTGCAGATTGGCAAAAAATACCAGGACGCCACGGAGTGGATCCCGCCCACCGTGCTGGCGAAACGCCGCGCCGACGCCGAGCAAGCGGCCCAAGCGGCGCCCTCGCCAGCCGCAGACGATTGAGCCACCGGCCCTGAGCCACCGGCCCTGAGCCACTGACCGAGGATTGAAGTGCCCAGAGAAGACGAACGTTTTCGCAACCTTTCGCCCAGGCATCCGCAATATTGCACCTGCGTAGAGTGCGTGGAAAAGCGGCTCAAGGGAACCGAAGCGAATCCCGTAACCCGCGTTGGGGGGCTGGTCGGTAAGATCGCCGGCAAGGCCGCCAAAACCGGAAAGATCGGGAAGGGCAAGAAACGCGGCAATTCCGGCGGGTCTGGCAAGGCGCGGGGCCGCTCCCACGCGGTGGGTGAAACGGTTCGCAAGCACAAGGCCGATTGCGAATGCGCCACCTGTACCCTCCTCAAGTCGATCTAGCCTTCGGTTCTGCCTTTCGTTCCGGCTACACCGCCCCTCCAGCAATGCCGCGACTGACGACAACCGCGAACCACCGGAGCCGCCGACCGGGCGGCTCCTACTTTGCCCTCGGCCCGGCGCTCGCCTCCCGACTGAGTCACCCACAGGAATCTTGACCGTGCAGCTCGCCCTGTTCGTCATTGTGGCAATCTTCACCATCGGAGGCGCGCTGGGCGTGGTGGCGACTCGCAACGTAGTTCACGCCGCCTTGTTCCTGTTGCTTTCGCTGCTGGGGGCCGCCGGGGTTTACTTGTTGCTTTTCGCCGAATTCTTGGCCTTGGTGCAGGTCTTGATTTACGGCGGAGCAGTCACCATCGTGGTGCTGTTCGCCGTGATGCTGACCCGCTCCTCCGAATACCCACGCATCGCCGACAACCGGCAGTGGCCGCTGGCGCTGGTTGCGGCGGCGGCGTTGACGGGATTGCTGGGCGCGGCCTTTTGGTTCGCCCCGGAGGTGGCAGCCGAACCGCAGGCGCCCGAGTTCTCGCGCTTGGCGGCGTCCCTGTTCACCAAGTGGGCCCTCCCCTTCGAGATCGCCTCGCTGGTGCTGTTGGTCGCCTTGATTGGGGCCATCATCATCGCCAGGGCGCAAAACGTGGACGTCACAACCGACGATCCGTCGCCGTCGGACCGGTAGTAGCCATGGTCCCGTTGCTCTATTTCCAACTCCTGGGCGCGACCCTATTCGGCATCGGCCTGTACGGAGCGCTGGCCCGCCGTAGCGCAGTCCTGATCGTGCTGTCCATAGAATTGATGCTGAACGCTGTCAACATCAACCTGATCGCGGCGGCTTCCTACCTGAACGGCATCGGCAAATTCCAGGCGTTCGACGGCCAGATCATCGCGATCTTCGTCATCACGGTGGCGGCGGCCGAGGTCGGCCTGGCCTTCGCGATCATCCTGCGCATGTACCGCAACCGCGGCACAGTCAACGTTGACGAAATCAACCTACTGAAGTGGTGATATGCCGCTGGCATTTCTGATTCCCGTATTTTCTTTCGCCGCCTGCCCGCTGATCATCCTCTTCCAGCGCTGGCTGCCGGGACGCGGCGCTCCCCTGGCCATCCTGGCGATTCTCGCCGGGTTCGTGGTGTGGGCGATGGCTACCGTGGGTTTCCTCGGCGCGTCTGCCGAGAACCCGGCCTGCGACGTGAGTTCCATTACCGGCGCCCTCACCTGCCACTTCAGTACCACCTGGTTCCAGGCCGGCATCCCTGGCGTCGCCGCCAGCGTCGACCAGGCAATCCACGTCCAATGGGGGATGCTGATCGACCCCTTGACCATCGTGCTGCTCGGCCTGATCACCTTCGTGGCGCTCGGCGTGCAGCTCTATTCCCTGGACTACATGAAGGGCGACCCCCGGTTCGGCTGGTACTACGCTTGGCAGGCCCTGTTCGTCGCGGCCATGCTGACCCTGGCCCTGGCCGATAACTTCCTGCTGCTGTACATCGCGTGGGAGTTGGTGGGCCTGTGCTCCTACCTGCTCATCGGCTTCTGGTTCGAGAACCCCGGCCCTCGCGAGGCCGCCAAGAAGGCGTTTGTCGTCACGCGCATCGGCGACGTGGGCCTCCTGGTGGGAATACTGCTGCTGTGGTTGAACGTCGGGAGTTTCAGCATGACCGACGCCTTCGCCGCGGTGGAATCCGGCGCCATGGGCTCCGGCGCCACCACGGCCGTCGCCATCCTGTTACTGCTGGGAGCCATGGGCAAGTCGGCCCAGTTCCCGTTCCACGTGTGGCTCCCCGACGCCATGGAAGGCCCCACCCCGGTGAGCGCCCTGATCCACGCCGCCACCATGGTCATCGCCGGCGTTTACCTGGTGGCGCGCGCGTACCCCATCTTCGCCGCCTCGCCCGAGGCCCTGACGGTCGTCGCCAGCGTGGGCGTCGTCACGGCGTTGGGCGCGGCCACCATCGCCTTGGTATCCACCGACCTTAAGCGCATCCTGGCCTACTCCACCGTGTCGCACCTGGGCCTGATGATGCTGTCGCTGGGGGCGTTGGGCTGGACGGCGGCGGTATTCCACCTGATGGCCCACGGTTTCGCCAAGGCCCTGCTGTTCCTGGGAGCCGGCAGCGTCATGCACGGAGTGGGAGCCCACGGCGACGTGGACATTCGCCGCGTCGGTGGCCTGCGTCGCGCCATGCCGTTGACCGCCGCGGCCTTCAGCGTCGGCGCCCTGTCGCTGGGCGGCATCCCGATACTGTCGGGATTCTGGAGCAAGGATGAGATTCTGCTGTCGGTTTCCGAAAACTTGCCGGCCATCTTCATCGTCCTGGCGTTCCTGACCGCGTTCCTCAGCGCCCTCTACATGGCCCGCGCCATGTTCGTCGTGTTCTTCGGACCCGAGGGCGAGGACACCCATCACGCCCACGAATCGCCCATCCTGATGACCAGCGTCCTGTCCGTCCTAGCGATCCTGGCCATCGGTTTCGGTTGGATTGCCTTCAACTGGCCGGGCGCGTTCGGCGGGTTCGGCGACTTCGTTTTCTACGGATACCGCGGCGGGTTCCACTTCAATGTCTTGGTCGCGGCGATTTCCGTCACGCTGACCGTCGCCGCGTTCGCCCTGGCCTGGCTGGTGTACGTGCGACGCGGTTGGTCTCACCAGGCGCTGCGGGCCAGATTCGCTCCGGTTTTGCGCGTGGTGGAGAATCGATACTACGTGGACGAGACCTACCAGTGGTTCATCGACCGCGCCGTCCTGACGACTTCCGCGGCGCTGGCCTTCTTCGATCGCGCGGTGGTCAACGACGTGGGCATCAACGGCCCGGGCCACCTGGCGCGCAGATTCGGCGTTGCGCTCCGGCTCCACGTCACCGGCCACGTCTATTCCTACGCCCTGGTGGTGGCCTTGGGAGTCATCGCCCTCGCCGTCTTCTGGTGGCTCCGGTCGGCGTAAGGCCGGCTATCCCTTCGTATCATGGCCAACTTCGATCAGGTTTCGTTGCTGCTGCTCGTCTTGGCGCCCCTGGCCGGCGCCATCCTGACGATGTTCCTGCCCAAAGAGCGGCCTCGCGACGCCTGGCAGTTCGCCATCTTCGTCTCGACCATCACGTTGATCCTGTCGGTTGTCGTTTTCGCGCGCTACGACTACGCGGCCGGCGGCGTCCAGTTCCAGCGCGAATTCGCCTGGATTGGGCATCCGCTGAACATAACCCTGGACTTTGGCGTCAACGGAATTGGCGCGCCGCTGGTTCTGCTCAACGGCATCGTGCTGCTGGGCGCGGTACTGATCAGCCAGACCATCACCCGACGCAGCCGGGATTTCTTCGTGCTGCTGCTGGCCCTGGGCGCCGGCGTCTTCGGCGTCTTCATCGTCCGCGATCTGTTCTTCCTGTTCTTCTTCTACGAGTTGGCCGTGCTGCCCATGTACCTCCTCATCGGTGTTTGGGGCAGCAGCACCGACTTCGGAACCTTCCTGCGCACCAAAGAGTACGGCGCCATGAAGCTGATGCTGGTCCTGGTGGCGGGCAGCGTCCTCATCTGGATCGGAATCCTGGCCCTGTACGTGGCGTCGTCCCAGGCTGGCAGCCCCACCTTCAACATCGACGACCTGGCGCGGCTGCGCGAGACGGGAGCCTTCTCCCGCGCCCTGGAACTGTGGGTGTTCCCGCTGTTCGCCGTCGGATTCGGCATACTGGCCGGCCTGTGGCCCTTCCACACTTGGTCGCCCGATGGCCACGTGGCGGCCCCCACCGGCGTCAGTATGCTCCACGCCGGCGTGCTGATGAAGCTCGGCGCATTCGGCATCATCCAGGTAGGCATGATCCTGACGCCCCAGGGCGCCGAGGTCTGGATGCCAGTCCTCATCGGCCTGGGCACGGTGAACGTGATCTACGGCGCCATCTCCGCCCTGTCCCAGAACGACCTGAAGTATGTCATCGGCTATTCCAGCGTCAGCCACATGGGGTACGTGCTCATGGGCATCGCCACGCTGCACCCGGTTGGGCTGGCCGGCGCCGTCCTGCAGATGTTCTCCCACGGCATCATGACCGCCCTCATGTTCGCCATGGTGGGCGCCATCTACGAGCGGGCGCACATCCGCGATTCCTTCATTCTCAACGGCCTGGTCAAGCGCATGGGCGTCACCACCTTCTTCTTCGCCATCGCCGGGTTGGCGTCCCTGGGCCTGCCTGGACTCAGCGGATTCATCGCCGAGTTCATGGTGTTCACCGGAGCCTTCCGCACATACCTGCCGCTGGCCGTGCTGGGCGTCATCGGCGCCGCCATAACCGCCGTGTACATCCTGCGCCTGCTGGCCCGCTCCTTCTTCGGCGAGGCCGACCCGCAGTGGGATCACCTCACCGACGCCAGCCCCATCGAGAAGGGCGTGGGCGCCGCCTTCGTCCTGATCCTCATCGCCGTGGGCGTCTGGCCGGCCCCGCTGCTCAACGTAATCAACACCGGCGTAGCCAGCGCCCTGGCGGTGTTTTAGACGCTAACCCCATGACCACTACGCTTACCACCAACCTGCACCTGCTGACGCCGGAGTTTGCCCTCACCGGGCTGGCCTTCCTGGTGTTCATCGTCGACCTGTTCCTGCCGGAGCGCCGGAAGGACTGGCTGGCCGGCCTGGCCGTGGTCAGCCTGGTCGCGGTCATGGCCATCGCCCTGCTGATGCGACCCGCCGGCAGCGTCGAGCTCTACGGCGGCCTCATCGTCGTGGACGGCTTCGGCCTGTTCTTCAAGATCTTCTTCCTGGCCATCGGCGCCGGCATCATCGCCCTGTCGTGGGAGTACGCCCGCGACCGCCTGCAAAACCGGGGCGAGTTCTACGGCCTGCTGCTGTTCTCCATCCTGGGCATGAACCTGCTGGCCATGTCCCGCGAGCTGCTCACCGCCTACATCTCGCTGGAGCTGCTGTCCTTCAGCCTCTACGTCATGGTCGCCTACGGCCTGCGCGAGGCCCGCTCCAACGAGGCCGGCATCAAGTACATCATCATCGGCGTCCTGTCGTCGGCCATCCTGCTCTACGGACTGAGCAACATCTACGCGGCGCTGGGCACCACCTTCTTCGCCGGCATCGCCCAGGGCCTGGCGTCGCCGGATTCCGCCAGCCCCGTCCTGTGGGTGGGAGTCGCGATGCTAGTGGTGGGCCTGGGCTTCAAGCTCTCCGCCGTGCCCTTCCACATGTGGGCGCCGGACGCCTACGAGGGCGCGCCCCTGCCGGTGACGGCGTACCTGGCCATCGGCTCCAAGGCCGCCGCCTTCGCCCTGACCCTGCGGTTCTTCGCCGAGGCGGTGGTTCCCGCCGCCCACCTGTGGGGTGAGTGGCAGCTGATCATCGCGGTACTGGCGGCCATCACCATGCTGCTGGGCAACCTGGTGGCCCTGGCCCAGCGCAACCTGAAGCGCCTGATGGCCTACAGCAGCATCGGACACGTGGGCTATGCCCTGGCTGGCGTCGCCGTGCTGGGCAGCGACTTCGCGCTGGCGGCCAAGGCGGTCATCTTCTACCTGGTGGTGTACGCGGTCACCAACCTGGTGGTGTTCGCCGGCGTCACCGCCTACTACAACCGGGAGGGCAAGGACGACATCGCCGACCTGGACGGCCTGGCCGACCGGCAGCCCTACGTGGCGGCGGCCATCGCCATCGGATTGTTCTCCCTGGCCGGCCTGCCCATCTTCGCCGGATTCACCGCCAAGTTCTACCTCTTCGCCGCCGTCGCCGACGGGGGATTCCTGTGGCTGGCGGGCGTGGCCATCTTCGCCAGCCTGATTTCCCTGTACTACTACCTGCAGGTCATGCGGCGCATGTACATCGAACCCGCCCCCGGCGCCAGCGACGCCGATGCCGACCACCACGACGCCCACCCCCAGGCTCCCGACTCCCCTGATGCCCACGGCGCCTCCGACGCCCACGCCGAACCGACAGCGGAAGTCATCTCCCTGCAACGCCCCTCCTGGCTCCTGACGGCCACCATGGCCGCCGGCCTAGTAGTGGTAACTTGGCTAGGCATCTACCCGGCGCCCCTGCTGGCGTTGATTGAGACGGCCAGCGTGGCGATACTGCCGGTGGGGTAGCTACACGCTCTACTGACGGTGCGTGACGGTCAGTAGGGCTTATCGTGACCGATTGCGCAAACTTCGTTTGGGAAAGCAACAGACACGGAACATCATTGTACGGTATTGGCCAAATCTGGAGGCGAAACATGAACCTCATCATGCCGCTTTTGGCAATTGGTGGAGCGTTTGCGGTTGGATGGCTTGCGGGCAAACTGGACCCTTGGGAGGTGTTGTTGTTTTTCGTGAGTTTGCTCTTGGGCTTGATCTGCTCAGAGGCAAAGGATGCTGCTTCGCGACGCCGGGATGCCCGTCCGCAAAATACCAAGGCCGGCAATGCCCAGACAGTTGGGGATGCTGAGAACAAAAAACGTCCAACTCCGCAAAACCGACTGTGCATTATCATAAAGGACGTAACAGTTTCGTTTAGACAAGCCTCGTGCAGTGACCAGCACAGCGCGACATTCATGTTCAACGCCTTGCAATGGATTTTCCTGGCTGTCGCGGGTTACCTACTCGTGAGCGCGCTCACGGGCCCGGAATCATTGAGTTGTAAGCAACTTGCCGCAGAACTATTTCGGTATCTCAAAGAACGACAGAACATAGATCCAATGGCCGTAGACGACCTGATTGGTAAATTCAGGGAATTGTGTATGTCCGAGTAAAGGTGAATCCCCCATGATCATCGCTGTTATTGGTAACTTTGACCCGCCGCCTCATGTGTACGCGCTGGCGGAGGCGGTCGGCAAGGAGCTGGGGCGCCGCGGCGTCACCGTGGTCTGCGGCGGCTTGACCGGCGTGATGGAGGCAGTCTGCAAAGGCGCCAAGTCCGAAAACGGAACCACCGTCGGCATCCTGCCCAGCGGCTCTCCTCACACTGCCAACCAGTACGTGGACATCCCCGTCGCCACCAACATGGGCTTCGCGCGCAACGTGGCGGTGGTCAGCACCGGCCAGGCCGCCATCGCCGTGGGCGGCGCCTTTGGCACCCTCTCCGAAATCGCTTACGCCCTCAGCTACGGCATACCGGTGGTGTCCCTGAACAGCTGGCCCCTGACCCTGCGCGGCGACGGCCAGCCCGTGGGCGACAACTACATCATCGCCAACGACCCGGTGGATGCCGTGGACAAGGCCATCGCGGCCGCCCTGGCCCGCACCGAGCCGACGCAGAGCGTGGCCTTCTCACAGCCCATCAGCGGAGAATCCTGATGCCCGAACCAACCATCGCCTCCATCACCGCCCGCGAAGCCCTGGACTCCCGGGGCAACCCCACCGTCGAGGCGGAAGTCGCCCTCACCGATGGCAGCGTGGGCCTCGCCCTGGTTCCCTCCGGCGCCAGCACTGGCAGCTACGAGGCCCTGGAGCTGCGGGACGGCGACGCGCGGCGTTTTGGCGGCGCCGGCGTCCTCACCGCCGTGGCCAACGTGAACCAACGCATCGCTAACGGCCTGGCCGGCGCGTCCCCCTTCGACCAGGCCGAGGTTGACCGCCGGCTCAACCAGCTGGACGGAACCGCCGACAAGAGCGACCTGGGCGCCAACGCCATCCTGGCGGCGTCCATGGCCGTGGCGCGGGCGGCCGCGGCGTCGGCGGCCGGCGGGTCGCTGTGGCGGCATCTGGCGGCCCGCGGCGAGGTGAGCCTGCCGGTTCCGCTGCTGAACATCCTCAACGGAGGGCGCCACGCCTCCAACTCCGCCGACGTGCAGGAGTTCATGGTCGCCCCCGCCGGTTTCGAGCGGTTCTCCGACGCCCTGCGCGCCGGCGTGGAGATCTACCAGTCCCTCAAGTCCATACTGCGGCAGAACGGCCACAACCTCAACGTCGGCGACGAGGGCGGATTCGCGCCGTCGCTGCCGTCCAACCGCGACGCCATCGAAGTCGTGCTGCAGGCCATCGAGGCCGCCGGCTACCGCCCCGGCGAGCAGGTTCACATCGCCCTGGACGTGGCGGCGTCCGAGCTGTGGAACGCGGACACTGGACGCTACGACCTGGAGCGCGAGGGCGTGTCGCTGACTGCGGCCGAGTTGGTCGACCTCTACGCCCAGTGGCGCCGGCAGTATCCCATCATCAGCATCGAGGACGGCCTGTTCGAGGACGATTGGGACGGTTGGATCGGCATGACCCAGCGGCTGGGAACAACGGCGCAGTTGGTGGGCGACGACCTGCTGGTCACGAACCTGGAACGGCTGCAACGGGGCGTCAGCGAATCCGCCGGCAACGCCATCCTGCTCAAGCCCAACCAGATCGGCACGGTGTCGGAAACCCACGCCGCCCTGCAGATGGCCCGCAACGCCGGCTGGACCGCCGTGATGAGTCACCGCTCTGGCGAAACCGAGGACACCACCATCGCAGACCTGGCGGTGGCCTGGAATGTTGGCCAGATAAAAACCGGAGCGCCCGCCAGATCCGAGCGCGTCGCCAAGTACAACCGGCTGCTGCGCATCGAAGCCGAGCTGGGCGCGGCGGCCCGTTACGCCGGCTCCCAGGTGTACCAGCGGTTCCGGTAGGGACGCTACCGCGACCGCATGGTCTTCAAGGCCATGAACCCGGTGCCGACGCCGGCCGCGATGAACACCGACGCGGTCAATGCCGAGTGCCCTTCCCACGGGATGGCCAAGGTCCAAAAGGCTACCCACAGGACGGTGGCGACGGCCCCGCACACCGTCGCAAACACCAAGGTAACAAGCAGACCAATCATCTCAATCCCCCATTTGATGGATGCCGTCAGTGTCCGATGGTCGATCTTCTGTGATTCGCGCGTCCCGCCGGATCCGGTTCCTGCGCCTCGTTCGGGTCTTTCGCTTGGGTAGCCTGTTGAAGCTGTTGATAATGGTAACAGTTGTGGCGGGATCGGTCGGGCTGGGTACAACATCGGGCTTGTCGCTGTGGCCGTCCTTTGCCCGCCTGAAACGTGACCACAGTAGGGATAATATCCCGAGCATAAACGTCCCCGCGGCGACGCCAGTGTCAGCGCCCAACTGCGAGACCAGAGCTTGCCAAAAGTCGTCGAACCACATAGAGGATAACACTGCCGCGCGGGCCGAATGCCGCCGCTCTCGCTAATCATAACAGCGCGTCTTGACCCGTGACAAACCAACCCGTTGGCCCGGTTTCGGTGGTATAATCCCCCCGCCGGGCATAGCATCCTAACTGTAGTGACGCCGATTGTCTGGCGATTAATTTGTACGGAGGCAAGACCGAGATGGCGACGCGCATCGGTATCAACGGCTTTGGCCGCATCGGGCGGCTGGTGGCTCGCGCGGCCCTTTCCCACACCTATCAGGATCGACTTGACCTGGTGGCGGTCAACGGGACGGGAGACACCGATACCGCCGCCCACCTGTTCAAGTACGACAGTACCTACGGCCCCTACGCGGGATCCGTCGGAACCGACAACGGCAACCTGGTCATCGACGGCCGCACCATCCGAAAGTTCCAGCAGACCAACCCCGCCGACATACCGTGGTCGGAGATGGACGTGGACATAGTGGTGGAATGCACCGGAGTGTTTACCGACGCCGCCAAAGCGGCGGCTCACATCGACCACGGCGGCGCCGACAAGGTGATCATATCGGCCCCGGCGCGCGGCGCCGACGCCACCATCGTGCTGGGCGTCAACGACGAGGTGTACCGCGACGAACACCGCGTCATATCCAACGCCTCGTGCACCACCAACTGCTTCGCGCCCATGGTGAAAGTTCTTCACGACGCGTTCGGCATCGAGCGCGGGCTGATGTCCACCATCCACGCCTACACCAACGACCAGAGCCTATTGGACCGCAACCATCGGGACCTGCGACGGGCTCGGGCGGCGGCCCAGAACATCATTCCCACCAGCACCGGCGCGGCCCGTTCGGTTGGCGTCGTCATACCCGAGTTGGAAGGCAAGCTCCACGGCATCGCCTACCGGATCCCCACTTCGGTGGGTTCGGTAACCGACTTCGTCGCCGACCTGAAGCAGGGCGTAACCAAAGACGAGATCAACGCGGCCTTCAAAGCCGCGGCGGACGGCCCACTGAAGGGCATCCTGGAATACACCGAGGACCCCATCGTAAGCTCCGACATCCGGGGCAATACCCACAGCTGCATTTTCGACGGCCTCAGCGCCATGGTGTTGGACGGCAACATGGTCAAGGTCATGGGCTGGTACGATAACGAGTGGGGTTATTCATGCCGCACCGCCGACCTCTGCTGCATGGTGGGGGGTTAGCGCCGTCCGGTTCCCAGCCGAATGAATCTGCGCCGCTCCCTCCTAGTTAGCCCCCTGCGTCACTTGTGGGGGGCCAATTTCTTGTTGACTGCCATATTGGTGGTCGCGTTGGCGCTGCGCCTGTATGGCATCGATTGGGACCAGGGTTACGGGTTCCACCCCGACGAGCGGTCGTTTTACATGCGGGCCAGCGACATGCTGTGTCTGCTCACGGCTGGCCCGGAGACCGACGGACCGCACTGCTCGGCTGCCCACCTGCGGTCCCTATTGTCCAATGAACACCTGGCCGGCATCGAACCCGGCGTACCGAATTTGACAACCGCGTTGTCGGCGGAGCGCAGCCCGCTGAATCCCCGTTGGTTCCCCTTGGGCAGTGTGCTGATCTATGCGTTGGTACTGGCCCGAACCGTGCTGGAACCGTTCGTTGATTGGGGCGCTCTCGACGCCAGGTTCGCCGGCCGAACGCTGGCGGCCCTCGCCGACGTGGGCTCGGTGTGGCTGCTCTACCTGATCGGACGCCGAATGTACGGCCGGTGGACCGGCATCTTGGCCGCCGCGCTGACCGCCTTCGCCGTGATCCACATCCAGCATACCCAGTTTTATCGCCCCGAACCGTTCACGGTACTGGCGTCTTTGGCAGCGTTTTGGGCCATGCTGCGGTTCCTGGATACTAGGCGAATATGGCACGCCACGTTGCTAGGCCTGTTCGTAGGGTTGGCGATTGCCACCAAGGTGTCGGTGGCGCCGATCCTGGCTCCCCTGGCGTTGACGTTCCTGTGGGTCGCCAAGGACCGCGCCAAAGTAAGTTGGAGCCAATTGCGCCCCAGGGACATCGCCGGAGCGGTTCCATTGGCCGCCTGGGTGGGCGCGGCGGCGTTGGCGGCGTTCTTTCTGACTACTCCCTACGCCATTCTTGATTTCTCCGCCTTCATCGCCGATGTCCGCGAGCAGGCCGGCATGGCGGGCGAGGCCGGACGGTTCCCCTTCACCTGGCAGTACGCCGACACTCCAGCCTTCACCTTCCAAATCCGCCAGACCGCGGTTTGGGGACTGGGCCTGCCGTTGGGGATACTCGCCTGGCTGGCGGCGCCCGTCACGGCGTGGTTCGCTTGGCGCGGCGGCGCCGCCCGACGCTACGACCTAATGTTGTTGGCTTGGGCGGTCCCTGCCTTTGTATTTCTCGAGCTTTTCGAGGTCAAGTTCCTGCGCTACGTGTTCCCGCTGATGCCGTTCTACATCCTGATGGCGGCCCGGTTGTTGGTGGCGCTGGTGTCGGGCGCCCAGCGCCGCCGCCGCGCGGCCGCCTCCAGCGCCAACCCGCCGGACGACGCCCCCTTTTCCGAGGAGTGGCACGCGACTCCGCCCACCGTCGGCGACGACTTGGTATTCGACGAGCCGCTGTTTGGTGATGAACCTTTGCCAGACGCTCTCTATTCAGAGCAATGGCACGCGACCCCACCAGTCGCCGGCCGCTCGGCGCCTCTGGCGCCCCCCGCGCCGCCCATGTCTCAACGACCACGGGCCTTGCTGCCAGCGCTGCGTCTTGCGCAACGTTGGACCGACCGTTGGACCCTTCCTTTGGGCATCGCCTTGGTGACCATCGTGGTGGCGGCGACGATTCTCTACGCCTTCGCCTTCGTCAGCGTTTATGGCCGGCCGCACACGGCGGTCGCGGCTGCCGACTGGATCAACGCCAACGTTCCTCCCGGTTCGTCCATCGTTAATGGAGGCTCCAATTGGGAGGAGCGCGTGCCCAACTTGTACGGCTACGATGTTTGGACCTTCCCGGCCTACCACTGGGATCGGGACCCTAACAAAATGCCTGAGCTGATCGAACGGTTGGCGAATGCCGACTACGTGATCTTTTATTCCAACCGAGCCTACGGTTCCGTGGCCCGGCTGCCGGACCAATTCCCAGACAGCTCGAGGTTCTTCAAGCGGTTCTTCGCCGGCGAACTCGGTTTCGGTCTGGAGCGGGCCTTCACCTCCTATCCGTCGATTTTCGGCGTCCACCTGCGGGATGACCCTTACGGCCGCGCCGGGCTGTCGCCGCCGCCGCTCACGTCCACCGGAACCGACGGTCAACCTGATGGCGTCGTCCTCAATCTGGGTTACGCTGACGAGAACGTGGTCGCTTACGACCATCCCCAAGTACTGATCTTCCGCAACGTGGAGCGTTTGTCGGAGGGCGCCATACGGGAACGCATCTACGCCGACGGCGCAACCGGCGAAGCGTCCGGCGGGCCCCTCATGCTGTCTCCGTCCGCCCTACGCGAGCAGCAATCCGGCGGAACCTGGTCCGACCTCTTCGACCGGGATGGTTGGTCCAATCGGGCGCCGTGGTTGGCCTGGCTGCTGGCCGTGCAGCTGAGCGGCCTGATCGCGTTTCCATTCACTTGGTGGCTGATGCGTCCGTTGCCAGACCGCGGCATCCTGTTGGCGCGAGCCCTGGGCTTGTTGCTGGTGGCCTGGGTGTCCTGGTGGCTGGTCAGCGCGGGGATATTGCGCTACTCAACCGGAACAATCTGGCTGGCGATGGCGGTCCTGGCCCTGCCCTCGGCGGCCGTGCTGTATTTCCGGTGGCGCGCAATAGTCCGCTGGCTCAGCGAACACTGGCGTCTTGCCATCACCGGGGAGGCGTTGTTCCTGCTCGCCTATCTGGGATTCGTTTGGGTGCGGGCCGCCAACCCCGACCTTTGGCATCCCTGGCGTGGCGGCGAAAAACCCATGGAACTCGCTTATTTCACGGCGGTTGCCCGCTCCTCTGTGTTGCCACCCTACGACCCGTGGTTCAGCGGCGGCTACCTGAATTACTACTACTGGGGCTATTTCATCCTGTCGATTCCGCTCAGAATCACCGGGATTCCGCCGGCTACCGGGTTCAACGTAGCGGTCCCGTTGCTGTTCGCCCTCACCGCAACCGGCGCCGGCTCGTTGGCGTATAACTTGGTGGCCACGGTTCGCAAGTCGCGCCCCAAGCAGCGCATCGACCCGGCCCGATGGGCTCCCAACGGGGCGGTTGTCGCCGGGTTGGTTGGCGCAGTGATGGTCGCCGTTTCGGGCAATCTGGATGGAGCGCTTCAAGCCGGGAAGTTGGCATTGGCCAAACTCGAAGGGATGCCGGCGGCGCTGTCGTCCTTCGATTTTTGGCGCAGCAGCCGCGCGATTCCCCAACTCCCTGAATTCGAACCTTCAGCGCTCACCCCGTGGATCGACCCGGGCAAATTCGTCGGGGAAGGGTTTCACATCACCGAATTCCCATTCTTCACCTTCCTGTTCGCCGACCTGCACGCCCACATGATGACCATGCCCTTCGCTTTGCTGGCTATGGGGTTGGGTTTCTCCACCCTGCTAGGATTGAGTCGCGCCTCGCATCGGACGCCATGGGTTTGGGCTACGGTTATGTTCCTCGCCGTGGCCGTGGGCAGTCTCTGGGCGATCAATTCGTGGGAATATCCAGCGTACGCCCTGTTGATGCTGGGCTGCATCGGCGCCAGCGCCTGGATGATGCCCGCGTCGTTCAAGACCCGCGCCTCCTGGGCCGCGGGCGCCGGCCTGCTGGCTCTGGCGGTCAGTTACCTCGCCTTTCTGCCGTTCCATTCCTCCACTGAAACCTTCGGCGTCGGCATCGAACCCACGCGGTGGCGCACGCCCCTATCCAATTACTGGTTGATCCATGCCCTGCCCCTGCTGGCTGCGGCCGGCCTGTTGATTGCCACCCTGCCGCAGTTGGTGCGCCCGTTATTGGCCCGGGTCGATAACGGCCAACCTCTGGCAAATTTGGACCAATGGCTGCTGGCAGGCGCCGGATTGGGGGCGCTGCTGGCGGGGTATTTCTTGGTCGCCGGGTTCGCTACCGCAGGATTCCTGACCATGGTGTTGACGCTGGTAGCTTGGGCGCTGGTGGCCTCCCTGGCGGCCGAGGAATATCCCGAGCGGCGCGCAGATGTGATGGCCCTCATGCTCCTAGCCCTGGCCCTGGCAATCGGCGTCGGCGTTGACCTGATTCGCGTCGAAGGCGACATCGCGCGCATGAACACGCTGTTCAAGTACTACCTGGTGGCCTGGTTGCTATTCGGCCTGTCCGGCGCCTACGGCCTGTGGAGAGGTTGGACGGCCTTGAGCAACGGCGTCGTTTCGGCGCCCCGTCGGCTGAAACAGGTCGCAGTGGGCATCGTCATGGTCGTATTCGTCGGAACTCTGGTGTATCCGGCGCTGGCGACGCCGGTCCGCATCCACGACAGATTCGATCCATTGCCCCCGACTCTCGACGGCGCCGCCTGGATGTCGTCCGCGGTCTATCACCCGCCAGACTGGTGTGTGGACAAAGCCGTGCCGCTGCATGAACTTCGTTGGGACTACGAGGCGATCCGTTGGCTCCAGGACAATGTGCCGGGTACGCCAGTAGCGCTGGAGGCTCACAGCAGCCAGTATTGCTGGAACTCACGGATTTCCCAGTACACTGGCCTCCCGACCGTTCTGGGATGGCCTTGGCACCAACAGCAACAGCGCAACGATGGCGACTTGGTTCGGCAACGCGCCGAAGATGTGTCGACCATCTACAATACTGGCAACCAAGCCATGGCGCTGGATCTACTCCGGCAATACCGGGTTGCCTACATAGTGGTTGGTCAACTGGAGCGCGGGTATTACGACGAGGCTGGTATCGCCAAGTTCGACGCCATGGTGGATGCCGGATCGTTGGCCCTGGCTTACGCCAACGACGGAGCGCGAGTCTATCAGACGCTCAGCCCGTGAAGCAGCGCCGGTCTCCGCTGGCTCAAGCCTATGCCGCTCTCGGTTCGAGCGCCGCCCAGCGAGATCGCGCCGGCCCGCGCGTAACGCCCACAGCGATTTTGACCCTCACCAACCCTTACCCTATAATCGCATCGCTGCGACGCCCATCATCAAGCTTCGCTGGCGGCGGCGCAACGTATCGCTAAGGAGGTACAACTGTGGCAATCGAATCCGTCCGTGTCGGTCTCATTGGCGCTGGTCGCAACACGCGAGACCGGCATATTCCCGGTTTCAACAGCGCTCCCGGCGTGGAAATCGGCGCCGTAGCCAACCGTTCCCGCGAGTCCGGCCAGCGCGTCGCTGACGCTTTCAACATCCCCACCGTTTACGACGGTTGGCAGGAGCTGCTGGAGGACGAAAGCTTGGACGCGGTTTGTATTGGCACCTGGCCGTACATGCACCGCACCCTGACCATCGCCGCGTTGGAAGCCGGCAAGCACGTCCTCTGCGAAGCCCGCATGGCAATGAACGCCGCCGAAGCATACGACATGCTTGCCGCGTCCCAGCAGACTCCGGGCCTCGTGGCTCAGATCGTGCCCTCGCCGATGACATTCGGGATTGATGACCTGCTGATTCGCCTGATTTCCGAAGGATTCCTCGGTGAACTGATTTCCGTTGAGGTGCAATCTTTGACCGGGTTCGCCGACCGCGACGCCACGATGCACTGGCGGCAGGACCGGGATCTCAGTGGCTTCAACATCCTCAACATGGGCATCTGGTACGAGGCGATGATCCGTTGGGTTGGACGGGCCACCCAGGTCATGGCCATGGGCAAGATAACTGTGCCGCACCGCCGGGATGACGACGGCAATTGGCGCTCGGTAACCATACCAGACACGGTTGACATCCTCTGCCGCCTGGCCAACGGAGCCAACGCCCACCTGCGCTTCAGCGCGTGCGCCGGCCTGTCTCCGGGCAACTCCGTTTGGCTCTATGGCACGGATGGCACCATCCACGTGGACAACCAAATGCGAGTTTTCGGCGGCAAGCGCGGCGACTCTGAATTGCAGGAAATCGCCAATCCACCGGAGAACCGCTATTCCTGGTCCGTCGAGCAGGAATTCATCGCGTCCATTCGCGACGGCGCCCCGGTGCTGAGAACCCCATTCAACATCGGCGTACACTACATGGAGTGGACCGAAGCCGTTACCGCCAGCGCACAGTCCGGCGACGCCGTGTACCTCCCGCTGTAGCTCGAATCGTCGACGTTGGCAATAAAGGGAAGGGACGGGTCTAACTCCCGTCCCTTCCTTGTTTCTGTCTGGCCGCGGATTGGCGTGGGCGGCGGTTTCAAATTGGACTGGAGCGCTAGCCATCGACCAGACAGGCGATCACCTGGGGCGCCGCGGTGGCTGCCCGCTCAGACAGTTCGGCGTCGCTGAGCGTAACGATGGGGTGATCGATGATGGCCAGCCCATAATCCGGGTCGCCCCGCATTCGGGACATGGCGCGGGCTTGGCTGATGAACGGCCGGGTGGTCAACACCGTGGACGGGATCCCCAGCAATTCGGTTTCCATTGCGTCGTGCACACTGCACGCGGTGCAGGATCCTCATTCAGCGGTGGCGTGTATCGCCACATCGATGCTGTCGGCTGTACGCCTCAGGTCCTCGATGCGGGCCGGCCACTGCCAGCCACCCTTGTTGTGCTCCACGACGCCGGCGATGTCGTACCGCTCGCCGATGATGGCCGCGATGCGCCGCAGCAGATCCTCAGAGTGCGGTTTGTTGTTGGCGAATAGTCCTATCACTCTGCCGTCCAGCGTTGACGGGCGTTGCGCCAGCCGAGCCGGGGCCGGCGGCCCGTCGTCCCTAGGGTCCAGCGTTACGATGGGGTTTCCCGTGGTTGCCATTGCTAAACCTCCTGTTGCTTTCTTCGCTGGCTTTCGGTTTACGGAGTCTGCACCTGGCGGATCACCGAGCGGCTGCTCCCCCACGTGCTGATCAGGCTTACGAAACCTCCCGCCATGCCGCCGCCCGGGAGCACGGTAATGCGTTCGGCCCCGGCGACCACGGGAACCATGCGGTCGTGGTCCAATTCGTGGCCCATGCGACGCCAACGCATCCACTCAGCCACCGGCAACTGCGCCTTCTCGTGGAGGAATTGCGCCGTTTGCTGCCGCGACCAACCGGCGTTCGCTATGTGCGACATGGCCTCTGGGCTGATCACGCAGATGACCTCCGGCATTCCGGGGCCGAAGGCCAGCATGGCGTGGGCCACCGTGGTCAAAAAATCGGCTGGATTGCGGTCCCCGTGCAAGGTCACCTGCAGCGGCGCCAGCGTGGCGTAGGTGGCCACTATCGTCGCGTCATCGCCGTAGCCTAATTCTGATGCCAGCGACGGCCAGGGACTCGCGGCCAGGTTCTCTGGAAAGCAAAACGTGATTTTTCCGGGGTGTCCGAAAGTGCTGTTGTCCATCACCACTGGAACCGATCCGTAGAAGTTGGCTTTGAACAGATTGACGGCCCGCCCGATCGCGGCGTTGGCCCGACTCCCGTTGCCCATCATTTCGACTCCAGCGTTCATGCCGATGGCGTCGGCATAGGGCCCACTGACCACTGTCAACACGGTGGCGCCGTTGGTTGACGTGCTACTGGCGTGCAGGTTGAACGAGCGGTCCGTAATCGCCGATAGGGCGGCAAGGACTACCGGAAAATGCTCGGGCTGGCACCCGGCCATCACCGCGTTGATCGCCGCCTTGCCGGCGGTGAAGCTTTTTTGGCGGATCACCTCTGTGCCCAGAACCTGATCAGCGGATACGCCGGCATAATCCAGCATGGCTTGAACTAGCTCCGGGGTAGGCGGCACAACCGGCAGGCCGTCGGTCAATCCGTTGTCAAAGTAGTAGTTTTGCGCCGCCGCCCAGTCGTCGAAACTATGTGTGGTCACAAGATCCTCGCTTTCGATGTTATGCCTACCGTCGAGTTCCGCCCTGTCGATAATCCGGCGCCTCTATCGGCAATTCGGTCACCACCAACGGATCTTGCATCCTGGATGCGATCCGCGGGCGGTCTTGGGCGATTTCTTCGACGCGATGCGACGTGGTGATGATCGTTGGAAGCCGCTCCTCGTAACGGTATCCCATGATCTGAAACAGCTTGTCCTCGGCAAAGGGGGTGCTGCGTTCGGCTCCCATATCGTCCAGCGCCAGCACGTCGGCGGTCCTGATGCGGTCCAGCAGGTCGTCGTGGGCGATTGGACTGTCGGGCGCGAAGGTGGAACGCAGATAATCGAGCAGGTCGGCCACGGTCGCAAAGAACACCTCATCGCCGCGGGCTTCCCGTTCGGCGGCGGCGGCCACAGCCAGATGGGTCTTGCCGGCGCCGTAGGATCCGTGCAGGCTCAACCATCCGTTTGGTTCGTTGGCCCACCGCTGAACGTAGGCTTTGGCTGAACCAAGACTTCGCTTTTCGTGCTGCGCCAAGCCGCCGTTGCCTTCGGGGTTGAACGCGTTGAAAGTCATCCGCTCCTTCATGGCTGCCGGGATGATCCCTATGGAGCGACTAGAGACGCCGCTGACCCTCCCCAGGCGGCAGATCTGCCCGAATCCATCTGGCGATTCCAACCGGGTGCGCAGGAAGTCGTCCAGATGGGCGGGATCGCCCCGAAGCGTAACGACCGTGGGGAGACGTTGGGAATGCCGCCAGGCCAGCAACTGGAATAGCCTCTCTTGGCCCCAGGGGCTGGCAGGACGCGCGGGCAGGTCATCCAGGGCCAGCAACTCGGCGCTCCTGACCTGTTCGTAGAGGTCGTTGAATCCCAGGTCTGCGTCGTCGTCAAAGCCTCCCCTCAGGTGGTCCAGCAAGTCGGTGGAGGTGATGAACAGCCCGGCGCGGCCCAACTCGACACGGCGGTTGACGATGGCGGCCGCCAAGTATGTCTTGCCGCTGCCGCTGGGTCCCACGAAGGTGATCCAACCCTGCGGACTTTCGGCGTATTCGGCGGCGGCTTGAAAGGCATCCGCAAAGGACCGCTGGTTGACGTTTTGGCCGCCCGGTCCCGATGGGTCGGCGTTGGCGAAGGTGGAAAATCTCAGGGCCCCCAGGTTGCTGTAGCGCTCCAATCCTTCCGCCCGTCGCAGTCGGTCGGCGTCCGAATCCTGGCAGACGCAAGGCACCGCCTTTCCGAAGTCCGGGTGCTCCAGCGGAACCGACGGCGCCAGCCAACCCGCGCCACCACACCACGCGCAGGGGTCAACCACCGACCGGTTCATCTCCATGGTCAGATTCCCACGGTAGTCGTCCATGTCGCCTTCGGTAGCTCTCCAAGTACCCCGTGCGGCGATCCGGCGGAGTATGGCGCCCAGGCTTTCCATCGTCATGGTCTTGGTCTCGTTGTGTCCCGGAAGTCCTTGAGGAGACTTCAGGCCTCCCTTCCTTGTTCCAGCGCCTCAGGATAGCATGAACGTAACTCCAGCTGCGCGCGCCCTGTTCCTCGGCCGCGGCAAAAGCGTCTTCGATCCAACTGAGCGGATATTCTTCCTCAGCGAGCCGCAATTGTTCGGCTGCGCCGTGGCCGTAGGCGCCGATGTGCCTTTCGTACAGCGCGAAGATGTTGTCCCGCGATGGTTCGGGCGCGGTGTCTGGCGTCGCAACATAATCCGCAACCGGGTCTCTGCCAACTGGAGCAAGCGCTTCTGGGGTCAACGGAGGCGTCTCCAATCTGGCCAGATACTCACGCGCCCGTTGCTCGTTGGCCAGCAGCCTGATTTCTCCGCCAACCCGGATGGCGATCAACGTCTCGCGGTTCAGGCAGGCCGCCACAGCACGGCGAATGGAATGATCGCTGCCCAACTCGACCGCTCGGCCCAGGGTTTGATCGTCCAGCAGATCATCGAGTGAAATCGATGGCGGCGTTGCTCCTCTCCAGGTTTTGGCCGCCAACAATCCGATCGCCCGCAGCGCGACTTTGAGTTCTCCGGGGTTATCTATTTCCGCGAGCCATTCATCGAACGCGGCGGCCGGCGCCGCCACCCGCCGCGCGTCTCTCGGCAAGGGTTGGATGCGCCGGTTGCCAGACATCTACGCCACCGATTCTTCATAACGCAGCAACTCGTCGAAACGCATCAGGGTATCCCGGAAATATAGGTGCAGGCTGCCGGTGGGTCCGTGCCGGTGTTTGGCGACTATCAATTCCGCGATGTTGCGGGGGTACGGGCGACCCGGAGCGTGTTGCTCCCACTCCTCCTCCGTGAAATTGCGGTCTTCCCGGTAGATGAACATCACCACGTCGGCGTCCTGCTCGATGCTGCCGCTGTCCCGCAGGTCGGACAATTGAGGCCGGTGGCCCGGCCGGTTCTCGACCACGCGGCTCAGCTGCGAGCACGTGAAAACCGGGGTTTCCAGATCCCGCGCCATGACCTTCAATGACCGGGAAATCTCGCTGATTTCCTGAACCCGGTTCTCTCCGTAGCCCCGTCGACTGCCCTGTCCTTGCACCAGTTGCAGGTAGTCCACCACGAGGAAATCCAATCCGTGTTCCAGTTTCAGCCGCTGAGCCTTGCTGCGCATTTCCGTGGCGGTTTGAAATGGAGTGTCGTCGATATAGATGGGCAATCCCGACAATACGCCCACCGCGTTGGCGATAACGCTCTCTTCCTGATCCGAAAGGAGCCCAAGCCGCAGGCGATGCGAATCTACCCCCGACTCAGCAACCAGGATGCGCATGGCCACCTGTTCCCGACTCATTTCCAGGCTGAAAATGCCGCAAACTTGGCCGTTCTTGGCCGCGTTCACGCAGATGTTCAGCGCCAGGCTGCTCTTGCCGAGGCCGGGGCGGGCGCCCAGGATCAGCATGTCAGACCGCTGCATCCCGCCGAGCAGACTGTCAAGGTCGCCGTAGCCGGTCTGCAGCGGCGGAGCGTCGGTCAGGGAAACGTCTCCGATGTCGCCCTGTAGGTAAACGTCCAGCACCGACCCCAAGGGAACGAAGCCCCGGTCCGAGTTGGTAGGCTGCACCCCAAAGAGCACGTCCACCGCGCGCCGCATGGTGTCATCGGCGTCGTCCGAGTCCTCGAATCCGAGCTCGGCGATGCGGTTGCCAGCTGCGATGATGCGTCGCTTGGCCGCCGTGTCGGCCACGATCCCGGCGTAGTGCTCCACGTTCACCGACGTGGGAGTCTCCGCGATCAGTTGCCCCAAGTAGGGGAGGCCGCCGACCTCTTCCAGGCGATTGCGCATCTGCAATTCCCGGGCCACTGTGATCTGGTCAACAGCTTCGCCCCTTTGGGACACTGATACGCAAGCGTCAAAGCAAAACTGGTTGCGGGCCCGGTGAAAGTCCGCCGCTTTGATCAGCGGCAGCACTCGGTGCAGGGCGTCGCCATCAATCAGCAACCCGCCAAGCACCGCCGCCTCCGCGTCGAGGTCGTGCGGCGGTTGTCGCTCGGTGTATTGCGCGACGACCACGTGGCCCTACTCCTCTACGGCCGCGATGACATTCACGGTCGCCCGGATTTCGCTGGACAGGTTCAGAACCACCTCGTACTCCCCGGGTTCGCGGATCGGCTCCACGGAGTTGGTGATGCGGCGGTCGATCTCGCGTTCCAGCAATTCGCCCAGGGCGTCGGCGATGAGCGCTCCGCTGATGGCGCCGTAATATCGCCCAGTGGGCGTGACCCGCCCCGGAATCGTTACGGTCAGGTTGTCCAGGGCTTCGGCCAGCTCCTCGACGATGTGGGTCTCACGCGCCCGTTCGGCGTCGCCTTCGGCCTTCACTTTGTCCAGGCGTTTCAGGGTTTCGCTGGTGGCGATTTCCGCCAGATTTTTGGGAAGGAGGTAGTTGCGGGCGTAACCTCGGGAAACCCGCCTGACCTCGCCGGCGCGGGCCTGGTCGGGAACGTCACGCAGGAATAACATCAACATTGCTTTCAGCCTCTTTTTTGGTGCGGCGCCGGTCGCGGCCTTGCGCCGGATTCTGTCTGCTGTGGGATTTCAGGACGCCCGGCGTTCATTCCGAATTATAGTCCAACCGGTTACGGTGGTGGCAATCGCTCTCCGTCACAAAACGGTTCTCGTCCCGTCTCGCTGGGCCTACACCATGTAAACCGGGGCGTCGTCGCGATTGATGCGAGTCTCACCCGCGATGCCGTCGCGGATGTGCCGGGGCAACGCGAACATGGCGGCGTGGCTTTCGCCATCGTAGTGGCGCAGCGGTTTGGCGACCCGTTCCGCGACGCGTCGATCCAATTCGTCCGGGGACAGTTGGGGCAGCGCGGAGTCGGAGGCCGCCGTGAATCCCCACAGGGTGATGAATGACGGTACGTGCGCATGGTACGGTCGTGAATCGGCGAAAACTCCTTCCAACGTTTTGTAAATCGTGGTGAAGCATTCATGCAGGCTCAGGAAACCGGCCGGTCCCGACTGGGTCACCAGTATGCCCCCGGGTTTCAATCGGGCCCGGGCGATGTTGTAGTACTCCTCGGTATAGAGGAGATACGCCGGGCCTCCCTCCAGGGGGTCCACCAGGTCCATGATCATCACGTCGTAGTATGCGCTGTCGGATTCCAGAAATTTGCGGGCGTCATCGTGGATCAACGTCGTTCTGGCGTCATCGAACGCTCCCTGGTGATGCTGGGGGAGGTGCTCACGGCATAGGTCAACGACCTTGCGGTCCAGATCCACCATGACTACGCTTTCCACGGTGCGGTGCGCCAGGGTTTCCCGTAACGTGCCGCCTTCACCGCCGCCGCCGATGAACACCGCGCGAGGGTCTGGGTGCATCAGCATCGCCGGATGTACCAGCGACTCGTGGTAAATGTGCTCGTCCCGTTCCGTGGACTGGGTCTTGCCGTCCAGCAGCAGGCTACGTCCGTAGACCTCAGAGTGGACTACCTCCACTCTTTGGTATCCGGTGTGCCCCGAGTAGAGCACGTCATCGACCTTCAGCATGACCGCCAGGTCTGGCATCACGGTTTCGATCACCCACTTGCCGGTGATCTCTTCCATTGGGTAGCTGGCCACGTTGAATCCCCTAGCGCGCCGTTTGCAGTTGGGCGACTCGCGCTCCGCTCAGGCCCCGGCGAATCTGCGTTATTTGAGGATCCTGGCACCGTAGGGCCGCAACGACGGACTGCGCGGCTCGGTCCGGCATGGTCTGGTCGCCACAGGTGAAGATGTCCGCCGCCGCGTAGCCCAGTTCCGGCCAGGTGTGTATGGAAATGTGGGATTCGGCGATGGACAGAATTCCAGTTACGCCCTGGGGGGCGAACTGGTGAAACGATTCCCCGACTACGTGGGCGCCCACTTCCGCAGCCGCAGCCAGCAATTCCTTTCGGATGTACTCAAGATCGTCGAGTAGTTCGGGGTCGCAGTCTCTAAGTTCCAACAGCACGTGCGTACCTAATACATTCAATCACCCTTTCCTCCGGTTGAATTAGCCACTCCACCGCCGCTACAGGCTTAGCGTCGCGTGGGAGTGGCGAACGTTGATTGTACTCAAACTTGCCCGTTGATTCAAGCATGGCTGACCCCAATCCGGGGTGACCCCGCGGCCATCGGCAGGCGTTTCGGATGACCAGTCGCGCCGTTTCGAGCCAATTGGCCGAACGGCGGTTGCGACCCAATCCAACGGGCGAGCGGAGCAGCCCCAGCCCAAACCGATTGACCGCGATCAATAACTCCCAATCCAACTCGCGAGTGGAGCGGCTACCAGATCAGCCGCCAATTCACGCCTCGCCTGGCTCTGGGGATGCTGGGCCGCAGCGCTGTGGCGAAAACCGTCAAAATCTGTTGTTCGACCCGGGGTTGCCACGTTACGCGCCGCCCAGCCCTTGTTGTATAATGATTGGCAGAATACAACTGCCAGGCATTAATCGCCTGTTGCCTCGCGAAAGGCGGCGGGCTTCCTGGTCAGATTTTCGGTTCGCAAGCTGGCGCTCGGAGAATGTGAGCTGATGAACGCTATCCAACTGCTCCAAGATCAATTCGACGGAACCCCGTCCACTTCTTCGCCCGTCTCCTTCCAACCCCAAGGTGACCGGACCCGCCGGGTGATGATGGTGCAACCCGCCTCAGCCGGCGGAAATTTCGAATACATCGCCATTCCCAGGCAGGGCATGTTATTCCTTTCCGGCGCCCTGGCCCAATGGGAAGGCCCCTACGTTTACGAACGGGACATCTGGTTTGAAGACCGATTGGGCCGAATGGATCCGGACAAGGACCTGGAAGACGTGGACGTTCTCATGATCACCGCGCTGATCAACGAGACCCCGCGCGCCTATGAAATCGCGAGAAGCGCGCGCCGCTTCCATCCCGACCTGGTGATCCTGGGCGGTGGCCCGCAAATGAGCCCTCTGGCCGAAGAGGCGTTCCAGCGCGGCGATTTCGACGTCATCGTCAACCGCGAAGGCGAAGATATTATCGGCCAATTGTGCGACATCCTGCTCACTTGGAAGGATGACCGCAAGTACCAGTACCTGGAGCGCGTCCCCGGCATCACCTACCGCCAAGACGGGCACATAGTGGCCACCAGACGCAAGGGTTTGGTCGCTCCCGACTTCGTCGAGTTGCCGGACTTTCGCTCCATCCGCGGCCTCTCGGCAGGCAATCCGATGGCCGGCGGCGTACTGGAAACCGTGCGAGGATGCACCGAAAACTGCTCTTACTGCCAGGTCATCCAGCAGTTCCTGGGCTACCGGCTCATCAGCCGGGAAACCGAATTCAAACGACTCGAGCAACTGGAAGCTCTAGCTGCCGACGGTCTGATCCACACGGGGCGCAACGGCAAGTTCAACGTCTTCATCTCCGATGACCTGCACACGCCACCGCTCCGCGCCGTGAAGTTCCGCAACGAACGACTGGAGCGGCTCCAGGGTTGGCAGGGCCGCACCGACTCCATGAACATGATCTGTCAGGCCCGGGCGGAAATCGGGCAGGACGACGAATTGGCCGACGCGCTGCTGGCCGCCAACGTCAAGATGCTTTACCTCGGCGTCGAGTCCAACAATGCCGAGAGTCTGGCCGCCGTGCGCAAACGCCAAGAACCCGGCCAGATGGAACGCGACCTGGTGCATCTCAACCAATCGGGTTTCTCCGTAGTCGCCATGACCATCATCGGCCTGCCCTACGATACCGAAGAATCGATCATGACCCTGGCCGATTGGGTGACCCAGCACAGCCGGTACCAAACCGCCAACCTGCTCACCCCACTGCCGGCAACCTCCAATTGGAGCCTCAAGCCCCTCGACGCGGACGGCCAGCCACTCCAGGATGGCGAAATGCGACCCTACGAGCTCTACACTGGCCGCCAGTTCGTTCACGAAGACGAACGTTGGACCATGGCGGAAAGTCGAGAGTTGTTCGACAAGTACAATTCCAAGCTCGCCTCGATCGACGACCTCTATGGACGCATCTTCAGGATACTGGGCAACTACCGAACTCGGCAGGCCCGCAGCGTCCAAGACCTGTCTGAAACTACGGAGACGATGCGCGCCTGGTCGCGCCAGGTTCAACAGGCCGGTAAGGAGTTCGAGGAAAATATCCACGGGCGCGTTACCGAAATGGCCGACACCCTTCGCTCCGTTAGCCAACCATTGGCCAACACGGGCTCAGACTTCATGGAGAATCTGCGCGAGCGAATCAACGATACCTCCGATGCCTTGCGGAATTACGCCGAACGGGCCGACGCCGGGAGTAAAGACGTCGCCGCCAGCATCACCGTTCGCATCAGCGAGGTTACGGAAATGTTGAACGGCGTGTTGGACTCCTCGCAACGCCGGGACCCCAATCGGGCCAGCTAGGATGACCGCCAACCATTCCCATGGCCGCAAAGTGGTGGTGACGGGCCTCGGCATGATCAGCCCGTTGGGTCTGAACGTTTCCGACAGTTGGGACGCCGTAATCGCCGGTGAGTCGGGCATCGACTACATCACCGGCTTCGACGCCGAGGCCTTCGACACCCGCTTCGCCGCCGAAGTCAAAGGCTTTGACGCGGAGAACTACCTCGATCGAAAAGACGCCCGACGCATGGACCGGTTCGCCCAATTCGCCGCCGTGGCCGCGCAGGAAGCCTGCCGCCAAGCCGAATTGGAACCCCGCGAAATGGACCGCTACAGCGTCCACGTCATCATCGGCAGCGGAATCGGCGGCCTATCAACCCTCACTGAGCAGCACCGGGTACTGTTGGAGCGCGGACCCAGACGGGTGTCGCCCTTCCTCATCCCCATGATGCTGGCCGACATGGGTTCTGCACAGGTCTCCATGGTTACCGGAGCCATGGGCGCCAATTACTGCATCACCTCATCTTGCAGCAGCGGCGCCGACGCCATCGGAGCCGGCTGGGAGCTCATCAGCAACGGCCGCGCGGATGTTGTGCTCGCCGGCGGAGCCGAGGCGCCGATCACTCCCCTTGGCGTGGCTGGCTTCAACGCCCTGCGCGCCCTGTCCCGGCAGAACGACAACCCCCAGCGCGCCAGCCAACCCTTCAATCGCAACCGCGATGGTTTCGTGCTAGCCGAAGGCTCCGCCGTGCTGGTCCTGGAGAGCGCCGACCACGCCGCCGGCAGGGGAGCGCAGCCATTGGCTGAACTTCGCGGTTACGCCGCCACCAGCGATTCCCACCACCTGACCGAACCCAATCCCACCGGCCAAAGCGCTGCGGAAGCGGTCACGGCGGCGCTGGACGTTGCCCGACTCTCCCCGGCTGATGTCGACTATCTCAACGCGCACGGAACCTCCACTCCGCTGAACGATTGGCACGAGACCAAAGCGTTGAAACTCGCCCTGAGCGAAGACGCGTACCGTGTCCCCATCAGTAGCACCAAGAGCATGACCGGACACTTGCTGGGGGCCGGCGGCGCCCTGGAAGCGGCACTTTGCACCGTTGCTCTGGGCGCCGGCGTCATGCCCCCTACCATCAACCTGGATGATCCCGACGACGAATGCGACTTGGACTACGTGCCCAATACGGCCCGCTCCGCTGACCTGCGAGTGGCGCTCAGCAATTCCTTCGGGTTTGGCGGTCATAACTCGGTATTGGTTCTCACCCGCGCGGATCTGTGACCACTCCGCCGCCGAAACGATGGCTGCCGCCGCCGCCAACCGATGGGCACCGGTTGCCTTCCGATCTGCCCGCCTCCGCGGTTCAGTTGTTGCTGTCCCGTGGCATCGGCAACCCCAGGGCATTTGATCAGTTCCTCAACCCTGCGGGCCTTCCGCACTCGCCCAAATCGCTGGCCGGCATCGACGCCGCTCTGCCGCGACTGGGCGCGGCGGTGGCGTCCCGCGAAACGGTGGCCGTGTTCGGCGATTTTGACGTCGATGGCATTACTGGCGCCGCTATACTGACGGAGACGCTCGGCAAACTGGGCGCCAACGTCATCCCGTATCTGCCCCACCCCGTCGCGGAGGGGCATGGTATGACGGCCGCTGCGGTGGGCCGGCTGATTGATCAGGGCGTTACCCTCATCTTGACCGTGGATTGCGGGGTCAGCGACGCTGACGAGATCGCTCTGGCCGTAAACTCTGGAGTCCAGGTAATCGTCACCGACCACCACACGCCGCCAGAGCGGCGACCCGACGCTCTGGCCATCGTCAACCCTCGGATGCCCGGAAATGAATACCCATTCCCTGAGCTCTGCGGCGCCGGAATCGCCTACAAGTTGGCTGGCGCGTTGCTCAACTACCTTGGCGAACCGGAAGACCCCTCGCTGATGGAATTGGCCGCCCTGGGCACCGTCGCCGATTTGGTCCCCCTACGCGACGAGAATCGCTACCTGGTGCAACGCGGCTTGGCGGCCCTTGGCGAAACTCAGCGGCCCGGGCTGAGGGCTCTGCTCCGCCGGGTGAATCTGGAAAACCGGCCGGTACGC
Organism: Dehalococcoidia bacterium; assembly: GCA_965221295.1. Taxonomy (GTDB): domain Bacteria; phylum Chloroflexota; class Dehalococcoidia; order Lucifugimonadales; family UBA3495; genus Bin87. The sequence goes on along the minus strand of OZ244879.1, from coordinate 2,414,141 downwards.
GCCGAAGACGTTTCTTTTCGCATCGCGCCGCGCCTCAACGCCTCCGGGCGTATGGCCCACCCCGAAACTTCCTTGAACCTGCTGCTGACGCAGGATGCGAGAGAGGCCGAACGACTGGCCGCCCAGCTGGAACAGTACAACACCCAACGCCGCGATCTAACCAGGCGAGCCTGCGACATCGCCATGGAGAGAGTTCTTAACGCCGGCGCCGTTCCCGCCATCATCATCTCCACCGACGACAGCTATACGCCCGGCATCAACGGATTGATCGCCGGGCGGTTGGCGGAGACTTTCAACCGTCCGGCCATTGCCCTGGCCCGCGCCGACGACAACCATCTGGTCGCCAGCGCCCGCAGCGCCGGCGCCTTCAACCTCATCGGCGCCATATCCCAATGTCAAGATCTTTTGGTCCGCTACGGCGGACACGCCGCCGCCGCGGGATTCACGGTGCGAAACGAGGAATTCGACTCGGTAAGCCTCAGGCTTCAGGACATCGCCAAGTCCACAATGGGGTTATTCGAACCCGAGCCGGTTTTGGAAATTCACGCCGAAGGCTCGCTGGACGAGCTGTTGAGCCAGCAGTTGGCCGACTTCTGCGCCCGGCTTGAACCCTTCGGCAAAGACAATCCCACGCCGGTGTTCCTGACTCGCCGCGCCCGCGCGCTAGATTGGGGATACGTGGGCGCCCAAGGTCAGCACCTCAAGTTGAGGGTGTCCAGCGGTGGCCGCTCCGTGGACGCCCTGTCATGGAACCATGCCGGCCCTTGGGGCGGACACGCCACCGTAGATTTGGTCTTCCAAATCGCAGAGGACAACTACCGGGGCGAGACCAATACCTACCTGCGGATCGAGGATTTGCGGCCGGCGGTGTGATCTCGGCTCCGCTATTGCTCAGCGTCCTCCCGGGCGGCCCGTCCCGTGGGGCGCACCAGCCGCGCCCGATAGATCAGCAGGGGAACGGTCACCAACATTATCGCCAGCGCCACCAGTTGCGCCTCGTTGAACCCGAAAACGTAGGTGTTTTGTTCTTCGCGCAGGAACGAAATGAAGAACCGACCCGCCGAGTATCCAGCGAAGAACAGCGCGAACAGCATCCCTCGTGGCCGTATGCGATCTCGCATCAACCACAGCGCTCCCGCCCACACCAGGCAAAAGATCAGTTCGTAAACTACCGCTGGATGGGAGGCGGGCCGCCCGTAACCGAAGCTGTCAGGGTCGGTGTATATCCAGCCCCAGGGCAGATCGGTGAAGCTCGACCAGTGCTCGCCGTTTATCACGTCCCCGATGCGGCCGATGGCCAGGGCGATCAGCAGAGCCGGCGCCGCCACGTCCGCCAGATGCGGCACTGAGGGCAGGCGCGGAAACGGGCGATGCAAGCCAGTCCACCGCAAACCGACGTTGTCGCTGGCCCGCTGCAACCACTGGGCGTTGCGCGCTCCGATGTAGATTGCCCCGCCAGCGAAACCGCCCAGGTAGGCCCCGAATATCGCGATGCCGCCGTTCCAAAATTGCACTATGCGCATCGGATCGTACTGGTAAATGTCGTCCCAGAAATCGATCACGTGGAGCAGGCGGGCGCCGATGATTCCGCCAATGATGCACCAGGTGGACACGGACAGGATGGCGTCGCCATCGAGCCCATCCTTGCGACCCCACCGCCAGGTGAGATAAACGGCTACGGCGACGGCTACAAACACGAAAAACCCGTGCCACGACAGTATGAATCCAGCGGTCCGGATGATGTCCGGGTCGAACGGGATGCTGATTACGGCTAGAATGTCCATGGATATCGGTTCCTGGCAAGTTTTGGCCTAGACATTATACGGCTTGGGCCGGATTTATGGTTCGCGCCAAGCGGACTGTCGCCCCGGAATTCCGCAGGGCGATCTCAACGCTGCCGCGCTCCGCTTCGTCAGACTGGACGCAGAAGAAGGCCGGGCCGGCGCCGGAAAGCCGCGGTGGGCATCGGGTAACCGCGGCCGTTGTTTCCCATATTTCGGCGAGGCCTGGGAAGATTTCCAACGCGGCGCGTGTGAACGCATTCCGGCACAGATCCGCAGTCACCCGCCCCTGAGACAGAGCCACCGAAGCGAACAGTTCCCGGGTGCGCGAGCCGTCGGAGAAGTCGCAGTCTTGCAGTAAACCATAAAGGGTGGGCGTTTTCCGGGCTATGGTCGTCGGAGGGATCACCAGCAAAGCCACCATCGGTTTCGCCGCCGGCAGACGCTTAATCCGGTCGCCCTTGCCTTCCCCAAGGGCGGTTCCGCCGTTCAGCAGAAACGGAACGTCGGAACCCAGGCCGGCCGCCACCGAAACCAATTCCGCTTCGGCCAGTTCGAGATCCCACAGGAGGTTGAGACCGCGCAGCGCCGCCGCCGCGTCCGCTGACCCTCCGCCCAAACCGGCCGCCACCGGTATGCGTTTTTCAATGTAGATGCGAGCCGCTGGCGCGACCCCGGCGTGGCGGGCCAAGGCAACCGCGGCATCCCACACGATGTTCCGCTCTGCTGATAGGTCAGGCGAATCGCATTCCACAGCCAAATTCGGGGACGGCGTTATCGTCAGAGTGTCCGCCAAATCGATGGTTTGCATCACGGTCGCCACATCGTGGTAGCCATCCGCCCGCCGCCCGATCACTTCCAACGACAGGTTGATTTTGGCGAACGCCTGCGCCTGAAGCGTTGCAGGTCGCATCACTGGGTTCTCCGTCTTGGCGCGTCATCCGGCCAAGCCCGGTCCAGCAACCCCCATTCCGCCATGGACAGCGTGGATGGGCGGCGCTGCCCGTCGATTCCAGCGGTGGCCAACGCGTCGCCCACGATTCCAACGTCGGCCCCAGCGCCCTGCATCAGCGAGTTTCGCAATTGCTTCCGGGGGGCGGCGAATCCGGCTCGCGCCAAGTCGAAGAACGCCCTGACGTCGGGCGTTGCGACCGCTGGCTCGCTGCGAACGTCCAACTTCACCACCGTGGACGCCACTTTGGGAGGCGGACGGAACGACCGGGCCGGCGCGTGGGTCACCACCGACGCCTCGGCATAGAATTGGGTCGCCACCGACATCAGCGTCATGGCGCCGGGGCTGGCGGTCATCGCCTCTCCTACCTCTCGCTGCACCATGACGACCATCGTGGTCGGCGGCGTGTCGGACTCCAAGAATCGCCGGATGATGGGCGCCGCGGCGTAGTACGGTAGATTCGCCACCACGCGGTAGGGACAGCGCGGGTTCACCAACTCGGCAATGGTTACCGTCCTGGCGTCCCCCTGTTGCACGGCGAGGTTGACGGGCATCGCCAGTCGGTCCGGCAATTCTGAGGCCAGCCGTTCGTCCAATTCCACGGCGACCACCTGTCCGGCCCGTTCCACCAATCGCCGGGTGAGAATCCCGTTGCCGGGTCCAATTTCCACCACCGTGTCCGCATCGGTAAGGTCAGCGGCTGCCACGATCCGGTTGGCGATTCTGGCGTCGATGAGAAAGTGCTGGCCCAGGGATTTGCGACGCCGGGTGGAACCAGCTTGGCGGGCAAGGATGGCGGCCATCTCGATCCAAATTCCTCAACCGATGCAAACGCAGCCGGGCATAGTTGGAACGGTCGGGAACTCTCGCAACATTACGGGGCGCTCAACTGCGGTTCCGGGCTCAGAAGCGAACGTCATACAAAGTGGCCGAGCACCTCCCGTTGACTGCAGCCTGGGGGCGTATCGTCGGGACTGGCTCAGGCCAGGCGCTCCCACGGCGCCCGCGGGACATCGCTTACCGTTGCTGCCGTCAAGCCCTGGCGGGGTTCACGAGCCTGCGCCGCGTGGGACCCAGCCTTCAGCGCCACTCCCTGGGAAATTGGCCCTTGCGCCTTGCCGAGGGGAGGAATTCCACCCCGCTATGGCGGATTGCGGGTTCAGGACACCGCCAGCTCCCCGTGTAGCACGACCACTGCAAACATGGTATGCGGCCAACGCACAGGTGTCAAACGTCGCTGCTCCGGCCGTGCGATACCATCCGCTCACACCGACGAGGACGGTGGCAATGCAGACTCGGACTGAACGCCTCATCGACTTGTTCAGCTGGCTTGCCGTGGCTTCCGCTGGGGTGATCGTCATCGCCGCTATCTTGACCCTACCAACGTACCTTCCGGGCGGATTCTCCCTAACTACCGTGGGACTGATAGCCTTGGCGGGATTTGCTGGCGTAGGCCTGTCAGTTGGCGCGGCCGCAGGGGCCGCAGCGATGGGCAGGCCAGCCAAGAGCAGGCAGGACGCTGGGGCAGGGAGCGAGAGGGTGTGATGTGGGCATGGCGTAAAGTCGGCCCGGCCGGCGGCGCCCGGTGGGAACCGCCTACAGCCGCCGGAAATGCGGCACGATGTCCTTGGCGATTACCTCAAGGTGCCGCCTACGGTCTTCACGAGGCGCCGCGATGCTGAATACTACGTGTCGCGCGCCCGCGTCGATATATTCCTGGAGGCGTTCTATGCACATCTTGGGCGTTCCCAATAGGCAATAGCGCCGCACGATGTTGATGAACTCGCCGCCGTAGAGGTATTGGTTCCCCAGAGATTCCGCGGCCGTGCGGGCAGCCTGCTCTTCGGTGGGAGCCAGCGTGATGTACGGGAAAAACGCCCACTGGAACCCCTCGAGATCGCGCCCAGTTTGCTCGGCGATCTCTCCTATCTTTGCCACGCTGTCGCGGTATCGTTCGGGGCTGTAGAAATAAGGCAACCATCCGTCTCCGTGGAGCGCCGCTCGTCGCATCGCCGCGTCCCGCCGTCCGGCCACCCACACCGGCGGATGAGGATCCTGCGTCGGCTTGGGGTTGATGGCGGCCCGATCCAAAGTATAGTGCCGCCCCCGGAAGGAAACTTCGTCCTCCGTCCAAAGCCGCCGCAAGGCTTCCAGGCATTCGTCGGTACGGCGTCCCCGGCCCTGGATGCTGATGCCAGCGTTTTCGTATTCCATCGGGAACTCCCCGCCAACGCCAACGCCTAGCGTCAGGCGCCCTCCGGAGGCAATGTCCAGCGTCGCCGTCATGCGGGCCAGCATCAACGGGTGATAGAAGGGAGCCAGCGCCACCGAGGTCAGGATCCGCAGCTTTTCGGTGGCTCCGGCGGCTACGGCCAACAGCGGCAACGCGGCGTGGGTCGAACCCGGAGGCCGACCGCGCATGAAGTGCTCGCCAGCGCCGATGTACTCGAATTCCAGGTCCTCCATCAACCGCGCCTGCTCCGCCGTGCGGTCTGCTGGCAACGCCATGCTGGCGCCGAAATGCAGTCCGCCGGGGTTTCCATTTCCACTCGAAGACATAACCATGCTCGTCTTTCCTCACAGCGCCATATCGCCGAACAACTGTCGTCATCGCCAGCGGCCCCGTTTTGGATCAAGCCGCGCCCCGCGCGTTCTGCCGACTTCCTGGCTGCGTGGCCGTAGTTCGTGGCGGCGAACTCCGAAGGGGCGGGCGGCGGCGGTTTGCGGTCAACGGGGATCCACTTGGCCAAGAGTATTGTACGTTACCGCTGACAAGCGGGTAAAACAGGGTCGCGGCGGCCGATGATATACTTGATTCAACGTGGCGCTGGGCGCGTCACACCATGCCCTACTGAGCGACGCCATGACTGTACTCGTTACCGGAGCCACCGGTTTTCTGGGCCGCCGCGTGGTCCAACAGTTGCTTGAAACCGACCACGAGGTCCGCGCCCTGGTCCGTCGGCCGGGCAGCGAGAGCGTGTTCGCCACGCCTCCCACCGACGTGTGCTATGGCAGCGTAACCGACCCTGACGCGCTGACCGAGGCTTGCCGAGGCATCTCGGAGATCATCCACCTGGTGGCGGTCATCCGTGGTGGCCCGCGCCAGTTTGACGCCATAAACCGGCGGGGAACCGCCAACGTGGTGGCCGCGGCGAAGGAAGCCGGTTCGGTACGCAGATTCGTGCACCTGAGCGCCCTGGGAGCCGCCAACGTCCCCCATCTACAATATCTGCACTCCAAATGGCAGGGCGAGCAGGAAGTCGTGGGCGGTGGTTTGCCCTACGTCATCCTCCGTCCATCGTTGATTTTCGGGCCGGGCGATGAATTCACCAACGCGGTGGCGGCGTTGGTCCGGTCGTTGCCAGTAACTCCCGTGATCGGATCCGGGAATAACCGCCTACAACCTATCCACGTGGAAGACGTAGCCCGGTGCGTGGTGGCGTCCGTAAGTGGAAATATGCGGGGCAATCAAACGGTTGATATAGGCGGCCCTGAACAACTCTCGTATAGCCAAATCGTCAGGATCGTAGCGGAGGTTCTGGGTCGCCGGCGCCTGCTGCTGAACGTGCCATTGTGGAAAATACGCCTGCCAATCGCGTTGATGGACATGTTCTCACCGCATCCGCCGATCAACCGAGCCATGTTGCAGTTGATCACGCTGCGCAACGTAACCGAACTCGATTCTGTAGAACGCGTCTATGGATTCCGGCCCCGGCCGTTTGGCGAGAACATCGATCACGTCAAGGCAATGACTTGGGGTCAGGCTGTGCGAGCGAACCTAGGCCTCAGCTGACGGCGCACATGAATTACCAGGATTCAATCGCGCGCCTGCTGTCCCTCGTCGATCACGAGCGAAGCGCGCCTGCGCAACCCCGTCAAAAGCGCATCTACGACCTTCGCAGTGTGCTGGCCCTGCTTGCCCTGATGGGAGACCCCCACGATCGCGCCGGAATCGTCCACGTTGCGGGCACCAAAGGCAAGGGCAGCACCGCAGCGATGATCGAATCGATCCTGCGCGCCGGCGGGTATTCCACCGGCTTCTACTCGTCTCCGCATCTGCACACCTTCTGTGAACGGATCCGCTTGGATGGCGAGCCGATTTCGCCGGATCGGTTCGCGAATCTGACCGCCGCAGTGTGGCCCTACCATATGACCAACGCTGCCAATCAGAAGGCCGGGCCGGCGACTCTCTTCGAGTTTCTCACCGCCATGGCCTTCCGGTGCTTTGCCGACAACGGCGTTGATTTCAGTGTGATCGAGGTCGGACTGGGCGGCCGTTTAGATGCAACCAACGTTGTAATGCCGGACGTGGCCGTCATCACCCCGATCAGCCTCGATCACACTGCAATCCTGGGCGACACCATCGGCGAAATCGCTGCGGATAAAGCCGGCATAATCAAGCCCGGAGTTCCGGTGGTCGTCGCGCCTCAATTTCCCGAGGCCATGCTGGCGATACAGACCGCCGCGGCTGAGCGATCGGCGCCGCTGGTGGACGTCGCCAAATCAACCGCTTGGGACGCGGATCCCATGGGCGCCAAAGGGCAGCAACTGACCATCAAAACCGCCAACGACACCTACAGACTGCGACTTCCCCTGCTCGGCGACTTCCAGGGCGCCAACGCGGCGGTCGCCGCAGTTGCCGTGGAAGCTCTCAATGCAGCCGGACACAACATCCCCAGCGAGGCTATCGTCGCTGGCCTGTCCAACGTCCAATGGCCGGGGCGCCTGGAGGTCCTGAGCCAAACCCCGCTGATCGTCGCCGATGGCGCACACAACGATCATTCGGTAGCCACCGTTTTGGCGACCCTGAAATCCAGCGTGCCCCATCGGAATTTGACGGTGGTTGCGGGCTTCTCGAGAGACAAGCGCGTGCCCCCCATGGTGGAATATCTAGCCCAAAGAGCCCAGCGCGTGATCGCCACCCGTTCGCGTCACCCCCGTTCCATGCGCCCATCGGAGATCGCTGACCAGTTTCGCGCCGCTGGCTTCGCCCCGGAACGACTGCGCGTTGCGTCCACCGTGAGCGACGCTATCAATGTGGCCACCGCCGCCGCCATGAAGGACGAGCTGATCCTAGCGACGGGATCGCTGTTCGTGGCCGCCGAAGCGCGGGAAGCCGTCCTCGGCATCTCTCCCGAAACCTACCCGGACTTGCTCCCGCCCGACCTCAGGCAAACGCCAACCCCCGGATGCTAAAATCTGGTGGCAACCTGCCCACCAAAGCTGATTCCGCATGTCCTCTAGTGAATCGCCACAGTTCCACGCACCACCACAGTTCCGTCGCCGGGTTGTCGTTACGGGCTTGGGGGCCATCACTCCCATCGGCCTGAACCCCGAGGCGTTTTGGCATAATCTGTTGGCCGGCAAGTCCGGGATTGGGCCCATGACCTTGTGCGACCCAACCGGTTACCCATGTCGCATCGCCGGCCAGGCCAACGACTTCAACCCGAACGATTATGTGGGGAACCGCGAGGCGCGACGCATGGCCAGGTTTTCTCAAATGGCGGTGGCCGCGGCGTTGCAAGCAATGGACGATGCGGGTTTGGACATCACCCAGGAAGACCCTTACCGCGTGGGCGTGCTGATCGGCAACGGCAACGGCGGGTTCCCCACATTGGAAGAGAACTGCCGCATTCTCGCCGATCGCGGCGGCATGAGAATGTCGCCTTTCTTCTTCCCGATGATTTTGCCCAACATGGCGGCGGCCAACGTCAGCCAATACGTAGGGGCGCGTGGCTACAATTCCACCATCAGCACCGCTTGCGCCGCCTCCAACAATGCCATTGGCGAGGCGTTGCAGGCCATCCGGCACGGCGTCGCCGACGTGATGCTGGCCGGCGGAGCCGAAGCAGGAATCAGCCAACTCGGTCTCGCCGGCTTTGCGGTTATGCGGGCGCTCAGCGGCCGCAATGATGATCCTCATCGGGCCAGCCGACCCTTCGACGCCGACCGCGATGGGTTCGTACCCGCAGAGGGCGCCGGCATCCTGGTCCTAGAAGAGCGGCAGCGGGCCATCGCGCGCGGAGCTTCGATCCTGTGCGAGTTGGCCGGCTTTGGCGCCACCTCCGACGCCGGACATCTGGTGCAACCCCAAGAATCCGGGGCCAGCGCCGCCCGCGCCATGGCCAACGCAATCGACGACGCCGGTCTGACCCCATCGGATGTAAATTACATCAATGCCCACGGAACCTCCACGCCGCTGAACGACGCCGTGGAAACCGTCGCCATCAAGCGGCTGTTCAAGGATGACGCTTACCGGATCCCCATCAGCAGCGCCAAGAGCATGATTGGTCATTCGCTGGGGGCTTCCGGGGCGTTGGAAGCTGTGGCGTGCGTTAAGACCATCGTGGACCAAAAAGTTCACCCGACGGTTAACCAGGAGCGCTCGGATCCCGAATGTGATTTGGACTACGTGCCCAACCACGCCAGGAGCGCGTCAGTTGAGGTGGCTCTATCCAACGCCTTCGGTTTCGGCGGCCAGAACGCCTGTTTAGTATTCCGACGCCACCAGGCCTGAATCTGGCCCGGGTTGATCAACCTCTGGCAGGGCCGGAGGGGCCAAGAAATACGCCGGAGTCCACGAGGACCCCGGCGTTTCCCAATCGATGCAATCGACCCCGGATCATACACTGGCTTCTTCCGTTTCGGCGTGTCTGGCCAGCATCTCATCGAGCATACGCTGCAAGGCCATGATGTGGCTACACACCCCTCGCGTCGCGAAGAACGCGCACTCGCATCGCCAGTCGCCATCGCGATACGCCACTCGGTACGTGTTGTGGTTTCCCACGAAGGAGGCCTCAAACGTGTGGATATTCACCCGGTCCGGTTCCTCGGCGTATTTGCGCGCTTTGTCAACCTTGCCAATGTAGCTCGAACTCATTTCTACCTCCGCAACGTTTTGGGGCGGCGACACCATCGCGGCCCGTGCCCTGAATGTTACCGGCATACCACGCTATTGGCAATTGAAAATGGGTCGCGGCGTCGGCCAAAAACCAACATTCAATGAGGTCAGCGATGATGATGCAACCCGTCAGGCCAGGCGGAGCTAGCCATGGCAGGCAGCGAGCAACGAGTCGGCGACCGGCGCAGGTCTCTAGCCACCAACCCGGCATGCGTTCCCAATCATTGGATTTGCCTTGAATTGCCGGATGGGTCACCGGTTGGCGCGCGCCCCGGAGTCAACGCCCGAGTCCAGGGGATCGCCTGCTCCCACAGAAAGATTTTGCGGGTCATCCCGACCAGCGCCTCCGGATCGATTAGACGATCCACTTCGATACATCACGCACTTTCATTGACGCCCGCAGCGTTCGCTCGACTTCCTGCCGGAAGTCTTTCCGCCGAGCGTCAACGGTCGCCAGCGTCGATTCCCAAATGACAGGCTTGGCCACGTATGCTATCGTAAGTTCCCCGCTGGACCTGAGCGCGGGATCAACCAAACTTGACAAGTGACAGGAAGGTGTCGTTATGCCCACGATGACCGGCGGTCAGGCTCTGATGCGTTCGTTGTATCTGGAAGGCGTGCGTGTGATATTCGGACTCCCCGGCGTACAGCTCTACCATGCTCTGGATGCGCTAAACGATGTCCCAGGCATCCGGTTCATCACGACCCGCCACGAGCAGGCCACCACTTACATGGCCGACGGTTACGCCAGAGCGGGAGGCCAAGTTGGAACCGCCCTCATGGTTCCGGGACCTGGCCTACTCAACGCCTCGGCCGGACTTAGCACCGCCTACTCGGCGTCTTCGCCCGTGTTGGTCGTTTGCGGCCAGATCGAACGCGACCTCATTGGCGCGGATCGTGGGATGCTCCACGAGGTCAACGACCAACAAGACGCTATCCGGCCCGTGACCAAGTATGCCCGCCGCATCATGACCACCGAGGAAGCGCCAGAAGCCGTGCATGAGGCGTTCCGGCAGCTGAAGACCGGACGCCCACGGCCCGTGGAAATCGAGATGCCGCCAGAGACCATGGCGGACCCAGGTACGGTCACGCTGATCGAAGCCGAAGGCTACCCGCGTCCCGGCGCCCCCGACGAACAGATCGCTGAGGCGGCCCGGATCCTGGCCGGCGCGCGACGCCCGTTGATCTGGGCCGGCGGCGGCGTGATCGCCTCCGAAGGCTCCGAACCCCTGGTTCGCCTCTCCGAGCGGCTGCAGGCTCCAGTAATCACCACCGCCGAGGGCAAGGGAGCCATCGACGACCGGCATCCGCTGGCCTTGGGGGCCCTGCGGCTGCGCAACGATCCAGTCGCCAAGACCGAGCCCAACTTCGACGTCATCCTCGCTGTGGGCACCCGTCTCGCCTTCCCCGCCTGGCTTGACGGACAGCGCGTCGTCCAGATCGACATCGACCCGGAGGAACTGGGACGTAACTACGAGAATACCTACGGTGTGGCCGGCGACGCTCGCACCGTCATGGAGCAGGTGGACGCCAAGCTTGCGGAGTCAATCAGCCTTGGGTCTCGCCCATCTTTTGCTGTTGAGGCGGCTGGGCTGCGCCAGCGTCGCCAGGATACGGCGCTGCGGCCCGAGCCCCAGGAGTCGCTGCTGGCCGCCGTCCGTTCCGCCGTGCCCGAGGACGGCATCTTGGTGTCCGGAATGACCCAGTTGGGCTACTACGCCCGCGCCTTTTGGCCCACCTACGAGCCGCGCACCTTCATCACGTCCAGCTATTCGGGCAACCTGGGATACGCCTACCCCACCGCGCTGGGAGCCAAGGTGGCGCGCCCAGACCGGCCGGTAGTTGCTCTCTGTGGAGATGGGGGTTTCCTGTTCAATTCGCAGGAGCTGGCCACGGCAGTGCAGCATGGCATCAACGTCGTAGCTGTGGTGTTCAACGACAACGCCTACGGCAACGTGTTGCGCGACCAGGTGAACCGCTTCGACGGCCGGGTCATGGGAGCCGAGCTGCACAATCCCGACTTCGTGAAGCTCGCTGAAGCCTACGGGGTGCAGGGCATCCGGGCCGAAGGACCCGAGGCGCTGGAAACGAGCCTCCGCGACGCCATCGCCGCCGACGCCCCCGCGCTGATCGAGGTCCCCGTAAGCATGATGCCAACCCCCTTCGAGGGATAGGGGGCGGAATCGTCCGCCATAGTGGCAGGAATCGGCGCAGTCATGCCTAAAGTCAACCCGAAATCTTGGTTTGGGCAGAGAAACCGTCGGCCTCACGCGTGCAGAAGCGGCTTGGGAGATGGGCCTTGTCGATAGCCAGATTATTCGGCCACCATAATCCCACGCCATAATATGAGAACTAAAAACCTCTAAACCTGCGTGGCGAGACGCTGTCGTTGGCGTTCTGCAATACTCCGACGTAGGCAAAACCGACAACGAGATCACCTCAAAAATCGGTGAGCTTGACCTTCGTTGTCTCACTTGGCAGACGCCGAATCAGTAGGCGTCTGCCATTTTGGGGTGTGTGATGGATTGCCATCACCCGTACCACGATGAAGGGTTCGTGAAGGAAGGAGAGTTGTACCGGTTTGCCTAAAGTGGGAAAGCGGCACCGGTTAAGCCGCACTCATCGAACCAAAAAACAATGGTGGTTGTTCACCGACTTGGAAAGCCCACGCAACTCCAGTGGTGACCAAGCATTCGGATAGTGGCTCACCTCCGCCTGGTCATGACCAGTCACCGTGACCGGAGCTGGCTCAGCCCCCTCACCTCCCGCTGTTTGACGCCTGGCCCAGCGTTGCCATCAACTGGCTAACATCCCTGAGGCCTTCCAGGTTCTCCAGCGATGCCAAAACCCGCTCAGTGTCTTGGTCCGACAGCGCCCTGCTGAAGCAATCCCGCGCCTTCTCCAGACGTTGTTCGCGGGACATCGGATTTGCCGCCGAACCTCGGAAAGCGGCGCATTCGGCCCTGACCATGGTTCCGTCCTTCAACAGCGCGGTGGCGGCGGTGGCTCCCGATTCCGGTCCGTCCGGATCCACGCGGATGCGGCCCAGCATGTCATCCATGTCGGGGGCAAAACGGCGAGCGTCGGTAAAGGTGTCGATGCCCACGCGACCATCCAGCAACGCGGCGGCCGCGCAGTATTCGACGCTGAACTTGCCATCCAAACCGCTGCGGGGCGCCGGCCCCGAATGTCCCCTTCCTTGGCGGTGAATCGTCACGCTCTCGATGTCAACGGGGTCGAGGCCGTTTTCCTCCCGGAGGTTCAGCGCCGCTTCTATAACGTTCTGCATATAGACCTGCGCTGGGAACCGCTTGATGTCGAAGCCCGGATCCACTAGCCGCCAAGTTTCGCCAAGGCCGCCAGTCGCGATATCCCAGTCGAATTCGCCGCGGAACAACGCAGCCGCGTATCCCACCGGGGATTCCAGCGCTGCATCGCTGGCCGTGTAACCCATCCCCGCCAAGATGCCAGCCTCGGCGCCCATGCGGGCCGCGTTGCCGGGGTGAGTGGATTTGACCATGGTGCCGGTGTTGGCGGTGATGCCACCGGTGCGTGAGGCCGCGATTCCCAGCGCCATCAGTGTTTGTTCCTGGTCTAAGTCCATGGTCTTGGCGGCCGCTGCGGCGCCACCCAGCGGGCCCACCAGGCCTGGCGGGTGATAACCGGCGGTTGTTGCCGGCGCCGATGCCGCTCGCAGCCTGCCTTGTATCTCCCAACCCAGCGCGTAGGCGGTGATGACCCGCTCTCCAGAAGTCTGCCGTTGCTCAGCCAACGCCAATGCCGCCGGCAGACATGACGAGGTCCCGTGAGTGGGTGGGAACCCTTGGATCTCGTAATCCAGGCAATGGCCAAATACGCCATTGGCGAACGCGGCGGCAGGTGGGTTGGTCTTGTAACCCCACCCTACGACCGAGGCTTGCGGCGCGCCTCCAGCGTCTCTGACATAGCGGCCGATGATGTCGGCTAGTTCCTGAACGGAGCCAGCCACCATGTTTGCCACCCCGTCCAGAATCGCGATCTTGGCGGCTTCTACCACAACAGGCGGCAAGCTTTCATAATTGGTGTCTGCGATGAATTGGGCCAGGGTTCGGGTTGCGCTCATAGGTGGCGACTACCTCACAGACTGTGCGGGTGGAATGCATGCAGCGTGCGGCCGAACAGGTATCTCTTGGAACGGCTCCATGCCGCGCGCTTGAGGGTCAGCAAGTCAGGAATTCTGAATTCGGAGGCGCTCTTCCAACTCCCGGACTCTGGCTTCAGCGGCCAGGCGGGCTTCCCGTTCCAACGCGGCCTGGGCTTGGGCGGCGGTCCGGGCTTGCCGTTCCAACGCGGTCTGGGCTTGGGCGGCAGCTCGAGCCTCTTGCTCCGTAACCATTGTCGCGATGGGTCCTCCCGTGGTCGGGTCGCAAAATTCCAGCTCTCCATTCGTCCAGCGTAGGTGGAGGCCCAGGGCCGCGCTGTATCCCTGCAAGCTCCCGCCGGGCAGTTCCACAATGGGTATATCCACGTACACCCCGTCGACCAGTCGCTCGCCAGCCAGCCGCGTCCCGTGATGTTCTCCCGTCTTGTCAAACCGCCAGTATTCCAGAATGCCCAAATCCGCGTAAAATGCCCGCTTCGGTCCTAAGTCATTATCCGCCGTGCTTGGCGATGCGACTTCCATCACGAAGTCGGGTGGCTTGCCCTGTTCCGATACGACGTAGCCGTTGTTGGCCGCGTAAATTTCAGCGTTTACGTCAAATGCGACCATCAGGTCGGGAACTCGGGCGCGGGCTTTGTTGAAATTCTGGTCCGGCACAATCCAGCGGTCCGCCTCAACCAGGGTGGTTTCCGGGTTGCCCAGGCGCTGAGCCAGGTGGTAGGAGTTGCCTGTTTTGAACAAATGGTCAAATTGTGTCACTTCGTCAGGATTCCGTTCGGGAGGATCCGGCAGCCGAAAGCGACCTGGATTCCTGACAGTACTGGTGATGGTGTCGGGCGTGGTCATTTTGCACCTGTCGGTTGATGGCTACCCAGATCCGCCGGTCCGGGTAACCGCTTTTGGAGCGCCGCCTGGAAAGCGTCGCTCTGAGTGAGGCATTCTACACCACACGGCGCTATGTGTTCAGCGGACATTCCTGATACACGGGCCCGACGGGAACCGGATGGAGGATACTCCAATCACCGGGATGCCGGCTATAATGCGGCGAAACCAGATGCGGAGGCGGCTCCAATGGCCAAGATAAAGCATATCGCAATTACGTGCGAAGACCCCGATGCCGTGGCAAAGTTCTACAAGGAAGGCTTCGACCTGTTCGAGGTCGCGCGAAATGCCCGCCAAGTTCAGCTTTCCGATGGCGACGTCAATTTGACCATCCTCAAGTGGAAGACCAATGACGATGCCGACGTTGGCCCCAACGGCGAAAACTACAATGGGATCCACCACATTGGGTTCCAGGTTGACAGTTTGGAAGAAACGGGCGCGCGGCTCACCCAAATCGATGGGCAGGAAATCGTCCGGCGCGAGGCTCCCGACGCCAGCGCTCCCCGTCCGCCGAGGGCTGAGGAAAAATGGTCAGGACCCAACGGGCAGGTTCTGGACATTTCAGAACCTGGATGGCTGCACAAACTGCCCATGGATTAGGCAACGGTATCCCCTGAATTCAACGAGGCAAATGTCATGGAAGCAACCTGCGTTACCCACATCGGGATCTGCGTGCGAGACATGGACCGGTCGCTGGCGTTCTACCGCGACACATTGGGCATGACGGTATTGGGCGACCGGATGACCGACCCCACTGAAGGGGGTAGGCTGCACAATTACCTGCGTGAGCGCCAAGCTCGTCGCTGGGTCAGCCTCGCCTACGGCGATGGCGCCACGCCCACGCTGACCCTCACCAGCCATCCCGGCGACGAGCCCGATGGCGAACCCATCAAGCTGGATATGGTAGGCATCAGCCACCTCTCATTCGGCGTCGCCGACGTGAAGGCGCTCACGGAGGAACTGCTGGCCAAGGGCGTCGAGCTGGCCGGACCCGTCGAATCGTTCACCAGCCCCGATGGCGATATCCGCAGCATCTACGTCCTCGACCCCGACGGAATCTTGGTCCAATTCAACACTCCGCATTAGCGGGCCTCGTTGCCTGTTTGCCCGGTTGTGGATCGCTACGCCATCTGGGCAAACCGCGGATTACGGACTGCCAATTGGTGATGGGCTGCCTGACCATGACCCGCCGGCTTGAACAACCTTGGCGCGCCACCCGTTGCGGCGCGCGCCGATTCGTTCCGCCGGCGTATCAGATTGGGCGGATCGCTACTCTTCTTTCGGAAATGGTGCAGGCCGTTCCAGCGTCTCTGCAAACGGGAGCGAAGACAGAGCGAAGCGCAAAACCCTACACCCGTATCACCCCCACCACGTCGCCGTCCAACTCCTCAATGGCGATCTCGGTGCCGAAGGGTTGCGATACCTGCTGCAACCAACGCAATGTCTCGCGCGCCACTGGTTCCTCCGCTAGCACCGGCCGGCCCCTTTGCGGGATGGGGCGGCCAAACCCCATGTCGATGGGATACAGGATGACCTCCCTAAGGCCGCCGCCGGCGTAGTTGCACACCGCGACTACGCTTTGCCAGAACACCGGGTCTGAGGCGAAGGCGCGCGTTCCGCCGCCGGATCGCGTGTCCAGGTAATCTCCAGGCGTGCTGTCGAAGTCCAGCCCGAATCGACGGTAGGCTTCGTGAGGCAACCAGAGGACGCTTTCGTTCTGAAAGACGAAGTTGCCTAGGCTGTAGAAAATCGGCCGGCCCTTGTAGATCTCGATGCCGCGCAGGAAGTGAGGGCCGTGACCCACGAAGGCGGCGCAACCCTGATCGATGGCCCAATGGGCGAAGTCCACCAGGAAATGGGGAGGCGACAAACGTGAATGGCCGTGGAAGTCTCCCTGCGGCCCGCTCTCGTGGCAGTGGACGCCATAGACCTGCCAGTCCGATTGTTTCTGCGCGCCGCGGATCCAATTTCCGATGCCCAACCGGTCATCCTCGTTCAGGGCGGTCCGAATGGCGAACTCTTCGTCCAGGATGAACTTGTGGTCGAGGAACTCCACCTCCGTGTTGGAGTCGGTGGCGTCGGCGTCGCCACGAAAGCCGAAATGACGATGGAAGGCGTGTTCTTCTTCGTACCCCAGCTCCAGGTTGGCCTTGCGTAGCGCGTCAAACACGTCCTGCTGTACGTGGTGGGTGATGTCGTGGCGCAAGGCGTTGACCCCGGGACGGCCCGGAAAGTCGGGACGGCCACCGCCGGCGCGGGACTGCTCGCTGAAGGTGCTGGTCGCTCCCATCACCGCCACTCGACCGCGGGCCGAGTCAACATAAGCCGGCGAACGAGCCTCATCGAGGTTGCGTCCGCCTCCAGCGTGGGGCAGGTCAATTTCCCGGCAATGCTCCAGCGTGGTCAGAAAGCCGCCCTCGGAAAAGTCGAAAGAGTGATTGTTGGCGGTGGTTACCGCGTTGATGCCCATCCACTTCAGCTCGTCCAGGTTGTGCGGATCCGATCTGGTGTAGGTATTCCCGCTCCACTGCCAACTGCTCTCGTAATCGTGGAACAGCATTTCCAAGTTGACCAGGGACACGTCGGCTCCCCGGAGGATGTCCACCAGCTTGAGAAAACGCGGCTCCTTGAAAGCGCGCATTCGCCGGGTAATCATAGCGTCGCCGCCCACGGCAATGGATATGTCGCGGCGTTCGGCATCGTATATCGTTGTCGTCATGTCGGCTCCTTGCTGCGTCCTCACCGGGCTGCGTCGGGTTCACATGTATGGCAATCAGGGCGAATTGGGATTGGAGAGCGCCAATACGAAGCTAATTTGATGGTCGGCATTTTAGCAAATGTTTTGTCCCTGCACTGTACCAGCGGCGCTACAATGCACTCTCAAATGGCTGCCCCAATTGGTGAACACACGAATCACGATGGATCCCTGCCGCTGAGCGGCTTCCGGGCGCTGGACTTGGCCGGCCCCATGGGAGTCTACTGCGGCAAGCTGATGGCGGACATGGGAGCCGACGTTATCAAAATCGAGCCGCCGGGTGGCGACCCCATGCGCGAATTTGGCCCGTTCATCGATGGCCAACCCGGCCCTGGTCGCAGCCTCCATTGGCTGCACTTCAATACCAACAAACGGAGCGTCACCCTGGACCTGAGCGGCTCAGAAGGGGTGTCCGCGTTCCGCCAGCTGGTCAGCGTCTCTGACGTGCTGCTGGAGACCGCGCCGCCGGGATACATGGATTCCTTGGGACTGGGATATGAGAACCTGGCCACGGGCTCGCCCGGCCTGATTTACGCATCCATAACCCCTTTCGGGCAGTCCGGCCCCTATCGAGACTTCAAGGCCTCCGACTTGGTGGGCCTGGCCATGGGCGGATACCTGTACGTGACCGGTTGGCCCCATACTCCGCCCACCCGTCTTTGGGGATCCCAAGCCTACCACACCGCTTCAAATCGCGCCTACATCGCCATATTGTTAGCCCTGTACCACCGCACGATGACCGGGCAGGGTCAGTACATCGATGTTGCCATGCAGGAGGCGGTGGCCGCCACCACCGAGCACGTCAACACCACCTACAACTACACGGGCGAGTCGGCGACGCGTTGCGGATTCCGGCACGGCGGCCAGTTCATCGCCACCTGGCGGTGCAAAGACGGCTACGCCAGCATCACCACCAACACCCGTAAAGCATGGGACGACCTGCGGGCCTGGATGGATCGGGACGGCATGGCCGGCGACTTGTTGGACGCCCAATACGACGATCACTTTGTCCTGCGCGGCGAGCATTCGGAGCATATCGAGGGCCTCATCCAGCGCTGGACCCTGCTGCACACCAGGCAAGAGATAACCGAGTTCGGCCAGTCCAACCACCACCCGTGGGGCCCGGCCGCCATGCCCGACGAAATCCTGGACAACGAACAGCTGTGGAGCCGGGGATTCCTAACCAACGTCGAATCTCCCGATGGCCGCGCCATGGTGTACCCGGGCGACCCATACCGTCTCACCGAGTTTGCGCAGCCACTGCGGGACACGGCTCCTGCCCCAGGACAGCACAACTCAGATATACTCACCGGCATACTGGGCATTCCGCCTGAAGAGCTGCAACGCGTTTCCGTCCGGCGTTGAATTTCGCTTGGTGAAGGGCTCGCGTCCCTGGCGGTTTGAATACTGGGGCGCAAGGAGGCTGCATGGACTCCAACGATGACACGCTTCAGCCCGGCCTTGCCCTGCGCGGCATTCGGGTCCTGGATTTCACGTGGATTCACGCTGGGCCCTCCGCCACGCGGATACTCTCCGACCAGGGCGCAGAGGTAATCAAGGTAGAGTCCAACAACGCACTTTCAGTCATCGGTGGGCCGGCCTCAGCCACCGCGCGAGGATTGGGGCAGCGCCACAACTGGAACGCAGGCAAGTTGTCCATCGCCTTGAACATGAAGACCCCGCAGGGAATCGACATCGCCAAGCGGTTGGTGGCAGTGTCCGACGTGGTGGCCGAGAACTTCAGCGGTCGGGTGATGCCGTCATGGGGCCTCGGTTACGAATCCATCAGGCCCATCAATCCCAGCATAATCATGCTGAGCATGTCTGGTTTTGGCCGCACCGGGCCGTGGCGAGACCGGATCAGCTACGGCCAGACCCTGCAGGCCTGGTCCGGGTTTACCCAACTAACCGGCTTTCCCGATATCAAGCCCAGCGGACCGGCCAGCGCGTACAGCGACGCCGTGGGTGGCATGGCCGGCGCTCAGGCGGTACTACTCGCCCTCATGCACCGGGCTAGAACTGGACGCGGGCAATGGCTAGATGTGTCCCAGTTCGAGTCGCTTTCCACCCTGCTGGAAACTTTGGCGCTGGATCTCAGTGTCAACGGAGCCGCCGCCGCGTCCACTCGCGCCGGCAACCGGCTACCCCACGGCGGCGGCGCCCCCCACGGCGTGTATCGGTGTCGAGGCAACGATCGATGGGTGGCGATCTCCGTCTTCACGGACGCGGAATGGCGAGCCTTGGTGGACATCATGGGCCGCCCCGAATGGGCCGAGGACCAACGGTTCGCCAACGGCCCGGCCCGTGAGCGCCACGCCGACGCGCTGGACCCCCTGGTGGAGTCTTGGACCATCCAGCGTGACGCCGAAGATGTGATGCGCCTATTGCAATCCGCCGGCGTCGCCGCTGGTGTGGCGCAGACTGGCGCTGACCTTTCCAACGACCCTCAATTGAAGGAGCGAGGCTTTTTCCGCCGCGTCCCGGACCACCAGGGCGGGGAGCGGATCATCGAGAGCGCGCCCTACAAGATGTCCCAGACCCCCGGCAGCGTGACCCGGGGAGCGCCGGATTTCGGCGCCGACATGACCTACGTGCTGCGGGAGCTGCTGGGCATGTCCGACGAAGAGGTGGAAGACTGCGCCATCGCCGGCGCCTTCGACTGAGCCGCAAAAACCCACGGGCCAAGGGATCATACCCAGTTCGCTACCGGGAAATCGCCGACGAACGGCCATTGCGAGGCCTTCCCCTGCTGCCATTGTGGGGCCTTCTCCTGTACTGCCATCGCGAGCGAACCCCCGCCTGTCATCGCACCCGAACCCCACCTGTCATTGCGAGCATCCCCTCCCTTGTCATTGCGAGCGAAGCGCGGCAATCTCGTTGACCACAACCAACGGCCGTTCGCCCCCGCCCCGGCGGCCGTTCGCCCAGGCGCCGGGATTGCCGCGTCGCTGGCGCTCCTCGCAATGACAGTTGTGGGAACGCCAGCGCCCAGCCTCCACTGTCATTGCGAGCATCCCCTCCCCTGTCATTGCGAGCGGAGCGCGGCAATCTCGTTGACCACAACCAACGGTCGTTGGCCCCCGCCCCGGCGGGCGTTCGCCCAGGCAACGAGATTGCCACGGCCTTTGGCCTGGCAATGACAGGTGGGGGAGACGCACCTCGCCCCTTGCGCCTGTCATTGCGAGCATCCCCCTTGCGCCTGTCATTGCGAGCGAAGCGCGGCAATCTCGTTGACCACAACCAACGGTCGTTGGCCCCCGCCCCGGCGGCCGTTCGCCCAGGCAACGAGATTGCCACGGCCTTTGGCCTGGCAATGACAGGTGGGGGAGACGCGCCTCGCCCCTTGCCCCTGTCATTGCGAGCATCCCCTCCCCTGTCATTGCGAGTGAAGCGCGGCAATCTCGTCGACCACAACCAACGGCCGTGCGCCCCCGCCCCGGCGGCCGTTCGCCCAGGCGCCGGGATTGCCGCGTCGCTGGCGCTCCTCGCAATGACAGTTGGGGGAACGCCAGCGCCCAGCCTCCCCTGTCATTGCGAGCGAAGCGCGGCAATCTCGTTGACCACGAGACGCTTCGGCGTTGCTTTGGCTATAATCCGCCCAATCTAAATGTGACCGAGGCGCGAACATGGAAATCGCAGGCGGCGTATTCATCATCACGGGTTCGGCGACGGGACTGGGAGCAGAAGTGGCGCGGCAGCTGGCCGCCTTTGGCGGCCGTGTGGTCATCAACTACACCCGGAGCGAAACCGAAGCGAAAGCCGCGGCCGCTGCCTGCCAGGCCGCCGGCGGCGACGCCATCCTGTGCCAAGCTGACGTTTCGGTGGACGACGACTGCCGGCGGATGGCGGCGGCCGCCCTGGATCAATGGGGGAGGATCGACGGGCTGGTCAACAACGCCGCCACCTCGGTCATCGTGCCCCATCACGACCTGGAGGGTCTGGCGTCGGAGGACTTTCAGCGCGTCCTGTCTGTGAACGTCGTCGGGGCGTTCCAGATGTCGCGAGCCGTGACGCCGGCCATGCGAGAGCAGGGCAAGGGCGCCATCGTGAACATATCGTCAGGGTCAGGGTTCAGCGGAACGGGCAGCTCCATCGCCTACGCCGCGTCCAAGGCCGCCCTGAACGTGATGACGTTTTCGCTGGCCCGGGCCCTGGCGCCGGAGATCAGGGTCAACGCCGTGTGTCCCGGCGTGATGCAGACGCGCTGGTGGCGAGAGGGCCTGGGAGACGGCTACGAGGCCTTTGTGGAACGTTACGCCGAGTCGGCGCCGCTGAAAACCGCCGGCACACCCGAAGCGGTGGCCGACCCAGTGGTGTGGCTGCTGGAGGGCGCCGAGCACGTAACCGGCGAAACCATCCTGGTTGACGCCGGCTCCCACCTAGGCCCATCGCCGCGCCGGTAGTCCAGGTCCTGTAGCAAGGCAATCGTCATTGTGTTGTCGATGCCGGCAAGCGATCCGCCCACCGGCGCTCGCCCATTCCATCCCGGGCGCGGCGGGACCGTACGGCGCGCTGCGCGCCGTTCGATTCAGGTCAGCCGGCGTCGCGGTAGGCGCGGCGCTGGGCGCCAGCGGTGACCGGTGTCGGGCCGCCGAGCCGCCGGGTTACTGGGCGAACAGCGCCGCTATGCGTTCGCCCACGGTGATTTCCTCGCCGGGGTTGAGGCCGAACATGTGGATGGTGATGAAGTCCTCGCCGTCCCGCACCCGCGTCCAGATGGGCGGGTCGCCGTCCTTGAGCCGGTCCCGCAGGTCGTAGATGTCGAAGCCGGCGACATCGGAATCAACCCACAAGTTTAGTCCATAGGGTTGGTGGCCGATTATGTTGTCGATCAGCTCGGCGCGTAGGCCCGAGACACCGGCCACGGCGTCCAGTATGGCCCGCGTGCGGCGTTCCGCGTCGGCCAGCCGATCCTCGTGGTTCATGGTCATCCAGTGTCGGACGGCGGCCACGGCGCCGATCATCTCCTGGCGGTCAACCTTCTGGGGGCGACCCACGCCGCGCACGCGCCGGCCCTCGTAGCTGGCGAAGGCTTGCAGGCCAATCTTGCGGATCATCTCCTCGGAGCCCAGCGCCAGACCCGTGGACTGCGGCGACCCCAGGTACTTGGCGGCGATGCACTGGAAATCGGCGCCCATGCGGACGTACTTGCCGAAGTTCTCCAGGGGATAGATCTGGCCGGCGGCGTCCACCGTAACCGGCACGTCGTGGGCGTGAGCGATGGCGATGGTGTCCTCCAGCGACAGCGCGTCGGGATCGTACTCCTGCTCGACGGCGTAGTAGTGCACCGCGGCGGTGTTGGGGCCGATGGCTTGTTCCAGGTCTTCGGGCGTGGTTCGTTCCTCGGAACCGAACATGACCAGCTTGGCCCCGGCCAGCTCCAGGCAGCGGTCGTACCAGTAGCGCTGCCGCGTTTGAATCAGGATTTCGTGCTTCATGCCGGCGGTGTTGGGCAGTTGTTGGATGCGATCATCGTCGTCGCCGGCCATGGCGGCCGCGGTGGCCAGCATCAGGGCGGACCCAGCGCCGGAGGTGATATACGCGGCGGGCACGTTGGCCATTCGCGCAATCGCGGCGCCCGCCGCTTCCTGTAGCTCCATCAGGGGGATGTAGGCGCCGTCGGCCTGGGCCATCGCCTCCCTGACCTCGGGGATCGGCGTGGAGCCGCCCAGCATGGTGACGCTGCCGGTGGCGTTGATGACCGGTTTGGCGCCCAGTTCCTTGTAGATGTTTCCCCAATCGGCGGTGGTCATGGTTCAGCTCCTGTGGGCGAGGGTGGTTATCGCCGGTGCGCCAGCCGTTTCATTCGCCGGTGAACGTGGGCGGCCGGCGTTCGCGGAAAGACGCGGCGGCTTCTGCGACATCATGAGGCGCCCGGCGCGCGAATACGATGCTGTGGGTCTCATAGCGCAACTGGTCGTCCAGGTCGGCGCCGAGGCTCCGGTGCATGGCGCGACGGGCCATCTGCATCGCCACGGGAGGCCAGAACGCGATCTGGTTGGCCAGCGCCTTGGCGTCGTCAAGCAGCGATTCCGCGGCGCTCATGCGATCCAGTAGGCCCAATCGCCAGGCTTCATCGGCGTCAACGTCGCGGCTGGTGAACACCAGGTCCATGGCGCGGCTGGCGCCAACGATGCGCGGCAGGAAGTAGGAGAGGCCGGAGTCCGGGCTGAGGCTCCGTTCTATGAATACCGTCCTGAAGCGGGTGTTCTCGCAGCCCACCCGCATGTCGCAGGCCAGCGCCAGACCCATGCCGGCGCCGGCGGCCACGCCGTTGACGGCGGCGATGGTGGGCTTATCCAGTTCCCGGTGGATCATGACGGCCTGGCGTCCCACCCAGTTGTATTCGTCCAGTCGCTCGGCACGCGAGGGCTGCTCGCTGCGGGAACGATCGGCAGTGAGGTCGGCGCCCGAGCAGAAGCCGCGACCCGCTCCGGTGAAAATGACCACGCGGATCCCGTCGTCATCGCGGAGTTCGTCGCAGGCGGCCATCATCTCCAGATGCAAATCGCGGTCAATGGCATTCAGCTTTTCGGGCCGATTGAGGGTGACGACCGCGACGATCCCGTCGCGTTCCAGGGTCAGGTTCTGATACGGCATGGCGCTAGTTCGTTTACGGCTTTGGGTTCCTGCGGCTACCTCGACGAAGAATGCGGATGGAGATTAGCAGCGAGCGCCTTCTCGCGCGCCCTGATCAAGCTCCTGCTGCCTCACTTCTCGGCCAGCATGTCTACGATGAGGCCCAGCATGATCTTGGTACCGCTGACCAGGCTCTTGATGCCAACGGACTCATTGGCGCCGTGGGTGAAGTTGAGCATCGGGTCGTCATCCGGGTGGGACCCGGAGAACCCATAGGTGACGGCGCCCAGCGGCCGCGTGAATCGAGAGTCCGTGAAACCGTTGCTGATGGCCGGAACCCAC
Source organism: Dehalococcoidia bacterium (assembly GCA_965221295.1). Taxonomy (GTDB): domain Bacteria; phylum Chloroflexota; class Dehalococcoidia; order Lucifugimonadales; family UBA3495; genus Bin87. Next base: position 2,389,808 of record OZ244879.1, on the reverse strand, counting down.
TGGATGTCGCCACGCTCCAGCGCCTGGGCGGTCACCGAGCGGATGCTGTCGGCCAATGGTGAGTCGAAGGGCGACGAGTTGGGGCGGGCCATGTAGTCGATCTCGTAGCTGACTCCGGGAATGTCGGCCAGCACGTCGTCCAGCTGGGCGCGGACGTACTCCTCGTCCTGGTGTGGCAGGGTGCGAACGTCGCAGGTCAGCCGGATGGACTCTGGGACGCTGTTGGACTTGATTCCGCCGCGCACCATGGTGGGCGTCAGGGTCATGCGCGAAAGGGCGCGCAGCATGGACGCGAAACGCGGGTTCTCTGGCTGGATTTCGTCAATGATGTCGTCCACGTTCTCCGCCGAGGGTTTATGCTCGATGGCGAAGGTAGAGAGATGGTCGAAGATGCCGGTGGAAGTGTCCCGGTCGGCCTCGTAGCCCTCGATGGATGACAGCGCCCGGTTCAGGCGATACAGCGCGTTGGTTCCCTGCCAGGGGAGGGAGGCGTGGGAACTGGTTCCCTTGAAGTCGATCTCCACCTGGAGACGGCCCTTTTCGCCAACGCCCAGGATGTACGTGAGGGCGCCAGCGGCGGGAATCGGAGTTCCGCCGCCTTCGTTGACCGCGTAGGGCGCGGCCAGCTTTTCCGGGTGGTGGTCGGCCAGCCAACCGAAGCCGTAGCGTCCGCCGTGTTCCTCATCGGCGCCAGCGGCCAGGATCAGGCTATCCCGCAGCGGGATGTCGTTCCGCCGCAGGATGCGGATCGCCATGAGCTGCGCGGTGAGCAGGCCCTTGCAATCGGAGGCGCCCCTTCCGAAAATGCGGCCGTCGGCGACGGTGGCGCTGAAGGGATCGAACCGCCACTCGTTGGGATCCTCCACCGGCACCACGTCGGTGTGCGACATGAACATGAGGCCGGCGTTGCCGGAACGCCCCTCAACGCGGGCGATCAGGTTGCCCCGATTGGGCGCTGACTCCAAAATCTCCGACGCGACGCCGTCCCGGGCCAGGAAGTCACGGGCAAGTTCACAAACTGGCGTTTCGTCGCCCGTGGGCATGAACCCGGTATTGACCGATGGGATCCTGACCAGCGCCTGCTCCAACGCGATGATGTCGTCCTGAGCGGCGTCAACCTGGGCGAAGAGGTCGGCAAGGTCTGGGGCAGGCATGGCCGGCGTCCTCCTGCGATACGATGCAAAGTGGTAGCGAGCCGCAGTGTACGAAGGCCACCGCGCCGTGTCAACGCTGGAAGGAAGACACAGCGCGTACCCACTCCGTCAGAACTGTCATTGCGAGGCCGGAGGCCGTGGCAATCTCGAAGACGGCAACCAACCGTCCGAACTGTCATTGCGAGCCCGGAGGCTGTGGCAATCTCGCAGACCACACCCAACCATCCGAACTGTCATTGCGAGGCCGGAGGCTGTGGCAATCTCGAAGACAGCACCCAACCATCCGAACTGTCATTGCGAGCCCACAGGCCGTGGCAATCTCGAAGACGGCATCCAACCATCCGAACTGTCATTGCGAGGCCGGAGGCCGTGGCAATCTCGAAGACGGCAACCAAACATCCGAACTGTCATTGCGAGGCCAAAGGCTGTGGCAATCTCGAAGACCACAACCAACCGCCCGAACTGTCATTGCGAGGCCGAAGGCCGTGGCAATCTCGAAGACGGCAACCAATCATCCGAACTGTCATTGAGAGGCCGAAGGCCGTGTCAATCTCGAAGACCGCAACCAATCATCCGAACTGTCATTGAGAGGCCGAAGGCCGTGGCAATCTCGAAGACCGCAACCAACGGCCGTTCGCCCAAACTTCGAGATTGCCACGTCGCTGTCGCTCCTCGCAATGACAGATCAGGTGGCGGCCATTTCGTTCCTCTCCTTATGGGGAGCAGCTACGGAACGCGGCAATCTCCCTCCCCTCCGCAGCGCAGGCTCACTCGCCACGCCCACCCGAAAGGTCTAGGAACGCTTGAATGTCTTCCTCCTCAAGGATCGCTTTCAGGTCACCTGGGTCCACTCCGGGGGCAAACTCACCGTCATGGGGCCAAATGGCGGTTTCTTTCTAGGCCGAGTCATCACCGCAAAGATGATGAATTTCAAACACCAGTTGCCCGCTCTGTCTCGACCACTGCGGTTCCTCATGGATCGGAACTTCGTTCGTGGCACCGCAGAATTTGGAGACGATTTTGTCCAACAACAAGGCAGTCAGGAAACATTGGAACGGCACACCATCTACAGAATGTTCCAGAGGGTCCGGCCTGAATTCTGGGTCCGATGCGGCCCTCACAAACATACTCGCTGGAGCGCCGTGCTGCGATTTGCTGGCCCTTTGATAGAAAACGTAGAGATCCAAGATGCCTGCTTGACGCGCCTGTTTTTTGGTGTTGTCTCGCGCTTTCGGATCTTGCCACCCGTCCCTCTTCCGGAATTTGTTCCCCAATCGCTGCAACAGTTGATCGAACAGTTCGCTCAACCGCTGGCTGTAGGGTTCATCCACCAGTTTGGCGTCATCGTACCCCAATTCCGCCGCTTCTCGGTCCAATTCGTGCACTTCGGCGAGGGCTGCGCTGAAGTATCGCTCCGCGGCGTCTTCTTTTTTGAGGGCTGCGCTGAGGTATCGCTCAGCGGGGTCCTTGTTATCGTCGTTATCGTCGTCATCGTCGGACGATAGTTGCGCGAGCGTCAGGTCGAGGTTGAACAATGTTCTCCAGAGCTCAAATGCCTGCACGGCAAAGCCGTGCCGAAGGAGCAACGCGATGGCCTGCGCGGTGTGACACGCCCGTTGGGCGATGAAGCAGGCGGCAACAAAATAGTAAGCGGTGAATTCATCGCCCGCCAACCGCCAGTTCTCGTGTAGGCTGGCAATGAATTTGTCGTGAACCGCCACCCGCATGGTCGACAAGCCCACCAATTCGTCCAGCGCCAGGATGATCTCCCCGTGCTCCAGCAGCGTTTCACGTTCTAATTTCAGGTGCGTGAGCATTTCGGTTTCTCCGAATCGAGTGGCCGTATGCCGGCGCAGGGCTAGCGTTGTTCTGTCAGTTTTGCATCTCCATTGTACATCCCACATTCACGCGAGACCGGACACGCCGGTAAGTCGGTATGCCATTCGGCGCCCCCTACCGCCCCTCCTGCACGAACTCTGCCGCTCGCTCCGCCATCATCATAATGGTCGCGTTGGTGTTGGCGCGCACTATGTCCGGCATTGCCGCCGCGTCGATGACCCGCAGGTTGCGCAGGCCGTGGACGTTGCAGTACTGGTCCACCACGGCCATGGGGTCTGACGTTGGCCCCATCTTGCAGGTGACGGAGGCGTGGCCGGCGATTCCCGCGTTCTGCTGAAGCCAGGCGTCCAGCGCGTCGTCATTGGCCAGGTCCGCATCAGAGGGCGATATTCGTTCGGCCAGCAGGTCGGCGAACGCTGGATGCTCGAAGATGGCGCAGGCCCGGCGCACGGCGTCTCGGAACCGCTCGGTGTCGCGCGGGTCGGTGAGGAACCGGAAATCTAGGTTGGGTTGGTCGCACACGTCGGCCGAGGCCAGGGTCAGCCGGCCTTCACTGTACGGGTATTCCAGTCGGCAGCCGACCCTGATGTTCGGCGCGTCCCGGCTCTCCGGGTACGACGTGGTGGGCTGCACCTGGATGTCGTTGCGTTGATCGGACCCGGTGGCGGTGAAACGCAGGCCAACCTGGTTGCGGGCCGCGTCGGGCGCCAGGCGGTGGCCGGGCTGGGAGCGGAACACGATGGACACCGACGGGTGATTTTTCATGCCTCGTCCCACGCCGGGCAGGTCGTGAATCGGCTCTATCCCAACTGATCGCAGGTGGTCGGCCGGCCCTACGCCCGATAGCATCAGCAACTGTGGAGACGCGATGGCCCCGGCGCTGAGTATGATCTGTTGGCCCTCAACGACGAAGCGCTCGCCGTCGCTCTCTACCGCTACGCCCGTGGCCCGGTTGCCGTCGAAGCGGATCCGATGGGCCGTTACGTTGGGCCGGATCGTTAGGTTGAGCCGATGCCGGCACGCGTCCAGGTAGGTGATGGCGGAACTCATGCGGACGCCGCCGGGGTTGTTGAGCGGCATCTGACCAACCCCAGTGGCATCGGGATGGTTCATATCCGGGTCATCGGGGAATCCGGCGTCGCGGCAAGCTTGGTAGAAGGCGGCCTGTAGCGGCAGCCAGTTCTCACGCGGGTGTCGCCAAACGGGGATGGGGCCGTCGGCGCCGTGAAAATCATCGTGGATGTCGGCGTCGGATTCCAGGCGGCGGAAGTAGGGCAGCGTCCTTTGGTAACTCCACTGGTCGTTGCCGGCATTCGCCCAGCCGTCGAAGTCTTCGGGCGCCCCGCGCAGCAGAATCTGGTGGTTGATGGCGCTGCTGCCCCCGGTCACTCGGCCCCGCGCGACGTGCAACAAACGCGGGTTCTGAGGCGTGGAGCGCCCCACGAAGGACCAATTGTGCGCCGCCCCCTCCTCGGACGCGGCCTGGTTCAGGTCGTGCTTCAGCTCGGCTGGCAGTTGGTCAAATGGGTAGTCGGGGCCGGCTTCAAGCAGCAAGACGGAGCAAGCGGGATCTTCGGACAATCGGTTGGCCAGGACGCAGCCGGCCGATCCGGCTCCAACGATGATGATGTCGTATTTCATCTGAATCCAATCTCCGCTGTTATTCGTTTCGCCGCAGGACGCTGCGCGCGCCCCCACTTCGCCATGGTGAGAGTGCCACGCCGCGTTCGCAATGGCAAGGCCAAGGAAGATGAGGCGGAGATCGCAAGGATGGTGGTAGCGCTGGCCGCGAAAAGGGCAGGCGTCGCGGCGATCAACGACCGTGGCAATAATCATTCCTCGCCAATGCTGCCGTGCCCAATGCTGCCGTGCGCAATGCTGCCGTGCGCAATGCTGCCGTGCTCAATGCTGCCAAGCGTAATGATGTCGCTTCCGATGATCTCGCCGCGTAATGTCGCCGCTCCAAATTGACCCAAATGTCCCGCGCAAACCCGGCGGTTCATGGCGGGCGAAACCGGCTGGCGAGGGTGTATCATCCGTCAATCGTGAAGGCTATTGGCAATTGGGCAGCGTCGCTGCGTTTCCGGGATTTCCGCCTGCTCTGGTTGGCCACGCTCTGCTATTCCCTGGCCACGGGCATGGAACAGGTCTCGGTGGGGTGGCTCATCTTCGAGATGACCGGCTCAGAGTTCATGGTGGGCGTGGGCGCGGGAGCGCGGATGCTGCCCTTCTTTGTGTTGGGGATGCTGTCCGGGGCCATCGCAGACCGGTGGGACCGCAAACGGCTTTTGCAGATCGGAACGGCGGGCGCGGCCGTCGCGGCGCTGGTCATGGCGCTGCTCCTCATCTGGGGAATCGCGACCGTGTGGACCATCATCGCCCTGACGCTGGCGTTGGGCAGCGCGATGGCGTTCACCATCACCGTGCGGCAGACCTTCACCTACGACATCGTGGGTTCCGGTCACGCCCTCAACGGATTGGCGCTGGGAGCCATGGCGATGCAGGGCGGCGGCATCGTGGGATCGCTGGTGTCCGGGGCGGTCATCGACCTGGTGGGCCCGGGCTGGCAGTTTGTGGCCTCGGCGGGCGCCTACCTGGCGTCTGCCGCCGCGACCGTCGCCATCTCCAACCCGGGTCGTTCCCTGCGCGCCTCCACCGAGTCCGTCTTGCAAAACCTGACCGGCTACGCCCGCCTGGTGCGTGAACATCGACTGATCCTGGCGCTGATGGCGCTCACGGCGACCACAGAAGTGTTGGGATTCACCCACATGACGCTGCTGCCGGTCTTCGCCAAGGAAGTGCTGCACGTGGGGCCCACCGGGCTGGGCGTGATGACGGCGGTTCGGCAGGCGGGAGGCCTGTTGGGCCTGTGGCTACTGGCTGGTTTGGGCGGCGCTCGCAGAAAGGGGCTGTTGACCTTTGCCACCGCCATCGGCTTCGGCGTGGGGCTGATGGCGTTTTCCCTCACCTCGAATCTGTACACCTTCCTGGTCGTGCTGCTGTTCGTCAACGCCTGCGCCATGGCGGTGGATACCCTGTACAAAGCGCTGATGCAAGACTTGGCGCCCGACGAAGAACGTGGACGCGCCATGGGCGCCTGGGTAGTGAGCGTCGGGTTCGCCCCGGTCGGGCACGTGGGCGTCGGCGCCTTAGCCGGCGCCGTGGGCGCGCCCGGCGCATTGCTGATCAACGGCGTCGTCCTGGCCGGGCTGAACTTGCTATCCGTGGTCGGTTTGCCCCGCATTCGGCGCCTGGAGTGACCGGCGGCGCGCCAATTGGAGTATCATTTCGGCGGAGGTTGCCGATGACAGCGCCTACGAATGAACTACATCCGCCCTTGGGCCGCGTCTTGATGGTGCAGGGCACCGCGTCCCACGTGGGCAAGAGCGTCCTGGTGTCCGCCCTGTGTCGCATCCTGCGCCAGGATGGTCTGCGCGTTGCCCCGTTCAAGGCGCAGAACATGTCCAACAACTCGTACGTAACGCCCGATGGCGCCGAAATCGGGCGGGCCCAGGCGGTGCAGGCCGAGGCTGCCGGCGTCGAGGCCCGCGCTGAGATGAATCCCGTGCTGCTCAAGCCCGAGGCCGACAGCCACGCCCAGGTGGTGTTGATGGGCCGCCCGCTGACCTCCGCTCGCGCCCGCGATTATTTCGATTTGAAATCAACACTGTGGGCGTCGGTTGCCCAGTCGCTGGACACCCTGCGCCGAGAGCATGACGTGGTGGTGATCGAGGGCGCGGGCAGTCCCGCCGAAATCAACCTAAAGGCGACCGAAATCGTCAACATGCGGGTCGCCCTCCACGCCGACGCTCCGGTGCTGCTCTGCGGCGACATCGACCGGGGCGGCGTGTTCGCCTCGCTGGTTGGCACCCTGCAACTGTTGGACGACGCGGAGCGGGAAACAGTCAAGGGTCTGCTGATCAACAAGTTTCGTGGAGACGCCAGCCTGCTCGGCGACGGCCTCTCCTGGCTGGAAGATTACACCGGCAAGCCGGTGGTGGGCGTGGTTCATCACTTCCGCGATATTCACATCCCCGAGGAAGATTCGGTGGCGCTCGAGATCACGCCGCCGGCTTCCACCTCCCCGGCAGCGCTCGACGTGGCGGTCGCGCATCTGCCGCACATCTCCAATTTCGACGACTTTGACCCACTGGCCCGCGAGCCGGGGGTGAACTTGCGCTACGTCCAGCGCGGCGACCTGCTGGGCGATCCTGACTTGGTGATCCTTCCGGGCAGCAAAACCACCATCCCTGACCTGCTTTGGATGGACCGCCAGGGTCTTTCCCAGGCCGTAACTTCAGCCTACCGGCGCGGGGCGGCCATCGTGGGCATCTGCGGCGGCTACCAGATGCTTGGGCAGGCGTTGTACGACCCCGACGGCGTCGAGTCAACCATCGGCCAAGCGGATGGCCTGGGCCTGCTGCCGCTGGCCACAACCTTCGCGGGCAGCAAGGAGACCCATCGGGTGCAAGCCACCGTGCGCGATGAGGCTGGCCGCAACGGTGGCCTGTTGTCGGGCGCGGCCGGCGAACCCGTCGTCGGATATGAAATCCACATGGGCCGCACCGTGGGCGAGGGGTTCATCGCGCCATTCGCGGTGCGCGACCGGGCTGACGCTCTCGTTACGCCGGCCACCGCCCTGGATGGCGCTCTCAACGAGTCAGGCCGTGTGTTGGGCACCTACATTCATGGCCTGTTTCACAACGCCGGAGTTCGCCGCGCCATGCTGACCGAACTGGCGCGACGCAAGGGAGTGGTTCTGCCCGACGGCGTTGACGTTGCCCGGGATCGGGAGTACGACCGTCTGGCCGATTGGGTGCGTGGTAGCCTTCGCATGGACCTGGTGTACGACATGGTCGGCGTCGCCGCGGCTCCATGAGCGGAATACACCTGGCCCTGGGCGGAATCCGATCCGGAAAAAGCGCTTACGCCGAGCGGATCGTCGCCGAACGCGCCGCCGGCCGACCCGTGATATACGTTGCCACCGGCGAGGTGACCGACGCCGAAATGGCGGAGCGCGTCCGCCGCCACCGGGCACGGCGGCCTTCGAACTGGCAAACTGTTGAGGCTCCCTTGAACCCCGTCGGAGCGCTGCGTGGTTTGGGCTTGGAACCGGAGGACCGGCCGTTATTGCTGTTGGATTCGCTGGACGGTTGGGTGTCGAACCTGTTGCTTGAGCACGAGGGACTGCCCACCGTCGAGTTGGAGGCCAGAACCGTCGGCGCGGCGCGGCGGTTCGCGTCCTGTGTCGGCGAGCTGGGCGGCGACGCGGTGGTGGTCAGCAGCGAAGTGGGTCATTCGCTGGTTGCTAAGTCATCGCTGGGCCGCCGGTTCCAGGACTTGCTGGGCTCGGTGAATCAGGAGATGGCGGCGGCGGCAGATGAGGTCACGCTGGTGGTCGCCGGCATTCCCACCCGCATCAAACCCCAAAGTTGAACGGGGCCAGTTCCTCACGAACCGGGAGCCTCACGAACCGCTGGCCCCTCGAAGCAACGCCAGGCAAACCGTGGCCCGAAGACCCAATATTCGATCAACCGACGACGGCTCCGTACCGGTAGTCGGCGACATGTGCTAACCTTGCGCCATGTCTGGCCCCATGTCTGGCGATGCAATCGGAACCGCGACTGTTTCGGCGCCCGGGACCTGCGGTGAACTGGTTCAGGGGATGACCCGTGGCTCCCACTTCCTGGTTACCTGTCCCATCAATCAGTTCGCCAGCGCCACGGCGACCTTGCGGTTGCCCAAGTCCGAACAACCGGCTGACGACGTAGAAGGGATCGACCACCTGCCCAAAACCAAACAGGCGGTGGCCAAAGCCTTGTCGAAGTTGTCGCCCCAAATCGGAGCTTGCGGGTTGATCGCCAGCGTGTCGGTAACCAGTCCAATCCCTCCCGGCAAAGGCATGGGCAGCAGCAGCGCGGACATCACCGCCGCGGTGGGAGCCGTCGGCGTGGCGGCGGGCCGACCGTTTTCGCCCGAATCCATCGCCGCTATTGCCCTGTCCGTGGAACCCACCGACGGCGTCATGTTCCCTGGAATCGCCCTCTTCGACCATCGGCGGGGCGCAATCTGCGAGTTGCTGGGACCGCCGCCGCCTATGGAGATCATCGTTGTGGACGCCGGCGGTGTCGTCGACACCCTGGACTTCAACCGAACCGACCGGACGGCGCGGTGGGCGGAGATCACCCCACAAACCGAGGCGGCGCTGGAATTGACGCGAGAAGGTATCCGCCGCGGCGACGCCCAGTTGGTGGGACGCGGCGCGACCATCAGCGCGCAGGCCGGTCACCGTTCCGAGGCCGCGCGGTGGGTTCAACGCGCCGCCGCATTCGCCGAAGAGCATAACGCCGCCGGCATCAACGTCGCCCACAGCGGCACCGTAGTGGGCATTTTGCTGGACGCTCGTCAGCGGCGTGGCAAACCCGTGTATCTGCGGGCTGCGCAGGCGTTCGCCGACGCCGAAAGCGTGCGGCACTACCGGATCATTGGCGGGGGCGTGCGACTGCTGTGATCGGCCTGAGAGGCGTTTTTGCATCCGCTCTAATTCCGCAGAACCTGGGTCGGGCGCCTTAGAATCAAGCCGCCTCTTGCCTAGGGAAGACCAATGGGTTGCCGATACGCCGGTTCTTCCGGTAATCTTGGGTCTACTTGATAGTGGTGGCGTGATTTCGCCGAACACGGTCCGCATAAGGCCATTACGCGGCCGCATTCTGAGGCATGTGAAAAATAAGGTTCCCATCCCGCGCCGACATGATCCGTTTCCGTTAATCGCGGAAGCGCTATACAGGATGATAAATTACCCGTAAAATCGCGATTGGCGTTCGCCACGTTGGACCCCGCCTGATACGCCACCAACCAATGCGTGAGGCCAGATGTAGCATCCAGTGCCGGGGAACTTCAAGGAACGGGCGCTTCATTTCCAAAACAGAGGGCCAGATTATGCCAATCGAATTTCGTAGGGACAGCGGCACGTTGATCATTCTGACCGAGGAGCGTGTTGACAGCGCGAACGCGCCTGCCTTCTACCAAGAGCTGGACTCCGCCATCGATGCCGATGACCGCGCCGTGGTGATGGACATGGAACGGCTCACCTACATCAGCAGCGCGGGCTTGCGCGTGATCCTGCAGACGGCCAGGAAGCTGCAACAGCAGGGCGCCAAGTTCGCCATCTGTTCACTCTCCGGCACCGTTCAAGAGGTGTTCGAAATCAGCGGGTTCGACCGGGTGATTGACATCCACCCCACTCAGACCGACGCGGTCGCAGCGGTGAGCGGTTAAATTGCGTCACGGCGCCGACTTCGGCCGGCGCTCAAACAACACATAACCCGAGACCGCGGAGGATGGAGTCGTGGGCGATACGGCCGGATCATACCGGATTTTGGTAGTTGACGACGAACCGGACCTTGAACCCCTGGTCCTGCAACGGATGCGTCGGAGCATCCGGTCGGGCCAGTACCAGTTCGTGTTCGCGCAAAACGGCGTCGAGGCGCTGCAAAAATTGGGGCAAGACCCCAATATCGACATGGTTCTGTCCGACATCAACATGCCTCAAATGGACGGCCTGTCGCTTTTGGAGCACATCCCGGACGTTGCCCCGGATACCCGTTCGGTGATCATATCGGCCTATGGCGACATGAAGAACATTCGGGCTGCCATGAACCGCGGCGCCTTCGATTTCGTCACCAAGCCGCTGGACTTCGACGACCTGCGGGTCACCATCGAACGAACGCTGAACAACCTTGAAGCCTGGCGCGAGGCGGAGTCTTCCCGGCAACGCCTCGCCGCCATAGAAAGCGAGCTCGACGTGGCCAGCAAGATGCAGCAAAGCATCCTGCCCACCGTGTTCCCCAAGTCTTCTCAATACGAAATCAGCGGCAGCATGACCCCAGCTCGCGAAGTGGGAGGGGATTTTTTCGATATCTTCCAATTGGAAGACGGTTGCATCGGTTTGGCCATCGCCGATGTTTCGGGCAAGGGAGTGCCTGCTGCCCTCTTCATGATGGCCAGCCGCACGTTGCTCAAGGGCACGGCGATCGGCCTGCGCGAACCCGCTCGCGTCCTGAGCGAAGTGAACCAACTTCTGTACGAAGACAACGAAGCGATGATGTTCGTGACGTTGCTGTACGCGGTTTACGACCCTGACACGAGAACCCTAACCTACGCCAACGGTGGGCACTGTTTGCCGGCGCTCATCCACCGCGACGGTAACGCCACCACGCTTCCTGCCACCAGCGGCATCGCCCTGGGTGTGCTGGATGGGGCGGAGTTCGAACAGGCCACTATCGAGTGCTCCCAGGGGGATACCGTCCTGTTCTATACGGACGGCGTTACGGAAGCTTTCAATAGCGATGACGAAGAATTCGGCATGGACCGTCTGCTGAAGATATTCGACTCTCAGGTCGGCGACTGCAAGGCGACGATAGATTCCATCTTCGATGCGGTCACCGCCTTTTCTGGCAACGCCCCGCAATTCGACGACATCACGTGCCTAGCCCTTCGTTGCACCGGTGACTGAACATGAACGCGTCGGCTTCATTGAAGATAAGCCCCAGCTTGGAGCAGTTGGAGCGGATTTCCGCCGCTGTCGAGGAACTGGGAGAGCGGGACAATTGGCCTCCTGACCTGATTTTCAAAGTCAACTTGGCGCTGGATGAACTGAGCGTCAACATCGTAAATTACGGTAAGGACGCCAGCGAAATCGAGGTTTCCATGGTGGCTGACGCCGAATCGGTCACGGTGGAAATTTCAGACGACGGCCCGCCTTTCGACCCACTCACCGAAGCTGCTCAGCCCAACGTCGACGCTCCGTTGGAAGACCGCCCCATCGGCGGCCTCGGCATTCACTTGGTGCGTGAACTAATGGACGAACTTCACTACCGCCGAGAAGACGGCAAGAATCGCTTGGCGATGGTAAAGCGCAAAGGCGGATGACCGAAATACTGGGCAAACTGGACGCCAGGCTGGTGGGCCTGATCGCCGTTACGCTCGTTGCCTACACCCTGGGAATCGCAGGATGCCAACCAGCCACCCAGGACGCATCCGTTGGCTCCGAGCGCGCGCCGCCCACATCTGCGGGAACCGCCGCGCCCACTGCCACCCTCTCCCAGGGAACAGGGCAACCGGGTTTTGGTTCGCCGGCCCGGCCAACCACGACCCCGGACACGCCAGGTTTCGGCCCGCGGTTCGCCGACGCGGACCGGGTGGTGTTTGGCCAATCGGCGGCCCTCAGTGGCCCGGCGAGCCGGTTGGGCCTGGGTATGAAGCTCGGCATAGAGGCGGCCTTCGCCGAAGCGAACCGAAACGGCGGCGTACATGGCCGCCGACTGGAATTGAAGTCGCTGGACGATACCTACGAACCGGAGTTGGCCATCGCCAATACCTCGGCTCTGATTGATGAAGGTGTCTTCGCGCTGATCGGCGCGGTCGGCACGCCCACATCCCGGTCGGCCGCCCCCATTGCCCGCATTGCGAAAATTCCTTACATCGCTCCGTTCACCGGCGCCGCATTCTTGAGGGATGCCAACAACCTGCCCAACGTGGTGAACTTGCGCTCGTCTTACGACCAGGAAACCGAGGAGATGGTGGCCCGGTTGACCCAAGACTTGGGCATTACTCGCATTGCCGTGATGTATCAGGATGATTCTTTCGGTAGGGCCGGATTGAGCGGAACCCTCGCCGCGCTGTCAAAGCGCGGTATGCAGCCTGCCGCGGTCGGACTGTATCCGCGCAATACCACTGCGGTAAAGACGGGGCTTCTGGATCTGCAGAAAGGCGACCCGGAAGCGGTGATCCTGGTGGGCGCTTACCGGCCGCTGGCCGAGTTGATCGCGTGGGCCCGCCGGATGGGCGAGGACTGGGAATTCATCAATATTTCGTTCGTGGGTAGCAACGCCCTGGCCGAGGAACTGGGTAAGATCGACCCTGCGAAGGGCGCCGGCGTTTTCGTCACCCAGGTTTCCCCCTTCCCATACGACGATTCCGAACCCATCGTCGCGGCCTACCACAAGGCCCTGAAAGCTCATGACCCGGCGGCGATTCCCGGTTTCGTGTCGCTGGAGGGCTACTTGGCGGGACGCCTCGCCATCGCTGGACTTGAGCGGTGCGGTCCGGACCTGACCCGAGAGCGCTTTCTGGCCGGATTCCGAAGCGCCGAGCCCTTTGACCTCGACGGCTTCGAGTTAGTGTACGGGGTTGACGACAACCAGGGTTCCGACGCCGTATTCCTCACCATGATCGACGAACGCGGAGATTACGTCGCCATCGACACATTGGACGTTCGCGCCAAGGCCGGCGGATGATGTCTCTGGTTCAAAGGGCATTGGAATTTCGCTACCGCATCTCGGCGCAACTGTACCTGGCGCTGGGCGGCGCGGTAGCGCTCACGTTTGCCGCTAGCTTGGTGGGCTGGCTCTCATTCAACCAGGTGGGCGAGGCGCAGAATCGGGTCAACGAGGGCAGTGTCCCAGAGTTGGCGGCCGCCTTCGGAGTCGCCCAGTACAGCGGGGACCTGGTGGTGGCCGCAGACACGTTGACCGCTGCGTCAGACTCCGACGAGGTGGCCCGCATCGGCGACGAAATAGCCACAGCCCACCAATTGTTTATTGAGCAATTGGCGATCCTGGAGAACCGGGGTGGCAGCGTGGATCGTTTCGGGCGGATCCACACCTATTCCACGGAGTTGATTGACAACATCGCCGGCGTCAACAACAGCATGTGGCAGCGGTTCACTCTCAACGAGCAGTCCAACGCCCTGTTGTCGGAGCTGGAAATCCTAACCGTGGAAATCGATGGCATCATCGTCCCCGAAATCGACCGGCAATTCTTTTACATTCAGACTGGCTACCGCGAATTGGACCAACCCAGGGCGCCGCCTGAAGAGCACTTGGCCCAAGCCGAACAAGCCCGCTATCGGTACTTGTCTGAGTTGCAGGCCAACTCCAAGATTGCCATCCAGCTGCTCGCCAGCGCCTCTGTCGTGACCGACAGTTCGCTTATCGAACCTTTCCGCGAACGTTTCGAGTCGTCGTCCGGCAACATCCGGGCCAACTTGGCCAACCTGCAGAACACGCCCCTGCACGATGACCTGCATCCCCTCTTCGAGCGGCTGTTGGATCTGGGGGCGGGGCCGCAGAACGGGTTTGATCTGCGCACCAAGCAACTGTCCCTCGATCAACGCCAGGGTTTGCTGCTGGCGAATAACCGCGCCATAGCCAAATTGCTGATCGACGAGGTCGACGCGCTGGTGGTGTTGGCGGAAATGGGAGCCCAGGAAGCCACCGACGCGTCTTCACAAGCAATATTGACCGGCCGAACGCTGCTGCTGGCCATCAGTTTCGTCAGCGTGGGCGGCGCGTTGTTGATCGCGTGGCTGTTCGTTGGGCGCGTGCTTTTGCGTCGCCTGCAATTGTTGTCCGGTTGGATGCAGCGGATGGCCGCCGGCGACCTGGACCAGCAGGTTGAGATCGGCGGACGCGATGAAGTCGCCGACATGGCCTCGGCTCTGGAAGTTTTTCGCCGCAGCGCCCAGGAAGCCATCCGCCTCAACCTGGTGGAGGAGTTGGCCAAGGAACTGGAAGGCAAGAATTCGGAGTTGGAAGGCATCAACGCCCGCTTGGATAGCCAGAACCACGAACTGGAAGAGGCGATAGCCAACCTAACCGCAGCGCAGGACCGCATCGTTGTGCAAGAAAAACTGGCCTCGTTGGGCCAACTCACCGCCGGTGTCGCCCATGAGATCAGAAACCCGCTGAATTTCGTCAAGAACTTCTCGGAGTCCTCCGAAGAACTGCTCAACGAGATGCGCGAGACCCTGGAGGCAATGCAGGATAGCCAGCTGGACCAAGACGGGAAAGAACTGATCCAAGAGATTTTCTCTGACCTCACCGACAACCTGGAACGCATTCGTATGCACGGCGACCGCGCGAATCGCATCGTGCAGGACATGTTGCTGATGGGAAGGGAATCAGTATCCCATCAACCCACCAGCATCAACAACCTCTTGGACGAACATGCGCGCCTGGCATACCACAGCGCCAGGGCGATGGATTCCGATTTCCAGTTGGATCTCAAGTACGATTTCCAGGAAATGGATGACATATACATCAACCCCCGGGACATCGGACGTGTATTCCTGAACATGGTCAGCAATTCCTGCTACGCAACGGACCAAAAACGTCGCAGTCTGCAGCAAGTCCCGGAGGGCAACCCATATATGCCGACCCTCTCGCTATCCACTCGCCTCAAGGACGAGTGGGTGGAAGTGAGAATCTGGGATAACGGTAGCGGGATGCCCGCGGAGATCATGGACCAGATCTTCAATCCGTTCTTCACCACCAAACCAACCGGGGAAGGCACGGGGTTGGGGTTGTCCATTTGCAATGACATAGTCGCTGAGCATGGGGGATCTATCGAGGTGGTTTCCGAGTCGGGCGAATTCACGGAAATGATTATTGGGCTGCCGTTGGAGGTTCCTAGGGTTCCCGAAGCGCTCGCCGCGGCCGGTGAGGAATCCGCCGCCAGGCCGGATCAAGACACCAACTAGAACGCGGAGCCATATATTGTGGTGAACCATCCCGCACATGGAGAATCCTCTGGCGACGACAATCGTTTGGGGATCCGCATCGAACAGGTTCTGGTCGGCCCGCCACACGAAGGCGACGCCGGCGAAGGATTGGTAATTCGCACGACCAGGGGCGATATTCCCGCGATCCTACACGCCGCCCCTGATTCAAGGCGTGGGGTGATCTGGGTTTGCGGAGCCCGGGGTGGTTTCGGTGGTCCGGCGAGCGGCTTGTACGCAGAGTTGTCACAAGAATTCTCGGAACAGGGGATTACCTCTATGCGGATGGATTACCGCCATCCCAATGTGATCCAGGAGTGCGCGCTTGACTTGCTGGCCGGCATCAACTTCCTGAGGGCTATGGAATACGGTCCGGTGGTCGTCGTAGGGCATTCGTTCGGGGGCGCCGTGGTGATCGCCGCCGCCGCATTCAGCGACCACGTGGCCGGCGTTGTCTCGCTGTCTCCGCAGACCTACGGAGCCCAGGGAGCGGGCCTATTGTCCCCAGTTCCATTGCTGGTGGCCCACGGCAAGGCGGACACCCGGTTGCCATTCTCATGCGCAGTGGCGATTCACGACTGGGCCAAGGAGCCCCGGGAGCTGGCGCTGTTCGAAGGCGCGGAGCATCGCCTCGACGAGTGCCGGGACGAGTTGATGGATATGCTCAGGGAGTGGATACCGGATAAATTGCCGACAACTGCGTCGGCTTAGGGTGAATTCATGCACTTCATTGATCGTATCGGTTATGACGCTGGCGCGACCCGTTTGGAAGGGGCGTTGGCCGTGGCAGCCGAGCGCGGCTTCCATTACTTGGACTTCTCAGCGGACACCGGGCCGAATCGGGTGGACAATTGGCCAGAGGACCGCCTGCGCTCCGCCCGTTCCCTGATGGACACGCACGAAATCGCGGTGACCGTGCATACCGCCTCGTCAGTCAACGTCGCCGAATTCGCGCCTCACGTCGGTGAGGCTGTCGATGCCTACCTGCGAAGCAACATCGACTTGGCGCGCCGCATCACGGCCCACGGCGTCGTGGTGCACGGAGGCATGCACTTCAGCTCCGCGTTCGAAGCGCGCATGGAAGCAGCGAGGGATCGCCTCATCCGCGCCACTGATTACGCCGAAAACAGCGGCGTCAACCTGTTCTTTGAAAACCTGAATCGGGAACCAGATGACGCCGAGGTTCACTACCTGGGGCACAACGTCGAGGAATGCCGGTATTTCTTTGACGCCATCAACTCCCATCGGTTTGGATGGGCGTTTACCGTAAACCACGCCAATCTAACTCCAGAAGGCATCGACGGTTTCATCGCGGCGCTGGACGTCAGCCGCATCGGGGAAGTCAGATTGGCCGACAATACCGGCGACGTGGAAATTCACATGGTTCCAGGACAGGGCAACATCGATTTCCCGGCGATGTTCAGCAGTCTGGAATCGGCCGGATACCGAGGATACTACTCGATGGCGTTTGGCTCGCTGGATGACAAATTGGCGTCTCGCGAGTTGTTCCGGGGATATTCGCTTTTTGACAGTGGGGGCGCTTAGGGGGTAGCATAGCCACCCGGCCTTTCCGCCGAGAATATTCGACCCAGACCCGACCAAACCGCAACCTGGAATCCACCTTTGTTGGCGATTTCCACGCCCATGGCCCCAACTTCGCCAGGTTGCATTTTGAGTTTCGGCTTCGCCCTGAATTACCCTGCGCATGGGGAGAAACACCTTGACCAGCCCGACCACCAACGCTACCGTCCGGCCCGAGAATGCCTCGCTGCTGGCGGGTCCCGATATCGTTCCCGAGTTTGAAGCGGTTCTTGCGCGCCTTTGCGAGATAGCCAAACGGGGCCAGCGTACGGACAGTGCCCTGTACAATCCCTCGGAAGAGTGGATCGTAAGTAGTATGCCCATTTTCCAGGATTTGTCCGTCGAGCGTCAATCGGAATTGTTGGCCGAAGCGCAGGAACTCGAGGCCGAAGCCAGAGAGGCGAACGCCGTCGGCCGCGCCTCCAGCAGGGTTTGGCCGGAAACTGTGTTTCGGCTGGACAACGGCGGGTTGGCGTTTTTTAGCCAATTGGGCGTTGTACGCCGCCCCGACCTCACGCAGTATTTCGTGGAAGGGTTCACCCGCAACCGGGACGCCTTGGCGTTTTCCGAAACCAACCAGCGGCTGTTCACGCCGGTGTTCACCAAGGTTTGCGAAAAGATGGAAGCCTGCTTCGGTAGCGGCGATGGCATCGTGCAAACTGATCGGCAAATTTGCGACGCCCCGGACCGATCCTTTCACGCTCGACAGCTTCTCTTCGGCACCAGGTACATGCAGGCCCCGTACATGTGGCGCCGGTTGACTTTCGATCTGCCAGCGGACCAATGGCAGGACCCCCCCGACATTCTCGAAGTCTCCGTTCCTCATTGGTTGGACGATTTGGGATTGGACGACGACTTGAAGGCTGAGTTACGCGACGCCGGCATGACCCAACTGGTTTTCAAGGCGCCGACCCGTGGGCTTTCGTTGCACTTCGGGTTCGACTATGTGGGAGAGCATAAGATGGGCCCGCTCTCCATCGCCATGCACCAGGTCAAGCAGAACAATGGCTTGGCAGTGCAGGCCGCCTTGAGCATGGCGCGCGCCCGCGCGTTGGATGGCGAAATCACCAACACCGCTCTGGTTACAGTGGGCCCGTCGTTGCATGGCAAGAGCACTTTGACCATCATGGTCGAGCTGGCCAATAGCGAACTCGCCGGCATCCTGAATCTTCCCCACGATCCCGATGAAGGGATCTATCCCATGAACGACGACATTGTGCTGTTGCAGCCCTTGGCCGATCCAATCCCCAGCCTGCTGGATGGCAACAACGCCTTGATCTCCCACGCCATCGATGGCACCGAGAACAACTTCTACGCGGTGCCCTTTGGCTTGACTCGTGAGGACGACCCGATCACCTACGACGTTCTGCGCGGCGCCCCGGGCGTTGTGACTGCGGACGAAACCCTGGAAAACGTTCCGGTTAAAGCGGACAGCCAGGAACCCAACTACCTGGAGAACCCAGTCCGCAACATGCGCATGATCCTGTCGCGACGCGGCCTATTGCGTCGAAAAGGCGCTGAAGGGCTCATCGCGAAGATCACCAACGGCCGGCTTTCGGATTCCGTCCACGTGCCCATGGAGAACACCAACCGGGTTTTCTGGCAGGAGGTAATGCGGCAAAACACCGTCATACCACCCCTGCGTCGACTCAGCCTCGAACAGTATATCCGTGTGCTGATGTACGGCGAAGCGGTCCAGATGGGCGCCGCCATTGGCGCCATCGGACGCCCCTACGTGGAATACTTCTCCGACCCGTTCATCATTGGTTTGGAGGACGAAAACGCCAACTCGCTCTACCACGTGCTGCAGCAGTTGTCCTGGGGTGGAATGCCCCTGGAATACTACGCCTTCAACACTGGAGGAGTCGGAGCCGATACCAATGATGAAGCCGCCGGCCCTCGTTACCGCAAGATCCCCCGCGAGTTGACCATGTTGTTGCAGGAAGCCCTGCTCCGCAACGCCGTCAAGTTCGAATACGACGCTGTTCTGAGGTCCGAAGTGGCGGTCGCGGTGGTTGACGCCAACGGCGCCGAGGTGGTTGATCTGCGTGAAGATTGGCTGCCAGTCAACATCTACGGCGCGCAGGACTACACCAACCGTGTTTTGGAATTGATGCGCCGTCGATACTACGGGCGGGACCAACAAGACAAGGCCGGCATTCTGCGTTACACCCGGGTGGTCAATACCGTCCTTGACATTTCTGACGTGCCATCGCCGGCCAACGAACGGGAATTGGCTTGGTTGTTGTCATTCTACTGGTGCCTGGATCAGGCCTATGAAACGTTGGAAGACGCGGCAAGCCGCCGCTCCGAGGGTATGCGGCCGGTCGCGTACCAACTCAACGAATTGCAACGGAAGTATCTCAACGCGGTGCGGTCAGGCTTGCGCCTGGCTGACGCAGCCCAAAAACGCCTGACTGAGTTGGGGCTAAAGCCAGAGTAGCGTCCGCCATGGGACAGATTGAATTCATTATCGCTCTGGTGGTGTTCGTGGTCACCATCGTAGGCGCGGTGCTGTACCTCCGCGCAGATGGGCGAGCAAACCGAAGGGAATGGAAAGCTGACCTGGAAGTGTTCCGCCAGGAGTGGAAAGCTGACCTGGAAGCGTTCCGCCAAGAGTGGCGAACCGAGTCCGAGGCCAATCTGCAGCAGTGGAGAGGCGAATCAGAATCGCATCGCCAGGAATGGAAGGCTGATTTGGACGCATCCCGCCAGGAATGGAAGGCTGTTTTGGAAGCATTCCGCCAGGAATGGAAGGCCGACATCGCAACGGTGGTGGCGTCTGTCAATGTCCTAAGGGACGCGGTCGTTCGATTGGATCAGCGGCTTACCTCTCTCGAGGCCAAGGTTGACGTGCTGGCGGACAAATTGGAAACCAAGGCTGAAGAAGCGACGGTACAGCGCAACCACCGAGAATTGCTCATCCGTTTGGCGTTCCACCATCACGGCGATGGTCGGTATCCTATGGCCGCGGCCACCGACCCTGACCCCGTTGACCCTGCCGCCGAATAACGCCAACAACACACCCCATCGTGTCGGGACGGAAAATCATGGCAGATAGCAACATTCAGATTCTTGGCCCGGTGCCTTCAGAATACACGGAAGCGCTCACCGAGGACGCCCTAGGATTCGTAGCCGAACTCCACAGGAATTTCGAAAATTCCCGCCGGCGATTGATGGATGCGCGCCAGCGCCGGCAAGCGGAAATCGACAGTGGCGCCACCCCGGACTTTCTTGCTGAAACTCGCGCAGTGCGTGAGTCGGACTGGCGCGTGCAGCCATCCCCCGCAGACCTCACCAATCGACGCGTAGAAATCACCGGTCCCTCATCGAATCGACGTATGGTGATCAACGCGCTCAACTGCGGCGCCCAAGTTTACATGACCGACTTCGAAGACGCCCACTCGCCGGCTTGGCTCCCCACGTTGGACGGCCTGCTCAACGTGAGGGACGCGTACCGACGCACCATCAGCGACGAATCCGCTGACGGCCGCCGTTATCAATTGAATGACCAAACGGCCACCCTTTGCGTCCGTCCGCGCGGTTTGCACCTCATGGAACGCCATGTGCTCGTCGATGGGGAACCCGTAGCCGGCAGCCTCTTTGATTTTGGGCTGACCATCTACCACAACAGGATTTCTCAACAGAGCCACGGCACCGGCCCGTATTACTACCTGCCCAAGCTCCAATCGTACCTGGAAGCGCGTTTCTGGAACGACGTCTTCAATTACTCCGAGGATAGACTGGATCTCCCCCGCGGCGTCATCAGCCCTACCGTTTTGATCGAGCATATTTTGGCCGCGTTTGAGATGGAGGAGATCCTCTACGAATTCCGTGAGCGGCCAGCGGGCTTGAACCTGGGGCGCTGGGACTATATTTTCAGCGTCATCAAGGTGTTCAACAACCGGCCAGACATGGTGTTCCCAGATCGGGCTCAGGTCACCATGGCGACCCATTTCCTGACATCCGCAGCCCAACTGCTGGTGAATACCTGCCACCGCAGAGGCGCCCATGCCTTGGGGGGAATGTCCGCCTTCATCCCGCGCCGAGATGACGAAGCCGCCAACGAAGCCGCGTTCGCACAAGTTCGCTCTGACAAACAACGTGAAGCTGACCAGGGCTTCGACGGCGCGTGGGTTGCCCACCCTGGGCTGGTTCCGCCGGTCCTCGATGTTTTTCAGTCGTCCTTTTCCACCGACAACCAACTGTCGGTAATCCCAGAAGTCCGCATCGCGCCCGACGACCTGCTGGCGGTTCCCGAAGGCAGTATCACCGAGGCTGGGTTGCGCAACAACGTCAGCGTGGCCCTGCAATACGTTGACGCATGGACCCGGGGCAACGGCGCAGTAGCGATCTACGGACTCATGGAAGACGCCGCCACTGCCGAAATTTCCCGTTCGCAGTTGTGGCAATGGCTCAAGCATGGGGCTTCCCTGGATGACGGCCGTCCCATTACCGCCCAACTCTATCGCCAAGTACGCGCGGAAGAGGCCGCAGCTTTGGTGGAACTGCGCGGGCAGGACAATCCGGGCGCATTGGACAAAGCGGTGGAGCTGCTCGACGAGATCGTTCTGTCCGAATCCTTCGTCGAATTTCTCACCCTCCCCGGATCCCGTTACCTGGACTGAAATCTGCATCGTTGGACTACCGGATCCAGCGCCACTTCGCGGATATTTGGGATCTGCCCCCAACGTCCTATTTCAACGCCGGAACGCTGAAACAAGGCGGCCAGCTTGGGCCCCCGCTCGCCCGGTCAATCCTTCGCAATAAGCGCTGATTTCGATCCTAACCCAACCGCGAGGCTTTGGCCCAAAACGCGCCTCACTTGCGATTAGCTTGGCGAACGCTGCGCGGCCGCGATTGCCGCCGAACCGTTCATTGGCAACGGGCGCAGAGAGGTTTCCAGAGCGAATGAAGATTCACTTGATCGACGGTACCTACGAGCTGTTTCGCGCTCACTACTCGCCACGACCAGCCCGGCACGCCCCCAATGGAGCTGATGTCAAGGCGACGCACGGGTTGGCCCAATCGCTCATCTCGCTTCTTAATCAACCCGAAGTCACCCATTTGGGCGTGGCGTTTGATTCCGTCATCCGTTCGTTCCGAAACGACCTGTTTGACGGCTACAAGACAGGGGATGGCGTCGAACCCGCCCTCCTCGCCCAGTTCCCCCTCGCCGAGCGCGTCACCGCCGCGTTGGGCTTGGTCGTTTGGCCAATGGTGGAATTCGAGGCGGATGATGCCCTGGCCACCGCGGCCGCGCGATTCGCCCAATCAGACCAACTTGACCAAGTGTTGATTTGCTCCCCAGACAAGGACCTGACCCAAGTGGTGTCTGGCCAACGGGTCGTGGCCATGGATCGCCGTAAGGGAGACGTGATGGATGAAGCTGGCGTGGTCGAAAAGTTCGGCGTGTCTCCCAGCTCAATTCCTGATTACTTGGCGCTGGTGGGTGATTCGGCCGATGGTATCCCCGGCATACCCCGGTGGGGAGCCCGGGCCGCCGCCGCCGCCCTCAGCCGCTACGGTCGGTTGGAAAACATCCCGCGGGACGCTGTCGAGTGGGACATCAAGGTTAGGGGAGCTGCGGCATTGGCCGCCGTTCTGGCAGAACGGCTGGATGACGCCATGCTGTACCGCGAACTGGCGACCCTGCGCCTGGACGTTCCACTGCCACAGACGGACCCGGACCAACTGCGTTGGACCGGCGTCCGTCTTCCCGATTTTACCGAAATCTGCCAGACGTTGGGATTGGAATCCTTGCTGAACCGCCTGCCGGATCCTCAGTAATTTCAGCCGCAATCCAAAGTGGTTGCGAGGCGCTGCAACTCCGCGGCGCCTTCATCAGCCGTGGGAGCCCATGCCGCCCGCGCTTGAACCAACAGCGCCCGCGACGCCCGGGCGTCTCCCTGCACTGCCTCCGCTTCCAGCCGGCCCATCCAGTAGGTGTCCCGAACCGACGAACGACGGGACAACCGTTCGTCCAGCATCGCTTTGGCGTCATCGTAGCGACCGGCGCGAATGTAGGTTTCCAGCAGCGTGTCCTCAAAAACCTCGCGTTGGGCGTGGCTGCCGCCAATCCGCGCCATCACCGGATACGTTGGTCCCATAAGGTCTGCGGCCTGATCGTAGTCTCCGGCGGCGAAGGCCGCGGCGCCTAGGGCGATGGGAAGGGTCATTTCACGGGACAAGTCATCTCCCTTTTCGCCCTGCGACGTGAGACGGTCCACCAGCCGCTGGGTCGCTTCGGCGTCGCCGGCTCCAGCGAATGCCAGCGCGGCGTGACAATCGCGAAAGGCTGCCCCGGGCCCGTCGGCGGCCGGCAGCGCCATGTCCCTAACCTCGTTCCAGGGTTTGCCGGGCGCCTCGCCAGAATAGATCTGCAAACGCCACATCAACGACGCCGCGTCCGCCAGGTTGGCCAGATTGCGGGCCTGCACCCCGGGCCTGATGTGGGTTTCGTACAGATCCAAAGCCTGGCCATACCGTCCCTGCGCCAGTTCGAAGAGGGCCAAATGCCAGGAAAGGTGCACGTTATACGCCGCCCGACGGTCGAACCCGTCCAGCCAATTCGCCAGCCACGTTCCGCCGTTGGCGGCGTCGCCCTGCTCGAAGTAGGAATGCGTGACCGAGTGGCTGGCCACCGCATTCTGTGGATTGCCGTCCAAAGAACGCAGCGCCAGATCCATGGCCTTGTCGGGTTGGTTGGTTTCGTGGTGGGCGAAGGCGTATTGCCCCAGGAACGCCCAGTCATTGCCGTTGGCCGGCGCTACCTTACGCATCAGCGCCATCAGGTGATTGGGAAAATCCGGCACCCCAGAGCCGAAACAACCGAGCATGTATAGGCGTTGGGCCACCCGCATCGCCAGCGTGTCAGTGGGGAAGTCCTCAAGATGCTCGTGGATCAGTCCGATGGCTTCAGTCCCCTTGCCGTTGGTGAAGCAGCGCATGATCTGGGCCGATTGTCGCTCTTCCTGCGAGATGCCGGCGGACAGTTCCACGCCCCGTTCGGCGGTGGCTCGCGCCGCGGGTACGTTCATCTGCAGGTGGAGGACGTACGCCAGGGCTACGTTGGCCATGGCGAAACCGTCGTCGGCGTCTATCGCCGCCCGTAGCTTATCTTCGGCGCCGTAGTTCTGCGACAACACCAGGTCCAGGCCCTCCTGGTACAGGTCGGCGGCTACTGGCGACGCCGTGGTGACGGTCAGGCCGTTGCGAGTCTTTACCATAGCGCACATTGGGTTCCTCTCCTACCACAGGTATTGTCGAAGCAAGGTTACCACAGGCGGTGAAAGGTGTCATTCCCGGCGGCGCTCCCTGCCTGCGAGGCGTTCCAGACGATCGCCGGCGGCCCAATGGTCATTCCCGGCCGCGCTCCGTGCCTGTTCGGGTCGCCTCGGGAACCGCTCAGTTCGATCCCCAGTGGCACACCGCCATCGGTTGCATCTGAAGGGAACCGCCGCCTGGGATTCGTCCTTATTTCCCGGTCAGCCTTGTGGTAGCGGCTGGACCAGCGGTCATTGCCAGCGGCCGCGGCCATCTGGTGAACCATGTCCACAGAGATTCATCGTGGCCCTTGGTGTCCACGCCTCAATCGCATTGCAACACGTTGCATTTCGGATAATCGGCGGACGCGCGGTCCACGACATGGACGCCCCAGACTGGGCTGTCGTGTCTTGGGATGTTTGACACTGCATCGGGCTAGTGATAACTTTCACAGGTCCCAATTTTGCTTTGAGTCGGGGGTGCCCTTCAATGCCCGTAAACATTTGCGTGCTGGCTAAGCAGGTGGTTGATCCTGAGATGCCAGCCGCCGCTTTTCGCATCGACCCTGACGCTCGACAGGTTGTTCCGCCGCCCAACATCCCCCCTGTGGTCAACGGATTCGACGAAAACGCCGTTGAGGCGGCGCTTCAAATCAAGGACGACCAGGGCGCCAACGTCACGGTGATCTCATCGGGAACCTCTTTCGCCCTCGACGTCATGAAAAAACCGCTATCGATGGGCGCTGACGAGTTGGTGTTGCTCCAAGATGACGCCTTCGCAAACTCGGTGGATTCCTTCTTCACCGTCCAATTGCTGACTTCCGCCATCAACAAGCTGGGCGGATTCGATCTGATCATCTGCGGTCGCCAGGCGTCCGACTGGGACAATGCCCAGGTGCCGTTGGGTGTTGCCGAGACTCTCGGCATGGCCTGCGTCACGTTGGGCAAAAAGGTGGATGTACAGGACGGCAAAGTCGTGGTCGAGCGACTCGCCCCCGACGGTTTCGAGCTGGTCGAGGCCGACCTCCCGGCGCTGGTCACGGTGAGCAACGAACTGGGGCAGCCCCGGTATCCCACGTTGCGTGGCATCATGGCCGCCACTCGCAAGCGACCCACGGTTTGGACCACTGGCGATCTCGACTTGGACGATAGCCAACTGCAACCCCGCGTCACGCTGCACGACCTGTTCGTGCCCCAACGCGAACAGGACTGCGAAATCATCGAGGGCGACGACGACGCCGACGCGGCGCGCAAACTCGCAATGAAACTGCGGGAAGACCGCTTGATCTGATACTCCACGACACCTGACCACGGAGACTGCAATAAAATGGCAGACGCGACCGGCATCCTAGTTTTCGGCGACGCCCCCGACGGTGAACTCTCCGCCACTGCGCAGGAGTTGCTCGCGGCCGGCCGAATGTTGGCCGATTCCCTGGCGCAAGAACTGGCCATCGGACTCATCGGCGCCGACCTGGCCAGCGCCCCGCAGCAGGCTATCGCCCACGGCGCCGACAAGGCTTATGCGGTCACCAATCCTGCCCTCGCGAATTACCACCCAGACCTGTACCTTTCCGCCATGCAAGCGTTGGCCGACGAGCTGAATCCCAACATCATCCTGATCGCCCGCAACAACGAAGGTCGGGAGTTGGCCCCCAGGTTGGCCTTCCGCATGGGCGTGGGACTCGCTCAAGACTGCCTCGAAGTCTCCGCCGACGCCAGTTCCGGCCGGCTGCTGGCCAACCGCCCGGTTTACGGCGGCAGCGCCGTTGCGGTGGTGAGCTGCAACCAGACGCCCCAGATCGCCGCGATACGTCCCAAAACCTACGAGCCGCTGGACGCCGACGCTGGCCGCAATGGGCAGGTGGTCGCTTTTCCCGTGGAAATCGATCCGTCTGCCGCCAAAACCCGCGTCGTGGATGTGGTCAAGGAAGAAGCCGAGGGCATCAAGCTCGAAGACGCCCGTATCGTGGTGTCTGGAGGCCGCGGCTTGGGCGGCCCGGATCCCTTCTCCCAGCTTGAAGAACTGGCCAATCTGCTCGGCGGCGCCGTTGGCGCTTCCCGCGCCGCGGTGGACTCCGGATGGGTTCCCGCCAGTTACCAGGTGGGACTCACCGGCAAGACCATCACCCCCGACCTCTACATTACCGTGGCCATCTCCGGCGCCAGCCAGCACATGGCCGGATGCAGCGGCTCCAAGGCTATCGTGGCCATCAACAAGGACGGGGACGCCAACATCTTCAAGGATGCGCGCTACGGCGTAATCGGCGACTGGGAAAAGGTGATACCGGCCCTAACTGAAACGGTGCGAGAATTGACCCAATCTTAGTGATGCCCAATCTGAGCAGCGGCCCAACCTTAAACCGAGGCGCTCCATGTCTGCTTACATCATAGCCACCATCGAGGTCACCGACCCAGAACAATTCGAGGTCTATCGGAGCCAGGTTCCCGCCACCATCGAGAGACACGGAGGCAGGTATCTGGTCCGCGGCGGCGAGGTCTCAGTCGTGGAAGGCGACCAGCCCGAACGCCGGACCGTGGTGTTGGAATTCGACAGCCTGGAGCAGGCCAAAGGCTGGTATCACTCCGATGATTACGCCGGCCCCAAGGCGTTGCGCATCCAGTCCACCATCTCCAACGTCATGATCGTGGATGGCGTCTGAAGCCGCCGTTCAGCTAGCCGCGTTCGACTCGGCCACGGTCAACCTTCAAAATTCACGCCGACTCCGACGATTTCCACCTGCATGGAGCGGATGTCCGGCGCTCCTTGGTCGAAGGTGACCCCCACCACGACGTTGATGCCCCGATCCACTTCGGGGCTCTCCGGTATATCGAAACTTCCGTCGAGGTGGTCCCCTTTTAGTCCCAGGCCCAAGTGTTCGGCGATGATCTTTTCGCCATCGTACACCAGCACTTCCTCGACGTTGGCGTGAGACCGGGCGCGGAAGGACACCGCTACCGATTCCGCTTTCGTTCGGTGGCCGTTCTGCACCGTTGGCGTGGGGATGGCGAAGTGCAACCACGTGTTTTGCCCCTCGTTGCCCTCAATGCGTACAAACGGCCCGCAATGGCGCACTGACGTGATGCGGTTGAGATACTCCCCCGTCATCGCGGAACCATGCACCCATGATGTGAATTTCTGACCTGCCATGGTGGAGCCTCCTGCTGGCGCGCCGGACGGTTTGCCCGGTTCGCATTCGCGCTGCTTGCGTGGCGTCAAGGATACCGGCACGGCCCGGCCACCGCAACCAACGCCGCAAATTGGCCGCTGTTCGCTTTCCGCAATTCGCCATCCAGCGCGATTGCGCCAACGCAGCCACGCCATAGAGATTCATCAATCAGCGGCTGCCGTTCCAGACGTTACAGCAGCGAGCGTTGTTGACGCTCCAACTCCAGGAGGCGGGCCTTCACTCCCACGCCTCCCCCGCCGTAACCGTGGAGCCTACCACCGCTTCCCACGACTCGATGGCACGGGATCACCAACGGGAGGGGGTTTTTGGCCATGGCCTGCCCAGCGGCCCGCGAAGCGCGCGGATTTCCGGCAGCCTCCGCCAGCCATTGGTAGGTGCGGGTTTCGCCGGCGGGAATCGTACTGCAGGCTTGCCATGCCGCGTTGTAAAACGGCGACGCTGCGGCCAGATCCGCGCTGATGCGACCCAGCGCCGACGGATCCCCAGCGAAGTAGGCGTCCAGGGCCGATGTTGCTTCCGCGAACCGGCTGGGATCTGCCAGGGCCGACTCCGCCTCCGGGCCCAATCCGAAATGCGCGTCGCGCGCCTCCCCTTGCAGACTGATGCGCCGCATCCCGCGCTCGCTGGCCAGCATTGCGATCCAGCCCACGGGAGACTCGTAAAGATGTTGGTAGAGCGTCGGCGTTTCTTTCATGGTGTGTTCAGATCGTAGAGTTCCATGGGGGCGGGCCCCGGCCCAGGCTTTCAGGTCTCTTGTCTGCGAAGACCGTACCACAGGAGGGGGAAGCGCACGGACTTCCAAGCTTCCGAGACCTCTCGCTCGCTATTGGGTTCGCCGACGGCCCGGCCGGAATAGACACTGACGGTGTAGGCGTCCACGATTCTGCGTACCTCGGCCCGCTGTTCGGGTATCGCATCGGAAACCTGTGCCGCCCATTGGTATGGCGTTTGGTGATCCCTGGGAGCCAGCGAAGCGACCTGTCCCAGCCGCCGCAAACGCCGGTAGGTTGACGTGGCATCCTTAGGGGTGGCAAATAGCCAGCGCCAGGCGCTCCAACCAGCCACCGCCATCGCCAAACCGACCGCGCCGACTCCAATGGCCCATGGCAAAGCCGCCCGCGCTGCTGCCCATAGCGCGTTGGTTGGGTTTTCCGGTACCGGCAGGCCATTGGGGTTCAACGAAATGTCGGCCTCCTCGCAGTCCTCCTCGATTTCGCATGGCAACTCCCCGGAACCGTCAGAGCTGGCGCTCAATTCTGCGATTGCCTCCTGTTCCTCTGGAGGTATGGCCGCGGGAATCTCCCTACCGGGAGTTGGTTCGAACGGAATCCAACCGTATTCGGGGAAATAGACTTCGGACCAGCCATGGCTGTGCCGGTCCGAAACTAGGTACAAATTGGAACCGTCGATGAGATTCCCGGTGGTGTACCCGGTGGCCATCCGCGCCGGAACCCCAATGCTGCGCATCAGCACGGTCATCGCCGAACCGAAATACTCGCTGTAACCCTCCTGGCTCTCGAAAAGGAAGTGGTCGACGCCGTCCGCTCCAAATGGCGGTGGATCAATGGCCAAATTGTATGTGATGTTGGTTTTGAGCCAAGACTCAATCGCTTTGGCCTTGTCGTAAGGCGTCTCGGCTTCGGCGGTGATCCGCTCGGCCAACTCCGCCACCCGAGGCGGCATGTCCGCTGGTAGTTGCGTGTAACGCATCACAGCCCAGGCGGGATATTCCCGGCCTGCCGAGCGCAGGTCGTCTGGTTCCGCGGACGACACCGACGCCGTAAGTTGGTACGGATCGCCCGAAGCGGCGTTGCCGCCGGAGGCGCGCACCGCCAATACGTCCGGTTCCTCGGGGATTATTTCCCCGATCGTCGCGTTGACCACCCTGCCGTCAGCTTCGCGTTCCACCGCCTCCAGCTGGAAGGCGCTCGGGATCGCCGATGCGAGAACTCCGTCTGGAGCGTAGGCGTCAGCGCCCACCGCCTGCCTAACCCCGGTAACCGCCTGCCGCAACGAGTCCGGCAGGGTTTCCGCGGGATCGCCCAAGTGCGGGTCGATGACATAGCGAGGCGAATCGAAGGTTTCGATGCGGATGTCCCGGTTGGATCCAACGGTCTGCCCGCCGGAGAAGAGGCTCCGGCTGTCATACTTGGGAATCACCTCAAAGGTAACGTTGAAGCGTTCCTGCTCTGGGTTGGGCGCGCTGTACTCCGGCCGCCATCCCGGTTCCTTGAAAACCGTGCCCTCGGACAACCAGCCTTCGTGGGTGTACGTGGGGTAAGATCTGGCCTTCCAGTACAGCGGCGCCGCCGAGTTGACCTGGAGCACCGGCGTATTGGTGGGGTTGATGGTGCCCTGGAAAGCCATGGTGTCTCCCCAAATGCGGTAGGGCAGAGGCCGCCGGGCTGGCAGGCCGGCGAACAGGCGGTTGAAATCCTCTTCCCAATGGATCAACGGCGACCTGGTGAAGTTGTACGCGGCGTTGGCCGGGCCCCATTGCCCTCCGGTTGGCAGCAGGAAAGCGATCAGCAAGACGACGAAAGCCACCAACGCTGTGTCGCTGGCGGTGAGGATGCCCAGGTGCCCGTCATAGACCCGGCGTTCGCGATCCCAGCGCTGCCGACTCCTCACCGACTGCACCCAACCGACCATCAGCAACCCGGTGAACAGGTAGATGCCCAGGTAAATGCTGGCATTCTCGGGAAGAAACGTCAGGTTGGACAGGATGCCCACGGAACCCAGGGCGAATACACCCCAAAAATTGCGGTACCTGAAGAGCGCCCACCCCGCCAGGAACCCGGACAACCACGCGGCAATCATCAAACCGACGGCGAACGGCAGCGGATCCACGCTTATCCCCTCGGTGCGCGCCGCCTGGATCCACATTCCCAAGCGCCTGAAGAACTCGGCGGTGGAGTCAATGCGCAGCTCCTCCGGCGGAGCCGCGGTCATCTGCCACACAATTACGCCCGCCCCGATCAACAGGCCCAAGGGGATCAGCCCAGCGGACCAAAACCGGACGCGAGTGAGCGCCAACGCGGTGGCGACTGCGATCAGTATCACCAGCGCTAGCGGCGGCGTTGGCGCCCAGTCGGCTACCTCCACCGACCACACGACGATCACCATGTTGAGCGCCAGGAGTCCGGCGGCGATCCAACCGTCGGGCGGACGCAGCGCCTGCGCCAACCATGCGACCCATTGGGTCAGCCACGCCCCCGCGCGTTGCAGGCTGCCGTCTTCCGCGGCGGGCCTCGCCAGGGTGGGTGATCCGGTGGTTGCGATCGCCATGGGATCTTCAGGCCGTGGCCACAGCGTCCCAGCGGCCCGCGTCTTCCCGCAGGCGTTCTTCCGCCGCGGCTCCAGGAGTCCAAGGGCGCGATAGAGCTTGGTTGATGTCGTCGCCGCGACCCAACAGGTACACCGGCACGTCATGTTGAGCCAGGTAGCCGGCGGTGATATGCCCGGTAGCGCCGGTAGCTGGTTCGTCGCCGTCGCCCGCAAAGCTGGCGGAATCGATGTAGCAAACGGCTACGTTCACCCCCTGTCGGCGCATTCCAACCAGAATCGATGCCCACTCCGGACGGCGGGACGCGGTAATGACCATCAAGGTGTTGAAACCGGAAAGGTGCGGCCGCAGATCCTGCAGGAATCGCTCCAGAGGCAGAACCCCGTCTGACCGGATGCCCGCCAACGCTTCCATGAGCGCCCCGAGTTGGGCCGGTCTACGGTCTGGCTTGAGTATCCAGGGTTGCAAGCCGCTGGCCGCCAAGCCCGCCGGGGTCGCCGTTTCGTCCCAACGCCTCACCAGGGAAGCGGCCACGGTGACCGCGAGTTCCTCAGTGTTGTCGGGAGGTTGGCCAACGTGGGTCCGACGGTCCATGTCCAGCGCCGCCCACGCCTGCGCGGAAACCCCGATGTCAAACTCCTTCACCATCAAACGATTCATGCGGGCAGTGTACGGCCAATGGATACGCCTCAAACTGTCGCCATGGGCGTAGTCGCGCACCGTGGAGGATTCCGGCGTGATGGCGGGCGTGCGGCGGGAAAACACGCTATCGCTTGGTAGATTGGCCAGGCGCTGATCCAGGTCGGGAAGGGGAATGGTCTGGGGGAGCGCCGTGAACGACTGCCCGTCGAGAAAGGTACGGGTGAGCCGAAACAGCCCGAATGGGTCTCGAGCCGTGACCCGCAACCGCCCGGTGCGATATATGCCGCGGCGTGAGAGGTACGTGGCGATCCTGAACGACCGGAGTTGGCCTTTCACCAGCGCCACCGTGCGCCCGCCCGGTTGTGGCAAATCGGTGTCTTCGACGATTTCCAGCCAGGACTTGGGCATCCTGGTGCGGTTGGACAACTGAACCTGCCCGTCAAGATATTCGCCAACGTGGCCCCGCGTCCCGATGCGGAACAGCCGGATGTCCAAGCCGCGCAGGTTGAGCCAAGCCCACCCGTATCCGATGATGACCAGGGCTACCAGCGTGAACAACAACCGGTAGAAGAACGGGAACCCGGTGCCCAGAGCGTAGAACATGACCACCAGGATCAGCAGACCAAACCAAAACTTGCGCCGGTGTTGGCTGATGGCTTCTCGAACTTTGGCGGGCATCTTGCTCCCTACCCAAATCAAACGGCGACGGCTGGCCGACGGCTATCCCGCTCCGGGCACCGCCACGGAGTTGAGGACTTCGGACACCAGGCGTTCGGGTCGGATCCCACGCATCCGAGCGGCCGGGGTGAGGACGATGCGGTGGGACAGCACAGAGACGGCCAACTCCTTGATGTCGTCGGGCAGCACGTAATCGCGCCCTCGGATCAGCGCCAACGCCCTTCCCGTGCGGAACAGTCCCAACGAGGCCCGGGGCGAGGCTCCCAAGGCCGCGTCCTGATGAGACCTGGTAGCCTCAGACAGGGACACCAAGTACTCGCGCACCAGGCTGTCAACGTACACGCCCTGGGCGGCTTGTTGTAGCTGAATCACGTCCTCGGGAGTGGCCACCGGCTGCAGTTCCTGGATCGGGTGGCTGAATTCCTGCTGCGCGATGATCGTCATTTCCTCATCAAATTGCGGGTATCCCACATTCACTCGCATTAGGAACCGGTCCAGCTGCGCCTCCGGTAGTGGGAACGTTCCCTCGTATTCGATGGAGTTCTGGGTTGCGATCACCAGGAACGGCGCCGGCAACGGATGGGTAACGCCGTCAACCGTAACCTGTCGCTCTTCCATTGCCTCCAACAGCGCCGATTGCGTCTTGGGCGTCGCGCGGTTGATCTCGTCCGCCAGCACCAGCTGGGCAGAGATGGGGCCAGACCTGAAATTGAACTCGCCGGTTCCCTGGTTGTAAACCGAAACGCCCGTAACGTCGCTGGGCAGTAGGTCAGGGGTGAACTGGATTCGGGAAAACGTGCCCCCAATCGAAACCGCCAGTGAACGGGCCAACATGGTCTTGCCCACCCCAGGAACGTCTTCCACCAGGATGTGGCCGTCGGCGATCAAGGCGGCCAGGGCTTGCTCGATCACATCTTGCTTGCCGATGATGACGTTGGACACGTTGTCCGCGATGCGTCGGCCCACCGCGGACGCATCGATGATGGCGGGGGAAATTCCGTTGGCCGTTGCGCCGACAGCTTGCTGCACTGCTCTTTACCTGCCAAATCACGTGGTAGTTTGCAGTTTAGCATAGGATGCCCACATTTGAACCAGCAACGCGGTCAGCCGGCGCCAACCATCCCGCCACCCGCCATTGGGATCCGCTGACTGTCATAGCGAGCGCCCCCCTACTGTCACTGAGAGCGTCCCCTGCTACTGTCACTGCGAGCGTCCCCTGCTACTGTCACTGCGAGCGTCCCCTGCTACTGTCATTGCGAGCGAAGCGCGGCTTCTGTCATTGCGAGCGTCCCCTATTACTGTCATTGCGAGCGAAGCGCGGCAATCTCGTCGCTCGCAACCAACGACGGCATTGAGCGGGTCCGCCCTTGCCGGCAACGCCGATCTCTCCCCTGTCATTGCGAGCGAAGCGCGGCAATCCCGTCGACCGCAACCAACGACAGCATTGAGCGGGCCCGCCCTTGCCGGCCACGCCGATCTCTCCCCTGTCATTGCGAGCGAAGCGCGGCAATCCCGGCGCTCGCAACCAACGACAGCATTGAGCGGGCCCGCCCTTGCCGGCCACGCCGATCTCTCCCCTGTCATTGCGAGCGAAGCGCGGCAATCCCGGCGCTCGCAACCAACGACGGCATTGAGCGGGCCCTCCCTCCTCTGCAATGGAGAGCGCCCAGCGCCTGAGCTGCCACTGTCGGAGCCCAGGGCCCTAACGATTCCGCAAACCCGGCAGCCCTAGTTTTCGTTCCGTCCCGTTGGCGATGCGCCGGATATTGTCCCGGTGCTGCCAGATGATGAGGGCGCCGCCCGCGAAGACATACATCGTATAGAACTGATCGTGTCCCATCAAAACGGTCAACGCCAAGCTAATTACGGCAATAGTAATGGTGCCGATTATGCTGCCAAGCGAGAGGATCCGCGTGGATAGCGTCGTAACCAGGAACACCACGCTGCCGGCCAGGGCCACCCACGGCGCCATCAACCACAGCCCTCCGAAGCCTGGCAGGATGCCGCGCCCCCCTCGAAACCTTAGGTACACCGGCCAGTTGTGCCCACATAGCGCCACCAACGCCGCGGCCACCTCGGATTCCACCGTGCCAACCACGCTGCGGGCCAACAGAACCACCAGGATGGCTTTGCCCGCGTCCATCACGAAGACCAGCGCCGCCGCCTTGCCGCCGGCTGTGCGGAGGATATTCGACATGCCCGTGCGGCCGCTACCGAAGTCCCTAACGTCTTCGCCCATGACCAGGTTCACCAGGATGTAACCCCACGACAAGCCTCCCGCCAGATACGCCACCACGACAACGGCGCCGAATCTTGCGGCTGGTGGAATCTGGTCGCCGAATGCCACCAACAGGACGCCGGCGCCGCAAAGAATGGGCGCCATCGCCAGCATCGCCCAAGTTGCGGTGGTGGCGCGGTCGATGGCGGTCATCGGGCGGTTTTGGTCCGCCGCCCCGGGTTGGCTCTCGACGAGCGGATGCCCGAAGACGTCTTGCGGTCGTCGCGGTCTGGCCTGAAAATCAGCCGCAAGTGGGTGCGGTCGAATCCAAATCGGTTGCGAATCTGGTTTTCCAGGTATCTGCGATACGAAAAATGTACGAGCTTAGGATCATTCACGCTGAAGGCAAAGGTCGGGGGATTGACTCCCACCTGCCGCGCCCGTCTAATGCGCAGGCGGTTGCGTATGTTGCCCCGCTGCGACGGCGGCGTGTGTGTGGACACCGCGTCGGCCAGCAGGTACTGCAACTCACGGAATGGAACCCGCTTCTGCCGTTCCTGCCACAGGGATATGGCCGTGTCCAGCAAATCTTCGATGCCAAATCCGGTCAGCGCCGAGGTGAAGCACACCGGCACGTAGGGCATGAAGTGCAGCCGTTCCTGCACCCGGTGCAGGCTGCGCTCCATCCGGAATCGGTTGGGGTTCACCAGGTCCCATTTGTTCACCACCACAATGAGACCCCGGTTCGTGTCCCAGGCCAGGCCCGCGATGTGGGCGTCTTGGACCGTGGCCAATTCCGTGGCGTCGGTTATCAGCAGCGTGATGTCGCTTCGCCGCACGGCGTTCACCGCCCGCAGTACGCTGTACCTTTCGATGCCGCGTTCCACCTGGCCCGGCCTGCGAATTCCCGCCGTGTCAACCAAAGTGATGGTGTGGTCGTGGTAGGACACCTCGGTGTCCAGGGCGTCTCGCGTGGTTCCGGCCACCGGGCTGACGATGCTGCGGTCTTCGCCGATAATCGTGTTGGTGAGCAGCGATTTGCCCACGTTGGTGCGCCCCACGATGGCGAGACGCAATTCGGTAGGCGCCGCAACCGCGGTTTCAGCTTCGTCGCCGCCCTCCGGTTCCTCGTCTTCCGGCCACGCGTCCACGACTTCGCCATCCTCCGAGGTATCGAAATCCCAGAGTTCCGCCAACTCCGGCGGGGGCAGCAGTTCAACGACTTTCTCCAAAAGGTCGTAGATGCCGTAGTTGTGGTACGCGGAGATGAATGCGGTTTCGGTCATGCCCAACGCGTAAAACTCGTTGGCCGTCAGTTCCCGGTTGTCATTGTCAACCTTGTTGACTGCCAGGATGATCGGCTTGTCGGTGCGTCGGAGGCGTTGGGCCACGGCCTCGTCGGTAGCGGTGAGACCCTGGATGCCATCGGTCAGGAACACGATGAGGTCGGCGGCGCTCATCGCCATATCGGCCTGCTGCTGCACCCGCTGAGGTATGCTGCCTTCGGGGTCATCCTCCAGCCCGCCCGTGTCCACCAGAAGGAACGGGCGGCCTTTCCACGAAGCCTTGGCGATCAGCCGGTCGCGGGTCGTTCCAGCGACTTCAGACACGATGGCGTGCCGCCGCGACAGGATGCGGTTGAACAGCGACGACTTCCCCACGTTAGGGCGGCCGATGATGGCTACCATCGGCGTCGCGTCATTGGTTACGGCTCGATTTTCTGCGGCGGGCGCCAATTCTTGGTCCGTTTCGGCCGTCCCTGCGTTGTCAAAGGTTGTCATAAGCAAATGATGTCATGAGCAATCGAAGAGATGCTAGGGCGGCTCTCGCAACCGCCAGATTGCAGCATAGATGCGCTACTTACGCTACTATCGTGCGGCGCCCACGTCAAGCGCGCCCCGTGAAACGGCCCACTAGGTCTTCACGCGCCAGGGAGCATAGAACCTGCGCACATCGAGACTGTATTGGTCGCCAGTTGCGCGGCCCAAATTCCAGTGGCAGCCAATGGTTCTACTGTGGTTGACGGGAGAATTGAGGCGACACCGCCGCTGTCGGGATGGGCAAGATCGCATCGGATTGGAGCGATGGACGACGCCCAGTTGCCCGCGTGGACGGCTCTACGAATTTCAATATATCGAGCGCCTCGGCAAATCAAAGCGGATGATTTGCCGTGCAACGGCGCCGCCGATATGATGCGCAAGTGGGTTAGCCGCTATTGCCGCGGCTCGCTCCCAAACAGAGTTGGACTACGGAGTTTCAATTGGGCGCCTCAGCAACGATCGCTATTCCCGCCCGACGCGGCCGGGCCGCCGTCGTCGAGGCCGGTCAATCCGTGCGGGTGATCAATACCCACGGGCAGCAGGTGGTGGAACCTGGGCATTCTCCCAGCGCGACCCCACGGAGTTCATGTCCATGGAGCATTCCCGCGCCACGTTGGCCCGCCTCACGCCCGCGGTTGGCCAGGCCATGGTCACCAACCGCCGCCGATCCATCCTCACGCTGCTTGAGGACACTTCCGGCGGGGTACACGACACCCTGCTGGCTGCCTGCGACCGGTATCGCTACGAACTGCTGGGCTGTCAGGGATACCACGACAACTGCACTGATAATCTGGCGGCCGCCTTGTCAGAATTGGGCATCGCGCCGCCGGAGACTCCCTGCCCATGGAATCTGTTTATGAACATCCCGGTCGCGCCCGACGGCTCCATCGGTTTCCACCCGCCGGTGTGCCGACCCGGGGATTATCTGACGCTGCGGGCCGAGATGGATTGCGTCGTGGTTTTCTCAGCCTGTCCGCAGGATATGGTTCCCATCAATGGCGTGGACTGTGTGCCCACCGAGGCTCACTTTCAGATCCTGCCGGCCTCGGCCGCATCGGTCTGAAACTCTGCTGATCCCACCGGGGCGGCCCGGATCGCGCATTGGCGTACCTGCCATGCACATCGGTGGCATGGTAGCTGGCGCTCCGGTGTGGTATCGTTGCGGAGCCGACACCATAACCTTCAACCGAGCATGAATCGCACCGTGAATCGCACCGTGAATCGCAATGTACGTCATCGGAACCGCTGGCCACGTTGACCACGGCAAATCGACCTTGGTCAAAGCTCTGACCGACATCGACCCCGACCGGCTCCCTGAAGAAAAAGAACGGGAGATGACCGTGGACCTGGGGTTCGCTTGGATGACCCTGCCCAGCGGCAGAGAGGTCAGCATCGTTGATGTCCCCGGCCACGAACGCTTCATCAAAAACATGCTGGCCGGGGTCGGCGCCATTGATCTGGCCTTGCTGATCGTGGCGGCGGACGAGAGCGTAATGCCGCAAACCCGGGAACACCTGGCGATTCTGGACCTGCTGCGCATCCGCAGAGGCCTGGTGGTGATCACCAAGACGGATTTAGTCGACGCAGAACTGGTTGAACTGGTCAAGGCCGAAGTTGAGGAT
Organism: Dehalococcoidia bacterium; assembly: GCA_965221295.1. Taxonomy (GTDB): domain Bacteria; phylum Chloroflexota; class Dehalococcoidia; order Lucifugimonadales; family UBA3495; genus Bin87. The sequence goes on along the minus strand of OZ244879.1, from coordinate 2,351,956 downwards.
GTCTTGGAAGACACCGCCTTCGCCGGCTGTCCCATGGCGGCGGTCTCGGCCTACACCGGCGAGGGCTTGGCGGACCTCAAGGCTCAAATCGACGAAATTCTCAACGATACCGAAGCGCGGCGGGATCTGGGCCGGCCGCGATTGCCCGTTGACCGTTGCTTCACCGTGAGCGGGTTCGGCACCGTGGTCACCGGCACTCTGATCGACGGTTCGGTGGCCGTGGGCCAACAAATCGAACTGGCTCCGTCGGGGACGCGCGCCCGCATTCGCGGACTGCAGAGCCACAAGTCGCGACTGGATTCCGCCGCTCCGGGCGTCAGGCTGGCGCTGAACCTGTCGGGAATATCCCGTGATGAAGTACTGCGCGGCGAGGTCTTGACCAACCCGGGATGGCTGCGCCCGACCCGTCGTTTCGACGCCAACTTGCGGATGGTCAAGGGCGCTCCCCACGCGCTAAAACACAACGAAGGCGTAACCTTTCATCTTTTCACCAGCGAAACCACCGGCCGGGTCCGGTTGCTGGACGCCGACCGGCTGCGGCCCGGCGCCGAAGGTTGGGTGCAGGTGCTCCTGGACGAACCGATCCCCATGGTCAAGGGCGACTTCTTCGTCCTGCGATCTTCGGAGGATACGCTCGGTGGCGGGCAAATCGCCGACCCAAATCCAAGCCGACGGCATCGCCGGTTCGCTCCCGAGGTTCTGGAACGGCTCACCATGCTGGACGCCGGCGCCAGTGAGGACGTGATATTCACCGTAGCCGATCAAATGGGGCCGTGCGATCTACGGACGCTTTCGCAAAGATCCAACTTGGCCGAAGCGGAAGCGCTGGAACGACTGGCGGCCCTGATCGATTCTAACGAAGTGGTGGCCCTGGGCGAATTGGGAGTTCAAAACGACGCGGTGGTGTATTCCCGGCGCGGGTGGGACATCCTTCGCAATCAGGCCCAAATCGCGTTGCAGGCTTACCATAACCAGTACCCGCTACGTCGCGGCGCGCCGCCCCAAGAATTGCGCAGCCGACTGGGTGTTTCGCAGGCCGTCTACCTTCGGGCGGCCTCCCGTCTGGCCGAAGAGGGCGTAGCGGTGGATGACGATGGCGTGATGCGCGCTCCCGACCACCGTGTTGAATTGGACGAAAAGCAGCGCGCTGACGTCGCCGCGTACCTCGCTGAACTCACCGCCGAACCCTGGTCGCCACCCACCGACCGACCGGTGGATCCCGAACTGTTGGCATACCTGCAAGAGCGAGGCGACGTGGTCAGGGTCAACGAAACCGTGGTGTTTGCCGCCGACGCCTATGACGATATGGTGGGCCGCATCGTCGCTTACCTGGAACAGAACGGCAGCGTAACCGTGGCCGACGCCAGGTCAATCTTCGGCACCAGTCGCAAGTACGTGCTGCCGCTGCTGGAATATCTTGATCAGCAGCGCGTCACCCGACGGGTGGGGGACGAACGCGTCTTGCGATAGAAAATGCTGGACAGCGGCCGGGGCACAACTGCGCCGCCGGGCGGGCGAGATCTCGCTGGCCCGATATGGTTTTTCCTGAATTTGCGCTCTTAGAACCGACCGAATTTGCTTCCTGCATCGACTCAATCCCCGCTTGACTGATCTGAAACTCCCATGGCGTTAGACCTTAGCCAAACAGCGAGCCAGCTGATGGCGGCCATGCCCGGCGCGACCATTGCCAGGCGCAATCGTCGCCAGCGGTTCCTCGACACATTGGATCGCGCGTCGGCGGTCAATCCGGTTGAGGCCGCGGATCGCGCCGCCGCAGTTGGTCGACGTCCGTTCATCTTCGCGCGCGTTGGAGCCGAGGGATTGCTCGGCAACCTGGCGTCGCTGGCCGCGCCCACCGACTGGATAGCGCTGTCGGTGGACGGGTCTCACATCGATGTTGACCGGCATCTCCCTCTGCGCTGCCACCTGATTAATCTGGGCGGCTGCGTCCTCACCTACGGCGACCATCCATCCTGCCAGCTTTTCAGCGAGCCGGCGCTGGCCGTTGGGGAAGCGGACCTTTACCTGCGTCCCGAAACGCAGTCCCGCCCTGCGCAAGAGTCCCGGCCCGACAAAGAGTTCCGGCCCGATAAAGAGTTCCGGCCCGAGGACGATTCTCGGCCCGACGACGATTCCTGGCCGGAGGAAGGATCCCGTGAGGAAACCCTGATTGCTGGCCGGCTGTTGGGAGCGATGCGCACCGTGCGCGAGGTGGAACGGCTGGCTGACGCGGTGGCGAACCTGGACGCCAAACTTCCGGTATTGGCGCTGCTGGACGGCACCCTGGCCCTTTGGGACGTGCAGCGGGGCGATTATCCCAAGTATGTGGTCGACCATCTGATCAACGAGCGGTTGCGTCCCGCCCTGGCCAGGTTGCGAGCCGCGTCGAAGCCCGAGCGGCCGGTCGTAGTGGCCGCCTACACCTCCCGGCCTCAAACAACCGAAGTTGCCGGAGCCGTCAGGCTCTCCCTCTGCGGCAGCAGCGACGCCGAGTGCGCGCGCCGTTGCAGCGTTCGGCGCTCGGATTTGCCGCAATGCGATGGCGCGGCCGGATTCGACGACCGCGAGTTGTTCGAGGCTCTCCTGGAACCTGGCCACCGTTCCCCGCTGTACCAATCGGGACGACTCTCCTCACGCTTCGCGATTGGCTTGACCCTCGGCGAAGCCTGGAGCCACTTCTACTATCTTCACAGCGGCGCCGAGATCGGCCGCGTGGAGGTTCCCAAGTGGGTTGCCGACGACCAGAAACTGCTGGCCATGAGCCACGCATTGCTGGCGAAACAGTGCGAGTTGGGCTTGGGTTACCCGGTGGCCATTTCCGAGGCGCACGAGCAGGCTGTCGTTTCCGGCCGGGACCGTCAGGAGTTTCGCAAACTTGCGCTCATGCTCATGGACCAAAGCGGCATACCCACGCCGGAGTCGGCAAAGGCGGTATCAAAGAGGCTGCCCTGGTTGTAACGATTTTGGGCGGCGGCAATTTACCTTCGGAGAGGTTCGAAAATGGGTCAGTTAAACGATTTGGCCGAATCAGTGGCCGCTTTGCTCAAGGAGCGGGGCGATACCCTTTCTGTGTCGGAATCCTCATGCGGCGGGCTGATTTCCGCAGCTTTGGTTTCGATTGCCGGAGCCTCCGCTTACTACGTGGGCGGGTCGGTGGTGTATACCCGAACCGCCCAGCAGGGATTGCTGCAGGTTCCAGAATCAGCTATGGAGGGGCGCCGCGCCAGCACCGAATACTACGCCCTGCTCAACGCCCGAACTTCCCGCGAAATTTTGGGTACCACCTGGGCATTGGCGGAAACCGGCGCCAGCGGGCCAACCGGCAACCGGTACGGGGACAACTACGGTCATGCCTGCTTTGGGGTCGCCGGCCCGGTGGAACGCAGCCAGACGCTGGAAACTGGCAACCCCGACCGCGAAGACAACATGTGGGTGTTTGCCCGCGCCGCGTTGGCGCTGCTGGAAGAGGCCATCAGATCGGCCTGACTTGCGGCGCAAGAACTGGGCGTCTCCACCGCGCGCTTCTTCACCCACTGCCATCGTGAGCGGAGAGCGCCAACCCCGGTGTCCACGGCTGACGTCGGTCAGTTGATGCCGCTGCGCTGGCGCCGTTGTGTTGGCGCGGTCCAGTTCGTCCCGACGGTCTGACGCCGTTGCGGCGGGTGTAGCAAGCTCCTCAAACGCTACGCGCGGCTCTCGCCGGGACGCCGGCGCCCCGAACGACCGACGCGAAGCGATCCGTGGCGACGTGGCCGCCAGTCTCCTTCCGCGTGGCTCCGTGCGCCTCCCAGGAGTGGCGCGCGCGAGGGCATCCCCCAACATGGCGATCACCCTAGCGACCGGATTGATCGAGGTACTCGGCCAGTTCTTCCGGGCTGGTGAATCGAGCGGTGGTACGCAAGAACTGCTCCAGGGAGGGGCTCCGCCGACGCAATTCCAATACCTGCTCGCCAATCACGCTGACGCCAGCGGCGCCCGTGGTCGCGTAAGCCCCGTGGAATGCGAAGTAGGCCTGGTTGATTTTGCGGATCGGATAACCCGCGGCCACGAAAAGCCTACGCCGTTCCTCCATGTAGGCCTCGGCGCCCTCAACGTCGCCGGCGGCCAATAATTCGTCCACGCGAATCCTGGTGGTTCGCATCTCAGCTTGGAAATCGAACGAATCGGGATCGTCGCCGCTCGCGTGGATCTCGCTTGCGCCGTAGGAATTGGGCCGAGGGGTCATCAATGTCCCAGTAGCCTCCAACCGGTCCAGGGCCATTCGCCCGATTTCGGCGCCGGCGATGCTGGCGACCGTTTCGTTCATCGTCGTCAGTCCATCATTCTGGAAGTACCGGCGACCCAGCGGTCGAAACCACAACCAATGGTGCACCCACTCGTGAGCGATCACCTCTAGGGCGTAATCCATCCGTGTAGTTTCCGCGACAATGGATGGGTACAGCGCAATGCCGCCAGTGTTCACCACCAGGGACGACCAACCAGTTTCGGCTTCCATGGTCGATTCGATGCGCTCCCGGTCGTCGTTGTGAAGACCGGAGCGCAGCAACCCGCCTTCAATGCGTTGGATTCGCTCCCGGGGTGAGAGGATCAGCGCCGTGGGCGAACCGATCAACGCTGTGTCCACCGGCGGGAATACTCCGGTCCAAGCATTAAACCCGGAGTCTTTCAAGGCTCGCGCCACCGCCGATTCCAAGGTTTCTTCTACCTCGGGGCGGATGTAACTCAGGAACAGGATCAAGTCGTCTCTCTCGCGGCGCAGGTCCGCGATTTCATAGCTTGTCTTTACGGTCGTTCGCGGTTCGACTTCCAAAGCGATGATCTGCCGTTCGATCTCTTGTATCCGCTTCCCGATCTCGAAATAGCGCTGGGCCTGCATTTCAGCATGGCCGGGTTCAGGCGGCTCCCATATCGAAAAGGGGAAGGCAATTGCCCGCCTCAACCATTTGTCGGGCAGGTTTGCCAATTCCCAGCTAACCACCCCAAAACGATGCGGCGCAATGGTGATTTCGGAAGCGCTCTGACGCAAGTCATGCAGGGAAATCAACGCCACAGTTAGCAGAAACCAGACGCAAAATTTGAAGATCAACACAAACATCGATGGGCGGTATGCTAAAATCCCAAGGTAAATGATAGCAGGCGTACCCGCTGGGTTGGAGGTGAGTTTCGCTATGACTACAGTTTCCACGCAAGCCAGCGATGACGACTTCGACCGGGTGGAACAGGGCATCGATTGGCTGGAAAGGCTGGAGGGCATCAGAGCCCAACGCGACAAGGATGCGGCAATCGCGGAAACCATTCGGTACGTGGACCGTTTGCGTCAGGCGGTGGTCGCCCTGGCCGGCGACGGTTCTTCACATCAGTTGGCCTCCACGTTCGGCCCCGGCATTGCCGAGTTGGTGGATGGCGTCAGGGATGGAGACATCACTGACCCTTGGAACGAGTTCTTGTTGCCGGCGTTGCTTCCTTGACACTGGCCCGGCCCCGTAACATAATCGCTAAAGCCGATTTCACCCATTGTAAGGCGCCGTTCCCAATGGAACATAGGCGGAGGCGACCCTTGTCCACCAATTCTTTCATGCTCACCGATGAAATGCGCCAACAATCCATCGGCGTGGAGAGCGAACCTGCGCAAATGGTGATCGAGCAGGGGCACATCGCGCGCTTCGCCGAGGCCATTGGTGACGACAACCCGGCGTACACCGTGGGAACCGTCGAAACCGGTGGTATCGTGGCTCCGCCTACCTTCCTGCGGGCGATGAGAGGAATCCGACCTGAGCTTCCCTTTGAGGTTCCCTTCACCCGCCTGCTCGACGGTGGCAGCGACTGGGAATACTTTGGACACGTGCGGCCCGGCGACACCATCACCGCAGTGGGTCGCGTCGAGGACATTCGGGAGCGCGCTGGGAGCATCGGCCAAATGCTGATCGCCACCATCAAGATCACCTACCGCAACCAGCGCGACGCCATCGTCGCCACCCAAACGAGCACGTCGATCCGTTACTGACCCCCTTGCGCCAAGGGGGCCGGCATTCAAGGAGCGCCATGGCCGATCAAATTTACTTCGAGGATGTGTCCGACGGGATGGAACTACCCGTCGAAGTGCGAAATCCTACCCCACGCCAACTGGTCCAGTATGCCGGAGCGTCGGGAGATTTCTACGAAATCCACTACGACAGGAATTTCGCCCAAAGCACTGGCCTGAAAGACATCATCATCCACGGGGCCCTGAAAAACGCCATGCTGGGAGCCTATGTGACTGGATGGGCCGGCCCTGCCGGTGAGTTGCGCCGCCTCACGGTGCAGTATCGCGGCATGGACTACCCCGATGAACCGATCACAGCCAAGGGCCATGTAACCCGGGTCTACCAAGAAGGCGACAGCAACTTGGTGGACTGTACCATATGGTTGGAAAATCCTGAGGGGCAACAAACAACGCCCGGCACGGCAACTGTGGCGCTCCCCAGCCGCGCCCAGTAGCCAACAAAACCATCAAGGCAAAGGACTCAATCGCAATGCCCAATAATCTCGAAGGAAAAGTGGCCATCGTAACCGGAGCGGGTCGCGGCATCGGTCGCGGAGTGGCCCGGCTGATGGCGGAAGAGGGCGCCAGCGTCGTGGTTTGCGACCTCGGTGGCAACGTGGATGGCACCGGCCAGGACGTGTCGGTCGCTCAACAGGTGGTTGATGAAATCACCGGCGCCGGCGGCAAGGCGGTGGCCTGCACCGAATCCGTGGTCTCCATGGACGGCGGCGAAAAGATCGTCCAAACCGCCATTGACGCCTTCGGACGTCTCGATATCGTGGTGACCTGCGCCGGGATTCTGCGCGACCGCATGATCTTCAACATGACCGAGCAGGAATGGGATGACGTGATCGCAGTGCACCTCAAGGGCACGTTCACCGTGGTCAAGCACGCTTGCATCCTGTTCCGGCAGCAGCGGTCGGGCCGGATCATAACCTTCAGCAGCGAATCCGGCCTCATCGGCAACAGCGGCCAGGCTAACTATGGCGCGGCCAAGAGCGGCATCGCCGGCTTCACCAAAGTTGTCGCCAAGGATATGGGACGGTACGGCGTCACCGCCAATTCCATCGCGCCACGGGCCACCACCCGCATGATCGGCTCCATACCCGACTCAGCGGCGGAGATTCGCGCCCGAGGCGGCGTGGCGCCCCTCTCCGGCTCGGATACCCAAGAAGGCAACATCCGCAACTTGGAACCGGATGCTGTAGCTCCTTTCGTCTGCTACTTGGCCACCGACTACGCCGGCAACATCAACGGGCAGACTTTCCTGGTCCATGGCGATACCATTTCCATGGTGTCCCAGCCTCGGCCCGAGCGAGCCATCTGGACCGAGACCGGTCACTGGGAAATGGACGAACTATCGGACCGCGCCCGCAACTACCTGACCGCAGGCATCGCCAACCCGGCGCCGGCCCAGCAACAGTAGCGCGACGATTATCCGCAAGAACCAATTGCAAACCCGTTCTTGCGCCTGACTGAGGACTGAAAGACAATGCCCCTACTACAAGACAAGGTAGCCATCGTAACGGGAGCCGGCCGCGGCATCGGTCGCGGCGTCGCCAAATTGATGGCTCAGGAAGGCGCCAGCGTGGTCGTTTGCGACCTGGGCGTGAACGTTGACGGCACCGGCGCGGATATATCCGTCGCCCAACAGGTGGTCAACGAGATCAAGGAAGATGGTGGCAACGCCGTCGCGTGCACCGAATCGGTCGCTACCATGGCCGGCGGCGAAAAAATCGTCCAAACGGCAATCGATACGTTCGGCAAGCTCGACATCGTGGTCACGGTGGCCGGCATCCTGCGCGACCGCATGGTCTTCAACATGACCGAGCAGGAATGGGACGACGTCATTGCCGTTCACCTCAAGGGCACTTTTACGGTGGTGAAGCACGCCAGCATCCTGTTCCGGCAGCAGCGTTCCGGCCGCATCATAACCTTCAGCAGCACCTCCGGCCTCTATGGGAATAGCGGCCAGGCGAACTACGGAGCGGCCAAAGATGGCATTGCCGGCTTCACCCGCGTTTGCGCCCGCGACCTGGGCCGCTACGGGATAACCGCGAACTCCATCTCGCCATCAGCCAGCACCAGAATGACCACCAGCGTGCCCGAAGAGGCCCGGACCCTCCGTTCCTCCCGTGGCATCGCCGCCGGCGGCGGCCTGCGCGGCGACGCTGAGGACGTGGCGCCCATGGTGACCTGGTTGGCCTCGGATGAAGCGGCCCACGTCAACGGGCATGTCTTCCACGTAACCGGCGGGCTGGTTACCTTGCTCAACGACCCAGCGCCCGTCAAGAGCATTCGCAAAGAAGGGCGATGGACGGTCGACGAACTCGTCGCCGTGTTCCCGGCGACCATCGGCATCGAGCTTTACAACCCGGCTCCGGCTCCGCCGCCAACCGCATAGCGGGGATCCAGGGTACGAGAAAAGCTCCCCGGCGAGCTGGCGCCGCCATCGTCGGACGGACGCTGGATTGCCCTCGATCGTCCGCATAAATTGGCGACACGCCCGCGATCGATGCGGAGACTGACCCCAGAGGAACCTGAGGTTAACCACTCGGAACCGATGGATCACCAGAGATCCCGGCGCAGAGTGTGACCCTCGCGTAGGCCAGATCGTCAAATCGCCACCGCCGCAGCGGAGATACGGCGACCGTCTGGCGTCAGCCGTGTTTGAGCCGTAAGAACTGAAAAACATAAAATTCCGGCGGATTTCGCCAGGAGAGGATGGATCAGCATGTTCAAGAGTTTCAGCGCTTCATACGCGGGTCACGTCGTGGACGACGGTCTCGGCTTGGAAGGAACTCCAGCCAACGACCGCCGGTATTCCAACGAAGAACTGGCTGGCGTTTTCGATTGGGCCCTGGATATTTCCAGGCACCTGGAAGCCCACGGCTACGACGAGTTTTGGATGGCTGAGCACCATTTCCAGCCTGAAGGCTATGAGTGCATACCCAACCTGATCATGCTGGGCCTGTACCTGGCCTGCAATACCGAGCGGCTCAAGTACGGTTGCGGATTCAACATCACCCCCATGTGGCACCCGCTGCGCCTCGCCGAAGACTTCGCCATGGCCGACATCCTGTCCGGCGGGCGCATCATATTCGGCGTCGGACGCGGCTACCACTCCCGCGAGGTGGAAACCTTCGGTTCCCCCATGTTCGACGGCGATGCCAACCGCGCCATGTTCGAGGAACAAATCGAGGTGATGGTGAAGGCCTTCAGCCAGGAATCCTTTTCCCATGAGGGCAAGCACTACCAAATCCCCGCCCGCGTCCCCTACCGCGGCTACACCCTTGAGAAGCTGAGCCTGGTGCCCCGGCCCATGCAAAACCCGGTGGAGATCTGGCAGCCGCTCGTGTCGGGCAACCCCAAAGGCGTGGATTTCATGGCTCGCATCGGCATCAAGGCGATGGTGGCCAATACGCCAGAGCCGGCCAGACACGAACGTCTGACCATGTACCAGCAGGCCGCCGCCAAGTACGGCCGCGAATTGCAACTGGGCGAAGACATCGCCCTCGGCTACCGATTCTTCCTCGGCAAAAACCGGGAGGAAGCCATCAAGGAAGCTCGCCCCTATTTCGAAGAGGCCATGAAATTCGCCGCTCCGTTGGGTTTGATGCAGTTGCAGCCGGACCAGATCGAGGCAGTGGCAAATCCCAGCCTACGCCGCGGCGTTCAGCTTCCCACGCTGGAAGGCGCCGTGGAAAGCGGCGCCTGGCTTTGCGGCTCCCCCGACGACATCCTCAACTCCCTCAAAGAAGACGAAGCCCGGTATCCTGGCGTCGAACGCGTCAACTTGGGCTCCGTGATGGGTATGCCCCGGGAAGTGTTCAAGGATCAATTGGCCCGGTTCGCTCAGGACGTGATGCCCGCGTTCACCGCTGACTGATCGCGTTCAATCCGGCGCTGCGAGTTTGCGGGCGAGTCCTTGGACTCGCCCTTTTAGTTTGAACTGGTCGGCTTGTCGGTCTAGCGTCCGCCCAGCCCCTCGGGATGGGTGAATCGGTGAAAGCTCCATGCTCCCTGCGCCCCTCGTGCGAACAGGAAAAGTAAAAACAGGTAAACGGCCACCCAAATGAGGGCGCGCGCGTCAAATGCCAAAGGTTCCAACCTGGTCAAGGCGATGGCCCGCGTGATCAGGAAGATCGCCGGAAGCAAAAACGCCGGTGGACGCCAACGCATGTTTACGCCCAGGCCCAGCATACCCACCAACAATCCTTCGACTCCGTAGTAGATGACGATCCGCGCTGGCACCGGCGGGTCGGCGTCCGCCACCGCCGGGTCTGGGGGCAACGCGGAGGCGATGAGCCACACCAGGGTCAGGCCAGTGTTCCATACCCACCACGCCAACGCCGCCAGCCAAGACCATCGCATCCAGCGGCGGGCTTGGGTTGGCGAAGACGCCGCCAGTCGACCATGCCAACCTGGCGGGCGGGGATAACTGTCCTCGTCGCGGGCCGGGTCCGATTGTTGGCCCGTTGGTTCCGGCCCCATCAGGGAAAGCGTCGGCGAACGCTAGGCGTCTTCGTCGAGCAGGGGCAGCGTGGTCCAGGTAACCGAACTTGGATCGCCTCCGAGCGCCTGCTCTGCCACCATGCGACGGACATCCAGCAGGGTTGCGTTCACCTCCCCGGTAACCTTCTGCCATTCAGGCTCTGGCGGAAACCAGTAGGGTGAATTGATCCGGACTACCTGGTTTTGTTCAGCATTGAAGTAGATGCCGAAACGGGCTGCTTGCTGTTGCATGTCAGACGTTCCTTTGTGTAGATCACGACCCTCGGGCCGAACCTGCGAACACCCATTACCCAAAAAGCGCCGGCGATGGCAACCCACAGCGTGAACAATCCGCCGGCATGGGTGACGAAATCGGTGCCGCCCCCCGTTGGCGATGATATTGCGCCGAATCCGATCTCGCTACCCGATAATGGGGTCGATCGCTATGGTTTCCTCCCGACTGGGACCGGTGGAAATGATCTGGGCGCGGCAACCCACCAGGCCTTCGATGCGGCGGACATAAGCCAACGCATTTCTGGGCAACTGCTCCGGGCGCGTTGCGCTGGCCGTGGGTTCCGACCAGCCGGGTAGCTTCTCATAGACGGGTTCGCACTCTTCGAGCAACGCGGTATTTGCCGGGAAGCGTTCCACTTCCTGCCCTCCGGCCCGGTAGCCGGTGCAGATTTTCACCTCGTCCATACCGTCCAGGATGTCCAGCCGGGTCAGCACCATGCCGGTGAAGCCGTTGATCTGGCGGCTGTAGCGGGCCGCCACGGCGTCGAACCATCCGACGCGACGAGGCCGCCCCGTAGTCGTTCCGTACTCATGGGCCTTTTCTCGCAGGGCGTCGCCCGCCTCGCCGTGCATCTCGGTTGGCATGGGGCCGCTGCCCACCCTGGTGGAATACGCTTTGAAAACGCCAACCACGCCCTCGATAGACTGCGGGTTGATGCCCAGCCCGGTGATCGCGCCTCCGATGGACGGGGACGACGACGTCACGTATGGATATGAGCCGTGATCGACGTCCAGCAGGGTGCCCTGCGCTCCTTCCAAAAGCACTCGTTTCCCCTGATCCAGAAGGTCCAGCGCCATCTGCTCGGTGGGCCGCACCGCCGACCGCAGTCGCTCGCCCCAGTGCAAACACCGTTCGAGGACTTCATCGACGTCAACCGGCTGACCATCGAACACGGCGGCGATCACTCGGTTCTTCATTTCAACAGCGGCGCGGACGCGATCCGGTAGGCGCCCGGTATCCAGCAGGTCTCCGACCCTGATGCCGTCGCGAGACGCCTTGTCCACATACGCTGGCCCGATGCCCTGGCCGGTGGTTCCGATTGCGCTACCGCCCCGGGCCGCCTCCTGCAGTGAGTCCAGCAGGATATGGTACGGCATAATCACATGGGCCCGGTCGCTGATGAACAGCCGGCCGGTGTCGATTCCCTGCTGTTGCAGGCCGGCTATTTCGCCCAACAGCACTTCGGGATTGACCACGACTCCGTTGCCAATGATGCCGGTTACGCCAGGCCAGCAAATTCCAGAGGGCACCAGGTGGAGTTGAAACTCGCCTCGCTCGTTGACGACGGTGTGCCCGGCGTTGTTGCCGCCCGCGTAGCGGACAACGCAATCGGACTCACCGGCAAGGTAGTCGATTACCTTGCCTTTGCCCTCGTCGCCCCATTGTCCCCCTATTACGGCATAAGCCGGCATTGTGCTCTGCTCCAGAACCCTACGAACTAACCGAAAAACGGCCCCCGCAGACTTCACACGGCGGCGACCACTGTACCTGAATACTCGACGGCTTTACGGTTGCAGGCAGATTATATCAGAATACGGCCACAGCGAACAGAATCTACTCCTGGCGCTATTGATCGAGCGTCGTCGCCAGAGCGCGCCGACGCGTTTTGACTCTGTGGTCCCAACTTACCCTGGATCGTACCTACCCTGGTTCATAGGTTACCGTTACTGATGTCGAGACCGTCTGTCCCTCGAAGGTCGCCTGGATTTCGATTTCGTTGGTCCCCGGCCTGAGCGCAATGCGCGCCTCCCAAACGCCATCGGCGCTGAAGGTCGCCGGGATGATGTCATTCACCAATACTTCCGACCCCGGCAGCGTCTCGCCCCACAGCCGCAACACCCGATTGGTCGCCAGCGCGTCATCCTGTGGCTGGGCAACGGTTAGGAATGGCTTCAACGGAGCGCTGTCGTAGGTCAGTTGCAGCAGGCTGCGTTGCGGTTCCCTCGACGAACTGTTGTGGCTGATCACTTCTATGACGTTGAAGCCTTCCGCCAAAGGTATTGTCGCCAGGAAATTTCCTTCGTCGTTCGCCCTTACCGTCACGTCCTGGCCGGCTCCTTCCGCATGGTCATAGGATACCTCCAGAATCGACCCCGGCAGTGTCGCGCCAAACACGGTCACTTCGGCGGGACCGCGGATGACCTCAAGATTGTCAGGGTGATGCACCACCAGGAAGTGAGCCGGCGCTGAAGGGGTCGCCGTCGGCGCCGGCTCCTGGGTGGGCGTATTGATCGCGGCCGGCGTCGCGGTGGGTGGCGGCGTCCTGGTGGGAACCGGGGTGTTGGTAGGCGGTGGCGGTGTTGGGGTGGCGATGGGCGTTGCGGTTGGCGAAGGCTGTACGGAATGGGCCGGCGTCGGCGTAATGGTTGCCCGCGCTCTCGCGCTGGTCGGGAGGTCGGGGACGCCCGGCAGCGCCAACGCCCAAACGGCCATGAAAATGGCGATTGGGAGGCACGCCAGGCTCACTGCTAGGATACTTCGCTGCACGGCTCGACACGCGACGTTTGACGACGGGTTTCCCAAGCCGGACGGTTCGATCGCCCGTTGCGCATTAGGCCCCGCGTGAGCCTATGGGAAGGGTCAAGGTGAACGCGGTATGGTGATCTGGTTGTGGCGCGACCACGGACGATACGGTCAAGTCCCCTCCATACCTGCGGGCCAGTGTGCGGCTGATGTAGAGGCCCAAGCCTGACGATGTCTTTTCTTCGCTCCGCCCCATCTCAGGCGTCCAACCGCGGGTGAACAGATGCGGCCGGTAGTGGCCAGGTATGCCGGGCCCGTCGTCCGTCACCGAAATGCTAAACGTTTCCACGTCCCGGTTCACTGTGATCTCGATGTAGTTTCCGCCGTAGCGCAGAGCGTTGTCCACCAAATTGGCGATTATGTGCTCCAGGGCGGCCGTTTCCGAATACACCAAGCCAAAGTCCGCTGGCTCCGACCACCAGGCGATGTCCTTGCCCTGTTCGGCGGCTTGACCGGTGTATCGCTCTACTATACGACTCACCACGGCGGTCGGTTCTACCGGGTAGCGTTCCTCCGGCGCGTCCGGGGTTTCCAGGTTGATCATCACCTGCATGTTGGCCATCATCAGCCGGAATGACGGCGCCTGCTCCTCGATCTCGTCCAACAGCTCGTGCACCACGATGGACACGTCCTCCCCGGTGGCCGCCAGCACACCGCGCACCTCCCGGCATTTCCCCAGGATGCGACGCATGGGCCGCCCCAGGTCGTGTTGGAACGTCTCGAATTGCTGCTCCGTCAACCGGCTCCAGTCGTCCACTCCACCCAAGCCGTGGCCGTTGCCGAAGCCCACACCGGCGCCCACGTATCCTCCAACCGCTGTGGCCAAACCAACCACTACGCCAGCGATGCCCACATAGGCCAACGGCTCGACCGTCCAAGTCTGCGGAAAGAGCCAAGCCAGCGGCAGGAACAGGGAGACCACCATCATCGCCAAACCGACCATCGCCAGGGCGATGCCGGCGTAGGCGATCACCGGGCGCCCTACTGACCGTCGGGATGGTAACGTTGCCATACGGTATCACCTAATCCCGCGGCGGCAGTAGGCGGTAACCCCGGTCCCGAACGCTAACAATGAAATCGTTGGCGCCCAGTGGCTGTCCCAGGGCTCGTCCCATGGCCACCTTGATTTCCCGGATGCGCACCCGCAACGAGGCCCGGGTGTCGTCGCCTTCCAGGTATCGTTCCAGGCGGTCAAAGGGTACTACGTTGCCGGGACTGCGATACCAGGCTTGAGCCAATTCCCGCAGAATATCGAATCGGCGCCCCTGGATTTCGGGTAGACGCTGCGGTTCGCCGTGGTCGTTGTCCACCGACACTGCCCTCGCGTCATTGTCGATGCGAATGCGATTTCCGATGGCGATGGAACCGGGTTCCGCGCCGACCAGTCTTCGCATCCGCAGGGCCACCTCTTCGGGAGAGGCGAGCTTGTCTATGAATTCCACTGGCGCTTCCACCTGTAGCGCACTGCGGGCCACTGTATCCCGCTCCACCCCCTGACTGTATTGCGTGAACATCAGCACGGGCAAACGCGGGCGTTCGGCCACAATGCGCTTCAGGAGGTCCAGTCCCTTGAACTGGTCGTCCCGATATTCCCCCAATCGCACGTCCAGGATCACCCCGTCGGGAGTCCGGGCCTCAATGGCATCCATCGCGGCCCAGAACATGCCGTCAGCCGAACCGTGATCTTCCTTGCTCACCACCTCAGTGCTCCACCCTTCGTCCTGCAGTCGCCGGCGCACTGCGCGCACGATGGAGGAAGTCGCCTCATCGTCGACAATCAAGATGTTTCCGGAGCGTCGAGCCATCGTTCCCACTCGCCATTGGCCACCGGCATGCACTTCAGCGGTTCGATATCAGACATTTGCGGCCATTATGGGCGGCTCAACCGCGTCGCCGCCGGTAACCGCTACAACACCATCATACCATCGGCATCCACGTTGCCCGCCGGCGCGACGCGTCAAGCGCTCAAGGCGTCAAGCGAAGGGGCGACACCTGCCGCCCCCAAGTGGTTGAATCAAGCGGCCACTAGGCGTCCTTGGTCAGATTGGTCAGAAACTCGCTGTTGGTGCGGGTGCGAGCCAAGCGCTCCAGGACCCGCTTGGTGGCGTCCCCCATGTTGGCCTGATCGCCGCCCGAGGCCAGTGTGACCATCCGGCGCAGCAGCCATATCTGCGGGACCGCCTCGGCGTCGTACAGCAACTCCTCCCGGCGAGTGCCGCTGCGCACCACGTCGATGGCCGGAAAGTAGCGTTGGTCGGCTAGGCGACGGTCCAGGTGCAGCTCCATGTTGCCGGTGCCTTTGAACTCTTCGTAGATCACCTCGTCCATGCGGCTTCCGGTATCCAGCAGGCAGGTGGCGATTATCGTTAGCGAACCGCCCTCTTCCAAGTTGCGGGCCGCGCCGATGAACCGTTTGGCGGGATACAGCGCCGCCGGGTCAATTCCGCCCGATAGCGTGCGCCCCGAAGTAGGCAGGGCGAGGTTGTAGGCTCGGGTCAGGCGAGTGATGCTGTCCAGCAGGATGACCACGTCTCGACCTGTTTCGGTCATCCGCTTGGCCCGCTCCACCGCCAGCTCGGCTACCCGGCACTGTTCCTCCACCGATTCGTCGAAGGTCGAAGCGAACACGTCGCCCTTGACGGCGCGGCGCATCTCGGTCACTTCCTCCGGCCGTTCCCCGATGAGCACCACCATCAGGATCACTTCGGGCCGGTTCTGCGTGATGGCCGTGGCGATTTGTCTCAGGACGGTGGTCTTGCCGGCCTTGGGGGGCGATACGACCAATCCACGTTGGCCCAGGCCGATGGGAGCGAAGAGGTCGATCATGCGCGACGGCAAACCGCCCTGCGGGTTTTCCAAAACGATGTGGTCGTTGGGGAAAATGGGCGTTAGCGATTCAAAAATGCGGCGGTTTGCCGGGCTTTGCTGTTCCGGCTCCAGCAGGTTGATGCTGGTCACTCTGGTCAGGCCGTGGTGGCGCTCGCCGTCTTTGGGCGGACGCACCGTTCCGGTGACGGTATCTCCGGTTTTCAGGTTGGAGCGTCGGATTTGGGATTGCCCAACGAAAACGTCCCCAGCGATCGCGGGGTAGTGCATGGATCGCAGCAACCCGTGTCCGGCGTCCATGACCTCCAGCACGCCGGACGCCACCAGTTGATTCCGCCCGGCCGCCGCCTGGCGCACCCGGTGGAATAACGCGTCCCGGTTTAGTTCAGCCAACGCGCTCTCATCCCGCAATCCAACCTCTGGCGCCAGTTGCAGGAGATCAGGCTGAGCCATGGTGGCCAATTCTTCTATCTCCACCTGTCTCGTTGGTTTAGCCCCGTTTTCGAGGCTCGATAGCTCGTCTTCAAAGTCCTCTGCCTGCCCTGCGTCCATGACCGGCTTGGATTCGTCATCGACCGTCGGTGGCCGGCGACGGCGGCGCGGGGCGGCCGTGGCCCCGGTTCGGGCGCGAACCATATCATCAGCCTCCGGATGCTTGCTGCCAGTCCTGCAAGAAGCGCGACAGACCGGCGTCGGTAAGTGGGTGTTTGATCATTTGGGTTAGCACGTTGTAGGGCACGGTGGAAATGTTCGCCCCGGCCGCCGCGGCCGTCGTGCAGTGGCGGGCGCCGCGGATGCTGGCCGCCATCACCATTGTCTCGATGTTCTGTTCCCGGTAAACGGCAACTATGTCGCGCACCAATTCCATGCCGTCCTGACCGATGTCATCCAATCGGCCCACGAAGGGACTCACCACCGTGCTGCCAGCGTTGGCGCCCAGCAGAGCCTGATTCACGCTGAAGACCAACGTCTGGTTGATCTTGATGCCGTCGCGGGCCAACGCGCTGATGGCCTTGAATCCTTCGTCCGTGCTGGGAATCTTAACCCACGGGTTCGGAATCCACTCCGCGATGTCTCGCCCCTCGGCGATCATGCCGGCGGCGTCGGAGCTAACCACCTCTACCGATATCGGCCCACCGATGATGTCGGCTATCTCCTGCACCGCGGCGCGATAACTTGCGGCGCCGCCGATCCCTTCCTTGGCCGCCAACGATGGGTTGGTCGTCACGCCGGAAATCACGCCCAGCTCGGCGCCCTGGCGAATTTCATCAATGTTGGCCGTGTCCAAAAACAGTTTCACTGCTCATCCTCCCAGGCCATCCGGCCCCTTGGTATCCGCGGGCCATTCTATATCCAACTTCTGTTCCATTTGTGGTTGATGCGTTCAAGCGGTTGGTGGGTTCGATTGATGGGTTCGAGGGCATGCTGCGTTGAAGTGAATGCTGCGTTCGCGTTGTTGCTACGTTCAAATGGATGCCGCTTTGATGCCGCTTTTTGGTTTATGGTTACGCGGAAAACGACCACCATCCAGATCGATTCAACGGCAACTGCTTGCCCTCCCGAACGGTGTTTCCCGCCTGCCCCATCAAGGCGCGAAACAGCGGATGCGGCCGATTGGGTCGGGAGCGGAACTCGGGATGGAACTGCACGCCAACCATGAAGGGATGATTCGGCGCTTCGGCCGCCTCCACCAACTCTCCGTCTGGAGAAAGGCCGCTCATCACCATGCCAGACGCTTCCAACAATTCGCGATAGCGGTTGTTCACTTCGTAACGGTGCCGGTGGCGTTCCTGGATTTCCGTCGTGCCGTCTTCATAAGCCCTTGCTACCTGCGTGTCGCTCTGGGGCCGGCATGGATACTGCCCCAAACGCATGGTTCCGCCCAGATCGGTTATTCCCTTCTGCCCGTGCATGATGTCAATCACCGGATGCTCACAGTCGGGCGCCAACTCGGATGAGTTCGCCCAAGTTAGGCCAGCCACGTCACGAGCCCAATCAATCACCATCACCTGCATACCCAGGCAGAGGCCCAGGTATGGGACTTCCTTGGCCCTGGCGTAGCGGCTGGTCTCCACCATTCCCTCCACGCCTCGGGAACCAAATCCGCCGGGAACCACTATGCCGCAAACGTCCTTTAGGTACTCGTCCGCTCCATCTCGTTCCACCGCTTCCGAGTGGACCCAGCGCACATCGGCCCGCATTCCGATGGACGCCGCGGCGTGCCGGAGCGCCTCGCGTACCGACATGTAGGAATCAGGATACTCCACATACTTCCCCACCACGGCGATGGGAACCACCTGCTCCGCCGAATTCATCCGGTTCACCAGGTCGTACCATTCCTGCAGCTCCCGTTGGCCGCCCAAGTCCAGCGATTGGGACAGGAAACTCCCCAATCCGAACTCTTCCATAATCAGGGGAACCTCGTACACGTTGCCCACGGTCGGCATCGGAAAAACGGCTCTGGTTTCAACGTCGCAAAATAACGAGAGTTTTTCCCTGATGCTCTGATTAACCTCTGTGTCGCTGCGGCAAATCAAGGCGTCGGGCTGAATGCCGATGCTCCGCAGCTCCTTAACGCTGTGTTGGGTGGGCTTGGTTTTCAGCTCTTCCGACGCTGAGATGTACGGCAGCAACGTCAGGTGCATGTAGAAGACGTTTTGCCGTCCCACCGTGTTGCGCATCTGACGTATGGCCTCCAAAAACGGTAGGCCTTCAATGTCGCCCACGGTTCCGCCTACTTCCACCAATACCACGTCTGATTCCGATTTTTCGGCCAGGATGATCAGTCTATCCTTGATCTCGTTGGTGAGGTGCGGCACGGTCTGGATGGTTCCACCCAGGAAATCCCCCCGCCGTTCGCGGGTGATCAGTTCCAAATACGCCTGGCCCGCCGTCACGTTGCTTTCCCGGGTCAACTCAACGTCTATGAACCTCTCGTAGTGCCCCAAGTCCAAGTCCGTTTCGCCACCGTCTTTGGTCACGAACACCTCCCCATGCTGGTACGGGGACATGGTGCCCGGGTCCACGTTGAGATACGGGTCCAACTTCACCACGGTGACCGCCAGTCCCTGACTCTTGAGGATGCGCCCGATGGAGGCCACGCAGATGCCTTTGCCGATGGAACTGACTACGCCCCCGGTGACGAAAATGTATTTTGTGGGCATGGCCGCCTGATGAAATCGCCGCCCGCGTTCTCAACATCGACGGGTTCATGATGCTGGTGTCGCTTCGCATCAATCACCCAAACCGGGCGTTATCGCGTTGGAAGGTAGTCTAGCGCGCGAGCCGTACAATCGCAGGTCCAATCACCAACGTATGGCAACCTGCGCAAAGGCGGCATAGGATTGCAACCGCCTTGCCTTCTTGAATACTACAACGCCTACCCAAAAACAGTCAAGCGCGCGTCCGTTCAGAAACCATGGGGAAATGGATACCTGCCAGCCCACGACCTGCCGCAGCGCGATTATCTTGTCGGTCCCTTCCCGCATCCATCCCAGCCGTTGCGCGTCTGACGACCCGCCGGCCGATTTCGTCGGGTCTGATATAATATTGTTCGCGCGAACGCGTTGCAGCGTTGCAATCCGACGCGGATTTTGGCTCGAGCCGGCGTCATAGCCCGCGCAATAGTTTCAGCCACAAGACCGCTGGATCCCAGGAGCTTGCCACATGACTTTGACGAAAATCGCCCCTCAAAACCTGCGCACCCCCGGGCCGACCCCGATCCCCGACGATATAGTCGAGGAGATGTCGCTGCCCATGATCAACCACCGGGGTCCGGAGTTCAAAGAGCTCATTGAAGCCACCACCCAGGGGCTGAAGCAGGTTTTCATGACCACCGACGACCTGTACATCCTCACTGCCAGCGGCACGGGCGCGCTGGAGGCGGCCGTGGTCAACACCCTTTCGCCGGGCGACCGGGTGATCGCCTGCACCGCCGGTTCCTTCGGCGACCGTTTCGTGCAGATCGCCGAAACCTACGGCGCTGACGTGCTACGCATGGATTTTGAGTGGGGCGACGCCATTGACCCAGAGGCGATTCGCGCCGAATTGCACAAGGATCCGTCGATCAAAGCTGTCCTGGTCACGCACAATGAGACCTCAACCGGCGTCACCCACGATCTGGAGTCCATTGCCCGTGTGGTCAAGGGCGAGTTCGACAAGCTGCTGTTGGTGGACGCGGTGAGCAGCTTGGGCTGCCTGCCGCTGCCGGTGGACGGCTGGAACTGCGACCTGGTGGCGACCGGCTCCCAGAAGGGTTTCATGATCCCGCCCGGCCTGGCTTTCATCAGCATCAGCGCGGCGGGCTGGCAGGCGTATCAGGATGCCAAGATGCCGCGGTTCTACTTCGACCTGATGGCGGCGGAACGTTCGTTGGTCCGCGGCCAAACGCCGTGGACGCCCAACGTGGCCTTGCTCTACGGCCTGCGGTTGGGCCTGGATCGCATCCTGGACGAGGGACTGGAATCAGTGTACGCCCGCCATGCCGAGGTGGGCGAATACACTCGCGCCGGGGTCAAAGCGCTGGGTCTGCAACTGCTCGCCAACGACGAAGCCCGCGCCTCCAACACCGTCACCGCCATCAAGATGCCGGAAGAAATCGACGGCGGCAAATTCATGGCCATGATGCGCGAGGAAGAAGGCATTGTGTTGGCTGGCGGCCAGGGCAAGCTCACCGGCCACTGTTTCCGCATCGGGCACCTGGGCTGGGTGCACAAGTCGGACATCGCCGAGGTACTGGACGCGCTGGCGCGAGTTCTTCCCAAAGTCGGTTTCAAGGGCTAATATAAACGCCATCCCAACAAGAGTAGGGGCGAATGATTATTCGCCCCTACGCGTTTGTCGAGCGATGTCATCCATATCCCAACTACAGCAGGCGATGGCGGCGCTGCGGCTGTCGCTCGCCGAAATTCGCCACAAGGAAGAACAACTGGACGCAACCATCGCCCAGTTCCGTACCCAGTTACGCCGTTTGCCTCGCCAGACCATCTACGGGCGCGCGCCGCTGGACATGGCGTTGTCGGCCATGGGCGAGATCGAGGAACGGTTGCGGGACGCCGAGGATAACCGCCGCCGAGTGCTCACTATCAAGCAGGCCGCCCAGGACGAACTGGCCGCGCTGGAATCGGTGCAGCAGGTGGATAAGGCGCGCAAGGCTCTGGCGCAGCTGAAACAGCAATCCGGCCGGCGTCAACCGTCCGAGGACGTGGCCGCCGAGATCAAGCGCCTGGAGCAGTTTATCGCCCAGCACAGCCGGCGCGCGGAACAGACCATCACCGCCGCCTTCGAGGAACGGCGCAACCGGGGTTAGCGCCAGGTTCAAGCCATGGATCGCATCACCCTGCAGAACTACCGCTGCTTCGGCAGCGAGGAACAAACGGCGCGCCTGGCGCCGCTGACCCTGCTGGTGGGCCCCAACAGCTCCGGCAAGACCTCATTCCTGGCGTTGATCCGCGCCCTTTGGGATACGGCGTTCCTCGAGGTGGCGCCCGACTTCCGCGAACCGCCCTACGACCTGGGCTCCTTCGATGACATAGTCTACCGCCACGCCGTCCGGGGAAAGACCGCCGATTCCTTCACTGCCGGGTTCGAGATCAGCCCTCCCCAGGACGATTACGAAGGTCCAATGTCGTTCCAGACCGTCTTGACCCGCGTTGACGGTTTTCCCCACCCCAGCGTTCGGACCAAAGCCCTGGCCAACTCCATTGCCTCGATTGAATCAGCGCTGGATGGGGAAGTAAAGTATATTTTCCGCGACGGCAGGAACGATGGAGAATGGGTACACCCATTCCATCTTCCCGACCGCCGCACTTTGCCCAATTTTCATCTCTTTGTCGCGCTGTCTCCCATTGGTTCCAATGAAAGTGGTGTCAAGACACTGGACCAGAGACGTTTCGAGCGATTGATCAGGAACTTTCGACCCGTGAGATTTAGTCCCGTGCGGCCCTTCGCCAGCGCCCCGCTGCGCGCCAGTCCCCAAAGGACCTACGACCCTGCCAGTCAAGTCACCAGCCCCCAGGGGGAATACATCCCCAGCTACCTGGCCAGTCTCTCACGCCAAAACGCCGACGAATGGCAGCTGCTCAAGGGACGCCTTGAAAAATTTGGGAAAGCATCGGAGCTGTTCGATGAAATCGACATTAGGTCGTTTGGGCAGTCCCACGGCGACCCATTCCAGGTGCAGGTTCGCAAACACAGCGGGCCCAAGTCGCGACGCCGCAAGGGGCCGTGGCGCAACCTGATCGACGTGGGCTACGGCGTCAGCCAGGCCCTGCCCCTGCTCACCGAAATGCTCCGCCCCGACGCTCCCTCCACCTTCCTGCTGCAACAGCCAGAGGTGCACCTGCACCCCCAGGCTCAGGCAGCCTTGGGGACGCTGTTCTGCCAAATCGCCGCGGCCGGCCGGCAGCTGATCGTCGAGACCCACAGCGACTACATCATCGACCGCGTCCGAATGGACGTTCGAGACGCAACCACCGAGCTGAAACCCGAGGACGTTTCCATCCTGTACTTCGAACCAGGCGAACACGCGGTCAAAATCCACTCCATAGAGATTGACCAGGCTGGCAACCTGACCAACGCGCCGCCGGAGTACCGGCAATTTTTCACCGACGAAATGATGAGATCCATTGGCTTGTAGATGTGCGCGATTATTGATGCCAATGTCGTCAACCTGCTGTTTGGGGACCACCCAAGAGAGCCGGCTGCCTATTTTTTGCGGTGGCTGAGCCGAAGGAATGGCGGCATTATCGTAGTCGGCGGTCGCTTATATCACGAACTGGAGAAGAATCAGAAATTCCTCCAGTTTTTCACGGATAGGTTCCAATCTGGCCGGGCACGTCGAATAAAGGACGAGATTGTGGAGGCGGATGAGGCCTGCATCCGCCATCTACAAACGAGATCCAACGACACGCACGTACTTGCATTGGCGAGAGTCAGCGGCGCCCGCTTGTTGTTCACGAACGACGAGAACCTCAAACTCGACTTTGGGAATCCCGCCATTATGGGTACGCCGGGCTACGTTTACACTACCAACCGGGGCAGGAGAGTTCGGTCTTACGCTCGCCAGCAAATCACCAGCGTAACCGGTACCCACCGTGACCTGTTGCGCAGGACGGACCTGTGCGTACCGTGCCATTGACTCAATCACCAGACCTTTGGCCAAATGCCTGTGCTGGGCATACTCTAAGATTTAATGTCCCGATGGACAATCGCTATTCGGATTGAGGATGAGCAAATGGCAATCCCCACTTTGAAACCTCTGGTCGCGAAGGCAATGTTGTTGCTGGCCGCAGTTGCCATGGCCGGCTCCCTGGCCTGCCTGGGTGGCGGCGAGACGCTGATCATCGCCACCAGCAACAACTACCCGCCCTTCAGCTACACCGACACTGAGGGCAAACCCGCCGGGTTCGACGTGGATTACGGCGAGCTCCTGTGCCGCGAACTCGACGCCGACTGCCAGTGGCGAACCGGCCCGTTCGACACCATCCTGGATGGTGTCGCGCGAGGCGAATTCCACCTGGCCATCAACTCCCACACCCAAACCGAATACCGGGAAACGCTCGTCCTGTTCTCTGACCCCTACTACCATTCCTTCGGCCAGTTCGTTCGCAAGGCCGGCAGCGGCGCCGAGATCGCCACCGCCAGCATCGCGGCGACTCAATCGGAGTCGATCTATGAGCGCTTCCTGAGTACCCCAGCCTTCTCGCATTTGCAGGTCTTGTCGCTGCCCAACCAAGAGGAGGCCTTCCGTGCAGTCGCCGATGGCCGCGCCGACTTGACCGTCGCCGATGACGTGTTGACCGACCTGGCCGTCAACGAGTCGCCGTTTTTGGCCGAAGGAACGTTGGGGATCTTCGAGCGTGTGGGCGAACGCATCATCCCAACGCCAGGAACACCGGAGTTTGACGCCCTGGGCGCCGGGCGGATCGGCGTCATACTGCCCATGAGCCAGCGCGAGTTACTGCCTCAAGTCAACCAGGCGATCCAGCGCATCAACGCCGGCGACGAGATTGATCAGATCAGCCGGGGCTACTTTGGCCGCAACATCACGCAGCCGCCTGGTCGCTAGTCGCCAGCTGAATCTTCGGCGCCAAGGCTGATTCCGCACGGCGGCGTCCACCGCCACCAGCACCTGTGCGCTCTGGTCAATATGGCCATCCACGCCGGCGCCGCCGCCCGCACGCCACATCTC
Source organism: Dehalococcoidia bacterium (assembly GCA_965221295.1). GTDB lineage: Bacteria > Chloroflexota > Dehalococcoidia > Lucifugimonadales > UBA3495 > Bin87. Next base: position 2,327,605 of record OZ244879.1, on the reverse strand, counting down.
CACCCAAACGGCAGGGCTACCGTGAAGGAAGCGTCGCTGCGGGTTAGACAGTGAGGGCAACTTTATCGCGCCATCGCCTGTGGTATATTTATTCGGCAATTGGGTTACCGAGTCACCGCCACCAGGAGCGCTCGAATCATGGCCGCCAGCGCAGACATCACTCCTGTCCCTAACGGCACCGTCACTTCCCCCCAGGGCTTCTCCGCTGGGGGCGTATTCATCGGCCTGAAAACCCGAGGCGAGGACAAACTGGACCTGGCGCTGTTGGCGTCTGACGCCGAGTGTTCTATCGGCGGCGTGTTCACCACCTCGGCCATCCGCTCGGCCACGGTTGACCTGGACCGGGAGCGGGTCGCCACCGGGCGCGGGCGCGCGCTGATCGTCAACGCTGGAATCGCCAACACCTGCGTTGGTCCCCAAGGCTACAAGGACGCCGAGGAAATGACCCGCCTGGCCGCCGACAAGCTCGGACTCAACGCCGGGGATGTGCTGGTGTGCAGCACCGGAGTCATCGGTGTGGAGTTGCCCATGTCCTTGATCCGCTCTGGCGTCGACGAAATCGCTTTGGACTCCAGCGGCGGAAACGAGTTGGCCCGGGCCATGATGACCACGGACACCTATCCCAAGGAAACCGCAGTGTCGTTCGTGGCGTCAACCGGGCAGACCATCACCATGGGCGGAGTCGCCAAAGGCTCTGGGATGATCCATCCCAACATGGCTACCATGCTGACGTTCACCACCACCGACGCCGCAGTTGACCCAGGCTTTCTGCAGACCACCGTCAAGGCGGTGGCCGACGAAACCTTCAACATGCTTACCGTTGACGGCGACAGCAGCACCAACGACACCTTCCTGGCCTTCGCCAACGGGCGAGCCGGCAATCCGGTGATCGATGACCGCTCGCCCGACGCCGACAATTTCCGCGCCGCTCTCCACCAGGTGGCCTCCGAACTGACCCGGATGCTGGCCCGCGACGGCGAAGGCGCCACCCGGCTGATCACCGTGCAGGTGGACGGCGCCCGCACCGACGCCGATGCTCGCATCGCCGCCAAAACCATCGCCGGCAGCAACTTGGTCAAGTCGGCGGTGTACGGCGCCGACCCCAACTGGGGCCGGCTGATGATGGCGCTGGGCCGCAGCGGAGCGGAAGCCATTGAGGAGAAGGTTGACCTCTTCGTCAACGGCGTGTGCATCATGGAGGCCGGCGCCCCAATACCATTCCACCGGGACGCGGTGGTTGCCCTCATGTCGAGCGAGCATGTGGAATTCCGAGTGGGTTTGAACCTGGCGGCAGGCGCCGCTACCGCCTACGGCTGCGACCTCACCGAACAGTACGTGATCATCAACAGCGCCTACACCACCTAGGGCAGCCTCGCTCGAATGGCTCAATCCCAATCTGCAGCGCCTATCGTCGTCAAAATTGGCGGCAGCACGCTGGGCGCCAACGACACTTCGCTACAAGATCTGGTTGCCCTTCACCACGATGGTCGGTCCATCGTCATCGTTCATGGTGGCGGCAATGTCATCAGCGAGTGGATGCAGCGCCAGAACCTCGCTCCCAATTTCGTCAACGGTCTTCGCGTCACCGACGCCCCGTCGCTGGAGATAGTCGTTGCCGTGCTGGGCGGCCTGGTGAACAAGGAACTGACCGCGCAGATGCAACGACTGGGAGCCCCAACCATCGGAATTAGCGGCGTGGACGGGGGCCTGCTGCAAGCGCGCGTCGCTAACCCCGAGCTTGGCTATGTCGGTGAGATCGCGGCCGTAGATCCTTCCCCGGTGAACGCCCTTCTGTCGGCGGGGTTCATGCCCATGGTCTCGCCCATTGCGGCTGACGTCAGTCCCAACAGCGACCGGCACGGTCAGCCCCTCAACGTGAACGGCGACACCGCCGCCGGCGCCGTGGCCCGCGCATTGGGCGCCGAGCGCGTCATTTTCCTCACCGACGTGCCGGGCGTCATGGACAACGGCGGGCGCGTCATACCGCGACTGAACGCCTCTGGAGCCGAGGCGCTGCGCGCGGCGGGCGTGGCCCGAGGCGGCATGTTGCCCAAGCTCGCCGCCTGCCTCGACGCTATCGCGGATCGGGTCGTGCCCAACGCGCACATCATCGACGGGCGAATTCCCGGCGCGGTAATGGACTGCGTGAACGGCCATCCCGTCGGGACGCGGATCACGCCTTAGCCGGTGTAACGGAACCTACGCGAGCGGAACCCACGCAAAAGGGGCGGGTTGCGCGCCCGCCCCTATAGTTAGCCAACCCGCTTGGTTGGCTATGCGGCGATCAGGTCCTTGGCGATGGCGTCGGCCATCAGGTCGCCCTCTGCCGAAAGGTGGCTCTTGATGGCTTCGGCGGCGGCGTTCAGCAATTCCGCGTCCAGGTTGGCCGCGGCATCTGCGTAGCCCGCCTCGGAGAGGTAATTTCCGGTCTGCTCGCGCAGCTGATCCAACGACCACTCGATCTGGGCGTCCTTGTCCCTCATGCCCTCGGGGAAGTCCACGTGGGATCCGCCGGCGCCCAGCTTGTCATAACCGCCCTTGTGCCAGTGGCCACGCGCGCCGTGAGGGTCGAAGCGGATGATTTCCACTCCCTGCACGTCCACGCCGAACGTGGGGCCGCCGAACTTGGCCTTCAGGCAGCGCAGGGGCCAGAGATACATGGTCACGTCGCCCTGCTTGCTCAGCGGGCGTACCATGACCTTGCCCAGATAGGATTCGCCGTCGATCATCGTTGCCATTGGAATTTCCTCCATACATGATCCGCCACTGCGGATGTGATTTGGCGTATAGTAGCATAAACGCTGGTCAAGCCAAAAACACCGGCTCTCGCCGTGGGTGAAGGCCCACGGAACGGGTTTGGACCAATTAGTTTGGCCGGATCAGCGGTTAATCCGATGTGACTCATTGAGCGTATCACGCCCAAATCCGCGACAACTTGCGAGAGGTGACATGCCATCAATAATGGGCCGCATCGCCCTTGGTTCTACCCTAATGCTGGTGTTGACGCTGGCTACGACACTGGCCTGCGCTCCCAGCGCACAGCCGGCGACATCCGAAACGGAGCCAACCGCCGCGTCAACGGCAGCCGCTTCAAATCAGCAACGAGCCGGTTCCCAACCTACCGCCGAGGCGGCGTCGGCAACCGGCGGAGACTCCGCCCCCCAGGCGCCGTCCGATTCCAGCGACCAGCCGGCCGAGGCTCCCACGGTGGAGCCGCCTCCCACGCTGCCGGCGGACGCGTTCGCTGCCAGCTCCGAAATTCCGATTATCGAAGGTATTGACGCCTGGCTGAACACGGACATGGAACTCCAGATTGCCGAGCTGGCCGCCGAAGGCAAAGTGGCGCTGGTGGACTTTTGGACGTATACCTGCGTCAACTGCATCCGGACCCTACCGTACCTGCGAGAGTGGTGGGCGCAATACGAAGACGATGGTCTGGTGATCCTCGGTATCCACACGCCGGAGTTCGAGTTCGAAAAGGACTATCAGAACGTCGCCGACGCCATTGAAACCCACGGCGTCGGTTGGCCCGTAGCCCAAGACAACAACATGACGACCTGGCGCAACTTTGAAAACCGCTACTGGCCGGCCAAATACCTGTTCAACGTCCGTGGCGAGATGATCTACTCGCACTTCGGAGAGGGCTCATACGGGGAAACGGAACAGCGGATCCGCAACGCTCTGGTGGAGGCGGGAGCGGATCTGTCCGACGACCCGCTCAACCTGCCGGAGGATCAGGCCCGGGACCCGGCGTTCCAATCGGCCGGCAACATCCTGGGCCGGGCCGCCGTAACCCCGGAACTCTACGCCGGTTGGCATCGCAACTTCCTGACGGCTCGCGCCGGCCGCCCGCCATATGTGGCGCAACAGGAATTCTTCGACGCCATCCTGGACACGGAAAACCGAACCGAAACCACCACGGCCATCATCGACGTGGAGGTTCCCCAGGACATCCGCCCTCACGCCATGTACTTCCAGGGCCAGTGGTCGGTGGAGCCGGAGCGCATCAAACACGCTCGGGCCACGGAGAATCTGGAGGACTACCTGGCCTTGAACTACGCCGCCAAGAGCGTCAACGCCGTATTGACCTCCGACTCCGGCGAGCCGTACCGGGTGGTGATCACCGTGGACGGGGCGATGCTGACTCCCGAAAACGCTGGCGCCGACGTGCAGTGGGACGATGATGGCGTGTCCTACGTGCTCGTGGACGAACCGCGAATGTACGGTCTGGTGGACAATCCCCAATACCTGCCGGAGTCTATCCTGATCATGCGCTCCGATTCGGACGACTTCGGGCTGTTCGCATTCACGTTTGGCGTTTACGCCGAGGGACCATGATGCCGCGTTGGTTGGTGACCACATTCAGCGTCCTGGCCGCAGCGGTCCTGGCCACTGCGGCGTCGCTGGCCTGCGCCGTCTCAGGACCGGCGCCGACGCCGCCACCGGCCGTGGTGGTGCCGACGGTTGACTACAGTCAGGACGCCATTCAGCCGCACCTGGCCACCAAAGTCCTGGAGGTCGGCCGGCAGCGGGTCGCGTTCCTGTTGTCCACGCAGAAGGCCCTGGTCAACGCGCCCCAAGCGCGGATCGTGGCGACGCATCAGCAGGGTTCAACGCCGCCCGTGGAAATCGTGGCGGCCTACAACGAGTGGCCCTATGGCGTGCGCGGTTCATACAGCGCTGAGATACTCTTTGCTGAACCGGGCGAATACCTGTTGACTGCGACTCCAATCGGCGGCGCGGTTGCTGGCGAGGCGCGTATACCCGTCACCGTGGTCCAAGACTCGCCGGCGCCGTCGCTGGGAGACACTCCACCGGCCAGCCGCACCAAAACGCTGGACGGGACCCTGGAGTTGGGAGACATAACCACCGCCTACCAGCCCGACGCTGGCCTGTACCAGGTGTCGGTTGCGGACGCCATCGCGTCAGGGAAGCCGAGCGTGATCGTGTTCGCAACCCCGGCCTTCTGCACCAGTCCCACCTGCGGCCCGCAGGTGGACACGGTGGCGGAACTGCGAGCGGCCCATCCCCAGTCGGCCAACTACATACACGTTGAGCTTTACGATAACCCCGCCGAAATTCAAGGCGATTTGAGTGTCGCTCGCCTGGTTTCCGCCGCGACCGAATGGGGATTCACCGAAATTCCGGGATGGACCAACGAGTCCTGGGTGTTCGTGCTGAACGCAGACGGCACGATTTACCAGCGTTTTGAGGGTTACGCCACTTTGGCCGAACTGGAATCGGCGCTGCTGGAGGTTGTCGGCTCTTAGCGCAAGGGCGTCGGTCTCACGCCTGCCCAGTTTGCCGATAGAACTGCCCAACCGGAAGCGAAGCTCCCCAAAACCCACTGCCCTCGTGGCGTCTCGCGAGACTGGGTGGCCCGCCATGTTGGGCGTGACCACTGTTTACCGCCATCGACCATCGCCGATACGGCCGGGCAACGCTCCTGGCGACGCCGGTTGGAAGGTTAGCGCGCCTCAGGGCGTGGTTGATTGACAGGACTTTTTGACGGGCGCAGAATGGCGACGGTAAGGGGCGCCCATCCATCCACGGGACCGACCTCGTCAATTCCGACCGGGGGAGCTCGCTCCAAGATAGTTTCAAACTGGAGGAGGTTCTGATATGGCGTTGCCCGAACGGATGAAGTTTGGCATCTTCCTGGGCCCGTTCCACCGCGTCGGCGAAAATCCTACTTTGGCCATGGAGCGCGACCTCGAATTGATCGAATGGCTCGACAAGCTGGGGTTCGACGAAGCTTGGATCGGCGAGCATCACAGCGCCGGTTGGGAGATCATCTCCTCGCCCGAGGTCTTCATCGCCGCCGCCGCCCAACGCACGCGCCGCATCAAGCTGGGCACCGGCGTGGTCAGCCTGCCCTACCACCATCCCCTCATGGTGGCGAACCGCATGGTGCAGCTAGACCACATGACCTACGGCCGCGTCCTGTTCGGCGTCGGTCCCGGCGCGCTGCCCGGCGACGCCTACATGATGGGCATTCCTCACGAAGTCCAGCGCGAACGCATGGATGAATCGCTGAGCGTCATCCTGCGACTTTTCACCGAAACTGAGCCCTTCACCTACGAGAGCGATTGGTTCGTCCTGAAAGACGGTTTGCTGCAACTGCGGCCCTACCAAAAGCCGTACATGCACACCGCCGTCGCCTCGGTGCAGTCGCCCGCTGGTGTGACGCTGGCTGGCAAGCACGGCTGCTCGGTGCTCACCATCACGGTGCCCAGAGACCCTTCGGCGGGACCTTCCGACCTGCAGGGGTTGTGGAGCATCGCCGAGGAGTCTGCCGCTGAACACGGGCAGACCATGAACCGGGACGACTGGCGGCTGGTCTTGCCCTGCCATCTGGCCGAGTCGCGGCAGGAGGCCTTGAACGACGCTCGCCTGGGAGCCGGACGCTACTTGCGAGAATACAGCGAGGGCACCAATGGCCGCAAAGCAGTGTTCGACGGGCCATTGGACAAGGTGATTGATCACATGGCCGATACCGGCAGCTGGATTATCGGCACGCCGGACGACTGCATTGAGGCCATCGAGCGCCTGGGAGAGCAGAGCGGAGGTTTCGGCGCGTTCCTGGTGCAAACCATCGACTGGGCGCCCCGGGAGAAGATGCTGCGCAGCTACGAATTGATGGCGCGCTACGTGATGCCTCACTTCCAGGGCAGCGTACTCAGCACGCAAGCCTCCAACCAGTGGGCCAAGGAGCGTCAGGAAGAACTCGTCGGCGGCCGCGTGCGCGCGATCGATCGGGCCAAACAAGCCTACGCGGAACGGGTCGGGTAACGCCGCGCCAGGAGAGAAATCTGGCCCGTTGCTGCCGGTCTCCAAAGGCCGCCCGCGCCGATTTGTCGAAAGCCCGGAGCCGGCAACGGCTCCGGGCTTTCGGGTGTCATAACCGCCTAATCGGCCCCGGTCGCCCAGCGCCTGGGTTTCGACGCAGCGCCGGGTTCGACGTGCCCTCCCGACGCCCTCGGCTCCGGTTGGCGCGCCGAGGAGTCCCGTCCTCTGCTACATACGCTCGCGGCGCCGAGCGCGGCCCATTGGCCCACGGGGAACAGGGGCGCCGCGTGAATGGCGCCCCTCCGTGAATGGCGCTCCTCCATGAACGGCTCTCCTCAAAAATTGCGCCCATTGATCAGGCGCCGACTCAGGCAGCGACTTTGGCGCCGGCCCATTCCACGCCGTTCAGCACGATCCGCTGGAACTCGGGCGTTTCGAAACTGCGACCATCGTGGCCCAGCAACAGCACGAACACGTTGCCGTCGCCGTACTTCCGGGTCCAACCCAACGGATAGACGCCGCCGGGCATGAAGGTGGGGCTGCGGTCCGATCCCCAGGGCCACGTTCCGTCTTCCGCAGTACCGCTCAGAAAGACGGTGTTGCCGTCTCGGATGGCCAGGTTCATGTAGAGTTCATCGTTGGTGGAGAAGTCGGCGACCCCGGCTGCTCCCGGATGACCGGCGTCGCTGACGTTGACCGTGAACTGGCCATAGGGCGGGTGGTAGCTGGTCCCCGAGATCCAACCGCCCCCGGTGATGTCGTGGTATTCGGGCCAGGCGGCCGCCACGCACGTGGAGATGTGGATGCAAACGAACCCCTTGCCGCCGCTGATGAAATCTTTCATCCCCTGCATTTCCGAGGCGGTGAGCGTCCAGTCGCCGAAGTCCGCCACGTTTTCCCGGCGGGTGTTGAACACCAACGCGTCGTAACCGCTCATGGCGGAACGGTCGGCCAGCGCCGAAGCGTCCTCGGTGACCGTTACGTCGTGCCCGGCGCCCTTCAGAAATGACTCCAATATGGGGGTTGATTCCTCGTAAGGATGCCGGCCTCCCGACAATACCAGTAGTTTCATGATGCGCTCCCTCCAGTGTTGCGCCGTGCATTTTAGGTTCCCACCCAGCGGATGGCAAATGCCAAGCCTCGTAGATATTGGGTAGTTCTACCCGGCCCCTGACGCCAACGCCGACCTGCCCCACGAATGGTGAACGAGAGGCCAGTGTTGCAGCGCCGCGATTCCGTTGGTAGAATCAAATACGGTCAATTTCTGCGCTGCACTCTGTTGAGGCCCGGCATTGAAATGAGCGTAAGCCCCTTGGCAACGCAACCCCACGAATTCCGTTCCCGCCGCCGTCGCTTGATGGATTCTTTGGCGGACGGCGTTATCGTCATCGCCGCAGGGCATGACACCCCGCGCAACAACGACGTCGACCACCAATACCGACAGGATTCGTCCTTCTGGTATCTCACCGGGTTCGACGAACCGGATGCGGTTGCGGTGCTTCGCCCCAAGTCCCACACCCCTTACACGTTATTCGTGCGGCCCTATGATCCCACTTTCGAGATCTGGCTCGGCCGCCGGGCGGGAGTGATCGGCGCTGTGGGGCCGTTGGGCGCCAACGCTGCCTATCCGCTGGAACAGCTGGACTCCCAACTCCCCAAGCTGCTGGCGGAATACGACACCGTACACTACGCACTGGGTAGCGACGAGCGCGTCGATGGCATCGTGTCCGGGCTGATCAAGCAACGCCGCCGCATGGCGCAACGCGGATCCAAGCCCATCCGGCGCATCGAAGACCCCAGCGGCCACATCGAATCCATGCGGCAGCTCAAGACCGAGGACGAAGTCGCCCTCTTGCAGCGCGCCATCGACATCACCGCCCACGGATTCGAAGCCGCCATGCGAACCGCGGCGCCCGGCCTTGCCGAGTACGAAGTCCAGGCGGCGTTGGAGCGTCCTTTCCGGCGCCTCGGTTCGCCGCGTAATGGGTATCCTTCCATCGTGGCCGGAGGCGCCAACGCCTGCGTCCTGCATTACGTCCGCAACGACGAGACCTTGGGCTCCGATGACCTTCTGTTGATCGACGCCGGCGCCGAGTATGGCTACTACACCGCCGACGTAACCCGTACTTGGCCAGTGTCTGGGACTTTCACGCCACCGCAACGAGAAATCTACGATATCGTCCTGGAGTCACAGCGCAAGGCCATAGCCGAGGTGAAGCCAGGAATCGGGTTTGACGATGTGCACCGGGTGGCGACACGCGCCTTGATTCAGGGATTGTTGGACTTGGGCATCATGGAAGGCGGCGTGGATCAAATCCTTCAAGATGCCTCCTACCGAGATTACTACATGCACGCCACTTCCCACTGGCTGGGACTGGATGTGCACGACTGCGGCGCCTATCGCGATGATAAGGGCCAAGTGCGGCTGCGGCCCGGCATGGTGCTGACCGTTGAACCCGGCCTCTACTTCGGACCCCAAGCCAAGCAAACCCCGGACGCCTACCGCGGCATCGGCATTCGTATCGAAGACGACGTGCTGGTCACCGAAGACGGCTGCCGGGTTCTGTCCGAAGCCATCCCGAAAAACCCGGAGGAACTGGAAGCCATCGTCAGGGACTCCCGCTAAGCCATGCCTGCTTCCGTTGACCAACTCGCTCCGCCTGCCGCATCGGACCCTATGGGTCGTGCGGCAAACATCGATACGGGGATTTCGCTCCCCGTATTTTATTGCCCCTTTGGGACGAAGGAGGACACGACGCCCCAAAACGGAGTTGCGAAAATCCCCGCCGATCCCGATGCGGCAAGCCCCGCATCGGGAATTGCCATTATTTCCATTCATTGGAGCGAAGCCTTAGCGCTTCGCTCCTTTTTTGTGTCCGCGCCATTGACTCGGCCGGCTGGCTGGTCGACGGCCTGGCGCGCGCCCGACGACCGGGAGCGAAAACGCTTCAACGCCCCGGCGAAATTGGAGGGATGCCTATGGAATAATGTCACCACAGTGGCCGGAGCCAACCGGCCGGCGAAGACTCCCTGAGCAAACTTGCTCGCCGACCAAGTACAAAACCCACACATCCCGGAGGATCGATGAGTTCCCCCAATCTGGACAGTCTCAAACGTTTGCCAATGCGCCTGTTGTTTGCAGCGGCAATCACGGCTGGCGCCATGATGATGGTGTCAGCAGCCTGTGGCCCGTCCGGTGAAGAGCCGGCTACCGGCGGCGTTTCCACGAACTCGGCGACCAACGACGGTTCCACGATCAGCTCCGACAACACGGGCGCCAACGGTTCCACCGGCTCCGGAACCACCACGACGCAAACGGCAGTTGATCCCAGCAAGTACGCCGGCCTGTCGGGCGACATACCGATTGATGGTTCCTCGACGGTGTTCCCAATCACCGAGGCCGTCGCTGAAGAATTCGGCGACCTGACCGACGGCAACGTCCGCGTCGTGGTTGGAATCTCGGGCACCGGCGGCGGTTTCAAGAAATTCTGCGCCAACGAGAACGTCATCTCCAACGCTTCACGTCCCATCAAGCAGAAGGAAATAGACCTCTGCTCCGCCGCCGGCGTCGAGTACATCGAACTTCCGGTCGCCATCGATGGCCTGTCGGTCTTGGTGAACCCTGACAACGATTTTGTTGACTGTCTGAACGTGGAACAGCTCAACATGATTTGGCGGCCAGAGTCCGAGGGAGTGGTGATGACCTGGAACCAGGTGAACCCGGCCTGGCCCATGGAAGAGATCAAGTTGTACGCGCCCGGGGTCGACTCTGGAACCTTCGACTACTTCACGGAGGTGATCAACGGAGACGGGGGCGTGTCGCGGGGCGATTTCGTGGCGTCTGAGGACGACAACGTGCTGGTGCAAGGCATCGGGGGAGACCGCTACAGCCTGGGTTACTTCGGCTACGCTTATTACGTGGAGAACCAGGACAAGCTGAAAGCGGTTCCGGTCGATGGCGGCGACGGCTGCATCGCGCCCACTGACGACGCCATCAACAACGGGTCGTACGCGCCGTTGAGTCGCCCCCTGTTCATCTACGTCCAGGCAGATGCCGCGCAGGAAGAGCACATTGCGGAATTCGTGCGGTACTACCTGAGCGAAAATGGCCAGCAACTGGCCGCGTCGGTGGGATACATACCGTTCCCGCAGGAGGTGTATGACCTGGCCCTGGTCAAGTTCAACGCCGGCATGACGGGCGCCGTGTTCGGCGGCGACAACGCCTTCAAAGGCGCCGTAGCCGAAGGCCTGGCGCGGTAATCACCAGCGTCAACCAAACCATCGACCTAAAGACCGCCGACCAAGCAACCATCGACCAAGCAACCATCGACCAATCGATCGTCGATCAATCCAACCTGGCCCACGGGTCAAATCTTGGGGGCGGATTTCACACCCACCCCCAAGAGCATTCCTGATGGTAGGGAACCGGCGTCAGTCGCGTTCGAGGAACTCCCGTACCTGCTGCATCAGCGGCTCGCGGTCGTAGACGCCCAGCAGCAGGGCAGCGTTTCTCATCCAATCTCCCTGGAAGTATCGTTCGTACAGCGCCTGCCGTCCGCCGAACGCGCTGCACGAGACATCCCACGCCAGCCGGAACAACCGCACCCGCTCGCGGGCGGTGGCCGTGTCGGTGTCCAGGTAGGCGTCCAGAGTCTCCCCCAAGGGGCTGTCGAAATCCCGCTCCGACGGCAGGGCCATCAGGCTACTGGATCCCAGCAGTTGGATAATTTCCACCATCCGCGGGTACATCTTGATGAACAAGTTGCGGGCCACGTTCAGCGGAACCCGGTCCGGCAGCATGATCCCCCACTCGTCGACGGCGGCATTCACCTCCGATTGGGTCAGCAAGGCCTTGGTCACCTCCAGATTCTCGACCAGTTCTGCCAGCAGCCCTTGCGCCTGCGGGATGTCGCCGCTGCCCAGTGTCTCCACCATCAGGCTGGCGATGCCGGCCAAAAATTCGCACTTGGCCACGTTCTTGGTAACCACCTGGTGGCCGGTGTGCACGTATTGCCCCGTGGCGTTGGACATGTTGTTGCACTTGTGCCGGTCGCCGTACATGAACACCCGCTCCCAGGGAACCAACACGTCATCGAAATACACGATGGCGTCCATTTCCTCGAACCGGGAACCCAACGGGTGGTCGAAGTGGGATTTGTTCAGATCGAAGCTCTCCCGGCAGATGAACTTCAGTCCATCACTGCCGCAGGGAACCGCGAAGGCAAAGGCATACTTGTGGGCGTCTTCATCCCGGGCCAACAACGAGGACCGGGTCGGGTAAACCATGATCTCGTCGGACAGCGGCCCCAACGTGGCCAGAACTCGAGGTCCGCGAACCACCAGCCCGGCGTCCGTTTCCCGGACCACCCGCAGCGCCACGTCCGTGCTGTAGTCCATCGACGTCGCCGAGGGCGCCCGGTTCCGTTGCAGGTTGACCAACGTGTGCGTCATGCACAGGTCGTTTTCCCGCGCGTATTCGTAATAGTTGACGACGTTTTGCTTGAACTCAGGACGGTCATCTCCGAAGAAGTCGCCAGCCGCCGCCATGGACATGATGGTCACGTTGAGGAAATCCGGCGTGCGGCCCATCATTCCGTAGCTGGCCCGCGCCCACGCCGACATCATCTCACGACGCCGCGCCAGGTCATCGGCGGACTTTGGCATTATGAAGGACAGGCCCACCGGATCCCCCGTTTGCGGGGAGGCATACGTCATGTCGCAGCCAGCGGCGCCATCCGACTGCATATCGTAGAGCCCGGCAATGGAGCGCGCTCCGTTGGCCAACCCGGGAAACGCGGTAACGTCCTCCACGCGATCGCCGTCCAGCCAAATCTCCCGCCGTTGCTCCCTCAACCCGGCCAGGTACTCGGCCCCGGTTCTAGCGCCCATCATGCGACTCCTTGACGTTGGCTCGGCTCGGTTGAATCCATGGCGTGGATTGGATCGCGGCGATCCGGTCAGCCCCCCAAGTATCGATTCAGCCAATTCATCGCGTGAACGTTGAAATCGGTGCAGGGGCTGTGCGGCAGGTCCGGGTACACCAGCAACGACTTATGGGCCCGGATCCGGTTGAACACCGGCATGATGGTGTCATACGGACACGTGGTGTCGGCCATCCCTATGTTCACCAGAGTCGGACACGCAATCGCGTCGGCCAGCGTCAGCGTGTCAAAGTATTCCAGCGTGTCCAGCATCTCCTGCCGCTGTTCGGGATGCTTGCGAACGTAGTCGTACAGCTCGTTGTAAGGGCGGGTGTCGATGTCGATGGCCACTGGATAGTTGCACATGAATGGCTCCTCCGCCACCGCCGCGGACAGCCGTGGATCCAATGACGCCGTGGCCAACGTGAACCCGCCGCCCTGGCTACGACTCCACATCCCGATCCGGTTGGCGTCCACCTCGTCGCGTTCGGCCAGAAAGTCCACGCCACGCACGCAGTCCATGTAGCCGGCCCGGTAATAGTAGGTGTCCCGGTCGGTGACATTGTAGGTCAACTTCGTGGTTCCCTCCGGCAGGTCCCACTCGGCCTTGCTTTCCCCCTGCGCCCTGGGGAACAACGTGAGCGCCGCGAACCCGTTCATTACCAGGTAGTAGGGGATTTCCTTGCCGCCGCCGTAGCCCGGAACCGCCAACGCCGCCGGGAACCGCCCCGAAGGAATTCCGTGCCGAGGCACGGTGTAGAACCCACGCAGTCTCTGGCCGCCGTAGCTACTGAGGGTCACGTTCCAGGTTTCGTACTCTCGGCCGCTGCGCTCCGGGCACTCCGTCAGCGTTGCGTTTACCGGCGTTTCGTCCAGAATCGCCCGTGTGGACACCCAAAAATCGCTGATTGCCTGGTCCATCTCCGGCCTCCCTTGTTTCTTTTTCCAAGTCGATAATATCACGGAGGGCCGATCACCCCCCGTCCGCTGGTTCCATGACCGCGTAGCCGTATTCCGACACCAGGAAGGGAACGTAGCGGTTGACCAGTCGGATTACATGATCGCTGACGTGCGATGGATTTTTTTGAAAATCGGCGATTGATGCAACGTACTCTGCCAATCGGGGCGCGAACGCATCATAGCCCGTCAGCCCCAGATCCCGGTATATGCGCTCCATCTGACCGATCTTGTCCTGTTCCAACTCTTCGTACCGGATCTCAACCAGGCGACCCTCCGGTATCATGCGCCGTTGCTCCAGGTAGGCTAGAGCCATGCGCCGGTAAACCGCAACCTGCCGCTGCGCCAACCTTTCGAAGTCAAAATCCTGGAGGGCGTGCCAGCTGTTCATCAGCCTGAGCAGGTGAAAATACGAGCGGAGCGTATCGTAAGGATTGCGCTGGATGTACACGAACCTCGCGTCCGGGAAGATCCGCAGCAATTCGGTGATCCGGCTGGTGTTGGAGGGCGACTTCAGAACCAACGGCTTGCCGTCCATGTTCAGAGAAGCCGCCTTCAATAGCTTGGTGTATGCCGCCCGCCACCGTTCGCGCTGGCGTTCTCCGATTTCCTCGTCCAGGAATAGGTACTCCAGCGTGTCGTCGGCAGTACGGGGAAAGAGCAGGGAAACGTACGGACTGAGACCGCTGGCGCACATCATCGCGATCTCTTCTTCCTGCGGCATGGCGAAATCCACGGGGATGTTGTCGATTCCCCGATTCTCGGGCAACGCGGACGCCAACGCCCGCCGCAGCCGGCGCTGTCCCGCCAGAAACAGGTCTGGCAGCGCCGCTTGGTAGGTATTCACAAAGCCCCATTGCGGGTCGCACGCGAACAGGTTGTGCAACAGCGTGGTTCCGGACCTCCAAAAGCCCAGCAGAAACACCGGCTCCGGGTTGATCTCGGCCCGGCGAATGCGCCCCCCATAAACCGCGCTCTGCCAACACCTGAAGGGGGCAAACCCGACATCGGTCGCCAGGATGCCCAGAAACCGCGGAACGTATCGAACGTCCACTCCGTATCGCAGCCCCAACCGCAACGCCAATGACAACCGTCCCGTGGAGAGAAAGCTGTTGAATCCTGTTCTGAACCCAGCGCTCGCTCCACCCTGCGCCGCGGGATTGTAGCCGCCGCGCCCAATTCGCCGCGCCTGCGGTTCTTGCCGCCCGTCGTCGGAAAGTCCAGACCTTGCCATGATCCGCATTATATCCCACACCCCATCGTTCGCAGCCCGGCGCACGCCGGCTTCGCGATCACGGCAACCCTCCACATAGAACCAACCGGAAAATCCCAATTGCGCCATGGAGTGCGTGTGAGTCGCATCCCTGGCCTCTCGCCATCGCAACTGCCGCCGACGGTCTGACCTGGATGGCGCCATATCCGGAGCAATCCGGCGTCGGGCCCGCAGGCGTTTTCGGTATTGGGGGTGTAAAATCCGCTTTGCACGAACGTGGCTTGACGTTCCAAATGAGAGGTTTCGTTGGCATTGTCCGCCGGCCGCCGCCCTTCGCCCATAATGGAGGTGCTGCAGAATCCCCGCTTCCGGGCCATCTGGTACGTGGTGAACGTCGTCGAGGTTACCCGGTGGATGGAGTTGCTGGTTACCAGCGTACTCGTGTATTCGCTGACCGACCGCGCCTTGATGCTGGGGTTGGTGCTGGCTTTCGAAAACATCCCCAGGCCCTTTTTCTCCCCGTTCACCGGCATAATCGCCGACCGGTTTGACCGCAAGAGGATCTGGGTCAGTTCTCTGGTCATCAAGTGGGGCGCCGGCGCAGGACTGTTCGCCCTCCTGGTGTTCGGATTCATCGCGCCGTGGCACGTGTTCTTCGCGATGTTTCTCCAAGGCGTCAGCCGCGCCCTGGAGGACCCGGCTCGACGGACGGCGGTTTACGACATCGTTGGGGAACGGCGGGTGGTCAACGCCCTGTCCATAGACTCCATCAGCATGACCATGGGTCGCATGGTCGGGCCGTTCGTCGGCGGTTTTTTCATCGAGCACGTCGCATTCTACTGGCCCAACTACGCCGGCTACGTATGGGCCTACGCCACTGTGGTGACCCTCCACTCCGTCGCCTTGCTGTTGACGCTACGGGTGCGTATCCCCAAAGTGGAACGGGAATGGCGCGCGGAACCAATTTGGAACAGCTTGGGAGACGTGGTGCGGGAGGCATTCAATCACCGGCAACTGATCGGAATGTTGTTCATTACCATAATGATCAACGCCATGGCGTTTCCGGCCCGGCAGTTCGTGCCGGCCATCGGGCGCGACTACCTAAAGGTTGGGGAAACCCTGGTGGGGATCCTGGCCGCCTCCGAGGCCCTTGGGCAGTTGGCCATGGCCGGCATCCTGGCGTCTATTGGAACCATTCGATACCACGGGCGGTATTTCGCCGCCGGCGCGTTCGCCGTCATGGTGACGTCCACAATCTTCGCTTGGATTCCGTGGTATTACGCCACCTTCGCCATCCTGGTAATCAGCGGAATCGGCCTGTCGGGATTTGGCACGATGCAGAGCGCCATCACCATGCGGTCGTCCCCGCCCGAAATGCGCGGGCGCATGGTCGGTTTGATGAGCCTGTGCATCGGCATTGGCACGCCCCCCGGCGTCTTGCTCATGGGGTTGCTCGGCGACGCCATCGGCATCCGGTGGTCGATTAGCCTCAACGCCCTGACGTGCATCGCCGTCTCGTTGCCAGCCCTATTCCTCACGCCGCTCATCACCCGACCATCGCCACGCGCTCCGGCGGCGCCCACCACGGGCCGGAGCCGCGCATCGTGAGCGCGCGTATTGTGATCCCCCTTCATGTAGTGTGATCCCCTACATCGCGAGGCCGGGCATTCTGCGCAACGCCCAATCTCATCACCGTCTGTCGCCCCCTGTGCTAAAATGCGGGAGTAACTGAATCGATCGTCCGTTGGCGAAGAACCGAACTCCGCCCCGAATGCCTCCAAGCCTGGAATGCCTCCAAGGAAATCCACCACCCGCCGTTCTCGCCGCGCCAGGAAACCGGGCGTAGCAATCTCCGACGCTATCCGGTTGTTGACCGAAGAGCATGGACCATTCGTCAGCGAGCCACGCTTGGACCCTGCCCACGAGTTGACCTTCACCATTCTTTCGCAGCACACCTCCGACCGCAACTCCGAGCGGGCTTTCCGCTCCCTGATGCAGGAATTCGGTTCACTGGAATCTGTGGCGGCGGCCAACGTCGAAGCCATCGAGGCGGCCATCTCGGGCGGTGGTTTGGCCAAGATTAAAGCGCCGCGCATCAAGACCGTGCTCAATCGAATCATGGAATTGAACCACGGTTCCCTCGATCTTACCTTCCTGGCCGAAATGCCAATGGACGAAGCTCGCGCCTGGCTCCGGCAACTCCCCGGCATCGGCCCAAAATCGGCCGGCATCATCCTCAGCTTCTCATTGGGAATGCCCGCCATGGCGGTCGATACCCACATCTTCCGCGTCAGCCAACGGTTGGGATTCATCGGCCCCAAAGTCAACGCCGACAAGGCCCACGAAATCCTGGAAGCCGCCATGCCTCCCGAGGACGTTTACCCGTTTCACGCGGCGCTGATCACCCACGGCCGCAAGGTGTGCAAAGCCCAGCGTCCTTTGTGCGGCGCGTGCGTGATCAGCTACGGTTGCCCTTCCCGGGACGATCAGGCGATTCAAGCGGCCGCGGAGGTTGCGGCGGCCAACGATGCGGCCGACTCCGACCGTCCCGACGGTCAAGCTCCGGGACGCCGGCGATCAGGCGGCAAGTCCGCAGAACTTACGCCCGTCCCCCACACCCAGGTTGTGAAGGAGCTTCAACCGTGAAAGTCGGAATCATCAATGTCACCGGGTACGCAGGTTGCGAACTAGTCCGGATCTTGCGCCACCATCCCGAAGTGGAGATCGCTTCGGTTACCGGGCGCAGCGCCGCCGGGCAACCACTGGGCCAGGTTTTCCCCCATCTGGACAACATGGGCCTCAACATCACCGCCGAATTGTGCGATGACCTCGACTTCGTATTCTCAGCGTTGCCCCACAAGGCCAGCGCCGAAGCCTGCATTCCACTGCTGGAGCAGGGACTCCGCGTCGTGGACATATCCGCCGACTTTCGCCTCAAGCAGGCCGACGTGTATTCACAGTGGTACGGCGTCGAGCACCCCGACCCCACCTACCTCGAGGAGTCGGTTTACGGCCTCACCGAGCTGAACCGGGCCGCCGTCGCCGAAGCTCGGTTGGTCGCCAATCCGGGCTGCTATCCCAGCAGCGCGATCTTGGCCTTGGCTCCGGCCATCCGGCACGGTCTGATTGGCGGCGACATCATCGTGGACAGCAAATCGGGCGTCTCCGGCGCTGGCCGTACCCTGGCCATGACGACGCACTTCTCGGAGGTGAACGAGAATGTCATGGCCTACTCGCTCAATGGCCACCGACACCTGCCCGAAATCAGCCAGGAACTGGATACGATGTCCGAAACCCCGGTGAACCTGACCTTCCTGACCCATCTCATCCCCATGACCCGGGGCATCCTCAGTTCCTGTTACGCGCCGCTCAGCCCCGAATTCGCCCAGTCTCCCGATGCCACTGACCGAGTCAACCAGCTGTACCGGGAGTTCTACGCTGACGATGCTTTCGTCCAGGTCACCAACTCGCCCCCGCAGACCAAACAAACCCTTGGCAACAACCAATGCCTCGTCCACCCGGTGGTGGATTCCCGAACCAATCGGCTCATCGTCATCAGCTGTCTGGACAACCTGGTGAAAGGCGCCGCTGGCCAGGCCGTGCAGAACATGAACCTAATGTGCGGCTTTCCTGAGGAAATGTCCCTGGAAGCGCTGGCGGTTTATCCGTAGCCGCGCATTGTGTGATAAAATCGATCCGCGTCGCTCGTCGGCGCCCAAGCCCCGGTCGTCTAGCCTGGCCAAGGACGCCACCCTTTCAAGGTGGAGATCATGGGATCGAAGCCCATCCGGGGTACCAGCAAACCAGCGGCCCTCCGAACCTCGGAGGGCCGTTTTGCGCTGCAACCCGCCAGGACACTTGACCCGTGAACCGCCTGCCCAGCAGCCCAAAGCGCCGCCGTGGTCGCCGGTCCGCCCACGGAGATTCGGGCAACCCGGGGGTCGTCGCTCCGCCCTACTGATGCGGGCGGCGCGATTCCAGGCGCTATAATTCGCCGTACAACGCCGAACGCGATTAATGACCCCAGCCTAGGAGGATTTGCGCGATGGGAGCCACCGAAAAAGTAGCCAAGTGGATCGTCGAAACGACCTATGAGGACATCCCGCCCGACGCAATCCGGGTGGCCAACGAATCCTGCTTCGATTTGGTGGGTGTGATCCTGGCTGGTTCTACCCAAAAGCTCGCAGACATCATCCGCAACTACGCGGCTGACCTGGGCGGCTCCGAGGACGCCACGATTCTCGCCACTGGCGAGCGCACGTCGGTGGTCAACGCGGCCCTGGTCAACGGCGCCACGGGCCACGCCCTGGACTACGACGACTTCGGCGGTTTCGGACACCCCACTGTCGCCATTTTCCCGGCCCTCCTGGCGCTGGGCGAAAGTATCGGAGCCACTGGGCGAGACCTCATGGAGGCCTACGTCGTCGGTTGCGAGGTTGGCCTCGCCGTGGACTACGCCACCCACTACCACGGTCAGCAGATGCACCGCGGCTTTCACAGCACCTCGATCCTGGGGCGTTTGGCCGCTGCCGCCGCCTGTTCCAAACTGCTGAAACTTGACCAACAGCAAACCACCATGGCCCTCGGCATGGCCGGCTCCATGGCCGGCGGCGTCATTCACAATTTTGGCACCATGACCAAGCCGCTCCACGCCGGCATGACCTGCCGCGATGGGGTGATGGCGGCTCAACTGGCCCAGCGCGGGTTCACCGCCGGCGACCAAATCCTCGAGCACCCGGTGGGTTTCACCGCTACCGTCATCGGCGACGAGCATACCGACCTCGATGCTGCCGCCGACAAACTGGGCAAACCCTTCCGTGTCCAGGATGCGTTGGTCATCAAGAAATACCCGTCTTGCGGCGGCAACCACGCCATGCTCGACAGCGTTTTCGGCATGATGCGCGAGCATGGGTTCAGCCACCAGGACGTGGTCAACGCTGAAGTGGTCCAGTCCTACGCCGCCACGGTCATGCTCTACGAAGAACCCGAATCCGACCTCAAGGGCAAGTTCAGCGCCAAGTACAACATGGCCGCCGCCCTGGTGGATGGCCAGGTCAACATCGGTACCTTCACAGACGAAAAGATCGCCGAACCCGACGTGCAGGACATGATGGAACGGGTTTCCATGCGTGTCCAGTCCAAGTGGGAACCCGGCGGCAGCGCCGTAGCCAAGGGCGTGCCCATTCGCATCACCCTCAAAGATGGCCGCGTTATCGAACACGAAACCCCGCGGGGTGAAATACTGGGCAGCCAGGTCAACCCCTGGGGCTTGGACAACATCTCCGGCAAGTTCCGCGAGAACGCCGCGTTGGTTCTGCCTGCAGACCGCATCGCCGCCGCCGTCCGGCAGTGGCAGGACGTGACCCAAGTCGAAGACGTCGGCGCCGCCATCCGCAACACCCTGGTGGGATAATACTCACCGCTTGAGCCGCTTCGGACCATTTTTTCCGAAGCGGCCTCGCACGCGACGACCAGGAAACATCGATAGGAGAAGACGCCATGGTATGGGCTTTGATAGCGTTCGGGGTGGCGTTCTTCCTGGGATCCATATTGACGCTAGTTGGAGGGGCTGCTGTGCAACTCATGGATTGCCCAGCGATTTTCAGCGCTTTCCCTCTTGAGGCGCCAAGTTGCAGGTCGTTTGCGGGCATGGTTTTCGCCGGCGCCCCAATGGCATTCATAGGCGGGGCGGCAGCTTCGGGGATATTGACGTTTGGCAAATTGCCGAGTTAGAAAAAGGAGGACGAAGGAAATGACGCAAACGGTTATCAAGGTCCTACATTGGAGTTTATTCGTTATGTTTGTAGGGACTGCTGTTTCGGCATTCGTCATTTGGCTCGGCACAAATGAACTGCCGTTAGCCGGTTTCATCGCTGTAATCGCCGCGTTCTTTGCCACCGCCAGCGCGTTTCTGGACCGGTTGTTCCCGTCGAACCAAGAATGATGCCAATGAAGAATGATGCCGACAGCCCCAGCGGGGGCTGGCGTGAAACTTCGTAGGGGAGGCCAAGAGCCTCCCCCACGTGTGCAACTGAGCTCGTTACGCCGCTCCCGGCGCGGCGGGCGCTTTACCGAGATGCGCCCGCCGTGGCTCCCGCTGGCCGGACGAACTGCCGCCTCATGGCTCCAGACGTATCTGGTCGCCCACTTTGATCTCGCCGCCCTGCAGCACCACGGTCAGGATGCCCCGCTTGCCGAATATCTCCTCCCGCAGGCCGGGTATCAGCGCGTCCATCTTCTGGCACGGCTCGCAATCGCCGGTCACCTCCAGCGTAACGTGGTTGTCCGCGTCGCCGATGAAAAAGACGTGCCCCTGCCGGGCCTGCGACAAATCCATCCCCGTCACCGTGATGTTCTCCTTCACCTGACCCGGCTGCAGTCCATAATGGTCCAGGGTTTCCCGGTCCATCACCAAAACTTGGCGCAGGTTCCGGGGATTGCGGCTCCGGTCGCCTTCCAGCCCTTCCGCGGCGATGGCCCGCGCTGCGTCCACTGGATCCGACGGGGTCCCCTTGACCCTGGCGATGTGGAGATTGACGATGGTTCCGGACTGCATGGCGCTTCTCCTGCCGCGATGGCTTTTCGTATCCCGGTCGCTGAATTGTGACATCTGGATTTTAAGGTATGGTCCCTGGCTTGGCAAACCGCCCCCGGCCCGCCGCAAAGCGGCCGCATGTCGATGCGCCAACATTCGGCCACTTTCAGCGCGACCTCGGTAGCCCTGGCTCACCCGGCAGGGTAGAATGGCCGCAATATTCACCCCGGCAGTTCTGCTCCGGGGCCGGCGAGGTCAACCCAATGGCTTACGAATTCATCAAAACCGACGTGGTCGATGGCGTCCTGGTCATGACAATGCACGACCCTCCAACACGCAACGCCCTGGGGCCAGACATGGCCGCCGAGATGTTCGAGCGACTGGACGAGTTCGAGAACAACCCCGAGGAACGCGTGCTACTCCTCACGGGCACAGAGCCCTCCTTCTGTTCCGGCGCCAACGTGCGCGGCTTTCGCCAGAGAATCGACGAGCGCGAAGCCGAAACTGAACCGGAACCCCTCACCTGGGGCAGGATGGACTATATGAAGGGCCGCCGCCGTCCCGTCGCAAGTGGCCCCAGGGTGAACTTCGTGCCTCTGCGCATCCACGACCTGCAGAAGCCGTCCATCGCTGTGGTCAACGGCCCGGCCGCCGGGGTCGGTTGCGGCCTCGCCCTCTCCTGCGACATCCGGGTGGTCGGGGAGACCGGCCGATTGTCCGAACGGTTCGTGCTCAACGGCCTGATCCCCGGCGATGGCAGCTGCTGGCAACTGCCCAAGCTGATCGGAACCAGCAACACCCTGCTCCTCCAATACACCGGCGACTGGATGGGCGGCGAAGACGCCGTGCGCATCGGCCTGGCCAGCCGGTGCTTCCCCGATGATCAACTCATGGAAGGCGCCATGGAACTGGCCACGCGCATCGCCAAGGGGCCAACCGTGGCCCACTCCCTCACCAAGTTTCTGGTGCAGGAGAGCATGGATCTATCCTTCCGGGAAGCCCTGGAACTGGCCTCCGCCGCCCAGGAGCACGTCCGCAAGACCGAGGACCACAAAATCGCGGTCCAGTGGTTCCTGGATAAGAACCGCGGTATGCCCCCCTTCGTCGGCCGCTGAGACCCGTAAGCCGCTGAGATCCGAAGGCCACTGAAACCACAGGCCGTTGAGTTTCGCCCAGGCCGGACGCGCCGCGCGAAATCATCCGGCCCATAGGCCTTGACGCGAGCGGCGATTGGTTATACAATCCTGTTCCACCAACTGAACGAAAGCCGCTAGCTACGGCAGCGGCGGCGCCACCGGAGCACGATTCGGGCAGGCCGCGGGCGGTTGGAGCACGTTAAAAACTGAATAGGAAGTTTGAACTGCATAAAAGAACCGAGTCTAGGGAATTCGAAGTTCCTAGCGTGGGTCAAATTATGAAGGGCTTACGGTGGATGCCTTGGGACCAAGGGCCGAAGAAGGACGCGGTAAGGCTGCGATAAGCCTCGATGAGCCGTCTAACAGGCGTAGTCGGGGGTCTCCGAATTGGGTAACCTGTTCCGGCGTTGAGCCGGTCCATCCGCATCGCGGAAGGTAAGTGGGGGAACTGAAACATCTAAGTACCCCGAGGAAAAGAAATCAACCGAGATTCCCTCAGTAGTGGCGAACGAACGGGGAAGAGCCTAAACCGCAACGACCTATCGGCGTGAGGGCCTGTGTCGTTGCGGGGTTACAGGACGTTTCTGAGGTCGCCTCATCAGACCTCAAGGAGTTACAAATTCCATTTCTAGCCGAAGGACCCTGGGAAGGGCCGCCGAAGACGGTGAAAGCCCGGTAGGCGAAAGGAATGGAACTCCTGAAGCAGATCCTAAGTACCATGGGGCACGTGAAACCCTGTGGGAAGTCGGGGGGACCACCCTCCAAGGCTAAATACCCTTGGTCACCGATAGCGCACCAGTACCGTGAGGGAAAGGTGAAAAGAACCCCTGGCGGGGAGTGAAATAGACCTGAAACCGTAAGCCTACAGAAGGTCGGAGTCCGTTTTTACGGATGACGGCGTGCCTATTGAAGAATGATCCGGGGACTTACTGTATGGAGCGAGGTTAAGGGACTGTAGTTCCGGAGCCGTAGCGAAAGCGAGTCTGAATAGGGCGACCAGTTCCATGTAGTAGACCCGAAACCGGGTGAGCTACCCATGGCCAGATTGAAGGTTCGTTAACGCGGACTGAAGGATCGAACTCGTGGCTAGTACAAAAGCTTGGGATGAGCTGTGGGTAGAGGTGAAATGCCAATCGAACCCGGAAATAGCTGGTTCTCCCCGAAATGCATTTAGGTGCAGCCTCGGGAACTAGGAGGACGGAGGTAGGGCACTGAATGGGCTAGGGGGCGTGAGCTTACCAAACTCAATCAAACCACCAATGCCGTTCTACCGATACCCGGGAGTGAGACAGTCACAGATAAGTGCGATTGTCAAAAGGGAAACAGCCCAGACCACCGGCTAAGGCCCCCAAGAGCAGACTAAGTGGGAAACGAGGTGGGGTTCCCAAAACAACCAGGAGGTTGGCTTAGAAGCAGCCACCCTTTAAAGAGTGCGTAATAGCTCACTGGTCGAGGGATCCTGCGCGGAAAATGTAACGGGGCTTAAGTCTGTCGCCGAAGCCGTGGATGTACAGGTTCAGGTTGAATCCAACCGACGCCGATGGCGTTTCTTCGGAATCGCCAAACGCCGACGAAGGTGCAAGCCTGGTCAACGCCTGGGCATGGTAGGGGAGCGTTCCTCGTGCAGCGAAGGCGAGCCGTGAGGTTCGTTGGAGCGCGGGGAAGTGAGAATCCCGGAATGAGTAGCGTAAATCAGGGTGAGAATCCCTGACACCGAAAGCCCAAGGTTTCCTACGCAACGTTGTTCGGCGTAGGGTTAGTCGGTCCTAAGCCGTAGGCAAGCGCCGAAGGCGATGGACAGCAGGTTAATATTCCTGCACCGCCGTTGTTTCGCTTAAAACCAAGGAGGGGTGCGGGAGGCTAGGCGGGGCGTGCCCATTGGACATGGTGCGTCCTTGCTTGTAGGCGTTCCGGGGCAGGCAAATCCACCCCGGTGTCAAGCTGAGGAGTGAGGGAATCCCGACCTACGGGAACGGAGACCCCGTTGAGGCCATACCGACAAGAAAAGCTTCGTGGTTATGGAACCGCGGCGACCGTACCGCAAACCGCCACTGGTGGGCTGGGATAAACGTCCCTAGGTGTTCGAGCTAACCTCCGCTAAGGAACTAGACAAAAGGGCCCCGTAACTTCGGGAGAAGGGGCCCCCTGGATGGTGAAATCACTAGCTGATCGAGCTGTCTGGGGGCGCAGAGAAGAAGGCCGGGCGACTGTTTAACAAAAACACAGGTCTGTGCTAAGGGGAAACCCTACGTATACAGGCTGACGCCTGCCCAGTGCCGGAAGGTTAAGGGGCGGCGTGCAAGCGCCAAACTGAAGCCCCGGTGAACGGCGGCCGTAACTCTAACGGTCCTAAGGTAGCGAAGTCCCTTGTCGGGTAAGTTCCGACCCGCATGAATGGTTGAACGACTTGGCCATTGTCTCGGCGGAGGGCTCGGTGAAATTGCGGTGCCCGTGAAGACGCGGGCGACCCGCGGCAGGACAAAAAGACCCCGTGGAGCTTTACTGTAGCCTGGCATTGGGCTGGGAGCTGTCATGTGTAGGATAGGTGGGAGACTGTGAATCCCCTACGCCAGTAGGGGTGGAGTCGTCGTTGAAATACCACCCTTGGCTGTTTTTGGTTCTAACCTCAGCAAAACTGGGGAACAGTGCTTGGTGGGCAGTTTAACTGGGGCGGTTGCCTCCAAAAAAGTAACGGAGGCGCCCAAAGGTCCTCTCAGGACGGATGGAAATCGTCCATAGAACGCATTGGCATAAGAGGGCTTGACTGCGAGACCTACAAGTCGAGCAGGGACGAAAGTCGGGCAAAGTGATCCTACGGCGCCGAGTGGAAGGGCCGTGGCTTATCGGATAAAAGCTACCCCGGGGATAACAGGCTTATCTCGCCCAAGAGTTCACATCGACGGCGAGGTTTGGCACCTCGATGTCGCCTCGTCCCATCCTGGGGCTGAAGGAGGTCCCAAGGGTTCGGCTGTTCGCCGATTAAAGGGGTACGTGAGTTGGGTTCAGAACGTCGTGAGACAGTTCGGTCTCTATCCGCCGTGGGCGCAGGAGGCTTGAGGGAACCTTTCCCTAGTACGAGAGGACCGGGAAGGACAAACCTATGGTGTTCCAGTTGTTCCGCCAGGAGCAGCGCTGGGTAGCCATGTTTGGCAGCGATAAGCGCTGAAGGCATCTAAGCGCGAAGCATCCCCCAAGATAAGGCCTCCCTCCCCGATTCAGTTCGGGGGTAAGACTGCAGCGAGACTAGCTGCTTGATAGGCCGGATGTGTAAGGCTGGCAACAGCTTCAGCAAACCGGTACTAACCAGTCGAGAGATTTGACCCACGCCAGGAGCTTCTAATTCTTCTGGCTCGGTTCTTCATCTCCCGCAGTTCCTACTTCCTATTTCAGTTTCAACCTACACTCGTTGCGGGGTGGAGCAGTGGCAGCTCGTCGGGCTCATAACCCGAAGGTCGTTGGTTCGAGTCCAACCCCCGCTACCAATCGGTACAATTTGGCCCCGGTATCCCCGGGGCCTTTTTGTCGCATCCTTCCCCTCCAACAACCCATGCCCGCGTCGCCAAAAGGAGAACCGGCCGAATAATCGCCCGGCGTTTGCGGACGTTTACCCCCGGTCGAAGATCCAACGCGCTACGTCAAACATGAAGCCTGGCAGTATCCCCTCGCCCGAGATGGTCGCCGGGTCTTCCAGCAGTTCAGCTTCGTCCTCCCCGGCTCGATACACGTGGACCCGCCGGTTCGACGGGTCGATCAACCAACCCAGCTTGGCGCCGTTTTCCCGGTAAAGCCGCATTTTCGCGTGCAAGGGTTCCAACCGGTCGCTCCCGGAGCGGATTTCGACCACAAAATCCGGGCACACTGGTATGGGTTGCCCTGGTACAGGCGGATGCGCCGCCAACCGTTCCGCCGACACCCACGCCGCGTCCGGTACCAGGACTCCGCCCGTCTCCGGCATTCGACAAAACGAGTTGGCCCCGGTGGCCATCCCTCCGAAGCTCCTGCACCAGTAATTCAGTTCCGTCGCGATCTCGTTTTCGTGCAGGCCGCTGGGGTAATTGGTGGGCGCCAATATGATTATCTCCCCGCTTGGCGTAAGTTCAAACTGCCAGTGACTTTGGCTGTTGCGACGACAAAACTCGGCGAAAAACTGCTCCATTTCTGCGCCGCGCGCAGAGCAACCGAATTCGCGCAAGTCGATCACCAGCGCGTCGTCCTGGGCAATGGGTGTTTTCTGAACGGTTGTCATGGGTGGTGGCCTCCCGGAGAGGAGGTTTATTGTGCCAGCAATCTGGGAGCTCTGTCGCGGCGCCTGCGCCGTGGCAACTATGCTGCGTTTGTCGAAACTCCCAGCATGACTACCCCCGGTCGAAGATCCAACGCGCTACGTCAAACGTGAAGCCGGGCAGTACCCCTTCGCCTGAAACGGTCGCCGGGTCTTCCGGCAGTTCAGCTTCGTCCTCCCCGGCTCGATACAGGTGGACCCGCCGGTTCGACGGGTCGATCAACCAACCCAGCTTGGCGCCGTTTTCCCGGTAGAGCCGCATTTTCGCGTGCAAGGGTTCCAACCGGTCGCTCCCAGAGCGGATTTCGACCACAAAATCCGGGCACACTGGTATGGGTTGCCCTGGTACAGGCGGATGCGCCGCCAACCGTTCCGCCGACACCCACGCCGCGTCCGGCGCCAGGATGCCGCCCGTCTCCGGCATTCGGAATGCGGCGTTGGAACCGGTCGCGATGCCGCCGGCGTCCACAACCCAAGCGAATAACAAGCTGCTGGCAGCGTTTTCGTGCAAGCCACCAGGATAATTGACGGGTGGTATTGCTATGATTTCTCCCTGCGGACTCAGCTCGCATTGCCAGGCGCTGCCGCTGTTGCGATTGCAGAAATCGATGAACAACTTCTCCAATTCGCGACCGGACATCAGACACCCAAGTTCGCGCAAGTCGATCACCAGCGCGTCGTCCTGGGCTATGGGTATTTTCTGAACGGTCGCCATGGGAGTTCACTCCTTGAGGCGGGCGCCGGCAGCTAATCCGCCTTTGGGGAGCCGGCGGCTTCCAGGCGATGCGCCACCTCATAGGTGTGGAACTCGCCAGGACCCAGCAGAAAGTCCGGCGGCCCGCCAGCATGGGCCGACCGGAAGGCGTCGCTCCGGGTCCACGTGTTGTGGTTCTCCTCGGTCTCCCAGTGGGTGACCACCAGAAACTCCTCGTGATCCGGGGTCTTGTTCATCTTCCATAGCTCGAAACTGATGAACCCCGGATGTTCCTGCACCGATCCCCGCGCCTTGAACATGCTCTCCAGGGTGTCGCCGTAGCCGGTCTTGACTCTGATGCGGTTGGTAGCGATGAACATGATGGAACCCTCCTTCCACTAGAGAGATTGCGCGACTTTGCCCAGCAACTGTATGGTCTGCTCCATATCGGCTGCAGGGTCGTCGCCAGCGGTCACCGGAGTCACCAGTAGTTCGTCAATGCCCATGTCCAGCATGGCGACCATGCGCTCAGCGACCCCGTCGGCGTCCCCAGTGAGCACGGTGGCTTCGATCATTCCATGGCTCCAGGTCTCTTCGGCGGCTTCCGGGTACCCGGCCGCAGCCCACATCCTCTGATAGTATGGCAGGCGAGGATAGTTCGACAGCTGCTGTTGCACCGCCAATCTGGTGGCGTCGGCGTCTGTGCTGATGCAAACCGGAGCGTGGGCGATCAACGGCGGCGTCGGCCGACCTGCCTGGTCTGACCCCCGACGCATGGCCGGCAGCGCCCGATCCCGCAGGTACACCGCCGGACTGACCCAGCTGATCGCTCCGTCCGCCTCCGCGCCGCACAACTCGAACGAGCCTTCCTGCAGCGCGGATGCCATCACCGGAATGCTGACCGGCCTCGGGATGCTGGCGTGAGCCGTATATTCCCGACCATCGTAGTCAACGGAACCTTCGTGCAGCAGCGCCCGCAGGATCTGCAAATACTCGCGCAGATTGGTCAGCGGCGCCCGCAAGCTGTAACCGAACATCGAGCGCATCGTTGGCCGGTGGCTGGGTCCAACTCCCAGACGCAGACGCCCGGGACCCAGTTGGTCGATTGCCTGAACCTGTTGCGCCACCACGATCGGGTGGCGAGGGTAGGTCGGCACTATGGATGTGCCAAACAGGATACTGTCGGTCTGTACGGCGGCGGCGGCGAAGAGCGTCAAGGCGTCCAGGCCAGCGCCTCCCGTCGTCAGCCAAGCGGCCTGCACGCCAGCGGCTTCAGAGCGGCGTATCAGGTCCAGAACCGCTTCGGCGTTGGGCGCGCCAGCGTGGATGCCGATGCGTTTGGTGGGCATGTTGCAAACCTCAATTGGGAATGGCCCTATCGTATCACCGCCCATCGGATTTGTAGAGAACGGTCGCCTGCTGGCGACCATCCGGGTTTGCCCCGGTCAGCCCATTCCCTCGGCGAAATCAGTGCCCACGTGCCCGGCCGCCTCGAACGCGGCGTATTCCTCCGCCGAATAACCCAGCAGTTCCCGATACACGTACTCGTTGTCTTGACCGAACATGACCGGCCCGCGCCGTATGCTCAACGGGGTCTTGGACATTTGGTACAGCGGCCCAGGATACAGGTGAACGCCGCAATCGTCCTGATGGGCTTCCTGAAAGAATTGCCGGCTCCGTATATGCGGGTCCGCGAAGGCGTCGGCCTGGTTCATCACCGCCCCGGCCGGTATGCCGCGTTGCTGCAGCGCCGTCATGGCGGCGTCGGGCGTCTGCGCGCGCGTCCATGCCGCGATGCGTTCGTCAATTTGCCCCTGCCGAGCGTGGCGGCCCGGCGCTTCAGACAACCCGGCGTCCGACGCCAAATCGGGCGCGTCGATTACGTCGCACAGCGCCATCCACTGGTCATTGTCATAAACCGTAATCACCACCCAACGATCCTCGCCGTGGCAGGGGTAGCAATTTTGCACCGCCCACGGATGCCGGTTGCCGGTGGGGCCATGGGTACGCCCGTTCATCACGTAATCCAGGTAGAACTCGCCCAGGAACGGGAAGACGTTTTCCGCCTGACCCAATTCCACCAACTGGCCTTCCCCGGTTCGCTTCCGGTGGCGCAGCGCGGCCAGCGCCGCGAAGGCCCCCTGGGCCCCGGCCGCCGCGTCCGACATCAGCACCGTTGTGTTGTGCGATGGATCGGTGTCTTCGTATCCGCGCAGCATCGTGTGCCCCACTACTCCCTCGATGTGCACCCCATGCGCTCGGTAATTCCGGTATGGCCCGTCGCTTCCGTAGGCGGGCATTCGCAACATGATGATGTCGTTTTTGACGGCTTTCAGCGATTCATACGAAATTCCCAGCTTCTCCATGGTCTCGGTGGGATTGTTTTCCACCAGCACGTCGCTGATGGCCACCAGCCGGTTGAATATCTCCCGTCCTCCCTCATCCAGCAGGTTGACCGTCATGCTCCGCTTGTTGCGCGCGTGGGAATTAAACATGGGAGATCGATTGAACGGCCGCTCGCCGGAAATCCGGTCGGGCGTTCCGCCGGAGTACAGCGGCAGGTTGTTTATCACCTCCTGACTTGGGTGCGGCGCCGCGCCACGAGTCAGTGGCACGAACGTCTTGGTTGACTCGACGCGGATCACCTCCGCGCCCAAATCGGCCAGAAAGGAACCGCAATATGGGCCCGCCCACACCACGGTGATTTCCAGGACGCGCAGTCCCTCCAGCGGCAGCTTGCCCATGCGCTCTACCCGTCCCGCGTCTTGTTGACGCCAACCACGCCCGATTCCACCAGCGCGGCAATGGATGCCTGGTCGTAACCGAGTTCAGTCAGGGCTTCCTTCGTGTGTTCGCCCAGCAGCGGAGCCGTGCGCCGCAGCTCCCATGGCGATTGGTTCATTATGAACGGCCGGCCTGGATAACGCAGCGGGCCCGCGACGGGATGTTCGCCCTCCGCAAATGCGCCTCGCCCGTTGAATGAAGGGTCTGCGTCAACGTCGGCCATCGTGTTGATGGGGCCAGAAAGCACGTTGTTTCCCTGCGCCGCTTGCCACGCCTCCGCGCGGGTGCGCTCCAGGATCCAGGGCAGAAAGTGTTCCGATTCGAACTCCTCCTGCATCGCGGCGTTGCCCTGGGACGCCGGGTCCTGCCACCGTTCGGTCGTCAACTCGGGCGGGTTGCCCAGCATGGCGACGGTGCGAGGCCAGTACATCCGGCTGCCGTTGATCTGGAAATAGCCGTCCGCAGTGGGATACACGGCGTTGGGGTATCCTCCCGATCCGCCGGCGGCCGGCCGGTGGCTCAATTCCCCGGTGTACTGATGCGCCAGCAGGGCGCTCTGCCGTCGGTCCACGGATCCCAACTGCGTCTCCAGGATCGATACGTCGATGTGTTGTCCCGGTGGCCCTGGCGCCGCGTCGTCAGCGAAGGTGTTGGCAAGCACAGCGCCCATGGTCGCCACCGCGGCCACCGCTCCGGCCTGATACAGGCCAACGTTGCCTCCCAGTTTCAACGGCTCCCGGTCGGCCAGGCCGGTGGAGTGCATCTCGCCGCCCATGCCGTAGAACACAATCTCTGATCCCTTGTAGTCGCGGTAGGGCCCGGTCTGCCCGAAATTCGAAATGCTGGTGTAGATCAACCCTGGGTTGATTTCCGCCAAACGCTCATACCCAATGCCCAGCCGTTCCGCGACTCCCGGCCTGAAATTCTCGATAACGATGTCCGCCCACAATGCCAATCTGCGTACCAGATCCGCTGCCTCGTGCTGCTTCAAATCGATGACCAAGCTGCGCTTGTTGGTGTTGAGGTGCAGGAACAACCCGCTATTTTCGGGATGCGGCTCGTCGCCGGGAAACGGCCCGGTCCGCCTGGCGCCGTCCCCCTCCGGCCGCTCGACCTTAATCACGTCCGCGCCGTAGTCCGCCAGCAGCTTGGCGCAGTAGGGCCCAGCAACATGGTGGGTGAAATCCAGCGCTTTGAGTCCGGCCAGCGCTCCGTTTGCCATTGTTCGGTTCCTACTCTGCGTTCACCCGCGGGGGCGCTTGCGCTACAATTGCATAAAACGACGTTGCGGTCAAATTGGCCACCCAATTCGCCGCCGGAGTTCGGCAATACCTCATGCCTGTATTTGAAATCGCAAAGATCATGCCCTGCGACCTGGACGCGACCTGGCGCGCCGTCGTCGATTTCCCAGCCCGCACTATACACTGCAACCGCTACCGCAGGTCTGACCTGCCCGACGGCGCCGAACCCATGCCTGGACACCGGATTCTGCTGCAAGTCGGTCGCGACCGCTTCACCAGCGTCATCACTGCGGTCCAGCGACCCAACAGCCTGTCCCATCGAACGGTTGGGCCGGGCTTCTGGACCGAGTATTCGTACCAACTGCGGGACTGCGACGAATCCGATGCCGGCTTCACCAACGAGGACATTGGCTTGGCCTTTCTCACCGTACGCGCCGAGTACGGCGGTTGGCTCGGCGGCCTGATCGCCCGATTGAGGCCTGGAGCCTGCCGCCGCTACCTTGAAGACGAACTCGGCGCCATCGTCTCTGCGGCCGAGTCGGTGCCCGCCGAGCCCGTTGACTCTGCCCAACCAAACTTGGCCCACCCTCCAAACGCGGCCCACCCTTCAAATGCGGCCCAACCTTCAAGCGAGAGTGACCCGGATGCCTGAGCGCCTATCATCCGAACCCGTAGCTCCCCGTCGACCTCACCTGGTTGAGCTCCACGGCGAATCTTGGTCCGACCCGTGGAACTGGCTCAGAACCCTAGACGACCCTGCCACCATGGCGTACCTGCAAGCCGAAAACGCTTTCACCGAGGCGTTCATGGCTCCCCTGCAATCCCTTCAGGGCGCCATCTACGACGAAATCCGCGCCCGCATCAAGGAAGACGACAACACCGTGCCGGAAAAGGACGGTGACTACTATTACTACGTCCGGTACGAGGAGGGAGGTCAGTATCCCATATACTGCCGGAAGCGCGGTAGCGAGCAGGGCGCCGAGGAAGTGCTGCTGGATGTGAACGCCCTCGCCGCTGACCACGACTACACCCGTGTCGGCATGTTCGAAAATAGCCCAAATCACCAATACATCGCCTACGGCGTCGATTTCGACGGCTCGGAGCAGTACACGATCCGCGTCGTTGACCTCGCCACCGGAGAAACGCTGCCCGACGCCATCCCCAGCGCCTACTACAGCTTGGAATGGGCCAACGACAACCGAACCATCTTCTACTCCTCGCTGGACGAGCATCATCGCCCCGTCAGCATCTGGCGCCATGTCCTGGGGGACGAACCCTCCCAGGACCAACTGGTCTATCACGAAGATGACCCGCGTTTCTTCGTTGGTTGCGGCAAGTCCAACAGCGGACGGTTCATCTACATCGTAGCCGGCGGCAACAACATGTCCGAATTGCGCTTCCTGGACGCCAGCGACCCCCAGTCAACGCCAACCCTGATCGAGCCGCGCTCGGTCGACTTCGAATACGACGTTGTGGATCACGGAGACCGGTTCTTCATCCGGCACAACGGCGCCGGCGCCAAAGACTTCGCCCTGGCCACGGCGCCCGTCGCCACGCCCGGTTGGGACTATTGGTCGGAGTACATGGCCCACCAACCCGGCCGGCACCTGCGTGGAATCGATGCCTACCGGAATCACCTGGTGGTGGGCTGCCGCAAAGATGGCCTCCCCCAAGTTCAAATCGTCGATCTGCAAAACGACCACAGCCACTACATCGCCGCCGTTGATGAGGATGTCTTCGCCATGTCGCCCCGCGGCGGTCGTGAGTTCGATACCACTACGCTGCGTTTCAGTTACACCTCGCCCAAGACCCCTGCCGCCGTTTACGACTACGACATGGCGACTCGCGAGCGCACACTGCGGAAACAGCAAGAAATACCATCTGGCTACGACGCGACACAATACAAAACCCGCCGCATCTGGGCCACCGCCAGGGACGGGACGCCCGTCCCCATCAGCCTGCTGATGCGACGGGACGTTGCCATGGACGGCTCGGCTCCCCTCTATCTCTACGGGTATGGCAGTTATGGGTTGACCATGGAAGCCGGGTTCAGCGTGTCGGCCCTCAGCCTGGTCGACCGCGGGTTCGTCTTTGCCATCGCCCACATCCGCGGCGGCATGGAGATGGGCTGGGATTGGTACGAAAACGGGAAACTGCTGAACAAGCGCAACACCTTCAACGACTTCGTCGACTGCGCCGATGCCCTGATCGCCCAGGGTTTCACCTCCGCCGGACGCATCGCCGCCGCCGGCGGCAGCGCCGGCGGTATGCTCATGGGCGCCGTGGTGAACGACCGGCCCGACCTGTTCGGCTGCGTGGTTGCCCACGTCCCCTTCGTCGACGTGCTCAATACCATGCTGGACGACACGCTCCCGCTCACCACCATGGAATACAACGAATGGGGCAACCCCAACCAGCTGGAATACTACCGTTACATCCGGTCGTATTCGCCCTACGACAACGTGCGCGAGCAGGACTATCCCCCCATGCTCGTCACCGGCGGCATCAGCGACCCTCGCGTCACCTACTGGGAGCCCGCCAAGTGGGTCGCCAAGCTCCGCGCCACCCGCACCGACCAAAATCCCCTCCTGCTGCGGATCCACATGGATTCCGGCCACGCCGGGGCGTCGGGGCGCTTCGAGCGCATTAAGGAAACCGCCGAGGAGTACGCCTTCGTGCTGAACGCCCTGGGCATGGCGGAACGTCCAGTCGCCTAAAGGCCGATGAACCGGCGGGCGTTCTCGCCCAGAATCCCCTCCACCTGACCCGAGGTCAGCGGCAGCGACGCCAGGTAGTCCGATTCGCTGCCCATGTCCACCAGCGGATAGTCGGTCCCGAAGCACACCTTGTGCGCCCCATGCTTCCCGATAATCGCCGTGATGGTTTCAGCCGTAAGCTCCCGTATCGACGGCGGCCAGGTGGTGTCCACCAGCACGTTCTCGTGGCCCAGCAACGCCCGCTCCGCCTCGTCCAGCATGTAGAACCCGCCCAGGTGCAGGGCGATCACCTTGAGTTTGGGAAACCTTCTGACGATGTTGGCGATGCGCTCCGGAGCCGCGTACAACGGCGCGTCGGCTGCCTGGTGGGGCAGTCTCCCCGCATGGATTGCCAGCGTCATGTCATCGCCCAGTTCTTCGTAAACCGGAAACCACTGCGGATCGTCAGGGTAGAATCCGTTGATAACCGGGTGCATCTTGATGCCCTTGACCCCATGCGCCCGCAGATGCTGTATCTCCCCGGCCTTGTCGGCCAGGTCGGGGTGAACCGCCCCAAAGGGAACCAGCATGTCGTCGGCTATGGAGATCAGCCAGTCGTTGGCCCGGCGCACCTGGTCCGCCCGGGCCGCCACCCCCAGCACGATTGACTTTTCCACGCCGGACGACTGCATGTGCGCCTTGATCCCGGGCACGGTGTTGGCCGCGATTGGCGCGAATCCCAAATCGGTTTCCATGCTGCCGGCTACGGCATCGGCGATGGCTTCGGGCCAAACGTGGGTGTGAACGTCAACGCGCATTGGCGCGCCTCCCAGGCGACGGTCTGCTCGGCGACGCGCCGGGGGTGACCGGACTCGTCGCGGCAGCGTGCTATTATAGTTGCGGTAATTCTAACCGAATTGCGGTGTCTGATGATTCGTGAAGCCATATCAGCGGCTGCGGCCGGCGAATCACTGCCCATGGCCGATGCCACGCAGGTGATGCGCGAAATCATGGAAGGCGAGGTCACGCCGGCCCAGTTGGGATCCTATCTGACCGCCTTGGCCCTGAAGGGCGAGACCCCAGAGGAAATCGCCGGTTTCGCCACCGTGATGCGGGAGAAATCCCTGCGCGTCGATCCGGGCGGAGTGGCCATCGACACCTGCGGAACCGGGGGAGATCGCAAGGGCACCTTCAATATCTCCACGGCGGTCGCCTTCGTGGTGGCCGGCGCCGGATTGACCGTCGCCAAGCACGGCAACCGGGCCGCCTCCGGCGACTGCGGCAGCGCCGACGTGCTGGAGGCTCTGGGCGTGCGCATTGAGCTGCCCCCGTGGGCGGTTGAGCGCTGCCTCCAGGAAATCGGCATTGGATTCATGTTCGCTCCAGCCTACCATCCCGCAATGCGCTACGCCGCTCCCGTTCGCCGCGAAATTGGCATACGCACCGTTTTCAACGTCTTGGGTCCCATCACCAACCCGGCCGGCGCGTCCTGCCAGTTGATCGGCGTGGGATACCCCGAACTGGCCGGCAAGGTCGCCGAGGCCCTGCGACTGTTCGGCGCTCACCACGCCATCGTGGTCCACAGCGACGACGGCATGGATGAAATTTCCCTGGGCAGCGACACCAACGGATGGGAAGTCGTGGACGGCGACATCCGTCCCTACCTGGTTCAACCCAGCAACCTCGGTCTGCCCCACGCCACGCCTGAGGACATCCGCGGTGGCGACCCTGCCGCCAACGCCGCCACCATGCGGCAAATCTTGGCCGGGGCGACCGGTCCCGTCAGCGACGCCGTGATTCTGAACAGCGCCGCGGCGTTGGTTGCTGGCGACGCGGCGCAGAACCTACCCGCAGGCATGGCGTTGGCTCGGGCGTCCATCTCCGACGGCCAGGCCATGGCCAAGCTGGACGCCATGATTTCGTTGACCCAGCAATTGGCCGACCAACAACCCTGACGGAGGCGCTTCAGATGCCCAGCATCCTTGACCAGATCGTGGAAGAGAAGCGGCGGCAACTCGCCACCGCTCGCCAGGAAGCGCCCCTGGATTCCCTGCGCGATGCCATCGCCGCTCGCCCGCCCGCTCTCGATTTTGCCGGCGCCCTGCGCGGTGAAGGCATCAGCCTCATCGCAGAGGTGAAGAAGGCCTCCCCATCCAAGGGCTTGCTGCGGCCCGATTTCCGGCCCGTGGAACTGGCCGCAACCTACGCCCAAAACGGCGCCTCGGCCATTTCCGTCATCACCGACGGTCATTTCCAGGGCGAGCCAGGGCACCTCACGGCAGTCAAGGAAAGCGGCGCTTCTGGCCTTGCCCCCGTGCTGCGCAAGGATTTCCTGTTCGACACCTACCAAGTGTACGAGGCCCGGGCCATCGGCGCCGATAGTTTCCTGCTGATCGTCGACATCTTGTCCCCTTCCCAGCTGTCTGAACTGATCGACGCGGGCCGCGCGCTGGGCATGACGCCCCTGGTCGAAACCCACGACGCCGACCAAATTGCCGTGGCCGTCGACGCCGGCGCCCAGGTCATCGGCATCAACAACCGGGACCTCCATACCTTCGTTACGGATTTGGCCACCACCGAGGCTCTGGCCCCGCTGATCCCTTCGGATCGCGTTATCGTCAGCGAAAGCGGGATCGGCTCCCCAGAAGACCTGGCCCGCCTGGAGCCTTGCGGTGTGAACGCCGTGTTGGTTGGCGAGGCGCTGGTCACCGCCGACGATACGGCGGCCAAGGTCCGTTCGTTGACCGGCGTCCCGGCCCTGTCCGTCCGCTGATTTCTGTCCATGCCAGACACCATGGTAAAAATCTGCGGCGTTCGTCGCTTGGCGGATGCTCTGGTGGCCGCCGATGCCGGCGCCGACTACGTTGGCATGGTGTTCGTCCCCGGGCGCAGACGGCGCCTTGACCCAAGCGCGGCCCGCGAAATCACCGACGGCTTGCGCGCCCTGGGCCCAAATGCTCCCCGCTCCGTTGGTCTGTTCGGTGACCAGCCGCTTGCCGACGTGTTGAGCGTGGTCGAGGCGGCCGCTTTGGACTATGCCCAGCTCTGCGGGGATGAAAGCGTCGCCTACTGCCATCAGATCATGGAATGTGCCGGCGTAATCAAGGTTCTCCACGTTCCCGACGGCGGCCGGACGGCCGTTGTCGATAGCGTCAAATCCGCTATGGACTCCTACCACGCAGCCGGATGCGCCATCACGTTGGACAGCCACGTCGCCGGACTCCATGGCGGAACCGGACAATCCTTCGATTGGGAAATCGCCGGCGACCTCGCCGCTGAGGGTCGCCGGTTCCTGCTGGCCGGTGGCCTCACCCCGGAAAACGTCGTCGAGGCCATCGCCCGCGCGAATCCCTGGGGCGTGGACGTTTCCAGCGGCGTGGAGACCGACGGCGCGCAAGACCCCCACAAAATCAGGAACTTCGTCGCCAACGCCCGGCTTGGCGGCCAACCCGTTGAGGTGAGTTGAACATGGTAACCGCCACCCGCGCCAGCCTTCCCGACGAAAGCCTCCCCGACGAAAGGGGCCGTTTCGGCGATTTTGGCGGGAAATTCGTCCCCGAAACTGTCATGGCGGCGCTCACCGAACTTGAAATCTCGTATCGGGCCGCCCAGGACGACGCCAGTTTCGCTGAGGAGCTCGATAACCTCATGCGCAACTACGCGGGCCGACCTACGGCGCTCTATTTCGCCGAAAATCTGACCCGACACTGCGGCGGCGCCCGCATCTACCTCAAGCGCGAGGACTTGGCGCACACTGGGGCGCACAAGATCAACAACGCCCTCGGTCAATGCTTGCTGGCCCAACGCATGGGCAAACGCCGCATCATCGCCGAAACCGGCGCCGGACAGCACGGAGTCGCCACCGCCACCGTCTGCGCCATGCTCGGCCTCCAGTGCATCGTGTACATGGGCGAGGAAGACACCGTGCGACAGGCGCTCAACGTGTACCGCATGCGCCTCCTGGGCGCCGAGGTGATCCCCGTGGAGTCCGGCACCCGCACCTTGAAAGACGCCATCAACGAGGCCATCCGCGATTGGGTTACCAACATTGGCGATACCCACTACCTGATCGGCAGCGTCGTTGGCCCCCATCCGTACCCAATGGTGGTTCGCGATTTCCAATCTGTGATCGGGCGTGAAGCCAGGCAGCAGATCCTGGAAGCCGAAGGACGGCTGCCCAACGTCGTGGCCGCCTGCGTCGGCGGTGGCAGCAACGCCATCGGCGCCTTCTACGAGTTCATCGGCGACCCCGGCGTCCGACTGGTCGGGATCGAGGCCGCTGGCGAAGGCGTGGCAACCGGACGGCACTCTGCCACCCTGTCAGCCGGCCGCCCCGGCGTGCTGCACGGCTCCATGTCGTACCTACTTCAAGATGAGCACGGGCAAATCCAGGAAGCCCATAGCATCTCAGCCGGCTTGGATTACCCCGGCGTTGGGCCGGAACACAGTTGGCTCAAGGCGACTGGCCGCGCGGAATATACCGCCGTAACCGATGATGAAGCGCTTGAGGGCTTTCACCTGCTCTGTCGCTCTGAAGGCATCATCCCGGCTCTGGAATCAGCGCACGCCATCCATCACGTTAGCCGCATGGCCGCCGCCATGCCCCAGGATGACATAATCCTGGCATGCCTCAGCGGACGGGGCGACAAGGACGTGCCATCCATCGCCCAACGAGCGGGCATCGGCGGAATCTGAGCTTCCGGCGCTGCGACTCCTGCGGGGTCTTCGCCAGCCGGACGCTGGTCTCGCGCCGTGGCGCCTCAGCCGATGCAGGCCGGCCAACCGTGATAGGAGTCCATAGCCCTGTGCTATAATCCACGTCGGTTATCGACACAATGGCGCCCGGATACCGTCACACGCTCCGGGCCAGCCAGAGGAGACGCGAGATGGAACTGGGATTGGACGGCAAGGTTGCAATCGTAACTGGCGGCAGCGAGGGTATCGGCAAGGCGGCCGCGCTGCGCATGGCCGGCGAAGGCGCCAACGTAATCATCGTGGCCCGGCGACAGGATGTCCTGGATGCCGCGGCCGCCGAAATCCGCACCGCCACTGAAGGCGAGGTTTTGCCCCTGGCCGCCGACGTAACCGACCGGGACACTGCGGCCCGAGTGGTCAGCGCCGCCGTGGAAAAATACGGCCGCGTCGACATTCTGGTCAACAACGCCGGCACTTCGATGGCCAAAGGTTTCGAGGACGTCAGCGACGACGACTGGGAGTTTGACTTCGAGCTCAAGGTGTGGGGCGCCATTCGACTTATCCGAGCGTCCATCCCCGAAATGCGCAAGGTTGGCGGCGGCCGCATCATCAACGTAACCAACTTGGGCGGACGCACTCCCGGACCCAATTCCATGCCCACTTCCATCTCCCGGGCGGCCGGCATCGCCATCACCAAAGGCCTCTCCAAAGATTTGGCCTCCGACAACATCCTGGTCAACACCGTTTGCATCGGACTGATCAAGAGCGGCCAGCACCAGCGGCGGTACGACGCGCGTATCGTTAACGAGCCGGACCTCGACATGGAGGATTTCTACTCGCAGTTGGCCGCCGGCCGCGGCGTGCCCTTGGGGCGGGTCGGGGAAGGTGAGGAGGCCGGCGATGTCATCGCCTTCCTCGCGTCGGAACGCGCCAGCTACCTTACCGGCGTGGCGATCAACATCGATGGCGGCGCGTCGCCGGTCGTGTAATCCCTCGATACCGGCCATCCTGCGAGTTTGCAATGCGGAGAACACAGTGAACGAATCATATTTCGACGAATTTGAGGCTCCGAACCGACTATTGCTCGGCGCCGGCCCCTGTACCGTACATCCCCGCGTGCTGCGGGCCATGACCCAACCCGTCGTGGGCCACCTCGACCCTCTCTTCTTCCAAGTCATGGATGAAGTCTGCGAGATGCTGCGGCAAGTCTTCCACACTCAAAATCAAGTCACCATGCCCATGTCGGCCACCGGAACCGGCGCCATGGAAACGGCGTGCGTGAACATCCTGGAGCGCGGCGATACCGCCATCGTCTGCCGTAACGGTTACTTCGGCGTGCGCCTCGCTGACATCGCCCAGCGGTGCGGCGCCAACACTGTGATGGTCGATTCTCCGTGGGGCCAGCCTGCCGACCTCAACGCCCTGGAAGACGCCCTCGAAACCAACCCTGGCGCCAAGATGGTCGGCATGGTTCACGCCGAAACCTCCACCGGCGCATTGACCCCGCTGCAGGACGCCATCGAAATGGCCCACCGGCACGGTGCTTTGGTCGTCGTGGATGCCGTAACCTCGCTGGGCAGCCACGAGGTGCGCATGGACGACTGGGACATTGACGTTTGCTACAGCGCCAGCCAAAAGTGCCTCGGCGCACCTCCAGGGCTCGCGCCCATCAGCTTCGGCGACCGCGCCATGGACGCCATCAATAGACGCTCCACCAGAGTGGAGAGCTTCTATTTCAACCTGCAAGGCGTCGCAGAGTACTGGAACGACACGCAACGGGTCTATCACCACACCAGCCCGATCACGATGACCTACGCCATGCGGGAATCGCTACGCATGATGATGGAGGAGGGCATCGAGGAACGCCACGCCCGCCACGCCCATGTTGCCGCCGGCCTGCGCGCCGGCCTCACCGCCATGGGCTTGGATCTGGCCACAGCCGATGGCTTCCAACTGAACCCCATCACGGTGGTCAAGTCCCCAGATGGTATCGATGAAGCCGCCGTTCGATCTCGGCTGCTCAACGAGTTCAATATCGAGGTCAGCGGCGGATTGGGCGAGTTCCGCAATCGAGTCTGGCGCATCGGCATGATGGGCGAAGGCGCCCGGGAAACCAGCGTGCTTTCCGTCCTCTCGGCCCTCGAAATGATCCTGTCCGACGCCGGTTATGAAGTCGCCTTCGGGGCCAGCGTGGCCGCCGCTCAGCGCAGCTTCGCCAACAACGGAAACGCCAGTTAGCTCGTTCCGCCTTCCGCCCGGTAGGCCGCGTCCAGTATCTCCACCACGTGCATTACCCGCGTCTTCGCGCCGACATTCCGCAATCCCTGATCTAGTTGGGCCATGCAACCCGGGTTCGCGGAGGCGATCACCGCCGCTTCAGTGGATAGGGCGTTGTCTACCTTCCGTCGTTGCAATCTGCGGGACATGTCCCGTTGGATCAGCGAATAAAACCCCGCTGATCCACAGCACAGCGACGATTCAGGCATCTCGAACAGTTCCAACCCCGGAATGCTGCGCAATACCCGCCTAGGCGCTTCGGTGATGCGTTGAGCGTGAGCGAGGTGGCACGGGTCCTGCATCGTGACCCTCCATGGCAATTCCGCCCGGGGCGGGTCCACGGGCAGGTCGGCCAGGAACTCGGTGATGTCCTTCGTGTTGGCCGCAAACTCGCTGGCCATGTCTCCATATTGCGGATCGTCCCGCAGCAGGTCGCCGTACTCCTTCATCGAGGAGCCGCACCCAGCCGAAGCGGTGATGATCACGTCAACTCCGGCGCCCCGGAATGCGTCAATGTTTCTGCGGGCCAGCTGTCTGCCCAGCTCCAGATCGCCCGCGTGCAGGTTGAGCGCGCCGCAACATCCCTGCGCCGTCGGCGTTATCACGTCGCAGCCGTTGCGTTGCAGCGCTCGCACTGTCGCCATCATCGCTT
Source organism: Dehalococcoidia bacterium (assembly GCA_965221295.1). Classification (GTDB taxonomy): domain Bacteria; phylum Chloroflexota; class Dehalococcoidia; order Lucifugimonadales; family UBA3495; genus Bin87. The sequence goes on along the minus strand of OZ244879.1, from coordinate 2,285,733 downwards.
CGGGTTGCATCAGCGGCATGACGCAACCCGAGAGCAGGCCAACCGTCATGCGCCGATCGCCCAGCGCCGGACGCCGGCGGCCGTCCGGCCCAAAGAACCGACTGCCCATCACTGGCATCTGCGCCTCCATTTCTCCCAACCCGCCCGGCAACGCCTTCAGTATGCCGAGCCCTCGCACCAGCCGCTGCGCGCCAGAACGCTGATAGGCCCGCATCAAATGACCGGCGATCCGCAGGCGGCGGTTGTGAGGCAACGCGGCTCGCAGGAACAGCCGCGACAGGCGATTCAGCTCGGGACTTTGCAGATCGCCATGCCGGATCTGAGCCCGGGTATTCTCCATCAACCTCCCATAGGGCACGCCCGAGGGACACACTGCTTCGCAGGCCCGGCATTGCAGGCACATCTCCCAATGGGAAACCAAGCGCTCGCTGATGCCGGCGCGACCCTCATGGACCGCCTTCATCAGCGCAATCCGTCCCCTCGGCGACTCCGTTTCCAGTTTGGTCTCCAGATAGGTCGGGCAGGCGCTTAGACACAGGCCGCAGTGCACGCATCGGTACAAGTCGGATTCGGCCGGCGCATCGCCCCAGGCGAATCCGGGCCCATCGTTCAAAGATCCTTCGAAGGGAACTCCATACGGATATCCGTGCCCGGCATCCAATCCTTCCCCTGGCCGGCGGACTTCATCCGTCCGCGAGTCTCTGCTCTCGGCCATTACAATCCTCCGATGAATCGCCCGGGGTTGAGTATGCCCTTGGGATCAAATTGCCGCTTGATCCTGCGCATGATGTCCAAGCCGGATGACGCCGGGCCCCATACGTCGATCAATCTCTTTACCGCCTCTGGGCAGATTTCCACGATCGCGTCGCCGCCCCAATCGATCGCCGTGGTTTGAATGCGCCGCAGTCGTTCCGCCAGACTAACCGCGTCTTCCCCGGATGGATCCGCCCACCACATCAAGCGGCCGCCGCCGAAACCCGCGTCGACGATAACCGCAGGCGCCGCTCCGCTCAGTTCGCTCTCGTCCATCTCCAGTAAGCTCTCTAGGCATGATGGCGGAGCGTTCAGTCTGACGCACAGAGATGGAGGATCCGAAGGGTTGACCGGGAGGTCCGCCAATGCCTCGGTGAGTTCGACCGCCTCCGCTTCACCTAATTCAGCAATGCGCGCAGCGTCGCTCCATTCCACAGCAGTGTCCTGCAACCTGCGCGCTGCAGACGCCGGCCGTCCGGCAATGAGAGCGATTGCTACCGGCCCACGCCCGTCGGCCAAGCCGCATTCACTCAATCGCCGCGCCGCCTCAGGTCTCAGGACGTGAAGGCCTTGCGGCGCGAAGGGTTTGGCGAGCAGCCGCCGGCACGCCGCAACCGCGACCCGGTTGTTCGGAAACTCCGCGGCCACGGCCGCCAAGGCCGTTGGCGCCGGAGTGATCTTGAACGTCGCCTCCGTGATGACGGCCAACGTTCCCAATGATCCGGTGTACAGGCGGTTTAGGTCATAGCCAGTTACGTTCTTTACCACCTGCCCGCCGGCCTTGCTGATAACGCCGTCGGCGCCAACGACGCTGACGCCAATCAACCAATCCCGGGGCAATCCATACGCGGCGCGCAGGGGCCCGCTGATCCCCGTTGCCAGCGTTCCCCCGACCGTGGCCCGGTCCGCCAGTGGTGGAGCCAGCGGAACGCTTTTGCCTTCCTGCCTCAACTCGGCGTCGAGCCGCCTAATGGTCATGCCTGCTTGAGCGCGGGCCGTAAGGTCAGCAGGCTGAAAATCAATCAACCGGTCTAACCGAGTGGTGTCCAACGCGATGCCGGACCGGCTCGGAATGTTGCCCAGGCTGATGAGTGTCCGGCCCCCGCTCGGGTACACCGCGACATCGTTGCGATGTGCCCAAGCCATCACCGCGGCCACGCCGTCGGCGTCTGCCGGACGCGCCACGGCGGTAGGGATGAAACTGCCGATGGCATAACGGGCTGACGATGCTGCGTCAACAACCGCGTCATTGCCAAGCAGGTCCGCCAGTTGCGCCTGCGTATTGCTGTCGGCTCCTCCCATTAGCCCATCAGCCCGCGGACGATTGGGGGTTACGCCGCGTCGTGGGACCCATTCCGTAACCGCTCTTGAGCCTCCCGGTCCAGCATAATCGCTCCAGTCTCCGGATCTACTTGCCCAAACTGGGCAATGATGTCCCGCACCCGTTCGCGTTCCGCATCGCGTCCTTCCTGGCGCCCTTCTTGGCGCCCTTCCAAACGTCCCTCTTCAAGGCCTTTTGCTTTAGCTTTCCGCCATGCGGCGGGGATTAGTAGAACCATGCGTCCTGTGACCTCCAAAATTATGACCACGAGCAAAGCAAGGCCCGCTGCAACACCTAGCACGGCGGCCACGGTGTACAAACGGGACAATTTATCGCTTTCAGGGCCAAACATCTCCGGCCAATATAGCCACGTGCATATCCCTACAGTCACTACGAAAACAGAATAATAAACAGTCACTACAAAAACAGAATAATAAATGATCCAATATTCCCCTTCAATCAGTCTATCAATGGTTTTCATATTACCTCCTTACGGTTATCGGATAACACTACCGAAAAAATCTTAAACATCATACTTGATAACCGGTCTTTTGTCAATGGGTTAGGCGTACAGGCCAGCTGTGTGCGCCGCAGGGTGCGGCGCGGGACGATAATAGCAGCCATCGGGGAATATCTTCCCAGGATTCAATCGGTTCAGCGGCGCGAAAGCTTCCCGCAGGCGCTGCATCGCCAACATGTCCTCGTCCGAATACACTAGCGGCATGAACTCCTTCTTTTCCAGCCCAATTCCGTGCTCCCCGCTCAGGGTTCCACCCAAAGCCGCGCACTCCGCCATGAGTTCCGCCGCCGCGGCCATGGCGTTATCCATCACCCCTGGTTGACGCGCGTCAAACAACATGCAGGGGTGCAGGTTGCCGTCTCCCGCGTGAAATACGTTGGCGATGGTAATTCCGTAACGCTCGCTGACTTCGCTTACCTTGCGCAGCATCTGGGTCAGCTGCGTCCGGGGAACCACGCCGTCAACCAAAAAGTAGTTGGGTGCGATGGCCCCGAACGCGCCAAACGCCGTTTTGCGTCCCACCCATAACCGCTCCCTTTCCGCGTCATCCTCCGCGATCCGCACGTCCGCCGCGCCGGTGTCCCAGAGCGCCGATTCAACGTCTCTGGTTACTTCCTCTACCTCCTCCCTCAAGCCTTCTAGCTCGATCAGCAACACCGCCCCTGCGTCATTTGGATACCCCGCGTCCGTGACTTTCTGCACCGCCTGGATGCTCAGGGCATCGATCATCTCCAATGCGGCCGGCACTATACCGTACCCGATCACCGCGGATACCGCAGTGCACGCGGAGTCGATGTCGGGAAAGATGCCCAGGAATGTCCGTACCGATTCCGGGGCGGGCAACAGCCGCGCCAGAATCTTCGTAGCAATGCCAAATGTTCCTTCGGAACCGACGAATGCGCCCCGCAGATCGTAACCCGCCGCCTCCCGGGCTTGATTGCCGAGATGGACTATTTCACCATCTTCCAGCACGACTTCCATGCCAATGATGTGGTTGGTTGTGGCGCCATAAGCCAAGCAATGCGGCCCGCCAGCGTTCTCCGCGATGTTGCCGCCAAGACTGCAGGCGCGCTGGCTGGATGGGTCCGGCGCGTACCTCATGCCAAAGCGTCGCACATGGTTGTCCAAATCCAGGTTGATCACCCCCGGCTCCACCAGCGCGGTCCGATTGATGGCGTCAACCTCGAGGATGCGATTCATCCGCGGGAAAGCTATCTGTAGCCCGTCAGGCGGCGTAATCGCCCCCCCGCTCAAACCCGTTCCGCTCCCCCGGCCAACCACAGTGACGCCGGCGTCGTACGCCAACGCCATGACCTTGCTCACCTCTTCGGCGCTCGCTGGCAGAACCACCGCGCCCGGCATCGAACGGTCAACGGAACCGTCGTATTCGTACACCAGCAGATCTTCCCGGTGATCGATCACGTATTCCGCGCCGACCACCGCTTTGATCTTGGTCAGTAGTTCGCTGTTGCGCAATTGCGGTTCAGCTCCCGCGGCGTTGATACACTTGTATCCGGTGCCGGTTGGATTCGACCACGAAAAGCCGTTCTGCCGCGTCCAGTCGCACTGAAACCGGCCCCCAGAAGTAGGGCTCAGTTTGCGATGAAATCAGGTACGGCGTGTCCAGGTGAGCGGGCAACTCCGGCGTCAGGTTTGACATCTCACGGGTGTTGCGCTCGTCGGGGTTCACCGACATGAAATCCTGGGCCCACTTGGAAAGGGTCGCCTGACCACGCAAAGCCTGCACGAATCCCCCGTCCGGGTCCAACACTTGCACCCTCTCGTTGCCCCAGTCGGCGACGTACATGTAACCGGCAGAGTCAACGCACACTCCCGAAGGCCGACTGAACTCGCCTTCGCCCGTTCCCGATGATCCATAAATTGCGAGGAATTGTCCGTCCTCGGTGAATTTCTGTATGCGGTCGTTTCGCCAGTCCGCGACATAGACGTTGCCCGCCGAGTCCAACCCAACGCCCCACGGCATGTTGAACTGACCCGGACCGTCGCCGGCCTCGCCCCACATCCCCATCGGTTCACCTCTGGAGCTGAACCTCTGAACCCGGTTGTTGCCCTGTTCGACAACGTACAGAGTTCCGTCAGCGCCCATCGCCAACCCTGCAGGGCCGCTCATTTGGCCGGCCGCCGCGCCATGTTCGCCCCATTGCCGCACGAAGTTCCCATCCGTGTCCAAGGCTGTGATGCGATGCTGCTGCTCGTCGGTTACGTACACCACGCCGTCCCGATCCAACGCGATGGCGACCGGATGGATCCATTGACCGTCGCCACGCCCGTAACCACGGCTGAATTCCCCCAGGTAATCTTCCTCCCAGTTCATCATCCCGATTCGCACCAGCGACGCCCGCACGGTGTCGCAACGATTCAATACCAGAATCCGCCCGTCGGCCGCGAACGCGCAATCGTACGGATTGGTAAAACCTCGCCCGCTCTGGTTGGTGGTGAGGCCAATCGTCTTGAGGTATTCCACCGGCCCGGCGGCAACGGCGGTAGTCATAACGCGATCTCCATTCCCGCGTAAGGGCGAATATCCATTCGCCCTTACAGTCCTCGGTGTGTCAGGCTCTGTGTGGTAAACGAGGCGCCAATAGTCACGCCAACTGATACTCGCGTGTCGCCGTGAGCAGCCGCATCAGATTCGCGATTCTTTGGTCGTCGGCCTCGGTTCGGCTGCCGACCCGCAGATCGGCCTCGCCCTGCTCGCCGGCGAACTCGCTAAGCGAGGTCCGCGTGGTCGACGACAGTTCCATGGGACCCAACAAGTCGGCGCAGGCGTCCACCTGCTCTTCCGCCGTCAACGGACGGTCAACCTGAGCCGACAACCGGTCGATCATCGCCTTCACGCCGGGATTGCCAGGGTCTCCTAGCTCTTTGCCCACAAAGTTGACCCTCTCCACCAACGCCCCGCTGTCGATCCACTCTGACCCTTCGTGCCAGCCCTCCACGCTGGGCGGCTGGAAAATCCCCTGGCCCATGTACAGCGTGTATCGCGCCAGCTGATCGGCGCCGAAAGTCGGTTCCCTGTAGGTGCCCGCCATGCGCACCGCTCCCACGACCAGTTCCACGGGTCCCTTGACCCTGGCGAACCGCGCCGATTCGGACTTGAAGTAGTCCGAGTTGAACAGCGTCCGCAACACCGAGCGGATTTCGTAATCCGAAGCGAAGTAGGTCTCCATCATCTGGTTGATCACGACCTCGCCGTCAGCGTCCACGTCGTCCGCCGCGAAGAACTGGAACAACCGCGTGCAGATGAAACGCGCGGTGGCCTCTTGCTGCACAATGATGTCGATGATGTCTTCGCCGTTGAAATTGCCAGTGTGACCCAGGAAGGTCTTTTCACCGTGGTCGTGGTCGTGATCTCGGTACTCGAAGTGCCACGCGATCCGGCTGTACGGCCATATGGAATCTCGGCTGGCCCGGGTCGCCATGTACTCTGCGTTGCCCAGCGTCCACCCGGTGAAGGCGCGAGCGCACTCCTTCACGTCGTCCTCGGTGTAGTTGCCGATCCCCATGGAGAACAATTCCAGCAACTCGCGTCCATAGTTTTCGTTGATGTCGTCCCTGTGGTTGTCGTTGTTGTCCAACCAGATGATCATGGCCGGGTCCTTGGACAATTCCACCAGCAACGCGCGGAACGATCCCAAGGCGCCCCGTCGGAAGGTGTCGATCTGGTTCATCAACGCCCTTGCCTGGTTCAACTTCGAGTACCCCGTGGCGAACAGGCTGTGCCAGAACAGCGCCATCTTTTCTTCCAGCGGATTGTCCGTGGTTACCATCCGGTAAATCCAATATGCGCCCGCGCTGTTCAACTCGCGCATCTCGGCCATGTCCACGTGAAACCGCCGAATCACGTCCTCAGGCATGGCGTTGGCGGCGCCCGGATTCAGCAGGGTTTCCACCACGTTCTCGTAACCTTGCGCCACGCGCGCTTCCAGTTCGTCTCGGTTGGCGCCGAAACCTGCGCGCCGCATCAGATGAGCCATCAAGGCAATGTTCGCATCGCCCATAATTGCCTCCAAGAGTTTCGCTTGCTTGAGTTTGGGTTTCGCGCGAGAAACCCCATGTCCGTCGATCCCATCGTCGCTGCCAGGCCAGTTGCGCCCGCGAACCTGGTTCCGGCCGCAAACCCAGTTATGCCGTCGAACTTAGTTCCGATGGCGAGCTCAGTTCCGAATAAAGTCCCATTGCTCGAACCGGCCGCCCACGATGTTCGTCGCGTCCAACCCCAACCATTGATCGGCGATGGTCGAGTAGGTGGAGCGGAAATCGTTGTTGAAATGCAGGTCTCCGTCCAACTGATCGCGTTCCGCCAGCGACGGGTATTCGCCGTAGAATCCCCCGTTCACCTGGTTGCCTATGATGAAAGCCGTTCCGCCCGACCCGTGGTCGGTTCCAGAACCGTTGTCCCGGATTCGGCGGCCAAACTCGGTCCATATGAGTACCACGGCGTCGTCGGCCTTGCCGTGTTCTTCCAAATCGGCCATGAAGTCGCTGACGGCGCCGGACACTTGATTCCACAGCCCGCCATGAACTTTCACTTCGTCGCCGTGCGTGTCAAAGCTACCGTGCTGGGTGTAGTAGATGCGAGTGCCCAGGTCGGCCGTCATCACCTGCGCCACGTTCTTCAGCGCCTGTGAGATCGAGTTGTCGGCGTATTCCACGGTGGACGAGTATTTCTCGGGGGCGGTGCGCAGGATGTCGGCTCCCTTCAGCGCGTCCCGGCCCGTTTGACCCAAGTAGTCCATCACCGCTCCCTGGATCGTGCCGCCGTACATCTTCCCGAAGGCGTCGAGGCAGAGTCCACGGATGCGTTCCTCCTCCACGTCCGGGAACAACCCGTAGGTCTCCAGGTTCCCCACCGAGGCCACCGGCACGCCTGCCGCCCCCATAGAGCGGGGCAAACCACGGCCAAAGTTGACTCCCGTAATCACGTTATGGCCCTGGGGGTCCAGGTCGCGAATCACTCGCCCCAACCAACCTTCAGTTGCCACCTTCTCCGGTTCGCAGGTGTGCCAAATGTCCATGCTGCGGAAGTGCGAACGGTTCGGGTTGGGATACCCAATGCCGTTGACTATGGCAACCTTCCCCTCGTCCCATAGCGCCTTTATGGGCGCCATGTTGGGGTTGAAGCCAAATCGCCCGTCAATGGGAATAACCTGGTCGGTGGGAATGCCAACGTTGGGGCGAAAGTCGTGGTAATGCCCGTCGGCGTAGGGAACCACGGTATTCAGCGGGTCGTTGGCGCCGGCCAATTGGATTACCACGAGGGACCGGCTGCTATTGGTGGTGGTCATCTTACGAAGGCCTCCTGAGATTAGTGCATGTGGAAAGCGCCAGCGCCCGCTGGCCGATAACCGGAAGTGTACGGTTTGAAGTCAAGACTGTCAACGAAAGATAGTTTCAAGGTACGATAATTGGGCCTTTATCACCATTCGCAATAAATGTCACTGGAACGTATCGCCGAATGCCCGTCGGTAACCGCTCGCCCTCACGCCGCGCCTGGCCTGCCCCTCCCCGCTGTCACCCCGAGACCCACCCCGTTGTCAAGGAGAGCCCCACCGCCGTCACTGCAAGCCACCCCCGGTTGTTATTGCAAGCCACCCGCCCCCACCTGTCATTGCAAGCCACCCCCACCTGTCGTTGCGAGTCACCCCCCAACCTGTCATTGCGAGCGAAGCGCGGCAATCCCGACCCGTAGGCAGCCAACCCCAACGCCGTCCCACCCGCCCCGCCATCGCTGCGATCCACACCCCGCCGTCGCTGCAAGCCACCCCCCACCTGTCATTGCGAGCGAAGCGCGGCAATCCCGACCCGTAAGCAACCAACGCCAGCGTCGGCCCACCCGCGCCCCCGCCCCGCCAGCAGCCGCGCTGTCGTTGCGAGTCACCCCCCACCTGTCATTGCAAGCGAAGCGCGGCAATCCCGACCCGTAGGCAGCCAACCCCGGCGCCGGCCCACCCACAGCCCCCGCCCCGCCAGCAGCCGCGCCGTCGCTGCAAGCCACCCCCACCTGTCATTGCGAGCGAAGCGCGGCAATCCCGACCCGTGGGCAACCAACGCCAGCGTCGGCCGACCCGGGCCCCGCCCCGCCAGCAGCCGCGCCGTCGTTTGATGGCCGCCCACCGGTAGGCTATACTACCTGCCGGCCCGCATCGGCCCGGCGCCATCGTTCGCTGTGGGCCGGCGGTCAGGAGCAAGTTTCTATGAATTTCAACATCGCCGTTCTGGCCGGCGACGGTATCGGCCCCGAAGTTACCGCCGAGGGCGTCAAAGTCCTGGAAGCCGTGGGCCACGCCTTCGGGCATAGCTTCTCGTTGGAGTATGGCGACGTGGGCGGCATTTCCATCGACCGCCATGGCGCTCCCCTCACCGACGCGGTGCGCGATCTCGCCACCGCCGCCGACGCGGTTCTCTTCGGCGCCGTCGGCGGTCCCAAGTGGGACGACCCATCGGCGCCCACCCGCCCTGAAGATGGCCTGCTTGCCTTGCGCGCCCATCTCAACGTGTTCGCCAACATTCGCCCCGTCAAGGTCTACCCCGAGCTCACCGGCTCCAGCGTCCTGAAACCCCATGTCCTAGAGAATGTGGACATGGTGGTGGTGAGAGAACTCACCGGCGGCCTGTATTACGCCCAGCCCAAGGGCCGCTCCCAAACCCCCCAGGGCATCGTTGGCGTCGATACCATGCGGTACTCCGAAGCTGAGATCGAGCGTGTGCTGCGCGTCGGCTTCGAACTGGCGCGAGGCCGCCGCAAGAAGCTCACCTCTGTGGACAAAGCCAACGTCCTCGAAACCTCCAGACTGTGGCGGGCCACCGCCACCAGGTTGGCCGGAGAATACCCGGACGTCGAACTTGAACACGCCTTGGTCGACGCGTGCGCCATGCAGATCGTGCTGCGCCCCGCGTCCTACGACGTGATCGTTGCCGAAAACACCTTCGGCGACATCCTCACCGACGAGGCCGCGATCCTGGCCGCCTCCATGGGCCTTCTGCCCTCCGCCAGCTTGTCCGGCGTGCCCCGGGCCGGCGCCACCACGCCAGGATTCTATGAACCCATCCACGGCACCGCTCCCGACATCGCCGGTCAGGGCATCGCCAACCCCTGCGGCTCCATCCTCAGCGCCGCCATGATGCTGCGCTACTCCCTCGGATTGACCGAAGAGGCCGCGGCCATCGAACGCGCGGTGCAGGTTGTTTTGGAACAGGGGCGCCGGACTGCCGACATCGCAGTCCCCGGCGAAACCCCGGTCGCCACCGAGGCCATGGGCGACCTCATCGCGCAGGCTATCGGTTAAGGCGGGCCTCAAGCTGTGCTGAACATACTTTCCGGCGTCGGCCTGCCCATCGCCATCGTCGTTTTCGTGGCCAGCGCCGTCGCGGTGGTGATCCTGGGAAACTATCTCGCCCGGTACGGCGACGCCCTGGCGTTTCTGACGGGTTGGGGCCGCCTCTTCGTGGGCAGCATCCTGGTGGCCCTCGCCACCTCACTTCCCGAGGTTTCCAACAACATCACCGCCGTTCGCATCGACAACCCCCAACTGGCCCTGGGCGACGTGCTCGGCTCCAACATGATCAACATGCTCACCCTGGCCATGGTCGCTTTGCTGTTCGGCGGCAAGCGATTCCTGCAGCGGGTCAACCCCGCCCAGGGATACCTGATCCTCCTGGCCGCCCTCCTGACCACTATCGCCGTGCTGTTTTCATTGTTCAAGAGCGGCGTCCACGTCTGGCAAATCGGCCTGTCTTCAATCGTCGTGCTGATCATCTACCCCATCGGAATGTGGTTCGTTTACAAGCGCCGCCCGTCCGATGAACACGACGAGGACGCAGAGGACGCGGGCATCACCTTGCGTCGCGCCTGGATCATGTTCATCTTGGTGTCGGCGGGCGTCATCGTCGCCGGCGTGCTCCTGGCGCAAAGCGTCGACCGCATCGCCCACGTTACCGGCGTGTCTTCCGGCGTCCTCGGCATCCTGGCGGTGGCGCTGGTCACCAGTATGCCCGAAATCTCGGCGACCCTGGCCGCGGCCCGGCTGGGCGCCGCCGACCTGGGATTCGCCGGCGTTTATGGTAGCTGCGTATTCAACATCACCATCCTGGCCTACGCCGACATCTTCTACCGCAAGGGAGTTGTGGTGAACAGCTCCGACCTGGAGCATTACATCGCCGGATTGATCGCTGTTGGCCTGATTGCGTTCGGCGGGCTGCTTTTGTGGGGTCGGAACCGCCTGCCGCAGCCCGCAATCATGGGTGGACTGGCGCTGATGCTGCTGGTCACTTCCCTGGGCGCCGTCTGGGTGGCGGCGCTGGGCGCGCCCAGCGGCTAGGCCCCGGTCTCAAGTTATCGCGAGGAATCATGACCCAAAACGCCCGTCCTTCACCAATCGTCCGCCCAGCCGTCCCGGCCGACGCCGATGAGCTGGAAAAGGTCTTCTACTTCGCCCACATCGACGCCGGGCTACATTCCGAACTCAGCCTTCCTCAAATGAAAGCCCTCACTCGCGTGCTCGACGACGCGGTAATGGGCGACTTCCGGGATATTGAACCCTCATTCATACACCGGGAGGATCGCGCGCTGTTCGTCGCCGTCGACGCTGAAAATGTTCCCTATGGCATGACCGCCGTCGTCAAGTTCGAGGGTGGCGCCGCGGAAATCCAACGGGTCGCCGTTGACCCAACCCGTCAGGGCGGCGGCGCGGCCAAGAAGCTCATGCTGCACTGCATCGACTACGCCATCGACCGCTGGGACACCCAAAACCTGGAACTGTGGACCATGGACCACATGCAGGCGGCCGTCGGTTTCTACCGCAAAATCGGCTTCGTCGAAACCGGCTTGGCCAACCCCGGTTACCCGGAAATCCTGCACCCCATCCATTTCCGGATGCCACTGAACCGGTCCACCTCCCTGGCTTAGCCTTTCCCGGGCCTGGAACCCGCTGGGCCGGTCGACCTCCCCCACGTAGCTTTTGCCCCGGTCTAAACGCGGCTGGGCCGACCAACTTCCCTCACGTAGCCTTTGCCCGGGTCTAAACGCGGCTAGGCAGCTCGTCCTCCCTGTCCTGAAATTCTCCCTATACCTCCGCTCCCTTGAACCTGGCCAACTCCGCAAAGCCTCCGGCCGCATCGTCCCAGCCGAACAGGGCCGCTTCCACCACCCTGTCAGCGTCAATTCCCACCACCAACTGCTGCACCGGATACGCCGGCCCGTCGCCCCAGGGACTGGTTGCCACCGTCCGATCCGTGTCCGACAGGTACGCCCGCCCGTTGGGATGCGAGTGATATATCACCAGCGCCGGGTGGTCCGAGTCCAGGCTGTTATTCAGCGCCATCAGGTCCTCTGAGTTCAAAACATACGCCGTTTCCGCCGTGCGATCCGCCGCGGTCGGATGGGTTCCCGCAGATTGGGCGTTCGCCGCGGGCCGAACCTCGTCAACGCCATCGCCACCCGCTTGGCCGGTCAGCCAACCGCAGCACTCCGCCGGGAACGCCGAACGGGCCTCGCGGTAGACCTCCAACAGGACTCGATTTGGAATATTCACCGGATTCCCGAAATTGGCCATCAAACCCCCTTGTTACGAAAAACGTCAAGTGATATGCTGTTTCGAGCGCAATTGCTGGCTTTGCCGTAATACTCCGGTAATGCGGTAGCCGTATAATGAAAATCACATTGGAGCTAGCGGACCGGTCCACCGGCTCCCGCCTCCCGCCAGGAACGAGGAAAATGCAAACGCAGACCAGATCCCGCAAGTCGCTCTTACGCAAGGCCTGCCCCCGCTGCGGCGGCGACATCTGCCGCATGAGGGATACCTTCGGAGTTTACCACCAGTGCGCCCAGTGCGGCCGCGAGTTCCGACGACCCGTCACGGCGTCGGCGACCACCGCCACTATCGATGCGCCGGCCAATTCCAGCGACCGCAAAGAGCCAATGATGGTGTGACCATCACCCCGGACAGACAACCCCTTGGCAGCGGCCTCGGATTTGTCTCCGAGGCCGTTTTCAATTTTACCTCCGCCGCTTCCACCGCATCCGAACGCCACCCGATTTTACCTCCGCCGCTTCCACAGCATCCGAACGACACCCGATTTCGACCAACCTCCAACCTGACGCTCTCGGCGCGAACCATCACAATAAGGAGTGCGACGATGGAAAGCAAAGTCAGCATCGAACGGGTTTCCCAAGGCGCGCGCCGCCGTCCCGCGGAGTTGCGGGCTTGCCCCCACTGCGGCGGCAACGTCCGCAAGATCCGCGACATCTACGGCGCCTACCTACAGTGCCTGCAATGCAGCCGCGAGATCCAGCCGGCGGCCTTGGTAGCAGCGCCACCTCACGTCCTCGGTGTGCCGTCCCATCAGCAACCCCATGAGGAGCTCATGATTGCCTGATCGTCAGACCGCGGAACCAACGCCAGGGGCCGAACCCACCGGCGGGTTCGGCCCCTTCTTTTTGTAGCTTCGCCCCGGCGGCTGGCTACCGGTAACGGCGGGGGCGGTTGGCGTTTCGTTCCTGCACGAATGTGGCGTACGCCCGCACCGCCTCTTCCTGGCTTTGCGTCTGAATGGAACCTGGCCTCAATTGCCGAATGTACGCCATGGCCTCTTCAGGGTCGTAGCCAGTGTTCACCAGGTAAGCGGCCAGTATCGTGCCGGTGCGCCCAATGCCAGCCGCGCAGGTAACCACCGTCGGCCGTTCCCAGGTTTCGATTTGCTGCTCCACGAAGTTCACGATCCGGTCGATCTGTTCCACGGTTGGCGCCTCAAAATCGGGCACCGGTTCGAACATTTCAGTGAATCCCCACGGCTCCGACGAAATCGTATTTTCTTCCATGCGGACCACCGCCGTGATGTCGTTCCGCTCAAAGTAAATCAAATGCCGCCGGTCTGTGGGTCCCATGGAGCCGGCCAGCGAGCCGTGTAGGATCCAGCTGAAGTTGCGAAAACTGTCTTGCATGGGACTCTCCGATGAACGTAAAGCATTCGTAGGCTGGGCGCAACCTGGCCATCAGGCGGCCGGCAAAGGTCTGGTATAGTATTGACGTTGGAGCCGCCAACGTCGCCCGATGCGACCGGAGCACTGCGTGCAGTATAGCAATATTACACTTTTGGCAAGCGACCGCGTCGCCACCATTCTATTGAATCGTCCCGACGCCCTCAACGCCCTCAGCCCTGAAATGCTCAAAGAGCTTTCCCACGCCACCTCCCAGGTGGCCGCAGACCAGTCCCTCAAGGCATTGGTCGTGCGAGGCGCCGGCCGAGGATTCTGCGCCGGCGCCGACCTGCTTTACTTTGACCGCGCCCTCGACGACCTGTCGCTCCTTCCCCCCTATGTCCGCGACCTGAACGAGGCGCTCTTCGGCCTCGAACAATTGCCCATCCCCACCATCGCGGTGGTGCACGGCTACGCCCTCGCCGGCGGCATGGAACTCATGATGGCGTGCGACATGCCCATCGTGGCCGACGACGCTCGCATCGGCGACCAACACGCCAACTTCGGCCTCATACCCGGCGGCGGTTCAACCCAACGCCTCCCGCGCCGAGTCGGTATGCCCCGGGCCATGGAGCTGCTCACCACCGGACGCTGGCTGTCAGGACCCGAAGCGGTCGCATGGGGCCTCGCCCTACGTTCGGCGCCCGCCGACCTGCTCGACGCCGAGTTGGAAACCTTGCTCGCCAGCCTGCGCGCCAAGAGTCGCGCTGGCCTCGGCCTCATGAAATCCCTGGCCCGGGCCAGCCAGGACGTTCCCCTCCGCGACGGCGTGGCCCTGGAGGGGGCTACCTTCACCCATCTCTTCGGAACGTCCCCCCATCCCAGGCAAGGCATCACTGCCTTCAAAGAGAAGCGCCAGCCCGAATTCTGAGCCGAGCTCCATCACCCGGCTCCCCGCCATCCGGTATCGCCGTCAGCCAGCGCCCAGCCTTTCAGGAAGATAATTTGAAAATCAAGCACATTTTGAACAACCGGCGCACCGTCTCCTTCGAGTTCTTCCCGCCGCGGGAAGCTGAGGGGATTCAGGGCGTGGTTGATGTGGCCCAAGCGTTGCAATCGTTCAACCCCGATTTCGTTTCGGTCACCTACGGCGCCGGCGGAGGCACCCGCGCCTTTACCGAAGAAATCACCACGCGCCTCAAATCCGAAACTACCCTTGAGGTGATGGCCCATCTCACCTGCGTCGCCCAAACCCGCTCGGAAGTCCACGGCGTCCTCCAGAGATTGCAACACTCCGGCATCGAAAACGTCATCGCCCTGCGTGGCGACCGCCCGTCCGACTGGGACGCCGCCGGCCCTGACGCTGACGAATTCCCCCACGCTACCGACCTGATCGCCCACATCAAAGAACATTTCGATTTTGGCGTCGCCGGCGCCTGTTACCCCGAAGGCCACACCGAATCCGAAAGCCTGGATTCCGACATAAAATACGCCCGCATGAAGCAGGACCTGGGCGCCGATTTCCTCATCACGCAGCTGTTCTACGACAACACCCATTTCTACCGCCTGCAGGAACGCGCCGCCGCCGCCGGCATCACGGCGCCCATCATCCCCGGCCTGCTCCCCATCCTCAGTACGCCCCAGATCCGGCGGTTCACCTCCCTGTGCGGCGCCACCATTCCGGCCGAGTTGGACGAATTGCTTGAACGCTTCGCCGACGACAACCGGGCGGTGCGCGAAATCGGCATCGAGCGCTCCACCCGCCAGGCGGAAGACCTCTGGGCCAACGGCGTCCCCGGCATTCATTTCTACGTCCTGAATCGCCAGTACTCGGTCTCCCAAATCTTGGGCAATCTGAACCTCCCAGGTCATACGGGCGGCAACCCCGGCGAGTAGCTGGCGTGGCCCGCGCGAAGCTGCCTCCATGCTTACCACCGGTGTGGATTTCATCGAAATCGATCGCATCGCCCGCGTCCTGGACCGCCACGGCGAACGATTCCTCCGCCGTATCTTCACCCCCGGCGAGATAGCCTACTGCCGGGGCCGTGCGCCCAACCTCGCGGCCCGGTTCGCCGCCAAGGAAGCCGTCATGAAATCCCTGGGCGCCGGGTTCCGTAGCGTCGGCTGGCGAGATGTCGAGGTCGTTCGCGCTCCCAGCGGCGCCCCCAGCGCCAGGCTGCACGGTCGTGCCCTCCGCCGCGCCCAACGCCTCGGGATCACCGAAATCGCCATCAGTTTGACCCACTCTCGAGGTTTCGCCATGGTCGTCGCCGTAGCGTCGCGACCCGATACCCAGGAATCCCTTCAGGCCAACGCGTCGACCCTGTGGGGGCAGCCGGAAGCGCCTCGGGCCGATTGATCCAGTTGCGGACGCCGCCTTTGCCGAGACCCACCAAGCCGGAACCCATGACGGATTACCCTTTGAAAGTCGTCACCGTCGCCCAAATGCAGGCCCTGGAGGCCGCGTCGGAACGCGCCGGGGTCAGCGTAGATGCCCTCATGGAAAACGCCGGCCTCGCCTGCGCCCTTCGCATCCGTCAACGACTCGGCGGATTGGCGGGCCGCCGGGTCTTGGCGCTAATCGGGCCGGGCAACAACGGCGCCGACGGCCTGGTGATCGCCAGGCATCTGCGCCGTTGGGGCGCCGAGGCGTGCTGCTACGTCGTTCGCGGCCGCCCCGACCACGATCCTAAGATGGCCGACGCGATGCGTTACGGCGTTGCCGTCATCCACGCCGTCCAAGACCCTGGGTACGCGCGCCTGTCCCAGTGGTTGTCCCTCTCCCCAGTCGTGGTGGATGCCGTCCTGGGCGCCGGCCGTTACCGACCTCTCGAAGGCGCGGTCAAGGAAATTCTGGACCTCGTAAACCGCTATCGATCTCGCCACCAACAATGCTCCGTGGTCAGCGTAGACTTGCCCACCGGCGTCCACCCCGATACTGGCGCTGCGGACCCCCACGCCCTATCCGCCGATGAAACCCTGGCCCTTGGCCACCCCAAACAGGGCGTCGCGACTTTTCCCGGAGCCGGTTACGCCGGCCGTATCGTTACGCTGGACATCGGCTTGCCAGCCAGCGCCTCGGATTCCATCGACTTGCCGGTGCAGTGGATGTCCGAAACCACCGCCGCCGAGTTGCTGCCCCAGCGCCCACTCGATTCACATAAAGGAACCTTCGGGCGCCTGCTGATCGTCGCGGGTTCCCGGAACTTTGTCGGCGCCACAACCCTCGCCGCGCTGGCGGCCCACCGGGTTGGAACCGGGTTGGTCACCCTGGCCACCCCAGAATCCGTTTACCCCATCGCCGCCGCAAAGTTGACCGAAACCATACACCTACCTTTGCCAGAAGACGCCGACGGACGCATCGCCGCCTCTGCTGCAGACGCGATAAGCGATCGCATCGATACCTACTCCGCCCTGGCCGTGGGATGCGGCCTCGGTTGGTCCCATGGAACCGTCTCGTTCCTGGAACGCTTGTTGCTCGCTGGTCACGATCCGCCAAACCTAAAGGCCGTAATCGACGCCGATGGCTTGAATAGCCTGTCCGATTGCGCAGATTGGCCGCAGCGGTTGCGCGCCGACGCCGTATTGACTCCACACCCCGGCGAAATGGCTACGCTCACCGGGCGCCCCACCGCCCACATCCAGGCCCACCGATTGGCGGTGGCGTCAGAGTCGGCGATACAGTGGCGCCAGACCACGCTGTTGAAAGGCGCCAACAGCGTGGTGGCCTCTCCCGATGGTCAACAGGCCGTCCTGCCCTTCATCAATCCCGCCCTGGCCGCCGGCGGCACGGGCGACGTGCTGACCGGCGTCATCGGCGGGCTGTTGGCGCAAGGCTTGTCGCCCTTCGATGCGGCGCGGTTGGGCGGATTCCTCCACGGCGCCGCCGGAGAAATGGCGCGACGCAACGTCGGCTCCGCCGGCGTCCTGGCCTCCGACCTGCTGCCACTGCTGCCCCAAGTCATCAACCGGCTGCGGGGTTGACATGCCAACCGGCAACGGCGGCCCGGTTCTCAACCACCGCCAAATCGACCTGCTCAATCGCGTCCCCGTGGGCCACCTGGCCACCGCCGACGCCGCTGGCCTGCCTCACGTCATCCCGTTCTGCTTCGTGTGCGACGGCGGCGTCATCTATTCCGTCCTCGACGCCAAGCCCAAAAGCGCCAGCCTCAGGCGGCTGCGTCGCGTTCGCAACATCCTGTCCAACCCCCAAGTATCGCTGGTCATCGACCACTACGAGCCTGACTGGTCCAAACTCTGGTACCTCCTGGTCCAGGGTCGGGCAGAACTCCTCGAGCCGGGCCCAGAACAGGCCACCGCCATCCAACGGTTACGCGCCAAATACCACCAGTATCAGGCCATGGATTTGGACGATAACCCCGTAATCAAGATTACGCCCCAGCGCGTTACCGGCTGGACGGGCGCCTGACCATCCCGCGCCGGCCCACCATGTCGCCCGCGCCGCCGCCGCCGAGCCGCCTCGCGCAACGTCAGGTGCGACCAGCCCGCGTCCGGGGCGTCACAGGTTCATCAGGACGCCGACAACAGGATGCTGACAATCGGTGTGTGGCGCGACCGCCCCGCCTCCGGCGTGTGCCCCGTCGGCCAGCCTCCTACCACGATGCCCGCCTTGACCCGGTTAGCCAGCGCCCCTAGAATGCCCGCAACCCTTGAACCGTTGAGGTCGCAATGGCCCAGTTGGTCTTCATCCATGGCCCCGGCGCCGGCGGAAGCGCAGATTCCTACGTCAACCAGTTGGCGCATTACCCCGGCAGTTTGGCGCCCAATCTGCCCGGACATCTCGCCGGGGCTCCCTGCAACAGCGTGGAGCGTTACACCGACTGGTTGCGTGGTTGGCTCCATGCCCAGGGGCACGACCACGACTTGGTGTTGAGCGGTTTCACCTTGGGCGCCTGCATCGCGCTGCAATACGCCTTGGACTACCCCCAGGAAGTCAAGGGCTTGGCCCTGATGACCGTTGCCATGCGGCCCAAAAGCCGGCGCCCCGAAGATTTGCAGTTCCGCTTGGACGCCGCCAAAGATGACGCCACCTACCAAAAATGGCTGAGCATGATGGATGGCATCATGCACTTCGTGGAACCCGAATTGCGATCAACCTTGCTGCAACGGCACCGTCAGGTCGGGCCGGTGGCGCAGCATCGCGACTTGGTGGTAATCGACCACTTCGATGTCCGCGATCGCATCCATCAACTCCAGGCGCCGTTGCTGTTGATTCAAGGCGTCGATGACCCGCTGGCCACCGGCGATTACGAAGCGGAAATCCACCGCGCCGTCACCAGCTCGGGTTCGGTCAACTCGCGGTTGATCAAGATGAAAGGCGCCGGGCACTTCCCAATGGTGGAAAAGCCTGCCGAATTCAACGAAGCGCTCGACGCTTTTCTGGCAGAAATCGAATAATCGGAGCCGACCCGCGCCCCAAAAAGCGCCCAACGGCGCCGCAGCGTCAATACAGCCAAATGGGGCGCCCCGCGCCCAAATGACAGATCTTGGAGGAACCATCTCGTGGACGGAGTTACCGCAGTAGCCAACGTACTGAAAATGGAAGGCGTCGACTGGATCGCTGTCATGCCTTCCAACCCGCTGATTGAAGCCGCCGCAATCGCCGGCATTCGCCCAGTGGTATGCCGCCAGGAACGCACCGGCGTCCACATGGCCGACGGATTTTCCCGCATCACCAACGGCACGAAGACCGGTATCTTCCTGGCCCAAAACGGCCCCGGGGCCGAAAACGCCTTCGGTGGGGTCGCCCAAGCCTACGCCGACTCTGTGCCCATCCTGGTTCTACCCGCTGGAGTGGCTCGAAGTCGCGTTGGGGTCGAACCCAACTTCCATCCCGTCCGCGCCTACGAATCCATCACCAAGTGGTCGGCCCACGTCAACTTTGCCGACCGCGTGCCCGAGCTGTTCCGCCAGGCCTTCACCAAGCTGCGATCCGGCAAGCCGGGCCCGGTGCTGCTCGAAATCCCGTCCGACCTCTCCTCAGACCAAATCAGCGAAGAAGACTTCGATTACATCCCGCCGCAACCCATGCGCGTTGCCGCCGATCCCGCGGCCGTTACCCGGGCCGCGCGCGGTTTTCTTTCCGCCAGCCGTCCGGTGATCATGGCCGGGCAGGGCGTTCTGTACGCGGAAGCCACCGACGAGCTGATGGAATTGGCCGAATTCCTGCAAATCCCCGTCCTTACCACCCTCGAAGGCAAGAGCGCCTTCCCCGAAAATCACCCCTTGTCCCTGGGAGTCGGCGGTTCCTCCCAAACTGGGCCGGTGCACCGTTTCCTCACCAACGCCGACGTGGTGTTCGGCGTTGGCGTTAGCTTCACCAAGAGCAGCTTCACCGTGCCGATCCCGTCTGGCAAAACGCTCATCCATCTCACCAACGGCGAAGGCGACATCAACAAGGACCACCGCTCCGAATACCCCATACTCGGCGACGCCAAGTTGGCTCTGCGTCAGTTCATCGACGAGCTAAAAGCCCAGGGCGCCCAGCAGCGAGCCCCAAACCAGGAACTCGCCGACGAAATCACCGCCAGCCGCGAGGCCTGGATGGCCCAGTGGCTGCCCAGGCTCACCAGCGATGAAGTTCCCTTAAACCCCTACCGGGTGGTGTGGGACATCATGCACACCGTTGACTTGGACAACACCATCGTCACCCACGAATCCGGCAGCCCACGCGAGCAGGTATCGCCGTTCTGGGAAGCCCGCGCCCCTCGCAGCTTCATCGGATGGGGCAAGTCCACCCAACTGGGTTACAGCCTGGGCTTGGCCATGGGCGCCAAGATGGCCGCGCCCGAGAAGATGGTCATCAACTTCATGGGCGATGCCGCTTTTGGCATGGTTGGCCTCGACGTGGAAACCGCCGTTCGCGCCAACATTCCCATCACAACCGTGGTGATGAACAACTCCACCATGGCAATCTATCCAGATAGCCGCATCCCGACTGCCGTGGAACGCTACGGCCTCAAAGACCTCAGCGGCGACTTCTACCAGGTCGCGGTGGCTCTCGGCGCCTACGCCGAGCAGATTCATACCCCAGACGAGATCAAGCCCGCCATGCGGCGCGCCATGCAGGCCAACGCCGACGGCCGGCCGGCGCTCTTGGAGTTCATCACCAAGGAAGAGGGCACTTTCTCCAAGTTCCGGTTCGACTAGCGCCGTCCCCTCGCCATGGCTAACCCGTCGTGTCCGCCCCGGATTCCGGAAGACGAAGCCGCGTTGACGCCAGACTGGTTCCGCCGCGCCCTGGACATCGGCGGCCGGTACTCCGTCCCGCATATTCGAGACGTTGCCCTTGAGAACATTGGAGCAGGGGTCGGCTTCGTTGGCAAGATCCTGCGTTGCCGCCTGTCCTACCAGGGAAACGACTCAGGCCAACCAAAATCGGTAATCGTAAAGCTTCCGGCCTCACACCCGGAAACGCTGCAAACCGCTCGTCGACTGGGCCTGTATCAAAGGGAGTACGCCTTCTACCGCCAGGTGGCGCCTCACGTCCCAATCCGGTCTCCAGCGTTGCTGTATGGCGACTTCGATAGCGACAGCCATCGCTTCGTGCTGGTTCTGGAAGATCTATCCGCAATGGCCTCGGCCGACCAGATAGTTGGCGCCAGCCCTCAGCAGGCCGTGACCGCGGTCCGCGCCGCGGCCCAGCTGCACGCGCGATTCTGGAACCGCGAAAACCAGTCTCCCGTCTCAACATTCCTCGATGCGTCCAGTCCCCAGCGTCGACCGTTGGTTCAGGCCGCGTATCAAGCCAGCCTCCCGGCCGCCCTCGATCGTTTCGGCCACCTCTTCACAAACCCAATGCGCCGGCTCGCCGAGGAATACGGGCGGCGCATGGTCGGGCATCTGGACGTCGTGGCCACCGGCCCGAGAACCTTCACCCACGGCGACTTCAGATTGGACAACATGTTTTTCGGAGACGGCGGCGGTTCGGGCCACGACTTCGCGGCCGTTGACTGGCAGGTTTGCGGCATTGACAACGGGCTGTGCGACGTAGCCTACTTCCTGTCCTCCAGCCTTGTTCCCCAGGTTCGCCGGCAAATCGAGCGCGAGGCGCTGGCCGAATACCACCAAACGCTGCTGAACGCCGGGGTAAATGACCTCACATTCGAGGACTGCTGGTTGCGCTATCGCCAAGGCGCGTTAACCTGCCTGCGCACCCCCATCATCGCCGGCGCTCAGTTCGACTTCACCGGCGACCGCAGCCGCCAGCTCGCCGAAACATTCTTGGCGCGAACCCTCACTGCCATCGACGACCTGCGCGCTCAGGATTTCCTCCCCTCCGGCTAAATTGGTGACACCCGGGCATGGCGCAACCGCCGGCCCAGGGGTTAGACTCGCTGTTGACGCCAATCTTGGGAGCCAATCATGGCCATCGCAAAGCCACCCGCCGAACCAAACGCCGTAGCAGCCTTTCGGGCCGAGCTGGAACGAATCATCGGCGGCGATTCTCTCCCCGCGGTCGATGAACCGGCTCAAACCGTTTGCGAACCAACCGTCTGCGCGCCAACTCCGCCGCCACCGCCAGTCCCAGCTGTCCAGCCATCTGGTCGGCGCCAAGGATCGGTTTCGTATCAGCCCACCATCATGCAGCTGCCGCCGCAAGAGCGACCCCGCGAACGGCTACGCGAACACGGCCCACGTTACCTCAACAACGCCGAATTGGTTGCCATACTGCTCCGAACCGGCATCGCCGGTGAGAACGCCATCAACTTGGCCACCAGGGTACTGGCCGAATTCGAAGGCCTGCCTGGATTGGCGCGAGTCGGTTACCCCGAGCTCAACGAGCAACGCGGCCTGAGCGACGCCAAAACCTGCGAAATCCTGGCCGCCCTCGAGCTGGGACGCCGCATCGCCTCCCTCGCTCCCGAAGAACGCTCCCAAATCTCCTGTCCACAGGATGCCGCCAACCTCGTGGCCGCGGAGATGGCCCCACTGGCCCAAGAGCATCTGGTCGTCCTGTTGCTCAATACCCGGAATATGGTCGTGGGCCGGCGCGCCATCTACATCGGCACCGTCAACAGCAGCTCGGTTCGCACCGCCGAGGTTCTTCGCCCTGCCATCAGAGAGAACGCCCCCTCCATCATCGTGGTTCATAATCACCCTTCCGGAGACCCGACGCCCAGCGCCGAAGACGTGGCCGTCACCCGGGACCTGGTCGCCTCCGGCAAACTGATGGATATTGAACTGCTCGACCACCTAATAATCGGTCAGGGCGGGCGCTTCGCTAGCTTGAAGGAAAGGGGCCTGGGGTTCGACCAATCTTGATTCAACGTTGATCCAGCAAGGAGCATTGCCATGAGCGACTATTTTCTGCAGCCTGAATCCCGCGGCTACAAAATACTGGCCGAGGGCGCCCGAACCCGAACCTTCTGGGGCCAGCAAATGCTGTTCTCACTGGTGGAAGTAGAGGCCAACGCCCTGGTGCCGTTGCATACCCATCCCCACGAACAGGGAGGCATTATCGTCGAAGGCGAACTGGAAATGGGTGTCGGCAATGAGGTTCGACTGCTCAAGCCGGGCGACATGTACATCATCCCCGGCGGCGTCGAACACTACGCAAAGGGGCAAGATTCCAAGGCCATCGCCCTCGACATCTTCAGCCCGGTGCGTGAGGAGTTCAAGTACTAACCGCCACGGCTAAAATAGTCGGCGATGGCCAGCGTCAAACTGCCCATGTGCGGGTGCTCCGGCTCAATGTCAACCCCGATGCCAAGCTCCTCCAGTTTCCGGGTGCAAACCGGCCCCACCGAGGCCACGGCCACCGCGTCGGCCATGCCTTCCCGCAGCGCCTCTTCTCTGCCAGCCTGGGCCGCAATCGCCAATAGGTTCGGAACCTGCGGCCGGCTCGTGAACGCCAGCGCGTCAACCTCCCCGTTGGCCACCCGTTCAATCAACTCCAACGCCGGGCCCGTGTCATCTGGCAAACCCCAGTCGTACAGCGTGAGTTCCCGACATTCAGCGCCTCGGGCCCGCAGGTAAGTCGGCAGTATGGCGTCGGGACCGCCGTAACGCTGGTAAATCACCCTCTTGCCATCCAGATCCAATCCGTCCATCGCCGCCGTCAAATCCGATGATGTGAACGGCTCGGGCGGCATAACGTCAATGGGAATCTTGTGGCGGCGCAGAATTCGCCCCGGCTTGGGGCTGCGGGCCACCACCGTAACGGCCCGCAACGCCTCCTCAAAATCAGACAACCTGCCCATGGCGTCCGCAATGCCCATCATCGCGCCGGCCCCAACCCCGGTCAGGAAGATCACGGCGTCCACCCCACCTTCGCAAACGTCTGCAATCGCCTGCCTTGCCTCAGGGCTGTCTTCCAGATAATGTTCCTGCAAGACAGGAGCGCCGTAGGGCATCCCACCGTGTCGCCTGATTAGGCTGGCCATTTCGTCGGGCATCCTGGCCTCAACGAAAGCCACCGTGCGCCCGTTCAGTGATGCGGATGCCATCGTGTCACAGAGCTAACGCCGCTATACGGCGCACTCGCCCTCGCCCCGTTCCAGCACGTACTGGTTGGTTCGCTCCCAGTCGAAGTACATGTCGCCGCCGCCTTCGGCTTCGTGCCCGATTTCCTGGGCCCGGGCTGCCACCGCGGTCACCTCTTCCAATCCAACGCGATCCAAAAAGTCGTTGAACCGCTCGGCCTCGTCTGTCCTGTTGTCCTTGTAATACGTTACGATGTCCTTCAACACCGCCGGCGCCAGCTTGGCCGGCACCTTGACCTTGGGCACTCGGGTTCCAATCCGCGAGTCCTCCACCTGGTTGTCACCGTAGTTGCCCCCCAGGAACAGCTCGTAGGACGGAATCTGCTGGGCGTCGGCCCCCTTGACCGCCGCGCCGTGGAACCCAATGTTGGCGATGTGGTGCAGACCGCAACCGTTCGGGCACCCGCTCATCTTGATGCGAATGTCCCCCACGCCGGCGTCATCGGCTAATCCGTCCCAGGTGGCCATTTCCGCCTGTAGCGCCTTCGCCAATCCCATCGACGAGGTTATGCCCAGCTTGCAACTGTCGGTGCCGGGGCAGGAAACCACGTTGGTGATGTGGTTGTGCCCCGATTCGGCCAGATCGAGCGCATTCAGCGCTTCCCACACGTCGTGCAGGTACCCAGTGGGAACCCAACGCAGCACGATGTTCTGTTCCTGAGTCGTGCGGGCCTTGCCTCCGGTGTACTCGCGAACAATGTTCGCCAGCCCATGGAACTGGGCCGGAACCAGGTCGCCCCGCACGACCTTTACATAAACCACGTGATAACCTTCCTGTCGCTGTGGCTCCACGTTGGATTCCAACCATGCCCGGTACTCCGAGTTGTTGCCATCTCCGTTGCTGGAAGAAACTCCGTTGCTGGAAGAAGCTCCGTTGCCGGAAGACGGCGGGGTCGGAGGATCCTCCCGCTGAATCTCCTCCGCCGTCATCAGCGGCCTAAAGTCGATGGCGCCGATGTTCGCCAACTCAGCGTCCACCAAGTTGCGGAACTCGTCCAGGCCAATCTTGTCGATCAACACCTTGAGGCGCGCCATCATGCGGTTCTTGCGCAGAATGTCGGCGTTGTTGAACACCGTCCACACCGCCAGCGCCACCCGCAGGTAGTCGTCCTCGGACACCCACTCGTACAGCGGTTTGGCTAGCCGGGGCATAATCGACGTTCCCCCGCCGCAGAAAACCTTGAATCCCTTGCGCCGCTCTCCGCCGATCTCGCGGTACTGCGATACGAACGTGATGTCCTGGATCGCCGCCGCCACTTCGTCCCGTTGGTCGTTGCCGGTGAACGCCGACTTGAACTTCCGGGGGAAGTTCTGGGTTATCGGGTGCCGCGCCCCAAAGCGAACATATGCTGTCAGGTACGGCGTCGGATCGAACGTTTCCTCAGGGCTGACGCCGGCCGTGGCAGGACCCACCACGTTGCGCACGGTGTTGCCGCAAGCTTCCCGGGTCGACAACCCAACCTTGCCCAATTCGCGCAGCGTCGCCGAGGTCTGCTCCAGCGGGATGTGGTGCAGTTGAATGTTCTCCCGTGTCGTGATGTGCCCCTTCTTCAAAGGTGCGTATTTTTCGGCAATTTCCCCAAAGCAGTCCAGCATGTCAGCCGATATGATGCCGCCGGGCAGCTTTACCCTGATCATCTGAACGTCCGCCTGACGTTGCCCGTACACTCCCTGCCGCAGGCGGAACGGCGTGAAAACGGTGTTGTCCAGCTCGCCCGAGCGGAAACGGTCAACCTCGGCGTCAAACCGCTCGATTTCGTCCTCCATGAACGGAATGATCGCGTTTGAACCTTCCGCCAACTTGAGGCTGGCGGCATGGATTTCTTCCAGGCTGGGGGTTCGTGTTTCAGTGGTCAAGGTGGCCTCCTGCCGAGCTATGGCACAAAAAAACCCACCGCGCCTCATGGCAAATGCGGTGGGAACGGGTGGCGCCTATGCGTTAAAATCAAGCGTAACCTGCCCCCGATTGACGCGGACAAGAACAGGTGCACAGGCGCTGGGTTTTGCAATTGCTTTGCATTTGCGAAAAATATACCCCCTTGGTCGGGAATTGTCAACGGCCCAATTCCACCGCCGCGTTACCGCAACGACTTGCTTATCGATCCTGTGCCGATGGTGTTGCCCGAGATCAACCACAAAACCCGTTCTCCGATGTTGGTCGCCCGGTCCGCTATCCGCTCCAGGTTATGCGCTACCCACAGCAGGTACGTCGCCCGTTCGATGGTCCTGGGATCCGCCAGCATGTAGGTCAGCAATTCCCGGTAAACCTGGTTGTACAGGTCGTCAATGGCGTCGTCGTCGGCGCACACCTTGCGCGCCAGCTCCTCGTCACGATTCGCGTACGATTGCAGACTCTCGTTGAGCATCTTCAGCGCTATTTCCGCCATCCGTGGTATGTCGATCAGCGGTTTCACCAACGGTTGGTCGCCGATGCGCAGGCAAATCTTAGCGATGCCCTCCGCATAATCGCCCATCCGCTCCAGCTCCACGGCGATGTGTACGGCGGTCAATACAGACCTCAAGTCGCGCGCCGCCGGTTGTTGGGTCGCCAGCAAGGTTACGCAATCGTTCTCCAGCGAATCCTGCAACCGGTCGATTTCGTCGTCAGCGTCGATCACCTCTTGCGCCAATTGGGTGTTCTGATGCTCCAGGGCATTCAAGGCGTTCCGGGTGGCCGACTCGACGCGTTCCCCCATTTCAGTAAGGCGTGTTTGCAGGTCGGCCAAGTTGCGGTCGTAGTCGGAACGTAGCATTTCGGTTCCTCCCGGTTCGTCCCATAGCGTGCGCGCCGGAGCGCGCCGCCCGGTTCTGCGGCAATTTTAGCCGAATCGACCGGTAATGTACGCCTCGGTGCGCTCGTCGGCGGGGTTGGTGAACAGCGTCCGTGTGTCGCCAAACTCGATCAGGTGGGCAACCCGGTTTTCATCCGGCATCAGGAATGCCGTCTTGTCAGACACCCGGCCCGCTTGTTGCATGTTGTGGGTGACGATCACGATGCTGTAGCGCTTCTTCAATTCCTGCATCAGCTCCTCTATGGCCAGCGTCGCGATGGGGTCAAGCGACGAACACGGTTCGTCCATTAGGATCACGCTGGGCTCCACCGCCAGGGCCCTGGCGATGCAGAGGCGCTGCTGTTGGCCTCCCGACAGCGCCAGCGCCGACTCCTTGAGGCGATCCTTCACCTCATCCCAAAGCGCCGCCCCCTGCAGCGATTGTTCCACCACGTCATCTAGGTTGCCGCTGAACCCGTTGATGCGAGGCCCAAACGCCACGTTTTCGTAGATCGATTTGGGGAACGGGTTGGGCCGTTGGAACACCATCCCGATCCGGTATCTAATCTGCGTGGGATCCGACTCCGGAGCGTACAGGTTGAAATCACCAAACCACATCTCCCCTTCCATTCGGAAAATGTCGATCAGGTCGTTCATGCGGTTGATGCAGCGCAGCAGCGTGCTCTTGCCGGCGCCGCTGGGGCCAATGATGGCGGTGATTTCGTGCTCGGGCATGTCCATGGTCACGGCTTCGATGACCTTGTTCGCCCCGTAATAGACGCCGACGTCCATGGCGCGAATCGCCGGTCGCGTCGCCACTGTGTTTGCAGCCATGTTGCGCTACCCCCGTTGGTTCCGTTGTAGGCGGTTCCGCAGCAAGATGGCGAATGCGTTCATTCCCAGCAGCATGATCAGCAGCACGATTATTCCGGCCGCCGCCAACTGGTGAAATTCCTCCTGCGGTTTGGAAATCCAAACGTAGATCTGGATTGGCAGCACGGTGAATCGGTCCAACGGATGGGCCGGCGCGAAAGACACGAACGATAGCGCGCCCATTATCACCAGCGGCGCCGCTTCGCCCATGGCGCGACTCACCGCCAGGATGATGCCAGTCAGAATCCCCGGCATGGCCTGGGGTAGTACCAGCCTCCAAATCACCTGCCACCGCGTGCCTCCCAGGGCGAACCCGCCCTCTCGTATGGACGGCGGTACCGCCCGCATCGCCTCCTGCGATGACACGATCACCACCGGCATGATCAGCAATGACAGGGTGAGGCCTGCGGCCAGAGTGCTCTTGCCCAGCGCGAACAATCCCACGAAAATGCTCAAACCCAGTATGCCGTAAACAATGGATGGCACTGCGGCCAAATTCTGAATGTTGGTCTGGATCAGCTCGGCGACCCGGCTGCCCCCAGAATATTCCTCCAGGTACACCGCCGCCGACACCCCAACGGTGAAGGACACCACAATGCAAATTCCCATTACCCACAGGGTGCCGATTATCGCCGGAAACAGGCCAGACTTCACCGCCTTGCTGGAGGGCCCTTCCACGAACAACGCGCTCAGCGAGGCTCCGTCCAAGTTCAGCCATGCCACGGCTTCGGAAATCACGCTGTAAAGCAGGGCGACCAGCATCGCCAACGCCACTATCACCGCGGCAACGCAAATTCCGTAGAAAATCCGCGCGTTCCGTCTGCGGGTAGCCAGCCGCCGGTCGTAGTCCTGCTGTGTGTGGACCGCCATTACTCGTAAACCTCACGGAAGCGCGAAACCACGAACTGGCTCAGCATGTTCATCAACAGGGTGATGACGAACAGCGTGATGCCCACTGCGAAAAGCGCCTGGAATTGGGCGGTTCCTGGTATGGCGTTGTCGCTAAAATTGGTCGTGGCCATGAATCCCGTCATGGTATTCACCGGATCCAGCGGGTTGAACGTCAGCTTCTCATTCTGTCCCGCCGCAATAAACACGATCATCGTCTCGCCCACCGCGCGCGACATGCCCAGGATGAGCGCCGCTACGATGCCCGAAAGCGCCGCTGGCGTCACCACCTTGGTGGCCACTTCCACCTTGGTCGCCCCCAAAGCGTATGCCCCCTCGCGCAACGAATTGGGCACGGCTCGCATGGCGTCTTCACTCAGGCTGGACACCATCGGAATGATCATCACCCCCATCACTATGGACGCCGACAGGGCGTTGAAGATGCCTACTTCGTCGCTGACGGCGCGCAGCAGCGGCGTGATGAAGAACAGGGCGAAGAATCCGTACACCACGGTGGGAACCCCAGCCAACACTTCCAGTACCGGCTTGGCGATCCCCCGCAACCGGGGATGCGCGTATTCGCTCAGGAAAATTGCGCTCAGCAACCCCAGCGGCGCCGCCACCAGCATCGCCAAGACTGCGATCATCATCGTCCCCACCAGTAGCGGCCAGATTCCGTAAGATCGCGGCACCAGCAACGTGCGCCACTTGGTGTCCGTAAAATATCGCTGCCACCGTACTTTCTCTGGAACCTGGAAGGATTCAGTCTCCAGGGCGGCGCCCCGGCCGGCCTCGGCCAGCGCCGCCACCGATACCTTGTAAGATCGCCCCAGGCCAGCGTCGGATATGACGCACGACATGCGTTCTCCCCCCAGGTTGGCGCAATCGCTCAGATCCAAGCCCAAATTGGGCGTTATGGACACCTCGTAGGCGGTGGGCGTTTCACCGGATGTTGGCTTGTCCCAATCAACGTAGATCAGAGCGTCCACCGTGGACCGCGCCGAAACCCTCGGTATCATTCCCGGCGCCAAACCGGCCGGCGCCGACTCCGTCCCTACCAACCCCGCCGCGTCGCTGGTCGCCTCGCGCTCGCTGCGCTTCTCCTGATAGAAGTCCGCGGTGAAGAACCGCGCGCCCTCAAAGAGCAACACCGATACGATGCCCACCGTGGTCATCACGGAAACGGCCGCCAAAAGAAAAAGTACCCACTTGACGATACGTTCAAGTAGGTACTTGTTGCCGCTGGCTGTGAGCGGATTGCCTGCAACCGGAATTGGCTTCATCCCCGGTTTCGCGCCTGATATTTTGCCGAAAACCAAAACGGATCACCCTCTCGTCTGATTCAAGCTCCCCGCCGGATCTTCCCCAATCACTGCGTTTACCGTTTGATGCAACTATAATAAGCCAGCCGCCAGGTTCCGGCAACCTGCGATCTGGCGATACATCACATAACGGCGCCGGATAACTGCCCCTGCGGGGCGCAGCGCCCGGCCTTCACGACCCGTGTTTACGACCCGTGTTTACGACCCGTGTTTACGAGAGGAAATCTTGAGCGAAAAACTCCAGCTGAGCGTGGTTGACCAGTCGCCCATGAGAGAAGGCAGCGACGCGGGAACCGCCCTCAGAGAGACCATTCAACTGGCCGTCGCCACCGAAAAACTGGGTTACCGCCGCTATTGGGTGGCCGAACACCACAACCTGCCCAATTTCGCCGGCACCGCCCCGGAAGTCATGGTCGGCCAAATCGCCGCCCACACCAGAAGCATCAGGGTCGGCTCCGGTGGCGTCATGCTGCCCCACTACAGCGCCCTGAAAGTCGCCGAAACCTTCCGTATCCTGGATTCGCTGTACCCCGACCGGATCGATCTCGGCATCGGCCGCGCCCCGGGCAGCGACCAGATCACGGCGGCGGCTTTGGCCTACCCCAGTATGCCCAAAGACGTGCGACACTTCCCCCAGCAGGTCCGCGACGTTATCAACTACCTGGATGACTCCCAGCCCGACGATCACCCTTTCCACGAGGTGATGGCCTCGCCCGATGAACCGGATACCGCCCCGCAGGTTTGGCTGCTCGGCTCACGCTACGAATCGGCATTCATGGCGGCGAAAATGGGCCTGCCCTTCGCCTACGCTCACTTCTTCGGCATGGGCGCCACCGATGGCCCGCAGATCGTCGAGTCCTACCGCCAAAATTTCGAGGCTTCGGAACGCCTCCCAGAACCCCTGGTCAACGTCGGCGTTCAGGTGCTGTGCGCCGACACCGAGGAGGACGCCATCCGCATCGCTTCCAGCCGCAACCTGGGCAGGCTGCGTTCGGTAACCAATCGCGCCAAGGGTATCCCCTCGCCCGAATTGGCGGCAAACTACAAGTACCTCGCCAACGAATGGCAGTTCATCCAGCAGTACATGCGCAACTGCGTGGACGGCGACCCGGATCAGGTCAAGGCTGGGCTGGATAAAGTGGCCGAAGACTACCAGACGCGCGACCTCAGCGTGGTCACCATCTGCTACCACTTCGAGGATCGGCTGCGCTCCTACGAACTGGTCGCCCAAGTCTGCGGGCAAGAACCGCTGGCCGACGCCTGATCGCCCGCCGGCGCCACAACCCGCACAGGGGCGCGAATCGCTCCCGCCCCTCATGGCGCAACGGTCTGATCCCTATGGCCTGCGCTCCGGTCAGGCCCCGAGCTTGGCCGCCAAGTCAACGAAGTTCTCGGCCACCACGTTGAATGACGGATCGGGGGTAGGATCCGGCGTCCGGTCTGGCCCGTGCTCCCTCGGCCTGGGCACGAACGCCGTCCGGAGGCCAACCTTGGCCGACGCCAGCAAATCGCCCTGGTGCGCGGCCACCATCATAACCTGCTCCGCCTTCAGCCCCAACAACTTGACGGCCGTGCCGTAGCTCTCCGGGTCCGGCTTGTAGTGCTGGGCCACCTCGGCGCCCAGGATGCAGTCCCACGGCATCCCGCCATTCTTGGCCATGTTGGTCATCAGCGCGATGTTCCCATTGGACATCGGGGATATGATGAACTTGTTCTTGAGCCGGTACAGGCCCGGAACGCTGTCGGCCCAGGGACGGAGGTTGTGCCAAAAATAGGTTACCTCCATCTTCTCGTCGTCGCTGAATCCGCTGATCTCGAATTCCTCCAGAACCTCGTCCAGCGACATGCGGTGCAACGCGTCCAAGTTGGTCCACGGCAGCGTCCCGTTCCGCACTTTATCCATATAGGGGCGATACTTGCCTCGCCAGGCGTCCGCGAACGCCCCCCAGTCGCGTTCAATCCCCTTGATGCGCCCCATGTTGGCGCACTGCTCGGTAATGCTGGAACGCCAATCCACCACCGTGCCGAATACGTCGAAAATGCAGGCCCGCACGTCAAGGCCCAATGCTGAGTCGGCCATATCGTGTTTCTCCTTGTTGATGCGATTGCCAGAACTGACGATTGTCTAAACTGACGCCCGGTATCGTAGCATACGGCCGGCGCGCTAACGCCGAGTCCCGGCGATGCTGAGCAACGCCCCGGCCAACGCGCCCGGCTCCGTGATCATCGGGTCGTGCCCGGTGTCAATGTGGCGCACTCCCCAACCGTTGGCCGCGGCCCGTTCGGCTACTGGTTCAAATCCCGACTCGCTGCACAGGATGAACTCACGCCGGATCCTGGCGGCCTCGGGGTTCTGAATCACAACGGGCTGCGCGAACGTCTGGGTAGGCTGCGGAGAAAGCCGCGGCAGAACGAACTCCTGGTCTTCAAGGTCCGTTATCCCCCAACGCCGGGCGATTTCCGCGTTGGTCGTAGGCTGTGGCAACCACGGCTCCCCATCGTCGATATGCCGCCGGATGCGCGCCACGAACTCCGGGCCCCGCACGGCCTCCAGCTGGTCGATCATCGCCTCGCCATCGGCCGGCGCGACCCCGTTGACATATACCAGCGTCCCGATGCGACCGGGACACAACTCCGCTACCCCGGTGATCACCATGCCGGCGTAGGCGTGCCCCACCACGATCACGTCCGTCAATCCCTCTGACTCCAGCAGCTGCGTGATGTCCCGAACGTGCAGGTCCAAGTTGAGCGCCGCCGGCGGTATGATGCGGGCCAAATGCTCCCGGTCGCCCAAACCCGTCAGGCTTGGCGCGTAAACGATGTGTCCCGCGTCTCTCAGCAACGGCGCCGTTTTCCACCAACACCAACCGCCGTGCCACGCTCCGTGAACCAGAACGAACGTCGCCATCTGTGATCTCCCCTACACCGAACCCCAACATCGATTGCCTACATCACCACCACGGAGCGCAGTACTTCGCCCCGGCTCATGCTGGCGAACGCCTCTTCCACGTCGCCAATCCCAATGCGCTCGCTCACGAAGGCGTCCAGGTCCAGGCGGCCCTGCAGGTACAGGTCAATCAGCATGGGAAAGTCCCGGGTCGGTAGGCAGTCGCCATACCACGAGGATTTCAGGGAACCGCCGCGCCCGAACACTTCGATCAGGGGCAATTCAATCTTCATCGTCGGGTCTGGCACGCCCACCAGCACCACCGTCCCCGCCAGATCCCGGGCGTAGAAGGCTTGCTCGTAGGTGGACGGGTTGCCCACCGCCTCAATGGCCACGTTCACGCCGTTGCCGCCCGTCAACCCGCGGATCGCCTCCACCGCGTCGGCCTGCGTGGAATTGACGGTATGGGTGGCGCCAAAGCCCCGGGCCCACTCCAACTTCCGGTCGTCAATGTCCACTGCGATGATCGTATGCGCGCCGGCCAAGCGGGACCCGGCCACTGCGGCATTGCCAACGCCCCCGCAACCGATCACCGCCACCGAATCGCCCCGGCCTACTCCCCCAGTGTTCAGCGCCGCTCCCAGGCCGGCCATGATGCCGCAGCCAATCAACCCGGCGGCCGCGGGCGCCGCCGCCGGATCTACCTTCACCGCCTGCAACGCGTCCACCAGCGTCAGCTCGCAAAAGGCGCCGATGCCCAGGGCCGGCGAAAGCGGCGAACCGTCGGGCAGCGTCATCTTCTGCTGCGCGTTGCGGCTGGCGAAGCAGTACCACGGCCGCCCCCGGTGGCACGAGCGGCAGTTGCCGCAGGGCGCCCGCCAGGCCAGGATCACGAAGTCGCCGGGCTGCACGTTGGTTACGCCGTCCCCGACGCTTTCCACTATCCCGGCGGCCTCATGCCCCAACAGGAACGGGAATTCATCGTTGATTGCCCCTTCTCGGTAGTGAAGGTCGGTGTGGCAAACGCCACAAGCCTGCACTCGCACCAGCGCCTCGCCCTCCCCGGGATCCGGCACGTGAATCGTCGCCAGCTCGACGTGCGCTCCCTTGGCCCGGGAGATCACGCCTTGCACTTCGTTGACCGCCATTAAATGCCCCTCCGAGAATGTCCCTCCGGGAATGTCCCTCCGAATCGCCCAACCCAAGTCAGGCGAATTACAGCGGCTATAATGCCTCAACCCGGCGGCATCGTCAAAAGGCGGAAACATAGTGCCCAAGCGCGTGATCATCGACACCGACCCCGGCGTGGACGACGCGGCGGCCATCCTGCTGGCCCTGGCCAGCCCCGAGCTGCAGGTCGAGGCGTTGACCATCAGCTACGGCAACGGTTCCATGCCCCAGTGCGCCGCCAACGCCGCGCGCATCCTGCAAGCCGCCGGCCGCAGCGCCATCCCGGTTTACCCAGGCGCCCGCGGCCCATTGCTGCGCCAGCCCAACGAGAGCTGGGCCGCCCACATTCACGGCGCCGATGCTCTGGGCGGCGCCAGCCCGATGGCTAACGCGACGCCAGCCACCGGCGACGTGGCCCGGCGCGCACCCGTAGCGATTGCGCGCATGGTCTCCCAAGCGCCGGGGGAGATAACTGTACTGGCCCTGGGACGCATGACCAACCTCGCCCTGGCCCTCCGTCTGGCTCCCGAAATCGCCGAGTCCCTGTCCGGCGTCGTGGTGATGGGCGGCGCCGTCAGAGTCCCGGGCAACGTTTCCCCGGTTGCCACCGCCAACCTCCACGAAGACCCGGAAGCGGCGGCCATCCTCTACGACTCCGGGGCGCCAATCGTCCAGGTGGGTTTGGACGTCTGCGACCACTGCGGCCTGTCAGACGAGCAATTCGCCCGCCTTTCTACCTGTCCCGCCCCGGCCATTCAATTGCTCGTCGCAGCGTCCGGCTACACCCAACAGGCGTACCGGCGTTTGGGTCGCCTGGCCGACGGCGAGGCCGTGCGATACAACGATGTGCCCGCCGTGGCCTATGCCGTGGACACAACCCTGATGACGACCGAACGCCGGCCCGTCTCCGTGGACATCGGCGGCGAACTCACCCGCGGCCAAACCGTGGTGGATTGGTACGGCATGACCAACCGACCGGCCAACGTCGATCTGTGCCTCGCCGTGGACTCCCACCGCCTGACGGAAATGGTGATTGAACGCCTGGTGAGCCACCCCTGGCCGCAACGCTGACCGGCTACCCGCCTCCAACCCGTCAGCGCGCGTCGTCCGCGCAGTCGTCGCCGACGTGGGATGCCTCCACCTTGGAGTGGTCCGATCCCTGCCCGGCGCGGGTGAAGCCGGACATGCCCGACCACAACGCCGTTCACGCCATCGCTGGCGCAACCCGCCAACCGGCGCCAGGGCTACCCAAAGGGGTAGCGGCGCCAAGCGCTTCCAACCCGGCGCAGCGCCACGCCGCCACCAACCCCGCGTCGAAAAGCCCCTCTCGAACCGAGAGGGGCTTGCAGCGCCCGTCGTATTGGCCGGTGATTCAGCTCAGCGCGGCCACTGCGGCGCGAACTTCATCGTAGTTCGGCTCTGTGGTGGGTACGTCGGCTACCCAGTGGTACCGCACGATGCCCTGGGCGTCCACGATGGTCACGGCCCGTTTGGCGGCAACGTAACCCTGCATCCCGGCCAAGCCCGGCAGCGCTACGTCATAGGCGTTGACCACCTCCCTGTTGTAGTCGCTGAGGAAGGTGTACTCCACGTTGTTGGCGGCCTTCCACGCGGCCTGCGCGAAGGGTGGGTCAACGGTTACGCCCAGCACCACCGCGTTCATGTCGTTGAACTCCTGAATCCGGTCCCGCAGCGCGCACATCTCGGTGGTGCAGACCCCGGTGAAGGCTCCGGGGAAAAACGCCAACACGACGTTCTTGCCCCGGTAATCGCTCAGGCTGTGCTGCGTAGCGGGATTTTCGTGGAGGGTGAAATCTGGTGCGGGTTGTCCTACGGTGATGGCCATGTTCAATCCCCTGTTTCGGCGTTGGTCAGTCAATTTAGAGCAGTCGTTCGTATTTTCAAACGACCGAGTTTATCTTATCACACCTCAGTGCGCGCCAACTCAGATGTGGTACAGTGCCGACGGATTATTCCCTGGCGACGGAGCGCTATGACTGATCCGGCTGCGAATTCGGCGGTGCGAATGCCGCTGCTCAACAAGATGCTCTTTTCTGCGGACCACGTCGGAATGCAGGCCATGAACTACTTCCGGCAGCAGTGGGCGCTCTTCTTTCTGGCTCCGCCGGCCATCGAGGGCTTCAGCCGGGTTCCCGACGTGTCCCTGTTGGGTTTCGACATCGACGCCCGAATCGTCGCCGGTCTCCTAATCTTCGGCGGCCGCTTCATCGACGCCTTCACCGACCCCCTCATCGGCTGGTGGAGCGACCGTACCCGGAGCCGTTGGGGACGCCGCATACCGTTCATCATGTTCGCCACTCCCTTCTACGCTCTGTTTGGCGCCTTGGTCTGGTTTCTACCGTCCGAGGGCAGCAGCTGGTGGAACGTTCTGTACTTCGTCCTCATGCTGGAGCTGTTCTTCACCGCGGCCACCATGTCCAGCGGCGCTTTGGAAGCCCTCGTGCCCGAGGTCACCCGAACCGCCCAGGATCGCATGAGCGTCGTGAGCCTGATTTTCCTTTTCGCCGTCGCCGGCGCCGGCCTCGGCCTGGTCGTGGGCGGCTTCATCAAGGATGCCTACGGCTTTCAGATCGCCGGCTCCTTCTTCGCAATCCTCGCCCTGCTGTTCCGCTGCCTGGCCCTGAGGGCGGTGTGGAACCGCGCCCCCCGCGACATCGTTCCTGCCGAAGTGCCCTTCCTGCAAGGCGTCCGCGACACCCTCCGCAACTCCCAGTTCGTCGCCTTTTTGCCCACCTTCGTCATGTTCACCACCGGCGTCGGAGTCTTGCAGGGCCTCGTCCCCTTCTTCGCCGTGGGCGTCTTGCTGCAGGCCAAAGACGGCGCCGCCGCCAGCTTCCTATCCACCACCGTCATCGCTGGAGTGGTGGTGGCCGGCGTTTTCATCTGGATCCTATTCTCCGCCGGCCGTGTCAGCAAGCGACGCGTTTATGGGGTCTGCCTGGTCATCAGCGGGCTGCTGTTCCCGCTGATGGGACTGGTTGGACTGTTCACCACCAGCGCCCTGATGTTGCAGGGCCTCGTCTTCATGTTCGTTGCTGGGATGCCCATCGCCGCGGTCTTCCTGCTACCCAAAGGACTCACCGCGGACATCGCCGACTACGACGCGCTGGTCAGAGACGAACGCCGTGAGGCGATGTTCTATTCCACGCAGAACTTCTTTGAAAAAGTCACCTACTCGCTGCCTCCGCTGCTCTTGAGCCTGGTTTTGCAGCTGGGCGACTCTCCCGAGAACCCGTTGGGCATCCGCCTGGCCCCTCTGCTGGCCGGCGCCCTCGTGTTGGCCGGCGCCGTCCTCTGGCCCATGTACCGCCTGCCCGACACGGTAAACCGCCAGACTGTAACCGCCGCCGGATTGATCCCCACCCGGTAATCGGCTCACCACCACCGCAGCAGGGTCGAACCCTCCAGACTGTAACCGCCGCCGGATTGATCCCCACCCGGTAATTTTCTTGCCACCACCGCAGCGGAACCCACCCGCCTCGACTCGGCCTTGGCCCCAAACCGGGTGGCGCCAGTTCAGCGATCCAGCTGATCGGCCAACGCCGCGGAGCTTGTCACGGGCAGTTGGCAGGCGTAATTTTCGCAAACATAGGCCGTCGGCTCACCCCCTACCATCGTCCTCTGCTCCAGCAGTGGCGAGTCCTTCAAAGGCGGGTTGGACGGATCAGACATCCCGACCACCACCTTGTTGGGCATGAACCGGCGGTTGATTTCTGCCAGCATGTCTTGTGCCGCTGCAGACTCCGTGGGGCCAACGATTACGATTTCCCGAGGCAGGGACACGTAGAAATCCAGGGCGCCCAGCCAATGGCCGGCGGCCCCAGGCGCCCGTCCCAGTAGCTGCTGTAGCGCCCGCAGCGGCGTCGCGCCCCGAGTCGAGTAGTCGCCGTTTCCGGTGATTACGCCCAGCCGCAGCAGCGCATCCGTCGCCACCGACCCGCCGCAGGGCTGGGCGTTGTCGAATACGTCGCGGGGACGCACCACCAGCCGTTCGTGGTCGCTGCCGGTGTCGTAGAACCCTCCCGTGGCGTCATCCCAAAACAGCTCCATCATGCCGTCGGCCACCGCCACGCTTTCCTGAAGCCACCGCGGCTCCAGGGTGGCTTCATGCAGCGCCAGCAGTCCGTCGGCCAGGCAGGCGTAGTCTTCCAGGTATCCCAGCAGCTTGGCCTCGCCGTTGCGCCACGTGCGCAGGATTCGCCCGTCCTCGTTGCGCAGACTGCCCAGTACGAAGTTGCCGTTGGCGCGCGCCGCGTCCAGGTAATCCGAACGTCCCAGAGCGCCTCCAGCCTCCGCAAACGCCCGCATCATCAGGCCGTTCCAGGAGGTGAGTACCTTGTCGTCCAGCAGCGGGTGCGCCCTCCGCTCCCTGGCGTCCAGCAACGCCGCCCGAGCCCGTGCGATGGCCGCTGTCAGCTCCGCCTCGGGTATGTCCCGCTGGGCGGCGAATTCCGCGGGCGGTCGCGGCGCGTTGAGGATGTTGGCGCCCTCGAAGTTCCCCTGCTCGCTGACGCCGTAGTAGCCCATGATCAATTCCGCGTCGTCGCCCAGTATTTGGCGCAACTCGCTGGGGGTCCACACGAAGAATTTCCCCTCCACGCCCTCGCTGTCCGCGTCCTGCGCCGAGTAAAACCCCCCGGCAGAATCGGTCATCTCGCGAAGAACATAATCCAGCGTTTCCTCCGTAATCCGCCGGTACAACGGGTTTCCCGTAATCTGCCAGCAGTGGAGATACAAGCGAGCCAGCAGGGCGTTGTCATACAGCATCTTCTCAAAGTGGGGAACCAACCAGTACGCGTCCGTGGAGTAGCGATGGAATCCGCCACCCACCTGGTCGTAAATTCCGCCGTATGCCATCTTCCGCAGCGTCAGCTCCACCATCACCAACGCTCGCTCGTTGAAGCCGTGCCGGTGGTAGCGCAGCAGAAATTCCGGCGTCATGGGCTGCGGGAACTTGGGTGCGTTGCCGAACCCTCCGTTCAGGTGGTCGAACTGGGTAGCCAGTTGCGAGTACGCGGTGTGCATCGCGTCAGTGGTCAGCGGGTTGAAGCCGCGAGGCATCTGGCCGGTGCGCCCCATCTGTTCGGCCAGTTGCCGGGTGACCCGCTCGATCTCGCCCTTGTTGGTGTGGTAAGCCTGGCTGGCGGCGGTCAACAGACGCGGGAAACCGGGCATCCCGGGCCGGTCTTCCGGCGGAAAGTAGGTTCCGCCATAGTAAGGGCGACCCTCCGGGGTCAGGAACAAGGTCATGGGCCAACCACCGCTGCCCGTGAGCATCTGCACCGCCTCCATGTACACCGCGTCCAGGTCAGGCCGCTCCTCGCGATCGACCTTGATGTTGACGAAATGCTCGTTCATCAGCGCCGCGATTTCCTCGTTCTCGAAGGATTCTCGCTCCATAACGTGGCACCAGTGGCAGGCCGAATAACCGATGCTGAGCAGGATGGGCCGGTCCTTCTCTCGGGCCAATCCTAGGGCCTCTTCACCCCAGGGATGCCAATCCACCGGGTTTTCGGCGTGTTGCAGCAGGTAGGGGCTGGTTTCGTTGGCTAGGCGGTTGGGCATATGGCGCTCCTGGCAGTCGAAGTTATCTCGCGCCATTCTACCCCACCAGGCAGGCGCCGCAGCGAACTATGCCGCTTTCGGTTGCCGCGCAGCCGTGGAGCATCACGCTGCGTTGAACCAAATCGGCGGCCCGCCTCCTTTGGAGACCGGCCGCCTGTTCCCATCGACGATTCCGGCGCCGGTTTCTTGAACCACTGCAGCGGTTCCCCTGCCGGCGCCCTATTGCGCTAGCGCTTGGATGGAGCGGTGTAGATAATCACCTCGCCGTTCACCTCTATCCAGTAGGTGCGCCCCGGAATGATCCTCTGGAGATCCGCTCGGTGGGTGTGCGTCCGTTCCGCCTGTGCGCAAAATACGCCCTCATCAGGGTGAGGCTCCGACTGGAAAACCTCTATGGTTATCATGCCCCCACGTTGCGCCACTGCGGCTTCATGGAACTCGTGGCAATAGTCTGGCAACCGGATGTCGATCACCACAGAGTGCCGGCCGCTCCTGGAGTCGTACACCGCCGCAAAGCGTTTGACCTGCGCCAACGAGATTACCCTGGATCCGTCCTTTGAATCTTCCCTGGGGCCGCGCTTGGCGTCGGCCGGTTCGGGAGCCTGCCACGGGGTTCTGGCGTCTGCCAGTCCGGCGTCGGGCGCGCTCAACGAGTCGTCCACGGCCGCCGCCATGGCCACACCCGAATACATCGCCGCTGCCATCAACGCAACCGCGATTCCCGTCAGAATCGGTACGATCAGTTTCATGTTTGCTCCGCCTCCAAATGGGCTTTTCGTTAGATCTGGGCGACCAGATGCCCCCAACAAGCGCGAATAATCCCACAGTATCCGGCGTATTTCAAGCCTATCACGCCGATTTCTGCAAAACCTGGCGCTTGGCGATTCGGTCGCCTGCTGTCGGCGCGGTCGAGCGGGGGCCTTCCTCCCCAAATTCGGCGCCGCATCCCTGAACCCGGCGGTTCCCGCTCTCCCAGCGTCGCCACCGTTGAACAGACCGACCCATCGCCCGTATAGCGGTTCGGCGCCGCAAAGGCGCAAAGTTCTGCTAGAATAGACGGCGCATCAAGCCTCAATTGGGAGAACCTTGGATGAACATCGCGAGCGCTCGGTACGTTCCTGTCATCGCCAGCATCTTGGCCATGGCGGCCGCCATCCTGCTTGCGGCGTGCGCTCCCACCTCAGGGCCGTCAACCGGCGTTGACTCCGGCGATTTGGCCCCGCCTTTCGCCATGAAGTTGGTCGACGGTTCAGAGGTCTCCCTGAAGGACCAGGTGGAACGCGAACGCCCCGCCCTCATGATGTTCTTCGCAACCTGGTGACCGCACTGCCGCGCTGAGTTGCAGACGCTGAACACCTTCGCCTCCGATTACTCCGACAGCATCGACTTCTACATCGTTTCCTTCGATGAAGGCGCTGACAGCATCGCCGACTACGTCGATACTCAGGGCTTCTCCGGCGCCGGCTTCATTGCCGCTCAACCCTTGGGCTCCATGCTGGCCGACCTACAGGTCACCACGCAAGGGTCCTTTATCGCCCTCAACGGCAATGGGCGTTTCCTGCATCGCCAAACCAGCGGCAACGCCGCCGAATGGCCAGCATACCTGGACCGCCTGGTGGCCGATCCCTTTACCGCCCCGTCGGCCCGGGAGAGCGAGTCACAACGCGACCAACGCCGCCGGGATGTCCAACTACCGAGCTGATGAGGCTAGCCCTTGGCGTCGTTGGCGCCAGATGCAGAATCATGATGCGCCGGACTAACCTGTCGTTCGCGGCCACATTGGTCGCCGCAACCCTCCTGTTTCTCGTCGCCTGCGCGCCTGAAGAAGCGACGACCCCGGCGGCGCCCCCGTCCAGCGCTGTCACCGCTACCGGCGCGCCTCCATCAACCGCCACGACAGCCGTTGAACCCACGTCGGCGCCGCCCAATGCTCCCAGCGTCGAACCGGCGGCGGCCCCCGTTACCCAAATCGCGCCCTCCCCGAACCCGGGGAACCCTCCGGTAGCCGAGACCTCCACAACCCTGAAACCAACGCCCACACGCCCGGTCACTTCAGCCACGACGCCAATCCCGGCGGCCAGCGACACAACCGACGCGCCCCCAACGGATCCGCCGGCGCCGCCCGCCACGGAACTCGTTGCGCCCCCCAGCGCTCCCCAGGGCACAGAGGTCGGGGAGACCCCGCCGCCCTTTGCCATGGACACTGCCGCCGGCATCAGCGTAACCTCTGCGGAGCTGTCGTCGTCCGGCAAACCGGTGTTCATGATGTATTTCGCCACCTGGTGACCAACCTGCCGCGCCGAGTTGCGGACGCTGGCCCCCGTCGTAGCCGAATTCGCCGGGCAGGTGGATTTCTACCTGGTGTCGTTCAACGAGGACGCGGCCCGGCTGGACGGCTACATTCAGGACAACGCCTACACCAACATGACCGCGACGCAGCCAGTGGGCTCCATGCTCCGGGATCTGCGGATCACCAGCCAGTCATCGATGATGGCCCTGGACCCTCACGGCGTGATCGCCTTCCGCAAAGGATACGGTGGACGCGGCGATTTCGTGGGCGCCTACCGGCAACTGGCGCGATAGCGCCTGCCAGAGCCGGCGGTCTCCGGTTCTGTCGCCTACGGGCGCCGGTTCGTGGCGGGAGAACCCGCGATCCCCCCGGCCAGCAGCTCCCGAACCTCGTTCAGCGGCAACGCCCCGTGATTGTCGCCGTCCCGAGTGCGCACCGCCGCCGCGTTGGCTTCAGCCTCCCGGTCTCCTACTACCAGCATGTAGGGAGTCTTCATCAGCTGAGCCTGGCGTATCTTCTGATTCATGCGCTCGCTCCGGTCGTCCACCTCCACGCGGAACCCGGCGTCCCGCAGTTCCCCCGCCACCTGCTCGGCGTATTCGTTGTGGCGGTCAGCGATGGGGATCACCACCGCCTGCACCGGCGCCAGCCAAAGCGGAAACGCCCCGGCATAGTGTTCAACCAGCACGCCGAAGAACCGCTCCAGGGACCCCAAAATCGCTCGGTGCACCATGTAAGGCTGCACGCGATTGCCCTGTTCGTCTTGGTACACCAGGCCAAACCGCTCCGGCAGGTTGAAGTCGAACTGTACGGTGGTGCACTGCCACTCCCGCCCCAGCGCGTCCTTGATCTTGATGTCAATCTTGGGGCCGTAAAATGCGCCTCCGCCCTCGTCAATGCCGTATTCCAAGCCGCGCTCAACCAACGCCTGGCGCAGGGATTCGGTGGCGTGTTCCCACATGTCCGGTTCGCCTACGTACTTCTCCGGCCGCGTGGACAGCATGATGTCGTAGTCCTCAAAGCCAAACGCGGCCATGATCTCAAAGGTCAAGTCCAGCACGTCCCCAACCTCGCCGGCCACTTGATCCGGCAAACAGAAGATGTGGGCGTCATCCTGGGTGAACCCGCGAACCCGCATCAACCCGTGCAGCACGCCGCTGCGTTCAAACCGATACACGGTTCCCAACTCGGCGATGCGCAAGGGCAATTCCCGATAGCTGCGCAACGACGAGCGGTAGATCTGGATGTGGAACGGGCAGTTCATCGGCTTCAGGAAGTACTCCTGCTCGTCGATTTCCATCGGGGCA
Organism: Dehalococcoidia bacterium; assembly: GCA_965221295.1. Taxonomy (GTDB): domain Bacteria; phylum Chloroflexota; class Dehalococcoidia; order Lucifugimonadales; family UBA3495; genus Bin87. Next base: position 2,242,601 of record OZ244879.1, on the reverse strand, counting down.
TACATGCTGTCCCTGTAGAAATCCAGATGCCCGCTGGTCTGCCACAGCCGCGCGCGCCCGATGTGCGGGGAGTACACGATGTTGTAACCCCGCCTGTAGTGGATGTCCCGCCAGTAGTCCTCGATGATCGAACGCATCACGCCGCCCCTGGGCTGCCACACGATGAGTCCCGGCCCAATTTCGTCGTGGATGGTGAACAGGTTCAACTGGCGACCAAGCGCGCGATGGTCTCGGCGCTCGGCCTCCGCCAAGCGTTCCAGATGCTCGTCCAACGCAGCCTGCGACTCGAACGCGGTGCCGTAGATGCGCTGGAGCATCGGGCGATTTTCGTCGCCGCGCCAATAGGCCCCGGCCGTGTGCAGCAGCTTTACCGCGGCGATTTCCCCGCAGCTGGCCACATGGGGACCCTGACACAAATCGGTGAATTCCCCGTGGCGGTAGATGCTCAACGTCGTCTCTTCGGGCAAATCGTCGATGATCTCCTGCTTGAACGGCTGCTCGGCGAACATGGCCTGCGCGGTTTCCCGGCTCAATTCCTCCCTCACAAACGGCGCGTCGGATTTGATGGTTTGGATCATCAATGCCTCGATCCGTTCCAAATCCTCCGGCGTGAAGGGCCGTTCCACCCCAAAGTCGTAGTAGAACCCATCGGCGGTAGGCGGGCCGATGGCCACCTTGGCTTCGGGGAAAAGTTGCACAACGGCGTCGGCCATCACGTGGGCCGCCGAGTGGCGCATACGGTGGCGCAGCGACGCTATCGGGTCATCCGCCGCGTGTTCGGGAGTTCCGTGGTCAAGCATCGGGACCTACCTGCCTGGCTTGGGGTCGCGGCCATCAATCCGCGCCCGTTCATTATAGCCCATCCCCGTGCGGCAATCCCGTCAACCAATCCCCCGCAGTACTGTCATTGCGAGGCCGAAGGCCGTGGCAATCTCGCAGACCAACCCTGCCTCGAATCTGTCATTGCGAGGCCAAAGGCGGTGGCAATCCCGCAGACGACGCCCAACGGCCGCTGGGGTCCGGGCCGGAAGGCGGAGCGCCGCGCGTTGTGGTCGTCGAGATTGCCGCGCTTCGCTCGCAATGACAGGGCGGGAAGCAATCGCGGTGCCTTTAGCATCTGTCATTGCGAGGCCGAAGGCCGTGGCAATCTCGCAGACCACGCCCAACGGCCGTTCGGCAGACACGCCCCACGGCCGTTCCGCGCCCCAATCCCCAACCGCGCGGCGCCCAGCTCGGAACCGCCTTCGACCCATGTATAATTGTTGCCGATACCCCGCGACGATTCATTGCCCGCGGCGTTGGAGGAACCCCCGATCATGGATGAACTGCGCCAGCGACTCGCCGACCTTGCCATCAAGTTGGAAGCGGTCGTGGAGCGTCTTTGACCTCGCCGGCAAGGAGCAATCCATCGGCGCCCTGGAAGTTGAGGCTGCAGCCGCCGGTTTCTGGGACGACCCATCTCGCGCCCAGCGCAAGATGCAGGAACTCGGCAGGTTGCAGCAGTCGGTTGAACTGTGGCGAGCCCTCCAGTCCCAGGTGAGCGATTTGACCGAGCTCACCGAACTCGCCATGGAGACCGACGACGAGAACCTGGCTGACGAACTAGCCGCCGAAGCGGATGAGGTCGCCGCGCGCTTGAACCGCGCCGAAATGGAGCTGACCCTCTCTGGCCCTTACGACGAGCGGCCTGCCATCCTCACCATCCACTCGGGCGCCGGCGGGACCGACTCCCACGACTGGGTTGAGATGCTGACCGGCATGTACGCCGGATGGGCCTCAGCCGATGGGCGCCCCGTCCAGGTCCTCGACACCGCCTACGGCGACGAAGCCGGGCTGCGCGCCAGCACGATGGAAATCGGCGGCGCCCACGCCTTCGGCTACCTGAGCGCGGAGGTCGGAGTGCACCGGCTGGTGCGCATGTCTCCCTTTGATCCGGCCCGCCGCCGCCAAACTTCCTTCGCCCGGGTCGAAGTCCTTCCCGCCGTGCTTGACGAGGACTCAGAAGTCGAGATTCGCCCCGAAGACCTCAAAATGGACTTTTTCCGCTCCAGCGGGCCCGGCGGACAGAACGTGCAGAAGGTCGCGTCGGCGGTTCGGCTCACTCACGTCCCCACCGGAATCGTGGTCTCTTGCCAAACCGAGCGCTCTCAGCATCAAAACCGCGATTACGCCATGCGCATCCTGCGGGCCAAATTGCTGGCGCGCCGCGAAGCCGAACGTGAACAACAACTTTCAACCCTGCGCGGCGAGCGAGTCTCCGCCGAATGGGGCAATCAGATCAGGAGCTACGTCCTGCACCCGTATAAATCGGTGAAGGACCACCGTACTGACCACCAAACCGGCAACACCGACGCGGTACTCGCCGGGGGCATTGACGGCTTCATCGAAGCCTACTTGGTCAGCAAGCTGGGCGCCGACGATTAGCGCTCGCCCCATCCTGGGTGGCGCTGGGATACTGGCTTGGTGTCGGCTGCCTCAGTAGCCGTGGCCACGCCAGCGTTACTGCTGTGCCAAGCGACGCGAGGCCGGCGTCCGCATTAGCGTCGACGATTAACCCAGCGGGTGGCGATTAACCTAGCGGGTACGGAGGGCTGGGCTGGATCGGGGACATCAGGTGCCCCATGCTGTCCCTCTTGATCCGCATGTATCCCTCGTTGGCCTCGTTGGGCGGCACGCTCAGGCTGACTCGTCCCACTACCTCCACGCCCAGGCCGCTGATGCCAGCCATCTTGTGCGGATTATTGGTGGCCAAGCGGGCCCGCGTGATTCCCAGGTCCTTCATGATTTGTGCGGCCAGGTCGTATTTGCGCTCGTCTGGCTGGAATCCCAGGGCCACGTTGGCCTCGATGGTGTCCATGCCGTCGTCCTGCAACGCGTAGGCCTTGATCTTGTTGTGCAATCCAATGCCCCGGCCTTCCTGCCGCAAATAGATCAGCGCCCCTGATCCGTTTTCGAAAATCATGCGGATCGCCATGTCCAGTTGTTCGCCGCAATCGCATTTCAGGCTGCCGAAAGCGTCCCCGGTCAGGCACTCGCTGTGCACCCTCACCATCACCTCGTCCCCTGGCTGCCAGTCCCCAACCGTCAGCGCCGCGTGTTCTCCGCTGTCGATTTCGCTGCGATAGCCAACGATGCGGGCGACCCCATACTTGGTGGGCAAGTTGGCCTCAGCCACCCTGCAAATCAGCGTTTCGCTCATCCTACGGTGCGCGATCAGCTGCGCGATGCTGAATATCTTCAGGTCGTGTTCGCTGGCGAACTCCTCTAGATCATTCATGCGAGCCATGCTCCCGTCGGGGTTCATGATCTCGCAGATAACCCCGGCCGGATAGGCTCCAATCTCTTTGCACAGGTCGATGATGGCCTCGGTGTGACCCGGCCTGCCCAGCGCTCCGTTTGGATCGGCCCGCAACGGGAACATGTGCCCCGGATGCGTAAAGTCCTCTGGTTTAGAATTAGGGTCGATCAAGGCCCGTATGGTGGCGCTGCGGTCATTCGCCGAGATGCCGGTGGTCGTTCCTACTTTGTAATCCACCGACGTGGTGAACGCGGTTGACTGAGGGGTCCTGGAATTCCGGCCCCGCAGCAACGGAATGCGCAACTCATCCAACCGTTCGCCCAGCATGGGAACGCACACCAAACCCCTGGCGTGGGTCACCATGAAATTGATGGCCGCCGGCGTCACGTGTTGCGCTAGCAAGAATAGGTCGCCCTCATTCTCGCGGCTCTCGTCGTCCACCACGATGAGAAATTTCCCGGAGGAAAGGTCTTCCAGAGCCTCATCTACGCTGCACAGCGGCATTATCCCTCCGGGTCGTGCTTGCCGCGGTACGCGATAAGATCCGCGATGGACAAGATGTTCAGCGAAAATTCCCGAGCCATGGGCTCCAAGTCCGGCATCCGAGCCATTGACCCGTCTGCCTTCATGATCTCGCACACTACGCCAGCCGGATACAATCCCGCCAGCCGGCACAGGTCCACGATGGCCTCGGTATGCCCCGGACGCGCCAGCACGCCGCCCTGGTGATACCTTAGCGGAAACAGATGCCCCGGTTGGATGAAATCCTCTGGACGTGAATCAGGATCGATCAGCGCCCTGATGGTCGCCGCCCGGTCGCCAGCCGAAATGCCCGTGGAGGTGTTGATGGCGTAGTCCACCGGCATGGTGAACGCCGTCGGCATCTCGGAATCGGAATTCACGCTGGCCAGCAACGGTATGTCCAACTCGGCCAATCGTTCCGCCATCATCGGCATACAGACCTGGCCCCGCGCATGGGTCACCATGAAGTTGACGGCCTCCGCAGTTACGTGCTCGGCCGACATCACCAGATCCCCCTCGTTTTCCCGCTCTTCATCGTCCACCACGATGAGGAACTTGCCGGACCTCAGATCTTCAAGTCCTTGTTCGATGCTCGTCAACTGCATCTCAGAGCGGTTCCCGCCTTTTGGCCAACGCTCAACCCAACCTGGATTGGAGGAGGCTTTCCACGTACTTTGCCAAGATGTCCGCTTCCAAATTTACCCGGTCTCCCACCGATTTTTCATGCAGGTTTGTATTCTGCATCGTGAACGGTATCACCGAAATCGTGAAGCGGCGCGCTTGTCTTTGTACCACCGTCAGGCTGATTCCGTCAACCGCGATGAATCCCTTTTCAACGATGTAGGGAACCAACGCTTCCGGCGCCTCAATTTCCATAATGTAGCAATCAGCCTCCGGGATCAGTCCGGTGATGGCGCCGGTTCCGTCCACGTGCCCTTGCACTATGTGCCCGCCCATGCGGTCGCTGGCGGATAACGCCCGCTCCAAATTCACCGCCGATCCGGCCCCAGCCTCTCCCAGCGAGGTCCGTCGCAGCGTTTCCGGCGCCAGGTCAACCGCAAAACCGCCGCCGTCGAACTCAACCACGGTCAGACAAGCCCCGTTTACCGCGATGCTGTCCCCCAACTTGACGTCTGCCACCACCTTTTCCGCCCGTATCCCAAACCGATAATCGTCGAGGCCAGATACGCGGCCAACTTCCTCCACAATTCCCGTGAACATTCAGCCGCCTCCGTTGTTGGAATACCTTGACTAGAACCGCCCGGACTTGAATTGCCCGGACTAGAATCGCCCGGACTAGAACCGCCCGGTCCCGGAATGCCCAGTATCAAGTTTACCCGTTTTGGGATACCCGGTGATCAGCCAATCCGGGCCAATCGATTCAACCCTGGTTCGGTCCAGCTGCAGCGCGTCGCCAATCGCCGCCGCGCCCCCGCCAGCAATGGGCGAAGGCGCGCCCGCTCCCCCAATCAGCATGGGCGCTATGAATGCGTCAACCCGGTCAATCAGCATTCCATCGAGCATCGCCCCCAGCAGTTGGCCGCCTCCCTCAACCATGACGCTCACCAGTCCTTCGCCGCCCAGGTACACTACGAGCCCGGCCAAGTCAACCCGGCCACTGGCTCCGGGGAACTCGACCACCTCTGCGCCGGAGTCCTCGAGCCTGGATTTGCTGCTCCTGTCCACCCCGCCACCCGTCGCGATTATCGTCCGCCCCGGCTGCTTCAGCATCAGCGCCCCCGGTGGGATGCGACCCCTGCTGTCAACTACTACCCGCACCGGTTGCAGGTTGGGTTCCAACGGGACGCCATCGTTGTCGCGGGCAGTCAACTGAGGGTCGTCGGCCAGGGCGGTGCCGATTCCCACCATGATGCCGTCCAGTTCCTTGCGCATCTCTTGCACCCGCGCCCGCGCCGCCGGTCCTGTGATCCACTGCGACGCTCCGGTGCGGGTCGCGATCTTCCCGTCCAGGCTCATCGCAAACTTGGCGACCACAAAGGGCAGGCCGGTGGTGATGTGTTTGGCGAACGCCTCGTAAAGCTCCTCCGCCCTCGGCTCAGGTTCCATCTCCACCGTGACCCCGGCGGCCTGCAACGCCGACTCGCCGCCCCCGGAAACCCTGGGATTCGGGTCGCCCACAGCGTAGACCACGCGCTTCACGCCCGCATCGATGATCGCGTCGGTGCAGGGCGGTGTACGCCCGTGGTGGCAGCACGGCTCCAGAGTACAGTACAGGGTGGCGCCTCGCGCCGCCGCGCCGGCCTGTTGCAGCGCGCCAATCTCGGCGTGCCTCTGACCCGGCGGCAGCGTGTATCCCTCTCCAACGATTACTCCGTCGCGCGTGATCACCGCTCCAACCGCCGGATTCGGACTGGTGCTGCCCAGGGCGTGCCGGGCCAGATCAATCGCCCTGGCCATGGGGTTAGTTTCCGCAGCGGCGTCAGCGACCATGGTGGCGCAATCACCCCCGGAAATCCTGGTGGAACCGACTGGCGGTGGGACCGGACTGGCCCTGGTACCTGCTCCCCAACTCCGGCGAACCGTAGAGCCGTTCCGCCGGCTCGGTCAGCCGCAGGAATGAAATCTGCCCTATCTTCATCCCTTGGTACAGGGCGATGGGCAATCGGGCCACGTTGCTAAGTTCGAGCGTCAACCGCCCCCGCCAGCCCGGGTCCACGAACCCCGCCGTGCTGTGAATCAGCAATCCGATGCGCCCCAGGCTGCTCTTGCCCTCCAGCCGCGCCACCAGATCATCGGGCAGCTCTATGTGCTCCCGCGTACTCCCCAAAACGAACTCCCCAGGGTGCAGGATGAACTGGCCGTCGCCCGCGATTTCGACCTCTTGCGTCAGCTCGGTCTGCGATTCGCGCACATCAATATAAGGACGTTGTGAGTTCGAGAACACCAGGAACCGGTTATCAAGGTGCAGGTCGATGCTGGCCGGCTGAATGTCCTCAAGGTCGATGGGGCGGACCACGATCCGCCCCTCGTCCAGCTCGCGCCTGATGCTGCGGTCACTCAGTACCATCGACCCTTACCGGCGCAGTTCGTAGGTTCCGTAAACGGTAACCTGAACCGTATCCTCTCCCACCGATATCGGCGTGGCCACGTCCGCCGCGGCCATCCGGGCGACCCCCGCGAGTTCGAACAGCGGGCCCACGGGAAGGTCCGCGGAACCTTCGCTGACCGCCTTCAAGTCCCCCAGCGTTCGATTGGAAAACGCCGCGATCTGACCCGCCTTGTTCTTCATGTCCGACATCGCGTTCTGGCGGGCTTCCCGTTCCAGTTTGCTGGTGTCCGAGAACCTGAAGTCCAGGTAGTCAAACACCAGATGATCGCCGCCAGCTGCCACGGCGGAGTCGATCATGGTCCCAACATCGTCAATGTTCCGAACGGTGACTGTGATCCCATTGCTGGCGGTGTAGCCGGTGTGCTCCCGGCCATCGGCGCCATATTCATACGCCGGGTGGATGGAGAACCTGCTCGTGGCGATGTCCTTGCTGGCGATTCCCATCTCGATCAACTTGCTTCGCACCGCCGCCATGGACTCAGCAGCGTCGTTCCGGGCCTCGGCAACGGTTGCCGCGGTCACGGACACGGTGAGCGACAACTCCGCCAGGTCGGGCGTTCCGGTTGCAATGCCCGTGCCCGTCACCTGCAAAACGTCATACTGAATCCCGGCCAATTGCCCGTTGTCCGGCGTTTGAGATTCCAGCGGCGTCGCGACCCGCTCGGCTCGAGCGGCCACCGGCGACAGGTTGAACGCCCACGCTCCGATCAGCATCAGCAGAACCGCAACGACCGCGGGGATACAGTACTTCAACGTGGTTTGATACGACATGATGACCTCCTGTGGGTCTGCCAACTGCGTCGGCCGGCGATGGCTCGGCATTGGCGGGCCGAATTCATCCTAGCCCTGAAATCCCGCCCGGCCCGCGAGCAGCGCGCGAGCCATTACGAACTTGTGGATCTCCGAAGTCCCGCCGCCGATTCGAGCGTGGCGCAACATATGATACCAATGCGGAATCGGCATATCGAGCGTCTCCCCAATGCCGCCGAAGATCTGCATTATCTTGTCAATGCTTCGCCATCCCCATTCGCCTGCCGCGTACTTCACCATGGATGCTTCAACCCGCACGTCCTCCCCGGCGTCGGCGCGGGCGGCGGTTTCCCGCGCTACCGCCCGCAGGGCTGTGATGTCCATGTATACGTCGGTCAGCATCCACTGGATTGCTTGCCGATCCGCAATCGGCCGGCCGTATGTCACCCGCTCCTTCGACCAGTCAATCGCCATCTGCAGGGCGCGGGTCAATATCCCCAAGGCCATCGCGCCCCGCAGCAGCCGGTCGTGGTGCACCAGCCATTGTTGGCCCAGGTTGAATCCTCCGCCCACTTCGCCCAACGTCTGCGTCTGCGGAATCCGCACGTTGTCCAGGTGAACGTAATGCTGCTGCGCCTTCGTGGGCGCAACCCAAACCCTTATCGGCTCGAAGGTCACCCCCGGCGTCGGGTTGTCGATGATGAACATCGTGATCCCGCCGCGCTGCATCTTGTCGGGATCCGTCACCGCCTGCACCAGCAGGAAGTCCGCCGACGCCGCCCCCGATATGAACATCTTGGTGCCGTTGAGCACCCAATCATCGCCGTCCCGAATCGCCCGCGTCTGCATCATGCCGCCAGGATCCGAACCGGCCTGCGGCTCCGTTTGCGCGAACGAATAGTAGAGGTCGCCGTTAATCGCCGGGTACAGGTATTTTGCCTCCTGCTCCGGCGTGCAGGCGCCGAACATGAACATGGGCGCCGGCGATGTCGGCAGGTGCACGATGCTCCGATGCACCTCCTCCTCCAGTACCAGGTGTCCCAGCGCTCCTATTCCTCCACCACCGTACTCGGCAGGCACGAACGACGTGTAAATCCCGGTTTGCCGGGAAAGATCGTTCAACCGACCCCATTGGTCCGCCGATAACGTTCCCAACACTCCCGGCACCGCCTCCAACACTCCTCGGGGCGCGCCGTTGTCCGGTTCCCCTTCCTGAGGCGGATGGGCCAGAAATTCCGGCTCCAGCGGTATGCACTCGTCGCGCACTATCTGGCGCACGGTGTTCTTGAACGCGTTGAGCTCTGGGGGCAATCCGGTTTCTGTGGTCATTCTTGCTCCGAGTCGTTTCTAACTGTCAACTGCTGTCAGCAGCATGATCCCTGGTGACTATCAGGCCTGTCTCATCCGCGCTGCGGCATTCTGTGCGCTGCCGTTGAAACTACTAGCCTTCAGACGCCTGGCGCTAATCAGCCGCTTGGCGTTCGATAGATGTTCAGCGTTCATAGATGCCAACGCTCAATGAAACAGACACACGTTTTTCAACGCGGCAATGGTCGGGTCGCCCGATCCCTCGCCGGCCAACCGCGGCACGTACTCGCCGTCCGCGGCGCCCGTTGGACCCGCGTTAGCCTCAATCACCTCCAATGCCGCGTGGACGCCGCCAAATACGATGGCCACCGCAAACACGGCGACTATGCTGATGCCGATTATCTTCCGTCTCATGTGGCCATCTTCCCTGAATCCACTGCACACTCAGAATCCATTGCCTATGCAACGGTCGAGCGCCTACGCAATGCGAGAGCGCAATTCAGGCCGATCGCTTCAATTATAGTCCATGTATAGTCTATGCCGGCCCATCCGAATGTGCCGCCGTTTATCAAAACCGGTCCTCTTTTTCGGCGCCTCTTGGCCGTGTAGGGGCCCCGGCCACGCTACCCGGCTCCTTCTAATCGCGTCGTCCTCCAGCGTCATGCCAGCGGACTCGAACCTAGCCTGGCCATTTGCACGGCGATAGCTATTGGCACAGCGATAGCTCCTTGAGCGGCGGTAGCCCTGGCGCCCGGTGGCACCGTCGCGACCGCCCAGCGTCCAATCGATCCAACGTCCAATCGACCTATCGGTGTTAGAATACACCGACCACACCGCCGTCTTTTGCCGAATCGACTTCGCTACTCCCATTGCCATGACCAGTCAACTGCTACGTAACCTTCCCAGCGTCGAGCGGGTCGTGACCAGCGAGATCCTGGCTGTCCCTGCCGCAATGTACGGGCGCGAATGGCTGGTGAGCCTGGCCCGCGACGCCCTCGCCGAAGCCCGTCGGGACATCATCGCCGGCGGCCAACCCCGTTGTCTCGTCGACATCGCCGAGGCCGTGAGCCAGACCGTCGCTGAACTGGTCTCTCCTTCACCCCGGCCCCTGATCAACGCCACCGGCGTCGTGATCCATACCAACCTGGGCCGCGCGCCCCTCAGCCGCTCGGCCATCGCCGCCGTGGAAGCTGCCGCCAGCGGTTATTCCGATCTCGAAATCGACCTGGACACTGGCCGGCGCGGTTCGCGTCAGGCCCATTTGCAATCCCTCCTCCGTCAAATCACCGGCGCCGAGGCCGCCCTGGTCGTCAACAACAACGCGTCCGCCCTGCTCCTGGGCCTGTCTGCCCTGGCCGCCGGGCGACAGGTCATCGTCGCTCGAGGCGAGGCTGTGGAAATCGGCGGCGGATTCCGCATCCCCGACGTCCTCCGTCAGAGCGGCTGCGAGTTGGTCGATGTCGGAACGACCAACCGCACCTACGTCCGCGATTATGCCGATGCGGTTACCGACCACACGGCCGCGTTCCTCAAAGCCCACGCCAGCAATTTCCGGGTTGAGGGCTTCACCGCCGCTGTCGAAGAACGCGATCTCGTGGCGCTGGGCGAACAAACCGGCGTGCCCGTCCTCCACGACGTGGGTAGCGGCGCCCTGCTTCCCACCGAGCGCTACGGCCTGGCCCACGAACCAATGCCGCAGGAAGCCATCGCCGCCGGGGTCGGGTTGGTTTTCTTCTCCGGCGACAAACTCCTCGGCGGCCCACAGGCCGGCATCGTCGTCGGCAAGCAGCGCCTCGTTTCCCAACTCGAACGCCACCCGTTGGCCCGCGCGGTCCGCATCGATAAGATGAGCCTGGCCAGCCTGACCGCGACCCTCACCCATTACCTCAGCGGCAGCGCTGAATCCGAAGTGCCGGTCTGGCGCATGATCTCAACCCCGGCCGAGGCGATAAAATCCCGAGCCCAGCGCTGGCGCCAAGACCTGGGCGACCCGCCGGGCTACGACGTCGCTGTCGTTCCCGCCCGTTCCGCCGTCGGTGGCGGCAGCCTCCCCGGCGAAACGCTGAACTCGTGGGCTCTTTCCATCTCATCCATCGGCGCCTCCCGCAGCCCGGAATCTCTGTTGTCCGCCTTGCGCGGTCAACCAACTCCGGTTATCGCCCGCATCGAAAACGACGCCGTTCGCCTCGACCCGCGGACTGTGCTGCCGGAACAGGACGTTGATATAACGCGTGCTCTGGCCGAAACTCTGGCAACGTAACGAGCCGGCAGGATACGGCGACTCACATCTTCGACTGGTGGAATCGTGACTGATTATTTGTTGGTGCACGGCGCCGGCCAAGGCGCCCGCAGCTGGGGCAAAGTCTGGGGACACATGACCGCCCCGGTCGAGCATCCTCCTCGCCTCTATCGTTCCCGCCAGTCCCTGCGGGTGCGACCGGTGGACCTTCCCGGCCAGGGTTCAGACGCCGCCGATGACGCTGGCTTGGTGGACATGTCGGAAGCGGTTCAAACCGTTGTAAATGTCGTCGCCCGCGAGGGCTTCACCGATTACGTCATCGCTGGCCATGAACTGGGCGGCGCCGTCGCCCTCAAAGCCGCCACCGAACTCTCCACGCCTCCCAAGCGGATCGTCCTGCTGGCCGGCATTGTTCCGCCCTATCGGGCCGCCCCTGTGTCCGCCTACCCCCTGCTCGTGCGGTCCGCCGTCCAACTGTGCAAATTCTTGAGCTCACTCGTCGGCCGTGACATCCAGGTTCCCAGGTCTCTCGTTTCCGGTTACCTGTGCCGGGGTTTGGATCCAATGCAGCGCGTGGAAACCGTCGGCTTCCTCGGCGCGCTTCCCGTCCGAATGTTGACCCAATCGCTGACCTTGAATCTTGACGCCCTGCCCTGCCCGGTCACCTACATTGTGCTCAAGGATGACCGCCTCATCTCTGCTGCCCAACAACGCGCCATGGCCGCTCGCATCCCTGGCGCAACGGTGGTCGAGCTGGACGCCGCGCACCAGGTCGCCACCCAAAAGCCAAGAGCGCTGGCGGAACTGTTGTTGGCGGCTCAATGAACCAGCCCCTGGCTGAATCGCCGTCTTTTGTGGCTGACCTGCACGTACATTCGCCTTACGCGTTTGCCTGCAGTCGCTCCCTGACGTTGGATAATCTGGCGGCATGGGCCAGTTGCAAGGGCATTGACCTGTTGGCCACAGGAGATTTCACGCACCCCGCGTGGGCCGCCAACCTGGAGGCCAACCTGATTCCCGACGACAACGGGTTCTACCGCTACGCCGGCGTTCACTTTGTTCCGGTAACCGAAATCAGCTGCGTGTATCGCCAGGATGACCGTGTGCGTCGCATCCACCTGCTGACCCTCATGCCGAACCTGGACGCCGCCCAACGATTCACTGATCGTCTCTCCCAATACGGCAACCTGAACAGTGATGGCCGACCCACCGTCAGCCTGTCGGCGCGGGACCTGCTGGCTCTGGCGTTGGATTGCCACCCGCGCGCCATGGTCGTGCCCGCTCACGCCTGGACGCCGTGGTACGGAGTCTATGGCTCACGGGGCGGCTTCGACAGCCTCGATCAGTGCTTCGGCGACCTCGCGCCCCACGTAACCGCGGTGGAAACCGGCCTGTCCTCAGACCCCGCCATGAACCGGGCGGTGTCCGAACTGGATTCCAGGGCGTTGGTTTCCTTTTCTGACGCCCATTCCCTCGCTCGCCTGGGCCGGGAAATGACCGCGTTCCACGGGGCGCTTTCCTGGGATGGTTTGGAGGCCGGCTTGCGCCACTCTGGCGTCGCCTACACCGTGGAGATGTACCCCGAGGAAGGCAAGTATCACTACAGCGGCCATCGCAAGTGCGGCGTGGTTTACGGACCCGCCGACGAGGCCATCAACGGTACCGATTGCCCGGTCTGCGGGCGCCCCCTCACGCTGGGGGTCATGCACCGGGTCGCCAAACTGGCCGCCCGCTCTGTTGAGTCTAACCTGCAACCCGACGCCAACGGCTTCATCTACTCCGGTGAATCCCAACCTCCATTCGCTCGTTTGATTCCGTTGCAGGAGATCATCGCCGCCGTCCGCGGTGCGGGCGTGGCCGCCCGCAAGGTCATGCGCGAGTACTGCGTTCTGGTCGCCGAGGTTGGCAGCGAACTGGCCGTGCTCCTCTACGCGTCCCGCCGGGATTTGGAACCTGTCGCTGGCGAGATTCTCACCGACGCCATCCTGCGCGCCCGCGTCGGCGATGTCGCCGTCAACCCCGGGTTCGACGGCGTGTACGGCTCCGCGTTGCCGGTCTTGGCGTGATCAACCGGCGCAATCGGCTGGTGAGACAGGCTGCCATGAACGTAGCGTTGCGACGGATGCGCCCCGAAGATGTCGCGCAAGTCGTCGAAATCGAACACGAAGCCTTTTCTCCCGGTTGGGTTGGTACCCAATTCCGCCGCGAGCTGAACAGCCGGTTCTGCCGCTTCCTCGTGGCGTGTTGCGTTGACGAGGATGACCCGTCCGGGGGCGTCCCATCTGATCGCCAAGCCATCTCGCCAGATGACTCCATGTGGGCCCGTATGGTGCGCGGCGTGAAATCGGCGCTCGGCTCCCCATCTGGCGCCCCCGGCGATAATCGGGTGGCCGGGTACGTCGGCATCTGGTTCCAGGGCGACCAGGCCCACATCACCGAAATCGCCGTGCGAGAAGCCCTGCGCGGCCGCGGCATCGGCGAACTGCTGCTCATCGGAACGGTGCAAACTGCCTACGAACAGGGGTTGGAAGAGGTAACCCTTGAAGCTCGGGTATCCAACTTCATCGCCCAGCGGCTTTACGACAAGTACGGATTCAACGAGGTCGGCATCCGCAAGAACTACTACGCCGATAACCGGGAAGACGCCGTGATCATGACCACCGACCGCATCCACACCGGCGCCTACCGCGAGAAATTCGCTACCCTCCAGGACCGATTTTTCCAGCGGTACGGCGAGATTCGGATCGCCATCTGAAAGCGCCGCTCCCATTCCCCCAGTGTCCGCATTCGCCAGCGCAGTCCACCATCCCAACGCGTCTGGCCCCGTCCTCCATCGGGATACCTGGGGCCGCCGGCGCGAGGGCGCCCTAATCCTGCTGGCGCCAATCGCGAGTATGCGCGTCGCACTCTAGGTCTGGGCTGCGGCCGTTCCGCCCACTGGTTACCCGAGTCGCGTTCACCAACCCGGCGCGTTCAGAAAGCCCCGTTGGTTGACCGATTCCCCGCGCCTTGTTAGAATTCCCGCAATCTTACCGTCTGGGTGGCCATGCTTACCATTGGTTTAACGGGAGGGATTGGGACCGGCAAAAGCGCAGTCGCCGATCTGTTGCGCGAGTTGGGCGCGTCTGTCATCGACGCGGACCGCTTGGGACATCAAGCATACACCCCTAACTCCGAAGCTTGGCGGCAAGTCGTGGCGGCGTTCGGATCTGAAATCCTGGATGCCGACGGGGAAATTGACCGGCGCAAATTGGGAGCCATCGTCTTTGCCGACGCCAACGAATTGGCCCGCTTGAACGCAATCATGCACCCGTTAATGGCGCGCATGGTGGAACAGAAAAAGTCCGAGCTGCAAGCCCAAGGCGAATCCGTCGCCGTCGTCGAGGCCGCGGTTCTGTTCGAAGCCGGGTGGGACTCGCTGGTCGACGAAGTGTGGACTACCCATGCCCCGGTCGACACAGTGGTCCAACGCCTGCACGCCCGCAACGGCCTCAGCGGAGAAGAAGCAAGAAAACGCATAAACTCACAGATGGCTGCCGAAGAACGCAACCGCCGCTCCCAAGTGGTGTTGGACAATTCGTCCGATCTCGCCGCTTTGGAGCGCGAAGTTCGAACCCTTTGGCAGACTCGCGTGAAAGGACAGGTAAATCAAAGCAATGGTTGACACGAACATCGAGCTTTTGGAAGACGAACCCAGTTTCAAGGAATTCGCCATTGAGGAGTTCCTCGTCCGCAGCGAGCCCTACTACCGGGCCGTCGGCGACGAGTTGGAGCTTTTCGAGGCCGCCTACGAGCAGCACATCCCCGTGCTGCTGAAGGGCCCCACCGGCTGCGGCAAGACCCGGTTCGTCGAGTATATGGCCTGGAGACTGGGCCGTCCCATCACCACGGTCCGAAACCAGGCTGCGCAGGAAATGCGCGAAGGCGAAGTTCGGGTCCCACTGGTTACCATTGCCTGCCACGAAGACCTTACCGCCAGCGACCTGGTCGGCCGCTATCTGCTGGACGCCAACGGCACCCGTTGGATCGACGGCCCCATGACCCGCGCCGTCAAAGCCGGCGCCATCCTCTACCTGGATGAAGTCGTCGAAGCCCGCAAGGACACCACCGTTCTGATCCACCCGCTTACCGACCACCGCCGCATCCTTCCCGTGGAAAAGACGGGCAACATCATCGAGGCCGATGACCGCTTCCTGCTCTGCATCTCCTACAACCCTCACTATCAGAGCGCCCTCAAGGACCTCAAGCACAGCACCCGCCAGCGGTTCATTTCCATCGAATTCGACTATCCCCCCGTGGATGTCGAAGCCGAAATCGTTGCCAAGGAAAGCGGCTGCAGCGATGAAGAGGCCCACGCCTTGGCCCGCCTCGGCGAAAAGATCCGCAACCTACGCGAACACGGCCTCGCCGAAGGCGCCAGCACCCGTCTCCTGATCTACGCCGGCCGCCTCATGCGCCAGGGCATCCCCGCCCGCCGCGCCTGCCAGGTCGCCATCGTCTGGACCCTCACCGACGAAGAAGAGTTGCAACGCAGCATCGAAGAGGTGGTTTACTCCATCTTTGAGTAGCCACTGGAGGCTGCATGGGTGAAATCACCCTCGACTCGATCCGCGACGCCTTGGCGCGCCGACAGCCAGCTACTGCCGCCCCGCAGGGTTTGATGCCGGCGGCAGTAATGCTATTGCTCTACCACAAGGACGGCCAACTCTGCGTCCTGCTCAATAAACGATCCATGACCGTGGAACACCACAAGGGCGAAATGTCCTTCCCCGGCGGCGCCAGGGACCCCGAAGACGCCGATTTCCAGGACACCGCCCTCCGCGAAACCCACGAGGAAATGGGCATCTCCAGGGAGCACGTCACCATCCTCGGTCGCTTGGATGACAACGTCACCCGCTCCAACTTCCTCGTCAAGGTGTTCGTGGGCTCGATCCCCTATCCATACGCCTTTCAACCAAGCCCCCACGAAATCGCCGAAGTCGTGGAAATCCCGTTGGCTGTGCTGCGCGATCCCGCCTCGTGGCGTTGGGACTCCCGCATCGACCACGGCCAACGCGTTTCCGTCCGTTCCTACGGATACCAGCAGCACCTCGTGTACGGCGCCACCGCAAAAATCCTTGACCAGTTCCTCGAGGTCATCGAGCTCGAGGCCATCGAGGATGGGCTGACAAAGGAGGACTATAGCCTTGACTAATTCCGCAAACGGCGAGCTCCTAGCCGAACTGTCCAAACTGCCTCCTGCAGTCGCTGAAGCTTACGAAGCGGTCGCCGACTCTATGGGCGACTCCTTCAGCGACGAGGAATTGGCGTTGTGGGCCAAGGAAGGCGTCGCCATCGGCGCCCAAACCGTGCGCTCCTGGGAATCCGCCGTCGAGTACTACCGCGTCAGTCCCGAAGTGGCTCGCTCTCTGGCCTTCGCTTCCTTCATGCAGTGGGCCCGTTGCGGTACCTACCTGTCCCAGGACTCACCCACCCTGGCCGTCGCCTTCTTCAAGGCCAGTCCCACCATCGTCACCAATCTACGGCCCCAGTACATCCCCCGTTGGGCCGGCCTGGGCCGTTCCCTCTACAAGGGAACCTGGAAGTCCAGCACCCTCGCCGCCCGGTTCTTCGAGGTCAGCCCCGACCTGGTGCGCAACCTCCCGTTCTGGGACGTCGAGGTATTCGCCTCCCTCATCGAAGCCCTCTCCTATAAGTCCTACGACGTCGCCGCCGAGTGCCTCGTTCTGGGTCGCGACGTGCTTCCAGGCATGGGACGCGAGCGTGAAGCCTTCCTCTCCATGTCCCGCGCCCTCACCGACACCAGCTGGCGCGAGGTCAAGTCGTGCCTCGAAATGGCCCCCAGAGCCTTGCAGCATGTCGAAGAAGGCCAAACCGGCCGGTTCCTGCGCCTGGGCGAACGCCTCGCCAAGATGGGTCTCCGCGATACCTCTCGTTTCCTCTACGACGGCGCCCAGGCCCTCTCCTACGTCTCCGCCGGCTCCCAGGGACACATCCTCGACCTCTGCGAAGGGTTGCTGGCCACCTCTCCCGACGCCGTCCCCCCCTTCCTCAAGAGCCTCGACCCAGTCCTGAACCGCATCACCCTACCGCAGCTGGACCAGTGGTACCAGCACGGCGTCGAGCTCCTCAACGAAAACCCAGAAAGCGGAATCGCTTTCTTCAAGATCGAGTCCAATACCTCAGAGGCCATGCTCGAAACCCTGTCCTCCAGCCTCGACTTGGAGCGCGTCAAGGGCATCATGCGCCTCTACACCCGGGCCCTCTCCGGAACCAACATCGAGGTGATGAGCTCCGAGGAGTTGGTGCGGCGTCAAATCGGATGGGTCGATCAGGACACCGCCTCCACCGACGGAACCAAGGTGTACCTCCCACCCATGATCGACCACTACAACGACAAGGCCCAGAATTTCGCCTGGTTCAAGGTCGTCGCCACCCACCAGGTCTCCCACCTGGAGTTCGGCAGTTTCGAGTTCGTCTTCGAACGCCCCGCCAACGTCTTCGACGACCGGCGCATCGCCATGGAAACGGCCATCCAGGCCCGACTCGAAGCCATACGCACCGCCGCCGCCGAAAACTTCATCATGCAGGACATGAACGTCAGCGCCTCCCCGGATCTGGCCGACGGACCCGGCGGCTCCATGCGCGTGTACACCGACATCGGCCGCTTCCTGGCCCTGTTTGAAGACCGCCGCATGGTGTTCGATCTCTTTAGCGTCCTGGAAGACTGCCGGCTGGACTACCGCATCAAGACCGACTATCCCGGAATCCGCCGCCCTGCCCTCGACGTCCAGCGGGACGCCTTGGCCCAGCGGCCCAGGGTCGAGGAACTCCCCCTTCAGGAAGCGATGATCGAGTTGCTGGTTCACATGAGCCTCGACCGGTTCGCGGGCCTCCCCGTGCCCCAGGAATACCGCGAAGAAGCCCTCATGCTCTCCCGCATCATGCACCGGCTGCGCACCATCCGCGCCTCCATCGAGGACACCGCCGAGGCTTCCCTCCGCGCCTACGAGATCATCTCCCGCTTGCAAAACGAGCAACAGCCAGAGGACGAATACCAGCCTGAAGACCTGGACGACCCCGGTGAATTCTCCGAGGAAGAATACCAAGCCCTCCTCGACAAACTCCAGGCCCAGATGGACCAACAACAGGGCGAACAAGGCGAAGGCGATCCTTACGAATCTCCCGAGCCCGTCGAATATCGCGGCGATTTCAAGCCCGAGATGGTCCAGCTTCTCACCAAGCTCCAAATGGACCAGAGCCAACTCGGCGACGCCGAACCCATGACCCAGGAGGAACTCGAACAACTCCTCCAGGATTCCGCCGAACTGGAACTCGATGCCCAGGAAGGCGACGTGGATCAGAGCATGGCAATGTTCGCCCAGAACATCATGAAGGAAGCCGGCGTTCCCCCTCCGTCCAACGACCCCGGGCGCGGCTACGGCCCCATCCTCCACGATGACGACTCCGGCGGTGAACTAGAAGCCCTGGAACCCAAAACCTTCGTTTACGACGAATGGGACTTCCGCGCCAACGATTACAAACCTCGCTGGTGCATCGTCAAGGAAAAAATCCTCGACGAAGGCGACGTCAATTTCTACAACGATTCACTCCGCAACTACGCGTCCCTACTTGCCCACATCAAGCGCCAGTTCGAACTGATCATGCCAGAGACTTGGCGCAAGACCTACCGCCTGATCGACGGCGAAGACATCGACCTCAACTCCGCCTTGGAGGCCTGGGCCGACCTCCGCATGAACGTGCCGCCCGACGAGAAAATCTACTGGCGACGCAACCGGGTCGAGCGTGATGTCGCGGTGGTGTTCCTGCTCGACATGTCGGCTTCCACCGCCGAGGCCATCGACGAAGGGCGCCACTCCGTGGACGACCGCGACGCCCCCGACGACCCCGTGGAATACATGGTCTGGTTGCGCCGCCGTCGCGAAGGCCTGGTGCGCCGCCACTACAAGCGCATCATCGACCTGGAAAGAGAAAGCTGCGCCTTGCTCATCAACGCCCTGGAGTCCATCGGCGACACCTACGGAATCTACGGTTTCTCCGGCTACGGACGCGAAAACGTCGAGTTCTACGTCATCAAAGACATCGAAGAGCAATTCAACGACAAGATCAAGCGCCGCATCGACAAGGTCACTCCCCTTCATGCTACCCGCATGGGCTCGGCCATCCGTCATGCCATCACCAAGCTCGAAAACCAGGACGCCGCCACCAAGATCATGTTCCTGATCAGCGACGGCCGGCCCCAGGACCGAGGCTACAGCCGTGAGGGTGTCGAGAAAGAGTACGCCGTTCACGATACCCACCAGGCCCTGGTGGAAGCCAAGCGCAAGGAGATCACCCCCTTCTGCCTCACCGTGGACAAGGCCGGACACGACTATCTCAAGACCATGTGCGGCGACCTCAACTACGAGGTTCTCGACGACATCTGGACGTTGCCCGAACGTCTCCCCATGCTCTACCGCTCCCTCACCATGGTCAGGTAATACTGGCAACCCTCGCGCAAAAATTGGGGCGGGGTCCACGCGGACCCCGCCCCTTCACGTTCTCGCCAACCAGCCGAGTTAGGGCGCTACTTTCGTTATCAGCTTCCGCAGCTCGGTGAGCGCCGTGTTGCACGACCGTCGCTTGATCACCAACCGTCGCGGAGGCGTTCGCAGCGGAAATTCATGCGCTTCGCCGCCATGGGATATGGCGATGTAGATCGTCCCGGGCCGATGGCCTTCCAATTCCTCCGGCCCCAGCGCTCCGGTCACCCCCACGCCGAAGTCGGCGTTGGCAGTAACCTGCGCGGCCGTGGCCATCGCATTCGCGGTTTGCTGGCTGACGACGCCGTGCTCCTCCAGAATGTCCCCCGCGACTCCGGCGGCAACGATGGCGTCACGGGTATAGGCCACGCCTCCGCCTCGATACCATTGGCTGCTGTCCGGCGCCTCGGTGATGGTATTCGCAAGAAAGCCTCCGCTCACCGATTCCATGGTGGCCAGCGTCATGCCCCGGGCTGTGAGGGCGGCGCCCACCGAAAGCTCCGGAGTCTCATCGTCGTATCCCCAGATGTACGGCGCCAACCGTTCGTGAATCGCGTTTTCCACCGGCGCGATCATCTCGCGCGCCGCCCCTTCGTCCCGCGCGCGGGCAATGATGCGCAGGTGGATGCCGTCAGCCTTCGAATAGATGCCCAGGTACGGGTTCTCCAGGCCAAAGTACTCCGAGATTATCTCGTCAACCGAGGCTTCCCCCAATCCCAGCGTCTTGATGTTGCGCGTGATGGTGACCTCGGTGTCGATCAACTCCTTTAGCCTCGAATCAATTTCATCCTGCCACATCGCCCGATTTTCGCCCGGAGGCCCCGGCATGATGATGATGTGCTTGCCATCTTTCTCAGCCCACCAGCCGGGCGCCGTCCCGTTGCGGTTGGTGATGAACTGCGCCGACGGTATCAGGTGAGCCTGCTTCACGTTGTGCGCCGGCATATCCTGCCCTCGATTTCGGAACCACTGCCGCAAATTCTCCAGCTCGGATTCCTGAACCTCCGGGGTCTCATCCAATGCGGCCGCCACCGCTTCCCGCGTCAAATCGTCTTGCGTCGGCCCCAATCCTCCGGTGGTGAATATGATGTCTGAACGCTCCAACCCGCGCCTGAAGGCCGCCGTCAGCTTGGGCAAGTCGTCGTCGATGATGCTCACCTGCTGCAACCGGATGCCCAACGCGGGCAATCGGCCGGCGATCCAACTCGCGTTGGTGTCGGTCAGCTCCCCCATCAACAGCTCAGTGCCTATGGATATGATCTCCGCATTCACAGCAGCCTCCTCGATTGGGCGATCGATCACGGGCAATCGTATGGTTTGCTCAGCGGCGGATGCGTGGCCAGGCAGATGGTCCGCTCCGCCCGAACCGCGTTGATCACATAGACTATCGGATCCCCCGGCAGGCCAGAGTACCGCACCAGTACCTGGGTGTCGCCGTTCGCGTCCAGGATGGGGTTGCCCTCCCTGTCGACTTCAATGTGCTCCCCTCCGATGTAGAACTCGAACGACTTTTCGTGGGTCTTGACTCGAACGGTGGTTTCCGGTGGCGACAGGCCGTAGGCCGGATCATCCGCTCCGTCTTCGTCCACGTGCCATCCCCCTGGCGTGTCGGCTCCGCCAGGCTTGCCTGGCTTTCCGTACCACTGGAGCTGCTGCGCCCACCACTCCGGCTGCGACGCCGGCATCGACTCGCCGTTGATGGTGGCGTACCAGGTTCTCTCCTGAGGATTGGGGAAATAGGTTACCGTTGCGCCATTATGGGTAACCTCCAATTCCTGGATGTCCCGGAAGTCCACGTCGTAGTAGTACCCCAACTCCAACGGCGGCGGCACGAATGGCGGGCTGACCGCCAGGCAATTGACCACCCGGGCCCACACTTCGGGCACCGTGAAGAGTTGCGTCGTACCGGCCACGCTCATGTAGTTGTACTCTTCGTCGGGCGTCTTGTTGCCCAGCCGAAACTCGTAGGATAGGCCGGTCTCTTCGGTGATCTTGATTACGCTCTCCGGCGGAGCCAAGCCATATTGCGCTGGGTTTTCTATCGTTTCGCCCAACACTCGGTCAACCTTTGGGCCACTCAGCAGCAGCGGCGTTCCGGCCCAACGATCCTGATACACCTCGGTCCGTTCCTCGCCGTCCACTATGAACCACTTGCCGCGGCCCAGGTCTTTGTCATAGGCGATCGATTGTGCCTCCCCCGTGATCGCTATCTGATCATCGGAACACTCGATTGAATCGCCAGCCTGCCCTTGGTGCGCGACCTCAATATGCACGATGGCGTCATCGTCGATTCGCCACGCCCAAGGCGATTCGTTGGATTGCTCGGGTCGCTCCCAGGGTTTGAAGTACAGCGCCAACGCTCCAAAGATCGCCAGCACGAAAACGAGCAGAATGGTGAGCCGGATATTCATGGTTCAAATGTTGCCTCAGCGCCAATTAGCGCCGCACCCACCACACAACCACCGCCATGATGCCCATCAAACCCGGCAACAATAGCCAGGTGGAAAATCTGACGAAGTTGAACTCGTTGGCGTCTAGGTTCCATTCCCGGTACACGAACTCCCGGTCCCGTATCGACACCAACGAAAAGTCCCCCATCAGGTAATTCGCCGAGTTGAGGAACAGCGCGGCGCTGGAGCCACGTTGCACGTTGCGGTTAGCAATGAAGTCCGAGTCGCCAAATACCGCCATGCCCGCGATTTCGTTGGCCGGCGGCCGTTGCGTAGGCGCCGCCACTCCCACCGGAGCGGCTATGTCCAAGTAAAGCGCCGGGAAATACACCCCCTGAGGGTCTCCTTCAACCGGCTCAGTCCTTTCTATGTCGCTGATCAACCGCGCCGCGGGGCTGGTGGCCACTATGGGTACTGGCGCTCGATTTGCGGTTTCTTCGATCACGGGCTCCAAAGCGGCCGCGCCTGGCATGAAGGCCACGTTCAGTGGTTGACCCCTGGGCGCCACGATCTCGCTGGGCGCCTGCGGATTGTAGATCCCCAAACGCAACGTGCGCGGCGCGTTCGGCTGCGACCCTTCCACGTCCCGGATGTACCCCTGCGCCACCACCACCCCCCAAAACGCCAAAAACGCCCTGAAGGAATCGTCGGTATCCGGCTCGGCAAGGAAGATCAACCTCGCCCCTTCTCGGCGGGGCGTCCCGTCTGGCTGTTTGCCCGCCATGTAGAAGTTCAACGCTGTGGCGTGGGCGTCCGGAAGTTCCCCAGTCGGCCCCGCTATCACCAACAGCGCCGCGTCGTCCGGCACAGCCACGTCCTCCTCAGACGGCGACCAAACCAGCGTTTCGACAGCGTAATTGTCCACCTCCAGTCCGTCCCGTATCTGTTGGTACCCGTCTTCCTCCGCCCGGTTGATGTCTCGCTCCCCGTGTCCGGCCAGGAAATACACCTTCTTTTGCTGTGTTTCAGTGGCCACCAACAGCGCCGTATACAAATCCTGTTCCAGCCGGCTGTAAACTGCGTCAGTGGGTTGCACCAAATCAATGATGTCGGTTCCCACCGCCGACACGGCGATGGTTTCATAGGATGTAACCCCCTGGCTGCGCGCCAAATCCGCTTCCTTCTGGGGGTCGATAAAATAGTAGTTGAACCCGCCGCTCCGCTTGCTGAACTCGCTCAGCATCGTCTCGACTTTGCCACGACGGGTCAACATGTTGATGTCCGAGATTTCATCAGGATAATACGCGATCACGTTTATCGCGCGATCCAGATCGTCCAGTAGGTCTTTGGTCCGGTTGGCCAGAGAAAACTGGTTGGTGGCCGTGGTGTCCGCTCGGAAGTGATTTTCAAACGCCACGTAATTCGCCAAAACCACCAGGCCAATAAAGGCCGCCGTCATCACCACCGTGTTCACGCCGTACCGGCCGGTGCGACTGAAAAAGGCGGCGACCACCTGGCTGAAATACGACACCGCCACCAGCAGCGTCAACGTCGCCCCAATGCCAAGCGATATTCCGCCGTACAGCTTCAGCGAACCTACGAACGCCAGCAGCGCCGCGCCCGTTGCCAAACCCACCACGCCAGCCACCAAGATGGGGGCGTAGAACACCGCTATGAAATCGAAGGCCGGCTCAACGAACGAAAACAGCGTCCGCGATTGCTCGGCAAGCGCTTCGCCTTCAACCCCTTGGGTCGCCTCGGCCTCGCCGACGCTTTCCCGGTCCCTGCCCCTACGCCGGCGCCAGTCTCTCGGAGTGTCCTCCATCCGCTGACGGCTCATGCTACCTCCAGCGGCGCGATTCCAGCGTGCGTATCGACAGGAACAGGAACAGGGCCGTCACCGTGACAAAGTACACGATGTGGAATGAGTCGATGATGCCGCTGTCGAAGTCGTTGAAATGGCTCGTGAATCCCATTTGGTTGAAGATGTTGGCCCATACCCCCGTTACCACTTCGCTGATGAATGATGTCGCGTACAGCACCACCAAAATGCCCGTTCCCACCACTGCAGCGATTATCTGATTGCTGGTCAGTGTCGACGTCAAAATCCCCACCGCCAGCGCGGCCATCCCGTACAGCGTCAATCCCAGGTAGCCCGAATAGATCGGACCCGGATCCGGCGAGGCGAACACCAGCAGCAGGATAACATAATATGACGTCAGCGCCAGCAGGAAGAGCAGGAACACCACGCTCGCGGCGTACTTGCCCAGGATCACCTCCCAATCCCTCACCGGCGAGGTCAAAAGCAACTCAATGGTTCCCAGCTTCTGCTCTTCCGCCAACAGCCGCATCGTCAACGCCGGCGCCAACGGGATCAGCAAAAACGTCGCTCCCTGGAAAAAGTTGCTCAGGGAGGCCTCCGGAAATGGGTTGCCCAAATCTCGAACGAAGAAAAAACCACTCAACGCCATGAAGATCAGCGCCACAATGTAGGCCACCGGGCTGCTGAAATAGACCTGGATTTCTTTGAAGGCTACGGCTCGAATCGTTTGCATCTTCCTCTACGCTGCAAGGTCCTCTTCGTCGGTTTCCGATGTGGTCAGCCGGAGGAATATCTCCTCCAGGCTCATGCTGCTCACCTGCATGCTCAACAGGCTCCAGTCTCGGCTGATCACCGTGCGGGATATTTCGTCCCTCAGGTCAAAACCCTCCCGATATTTTACCCGGTATGCGTTTATCCCCGGCCTGGGATGGTGCGTCACCTCAGTCACGCCTTCAATCCCCCTTAGCATCGCCAGCGCCTCGGCCGGCGGCCCGCCAATTTCAACCTCCAACTGCTCCACGCCCCTCAAATGCTGAGCCAAGTTGTTTGGCGTGTCGGCCGCCACTATGTGCCCTTCGTGGATGATCAGCACCCGTTCGCAGATCATGCTGACTTCGGGCAGTATGTGGCTGCTCAAGACTACGGTTTGCTCTTGCCCCAGATCCTGAATCAGGCCCCGGGTTTCCACAACCTGTATCGGGTCGATGCCAATGGTCGGCTCGTCCAGCACCAGCACTTCCGGTTCATGCAGTATGGCCTGCGCGATGCCAACGCGCTGCCGGAACCCTTTGGACAGTTTCCCAATCAGGGTTTTCCGGTAGTCTTCCAAACGGCAAACCTCAATAACGTCGTCAATCCGCCGGCGAATCCGCCGCCCGTTCATCCTCCGCAGCGTGCCCATGTACTTCAGGTATCCCGTCACGGTCATTTCAGTGTGCAACGGTACCGATTCTGGAAGGTAACCCACGCGCTTGCGCACCTCCAGCGACTTCTCCACCACGTCGTAGCCGTCCAGCGTCACAGAACCACGCGTCGGCGGCATGTACCCCGTCAGGATGCGCATGGTCGTGGTTTTCCCGGCTCCGTTCGGACCCAAAAAGCCCAGAATCTCGCCACGGCGCACCGAAAAATTCACGTTCTCCACCGCCGGCGTTGGGCCGTAGTAGTGGGTCAGGTCCCGCACCTCAATCATCGCGTCCGCCGGTTCAGTGTCGACTCCGCTTCCAGTGTCGACTCCGCTTCCAGTGTCGACTCCGCTTCCAGTGTGAACTCCACCGCCAGTCGCGACTCTGCTCAAGGTGGTTTCGGTTTCAGCGCTCATTTGTGTATCCATGCGCCTGCGGCCAGACGACGATTAAGGTTCGCCCGGCATTTGGCCATCCGTTGGCTCACATACGATGCCGCCGGAGAAGCGGATTGCCACACCGACGGCTTCCGGTTGCCTGGGCGATTTTCGCTTTGAATTGGCGTGGCGGCTATGATATTCTATACGCCGCATTTTCACAAGATGGCGCAGCCCCGCCTCACGGGGCTTATTTTTTCGCCAAGGGCTGACGATCAGAATGCACTTGATCATTGACGGTTTTGGTGGCAACGCCAAAATGATGTGGGATACCGACGCGCTGCGGGCTTTTCTCGACCAGTACCCAGCTAACCTGGGCATGACTAGGATCACCGAACCCGAAGTCCTCGAATACCACGGCCCCAATCCCGGCGATAGCGGCATCTCCGGCTTCGTCATCATCGCCGAAAGCCACATCAGCGTCCATACCTTCCCCCACCGCGACTACGTCAATATCGACATCTTCTCGTGCAAGTCGTTCGACCACGAACAAGCCTTGGCCGACGCTCGCGCGCTCTTCGACCTGCAGCAGGTGAAAACCTGGCTGCTAGATCGCGGTCTCGAGTGGGCCGATTCCCAGCAGGGCGTCGCAGAAACCCAGCGGCAACGCTCCACACTTGCCGTTGTCGGCTCCGGTTCGCCGGCCAGCTGATTTGCTATCCGAGTCCGGATCGCTCCCCCCAGTCCCGGTTACGCCGGCAAACTTCCTTGCCCTACCGCCCGATCAATCCGCCCTCGACGCCGCCTCCGCCGTCCTTATCCCCGTCCCCATCGACAGCGCCACGTCGTTTCGCGTCGGCGCCCGTTACGGACCGGCCGCCATCATCGCCGCCTCCGCCGCCCTGGAAGACTACGACCTCGAGCTTGCCATCGACGTGGCCGACCTGGGCATCCACACCGCGCCACCCCTCGAACCCCACGTCGGCGACCCTCGCCAGATGGCGGCCCGCGTACAGCAGGCCGTCGCCCACTTCCAATTCCTGAACAAACTCACCGGAGTCATCGGCGGCGACCACTCCGCGGCAATCGGCTCGGCGTTGGCTTGTCTGGACCGCTTTCCCCAACTCTCCGTAGTATACATCGACGCTCACGCAGACTTGCGAGACCAATACCAGGGCACAGGATGGGGCCACGGCTCCGCCGCAAGGCGCATCGCCGAGCGCTGCCCGATTTCGCTGATCGGCGTCCGAACCCTGGCGGCCGAAGAAAAGCGCCAAATCGACCACGCCAACATCCCCGTATGCTATTGGCCGCCCCAATCCGACGGCTTCGCGGACGACCTGATCGCCGGGCTCAGCCCAGACGTTTACGTCAGCATCGACCTGGATGTCCTGGACCCTTCGGAAATGGCGGCCGTGGGTACTCCCGAGCCTGGTGGCATGCGTTGGCTGGAACTGGTCAACCTGCTGCGGCGCATCTGCGAGCAACGCCGCGTCGTCGGCTTCGACGTCTGCGAACTCGCTCCCAACGAAGGCCCTCCCGCCAACAGCTATACCGCCGCCAAACTAGTCTACAAAATGATCGCCTACGCCCTCAATAACCGCCTGCAAGCTTGGAGCGCCAAACCGACCAAAGATTTATGCAGCTGATCCCGTCATTTGTCTGAGTCCGGTTCTTTTGAGAAGGTTTGATGTAGCCACCTAGACCACATGCCTAGGCCGACGAAAAATCCACTGGCGATTAACTTCCCCCAGTCCCATTCGGTGCATTCGCCGCATACCGAACCCGGAAATGCCCCGACCAAAAAAATCGCCGCTGCGCCAAGAAAAAACACCGTCAATTCGCCGGCGGCCCACACCACCGAAGCCCACACCGCCCGGGAAGTGTTTTTCAACCAATCTTTCATCTGCGGATCACCACCGCAGCCACCGCCACCGTAAACACGCCTACCGATATTACGGCTCCGGTGTAAGCGATCAGCACACCGGGTCTCATCAACGGGTTGTGCACAGGACCCCAGCCAACTACGTGTGCGATCACGAACAACCAGCACACGACGAAGAAGCATACCAGGAACAATGCGAAGCTCGCCATGCTACACCTCACTATTTCAAGCTAAGGCAATTTTACCAGAACCCGCCCCGTCCGCCCCGTCCGCCCCCCCTTCCTTGACAACCCCAACCGCGCATCCCTAAAATCCCGGCATCCAGCGCATCCGCGCTCCCCCATCCCAACAGCGACCAGCCACGCTATCGCCGCGCCCCCGGCGCAAGGAGTTTCCCATGCCACAGCAATGGCCCACCGTACACTATAAAGAAGAAGGCATGCGCGAGGGCATGCAGATCGAGGACGCCAACATCTCCGTCGACCACAAGGTCGAACTCCTCGACATGCTCTCCGACACCGGCCTCCAAAGCATCGTCGTCGGCTCCTTCGTCAGCCCCAGGTGGACCCCACAAATGGAGCGCATCGACGAAATCGTTACCAAGTTCACCCCCAAGGCCGGCGTCACCTACACCGCCCTCGCCCTCAACGCCCGCGGTGTCGAGCGCGCCCGCGCCTACTCGCCTCCGCTCACCATCGAGCGCGACGCCTACCCACGCCTCTCCTGCCACCTCTGCGACGTCTTCGCCCGCCGCAACACCAACCGCAGCCAGATGCAGGAAATGGAGCGCTGGCCCGCCATCATCGCCCAAGCCCAGGAGATGGGCATCACCGCGGCCGGCATCGGTTGCAACGCCTCTTGGGGCTCCAACTTCCTCGGCGAGTTCCCCGTTGACGCCCTCATGACCCTCCTCGAATACCAGCACGGCCTTTGGGACGAAGCCGGCATCAATGTCCGCAGCTGCTCCATGGGCGACCCCATGAGCCACTGCACCCCGGCCAAGGTCGAGGAGAGCATCGTCCGCGTCAAAGAGCGCTGGCCCGAAATCAACCACTTCCGTCTCCACCTCCACAACGGTCGCAACATGGCCATCGCCTCCGCCTACGCCGCCATGCGCGTCCTCGGCCCCGAGGATACCCTTGAACTCGACGGAACCATCGGCGGTTTCGGCGGTTGCCCCTACTGCGGCAACGGTCGCGCCACCGGTATGGCCCCCACCGAAGACCTCCTCCACATGATGGAAGATATGGGTATCCCCACCGGCGTCGACATCGACAAGCTCATCGATTGCGTCTGGACCGCCGAACGCATCATCGGACGCGAACTCTACGGCCACGTCTCCAAGGCCGGACCACGCCCCCGCGCCGGCGCCGGCAACCTCTACGACATCAACATGCCCTTCGTCGAAACCATGGAACAAGCCACCCACTTCAAGAAGGGCGAGCAGATGTACGAAGGCGGACTCTACCCCTATCGCGAACCCGTCACCAGCCCCTACCGCGACCGCGTTGACCAGGGCCTACCCGCCTTCGGCGCCGGACCCAACGAGTTCCCCTGGAACCAGGAGTGGCTCCCCAAAGCCGACGCCTAATCAGCGCATCACCATCGGCGATGCCTCGCCTCATCGTTGATCCAACGACCGCCGGCCCCGGGATCCAATCCTCATGAGGGCCGGCGGTCGCTACGTCTGCGCCCGCTGCGGCGCCCGACGCCACACCGATGTCGGCGTCTGCGCCAACTGCGGCCACGACCAAGTCGACCCCCCCCGGCCTCGACGCGCGGTAGCCCTTCTATCTAAGGCCACCTACCGCGGGGCGCTAAACCAACTGCTGGCTCCGATTGCAAGTTCTCCGGCCGCCCGATTCGCCATCGGCAACTGGGGCGCTTCCCCCGCCGCTGCCCTTTACCAGGCAGCTGCCTTGGCGGTCTGCTGCGTGGTGGCGTCCCTATTGCTGGGACCAACTCTAGGTGGATTTTACGAGCGCCCCCTCTCTTGGGTAATTGCCTTGGGGACGATCGCCGCCGCGCTGATTTTTTGCCATTATCAACAGGGGCAGTACACATGGCGAGATTTGTGGCGAAAATTCCTAGATAGCGCCCATTGGGGATGGCTGTTGGTGGGCGTGGCGATTTTCCTGCGATATGCGCTGTTGCAGTTCTGGCCGCCAGATGGTCCCGGCTTCGAGGAACGGGAAGTTGGGGATATTGCCCTTGGCATCATTGTGGGCGAACCGGTCCCATTGGCTCACCGCACGGCCAACCTGCTGGGCGCCCTGGGTCTCCTTACCGGTGGATTTACCCTGGATGCGTTGCGGTTCTACTTTCAAGTTGCCGGCGGTTTGTCTATTCTGGTGATGGCTTTACTGTTGCGCCGCCTTTCCATCAGCTGGCCCGCCGTGATTTTGGCCGTGTTCACCATGGCCACCCTTCGTTGGCTCGTAATCGCCGGCGGCATCGCAGATGAACTGTTTGCGTCGCTGCTCCTCGAATTGCTGTTGCTGTACTGCTTGACCGCTACCATCACGGACCGACAATCTAGACCCGCTTGGGCCGGCATGGCCGGTTTATGCGCCGGATTGCTGATGTACGACTATATCAGCTACTTCATGGCGCTCGTGATACCGCCTGCTTGGTGGTTACTGAGGATTGCAACTTCATCGGATACTCAAGAGCGCCGCAACATCCTGCGCCTCCTGGTTTGGTACGCAACGGCATTTACCATTGTCGCCGCCCCAGCAATCCATTCCGTAGTCGCCGACTCAAACAGCTTGATCACTGAAGGCCTCCGCCGGAACAGAGAGTTTGGGGCAGCAGCGCTTTCCGGCTCCCTGACGATTTCCAGTCTAACCGCCGGCGTCCAGGAAATAATTGCCTACGCTCAATTGCTGGCGGGTTGGCCCGAAGATTACTCTCCTACACATTTCCGAGAACCAGGCAAACCGGTCATTTTGCCCTTGGCCGGGGGATTATTCGCCGCCGCTTGGATCTGGGCCGCTTTCCGTCCCTCGTATTCTCAACTGACCCGAATCATTGCCCTGGTCATTGCAGCGGCGATTGTAGTCCTGCCATTCGTAACCAAAACCACGCCACCTTGGTTCACCGGAGGTCGCCTTACTCCAGCAGTCCCCTTGTTGATCCTGCTATTGAGTGTCGCTGCTGATGATTGGCTGCGGCTGAATTTGCGGGGACGCCTGTGGTCCTCCATCCGCCAACGGCAAACCCTGTTGGTCTTGGCAACCGTTGCCATTGTCGCCGGTAATCTTTTCGCGTTGTGGAACATGACGTCTAATCGCGATACCCTCGCACAGTACAACGGCGGCCCATATTTCGCCTGCAGAGCCATCGCCGATAGCCTGTCCGATTTCACCAACGTCCAATACTATGGCTGGAGCAACTGCACCATCGGTCAAGACGGTTGGATGGGAGTAGACGCGCCCGTTTCGACTTACGGTCCCAGCGAGCCATTGCCCATGGCGACGAGTCTGTTGCCAGGAACCCTGATAGTAAACGGACATTCTCACGGCCTGGACGCCGAACGGATCGAACAAACCATCCGTCTCGCCGATGACGCCAACAGCCTGCATACCGTACGCACCTCCCGCAACCTGTTTGGTGAAATCTCGGCCGTTTCTTTCTGCTATCAATGCGACGACTTAGGCGCGCCACGCTCCGGCGCAGCCGTAGCGCAACAAGAGAATGCGGATGCAGAAGCAAATCAAAACCAACGCGCCCCTGCCGCTGTGCCTGCGTCGGCCGGCCTGAACACGCCCGTCATCACGCCAAACCCGTCCGACCTTCCCATCGCCGCCGTTCCGACCCAGCACCACCCTTTGCAACTGGCCTCTACCGTGTCTGTGTTGGTCATCCCTAGGCCCGGCGCCCAGCTCGTTGTCCATAACAACCAGGACTTGGTGGGCGGGAACGGCTGTGTTGAGGCTCCGGTGGCCCCAGAAGGCGATACCAGATTGTTGCTAATTCATCCGTCCGTAGGTGACATAAACCACAGCCCGTTCTTCCTGGTCGGCTGCGCCCCCGGCCAAGCCGCCCTGATCATCGAAGCCGACGGTGAAGCGCTAACGACCTACCCCATCACCATCTCACCGCCTTAACCGCCCTCAGCGCCCAACAAATTCAGCGGCTCGCCATTGGCGAGCCGCCGTTTCATTCCCGAACCACGCGGTGATCGACGCGAACGCCTACCCCGACGCGCACGCCACGCTCATCACGTTCTGCGCCGTCTCCGGCAGATTGTCGCTCGTCCAGCTCGCCCCACCATCGTGGGTGCCGAACACCTGCCCCCTCCGCGTGCAGAAATACACCTGCGACGGATCCTGACGGTTCACCGCCACGCCAAACGTGGTGCTCCCAGGATTGATCCCCCGGTCGAACCGCTCCCACGTCTCTCCGAGGTTCGTCGTCCGCATCACCCCGCCCTGCTCGCTGCCGAAGTTCATCCCCACGCACGCGTACAGCGTGTTGGGATTCGCCGGATCTCGCACCACGCCTCGAGAGTACATGATGTCCGAGAAGCGGCTGAACTCGCAGTCCTGCCACGACGCCCCCTTGTCGCTGCTCCGCCACACCCCCGTGCGATTCGAGATCAGCACCGAATCCGAATTGGCGCCGCCTACCGCCACCCCGTGCAGGTCCAGCAGGTCAACGTCGTTGGCGAATTCCGTATTGCGGATCGTCCACGTGCGCCCGCCATCAGTGCTGCTGGCCGCTCCGCCAACCTCCAGCGCCGCGTACATGTTGTTCGGATTGTCGGCCTCGATGTCTATGCCCAAAATCCGCATCGCGAACGCCATCTGAACCTGCTCCGGGTTCGACACCGTCGCGATGTGCGCCCAGTTCTCGCCCCCGTCCTCGCTCTTGAACACCTCCGCGCCTTCCGTCCCCAGGAACATGATTTTGGGGTCGTTCGGATGGAATCGGATCGACCAGACCACGCGCCCTTCCGTCATGTTCATCCGCTGCCAGTGATCGCCGCCGTCCGTGCTGCGGTAGATGCCACGCTGCGTGCCGCAAAAGATGGTCTTCGGATCGTTGGGATGGATGGCAATCGCCCGCGCCTGCGTCGCCGGCGCCAACCCGTCGGTCAGCAGATCCCAATGCGAGTCTCCAGCCTGCTTGCGATACAGGCCGCTGGCCTCCGCGCCCACGTAAATCAATGTGTTGCCTGCCATGATCGTGCCTCCTTGATCCGGGCCGATGATTTTAGGTGTTGCTCTCATTTCAGCAAACCCACCCCAAGATGTCAAATTCAGCAAACCCATCCCAGGATGCCAAACACCCCAGGATGCCAAACACCCCAGGATGCCAAACACCCCAGGATGCCAAACACCCCAGGATGCCAAACACCCAATTCGCCCAAACCCTCCCCACCCGAGCCACCCCCCGCGCACCCCGAGCCACCCCCCGCCACCGCGAGACCCTGCCCCGGCCATCATCGCTAGGCCCCCTCCTAAACTGTCATTGCGAGGCCAAAGGCCGTGGCAATCTCGTAGACCACAACCAACGGCCGCCCCCGCCACCCGCCCCTGCAAGGCGCCCTCTTAACCTGCCATCGCAAGCCCAAAGGCCGTGGCAACCTCGTAGACCATAACCAACGGCCGCCCCCACCACCCGCCCCCGCAAGGTGCCCTCTCAACTGTCATTGCAAGCCCAAAGGCCGTGGCAATCCCGTAGGTCACCACCAACGGCCGGCCCCACCACCCGCCCCCGCAAGGCGCCCCCTTAACTGTCATTGCGAGGCCAAAGGCCGTGGCAATCCCGTAGATCACCACCAACGGCCGGCCCCACCACCCGCCCCCGCAAGGCGCCCCCTTAACTGTCATTGCGAGGCCAAAGGCCGTGGCAATCTCGTAGACCACAACCAACGGCCGCCCCACCACCCGCCCCCGGGGGACGCCCTCCTAAACTGTCATTGCGAGGCCAAAGGCCGTGGCAATCTCGTAGACCATAACCAACGGCCGCCCCCACCACCCGACCCCGCGGGACGCCCCTCCTTAACTGTCATTGCAAGCCCAAAAGCCGTGGCAATCCCGTAGACCACAACCAACGGCCGCCCCCACCACCCGTCCCCGCAAGGCGCCCTCTTAACTGTCATCGCGAGGCCAAAGGCCGTGGCAATCTCGCAGACCACAACCAACGGCCGTCCGTGCCCCCGTCCCCGCAAGGCGCCCTCTTAACTGTCATCGCGAGGCCAAAGGCCGTGGCAATCCCGTAGACCACAACCAACGGCCGCCCCCACCACCCGTCCCCGCAAGGCGCCCTCTTAACTGTCATCGCGAGGCCAAAGGCCGTGGCAATCTCGCAGATCACGACCAACGGCCGTCCATGCCCCGCCCCCGCAAGGCGCCCTATTAACTGTCATTGCGAGGCCAGAGGCCGTGGCAATCTCGTAGATCACGACCAACGGCCGTCCATGCCCCGCCCCCGCAAGGCGCCCTCTTAACTGTCATTGCGAGGCCAAAGGCCGTGGCAATCTCGTAGCCTGGGCAAGCCACCGCTGCTCAGCGAAGTCACACCATCCTCCCCTCGTAACCCAATCCGCCTACCTGTGCCCCCTATTCCGCCGTCGCGATCCTGCCTGCGACGCACAGCGTCAACCCCCACACCGAAGCGGCGCCGGCCTGCTTCAATGCGGCGGCGCATACGTCCAGCGTACTTCCGGTCGTCGACACATCGTCAACCACAATCACCCTCGCGCCGTTCAGGTCGTGGCCCGAAGCCACCGCAACGCTGCCAGCCACGTTGTCGGCCCGTTGGTCCGCGCTTTCGGAGCTGGCCTGCGGTTCAACATGCCGAGTCCGCGACAGCAGCCCCTTTTCATAACGCAAACCGTTCCGCTCCGCAACGCGCCTCGCCAGCAGCTCCGCCTGGTTATACCCCCGCTCTCGCCTCCGCCGCCCGTGCATGGGCGCCGGCGTTATCACCTCGCCCGGCATGGGGTTGGATTCCAGGTAGCACGCCAGCAGGTCGCCCAGTTGTCGCCCTCCCGCCTTCATGCCGCCGTATTTCAACGCCAAAACGGCTTGCCGAATCATTCCCTCGTATCGATACGGCGCCCGTACGCCATCGAACCACCTCGCGATTTCAACGCATCTCTGGCAACGGCCGGCCTCGCCAGGCGCCCCGCAAATCGAGCAAAACGGTGGCCTCAGCGCCGGGAGACTTTCGCAACACCCGTCGCATATCAACGACCCAGCGTTCCCGCAACCCACGCACTCGATTGGGAATAGGGCGTCCAACAACCCTCGTCCGGCCTCCGCCACGATTTTTCCGAGACGGCCAGAACCCGCAAGCTCCTTCATTTCCACGATCCGCCCCAACCGCCGCCGGTCATCGATTCACCGCGGTCATCGAAACTCCGGTCGACAATACTACCGGTCATTGACCCGATCCGTTCCGGCTGATGATCTGCGCGTCCCTCGGAAACGCCAGCGGTGGCAGCGCGTCCGCCGCGAAGAATCCAACGTCCAAACACTCGGGCCCCGCCGTCAGTTCTCCGCCCGTTTCGGTGGCTGTGTAGGCCACCACCACCACGGGATGCCCCGACTCCGAAAACACGCCGATCAGCCCCTGCGTTACCACCTCGAGGCCCGTCTCCTCCAACACCTCTCGAGCTGCGGCGTCTTCCACCGCCTCGCCCAAGTCAACATAACCACCAGGCAGGCTCCACAATCCGTAGCCGTTTGGTAACGCCCTCTGCACCAAAAGGGTTCGCCCTCTTCGTTCCACCACGCAGGTCGCGGCCAACTTCGGGTCGTAATACATCACCCTTCCGCATTCGGAACATACGGGGCGTGTTCGGCCTTCTTCATCGCGCTGCGTCAACCGCGAACCGCAGGTCGGACAGTATTTGTCGTCAGTAGCCACTCGGTACGCGCGCCTCGCCCCGTGAACTCAACAACAATGCCAACCTAACCCGTGTACGAACCTAACGCCCGCTCTCGCTCAGCATCGCTAGCGTCGCCGCCCGCTCTGGCATCGAATCCTGGGCGCCCACCTTAGTCACCGCCAGCGCGCCAGCGGCGGATCCCCACCTGACCGCTTCCGGCAACGGTATTCCTTCCGCCAGCGCGACCGCCAGCCCGCCGTTGAACGCGTCGCCCGCCGCCACGGTGTCCACCGCTTCCACCGGAAACGGAGCAACGTAGCCACCGCATTCCTCGTTCGCCCAATAGCACCCCAGCGATCCCATCTTGATCACCGCCGCGCCGACTCCCCTGCCAAGCAGCTCCCGCGCTGCCTCTGCCGCCGCGTCCACGCCGGATACGGCGTACCCTACCAATGCCTCGGCTTCCGTCTCGTTCGGCGTGATCACCGAAACCTGCCCGTAAAACTCGGCTGGAACCGGTCGCACCGGCCCTGGGTCGAGTATCACCGGTACCCCAAGCGACGCCGCCAACCTGGCCGCCCGCAACGATAGCGATACCGAAACTTCCAGTTGCAGCAACAACGCCGACGCTTCCGGCAACAGTGCCGACACCGCGTCGAACTCGCCTTCGCCGCAGCTGTCGTTCGCTCCCAAAACCTGCACGATGCGATTCTGACCACCCTCGCCAACGCTGATCACCGCGATTCCCGAACTTTCTCCTTCGCTGACTCCCACGCCTCCCGTTTCAACTCCAGCCGATTCCAGCAGTTCTATCAGTTGCGGGCCGAACATGTCGCCGCCTACCCTGCCCACCATCGCCGAACGGGCGCCCATGCGGGACGCCGCCACCGACTGATTCGCCCCCTTTCCGCCCCCATAGGTCACGAATTCGCGTCCCACTACCGTTTCGCCATCCGCCGGCAATCGCTCTGAAAAGGTCACCAAATCCATGTTGATGCCGCCCAGGGATATGATCAACGGACGAACGCGCGCGCTTGCCATGACGTAGACCGCTCTACATAACGAAAATTCGCCCTCACGCTATCATCTGATAATGCGCCCGTCAACGACCCCACTTCCCTCCCTCAACCTGTCATTGCCAGCGAAGCGCGGCAACCCCGCCAAACGTCAACTGTCATTGCGAGGCCAAAGGCCGTGGCAATCTCGCTGACCACAACCAACGGCCCTACGCCACAACGCCTCACGCCACCGTTTAACTGTCATTGCGAGGCCGAAGGCCGCGGCAATCCCGCCGACCGCAACCAACGGCCGCCCGCCACAACGCCTCACGCCACCGGTTACCTGTCATTGCGAGGCCGAAGGCCGTGGCAATCCCGCCGACCGCAACCAACGGCCCTACGCCACAATCCCGCGCGCCAACGGTCAACTGTCATTGCCAGCGAAGCGCGGCAACCCCGCCAACGGTCAACTGTCATTGCGGGGCCGAAGGCCGTGGCATTCTCGCCGATCACAACCAACGGCCGCCCGCCACAACCCCGCGTGCCACCGTTTAACGGTCATTGCGAGGCCGAAGGCCGCGGCAATCTCGCTGACCACAACCAACGGCCTCCCGCCACAACCCCGCGCGCCAACCCTTGACTGTCATTACCGCCGACCCTCCCCCAGCCCGCCCTCCCCGCGTAGCCCCCCAACCGCCGTGCTATAATCCGGCGAAACTGAAAAGCGAGGACCGGACGATGCCTCAGCCCCTGGAAAACATCAAGGTCGTTGACCTCACCCGTACCCTGGCTGGCCCTTTTTGCACCCAAAATCTCGCCGACATGGGCGCCGACGTCATCAAGATCGAGGAACCGAACGACGGAGACGAAACCCGCAAATGGCCACCCATCTGGAATGGCGAAAGCACCCAGTTTCTGTCCTTCAACCGAAATAAGCGCAGCCTGTCCGTCAACCTGAAGTCCGAAGCCGGCCTCGATATCGTCAAGTCCCTGGCCAAAGACGCCGACGTAATGATCGAAAGCTTCCGCGCCGGAACCCTGGCCCGCATGGGCCTGGGCTACGACGACATCAAGGCCATCAATCCCGACATCGTTTACTGCACCATCTCAGGTTACGGCCGCACCGGCCCCATGGCCAACAAGCCCGGCTACGACCTGATCATCCAAGCCTACAGCGGACTCATGCACCTCACCGGCGAACCGGACGGCGCCCCTCAGCGCGTCGGCTTCTCCCTGGTCGACCTGTTCACCGGTATGCTGGCCTATGGCTCCATCGTCACCGCCCTGTATCACCGGGACAAGACGGGCGAAGGGCAACTCATCGACACCGCCTTGTTGGACGGCCAGGTAGCCGCCATGAGCTATCACGCCACCGGCTACATTGGCACCGGCGTCGAACCCCACCGTCTCGGCTCCGGCCATCCCAGCCTCGTGCCTTACCAGAGCTTCCAGGCTTCCGATGGCTATTTCATCCTGGGCGTGGCCAACCCCAACCTCTGGGAGCGTTTCTGCAATGCCATCGGCCATCCCGAACTCAAAGACGACCCCAAGTACGCCACCAATCCGGACCGCGTCGCTCATCGCGCCGAGATGATCGACCTGCTCAATGGCATCTTCGCCGCCAACACCGTGGCCCACTGGGTTAAGGTAATTGACGAAGCCGGCGTTCCCGTCGGGCCCATCAACAAGACCTCTGATGTTGTGGCCGATGAGCAGGTGAACGCCCGGCAGATGTTCTTGAACATCGGTCACCCCAACGTTCCCGATCTGAAAGTCCCCAATTCCCCAATCAAACTCAGGGGAACCCCCGCCCAGTTGCGCATGGCTCCGCCGCTCCTCGGCCAGCACAACGAGGAAGTTCTGGCCGAGTTGGGCTTCGACTCCGCTGAGTACGCCCAATTGAAAGAGTCCGGCGCCATCGGAGAACCATCCATACCTGGGCCGCTGCCTTAGCTGTCATTGCGAGCGAAGCGCGGCAATCCCGGCAAATGTACTGTCATTGCGAGGCCGAAGGCCGTGGCAATCCCAGCATATGTACTGTCATCGCCAGCGCAATCCCGGCAGTTTATCTGTCATTGCCAGCGAAGCGCGGCAACCCCGGCAAATGTACTGTCATTGCGAGGCCAAAGGCCGTGGCAATCTCGAAGACCACAACCAACGGCCCTACGCCACTACCCCGCACGCCACCCTTTAGGTGTCATCGCCAGCGCAATCCCGGCAGTTTATCTGTCATTGCGAGGCCGAAGGCCGCGGCAATCTCGAAGACCACAACCAACGGCCCTACGCCACTACCCCGCACGCCACCCTTTAGCGGCGGTGCGCGGCGCTCAATGGTTCGCACAAGGCATGTTATGTTTAACGTAGGCAGCGTTTCCTTCATTGCCTTACATAACCATCCTTACATCGCTCCCCCCAATCACCCGGTCGCCCTCCGTCCAATTCAGCCCATCAACCGACGAACACTGGCCGACCGCTCTACCCTAACCAGTGACGCCCTGCCCTTGCGCCAACCCATGCCAGCCCGCTACACTGAAATCGTCTAGGCAAACAGCTGTTCCAAATCCAAACGAGCAGAGGCAGGTTCTTCTTTCGACGGCCAACCCCGTCAGTTCCAAATTCGCAACCAACCGCAGTGGCAAAGCGCTGCCGAACGGTCCGACCATTCACCAGGAGTGCCACTGGGTTAACGGGAATGCCTGAGCCCGCGCGTCAGGATGCCAATCCGCGTCCCAAGCACGCGAAAAAGAAGGGGTCAAATCGTTGCGTGCTCGGCCGTATGCTGACAACGAAAGAAGTGCCTGCCTCTCATTTCACCCGCCACCACCCGGCCTTTCAACAAGGAGACATCGACATCGGAACTACCACCCGCCATCTACAACAAAGCCACCGTTACTTCGACCTGGCATCCTACCACATCGCCGCCAACGAGCCGCTCCAAGGCTGGGACGCCTTACGTCGATCCGCCACCCATGCCGTCACCGCCGCCGCGGTCCACTGGCGATTGAGCCATCACTCCCGGCGACGCCTCATCACGGCCCTGGAAATCGTGATTTTCGATTGCGCGCTGCCCCGCAGCCATCTGCGAGCCTTCCGCGAACTCTGCCTCCTGACCCCGAAGCGCATCGAGGCCATGGGACCTCGCGTTGCCCTTCAAACGTTGTTCAGGTTGAGACGCCGCATGCGACGCCTCATCGCGCGACTCGAACGGGTCATCGCCGCCAAACCTGAAATCCCTACAATGGAATACCCGCTGCCCCTGCCGCCAAGACCTTCGTCGGCCAGCGGGCCACCCACTCCCGTAACCGTCACCGAACCGCAGAGTAGTCGTCGTCCGCAACCGATTGTCGAGTGCCCACTCCCAACGGTTCTCCCCGACCCTGCTGTCCCGACCGCCATATCCACGCTACCGGTCACGCAGATTCGTCCTCCGCCTACCATCCTCGACAATCAACCGCAAGCCAGTTGACCAGCGCCGATTACGGCAATTCAGCGCAACCACGGATCGTCCGGTTTCCCAATTGCCACGGGAAACCGGATCACATCCGACGTCATCCATCTTCCAGTCCCTTCATCCCGGTTGCTGTATCGCGGTTGCAAGGCTATAATGGATGGCGCAACGCTGGGGCGGTTAGCTCAGCGGTTAGAGCGCCTCGTTCACACCGAGGAGGTCGGAGGTTCAAATCCTCCATCGCCCACCATTCCCGCCGCAGCGATACGATCTTAACATCGGAAAACCACCGGGCCGAGGTGGCGAAACGGCAGACGCGCTGCGTTCAGGGCGCAGTGTCCATTACGGACGTGTGGGTTCAAATCCCTCCCTCGGCACCATTTTCCAACGCGCGCTTGTAGCTCAGTGGATAGAGCGCTGCCCTGCGGAGGCAGAGGTCGTGAGTTCGAATCTCGCCAAGCGCGCCATTCCTTTGCCCTATCGCATGGCATCCCTGCGGGCGGTTAGCTCAGATGGTTAGAGCGTCTGCTTTACACGCAGAAGGCCGGGGGTTCGAGTCCCTCACCGCCCACCAACCGCCACTCCCGTCCTGCTGCCAATCTCAACCCAAACTGTCCGCCATGGTCCCCGCTACCGCGCCATCCAAACTGATTCAGGCAACTCCATGATGGACCATCAAGGCATCCGCTGGGGATACGTTTTCCTCCGCGCTCCAAGCATCC
This sequence comes from Dehalococcoidia bacterium, assembly GCA_965221295.1. Taxonomy (GTDB): domain Bacteria; phylum Chloroflexota; class Dehalococcoidia; order Lucifugimonadales; family UBA3495; genus Bin87. The sequence continues at coordinate 2,201,980 of OZ244879.1, read as the reverse complement.
TCAGTGGCGAAGACCGCGATAAGCTGATGACCACCGCCGTCGAAATGTACCTGGCTGGCGAAGACGAACGGGATGTCGAAAGCCCCGGGTTTGAAGGCAGGGTTTACACCGAACGCCGCTTCGAGATGCTCGGCGAATTCGGCGGCCAACGCTTCGACGTGGACTTGGAAACCGCCCAGGGTAGGGACACTGGCGCTTTCCTGGTGAACGAACAAACCAGGGGTCTTGGCGGCGGCGGAGGTTTCTCCCGCAACTAAATCCCCTGAAGAACCGCGCCCCCGATGTGGTATATTAGCCTAAACCTCGTCGTGGCAGCTGGGTAGGGAGACGGTCCATTATGCCAGAGGAACTTTTTTCATTCACCGACAAACCCGAAGCCAACTACCTCATTGCCGGGTGGCGCCGACAGTGGTCCAACGGTGGCAGGATCTCCAGCGGCCTCCCCCGTTACCTGATCGAGAAGAACGACGGTAGGCAAATCGGCCAACTCTCCGAACACGTCAATCGCATGTGTTACCCGTTCCAGGTCGCCGGCACCCACGACGCTTTCCGTCCCTCCGCCGCGTTCAGCGAGGGCCTGCCCAGCGCCCCAATGTCCCGCCAAAACTCCTTCTACGAAATCGGCAACGGTCTCCTGGTTTTCCTCGGTGAAGAACCCTGGTACCGTATGGACATCTACTCCGACGCTTTCTTCAGCGCCGTGAAATCCCTGGGCATCCAGCAGACCGTCGCAGTCGAAGGTGTCAACGGCCCGGCGCCTCCCGACCTCGAACGCCGCATCACCTGCGTCTACTCCCGGCCCGAGATGCGAGAACAGCTGGAGCGTTACGGAGTCCAGTTCTCCAGCTACGGTAGCCGTGGGCGGCAAGGCCCTACCATCGGCATGGCCCTCGTCTCCGTGGCCCATTACGAACACCCCGACGTGCAAATGTTTCGCATGGGCGCCATGGCCCCCATGTATCCTTTTATGACCAGCAACAACAATCAGCTGGGTATCACCCAAGACCACCGGGCTTACTACGACATCCTTCGCCGCTTGCGCTCTTTGTTCGGCATCGAGATGGATCTGTCTGAATTGGAACAAATGGGCAACCGCGAGTCTCGAGAACTCCTGGACAACTTGGAACGCCTGGGCCAAACGAACAACGAAGCCAAGCAGATCATCGATCAGGTGCGCCTCGACTATCAATACACCCCGTTCGTCGAGCCCGTCGAACTGGACCCAGCCCTCGATCAGGCGTTGGAAAACATCCTCCGCGACATTGGCGAACCCAACGCCGAAACCTAGGTCCGTTCCTTCGCGGGTTACAATACTGGCCAGATCGAGTCGAATTTCACGCCAGCCCGGCCGATCAACGCTTCGCCCTTTCGTTGCACGTCCGCCACCAATTCCCGCTCATCAACGAATACCGGTTGGTGATCCTTCACCACCACGCGGCCATTTACCAACACCGTGTGTACGCTGCGTCCGTCGGCGTTGTACACCAACGAATTAACCGGATGGTGCAGCGCTGCCCATTCCGCCCGGCCGGTATCGAACAGCGCCAAGTCGCCGGCTTTGCCCGGTTCAATGGACCCGATTATGTCATCCATTCCCAGCGCGGCGGCGCCGCCAATGGTTCCCAACTCCAGCGCCGTTTCCGCCGGAATCATCCCCACGTCGCCTCGGCCATCCTTGTACAGCACCGCCGCCAAGTAAACGGACCGTAACGTTTCCAGCAGGTTGGAATTGTTCCCTGCGTCGGTGCCGAGACCTACCACCGCGCCGAACTTTAGCAGCTCTGGCAGCAGTCCTTGCCTGGTCATGCGCGCTCCCCCTTTTACCGCAGCCGTGGGGCACATCACCACCGCGGCTCCTCTTTCACCGATCAACCGCGCCTCGTCCTCGCCTATCCCCAGGCAATGGGCTAACGTCATGCTCCGTGTCAATACGCCTTGCTGGTCCAGGTACTCTGTGGGATTGCATCCATGCTCCTCCCTGCACCTTCCTATCCAACCAGGTCCGTTGGTGAAGTGCAGGGTCGACCGCGTGCCCCCGGATTCAGCTATGGCGCTGGTCGCCTTCAGCAATTCAGGGGAACAATATTCAGAGGAAAAAGGCATCGCCCACGCGGACACTAGGCCATCCAGCGCCCCGTGGTAACCATCTACCGCCTCTTCGGTCTTTCGTATTGCTTCCTCTGTTTCGTACACCGGCAGATTCAAAGGATTGGGCCGGTCCACCACGTTGCGTCCGACCACGATTCGGCATCCAGATTGCGCGTACGCTTCCAGGCACACATCCAAGTGCGTGGTGGTGCCGGGGTCAACGAACGTGGTGGTGCCGTATTTCAACAGCTCGGTTATCGCCAATAGTGACGTCGCGTACTCGTCCTCAGCAGTCATCGCGGCCTGCAATCGGAACACGTTCGGAAGGTAATCGCTGCCCAAGTTGTCGGGAAACAGCCCGCGGACGGCATGAGCATAGCTGATGTGCATATGTCCGTTTACGAACCCCGGCGTCACAACCATTCCGCTGGCGTCGATCACGGTGTCAGCTGAGATGGCCGCCAACTCAGTGGCCTTTGCAACCTGGCTGATCCGGCCCCCGTCGATCACGATGGATCCATCTGTGATGATGCGCCTTTCCGCGTCCATCGTGACCAGATACCGGGCGTTCTCGATTTTGACTTTAGTGCCAGACATTTCGGCTCCCAATTGCCCGCAGGAGGCGGTAAACAATTCAGTCGATCCAGTGGAGCATTATAGCCGTCTCCACCGCTACAGTGCACCGTCATAGTGTCGATCTTGCCACCATCCTTGCCGCAATGGCCATAGCAAGATCAAACGAAGTCAGCCCGCCAATGTATTCTTTCCCATCCAATGGTCAGCCTCGTAAGGCGTCGCGCGAAACACCGCCCCAATGCACGTCAATGCCACAACGGAGGCGCAACCCGATCGCACCATCGCCGAGACGGTCGCAACGGCGGATCGGAAGACAAAAACGCCGGCGTGCAAGGTGACGCCGGCGTCTCAGATTCCTGGTGGCGCATAGGGGATTCGAACCCCTGATCTCCGCCTTGAGAGGGCGGTGTCCTGGGCCGCTAGACGAATGCGCCATCGTCTTGTCCAAAGTGCGAACTTCAGACGCATCAATTATAGCAAACTCCAAAGCGTCTGCAAGCGAAGTTGCTCATCACGCGTATCGCGGTTGCGTGCGTAGGTGAACCCACGCCGAGCGCTCGATTGATTGCCATCGCAAAACCCAACGCCGTGGTAATGTAAATCCGCGCCGTGTCGGTCCTCCGTGACTCCGCCGCCTCCGTGGGTTCAACGCCACTATAAGGGTACGTGGGCGTTGCGAACGGCTGCCGTAGGTCAATATTGCCGCGCTACTCAGGCAACGGCAGTAAGTCGGACCATGGTACCCACGGGAATTTGGTAAACTTGACCTGGAACCTCGGACCATGGGAGGCAAATTGCAACTAGGAAAATTGCCGCCGGAATTACTCGCGGAACTGCTGATGGACTTGGGCGCCCATGATCCCCGGGTGCTAGTGGGACCCGCCGTTGGCGAAGACTGCGCAGTCGTCGAAATGGGCGACCGTCTTTTGGTGGCCAAGTCAGATCCCGTCACCTTCACCGGCAAACATGTTGGTTGGTACTCGGTGCAGGTGAACGCGAACGATATAGCCTGTTCGGGGGCGGCGCCAACGTGGTTCTTGCCAACCGTACTGTTGCCGACGAACATGGAAATCGAGGGTGTACGCGAAATATATGCGGACATCTCCAACGCTTGTCGCGACCTCGGAATTATGGTGGTTGGCGGGCACAGCGAAGTTACACCGGGAATAGATCGCCCCATCGTGGCAGGCACCATGCTGGGCGAGTTGCTGGACCGAACGCAAATTGTAACCACCGCCGGCGCCCAGGACGGTGACAGCGTAGTTCTGACCACAGGTTTGGCTATCGAAGGAACAGCCGTTCTAGCCACCGAGTGCGCAGGTGATCTGCAGAAGGCCGGCGTAGCTCCATCCACCATTTATCGAGCGGCCCAGTATTTGCGGGAACCTGGAATCAGCGTGGTTGCCGCAGCTCGTGTTCTGTGCGAATCCATTCCCGTGCATAGCATGCACGACGTCACAGAAGGAGGCGTTTTGACTGCGTTGTGGGAATTAGCGACCGCGTCGAATCTGGGCGTGGTATTCGAGGCTGAGAGCGCTCCGGTTCTTGCCGAATGCGAGAAAATTTGCGGCGCTATGGGGATAGACCCTTTGGGCCTGTTGGGTTCTGGGGCGCTGTTGGCTACGATGTCCGCCATCGATGCGCCCAGAGCATTACAGGCATTGGATTCGGTCGGTGTCAACGGCTGGGAAGTTGGACAGATGGTGGAACAAAGTGGCGGCATGTGGCTTGTCGACCGGGCCGGAGAGCGTCAACTCCCCAAATACAGCCGCGACGAACTGGCCCGCTATCTCGATCAGAGATTGGGCGCCGGGGTAGCGCCTGGCCAGACTGGCCCTACTGCTCAACCCCCGAGATAAACCTCTATGCAATCACGGAGTTGGGACAACGTTATGTTGGCCCCGGTGATGGTAATGGAGACCTTTTTCCCTCGAACCACGTCCCCATAGCGCACCGCTCCGGCCACGGCAGTTGCTCCCGCTCCTTCGGCGAGGGTATGGGCCTTCTCAACCAGCAAGGCCACAGCGCGTTTGATGTCATCGTCGCTGACCAGCAAGAAGTCGTGCAATCGGTGCCTCATGATTTGCTGTGGCAGTTCGTATCCGACGGCAGTGGCGGTGCCTTCCACCCAGGTTCGCATCGGAGCAGCTACTAGTTGCCCTTGCTGCCACGAAAGAAATGCAGCCGGGGCAGCTTCGGACTGGACAGCCACCACCCGGATGTCTGGGTTGATTGAACCGGCTACCACGCAAGCCCCGGCGACTCCGCTTCCACCACCAACGGGAAGCATCATGACATCCACGTCGGGAAGGTCCTCAATAATCTCCAGGCTTGCGGTGCCCACGCCCGCGATGAGTTCCAACTCGTTCACAGGATGAACGTAGCGGTAACCTTCCTCTTGGGCTAGCCTTTCGCAATATTCCCTGGCTTCATCGAAATTGTCTCCATGGAATATCAACCGAGCGCCCAGCGCCTCCATTGACGCCACCTTGTTGGGGTTGGCGCCAACTGGCAGGCCGATGGTAGCCCTGACCCCGAACATGCGGCATGCGTTGGCAATAGACTGACCATGATTACCGCTACTCGCGGTGATCACTCCACGTTTTCGTTCGTCTTGTGACATGCTGGCCAGCAAGTTGATTCCGCCACGGGACTTGAAGGCTCCCAACGGTAGGTGTTCTTCATGCTTGAGGTACACTTCTGCTTCCAGCAACTCGCTAAGCGCTGCGGAATAGGTGAGGGGCGTTCGAGGGAAGTACGGTGCGATCGTAGCGCGGGCTTGGTAGACGTCGCGTAGATTGGGGATGGTCAAGGCATTCGCTCCACTGAATCGGTTGTCGCCAACGCGGACTATGGACAGGTTAGGCAAGGAGCAGCGACGTGTCAACTGTAGGGGGAATTCTCGTTCGCTTTCGTTATTTTGTAGGGGTTCCACCCATGCGGGTACCAAACATGCCACCTTGCGGTACATTGCGGGGCGTTAGTACACTTTACGTTGGCGTCTTCTGCAGTGTATCAATTCGGCATGATGCAACAAAATCCAAACCAAGCGATGCAATGCACGAGCGATCAGGATTGCGTTATTGGCAGGCCGATTTGCCTCTGTTGCACTGGCCTCTATTACACCGAAATCACCACAACAGTGTAGCAATGCTGTCGGATAAGAGTACACCGAACCATCGGACGTTTTAGGGCCCAAGAGCGGGGTTCACCGAGCACCGATTCCCAATTGGAGCCAGTACATTCAGAGGGGTGTACCGCCAACGCTCGCGCATCGCAGGTGAGACGGACACGGTGTCCTGACAATTGCAACTGCGGCTGTCGGTCGTCCTGATCACTGCCTCCTGGTTCAAGGGAATCCTGCGCACCGTGCCCAGGCGTCTAGACCGTCAAGCGGTTCCGACATCAACTCAGTGCAGTGGAAGTCGGGGCGACCATCCTAGAATCGCGGAAAAATCGCCAAATCACGTTTGCCGTGTTGTGGCAATGAGCGGTGAATTGTGGCAGAATACGCCTGCAATCAAGGGCGTTCTAAAAGTTTACAAAAAATCTAAAAAAATAATTTGCGTTTTGTCTTGACTGTGGTTGAGATTTTCGCTAAATTGGGTGGTGTAACCACTGAATGCTCTGGAATGCAATCAAAAGGGTTGGCGGCCTTGGAGTGCAACGAAATTTAGTGCACGCAGGAGGTGTACTATGGCGCGAAAAACCAAGTTGATGATCCGCGTAGAAAAGGAATTCAACCAACCGCTCGAGCGTCTGCTGCCAGAGCTGGTGAACGATCAAGGCTTGACGGCTACGGCGGATACTCTGGGCGTCAGCAAAGCCACGCTTGGCTACTGGATGCTGAAGCTCGGCATAAACGTGCGCCGGGTTGCCTTGGCCCCCGGTGAAATCTTGGAGGTCAAGCGAGTCAATTGATGACACTTCGCCGCGAGCACTGGTGAACCGGTCTGCGGCGCAGCGGGAGCCATCAACGGACCACAGGCGAGCTGGGCCGTTGGCGGGTCAGTCCATCGCATTGAGCGATGGAAAGTGAAACGCTCCGACTGGTGGCAAATGGTCGGGGCGTTTTGCTTTCGGTTTGAAAGCCGTCAGGTCAGCCAACGAATATAGCTTCAGGAAGGAACGCTGACACGGTGACGTTCGGTAGGTCGACGATGTTGCTGACCCGTAGGTCGACAGCGACGCTGCAGATTATGTAGGCTTGTTCTGCGGTCCAACCGCGGTTCTGGAGCAGCGTGATCATGTTGATAAGGGCGTTCCGGGCCGCCAGGGCGAGGCTGGCCTCCCCTTCCTGAGATCCGTCGGCGCGGATGGGATAGCCGACGGTTGCGGTGAAATTGCGCGGAGCAGCCCATTCCGGCGGTAGGAAATAACCCGGGTGGGAATAGCGCGGGAACGTGATGTTGTATCGCGCCGCCTCGCCCTTGTGCACGGTGAAACGTACTGTGCAGGTTGCGCCCATCTCAATGGCGGTGATGCAGACCTCTCCGTCGCCCTGGGCGAAATGGCCATCACCAGCGGAATAGAGGGCGCCGGATACAGCGACCGGGACGAACAGCCGGGAACCGGTGGTGAGCTGTTTGGCGTCGATGTTGCCGCAATTCTCGCGGGGTGGTAGGGTCCGCAGTCCGTTCGCCGCGATCTGACCGCCAGCTGGGACGGCATCTTCAGGGTCCGGTGGCGCGGCCTGACCGCCGCGGGTGACCCAATCCGCTTCGCGGGCAGCCCAGGCGACCAACTGGTCATGGGAAGGCGCAAGGCCGGCCGTTCCCATGAATGAGCCGTCGGGGATTCGGACGCCGGGAATTTGCGCGGAGGTGGCCCAACCGTCTGCGATGTCCCAATGGACGAGGTAAGGGTCGGTGAACAGGTCGCGCAGGAAACCGGCGCCAGGGCGGTTGCGCGTCCAGCCGCGCGGCTGGGCGGTTATGTCGAGGTACTCGATCTCCAACAGGTCCCCGGGTTCAGCGCTTTTGACGAAAACCGGGCCGGTAAGAGGATGCGCGACCTTGGCGTCAAGGCCGTCCAAGTCATCGACGGTCATGCCGGGTTGGATTTGGCAATCAGACGCGTCGCGGGTTTCCAGGGTGACCTCTTCACCGGGGTCAACTTCGATGATGGGAGGAATGTCAGGATGCCAGCGGTTGTGTCCGAGATGCGGTTCCTCTTTGAGGCGTTTAGCGCGGTCGATGGTTATGATAGGCACGGTTTCCCTCCGACGCATGGTTGGTCGACTTGGCGAGCCGATTCGTGATCTAGAGCGACCAGTCGTCTGGGAATTCGGGGGTGGGGAGTGGGCGAATCATGACTTCGACGAGGGCGGACTGGCCTTCCTCGGTGGCACGAATGGCGCGCCTGAAGGCAGCCTGGAGTTCTCCGGGATCCTCGACGCGCTCGGAATAGCAGCCGAGGCCGTCAGCGACGATACTGAAATTGCCACCCAGCACGGCCATTTCCGGTGGTGTACCGTTGGGATTTTCCATGCCCATCATGCCGCCGCCGGTACCGCCGTTATTGATGACAACGGTGAGGATAGGCAACCCCATGCGAGAAGCTGTCTCGAGATCCATGCCGGTCATGCCGAATGAGGCGTCGCCGAGGACGTGAACCACGAGATGGTCGGGCCGGCCCAATTTCGTACCGATGGCTGCGCCGACGGACCAACCCATGGCGGCCATGCCGCCCATAGCCACGAAATTGCGGGGCCGGGTAGTCATCCAGAACGGAACCACGTAGCCGCGGCTGCCGCCAGCGTCGTGGAGGGCGATGGTACGGTCAGGGTCGATCACCTGTTGGAGTTCGTGGACAACGCGGTAGCCGTTGGTGGGGGCTTCCGGGTCGGTAAACCGGGGCATCCATTCGGCCTCGGCCTTTTCGTGGCAGGCGCGGATCTCGTCGACGATTTCCTGCTTGATGCCGCCACCACCGGCGCCGATGCGCGCCCGTACGGCGCCAATGATGGCCCGCAGAGCGAGTTTGGCGTCGGCGAGCATGGGGAGATCCACTTGGTAGGTTTTGTTGAGGTCGGCCTGGTCGGCGTTGATATGAATGATGCTGACCCCATCTGGGATGGGGCGACCGTCGGTGCCGTTGGGTTGTCGGAAAGAATTGCCCACGGCCAGCACCACATCAGCTTTGCGGTTTATGTGAATTGCGGCGCCCGAGGCGTAGCGGCTGCGGGGATAAACTCCACCACCGAGGGACAGGGGGTGGTTTTCTGGAATGATGCCTTTGCCCATGATGGTGGTGGCAACGGGCATGGAGAGCATTTCGGCCAGTTCCAGGACCTCGTCGGCGGCGTTGGCGGACATTGCGCCGCCGCCGGCGTTGAGGATGGGAAAGCGGGCGTTGACGAGCAGATCGGCGGCGCGCTGCACTTCGTCATCGGCGGGGCCGGACTTGCCTGGGACACCAACCGGGGTGTAGGCGAGGGTGGCGTCATCGGCTTCGGCGGTGAGGACATCCTGGGGCATTTCGAGGACGACGGGCCCCGGCGAACCGGACCGGAGGGCCGTGAAGGCGCGGCGCATTACCTGGGGGATGTCCTGGACGCGGGTGAATGTACCGCGCCACTTGCAAAGGCCGTCAAAAATGCTGGCCGAAACTTCCTGTTGCCACTCTTGGCCGAGATTGCGCAGGGGGTGCTGACCCATGAGAAGCAGGACGGGAACGTTGTCGGCGTAGCACCCGGCGATGCCGGTAAGGCAATTGGTGGCTCCGGGCCCGGTTCCGGTCATGGCGACGCCAACTTCACCGGTGGCGCGGGCGTAGCCGTCTGCGATTTCGACGCCGAGGCGTTCGTGGCGGGCGGCGAAAGGGCGAATGGAAGAGGCGCGCAAAGGGCCCCATAGGGGAGCCAGGCCGCCACCGGCGAAACCGGATATGTAGCGGATTCCTTCCTGCTCGAGAGCTTTGACGACGGCTTCGGCTCCACGCATATTGACACCTCTCATGGGTTGGGGAAGCCCGCGCGCCGTGGAATCGGAAAAACGGCATCCCACGCTCAGCCCGGCATCTGGAGATGGCGAGGCCGGCGGGCCAATGGATTTGCCGGGATGATAGGGCAGCGGAGGGATAGGGTCAACCGGGAAGGACGCATTGGGTCAAAAGAGGTTTCGTATCGAGTGAAGTTTGGGATAGAGCGGGGTTTTGGGTCGAGTGACGGTCAGGCGCAAGTAGCGTTTGGATGCGAGCAGGCTGTTGGATTGAGCGGGGTAGTGGATCGAGAGCAACGGTGGGAGAAGATTGGAACGGCTGGCCATGCGGTTCTGCGCGGAGGCGGGAGATCAGGGCGAATTGTCGCTGGCGCTTACCGGACCTGGGGACTGTCGCGAGCTGAGACGTCTGAGCTACAGGCGGGCCGCGACTTGACGGGGGAGGTTGGTCCTGTTTCATGCTGATGGGGGTCCGTCGCAATGGAGTTGGCGCTGGCCATGGCCGGTTGGAGCTGGTTCATGCTGATGGAACGCTCCAGCGCGGTGATGAGGCGGCGGACCCGGCGGCGCAAGGCGATGACGATCAACCTAGCGTCGCGATGGGCGCGGGACGCGAGCAATGCCGGTGTGGTTTCGAAGGTTTGGCGCAGGGTGCGCAGGTGCGGGGCCCAAGAGCGGTCAGACATGTACATGGCGTTCATCAGCGCGGATACGAGCTGACGACGGCTACGATGGGGTAGATTCCAATGGACGGCGGCCGCGGTGACCGCGTGGGTAGCGGCGCGGCGCAACGAATCGCAGGCCTGGTTGAGGCTATCGCAGGCGAGATCGAAGGAGGAGAGGTGGAGGTAATAGTGGCTTCGGTTCTGGTGGTGGGCTACGGTTCCGATGGCGATGGCTCCTTTGGGTTTTGGCGGTGGGATTGGAGATTGAGATGCAGGCGGGATTTCACTTCGTTGTCAGAACACGGCCGATGTGGTCACGCAACGTTTGTCCCTACTTTTTCGTGTACTCAGGACGCCGAAGGGCATCCCTGCGCGCGGGCACGGACAGTCCCGGGGGCCGAGGGGCAATCATGGCGAGGTGGTCGGGTCTGACAGAGCCTTGCCCGGCTGCGGCCGGCTGCGATTTGGAAACTGACGGGGGTTGGCCGTCGAAGTGAAATCCTGCCTGGGGGGGTGTGGGAAGAAGCGGATCTTTTTGCCTAGACTTGTTTAGGATAAACGTTCTGCCGATGCGAGGTCAAGGGGCGGTTGTCAGCAAAAATGGGAATGGAGAACCAATAGTGGGGCGGTCTGAGCGGGCGCCCGGGAAACCGACGAAAACCGGTGGTGGCGCCATGGGATCGCCTACGCAATGCCCCGGGGTTTTGCTGCCACGTTGGGTATTGCGGCGATGGAACCAGTCAAAAGGAACGTGCCCCATAGGACAAGGGTTGCTGGGGCTGTGCAGGCTGGCCGGATTGGGCGACGAGGATGGAAGGGAGCGCTGACGGGGTTCCGTTGCATCGTAGATGATGGCCATGATAGCATCCGCCCCTGATTGTACTCAATCGGGGGTTCTTCATGGCAGATCGCAACTTCGTCAACCGGACGCTGTACCACGGCGACAACCTGCCGTTCCTGCGCGGCATGAATAGCGAAACGGTGAACCTGATAGCCACCGACCCGCCGTTCAACAAGAGTAAGGACTTTCACGCCACCCCGAACAGTCTCGCCCAGGGCGCGCGGTTCATTGACCGCTGGGCTTGGGAGCGAGACGTTCACCAGGAATGGGTAGACGCCATCAAGGACGACTGGCCCGGCGTCTGGCAAGCCATTGAGAACGGGCGGGTCAATCATTCAATGGGGATGGCCGCATTTCTGTGCTGGCTCGGCATCCGCCTGATTGAAATGCGCCGAGTGCTGGCCGACGACGGCAGTATCTATCTGCACATCGACCACACGGCCCACGCCTATGCGAAAAGCCTGATGGACGCGATTTTCGGCCAGCGTCATTTCCAGAACGAAATCGTTTGGTGCTATTCGTGGCCACGTAACACGCGCAAACAGTACGGGCGACTTCACGACACTCTGCTTTTCTACACAAAGGGCGACCGATGGACGTTCAACCCCGACGCGATACGGCAACCATATTCCGATGCGTCAGAAGGACGGGACGATTTTGCCGCTAACGCATCTGCTTTTGGGAGCGCCGTGGTACTTGATGAACGAGGCAAACTGCCCCAAGACTGGATTGTCATTCCACCCCTACGTCCAAACGCGAAAGAACGGACAGGCTACCCCACGCAGAAACCGTTGGAATTGTACGAACGCATCATCAAGGCCAGTAGCAATGCAGGCGACTTGGTGCTTGACCCGTTCTCCGGCTGTGCCACAACACCGGTTGCAGTGGAGCGATTGGGACGGCAGTGGGTCGGGATGGACATTTGGGATGGGGCCCACCGTCAGGTGATTCAGCGGATGGCCAATAATCTCCAGTTGGTCACCGAGGCCATTACGGAGGTCGTCTATTCGACTACGCCGCCTGAGCGCACAGACAGCGACGATGATGACCCCGACGTGCCCGATTTGGTGCTGCGCCCGAAACGACAGCCGGAACGCTGGGAGCGAATGTCGCACGCCGAAATGCGCGACATCCTGGCCACAGCCCAAGCCAACGGGGCCAACGTAGTATGCGCCGGTTGCGGTGTCCAGCTACCAATTCGCTACATGGAGCTGGATCACCGCGAACCGCGTAAGGACGGCGGCCCGAACGTCATCACCAACCGGATATTACTGTGCGGCCCATGCAACGGCGCAAAGAGCAATACGCTCACGCTATCGGGACTGGTGAGGCACAACCAACGCGAGGGTTACGACGTGGACAGCGACTTGGCGGAACTAGCGGCCAGCCGAGCAAGGGACGCTGCCGAGCGTTGTCGGGTCGAAATGCGGTAAGGCAAAGGGAACTGCCGCCGGGCCTATCCCCAGGTCGCGTTCGTAGCATGGGACGCCTGAGGACATCTCGCGTTCCAGCTCCATCATGGGCAAGACTTCGACGCCGACATCGATGATTTCGGAAACGTAGAAGCTGAGATGCTTGACGAAGAGGTCGTGGGCAACGAAAGCGTACTTGCCGAATTGAACCTAGATAGCTACGCGATCTTTGACCAAATCAGTTTGGTTGTACGACATGATCGGCGTATAACCGGCCTGTTGGATGATTTCCTTTTGTTCGTGGTCGGGCAGGTTGTAGAGACCTCGCAGGAGTTTTTCATCGGGCGCGACGTAAAATGCGTTGCGTCGCTCGTTCCAGCCGTTACGCTGGAGCCCGATTTTGAAGGCGTTGTTCAAGTCGGCCGGCGAGTACAGGAGCCGACCCGCCATGGTCTTTTCTCGCGAGACCTTGGTGCGGCAAGCCTCGGCATCAACCTCTGCGATGACCTGTTGCGCTTCATCCCAGAGTTCCTGGTGATGGACCATGAGGAATTCGAGGCCGTTCAGATGGGAGTAGGTTGCTTTGATTTGCATCAATGACCGCCGTTCAATGACCGCCGTTCAATGGCCGCCGTTGGGTTTGGCGGGGTCGTAGATTGGCTTACCCATGGGGCGGGTGCGGAGGGTACCGGCTTGCCACTGGGCGATGCGTTGGCGGGCGATTTCCACGTACTGGGGAACGTTATCGCAGCCGTAGCCAACACGGTGGTGCATGAGGGCGCCGATGACCGAGGATCCGACGCCCAAGTAAGGATCGAGAACCCAATCGCCGGGATCGGTCATGGAGAGGACGAGGCGTTCGACCAATTCGACCGGGAACCGGCAAGGGTGAAGGGTTTTTTCGGGGTGATTGCTTTTGACGTTGGGGAATTCCCAGACGTCGCTGGGATTCTTGCCCTTGGGATTTCCAGAGAGTTTGCCGGCGTTTGGGCCCTTGAAGTGGCGTTTGTTGGGATACTTGGACGGAACCCGGATGGGGTCGAGATTCCAGGTGTAGTCGTCGCGCTTGGTCCACCAGTTGATGGTTTCGTAGCGGCCGGAGAGCCGTTTCGAGCTGTGGAGGCCATGGCCGAAGCGCCACACGATGCGGTTGCGCAATTGGAGGCCGAATGACTTGAAAATGGGGTAAAGGACAGCGTCAAGGGGTACGATCTCCCCGTTGTCGACAAAGTTGCCCACTTGCCAGCAAATCGAACCCTGGGGTTGGAGCAGGCGAACGCATTCAGCGATAACGCCCTGCTGGGAATCCAGGTATGCGGCCAGGGAAGTCCTGGATTCATAGGACTTGCCGAGGTTATAGGGCGGCGAGGTAACGATCAGCTTGAACCGTTCGCTGCCCAGCGAAGCCATAAAGTCCAGGTTATCTGCACAGGCCACGACAAACTCGGATCCCAACTTGGGACGCGGCTCGGTTGATGGGACGTGGGGCAAGGGCGGTTGGAGGGCAGCGTTCATTTGTCCGGCAGATGAGGCGAGGTAGGGAACGCGGTCTGTGACCTGATTGTCCATGTTGAAATTGTCCGGGTCGAGAGGCGAGGGGGTGGACCGGGGGTTTACGTGGGGGGCACGAATCTGGACGACAGCGAATCCGGGACGGCCGCTGCTGACGAGTCTGGTTTCCTGAGCGGAATAGTAGCGCCGCGTCAATCTGGCATCAACTGTAATCATCACTTAACTGGCGCAAACGGGGTGTCGTGGCGCCGCGAGGCATCATGTTGACAAACGATGAAGGCGTCGCTAGATTATCATGGCTGATTGGCATTGGGTTGGGTAAAACGCAGGTTCAGAACCCCGGTGGGCATAGGAGTCTGGACCAGGTAGCCGCATGGCCCATGCTGGATCCACCTGCATATCGCTAGTTTTCAGAGTCGGTAAGGCAGGCCTGCATTCAATTCGTCGAAACAAATGAGGAGAACCGCGATGCGCGTTTTATTGATACAAAGTTTCAGAACCGTGATTCCGGCCATGATGGCGTCGCTTTTGATCGCCGCGGTGGCGTGTGGGGCGCCGAGCGCCCCGTCGGAGGAAGCGTCGCCACCGGTCGCGGAATCGCAAGCGGCGGCGGCGGCGACCGCGGTTCCACAGCAAGCTGCCCCAGCGGCGACAGCGAGTGAACCAGAGGCGCAATCCGCCGACGCCGATCAGCAGGCTACCAGCGTGCAAGAAGAAACAGAGCGCCCCACGCTGAACGCCGGAGTCATCTGGCTGAGCACCCCGCTGGACCCTGCGGAAAGCGGTTGGGTCGCCAACCAATCGGGGTTTTCGGAGAACCTATTTCGGCTGTCGGCCGATGATCTGAGCCCGGAGCCATGGTTGGCCACAGGCGCGACGCAGATCGACCCGCTGACGTGGGAGATTGGAATTCGAGAAGGGGTGATGTTCCACAACGGACGAGGGCTGGACGCCCAAGCCGTGAAAGAATCATTGGAGAGGGCGATTGGCTTGTCGGAAGGGGCCGCGGATTCTTTGGCCATCGACAGCGTTACGGTGGTAGATGACTACACGATAACGATCACCACTGCTGAACCGCGTCCCACGTTGCCTGGGTTGCTGACGACGCCCGCCGTGGCGATCATCGACGCGGCGGCTGCCGATGCGGCGGGCGAAGGGAATTTCATGGACGCCGGCGCAATGACGGGGCCGTATATTCCCACGAGCTACGTGATAGAAGAGCGGTTGGAAAGCGTAGCCAACGACAACTATTGGGGTGGCAGGCCGCCGCTGGCCGGGATCAATTCCGTTGCGATTTCAGACACCAACAGCAGGGAGCTGGCGTTGCAGGCTGGAGACGTTGACGTCATCATCAACCTTTCGCCCGAGGGAGTGCAGGTAGTTGAGGCCGAGCCGGACTTGCGTGTTGAGACGGCGGGAATCGGAACGTCGGTAGTGATGTGGTGGGTCAACTTCGAGCGCGAGGCGCTGTCCGACCCGCTGGTTCGCCAAGCAGTAGCCCACGCGATAGACCGGGAAAGCATCGCGGGCCTGGTGGCGCCGGCGGGTACGGGCTCGTTCGCGGATACGTTGCTGCCGGAGGCGGTGGCGGATTGTCCAGGCGTGACGGGTCCGAGTTTCGACCCGGACCGTTCGCGGGAATTGCTGAGTCAAGCAGGTTATGTGGACAGCGACAACGACGGGATCGTGGACAGAGACGGACAGGCGCTGGAAATCGTGATTGGAGGCTACCCGCAGCGGTTCCAACTGCCGATCATGGCCGAGGCCGCGCAGGCGATGCTGGCGGACGTGGGCATAGGCGTGGACGTACAGATAGCCGAATGGTCCATGGTGAAAGAGCCGGTTTGGGACCTGTTCGGTTGGTACAACAACGTGGTGGACGCCGGGGACCCGGTTCTGAACGTGAGCAAGTTCGTTGGTCTCGAGGCCAACGCCGAGAGCAGCGCCGCCAACAACTTTGGGCATTACGACAATGCCAGGATCGCGAGCATAGTCGCCCCGGCGGGGGACGTATCGGATGTAGAGGAGCGAAAACGGATCGCGTGCGACGCGATGGCAGCGGTTACGGAAGAGATCGCCATCCTGCCGGTGGCCCACGCGTACTTCGTGTACGGCGTGAGCGAGCGGGTAACCAACTTTGACCCGCATCCGGCGCATCTCTACTACTTTGACAACCGCATTGCGTTGACGGACTAGGCGCTCCGCGGCCTCATCACGAGATCAGGGCGCCAACACATGGGCACCTATCTGGCGCGGCGGCTGGCAACGCTGCCGCTGCTGCTCCTGGGAATCTCGGCGTTCAGTTTCGCGTTGTTGAATCTGGCGCCGGGAGACCCTGCTGAGATTGTGCTGAGGCAACGCAATCCCGGCCAGACGCCCAGCGCGGCGGAGGTAGAGGCGATGCGCACAGAGCTGGGCTTGGACGCCCCGCTGCCGACCCAATACCTCCGGTGGGCGACAGGAGCGCTGACCGGAGACCTGGGGAAGTCTTACACGACCGAGCAGCCCGTGGCGGCGCAGCTGGCGCGCCGAACGATTCCGACGGCGTTGCTAAGCGCGGTTGCCCTGGCGTTGGCGTTGTCGGTGGCAGTTCCGATGGGGATCCTGTCGGCAGTGAGACGAGGGGGCGCCATCGATACTGGCGCGCGGTTGGTGGCGTTGGTGGGGGCGGCCGCTCCATCCTACGCCCTGGCGTATGGGCTGATTATTCTCTTCGCGGTGAAACTGTCGTGGTTGCCGGCGTTGGGGTATGGTTCGGCGGCGCAAGTGGCGTTGCCGGCATTAGCCCTTTCGCTGGCGCCGATGGCGCAACTAATGCGACTGATCCGGGCCAGTATGCTGGAAGCGATTGGGCAGGACTACATTAGGACGGCGCGGGCCAAGGGGCTATCGGAACGGGCGGTGGCCTTTCGGCATGCGCTTCGGAACGCGCTGTTGCCAGTGATCGGAGCTACGGGGGTGAGCTTGGGGCACCTGTTGAGCGGGTCTGTAATCGTGGAAACCATCTTCTCGTGGCCCGGCTTGGGCCAGTTGATGGTAGGCGCAGCCCTATCCCGCGATTTTGCAGTGGTGCAGGGTTTCGTAACGTACATCGCGGTGGTAGTTTTGCTGATCAACCTTGCGGCGGATGCGGCCCTCAGGATCGCGGACCCGCGGCTTCGCTTTGACCGGGTTGAGGCGTAGCGAAGCATGACAGGCCGAACCGAAGGGACTGTGACGCCGGCCTTGTCATATACCGACGCTGGCAAGTCGCGGCGTGGACGGCGGTGGATGGCGCTGTTTCGGGAGCCGGGAACTGCGTTGGGTTTGATCATGGCGCTGTCGCTGCTGCTGGCAGGGCTGATGGCGCCGTGGCTTCCGTTGGAGGATCCCACTGCAATCAACCTGCCGGAACGGCTGCTCCCGCCCTCGGCGGAGCGCATGTTGGGAACCGACCACCTGGGTCGGGACACGCTGAGTCGCATCGTGCACGGGGCGCGGATGACCATATTGGCCGCGGGCGTTACGCTGACACTCAGCATGACCATCGCAGTGGCGGTGGGGATACTGTCTGGGTACCACGGCGGCTGGCCGGACGCGGCGCTGATGGGGGTGGTGGATTTGCTGCTGGCGTTCCCATCGTTGATTTTGGCGATAGCGGTGGCCGGGGCATTGGGTCCTGGTCTGTTCAACGTGTTGCTGGCGGCCGGAGCGGTTTGGTGGGTGGGCCATGCGCGCATAATTCGCGGGGTAACGCTGGGGGCGCGACAGATGGAATACGTGACCGCCGCCCGCGCCGCGGGAGCGAGCAACGCGCGCATAATTGTGAAGCACATCGCCCCCAACATTATGGGCCCGATAGTCGTGATAGCGTCGCTGGACGTGGGTTGGATAATTCTCGGGATCGCTGGCCTGAACTTCCTGGGGTTAGGAGCGCAGCCGCCAACGCCGGAGTGGGGAGCGATGTTGAACGACGCGCGTCCGCATCTGCAGACTTCGCCGCGGCTGTTGCTGATACCCGGAGCGGCGATCTTTTTGGCGGTACTGGCGTTCAATTTGCTGGGGGACGGCCTGAGGGATCTGCTTGATCCGCGGACTAGGCGCGCGTAGGGATGATCGACGCCTGACAGCGCCAACGGAGAGGCGGCGTTTGGTAGACGGCGCTGGCTCAGGGCGTTGGTTCGCTCAGTTGGTTGACCGGTGATTGGCGCGACGGTATCATCACGTGAGATTCACTAGACGTTATGTTCGGCGGGCCCGATTGGCGGTGGCGTTGGTCTTGGGTCGGCCTGAAGGAGGGCAATAGACATGCCGCAGGCTCACGAGTTGATTGTGCAGTTCCTGGAGGAAGCTGGGATAGACGCGGTGTTTGGCATCCCCGGCGGAGGGACAGGACAGATCTTCACGGATTTGGTGGGCAAGGAACCCACCATCAATACGTACCTGACGCGGCATGAGCAGACCGCGGCGATCATGGCCGACGCCTACGCGCGGGCCACTGGGAAGCCGGCGGTCATCATGGGGCAGGGCTTGTTCATGGGATCCAACGCGGCGTTTGGCATCATGGAGGCGATGTTGAGCAGCAGTCCGATGCTAGTGCTGACGGATACATCCGACGGCGGCGTGGGTCAACATCCGGCGAACCAGTCGGGAGCGGGCGAGTACGGCAGTATTGACCTGCACAACATATTCAGGTCGATGACCAAGTACACGACGTTGGCGACTTCGCCGAAGGAAGCGGCGCTGGGGGCACAGCTGGCGATCAAGCACGCCATGAGCGGCCGTCCGGGTCCCACCTGCCTGCTGATGCGGACGGCGTCGATTGGAGGCGAGGTTGATCTGGAGACTCCGCCGTTCATCCATGACACCGCGGGGTACTTGAACACGGCCAAGCCCCAGGCGGCGCCCGCGGACATTGAAAGGGCGGTGGAGATTCTGGCGGAGTCCAAGCGGCCGGTGATAGTGGCGGGCAACGGAGTGCACATGGCACGGGCTCACGGCGCCTTGCAGCAGTTGGCGGAGCAATGGAACGCGCCAATCGCCACCAGTTACAAGGGCAAATCGGCGATTGCGGAGACGCATCCGCTGTCGGTGGGGATGGTTGGACTCTATGGGCAGGAGGCGGCGAACCGGGCGGTGGGAGACGCCGATACGGTGATCGTGGTGGGGGCCAAGCTGAGTCCACAGGACACGGTGCGGGAACGGCCGACGGTGTTCAACCCCAAGGGACAGCGAATCATCCAGATCGACATCGATGACCGGAACGCCGGATGGACGTTTCCGGTGGAGCTGGGCCTGATCGGGGACGCCGGAAGCATCCTGGGGCAGTTGGTGGAGGCATCGGCCGAGATTGCGGCAGGAACCGCAGGGAATCGGAGCGAGTGGGCGGGGGCGCTGCCAGGCAGAAAGGCGGAGGCTGGGTTCTACGAGGACGCCGGGCTGCACACGGACTCTGCGCCGGCGCTGCCGCAACGGGTGGTGCGGGTGTTGCAGGAGACGATGCCGGCGGACACGGTGTACGCGCTGGACGCCGGGAACAACCGGACGTGGATGGCGCACCTGTTCCAGTCGCAGCAGGCGCACACGTTCTTTTGTCCTGGTGGAACGGCTGGTATGGGTTGGGGGCTGCCGGCGTCGGTGGGATTGCAGGCGGCATACCCGGGTCGGCCAGTGGTTTGCGTTACGGGCGACGGCGGATACATGATGACGGTGAACGCGCTGTCCACGGCGATGCAATACAACCTGCCGATCATCTGCGTGGTGTTCAACGATGGCGCGCTGGGCATGGTGCGGCATCACCAGGCGCCGGGCCAATACATCGCGTCGGAGTTCGCAGAGACGGACAACGCGGCGGTGGCGCGTGGTTTCGGCTGTTTTGGAGTGCAGGTGGCGGACTCGCGGGACCTGGCCGGAGCGCTGAGGGACGCTCAGGCATCTGGTCTGCCGGCGGTGGTGGACGTGCTGATCGATCGGGGGCCGAGTCCGGACGATTGGAGGGCGGATTTGCGGACGGCGGGGGAGACGTAGGTGGTGGGGCGGGTGACACCTTCACCGCTTCAATTGTTGAACGCTCACCGGGCCGCGGAAAGGAGCCACCATGAGTCAAGAACCTGAGCGTGGAGTGGATGAGGTCATCAAATTTCTCGTTGAGCTGGTCAAAGACGACGATGCCGACTTGGATTTAGAGCGTAGGATCCAATCGGCCCAAATGGTAGCAAACCTGGGAGATGCCGCAGCCGCGGTATCCGCCCTGGTCGAACTGGGCGGGTACACCAGTATGGACGGCTGGGACCGCCTTCAAATAGCGCGGGGAATTACAAAATTGGGACATTTGGAGGACGCCGTCGAAATGTTCGTCGCCATATGTGAGGACGGCGACCTTGAGTGGGAGGAGCGCAACGAGGCAGCGCAGGAGATACTGAGGATGGGAGACACCGTGGCCGGTGTCGCCGGCATCAGCGCTGTACTCCACGTTGCCAACGAATTTGGCGTTGACATGGGGTTCGACGAAGTAGAGTACCGCAACTCAGCGGCTGAACGATTGGCCAAGGCAGGCGAAACCGCTGACGCGATTGAAGTATTGAAAGTGGTCACCGAGGACGATAGTGATTGGGGGACCAACAAATACGATGCAGAGCAACGTTGGAATGCGGCCAGCACGCTTGCCGAGATCGGTGGCGTCGCTGACGCCGCAAAAGCCTTTATGTCGCTGGCGGTTGACGACTACGCGGACGCGGAGGACCACGACCGATTGACCGCCGCCCTGGAACTGATTGCGTTAGACTGATTGCGTTAGAACAATGGGAAATGGCGAACGAAGCGTTGATCTCAGTCGCCGGAAGTGGAGACATCGATGAAGTTGAGGTTAGGGTGCGAGCCGCGCTACTGGCAGCAGATTTGCAGATGGATCGAGGAGCGCAACAGGCGGTTGCGATACTGGGGGAACTGCTTTCGTTGCGTTATAGCGAACAGGCGTTAGAGAATGCAGATTGGGAGAGACGGGAGAAGGAATGGGAGGCCAGCGGAGATGGGTCAAGCTCCGACCGGGTTATTGCGCCGACTGAGCAAGAACTGGCTTGGCGCCTGATGCGCGAGGCGGCTAAAATCTTGTACCCTGGCGCGTTTTCAGGCGACGACGAATAGGAGGGCAATAAGCATGAACCTATTATTGCCAAGGCGTGGGGAGGGCTGCGATGTTCCACGATGTAAACGGGTAGAATGGGCTTGGAGGCGCCACCAACAGCTTTGCGTCAAGTGTGCGAGTGACTATGCGAGTAGTAGACTCGGGCGGTCAGTTGCGCTTGGCCTTTATGAACAGGCTAAATTTTTGCGCCTGATGCGTCAGATCGGAGAAGACGGTTGGCATTAGGCTTTAAACAGCGGTAGATGGATTGCAGGGAGACGGTCATGGAATATTGGACGGATGCGCAATTGGCTTCGATTGATCGGATGTTGAATCCGCGGTCGATAGCGGTGGTGGGAGCGACGCCGCGGATGCAGTACGGCGGGCGGTTCTTGGCGGCGGCGATGGGAGCGATGGAGCGCGGGGTCAACGTGTATCCGGTGAATCCGAGGTACGAGGAGGTGCAGGGGTTGAAGGCGTATTCGTCGGTGTCGGCGCTGCCAGAGGCCCCGGACGTGGTGGGCGTCGTGGTGCCGTATCACGCCGTGCTGGATACGCTACGGGAGAGCCACGAGAAGGGGGCAAAGTCGGCAATCGTCATTTCGGCGGGGTTTGCGGAGCGCGGGGTCGAGGATCGGCGGGATTTGCAAGGAGAGTTGGGGCGGTTCGCGCGGGAGTCGGGGATGCGGGTGAGCGGGCCGAACTGCCTGGGGTTGGCGAATCTGAAGGACGACATCTGGGCCAGCGCGTCGTCGCGGGGCGCATCAGGGTTGAGTGGCCCCATTGGATTGGTGTGCCAGAGCGGGGCGTCGGCATTCGGGCCGTTCCTGACGCGAGCCGTGGACGAAGCGATAGGATTCACCTACATCGTGTCCACGGGGAACGAGGCCGATCTGGACTTTTGCGACTTCGCGCGGTACCTGCTGGATGATGACGACACCAAGGTGATCGCCGGGTTCGTGGAGGGGTTCAAGGACGGGCGGAAGTTCGTGGAGGTGGCGCGACTGGCGGTGGAACGTGGCAAACCCATCGTGCTGATCAAGATCGGGCGATCGGAGTTGGGAACGCGGGCGGCGGGATCGCACACGGCGGCGCTAACAGGAGTGGACGCGCGGTATGACGCGGTGTTCGAGCAATATGGGGTGATCCGAGTACAGGATTATGACGACCTGCTGCAGGTGTCGAACCTGATGGCGAGGAGCAAGCGACCGAAAAATCGCGGAGTGGCCGTAGTTTCGCACTCGGGCGGCATCAGCAGCCTGGCGGCGGACATGTTCGGGCAGGCGGGTTTGGACCTGCCGCCGCTGTCGGACAGGGCGCGGGATGGAATCAACGATATTCTCAAGGGGTTCGGCTGGGCGGCGAATCCATCGGACGTCACAGGGTTCGCCAATAGCGATGATTTCCCAGCGATCATGTTGTACATGGCCGAAGAGGAAACCGTGGGCGCGTTGGTGGTGGCGTCGGCGGGGGCGGACGCGCAGGCGACGCAGGTGATCGCGCAGCGGGACCAGAGCGACAAGCCGGTGGCCTTCCTGTGGACGGGAACACGGGGCGCGCAGTCGGGTCTGCCGATGTTGAGGCAGGCGGGAATACCAGTGTTCTACGTGCCGGACAAGCTGGCTGCGGGAGTTCGCTATCTCAACGATTACCACGAAAGGCGCGACAAGTTGCTGGCGCGGGGCTTCCCAGAGACTGGGGAGTTGAGCGATGACCAACGGGCGGCGGCGCAAACGTTGAGTCGAGGCGCGCTTTCGGAGCACGACAGCAAGGCGCTGGCGGCAGCATTTGGCGTGCAGACTACGCGTGAGGAGCTGGCGAACGACGCGGATCAAGCGGTGGCGGTGGCGGAGAGGATTGGGTATCCAGTGGCGCTGAAGGTGAACTCGCCAGACATACTGCACAAGACTGAAGCTGGCGGGATCCGGTTGGGGCTGGCAGACGCAAATGCGGTTCGGATGGCCTTCGAGGAGATTTCGGCCAACGCGCGGGCCTACGACGCCGGGGCCAGAATTGAAGGCGTTGTGGTTCAGGAGATGGTGGCGGGCGGCGTGGAGACAATCGTCGGGGTGTCCTATGACGAACAGTTGGGGCCCTTCCTGCTGTTCGGCACGGGAGGAGTGATGGTGGAGGTGTACAACGACGTGGCGATTCGACGGTGCCCGATCACCAAGGAGGATGCGCTGGAGATGATCGACGCGGTGCAGGGAGCGCGGCTGCTGCGGGGGTTCCGAGGAGCGCCGGCGGCTGACGTGGAAGCGTTGGCGGAGACGCTGGTTGGGGTGTCGCAGATGGCGGCGCAGCTGGAGGGTTCGCTGCGGGAACTGGACATTAACCCGTTGATGGTACTGCCGGCGGGTGAGGGCGTGAAGGCGGCGGACGCGCTGGCGGTGGGGGCAGGTTAGGGCTCGGGATTGTTTGGGTTTTGTCCCTGGTCGTTTGGGGAATGGTCGGGGTTGCGTTGTCTCAAGCGCCAAGCGATGATGGCCGCCACCGTAGCGGTGGCGTACATTGCCAAAATCGAATCCTCCCTTAATTCCTGGGCAACCGGTTTGAGGCACTCGAAGATCGTTTCAGTTTTGATGTCGCGAACGCAATCGACCGTTGAAAGGGCGTATGGCATGGGCAAAAACACCCATACCAGTACTCCCAAACAAACCCAAATGGAGGCCTCCCTTCTCAAGACGCCTATTGCTGGAAGAACTTTCCGTCGGATGCGGCGCATCACATTCCCCGTCCAGCGACCTTGAAACCGATGTACAGGCCGCTAATGGGGGCCACTACGTAGAAAGAAGGTAGGATCAAGGAATCACACCATTGCATGTTTGGCACGGCGGCGAGCACGGAAAAACCGGACGCCACCAGTACTCCACAAAACAATCCACCGAACCCTGCCACCATGACAGCCATTTCAGTTCTCCTTGTTTGGAACGCAGACAGTGTAGCACATCCATCAGTTGGATTATCGTTGCTGTAGAACTTCGCCGGAAAGTTGGTTGATGCGGTAGAGGCGCACGAGGACGGCGGCTCCGGTACGGTCGGGGTCGCGGTCGAGTTCGCCCTGGACGGTGCGGGCCATAACGTTATCGCGGATGGCGCCGGAGCGATACATGGTGGCGGTCCCGTAGAACCGGAGGTTGACGCGCTCGGTGGGATGGCGATAGAAGAGGACGACCTTGGATCCATCCTGAACGTTGGCGGCGGATTGTCGCCAGCCGCGTTCCCAGAAAGCGAGGGTTTCGCGGTCGAAAACCAAGACGCTGCCCCGCATACTGATTTGTGGCTCGCCGTCGGGCGAAACCGTGGCGATGAACATGGGGCAACGATCCGCTAGAGCGTTGTCGATGCGGCGGCGCAGGGCATCGTCGATGTGGATCATGGTGGAACCTCTGGCCAGTTGGCCACCTAAGGGGAGTATGGGGCCAGACCGACGGCCCGGCGCCGAGGATCTGCGGTTCGCGGGATCGACGAGAAGCTGGACGTCGGCGTGGCGGGCGCGTCTGGGACGCTGGCGGCGTTGATGCGGCGCCTGTTGGTTGCGGGATTAGGGAATGACAGATGGATTTGAAGGCATGGGGTCCGCGGCCGCTAACTGGGTTTAGGGATAGGCTCCCAGACCTCGGCTTTTGCGAGGGCGGCCGCTTTGACCGCGTCTCGGGCGGCGCAGGCGGCGCTCATAGCCAGGACATCTTTGGCCCATTCGTCCACCGGGACGTCGATCATGCGACCAGCGAAGGGCGCGGCGGCGGTTCCGGCGGCCAGGGCCTGGGCGAAGACCTCGCGCACCTGGGTATAGTAGTCAACCAGGGACTCGGTGGGGGTGTAGGCCTCGTTGACCGGCGCCACCCAGGCGGGATGGGGGCAAACCATGCCCTTGAATCCCAAGTTTCGGGCGTCGGTGGCGATTTTTACCAGATCTTCGTGGGATAGGCCATCGGTTCCCAGGCCCATCGGGTCGGCGACGGCGACAGGCTGGACGCCGGCGGCGGTGGCCTCGATGCACAGTCGGCCGCGGGCGTAGACGAAGGGGTCAGGGTCGGAACCCTGGACGATGCCGAGAGAGGCGCTCAATGCGGCCTCGTCGATGCCGGCTTGCTGGATGCGCCGGGACGCGGTGATGATGGCGCGGACGTGCCAGATGCCAGCGGCGGTTTCGATGGACGGGATGATTTCGGTGGCGCCGACCTCGACGCCGGCCTTGCGTTCCAGTTCGGCGAGGATGGCATCGGCGTCGGCGATTTGGTGGTGTGATTCCACGGCGGGCAGAACGATGCCGGCCAGTTCCCGGCAGACGGCCGCGGCGGCGTCTGCGTAGACGTACTGCTGGTTGACGCGGACGAAAACCTCGGCGCCGCCCTTGCTGACCTGATCGATGGCCGAAGATAGGGTTTCACGAACGGTTTCCAGTTCAGGGCCGGGGATGCCGTCCTGCAAGTCAATGGTTACAGCATCGGCGTCACGATTCCATCCCCAGCGGATCATGCGTGACTGGGTAGCGGGGATGATCAGATTGGAGCGTCGTACGAGGATCGTCATATGGTTGACCCCGGGTGGTTCCGAGAGATGTAGGCTGGTCGAGCGGAGGATTGAACCGGCGGCGGCTAATGTGATTCCTCAGCGGCGCGGACACGGGCGATGGCTTCGTTTTTTTCCTGGTCGCGTTCCTGGCAGGAGGCTCGCCATTGGAGCAGATTTTCGGCCCGGGCGGCTTCGTATCGGTCGATGACGCGGGGCTGGCCTGAGGCGTCGGTCACCGAGCGCCAGGTCTGGCTGGAATGGGACAATTGGCGGAATTGTTCCAACACCCAATGAGCGTCGGAAACCTCGTGGTCGGTGGGCATGAAGCCGCGGTTCTGGGGTTCTACTACGTTGGGGTGTAGGCCGCCGCCGATGCGGAATCCGCACTGTCGGGCGGCGCTAGCCTCTGCGAAGGCGCGGTCGGGGTCGCTGACGCTGCCGGTGATGTTGGGAGTGAAAGGAGCGGCGCGCGGAGTAACGCCCAGGGCACGGGCGGCCAGTTCGACTTCGCCCTTGCCGTAGACGAACTGGTCGAACCCGACGAACATCTCGACGCCGAGGTCGCGGGACATGTCGTAGCCGGAGGCTCCGCCGAAGTCGCGAATGCGTGGGCTGGCTGAGACGATTTCGTAGGCGTTGGCGACGCCGATGGCGGTTTCGATGTTGGCGCCGATTTCCACGGTTCCGGGTCTGATGCCGCGCTCCGCTTCGAGGCGGGAGATAATCTCGTCCATTCGCTGGATTTCGTGGGCGAATTCGGTCTTGGGGTAGTTGACTTGCATCAGGCCGGGCCAAATCACGGCGTTGAGGTCGGCCTCCATGAGATCGTGATTGATGCGACAAACGGCGTCGGCGCCGCCCTTATTTACGACGGGGATGCTCTGCCTGACCAGGTTGCGGGCGGCGTCCTTCAAGTTGGGAGGAACGGAATCCTCCAGGTCCATGTTGATGTAGTCGCAACCGCGATGCCAAGCATTGTTGATAAAGCGCTCCGTTACGATGGGCATCGTCAAGCCGGAACGCTTGAGGCGGTGAGGGCGGTCTGCCATGTGGCGGCCTCCTAAGGCACGGGCATAGGGCGACCTTCGGTCGCGGCGGCTTTGAACATCTCCCGGGTGGCGGCTGCCTTCGACCAATCGAGCACGTTGGAATGCTGCTGGGCCAAGTCGTGGGTGAGGGAGCGTCCAACGAGGGAAACGGTGGCGAGAGTTCCGGAGGCGGTGGCGTCGGAGTAGGCTTGGACGATGGCCTGGGCGGTCTCAACGTCAGAAGCGGTTGGGGTGAATCCTTCGTTCAGCGGGCAGACCTGGTTGTCCAGCACGCAGAAGGATCCTTTGAATCCGATGGCGCGGCCGCGTTGGGCGGCGGCCAGGGTGTTGTCGGGGCTGGCGAGGAGTCCGCGGTCGGGGTGTCGCCACCATGCGCCTAGGGGAGTTTTGCCGGCGGCCGCTGCGATGGTTACCAGGCGCTGGTTGAGGTACTGCATCAGGTGGATTTCGCCAGACGGTTCGGGTCGCAGGTCCATGATAAGGTCGGCGCGACCGAGGGTGAGAGCGGTGACGCGGGAGCTGGCGGTGGCGATTTCGTAGCCTTGGTGGTTGCCAGGAGCGGTTTCGAGAGCAGGCACAATTTCGACGCTGCCTGGGAGCAACCCGCGCTGGCTCTCCAAGGTAGAGATGATGGCGTCGATTTGGGCGATTTGGTCTGAAGACTCGGCGCGGCTGACCACCACGCCGACGAGGCCGGGCCAGACGGCCGCTCGCAGGTCGGCGATCATGAGCTCGGGGTCGATTTGGACAAAGACCTCGCTACCGCCGGCCTTGGCGGAGTCGAGGGCGGCGGCGACCAAATCGCGGGCGGCCGGTTTGTCGGGTTCGGCGACGAATTCGACGAGGTCGAGGCAGATCACATCGGAATTGGTTTGGTGGCAAGACGCGACCCGTTCCGCGGCGGAAATGGGCACCAGCAGCCAGGAGCGTCTGATTTTGTTGCTAATTGGCATATTCATCCAATCTTGCGTCCAGCGATTGGTCGGACAAAAAAGACCAGTGGGATGCTGTATAATGCCCGCAATTCAAAGGGAAATCCGATGGAAAATCCCCGATGATAGATTCTACCCTACCGCAGGAAAATTGGCAATCCAAACAGGAAATGTGTTGACGTTGTTTGTGTTGCTTCGGGTGGGTTTTTGATTGGGAATCCGGGATTTGCGGCGCCATCGAGACCGTCAGGGAATGGGTTTTTGGTGGGACGATTCATCGAATCGCCGGAGCGAATGCAATCGCCGGAGCGAAGGCGGGTTGGTGGCGTGGTTTCGGAGAATAAGGAGTCGCCATGCACTCGGTCAACTTGGTCTAAGAGTTGGCAGCGGAGCTGGGACGGAAAGCCAAGCGCTGGCATAGCGCTTTCTCGAACGCCTACCCGATAGGGTTATGTCAACACTTTTCGCCTGCGTTTCGATGCGTCAGCAACAAGTGAATTGGTGGCTAGCGCTGGCCGCAGATCAGTAAAATCTTCAGGAGTCAATGTGAACGCCTCGGCACGACTGGAAATACA
Source organism: Dehalococcoidia bacterium (assembly GCA_965221295.1). Classification (GTDB taxonomy): domain Bacteria; phylum Chloroflexota; class Dehalococcoidia; order Lucifugimonadales; family UBA3495; genus Bin87. Next base: position 2,173,769 of record OZ244879.1, on the reverse strand, counting down.
TGATTTGACTGGGACGGGAGAGTTGCAGGTCAGATTTGCTGAACCGGGAATGGCGCGGAGGAGCGCGGAGCCGGTGGGCTTCGCGTTGCCATTGTCGGAAGAGGAACGGGCCACACTGGATCGCTACCACACGGATCCTTGGCGGCCGGCCGATGGGGCGGTGGCCAGGCTGGAAGCGATTGAAGGGGTGAAGCGGAACCTGGGACGTTTGCTGTTTGAGACCGCGTTCGCCGCCGGCACCCAGAGCCGGGGGTTCCTGGAAGAAATGTTGGCGAGCGAGGACCGAGGGGAGTTGGCCGTCATATCCGCCCGACCCGAGTTTTCGTCGCTGCCCTGGGAGTTGATGAACGATCCACAACTGGGTTACTTCATCAATGGCCTGACGGGGGTCGTCAGGCAAGCCGTGGACGAGGTTCCGGCTGCGGAAATCGAGGAACGAACAGAGCCGGAGCTGCACGTTTTGATGTTGTCCGCATCGCCGTGGGATGGGGCCGCGTCGGGACAAGGGCCGTTGGTGAATCCCGACGTGGTGGTCGGCGGCAGTCTGGCCGCGGCGACGGTGGCGGCGTTGGAGGGTCTGAACGTGGAGGCGTCGCTGGATCATCCACGGCCCAGCTCGTTGGAGTCCGCCAAAAACCTGCTGGAACGCAACCCGGGCCACTACCACGTTGTGCACTTGGACGGGATCACGCTGGACAGGGCCGGCAACTTACTCTTGGAGGATGCCGACGGTGGGACCGCCGCCGTTTCGCCGGATGAACTGGGGAGGCTCTTGGCCGGAGGCGGAGCGCGGGTCGTGTTGTTGACCGCTGGCGCCCAGAACGAACCGGTGGGAGCGACCAGGTGGATGACGGCGGCCATGGCCATCGCTGAGGCCGGAGTAGCGCAGGTGGCCACGCTGACGGCTCCCCTGCATGCTGACACCGCCGAGGGAGCAATGCGGGCGTTCTACACCCGGTTGGCTCAGGGGAACGCTGTGGCGACGGCGGTATCGGCGATGCGACGCGGCTTGATGGATACGCCGGAGCGGGTGTCGGCGCTGGGCAAGCGGGTGTTTTGGGACTGGGATCTGCCGGCGCTGTACCAGTCGAGGGAATACGTGCCGCCGGTGATTGCCCAGCATCAGCCGGATCCGTTGGCGGCGCCGGCTCTGCAACCGGAGGAGGCGCCCACGGAGGACTTGCAGATACCGGCCGCTGGACAGCACGGGCTGGTGGGACGGCAAGCCGAGCTGCGCCAACTGGAGCGTACGCTGCGCGCGAACTCGGTGACGCTGCTATCGGGCAACGCGGGAGTGGGCAAAACTGAGTTGGCGTTGGGCCTGTGTCGTTGGTTCCTGAAACCGGCGCGGGCGGCGTACCCGGGCGGCGTGTTCTACACCGCGTTTGAGGCATCGCAACCGGCCGGAATCGAACGGGTGGCGCATGAGATCGGGACCGCCGTGGCGGGGCTGGATTTCGCCGACATGCCGGCGGACCACCAGAGGCAATGGGTATTGGCGTACCTGCAGCAGAACCCTTCGCTGCTGGTGTGGGACAACGTGGAAAACGTGGCCGGCTTTCCCGACGGCAACGCGGGGTTGCTGGACGAGGGCGAACTGGCGGGCTTAGGGGCGTTCCTAAGCGAGGCCACCACCGGACCGGTGGGCTCGGCGGCCCTGCTACTGAGCCGCCGAGATAGGGAAGAGTGGCTCACGACGCCCCACGCATCGGTGACATTGGAGGGGCTGACGGATACTGACCGGATGGCGCTGGCCGCGAAAGTAATGGACGCAGCCGACATACCGGCAACAAGGGCTGGTGCAGACTTTGGGGAGTTGCTGGATCGCCTGGGAGGGCATCCTTTAGCGACGCAGATCGCGATTCCAATGATGAAGGAAACGCCGGCATCCGTGGTGAGCGCCGAGCTGGAGCGACTGGTAAAGGAAGGGGCCGATGGAAGCGAACCGGGCCGCAGCGAGGTTTTGGTGGCGGCGATGGAGTATTCCTTCTCCAAAATGTCGCGCCGCAACCGAACGCATTTGCCGTTCTTGGCGCTGTTCCAGAGGAGGGTGATGCTGGATGTGCTGTCGCATATCACCGAGGAACGGGTTTACGGTCAGGTAATGGGGGACGACCTGGCGTCGGGGGCCTCACGGTCGCTGCTGACGGCAGAAGGCGGGTTGCAGTCTTCGGGGCGTTCCTACGCCGCGTGTCGGACGTTGTTGAGGCAGGCGCAGGCGGCGGGGTTCCTGGAACCGATTTCGCCGAGCGTATTCCAGATCAACCCAGCGATGCCGTGGTTCTTGGGGCGGAAATTGGGCCGCCAAGTTTCGGCCAACGGAATCGGGGCTTTGGAGCAGGAATTCGTTCGGGTGTACGCCGACACCGCCGACTATTTCATGGAGAGCCTGTACGAGAACCAGGACACCGGCGTGACCGCGGTATTGGCTGAAGAGGGCAATTTAAACCAAGCGTTGGGTTTGGCTTTGGAATACCGGCAGTGGGACAACGCGCAGCTACTGATTCAGCCGTTGGCGCAGGTTTACCGGATGCAAAAGCGGTTTCCGGAACTGCGGCGACTGAGAGGACAGTTGCTGGACACCATCGGCCGCACTGCGGAGGAAGCGGCGGCCAACGGGGCGATAGAATTTTGGCAGTACCTCTTGGGCACGGACGCCATGGAGTCGGTGGAGCTCATGGAATTGGAACGGGCCGAAGGGTTCAACGAACAGTTGCTGGCGTACCTTCTGGAGCAGCCCGGCGGAGAGAGCGACGAACGCACCGCCGCGGTGTATCACCAGAATGGGTTGATCGCGACTCGACGCGGACAGTACGAAGCAGCTTCAGAGTGGCTGGAAAAGGGACTTGAGATCATAGACGGCGGCGAAGATCAGGAATCGATCGCCGACGCCTGCTTCGCCATTGGCCAGGTGCGCCATCACCAGCGGCAGTACGGAGCGGCCAAAGAGTGGTATTCCAGGTCGCTGGACATCCACCAACGACTGCCGGACTACGAGGAAATGGTCAAAGACTTCCGGGCGTTGGGGTCGGCGTGCCACATGCGTTTTGAATACGACGAAGCGCGCAGTTGGTACCATCGCGCGCGGGAACTGGTGGAGGAGAACCGGGACGAAGAGACCGCGATTCACATTTTCCATGCCCTGGGGACGGTGGACCACTCGGAATACCTGTTTGAAGAAGCGCAATCGTGGTATCAGCAGGCGTTGGGATTGTGCGACCGCATGGGGATGACCGAGCAGATGATCGTGGAGTTCCACCACCTGGGCACTCTGGCGCAGGCCAGAGGGATACCGGACGAAGCAGAGGAGTGGTTGACAACAGCTCTGGAATACCGGGAGCGACTGGGAGATACCAGGGGCGTGGGCATCGAGGCGCGTCAACTGGGCGTGGTTTTCCACGAACACGGCGACCTGGACAAGGCTTATCACTGGTACGATCAGGCCAGGGTGGCGTTTGAAAGCGCGCGAGACGTGTTGAGGGCGGCGCGTACCTACGGTCAACTGGGGATGGTGGAAGAGGAACGCGGCAACCTGACCGACGGCCTGGAATGGGTGGCGCGGACGTACCAATTGGTGGCGCAATACCAGTTGCCCATGCTGACGCAAGTGAAGGCGCACCTGGCCCGGCTGCGCGACGGCATGGGCGAGGAAGAATTTCGGCAGTGGTGGCGCGACAACACCGGAGCCGAAGCGCCTGAAGACCTGGACGTGGACGCCAGCGAGATACTTTGATTCAACGGGTTGCCGGACAATTGCCGCGTGGAACCGAAACATTCGCGAGGACGGGCCGACCGGAACGAGGAGGATGGAAATGGCGCTGACCAGACTGGACATCAAGACGCGGCGGCCGTTCGCCGGTGGTGAATCGTTCGGGAACGTGGGGAAATATGAGCGGATTGACGGGATGGCGCACTTTGCGGTGGATCCGAGCCACGCCGACAACGCCGTCATCGCCGACATCGGGTTGGCGCCGCGCAACCGGGACGGGAGGGTGGAATTCTCGGCGGACTTTCGCATCGTGAAACCGGTGGACAACGATCACGGCAACGGACGGCTGTTGCTGGATGTGGTGAACCGAGGCAAAGAGCTGGCGCTGAAGAACATCAACAGCGCTCCTGATGGGCCGCCCGACGCGGAGCCGCACCCGGGCAACGGGTTCCTGATGCGCCAGGGATACAGCCTGGTGTGGTGTGGCTGGCAACACGACGTGCCGGCGGCGCCCGGGTTGTTCCGTTGCAACGTTCCAACGGCGCAGAACCCGGACGGATCGCCGGTATCGGGCCGGATTGTCGTATCGTTCCAGCCGACGGTGGCGACGAGCGTTCAGTATTTGTCGGACCGCGAGCATGGGCCGTATCCGACGAACCACCTGGAGAGCTGGGAGTCGGTACTAACGGCGCAGGACCACGATGACGGACCGGAGGCGGTGATTCCCCGGGAACGGTGGGCATTCGCGCGGTTGGTGGATGGCCGCCGGGTTCCCGACGCGGCGCACGTTACGATGGAAGGGGGTTTTGAGGCGGGCAAGGTGTACCGGGTTCTCTATGAAACCTCCCACGCGCCAGTGGTGGGACTGGGGTTGCTGGCGACACGAGACATTGCGGCGTGGCTGCGGTACGCGAACGCTGACGATGACGGCGCGGCGAATCCGTTGGCTGGCGCCATTGGCCGGGCGTACGCCTACGGCAGGAGCCAGAGCGGGCGGTTTTTGCGACAGATGCTGTACCTGGGCCTCAACCGGGACGAGTCGGAGCGGGTTGTGTTCGACGGGATGCTGCCGAACGTGGCCGGCGGCAAGATGGGCGAGTTCAACGTCCGCTTCGGGCAGCCATCCAGTCTGTCCAACCGCAGCGTGAACAATCTGCCGCCCTTCCTGGACCTGGATCGGGAAGGCGGAGAGGGCATACTGGATAAGGTCGTAGAGCGCGGCGTGGCGCCGAAGATCATCTACACCAACACGTCGTCGGAGTACTGGGGCGGACATGGCGCTTTGGCGCACATGACGCCAGACGGAAAACAGGACGTGGCGTTGCCCGAAAACGTGCGGTCCTGGCTGTTCTGCGGGACACAGCACGCGCCGGCCAAATTGCCGATATCCGACACCAACCGAGACACGGGCGGGCGCGGAACCCAGGCGCTGAACTACGTTGATTACCGTCCCCTGATGCGGGCGGCGCTGGCGCGATTGGACGAATGGGTTACCCATGACACGCAACCACCGGGCAATGGGTATCCCAGCCATGCTGACGGGACCGTCGTTGCAGCCGAGGAACTGGCGGACCGGTTCGCTGAGCTACCGGGCGTTGAGTTCCCGACGCGTCGCAAGGCGATTCGGCGCCTGGACTTCGGGCCGAACCGGGCCGTGCCCGACCAGATTCCGCCGGCGGTGGGCGATGTATACCCGTCGCTGGTGTCCGCGGTAGACGCCGACGGCAACGAGACGGGCGGGATTCGGCTGCCGGCGGTGGAGGTTCCGTTGGCCACCTACACGGGATGGAACGCGCGCCATCGGGAAATTGGCGGGCAGGGTCAGGTACTGGCGCCGGGAGGCACAGTGGTGGGCGGAGCCATACCCTTTGCGACGACGCGTGAAGAGAGGCTGGCGACCGGCGACCCTCGACCATCAATCGAGGAACGGTACGGTTCCGTCGATGAATACCTAGAGCGAGTGCGGGCTTGTGCGGAGTCGCTGGTGGAGTCTGGGTACGCGTTGAGCGAGGACGTGGCCACGCTGGTATCGCAGGGGCAAGAGGTGTACGATGCCATCGTGCGGGAATCGGCAGCGGTGGCGGCGGACGACTGATGACGCGCAAGGTTCGCGATCGAAGGTTCGCGATTGACTGAAAGGAGCTGACGTTATGTCTGTTGGAACTTCCATACCGCTGCCCGCTTACACGTTGGATCCGGCATTCATGGCGCGGACCGCCGAGAGGCTGGGGTTTGAGTCGATCTGGTACGCGGAACATCCGATACTTCCAGTGCAGAGCGCGAGCCAGTTCCCGTCAGGCGGCGAGATACCCTGGACATACGCGCATTTCGCCGACCCGTACATCGCGCTGGCGCGGGCGTCTGGCGCGACCGAGACCATCAAGTTGGGCACCGGAATCACGCTGGTGCCGGAGCGAAACCCGTTGATGTTGGCCAAAGAGATCGCCACGTTGGATCGTATCAGCGGCGGGCGGTTCATGTTTGGCATCGGAGCTGGTTGGAATCGCGAGGAGACGGAGATCTTCGGCGGCGATTTCGACCATCGCTGGACGCAGACGAGGGAAGCGGTGGAGGTGATGAAGGAGCTGTGGACGAAGGACGAGGCGGAATTTCATGGAGTCTACTACGACTTCCCGCCAGTGAAATGCAATCCGAAACCGGCGCAACAACCGCATCCGCCGGTGATACTGGGCGGTTTGGCGCGTCGGGTGTTGCAGCGGGTGGCGACCTGGGGAGACGGATGGCTGCCCAACCGGATCACGCCGCAAGAGTTGGAGGATAGCCGAAAGCGGTTGGACGAGCTGGCCACCGCGCGGGGGCGGGATCCCAAGTCGCTGACCATTTCGGTGTACGGACAGGCTCCAGACGGGCAATTGGCGCAGGATTTTCTGAATGCGGGGGCCGACCGCGTGGTGGTGCGCCCGGAGCATTGCGACACCGAAGAGGAAATGGCGGCGCAGTTGGAACGCATCGCGGAGGCGGTGATCAGGTAGGCCGGGTTCAGGTAGATTGCACGCTCGGGGCGGGCCGGGGGATCGCGGGTTGGCGAGGCGGGGGGCCGGTGGGCAATGACGGGCTGGCGTCGAGGTGGGAGCGTTGGCAATAGTGGACGTTGGGATAGAATTGGAACGAAGGGAACCGAAGCCGGAGCCTGGGCGCCCGAGATGGGACACGGCATGACATGAGAGGAAACGGACACTGATGGACCGCACCACTGAATTGTTGAGTTCGTATGCTTGCAACCTGTCCTACGAGGACCTGCCGTCCGAGGTGGTTCACCAGGTGAAACGGACGGTAGCCGACACGTTGGGCTGCGCCATTGGCGGGTACTTGAGCGAACCGGCCAAGGTGGGGCGCAAGCTGGCCGGGGATGTTACCAGCGGAACGCCGGCGCGGATTCTGGGCACCAACGACTATTCCTCACTGGACATGGCTGGGTTTGCCAATGGGGTGATGGTGCGGTACCTGGACTGCAACGACTCCTACTTTTCGCCGGGAGGCGGGCATCCGTCGGATATGATTCCGGCGGCGTTGGCCGTAGCGGACAGCGTGGCGGCGGACGGCCAGACGCTGATTACGGCGGTGGCGCTGGCGTATGAGGTGTTTTGCCGGATCGCAGACCAGGTTCCTGACAATCAATGGGACCAGGGGATATTCAGCGTGATCGGGGCGGCGTGCGCAGCCGGCAAGGTGCTGGGCCTGGACGAAGAGCAGATGGGACACGCGATTTCGCTGGCGGTGGCGCCCAACGTGCCGCTGCGGGTTACGCGGATGGGCGAACTTTCGATGTGGAAGGGATGCGCGGCGGCGGCGGCGACCAGGGCGGGAATCTTCGCGGCACAGCTGGCGGCAGAGGGAATGACCGGGCCTTTCGAGCCGTTTGAGGGCCGGAAGGGCCTTTGGGAGCAGGCAATAGGCTACCCGGTGAAGATTGAGGCGATGGGTGAAGACGCGGGGCCGTTTCGCATCATGAATACCATCTTCAAGTTCTACCCGTCGCAGATTCACACGCAGGCCCCGATTGACCTGGCGATTCAATTGCACGGCAAGGCGTTGACCGCCGACATAGCGTCGATAAAAATCGAGTCGTACGGGTCGGCGGTAAGCAGCGCATCCACCGAACCGGAGAAGTGGGACCCGAAGACGCGGGAAACCGCCGACCACAGCATCCCGTTTTTGACGGCGGTGGGATTGAGGGACGGAGCGGTGACGCCGGCGACGTTTGCGCAGGATAAGATCGCCGACGCTGGGCTGCGAACCATCATCAACAAGATGCGAATTGAAGAGAACCCCGAATTCACGGAACGATACCCTGAGCAATACAACTGCCGAATTGAGGTCATCAAGAACAACGGGCAGACCGAGGTTGCCGCTACGAGTTATCCGAAAGGCCACGGCAAAAATCCGCTGAGCGACGCTGAAGTTGACGCGAAATTCCGGCGGCTGGCCTGTCCCACCATCACGGAACAGCAATGCGAGCAAGCGTTGGAGTTGATCTGGTCGCTGGAGAATCTACCGAATCTGCGGGGCATCTTCGATAGCCTGGTGGTGTAGAGATGCGGCAGCGGCGCATGGCGGCGCCGGGAGGGAATCCAATCGCGGGGATCCAGCGTATGATGATCAGAAACCGATCGGCTCCGGCAAATTCGGGAGGGCAGGGTGTCTGACCAAAGATACAGCGAAGATATCCGGCTGGTGCTGGACATAGGAAACGGCGACGAGCGGGCATTGGAGGCGATTTATGACCGCTACGCCCAGCGGATATACTCTCTGGCGATGTCGGTGTTGAAGGACGACGGACTGGCGGAAGACGCGGTGCAGGAGGCGTTTTCCAACATTTGGCAGAAGGCGGCCAGCTACCGGCCGGAGATGTCGGCGCCGGGCACGTGGATAATGTCGGTGGCGCACCACAAGATCATTGACTTCTACCGGTCGCGGCGCCGAGTGGCCGAGCACGTCGCGCAACCGGACGTGGAAACCCTAGCGCTGCTGCCCGACCAGAAATTGAGCGTGGAACAACAGGCAGAGAGGAACTACAACGCCAGGCACGTGAGGGCGGCGCTAATGGAATTGCCGGAGGAACAGAGCCGTCCGCTTTACCTTTCGGCATGGTACGGATACAGCCAGTCTGAAATCGCCAACATGCTGGACGTTCCGTTGGGAACGGTCAAGACGCGCATGAGACTGGGGATGCAGAAACTCAAGGCGGCGCTGGAACAATATGTGGCCTGAGAACGAAGGACGCCCACAAGAGGGCGGAGAGCACCCGGAGGAAGAGCTGGCGGCGTTCGCGCTGAATGCGCTGGACGACGCGGAGTACCAACTGGTGCACAAGCACGTGGTTGAGTGCCCGCACTGCCAGGAGGTACTGCTGGGGTTTCAGGAAACGGCGGCGCGGTTGACCGAAGCGGCCGCGGAGACCCCATTGCCGCCGGGGCTGAAGGCTCGAGTGATCGCTGGGGCCACCGGTAGGGAGGCTACCCCTGCCGCTCCTATGCCGGTTGCCGACGCCAGGTGGTCGTCGCGCCGGTTGCGGCGATGGCTAACCCCAGCAGCGATAGGTGCGCTGAGCCTGCTGCTTGCGGTGTCCGTGGGGGTGATGGCGTTGCAACAGAGGGAGATTGGCGAACTGACGGCGGCGGTGGAATCGGAGCGGGCGTTGGTTTCGCGGGTGGCCGTTCCCGCCGCGGTTTCGAGCGACCGGGTGGCGGTTGAGGCCAGCCGGGGCCGAGAAGCGCGTGGCGCTGAAGTCGGAGTCGGAATCGCCGGCAAGGAAGAAGACCCGGAACGATTGACTGCCTCCGCCATCGCGTCGGCGCCCGCAGGTTTTGTGTACCCTACTAGCGACACCAGCGCCAATATCGCCAACCGGGCGATGGAAACTGGCGGTTCGGTTGCGGCCAGCGCGGAGCAAATGGACCTGGTGAAGCAGGGCATGGCCGAGGTGATTGAAGCCACGGTGTTATCTGCCCAACCCGAGACAGAAAAGGTGGCGATGAGTTCGCCGATGGGAACTGAACCAGAAGCCAAGGGCGTGCTAATGGTGGAGCCCAACGGCCGACGCGGGGTATTGATGGTATCGGGGATGCCGGCTGACACCTACCAGATTTGGCTGGTTCGTGGCGGCGATCAGGTGCTGGTTGACCGGGTGGTAGTCAACGACGATGACGGGGCCGGAGTGAAACAGCTGGAGCTGGATGAATCCATCTTTCAGTACAGGCAGGTAGCGTTGCTGCCGGACGAACGGCACGGACCGAGCAACCCTACGGGCGAACAGTTGTTGTCGGCGTTGATCATGCCCGGGCCGCCGTCGCCATCGCGGTAATGGACTTGTTGAGGTGATGCGCCATGGTGGAACGTCGAACTACTGCATCCACGGCAGCGCCAACGCCATTGGCTAGAAGGCCCAGGGGCGACGGGTTAGATTGCGAAATCTGCGGGTCGCGGATGTACGAACGCAGTTGCAAGATAATCTGCCGCAACTGTGGATTCACCAGGGACTGTTCGGATCCGTAGCTATTGGCGGTCACGCGTATCGTTGGGGAAGGGCCACCAATCGGGCGCATTTCGCAGTTGCAGGTGGCGGAATAATTCCGGCTGGAGGTCCACGGCCAAGCGCATGGCCTCGATAATGGGATTACGTATGGACTCGTGGGCCTGCAGGGAAGACCGCAACTTGAACAGGTGGTAGCACTCCCTGAGGTTTAGGCGCGACACGATGCGCTGGACGTGGGAGTGGGTGACCAGGTATTGCGCCAAGGCGGGCGACTGGTCGCGCAGTTTGGCGAATACCGAGTCGGAGTGGCGAATTGCGGTCTCAAACACGGGTGACAGGCCGGCGTCGCGGATCAGGCGCGGGATTTGGTAGCCGTTGGCGATGGTGAGAGGCTGAGACAGGTAGGTTTGCATCCGATGGCGGCGGAATTCACGCAGGGCGCCGTAGTCGAAAACGAATTCGAAAGTGTATCCGACCAGTTCAAACTCCCGGGGGGGCGCGTCGTGGGGGCCGATGCTGCAAAGGGTGTCGTTGATGAGCGCCAACCGCTCCTGCTCAGTCCAGGCCGCGGCCCGAGCGAAGGCGTCGGAGTACTGGTGTCCGGAGCGGAACAGTAGCGCGGCGGCGAGTTTACCGGGAGCATCAGAATCGTAGTCGAGGAGAGACACGCTGGCATCGGTGGGCGCGGCGGCCTGAGTTTGGGTTTCGGCGTCGTGGTCGGCAGGGTTGAGGTTGGCCAAGTAGGGGTTATAGTCGGCGTATTTCACGAGGGTGGGGGTGATGCTACGGCCCTGCAGTCGCAATTCCGCTCCGATGTCCCGTTCTTCGGCTAAGGCGGATGAGAGGAGCTTGGTGATGGCATGTTCCAAGGATCGGGCGTTAGCGGTCAGGCCGACGTTGGTGAGGGTGGCCGCGGGCAGGACGGCTCGGCATGCGTCGGTGGCGAGGCGGCGGATTCGGAGGTCGTAAGCGGAAGCTCGTTCGCCGTCTCGCTGGGGACGGGTTTGTTTGAGGTGGCCCAGTACACCATCAAGCAGCTGGCGATACGCTGAAAACAGGTTGGTACAAGCGTCGATATACTGCTGGCGCAGTTGGGGCAGGTCGTCCAGTTCTCGAGGCAGATGAAAACTGTCTGGGTTGATAATCTGGTAGCGGGAAGATTTTTCCGTGTAGGAGGCCAGGCGATTGTCCTCGAGGGAATCGCAGCCGAGCCTGGAGATGTTTTCGACGGCGAGGTGAAGAACGGCGTGTTCCGCTACGGAGGAGTGGCCGTAGCCGACGACCCACCGCTGGTTGAAATCGGCGGCGTTGGTTTCGCTAACACGCTGGGCGATCTCGTCGAACGGCTCCGGCGAACGGGAGGTCATCGCGAAGGTGACGGCGATTTGTTCGGCGGTCAAGTCCCTTGGGGACAGTGGGTAGACGCGCCGTCGATGTTCCGAGGCGCTTTGAAAGGTTGAAGGCATTGGGGCAGAAGCTCACAGCCGTCGAGTTGATGTTGTCGACGGTTGCCAATCGCTCTCCAGCGCGCGCCGGGCCGGACAATAGCGCAACGTCGCGTCGGATGGGCGGCTGGATTTCAGGCTCGGCAGAACGCGGGAAAACCGTCGGGCATGACCACCTCGATGAGGTGGATTCGGTCGGCGGCCACGGCGTCTTGGACAGCGCGTGTCATTTCGGAAACGTTGTGAACGCGAACTCCCCCGATGCCGTATGAATCGAAGAGCTTGATGAAATCCGGGTTCACCAGGTCGGTGGCCATTTGGCGGGCGCCACGGTCTCGCTGGTAACCTTTCAGCACGCCCCAGGCCGAGTCGTTGAAAACCATTACTATGGGGTTGATGCCGTACTGAACGGCAGTACCAAGTTCCTGGGCGTTGTACTGGAATCCACCGTCTCCGGTTACGCAGATTACGGGCGAATCAGGCCGGCCCACTTTGGCGCCCATGGCGGCGGGAAACCCGAAGCCCAGTCCGGCCCAACCGTGGGGGTACATGTAGCTGCGGGGCCGATTCATTTGCAGGCAGCGCACCGCGCGATTGGCTGGCACGGTGGCGTCGAGGGAGAAGATGGTGTCGTCGGGGATGACGGACCGGATGGATTCCCAGGCTTTGAGTTCTGGGCCCCACTGTTCCTGGAGGTTGGCGTAGATTTGCGACTTCAGGGCAGAGACTTCCGCACGGTAATCGTCGCTGGCGCCGATGTCAGCGTCGCCAGCGACGCTGAGGAATTGGCGAACCACGGCGCCGCTGTCGGCGGCGATACTCACCTCAGTTGGGTAGTTTTTGCCGATGTAATCCCCGTCGAGCAGCACGTGAACGAGTTTCTGGGGCAGTTTCAGACCGACCCCTGACGTGGAACGGTAGGGAAGGTTGCTGCCCAGCACAAGCGCGACGTCGCAATCGCCAAGCCAGTCCAGCGCCGGGTTGTTGCCCCAGATGCGGTTGCCGAGGGCCATGCCGAGGGAGAGGGGATGATTTTCCGGGAAAGCGCCCTTGGCGCCGTCGCCGGCGACGACGGGCGCGCCGAGACGCTCTGCTAGGGCGATGATGTCGTCAGTGGCGCCGGAGGAGTGGATTTCCTCGCCCACGAAGATGACGGGTCGTTTGGCGTGGCGCAAAAGATTCCAGGCGCGTTCGACCTGTACGGGGTCGCCGGCTGGGACATTGGGCTGGCGAGGTTGCAATACTTCAACCTCGGCCGACTGTCCGAGCAGGTCAGTAGGGACTTCCAGCTCGATGGGTCGGGGGCGACGCTCGCGGAAACGGACGAAAGCCTCGACGAAATGGTCGGGGATGGACTCGATGTGGTCGATGCGGGCGTTCCAGTCGGTGACGGCGGCGAACATGCCGAGTTGGTCTTTGGTCTCGTGGGTGGCCATCTTGCCGCTACCGACGAATTCGGACTCGACGTTGGTGGTGACCTGAAGGATGGAGGAAGCGGAGAAGTAGGCTTCGCCCATGGCGCCGACGGAGTCGGCGGCGCCGGGGCCCGTGCTGGTGAGCAAGACGCCGGGCTTGCCGGTGGCGCGGGAATAGCCGTCGGCCATGTATCCGCAGCCCAATTCCAGACGGCCGCCGATGAAACGGACATCGTCCTGCTTGTCAAAGAGGGCGTCGAAGAGGTCGAGGGTGTGGACGGAAATGATGCCAAAGACGGTATCGACTCCCTGGGCTTGAAGGGAAGCGACCACAGCCTGGCCGCCGGTCATTTGAGGCATGGTGGGCTCCTGCTGATGGGTCAGGATTTACTGAGGAGGGGGCTCGTCGAACGGCTGGCCAGCGGCTTCGGATGCTTCCCGCCGCTGAAGCCATTCTCGCCATCGAACGTTAGCTTCTTCGCGGCCTTCCTGCCGCCCTTCCTGCCGGCCCTCTTGCAGGCCTTCCTGCCGGCCCTCTTGCAGGCCTTCCTGCCGGCCTTCCTGCAGGCCTTGTTTGCGACCTTCCTCTCGGCCTTTGGCCTGCTGCCGTTCGATGGCTGGTTTGGTGAGGGTATTGGTCAAAAACTGGTAAATTGCCATGATAGCTGCTACTCCATGAATGGCGATCAGTACGCCTATCGCGAGGCCAACTCCAATCGGAGCGAATTCCGCAGCGACCTCGCGTACCAATCCGTTCCAAGTCGTCAAGCAATCTTGTCGGCTCGCCGCGTTCACAGACCATACAAACCCGCAGTACTGGGAACTTTTCTCCAAAGCGATTTCGTATATTGTCCATACGGAGGAGCCGATGAACACCACGAAATACACGAGAACCAATGGCTTGGGGATGCTCCAAATTGCGGTGCGCTCGTCCTCCAGCGGGGTCGCGAGAAATATGATGAGTCTGACAAAATTGGATCGGATTCTATCGAGCATTTTTTGACGCGACGGCGCGGATGGATTCAATTGTACACCAGCCAATGGGTTTAGATTCTGGCCGCGGTCGTGCGCTGGGCGAGCTCGGCGGTCGAAAAGCGCGACATCCGGTAGCTACAGGGCCAAGGGCAGTTGGAGATTGTTATCTTGGCCAACCACTGGCTCGATTTTCGATCGGGATAAATCGACCGACGCTTTTCGGCCGTCAACGCCCATATCTCGATCTGTGTGTTTCCGAATCTTGTCAAAACGTGGTGGGGCAGCCGGGGCAATCGCGACCACGACGGAAAAACTTAGGAGCCCACCATGAGGTTTGCACGATGAGTCTGTCCAACCAACGCCAGGGGTTAGCTTTTCCGATTTTAGGAGACGCGCCGCTGACGTTACAGGAGGAGGGAGACAGGATTTTCGAGGACTCGCTTGATTTCCATGAGGAACTGGGCGGCTTCGGCGCCGTCGGCGACGCGATGGTCGGTGGACAGGGTGGCTTTCATGATGGTACCGACCGCCAACTCGCCGTCGCGGACCACGGGCTGCTGCTTGACGCTGCCCACGGCCAGGATCGCCGCGTGGGGTGGATAGATGATGGCGGTGAAACTCTCCACGTCGAACATGCCCATGTTGCTGATGCTGAAGGTAGTGGAGCTGTATTCCTCATTGCGCAAGGCGCCGCTATTGGCCCGGCTGATCAAGTCCTTGGTGGCGGCGGCGATTTGGAGCAACGATTTTGCCTCGCAGTTGCTAACGCCAGGCAGGATGAGCCCAGATTCCAACGCGATGGCGATGCCGATGTTCATGGCGCCGTGGACTTCCAGATGGTCGCCTCGGTAGAAGGAGTTGAACTTGGGATGCTTGGCGAGGGCCAGAGCGGAGGCTTTGACCATTAGGTCGTTGACGCTGACGCGGTTTTCAGGATCTGCGGCGTCGTTGACATCACGGCGCAGAGCCATGGCCTTGCCCATGTCGATTTCCGCAGTGACGTAGAAATGGGGGGCGCTGGCTTTGCTGTCGGAGGTTACGCGGGCGATGGTCTGGCGCATGCGGCTCAACTCGACGCGCGAGTCGGCGGGAGCCGCGCCGGGCGCCTGGTCGACGACTGGGGACGAGGCGCCCGGCGCCGGGGAGGCAGGTTCTGGACTGGAGGGTTGGTAGTTTTCGATGTCCCTTTCGGTGATGCGGCCGTTGGGTCCGGTGCCGGCGACTAGCGCGAGGTCGATGCCGCGTTCGCGGGCGAGGCGGCGGGCGATGGGAGAGGCGCGCACCTGTCCGTCGGAGAGCGCCGGAGCGGAGGCTGCGGCAGGCGTTGGCGCGGTCTCGACGGCAGGCGGTTGAGCGGCGGCAGGCGGCGGAGTAGCCGGAGGTGGCGTCGCCGGAGCAGGAGCGGTGGGCGTCGCCACGTCTGGGACGGCTTCGCCGGGATCGGTGATGATGGCGATGAGTTCGCCAACTGGGACCGCGATTCCTTCCTGAGCGACGATTTTGCCGAGAACGCCGCCGGTGTAGGCTTCGAACTCAACGGTAGCCTTGTCGGTTTCGATGTCGGCGATGATCTCGCCGCGGTCCACAGTCTCGCCTTCCTGCTTGTACCAGCGAACGACGGTGCCTTCCCGCATGTCGTATCCCATCTGTGGCATGACGACGTTGGTTGCCACGGTTTCCTCCTGCGCTGACGCGAAACGTTGGTGGCGGGTCGATGAACGGCCCGTGGATGCTAAGCGCCGTTGACCAGTTTCCGCGCGGCGGCGGCCACGGTATCCGGGCTGGGAATTGCCAGTTGTTCCAATGGGAACGAATAGGGGATGGGAACTTCGGCGCCGGCGACCCGTGCGACGGGGGCGTCGAGGTAATCGAAGGCTTCCTCCTGGATTTGGGAGACCAGTTCGCCGGCGAACCCACCGAGGCGAGTGGTTTCTTCGACCATCAGCGCGCGGTGGGTCTTTTTGACCGAATTAACCAGGGTTTCGGTATCGAGGGGTCGCAGGGTGCGAAGGTCGATGACGTCGGCCTCGATGCCTTCGCGGGCGAGGATATTGGCGGCCTGCTCGGCCACGTTGGCCATGCGGGAGTAACCGCACAGGGTGATGTCTTTGCCGGCGCGCCGAAGGTTGGCGCGGCCGATGGGGACGCGATAGTCGCCGACGGAGGGCGCCTCGCCCTGGGAGCCGTAGAGGAGGATGTGCTCCACGAACAACACTGGGTCGTTGAGTTCGCGGCAGGAGCGGAACAGTCCGATCACGTCGCTTGGCGTAGCGGGCGTGACCACCGTGAGGCCTGGAACGGAGGCGTACCAACCTTCGAAGGACTGGGAGTGGGTGGCGCCAACGGACGCGCCGGCGCCGGTAACGGTGCGGATAATGAGCGGGATGGAGAACTGGCCGCCGGACATGTAGCGGATTTTGGCGGCGTGGTTGACGATTTGGTCCATGGCCAGGAGGCTGAAGTTGATGGTCATCAACTCGACGACCGGTCGGAGTCCGGCCATGGCGGCGCCAACGCCGGCGCCGACGATCACTGATTCGGCAAGGGGGGAGTCCTTGATGCGTTTTTTGCCGTAACGTTCGGTGAAACCCTTGGTGACGGCGAAGGCGCCGCCGTAAGGGCCGATGTCCTCGCCCATGAGGAAGACGCGCTCGTCTTCATCTAGGGCCTCGCGGAGTACGGATGAAACGGCGTCGCGGTAGGTGATGACCGACATGGCGAATCCTCAGTGGGTGGCGCTGTTGCTGTAGGAGGGAATTCCCTCGGTTGGTCGGTCCGTGTAAACGCCGTCGTAGAGGTCGTCGGGCTCAGGCCATGGGGAGGATTCGCCGAACTCGGCGGCGATGACGACTTCCTGCTCCACGCTGGCATCGATTTCGTCGAAATCTTCCACGGTGGCAATTCCCTCTACGGTGAGCCAGTCGCGGAACCGCGGAATGGGATCCTGGGCTTCCCAATATTGTACTTCGTCGTCTGGACGATAGTCCGCGGGATCGGCGACGGAGTGCCCGCGCAGGCGGTAGGTGCGAGCTACGACGAAGGCTGGGCCCTTGCCGGACCGCACGTCGGCGTTGATTTTCTGCATCAGGTCGCGGACTTCCAGAACGTTGTTGCCGTCGACCTCGTAACGGTCCATTCCGTAGGCGGCGGCCATTTCGTGGAGGGAATCCCACATGACCAGGGTTTCTTTGGAGGAGGCGCCCATGCCGTAGAGGTTGTGTTCGCAGAAGAATATGACGGGGAGTTTCCAGATGGCGGCGAGGTTCATGGCCTCGTGGAACTCGCCCTCGTTGACGGCGCCGTCGCCGAAGAAGCAGAGCACTACCTGATCGTCGCCGCGGTACTGGACGGCGAGGGCGATGCCGGTGGCGACGCACAATTGACCGCCGACGATGGCGTAGCCGCCCATGAAGTTGAGCTCCGAGCTGAACAGGTGCATGGACCCGCCCTTGCCCTTGCTGCAGCCGGTGGCCTTGCCCATCAGTTCGGCCATCACTTCGTTGCTGCCCATGCCTCGGGCCAGGGCTTGGCCATGGTCGCGGTAGTGGGTGACGATGTAATCATCGTCGCGCAGGGTGTTGATGGCGCCGACGGCGATGGCTTCCTCGCCGTTATAGACATGGAGAAAGCCTTTGATGTTGCCTCGCGTGTACTGGCGTTCCGACTCTCGCTCGAACTCACGGATGAGCTTCATCTGCCGGTAGAAACCGAGCAGATCGTCTTTGGTCAGATCGGGCACATCCGCTGCTTTCAGCATGTCAATTCCTCGCAGGCGGTAATGAATGGTTGGTTGGGGTCTGATGCCGAAACCCTCGAAGGCGGGAACGGAACGTAGTTCACGGAGCGTAGTTGAAGGTGGGCGCGTTGCGTTGGAGATTCACATGTGAAGCGCGCGGCCTTCGGCGTCCAGCGCCGCCTCGTGGATCATCTCAGAGATGGTAGGGTGGGCATGGACAGTCCAGCCCAGTTCCAGGGTTGTGCCTTCCAGCACTCGGGTCATTTGAAGTTCGGCCAGCAGTTCTGTCACTTCGGGGCCGCACAGGTGGGCGCCTAGAACCTCGCCGTAGTTGGCGTCGATAACGACCTTGACCATGCCGTCGTTTTCGCCCATGGCGACGGCCTTGCCGCTGGCCTGAACATTGAACCGGCCCACCTTCACATCGTAACCCTGTTCGATGGCCTGGGCCTCGGTGAGGCCAAAAGAGGCGACCTGGGGATGGCAGTAGGTGGCCTTGGGCATGAAAGCGTAGTCGAGCGGTTGGGTTTCTTCGCCCGCGATGGCTTCCACGGCGAGAATGCCCTGGGCGGACGCCACGTGAGCGAGGGCGAGTTTGCCGGTCACGTCGCCGACGGCGAAGATGCCGGGGACATTGGTGGCCATGCGGTCATCCACGTTGATGTAGCCGCGTTCGGTGGCGACTCCGACGTTCTCCAATCCCAGATCGTCGGAGTTGGGCAGAACGCCGATGGCGACCAGAGCCTTGTCGAATCTGGCGGTTTCGGACGCGCCATCTTTTTCGATGGTAAGGGCAACGCCGGTGGCGTCGGCTTGGGAAGCGGTTACGCCGGCGCCGGTTTGGATCTTGATGCCGTGGCGGTTGAAGGCGCGCTCCAACTGCTGGCTAATTTCTTCATCCTCGTTGGGAACCAGCCTGGGCAGCAGTTCGATTATGGTGACGTCGGCGCCGTACATGCGGTAGATATAGGCGAACTCGACGCCGATGGCTCCGCCGCCAATGATGGCGATGGAACCGGGCACGTCCTCAGCGACGATGCCTTCGCGGCTGGTGATTACGCGCTGTCCGTCAACTGGCAGAGGAGGGATGCTGCGCGGGCGGGCGCCAGTGGCGACGATAATGTTGCGGGCCGCCACGCGAGTGGTCTGTCCGTCGGGTCCGGTTACGTCGATGGCGCGGGCGGAAACGATGCGGGCGGCGCCCTCTATGTGGTCAACGTTGTTCTTGCGGAGCAGGAACGCGACGCCGCGAGTCATGCGGTCCACCACTTGGCGACTGCGCTGGACGGCCACGGAGTAATCAGCGTGGAAGTTGTCGAAGCTGAGGCCGAATTGGTTGGCCCGCTGAAAGTAGGAGACGACCTCGGCGTTTTTGAGCAGGGCCTTGGAGGGGATGCAACCCCAGTTGAGGCAGACGCCGCCGAGGGCTTCGCGTTCGATGACGCAGGCGTTGAGACCCAACTGACCGGCTCGGATGGCGGCCACGTAGCCACCCGGCCCACCCCCGATAACTGCTACATCATAGCCTGCGTCGGTTGCCATCAAACTATCCATACCACTAGA
The DNA here is from genome assembly GCA_965221295.1 of Dehalococcoidia bacterium. Lineage (GTDB taxonomy): Bacteria > Chloroflexota > Dehalococcoidia > Lucifugimonadales > UBA3495 > Bin87. Next base: position 2,154,430 of record OZ244879.1, on the reverse strand, counting down.
TTGGCGCAACCCGCCAACTGCCCGCGCTGATGGCAAGATTGGGGCTGCGCTTGTTGCCGCATTATACCGGCAGGGCCGCAGAGCGGCAAGTTGGCCGAAATCGCGTTGGCCATCGGGAGGGCAATTGCGCGGTGGGCAGGATGTTGCGCGAACTGGGCGCGGCCACCGCTAGGTGGACAATCGCCGGTTCTGGTAGAATGTTGATAGTCAGTTGATGGTCACAGGAATGGAGTACGTGCGACGATGCGTGTTGGCCCCTTTGGGATGGTGGAATTACTGTTGATTCTGATGGTGGTGCTGCTGATTTTTGGCGCATCGCGGCTGCCGGGCGTGGGTTCCGCCCTGGGGAAGGGAATCCGGTCGTTCAAGACGTCGGTGATGGGGGAGGACGAAAAACCCGCCGGGGACTCCGCGGCCAGCGACGGAGGGCCGGGCGAACCACGCTCCTGAAGGGTGGAGCCACTGACGGCGCAGCGGGCGCGGCGATTGGCCGCGCCTTTTTGCTGCCCGAATTACTTGCCGGCGGGTTCAGCGTTGAGCGCCGCAGCGGGTCGACGCCCAGCGAAACGGGCCAACAACACCCCCAGTTCGTAGAGCACGATCAATGGCCCGGCGACGATGGCCTGGTTCAAGGGGTCTATGGTGGGCGTGATGGCGGCTGCGATTACGAATGACGCCACCAACCACAGGCGGCGGAATCGGGCGAATCCCCGGGCGCTGACGATGCCCAGAGTTGCCAGGACGTACATGACCAGGGGCGTCTCGAATGCGATGCCCAGCCAGAATAGCAACCGGATCATGATGTTGACGATGTTGCTGATGCGAATGAGCGGGTCGGCCACGTCGCCGCCGAAGGTGAGCAGGAACTTCAACGCCGGCGGGATCATGACGAAATATCCGAACGCCATGCCGCCGACGAAAGCGAGCAGGGCCGCCGGCAGAAATGAGAACAGGATGCGTCGCTCTTTGGGAGTAAGGCCAGGCGCCACGAAACGGATGGCGTGGTACAGGATGACCGGCAACGCCAGAACCAAGCCACCCAGCAGAGATACCTTGACGGTCGTGCTGAGCAGTTCGGTAACCTCAGTATAGATGATGGCGACGCCATCACCGGCGACCCGGCGGGCCGGTTCGGTTAGTAGAGCCAGGATTTCCTCGTAGAAATAGAAGCAGACCGCGGAGCCGGCCAGCAGGGCGAGCATGGAGACCAGCACCCGAGAGCGCAACTCGCGAAAGTGTTCCCGGAGGGGCATGGCCTCGGTGGCGCCGTCGTTGGGTTCAGCGTCCCTGCGGCTCCGGGACACCAGCCAGGATGCCACCGCGACGATGGCCAGCAGGGCGATGAAACCGGCGACCGCCGCCAAGCGCCAGTCGCCGAACTGTTCCCACCAGGACACAATCTCGGCAATCATCGTTGGTTGGCGGGAGTTTCTGGATCGGCGCCCTCAGGCTGGGGCGCGGCTTGGTCTGCCGATGATTGCAGGTGAGGAGGCATGGGCAGAGGGTCGGACGGAGGCTGGCCTGGCGGCGCTGATCCGTGGGTGGAGTTGCGCTGTTCACGCCGGGAGCCGCCGTCGCCGGACAGCGACGCCGCGTCCACAATGTCGTTGAACGCGCGGCGAGCTTCGCGGGTCATGCGTCCGATGGTGCGGGCGACCTCGATGGTTTTGCCGGGCCCCAGGGCGATGAACGCCACCAGGAGGATCACCAGCAATTCCGGGGCGCCGACGCCGAATACGTTCATGGAGCGCCACTCGTTGTTGGACTGGCTGCCGGGTTCAGCGGGCACGGCAAGGTGCAGCCCGGAGGCACCACCATATTGGCGTAGCTGGGTAGATGGCAGCCGAGGTCGGCCAGGATTTCGACCAGGCGACAGGCTGGCAGGCCCATGACGTTGGAAAAGCAACCGTCGAGCAGCGTCGCGGGGCGAAAATCACCGTCCTGGATGGCGTAGGCGCCGGCTTTGTCCATGGGAGCGCCGGTGGCGATAGACTGCTCCATTTCGGCGTCGCTGAATTCGCGCATCAGCACGTCGGCGGTGTGAGACTCGGTGACGCGTCGCCCGGTGGCGGCGTCGTACACGGTGATGCCGGTGGTGACCTGGTGCTGAGATCCGCGCAGTCGGGTCAGCATAGCCCGGGCCTCGGCGGCGTCAGCGGGTTTGGCGATGGACTCACCGTCGAGAACCACCGTGCTGTCGGCGGCGATGTAGTATCCGGTTGTGGCGTCGTCAAGTTGGGCGACCGCCATGGCTTTTTCCTGGGATAGGCGGCGGACCATTTGCTCGGCGGATTCACCGGGCGCCTGTTCTTCTGGGATGCTGGACGGAGCGACGCGGAACGGGATGCCGAGGTCGGCGAGCAGGGCTCGCCGGCGCGGAGAGGCTGACGCCAGGATGATTTCGCCGGCGGGTTTCCGGCTGAGGGAGGCCAGGCATTCCACGTGATGGGTCTGGGGAAACATGTCCAAGGGTTGAACTGAATCGACCCGGTAGGAACGGGCGAGGATGGCCAGGTCGCGGGCCAACGATTTGGGGTCGCAGGAAACGTAGGCGATGCGAGCCGGCGGCGATGCCAGGAGCGCATCCAGGACCGATGGCTGACAACCGGAGCGCGAGGGGTCCAACACCACGGCGTCGACGACGACGCTGAGGTTAGGCAGGATGTCCTCGACCTTGCCGGCGATGAATTCTACGTTGGGGAGGTTGGCGGCGTTTTCCTGCGCGTCGGCCACCGCGGCGGTGGATTCCTCGATGCCGATGACGCGAGCGGCGTGGGGCGCGAGGAGTATGGAAAACGCCCCGACGCCGGCATAGGCGTCGATGACGGTTTCGGCGCCCGACAGGCCGAGAGCGTCGATTGCCAAATCCGCCAGCCGGCCAGCCTGGGCGACGTTGACCTGGAAGAACGAGGGCGAGGCCACCTGGAATTCGCGACCATTGATGGACTCCAGGTAGCGCTTTTGGCCGGTCGGGATTGGCGCGTCCGGGGTTTTCAGGGTGGGTTGCACGAGGTAATCTCCGGTGGCGTCGGAGGCTCGGATGGAGAGGGCGGAGGTTTCCCCGCACCGGTCTTGCAGCTGCTCCAGCAACTCGTTGACGCGCTGGTTCATCAACAGGCAACGGTCGATGCGCACGAATCGGCGGCGTTCCCGATGGGTGAAGCCGAGGCTGCCCGTGGAACGCCAGACGTTGAATCTGGCGTGGTTACGGTAGCCCAATGGACTGGGCGCGGGCAGGGTATCCATGACGGGCAGGTAATGGAAATTGCCGATGCGTTGCAGCGCGTCCGCCACGATGGACGTTTTGGCGCGCAGCTGCTGGGAGTAGGACAGATGCTGCCACTGGCATCCGGTGCACTGTCCGAAATAAGGGCACGGCGGCTCGACGCGATGGGGCGACGGGTGGATCACGTTGACCACCTGGGCGGCGATGTACTTGCGTCGCACGGCGACCACTTCTGCCGAGACGGTTTCGCCGGGGATGCCGCCAAAAACGAAAACGTCGCGTCCGGCATGGGTGGCCATAGCCTCACCCAGGCGGCCCCAAGAAAGTAGGTCGAGAGCGATGACATCGCCCCGTTGTGGCGGGGCGTCGATGAGGGTGGCGGCGGCATCAACCATAGGGGGCATCAACCATAGGGGGCATCAACCATATGGGTTGAAGTATGGCGTTGGCTGGCGTGGGCAGGTTTGGGAAAACTCATGCGTACCAGGCAGCGACCCGACGCCGGTTGACCGAGGATATGCTGAAGTGTACCATATTTTCACATTGAATCGGCGCGACAAAGCGGCGTTGCCGGTAGGCTGAAGAACCCAATTTGCAGACCTGATTAGGAGTGAATCATGCCCGAACCAATGGACGTAAACGGAGAAAACTGGCAAGCCAGCGTGATGGACTCGGAGCTGCCCGTGATGGTGGACTTCTGGGCGGAATGGTGCGGACCGTGCAAGATGATCGCCCCGGCGGTGCACGACCTGGCCCTGGAATACGAAGGCAAGATGAACGTGGCCAAGCTGGACGTGGACAGCGACCCGGACATTGCGGCGCGTTACGGCATCCGCAGCATACCAGCGTTGATATTCTTCAAGGACGGCCAGCCAGTGGACCAGGTGGTGGGAGCGCAGCCGAAGCCGGCGTTGAAGCGCAAGATCGACGCGGTGTTGGAGAGTTAGCGCGGCCCTGCGGGAGTGGATGGGGCCCGGTGGCTCTTGCGGACTTCAAATCCGTTATGCCTCGTGACGAGCGGGGTAGGTGGGTTCGACTCCCTCGCACTCCCGCCAGCTGAAACGGAAGACCGCTGATTCGACCGTTCTGACGATCAGCCCCGGCGCGCTAGCGTCGGGGCTTTTGCGTGATGGCGGCGGGATCTGTTTATGGTGGTTGGCTACTTTGCCGGCGGCAGCCTGCACGGGCGCGGGTGGAGCAATTTGCGGGACAGGAAGCTACGGCAGCTATTCAGATGGCGCGCCGGCTCGTCTCTGTGGCTCTAGGGATTATGTTGAGGTTTGGGCATCGGGGTCCGATGGTTGGGATTCGTTTGGAGCTGGGGAGCCGGCCTGGGCGGCCATTTCGCGTTGCAGTTGCTCAGTCCAGTTCTGGAGCCAGCGGCGAAGCTCGTCAAGAGCGGGAGGAGCGACGTAGATCACCTCGAGGTCGTCGGGGAACTGAACCTGGTGGCGCTCGTTGATCAAGAGCAGGCCGGTGGCGTCGTCGGACAGGGTGGAGTCGATGACGTTGGAGATAAAGGCGTAGCGTCGGCGGGTGGCGTCGGTGAGCCATTCCTGCAGTTGGTCAGCCACGGTTGGGCTCATCAGGGGCTGCATGAGGCAGCGTTGCAGGTCGAGAGCCTCGGCCAGTATTGGCATGGACTCGGTGGATTCCAGGGAGGCGCCGGCTTCAACCAAGGATTTGACGAGGGCCAAGCTGCCCTGGCCGCTGGCCTCCAGGTAACCCAGGCCGTCGGCGCCGCCGGAAGGGAGGTTTTCATGGTAAACGTGGTTGACGCTGCCCAGGGCGTTTTGGACGGCTCGCACCTGCACGTCCACCTGTTCCCAGTAACGGCCGACGATTTCGGTTCCGTCGGAAGGCGCTGCGTCGGGCGGGATGGGTAGGTGAACCAGGGGCGCGAGGAGGAGCTTGCGCTTGCCGTGGTAGTTGGCGGTTGCGGGTCGGGTGATTCTGGTGAGTTCTTCGGCCATGGGGACAGCCCTCGGAAATTCGGTGAGTCGGGGAAGTTGGGTGGGTTGCGAATATGATAACGCCAAAGCTAGGCAGGTGGAGCAAATGCTAGGCGGGCGGAGCAACCGCTAGGGTGATGGAGCCAATGCTCGGGTGATGGAGCAAACGCGCGGCGGATGGACAGGAAGGGGCGGCTCTGCTAACCTTGCCCAGCGATTCGTTCGGGGGATTGAATTGAGCCAGGCCGCGCCCAAGAGGGCAACCCTTTTCATCACGTGCATCATCGACCAGTTGTACCCGGAAGTTGGGGTCAGCGTGGTGAAGACGCTGCGGCGATGTGGCGTGGACGTGAGTTTCCCCCAGGGGCAGATATGCTGCGGGCAGCCGCTTTACAACTCTGGGTTCGCCGCGGAAGCGAAGAAGCTGGCCGCGCGCACGCTGGATGCGCTGGAAGGCGCAGAGTACGTTGTGGTTCCGTCGGGCTCGTGCGGAGCGATGCTGCGGGTGTTTTACGAAGATCTATTCGCTGATGATCCGGGCCTGCTGGAGCGGTCGGAATCGCTGCGGGAGCGGGTGTATGAGTTCACGGAGTTCCTGACGGAAGCGCTGGGCTTGGAATCGGTACCGGAGGACGGGGTTGCCGCGTCTGGGGATGAAGCGGCCGCTACCGGCAACCGAGCAGCCGCGATTTCGGGCGAAGGCGCGGCCGCAGGTCGCAAAGTCGCGTACCATCCGTCGTGCCACCTGCTGCGGGAGTTGCGAGTCCGTGAGGGTCCCCGGCGATTGTTGAGCAGCGCCGAGGGCGTGGAACTGGTGGAGCTGCCCGACGCGGAGCAGTGTTGTGGGTTCGGTGGGACCTTCGCGGTGAAGTACCCGCACATCTCCGAGGAAATGTTGTCGGACAAGCTGGCCGCAATTGAGGAAAGCGGAGCCGAGGTGGTGACGGCCTGCGACATGGGCTGCCTGATGCACATTGGCGGCGCCGTGAGCCGTCAGGGTCTGCCGGTGTCGGTGCGGCATATCGCGCAGGCGCTGGACGGCGGGACGGACTGACCGATGGCCGAGGTTGCCACCCGCGAGTTCGTTGCGGCATCCCGGGCGGCGGTGCAGGACGCGCAGCTGCGGCAGGCGCTGCGCCGGGCTGGCAGCGGTTTCGATGGCGCCAGGCGGGAGGCGATCCAGGAGGTATCAGAGGAGGTTTGGGAGAGCTGGCGAGAAAAGGCCCGGGGCATCAAGGAACATACCATCGGCCATCTGGATTACTACCTGGCGATGCTGGAGCGAAACGTCCGGGCGGCCGGGGGACACGTGCATTTCGCGGGGGACGCCGCCCAAGCCAACGCCATCGTATCGGAGATTGCCGAGCGGCGGGGCGTGAAGACCGTCACCAAAAGCAAGTCCATGGTGTCCGAAGAGCTGGGCCTGAACCACACGCTGGCAGAGCGCGGCATAGACGTGTTTGAAACCGACCTGGGCGAGTACATCATCCAACTGGCCGAAGAAACCCCGTCGCATCTGGTGGCTCCGGCGCTGCACAAGACTCGGGGGCAGGTGGCGCAGCTTTTTGCTGAACAACTGGGCGTACCGTATTCGGAAGACATCGAAGAAATGGCGCGAGTGGCTCGGGTGGCGTTGCGTCAGCGATTCTTGGAAGCGGACATGGGGGTCAGTGGGGCCAACTTCCTGGTGGCCGAAACCGGGTCGCTGGTGATCATCACCAACGAAGGGAACGGCCGCCTGTGCACTTCGGCGCCGCGGATCCATGTTGGGTTGGCCGGGATGGAGAAGGTGATACCGTCGCTGGAGGACCTGGCGGTGTTTCTGCGGTTGCTGCCGCGTTCGGCGACGGGCCAGCGCATTTCGTCCTACGTCAGCATGGTTACCGGCCCCAGGCGCGCCGATGACGAAGACGGGCCGGAGGAGTTTCACCTGGTGATCGTGGACAACGGGCGCAGCCGGCTACTGCGGGACCCGATGCTCCGAGAATCGTTGTACTGCATCCGTTGCGGGGCGTGCCTGAACGTGTGCCCGATCTACCAGCGGGTTGGAGGCCACGCCTACGGCTGGGTGTATCCGGGGCCGATTGGATCCATCGTAACGCCGGGCTTGGTGGGAGTGGCGGAAGCGAAGGACCTGCCCAACGCCTCGACCCTGTGCGGGGCGTGCCGGGACGCTTGCCCGGTGCAGATCAACATACCGCGCATGTTGCTGCACCTGCGCCGTCAGCAGGCCGAAAGCGAGGAAAGCAACCAACGGACGGCATCGGACTGGGAAAGATTGTTGGCTCGGGGATTCGCGACCGTTATGTCAAATCCCGTCCTGCTCCGATTGGGCCGGTCGCTGGGTCGAGCGTTGATGGCGCCGCTGGCGCGTTCGGGCAAGATCGGGCCGACCCGCCTGCCGCTGATCTCGAAATGGACCCGCGCCCGAGATTTGCCCGTTCCGCCGGCCCGGAGTTTTCGGGACCGGTGGCGTGAAGAACTGTCCAAGGACGGCCAGTAGGCGACGTTCTATCGATGTTTGGGTATTCTCGAGACATTTGGGCATTCTCGAGACATTTGGGCAATCGATCCGTTTATGGGTAACCTAACCGAGTACATTTTGGCATGAACGCCGTCAATATGGGTATCCAGACCGCCGACTTCCTAGCGTCCGTGCGCGAGGCGCTGGGCCGGACGGATGAGCCACCGGCAGAACCCTACGGCCCGTTGTTGGATGACCTGGCGGCCATCGAAGAACGGGCATCGGCAGCTCGGCAACGTATCGCGGCCGAAATGCCGGCGCTGTTGGGTCAATTGGCGGAGACCGCGGCCCTGCGAGGTTGGAACGTCGCGCGATGCGGCGGGGTCGAGGAAGCGCTGGATTATGTTGTGTCGCTGGCCGGTCGGTTGGGAGCCACGTCGATAGCGAGGTCGCAGCAGGAAGTATTCGACGCAGCCCCTGTGGACGCCGCGCTGGCTGGAGTGGGGGCGCTGTGCTGGCCCGCAGTGTACGACGGAGCCGAGAGCCAGGAAGCGGTACGGCGACGTTTAGCGCAGTCGGACATGGGGATCACGGGCGCCGACTATGCCATCGCGGAAACGGGGTCGGTCATCGTGCTGCCCAGGAGGGGTCTGAGTCGGTTGGTATCGGTAGTTCCGCCGGTGCACGTGGCGATTGTGCGGCCTCAGGATGTTCTGGGGAACCTGGACGACCTCTTCACGTTGAGGCGCCTGGAATATTACCGGAACGGCGCCCAGGGAACGGGGGAGATGGGGAGCTACTTGAACTTCATCACCGGGCCGAGTCGGACGGCGGACATTGAACAGACGATAGTCGTGGGCGTTCACGGGCCGAGGGAAGTTCACCTGGCGTTGCTGGACGACGGAAACGGTTAGACGGAATCACCACTGGGGGAAAGCAAAATGCCGATGAGAGTTGGCTTCATCCAGTTTCGGCGGCAGATGCTGGAACAGCAGTTGGCGGAGATGATGGACGTATTTCCCACGCTGGGCATTGAGAAGGCCATCCTCATCGGCGACGCGGTGAGTGGGGACTATGCCCCGGACAGCACGTTGGATTTCGTGTTCGTGCACGAGACCGACCGGCCTTTCGGCAGACGGGCCGACTTCTTCTCGTACCACCTGGACTCGCAGGTGGGCATAACGTCGCAGGTGTACACGCCGGAGGAATTCGAGCGACTACAGGACACGTTGCCGGCCCTGAGCGCCGCCTGCAAACAAGGAAGGGTGGTTTTTGATGCCTGATTTCGCTGCCGAGGGCGCCCGCTGGTTCCGACAGGCGGAACGCGACCTGGAGGACGCGGTTTACAACCGTGAAGGGGAACGCTACAACCTGGCGTGTTTCCTGTGTCAACAGGCCGCGGAAAAGGCGGTGAAGGCCTACCTGTACCGTCGTGGAGCTGAGGACGTATGGGGCAATTCGCTGCTGGATCTTTGCGAGGACGCCAAGATATTCGAGATGTTTTTTGACACCATCAAGGCGGAGGCGCGGCAGCTGGACAAGTACTACGACATCACCCGCTACCCGGCCTACCTACCCAGCGGGATTCCCGCCGAGGCGTTTGACGACGATGACGCGGAGCGGGCAATCGAGCTGGCGGGAATCGTGGTGCGATTCGTGGGCGAGCGGGTGACCTAACCGGGGTCAGGCGAAGATCTCGGCGAGCCGGGCCTGGCGGTAGTCGAAGATGCGCCGCAAGTCGTGGCGAACCAGCAGTCGGTCAACCAACCAACCGCCAAACATATCGTAATCGACGACATCGCGCACCAGCGTACCGCCGTCTTGCGGGGTGAACGTGTGCTCGTGCACCCACCTGCGGTAGGGTCCTTTGATCTGCTCATCGACGAAGCGGTTGGGAGGTTCCCAAGCCGTGATGCAACTGCGCCAGCGCATGGGCAGTCCGCGCACGCGCAGGCGGTAATCGATGACGGCGCCGGCCCGCATTTCGATAGGTGGCGGGGTGGCGACGTGGAACCGCAGTATCGGTGGAGTCAGCGCCTCCAGGTTGAAAGCGTCCGAATAGAAGGGGAAGATTTCCTCCGGCAGACGCGGTAGCCATTGGGAGCTTTCCAGGGTGAAAGGCATGGGGCGAAGTCCTGATTGGTGGCGCGGTCAGGGTTTAAATTTCTGGGAGCGGCCCAAGCTGTAGAGGCGGAGGGCTCGCTCGGCGCCGCGTTCCAGCAGCTCGGCGCCCTGGTCCAGGCTGGTTTCGAGGGTGGTGGGCTCCTCGGCGATTGGGATGATGGCGTCGATGCCGTGTTGATACAGCGCATCGTAACCGTCGCCCAAACTACCGGCCAGCAGCAGCGTGGGAACGCCGTAGGCTTTGCTGCGCCGGGCGATGCCGACGGGAGCCTTGTCGAAGGCGGTGGAACGGTCGGCGCGACCCTCGCCGGTGATAACCAGATCGGCGGCTGCCACGTGGCGGTCGAAGTCAAGCGCGTCGCAGATCATGTCGATGCCGGATCGGAGTTCACAGTGAGCGAAGGCCATCAGGCCGGCGCCCAACCCGCCAGCGGCTCCAGAACCGGGCGTTGGCATCACGTCTAGGGACAGTTGGGTTTGAATCACGCGGGCCAGGTTGGCGAGGGAGGCGTCGAGTTCTCGAATCATGTCTGGAGTCGCGCCTTTCTGCGGACCAAAAATCGCGGAAGCGCCGGTGTCGCCGCACAACGGATTGGTGACGTCGGTGGCGCCGATGATGGAAGCGTCGTGGAGTTTGGGGTGCAGGCCGAAAAGATCGATGCGGTGCAGGTTGGCCAACGCGGCGCCGCCAGGGGGGAGTTCGTGGCCGGAAGCGTCGAGGAAACGGGCGCCGAGGGCGGCGGCCATGCCGGCGCCGCCGTCGTTGGTGGCGCTGCCGCCGAGTCCGACGATGACGCGGGTATAACCGGCGTCGAGGGCGGCGCGCATGAGCTGGCCGGTTCCGTAGGTGGTAGCTACCCGAGGGTCGCGGCGGTGGTTGGGAATCAACGCCAGTCCAGAGGCCAGGGCCATCTCGATGACCGCAGTCGCGCCGTCGCCCATGACACCCCATTGGGCCGAGATGGGATCGCCCAACGGGCCGACGACCTCGGCGGAGAAATACCGACCGCCGGAGGTATCGACCAGGGCGGCCAACGTGCCATCGCCGCCGTCGGCCACGGGAATCAGGATGGTTTCGGCATCTGGGATGGCGCGTGCGACGCCGCGTTGAATGGCGCGGGCGGCGGCGCTGGCGGAGACGCTTTGCTTGAAGGCCTGGGGGGCGATGACGATGCGGAGTGGCATGGGACAATTATAACGCGTGGCGCGTTTGGTGATGGCGCTGGGCTTGGGGCGGGTGGTGGTGGGCTACGGGGTCGGGATTGCCACGGCCTACGGCCTCGCAATGACAGTTGGGAAGGGCCTCGGAATGACAGTTGCCGCGAGTGGTAGGCTACGGGGTCGGGATTGCCACGGCCTACGGCCTCGCAATGACAGTTGTGGAGAGGCCTCGGAATGACGGTTGCCGGGAGTGGTGGGCTACGGGGTCGGGATTGCCGCGGCCTTCGGCCTCGCAATGACAGTTGGGAGGGGCCTCGCAATGACAGTAGCGGAGGGGCTCGCAATGGTAGTTGCCGGGAGTGGTGGGTTGCGGGTCGGGATTGCCACGGCCTACGGCCTCGCAATGACAGTAGAGGAGGGGCCTCGCAATGACAGTTGGGAGGGGCCTCGCAATGGCAGTAGAGCAGGGGCCTCGGAATGACAGTTGCTGGGAGTGGTGGGCTACGGGGTCGGGATTGCCACGGCCTACGGCCTCGCAATGACAGTTGGGAAGGGCCTCGCAATTGTAGTAGGGGAAGGGCCTCGGAATGACAGTTGCCGGGAGTGGTGGGCTACGGGGTCGGGATTGCCACGGCCTACGGCCTCGCAATGACAATAGAGGAGGGGCCTCGCAATGACATTTGGGAGGGGCCTCGCAATGACGGTTGGGAGGGGCCTCGGAATGACGGGACGTTGGGATGCTTCGGGATGACAGCGCTGGCCACTTCAACGTCGTGACATTTGCCCCTTGGCGCGCCCGTTAAACACCTGCGAAAATCCGGTCATGATTAGCGACAAACTATTGACCGACGACGCGCGACGGCTGGCGCGTCTTTGGGTGGAAGAATGGATGACCGGGCCGGAAACAGATGGGCTGACCCTGGGGTTGCCGGAGTGGGACGAACGCCTGGGGTTTTGGCGGGTGGCCCTGGTGTCGGAATCGGCGCCCCACGTAGCTCTGGGCGAGATTGGAGTAGACCCCGGCGGCGAGATATGCCGGGCCCCGGCGCCAACCATGGTTGCGGAGCGGCTGCGACAGCAAGGCCGGCTCAACCGACCCAGGCGGGATGGGAAGAACACTAAGATCGCGTTTCCGCCGATTCCCAACAAGGCCGTATTGGGCGACTGCCGGGCCGTATTATCGGAGTTTCCGGCGAGCAGCGCCCAGCTGGTGGTGACCTCGCCGCCGTATTTCAACGCCAAGGTTGAATGCGCCGAATACGTCGATTACGGTTCGTATCTGGAATTCCTGGGCGAGGCCTTCGCGGCTTGCCACGCGGCGCTGGCGGAAGGGCGGTTTCTGGTGGTGAACGTGTCTCCCGTGTTGGTGAGGCGAACGTCTCGCAGCGCGTCCAGCCGGCGGTTGCCAATACCATTTGACCTGCATCCCATCCTGGATCGGATAGGGTTCGAGTTCATCGACGACATCATTTGGCGCAAACCGGAGGGGGCCGGTTGGCATCTGGGCCGGGGCCGGCGCTTCGCGGCGGACCGGCAACCGTTGCAGTACAAGCCGGTTACGGTAACGGAATACGTGATGGTTTATCGGAAGAAAACCGACCGGTTGATTGACTGGAATTTACGGAACCATCCCGACCCGGAAGCGGTGGAGCGTTCGTTGATATTGGGCGATTATGACAGAACGAACGTGTGGGACATCACCCCATCCAGCCACAAGGCGCATCCGGCGGTGTTCCCGGACGAGTTGGTGAGCCGCATCATCCGGTATTATTCGTTCGAGGGCGATTGCGTGCTGGATCCATTTGCGGGAACGGGGACGGTTGGGCGAGTCGCGGCGGCGATGGGTCGCCGGTTCGTCCTGGTGGAAAAGCGGTCCGACTACTACGAGACCATGAAACAGGAGTTGAACCAGTTCGGCTTCAACGCGGCGGTGGACTTCGACGACCTGCAATATTATTGGAGCGCGGAGCATGACGCCCAACCTGTATGACCTCAACTCCGCCGAAGGAGTGCGGCAGATAGTGGCGGCGCGGCGCCAGGGCTACAACTATCGCCTGTACACCGAAGGCCAAACGCGAAACCAGCTGCTGGAAGCCTACGACAGGTTGCACGCAATCAGGCGCCGACTGCCGGATGGCGCCGACCACGGGGAATGGATGTCGGCGGTTCGGGCCGAACTGGACACGTCGGGTAGCGACCTGGCGCTGACGTCGCTGCCGGAGCGCGCGGACGATAGGCAGGTTTGCCGCAGTATGTTAGTATCGGCGGGCGCGGTATCGCGGTGAGCGATCGGGCCGCGCGGGAGGATGGCGCCATGCCAAGCAAAGCGGAACTGAAGGAACGGGCGTTTGCCGAGATTGACCAGAGGGCGGACGAATTGGTGAGGATCTCCCAGCAGATCCTGGCCAACCCTGAGCCTGGATTCCGTGAGTTCAAAACCGCTGCGCTGGTGGGAGAAAAATTCGGCGAGATGGGAGTGCCCTTCCGAAGCGGGTTGGGCATGACCGGCCTGCGCGGCGAGATAATTGGCGGCGGCGAAGGGCCGACCATGGCGATTCTGGGCGAGCTGGACAGCCTGATCGTGAACGAGCACCCGCACGCCGACACCGCGACGGGGGCCGCCCACGCTTGCGGCCACCACTGTCAGATCGCCATGATGCTGGGTTCCACCATGGCGTTGATGCGGGAGGACGTGCTGCCGCACCTGAGCGGGCGGATACTACCGATGGCGGTCCCCGCCGAAGAATATATCGAGATCGAATATCGGGACGCGCTACGGCGAGAGGGCAAGATCGAGTTCCTGGGCGGGAAGCCGGAATTCATCAGGTTGGGCGAGTTCGACGACGTGCACCTGGCGATGATGATGCACACCACCAGCGCTCCCATCGAGAAACAACTCTGCACGACCGGAACCAACAATGGCACGGTGGCGAAGAAGATACAATTCGTTGGGAAGGGCGCCCACGCGGGCGGATCGCCGCACCTGGGCATCAACGCGCTGAATGCGGCCACGCTGGCGATGTCGGCGATTCACTTCAACCGGGAGACCTTCCTGGACACCGACACGGTTCGCGTGCATCCCATCATCACCAAGGGAGGCGAGGCAGTGTCGGCCGTTCCCGCCGACGTTCGGATGGAGACGTTCGTGCGGGGCAAGACCATGGACGCCATCATGGACGCGAACCGAAAGGTTGACCGGGCGTTGCGGGCCGGGGCCATGGCGGTTGGAGCCACCGTGAACATCCAGACCATCCCCGGTTACATGCCGATGCTGCAGAACAGCCGGATGCAGGAGATATTCCGGGCCAACGCCGAGACGCTGGTTGGATCGGAGAACGTGGGCTGGAATCCGCACCGCACGGGCAGCACGGATATGGGGGACATCAGCGCCATCATGCCGACGCTGCATCCGTATGTGGGCGGCGCCACCGGAATCGGCCACGGAGCGGATTATGTGATCCAAGACTACCAGTTGGCGGTGATAACCGGGGCCAAGGCGATGACCGCGACCGTCATCGACCTGATGGCGGACGGCGCTCAGGAAGCCAACCGAGTGGTGGCCAATCATCGTACGGAGATGACGCCGCGTGAGTACGTCAACTTCATGCGAACGCTGGCGTCGGAAGAGTCGTACACGGAAAAATAGCTTCGGGCATTGTCCACTGCCGAGGAGGGACGGCAACCTGGAACTGGCGCGCCGAGCAATCGAGTAGAACGCATGGGTAGGGGCAGATGGCAACTCGCGAGGAACTAAAAAAGGCGGCCTGCGCCGCAATTGACCGGCACAGCGACGAACTAATCGCGGTATCGCGAGACATCCTGGAGCACCCGGAGCCGGGATACAGCGAGTATCGCACGGCGCGGGTGGTTGCGGAGCAGTTCGCGCGTTTGGGCATCAAGTTCAGGACCGGATTGGCGCTCACCGGGTTGAAGGGCAACATACAGGGCGGTGGAGGCAGTGGCCCGAGGGTGGCCATCATCGGCGAGTTGGATAGCCTGATCGTCAACGGACACCCCCACGCCGCCGCGGACACCAGCGCCGCCCACGCGTGTGGACATCATTGCCAGATTGGCATGATGCTTGGAGCGGTGACCGGATTGACGCAACCGGAAGTGCTGGGCGAATTGAGTGGTGAAATCGCGCCGTTTGCGGTTCCGGCGGAGGAGTTCATCGAAGTGGCCCGACGCCTGGACCTGCGGGAGGCGGGCAAGATCGAATTTTTGGGCGGCAAGCAGGAGTTGATCAAGCTGGGCGAGTTCGACGACGTGGACATCGCCATGATGTGCCACACCGCCAGCGACATGGGCGCGCACTCATTCGTGATGGGAGGCACCAGCAACGGCCACGTGGTTAAGTACGTCAGGTTCACCGGTCGGGGCGCCCACGCTGGCAGCGCTCCGCACCTGGGGGTGAACGCGCTGAACGCGGCCACGTTCGCCCTGCAAGCCATCAACTCGAACCGGGAACTGTTTCGGGACCAGGACACGGTACGCATTCACGGCATCATGACGAAGGGCGGCGAGGCGGTCAGCGCGGTGCCGGCGGACGTGCGGTTGGAATGGCGCGTGCGGTCAGGAACGCCGGAAGCGGTGGTGCGCAACTCTGACATCGTGGACCGATGCTTCCGCGCCGGGGCATTGGCAGTGGGGGCGAAGGTATCCATCACGAACATTCCGGGCTACCTGCCGATGCGACACGACCAGAAGCTGATGGAGGTATTTCGGGAGAACGCGGTGAATCTGCTGGGCGAAAATCGGACCATGACCATGCCGCCCTCGCGAAATCGTGGCGGCTCCACGGACATGGGCGACCTGAGCCACATCCTACCGGCGATTCATCCCTACACCGCTGGAGCGGAGGGCCCGGGGCACAGCTCCGAGTATCTGATCACCGACTACCGGCAAGCCGTGGTGAACCCGGCGAAGATCATGGCGATGGCCGTGATCGATCTGCTGGCCGATAACGGGGCCAGAGCCAAGCAGGTTGTTTCATCGTTCCGACCGGCCATGTCGCGTTCGGCCTACTTGAATTTCCAGCGTCAACGCGCTGAGACGGTGGAATACGACGGGGATCCGGGAATCCCTAACGGGTGAATTAGGGCAGGCGCGAATCGGTCGCTATAGACCCAGAGCGATGGCCAGGGTCATGGCGGCCCCGCCGATGAGGGGAACGGTGAGGTTGTCGTCGATGGGGATGGGCGCGAGTTCGACGGCGGCGGCGACAAAGGCGGCGATGACCACGGCCAACGACCAGTGTCCATAACCCAACGCGCTGATCACCGCCCAGGCGGCCAAGGCCGCGAGCACGAAGGCGACGCTGCCGCCTGGGGACTTGCCCCAGAACCGGGGGCCCGGCAGGCGCGCGCCGACCAAAGCGGCGGCGGGATCGCCGACGGCCACGAACAACAAGACGGGCACGGCGACGTGTGGGCCAAAGAAGTAGAAGGCGAAGAAGGCCGAAACCAGGTACCAGGTGGCGCCGGAGACCTCCGAGACTTCAGAGGGTTTGAGGATGGGGGCGAATATTGCCAGGAAAACGCGGTTGAAAGGCGGCGCTCGCAGCCGACTGGCTTCGATGGCCAAGGCTACCAATGCCCCGCCACCGATGAGCAGCATATAGGAATGCTGAGGCATCGGCAGCGACAGTAGGGTGACTGCAGATGCTGCTATGAGGTGAAAGATGCGCCGTCCCAGTGGTGGCGGAGTCATGACGGCGCCGCGTGGGTGGGTCAGAAATCCACAGTGATGGTATCGCCGGCGGACCAACGGAATGAGCGCATTTGGGTGTCTTTGGGAACCTCGAACACCATCCAGCCGTCCAGCCCGGTGCCTTTGGGGAGTTCCTGGGACCGTTCTACGAACTTGGTTTGTCCGTCGTCCTGAACTTCCGCATAGGTAGGGTTCCAGAGGAATTTGACGCAGGTGGTGTGGTCGTCAGGGTTTACGGGCACGTTGCAGCGGTCGGCTACGCTTTCCGGGATGCCGGCTTCCTGGGCTCGTTCGGTGACGTTCAGTGGGAAGTACCTGCCCTGCAGGAAATCTCGCAGCTGGGCAGCTTCGTGGTTGACGTTGACGATAGCGCTGGTGGCGGTGTGATTTTCGACCCGGACGCGCAACAGGATGAGTTCGTTTTCGGCCGATTCGGGAACCAGGCGATAGAAATCCTCGTCGGTCGCGCCCTGCCTGGGGGCGCGTGTGGAGGTGGTCCATCGCAACTCGTTGGTTCGCTCCATGTCGGCGACGCTGACGTGCAGGATTCGGCCCTTGTAGTAGCGGCCAATGTTGGGCGACTGGGACGAACAGGCGGTCACAATCACTGGGGCCAGCGCCACGGCAAGCAAGGCCGTCGCGATCAAAAGGCGCCGGAGGGTTGCCGCTGACCGGAGGCTAATCATCGGCGGCCCCGGTAAGGCTGGGCAACTGTCGCAGTTCGCCGACCAATTTGATCAAGACGGACAGCAGCCGGTCCACCTCCGCGTCGGTGTTTTGTTTGCCCAGGGTGATGCGGAGCGAACCGCGGGCCAGGTCAGCGGTTTGGCCCAACGCCAACAGAACGTGAGAGGGTTCCAGGGAGCCGCTGCTGCAGGCGCTGCCGCTACTGGCGGCGATGCCCTGCAAATCCAGTCCGAGGAGGATGGGTTCTCCTTCCACGCCCTCGAAAGAGATGTTGACGTTGTTGGGCAGACGTTCGGTGGGATGGCCATTGAGCGAACAGTCCGGCGCCTGGCTCAAAATTTCGTTGATGATGCGGTCGCGGAGGGCGAGACAATGGGCGCTGGTTTCGTGTCGTTGGGAGTCGGCGTATTCCAGAGCCGCGGCCAAGCCCACGATGCCGGGGACATTTTCGGTGCCGGAACGTCGTTCCCGTTCCTGGCCGCCGCCGGTGATCAACGGCAGAAAGGGAACGCCGCGACGGATGAACAGCACGCCGACGCCTTTGGGGCCGTAGAACTTGTGGGCCGAGAGGCTCATCATGTCGATGCCCAAACGGCGCACATCGAGATCCAGGAACCCAGCGGCCTGCACCGCGTCGGTGTGCATGACGATGGTACGGTCCAATTCCGCGGCGCGCTGCTTGACCGCGGCGGAAATCTCGGCGATGGGGTTGATAGTTCCCACCTCGTTATTGGCGTACATTATGGAAACTACGGTGGTGCGATCGGTGATGGCGTTGCGAACGCGTTGGGGGTCAACTTGCCCGTAAACGTCCACGGGCAGTCGGGTAATGTCCCAACCCCGGTCTTCCAGGGATTCGCAGGCGTGCAGCACGGCGTGGTGTTCGGTGGCTGCGGTGATGACGTGCCGTCCGGTCTCTTCGAGAGCGCAGGCGGCGCCCTGGATCGCGGCGTTATCGGATTCGGTGCCGCCGCTGGTGAAAACGATTTCGCGGTTTCGGCAGTTCAGGATCTTGGCGACGCGCTCACGGGCCGAATCGAGGGCGTAGCGGGCCTCTTGGCCGACGGTGTGTACGCTGGAGGCGTTGCCGTACAGTTGGGTGAAGTAGGGCAGCATGGCCTGCAGCGTCTGCTCAGCCATGGGCGTGGTTCCGGCGTGGTCGAAGTAAATGTGGTTCTGGGTAGTCATGGCGATTGCCTTGATGAATCACAATGATAGCATAGCCCGCGGAGGTGTCGGGGGTTGGCCTCGGGCGTGGGCCCGGGGGTTGCTGGGTACGGGTCGGGATTGCCGCGCTGCGCTCGCAATGACAGTTGTGGGAGGGCGCAACGCCAGGGGAGGGCGCGAGACGAGTCAACAGGGCAGGCGACTTTGCCCGGAAGCCCGGGCGCGGGCCCGGGGGTCGCTGGGTACGGGTCGGGATTGCCGCGCTGCGCTCGCAATGACAGTAGTGGGAGGGCGCAATGCCAGGGGAGGGCGCGAGACGAGTCAACGGGGCAGGCGACTTTGCCCGGAAGCCGGATGGCCTCGCCGGGCCAGTTGTGACGGGAGCCCATCGGCCCGATGGGCGCTGTTGGCGGCGGCTACTCGGAACAAGGTTGCGCTTTTTTGGTGACGCCCCGGCCCTTGCCACTGATGTGGCCGGAGTCTATATTTGTGCGCATCTAGGGATACAGACTGGGGAGCGAAGATGCCTACTGCAGAAATCAACGGTTACCTGATGCACTATTCGGTTTTTGGAGACGAGGCTGCGCCAGCGTTGGCGCTGATCCACGGCGGTTTGGGCGGCGGAGATGGCAGCCGGGATACGATAAACCGTCAGGCGGAGGCGCTGTCCGCGAGATACCGATGCGTCTTCTACGACCGGCGGGCGTGTGGATTATCGGACGCGCCGCCGGTTGGGTACGACATGCCCAATTGCGCCCGAGACCTAGCCGGGTTGCTGGATCACCTGGGCATCGAGACGGTCCACGCGCTGGGTTCATCGGCAGGCGGTCCCATCGCGATGCAGTTTGCCCTGGACTTTCCCGATAGAACCGATTCCCTGATCCTGGTGAACACCATGACCTACTCCCAGGAGGCGCAGCGCGAGGTGCGTCGGCAGGAGTTGCGGCGGCTCAAGGACCGGATGGCGACGGAAGGCCGAACGGCGGCGGTTGAGCGCAGCTTGGCGGATCGATTTCCGCAGATGGCGGCTGACGACCCGGCCCGATTCGCGCGCATCGTGCAGGACAACCTGGAGCGGCTGGAGGGGATCGCGGCGACGCACCAAGCCTACGTGGACATTGGCGACTCGCTGGAGAAGCGAACCGGGGAGTTGAAGATGCCGGTATCCATCATACATGGAGATAACGACAGCCGGATTCCGGTGGAATGCAGTTTGGCCATGCACGCCGCGATTCCGCAATCCGAGCTACACGTGATCGCTGGGGCCGAACACGGTTTGATGACCAACGAGGCGGCCGAACTCACCCGTGAGAAGATTCTCGACTTTCTGGGTCAGCTGCGAAGTGTGGGCACGGAAGCCGTCGCGGATTGAACGCCCGTAACGCCGGTTGGCGAGGCATGACTATTTTGCGGAACGAATACGGCCGAGCCGACTGGCCGTCAAAAACTGGCGGCGCATAAGCGGCAAGACACCGGAAACGCTGGCTCCTAAGCAAGGCAACCGAAGGTCGGCGGACCCCCGGAGAACAAAAGCCGGCGCCTACAACAAGGGCAGACAGAACAGAGGAGAACCAAGCAATGAGTTCAGTTGGAATCGATCACATCGCGATGCCCACTGCCGACGCGGAACGGTTGATTGGGTTTTACAAGAAGCTGGGATTTGAGATCAACGACGAGGAGGAATGGCGAGCTGGCCAAGCCAACATCTTTTCGATCCAAGTCGGCGAATCCAAGATCAACGTTCACCCGGAAGGCTACATGGCCGACTACCGAGGGCCGACGGCGGTTCCGGGCTCCGCGGACATCTGCTTCGTGTGGGATGGCACGGTGGAAGAATGCCAACAGTTGCTGGCCGACGCCGGGGTCGAAATCGTGCGGGGTCCGGGTCCGCGCAAAGGCGCGCGGCGTCGCGGAGTTCTGCCGGCGGTGAGCCTGTACGCGCGGGATCCGGACAACAATCTGCTGGAGTGGATGATCTACCAGTAACGACCGCGCCTCATTTGAGGTCGCTGCGCTCTAGGCGGACGCCACCCTTTTGAGACAGTGGGGCATGGCCAACGCATCGCGATACAGGAGACGGAACATGGCGAGGATGCTCGGGAAACACGCGTTGGCCGAAATGCTGGTGGCAGAGGGAGTCGAGTACATCTTTGGCAACCCAGGGACCAGCGAGACGCCCTTCTTGGACGGGCTGCAAGACTACCCGCAGCTGCAATACGTCCAGGCGTTGCAGGAAGGAACGGCGGTTGGGATGGCCGACGGCTACGCTCGCGCGACGGGCAAGCCGGCGTTCGCGAACATCCACATCGCCGGCGGGTTGGCCAACGGCATCAGCGGCCTCTACAACGCGTTTCGCGGCGGGACGCCGTTGATCCTGACGGCCGGCAACTCGGACACCCGGATGCTGATAAACGAACCAGTGCTGTCGGGCGACCTGGTGGCGATGACCGAGCAATACACGAAGTGGAGCGTAGAGATTCGTCACGCTTCCGATATACCGGTGGCGATTCGCCGGGCCTTCAAGGAGGCCAAGACTCCACCCACTGGGCCGGTTTTCGTTTCGTTCCCGTGGAACACGCTGGACGAAGAGATCGACTTCGAGGCGGCGCCGTCATCCCCGGGGTATTTCCGCATCCGGCCCGACGCCGACGCTGTGGCGAGGGCGACGGAGTTGCTGGCCTCGGCGGAGAATCCGGTGATAGTCGTGGGAGACCGGGTAGCGCAAGCCGGAGCGGTGGAGCAGGTGGCGCGGGTCGCCGAGCAAACCGGGGCGCGGGTAGTGGCAACGTCGTACTCCGAGGTGAACTTTCCGACGGCGCACCCGCAATGGGGCGGGATGCTGAATCTGAACAGCGGCGCCACGGCGCGGCAGTTTGACGACGCGGACGTGGTTTTGGCGGTGGGAACGGACGTGTTCGCATCGTTCCTTTACGTTGATACGCCGTTTTTGAAGCCCGAAACGGCGCTGATCCACCTGGACAGCAATTATTGGGAAATTGAGAAGAGCTACCCCACTGAAGTGGGTATCTTCGCGGACCCCAAGGCAGGGCTGGCCGACCTAGCCGAATCGCTGGACGGCAACATGAGCGGCGGGCAAAGGGAAGCCGCCGCTACGCGGGCCGCCAGCCTGGGCGCCGCCAGACAACGGGATAATGAGCGGTACCAGGAACGCATCCGCCAGAGTTGGGACAACCGGCCGATGCCGGTGGAGCGGATGATGCACGAGCTGGCCGCCGCGGTTCCGCCGGACACCATCATAGCGGACGAAGCGGTGACGTCGCGGCCCGCCCTGAATCGAGCTTTCGATTTCGAGAAACCCGGGGACATCTACGGCATCCGGGGCGGCGCGTTGGGTTGGGCAATGCCCGGCGCCCTGGGGGTCAAGCTGGCGCATCCCGACCGACCCGTGCTGGCGGTGGTAGGCGACGGAGCGTCCATGTACACGGTGCAGGCGCTGTGGACAGCCAGCCGGTACAACATTCCGGTGGTTTATGCTATCTGCAACAACCAGGCCTATCGCATCCTCAAGGTGAACATGGAGGTGTACCTGAGGGATATGCTGGATGACCGGGACCGCTCCAGCGAATACGTGGGCATGGACTTCGCGAACCGGCTGGATCTGGCGATGATGGCGGAAGCCATGGGCGTCCGCGGGGAGCGGGTAGATGACCCGGACGACATAGGCCCGGCGGTTCAGCGAGCGTTCGAGAGTGGGAAGCCGGCGTTGTTGGACATTTCGATCAGCGGGGCGTTGTAGGGAGCCGAGCAAAGAAGAAGGGGCGGGATGCGAGCCAGCCCATTTCGCCGCTGAACTGGTCGAATCACGGTAAGGGCGCGGGGCGTTGGGCCGCGGCTGGGTGAAGATCTGGAGATTAGACGCCAGCGTGGTCAGGACTCTGGGCGTTGGGCCATGGCTAGGACTTCGGCCCATTCCTCGGGCGTGACGGGTTGGATGGACAGCCGCTGGCCCCGCTTGGTTACCAGCATTTCGGATAGCGCGGGATTGGCCTTCAGTTCGTTGAGGCTGATGAAACGGGGCAAACGCGCGTCGGCCTTGATGTCCACCATCATCCAGGTGGGGTTGGTTGGGTCGGACTTGGGATCGTAGTAGCGAGAGTCGGGATTCCAGGCAGAATCGTCGGGATAGCCCTCGCGGACGACGCGAGCAGTGCCCACCACGCCGGGCGGTTTGGCGTTGCTGTGGTAAAAGAGCACAACATCACCGACTTTCATGTCGTCGCGCATGAAGTTGCGGGCCTGGTAATTGCGCACGCCATCCCATTCGGCGGTTTGGTTGGCCTCGGACTCCAGATCGTCGAAGGAGTACGAGGAAGGTTCGGACTTAAACAGCCAGTAGCGTGGTTCGGGCATTTGGCCGGCTCCTTGTGGCATCTGGGAACTGCGAGCGCTGCGCCATGGCAAGGTTAGGAAGCGGGAGATGGGCGCGAGGGAAGCCCGGCCGCGAGTTGCCGTTGGATCGCCGCGATTCCACGGCGCTAAACGGCGCTGGCGCCGTGTTCGCCCGTGCGGATGCGGATGGCGTCGGAAACTGGGGACAGGAAGATCTTGCCGTCGCCGGGATTGCCGGTGATTGCGTTGGTGCGGATGACATCCACCGCCTTGTCAACGTCGGAGTCGTTGACTACGACCTCCAGTTTGACTTTGGGCAGCATGTCGAGGTGGTAGGTTCCCAGACCGCGGGCGGCGGTGACTTCCACGCCGCCTTGGGCGCCGCGGCCGGTGACCTGCATGACGGTGAGGCCGATGATGCCGGCGTCGCTCAGAGCGTCTTTCACGTTGTTGAGCAGTTCAGGGCGGAAAATGGCTTCGACTTTTATCATTTGAGCTCTCCTGGCTGCGAGGAGTGTGTTGCCACATTTTAATCAACGGCGGAGTTGGATGCCAGCGGCTTCACGGTCGAAGCATCCGGCGATCAGGTCTTCCCGCTCCTGCCGCAACATGTCCTTGCGGACGCGGAGGCTGGGAGTGCGGGGAAGTTCGTCGCGGATTTCAATATAGCGTGGGACTTTGAAATACGCCAGATTGTCGGCGCACCAGTGGATCACGTCTTCCGGTTGAACGGTCTCGCCGGGTCGCGGGGTTACGTACGCTTTGACTTCGTCCTCGCCGAGTTCTGAAGGAACGGCGATGATGGCGCAGTCCAGCACGCGCTCGTGGCGCTTGATCACGTCCTCGACTTCCTGAGATGAGATGTTTTCGCCCCGCCGGCGAATGACGTCTTTCTTGCGGTCCACGAAATACAGGTAGTCATCGTCATCGAGCCAACCGAGGTCGCCGGTGAAAAGCCAGCCATCGCGAAGGGATTCTTGGGTTTCGGTTTCCTTGCGCCAGTAGCCTGCCATGGTGGCAGGGTTTCGGATAGTGATCTCGCCAGGGGTACCGTTGGGAGTCGGGTTGCCGCCGTCGTCCACGATGCGAATGGCGTTTTCAAAGGACGGATCGGGATGGCGGCGCGGCTGGCCGGAGGAATTGGGGCGGCGCTCGCCTCGAATCGCTTCGATGGTACCGTAGCAGGTTTCCGTCATGCCGAAGCCGACGATGATGTCGGTGCCGAACCGTTCCTCGAACTCGGCCAAGAACTCGGGCGAAAAGGCGGGCGAACCGTAGAAAAGGCGCACGGTGTTGTCGCGGTCGTTGGGTTGAGGGTCATTCTTGGCCAACACCGGCATCATCATGCCGATGAAATTGACCACGGTGGCACGGGAATCACGAACCTGCTGCCAGAAACGGGAGGCGCTGAAACGATCTTGCACGACGAGGGTGGCGCCCGACGCAAGGGTGCCCATGGTGCTGTAGTACTGGGCGTTGGCGTGGAAATACGGCAGGCAGGTGAAGAACCGATCGTCGGGCGTGGCTTGGGTCCACAACGCGAATCCCTGACCGGCGGAAACGTACATTTGGTGGGTGACCTGCACGCCCTTTGGACTGCCGGTGGTGCCTGAGGTGTACTGGAGCATCGAGATGTCGGTGGGAGCGACGACCGGGGCATCCCGGATGGCGTCGGCCGCGGCCAGCAATTTACCGTAGTCCTGCCAACCAGTGGGTTCGGAACCGCCGACGACCAGCCGGTTGCGCGCGGAGGGAGCCAGGTCTGCGGCCTGGGAAGCCACGTCAATCAGGCTCTCGTGAGCGACGATCGCTGAAGCCTCCGCGTTGTTCAGGATGTAGGCGGCTTCGTCGCGGCGGTAAGCGGTGTTGATGGTTACGGCGATGGCGCCGATGAGCGATAAGCCAAACCAAGTGTAGAGGACCTCGGGCACGTTGGGCAGGAATAGGCAAACCCGATCCCCGTGGCGGATGCCCAACGCGTGGAACATCCCCGCGGCCTGGCGGCACCGTTCCATCAACTGCCGGTAGGTCACGGTCTGGCCGGCGATCTCGACGAATGCTTTATCGGGATAGGCGGCCGTTACGATTTCCAGAAATTCGCCGAGGGATTTCTCCCAGGAATGACGACCAGGTAGCGGTTCCAGCCCTAGAATGTTGCTCATGTGAAAGACTCTGAGGGGGTTGGCATTGCGCGCGGCGGCGGGTTCACGCTAACACGGCGCCCCGGCAGGGTCAATAGTAGCCAAACGTTTTGGGCATCCCACGCCATGACGTGTCCTGGCGACCGTTGTGGCGCGCTGCGCTCGCGAGCCGGCGGCAGAGGGCAACCGCGGCGGAGCGCCCGTCGCGGCCACGAGCCAGTGGCGGTGGCAAGCGCGAAAGGCGGGATGAAGTCGGGCGGGAGAATGACGGGACAGCAACGCCGGCCTGGCGATGATATACCAGAGGGAGCGCTTCACGGAATCGGCTGCGCGGCGCGGGAGCAGCACGATGCGATGATGGCACTGCCCACGATTCGTCGACGGGGGCGGCGCGATACGTCGGATTCGTTTGCGCGGCGTGTCGGCTGGGGCTCCGCCGAGTTTGACACGATACCGGGCCAGCCCTAAACTTTCGCGCACGATCTTATTGCGCCGCCACAGGCGCGGCGCCGCGAGCTTTACGTGCCGGTTTCCGTTGACGAACGTTGCCTCCGATTGACCGCCCAAGACGGTTCAACGGGCACACTACTGGGGATGCGCTGCCTGGAATGCGGCATCGTAGTGTTTGGCCCGGCGACATTTTGCCAGTCTTGTTCATCGGCGCGGCTGGAGCAAATCGAGTTGGCCGAGGAAGGAGCGCTGTACAGCTACACCATCGTGCGGGCGCCGCCTCCAGGCTGGCCGGGCGACACGCCATACACGCTGGGCGAGGTTGAATTGCCGGAGGGTCCGCACGTTTTGGCCGAGGTGATTGACTGTCCCCATGAGGCCTTGCGAGTTGGTATGCGGGTGAAGCTGGCGTTGAAGCGGGTGTCCATGCCGGATGTTCCGGATTCGGAGCGAGTGGTGTACAAGTGGCGTCCTGCGGAACGCGCCAATAACGCATAGGAGAATTGCGATGACCCAGTTTCGGCCGGGACGGGAGGTTTACGTAGTCGGAGTCGGGCTGCATCCGTTCGGGCGTTTCCCGGAGCAGAGCCTGTCTGACCTGGCGCGCGACGCGGTGGTGGACGCGCTATCGGATGCGGGCGTTCCGTGGACGGCCATTCCGGTGGCGTACTTCGGCCATGTGTACTACCACGGAATGTCGGTTGGCGAGACCACACTGGCCCAGCTGGGGCTGACCGGCGTTCCCATCATCAACGTGGAGAACGCCTGCTCCAGCGGGTCCACCGCGTTTTGGCAAGCCTACTGGGGAATCACCTCGGGGGTGTTCGACGTGGCGCTGGCCTTTGGAGCCGAGAAGGTGCCGGGAGGCCCGGTAGCGGTGACTGCTGAGAACAGCCCGGCGCGATACATCGGCGGCGATCACATGATGGCCGGCTACGCGCTGCGCATGACCCGGTACATGGAGGAGACGGGCGCTCCGGCTTCGGCGTTCGCGCAGGTTTCGGTCAAGGCGCGGCAGAACGCATCAATGAATCCCTACGCGCACCGGAAGGAAACCTACTCGGTGGAGGATGTGCTCAACTCACGTTTGATCGCCGACCCGCTGACGCTGTTCCAGTGCTGCCCCACCAGCGAAGGGGGAGCCGCGGCCGTGCTGTGCGCCGGCGAGGAGCTGGACGCCTACGGCATCGACCGCAAACGAGCCATACGGATCGCCGCGGCCGCGCTGACCTCGGGCAATTACAACGGGCGAGGCAGCGACCATTCGGCGTTCAGCCCGTACCGCACCGAGCCGGCGGCGTTGCAAGCCTACGAAATGGCGGGCATCGGACCCGAGGACGTGGACATCGTTCAGGTGCACGACGCGGCCACCATCGGAGAGTTGCAGCAGATCGAAGCGTTGCAGTTGTTCCCGTATGGCGAGGCCTGGAGAGCCACTGTAGAAGGACGAACGGCGTTGACCGGGGACATTCCGGTGAACACTGACGGTGGGTTGCTGGCGATGGGCCATCCCTTTGGGGCCACCGGGATCAGGATGGTGCACGAAACGGTCACCCAACTACGGGGCGAGGCCGGCCCGCGTCAGGTGGAGAACCCCCGGGTGGGCGTGGCCCAGTGTTCCGGCGCCGGAGACGTGACAACGGCGCTCATTCTGACCCGCTAGGCGTGGCGAGGATGCTGGACGCCGCGTCCGCGAGGGCGGCAGGCTGGCTGCGCTATGGCGAACTATCTGATCATGGCCGCGATGAAGGGACGGTTCATGTCGGAACAGGGCAACCTGTACGACAATTTCCAGATGCTGGGGTACGTGGAAGGGGCTTCGGCATTCGACGCGGTGGCAGCGTTCTTCGACCAGCCGAAGTTTCCCATCGTGTGGGCCGACGTGGAGTACATGTGGGCGGAAAGGCTGGCCGATGACCCGACGACCGGGCACCACGGGGAGTATGAGAGGGTGTACATAGCGGCGTTGCGGGAGCGTTGGGAAGGCGGCTCGCGCAACTGAAAGGGGAGCGACGGCGGCGCTCCCCCGTGGTGGTCGCTGAACCGGGCGGCGATGGTTCAAACCGAGGCGGCTTTGTTCCTGAGGCGGGTGAAGTCGCTGCGGAAGCCTTCAGCCAGGGCTCGGCGGTCGGTGCCGTGGAGCACGAAGCGGGCGCCCTGCTCTATCCAATACTCGGATAATTCGGGCGTTTGGTGGTGCACCAAAGTGGGGATGCCGCGCGCCTCGCACCGGTCGATGATGCCCTTGACCGTGGTCTTGTAGATTTCCTGCCCGTAGTCGTCGGGAACCCCCAGGGAGATGCTCATGTCGTTGGGGCCGACGAAAATCGCGTCGATATGGGGAACGTCGAGGATAGCGTCGAGGTTGTCGACGGCCGCCTGACTTTCGATGCCGATGATGCAGATGTTGTTCTGGTTGCGTGCCTCCAGGTACGCCTTGCTGGCGTCGCTGGGGAACTCGCCAGTGGCCAAGGCGCGCTCTGCGGCGGCGCCCTTGAGTGGGCGGAATTTGGCGGCCTTGACGACTTCACGCGCCTGGTCAACGGATTCGCAGTAGGGCGCCAAAATTCCCTGAGCGCCGGCATCGATGGCCATGGTGACGTAGTGGGAATCTGGGATCGGGATGCGTACGATGGGCACCACGCTGATGGTATTGAACATGGTGAGGTAGTCGCCAAGTTCGCCGCGGCTGCGGGGGCTGTGCTCGGTATCTATGATCACGTAATCCAACCCCACGCCATCGAGGATGGGAATCCAGCGAGGGCTGCGGTTGATGCTGATCATCGTGCCGAAGACACGGCCGCCTTGATTGAGAGTGTTTTTGAGATCTGCGCCGCTCATGGGAAATATGCTCCTTGAAAATGGGGTTCGGGGAAAATGGGGTTCGGGGAAAAGGAGATTCGGGCAAAAGGTTCCGGGCAGGTGGATTCCGGGCGGCAAGGCTCGGGGCAGAAAGCAGCCGCAGGGCGGGATCGCTGGGCTAAACGGTTCGGGCGCGGCCCGGGCTGGGCTGTCGTCGGAGTATAGCACGGCATGAGGCAGCTGGCCGTTCGGTCAATGCCGCTGGGTGTGCTACACTTTGGGCGAACGACTTCGTCACGCGCGGATTGCATGATGCTCAACAAAGGTAAACAGCTTGGCTGAACGCTACCGATATATCGGCGAACAGGCGCAATGGGACGCCGTGGCCGCTGAGCTGAGCGGAGCGCCGCGTTTGGCGCTGGACACCGAGCGCAACGGGCGGTTCGCTTACCGCGAGCGCATCTGCCTGATACAGATTTCGGACGGCCATCAGACGTATCTATTGGACCCGTTGGCGGTGAACGACCTATCGGCCCTTGGTAGCATCCTGGAAGACGAAGCGACGTTGATAGCCGTGCACGGATCGGAAGAAGATATCCGGTTCCTGCACAGCGACTTTGGATTCACCGTTACGAACCTGTTCGACACCGGAATCGCGGCACGGTTCCTGGGTGTCGCGCGGCCCAACCTGGGAGCGGCGCTTGAAGAATTCTGCGGCGTGGTGATTCCGAAGGACCGACAGTTGCAGATGTCGCACTGGGGATTGAGGCCGTTGACCAGGGCGGCGCTGGATTACGCGGCCGGGGATGTCCACCACCTGCTGACGTTGGTGGACGAGTTGGATTTTCAGCTGGCGAAGGCTGGGAGGCAGGCGTGGGTGCGGGAGGAGTGTGAGCGATTGAGCGAACTGAGGCATCCGCCTGAGGAACCGCTGGAAACGGCCTACCGGAGAGTCAAGGGTTGGGATTCGCTGGATACCAGGCAAATGGCGGCGCTACGAGAACTGTACGCCTTTCGCGATGGAAAAGCCTGCATGTGGGACCTGCCAGCGCATCAAGTGGCCAGCAACGATGACCTGTTGGCGCTGGCGCAATCCGACGGAGTGGTGGAACGTGGCGTGGGTGGCATGTTGTCGGGGCGATGCTTTGGGGAATTGCTGGAGGCGATGCAACGGGGTATGGAGGGCCCGGAAGAACCGAAGCCGGAACGGGAGCGGCCACCGCCGGAGCCCTGGACGCCGGAGCGCCGGGAGCGGTTGCGGTCCCTGAAACGCTGGCGGACGGATCTGGCAGACGAGCTGGGCATCGCGGTTAGCCACATCTGGCCGACGCCAAGTTTGGAGCGGTTGGCGCTGAGGCCCAGCCGGCTGGCGCGGGAACTGTCGGGCGGCGAGGGAGAGGTCAGGCGTTGGCAGCAGGGAGAATTTGGGGAAGCGCTAGCGCGGTTGGTGGATGACTTGCCGGGAGACCAAATTGGTTAACCGGCCCGGACTCAGGCGCCGAAAGTCATCAGCTCCTCGCAGAAGCGAGCGGTGTTGATAAGGTCGGGGACGACTACGTATTCGTCGATGGTGTGCATCTGATTGGTGGCCATTCCCACGACCACGCTTTCGATGCCGTTGAGTCGGAACACGTTGCCATCGGTGCCGCCACCCGACGGCTTGATGGTGGGTTCCAGGGACATGTCGCGCATGACGCGCATCACCAACTGGGCGGTCGCCTCGTTGGGGTCCAGGCGGTACATCTGGAACATCATTTCCAGGGTTTCGGTGATTTCAGCGTCGGCGTAGCGGGCGCGGATTTTTTGCACGGCGTCGAGCAGTTGCATGCGCAGCAGTTCCAGGGACTCCATGTTCATGCTGCGGAACTCGCCGGCCACCGAGGCTTCGGCCGGGACGGCGTTACGAACCGTGCCGCCGGTGATGGTGGCGACGTTGAAGGTGGTTTCGTGATCGATGCGTCCCTGGGGAAGTTCGGCGATGAGGTCGCTGGCGATTTTGATGGCGGACAGGCCCTTTTCGGGCTCGACGCCGGCGTGAGCGCCCCGCCCCCGGACGTTGACGTCGAAGGCCATGTAGGTAGGGCTGGCGCCGGTAATGGTGTTGACGGGACCGTTGCCGTCGAACACGACGGCCTCTTTGCCCTGAATCATGGAGAAGTCCAGGTTGGACGCGCCGACCAGTCCGATCTCTTCGCCCCGGGTGAAAACGACTTCGAGGGGACGGCGAGGGCGGCCGTCTTCCTTGACGGACAGCAAGGCTTCAAGGATTGCGGCCACGCCGGCCTTGCAATCGCCGCCCAGGATCGTGTTGCCGTCTGAGGTGATGCGATCGCCGACGACCTGGGGTTTGATGCTGCGGCCTGGGTCGACGGTATCCATGTGAGCCGAGAGGATGAGGGGGTTGTCGCCGCCTTCGCGGGCGATGACGTTGCCGTGGTCGTCGCGGTCGACTTGGAAGCCGACGTTGGCGAGGCGTTCGGACACGTGGAGGGCGACATCCCACTCCTCCCCAGAGGGGCTGTCAATGCGGACCAGGTCGCTGAAATCGTTGACCAATCGTTCGTGGTTGGGCATTGGGAACCTCGCACACCCTGTCGGCCGATACCTCAGGCGTGTCCCTGCCGATCCAAACCGAAGCGCATCGTGGAGGCGGTTGCGCTGGCTCATTGCAGGGTACCGGACTGCTGGAATCGCGGGACCGCGCCGCCAAACGGCTGTTGGAGGGGAAGTTGGAGCGCCTGAGCGATGAAATTTGGTTGCCTATTATATCGCAGGGAATTAAAATCAGAACCCGCCGAACGGGAGACATCAGAAGAAATCACTGGAAAGGGCATCACCAGCAGGGGCATGAATTGAAGATCCGCGTCGCGAATATTTCTGATACTGCCACCATCGCCAGATTCAACGCGGCGATGGCGCTGGAATCAGAGGACATTGAACTGGACTACACGGTGGTGGCCGCGGGCGTAAGGGCGGCGATTGAGGATCCGAACCGAGCTTTCTACCTGCTGTCGGAGGTCGATGGCGCACCGGCTGGGCAGCTCATGGTGACCTTTGAGTGGAGCGATTGGCGGGACGGCTGGATCTGGTGGATACAATCGGTGTACGTCGAGCCGGACCATCGGAGGCAGGGAGTGTACCGCGGGCTTTACCGCCGTCTGGAGGAGTTGGCGGCAGAAGCCAACAACGTCCGGGGGATCAGGCTCTACGTGATGCGGGAGAATGTGACCGCGAAAAAAACCTACGAGTCGTTGGGAATGCGCCATTCCGAGTATGACCTTTACGAAACGGAATTTGGGCCGTAGTAGCATGGGGTTGGCGTGATGGCGGGCGACCTGCCAACGGAGTTTCACTACACCGCTCGGGGGCAACTGGCGTTGCGGGTTGGGCGCCTGGAGGAGGCGGTCTCGGACTTCAACAGCGCGCTGGAGATCAACGACGAGTTCGCGCCAGCTTACTACTACCGCGGTTTAGCCTATCGCAACGCCGGGGATCCGAACCGGGCCATGGCGGAATACACGCGGGCGATCATGGCGGATCCGGAATACCCGGCGCCATATTACGCGCGGGGCGTTGTGCGGCGTCAGTTGGGATTTTACGAGGACGCCGTAAGCGATTATTGCGCGGCGATTGAGCTGGAGCCGGAAGACGCGGATTACCACTACGCGCGCGGGGTGGCGCTGATTTCGCTGGGCAGATACCGGGACGCCATCGCGGATTTCCAGGCGACGGTGCGGATCGACCCGGAACACGCCAACGGGCATTACAATCTGGGCATAGCCCACCGGGACCTGGGGGATCGGGAGTCGGCGCTGACGTTCTACAACCGGGCCATCGAGCTGCGGCCGAGAGAACCGGACTACCGCTACGCCCGGGGCAACCTGTTCAGCGACCGGCAGGAGTACGTAGAGGCGATAGCGGATTATGATGTGGCCATTGCCCAAGTTCCTGCGTTTGCCAACGCCCGGTACAACCGCGGCATCGCCCGTCGCAACCTGGGCGACCCATGGGGGGCCATTGCGGATTTTGACGCCGCTCGTGATTGCGGAATGGACACGGCAACGCTGTTCCACAATCGTGGGATCGCGCGCGCCGATTTGGGAGACCACCAGGCGGCCATTGAGGATTACCAGGAAGCGCTGGGACGGGACGAGTCCCTGGCGGCGGCGTGGTCGTCGTTGGGGGTGTCTCGATGCGCCGGGGGAGACTTTGCCGTCGGCGTCGAGGAATTCAGCCGAGCAATTGAACTGAACCCGAAGTTGGCCGACGCTTATCGTGGTCGCGCCATGGCGCTGAGCGAGTTGGGCGAGCGGGAACAGGCAGAGGCGGACTGGCAACGCTACAATCGCCTGACGGGCGCGGACGCCGATGCCTAGCTTGAGGTTCGGCGACGTTGGGCCCGGCGGTCAATTGGGGAACCTAGAGTACCTGATAGACGATGCCGCGTTGCGCCGGTATCAGAGGTGGGTGGGCGACGCCGGACGCTACGCTAACCTGATTGCCGGGGATTGCGAGTCGATGGTGGTGGCCAGATTAGGCGAGCTGGGATGGACTACGCGTTGGAGTCAATACGACCTGCTCAGGCCGCCGGTTCCGGGACGTCGCATCCAGGTGGGCGCGTGGCTCAAGGAGGCGCGGGAAATCGACGGGTCGCCGCAGGTTAGGGTGTCGGCCTTCGCCGTGGACGAAATCGGAACCGAGATACTCCGGTCGGAGGCGGCGCTGGCCGTAGGGACGGCTGTCGAACGGTTGGATTGCAGGCCGGTCGAGTCGCCTCGGTCGCACGGTGGCGGCCACGTGGGAGGTCTGGCGGTAGAGGTGGGCGAGACGCTACCCCTGGATGATTGGAACATGCCCGATGTTGAACAACTCGATGCCTGCCGTCAGATGCGGCGAGAACTGACCGGGATGGCGGTGACGGCCGGCGGTGGCGAAACGCAGCTGCTGGCCGGCTGGCTCGAGGGTCAGGTCGGGAAGATTCTGGGCGACGACTTTCGTTGGGGCGGCCGTTTGGCGTTGGCGTTCCGGGCGCCGCTGGCTGCCGGGGATCGATTGGCGGCGGACGCCGTGGTGATTCGGCGGGACGAAGACCACATGGGGACGCGCTCGGTGGCGTTGGTTGTCAACGTTAGCAATTCGCGGAACCAATCAGTCGCGGTGGGCCAAGCCTCGGCGACAATGCCCAGCCCAAGATTGTTGTGAAGAATAGAACGACCGACGGCGGCTGGCATCGCTGCGTCTTGAATGTGAAGAATAAATCCACTGACGGCGGCGGGCATCGCTGCGTCTTGAAAGGGTAAACGGAGGGAACATGCAAAATCAGCGGCCTCCTTTGGAGGCAGCGCCGGAAGACTGGCAGACGGCCCTGGCGATAGTGGCGCATCCGGATGATCTGGAGTACGGGGCAGCCAGCGCGGTTGCCAAGTGGACCAGCCAAGGCAAGCGGGTGGTGTACGTGATGGTGAGCAAAGGCGAGGCTGGCATCGATGGGATGAATCCATCGGAGGTTGGCCCAATGCGGATGCAAGAGGAAATCAACAGCGCCCGGGTGGTGGGCGTTGACACGGTGGAGTTCCTGGACTACCCGGATGGGGTGATCGAGTACGGAGCGTCTCTGCGGCGAGATTTGAGCCGGGTTATCCGTCGGCACCGGCCGGACGTGATACTGACCATCAATCACCACCTACAGTTTTTCAGCGGACATCTCAACATGGCGGATCACCGTTGGGTGGGCCTGGCCGTGTTCGACGCGGCGCGCGACGCGGGAAATCGCTGGATCTTCCCTGAGCTTTTGGAGGAAGGGCGCCAACCGTGGAATGACGTGCGATTCGTGGCGG
Source organism: Dehalococcoidia bacterium (assembly GCA_965221295.1). Taxonomy (GTDB): domain Bacteria; phylum Chloroflexota; class Dehalococcoidia; order Lucifugimonadales; family UBA3495; genus Bin87. The sequence goes on along the minus strand of OZ244879.1, from coordinate 2,120,360 downwards.
TATTCGGATCGAGCTATCCGACGCACGTGGTTGACGTATCCGAGCACTGGGAAACCGGGATGGCGTCGCTACGGGAACACAAGGTGTACCTGGAGAATCTGGGGGACGTGGGCAACAGTCCGTTTGAGTTTCTGACCGCCCACGCGAGGGAAGCCGGGGCTTCATTTGGATGCCAATACGGGTCCTACGTCGAATTGGTGCTGATCAACGAAAGGTTCTAGGGAGCGGATCCATGGCGGGATTCAGCCAATCACTGAGAGAGGAAGCGCAGCCGATTTGGGATGCGATATTTCGGCATCCGTTCCTGCGGGACATCAAGGATGGTTCGTTGCCGCTGGACACGTTTCGGTACTACCTGGGTCAGGATTATCACTACCTGGAAGGGTTCGGGCGGGCCGTGGCCCTGGCGTTGGCCAAGTCGCCAGACTCGGAGCTGCTACAGCAACTGGCGCACCGGGTGATGACGCCAGTGGAGCGCCCGCTACATCACCACTTGATTGAGGCGGCGGGCATGACCATGGCGGAGGTGGAGTCTGCCGAGCGGTCCCCGACGAACACCGCTTATGTGAACCACATGCTGACCACGGCCTCTCAAAGGGGGTTGGGACCCACGGCGGCGGCGCTGCTGCCCTGTCCCTGGACGTACCATCTGTTGAAAGATGAAGTGGGGCAGTCTGAGCACCCGATCTACGGCCAATGGACGCGGTTCTACGTGGAGGGATTCCTGCAATCCAGCGTGGACGCGTGGCGTGGGTTCGTGGACGAAATGGCGGACCGGGTGGGCGAGCAAGAGCGGGAGGCCATGAGGCGGGCTTTCATGGTCAGCAGCCGGTATGAGTACATGTTCTGGGACGCGGCCTACCATCGGGAAGAGTGGCCGGTGTAGATGAAAACGGCAGGGGCAGGTTGATGCCTGCCCCCGCCGGAAACGCGCTGGGATTCTGCCTCAGAAAGGCAGGTGTTCGGCGATGTCGTTCTCGGTGCGGAACGGGCCCCATTCTCGGGGGATGTTCAGCAACCGGTCTTCGAGGTCATCGACGCTGTTCTGGCCGCAGTAGGCCATGGCGCGATTGAATTCCTCGCGGAGCAGTTCCAGCATGTGGTGTACGCCTTCGGCGCCGTTCACGGCGAGGCCCCAGTAGAGGGGGCGACCGACAGCGACGGCGGTGGCGCCGAGGGCAAGGGCCTTCAAGACATCGCTGCCGCGGCGCACGCCGGAATCGACGTAAACTTCGGCTTTGCCGCCGGTGGCGGCGACGATTTCGGGGACCATTTCGATGCTGGACATGGTGCTGTCGAGCTGGCGCCCGCCGTGAGTGGAAACCAGAATGCCGTTGACGCCATGGTCGACCGCCAAGCGGGCGTCTTCAGCGACCCGGACGCCTTTCAGCACCAGGGGCAGGTTGGTGAGGCCGCGGAGCCAGTCGAGTTCCTGCCAGGTGAGCGACGGGGATTGAGGCATCTCCCAGGTGGGCGATTCGTCGGTGCCACTGACTTCGGAGAGGCGGTCCTGCTGTTCCCGGAAGTTGCCCAATTCGCCGGGGCGCTGATAGCGGTTGCGAACATCGCGCTCTTTGGGACTGGGAACTGGAGTATCGACGGTTAGGACGATGGCCTTGTAACCAGCGGCCTCCGCGCGCTTGACCAAATTTTCGGTGAGGTCGTAGCCGCGATGGTAGAGCTGGAACCAGAGGGGCCCGGAACTGGCATCGGCGATTTCCTCAATGCTGCAGTTGGAAGAGGTGCTGCACATCATGAGGGTGTTGGACATGCCGGCGCCGCGAGCGGTGGCGCACTCGGCCTCGGGATGGGCGTTGCCGTGGCCGCCGGTGGGGGCGATCATGACCGGGAAGCTGATGTCCTGCCCCAGGACGGTGGTGGCGATTTTGCGCTCGGTGGTGTCGCGCATGAATCGGGGGCGCAGGGTAAGGGATTCGAAGGCGGAGCGGTTGCGGGCGGTGGTGATCTCGTCCATTGAACCGGCTTCGATGAATTCCCAATTGTTGTGGGGAAGTATTTGCTTTGCCCTGGCCTCGTAATCGTAGAGGTTGATGGGATCGAGTCTCATCTGGCGTCTCCTTTAACGTGATGTCAGCCAGGTTCTGAGGATGTGGGGGTCAAGTTCAGGCGGACGATGGCGTCGGCGACATCCGGCAGCATCTTGTAATCGTCGGTGGACGGATCAAACGCCATTGGATGGGGGAGAGACACGTTGTGGGCGTTGCGGATGCGACGCACTGAGTGTCCCACGGAGGACATGCGGCCCGACAACTGGCGTTCGGTGAGGCCCATGGCGTCCAGGAGAGATTGTCGCGACATTACGTAGCCGCTGCTGTTGGCAACTCGGTGGTACACCTGTTGGGCGTTGGGGGCCAGATAACGCCAGAAAGTCCGCACGTGGTCTATGGTCCACTTCCCTTCTGGAACGGGGGGTGGAGCGGGCGGTGGGGCGATGGAAGCGGAAACGGCCTCTGAGACTGTCTCGGGGGCGTTCTGTTCGGCCGTTTCGGTCATGGGTGGCGAAGGATTCGATTCACCCGTGGCCAGTTTGCGGATAGCGGTGATCACCTCCTCGGCGTCACCTTCTATCGTCAGAGCTACTTTTACCATATTTGCTGCCTCGCAACTTTCAGATACAGCTTTTAGTGTAACACAGCCGTGGGAAAGGTCAACAATAATGCAAGATGATAACTGTTCACGGCGAGGGGTGGGTCTGGACGCGGACAAAGTATGCCTGGTGGCCAAATGCGCCGATCTACGCGGCAGGGTCGAGGGTTCCAACAAGTTTGAATGCGGGCTGCGGAAGGGCCGGGAGCGTTGGGCCGGTTATCGGCCTGGACCGGAGGGTAAGGCGACGGCGCGTGGGCGGGACGTAATTGGCCGGCATCGCCATCTGCGTCCCGCAACATTACCCGTCCGGCAACGTGTCATCCGTGGAATCACGCGGGTTTACGCCAAATTGACAGAGCGCTAATGGCGTACCTACAATCCCTGGTATCGTACGATCTCCGGCATTGAAGGAAGCATGAAGCGTTTGGTTCGCTAGGAGGACGAAATGGCCGAGTTGCTAGGGCTAGGATGTTCCCACGGTCCCATCATTTTGACGCCCCCGGAAGTTTGGTCGAAAGGGAGGGAGCGGATATTCGCGAGAGTGCCCGGTTACGAACCGCCACCCCAATTGTTGGAGGAACTGGGCGATGACAACGGGCTGAGCCAGGACATCAGGGACCAGCGGAAAGTTGTGGAGTCCTTTGAGATCATGCGCGACCGGTTGCATCAATGGAACCCGGACGTGCTGATGGTGATCGGGGACGACCAGGCTGAGAATTTCTTGCAGGATAACTTGCCGCCGTTTTGTCTCTTCACCGGCGCCGAGGTGGATGGTTATCCTTTTCAACGGCAGGCGGCCCGCGCCAACCTGTGGAACGCGGCCCCGGAAACGAAGTTCACATTCAGTTGCCCCAAAGGATTCGCCCAGGACATGCGGAATTTCCTGATACGCGACGGGTTCGACATGGCGTCGTCGAGCGCGCTGAAGGGCTGGGACTGGGGATTGGCCCACGCCATCATCAACCCGTTGGTGTTCTTGGATCCAGACGGCAAGTTCCCGCTGCTGCCGCTGTTCGTGAACTGTTACGGAGAAGAAGCGGGCCCGGACTATCCGCCGAGGCCCACGCCACAACGGTGCTACCAACTGGGGCGAGGCATCCGGAGGTTCCTGGACACCAGGGACGAACGGGTGGCGGTGGTTGCCTCCTCGAGCTGGTCGCACAGTTTCTTGGCGCACAAATTCCAACGGCGGGCGATAGACATAGAAACCGACCGCCGGAATTTGGAACTGGTTCGCGAGGGGCAGGGCAGCAAACTCGCGGACCTCACGCCGGAGGAAATACAAGAGTCGGGAGACCACGAAATCCTCAATTGGATCATTGCGTTGGGCATATTGGGAGACGTTCCGGCGGAGATCGTGGACGTGCGGGAATCCCACACGCAACTCGCGTACCGCGTGGCGGCGATCTGGGGTTGACGCGCAGGTTGAGCCGCGGCTGATTCCACCACGTATACCGGCAACTGGATGTGGGGATGGTTCTCGCATTGGTTGGGGAATCGAAAGTCTCCAGTCTCCAGAACGATATGGGAGGTTGGTCTGGGGTCTCACGGGACACGAACGAACAGGATCGTGGAAACTGTGGCAACCAACATGGACGAACGGTGGGAGCGATTGAAACACGGGAGCTGATACGGTCGTGAGATCCCAACCGCTGGGCCGCGCACCCGCGCGCAAACTGGGAGTTTGGAACACACGGCGGGACCCAAACCAAAGCCCAGTACGGAGGTCATTTCGGAGGCGCCTGGAGCAGGCAGCGCCGCCGTCTGGCCAGCGGTGCGGAAGCTGAGCCGATGACCGGCGTCGCGCGGTTGGGCGGACAGCGACTGGAGATTGCCACGGCATCCGACTTGGGATGGCAGCCGAACGGGGTGGCTCAGATAGTCGCCAACGGGCGGCTCGTCAGACCGAATCGGTAGGCGGCGGATTCACGTCAAGGTTGAGCGCCGGCGGAACTGGTGTAGGATTGGGTAACATCCGGCAGGCTGACGGCCGGGTGCACGGGAGTTTCCGTTTGGGTAGGCTCGTGAGTTGAAACGGACAGACGGCATTAACGGACAACAGTTGGAACAGACAGGGAATCAAAGAACCCCGGCGAGGGACGGTGAAACATGAGAACAGGCGCTGACTACCGGGAAAGCCTGCGCGACGGTCGGGACGTTTGGGTGTTGGGCGAAGGCAAAGTGGCGGATGTGACGACTCACCTGGCGACCCGGGCGATGGTGGATGAGTACGTGAAGTGGTACGACCGGCACTTCGACCCGGAATGGCAGGATACCCTGCTGACTCCGCCTGACGCCGCAGGTCTGAGGCGTCCCGTGGCGCTGACGGCGCCGCGAACTCCTGACGATTTGAGGCGGTTGGGAAAGCAGATCAGCGCCGTGCATTCGCTGACCGGCGGCAACATGACGCACACGCCAGGGTATGGAGAACTGATCGCTCTGGGACTGCAAAACGTCATGAAGCGGTTGGACAACCCGTCCCATGAAGTTGAGGCGGCCGAAGAGTACCTGGACCACATCTCGACGACGGGCCGATTCCTGACCTACGCCGGCGGCGGGCCGCTCATCGGGACCAGGTTGCGGCGGGATGAAAGCGAACGCGCGGCGGTAAAGTTGGTGAGCGAGTCGGCGGACGGCATCGTGGTGAGTGGGAAGATCCAGATGCACACCAGCACGCCATTCGCGGAGGACCTGCTGATCAGTACCAGAAACGATATGCCCGCCGGGAGTGGTAGGTTTTTGTGGTTCATCGTGCCGGTAAACGCCCGCGGGCTGCGGGTGGTGACGCGGCGAGTGGCGGCCAGGCACAAGAATCCGTTCATGTCGCCGCTGAGCAGTCGATTCGACGAACTGGACTCCATGGTGTGGCTGGAGGACGTGTTCATCCCGAGCCACCGGGTGTTCACAGGCGAACCTCCGAACCGGAATCGCAAGGAGTCGTTGGTGTGCTGGATGCTATGGCACCACAGCTATGGTTGGCTGGCCAAGGCGGAGTTGTCCTTGGGCATCGCCTTGGCGCTGGCGGAAGTGATGGGCCTGAAAGAGAATTCCCAAACCGTCGAACAGCTGGTTGAGATGACGGCGAATGTACAGACCTCGCGGACCTGCATGGTGGCCGCGGAGTTGGATCAAGAAATCTCGGCGAGCGGGCGCCCCCTGGCGAATCAGATTCACGTCGCCGCGGCGGGAATCAACACGCTGAAAGCGCGGCAGCGCATGGGGGAGATCCTGCGGGGGTTGCCGGGTTCGTCGCTCATCAACGCCCCGTCGGACACCGACTTCGCCGACCCGGTGATGGCGGCCGAGCTGGAGGACGCGTTTGGCGGGGGCGGTTACACCGCGATGCAGCGGGCGGCCTTGTTGCAGCTGGCGTGGGATCAGGTGTCTTCGGGACTTGATGGGCGCGAGGCGGCGTTCGAGCTGCACGCGAGCGGAGGTTTGGATGCCTGGCGGCGCCAATTGGCGGCGTGGTTCGAGCGGTACGACGAGTTGGCCAACGGAGCGCGCGGATTCGTTGATGTCGCCATACCAACCTTAGACCTGTCCAGCCTGCAAGACGTGGCGCCGACACCGCGCCGCATACCGCAGGTTCCGCAGGCTGGCTGAATCGCGGCGTGGCGTATCGAGGGACGGCGGTTTGCGTAAGGGCGAACCTGGGTCAACCAGAAGGGGCGGAGCATTGCTCCGCCCCTTGGCATTCTCGCTCGGTTTGGCGATGAAGCCAGTCTGGGAACCTTCTACTCGTCTCCCTGTGGGCCGAAGGGCACGATGCCGGGAATCCACCACTTCTCCCAAGATTCATCGATCTTGTCCTGGAAGAACTGGAGGTCTTCGGTGGTAAGGTGGGCGAACCGGCCCTGACGCTGGAGGTATTCGGTTACCGGCTTGCGTTGTCGGATGCCCCGGGCGATGGCGCGGGACGGGCCATTCAGAATCAGCTCGCCGTCGATGATTTCGTACTGCACCCAAATCCCGGTCTCGACGGCCAACATTCCCAGCTCGTGGGAGTACTTGGGGTCGTAGTCCCATCCCTTGGGGCAGGGGTCGATGCTGTGGATGAAGGTTGGGCCGCCGATGGTGAGGGCGCGTCGGATCTTGTTGGTAAAGTCTGGGCCGTAGGAGCCGCAGGCGGTGGCGACGTAGCGGACGTCGGGATGTCCGGCGGCGAGCATGGGGACGGTGTTCTTCTTCCACCGGCGGTTCATGATGCGATGGACCTTGCCCGGAGGCGAGAAGGTGGAATTGGCGCCCCAGGGGCTGGAACCGGACACCTGAATGTCGGTGTTGGCGTAGGACTCGTTGTCGTAGCACAGGATGAGGAGGTTGTATTCATCGTGCTGCAGGGCCGCGGAGATAGCGGAGAGGCCCATGTCCACGCCGCCGCCATCGCCGCAGAACGCGATGACGTTGATGGGTTCCTCCTGCATCTTGCCCTTGCGCATGAGGGAGGCGAGGCCGGCGGCGGTGCCGGTGGCGGCGGAACCGCTGGAGCCGAGTTGGGTGTGCATCCACGGCACGACCCAAGGGGTGCTGTAGTACGTGGTGTTGGCGACGTACATGCAGCCGGTGCTGCCCACGACGATGGTGCGAGGGCCGGCGGCCTTGATCATCAGTCGCATGACCAGAGCGGACTCGCAGCCCTGGCAGGTGCGGTGCCCGGAGGTGAAGCCCTCGAACACTGGGATTTGTTTGACGCCCCGAACCTGGGGGAGTTCTTGGGTCATGGTAGTCATGGCGGCTCTCCTAATCGCGGACACCAATCCAGGTGTTTTCTTGCTTGACCTTGCCGGAGTCGATGGATTCTTGGACCATGGCGGTCATATCTTCCACGTCGCGGACTAGGACCTCGCGGCCGCCGAGGCCGGCGATGAAGCTCTGGGCGAGCGGGCGCTGGTCGAGGTCGTACAACGCGGATCGAATTTCGTTGAACAGGACGCCACCGTTGGAGGGGGAACCGTAGGAGTAATCGCGGTCGATGACGCCGACGGCTTTGCAGTTGCTGAGGGCTTCCTTGATCTCGTCGGTGGCGAAGGGACGGAAGAACTTGACCCGCAGGAAGCCGACCTTCTTGCCCTGCTCACGCATCCGGCGAACGGCGACGCGGACCGGCATGGCCAAGGTGCCCATGCCGACCAGAACGATTTCGGCATCGTCCATCATGTACTCTTCGATGAAGGGACTGTCATCGCCGCGTCCGAAGATAGCTTTGAATTCCTGGTAGGCCTCTTTGATCACGTCGCTGGTGCGGCGCATGGCGTCGTCGGTCTGGCGGCGGATTTCCATCAACCAGTCCTCGTTAACCTGCGGGGCGACGGTGATGGGGTTGTCGGGGTGGAGGAGCAGGCGGCCGCGGTCGTAGTTGGGAAGGAAGCGGTCAACCTGTTCCTGGGTGGGGACGTTGACGATGGCCTGGGAGTGGGTGAGGAAGGAACCATCGCAGGAGATGGCGGCAGGCAGGAAGACGCGTGGGTCTTCAGCGACGCGCCACGCCAGGAGCGCGGTGTCCAGGGCCTCTTGAGCAGTGCCCACCCAGTAGAGCATCCAGCCGAGGTCGCGGACGGCCATGGCGTCGTTGTGTTCCACGCCGAAGGCGCCGGGGTCGTCGAGCGCGCGGTTGCCGACCATGGCGACGACGGGCAGGCGGAGGCCGGCAGTTACGGTGATGGCCTCGAAGGCGTAGAACCAGCCGACGCCGCTGGAACCGCAGAAGGTGCGGGCCCCAACGGCGGAGGCGTGCTTGACGATTTCGAATTGGGAGTGTTCGCTTTCGGCGACGATGAAATCGCAATCGAAGGCGCCGTCGGCCTTGAGCTTGGACACGTACTGCATGACGGTGTCGTAAGGCCGGATGGGGTAGGCGGTGATTACGTCAACGTCGGCCAGGGAGCAGGCGATGGCGATGGCCTCGCTGCCGCTGATGAGCTCCTCGCGCTCAGTTACGTTGAGGGTTTGGGTTGCCATTAGTCATCGTCTCCGGTCAGGGCAACTTCGGCTTCGGATTCGGCTTCGTAGGTTCCCGGGCTGTGGTAGCCGTGGCTCCTGGTAGCGTCCTTATCCTTTTGCACTTGGATCAAGTCGGTCATCCACTTGTGGTAGCCGTCCTTGTCCCGCGTCCAATGTTCGTACTGGCTGTTGTTGTCGTTGAACTCGGCCTCGTTGACCATGGTGATGCACTCGGGAACGGGGCACACGGCTTCGCAGACCGCGCAGCCGCAGCAGGCTTCCATGTTGGCGTCGTAGAGGCCGTCTGGGGTGACGTCGAAGCAGGTGTCGGGACACTGGAGCCAGCAGAGTGTGCACTTGATGCAGGTGTCGAAGTTGATGACGGGGCGCATGGCGCGGGTGCTGAACTTCTTGAACACCGAGTTGCGGGTGGGTTCGTAACCATGCTCTCCGCCGTCGGCCGGGGAGTTGATGGGATCGTAGCTGTCGCCCAGGGAACCCCCACGGAAGCCGCCGGCGCCTTCGATGCCGCGGATGACCAGGCCTTCTTCCATGGATTTCCAGCCGGGGAGGTCGAAGCTGAATGGTTCATCTTCGCTGCCCTCGCCGGGTTCGACGGGTCGAGTCATCAGGCGGTCGTGGGTATTGCGCGCGGAGGTCAACTTGAGGCCGCCCCAGCCCTGGTCTTCCAGGGCAGCGACCATGGAGTCCAGGCTGACCAGTTCAGGGCACACCTTGGCGAGGGCGCCGAGGATTCGCACATCGGTGTGGTCGTCCTTGTACACCCAGAGTCCGGAATAGCTGGTGGAAGCCGGAACGATGGCCAAGTTGTACGGAGAATCCTTCTGGTGGATGTCCTCGATCAAAGCGTCGGCGGGTTGCCGGGAGGTGACGATCAAGGTTCCGCCGGGTTTGGTGAGCGCGTTGATGGGCTGCAAGCCGTACCAAGCCCAGGACTCGATGCCCTTGCACATGGTGTCGTCGACGTTAATGGTGACGTCTACCTCGCGGGCCTCGTAAACGGCGAGGTTTTCTTCAAGTTCTTCGGGGCTGTCGGCGACTACGGCGAACTGCTTGGCGGGGATGCCGTTGCGTTCAGGGGAGTCGCCATAGCGACCGAAAGCGGTGCCAATTTTGCCTTCCTTACGGGCGGCAAAAACGATGGTGCGGACGATGTTCCGGGCCAGGGTTTTTTGAAAAATCCCCCGGTACACCACCTCCACTGCCACAGTGCTCATTTCGGGGAGGCCTCCTCGGTCATTGATGGATGGGCGGCATTATAGCACGGGGCGGGAGGGGGTTGGGTGTAGATGGTGCGGTGGAGATTAAGGATGGAGGGATGGCTTGGCAACGGCAAAAAACGCGCCGCGTGTCGGCGATGAGCTGGCGGGCTCGGGTGGATCGCACTACAAATTAACTCTCGTCGGCCAAGCGCTCCAATTTGGATAACCATTCGCCGAAATGCGGGCATTTTTCCCGCAATGTACGCAACCCGATCCTTTCAGCCAAAATAGGGCCGGCGGACGCTTTCCGCCCTGCATATTCTGGAACATTGGCGATGATGCGTTTTGACGGCGCGGTGTCCGAACCGCCGTCAACTAACTCCGGCGAGAGATGCTGCTGTACTACAGCAACCAGGCTACCTACGGCTTGTTCGTATTCGGGAAACTGTGTGATTAGCGTTTGTGGATTCGCCAAGAGGAGGGCTTCAAATTCGTGCAGTTGGAGGTAAGGAACGAATCGCCAGTCGCCTATATCGTTGGCCAACGCTGTTTCCAATGCTTCGACGTGGGCGTATGGATCGCCATGGGCAAGATCTCCGGCATTTCCGGGGAAGTCCTCAGGCAGGCGGTAGAGGTCGAACATGGTTGTGAAACGCGCATTCGGATTCCGGTCATTTCTAATCCAACTTTGGATGTCCCGTTTCGCTTGTGCATAGGTTCTGATGCCGCCCCGATATTTTGTGCCGCGCCGGCGACTGGTTTCGACGCATCTGGCGCTTGTCCACACTGAGAACTCCGCCAAATGGGGTCCGAGTACCGTATTGACGAAGGTTTCTTCGGTCTGGCCTTCAACAATGAAATTCAGCCTGATGCTCACTGCGGTCGCCCTCCGATGACGTTCTTCTCCCAGAGTTCGGAGAGCGAATAATCTTCAAGCCATTCCTCAAGTTGATCTCCATCCACCTGCCTGAACGTGGAGGCTCGGTCGTGCCGTTCGACAACAACGATGTCCTCAGGCTCGAAACAGTCAACGAGAAGCGCGGATTGTGTAGCGATGATGACCTGTATTTTCTCGGCTGCCGCACGGATCAACCCACCGACGATGTTGATAGCAAACGGATGCAGTCCTAGCTCCGGTTCATCCAGGATCAACACGTCTGGTAGGTCTTGCTCTGGCTGAAGCAAGACGGTGACCAGAGCAATAACCCGCAGCATTCCATCTGAGGCTTGAGACACGCTGAACACTTCGTTGCTGTAGCGCTCACGCCATCTCAGGATCACGCTTCGGTAATCGGGCTCAAGAACAAAATCGGAAAAGAAGGGCAATATCAGCCGGACGGTATCGACTATGCGTCTATAATAGACTTCATCATTTTCTTTCAGCCTCAGCAGAATCGGAGCTATGTTAGCGGCATCTTCTTTGAGATGGCGATTGTCATCTGCATACCACTTCTCCCGCATCCGAGCTGTGTCGGAAGTGTTGTGAAACTGGTACACAACGATCCTTTGCAATAAACCGCGAATAGTGCGGGCTGTCACCTCCCCAGCGTTAGCGTCGACCAGAAGATTCGGGGCACGATGACCTGCGCCAGTTTCGCGCCAAGGAGCCTGGGCCAAATAGTCTAGATGCGAGAATCGATAGCGTTCGTCGGCAAATACGAGCGTATCACCGGCTGCATAAAACAGGCGGAACGAGTACTGATTTTGGCCGGTATCTGTTGTAATCGTTAGTTCGGCCTCGATTTCACGCGTCACGGATGGGCCGTCGTGCAGGATTTTGCTAGCGCCGGCCTGTTGTCCGACGTAGAATTGAAGATTGTCAGCGTCGGCCAACGCCCAGCTCATCATACGGAAAAACGATATGAAATTAGACTTGCCAGCGCCATTGGGGCCGATTAGAACGGTTAATTGCCGCGGCTGGAAGCCTTCCAACGATTTGATGGTTTTGAACCCTTTCAGGGTGATCTTTTCAAGACGGTTTCGCATCCTAACGCTCCCTCCCCGCGGTGTTCGTCAGCGAAGTGTCGGACAGACGCTCGTGTCGCTGGGCCTTATGGTACACTGCCGGTTGATTTACAGCAAAGGAGCTTCAGCAATGCCCCAGCGTATGAAGGCCGGCGAGGCCGTTATCGAACTGCTGCAGCAAGAAGGCGTCAGCAAGATTTTCGGCATCGTGGGCTCGTCCTTCCTGGACGTGTTGGACCCGTTGTACGACCGGGACGACATGGAGTTCGTGGGCGTGCGGCACGAGCAGGGCGCGGCGCTGATGGCGGACGGCTACAGCCGCATCTCTGGCGCTCCGTCGGTTTGCCTGGTGACCAATGGTCCGGGAGTCCTGAACCTGACCTACGGCATCGGTTCGGCTTACGTGGCGCATTCTCCCGTGGTGGTACTGGCGCCTTCCGCGTCCCGCGACCATCAGAATCTGGATTCGACCCAAGAGTTCGACCAGGTGGCGCTGTTTGAGCCCATCACCAAGGCGAGCTTCGCCATTAATAAGGTGGAGCGTCTGCCGGACGCGCTGCGCCAGGCGTTCCGCATCGCCACCTCGGGCAAGATGGGCCCGGTGCTGGTAGATATTCCGCGCGACCTGCTGCCCGGCGCGGAAGTCGACGTTGACCTGCTGGCTCCCAACGCATACCGCACCGGCCAGGGCCGTTCTCGTGGCGATCGAGCGCAGGTTGAGGCGGCGGCGCGGGAGATTCTATCAGCCCAGCGGCCGGTCATCATCGCCGGGGGCGGGGTGGAGTGGAGCCTGGCCGACGCCGCTATCTGCCGGCTCTCGGAGTTGACCGGAGCGCCCATCGCCACCTCCTACGGCCGGGCCGACGCTGTGCCCAACGACCACCCCAACTATCTGGGCCACCTGGGACGCCTGGGCGCCCCAGAGGCAATAGAGGCGGTACGCAACGCCGACGTAATCGTCGCCGCCGGCACCAGGTTGGGACAATCCACCACGTTCTATGACCACCGTTTCATACCCGCCGACGCGCGCATCGTCCACATAGAGATAGACCCCAAGGAAATTGGGCGAATCTATCCCATCACGGTTGGGGTTGAGGGAGACGTTGGCGCAGTGGTGGAGGAAATCAGCGCCATTGTGGCCGAGGCAGAGTTGCGGCCCGACTCCGAGTGGACCGGACGGGTGGCCGCTTGGAATGCGGCGCGGGCGGCTCGGCTGAAGTCCGAGGAATCGTTGACGGGAGAATTCATCAAGCCACAGCGGGTGTACGCGGAGTTGCGCAAGGCGATGCCCCGGAACGCGATAGTAGCATTGGACGCCGGCCTCGCCCCCAACTTTGGCCAGGATCGATTGCATTACCATCAACCGCGCAGTCTGATCATGGCGCTGGATCTGGGTGGACTTGGGTTCAGTTTTCCGGCGTCGATTGGAGCGAATTTCGCGGCGCCGGACCGGCCGGTGATCAATTTCAACGGGGACGGCGGGTTCTTGTTTAACGCCCAGGAATTTGAAACCGCCGTGCGCTACGGGTTGAAGAACATCTCCGTGGTGATGAACAACGACTGCTGGGGTTCTGAGAAGGCCTACCAGAAGTACGCTTTCAACGAGCGGTACGTTGGCGCGGACACGATGAATCCTCGGTTCGACAAGTATGCCGAGCTGTTCGGCGGAACCGGATTTTACGTGGACCGGCCCGAGGACATCGCGGACGCCCTCACGCAGGCCCTGGCGGTGGACGGCCCCAGCATCATTGAGATACCGACCGACCCGGACGAGATGCCCCGTCCGGCCCGGCTGGCGGAGGTGCAGGCGCCAACCGGCTAGACGCGGCAGCAGCTAGAGATGCGGCCAACCGGCGCCCTAACGGGCAGAATCTGTTGAAGACGCCCAGCGCCAGCATTGAGGTTAGGAATCTGCGGGGGACGAATTTGCCGGCGCATCGATTATCGATTAACGAATGATGGTGGCGCCCAGTGGGTGGCGGCGCTGGGGCGGTCAATTGGGAGTCGCATTAGGCCCGAGGGCGTGACCGGCAACTCAACAGGCGTGGGATAGATGGCTGGCGCCGGAGCGCGCTGGGAATTCTGCTGGGCACAAGGAAGATCAGAATGACGACCTACGAAATCATCAAACCTACCGACGTGGACATCACCGGCGGCGCCATCATCATCAACTGGGATGACGGGCACCGCGGGATCTACCCGCACCGGATGCTGCGGCTCCGGTGCCCGTGCGCGTCCTGCGTAGAAGAAATGACCGGGCGAGCATTGCTGGATCCGGATAGCGTTCCGCATGACGTGCAGGCGGTGGATCACATGACGGTGGGGCAATACGCGCTGCAATTCCTGTGGAGCGACGCCCACTACACCGGCATCTACACCTACCGGGCATTGAGAGCGGCCTGCACGTGCATCGCGTGCGGCGAGGGGAGAGCCAGCCGGGCCTGACCGAGTGGAGCCGACCTACCCGGACGGAACGGCTGAATCGGGAGAACTAGGTTGCGTTTCGTTGGCGTCTTCGTCCTGGCCGGCGTTGTGTCCCCGGAAGGTGGGCGCCGGACGGTTCCGCAGCTTGGGAGCGGTGAACGTGTCGGACTTGAAGGAAAAGTTGGAAATTTGCCGCTTGCCGGGTTCTCCGCAGGTTTTGCAGTTGATGGGGTCGTCGGCCCGGGACACCGGCCGGATCGACTCAAACTGCGCCCCGCATCCGGCGCAAAGATATTCGTAGATCGGCATAGACACCTCCGGCCCGGAATTATATCCTACTGCAAACCAATCACCATCGCATCAGGAACGGCATTATGACAAATCAAGCGACAGACGTAGCGATCATCGGCGGCGGGGCGGCCGGCTGCGCCGCAGCATATTATCTGGCCGAGAGGAACATCAAGGTCACCATCATCGAGCGGGAAGGCATCGGGAGCAAGGCCTCTGGATACAACGCAGGCGGGCTGAATCCTCTGGAAGGACATGGGTGGCCGGATCCGCTGCTACCGATGGCGTTGCAGTCATTCCGTCTGCATCAAGACCTGTGGGGATCGCTACCGGAGAAGACGGGGATCGACTACCACGGTAGGATTTCCTCCATCATCAAGGTAGCGTTGGACGAGGAGGAACTGGCCGAACTGCGGGCCACGCTGGAGACGTTCAACAACGCCCCGGAACCGGGGTTTTCCGCGGAATGGCTGGAGCGTGAGGACGTGCTGGCCTTGGAGCCACGGGTGACTCCGCGGTGCCTAGCCGGGGTGCGAGCGATGGGCAATGGGGCCGTTGACGGGCAGGAATTCACCCAGGCGCTGGCGGCGGCGGCGGAGCAGATGGGGGCGGAGACGATCACCGCCAACGCGGCCGGCCTGCGACTGGGCAATGGCAAGGTGGAGGCGGTAATCACCAGCGAAGGCGAAATATCGTGCGGCGCGTTGCTGATCGCCTCTGGGCCGTGGTGCCGTACCGCCGAACCATGGTTGGACATATCGATACCGGTGGACCCATTGAAGGGACAGATCATCCGCATGAAGCCCAACGGGCCGGGGCTGGACCACGAACTGACGGGCGGCGGGAGTTCGATGTACAACAAGACCGACGGCCTCATCTGGTGCGGAGCAACCGAGGAGGATGCGGGATTTGACCTGTCGCTGACCGACGAAGCCCGCCAGAGCATTACCGACAAGGCGGTGCGTTTGATGCCGTCGTTGGCCGAGGCGGAGATGGCGTTGCATACCGCTTGCCTGCGTCCGGTGACCCCCGACTGGCTGCCCATCGTCGGTGTGGCTCCGAGCTGGGACAACGCGTACATCTGCGCGGGTGGCCAGAAGAAAGGCATTTTGCTGGGGCCGGCCATGGGCAAGGGCATTGCGGATGTAATCGCCGACGGCCAGACTGACATCAGCTTGAAGGGCTGCGACCCCGAACGATTCAACCAACGTTAGGTTACGCGCCAGGCAAGATTACCTGTACCGTCTCTAAGCCGTGGCCGTGGCCGGCGCTGGTGGCCTTCGGGACGGTACGCAGCGACAAAATCGGGAGATTCATACCATGACGACCAACGGAACCTCGGGCGCCTTGCGCGACATACACGTGGTGGAGTTTGGCCAGTATGTTCCTGGGCCGATGCTGGGCATGTTGCTAGCCGACCAGGGGGCGCATGTAATAAAGGTAGAACGGCCCGGCGGCGATCCGGCGCGATCGGAGCCGGCGTTCGCCACCTGGAACCGGGGCAAGCGCTCGGTGATTCTGGACCTCAAGACGGACGCTGGGCGCGAGAACGCGCGGAAGTTGGCGGCCAATGCCGATGTGGTGATTGAAAACTTCCGGCCCGGCGTGGCGGACAGACTGGGGATAGGATACGCGGAACTGTCGGCGGACCACCCGGGGCTGATCTACTGCTCGCTGCCGGGCTATGGCGAAGAACACCCCAGTCGGAACGAGGCGGGATGGGACCCGGTGATCAGCGCCGAGACGGGCCTGTATCCCGAAACGAGCGAAAGCGGCGGCGAACCTCTGTTCACGCCGCTGCCGATCGCCAGCACGTTTTCGGCGTTGCTGGGTTCCGTTTCAGTGGCCATGGCGATCAACGCCCGCGACAAGAGCGGCAAGGGACAGCGTATCGAGGTTCCGCTGCATTCGGCGATGTTCACCGCCATGGGCAGTCGGATCATCCGGTTCAACGAGTACGAATACGTGAACCTGTTCGATTTCCCGCGCACCGTAATGTCTCATCCCTACCAGTGCGCCGACGGCCGGTGGGTGTACCACCATGGCATGTTCGAGCGGTTCGCGAGGCAGACGCTGACCGCGGCCGGACGCGAAGAATGGATCGACGAGGTTACCGGGCTGTTCGGGCGTCCGGTGGATTCGGAGACGCTGGAGGTTTGGCAGGAGCGGTTTGCCCAGATGTTCCGCGAGCGGACGGCGTGGCAGTGGGAGGCTGACATCAACGCCCAGGGCGGAGCTTGCACGGTGTGCAAGACGGTGGACGAATGGCTGGTTCACGATCACGCCGTGGCCGGCAAAATGGTGGTGGAGGTGGACGACGCGGAACACGGGTTGATGAAGCAGCCCGGAGTACAAGTTCGACTGCGAGGAACGCCCGGCCAGATACAGGGGAGGGCGCCCCGGCTAGGAGAGCACACCGAGGAAGCGTTGGCCGAATTGGAACGGGCGCCAGCGCGTCCCGCGCCCAGCAATGGCAGCGCCGGCGACGTGATGTCGGCGTTGCAGGGAGTGCGCGTGCTGGACCTCTGCATCATACTGGCTGGGCCCACCTGCGGGCGCACGCTGGGGGAATTTGGCGCGGACGTGATCAAGATCGATGACCCGACGCGGATACTTGACCCGGTGGGTTACATCGACGTGAACCGGGGCAAGCGCAGCATCATGCTGAACCTGAAGACCGAGGAAGGCCGCGGGGCGTTCTGGAAGCTGGTGGAATCGGCAGACGTGGTGGTGGAGAACAACCGGAAGTCCGCCGTGGAACGGCTGGGCCTGGGCTACGAGGCGGTTAAGAAGGTCAAACCGGACATCGTGTACGCTTCCCTGAACGCCTTCGGCTACGACGGGCCGTGGTCGGAACGGGCCGGCTGGGAGCAGTTGGCCCAGGGAACCAGCGGAATGCAGGTTCGTCGGGGTGGACGCGACGGCCAACCGATGCTGGCCCCTTACGCAGTCAACGACTACGGCACCGGGTTGATGGGAGCGTACGCCGTGGCGCTGGCGCTGCACGAACGCAACCGCACCGGCCAGGGACAATCGGTGGATAGTGGTTTGGCCCTGACAGCCGGCCTGCTCCAATCGCCGTACTTCCTGGATTACGAGGGCTACCAGCGCAACGACATCGAGGGGGTTGGCGCCCGGGGGTATTCAGCAGGCTCAGGCCTGTATCAGGCATCCGACGGTTGGCTCTACCTGCATTGTCCGAGCGACGCAACTTACTCGTCATTGCTCGCGGCCCTGAACGCTAAGGATGGCGGAGAGGCGATCGCCGACGCCATCGCCGGCCACAGCATCGAACATTGGATGCAGCAGTTGCGCCCGCTGGGCGTAGCGGTGACGCCCAACCTGACCATGGAGGACTACCGTGATGATCCGGTGGTTCGGAAGGCGGGCTTCGTGGTGACGAGAGACCATACGGTTTGGGGCAGCGTGGATCATTCCGGGACAACGGCCCGGTTGTCGGCGACGCCGCCACGCCTGGGGAACGCGGCGCCCTATTTCGGGATGCACACCGAAGAGATTCTTACGGAGGCGGGGTACTCGCCGTCGGAGATCCAGGACATGATAGCGTCGGGGGCGGCGGTGGCGCATAGACCATAGACCGAGTTGTGCTACCCCGGGAGGCTGAGACCGCGGCGCAAGGGAGATCGCTATCTCCCTTGCGCCTTTTTTGATGGCCTGGCGGGCGCGGCGGATGCAAAGGAACGTGGGCCGTGCTAAACTTGCGCCATCTCGCGCCTGGCGGAGGTGGCGACGTGTTAAGCATCTACAACACCCTGACGAAAAACGTGGAAGAGATCCGGCCGATCACGCCAGGCCGGGTGACCATGTACACCTGTGGGCCCACGGTTTATCGCTACGCTCACATCGGCAATTTGCGCACCTACATGATGGCCGATTGGATACGTCGCATCCTGGAAGTGGACGGCCACGAGGTGTACCACATCAAGAACATCACCGACGTGGGGCACATGCGGCAGGAACTGGCCGAGGCCGGCGGCGACAAGATGATCATGGCGGCGTTGGCCGAGGGCAAGTCCCTGCAGGAGATTGGCGAGTACTACGCTGATTGGTTTTGGAAAGACGAAGCGCGGACCAACATCAAGCCGGCCCACGTGTTTCCCTGGGCGTCGCGCCACATTCCAGAGATGCTGGAGATGGTGAGTTCTCTGGTGGGCATGGGCAAAGCCTACGAAGTGGGCGGCAACATTTATTTCGACGTTAACAGTTATCCAGAGTACGGCAAGCTGTCGCGGAACTTTGGCGGCGACCTGCTGGAGGGCGTGCGCGCCGAGGCGGATCCGCTGAAGCGCGACCCCAGGGACTTCACGTTGTGGAAAGCCGCCGAGCCGGGCCGCGACGTGAAGTGGGATAGTCCGTGGGGCGAAGGATTTCCCGGCTGGCACATTGAGTGTTCGGCCATGGCGCACAAGTACCTGGGCGAGCGCTTTGACATCCACACCGGCGGCGTCGATAACGTGTTTCCGCACCACGAGGACGAAATCGCCCAGAGCGAAGGAGCTTTTGGGGACCAGCACGTGAATTACTGGGTTCACGGCCAGCATCTGCTGGCGGATGGGGCCAAGATGGCCAAGTCGGCCGGCAACGTCTTCCTGGTGGAAGATCTGGCGTCTCGGGGGTTCGACCCGCTGGGTTTCCGCTATCTTTGCATGACGGTGCGTTACCGGCATCGCATGAATTTTACGTTCACGTCGCTACGGGCGGCGGAAAAAGCGTTGACCGGCCTGCGGAACCGACTCTGGACCTGGCGCAACGCCTCTGGCAATGGGTCGGGTGAACACACGCTAAGCAGCGACGGCGTGGCGTGGCAGCGGCGTTTCTGGGACGCCGCGCGCAACGACCTGGACCTACCGACAGCCCTGGCGGTGACCTGGGAGATGGCCCGGTCGGAGCTAAACCCGGCGGACAAGGTGGACCTGCTGCTCGATTTTGACCGGGTGTTTGGGTTGGACCTCGACCGGGTTCCTACCAAATACGAAATCGGCCCGGCGAACGCGGCGACGATAGCGAGAAGGGCGGCGCTGCGGGAACAATCCGCCTACACGGACGCCGACGCCATGAGAGAACAGGTGATGGCCAACGGCATGGTGGTGGAAGACCTGGGGGACGCGACGAGGGTGCGACCGCAAACTGCTTTGGAGTTGCAGACGTCGCGCTGGCCTTCGGTTTCGGCGTCGCGGGAAGTGCCGTCTCTGCTCGACCAGCCCGACCGCTACGACTTCACGTTCGTGCTGAACGCCTACGACTACGTGGACGACGTGCGGCGATGCGTGGAGGCGGCGCTGAACCACGCCAACGGCGCGTCGGTGGAGATGGTGGTGGTGGACAACGGGTCCACCGACGGCACCGCGGAATACCTGGAACAGGCGCAGGCGGAGCGCGACAATCTTAGGGTCATACACTGCGACCACGTGGTGGGCGACGCCGCCGGCAAGAACATTGGCCTCAAGCAGGCGTTGGGCAAGTACATCGTGTTGCTGGACGCCTCTACCGAGGTGGTGGGCGACGTGATGTCGCCGGTTGCCGAACAGCTGTCGGATCCTACGATTGGGGTGTTTGGGCCCTACGGCCTAACCACCGACGACATGCAGCATTTCCACGAAGAGGTGGACCGGGGCGACGCTGACGCCATGCAAGCGTACTGCATGGCCTTCCGAAGGGCGGACCTGAATTCAGTGGGGCTGATGCACGAGTCATTCCGGTTCTACCGAAACCTGGACATTGATTATTGCTTCCAGTTCAAGAACGCCGGCTTCCGCGTGGTTTGCGACAGCGGTCTGCCGTTGGTGCGTCACGAGCATCGCCAGTGGGAGGAACTGGAGGAAAATCAGCGCGATGAGCTGAGCCGCAAGAATTTTGGCCGTTTCCTGAGGCGATGGGGCAACCGGCCGGATCTGCTGATCAATCCGGCGGCGCGAGGGTTCGACACCGGATTCCGGCATTAGTTTGCGGCGGATCTGCGGCGAATTCGGGGGCGGGTCTCAGACCCGCCCCCTTACGATTCGGGCGGCTTGACTGAACCGGCGCGGGGTCAGCGCCCGGCATGGCGTAACTGTGGTGTCAGCCTCGGCCGAACCAATCGGGGTGCACCGCCTGGAGACCCAACTGGGGCCAGGCCGCGGGCGCGCCGCACTTTTCCAGGCGTTGCGACAGCGGCAGCGAGTCGTCCCAGTAATAGGCGATGATGCGCCGGCCGTTCCAATCGCTGGCGTCGTCGGAGGCGATCCATACCACGGGGGCCTGCATCACTTCGGGCTGGATGAGAGCGTCCGCGGTGGCGCCTTCCGGGGGAAGCACCATGTTGGTGGCGGTGGCGCCGCCTGGCGTCAGCACGTTGGCGGTGACGCCGGTGCCTTCCAGGTCCTGAGCCATGATGGCGACGAGGGCCTCGTGGCCGGCTTTGGAAGGGCCGTAAGGGGCGCCGCCCTTGCGCCACATGGTGTCCATGCTGGTGGTGACTCCGATGATGCGCCCGAATCCCTGTTCGATCATGTGGTCGGATACGGCGTGGGACATCAGGAATGGGCCGCTGAGGTTCACCGAAATGACTCTGAGCCAGGCGCCGGGGTCGATGCTCCAAAAATCTGTGCGGCTGCCGGAAGCGCTGCCGCCAAAGCCGGCGGTGCGAGGGTTGATGCCGGCGTTGTTGACCAGTATGTGAAGTCCGCCCATCTCGCTGATGGTGCGGTTGACCGCGTTTTGGACCGAATCGGGGTCGGTTACGTCGGCGACGATGGGTAGAACGGCGTCGTCGCCGCCCAGTTCGCGCATGTCGTTGGCGGTTTGGTCGAGCCAATCTTCGTTGATGTCGAGCATGGCGACGCGAGCGCCGGCTCGCACCAGGCCGGTGGTGATGGAGCGTCCCATCCCGATGGGGCTGGCCGCCCCGGTAACGATGGCGACGCGGCCCGCCAGGGTGTTGGATTGCATGGTCATGGTGATCTCCTCACGTTGGTTGGGTAGCTGACGAGGGAAGCGGTAAGATGATAACGCGTCTGGGAGGCTGCCGCCATGTCCGAGTGGCAAGTGGGCGGGCGCCGGCTCGCGGGAGCAACAAAGCGGCCTAAGGCTCCAAGGACGCAAGCGTCGGTTGGGTCAGGGATTGCCCGGCATGGATGGCGAGATTGCCGCGCCGCGCTTGCGTTGACCGGGGGCGAGAATGGCGTGAGGGAATCATTGGCGACTGGGGTATCATTTCGTAACGGTTGATTCGAAATGATCGCCGCGACGTAGGTTCGCCCCCGGGACTTCGGTGGCGCATTGGCAGTTCGCTTCGGTTGCATACGGGTCCGGAAAACCAATATAATGGGCGATTGGCGGTGAATACAGCAGCCCGCCAGGAGGCTTTCCCTTGACCACCTACCTTGACCTGCATTGTCATTCAACCGCATCGGATGACTCCCGCGCCACTGTGCCCCAATACCTGAAGTGGATCAACGTGCTTCGCAAGCGAGGATTCACCATTGATGGGATTGTATTGACCGAACACCGGAAGTTCGATTTCGACGTGGACTATTCCCAGTTGGCCTCAGAATACGGGGTATTGGTACTCAAAGGGGCGGAACTCGATACCTGCTTTGGCCACATGCTGGTGTACAACATCACGCCCGGACTGGCCAAGGATATCGACTTTGGCGACGTGAAGATGGATGGCCGCGAGCTGATCAAGGCGGCCCGACACCACGGGGGATTCGTGGTGCCGGCGCATCCGGGTCGATTTGGCATCGGTTTGGTGGAATACATGGAGCAGGGCGAGTTGTTCGAGGACGTGTCCATTGTGGAGAGGGTCAACGCCGGCAGCAAGCCGGAGGAAAACCAACGGGCTGAAGACCTTTGCCAGAGGACCGGCTATCTGGGGACAGGCGGTAGCGACGCTCATCTGGCCAGCCACATTGGGAGGGCGGTAACCGAATTCAAGGCGACCGTGCGTAACGAGCCCGAATTGGTCGATGCCTTGCTGTCCGGCGAATTTCGCCCGATATACATAGAAGAAACCGCCGCCGCGCCGGTCGGCTGAAGGGAGTTGAGACATGCCCACTGAGATTGAGTACGAATACGACCATTCACTCTACGGCGTCGAGCATGAATCGGGGCCATTCCATGTGACCCGGGAAATCATCGATACCTACGCCCGCAGCGTTGGGGAGACCAACGAGATCTTCACGGACCCGGAAGCGGCGCGAGCGGCAGGGTACGGAGACCAGGTAGCGCCGCCCACGTTGTGCGCCCTGTTTGAACGCGGAGAGTTGCCGGACATCAAGCTACAGTTCGGGGGCCGCCAATTTCACGGCGGGCAGCGGGTGGAGCCACGAGCGCCAATCGTCGCCGGCGATTCCCTGATCGCATCCTCCCACCTCAAGGACGTGTACACCAAGACCGGTCGATCCGGCGCCATGGTGCATGTGGTTTGGGAAACCACGTTTCGCAATCAGGACGGCGTGGTGGTGGCGGATGTTCAGAGATCTCAGGTAGTACGGGAGTGAAGACCAGATGACCGCGACGGCCAAGTTGTACTTTGAGGACGTGGATTTGGGCGATGAAATCGGACCGGTAATCATATCGGTGACCGACGAGCAGGTGGTGGAATTTTGCTCACTGTGGGGCAATCCGGCGCCAAACCGATTCACCGATCAGGAGCAGGCCGAAAAGGTGGGGTTGGCCGAGCCCATCGTGCCCGGCATCATGTCGATGGCGCTGATTTCCAGGGTACTCACCGACTGGGCCGGCGCCGGAACCGTAGCAGACCTTGACCTGGTGTTCCGCGGCACGATTCCGCACAACCAACCCCTGCACGTTGGGTTCCAGATCAGCGACACGGAGCAGGACGCATCCGGCAACTTCGTGCAATGCGACATCACGATGACCGGGCCGGTTCCGGATCGCCCTTACATCATAGGCACCGCTCAGTTGGATCTGCCGTCTCGTTCCTGACGCCCGGAGCCGGAAACCGTCGCTGAGGCCAGGATTGAGACTGAACGAACGATTGAGACTGGACGAACGATTGAGACGAAACGACCGTTGGAACGGCCGGACCGCTCCAGATGCTCCATAAACTGCGCCAAATGGCCATGATGGTCAACAACCTCTCGGACGCCATCGATCTGTACGGTGGGGCGTTGGGCATGGAGACCAGCCGCCGGGGTTCTTTGCCTGCATTCGGCTTGGACAACGCTGTTCTGCCGGCCGGCAACGGCACGTTCGTGGAACTGTTGTCGCCGAATGACCCGGCATCAGCCGGCGGCCGATTCCTGCAGCGCCGCGGAGAAGCGCCCTATCTGGCGATTTTTGAGACGACGGAATACGACCGGCTGATACCCCATCTGCGGGAACAGGGGGTTAGAATCACCGGCGAGAGCGCTCACGACGGTACCAGGTCGGCGTTTTTGCATCCCGCATCCTGCAACGGAGCATTTCTGGAGATTACCGAGGTCAGCGACCCAGCGAATCCATGGCCGGCCGCCGGGCCGGACTGGCAGTCGACGGATCATCGGCCTGACACCGTGCAATTGCGGCAGGTGGCCATCATCGTGAGGGATCTGGACGCCGCGATTTCGCGGTGGAGCGCGCTATTCGGATTGCAACCCACCAAGCGGTTCGAGATCAGCTTTACCGATCTGGAGATCGCTGTACTGCCTTTGAGTGGGGGAGACACATTCATTGAGTTGGCGCAACCCACCAGCGATGATTCGCCTTCGGGGAGGTTTCTGGCGCGCTTTGGCGAGGGGATTTACCTGACGATCTACGAGATCGAAGATTCGTTGAGCATGGATGACCGATTGGGTAAGTTGGATGGTTTGAGGTTTACCACCTCGCGCCGCACCGCAAACTACACCAACCTGGGATTCAACAGCATCTGGCTGCATCCGTCCACCTTCAAAGGAGCGTTCACTCAGCTCTCGCAGGTTTTGCACGACGAAAATCCCTGGCCGCCGGCCGGCGACGACTGGTACAAGGAATAGCGATATGCTCTCGCAGGAACGGACGGCAGCGCATGGTCACGCCCATTCTCGCGATGGCCATACGCATTCCCACGAAGACCACACCCACCAAGCCGTTTCATTTCACAACGTCGGCGTTGAATATGGGCCAGTGAAGGCCTTGGACGGCGTCACGTTCTCGGTGGAGAATGGCAGCCTGTCGGGCGTGATCGGCCCCAATGGCGGAGGCAAGTCCACGCTGCTCAAGTCCGTGGTGGGACTGGTGAAACCGCACCGGGGGCAGGTGTTGGTTGATGGTAGGCCCAGTCACCGGATGCGTCGGCACATTGGGTTTGTGCCGCAATTGGAAAACGTAGATTGGAACTTTCCGGCAACGGTATGGGACGTGGTGATGATGGGTCTGACGCCGAGCCGGGGCATCTTCCGACCGCATAGCAAAGCCGACCGGGAGGCTGCGGCGGAAGCGTTGGAAACAGTCGGGTTGGCCGACCTGCGTCGTCGCGGGATAGGCGAGCTTTCAGGCGGTCAGCGGCGCCGGGCGCTGCTGGCGCGGGCGATCGCGTCTCACCCATCCCTGCTGCTGCTGGACGAGCCAATGAACGGCCTGGACCCGACCTCGCAACATGCCTTTCTGGACATCATCGACGATCTGAGAGAGGGCGGGGCCACGGCGATAATGTGCACCCATGACCTCACGTGCGTATCGGCTCGGGCCAGCGACGTGGCGGTAATCAACGGGCGGCTGATCGCCTACGGGCCGCCTGAGGAAGTGCTCTTGGAATCCGTTTTGGCCGACGCCTACGGCCACCAGTTGGTGGTGCACGCCAACGGCGGGGCATTGGCGCTTCGCCACCACGACCACGAAGCCAGATGGCCGGGCAGATACTGACGCTCCCCCAGGGGCGAGAATGGGAGGCCCGCCGCCACCCGGAGAAATACCACAGACAGGAGACCGACCAATGTACGACCTGAATGGCAAGACGGCGCTGGTAACCGGCGCGGGCGGGCGACACGGCATCGGCCGCGCCATCGCGACGCGCCTGGCGTCGGAGGGCGCTGACGTGGTGGTGACCGACGTCGAGGCCTCCCTGGACGCGATTCGCACCGAGGACCGTCGGAGCGGCTGGGAGGGACTGCCCAGCGTGGTGAAGGAGATCCAGGCGATGGGTCGTCGCAGCCTCGGCCTGTATTACGATGTGGCGGACAGTGGGCAGGTGGACGCGATGGTTGCGGACACCATCAATGAGTTCGGGAAAATCGACATCCTGGTGAACAACGCTGGCTCGCGACCAGGTCGGGATCGGGTGCTGATCGTAGAGTTGGAAGAAGACGCGTTCGACGAAGTGATGCGCGTCAACGTGCGGGGAACGTATCTGGTCAGCCGGGCAGTTTGTCGCCACATGGTTGATCGAGGCGGGCCCGGCAAGATAATCAACATATCGTCGGGGGCCGGCAAGCGTGGCATAGCCCGTTACGGAGCGTACTGCGCCAGCAAGTTCGCGGTGATCGGATTTACGCAATCGCTGGCCCACGAGATGGCTCCGTACCACGTGAACGTCAACGCGATCTGTCCAGGGTTGGTGGATACCGAGCGCGTGGACTTCATTGCGGCGGCGCTGGCTCCCGAAGGAGCGTCAGGCGAGGAGCATCGCGCCCTAATGGTGCGGGAGCGGGAGATGCGGGTGCCGCTGGGCCGGATCGCGCAGGGCGACGACATCGCGCGGATGGCGGCGTTCTTGTCATCGGCCGAATCCGACTACATGACGGGCCTGAGCATTAGCGTGTCCGGCGGGTCGGAAATGAGCTGACGGGAGCAACGGCGGGTCGCTGGTTAGGACGGCGTTTGCGTGGGGGCGCGTGCGGAGCGCCGCAGCTCGGGTGTTGGGAGTGGAGTTTGGGTTGGTTGGCGCGTGCGCGGGCCCATTGATTGCGCGGGTGGCGTGCTACAATCGAACCGATGGCATAAGTAGGCGAGCGCTAGGAGGTGGCGAAATGACGTTGCGCGATAGGGTCGCGGCGATATCCATCGGCGTTGCGTTCTTTCTAATGGCGATACTGGTGCCTTGGCCGGACTACTGGCATTGGGGCCAGGAACTGCTGGCGAGGTTTCTATTGCTGTCCATTTCCTTTGGCTCTTTCAGCTACCTGATCGTGAATTGGAGGTAGCGTCGGTTGATGGAAATTATTGCCACGCAACTGCTTCAATCCGAGATTTTGATCGGCCTTGGATTGGGCACCCTGGCCTTTGCTGCTGGATTGCTTTGGAATGTATGGAGGCGCCGTCAGCGAACAGACGACACAGGGACACCACGGGGCTTCGAAGGCATTACCATCCCGTTTGCCTTGTTCATTCTGGTTGAGCTGATCATATGGACGGCATTGCGATTTCCACTACAATTCGGGCCCATAGCCATGCTAGCGGCATTCGCCGTTCTGGGCAGTATCTTCGCCGAGTTGAAGGACAGTTGGCCGAACATGACCAATGGCAATTCGATCACCGAGAAAGTCATACTGAGGACTGCCCAATGGGGGACCTTGGCCGCAGCTGGTTATGTCGTGGTGGAGATTTTGGGTATTGGGGTGGACTGAACCGACTGCCTAACTGTTTAGCGCGATCCGCGGGTTTTGGGGATTTTATGCCTATTGACCGAGAGCAGGTTCAACATATTGCGGCGCTGGCCCGCATTTCGCTGAGCGATGAGGAAACCGAGGTGTTCACGCGTCAGTTGTCCGACATCCTGGACCAATTCGAGGTCTTGCAGAGGGTGGACACCAGCGGCGTGGTTCCCACCGCCCACGTTGGTGGGTTGGACAACGTGCTACGGGACGATGATCCGGCGCCTGGGCTGGAGTCCGAGCAGTCTCTCCTCAACGCGCCCCGGCGGCGCGGCGACTTCTTCCAAGTCCGCGCCGTGCTGGAGGAATAGGCAATGGGCGAACCCGCGGACGGCGAACTTTGGCGGTTGGGTGTTGCCGAGGCTTCGCATTTGCTGTCGCGCCGCGAGATCAGCAGCGTGGAACTCACCGAGTCCCTGCTGGGGCGCATAGCGGATGTTGACGGACGGCTATCGGCGTACATCACGGTTACGGAAGACCTGGCGAGGCAGCAGGCTGAGGCAGCGGACCAAAGAATCGCCGCTGGTGATGGAGCGGCCTTGACCGGCATTCCGATGCAGATCAAGGATCTGCTGTGCACGAAAGGGGTTCCGACGACATGCGCGTCCCGAATGTTAGCCGAATACGTTCCGGTGTACGATGCCACCGCGACCGCCAGGCTGCGCGAGCAGGGCGCCGTTCTACTGGGCAAGGGAAACATGGACGAGTTCGGCATGGGATCGTCCACCGAAAACTCCGCATTCTTTCCCACCCGCAATCCGTGGAACGTGGACATGGCGCCCGGCGGCAGCAGTGGCGGATCCGCGGCCGCGGTGGCCGCCGGAGCAGCCACTTTCGCGCTGGGCACTGATACCGGCGGGAGCATTCGTCAGCCGGCCTCGTTCTGCGGCGTCACGGGGTTGAAACCCACCTACGGGAGGGTTAGCCGCTACGGTCTGGTGGCGTACGCGTCGTCGCTGGACCAAGTGGGGCCGCTGGCGCGGGACGCCGCAGACTGCGCGATGATTCTCCAGGCCATTGCGGGACACGACCCGCGCGACGCTACGTCGTTGGCTGTTGAGGCTCCCGATTACACCGCCGCCCTGGCGGGCGACTTGGCCGGCGTGCGCCTGGGGGCGCCCCGCGAGTATTTCGCCGACGGCATTGACGCCGGCGTGCGGGCCGCGGTGACGGCGGCGATTGACCAACTGGCTGCAATGGGCGCGGAGATACAGGAAGTGTCGCTACCCACCACGGAGTATGCCCTGGCTTGCTACTACATCATCGCGCCATCGGAGTGCTCCGCGAACCTGGCCCGGTATGACGGGGTGAAGTACGGCTATTCTCACGGCGGCGCCGGCGACATGTGGGAGGCGATGGAACGGACCAGGCAACATGGCTTTGGTCCCGAAGTGAAACGGCGCGTGATGCTGGGGGCGTTTGCCCTCTCGTCCGGCTACTACGACGCCTACTATCACAAGGCCCAGCAGGTGCGGACGCTGATCAAGGAGGACTTCGACAGGGTTTTCCAGGACGTGGACGCCTTGGTGGCGCCGGTTTCGCCCATGGTGGCGTTTCCCATCGGAGAACGGGCCGACGATCCGGTGCGGATGTATCTGGTGGACGTCAACACGCTTCCGGTGAATATCGCCGGCCTGCCGGCGATGTCGGCGCCGTGCGGATTCAGCGATGACCTGCCGGTGGGCCTGCAACTGATCGGCCCGCGTTTGTCCGAGGCGAGACTCCTGAACATCGCCAATGCCTACCAGCAGGTGACCGACTGGCACCGGCGGCGGCCGCCGCTGTGAAAATCGTGTGCTAGAATTTCGATATCTCCGGACGCGTCATGTCCGGGCGCCTGAGGGTAGCGGATATGCCTGCTCCAGAACGTACGCGAATCAAAGATCTCCTGGGGATGGAGCGGTTGGACGACACGCCTAGCCCGGTGGCGGTGAACGGTTGGGTAAAGACCGTTCGGTCATCGGGAGGAGTTTCCTTCGTTCAAATCAACGACGGGTCAAGCCTGGCGGACCTGCAGGTCGTCGTTGATGCCAGTTGCCCCGATTACGCCTTGGTGGGCAGCCTGAGCACGGGCTGCAGCGTCAGCGCCAGCGGAGTCTTGCGGGAATCTCCAGGGCGCGGTCAACGGTACGAAGTGGCGGCAGACACGATACGGATGCTGGGCGGCGCGGATCCGGAGGAGTATCCGCTGCAAAAGAAGCGGCACACGCTGGAGTTCCTGCGGGAGCTGGCGCATTTGCGCCCCCGCACGAATACCTTCGGCGCGGTGGCGCGGGTGCGAAACGCGATGTCTTTCGGCATCCATAAGTTTTTTCAAGAGCGGGGATTTCTCTACATTCAGACGCCGATCATCACGTCCAGCGACGCTGAGGGAGCCGGGGCCATGTTCCGAGCGACCACGCTGGACCTCAACGACCTGCCGATTCTGGACGGACACGTGGACAACGACGCGGATTTCTTTGGCCGGCCGGCGTTCCTGACGGTGAGCGGCCAGTTGGAAGCCGAGATATTCGCGCAGGCGATGACCGACGTTTACACCTTCGGCCCGACCTTTCGCGCCGAAAACTCCAACACCTCGCGGCACTTGGCCGAGTTTTGGATGGTAGAACCGGAAGTCTCCTTCTGCGACCTGGACGGCCTGGCGCGGCTGGCCGAGGACTTTCTGCGCCACCTGTTCGGGAATCTGCTGGAAACTTGCCCAGACGACATCGCCTTCTTCAACCGTTTTTATGACAAGGAACTGATGGTTACACTGGAAGAAATCGCCAACTCCGACTTCGAGCGCATGACCTACACCGAGGCGGTTCGTATGCTTGAGGAATCTGGCGAATCGTTTGAGTACCCAGTTTATTGGGGAGCCGACCTGCAATCTGAGCACGAACGTTATCTCACCGAACGCAAAGTCGGCCGGCCGGTTATAGTCACCGATTACCCCAGCGAGATCAAGGCGTTTTACATGCGATTGAACGACGACGGGCGGACCGTGGCCGCCATGGACGTGTTGGCGCCACGCATCGGTGAAATCATCGGAGGCAGTCAGCGGGAGGAACGGCTGGACGTACTGCAACGCCGGATGGCGGAGGCTGGCTTGGATGAAGCGCCTTACTGGTGGTACCTCGACCTGCGTCGCTACGGCACCACTCCTCACGCCGGTTTCGGATTGGGATTCGAACGCACCGTGCAATTCGCAACGGGGATGCAGAACATCAGGGACATCATCGCGTTTCCCCGGACTCCGCGGAACGTCGAATTCTAGCGCCGCGCCTGAGGGCGGGAATGCTATTCATTACAGTCGGGTCAAGCGGTCGACGCGCCTCATGATGGTCTGGGGAAATTGGGTGGTCGCCGGGCTAGCTGGGGAACCAATGGGACGCAAACGCGCGGGCGATGGGATTAGTTCAACGTATTGGATTGCGCGAGCGTCTGCGCCACCCGGGTAGGCGTGAGCATCGCCGCGCTCAGGATTTCCGCACTGAACGTCGGCGCACGTTGACGCTGTAACCGCCAAATCATATAATGCCGGCCTGATTATCAGGTACTTTCCGAGCGCCTTTCCTGGCGCAAAGCTCAAGGAGTCGCCAGAATGACTACTGCCATCCCCGAATCAGTGCTGCACCCGGCTTCGCTGGTGGAACAGTTGAAGAAGAACAACATCTCGCACGTAGTCTGGCTACCCGACAGCGAGACCAACTTCCTGTACCACATGATGATGGAGGAACCGAGCCTGGACCTGATTCCTGTGTGCCGGGAAGGGGAAACCATGGCCGTGGCCGCTGGCCTGTGGGTGGGCGGCGCCAATCCGGTGGTGTTGATCCAGAACACTGGCGTGTTTGAAGCGGGCGATTCGATTCGCGGCCTGTGCCTTGACCTGAACCAGCCGCTGGTGATGCTGGTTGGCTACCGCGGTTGGACACGCCGGGGGCCGACCCCGGACTCGGCCGGCCGATTCATTGAGCACATCCTGCACGCCTGGGGCATCAACTACTACCTGATCGAAACCGATGACGACGCCGACCGCATCAGCATCGCCTACGAAGAGTCGCAGCGGCAGAACCGTCCAGTGGCCGTTTTGATCGGAACTGAGTTTGGCTCCTAACCAGCACGGCCTGCAAGCAAGACATTTCGACACCGTCGCGCTACTTCCACGTAGCCGCCATCCGTTCAGGAGCGCATTCCAATGATCAAAAACACCGATGCCGTCCAATTGATTGACAGCAAACGGGACAACGCCGTCGTCATTCCCACGATGAACGCCGGCAACGTCCGGTTCGGTCTGCCGTCCGTGACCACCAACCAGGAACTGGACCTGCCGATTTCGGGAGCCATGGGCAAGGCCAGCAACGTTGGTTTGGGGGTGGCGTTGGCCCAGCCCGGCCGGAAAGTCTTCGTACTGGATGGGGACGGCAGCCTGCTGATGAACCTGGGCGCGCTGGTCACGACATCGACCAAAGCGCCCAAGAACTTCTACCACTTCCTGTTCAACAACGGCGTATACGCCGTGACCGGCGGCCAGCCGATCCCGGGTTCCGAGGGGGTGAGCAACTGGGAGGAGATCGCCAAGGGCGCCGGTTACGCGGCCGTGTTCTCCTTTGACAACCTTGAGGACTTCACCACGGGAATCAATGAGGTTCTGGCGGCTGAAGGGCCGGTGTTCGTTCACCTGGCTGTAGAGCCGGAAATCGAAAACACTCCGGTGCAGTTCCGCGTGCGGTCTCCCCGAACTGCCCAACAGGCGTACCAAGAGGTCACTGCCGCCCTCGCCGGCGACAATTAGTCTGACCGCATCAGCGCGCGGCGACCGTTGGGGGCGAATATCATTCGCCCCCGCTGTTTGAAACAAAGCCAACTGGGCATCATGAAATTCCAACCGTTCGGGATCTTCGGCCGGCTGCTTTCGTCGGCGGCTGTAGTCGCCGGATTCTACGTGTTGTGGTTGGGTTTTGTAGAAGGGAATTTGGTCAAAGGGGTCTTGGGCGCGATCTTGATTCCCGCTGGCCTGTACTTGATGGTATCCTCACGGCGCAGGGAAATTAGACGAGACTCGGAGGCGTCTGGAAACGTGGAAGGGGGATCGGAAGGGGACAAATGATTCAGTCCAGCGAGGTTGCGCGCGCCATCAACTACCACCGACAGGACGCGCTGGTGGTGTCCACGTCGGCGGCCCTGCGGGAGTGGCACCAGGTTTCGGAGCGGCGTGACCTGGACGTGGACCTCAGCGATTGCATGGACCGGGCTCCGGCCGTGGGTTTGGGTCTTTCCCTGGCGCAACCGGATCGCCGCGTGCTGGTGCTGGATTGCGACGCCACCCTGCGGACTGACCTGGCCGGCCTGGCCACCATCGGCGAGGTGGCGCCGCAGAATCTGGTGCATTTCGTGTTCGAGGACGCCGACCACGCCTCCACGGAGGGGATGCCCATAGCCGGCTTGGACCGGATCGATTTTGAGGGCATGGCGCGAAGCGCCGGGTACGCCCACGCCTGCCGATACGACAGTTTGGAAGAACTGCTGCTCGGCATGGAGGAAATCATGCGACTGCCGGGGCCGGCCCTGGTGGCGATCAAAGTATACTCCGAAGGGGATAGCGCTCCCTTTCCAGACCGGAGCATGGCGGACGGCTGGGCGCAGGTGCGCGGAGCCCTGGCCACTGCAGGCGACGCGTCCGGTTAACCGCGAACGTCCGGGGCGGAAAGGTCAGGAAGCGATGCACCATTGGACAATCGGAGGGGACATATTCATCGGTTGGCCGGATCACGGAGCCCCGGAGCGTCGCTACACCATCGTTGACCTGGATCAGTTTGGCAACGTGTTCCGCGCCAGGGTTACGGACGGCCAACGCGAGGGCGGTTTCATGGTGATCTTCAACTGCCCGAACGTGATACTGGAACAGCTGGCGGAACAGGCGACCAGCGCCCTGGGGTTTCGGGTGATAGTCTCCAGCCTGCGCGCCAGCATCGAGGGAGCGGTGGTGCGCAGCTTCGACTACGAGTGGTATCCGACGCCGGAATATGAGGAGCGCCCTCGCGCGTTGGCGACGACGTTGGCTGGGTTGTACAACAAAATTGCGCCCGGGCAGGCCGGTTAATCGCCGCCGGGAATGTTGGGATGCCCCCAGAGGGGATGCCGGAACGTTGGGGCCAATGCCGGGTTCAATTCGCGGCGGGAGCGGGCCGCATTGGGAGCGTTCCGTGGTTCTGAGTCGTTGGGGAGCGGTTGATCCGCGGGCGGGTCGCCCAGCGGACGCGACGATGGCAACCGTCGGCGGTGGGACAGGCTGTTCAGGCGCTGGGCCAGTTCTTGAAGGCTGTGCAGGTTGTGGGCGGGAAGAAAATCGTCGACGTGGGGCAGCGCGGCCTGCATACCTCGCGTCAGTGGCTGGTACGTCGGAGATCCCAGCAGGGGATTGAGCCAAATTAAACGGTGGCAACTGCGACGCAGGCGGGCCATCTCGCGGGCCAGCAGGTCTGGTTCGCCGC
Source organism: Dehalococcoidia bacterium (assembly GCA_965221295.1). Lineage (GTDB taxonomy): Bacteria > Chloroflexota > Dehalococcoidia > Lucifugimonadales > UBA3495 > Bin87. The sequence continues at coordinate 2,086,862 of OZ244879.1, read as the reverse complement.
GGTCCCAGCCGTCGGAGACGATCAGAACGACGGCGCCGCCGCGCAGGACACGCCGGGCCCACCGGTAGTTGAAAGACTTAATGGACTCGCCGATGCGGGTGCCGCCGGCCCAGTCCGGGACGGCGCGGGCCACTTGAGCCACCGCTTGATCCACGCCACGCGCCGACAATTGTCGGGTGATCCTGGTGAGACGGGTGGCGAACAGAAAAGCCTCGAGTTGTTGGCCGCTGATGGCGATGGTGTGGACGAAGTGGAGGAGCATCCTGGTGTAGCGCTCCATGGACCCGCTTACGTCGCAAATCAGAACCAGGGGCCGGGGTTTGGCGTTGCGCTTGCGGTAGGCGAGATCCATCATTTCGCCGCCGTGAGCCAGGCTGTTGCGCATGGAACGCCGCAGGTCAAGCTGGCTGCCGTCGCCAGGAGAGAGCCGGCGGGTGCGGCGAAATCCCAGGTCCCAGGTCAATTCCGCCATCAGGGAGCGAGCGGCGGCGATTTCAGAGGGTGTGAATTCGGCGAAGTCACGCTGCCGCAGCACCTCTCGGGCGCTGAACGAGCGTTGCAGGTCCACCACCGGCTGACGATCATTGGCCTCCTCGGAGTCGAGGTCGCCAGGGGGACCGTCGGAGGCGTTCTCTCGATGGGGGAGCACCCGAGGCGTGCGGAAGCGGCGCTCTTCGCCCATGGAACGGAGGTCTCGCATACTCCGTCCGTGAGAAGGACCGCGCCAGAACACCTGGAACGCCTCGTCGAACAGCTCGAGGTCGGCGCGGCGGCGCACCAGCAACGAGCGAGCCGCCAGCCGAAAGTCGTTGCGATTGCCGCCGATGGGCACGTATTCGGTGGCTCGCACCAGATCGAGCATGTTGGCGGTTCCAACCTCTATGCCCAACCGGCGCAGGGTCTCGCCGAACATGAGGAGATTGGGGAGGATGGAGCCGTCGCCCGCGTCGGCGGGAGCGGTGTGCATGTTGATGTCAACGTTGGTGGTCATGGGTGACCCGGTGCGGTGGACTTTGGCCCTTTGGTTCGCGGTGGCCGGCGCCTCAACTGCGGTAAGATACCATTATAAGAGACTCTGCTGGAATCGTCTGGGCATGGCCGCCGCCGCTGGGATCGCCAAACCGGTCAACGCGCCCACGACCAGAACACCGACGACCAGGGAACCGGTACTTTGGGCAAGGGCGCCGGCCACCGCTGGGCCGCCGCCGAAGCCGACGGCGCCAAAGGTTTGCACCAGTCCCGCGATAACTGAAACCTCACGCGCTGTGATGTCCCTGAACTCGAAGGGCAACACCTCCATCGCTGGCACGAAGATCCAAGCCATGCCCATTCCAGTCAAGGCCACCGCCGCCAGGAATTGGTTGCCCGCCAGCAGCGCCCCCAACGTGGACAGCATGTTGAGGGCGGCTGGGATCAGAACCATGACCCGGCGATTGCTGATGTGATTGAAGATCCAACTGCCCAGCAAGCCTCCTGGAACCAAGGCATAGTACAAGAAACCAAACAGGATGCTGCCGCTGGAGATAACAACGCCCCGCTGCGTTTCCAGGATGATGGGCAGGAAGGTCAGCACGGTGGTCCATGAGGCTGAAAGGCAGAGCATCACCACGCCCAGCAGCCAGGCGTGGGGGTAACGAACCAGAGCCCAGGCGAGCGACGGCTCGGCCGTGGCCACGCCGGGTTGCGGTGTTGGTTTGGCCAGAGGGTTGGTGTTTGCCGGTGCGTAAGGACCCGTTGGGGCTGCGGGATTGATCGGTGGGTCGGTTTCCGCTGGTTCGGACAGAGCCGAGGCGCGTTGGGCAACTGCGGCGCTCTGGGACGATGTCCAGGTCAACGCGGCCCAGGCTAGCGTGTGGCCGCCCATGATGCCGGCCTGCAGGAAATACGCCAGGCGCCAGCTGTTCAAGGTTACGATTATGATCGGGCTGAAGGTCAGGGCTGCGGCCATGAACGTTGAGTGGAGCGACAGACCGACGGCCGTGACCGTCGAGTACTGGCGGGGGGCTGCCCACCACCGGAGCAGCAGCGGCCGAGCCGGAGTCATGCCGGCTTGGGTCAAAACCATCAAGAATCGAGACGCCAGCAGGGTCCAGAACCCTTGCGCCAAGCCCTGGGTGAACAGGAAAGGCGTCATGAGCGCCAGACCGACCAGCGTTCTGCGGTTGGGGTTGAAGCGAGCCAACAGGATGCTGAAGGGCACCAGGCACACCCCGGAGGCGCTCCACGCGACGGCCTGCAAAACTCCGATCTGCAAATAGCTCAGACCCAAGTCCCGCTGGACGAAGGGCAGGAACAAACCGAAGCCAAAGGACGCCACCGCCACCGTGCTGTAATGCAGGCGGTTGAGCAGTAGGACCGTCCAGCCGCGGGGCGAAGTCCCACCGACGCGATGGGCCGGCGGGCAGGACATGGCGGGGCTACCGATGGTCGGTTCGTGGGTGTGGCATACCGGTGACCTGCTCTGGGGCGAGTCCTGCGAACCGTTCGGGACGGTAGGGGGCCAGAACATCGTCGGCGCGAACGTTCTCGCAGATTTCCAAGGAGGCCAGTTGACTCAGGGCCGGGGCGAGGGTAACTCCGCTGTGGGTGAGCGCCACGTACAGGTTGGGAGCCTCTGCGGCGTACCCCAGGACCGGGTAGCCGTCCAGCGGCATGGGTCGCCACCCCACCGGAACCGGGACGGCCTGCGCGTCGGCAAGACCGGGCAGGTAGCGCTTGGCGCGGGCGAGCAGATCGTCGGCGTGGGATTGGGTGTCGTCCTCGGCGAGGCTTTCCTGGTCGCCCTCGCCGATCATGAACCGGCCGTCGGCGCACTGCCGCAGGTGAATTTCGCGGCGGCCGTCGCCCAATGGCGGGGCGTACACAACGGGAACGTTTTTGAGCAAGGGCGGCAGAGGAGTGGTGCGTATTACGACGCCCGGGCTTTCGGCTTGGGGCACACTGACGCCGGACATGGCCGCCAATGCCGTGGTGTCGGTACCGGCGGTAAGGACCACCGTGTCGGCTTCGAAGTCTCCGGCGTTGGTTTGGACGGCGCGGATGCGGCCGCTGGAGTCCTGGTCGAAGCCAATGACCTGCACGCCGGTGAGGATCTTTGCTTCCATCTCGCGGAGGCGGCGCAGACAGGCATCCACCACCATTTGAGGCTCAACCTGACCTTCGTTTTCGCTGAATTCGGCGGCGAGGACGGGTCCGATTTCCAGCGCGGGTTCCAGGTCGGCGAGCTCGGCTGCGGAGACTTGGCGAGAGGGATAACCCCAGGCCTGCAACTGGTGGACACGCGCCAGCAACTGCTCGGCGGCGTCGGGTTGGGTCTCCCAGGAGACCTTGCCGCCCCATCTGAGGCCGACGTCATCGCCAAGGGCGGCGGCGAAGCGCGGCCACATCTCCAGCGACCTGCGGTTCAGGTTATGGTAACCGATGGGTTGCTTGGCGCCGGCGTTGATCCAGGCAAAGCTATGGCTGGAGGCGCCGCTGCCGGGTTCCGCCTTGTCGATGAGGGTGACCTGCCGACCGCGGGATGCGACACGCCATGCGATGGCGGCGCCGACGATGCCGCCGCCGACTACGACGATTTGTTGCGAATGTTGTCCAAGGGTCATGGAGACGAGCCTTCAGTAATGGTTGGGGGTTTGGCGATGCCAATGCGTCTAACCGCGTCGGCCGCCGCGTCGTGGGCCGCGGTTCTGCGAGCGTTCCAAGAGGGCGCGCACCGGTTCCCCGCGCACGGCCTCGATGTCGTCCTGGTACTTGAGCATGATGCCCAGGGTATCGTCGATGACTTCGGGTTCCAGTTGGCGCATGTTCAAGGCCATCAGGGCGGAAGTCCAGTCCAGGGTTTCGGAGACGCCGGGAATCTTGTACAGCTCGGTCTCCCGTAGTTCCTGGATGAATGACGTTACCTGCTGCGCCAACTGTCGAGGGGCGTCGGGCAAGCGGGCGGAGACGATCTGCAACTCCTTCTGATGGTCAGGGTAGTCAACCCAGTAGTACAAGCAGCGGCGCTTGAGGGCGTCGTGAACCTCGCGAGTGCGGTTTGAGGTGATGATGGTGACAGGAGGGTGGGCGGCGTGAAACGTTCCGAGTTCCGGGATGGTGATCTGGTAGTCGGCCAGCAATTCCAGTAGGAAGCCCTCGAATTCCTCATCCGCGCGGTCGAGTTCGTCAATTAGCAGGATTGGAGACCGGCCCCGGGATTGGTCGATGGCTTGCAGGAGGGGCCGCTTGATGAGGAATTGCGGGTCAAAGAGGTCGATGTTGGCGTCATCGGGCTGATCGCTGCCGCGCCGGGCCTCCATGAGCCGTATTTCCAGCAGTTGGCGGGTGTGGTTCCATTCGTAAACCGCGTGGTTTACGTCCAGGCCTTCGTAGCATTGCAGTCGGATCAAATCGGCGCCAAGGCCGGCGGCCAGCGCGCGGGCGATTTCGGTTTTGCCGACGCCGGCTTCGCCTTCGAGGAAGAGCGGCCTCTGGAGTTTTAGGGCCAAAAAAACGGCGATGGCCAGCCCGCGGTCGGCGATGTAAGCCTGGTCGCGGAACAGCTGCTGGACATCCTCGATGGAGTCGGGCAGCGCGGCCGAAGTGGGTGGGTTCTGGTCGGTGGAAGCGGCGATCAAAGGAACGCTCCGGGGTGAGGAATTGATCACTAGTATTCTACCCCATTCGGCCATCCTGTTTGGGGGGGAGTCGATTCAGGCCAACCAATCCGCCGCAGATTGATGCACCAAAGCGCGCAGGGCTTCCCAGTGGTCGCCCAGGCTGGCGCGTTCAGCGAGCGTCAGTTGGTCGTAGGCGCGTCCGAATTCAGGGAAGCGCCAGATGGGGAATACCCAGAAACCATCGCTCTGAGCTGGCGGGCCGGGATGCTCCAGGCGTTCGGCGATGACGCCGGTGGCTCCACGCACTTCCCACGAGGCCAGGACGTTGCCGTTCTGGGCGATGGCCAATCCCTCGACGAAGGCGGCCTCCCGATCTGATCCCGAGTAGGGTTGCAGCAAGGCGAGCAGCTGGCGTTGGCGCTCGCGGTCGTCTGCGGCGGGCCCGGCGAAGCGGCGGGTGTATCGACTCTCCCAATTGGCGCCCAGGGCGGGAATCAAGAGGCCTCCGTCGCTGGCGATGGCGGTTATGTTGGAGACGCTGGACCATGCCTCGGCTTTGACCCGTGCGATCGCTTCGTGGGAATCAGCAGATTCGTCCGGCGATGCTGACACGTTCAACTCGGCAGGCGTGGTGGGCTTTACTGGCAATCCCTCCAACAGCCAGCGCAGCATTTTCTGCTTCTCGAGGTTCCCGGTGGCGAGGAGGATGGGAAGACGCGCCATGGAGGGCCTCAGCCGCCACGGACGCCGACATTGAGGGGCAAGCGGGCCATCTCGTTGCCGTCGATGACGACATGAAAAGCGTGCGGGCCGGTGGAGTTGAAGGTGACGCTATTGACTTCGACGATGATGCGGGCCTTGGTGTCAACGACACCCTGGCGGGCGGCGAGGGTGATGGGCTGCTCGATGGGAGCGATGGTGTCCTGGGCGTCGGGATTGAGCAGCCGGATCGCCATGCGCTTCTCGCCGACTTCGGCGGCGGAGTAATTGACCACGCAAACGATGATGAAGCGAGGATGGGTCAGCGGCAGCGCGTCGCCCTGCACTGCATCAATGCCGATGCCGAGGGCGTGCAGTTTCCCCCGATCATCGGTGGCGGAATCGCAAAGGAATGCCAGTTCGGTGTTCACCGGTCGCTTCCCCTAATCGCCGTCGCCATCGCCGCCGGCCCCGACGTTGCCGAAAGCGACGCCCGCGGCGGCGGCCGCCGGTGGCGCAGTTGCCGGGACCAGACCCGGCGTCCTAGCTTCTGGGGGCAACCGATCCTCCCAGTCGGGTATGAGCTCTCGCTTGGTGGTCTCCAACGTCATGATGATGAGGACGCCCAGGCCGCTGAAGGCCATCGACAGGAAGAATGCGGGCTCGTATCCGATGAACTGGATGATAACGCCGGCGGCCACGGTGGATAGGCAATGGCCCATCATAGCGCCGGAGATTTGGAGGCCGTACACGGTGGCCACGGGCCCGGTGCCGAAGTACTGCCGGTTCACCACGGGGTAAGCCGACATCTCGCCGCCGAAGCCCAAACCGAAAACGGCGCCGAACAGGTAGAAGGCCCACACATCTTGGGCGAAGAACAGGATCACCACCGCAAGCGCCTGGATGGCCAGAGCGGTGGCCATGATGGGCTTGCCGCCGATTCGCTCGGTGATGATGGGCACCGCAAAGCGTCCGGCGATGCTGAAAATCTGAACCAGGGTGAGGATTACGGCGCCGGTGGTGAAGTCGATGCCGCGATGCACGGCAAAGTCAACGACGAAAATCAGGACGATGCCGTGGCCGGCGCACCCCAGGCCGTGAATCACCGGCAGGTTCCAGAAGGCGCGGGTGTGGCGCATCTGTTGCTGGAACACCTTCAGGCGAACCTTGGCGGCGTCGGGGCTGAAGGTTGCGGAGGGTTGGTCGTTGACGGAAGCGCCGTAGGCTCTGAGGCCCTTTTCCGCTGGTTGGTTGCGGTAGAAAGGAACGAGGGACAGCGTGATGCCGCCGCCCACAGCTCCGATTACGACGAACGTGGCCGTCCAGCCGAAGTTTTCCAGCAACAAGGAGTACACGGGAGCCAAGAGGGCCGCGCCCAAACCGCCAGCCGCCCACATCAGCCCGATGCCCAAACCCAGCCGACGGCGGAACCAGGGATTGATGGCGGCCATGAGGGGAACGATGGTGATGGATGAGGTGAGGGCCAGCAGGACGCTGTAAACTAGGAAGAACTGCCAGATCTGCGTGACGAATCCGATGAGGATCATGCTGCCGCCGAACAATAGGCCGGCAGCCACCAGCAATTTGCGGGCGCCCAATATATCGCCGAACCGTCCGCTGAAAGGCGAGGTCAGGGAACCCACCAGGTAGTAACCAGCCAGGGCGGCGCCGATGATGCCGGCGGACCAGCCGAAGCGGCCGCCTTCATCCAGCGGGGCGCGCAATTCCGGCACCATGATGCCAGCCGACATCGAGATGGACTGTCCGAAGATCTGAATGACAGCCAGGATCCCCAGGATTATCCAAGCGTAATGGAAACGCCTGCCGGGTCGGTGAGTCGCAGAGTGGGTAGACATTTGGCTAAACGCCTCTCAGTGGATGAGTCAGGAAACAGCTGCAGTGGAAATGGTCTAGTGAAGCGGACAGGCGCCCAACAGCGCTTTGCCCCACCAGGTGTCGGCGGCGTTGGAGCCAGAGGGCGCGCTGGCCAACCTGGGGACGTTTTCGGCGTCCTGGCTCGACGCGGTTGCGTTGGTTCGGACTGATTGCGGAGAAACGCTGCCGCTGAATCCTGAGGTGGCGCTGGTGAGCACGCCGGACAGGTCGGCATCGCTGCTGGCGGATACCGCCCAAGCGCCGAAGAAGATGATCAGCAAAACCGTGATCGCCATTGCTCCGACGGAGATGGCGATAGCAGCGTTGCGCCTTGCGAACGGAACCATGGCGCGAACATTTTACTATCCCGGCGCGAAAGTCGCCACGTTTGGCGTGGCCGACGGCGTGACGATTCTGTGGATTTGGGGCAAATGGGCGGATGGATGTTTTGGAGCGGAACGCCGGAGGGTTGCACTGGTCGGGTCAGACGGTTGCTCCGGGGCAGACCTGGCGTCGGACAATGGGTTGCCGGCGTTGCTGTCATGTACCTGGCGCCGGGCGGTTGGATGGCGCGGTGGTGGGTAGGGGCGGGCGGCCGTTGGTTGCGGTCGACGAGATTGCCACGGCCTTCGGCCTCGCAATGACAGTTTAAGGGGGGGTGGCCTCGCGGTTGTGGATGGAGGCGGGTGGCCTCGCGATGGCGGGAGGGCGCTCCTCGCGGGGGAGGTTCAGGGGCGGGTGGCCGTTGGTTGTGGTCGACGAGATTGCCACGGCCTGTGGCCTCGCAATGACAGTTTAAGGGGGGTGGCCTCGCGGTTGTGGATGGAGGAGGGTGGCCTCGCGATGGCGGAAGTGAGGCGCTCCTCGCGGGGGAGGTTCAGGGGCGGGCGGCCGTTGGTTGTGGTCGACGAGATTGCCACGGCCTCCGGCCTCGCAATGACAGTTTGAGGGGTTGGCCTCGCAATGACAGGTTAAGGGGGCTGGCCTCGCGGTTGTGGATGGAGGCGGGTGGCCTTGCGATGGCGGAAGGAGGGCGCTCCTCGTGGGGGAGGTTCAGGGGCGGGCGGCCGTTGGTTGTGGTCGACGAGATTGCCACGGCCTTCGGCCTCGCAATGACAGTTTAAGGGGGGGTGGCCTCGCAATGACAATATGAGGGGGCGCGTCACTCGGCCAGGCTTTGCTGGAAGATTTGGTCCCAAGCGAGAGCCCAGGGAGGTCGCAGGTAGCCGAGCGCTCGAACGTCGTCGTACCAGACCGACAGGGGCGAGTACCGGGTGTAGGCGCTGCCGCCGGTCAGTTTGCAGAGTCGACCCATGCAATCTTCGGCGAGGCGGGCGACGCTTTCCTTGGCCAGGAGCAACTCCCGCCGGCCGGTATTGGACTCCAGGCAACGCAGGGCGCCCTCCCAGGCCTGGTCCATCAGCCAGGCTTCCTGCTCGGCTCGGGCCCATTCCACCTGCTGAAAGGCGCGCAGGCCGGGTTCGGAGGCCATGCCGTTGCGGATGCGAGGCTTCACGTAAGCCATGGCGGCGTCGACCACGCCGACAATGACGGAGAGGAACGCGGCAGAACCCAGACCACCGTTGGCGCCCATGAGCTCGGCCTGGTGGTTGGGCCAGGCCACACGGGTGGCCGGGAAGTTGGAAAACTCGAAGGCATGGCTGTTGGTGGATTTCATGCCGTGGCCGCGCCATTCGGCGGTGAGGCACAAGCCGGTGGAACCGTCCCAGGGATGGTTGCGCACTTCCATGTAAAACAGATCGGGGGTTGTTTCGCCGGAGGCGAGGGCGCGAGTGGTCATAAATGAGGTGAGACCGGATCCGCTGCCGAAGTGCTTTTGACCGGAAATGCGATAGCCGAGTTCGCTTACGCCGTCAGGTTCGCAGACGCTGGCGGTGCGAGCGGTATCGCCGCCAGAACCGGGTTCGCTGACGATGGTGCCCCACCAACAGCCGCTGTGGACGCTATCGAAGACCTCGTTGCGCTGTTTGATCCACCCGGCGGTAAAGGGTTCTGGCACGGTGGGCATTCGCCAAGACGACAAGACCAGGTGGTGCATGGCGCTGGCGAGGGTGATGGAAGGGTCGCCGGTGGCCAGTAGGCGCAGCAGCGAGCAGATGGGGCGAGCGGATTGCTCGAGGCTCTCCCAAGTCCCGCCCAAGTCGGTGGGGACCGCCAGCAAAGGGACACCGATCTGAGCCAATCTGGCGAAGTCCGCAGGGTCGGCTTTGGTGCGTTGCTGGCGGTCGGCGCGTTCCTCTGCCCACTCTGACGCTACCACGGGGGCCTGTTCCAGAATGGATGCGATGGTGGTCATGGGTTGGTCTCCACTGTGGTTCAACGTTGTGGGGCGGGCCGCCGTTGAAGGGTTAGAGTCAACGGCGCGGATCAGATCGGTAGCGACGGCTGCATGGCCTGGCCTGGCCTGACGATTCAGCGCATCAGACCGCCGCTCCGGTTCGACGCCATCCGCCGATCGATAGCGCCAGCCCGGCGGGAGCTATTGGGGGATCACCCGTTGGACCGACGAGTATGAACTCCGAACAACGTCTGCGGGCGCGTCCAGAGGCGGACGATTTGGGGTGGGCGGTCATCGCGCCCACCGGATGACGGACGCGCCGATTCGCTATGGTCATTCCACCCTGATGTCGTAACCAACGATGGCGCTGAAATTCTTGCGCATGTTGTTGTACCGGGGTTCGTGGGATTGAACCCGACCGACGCTGTCGGTGGCGCGGGACATGACGGTGTAGTCGCCGGGTTTGGCGTCCCAAACCCACGACCAGCGGCGCCACATCCACCGTTCGGCGGGCTCTTCGAGCCGGGCCGGCTGCCACGACTGGCCACCGTCGACGCTAACATCCACCTGGGTGATGGCGCCGCCGCCGCTCCAGGCGTAACCGCGAACGACGTGCTGACCGGCGGGCAACGAGCGGGTGTCGTCGTTGGGTTGGGACACGAGGGACTTGACGCCGATGGTGGTGATCAGTTCCTTGTTGGGATCGTCGGGGGAGTCGCCGTAGTAGTAGAAGTTGTAGTGGTACCAGCAGTCGGGTTCGTGGTCCAGTACTTCAAGCCGACGCAGCCATTTGACCGACCAGTTGCCAGACCAGCCGGGAACCAGCAAACGGATGGGTGCGCCGTGCAGGTGCTCCAAGATCTGTCCATTTTGGGCGTAGGCCAAGATGGTATCGGGATGGAGGGCTTTCTGCATGGGCAGGCCCTTATCGTAGAAGAAGGGTTCCGTGCCCTCGGCGGCGGTGGCCGGCACGCCTTCGTCCCAACCTTCTGCGCGAACGTGGGTGGCCCGACCAGTCAAACCGGCCTCGTTGAGGATGGCCGCCAACGGGACGCCGGTCCATTCGCTGCCTGAAAGGATCATGCGCTCCTGGGTGCGGGATGGACGCGGGCCCTCGCCCTTGAAGTATTCGAAGTAGGTGGCGTCGCTGCCGGAACACTCCATGACGGTGCGGACGGAGCGGGACGGGAAACGGCGCAGTTCGTCGTAGGAAAGGCGGAGCGGCTTCTTCACCTCGCCGTCCACGGAGAGGGACCAGTCGCCGGCGGAAACCGTCTCCGGCACCCCGAAGTGTTGCACGACGTAGTGCAATTCGGTGGGGGTGATGAGCCCCTCCAACTCCATGACAGGCGTTCGCACGCGTTCGGTCTTGCCATCGGGGCGTTGCAGGGTTACGGGTTCGACTTTGCGGTGGGGCCACCCGTACCAGCTGTCGGAACCATCCGCCGCGTCAACAGACCCGGCGCCGTCCATCTGGAGGAAATCGGGACGCGCGGCATCATCCGCCTGGGATTGGAGTTGATTCTGTTGGGTGGTCATGGTTTGCCGTCTCCTGATTTGCAACTGGTCGGACCGATGCCGACGCCTTCCAAGTTTCCCACGCCGGCGTGGTATCGGCAATACCCGAAAAGGCGGCAAAGGCAAAAAGAAGCGGACGGTTGGCGGATTGCCAATGAGAAAGTTCAGTTGAGGTGTCTGGCCTGATCCGCTGGCTGGTCATGCGCGGGACGCCGGACTATATTGATTGGCTCCAACGCAGCGCGGTGGTTCCTGTAACCGTAGCCGCAGACCGAGTGGCCAAATTGCGGCATCGCCACGTGGCGACGCTCCGCGTCGTGGCAGAGGAGAGACGCTGCTGAGGGCGAGCTGTCCGCGCTCCAGCGATTCAACGCAACACTACCGAGGCAAACGCGACCGGTTTTCCTTGAGGGATCCTACCTGCCGGAACGGGCGGCCGTTGCACGCATCGCCGGGAAGTAAACACCGGCCGGTTTCTCCCTGCCGAGGCAGACGACCGCTACCAGAGGCAGGATTCGCGAGACGGCAATTGACACCTCGATGTCCAGCGGGAACAATCATATGGGAGCCGGCGTGGGGGCACAGGCACGGGGCCGCCGGCTGTTGACTGAGGAGACGCCAGATGACGACTTTGCACATCATTGTGGAGATTGCCGAGCAGGTGCCGACTGGCCGAACGGAATGGCGGGTGGACTGCGCGGAATGCGGGTGGTACGACATATTCGATGACCGGCGTCGGGCGGAAGACGCGGCTGCCCGTCACGTGGGGGACTCGCACCCGGAGGAAAAGACTTTCAACCGCATCGTGCAGACGCTGCGCATCGAGACCAACCCTGAGGAAGGCGACCTGGTGGAGGCGCGGGCAGACTGAACGGGGCGCGACCGGACCGTCGCGCCCCGTTAGCGGGATCTTTGGGAAGGAGAGTTAGGTGGCGTACTTGAAGCCCAGTTCGGTTTCCCAACGGAGGTAGTGTTGCATGTCGGCGTAGGTGCGGTCGGGTCCGCTGAAGACGATATCGGCGGGGGTTCGCATGACGCCGGACAAACCCTCCTCAACCGGCAGGCCAGCGGATGACCAGTTCAACATGCCGCCATCCAGGGCCGCCACGTTGGCGTAGCCCATTTCTTTGAGGGTAGCGGCGGCCAGCAGGGATTGGCGGCCGTCGCCGCAGGTCAGTACAACCCGGGCGTCGGTGGAGGGCGCGAAGTCGGCCACCTGCCATTCCAGCCAACCGCGGGGAACCCAACGGGCGCCAGGCACGTGGCCGCGGGCGAAGTCGCGGCTGGTGTCGACGAACAGGACCAGCGCGGATTGATCGTTGAGCAGGTCATCGGCGGTTACCAGCGGAATAGCTTTGCGGGCTTCGACCAGCAGTTCGGGTTCCGCATAGCCGCCGATGGAGCCATCGAACGCGGCGCCCACGCTGAGGCCAGACTCGAGGGGTCGGTCGGCGGCGGTCCAGGCGGAGATGCCGCCGTCCAAGGCGTACACTTCCTCGTAACCGAGTTGGCGATACCAAGAGGCGGTGAGGGCGGCGCGGGCTTTGCCGTCGCAGCAAAATACGATGGGGGCATTCTTGACGACCGCCACGTCGTCGCTGCGTTGGACACATTGGCCGCCTGGGAACCAACGGAATCCCGGAATTCGTCCTTGCTCGTACTCTTCACCTGTGCGAACGTCGATGAAGTACACGCTTTCCCGGTGGCTGCGGTTGACCAACTCGTCCAGCCCGTCGATGTTCAAGAAGCGCACGCCGTCTTCATCTGCGCACCTGAGGGCGTAGGCTTCGGCGGCGGCGCGTCCTTGCGCTGAGACGTTGGGCAACTGGTCGCGGTCGGCGCCGGATTCCAGCTCAAAACCGGCCAGGACCCATCCGGAAGTGCCGTTCTTCAAACCGACGACCTCGCGGTCAAGGCCCATGCGTTGCAGGACGCGGGTTCCGATGATGCTGCGGGTGCGGCCGGCGCAGTTGACGACTACGGTAGTGTCCGGGTCCAGGTCCGCGGTAACGTCGGTGATGCGCAACGCCAGTTCGCCGCCGGGCAAGCTGCGGCCGCCGGGGATGCAGAAGCGCCGGTATTCTTCGGGAGTGCGGGTGTCGAGAATCACCATCTTATCGCCGCGCTCCATACGGGCGTGGAGTTCCATGGCGTCGATTTCGGGGACGTGGTGCACCACTTCCATTTTTTCGCCGAAATCCTTGCTGGGAACGTTGACGCCCCACTCGGTGGGATGGTCGAGGCTCATCCAGAGGTTGACGCCGCCCTGGAGCCAGGCGACGTTGGAGTAGCCCATGCGCTCGACGGTTTCGACGGCCTTGGCGACGCGGCGCCCGTCATCGTCACAGAGGGCGATTAGGGTGTTGGGGGAAGGAACCGCGGCGGGCAGGTCGAATTCGAGCGAGCGGCGCGGCATCAAGCTGCTGCCGGGGATGTGGCTGGCGTTGTACTCGCCGGGTTCCCGAACGTCGATCAGCGCGAAAGGAGCGCTGCCGTTGAACAGATCGATCAACTGGTCGGGCGTAATGGGATGAGGCATGGATAAACCCCCTGATGAAGCAAAGGGCCGGGACGATATACAGCGCGCCACGGCCATCGGTTGCGAAGAACCAATCGGTTGGATCAGCAGTTGTCGTATCGTTCAGTCATCATGCGCTTGATGGCGCCGGTTTCCAGGTCGTACCGGACCCGTTCGAGGCCGCGCAAGTCTTGGCCATAAACATGGATCTCGACGGTGGGCCGGTCGGTGAAGTTGTCCATTTGGTGGATCTCGTCCACTTCGGGAATGAGGAGGCTGATCTCGCCAGGTTTGACCACGGCGGAACGGTCGCGTTCCAGTTGGGCCCAACCGTCCCGATCATGGTCGTCCACGCGGCGGAAACGAGTTTCGGTGAGGGCGTTGTCCATGACGCCGATCATACCCCAGGTTCGGTGGTCGTGAGGCCCAGCGTGATCGCCGGGTCCCCAAACGACGGCGGTCACCAGGAGTCCGCTGTCGGGGCTGTGGTGGAGCAGCCATGAGCCGTGGTTGGACCTGGAACCTTGGCCGACGGGTTGCCGGAACCGTTCGGGTATAGCGTCTGGATTGGAAATCAGGCGGGACAGGCAATCGGAGCCACGGTCGAAAATTTTTTCGTTCGTGGGTTGAGTGGCCAGCAACTCTTCCATTTCCTGGGTGAAGTCTTCCAGGGAATATTTGACGGCTACCATTGGATGTCCTCCCAGTAGGGTGTAGGGTTAGTTCGGGCAGTTTAACGGTCAGAACCGCAAACTGGCAAGATTATGGGCCGCTGATTCATGGGCAATAGCGTCACTGCGCGATGCGGCTGCTGACACTGGCGGCCGCCTCCATGCTTCTAGCAGCGTATGTTTCTCCGGCTAACGCGAAAGAGGCGCGGCAAGGTTGTTGACCGCAGTCAACGGCCGGTGAGCCTCATTTCCCGGTGGTTATTCGGCCGTTCGTTAGCGCTGGTAGAATGCCGCGGCGCCGTCGCGTCTCGCCGTGAAGGAAAGGGAGCGGCATTGTGATTATTGGTAGAGGTGGGCGTGTAGCGGTGGGCAGGCGCTGCGCGGTTGGGCGTTCCGCCGTTACAATGCGACAGGTAAATTGCGAACGGAGGCCCCGCCATGAGCCAGCCCACCATGAGCCATCCCACTAATAGTCAGGAAGTGAAAATATCGATGCGCGTGCCGGGCACCTCGCCGATGCCCGAATTGTTGGACTTGATCAAGAAGATCGAAGCGGCCGGATTCGACGGCGCCGGGATCCTGGATAGCCAGATGATTTGCCGGGACACCTTCGTGACCATGGGTCTGGCGGCCGGCGTCACCAATCGGCTGCGGTTGTTTCCGGCGGTTACCAATCCCTTCGGACGAATCCCGTCGGTGCTGGCGGGCGCGGCGCAGACGGTGGCGGAAATCGCCCCAGGGCGAACCAAGTTCATCATCGGCACGGGTTACACGTCGGCCAGCACCATCGGGCGGCGTCCGGCGACGTTGCGGCAGATGCGGCGTTGCATCCTGGAGGTGAAGGCGCTGCTGGCCGGCGAGTCGGTGGACTATGGCTCCATGACCAACCGTCTGGACTTCGCAGGCAGCGACGGCGGAGCCGGGGTTCCCGTGCTGATGGCTGCGTCGGGTCCACGCTCGTTGGAGTTAGCCGGCGAGGTGGCGGACGGCGCGTTGGCGCTGGTGGGCTACACGCCGGGCATCGTGGGCAAAGCGCTGGAGCATCTTGAGATTGGAGCGAAGCGGAGTGGCCGGACGCTGGACGACCTGGACGTTATGTTCGCGGTGCGGACTTGCGTGGCCGACTCCACCGCCGAGGCGCAACGACTGGCGCGGCCGGTGGCGGCGCACTGGGGATTGCTTTGGGGAGGCCCCAACTGGCTGCCGTACTCTGACATCGATATGCCGGACTACGAGATTCCGCAGGCGGCGCGGGATGTTTACCCCGACCTTGGCCACGCGCCGAATTGGGACGAGGCCATCGAATTGACGCAGTTCGTGAGCGACGATGTGAACGCGCAGCTGTGCGACGCCCTGGGTCTGATCGGAACACCGGAGCGGTGCACGGAGCGCATCCGCGAAATGGCCAAGCATGGGGTGAATCAGATCTATTTGATGCCGTGCCTGACCTTCGCGCCGCCCGAAGCGGAGGTGCAGGCGTTCGGCGAGCGCATAATACCAGCGCTGGCGGGGGGTGAATGCGAATGAGGCGAGTTGGCCACACTCGATCAGGTTGTTCAACGGTCTGGCTACCTACCCCAAAGCCGGGCTGAATGTCGCAATTGAGCGGCCGCCATACCACAAATCTCGCCAGCGGATTGCGAAAATATTCGTGGGCCCAGAGAAAATGGCGGTAAAGCGTGATAGACTAGGGCGTAAACTTGATGAGTGGAGGTTCAAAATGCGCGTCTTGTCCAAAAGGAAATTAAGGGAATTTTGGAAGCGTCATCCGGATGCCGAGCAACCATTGGCAGAATGGTACAAAACAGTAGAAAAGGCAGACTGGGAAGCCCCGTACCAAGTCGCCCGTACGTATCGTAGCGTTAGCATAATCCCCGGCAATCGACTGGTTTTCAATATCAAAGGCAACAGGTATAGAGTCGTAGTAAAGGTGGTTTACGAATTTCGCCGTGTTTATGTTAGGTTCGTCGGTACGCACGCAGAATACAACCGTATAGACGCCGCGGAGGTTTAACCATGCCGGAAATCACCAAAGTGACCAACGAAGAAGACTATGATGCGGCGTTGGCCCGCATCTCCGAACTACTCGACGCCGAATATGGCACCCCAGAAAGCCGGGAACTCGACCGCATTTCCGATTTGGTCGAACAATACGAAGCCGAACATTACCAGATGCCAGAGTCTCATCCGCATTCGCTGCTCGAGTTTATGCTGGATCAGCAGATGGTGACGCGGAGTGAGTTGATTCCACTTGCTGGCGACGAGGCAAGCCTAGACGCGATGTTGGGCGGTTTGAACGCGATACCGCCGAAAATGGCGCAGTTACTGGGTGACCGCTCGGGGGTGCCTGCAGAGGACTTTCTCAAGACCCCGACCCAAGTAGTGGCCTCAGCAGTACCATAGCGGTTGCTCAGTTGAACGATCCTTCACCCGCATTGACACGAGGGTCCTCGTTTGGCATTGTGAGTGCAGAGTCGCAATCTTAATTGGCGTGATTGAGGGCGGTACGTTTATGCGGTGGGACCGATGCAGTGCCTCTGAACCCCGGCAGTGACGCGGGATCTGGCAGTCGGTACGTTTGACCGTTCAACCCCTGGTCGAACTGAATATGCCGGTCTGTTGCCGTACGGCCGCCGCGCACACGGTGCCGTGGCAGCCGTGATTTTGGACTCAATCTCAATCTGCCATCGCGCGCCGCCAAATCGGCGCGGCTGACCAGGCTAGCATTCGCGACTGGTTGGCTGGGTTACCTGAGGAAATTGCTATCATCGAACGCGAACCGTAGCGCTGACCCATTACGCGAATCGCATCCCCGAGTCCGTCTATTCTGCAGTTGTGAACAAGCCTAACCCACACGAACCACCGCAGAGTCTCACCATGACCAGCCACAACCTTGACCCGCGCACCCTTTCTGGCATTCCGATCGAGGCGCTGTACTCGCCGGAGCAGTTGCTGGCCGGCGGGTTTGACGCCGCTCGCGACCTGGGGGAGCCTGGCGCCTTCCCGTTTACGCGCGGCGCCTATCCGACGATGTACCGGGGACGCCTGTGGACTCGGCGGCAGATCGCCGGATTCGGCACGGCGCGGGCGACCAACGAGCGCTACCGGTTCCTGCTGGCCCACGGCCAAACCGGGTTGAGCACCGACTTTGACCATCCGACCCTCACCGGCTACGACTCCGACCACGAACTGGCCGAAGGCGAGGTTGGGCGCCTGGGCGTGGCCATCGACACCGCGGCTGACATGGGCGAACTGTTCGACGGCATACCTCTGGGCCAAGCCAGCGTATCCCTGACCATCAACCACCCGGCCATAGCGCTGCTGGCCATGTTTCTGCACGCGGCGGAGCGGCGGGCGATACCCTGGGACGCTCTGCGCGGCACGGTGCAGAACGACTCGCTGAAGGAGTTTCACGGTCAGAAGACCTTTGCTCTGCCTCCAGGGCCGGCGCTGAAGCTAACCACCGACGTGGTGGAATTCTGCACGCGCAACGTCCCCAACTGGTACACCATATCCATCAGCGGATACCACACTAGGGAGGCCGGCTCGGACGCGGCGCAGGAACTGGCTTTCACGGTGGCGCAGGGCATGGCCTACGTGGAGTCGGCGCAACGGCGCGGGTTGTCCGTGGACGCCTTCGCGCCCCGGTTGTCCCATTTCTTTGGGGTGCACAACGACTTCTTCGAGGAGATCGCCAAATTCCGAGCGGCGCGGCGTCTCTGGGCGCGGTTGATGCGGGATCGTTACGGCGCCACGCGGCCTGAATCCATGCGGATGCGATTCCATGCGCAGACGCTGGGGTCCACGTTGGTGCGGCAGGATCCGCTGAACAACATCCTGCGCGGCGGATTGCAGGCGCTGGCCGCCGTGCTGGGCGGCGCCCAGTCGCTGCACGTCAGCGGCTACGACGAAGCCTACGACATACCGTCCGAGGAGGCCATGCGCATCTCGTTGGCCACGCAGATGATACTGGCGCACGAGTCCGGCGTGGCGGCTACGCCCGACCCGCTGGGAGGTTCGGCCTACCTGGAGACGCTGACCAACCAACTGGAGGAAGCGGCGATGGCGTACATCGAACGCATCGACGCGATGGGCAACGGCGGCATGTTGGAAGGGATGCTGGAGGCCATCACCAGCGGATACATTGAGAGCGAAATCGCGCAGGCGTCGTACCGCTACCAGCAGCGCGTGGAGTCGGGCGACTACACCATCGTGGGCGTGAACGACGAATACCGTGACGGCGCGGCGTCGGCGGGTTCCTTGGAGTTGTTCGAGTTCGACTACGCGGAGGAGGAGCGGCAGATCGAGCGGCTCACGGCGGCGCGGCTGGGACGCAGCGAGAAGGACGCTGCCGCCGGATTGAAGGCCATGGTGAAGGCGGCGCGGGCCGACGAAAACCTGATGCCGTCCATCCTGGCGGCGGTGGCGTCTGGCGTCACCGAGGGCGAAATCATGGGAGCCTTGCGGGACGAATGGGGAGAATATGTAGATCCGGGTGTATTCTAGGGGGCCGGTTGGGTTTCATGTAGGGTATAGTAGTACCCACCGAGCAGGCAGGTTCAACCGATTGGCAGGATGTGATGAATAGTCCAATGGTTCCCGTGTTGATCGTCATTCTAGTGGCCTTTTTTGGGTTTAGCTGGATATTGCTTGCTGGCCATTGGTTGGGATTGCCCGCATTCGGCTACGACCGAAACGTCGTAGCCGAACTGCTGCCCTTGGCATATGGAGGCGCGGGGTTGTCTTTGATATTCCTGTTCACCTTTATCGCCGCGAAATTTCATTACCGATGAGAAAGATATTCAGTGATCTGGGCACGATGTGCCTCGGCGTTACCGCCATTTTGATCGCCGGAGTAATAATCAGCATAGGGGCGGACGCCGGCCCCCGGTTCGCTCCGGTGATTGCGTTTGTGGTCATGGGCGCCACCGGAGTAGCCCTCCGTCTGGTCGGCAACGAGGCCGAAAAGCCCCCCGATGGAGGGTGAGATTGATTACGCCCATGGAAACCGTACAGAACCAACCCCCTCGCGTGTTGCTGGCCAAGCTGGGGTTGGATGGCCACGACCGGGGCGTGAAGGTGATCGCCCGGGCGTTGCGCGACGCCGGCATGGAGGTGGTGTACCTTGGGATGCGGGTCACGGCGGATCAGGTGGCCGCCGCCGCCGCGCAAGAAGACGTTGACGTTGTGGGCATCAGCATCCTCTCGGGGGCGCACATGCGGCTGATGCCACGCATGGTGGAGGAGCTGCGCACTCGGGGACTGGTGGGCAACGAAGACGGCTCCGGCGGCGTGAAGTTGTTGGTGGGCGGCACCATACCGGACGGCGACGTTGAGAAGCTGCGCGGGTTGGGCGTTGACGGCGTGTTCCCGGTTGGGACATTCACCGGCGAAATGGTCGAATTCATCCACGCATCCCTGGGAAGGCAGGCGCGATGAACTGGCCAACGAACTACGATCCCAACTATGTTCCGAGCGCGGACGCGGAGCATTGGGACGCCCGACTCGAAACGATGGCGCCACAAGAGCGCGACGTTTTGATCCTGGAAAAGCTTCGCGGGCAGATCCGGTACGCCTGGGAGCATTCGGCGTTCTACCGCGAGTTTTGGCGGGACGCGCCGGTGGATCCGGCCAACATCCGAAGTCTTGAGGAGTTTGCCATGCTGCCCATCCTGACCAAAGAGGATGTGCGGTTGGAGCAGGAAACCCACCCTCCGTATGGGCGGTTTCTGTGCGTGGATCCCCAACGGGTGCATAGAATTCACGGCACGTCGGGCACCACCGGGCGGCCCACGGTGTTTGGGATCAGTCGCGGCGACTGGGAACGCATCGGGGAAGCCCACGCGCGGATCCTCTGGGCCGCCGGAGTTCGGCCGGGCGATACGGTGATGGTGGCCGCGATTTTCAGCTTGTACGTCGGCAGTTGGGGCGCGTTGGTTGGCGCCGAGCGTCTGGGAGCGACGTGCTTCCCCTTTGGGGCCGGGGCGCCGGGCCAGACGGAGCGCGCGGTGGAATGGGCCCAGATGGCGCGGCCGACTGCTCTGTACGCCACACCGTCATACGCCCTGTATTTAGCGGAACGAGCGCGCGAAATGGGGATTGATCCCAGGGCCGACTTTGCGTTTCGGCTGATGTTCTTCAGCGGCGAACCTGGCGCCAGCGTTCCCGCCACCCGGCAGGCCATCGAGGACGCGTTTGGGTGCTACGTGGTGGATCAGGGCAGCATGGCCGAAATGACGCCGTGGATGACCAATGGCGGGTGTCGCCACCTGCAGCGAGGGATGCACCTGTGGCAGGACATCGTTTACACGCAACTGGTGGATGCCGAGTCTAGAGAACCTGTAGCGATGGGCGAAGAGGGAGTCCCGGTGTACACGCACCTTGAGCGCGAATCCCAACCGATGATACGCTACTGGTCAGGGGACATCGCGCGGTGGGACATGATCGATTGCCCCTGCGGACGCACGTATCCCACATTGCCGTTGGGAATCTACGGTCGGGCCGACGACATGCTGATCATTAGGGGACAGAACGTGTTCCCCTCGCGGGTGGAGGATGTGCTGCGCGGACTCGACGAGTTCGGCGGCGAGTTCCGGCTGGTTGTGGAACGAGAGCGGGGATACCTCGACCGCCTGACGGTGCAGACGGAAGTCGCCGGGCCGGTGTGGGCCGCCGCCGGGGAAGGCGGGCCGACGGCTTTGGAATCGCTGCGGAGCCAGGTGGGCGACGCGCTGCGTCGGGCTTTGGGCGTTGGCGTGTCGGTCGAACTCAAACCGGAAGGCGAGTTCGAGAGGACGCAGTTCAAGGCGCGGCGGGTCATCGACCTGCGTTAGGGCGCGATCATCCGATGGCGTCCACGCTTCGACGCTACCGCCGCATACCAGGTCCCCGGGCTGACATCGGGGAAGTGGTTCCCGGGTTGCATCAACTCTCGTTACGCACTACCAGTGTCTTCGTGGCGGCGATGGCGGATCAAACCGGGGACGCAATCGATGCCGTCGACCGCGAACCGTCCGCCGGTGGGTCAGTGGCGTTGATCGACGCCGGTTGGCGCATCAACGCCGGGCGTATTCTGGAATATCTGGGCGCCATTGGCCACTCCGCCGGCGCGGTGCGGAGGTTGCTCGCCACCCACTATCATCACGACCATATCGGCGGGATGGCGAGGATCCAGATGGCGACCGGCTTGCCGGTGGAAGCGCACCATTCTGAGGCTGATCGTTTGAAGCAGGAGCGAAGGGGAGACATTCCCAATCCGGCGCAGCAGTGGTGGCTCAAACCCTTGCTGTGGCCCTTTATGGCCGCGCTGCGTCCTCCGCCCATTCCGGCGACGTTGCCACTGCACGAGGGAGACACGCTGCCACTGCTCGGAGGAGCCCGGGTGATCCACACGCCGGGGCATACCCCCGGCAGCATCAGCCTATACTTCCCTGAAAACGGGATACTGATCGCCGGCGACGCGATGCAGCGCCGTGGCGACCGGCTGATTCCGCCTTCGCCTTTCTTTTCCAGTGATATGCCAGCCGCGCGGGAATCGATCCGCAAACTGGCCGGCTTAGATTTTGAAATCCTGTGCCTCAGTCACTTCGCGCCGATGCGCAAAGGCGCGCGCTCAGCGGCGCGCGCGCTTGCCGAATATGTGACCTGATCCCACCGTGATGTCGAAGAACGGCGCCGTTGGAGACGCCAACTAGGGAGCCGCCATGTTTGAATCTGAAAACGCTGATCGTGGACACACTGAAAAGCTCCCCCTGCCGCTGAGGGGGGTGCGAGCGCTGGACGCCACGCACATCGTGGCCGGGCCATTCTGCTCGATGATTCTGGCTGACATGGGAGCCGAGGTGATCAAGATCGAACGGCCGGGCACGGGGGACGCCGCCAGGGGGAGGCAGCCGTTCATCACCAACCCGGACGGGCGTCAGGTGAGCAGCCGGTTTCTCGGCATCAACCGCAACAAGAAATCCGTTACGCTGGACCTGCGGAACCCAACTGGCAAGATGGCATTCGAGAACCTAGTGTCCAGCTCCGACGTGTTGCTGGACAACTGGGGGCCGGGGGCGTTTCGGCGGCTGGGTTTAGGCTACGAACGACTCCACGAACTCAACCCCCGACTGATCTACGCGCAGATAACCGGGTACGGCGATGGCGAAGGGGCGCGGGGGCCGTACTCGAACTGGCCGGCGAACAATTTGGCGATACAGGCGATGGCCGGATGGATGGACGTGACCGGCGAACCCGGCGGCCCTCCGCAGGCGGTGGGGGACAATATCGGAGACTCGGTTCCCGGAGTTTGGGCGGCTCTGGCCATCGTGTTGGCGTTGGAAACCCGGCGGCAGACGGGCGTTGGGCAGCATTTGGACGTTGCCATGTACGAGTGCATGGCATCCCATTTGATCAGCAACATGAACGCATACCAGGTTACGGGTCAGACGGCCGGCGATCTTTCGGGGCGCACGCGGCAAGCGTCTTTGGGCCCGGGGCTGGCGTTGCGTTCCTCGGACGGATACGTGGTGATGGCCGGCGTACGCAGCCCGCAGCGGCTGGCCGCGCTGTGGGACCTCATCGGCCGAAGCGACCTGCCGGATCAGGACGAACGCTACCTGCAGCAGTTTCCGGACGCCGATTTCGTGTTCGAACGCGTGATTCCGGCCATTGAGGAATGGTCTGCGCAACGGCCCAAATGGGAGGTGGCTGGAAAACTCACGGAGCTGGGGTTTTCCATGGGCGTGGCGCAGAATGTGGCGGAACTGGCCAACTGTCCGCAACTGCTGTCGCGGGACATGTATGTGGACACGGGGGATACATTGGGCGGCGAATTCCGCTCTCTGGCGACGCCCATTCGGTTGAGTTCGTGCGAGGCGTCAGGGCATGACGCTCCGCCGACCCTGGGACAGCATAACGCCGAAATCCTGCTCACGCTGGGGGGCTTGACGCGCGAGCAACTGGCGGCCCTGGAAGCGGAGGGCGCGGTTTGATCGACCGACGGGGGGCGGAATGGTGGCCGTTCGCACGAAAGCCTGCGGCAGGAATGGTCATCGGAATGTCCTGCCGCGCGTCATACCGTGGCGCGCTTAGGCGTCGTGTTCTGGCGCCCGCGGTGGTTGGAATGCCGCGCTTGCCCACAACAAGTTACGGGCGTAGAATGTCGAAACCAACAACCGCGTCCGATGCGGTTAGGTGGCGACGCGTTTGACGATCAGCGTCGCCGCGCATCGGAAGCGTGGCAGAAGAACCGAGCACGTGAGGAGAATCGGTCATGGCAGAAGCGAAGGGCCCCCTGGACGGGATACGAGTGATTGACCTGGGTCGGCATCAGGCCGGGCCACGATGCGCCCAGGTGCTGGCCCGCCTGGGGGCGGAAGTCATCAAGGTGGAACGGCTGGGTGGAGAGGAAACCCGCTACCACGCCCCCTGGGTGCGCAAGCAGTCCGCCTACTGGGTGCAGTACAACAGCGGCAAGAAGAGCCTGAGCATCGACCTGCGCAAGGAAGAAGGCAAGGAAGTCCTGAGCAAGCTGGTTAAGGTATCGGATGTTTTGGTGCAGAACTTCCGGCCTGGAACCATCGATGTCATGGGGTTCGGGTATGACCGGCTGTATGAACTGAACCCGCGAATCATCATGGTCAACGTCTCGGCCTACGGGCAGTTTGGTCCTTACCGGGAACAGATCGGCTATGACCCCATCGGGCAAACCATGTCGGGCGTGGCGATGATCACCGGCGAGGAGGGAATGCCGCCCATCCGGGCTGGAGTGCCGATCATCGACCGCACGACTGCGTTGCACGCCGCCATTGGGACTCTGGCCGCGCTGCATGAGCGCGAGACCTCGGGCCAAGGCCAGACGATTGACGCGTGCCTGGCGGACACCGGATACAGCTACACTGAAATTCCGGTCACCGCTTACCACGGCGCCGGCATCGAACCCCGGCGGGGCGAGTCGGCGGCCCCGCCATCGGGAACATACCCTTGCCAGGATGGTTGGGTGCTGATCTCGGCCGGCGACCAGCACCACTGGCATCGCGTGTGCAACGCGCTGGGCAAGCCGGAGTGGCTGGAAGATCCCCGCTTCACGACGCGACACGAGCGAGGCAACAACGGCGAGGCCATCAACCAGGCCATGCGCGAACTGATGGCCAACATGACCATGCGCGAAGCCATTGCCCATTTCACGCAGCACGACGTGGTGGCGGCGCCGGTGAATTCCATCGCCCAAGCCGCGGCGGATCCGCATCCGTGGGAGCGGCGGGCGCTGGTGGAGGTGGACGACTTCCTGGCCGGCACCATCGCGGTGTCCGGGGACTTCTGGCACTTCAGCCGGACGCCCGCAGTGGTGGGCACCACGCCGCGCGTCGGCGAACACAACGAAGACGTGCTGACCGGCCTGCTCGACTACACCGAGGATCAGGTGCAAGCGCTGTACGAGGCCAACGTCATAGGGACGTTTGACCATTACGACGAAATTCCTGGCTAACGGCGGCGCCATGCCATCGACTACGGAGGGGCGAATCGTGATTCGCCCCTCCGTAGATTTAATGCGGTTCGGTTGACCGACCATCGGTCAATCGAATTCCCCATGTGGTTGGAGTCAATCAACCTGGCGCATGATGTCGCCGGCGAACCAATCCAGGCGCTCCAGGGCTTGATTGAGGTCGCTGCCGCGGATGTCGAAGATGATGTGGGAAACGCCCACCTCAGAATAGGCTCCCACGTCTTCGAGGATCGCGTCGGTGGAACCGGAGAAACGCCGGCGCGGCCCCGATTGCATGGTGGCGGGATCGTAGAGCGGGGCCTTCATGGAGACGGCAATTTCGGAGGGGTCGCGGCCAGCCTGCTCAGCCAGACGATTCAACGTCACCAGATCTCCGGCCAGTTCTTCCGGGTCCAGCGTCGCCGCTGGTATGGTTCCCACGGGATGCCAGCCGTCGCCGATGGTGGCGGCGCGCCGGATGGCGGGGCGACTTTGGCCGCCTACCCAAATGGGCGGATTAGGTTTCTGGATCGGTTTGGGCAAGAACTGGATGCCGGAAAACTGAACGTACTTGCCGTCGAACTCGGGGTTTGGGCTGCTCCAGAGTTCCTTGTAGGCCCGCAGGTACTCGTCGGTGACGGCGCCGCGCTCGGCAAAGGGTGGAGAGCCGAGAGCCTCAAACTCCTCTTCCATCCAGCCGACGCCGACGCCCAAAATGAGCCGACCCTGGGACAGTACGTCCAGAGTGGCCAGAATCTTGGCCGCTAGGATCGGCGGGCGGTACGGTACGATCATGACGCTGGGGACCAAGCGAATCTGAGTGGTTACGCCGGCCAGGTAGGTCAGAAGCGTCAACTGTTCGAAGTACTCGCCGCTCTCGCCGGTGGGAAACTCGCCGCCGACGGTGTAGGGATACGGCGATTCGATTTTGTTGGGAACCAGCACGTGGTCGCCGGCCACCATGCAGTAGAAACCGAGGCGGTCGCCGGTTTGTGCGATGCGCGCCAGAGGGCCCGGCTGAGCGTTTGGGCCGTGGTTGGGCAGATAGAATCCGAACTGCATTTGGATACTCCTGAGTATGCGGAGGGCGGAGTCGTCAGAAACTCACCGGAAATTCGCCAAAGACAATGCGGACGATAATCAGCGCGATTACCAAGCCAACCACCGCCCCGATTGCGCAGCCACAACCCTTATTGAAGCCTTCAAAAAAACCGAACATGTGGAACACCTTTCCCGCGCTCGCCCTCAGAAGGGCGCGTTTGAACAGCGAGTCGCCCTGATATAATAGCGCAGCCGATTGAAAAGGCTCAACCGGCGCGTTGTTCGCCATTCGCGAACGCAATCAATCGGGAACGCAACCAATCGCAAGGAGACCTGCAAAATGCCAAACATCACGTTGGACCAGGCGGAAACCGTCCTCGCCGGAGCCAAAGCGGCCGCCCAAGAGCTCGGGAAGGCGTTCAGTTTTTCGGTAGTGGACGCCCGAGGCGACCTGATTACCATGTGCAAGATGGACGGTTCAGCCTGGCGCACTCCGTATGTGTCCCGCGGCAAGGCCCGCGCGTCCGCCTGCTTTGGCGAGCCCAGCGGCGACCTGACCGAGCGGTCCACCACACCCATCATGCGGGCGGTGATGGAAGTGGAACGCGGGGAATTCGTGCCGGGCCAGGGCGCGTTGCCCATCTACGTCAATGGTGAACTGATCGGAGCCGTGGGAGGCAGCGGCGGCACGGCCCAGGAGGACGAAGACTGCGCCCGCGCTGGGATCAACCGGCTTTCAGGCGCGACGGCGAGCCGCTAACTGGCGCAAGCAAGGCGAGGCCCACAACTAACGGCCCGCAACTAACGGCCCCCAATGAGCGGCGCCCAATGAGCGGCGCCCAACTAACGGCCCCGCAATTTCGCGGGGCCGTATTCCGGGAGGCGCGGCGCTGGGTCAGTCGGTGGAAGATACCTCAAAGTGCTTGACCCAGTACTCGCCGCGGTATAGGTGCTCGACTTCACGGGCGATATTGGCGCGAAACTCGCTGGTTTCATAATCGCGCAGGTCGTTCAAGGTTTCCCAAACGCTGACGCTGATGCCTTCGTCGGGGTCCTCGGTGCTGCGGATCAATTGCCGTTCGCTCAGGCCCTTGGGCTTGCTGCCGGTGGCCACTCGTTCGTGGTAGTGTCGTTCAAATTCCTCCCAGGAACCGGCTCGTAGCTTCCCCCAGACCATACGGATGAACATGGGTAGAGACCTCCTTGATTTGCGCGCCGGTGGCGGCGTTTCGTGTGTGAGTGCATGAAAATGCCGCTGCATCCAGCGGCGGGGGTCAGTGTTCCAAGTCGCTGGTGGCGTGAGCGATGATTTTGGCCGCGGTGTCGTCGCTCATGTGGCCCATGTCCAGCATCATGTGATACAAGGTTGGGTCTTCCGGCGAGACCTTGAAGAACTTCCGGAAGAATTTGACCCTGGCTTCTTCCAATTCCTCCAAATAGGCGCTGGCTTCCGCCTCGTTGAGGTGTTCCCGTTCCATGATGGTGTGGACGCGCTTGGACATGGGAGCCAGCATTCCCACGTGCAGCGCCCCGGGCGTATCGCCGAGGATCACGTTGGCCCCGCGCCCGATGATCACGACGTGTCCGGCCTGCGCGAGGTTGCGGACAACCTCGCGGGTGGTATCGATGAACAACTGGTCGTTCACCCGCTGGACGCGGGATGTCGATTCGCCGGCCAGTTCGTGATAGGTTTCGGGGAGGGTTTCGATGCCCACGCCGAGGTCGTAGTCCCCGGACACGGCGGCCCGCTCCAGCACCCGGCCCAGGAGAGCGGCGACGCGGTCGCCGAATCGTTCTACCCGCTGCTCCTTGGCCATCAGGATGGACACCGGCGAACCGATGATGCGGGCCGCTTCAGCGAAGACCATGCGGTCCACGTAGTTCAGGCGCAGGTCCTGCGCGACTTGCTGGCCAACGGCGATGGAACCGGCGCCGATTGGGCCGTTGATGGTAATAACCGGCATAACGGAACCTCCTCCTTCACCAAGATTACGGTGCCAAGCATACGGCGCCAAGATTCGGGCGCCAAGATTTTGGCGAGCGGCCGATATGGATCTAGAATGGGGCCGCGAGCGTCGAAAGACTGGGCTATCGGCGCGCGCCGCCTCCACCCAAGAAGCGACGATCTGAGGGATTGCGACTGTTGCCCTGGGGTCGGCCTGACGGCCGGCGTCCGCCGCGCTCGTTGGGATCGCTGCCCAGCATGGAGTTGCGGTCTCGTTCGCCGCCGCCGTAGCCTCCGCGCCCGCCACGGTCTCGATCCCGGTCGAAGCCGCCGCGGCCGCCGCGGTCTCCACCACCGCCGCCGCCGTAGCCTCCGCGACCGCCTCGGTCGCGATCCCGATCACGGTCGAAACCGCCCCGGCCGCCGTTGCGATCACGGCCGCCACGGTCCCGATCCCGGTCGAAGCCACCGCCGCCCCGGCCGCCGCGGTCTCCACCGCCGCCGCCGTAGCCGCCGCGACCGTAGCCGCCACCGCGTGGCCCGCGATCGCGGTCGTTGAAGGCGGGACGCTCGGGGCGCGCCGGAGCGGGTTCGGTGTCGCCCATCAGGATCCGACGCGACATGTTGATTCGGCCCATGTGGTCAATTTCGTGGATCATCACGGTGATTTCCTGGCCGATATCCACATCTTCGTAGGCCAGGTCGCCGAGTTCTTCGTTGCGCACCAACCCGTCCTTGCCGCCCGGGGATAGTTCGACGAACACGCCGAAATTGGTGGTGCGGGTGATTTTGCCAGTGATTATGTCACCCACCTCAGGGTCTCTGGTCAAGGCGTCGACTCGGCTGCGGGCCAGCTCGATCATGGGCTGGTCGCTGGAGGAGATGACGACGCCGCCATCGTCGGAAACGTCGAGGTTGCAGCCCGTTTCTTCCTGAATGGCGCGAATCACACGCCCGCCGGGACCGATAAGGGCGCCGATCTTCTCGACAGGAATCTGCATTTTGACCAGCTTGGGGGCGTACTTGCTCATCTGAGAGCGTGGCTCTGTGATGGCTTCGGCCATGCGCTCCAGGATGTGCAGGCGGCCAACGCGGGCCTGTTCCAGCGCTTCGCTGAGCAGCTCCTGGGTGAGGCCGTCAATTTTGACGTCCATCTGTAGGGCGTTGATGCCCCGTTCGGTGCCGGCGACCTTGAAATCCATGTCGCCCAGGAAGTCTTCGATACCCTGGATGTCGCTGAGGATGGCGTAGCGGTCATCGTCGCCGTCGGTGATCAGACCCATGGCGATGCCGGCGACGGGGGCCACCAAAGGCACCCCGGCGTCCATGAGGGCCATGGAGGAACCGCACACGCTGCCCATGGACGTGGAACCATTGGACGCCAAAACTTCGCTGACCACCCGAACGGTGTAGGGGAAATCCTCTTCGGGGGGCATGGCGGCCAGGATGGCACGTTCCGCGAGGGCGCCGTGGCCGATCTCCCGGCGGCCCGGGGAGCCAACGCGCCGCGCCTCCCCGACGCTGTAGGGCGGGAAGTTGTAATGGTGCATGAACTGCTTGGTATTGTCCGGCCCGACGGTATCCAGGGTTTGCTTCATGGACAGCGAGGCCAGGGTGGCGATGGACAACACCTGGGTTTGGCCGCGGGTGAAGAGACCGCTGCCGTGGGCGCGAGGCAGTTCGCCCACGCTGCAGGTGATGGGGCGGATTTCGTCGGGCTTGCGCCCATCGGGCCGCACGTTGAGGTTCAGGATGCGGTTCCTGACCTCGGCTTTGACCAGATTCTTGAAGGATTCGGCGATCTCGCCAGGCGAGTGATCGTCGGCCAACTGGGTTGCGACCTCGGTCTCGATTGCGTCGAGGTTGGAATCCCTTTCGCTCTTGAAGGAGTTGCCTTCCAGGACTTCGGCGATGCGGCCGTTGACCAGGGCGTCGATTTTCTTGCGACGCTCGTATTCGACCTCGTTGTCGACGACCACGCTGGTCTTGTCGGCGCCGCGTTCAGCCACCAGGCGGTCAATGAGTTCAATGGTCTGGACGTTGGATTCGTGGGCGAGGCGGATGCCTTCAAGGATCACTTCTTCTGAAACTTCGACCGAGCCGGATTCGACCATCATGATGGCGTGGCGATTGCTGGCCACCACCATGTTCAGATCCGCGGAGCCGCTGCGCTGGAAACTAGGGTTGATGCTGTAGTCTTGGCCATCCCACGCAACGCGACAAGCCCCGATGGGGCCGTCAAACGGGATGTGGCTGATGGACAATGCGGCGGAAGCGGCGACCATGCCCAGGGTTTCGGGAGGGTGTTCTTCGTCAACGGACAGAACGGTGATGATCACCTGAACTTCGTTGTGGAGACCCTTGGGGAACAGGGGACGGATACTGCGGTCGGTGAGGCGGGCCGAGAGGATCGCCTCGGTGCCGGGCCGCCCTTCCCGGCGGAAGAAGCTGCCGGGGATCTTGCCGACGGCGTAGAGGCGCTCTTCGAATTCCACGGTGAGCGGCAGGAAGTCGATGCCCTCGCGGGCTTGTTCGGACATTACCGCGGTGGCCAGCAAGATGGTTTCGCCGCAGGTGATGGTGACGGAGCCGTGGGCTTGCTGCGCCAGGCGGCCAGTCTCGAGCGTGATGGGATGTCCGCCGATTTCCCCTTCAACTGAGAAGGGGTTCATCAGGGCGTTGGAGATTTCAGTCGTGGTCATAACAGGAGTGTTTTCTACCTCTCTCATCCAGTAGGTGTTGTGGGTCGATGTTTCAGACCCAATCATGCCGGCGGGCGGCTCCGGGGAGACACGTTGCGCTCCAGGGTTGCCGGCTCATGCGGGCGCGTTCTTCAAGTTGCCAGCGGGTTGTTGAATCCTCCTTCCGCTCTGGCCTTCTTCCGCTCTGGTTATCTGGCGCGTTGTAAGGCCTAGTTGGGATGCGCCGATGTAATCCCGCCGAGGCGCCCGGTTCTGTTGCAAGGCCGGCCATCGATCTGGAAGCTCTGAGTCGCGGGCGAACGATCCGCCCTCGCGTCTACGGCAGACGCTCCGTTGTAGGTGGATTCCCGGACCGAGTCCATTGGCCGTCCCAAAACCGGTTCAACGATCCAAAACCGGGTCAACGATCCGATGCAGTGGGTTACCGGCGCAGGCCCAGCCTCCCGATCAGGCTCTGGTACCTGCCGACATCTTCCTTGCTCAGGTAATTGAGCAAACGGCGCCGCTTGGAAACCATGGTAACCAGCCCGCGGCGGGAGTGTACGTCTTTCCGATGGGTTCTGAGGTGATCCGTTACCTGGCGGATGCGTTCCGTGAGCATCGCAACTTGCAGTTCGGTGGAACCGGTATCGGAATCGTGGGTGCGGTATTCTTCGATGATTCTCTGCTTGACGTCAGCGTCCAACATTGCTGGTTACGTACCTTGCCTTTTACGTCGATTCTTCTGTGTGAGTCAACTCGTTAGTGCTAGGACAGGCTAACACGATTATCGGAATTAGGCAACCAGAGGCTCCGACGGCTGGGCACGTTCGGCGGGCTCGGCCTATGGCTCCGCGATTTTGCCGGCAGTCGATGGCGTTGTGATAGCATTTTATTGGACCGCGGTTTGGATCTCGGTCCTCGACGATAGTGTCGCAAATCCCACCGGCATAGTCTCCACGGAACAGGACCCACCGACGCAGATGCCACGAGCCGATTCCTACATTGCGCGCATACGGGGCGTGGAGCTCCTCCCCGGCGAGCGGGTTGGGGCCCTTTACACGCCCGACTCGGGCCTGGTTGCGGAACCGACCCGGGCTGGCCAGTTGCTGGTGGCTACCGACCAGCGGTTCATCAATATTGTGGACTCAGGGGTGGTTCGAGTCCGGGAGGTTTTCGACGTCTCTACGATTTCCGGGGTGAGCGTGCGCTCCGAATCAAAACGGGGATTATCGTGGCGGCAATGGGGGACGCTGATCGCGGGCGGCATTTTCATATACGTGGCGCTGGCTTATTGGCTGGTGGACCGATTGCCGAACATCATCGTACCCGTCATCAACATCCACGCCTTCGCCCTGGTGATCATGCTGTTGGTGGCGCTGGCCGGCTGGTTGTTTTGGCGGGGATTTACCCAGCGGGGAGGCGCCGTGTTGAGGGTGCACGGCGCTGGTTGGACCGTGGAAGCGGACTGCCAAGCTCCCTACGCGGATGGAGTAGAGTTTGCGCGCTTGGCGCTGGCGATGCAACGCGAAGGGTTGGAGGCGTTGAGAGCGCCGCCCGGAACCGACGCGCTGGCCACGTCAGGCATCCCGGCCGGGTTGGAAACCTCAGCTGAAGGGCAATGACGGGTCAACGTCAAGACCAAGGCCAGCTATTTCACCCCTCTGGAATTGGTAGAAAGCGGCGGCGGCGATCATGGCGCCGTTGTCGGTGCACAAGATGGGCCGGGGGATGATGGCGGGAATGGGAGAATCCGACAAGACGCGCTGCCTCAAGCGGCTGTTGGCGGTAACTCCGCCGCCCAGGACGATGCCGCGGGCGCCGTAGCGTTCTGCCATCGCCAGCAGCTTCGCGACTAGCACGTCAACCAGCGATTCCTGGAATTGGGCGGCCAGATGCGCCACCAGGCGGTTCGCCAACGGGGAATGGGATTCAGAAGGCGGGTAGAGTCCGACGTCCTGCGCGCGGTGAAGCATTGCCGTCTTCACACCGCTGAAGCTGAAGTCCATGGTATTGCGCATCCAGGCTCTGGGCAGCGGAGAGGCGGCCAAGTCCAACGACGCGTCGGGGTCGTCCGCCACTTGCGGCAGGTCGGCTAGGGATTCGGCGGCTCTTTGAATCTCCGGGCCGCCGGGAAATCCGAGGCCCAGGATTCGGGCGGCCTTGTCGAAGGCTTCTCCGGCCGCGTCATCGCGGGTGCGTCCGATCAGCTGGTATTCGCCGTGGCCTTCCATGAGCGCAAGGTCGGTGTGTCCGCCGGAAGCCACCAGGCAGGCGAGTGGGAAACCAGGTTCTTCAGAAGGCGCCAGGTCGGCCGCTTCGAGCCAGGCGGCGTAGATGTGGCCTTCCAGGTGGTTTACGCCCAGCAGCGGCAAGTCCAGGGCCAGAGACAGGGATTTTGCGGTGTTGACCCCGCTGATGAGGGCTCCGGCCAGGCCAGGCCCGTGGGTCACCGCGATGGCGTCGAATTGCTCCAGCGCCACGCCGGCGTCGCTAAGCGCCCGGGCGAGGGTGGGTTGCATGTCGCGGATATGCTGCCGGGAAGCTAGTTCGGGCACCACGCCCCCATGGGCGGCGTGCAAGGCGGCCTGCGAGGCGATGGCGTTGGCGCGCAGGACACGTCCGTCCTCCACAATGCCGACGGCGGTTTCGTCGCAAGATGTTTCGATGCCTAGAATGAGCATGGGCTGATTGAAAACAGCGCGGGGTCAATTGATTATATCAGGGGCGATTTTGCGCCGGGCGGTAGCCGTGCTATCCTGCTAGCAGATAATGAAAATCGGCATATGCCGGTTGAGCGCCGGCGGAACCGATGCCAACGCAAGGAGGTAGAGAGCCCCGATGATGGACATTGCGCCCGATGGTTTATCCTGGCGCCTCATATTGCTGCAAATGGGCGGGACTGGCGGCGACTTCGTTATACCCTTGGGCGTCCAGATCGCTTTGCTAATCGTCAGTTTCTTTGGCGTTGTGTTTTTCACCAGCGCCGAGTCGGCGTTGATAGCGGTGAACAAGATTCGTATCCGCTTCCTCGTGGAGCAAGGGAATGCGGCGGCGAGAGCGGTGGACCGGGTGCTGTCGCAACACGAAAAGTTCTTCGCCACCATTCTGTTGAGTCAGAACGCCTTCACGATTTTTGCCACCGCCATCGGCACGGCGCTGGCCGCCGAAGCCCTGCAGGATTCCGCCTACGCGGCCCTGCTGACCTCGTTGATAATGACGGTGATAATTTCCATTTTCGGCGAAATTACACCCAAAACACTGGCCGCGACGTATTCGGAACGCTGGTCATTGATCTCGGCTCGACCCGTCGGTTGGACGATGTGGTCTTGCACGCCGTTCATCTACATCTTCACCGCGGCGCCGAAGTTGCTGTACAAGATTCTGCGCACTGAGCAAAGCGGCTGGCAAACGTCATTCACCGAAGGCGAACTCCGCATGATGATCGACCTGTCTCGGGAACAGGGAACTGTGGAATCTGAGGAGGCCGAACGTCTGAACCGCGTGTTCCACTTCCGGGACCGCAGGTTGAGTGAGATCATGACCCCGCGCACCGAAATCGTTTGGATCGAAAAGGGAACCACGATGCAGCAGTTTCTGCAGCTGTACGCTGAGCACAGCCACACTCGGTTTCCGGTTTTCGAGGGCAGCCAGGAAACGGTCGAAGGGGTATTGTCCAACAAGGAAGTGCTGATTGCCCAGGGCCGCGGCGAGATTGGCCCCAACGATTCCGTGACCGAGAGCATGAGGGCCGTTGATTTCATCCCAGAAACGGTGTCGGTGTCGGACGCGTTTGACGCCATGAAGGAGAAGCGGTTGTCCATGATGCTGGTGACCAACGAGTACGGCGGCATCGCTGGGTTGGTGACGTTGAAGCAACTGACCAGCGTCATCGTGGGCACGCTGGTGGACGACGACCCTCCGTCTGCGGAGGCCTATTCGAGCATCACGGAAATGAGCGATGGCGGCTACCTGATGGATGGCGGGGTCACCATTATCGAAATCAACGAACGACTCGAATCTTCCGGCATCGCCCTGCCCGAAGGAGACTACATGACCATAGCGGGGCTGATATTGCACGAACGTGAAGGAGAGATTCCGGCGGTTTTGGACACGGTGCGAATCACAGGCTGGAACATCACGGTAACGGACATGGTTGGGGCGCGCATCAACCAGGTGCGGTTGGAACGGGCCGTGGAACCCGACGGAGAATTTGCGTGATGAGACTGCACCTGCTGCGTCACGGCGAAACGGACATCAACGCGGCCGGTCGGCTGCAAGGTTCCACAGACTCGACGCTGACCGGGTTGGGCCGCCGGCAGGCCCGGGAACTTGGCATCGCGAGCTTGGCGTGGCATCCAGCCGCGGTTTATTCCAGTCCGCTGACCCGCGCCCGGGACGTGGCCGACCAGATTGGTAACTTCACCGGACTCCCAATATCCATGGAGCCGCGCATCACGGAGATGGACATGGGGGCGCTGGAAGGCGTAACCATCCAACAGATGCGCGACGGTTGGCCCGATCTGTACCAGGGTTGGCGGCGCGACGCCAGCAGCGTGACCATGCCCAACGGAGAATCGCTGGGCGACGTGCAGCGGCGCGCCATGGCGGCGATTGAGGAATTTGACCAACTGCACGACGCGGACGACACGGTCATCGCGGTAACCCATAACTTCACCATCCGCTGCATCGTCGCGGCGGTGCTGGATTTGCCGCTGGCCAACATCAACCACATGGACCTTGCGCTGGGCAGCCGAACCACCATCACCACGGGAACAAGGGGTCGCCGGCTGAACGGGTACAACGCGGTTGATCACTTGACCCCCGCCAACCGGGTGGGTTACTGAGACGGTAGGAATGGCGGAACGAATCGCGGCGGGCAGACGGCGGAGTCTCCAGGCGGATGCGGCGGCGCAGCGCCAGACCCTGGCCAGCGCCCGACGCGTTGGGCTGCTGCCGGAAGACACGGTGGTGGTCGCGGTATCGGGCGGGCCGGACTCCAGCGCGCTGCTGGATGTGGTGACTAAACTCAACGCCAGCCAAGAATTGGGATTCGGTTTCCGAGTCCATGCCGGCCATCTGATCCACGATTTCAGAGGGCAGGAAAAATACGACGACGCCCAATTCGTTCGGGATTTTTGCGAGGCGCGGGGCTGCCCACTGACGGTGGAAGAGGTGGACGTGGGCGCCTACCAGCGCCAGCGTCGGATCAGTTCTTTCGAGCAGGCGGCACGGGATCTGCGGTACGAGTTCCTGGGGCGGGTTGCCCAGATGGTCGACGCCAGGTTCGTTGCATTGGCGCACACCGCGGACGATTTGGCCGAGACCGTGTTGTTGCACGTCGCCAGGGGCAGCGGCGCGCACGGACTGCGGGGCATGACCGAAAACGACCGCTGGCCATACGGCGGGAACCAGGGAAAACCGCGCCTGTGGCGCCCTTTGATCGGTGTAAAGCGGAGCGACACCATCGCGTACTGTTGCGGGCAAGGCATCGATTACCGGGATGACACCACCAACTACATGCAGGATTTTGCCCGCAATCGGGTGCGGCTGAACATCATGCCGGCGTTGGCCGACCAGTTGAATCCCAAGATTGTGGACGCTTTGGGGCGGTTGGCCCGGACGTCCGCCACTCAGCTGGATTTTCTGGAACAGTGTGTCGAGGAACGATGGCCGGAAATCGCGCCGGAACCGCCCGCAGCTGATGGAACCGTGAAGCTGCGTCGGGACAAGCTATCGGAGTTGCACCCGGCTTTGCAGTCCCTGGCGTTGCGGCGGGCCTGGAAAGCGGTTACGGGTAGCGACAAACGCCTTGCTGAGAGCCACCTGAATCGAATGGCCCATCTGGCACAGACGGCCGGGTCAGGCAAGATGGTGGCGCTGCCGGGCCAGCGCTCGGCCATCGTCCGAGGCGACTGGCTGACGATCTATCCAGTCGGAGGAACCGAGGATTGCCCGTTTCCGGTCTGGCCTGGAGATTTCAGAATCACGTTGCCTTTTGGGCCGATAGCGACCGGGGTAACGCGTCGCGGCAACTGGGAAGTGACCGCCGAAACCGTGGTGGTTGAAGCAAACGCGGATCTCGCTGCCGGCGAGCCGATGCAGGCCTACCTGTCACCGGCGGCGCTGGCGGATGGGGCGACGGCCCGGTCTCGGCGGCCAGGAGACCAACTACAACCGCTGGGCATGGCAGGGCGTCGCAAGCTGAAGGACATGTTCAACGACGCCGGAATATCCAGCGGTTGGCGCGACCGAGTTCCGCTGGTGGCAACACCGGCTGGAATCGCCTGGTTGGTTGGAGTGCGTGTAGCGGACTGGGCGGCGGCGCGAAGGGACGAAAATGGTCAGGCCGAGGCGGTGCGGCTAACGTTTCAAATTGTGTAAAATTGGATCTATGCCCGCGACGATGTAAATCAGCCACTTTACCGCTGGCGCGACCCCATGCCCGTTGCGCTGGCCCCACGGGGATGAGCATTTGCCAGTTCGGGATTTATCGAACTTCTTGGTGCATCTTTTCGGCGACGGCGACGAGCTCGAAGAGATGTACCTGTCGGTGGTGCACGATCATTGCCTCTTTTGCCACGAACCGATCAGCGATTCCAAGGCATACCTGGAGCATCGGGTTTGCCCCTATTGCCGATTTCACTACACGCTGTCGGCCCGTCAGCGGATTGAAATGTTGGCGGACCCGCGCAGCTTCCGGGAACAGAACCGCTACGTCAGTTCGTTGGCGCCGCTCGGGTTTTCTAACCGTAGCCAGTCGATCCTCACCGAATACGAAGAGGAGCTGACGGAAAACCAGGATCGGACTGGGTTGACTGAGGCGGCAGTCACGGGCGTTTGCAGAATCGGCGGGCGCAGCGTGGTTTTGACGGTTCTGGATTACGGGTTCATGGGCGGCAGCATGAGCAGCGTCGTCGGCGAAAAGGTTGCCCTGGCGTTCGAGCTGGCGGCGCGCCGGAGCCTGCCCATGGTGGCTGTAGTGACGGGCGGCGGCGCTCGCACACAGGAGGGGGTGTTGTCCCTGATGCAGATGGCGAAGACGGTGACCGCGGCCAATCGCCTGCGTGAAACTGGAGCGCCGTTCATCGCCGTGCTGGCTAACCCATCCACCGGGCAAGCTTACGCAAGCTTCGCGAATTTAGCGGACATCATCATCGCAGAACCCGGATCGGTGGTGGGGCTTTCGCCCATACGCACCATGATGGAGGCCAGTGGTCGGCAACTACCGTCGGACGCCCACACTGCGGAATACCACCTGCGTCGCGGGCTGCTGGACAACGTCGTGGACCGTGAGAGCCTACGGGATCGGCTCCTACAGTTGCTGGAGCTGTTGGTAGAACCCGAGGCATTGAAACTGGGCCGTCGCGCCATCTCCAGGCTGCAAGCTCCCACCGTTGAAGATACCGAGACCTGGGAATCTCTGGCCGCCGCCACCAACGACGAACGGCCGGAAGCGCTCTACTACATGCGGCGCATTCTGGACGACTTCTTTGAGATATTCGGGGATAGGGTCAGCGGAGACGACCGTTCGATAGTCGGCGGGCTGGGAGCGTTGCGGGGGCATCCGGTGGTGGCGATTGGTCAGCAAAGAACGAACACAGGCAACCAGGACGGCGGACGTTACCACGTTCGACCGGAGGGGCTCAGGAAGGCGCAGCGGCTCATGAGCCTGGCTGCCCGGTTCAACCTGCCCCTGCTGGCGCTGATCGACTCCCAAGGCGCGGATCCGCGACTGGAATCGGAGGAACAGGGCATCGGCAACGCGATTGCCAGCAACTTGGCGACGATGCTGAACGCGCCCATTCCGCTGGTGTCGGTCATCATTGGCGAGGCCGGCAACGAGGCCGCGCTGGCCATGAGCCTATCGGACCGGGTTCTGATGCAACAGTACGCCATCTACTCGCCGATTTCGCTGCACCACACGGTGGGAGGGCCATCGCGGGAACGTTACCTCACGCGGGAGGCAGCCGAAGCGCTGATGATGACGGCGCGGGATTGCCAGGAATTGGGCATCATAGACCAGATAGTGCCCGAACCTGCCGGGGGCTCTCACCACGACCCACGCCAAGCCGCCTCGGACCTGGAGTACTCGGTCTATAAACACCTTGCCGAAATCAATCGCAGCTCAATCGGCAAACTATTGAAACAGCGCCAGAAGAAGTACCGGCAAATGGGGGAATTGAATCCCTTTGCGCAGGAAGCCATCCAGCAGGAGGTATCGGCGTTGTTGCGGACCCAATGGGTCGGCGAATCGGGAAGCGGAGGCGCGCTGCCCAGCGGCGCGCGGCCGCCGTATGCGTTGCCCGAACCGGTGGAGCGCGAAGCGTCGTGAGTCGGTAAGCGTTAGGATTCAGGCTTTAGGCCTCCAGGCCGTGGGCTTTGATGCTGGCTCGGAGTTGGTTGGCCACCGCGCCGTATTCGGCTCCAACCGCCGCGTCCACCAGGACGGTGGGGAGGCTGGTATCGCGGTAGGACGGGCTCAACGACATGCTGCCGAGGAAAGGAGCGTCGATGTCTTCAGCCAGTTGTTTTCCGGCGCCCTGCCCGAAGATCTCGCCGCAGTAGTTTTCCACCACACCCAAGACGTTGAGGTTCAGCTTGCGGATCATGTTGATGCAGCGCCTGGCGTCGACGATGGCCAAGTCCTGCGGCGTGCTGACCACGATGAAACCATCCATGGGCAGGGTTTGCATCACCGTAAGCGGCGAGTCAGAGGTGCCAGGAGGAAGGTCCACGATGAGATAGTCCAGTTCACCCCAATCGGTTGCCTGCAGGAACTGGTTAATCGCGTTGTGGATCATTGGACCGCGCCAGATTATGGCCTCGTCCTCGTTTTCCTGAAAGAACGCCATGGAAACCACTTTTACGCCGTGTCCTTCGGCGGGGGTGATCTGTCCCTCTCGGTAGTCCGGCTTGTCCAGGATGCCCATCACGCGAGTGACGTTGGGGCAGTCGATGTCCACGTCCAGCAGGCCGACGCGTTCGCCCTGGGAGGCCAGCGTCGTTGCGAGGTTGCAAGCGACGGTGGTTTTGCCCACGCCTCCCTTGCCGCTGTAGACTCCGATCTTGGTGCGCACCGATGCCAGTCGGTCGGTGATCTGGCGCTTTTGCTCCCATTGGCGTCGGATTTGCTGCAGGCGGGCATTTTGTTGCGCGTTGGGCTGCTGAGGAGTGGCCATCTTGGGGTGTTCTCCGAGTGCGTTGGGATTCCAGGCGGGGCGGGTCAGATGCCCAGCATGTTTCGAGCTTCTTCACTGATCATGTCGGGAGACCATGGCGGATCGAAGGTCAACTCGATGTTAACTTCTTCGACGCCTTCCACGTCCTGAACCGCCCATTCGGCCTGCTGGGCGATGTGAGGGCCCATTCCGCAGCCGGGGAAAGTCAGCGTCATTTGGACGAAAACGTCGTTGGCGTCGCTGACCTGCACGTCATAAATGAGGCCGAGGTCCACCACGTTGACCGGAATTTCAGGGTCGTATACGGTGCGGAGGGCTTCATACACCTCGTCGCGATTCACAATAGCCGGCATTTTGGTCCTCCTGCAATTTGAAGCTTGCCCAGCCATTATATCTGAAATCTGGCAAACTATGGCAGACGCCGTTCCCAAAGAGTCGACGACAAACCTACGTAGGAGTTGTGGCGGCGGGTCTTCGCGTCGGCTGGGCGCCACGCTTTCGTGTTGCCACCGAAAGACCCCAATTCTGCGTCCAGAAGTCGGCGCCATTGGAAGGCCGATCGGGCGATGACGCAATGCAGTGACCGGATTAACGGGCGCTTGCCTCCAGTGATGGGCAGGCACGGGCCGCGTGCGCATGGGCAACCGTGGCGCGGCAGTGTATGGTTCCCTTGCGTGATGGCGGGGTTTGTCCAAGGGGAGAAGCCTAGAGGAGCGAAAATATGGTTGATCTCTTGCTGGCCAATGGCACGATAATCGACGGTACGGGTTCGGCCGGATTCCGGGGCAGCGTGGCCGTGACGGGCGATTCGTTGGAAGTGATGACTGGCGACGTCTCCAGCGTGGCGGCGGGCCGTGTCATCGACGCCAGCCGTTATGTCGTGTGCCCCGGATTCATCGACATGCACTCCCACTCCGACCTGAAATTGCTCACCGAACCGGCGCACGAAGCCAAGGTCCGTCAGGGCGTAACCACCGAAGGACTGGGCATGGACGGCCTGTCCTACGCGCCCACGACGCCCCGGGCGTTGGAGGATTTGCTGGTGTATCTCGCGGCGGTGAACGGGACCGCTCCCGATGGCGTGCGGTGGAGCAGCGTAGCCGACTACCTGGCTTTGTTCGACGGCAACTCGGCGTGCAACGTGTTCCACTTCGTGCCTCATGCGGCGATCCGAGTCGCCGCCATGGGATGGTCTTCGCGGCTGCCCACCGACGCGGAACTTACACGGATGCGGGAACTGACGCGGGAGGGGATGCGGGACGGCGCTTTTGGGTTCACCACTGGTCTCACCTACGCGCCCGGCGCTTACAGCAACACCGACGAACTCGCCGCCATTGCATCCGTGGTGGCCGACGAGGGTGGATTCTACTGCACCCACGCTCGCTACACGCTGGGCGACAGGCTATTGGACCCATTCCGGGAGGCGCTGGAGGTCGGGCGACGTTCCGGCGCTCCGGTGCACATCTCGCACTACCACAGCCCGGTTGAGGGCCTGGGCGCCCAGATGACCGGCTTGGTTGACGAAGCTCACAACCGGGGCCAGGATGTCAGCTGTGACCAATACCCATACCCGGCCGCCAGCACGATTCTGCACTCGCTGCTGCCGTATTGGGTTCATGCGGGAGGCCCGCAGGCCCTGATGCAACGCATCGCGGATCCGGCGGTGCGGGCGTTGATGACGCGGGCCGTGGAACCGCAATGGGGCGGCCAGACCCTGGACAACTACATCTTCGCGAATGTGGCGTCGGACAAGAACAAGGAATGGGAGGGCCGCTCGCTGGAGGAACTGGCCCAGCATCACGGCGGACGCATGGTGGACGCCCTCTGCGACCTGCTGCTGGAGGAGGAATTGCAGGTGGCCTTTGTGGCGCGCACCGGTAATTTGGAGAACATCCGAGAGATCGCTGCCCATCCAGCGCAGATGATTGGAACCGATGCCATCCTGACCGGTGGCCGACCCAATCCGCGAACCTATGGCACCTACCCGTACGTGTTGGCTCAGTTCGTGCGGGGAGAGGGATTGTTTTCGCTGGAAACGGCCATCCACAAGATGACGGGAGGGCCGGCCAAGCGGCTCGGACTGGCCGACCGCGGCGTCATACGGAATGGCGCCAAAGCAGACCTGGCGGTGTTCGACCCGCAGATGGTGGATACACCGGCCACCTTCGACGAACCGGCGCAATTCCCCGTAGGAATCGACTACGTGGTCGTCAACGGGCAGTTGGTGATCGATAACGGGCGGCACACTGGGGCGCGGCCGGGCCGGGCGTTGCGGAGCAGGTAGGTTATCGAATCAACGGAACTTGGTCAATCAGTTTTTGGTCAATCAGAACCCGTTCATCTGCAACCTTGAGTAGGTCTCTATGAGGCTCTTCTCCATGGAACAGTTTGACCAACGCTCCCTCGGACTTGGCAACCTCAACCGCCGGGATAAAATCGCTATCTCCAGCCAACAATATTACGGTTTCGATGGCGCGTTTGGTTGCGAGTTGCACCATATCCACGCCGAGCAAAATATCCACGCGTTTCTGCTGGAAAATTGGCGAACCGTCGGCTCGGTGCCCTCGGAATTCCAATCTACCAAGACGAACCTCGAACCGGGGCAAATCCTCGAGCGCCGAAAAGAATCCACGTTTGCCGCTGTAGCGCTTGCGTTCATCTTCGGTGGCCGGATCACTTTGGTACGGAAGGCAATGATAGTAATAGGTTCGCAGAATTTCCGATTCTCCCGCCATGA
The DNA here is from genome assembly GCA_965221295.1 of Dehalococcoidia bacterium. GTDB lineage: Bacteria > Chloroflexota > Dehalococcoidia > Lucifugimonadales > UBA3495 > Bin87. The sequence continues at coordinate 2,044,630 of OZ244879.1, read as the reverse complement.
TGTCGGCGAGACGGTCGAGATCAATTCTGGCCCCACCAAGCACCCGTTCGAGGTACGCCCCGTCGATGAAAATCGCAGCCCGGCGATTCAACGCTTCCTCCATAAATTTTGGCGGCTCAAAAGAGCCGCCAGAAGATATTCGCCTAACGTGCGCCAGTGCGGACGCCAGGAAAGATTTGATTCAACTTTACCTGAATTGCAGGCTCGTGTCAAACCGCCACGTTCGATTAGTCGAACGTGGCCAACGTTGGATGCGCCGCCCAGGTTGCCCCGTTGGGCGGCATAGGGCATAATTGCGCCCTGATTTTACGGTTGCGCGTCGTCGGCCTGGGCCGACCCTTGGATGAGGGACGACATGGATTTTGAACCCCGTTACACCGCTGAGCAAGAAGCCTTCCGCACCGAGGTGCGGGAATGGCTGGCCGAAAATATACCCTCCGGCATTGAGCATCCCGCCGATTCCATCGACTTGACCTACGAGCAGTACCAGCTGCGTCGCGACCTGGGTCGCAAGCTGGGCGCAAAAGGTTGGCTCTGGCCCACCGCGCCAGAAGAATACGGCGGCGGCGGCTTGACCGTGGACCACTCGGTGGTGCTGGAAGAAGAGATCGACGGCTACAACCTGTCGCTCCCGCCCTACTACGACTCTGGCGGGCGCCTGGGTGGCAACTCCATCCTGGTTTGGGGTTCCGAGGAGCAGAAGCAGGAGTTTTTGCCCAAGATCTTCCGTGGCGAAATTAGGACGTGGCAATTGCTCACCGAACCTGAAGCGGGTTCAGACTTGGCCAACGCCAAGGCGTCGGCGCGCCGGGACGGCGACGACTACGTGATCAATGGGCAGAAGGTGTATGTGGGCAGCGCCCACGGTTCCGATTACATGTGGACCATCACCTGCACCGACCCGGAGGGTGATCGACATCAAAACCTGAGTTGGTTCATGGTGCCGTCCGACCTGCCTGGCATCAGCGTGTTCCCCATGGACCTGCTGTCGTCGGCCGGCGAGTCTGGCGCCGGCTCCGGCGTCAAGAACATCGTGTACTTTGACAACGTGCGGGTGCCGGCCCGGAACCTGATCGGCGGCGAGAACGAGGGATGGAAGGTCGCCACCACGCACTTGGAGTTGGAACACGGCACTGGTGGGAAGATCGGTCGGAACTGGATTGTTGACCGCATCTTCGACTACTGCAAGACCAACAACCGTCGCGGCGAAGCGCTGAGCAAGGACCCTGACGTTCGCGAACGGCTCATCGACATCTACATTGACGCCGAAATTGGTCGCCTGTTCCAGTTGCGCAACTACTGGATGCGACACAGCAACGCGCATATCACCTACGAAGGGCCCCAAGCTTCCTACTTCCGCAAGCAGTCCGGGCTGCGGGTAGCCACCGGAATCCTGGACATCCTGGGCCCCGCGGCTCTGACCAAGGACTCCCAGTGGGGCGCCGGGGAAGGTCACATCGAGGCGCACCAACGCGCCGCCATCATCGCCCTGCATCCCGGCGGCACCACCGACATCCAGAAGGTCATCATGTCGCGGCGCATCGGGATCGGGCGCCAGCAACGAGAACGCGCCGGCGCCCTGGCGTAGATCAGCGCAGCGAACAGATAGGCGCTGGGACGAATCGCGATTCGCCCCAGACGGCGGAAATCAGGAGTGATCCGGCAATGGATTTGTCCCTAACCGAAGAACAGGAAATGCTTAAAGCGGCGGTTCGCAGATTCGTGGAGACCGAGTATCCCAAGGAAACGCTGTTGGATATGGCGGCGACCGGGCAGAACGCTCCCTCGGAACCGTGGTCGAAGCTGGCGGCCACCAGTTGGTTGGGAATCATCATTCCAACCGAGTACGGAGGTGAAGGCGGTTCATTCACCGACGCGGGCGTCCTCTTCGAGGAATTGGGACGTGGTCCGGTTCCGGGGCCGCATCTCAGCAGCGCCGCCCTGGGCGCACTGACCATTTTGGAAGCAGGAACCGAGGAGCAGAAGCGGTCGTTGCTGCCTGATATTGCCACCGGCCAGCGAATCATTACCTTGGCCATCACCGAGGCCGACTATCAATGGGACGAGTCGGATGTGCAGACAATAGCCGCCCCGGATGGCGACGGATACAGGATCTCGGGGGCCAAGGTGTACGTTTACGACGCGGCGTCGGCCACCGACTTGATCTGCGCGGTCCGCACCGAGAATCGCCAACACGTAGGGCTGGCTCTCATCCCGGCGGACGCGCCGGGCGTTTCCATTCGCAAGTTGGAAGGTTTCGCATGGAACCTTGCCGAGGTGCGGTTGGACGGAGTGCAGATTGGACAGTCGGCAGTATTGTCGGGTCGTTCGATGCCGGGCTCCAGCCCGTTTGCGGGTGGCTGGCTGGCGTTGGAACGGGCGGTGGCCAACGCGATCCCGCTACTGTGCGCGTACCAGGTTGGGGGTTCGCAGCAGGTGTACGAGATGTCGGTGGAATACAGCCGCACGCGAATGCAATTCGGCACGCCAATCGGCAGATTCCAGCGGGTTCAGGATCACATCATCAACTTGGTCAACGAGCTGGACTCGGCGCGTTGGACCACTTATGAAGCCCTTTGGAAACTGGACACCGAACGGGACGCCGCCGATAGTGTCCACCTGGCTAAGACCGTGAGCAGCGCCGCTTACTACAACGCGTGCAACCACGCCCACGAGGTGCACGCCGGAGTCGGCAGCACCACTGAGTACGGCCTTACCCTGCACACCACGGCATCGCGCACGTTGTACCAATTCTTGGGCGACCCTAAATTCCACCGCCGGCGGTTGGCGGACGCGCTGGGCCTGTAAAAACCAACGCGGGCATCGGAACTCAACACTGAAAGCGACGGGGCGGGTTGTCTACCCGCCCCTTGTCTTGGGCGCGATTTGACGAGAACGCTTCACCCTTCACCCATGCCCTGCACAGCCGCGCTGACCTCTTGTTTCAGATCCTGAAAGACCTCGCCGACGCTGCGGCGAGCGTCGATGGTGATGAAGCCGTGCTCTTGGGCCAGGGCGCGAAATTCTTCGAGCAACGCGCTTTGATACCGTATGAAGTTGTCGTATAGGTCAGGGCCGCGGAGGAAGTCTTCGCCCGATTCCCAGTGGTCGAGCTGGCGGACCGATAACACCCTCGGCAGCAGGCGTTCCACGTCAACGTCCAGGTAAAGCACTCGGTCGGGTACGGCGGCGAATTCAAAAACGTCGTTGAGCCACCGGGCCGGCACGCCGCGAACTCGCGCCCGCGCTATGATGGAAAATATGTAGCGGTCGACGAGGGCGACCATGCCAGTGCGCAACGCCGGAACGATGTTCTTTTCCAGTCGGTCCCAGAAATCGGTGGCGTAGAAGAGATTCAAGGTTAGGGCGTCCAGGGTATTGCCACGCATAGCGCGGTTGATGCCGGTGGCTGCCAGTTCCGAGCGGCGGAACCCAGTCACCAACACGGCGTACCCTTCGGACTCGAGCCACTCTTGCAGCATCCCGATTTGCGTCGAGCGGCCGACGCCGTCGGTGCCTTCGATGACGATCAATCTGCCCGGCGTCGCTTCGCCGGCCACGCTGGGCGGGGTGTGTCCGTAGAACCTGATCTCATCCATTTCGATTCCCTGCGTTGCGGGCCGTTGCAGTGTCCATTGGTCAACCACAGATCGGCTATAGATCCGCCAAGTCCTGTTCGTTGGGCTGGCGGGACGCCGGCGGTCGAATGTAGCGCCCGGACAAACCTGCCTGACCCAGGGCCTCAGGGAGGCTTTGTCCCATCATGGACAGGCAACCGTCGATCAATGGTTCAACGTAGCGGCGAACCAACTGTTGCTGGACGGCAATCGGTTGGGTCGCGTCAATGACCGTGAGGCCGAACTCCTCGGTGATGGCGTCATATTCGTCGAGCAGCTTGCCTTGGAACATGCGGAAGGACTCCTCGCGGTCGTTGGAGAAGCCCATGTCCTGCCCAGATTCATAGAACCCCAATTCTTCCCGGCCGGTGTTGATGCGGTGGATGGAAACGTCGAGGGGCACTTTGAAATACAGAGCCAAGGTTGGCTGCACTGCGAAAGAGTAGATCCGACGCAGCCAATCACGATTTACGCCCCGGGCCGAGTCCCTGGCGAAAGCTGTGAAAACGTAGCGGTCGGCGAGTACGATGGCGCCGGCGCGCAGGGCGGGAAGTATCTGCGCGTGTACCCGGTTGGCGAAGTCGGCTGCGTGAATCAAACTGAACGACATGGGGGTCAGCAGCTCTTCAACCTTGCCGCGCTTCGTGGTGCGCCGCACGATTGGCGACGAGTTCCATTCGGTAAACACCGTAACGCGATTCCGACTGATCAACCACTTTTGGAGGAGATCAATCTGCGTGCTCTTGCCCGAACCGTCAATGCCTTCAACGATGATGAGCTTGCCCGGGAATTTGCCGTCGTCCGGATGTTGACCGTAGCGCTCTCCCATATTGTAAGCGCGATGCTCCTGGAGCTTCGTCATGATTCCCACCTCACGAATTCGATGCGCTCCCCGAACTCTTCCCGCCAACGCTGGCGGACGCTTGCCGCCGCCGCGTCAGACCACGACGGCGTGGCGACTTCAAACATACCATTTCGCCGGGCAAAGCGCACTTGGCTGGCTTGGTGGCTTGGTTCCAAACGGTTGTCCAGCTCGCTGATCAGGATCAGGGCCACCCCAGCCTGACCGACCAATTTGATGTCGGAGTCCGAAAGCAACCTGGAATCGCGAAAGCGCCGGGGCAATTCGCTGCGCTCTGAGGCCAGCAATATGGCGGCGATGAGGGCCGAATCCTGGTGCGCAAAACCCGGCAGGTCGGTGCGCACGATTACGCTGGCCGCCCGATTCGACCGGTTGTAGTAATCAATGGCGTTGCCGATGTCCCATAGGAAGGCGGCGCATTCCAGGGCGTCGCCAACGCGGCGGTCTCGGGGTTCCCAAAGCGTGTGGCTCAGGCTCCGGGCCAGCAACGCCCGCCTGGCGCCGCGCTGCGAGAACCTGGGCGCGAACCGGGCGGCTAAATCCGCCAACGATGCCGGGCGAATCGCGTCCAAGGGCGGCGCGGCGACGGAGCGGTCCGCCGGCAGTTGCGCGGCCACTCGGGCCAGACCTTCCCGGAGTCCCTGCCCCGATACTGTGATGGAGTCAGCGCCGACGTGTTGGGACAGCGCGTGGGCGGCGATGGCTCCTCCGGCTATGGAATTGGCGCGTTGCGGGTTCATGCCGGCGATGCGGGAGCGCTGATGGAGAGACGCTGTGGACAACTCGCGGGACATGGCGGCCAAGGCGCTGATTTCCATTTGGTAGCCGTGCATCTTGATGATGGGGTAAGGTTCCCGGCTGCGCAGCAATCGGGAAATCAGGCGAACCGAACCGCCGGAACCCACCAACGCTTCGCCCGGTTCGAGACGAGGCGCTCCGGCCTCGATCAACATGGCATGTACGCGCTCGTAGGCGGCGCGCGCATCAGCCGGTCTCGCCAAGTCGGTTAGGCCGAACTGGTTGGCGATGCGCAGGCTACCCAGGGGAAGGGAAGCGCTCCAATTCATGGCGCGCCCGTTGAACCGGACTATTTCCATGCTGCCGCCCCCGATGTCGGCCAGGATGCCGTCGGAGACGGGCAACCCGTGGATCGCTCCCAGGAAACAGTAGGCCGCCTCGTCCGATCCGTCGATGATCCTGAGGGGGATGCCGAAACGCTCCACGGCGGCGTCGATGATGGCGGTGGCGTTGCCAGATGCGCGCAGGGCCTCGGTGCCGACGGCGTGAATGGAGCGGACGCCATACGCGCGGGCCAGCAGGGCGAAGTCTTCAAGGGCATCTACGGCACCAGCCACCCCTGAATCGTCCAGAGCGCCATCGCTATTGATGTGGCTAATCAGGTTGAGGTTGATGCGTTGTTGCGCGATGATCTCAATTCCCCCGCCGGGATTCACCTGCATCACCACGGCCCGGGCCGAACCGGACCCCACATCTATGATGGCGGTGTGGGACGGCGCCTGCCGCTCCGAAGTTGGCGGTCCGGCCGAAACGAGGTTCCAGTCTATCGCTGAGCGCGGTTCGGCGAGGGACTGTGGATCCGGGGACTGTGGGTCCGGGGACTGTGGGTCCGGGGACTGTGGATCCGGGGACTGTGGATCCGGGGAAGCGCCAACGTGTTGGGTTATGGTCATGACCGCTCCCGGGCAAAGGCTGGCCAGCTGCTGAAAACGCCTCAACCTAGCGGCGCGCGGCGCTATAATTCCGGCGTCCGATCACAAATCGACAGCAGAAATGCGGGAGGCGCGCCATGCCCAGACTCCAAGGGAAAATTGCGATAGTAACAGGCGCTGCCCGCGGGATGGGCGAAGTCGAGGCCCGATTGTTCGCGGAAGAAGGCGCCACGGTGATACTCTGCGACATTTCCGGCTATGATGGCCAACGAGTGGCGGAGGATATCGTCGCCCATGGCGGCGCCGCGGAGTACCTTGACCTGAACGTCACCGACGAGGAAAACTGGCGAGACGTCATCGCGGCCACGGTGTCCCGCCACGGGCGGTTGGATGTCCTGGTGAACAACGCCGGCATATCGGGGTACGATGAAGAAGACAACTTGGGAACCAGCACGTGGGACCGGTTGCTGGCAATCAACGCCAAAGGCGTGTTCCTGGGCATGAAGCACGCCATCCGCGCCATGGAAAGGAACGACGGTGGCAGCATCGTCAACATTTCTTCCATATCTGGAATCGTGGGGCAGGACTTCATTCACATGGGTTACAACGCGTCCAAGGGAGCGGTTCGGCTGATGACGAAATCCGCCGCCGTGCGCTGGGCCGAATCGGGGATTCGGGTGAACTCGGTGCATCCTGGGTTGATGCCACCCATGGCCGGCGGTTCGGCGAGTTCTGAAACTAGAGACGCCATGACCGCCAACATCCCGATGAAGCGCACCGGACGGCGGGAGGAGGTCGCTTACGCCGTCCTGTTCCTCGCCAGCGACGAGGCTTCCTACATCACAGGAGCGGAGTTGGTGGTTGATGGCGGCTTCACCGCGCAATGACGCGACCGGACGCGGTCTGGCAAAAATAATGCCCGATTCCTTTGGGAGTACGGGCTGATCAGTAGATGGCCTGCCCATCAACGTCACCGCGTTGACGCTGGCAAATTGGCGATTTCCGACTCCAGGCGATCAATGTCAGCCTCGTCGAGACTGAAGTAACGAGCGTCCGGATGGTGGAAAACGATAGCCGAGACCGAACCCTCGGGGTCCATCATGTACCCGTCGGTGAGTTCGACGCCGATGTTTTCGGTGACGTTGAGCAGGCGGAAGAGTTTGTCCTGATCTTCCAGGCGGGGACAAGCCGGGTAGCCGAATGAGAACCGCTTGCCGCGGTAGTTGGCCCGGAACAGTTCGCGCAGGATCTCCTCGTCATTGGCCTTGGGGGCGGGCGACTCTCCGATGTTCCACATGTTGCGGATCCGATGATGCAACAACTCGGCGAATCCCTCGGCGGATTCGATGGCCAGGGCCTGCAGAGTGTGGGAATCCAAGTAGCGCCCGCCATTCTTCCACCGTTCGGACAGTTCGCGCACGCCGGGCCCGATGGTGGTGGCGAACATGGCGACGTAATCATTGGGCCCGTCGCCAACGGGCCGGGCGAAGTCGGACAGGCAAAGCGCGTCCCGGCCCTGTTGTCGTCCGAAGTAAAACCGCTCCAATTCCGTTTTGCCGTCCGGCTCGTACAGCATCAACGATTGTCCGTCCGAGCGGCACGGGAAGAATTTGAAAACCGCGTTGGCGGAGATGTCGGAGCGAGACAACATGATGTCCTCGACGCGCCGCACCTGGCGTCGCAGTTCGAGGGCCTTGGGTTCATCGTTGCGCAGCGCCTCCCAGAAGCGCCCGCGATAGCCGAGGTGCCTGACGTAGAGCATCTGCGGGTTGATGAACCCGAAGATTTCGTCAAGGTCATAGTCGTGGAGGACGTGCAGCCGCAGGTCGGGCGGCCTCGGCGGGTCATCCAGCGTGGCTACGGGAGGTGCAGCCGGCTCGGTTGATGGAGTTGAATCGAGCGACATGGACGCCTAACCCCGGGCCAGGGCTTCCCGTTCCAGTTCGGCGCTTTCGGTTGCCAGTTGGGTGGCCAGCCGTTCCCTTTCCTCGCCGTCCTGGATGGCGTTCGCCAAGGCCAGGCCGGTCATGGCGTCGGGCGCGTAGGCGACCAAACCCTGATACTCGGGAGCGATGCGCAAGCGGGTGAAGCGGTTGGACAACGCGGCGCCGCCCACCATCACGGGCGCTCCGATGCCGGCGGCGCGGAAGTCCTGCACGGTTTCAACCATCATCTGCGCGGATTTCACCAACAGGCCCGAGAGGCCGATAATATCGGGTTGGTGTTCCCGGAAACCGGCGATCAACTCTTGGGCGGGTACCTTGATGCCCAGGTTGACTACCTGGTAACCGTTATTGGACATGATGATTTCGACCAGGTTCTTGCCGATGTCGTGGACATCGCCTTTTACGGTGGCGAGCAGTACACGACCCCGACTGGCCGCGTCGCTGCGTTCCATGTGCGGTTCCAGGTGAGCGACGGCGGCTTTCATGGCTTCGGCGCTCTGCAGCACCTCGGCCACGATCAGCTGGTTGGCATTGAACTGGCGTCCCACCTCGTCCATGCCGGCCATCAACGGCCCGTTGATGATTTGCAGGGGTTCCCGTTCCTGGAGGGCCAGGTCCAGGTCATCGGTGAGACCCTCCTTGCTGCCTTCGATGATGCACTGGGCGAGTCGTTCGTCGAGAGGCAGCGCCGAGCGCTCCTCGGCGGAGGCACGGGGGGCGCGGTCGCGGAAATGGGCGGCGAACGCCGCCACCGGATCCTCGCCTCGGTTCCAGATCAAGTCCTCGGAGAGGCGGCGTTCCTCCTCGGGTATGGTGGCGTACCGCTGCATCATTTCGGAATTTACGATCGCCATGTCGAGGCCAGCCTGGGTGCAGTGGTACAGGAAAACCGAGTTGAAAACTTCGCGGCCCGCGGCGGGCAGCCCGAACGATACGTTGGAGATTCCCAAGATGGTCTTGGTATTGGGCAGCGCCTGCTTGATGAGGCGGACGCCCTCGATGGTTTCCGCGGCGGAGCCCACGTAATTCTCGTCGCCGGTTCCAGCCGGGAACACCAGAGGGTCGAAAATTATGTCCTGTTCAGGGACGCCATATTTTTCGGTGAGCAGTTGGTGGGAACGCTGGGCGATTTCCACCTTGCGCTCCCGTGTGATGGCCTGCGCTTGGTCGGGATCGTCGTCGATGCAACCGACCACCAGCGCCGCGCCATAGCGCCGCGCCAACGGAACCACCCGCTGGAATCGCTCTTCGCCATCCTCCAGGTTGATGGAGTTGATGATGGACTTGCCCTGCAAACACTTGAGCGACTCTTCAATCACCGAAGCGTCGGTGGAATCGACCATAATCGGCGCCTTGACGCGGCGGTTCAGCTGGTCGAGGAACTTGATGATGTCGGCCGTCTCGTCGCGGTCAGGGTCTTGGAGGCACACGTCCAGCACGTGGGCGCCGTTGCGGACCTGGCGTCTGCCGATTTCCGCCGCTTCCTCGAAGCGATCGCCGGTGATGAGCCGCTTGAACCGCCGGCTGCCCAGGACGTTGGTGCGTTCCCCCACGATGGTTGGACGGGTGTCGTCATTGACCACCACCGCTTCGATTCCCGATACTCGCGTTTCGGGAGACGGCGAGGCCGAGCGTGGGGTCTTGCCGGCCAGGGCTTCGCTGAGGCGGCGAATGTGATCTGGGCCGGTGCCGCAGCAGCCGCCCGCCAGATTGATCCAGCCTTGATCCGCGAACCGTTCCAGGCTGGCGGCCATCATGTCCGGCGTTTCGTTGTAGTTGCCATCCTCGTCGGGCAGGCCGGCGTTGGGCACGCAGGCGATGCCGAAACGGGACAGTTCCTGCAAGGTGCGCAGGTGGTCGGTCATAAACGCGGGGCCGGTGGCGCAGTTGAATCCAACCCACAGCAATTCCCGATGGGCCAACGAGGTGTACAGGGCCTCGGCGTCCTGCCCGGCCAACAGGGTCCCCATGGGTTCGATGGTAACCTGCACGGCCACGGGCGTTTGGGAACCCAACTCCGCGCGGGCGCGATCAATGCCTTCCAGGCCGGCCTTGATGTTGATGGTGTCCTGGCCCGTCTCCAGGAGCAGGACATCAGCGCCGCCTTCGATCAGCCCGGCGGCCTGCTGGTGGTAATCCGCGGCCAGGGCGTCGAAGGTCAGGCCGCCCGTTACGGAGATAGTCCGGGTGGTGGGCCCCATGGCGCCGGCGACGAATCTGGGGCGGTCCTGCTGGATGGCGCCGATCTCATCCGCGACCTGCCGGGCGATGGCCGCCGCCTCGCGGTTGATCCGCCGGTCGTATTCGGCCAGGTTGTATTCGCCGAGGACCAAGGCGGTGGCGCCGAAGGTGTTGGTTTCGATGATGTCGGCGCCCGCCTCCAGATAGTCGCGGTGAATGTCGGCTATCACGTCGGGGCGAGTGAGGTTGAGGTATTCGTTGCACCCCTCGTACTCAGCGCCTCCGAAATCGTCCGGGCCCAAGCTGCGCGCCTGAATCTGCGTTCCCATCGCCCCGTCAATGATCAGAATTCGTTGATTCAGGAGCGATTTCAGTTCGTTGATGCGTTCAAAAGAGTCCATAATCCACATTTGGCGTTGGCGTCATTTCAAAATCAAGGCTACCCGCATTCGGCAACCGTGTCAAACGGGCCGTCGGGAAAACGCCGAATGGCGAGCCGATTTTGGCGGGGGACGCTACCCGATTGGGCGGCGCCGAGATCACCCAAAGTACCGCGCCAACTCCTGACGATTGCGGTCCAGCCAGGCCACGTTGAGGGCGATGCGTTCCAGGGCCTGCCGAATGGTGCGTTCGGCCGCCGGGGTCGGGTGGGCCTCGAAGAATGCCGACACGTCGTCGCGCTTCTCGTTGGTGGTGAAAGAATTGGTGATGGCAACCAGCCGCATGAGACCGAATCCGCCTCCGCCGTAGCGGCGGTCGAATTCGTCCCACTGTTCTTTGAGAAAGTCCCAGGCGAGGTCGGTTCCCTGGTGGTTGGCGGCCACGGCCGCGACCACGAAGATGGTGTCCTGCAGCCTTACATCGTCGGTCAAGGAACGATCCAGGGTTTCGCGCAAGAGATCCTGCTGTTGGAAGCGAGCCAGAGACATGAGCAAACGGATCTTCTCTTCGTGCAGCTCGGCAGCGCGTTCCAGCTCCCAAATGCGGTCGTACCTGTCGCGGTCGCCGTACTGCGCCGCCAGGCTGAACACGACGCCACGGAGGTCGGGGGGCACACTGGCAGCGTCGGACTGGTATTGCTCGAACAATTCTTGGGCTCGGGAGACCACGGTTGGGTCGCCATAGACGCCGGCCTGGCTGAGGGCGGTGGAGCGCAGGAGCGAATCGAGGTGCCCCTCGCCGGGTTGCGGTTCCCAACCGGAACGTTGCGCGACGGGGGAGAAAAGCCGGCGGCCGAAAGCCCGGAACGATTCTAGGCAGGGTTCGTTGGCGATCAGCCCTTCGATCTCGCGCAGGTTGGTGGCCAGGTCGCTCCAAACCGAGGCGTCGGTTTCGTTCTGGTAGGCCTCGGCCAGGGTGAGGAAGCGGGTTACGGGCAACAGGCCGGCCTTGGCCAAGGCGTAGGCGTCGTTTTGGATGCCCAGCCGGTCGGTGGCGGGCAGAGTGAGGTTGGCAATCACCGGAACCAAATTATCCCAGTCGGCGTCGGTGTAGTTGACCCGGTAAAATCCGGTCTGTTCCGGGTTCACCTTGAACCAGTCCGGGGTCGCCGGGGTTTCGATGGCCACGGCTCCAGTGGCGGCGTTGACCAGGGTGGCGGTGAGTCCCACGCCTTCCGCCGCCACGGTCAGGGGAACGGGCCAGATCTGTTCTTCGTCATCTTGGTCCGGGTCGTCCCCCAATACGGAATCGAAAACGAAGCGTTCCTGTTTGACCTCCAGCGTCAGCCCGCCAGTGGTGGCGGTGGCGGCCACGTCGAGCACTGGGTATCCCATCTGCCCGGTCCAACTGCTCATGATGCTGTTCACCGGCTGGCCGGAAGCTTCCTCGAGGGCCGTCCATAGGTCCGTGGTGCGGGCGTTGGCGTAGGAGTGGCGGTTGAGGTACACGTTCAGGCCGGAGCGGAAACTGGCAGGGGTGAGGAAATGCTCCAGCATTCGCAACACGGAGCCGCCTTTACTGTAACTGATCGCGTCGAACAGCTGGCTGACCTCCGCCGGGTGCAGAACCTCCTGTTCGATGGGGTGGGAGTTCTTCAAACCGTCCAGATTGAACGCCCGGTTGGTGTCCATGTTGACGAACTGAGTCCACATTGACCACTCGGGGAACAGCCAGTCCACAGCCTTGGTGCCGACCCAAGTGGCGAAGCTCTCGTTGAGCCACAGGTCATCCCACCAGGCCATGGTCACCAGGTCGCCGAACCACATGTGGGCCATTTCGTGGGCCACGACCTCCGCCACCCGTTGCCGAGTCCCCGCTGACGAGTTGGCGGGATCGACCAACAGGGCGGTTTCTCGGTAAGTCACGCAGCCCCAATTCTCCATTGCGCCGGCTGCGAAATCGGGGATGGCCAGGTGGTCCAGCTTGGGCAGTGGGTACGGTATTCCGAAGTAGTCGTTGAAGAATGACAGGAGCTTGACCGAGGTATCGAGGGCGAATTGCCCCTGTTCCTCCTTGCCACGGGTCGTCCAGACACCGACCACGGTTCCGTCAGCCGCTTCCTTCTCGATGTGGGTGAGGTCTCCGATGACGAAGGCCAGCAGGTAGGTGGACATGATGGGGGTGGCGCCGAAGCGAACCGTTTTGACGCCGGGCGATTCCCCGGGTTTCTCTTCGATGATCGGGGTGTTGGACACCGCGGCCATTGCTTCGGGGACGTTCAGCGTCACCTGGAAGGTGGCCTTGACCGCGGGTTCGTCCCAGCAGGGCAGCGCGCGGCGGGCGTCGGTGGCCTCGAATTGGGTGGTGGCCAAGTAAGCGGTTTCGCCTTCCGGGTTGGTGTATTGGCTGCGATAGAATCCGCGGAGCTTGTCGTTCAGTTCACCGGTGAACTTCATGCGCAGCCGGGGGTTGCCCACCAAACCGTCGGAGGGTATGCCAGCGACGCTGATGGTGGCAGTTTCCGCGTCTGCGTTGTAGGTGATTCCCTGGGCTTGCTCCTCGTGGTCGCCGCCAGTGTCGGTCCAGCGCACGGAGGCCGAATCGATGGTGATCTCAGCGCAGTGCAAGAGGATTTCAGTAACGCCCGGTTCCATGCGCACCGTGATGTCCACATCGCCCGCGAAGGTGAAATCCGCGAAATTCGGCGTCAACGTCAGATCGTAATGGATCGGACGAACGTTGTCGGGCAAAACAACTGGTTCAGCGGAAGGCATCGGGAAATCCTCCGGGGTATTTGCGCAAAGCGTTGTTGGCGCAATGGGACTGCGGCGCAAGTTTATCACACCGGAATTTTAAGGACGGTATGGTGTTCTCCAACGCGGTCCTCGTCGATGGGCGGCGGGATTGCCGCGCTTCGCTCGCAATGACAGCAACTGTCTTGAGAGTCAAGAAGAATTGCTGGCACTCTGCGCAGTGGGGGCGCTCGCATCACCGAACTGTCATTGCGAGGAGCGATAGCGACGCGGCAATCTGGACGCTTGGGCGAACGGCGGCTGGGGCGGAGCGGGTGCGAACGGCCGTTGGTTGCGGTCAACGAGATTGCCACGGCCTTCGGCCTCGCAATGACAGGAGGGGAGTGGCCGTTACCCGCGCTGGGCGGTTGTTGGCTGTGGGCAGTGGGATTGCCGCGCTTCGCACGCAACGACAGCAACTGTCTTGAGAGTCAAGAAGAATTGCTGGAGCTTTGCGCAGTGGGGGCGCTCGCATCACCGAACAGTCATTGCGAGGAGCGATAGCGACGCGGCAATCTCGACGCTGGTGCGAACGGCCGCTGGAGCGGAGCGGGTGCGAACGGCCGTTGGTTGCGGTCAACGAGATTGCCACGGCCTTCGGCCTCGCAATGACAGGAGGGGAGTGGCCGTGACCCGCGCTGGGCGGTTGTTGGTTGTGGTCAGCGGGATTGCCGCGCTTCGCTCGCAATGACAGCGCTCGCAATGACAGGCCGGGAACGCGGTGGCTCGCGGAGCGCGGTTGTTGGCTGTGGACAGTGGGATTGCCGCGCTTGTGCGAGGGCGGCTTTTGGGGAATAATAGGCGCGCCCGACGATTGAACCACTCTGGTGGAACCATCACGGTCCTTAGGCGAGGGCAACGATGCCAGTAGCGCATCCCCAAGCCGGGGCAGGATCAAAGGAGCGAGACACGGCTGGATGAATCACGAAGCGCTGCTATCCCTGGGGCTCTTGGTGATTGCCACCAAGCTCGCGGAAGGCGTATTCCGCCGCCTGAGGCTGAACGCGATTGTCGCCTACGCGGCCGCCGGTATGTTCCTGGGGCCCGTTTTGGAATTGACCGGCCTCTGGTCAATTCATTCCGCCGAACACCTGGACCTGCTACTCACGCTGGGGGTGTTCATCTTCTTTTTCCTGATTGGCCTGGACGAGATCGATATTTCCAGTTTCATGGCGACTCTCAAAGGTCGCTATTTCCTTACCGCCATAGTGTCGGTTGTGGTGTCCATCGGCGTTTCGCTGCTGGTTACGACGGATTTCATATTTGATTTCGGGCTTGGCTTGACGTTCACCAAGGCAGTGGCGCTGGCGGGAATATTGTCCATGACCAGCCTTGGCATCGTGGCCAAGGTGCTCGCTGATGAAGGAAAGCTCAAGGAGCCCGTTGGCCTCCAGATCTTTACGGTGGTTGTCATTGCCGAATTGATCACGCTGCTGCTGATCGGGTTCAGCATCGGTGAGCAAACGCATGAACTCTCGGTGGTCGGCATCCTGATACTGTTGGGCAAGATCGCTGGGTTCGCGGTGGTCTCGTGGATATTGTCGTCCCGGGTGTTGCCGCCGCTGGTATCCTTGCTGCAGCGTGTGATCCAGGTTCCCCAGTTGTCCTTGGGTTTGCTGATTGGCGTCCTGTTCCTGACGGTGTACGGCGCGGAACGCATGGGATTGCATGGTTCGCTGGGGGCCTTGCTGTTCGGCGCCGCGCTCTCCGGCCTCTCGTACCAGGCTCGCCGCGAGATCATCCCCGGTCTGCGCAGCGTTGCCGAGGGATTTTTTGTTCCGCTGTTCTTCGCGTCGGCGGGCCTGCATTTCACCTTCTCGTTCGTTACGCTGAACCCATGGGCGATGCTGGCGTTGGCGTTGGTTCCCCTGGCCGGCAATTTCGTCGGAGCGTTCATCGGAGCTTACGTGGCCCGCCTCACCGTGCCCTACGCGGTGGCGTCCGGCCTCATGGGCAAAGGCGTGGCGGAAATCGCGCTGCTGCTGGTGCTTCGTGAAACTGGGACGATCAACGAGGTCGTGTTCTCCTTCTTGGTACTGGTGATGTTCTGCTACATACTGTTGATGCCGCCGGTCATCACCTTCACAGTCGGACGGGCCAGCCGCAAGCCAGACTTGCCGACCACCCTGGATGACATTCCCGCCAACGTGCTCGGGTTCGCCCTGGACGACATGACCGTCAATGACATATTGGACCGCACGCGCACCCATGTAGATTCGTCGATCTCGGTGCGGGACTTCACCGAACGTTGGATCGTGCCGCACCAGAGCGATTATGTGGTGGTGGACAAAGGCGCTCTGATGGGCGTGGTGTCTTTGGAAATGCTCCGGTACCTGCCCAAGAACTCGTGGGCCAGCACCACGCTAGCCCAGACGCTGAGAACAGAAGCGCCGGTGGGCTGGCCCGAAGAGCCGGTGGAAGACGTGCTGAACCGCATGTCGGAAAACAGCGTTTCGGTAATCCCCATCGTCGAGCGAGACTCGGAGCGGTTCCTGGGCGCCGTGACCAGGAGCGACATTGTGGAACTGATTACCCTGGAGGCCGGCGCGGCGCATTAAAAATTGGGAGCCGACCCGAAGCGCTATAATAGCCGAGCCGCATTGTGATCTTGGTCGCGCCGCCGCGTGGCCCCCGCTGGAGGAGGAATAAAATTGGCCCCCCGAACCATGTTCGAGAAGATTTGGGATGCCCACGTGGTGCACGAAGAGCCGGGGCAGCCATCGCTCATTTACATTGACCTGCATCTGGTCCACGAGGTGACGTCTCCTCAGGCGTTTGACGGACTGCGCATGGCTGGTCGCAAAGTACGCCGTCCCGACCTGACCGTTGCCACCGCGGACCACAACACGCCAACTTGGGAACTCACGCGACCCGTCGAGGACCAGATATCCAAGGCGCAACTGGACGCCCTGGACCGCAACGCCGCCGAATTCGGGTTGCCCTTCTACTACGACCGTTTCAGCGAAAATCAGGGCATCGTCCACGTCATCGGGCCGGATCTCGGGTACACGTTGCCCGGCAAGACCGTGGTGTGCGGCGACAGCCACACCTCGACCCACGGCGCCCTGGGTTGTTTCGCCGTGGGCATCGGAACCTCCGAAGTTGAGCACGTGCTGGCGACCCAGACCCTGCGGCAGTTCAAACCCCGCACCATGGAGGTTCGCGTGGATGGCGAACTCCCCAGCGGCGTCTCCGCCAAGGACATCATCCTGGGCATCATTGGCCACATGGGGGTCAACGGGGGCACCGGGCACGTCATAGAGTACACCGGAGAGGCCATACGCGGCCTGTCCATGGACGGGCGCATGACCGTCTGCAACATGAGCATCGAAGGAGGCGCGCGGGCCGGCATGATCGCGCCTGACGACACGACCTTCGACTACGTTCGCACCCGTCCCTACGCCCCCAAGGGCGCAGAGCTGGAAGCCAAGATCGAAGAATGGCGAACCCTGGCAACCGATTCCGGCGCCGCCTACGACCGCACCATTGTGATCAACGCCGCTGACTTGGCTCCCTTCGTGACCTGGGGAACCAAGCCCGACATGGTGGCGCCCATCACCGACCGCGTGCCGGATCCCGCGTCCTTCGGCTCCACAGCAGAACGGGAAGCGGCCGAGCGCGCCCTGGAGTACATGGGGCTTGAGCCCAACCAGCGCATCGAAGACATCAAGATCGATCGCGTATTCCTCGGAGCTTGCACCAACGCGCGGATCGACGACCTGCGCGCCGCCGCCGGCGTGATACGGGGTCGGCGAGTCAATTCGGACGTGTACGCGATGGTTGTCCCAGGTTCAGCGAGGGTGAAGGCGCAGGCGGAAGCGGAAGGCCTCGACCAGGTGTTCAAAGACGCCGGGTTCGACTGGCGGGTAGCCGGTTGCTCGATGTGCCTGGGCATGAACCCGGACATCCTGGATCCCGGGCAGCGGTGCGCATCAACCTCCAACCGGAACTTCGAGGGCCGGCAGGGCAAGGGCGGCCGCACCCACTTGGTCAGCCCGGAAATGGCCGCCGCCGCCGCAATCGCCGGCCACTTCGTGGACGTGCGGGACTTCTAGATCGCCACGACCTGGCCGATGCGGCCGGCCCAATCTCTCAGCGACCAGAACGCGAGGAAGAAAGTATGGAACCGTTCGTGACTTTGCAAGGCGCGGTTGCCCCGTTGGACGCGGTCAACGTTGACACCGACATGATCATCCCCGCCGTGTACCTCAAGAGCATTGAGCGCACCGGCTTTGGCAAAAACCTGTTCGACCGGTACCGTTACAATGAAGATGGGTCCGAAAACCCGGATTTCATGCTGAATCAAGAGCCGTACCGAAACGCCAAGATCCTGGTTTCGGGACCCAATTTCGGTTGCGGATCCTCCCGGGAACACGCGCCCTGGGCGCTGGATGACTACGGCATTCGGTGCGTGATCGCCCCCAGCTTCGCCGACATCTTCTTCAACAACTGCTTCAAGAACGGCCTGCTGCCGCTGGTTCTGCCCGAAGCAGACGTTCGCCGGATCATGGACAAGTCGAAGGCCAACCCCGGATTCCAGCTGACCGTTGACCTGGAGGCCAAGCAGGTTCGCGACGCCGACGAAGAAATCGTCGTGCCCTTCGAGGTGGACGAATTTCGCCGGTACTGTCTGCTCAACGGCCTCGACGACATTGGCCTGACGCTACAGCACGAGGACGCCATCGGCGCGTTTGAATCGCGCCAGAGCTGAGGGGCCAACCATCACATCAGATTGCTAAAGCGCCCCGGCTTGCCGGGGCGCTTGGGTTTGAGTTGGGATCGCGGCCGCTGGAGGATCGCGGGTGGGTTCACTAGCGCCGCCGCGGGACGATCGGATCGCCTGTATCCGGATGGACCAGCGAGGAGCGGTTGACCCCGGGCGTTGCGGCGGCGACGTCAGTTACGGTGAGAAATCGCGACGACGACGTTAGCCGTCGATTTCGAACCACCGGCGCACCCGATCCGCATAGTCAGTCTCGTAGCGCTGCATTCTGCCCTGGCGCACCTGTTCGTCCAACGAGGGACGACGCACGCCGCGTGGCGTCAACGGCGCGTAGCCGATTATGTTCGATTCCTCCAGGGCAGCGATCTCGGCGTCCGTTTTGCCGAGCAGGTCAGCAAGTATCCGTTGGTTATGTTCCCCCATGATGGGCGCGGCCTGGGGCGCATCGGCGGGAGTTTCCGACAGCTTCCACGGGCGGCTGGCGTAAGGCAACGGAGGCATTCCCGTGTCGGGGTGATGCGCCACCACCTCGTAGAACCGGCGCGCTTTGAGGTGCTCGTTGAAGAGCAGGTCTTCGCTATCCATCACTGCGCCCGCGGCGACTCCCTCCGCCTGCAACCTCATCATCAATTGGTGGTTGTCGTGGGTCCGGGTTTCGAAACCGAGCATCTTGTCCAGCTCTTCGCGATGCTGAACGCGCCGCAGCGTGTCGCCGTAGCGTTCGTCCGCCGCCCAGTCCGGCCGGCCCATCACGCGGCACAAGCCATACCACGCCTCATCGCTATCAACGGCGATGGCGATCCAGCGGTCGTCGCCGGCGCATGGGTAGCAGCCATGGGGAGCCATAGCCGGGTCTTCGTTGCCCAGGCGTTCCGGCGTCCGGCCATTGACAGTCCAGTCCAGCAAGGCTTCTGGAATGGTGGCGCTGCAGGTTTGGGTCTGGGAAACATCGATGAATTGGCCCTGTCCGGTGTTGAGCCGGTGCATGAGCGCCAGCATCACCGCAGTGACGGTATGTTCGCCGGCGGTGTAATCGGTGTAGGGAATCTCCGACATCATGGGGCCGCCGTCCCGGTACCCGGTGAGGTATGCCAGCCCGGCCGCGCCTTCCGTGGCGGGTCCGGTGGCGCCGAAATTGGACCAGGGCCCGTCAAAGCCGTAGCCAGTGGACGACACCATGATGATATCGGGGCGCAGCCGCTTCAGGTCGCCGTATTCCAGCCCGAAATTCTTGATGACCCTGGGGGTGAAATTCTCCGCGAACACGTCGGCGACCGCGATTAAGCCCCGGAGTACTTCCCTGCCCTCGTCGCGGCTCAGATCCAGGGTCAACCCCAGCTTGTTGCGGTTCTGTTCATAGAAATTGGCGCCGCGATTCCAGAACTCGCCGTCCACGTCGTTGTGGTACAGCGAGTCGGTACGGTAGCTCTCCAGGCGCTGCACCGATTCCAGGCGGATGACTTCGGCGCCCATGTCGGCCAGCCACTTCATCGCCGACGGTATGGCGATGAGTTGCCCCATCTCGACGATTCTGATTCCCTGCAGAGGTCCGGCCATGTCAGATCACCTCCGAAGCAGCCAGCAAAGCCATGCCGCGGGCGTCGTATCCCAGCGTTCCCAGGACATCGGCGTTGTGCTGTCCCAGGGACGGCGCGCTGGAGTTCACCGTCCAGGGCGAACCGCTCATCAGGAAAGGCGCGCCGGGGAACATGATCTCGCCAAGGCCGGGGTGATCCACCGGAGCGTAGAAGCCGCGAGCCTGAATCTGGGGGTTGTCCAAGGTTTCGGCCGGCGAGTCGATCACGCCGTAGATGAACCGTTTTTCGTGGGCCGCGTAGAAGATTTCGCGTTTCTGCTTGGTGGCGAAGATGCGGTCCAGGATTTCCCCCAGCGCTTCGGCGTTTTCCAACCGGGCCGACGCGTTGTCGAATCTGGGGTCGGCCAGTTCGGGCGCGTCCAAAAAGTCCACCAGTACCTGCCAATCCAAGGAGGCGCCCAGTCCGGGGTTGGGCAGGACGTAGCCATCTGACACCCGCCGCACCCGCGTCAGGTCGCCGGTGTGGTTGGGTTGACGCCGCCGGACGGCGCCCGTGTAGGTGTAGTTGTTGGTCACGTCTCGCAGCGCGGAGGCGATGCTTTCCTGGATGGATACGTCCACCCGTTGACCCGCGCCGGTGAGTCGCTGGTGGTACAGCGCCAGCAGGGTGGCCGAGGCCAGGTTGGAGCCGGCCTTGAACTGAGCCTGATTCAGCGCGTGCTTCAACGGCTCCCGGTCGTAGGCGCCGAAGATGTACATGAGGCCGCCTAGCGCGTACTCCACGATCTCCGTGGCTTTGAAATCCCGCCACGGCCCGGTCTGACCGAAGTTTGACGCGGACGCCACCACCAGCGAGGGGTTATGCTCCCGCAGCGTTTCGTAGTCCAGCCCCAGGGATGGTAGAACCCGCGGCGCGAAGTTTTCCACCAGGGCATCGGCGTCGGCAAGCAAATCCATCAAGATGCTGCGCCCCTCTTCGGACTTCAGGTTCAGGGTGACGCTGCGCTTGTTGGTGTTCAGGTACAGGAAGGGGAGGCTTCGCTCCGGGTGGGGATCATCGTGGAAGAACGGCGGCAAACGGCGAGCCGGGTCGCCGCCCGGCCGCTCGATTTTCAGCACGTCGGCGCCGAAATCCGCCAACAATTTGGTCGCGTACGGGCCGGCGATGTGGTGCGTCAGATCGATTACTTTGACGCCGGCCAAAGCTCCGCTGGTCAATATCAAACTCCCGAATGGATTGGCGCCTTAATTCTAGCCCCGGAAGTCGGTTGGCACAAATGGGGAGCGGCGTTGCCCGATGGCGCTATACTTCGGGGCATCTGAGCGCCGCCAACGGTTGCATTGGCAAGGCGCCCTTCACCGAGGTTTTATCGTGCAGACCATAGAAGCCATTGCTGAAATCTTGAAGCGGGAGGGGGTGCAGTACCTATCCTGTTTCCCCACCACGCCGGTAATCGAAGCGTGCGCCGCCGCTGGCATCCGCCCAGTAATTTGCCGCCAAGAGCGGGTGGGTGTAGGGATCGCGGACGGTTACAGCCGCGTGACCAATGGCCGGCCGCCCGGCGTGTTCGCCATGCAATACGGGCCTGGCGCCGAGAACGCGTATTCCGGCGTGGCCACGGCGTTCTCAGACTCGGTTCCCATCCTGTTGTTGCCGTTGGGACACCCGCGGGAACGGCAGGGGGTATTCCCGATGTTCGATTCCATCGAGAGTTTCGCCAGCGTTACCAAGCACCTGGAACGGCTGAACCTGTCGGCCAGCGCCAGCCAGGTGATGCGACGCGCCGTCAACGCCTTGTACACCGGCCGGCCCGGGCCCGCCATGGTGGAAATCCCCGCCGACGTGGCCCTGGAGGACGTGTCTGAGGAGGCGTTCTACTGGGGCGGCAACGCGCGTCGTTCCGCGTCCCAAGCCGACCCCAAGGACGTTGAGGCGGCCGCCCGCGCCCTGTGCTCCGCAACCTATCCAGTCATCCACGCCGGCCAGGGAGTGATGTACGCGGAGGCTACCGACGAACTGGTGGAGCTGGCGGAACTGCTGTCGGCGCCGGTCATGACCACGCTCCTGGGCAAGAGCGGCTTCCCGGAGCATCATCCCCTGGCCCTGGGCAGCGGCTCCGGCGTGATGTCGGGGACGGTGTATCACTTCGTGCGCCGAGCCGACGTGATATTTGGGGTGGGATCCAGCTTCACCAAGCACGGCATGTCCATGAACCTGCCGGCCGGGCGCGCGCTGATCCAGAACACCAACGACCCACGGGACCTCAACAAGGATTACGACGTGCAATTCCCCATCATCGGGGACGCCAAACTGACGTTGCGCCAGATGATCGACGCTTGCCGCGAAATCGTAGGCGATAACCGCCGCGACAATGCTGCAGTGGCCGGTGAGATCGAGTCGGTCCGCAACGCCTGGCTTGCCGAGTGGCGGCACAAGACGGAAGATGCCGGCCCATTGGTCAACCCTTATCGCGTGATCACCGACTTCCAACGGGCCGTGCCGGCCGACGACGCGATCATTACCCACGACTCCGGGAGTCCGAGGGACCAGATCACGCCGTTCTATAGATCCGGAGGGCCGCGCAGCTATCTGGGATGGGGGAAATCCCACGGCTTGGGCACCGGCCTGGGTTTGGTGATTGGCGCGAAACTGGCCGCTCCGGAGAAGATGTGCGTCAATTTCATGGGCGACGCGGCCTTCGGCATGGTGGGTCTGGACTTTGAAACCGCAGTGCGCAGCGGCGCTCCGATCACCACTGTGGTCTTGAACAACTCCACGATGGCGGTTGAAACGGGCGCCATGCAACGATCTCACGAGCTGTACAATACCCGCGACCTGGGCGGCAACTACGCCGACATGGGCCGGGCAATGGGTGGGTACGCCGAGCGGGTGACCGACCCCGGTGAAATCATCCCGGCCTTCCAACGCGCGCGGCGCCAAAATGAAGAGGGTAATGCGGTTCTGCTGGAGTTCATCACCAACGAGGAGATCGACTATTCCCACAAGCGCGCGTTTTAGACGGCAAGAGGCGTCCCAAAGCGCATCCGACAAACGCTTCATGGCGGCCGGGGTCGTCAAGCGCCAATGCCACCGTGGGAACCCTTAGAATCGCATGTCGCCTGAGCGCCTGCGCCAAGAAATCGCTGAGGCGGAGCGTTGCATCGCCATGGGGGACCGCTCGGCGGCGCCGCGCTTGTGCCGGGGCGTGGCCCTGCTGGGCCTGGGACAACACGCCGATGCGCTGGCGGATCTGGACTTGGCGGTGGCCATCGCTCCGGGGGACGCCGCCGCCCGAACGGCGCGAGCCGAGGCTCTGTCGGGTTTGAGCCGCTGGGAGGCTGCCATCGACGACTTGGATGTCGCGATTGGTATCGATCCCCATCACGGTCGGGCTTGGACTCTCCGCGGCGTCGTCAACTTGGAGTTGGAACGCTGGGCCGCGTCGGAAGCGGATTGCAGCCGGGCGATTGCCCTCGACCGCGACGATGCGGAGGCGTGGCAGATTCGCGGACGGGCCCGGTATCGCCTCGGCCAGATTCCTGGCTCACTGGACGATAACCGGAGAGCGTCATCGCTGGCCCCGCGAAACGCGGCAGCTCGATATTGGCGCGGCCTGGCCCTGCGCGACATGGGCGAACACCAGCAGGCCGTGGCTGCGTTCACTGAAGCCATCGCCTTGAACGAACGGTACACGGAGGCCTACGTGGCCCGGGGCAAGTCGTTGGAGGCGCTGGGCGATACCGTCGCCGCGCGTTCTGATTGGACGATGGCCGCGCAAATGCTGCACCAATCCCATTAGATGATTCATCCCATTCTCATGCCGGCAGAGCCCGCGCAAATCGGAGGCGACATCATGGCTGACGCCAAGTCAAAGTATCTGTTCATTGCCAGCATGGACATCGACCCGGAACGTGAGGCGCTGTTCAACGAGGTGTACAACACCGAGCATTGCCCTCTGCTGAACCAGACTCCGGGAGTGATCGGCGTTACGCGCTATGAGACGCAACGCCTGGTGATGGCCATGGGTGGCGAGGTGCGGGAAATTGAGATTCCCGGGACCCCGAAGCATCACGCCGTGTATGAGATAGAGAGCCCGGAGGCGCTGACAAGCCCTGAATGGGCCAAGGCGGTTGACGCGGGCCGCTGGCCGGAACAGGTGCGTCCCTACACCAAAAACCGGCGGCACGTCTTGTTGAGACTCACGTACCCGGAAGCGTGAGGCTCGTGCAGCCGTTGGTTGCGGTCGGCGGGATTGCCGCGCTGCGCTCGCAATGACTGGTGGGAGCGGTTGCGGCGCCTTTAGCATCTGTCATTGCGAGGAGCGCCAGCGACGTGGCAATCTCGTTGCCTGGGCTGACGGCCGCCGGGGCTGGGTGCGGAGCGCTGCGTGTTGTGGTGGACGGGATTGCCGCGCTGCGCTCGCAATGACAGGTGGGGAGCGGTTGCGGCGGCAGGTGGGGAGCGCTCGTGGTGACGGGTGGGGGGATGGCTGCGGTGGGGGGGCGGGTCAGCGGGACGCTTCGATGCGGTTGGCTCTGGGTTTCAGGACGGCGTAGAGGGCATCATTGACCGGGGTTGGCACGCCGTATTCTCGGCCCATGCGAACCACAACGCCGGTGAGGCCCTCCAACTCTACAGGACGGTTTTCGGCGAAGTCCTTGGCCAGGGACGCCATGCCGGTGGCGGGGAAGTTGTCCAAAGCGTTCATGGACCACTCTAGTGAATCGGGTTCCAGGGGCGCCCCGGAGGCCTCGCCCACGGCCAACGCCTCGGCAATGGCCGCTCGGATCGCGGCGCGCGTTTCGGGCACGGAGCGCAACTCTCCGTAAGGGCAACCGCTGGCCGCGCAAACGCCGGCGGAACCCGACAGATACGCGAACTTCTTCCACAACATCCCGGTCATGTTTTCCAGCAGCTCGACCCTCCAGCCTGCCTCCTGGAAAACCGACAGGAGGCGCCGGCCTCGGTCGGTGACGCCCAGCGACCGTTCGCCGAAGGAGGCCGCGCCTGGGCCGCCCTGAGTCACGACCCCCGGTTCGCTGATGCGGCCCTCCAGGTAGGCGGAACCGATCATCACCCGCTCTGAACCGTACACCTCCGCCAACCGGTCCCCGTTGTCGATGCCATTTTGCAAGGTCAACACGATGGATTCGGCGCCCACCAGCGGTTCAATTGCGCGGATGGCGTCGTCGTTGTGGTACATCTTGACGGTGAACAGCACCAGCTCCTGGGGGCCGACCGCGGCGGGGTCGTCGGTGGCGTGGGCCGGCGTGGTGAAATCGCCGTCGTTGCCGCTGATGACGCGCAAGCCGTTGCGACGGATTGCGTCAAGGTGAGGGCCGCGAGCGATGAAGGTCACGCGGTGTCCAGCCCTGGCGAGCAACCCGCCAAAGTATCCTCCGACGCCGCCGGCGCCCATCACTGCAATTTCCATGCCGCTACCTCCCTCATGTTTCAACGGGATAGTCAAATTGTTCTCGAAGGTCTCGCTTCAGCACCTTTCCCATCACGTTTCTGGGTAGAGCGTCAACGAACACCACCGAGCGAGGACGCTTGAATCCGGCCAGCTTTTGCCGGCAATGTTCGATCAGATCGTTCTCGTTGATAGCTTCGTTGCTGCGCACCACAACGGCGCGGACTTCCTCGCCCCATTCCAGGTCGGGAACACCGATGACGGCGGCCTCGACGACTCCGGGATGCTCGGCGAGCGTCTGCTCCACCTCTTCCGGCGAAATCATCTCGCCGCCGCGCTTGATGAAATCGCGGGCGCGTCCGGCCAGGTAGATGTACCCGTCGCTGTCCTGCCAGGCGAGGTCCCCGGTGTAGAGCCAACCCGACCGTATGGCGTCGCCGGTGGCGGTCTCCTGACCCCAATATCCGGTCATCATGCGCGGCCCCCTGGCGACGATCTCCCCCACCTCGCCGTCGGGAACGGGCTGGCCTTCTTCCGAAACGATCATCACTTCAACATCGTCCAGCGGTTTGCCAATCGAAGTCAATCGGCGCAGCTTGATTTCGATTTGTTCCGGGGTTCCAGTCAGCACGTGGTCATCGGGCGGGAGCATGGTGATGGTGGAAGCGGTTTCCGTTTGTCCAAAGGCGTTGATGAAACGGGTGGTGGGGAATTTGGCGATAGCGTCACGGATCACCGGCAGCGGCATCGGAGCGGCGCCGTAGGTGATCACGTCCAGCGATGAGAGATCGTATGCAGAAAAGCGAGGGTGGTCCATGACCCGCTTGAGCATGGTGGGCACGAGCATGGCCCGGTTCACGCGATGTTCCCCGACCAGGGCCATCCACTCTTCGGCGTCGAACTGGGGCATCACCACCAGGGTGCGGCCACCGAACACGGCCGCCAGCGCCGCCTGGAGGCCGGCGACATGGTACATGGGCACCGTCAGCAGGTTGGTTTCGGCCACGTCCGGGTCGGCAGGCTGCACGTTGTTGAGCAGGAAGGAGCCAAAGCTGTCGTGGGTGAGCTGGACTCCTTTGGGCAGACTGGTGGTGCCTGAGGTGAACATGATGACCGTGGTGGCGTCCTCGTCGTCCTCCGGAAAATGCAACTGTTCGGCATCGCCGTTGGCCAGCAGATAGTTGTACTGCAACATACCCGCGGGCGGCGGCGCTCCCAGCATGACGATCCGTTCGCTGGGCAGCATCCCGTCGGATACCAGGGGCAGGTAGCGTTGACCGAGGAACAGGAAGGAGGGATCGACGATGTCCAGCATGGCGCCCAGCTCCTCCGCCTTGGCTCGGAAGTTGATGGGCACGTAAACCGCGTCCAGTTGCGCTGTGGCGAAGTAGATTTCCACCAGTTGGTTGCAGTTGGTTTGCATCACCGCCACTCGGTCGCCTTTGCCGATGCCCAGGTGGGACATGGCGTTAGCGAGCCGATTGACCCGTTGTTGCAGGGACTCAAAGCTGAGATGCTGCCCGTCGAATACGATGGCAGTCCGGTCGGGCACGATGGCTGCCGCCATCATGAGAAACTCGGTGGTGTTCATCCTGTCTCCGATAGTGGGTAGTCATCCATTTGAGAGTAGTCATCCATCAGTAGCGCCGCCAGCCTGGTTTCCAGTTGGAGCGCCGTTTGCAGCGGCAGGTCGGGGCCATCGCGCAGAACGGCGCGCGTTGCCGCCAACATGCCCGCGGGAATCTCGGCGAGCCGGAAAGCCAGACCCCAGGCCAGATTCAACAGGTCTTGGGCTGGCGCCAGCCGATTGACCAGACCCATTCGCATCGCTTCGGCGGCGTCAAACCGGCGTCCCGTCAGGAGCAGGTCCAGAGCAGCGGCGGGCCGGGCGTTTCGGGTCAGGGTCTGGGTGCCGCCAGCCGCCGGAATCATGCCGAGATGGGTTTCTGGCATCGCGAACACGGTGTCATCCGCAGCGATCCGCAGGTCGGCCAGGAGCGTGATTTCCAAACCGGAGCCAATGCAATACCCGTGAGCCGCGACCGCGATGGGCTTGGGGAAGTCGATCAACTGCCCCCAAACATCCCGCTGCCATCGTACGTTGCGGGCGATAGCCTGAGAAGGGGCGGAACCGAACTCGCTCAGGTCGGCGCCGGCGCAAAATGCCCGGCCCTGTCCGGTGATCAAGAGGGCGTCGACCTCCGGATCCTCGGCGACGGCGCGTAGGGCCTCAGAGAAATCGTCCCGCATGGCAACGGAATAGGCGTTCAGTTGGTCCGGCCGGTTGAGCGAGACGTGCGCCACGCTTCCGCGCTTTTCGTAGATGATGGTGGGGAAAGGGGTTGCCATGGCGGCGTTGCAATTCAGTCCAGCGGAATGGCGCGACGGAACATGTCGTCCAGGTCCACTTCTGTGGCGCGAGCGCCGATTTCATCCAGGGTGTTGGCGTCGCTCACGGCGAAGGTCAAGAGGCCGTGCTGCTCGGCGACCCGCTGCACCTGAGGGGGACGGATGTGCCAGTCGTGGTGGAAATTTTCGATTTCGATGCCGTGCACGCCGTCCTCGATGATGATGTTCGGCGTGTAGTAACCGGGGTGGCAGTAGTTGCGAAACAGGCGTCCGCCTGGCAGGTGTAGTTCGACGCAGTGGTATTCGTCAAAGGGGCTGCTAGCGGGACGCACGTCGATCTCTCGGCCCGGAATGATGAGCGTCTGGCCGGGGAAATGACGCTCCACCACCCGGTGCAGTTCAAGGCCCCAGTCCTGCCGCCAATGGTCGGTCACGCCGATTCCGTCCAACCCAGCGTCCTTGATTTTCGAAATCACGATCTCGGCGATTTCCGGCGTAGGCGTTTGGAAGCCGAACATTTCGCCAACGTGGGTGTGCAGATCCAGACGGGCCTTCATTTTTCACCATGCTTTTTTGCTTTGCTTTATTGCGGGTCGCTCTATCTGCCCTTGAACCGGGGGGCGCGCTTTTCTGAGAACGAAAGCAGCCCTGCGGCGCGGTCTTCCGTACTGTGCAGCATGACGCTCAGGTCCGCTTCCAGGCGAAGGCCTTGTGTCATGGTCAGGTCCCCGGACGCCATGGCGGCCTCTTTGGCGTACCTGTTGGCGATGGGAGCGGCCGCTTGAATCTCTTGAACCA
Source organism: Dehalococcoidia bacterium (assembly GCA_965221295.1). Lineage (GTDB taxonomy): Bacteria > Chloroflexota > Dehalococcoidia > Lucifugimonadales > UBA3495 > Bin87. Next base: position 2,016,360 of record OZ244879.1, on the reverse strand, counting down.
GCTGCCTCGTTCGGCTCTCCAATTCCTCTGGCGGCGCGACGCGATTCACCAAGCCGACCTGCATGGCTTCCCGCGCGGAGATTGAGCGACCGGTGAGCAACATGTCGCGGGCCAATCCAGGTCCCACCAAGCGGGGCAGCCGCTGCGTCCCGCCGTCGTAGGGGAACCCGTCATCGCGCAGGCTGCCGATACCCAACGTCGCCGTATCCGCGGCGATGCGAAGGTCGGCGGCCATAGCGATTTCGAGGCCGTGGGCCACGGCGTCTCCATTCAGGACGGCGACGGTGGGCATGGGCAGGGATGCAATGGCGTTGGCGGCGCTCATGCTGGCAAGCCAATTCATGCGGACGGTGGCGTCGGCGGCGACCACGTCCGCCGGCGGGCGCTGGCGTCCCACAGCGAATGTGTCGCCGACGCCGGTGAAGAGAACCACTCGGACCGAATCTTCAAACCGCAGGTTCTGGCAGCATTCCCGTAATTCCGCCGCGACATCTTCGTCTACTGAGCATCCCAGGCGGGGCGGCGGCAGGCGAACTTCAGCGTGAATCGCGCTTATTTCCAAGCCGATGTGGTGGCAGATCATCAGTCAAAATGCGATGTGGCGATTTCTTGAACCTTGTTTCTTGGGCGCTTGGGCAGCGGCGCAGAGGTTTGCTTTATCGCCGCTGGCATTTCGGTTAAAATGGCGCTTGATTCTAGGACCGCCCATGAATTTCAGCAAATTATACGACAGTTGCGCCGCCGCTGTTGCCGACGTACCAGATGGAGCAGTAGTGCTGATCGGCGGAACCGATGGCGATAGCGAGCCTTCCGGTCTGCTGGCCGCGCTGGCCAACCAGGGAGCCAGGAATCTAACCATCGTGTGCCCCTTCGGCGGCCGGGGCGGCATCGGTTCGGTACGTGAGTTGGCGGAAAACGGCCAAGTGTCGCGGGTGATTTCACCCAACCCGGCGCCTCCCGAGGACGGAGATGCCATCGCCGCGTTGTGGGATTCACAAGGTGTTGAGGTGGAAGCAGCGCCGCAGGGAGTTTTGGCGGAACGGCTGCGGGCCGCCGGGGCCGGCATTGGCGGCGTGTTCGTCGGAACAGGATTGGCAGCCAGGTTAGCACCGGACAAGGAAGTACGCGTGATCAACGGGGTGGGATGCGTCTTGGAGACACCCTTGCGGGCGGATTTCGCGTTGTTGGCGGCGGCTACTGCGGACCAGTTCGGCAACCTGGCGTACCAGGGCGCCCAACGGGCATGGGGCGCGGTGATGGCCCCGGCGGCCCGGATCACCATTGCAGAGGCTGGCGATGTTGGGGATCCCGGAACCATCGACCCGGAATTGGTGGCCACACCCGGCATATACGTCAACCGGATTGTGAAAGCAGGGTCGTAGTGGCCCGTTGGTGGCGGCTCTGTGCTGATCGTGCGCTCCCGCCAATCAGATTCCCGCCAAAGGACTTCGCCATGCCACTCACCGAAGCTGCAGCTCAGACAATCGCACGTCGCGCCGCCAGGGAGATATACCCCGGCGCCGTGGTGGGGGTGGATGGGGGCATTGGGGACCTGATCGAACGGGAAACCCCAGCATCCCTGGGCGCATGGTTCCTCCGGGCTGACGGAACGCTGAACGGAATCCCTCTAAGCGTTGCCGATGCCGCCGCTGTCTTGCGGGGCGGTTATATGGATCTGGCATTCATCCAACCAGCCCAGGTGGGGCCGGACGGCAGCTTCGCCGTCAGGCGTTGCGGTACGGTGGACATTCCTGGCAACACGGTGGACTTGGCCACGTACGCCAGGCGGGTAATCGCGCTCCAGCCAGAGATCACCATAAACGTCGGAAGCATTGGTCTGCACGACGCCGATTCAGGGGCTGCCACGGACCGGGTAGGGCGGGTGCAGTCTGTGATCACTGACGCTGCGGTTTTAGAGATTGGGGAATCCCAGTTCGTTCTGGCTGAAATAGCCGAGGGCAGTTCCGTCGCTGACGTTGAGGCCAAATTTAACTCGGTGGAGGTGGTCGCGTCACCTTCGGGCGTGGGTCAAATGAACTCGACGCCGCCCAACGGGGCGCCGGCTTCCAAGATCTACCCGGACGGGGCGTCCGCGCTGCACGACACGCCCGACGGCGCCACTGTATTCATAGACGGATTCGGCGGGCCAGGCGGCATGGCTCACTACCTCTTGTTATCCCTGCGCGATCGGGGCAGCAAGGGCCTAACCATAGTAAGCAACACGGCCGGCATCGCTCGCGTCGTGAGCTTTGGGACTCCACCGGGGCGCACGGCGATCGATCACAGCGTATTGATCGAGAACGGCCAGGTGGCCAAGGCCATCGCCTCGTTCCCGGTTTCGCCATCGGTGTCCCGTCCGTCGGAGTTCGAGCTGGCGTACCGGAGGGGCGAGGTTGACCTGGAGTTGACGCCCCAGGGAACCTTGGCGGAGCGGTTGCGCGCCGGCGGCGCCGGTATCCACGCCTTCTACACTCCCACTGGTGCGGGCACCCTGGTGGCGGAAGGCAAGGAGACCCGCAACATCGATGGCCGGAACCATATCTTGGAATACGGATTGCGCGCCGATTTCGCCATCATCCGCGCGCACAAGGCCGACACCAGGGGGAACCTGGTGTACCGGGGCACTTCGCGCAATTTCAACGCCGTCATGGCCCCAGCCGCACGGGTCACGGTGGTGGAAGTCGATGAGATCGTAGAATATGGCGAATTGGATCCGGAGGCAATCGTCACGCCGGGCGTCTTCGTCCAGCGCATCGTGCGGCGGCCCGACGGATTCACGGGCTATGAATAGCAGGAGGGCAGACCGCTTGGCTCCAGACAAGGAACGACTCGACCGCGCCATCATCGCCATGCGCGTCGCCAGGGAATTGCCGCCGGGCGCTACCGTTAACCTGGGCATCGGGATTCCCACGCTGGTGTCCATGTTCATCGCAGACGACAGCGTGGTGTTCTACCACAGCGAAAGCGGCGTGTTGAATTGCGGGCCACTGGCTGAGGAAGGCAACGAGGACATCGATCTCATCAACGCGGGAGGCCAGTTTCTCGAGTCCGTTCCGGGTATGGCCTACTTTTCTTCCGTGGACGCCTTCGCGATGATACGCGGCGGACACGTGGACGTCACGGTCCTCGGGGCCCACCAGGTATCGGCCACCGGCGATCTGGCCAACTGGATGCTGCCGGAGCGCGGCGTGGGCAACATCGGCGGCGCCATGGATTTGGCGGCCGGCGCCGACAAGGTGATCGTGGCGATGGAACACAACGACCGCCAGGGCAATCCCAAGGTGGTTCAGGCATGCACATTCCCGCTCACCGGACAGGGATGCGTGTCTCTGGTGGTGACCGACGTAGCCGTCCTGGAACCCACGCCGGAAGGCATGGCGCTGCGGGAATGCGCGCCTGGCTGGACTCCGGAAGAGGTGCAGTCGGTGACGGGCGCCGCGTTGATCATACCGGATGTGGTGGGGGAGTACGAAGTATAGGCAAACTGGCGCGCCCGAACTTGAGCTCCACAGGGCAAATTGGGCCCAGAGCGACGATTTATTGGTTGGCGAGCGCCATCCCAACGCCCAGGTTTCAGGGTGGCCGGGGATTGCCTCAGCGCCGGGCTTAGTCGGAGGGGACGCAAGGGCTCGGCGCTTGCGCTATCCGTCGAATTGCGCTAGCATTTTCGCCGAAAACATCGCGCGGGCAACGGCAAAAGGCGCCCCGCATTCGCCAGCAGAAGGAGACTCTTCACGATGTTCAATCCCATCGCCTTTTTGAAGCCGCGCACGGCATCCGCCCACTGCGACATCCCGTGCGGCATCTATGACCCGGTGGTGGCCAAGATGGCCGCCCAGACCGTGCAGAAAATGGTCCTGCGAATGCAGAACCTGGAAGCTCCCCAGCCGGGCGCGCCCGCCAACGAGCGCCAGGCTTTCGCCAACACCTTCTCCCGCTACGTGACGGTCAAAGAAGAACACGCCGAAAAGTGCAAGGAAGAGCTCCGCATCCTGTGGGCTGACTACGCTTGGCCGAACACCGACGCCAACGAAATCGCCGCCAAGTTCAACGCGGCTTTGAAACTGGCGGGCCAGTGCAAGCAGACGGTCAGCATGGACAACGCCGAGGCGTTGGTCGCCGCGTGCGATGACATCGCCAGCGCATTCTGGGCCACCAAGAACGTGGAGTACAGCGACCCCAACGCCGCCGCCCGCTACGGAACCTAAACGGGCAGGCGACTCGGCAAACCTCAGCAGGGGCGAATCCTCATTCGCCCCTGTAGTTTTGCTCGTTGAACGCGAGACGCGCCAGCCGGATTTCTTCGTAGGAATAATCGTCGCCCAGCAGTTCTTTCACCGGCCTCAACCGTTGGTCGGCGGCTGCCCGCAGGGCCGCTTGGATGGTTTCGACCCGTTCCATGTCGGGCATCAGTGGGTTCAAGTCCAGGGGATGTCCCGCCTCGACCAGGCGCTCGATGTGTTCCACTACTACGCCTTGTGACAGAGCCCTATGCTCTGCGACTTGGGCGATGGTCAAACCCTGCTGCAACAGCTGAAGGGTAATTGTGTGGGTGGGCCCCAAACGTTGGCTGACGCCATCGTTGGGCGGGCGGTTCAAACGGGTTCGAATCGCGCTGGGCTGCCTTCCCAGGGCGCCGGCAATGTCGCGAATGCTGGCGCCGGCATCATACATTCGCTTCAGCGTGGCGGTGTCCTCGTCGTTCCACGGTTCGTAGGCTCTAGAATGCTCGCGTCGAATGTCATCCGACGGGCCTTTGCCGCGGGAGCCCGAATCGCCGGAATTATGGTTATGGTCGGCGCCGGATTCTGCCGGCGCTGAACTCACGTACTCACGGATCACAGAAAGAAAATCTGAGCCGTACCGCTCCAGCTTGGTTGGGCCCACGCCGGATACTCGCCGCATGGCCTGTCGGTTGGCAGGTTTGACAGCCGCCAGTTCTCTAAGCGTGGCGTCGCTGAACACTACGAAGGCTGGCACTCCCTGTTCATCTGCCAACCTCCGACGCAGGGCGCGCAATTGGTCGAACAACGTGGCGTCGTGTTCGGTGAGAGCGTCAACGACGGATCGATTGCGCGTCTTTTCACGTTTCGGTTGGTGGGAGTCGTCTCGCAGCGACAGGGCGAGGGTTTGTCGGCTGCGCAGCCATTCCCTGCCGGCAGTAGTTACGCCGAGGGTGGGAAACTGGCCGTCGGAACGGGCCAACAGCCCGCGTTCCAGCAACCCGTTGGCGATGTCGCGCAGTTGGTCGCGGTGGTAGTCGTCCACGATGCCATAGACGCTGAGGCTGTCGTGGCCCAGCTCTCGAACCCGCTGACCATTGCGTCCCAACAGAACGTCGCTGACGTGGGCGATGCCAAACCGTTCGCCGGTGCGAACCACCGCCGACAGGATCTTTTGGGCAACTATCGTAACGTCAACGGTGGGCGGTTGGTGTAGGCATGAGTCGCAGTTGCCGCAGGAATCGCCGTCCATCGCCTCGCCGAAATAATCCAGGAGGTACTTGCGCCGGCAGCTGCGCAGGCGTCCGTAGTCAACCATCCGTTGCAGCTGGCGCTCAGCGGCGCGGCGGGCGTCGCCACTCATCTGACGGATGAAGAATTCCTGCCGGGCGCGGTCGCCTTCTGAGAAGAACAACACGCATTCGCTGGGCAGTCCATCGCGTCCGGCCCGGCCGGTTTCCTGATAGTAACCCTCTATGGATTTGGGCAGGGAATAATGCGCCACGAGCCGGATGTCGGGCTTATCGATGCCCATGCCGAAGGCGATGGTGGCGGCGACCAGCGGGATGTCGCCGTCGATGAACCGTTCCTGGGTCTGCCGACGCGTGTCGGCGTCCAGGCCGGCATGGTAAGCGACCGCCGGATGGCCAGCGGCGGTGAGACCCGCCGCAACCTCCTCAGTCTCCCGGCGTGAGAGGCAATAGATGATGCCGGCCTGTCCCCGGCGTTCTCCCAGAATGTCCAAAAGCGTTTGCCAGGCGTTGGACTTGGGTTCCGCTCGGTAGGTGAGGTTGGCCCGGTCGAAGCCGGAGACGAACCTCGGACAGTCGCCCAGGTCAAGCTGGTTGACGATATCGTCCCGCACATGCTCGGTGGCTGTGGCGGTTAGCGCCATCACCGGAACGGTGGGAAATAGCGCTCGCAAATCCGAAAGGGCGCGATAATCCGGACGAAAATCGTGCCCCCACTCGCTGATGCAATGCGCTTCATCAATGGCGATGAGTCGCAGGTCGAGACGGCCGAGAAGGCGACGGAAACCCGGCAGACTGGCTCGCTCGGGCGCTACGTAGAGTAGGCTGATCTCTCCGGCCTGGGCTTTCCGCTCCACCTCGACGACGGCGCGGCTGTCCAGGCTGCTATTGATGAATGCGGCGGATACGCCGTTGGCGCGCAGGCCGTCAACTTGGTCTTTCATGAGGGCGATCAGCGGGGACACCACCAGGGTCAGGCCACCCATGGCCAAGGCCGGCAACTGGTAACACAGCGACTTGCCGCCGCCGGTGGGCATGACCACCAAGCCATGCCGCCCAGACAGCGCGTTGGCGATGATCGTTTCCTGGCCCGGGCGGAACTCGTTATAGCCGAAATGCCGCTCGAGGAGGGCGAGCAGGTGGCTTGGATCGGCTGAATCGATTGCTGGTTCCACTACGGCATCGCCGCCAGGGCGTCGCCCACCGCCACGATCGCGCGGTCAATGTCCGCCGTGGTGTGAGCGATGGAAACGAAACCGGCCTCGAATTGGGACGGGGCGATGTACACTCCTCGCTCCAGCAGCGCCCGCATGTACCGGCCGTACGCGGCGGTATCGGATTGCTCCACCGCAGCCAGGGACGCCACGGGTCCAGGATTGAAGAATCCGGTGAACATCGAGGCCACGCGGTTGATGGTGGCAGGAACCTCCGCCCGGGCGAATGCGGCGCTGATGCCATCCGTCAAGCGAGTTGCCGCCGCCTCCAACTGGTCGTACACGCCCGGCTGTTGCAGTTCATTGAGCGTGGCGACGCCAGCGGCGACGGCCAATGGATTGCCGGAAAGGGTGCCGGCCTGGTACATGGGACCCAGGGGAGCCACCTGTTGCATCACGTCGGCGCGCCCACCGTAGGCGCCCACCGGCAGGCCACCCCCGATGATCTTGCCCATGGTCGTGATGTCCGGGGTGATGCCGTACAGCGACTGGGCGCCACCGTAGGCAACGCGGAAGCCGGTGATCACCTCGTCAAAGATCAGCAGCGCCCCGTTGCGTTCTGTTAAATTGCGGAGGTTGGACAGGAAGCCATCCGCCGGAGGGACGACTCCCATGTTGCCGGCGATGGGTTCCACGATGACGGCGGCGATTTCGTCGGGCCAGGCGTCGAACAGGCTTGCTACAGACTCCACATCGTTGTAGGTCGCGATCAGGGTTTCGGCGGCGTATGCCTCGGGCACGCCGGCACTGGTGGGCACGCCATGGGTCAACGCGCCGGAACCGGCGGCGACCAGCAAACCATCGGCGTGACCGTGGTAGTTGCCGGCGAACTTGACGATCTTGGAGCGCCCGGTGTGGGCGCGGGCCAGCCGCAGGGCGGTCATGCAGGCCTCAGTTCCTGAGTTCACCAGCCGCACCGAATCCACTGAGGGCAAGGCCGCGCAGATCAGCTCGGCCAGTTCGACCTCCTGCGCGACCGGAGCGCCGAACGACGTGCCGTCAGCCGTGGCGCGTTGAACGGCCTCGACCACCGCGGGATGGGCGTGGCCCAGCGCCAGCGGGCCCCAGGAACCCAGGAAGTCGATGTATTCGTGGCCGTCAACGTCCCAGACGCGGGCGCCGTGTCCCCGCGCGATGAAAGGTGGGATGCCTTCAACGGCGCGGAAGGAGCGCACCGGGCTGTTGACTCCGCCTGGAATCACCCGCTGGGCTCGCTCGAAAAGGCGCTGGGATTGGGACTGCTGCATGCGGTTGCGACTCCTTAGGTGCGAGTTCCTGACCAGGACTCAACTAATTTTGGGACGACGACTGTTGGTTCTGCCGCTCCAGAAGTTGGACCAGCGTGTCGTTGATTTGCGCCAAGGTATTCAGCACGGCTTGTCGCTCGGCTCTGTCAGCTTCCCGTTCGGCCTGGTTTGCTGCTCGCTCGGCCCGATGTTGTTCGAAGAACTCCTCGTAGAGCGCGTCAACTCGTTTTCGAGTTTCTGCGAGCTGCGCTTCAGCGTCGTCGGCGCGTTTGCGTTCTCTGCTAACCATAATTTCGTTCAGGAATCACCCGCTGGGCTCGCTCGAAAAGGCGCTGGGATTGGGACTGCTGCATGCGGTTGCGACTCCTTAGGTGCGAGTTCCTGACCAGGACTCAACTAATTTTGGGACGACGGCTGTTGGTTCTGCCGCTCCAGAAGTTGGACCAGCGTGTCGTTGATTTGCGCCAAGGTATTCAGCACGGCTTGTCGCTCGGCTCGGTCAGCTTCCAGTTTGGCCCGTTGCTGTTCGAAGAACTCCTCGTAGAGCGCGTCAACTCGTTTCCGAGTTTCTGCGAGCTGCGCTTCAGCGTCGTCGGCGCGTTTGCGTTCTCTGCTCACCATAATTTCGTTGTAACCTCCCTTCACTGCGCTTACGGCCAAGCCCAGCAGGATACATTGTCCCAAAATTTGGTAGGTGATGAAGCTGGCCGCGACACTGGCGTTGCACAGACCGGCCTCCGCATGTGCCATGGTACACGGCGCTTTGGTGAAGTACCAGACCACCCACAACACAGCCGCGGCGCCGGCGCCCCAGCAAGCGGGTCCCCGCCAAACTTCGGTGGCGTGATCGATGCGCCTCAACCAATTTTGCAGCGGCTAAAAAACCTAAGCTTTGCCTCGCAGCCAGCGGGCCACTTCTTTGGCGTGGTACGAGATGATGATGTCGGCGCCGGCGCGCTGGATGGCGGTGAGTAGCTCCATGGTGACGGGTTGTTCGTCGATCCAGCCGGCGCGGGACGCGGCCTTAACCATGGAGTATTCGCCGCTGACGTTGTAGGCGGCGAGGGGGTAATCGTATCGCTCCCGGGCCTCCTTGATCACGTCCATGTAGGCCATGGCGGGTTTGACCATCACAATGTCGGCGCCCTCGGCGATGTCGGATTCGATTTCGCGCATGGCCATGCGTCGGTTCGCCGGGTCCATTTGGTAGCTGCGGCGATCGCCGAACTGGGGCGTTGAGTCGGCGGCCACGCGGAACGGCCCGTAGAACGATGAGGCGTATTTGGCGGCGTAGCCCATGATGGGCGTGTCCTCGTAACCATGGGCATCCAGGGTTTCGCGTATGGCGCGCACCTGGCCGTCCATCATGGACGATGGAGCCACCATATCAGCGCCAGCTTGAACTTGGGTCAGGGCAGAGCGGGCCAGCAAATCCAGCGTCGCGTCGTTATCGATGCGGTTGCCATCAATCACGCCGCAATGCCCGTGGTCGGTGTACTCGCAAAGGCACACGTCGCCGATGACCATGAGGTCGGGAGCCATTACCTTGATGGCGCGGGTGGCATCTTGGATGATTCCCTCCGGGTCATAGGCGCCGCTGCCGGCAGCGTCCTTTTCGGACGGCAGGCCGAACAGCAAGACTGAAGGGATGCCGAGTTCCACGATCTCGTCGATTTCCTCAGCGATCCGGTCAATGGACGTGTGGAAACACCCGGGCATCGGCTCGATTTCGGCACGGACGTTTTCGCCATGGGTTACAAACATCGGGTAGATGAAGTTGTTGACGCTGATGCGGGTTTCGCGCACCAGTTCACGCACTGGGGCTTTCTCGCGCAGGCGGCGCATACGCAGGTCAGGATGCTTCAGCATGAGGTGCCTCCATTGGCTTGGCGGGTAGCGAAATGAGTCGCCACCGCTGCGGCCAGTCCCTCTACGTTATGTTCGGTGGCAATAATGTCCACCTTCAGTCCAAGCTCGGTGGCGGTGGCGGCGGTAATCGGCCCGATGCAGGCAATGAGGCAACGCTCCAACAGCGACCGGTGGTCGCCGAGGATCTCAACCAGGTTGCGCGCCGTCGACGAGCTGGTGAACGTTACCACGTCCACGCCTTCTTGGAACGCCTGTAGTGCTCGTTCCTCGACGCCAGCGGGTCTTGAGTTGGTGTAGGCCGGAACCCGCAACACGTTGGCGCCCAGGTTGGCTAATCCTGCAGCCAGGGCATCTCGGCCGATGGCCGATCCGGGCAGCAAAACCTGCATGTCTCGCCACTCCCGCTCGGACAACTCCGCCACCACCGCTTCGGAAACGGAGCGTTCGGGCACGAAATCCGGTTCGATGCCGCGGTCTTGCAAGGCGCTTTGCGTCGCGGGCCCGATGGCTCCCACGGTCGAGCCGGCGAAATAGCGGGCGTCCATCCCGATGGAGCGGATGCGCTGCCACACGTAGTCGACGGAGTTGACGCTGGTGAAAATCACCCACCGGTTTGGCTTGTGGGCAGTTTCAGCCAACGTCCGGTCTAGGGCGGAGTAGTCTTGGAGGGGGCGGATCTCGACGGAAGGCAGTTCCACAGGTTCGCCTCCCAACTCGCCCAGCAACTCAACCAAACGCGATGCCTGGGTGCGAGAACGGGTCACCAGGACGCGTTGCCCCCGGAGCGGCTTTTGGTCGAACCAGCCGATTGCTTCGCGCAATTCTACGACCGGGCCGATGACCGCGACCACCGGGGCTCCGATGCCGGCCTGGGTCCCCTTCTGTACGATGTCGTCCAGGGTTCCGGTAACAGTCCTCTGGCGGCTCCAGGATCCCCATTGGATGAGGGCCACGGGAGTATGGCCTGGCATTCCGCCTTTGCGGAGCGTGACCGAAATGCCGGGCAGGGCCGCCCAGCCCATCAGGGCGACGATGGTGCCGCCGGATTTGGCCAGGGCGTCCCAGTTGGTGGTGGTCTCGCCTTTGCTGGGGTCTTCGCTGCCGGTTACGATGGTTACCGACGTGGACATGCCGCGATGCGTGACGGGGATACCGGCATAGGCGGCGGCGGCCACCGCCGACGTTACTCCGGGAACGATTTCAAAGGGTACGCTGGCTTCCGCCAGGGCTAACGCTTCTTCGCCGCCGCGCCCGAAGACGAACGGGTCTCCGCCCTTGAGCCTGACCACGGTTTTGCCGGCCTGGCCTTCCGACACGAGCAGGCGATTGATCTCGGACTGTCGCAGCGCCTGCCGTCCGCGCTCCTTGCCCACGAAAATCGCGGTGGCGGAGGGAGCGAGCTCGAGTAGGGACGGGTCCAGCAGCCGGTCGTACACCACGATGTCGGCCAGCCCCAATACCTGCTCACCCTTGCGGGTGAGAAGACCGGGATCGCCGGGCCCGGCGCCAACGAGATAGACTTTGCCTGACTTCATATCGCTACCGGCCCAACGTGGGTTTCTTGGCGGAGGACTCGACGCAACTTGCATCCAGTAGGCGCGCTGGCGTCGCGCAAGTTCAGTGGGTTCACCGGGTTCAGAGAATTCAACAGTGGTGTCGACGGTTCTTCGGGTTGGGATTTCATGTCGGCGCGTCGCGACGGAACTGGAGTTGGCTAGGCCGGCGCCTAACCCACCTGGTCCAGCAATGCGGAGGCGCCCTGCTCGCGCAAGGATAACCAAGCGGCGCTGGCGGCCGTGTTAGGGGCGTCAGGAGCGCTGGTGGCGGTGGCCCGGTAAGCGGTCGAGCCGTCGGGAGCGGCCATAAAAGCCGTCAACGTCAGGCAATCACGCGCGCATTCCGCGTAGGCCCCCACCGGGGTCTGGCAGCCTCCGCCCAATTGCTCGAGGAAAGCGCGTTCCGCAATCGTCGCGACGTGGGTGGCTGGGTGATTGATCGCTGCCAGCGCCTCCGCCATCCAGGAGTCCGCCGCGCGGATTTCTACTGCGATCGCGCCCTGACCCGGCGGCGGGACGAATTCCTCGGGCGCAAGGTATTGTGTAATCAAGTCGTCGAGTCCCATGCGGCGCAGGCCAGCGGCGGCGAGGATGGTCGCGTCGCACTCGTCTCCGGCGGCCTTGCCGAGGCGAGTTTCAACGTTTCCTCGGATGGGGACAACCTGCAGGTCGGGCCGCCGTTCGGTGATCTGGGCCCGCCGGCGCGGGCTGCTGGTTCCGACACGGGTTCCAGGGGGAAGTTCGTGCAGGCTGGCGCCCAGGTGAGATACCAGCGCGTCCCTGGGGTCGGCGCGTTCTAGAACCGCTCCGATGGCCATTCCATCGGGCAACATCGTAGGCATATCTTTGAGGCTGTGGACGGCCATGTCGATATCGCCAGTTTCCAAGCGGCGTTCGATTTCCTTGACGAAAACCCCCAGGCCTAATCCGGCCAAGGGAGCGGACCGGTTGGCGTCACCCTGGGTGGTGACGGTCACGATTTCGAAGGCCAAGTCGGGCCGAACCGTGCGCAACGCCGTCAGCGCCAGGTCGGTTTGTATCAATGAAAGCCGGCTCCCTCTGGCGCCGACCCGCACGACCGGCCGGCGATCCTCAGCGGCGGCCACGGCCACTACCGCCTGGCTGACCGTCTCCGAACATTCGCAACGCGGCCGGTAGGATCGCGGCGCTGTCGGCGGATCGCAACTCGGCCGTTGGTTGGTGGAGCAATTTTTTGACCAATGCGTTGGTCATGGCGTCAAGGCGGTGGGCGATGTCGCCGTCTTCGGATTCGCCGAGAACTTTTAGCGTGCGTCGCAACTCGGCCCGTCGGATCTCGTCGGCGCGGCGCCGCATCGAGACCGCCAACTCCATGGAGTCGGAAGAGTTCCACCACTGTACGAACCGTTCCACCTCGAGCGCTATGATGTCAGTCGCCCGGAGAATCTCGTCGTCCAGTCCGGCCGTGTTGATTTCTGCAACCTGTCCCAACTGATCGATGTCGAACAAGCGGACAGCGTCCAAGTCCCCTGCCGCAGGGTCGATGTCTCGGGGAACCGCGATGTCAATCATCAAGACTGGATCCGGTCGTTGGCGATGGGCCAAAGCATCGACCATCATGTGGGAATCGACCAGGTATCCGGGCGATCCGGCGCTGCTGATCACCAGATCCGATTTGGCTAGAACAGCGGGTAAATCGGACAAGGGCGCGGCGCAGCCGCCCAGATCGCGGGCCAGTTCTTGCGCGCGCTCCAGGGTGCGGTTGCATACTGTGATTTGCCGGACTCCAGCGTCGACGAGGGCGCGGGCGACCATGCGGCCGGCGTCGCCAGCGCCGATGACCAGTGCGTTGCGATCTTCCAGGCGGTCAAATGTGGCGCGGGCCAGTTGCACTGCGGCGCGGCTCACCGAGCGGGAGCGCTGACCGATGCTGGTCTCGCGGTGCACCCGACGGCCGGCGCGCAAGGCAGAGTGAAACACCCGAGTCAATGGGTTGCTGGTGTAGCCGCCCTGGCTGGCGGCGCTGAACGCCGCGCGCACTTGGCCCAAAATCTGGCGTTCTCCCACGATCATGGATTCCAACCCGCCCGCGACGCGGAACAGGTGGGAGACGCAATCCATGTCCCACAACTTATAGACGTGGCGATCCAAGTCGGGACCGGAGACGTTGGAGTAGTCCATCAGGAAATCGCCGACACGCCTTGCCAACCCCAAATCGTCGGGGTCGTAAGCGTAAATTTCGGTGCGGTTGCAGGTGGAAAGGATTACCGACTGGGGCACGTACTGGGACAGCCGTTCCCGGGCGCCGGGCAATTGATCGCGTTCGACGCTCAGGCATTCCCGAAGTTCCACGGGAGCGGTACGGTGGTCAAGTCCCACGACGAGGAGGCTCAATTGATCGCCTCCGCCGCTCGCAGGGCGGCCCGCCTGGCGCAGCCGCCAGTTTGGCATTGGGTCAAGTCGCTGCACATTCCCGAAATCGTGGAATCTTGCAACTGGGTCAGGATAACGCCAACCGCGTCATCCTCCTGGCCGTTTTGGACCAGTTTGAGCAGGTCATCATCCATGACGCATTGCCAGCGGGTGGGATCAATGACAGTGCGCTGCTCTTTGAGGACTCGCCTGGCCCGGCCCAAGGCTCCTGCTAGGTCGGCCCACTTGAGTGCGGGGGCATCGGCGAGGGTTTCGCGCATCTTTCTGGCCAATGCGGGGCTGGCGCCGCCGGTGGAAACCGCCAGGGTAACTGGATCGCGGCGGACGATAGATGGGGCGATGAATGTGCACTGGTCGGGGTCGTCCACCACGTTCAGCAAGACGCCGCGTTCCTCAGCTTCTTCGTAGATCTCGCGATTTACGTGCCAGACGTTGGTGGCGGCGATGGCGATGAAAGCTCCTTCCAGATCGCCGTGGCGATACTCGCGCCGGCGGTATGTTATGTCGCCCCGTTCGGCGGCTCGTCGGATGCCGTTGGTCGCTTCGGGGCTGATGACGGTTATGCTGGCGCCGGCGTCGCGCAGAGCCGCGATTTTGCCTTGGGCGATGGTTCCACCGCCCAGGATTACGCAGCGCTTGCCGGCCAAGTTGAGATAGACGGGGTAGTACTCAGGCATCGCTAAACCAACGCCTCCGCCATCGTTTCGGCTTCCTCTGTCGTGTCCCAGAAGCGCTCGTGATCCTCGACGAAATACCGCACACGGGTTTTCTTGTACTCGCGAGTGCTGTACAGCAGGAGGTTATCGGTGATGCCGGTCGCCTTGGCGATGTCGCGGCCGATTTCCTCGCATTCGTCGCGGGTGGGGGCGTGCACCATGGTGAAGTGGCTGTACTCCCAATCCGGGAAGGTGGGCCGCTCGTAACAGTGGGTCACGGCGGCGTTTTCGGCCATGATCATGCCGACTTCTTCAGACCGTTCGGGCGGAACCTTCCAGACGATCATGGCGTTGGCGCGGAACCCGGAGCGACGGTGATACAACACGGCGCTGTAACGGCGCATCAACTTGCGTTCCTGGTAGGTGGCCAATTGCTGGAACAGCCCCTCGGTGGTGAGGCCGAGACGCTCCGCCATGGGGTCGAAGGGTCGGGAGACCAGGGGGAGGTCTTCCTGCGCTTCGCGGATGACGGTCTTGTCCCATTCGGTGATTTCCTGGGCTTGGTTCCAGTCTGCGGCGGGTTGGCGGGACTGCCCGATGCCATCAGGACTGTAGTTGTAGGCGTCGCTGCGGCGCTTGAGCATGTCGAAATTGACGCCGATCTTGAAGAACCGGATGGTCGGCATGATGCGGAACTCAACAGCGCCAGTCTTTTCGGCCATCCACCGGACGGTGGCTTCCAGGTCGCCATCGGGCGGAACAGCCAGGGTGAACCACAGGTTGTAGTACGAACCCTCCCGGGCGTAGTTGTGGCTGACGCCGGGGTGCCGGTTGATGAAGATCGCGCCAGGGTGGAGATCATCTTCACGGTAGGCGAAGGCGACCAGGGTGGTTTTGTAGCCAAGCCGCCTGGTGTCGAAGATCGCGCTGATTTGCCGAACCACGTTTTGACGTTTCAGTTCCGCCAAGCGGTCCAGAACCTCTACTTCCGCGACGCCCAGTTCTTCAGCGATCGCCTGGTAGGGTTGCGCGACGACGGGGAAGTTGCTCTGCACGATATTCAGGAGCTTGCGGTCGACGGTGTCCATCGTTTCGGTTGTCATTGTTGTTCACCTGAGTTGGCGATTGGGTCAGTTCGGTCGATGGGTTCGCGGCCGGCCCGGGCCTGGCGGGCGCTATAGGCATCTACCAAGCCCAACAGTACCCCGTCGGAGATTTCGATGACCTGCTGCAGTTGGTCCGGTTGCACCGCCTCCACCACCGCCTGACGGAAGAACAGGAAGGCTTGCACGCTGTCGGTGAGGGGGACGCCGCGCGCCGCCATTTCCGAACCGTATTCGTGGCCCAGCATGTGGGTTTCGGACAGCGTTTCCCCCCTGCGACGGCTGCTGCCGTTCAACCGGTTTTGAAGCAGAAGCGATAGCAAACGGCGACCAAACAACCGCATCCGGTCGCGTCCTTCGGCTTGGAAACTCTCCATCCAAGACTGCTGGGCGGTATCGATTCGGCTGAGTTTATGCCGGATCCGGCGTAGGACGGGCTCCTCAGGATCATGGTCGTTGGGGTGCGTGATAGGAGCGCCGGTGGCGTGTTCCCGCATGAGGGATTCCACGTCTTCGCGCAGGAACCGCCGGTGTCCGCCGGGGGTGCGATAGACGGGCAGACGGCCCCGGTCGGCCCATTGCCGCAGGGTGGCATCGTTGACGCCCAAGGCCCGGCTGACAGCGCCTAGGGACATCCATCGGGTTTCGTTGGTAGTATCGGTTGCCACAAAAACCTGTAGAAATCTACATATTCTGGGAAATGCTGCTCAATTTGCGACCAAATCCTACCACAAACTTCGACCGGAATCAACGGCAAACCGGACCAACGATAAAACGCCGCGCGCTGCATCCTTGTCAGTCGCAGGTTTTGTGGGGTTGATCCATGCCGCTTTGATACGGAAGCGTTGCGCTTACTCGCGTCAGTTGACCGATTGGCGCCAGACTTCTACACTACCGTAGCATGGAACACTACAGCAAAATCTCGACTCGTATGGCCATGGACGAGGGCGGATTGACCGCCCTTTTTTGCTGTCCCAATGATTCAAATCTGCGCGGAGGTGGGCGATGAGACCGTTGGCGCAACGGCTGGCAGCAGAGGCGGTGGGAACCGCATTCCTGTTGATGGCGGTGGTCGGGAGCGGAATCGCCGCGCAACGCCTGAGTCCTGAGGACATTGGGTTGCAACTTTTCGAAAACGCGGTGGCCACCGCCTTCGCGTTGATGGCGCTGATTTGGGCATTTGGACCGATTTCGGGAGCGCACTTCAACCCGGTGGTAACCCTGGCCGACGTCGCGTTGCGTGGACGTCCGGTTGGCGAGGGAATCGGCTACGTGGGGGCGCAGGTAGCTGGCGGAATCAGCGGAACCGTCCTGGCCAACCTGATGTTCACCTTGCCGCCGGTGGTGTGGTCAACGAAGGATCGCGGAGGGTCGGGCCAATGGCTGGGCGAAATAATCGCTACCCTGGGTTTGCTGATGGTGATTTTCCTGATCCCGCAGCGCCGCGGCGTCGTGGTCGCGGTGGCGGTTGGCGCATACATCGGAGCGGCGTACTTCTTCACTTCCTCAACGAGTTTCGCCAACCCTGCAGTTACCGTGGCGCGCATGTTTTCCGACACCTTCGCGGGCATCGCGCCAGGTTCGGCGCCACTTTTCATCACTGCGCAGTTGGTGGGAGCGGCGCTGGCCGTTGGGTTGGTGTGGTTTCTGGTCGGGCGCAAACGATGACGGTCGGACTCGGCGACTGGCCACGTCATGGGGCGGGCGTTGGCTCCGAGGCTAATTGGGTTCGGGTTCGGGGACGTAGATCCAACCTTCGAGGCTGGCAGATGGCAGTTCTTCGGCGGTGGGATGGCGAAAACGCGCCGGGTCGTGGGCCCACATGGCGGCTCCCAACGCGGCGATCAAGGCGTCAAGGCAATTGTCGTCTGCCACGCAGCTACGGCGAAGAGAGTCGTCGACGCCGGTCAGTTTGCAGCCTTTGGCGTCGGCGACTTCCAATACGGCATCGAAAATATGCTCGCGTCGTTTGGCCCGTCGGGCCCGTTGTTCGGCGCCGCTGCCACCCTTGTATCCGGTGTGGGGCAAACCCAGAGACCGGAGCAACGCCCCTGGCATCAATTCCAGCAGCGTTACGGTAGCGCCGGGATCAGGGGGTGAGGGTAGCGGCGGCACGCTCCACCGGGATTGGTCATGAGAGCGCAAGCGATTGAGCATTTGAATCCCGTGGTAGGTCATATGGGTCATAACGGGGTTCACTTTGTGCAAGGGCGAAAAGCTCTCCGGGAAGTGGGCGGCATCGCCGGCGCGTTTCGGCTCAACCTGATGGGCCGCTACGAATTCGTCGCGGGCCTGAACGAACTCAACAAGACTGGGCGCCGCTCCCACGGCTCGCCAAACGTTCGGCATTTCGGCCGGCGACTCGCCGCCGCAGACCCATGTGGCGAACGATGCGGGCAGGCCGAAGGGGAAGTCCAAGGCCGCCACCGCCGGCGTCGGGATCCGGAGCAGCAAATCGAAGAGATCTTCGCGGCCGATGCGCCAGACATCGCGGAGGGACAAAGTGGATTCGTCGCCCAATTCACCGCGGGCGATCCAAGTGTTGCGGTCAGACCTGGCGCCGCTGAAATCTACGCCAATGATAGTGGTCATGGTGGCGCCTTCGCCAACTGGCTGGTACGGCCTGCCGCCGCGTCAGCGCCGGCGGAACGCCAGGTTGCGCCGGCAACCAAAATGGTTAGAATACAGCCCAGCGGATGTTAGCATACCGTTGATTGACGGAGAAAGGAGCCAAGAAGAAATGGACTACACCAAGCGTAGGGAACGGTATCGGGCGGTTTTGGCAGGCAATGTGTGCGTGCATCCCGGTTCGGTATTCGATCCGATTTCGGCGCGGATCGCCGAAGATCTGGGTTTCGAAGTCGGCATGTTCGCGGGCTCCATCGCCAGCGGCACGGTGTTGGGGGCGCCGGACTACGTGATATTGACGTTGAGCGAGTTCGCCGAGCAGATCTACCGCATCTGTCGGGCGGGCGATCTGAGCCTGATGGTGGACGCCGACCACGGTTACGGAAACGCATTGAGCGTCAAGCGCACCGTGGAAGAGTTGGAGGCCGCCGGAGTTTCGGCGCTGACCATTGAGGATACGACGCTGCCGATGCAATACGGCGGTGGCGCCCGGTTCATTTCGCTGGAAGAGGGGGTTGGCAAGATGAAAGCGGCGCTATCCGGCCGCACCGACCCGAACCTGGTGGTCGCCGGCCGAACCAGCAGCCTGGCTGAAGGGCTGGACGAGTGCATCCGGCGGGTGAAGGCATACGAAGCGGCGGGCGTGGACGCTATTTTCCTGGCTGGAGCGACCACGAAGGCCGAAGTGGCGGCGGTGAACGCCGAGTTGAGCATCCCGCTGTTGTTGGGAGGCGCCGGCGGCGAGCTTTCGGACAAAGCATGGCTGGGCCAGAATGGCGTGCGCGTGGCGTTGCAAGGCCACCTGCCTTTCCAGGCAGCCATCAAGGCGGTGTACGATACCCTGAAGGCTTTGCGCGACGGCGTGGCTCCGGCCGATCTGAGAGACTCTCTGGCGTCAGCCGACCTGATCGCTCAGGTGACGCGCAAGGACGACTACGACCGGCAGATCGCCGATTACCTGGGCTGATGCAACCGATCGCAGATCGGCCCAAAGCCGCCAACCCCGATTTTATCGTGGCGGCATCAAACAAAAAACGGAGGAAACATCATGGCATTCGTATGCAACCATCTGCATCTGAGGAGTGAGGATCCGGACAACGCGGCCAAGTTCTACGTCGATAACTTCGGCGCGGAGATCGTGTCCACCCGTCCGCTGTCGAACACGGTATCCCACCAGTTGGAGTTGAACGGGCAACCGCTGCTGACGGTATCGGGAGAAGCCGAAGGGGAGAACGCCGTACCCGGTTCGACGCACCCGCGCTTTGGTCTCGACCACTTTGGGTTTGAAACCGACGACATCCAGGGGGCGTTTGAGCGGTTCAAGTCCAACGGAGCCAACATCATCTGCGAGCCGTGGACGATGCCGTCGGGATCCCAGGTCATGTTCGTTGAAGCGCCGGACAAGGTGAGTTTGGAAATCATCCAACGGCCGGCGTAACTGGCGGCGCGCATCAGCCGTTACTGTGGGGGCGTCCGACGCGGGCGCCCCTGTTTCATCTAGATGCTATAATTGGGTCAATCTCCTCAACGCGGCAATCCGGATGGTGGCGACCATGGCAACCGAAACGACAACTGCGCTGCCCGCCCGTCGACTATTCAGGGTGGACGAATACCTCGCCATGGGTAAAGCCGGCATTCTGACCAAGGGCGATGGGATCGAATTGATTGATGGGCAGCTGTTCTGCAAATACGACGGCTCCCGTCGACGCTTCACGGTGGTTGACTACTACAAGCTGGCGGAGGCTGGCATTCTCGCGCCAGACGAGCGCGTTGAATTGCTGGTTGGGGAAATAATTGCGATGGCCCCTATTGGCAGTACCCACGCATTTTGTGTGAGACACATAACGGACGCGTTCTACCAAGGTTTGGGAAGGCGAATTACCGTCAGTGTGCAAAATCCTGTGACTTTGGCGCCAGGGACTGAGCCGGAGCCGGATATAGCCATACTGCACAGAAAAGACGACGGCTACCAATCCGAACACCCTGGCCCTGCCGATGTCTGGTTAATTGTTGAGGTCGCCGATACAAGCATCGGTTTTGACAGAATGCACAAATTGCCGTTGTACGCAGTGCACGGCATCCCTGAAGTGTGGTTGTGGGACATCAATGCGCGGAATGTCGAAGTGTATGACCAGCCAATCGCGGGCGGCTATGCGCGGATGCGGGAGTTTGGACCCGACGCAATAGTATCGCCGTCGGCGTTTCCCGAAATGGAGATTCCGGTCGGCGACGCGATGCCGGAGTAGCTAAAGGCCGGCAAAGAAATCAGCTGGAACGTTCTCTCCCACGGACGGTGGTGGGATGGCGCGGATGAAATGCTCAACGCCGATCACCGACGCCGCCACATCCCGCGAGACTCGCTCGTAGGGCCAATCGGGCTGCAACTGAGTGAAGTGGCGTTTGATGCAGGCCAATTTCGCATCCAAGCCATCGGAAACGTCAGCGGTAATGTGAATGGAGTCGGGGTCAACACCGTCGTTGGCTCGGTCTGGAGATGGCATCGGGAAGTCCACGCCGGCGGCCCGAAGCGTCTCCGCCATGTGGACTCGAAACCCCTGAGGGCGGACGCTGTAGAAGAGGCGGTCGGTCTGATGGGGTTGTATGCCGATGGCCATGTGGTGCGGGAAGGCGGTGGCGTCGGCCGCGAGGCGAAAAGCCGTGGTGGCATGTCTGCAGATGGCGATATGGTCGGGGTGGCCGTAGAGCCCATCCATCCCGAACGTTAGCATCACTTGGGGCTGGAACCGGCGGATTTCAAACACCAACCGCGCCACCACCTCGTGCTCGTCGGCCTGCACGAAGGCTCTGGGATGGAAGTTATCATCCCAGCCGGCCATACCCGAATCGCGATACTGCAAAACATCGTGGGAATCGATGCCCAGCTCCTTGACCGCCTCCGCCAACTCGGCGCGACGCACTTCGCCGATGGTCTCGCGGGTGGCAGAACCGGGCTGGCGAATTTCGCCGAGTTCGCCCGACGTGGCGGTGATCAACCGGGACGTCACGCCCCGGGCGGTATGCATGGCGATGGTCCCGCCGACGGGAAAGGCCTCATCGTCGGGATGGGCGAAGCAAATGAGGAGGCGGTGATTGGACATTGGTTGACTCGCTGGAGATGGACACATTGTTCACTGTAGTAGCGGATCTAGGAATGGGAAATCACGGGCCCCGGTACATTACTCGCATCATCAATGCGACCTTCCTCGAAAGCCCGGGGCGTTGCCACAGCCCGCAATGCCCATTCGCTGAAGCCCAGAAATAGACTGTAGGCAGAAGAGCCAATGCTGGCACGTAGCGCCACGGCGTTATTGCGGGTTGGACACGCTGGTGATTGTTCGCGCTCTCCTGCCTTTGGAATAGGTTCATGTGCCACGCCCGCGACGGCATGGCGCTGTAGGACTTTGAGTGATTAGGGTTAGATTTCCTTCGCGAGCCTCAGCCACCGAAGCGAATGTCACCCAACGCTAGCGTTACGAACGGCGGGCCACGGGCTAGCGGTTGAATGGTGCGTAGCGTACCTCGGTTGGGGACAAGCCAACCTGATTAGCTACCTCATTGACTATGCTCCCCAACGTACCCACTTTCAATTGGCGGTGGCGGGGTACGGTCACGCTCCGTGCCACACCGTCGATTTCGGTGGTTACGGTCATATGACTTCCTTGCTGGCGGACGAGTTGATAACCGTATTGCCGGCGCAGCACCCGGCTAGGTCATCGCCCGACAGGTCGCGCCGCAGCGTCACACTGCGATGACCTCTTCTTTGACCAAGTGCAGCCTGATGATCTCAGGTCCATCAGATTCAGCGAAGTGGCAGGAGACAGCATCCTTGACCATTACCCGCAGGTCGGTCCAATCTTCGCCTTGGGTGAAAATGGGGCAGTCGAGGGCGCGAGCTTCATAACCTCCCTCAGCGGCTTCGGATATTTCAAACAATATTTCACCCGGCCCCATGCCCAGTCCTCCAATATGGTGGTTTTATTGGTTCCAGTAGGGACGAAATCTGATTCGCCCCCACTGGCGCGCGGGTTACTGCTCCACCACCTCGAGGACTTCGAGGATGATGCCCTGGGGGCCCTCGAAGAACATCACGCGGCGGCCGCCACCAACGGAGGTTTCTTCCAAAACCTTGGCGCCACTGTTCTTCAGGTCGGCCATGGTCCCTTCGATGTCGGTGGTGTCGATGGCAATGTGCTCGAAGCCGTAGTTTTGCGGGTGGGTTTGCGTGGCGATGTGGTCGGTCACGTTGAGGGGCAGTCCGTGCAAGTCTAGGCGGAATCCGCCGTTGGCGGTCTCGGCGGTTACCGTGGCTCCCAGGTTTTGGACATACCAATCCGCAGTAGCCTTGGGGTCCGGGGTCTTGAGGTGGACGTGATTCAGGGAGAATGCCATGACGCTAAACCTCCTGGTGGGATGGTGCGACCAGTTTGTGCCTTCTGTGCAGCCGATTGTAACATACGGTCCCGTCGGTCCCTCCGGTCGCTTGGTGATATACTTTTTCGGTCCGCGCGAACGGATTTTTGGAGGCGATATTGATGCTGGCATTTTTGGGAGGAACCGGACCTGAAGGCAAGGGGCTTGCGCTGCGATTGGCGATCGCCGGCGAGTCGGTGGTGATCGGATCGAGGGACGCTGTGCGGGCTCAGGAGGCAGCCGACGAACTGCTGGAGCTGGCGCCGGGCATGGCCATCACCGGAGCGGTAAACGACGACGCGGCGGCGCAAGCTGACGTGGTATTTTTGACCATGCCATACAGTGGCATGACACCTACTATCAACAGCGTAGGCAACGCCCTCAATGGGAAAACGGTGGTGACGGTAATAGCGCCGATGCGTTTTGAGCGTGGCGTTGGGGCCATCGCTGAGGAAGCGCCCGCTGGCTCGGCGGCGCAGGAGGCCCAAGCCGCGGCTCTCGAGTCCCGAGTGGTGGCGGCCTTCCAGAACGTGTCCGCCGAGGAGCTGCTGAAGCCCAACGTTGCGTTGGATGAGGACGTGGTGGTCTGCGCCGACGATGCTGACGCGAAACAGACAGTCATTGACTTGACCCGTAAAATCCCAAACTTGCGTCCCGTGGATGCCGGCGCGCTGTACAACGCCAAGTACGTCGAGCAAATAACGCCCTTGCTGGTGAACATCAACCGCATTCACCGGACCCATGCGGGAGTGCGGATTACCGGGGTGTAACGCTGCTATGCCCGCTCAGAACCCAGCGCACAGGGGTGCACGGAACTTGGCAATGTCCAGCGAACCAAAGACGGCAAGAGTTTTGCGTATCGCCTTAGACAGCATACCGGCACGATGGGCGGCGGTCGCTTTGGCGGCCCACGCCGCGCTGTCCGCAGCCGGCATCGCATGGTCTATAATGCACGAAATCAGCTATGGAGGGCACGAATCCGCGTATGACGTGTATCAGGCCGTTGGGATGGGAGTATTGAGGGCGTTCGCGGTGTCCACTGCTGCCGTCATCACGTTTGCGGAGGTGATTGATACGACCATGGTAATAGCGCATTTTGTTGGCAGGAAGTTGAAAGCCGAAGGCCGTGCCGAGGGTCTCGCTGAAGGTCTCGCTGAGGGCCTGGCCGAGGGCCGCGCCGAAGCGGAGGCCAAGATGTACGCGAGGATGAACCAATGGCTGGATCGCGTGTTGGAACAACATCCTGAACTGAAGGATACCATCGAGCCACTCCCCGCCCCGGACGGTGGACTCGGAAATGAACCGACCAACGAAAAGGAGGGCAGCTGATGCCTCGAGCCACACTTGACTTGCAGAACGCGGCCGACCTTGCCGCCGTCGGAGGGCAGTGGAAATGCGCCGACGGATTCGTACCCGGCGAACCGAATGAAGGCGTGGTGAGTGAGGCGGAAGGGTCGCCTTGCCGGTTGCCGAGCTTCGACGATTCAGGGTGGGAGGAATGCCGCGACCTGGCAGCTTGGCGAAGGCGTGGCGTGTCCTTCGTTTGGTACCGAATCAAGGTGAAGTTGCCGGAGACGGTAGGAGGGCGGGCTTTAGAAGGAGCGCGTTGCCTCTTTGAGTCGTGCATTGACGACTATGGCGAAATTTGGATCAACGGCGAGTGCGATCGCGAACGGGCCACGGTGCAGGGTTTCAACGTACCGCAACGCGTGGTGGTTTCAACAGAGCCCAAACCGGGCGACGAGGTGGCCATCGCGATACTTGCGATGAACGGGCCGCTGGCCGCGCCGGGAGGCGCCGTTTTCGTACGCTACGCCACGCTGGCTTTCGAGTGGCGGGAACCGGGATACTAGAGCGGGCAGGGCCGGATTTACAATCCGCCCAATTTGCCAGCAGGCCTTAGGCCAGCCAGTCGTCCTCTTCTTCGTCGCCAGTGGTGGAATCGCGGTCTGATTCGTTGGCTACCACTTGGCCAGGATTGTATGTATAGCCGCGCGCTTGCAGCTCAGAACGAATGGTGGCAGCGAACTCCTGCGGCGATTGGCTTGCTGGCAGCGTGATCTCGACCAGGCCACGCTCGTTTACCTCAACAGCTCCGGGATCCTCCCGCGCCAGTTCCACGCTGACTGACTCCCGGTGTATGGCGAAGTCGTCGGTCACCGAAAAGACTGCGGCCATGTCATCCATGTTGATGATGCTGAATTCGTCGTTGTCGGTAGACATTGCTTTGTTGCATCCTTTGGGCGAACCCCTGGCCGAGAGCGAACTCCTGAACACGGACGAACTCCTGAACACGGGCGAACTCCTGAACGGAACGCGACCCTACCAGCCGTTGGCGAAGGCCTTAACCGTTAGTCCTGCGGGGGCCATTGTGTTCCGCCTTCCACGGGGCGGTCCGCCGAAGAAGCGGAGAGTCCGTCGGCGACCACCTGCTGGAATTCGGTGAGGATAACGGCGCCCCATTCGGCGGCCTTGCTGACCCGGTGAGCGGTACGACGGCCACGGGATTGGCGGCGGCCCTCGGCCTCGTCGGCAACGGATGCGGCGGCCTGGGCGACCATTTCGTCCATGGCGTCGATTTCGGGCACCAATGACCGGGCGGTCTCAATAAAGCGAGCGATTTCGCCCATGTCTTCATCGAAGGCCACGAAAACCGGCACTGTTCCAGCGCGGCGCTCGGGCAGAAAGCTGTTGGTCAGTTCGAGTTCGTCATCGCGGTTGAAGACGCTCAGGTTGACCTTGTCGGACGCGTCGGCCAGGCGAAGAACGGCGGGCGTGGTGGACATGGCGTCCCCACACCAGTCCGACGTGAACACGGCCAAATTGAGGGTGTGGTCAAGGGAATCGAAATAAGAGAGGACGTCCCTGGGAATTTGGACGGCAGCATGGATTTGCAGGAACGGCTCTTTGTTGACTTTGATGATGTCGATGTACTGTTCGGTGGTCATGCCTTCCTGGAACTTTTCGGCAGTCAGTGTCATGATCTGACCTCCTGGCGATGGTCACGCGCTTTTGGCGTTTGGGGTGGTTCAGCGCTAAAATCGCAGGCGATGAAACCGCCCGCCATGAGCGGGCCGAGGGGAGCCGCCCTTTGACTACTGCCGCTGATCGCACTGGAGTTTACCTCAAATACGCCTTGTTCTGCAGGGAAACCGAGGAAGAGGCGGAGGACAACCTCAGTTTCAAGGGCATCATTGACTTGGTTGATATCCCGTTGCCGGAAAGTCCGCCTGCGGATGATGGTCCCAGGGTTTTGACCGAGGTTGACGCGCACCTGGCGTTTTGCATAGCCGGGGCCAACGCCGGGCGACACACCCTTGAAGTTACGATCAGGGCCCCCGGGGCAAGCCTGTCCAGCCCGCCACCGCAGGAGGTTGAGTGGGAGGAAGGCATATTTTTTCAGAGGTGGATCAAGCCGTTCCGCATTCCGGTTACCCGCCTCGGTCGCCACGTGGCGGCGATAGCATTCGACGGGATGCCGTTGGGCGAAGCCAGCTTTCTGGTGCGGCTGGCGCCGTAACCGGTTCGAGTTGAATCACGAACCCACGGGCGCGACTACGCTGCGCGCCCGTGGGGGTGTTGTTGCCGTTCCCTAACCCCCGGAGGTCTGGCCGCTGGCGGAGGGTCAGCGGACTAGGTTCCGTTGTTCGCCCACAGGGCTTCCAGGACGGCGCCTGGATTCATGGGCAGGTTTTCGAGGCGAGCCCCAGTTGCATTGGCGATGGCGTTTCCGATGGCCGCCATCGGCGGGACAAGCGACACTTCGCCGACGCCCCGTACTCCCAGTGGATGGCCAGGATTGGGCACCTCGACGATCACCGTGTCGATCATGGGAAGGTCCAAGGCCGTGGGCATCCGGTAGTCTAGGAACGACGAATTGAGCATCTGACCATCGCCGTCGAAGAAATACTCTTCATTGAGGGCCCACCCGATGCCCTGAACCGCGCCGCCTTGAATCTGGCCTTCTACGTAGCTGGGATGAATTGCCTTGCCGCAGTCCTGAACCGCGGTGAAGCGGAGCACGTCCACCTTGCCGGTATCGGGGTCCACCTCAACGTCGCAGATGTTGACGGCGAACGCGTTGCCGACGCCCGCGGGATTGGCAGTCCCTCGACCGACGATGGGACCGCCGGTTCCGTTGAGTCGGCGAGCCAGTTGGTCAAAGGTCATGCGCAGCGCATCATCGGATTTGTGGGCCAGGGAGCCGTCCTCCTGGTATTCCACGTCCTCAACCGGAACATCCCAGATGCGAGCGGCCCGCTCGATCAACTGGCGGCGCACGTCTTGGCCGGCCTGATAAACGGCGGTGCCCATCTTGAAGGTGACGCCGCTACCGCCGGCGCCGCTGCTGTAGCCGATGCTATCGGTATCGACGATGGAAGGCTTGATTCGTTCGGCGGGCAGGCCCAGAACCTCGGCGACGTGCATGGCCATGGCGGCGCGGGATCCGCCGATGTCGGGCGACCCTTCGATTAGGCTGACCGTGCCATCGGGCATGACGCTAGCCACGGCGCTGGCCGGCCCGGTGCCATTGAACCAGGCGCCGGCGGCGATGCCGCGGCCAGTGAGGCGTCCCGGCGCTGAAGGTTCTGGCACAGGGGACGCCAGGTGCGGGTGCTCCTGGGACGCTTGGAGAATTTCCACCATGCCGATACGCCGGAAAGTGGGGCCAGCGATCTGTCGGCTGCCCTCCTTGGAGGCGTTTTTGAGGCGGAATTCTATGGGGTCGATTTCCAACTTCTCGCAGAGCTCGTCGATGGCCTGCTCGGCGGCGAAAGAGGCGGCCGGAGAGCCGGGAGCCCGATAAGCGGCGGCCTTGGGAACGTTGGTAACCACGTCGTAACCTTCGACGAACCCGTTGGGAATGTCGTAGGGAGCGAACATGGTGCGGCAACCGCTGGGCACCGGCGAACCGGGGAAGGCGCCGGCCTCATAAATCAGGGTGGCCTGGGCCGCCGTGAAGCGACCGTCGCGGGTTCCCCCAACCTTGACCTTGATTTGGCAGCCGGAAGTGGGACCGGTTCCGGTGAATACTTCGGTGCGGGTCATGGCGATCTTGACGGGCCGGCCGGTCTCGCGGGCCAGGGCGGCGACCACGGGTTCCAGGTAGCAACCGCCCTGGCCCTTGCCGCCGAAACCACCGCCAATTTCCATGGGCACCACGTTGACCTTACTCACCGATACTCCCAGGATCCGGCTGGTATGGTCGCGTAGCGCGAAGTGGCCTTGACTACTTGCCCAAATGGTCACGGAGCCGTCGACGTTCCAGCGGGCGGTTGCGGAATGGGGTTCGATATAGCCCTGATGCACCTGGCGGGTGGAGTATTCGCGCTCCACCACGACGTCGGCTTCGGCGAAACCAGCCTCGGGGTCGCCCAGCGTGAATGGAAATGATTCGAGACGTTGGTGGTATCGGCGGACTCTTCCTCGGCCCAACCGCCGGAGCGCTGCGCAGGATTGGCAAGGGTCACCAGGCGTTCGTGGACGGCGGGAGCGCCGGCTGCCATGGCGGCCTGGGCGGTAAGGACGGCGGGCAGAACCTCCCAATCCACGTCGATCAGAGCCAAGGCTTCCTCGGCGAGATGGGGTGAATCAGCGGCGATGGCGGCGACGGCGTGGCCCCGATAGAGGGCCTTTTCGCGTGCGATCACGTTGCGGCTGTAGAACCCGTAGTTGACCGCGGCGCCTTCCTCTTGATCCTTGATCTCCGCGGACACGTCGGGGAAATCGGCCGCGGTTACGACGGCGTGGACGCCCGGTAGAGCAAGGGCGCGGCTGGCGTCAATCCCGCGGATGCGAGCGTGGGCGTGGGGGCTGCGTAGGATCTTGCCGTGCAGCATCCCCGGCAGGTGTATGTCGGCGGCGTAGCGGGCGCGCCCCATCACCTTGTCGGGCCCATCGTGGCGGACGGGACGAGTGCCAACCACGCGGTAATTCTCTTCGGGATCTGATAGGACGATGTTGGGCTTGTAGTCGAGCATGTGCGGCAGTCTCCACGTTGGTGGCGTCGGTGATTGAGATGGACGTAATTTACCACAACTCAGCGGGGGCAACCCGTAAGGGCTGCCCCCGAAGCGCCATCCGTCGGGCAGTTTGGCTGGTTGCAGGCATTGATGCGACAGACGCAAAACCGTTCAATTGCGTAGCAAGGCCTCAATCCGACGCCGCTGCATCGATTAAGTCGGCGGGTACGGCCTGGTTAGCGCCCATGGCGCTTGCCATGGCGTCCACGATGGCTTCCGGCCGATTCTGGCAGGGATTCTGGACGCTCGCCGTGCCAGGCGCTGATGGCGTCAGCCTCTTCCTGGGTGATCTTTTCGGCGTCCACCATTCGCGTTAACAGGTCGCTCACGCGGTCGGAGTCTGCGGTGAACGAAACGCGGTAGGCGATGGGACCGGATTGCTCCGGGCGATCATCGAACCATGCAGTCGCGGCGTCACCTTGTTCTTGGGTCAGAGTCTCGTCGGCGACCAATTCGGCGATCCTGGCGTCGAATTTGACCTCTGCCTGTTCATCGGCTGCGGTGGCGAACGCCGATTGCAGCGTGGACTGTTCGATGCCCAGAATCTCGGCGACGCGGGACATTAGCGCCGTCGAATCTCCGTGGCCACGGCCGCCCTTGTCCCATGTATGTCCGGAAACGTGGGCGAGGGCGTACCCTGAGTAACTGCCGTTGGAGCTGGCGGCGAAAGCCGCCCCAGATACCAGGCCGACCGTCAGCAATGCGACGGTCGCGGCGACGAAGAGCCAGCGCTTCCTGATAGTGCGAATCCGGTTGATCATTTTTCCTCCATGCCGCCGGGTTGTTGTTGCGTTGTTGCTGGCGGCGCTTACCTGGAACCCAAGATAAACGCGCAATGTTAAGGGGTTATGAATTTTGTGGAGCCGGCAGGTCAAATCCAAATCGGCTGCCCTGACCCGGCTGGCTTTCGGCCCAGATGCGCCCACCGTGGGCGTGTACCAATTGGCGAGCGATGGTCAGGCCCAAGCCAGAGCCTCCGGTGGCGCGGTCGCGGGAAGGGTCAGCGCGATAGAGGCGGTCGAACACGCGCGGCAACACGTCGGGCGGAATGCCGGCGCCGGTGTCGGACACCGTAACCCGTATCCCGCCGTCTTGGTGGTGGGCAGAGACGATTACCGTCCCTCCGTTGGGGGTGTGCCGGATGGCGTTGTCCACCAGGTTGCCAATGACTTGTTCGATGCGCAGGCGGTCGAAGGGCAGGTTGGGAAGGTCTGGCTCCAGCTCGGTAGCGAGGCGAATGGATCGGGCTTCGGCGCGGGGCCGAAAGGACGCCTCCACATCTCGGATGAGATTGGCCACTGACGCCTCCTCCATCACCAGGTTCAATTCGCGGGATTCGGTTGCGGCCAACAGGCTGAGGTCGTCCACCAGACGGTTCAGGTGCAGCGATTGCCGACGCACGGTTTCCAGGGTTTCAGCGCCTGGCTCCAACAGACCGTCTTGCATAGCCTCTACGTGGCCCTGGATGTTGGACAGGGGAGTGCGCAGTTCGTGGGCAATATCGGAAACCATGGTGCGGCGCTGGCGTTCGGAATCCTCCAGGGCGTCAGCCATGGCATTGAAAGCCCGGCCAAGTTCGGCGACTTCATCGCTGCCCCTGATTGCCGCGCGGCTGGACAGGTCGCCGCCGCCCAGGCGCCGAGCCGCAGCAGTCAGGTTGCCGATAGAACCCAGAACCCGGCGAGAGAACAGCAACACCAGCACGACGCCACTCACGCCGGCGACCAGGCCGGCCAGGATCAACGTTTGGTTGACCCGTTGGGTGAATTGGGCAAGCGGCGGTTCGGTCTCATCCGTCGCGTCTGGACTGGGGTTGGCCAAGACCGGAATCGGCCCACCGCGACCCGCCGCGAGGATGGCTACCGCGCCCACAACATCGCTGTCGCTGGCGATGGGGAGGAAGTAATTCGGTGGCGGCAAGTCGAGTCGGGGATTTTCTGGGTCGAACGGTAGGGGTTCGCTGTCGAATGGTAAGGATTCCCTATCGAATCGAGAACGAGGTTCTCGATCGCCACCGCCCCGGCGGTGGTCGTCTCGACGGCGCGGGCCGTAGCGATTGTCGGCGATCAGGTTGCCGTCCGCGTCCAGAACTACGATGTGCCGTTCCGATTGAAAACCGATGCGGTTCACGAAGTTCTGCGCGTCTCGCCAGCTCTGGTTGTCCTGGTAAAAGTCGGCCAAGGCGCTGTGAATCCGCACGGCGCGGACGCGGTCTTGTTCCACCTGTAGGCGGGAAACCTCGCGGTGCGCGGCGAAACCAGTGCACACTGCGGCGGCGGACATGGACAGGGCCAAAACCGCGGCGAAGCCCAGGATGAGCCGAAGCTGCAAACCGAAACGCCATCTACGCATTGCCGAACCGATAACCTACGCCGTGTACGGTCTGAATGTAGTGAGGCCGGCGACTGTCGCGCTCGACCTTGCGTCGCAGATTGGCGACGTGAACGTCAACGGTGCGGTCGAATCCGTCAAAGTCGTAACCGAATACGCCTTCGATGATCTGGTCGCGGCTGAAGGGACGGCCCGGCTCGGCGGCGAGCATGGCCAGCAGGCGGAATTCGGTCGGGGTAAGATTGGCGTTGTGTTCGCCAACGGTTACGGTTCGGGCCCGGTGGTTGATGATGATGCCGTCGAACTCGGTTATGGCGGGCGAGGTCGTGGCGGCGGCCCGAGCGGCGCGACGGAGCACGGCGCGGACGCGGGCGGCCAACTCCCGGGGACTGAACGGTTTGAGAACGTAATCGTCGGCGCCAAGGTCGAGGCCTTCCAGGCGCTCTTGCTCGGCAACCCGCGCCGTCACCATAATGATTGGCACGTCGGATTCAGCGCGAAGAGCGCGGCAAATTTCGAGGCCGTCCAGGCGGGGCAGCATCAAATCCAACACGATGAGGTCCGGGTCAGATTCTCGAGCCAGTGTCAGACCGGTCAACCCGTCCCCGGCAACGGCGACCTGGTGGCCGTCCTGTTCCAGGTAGAGGCGAACGACGCGGGCGATGCCCGTATCGTCTTCTATGACCAGGATATTGTGGGACGCTCTGGCAACTTGATTCATAGTAGCGATTGGTAGGGGCATCCTACAACCGGCGCGGCGCGCGTAGCGTCAGCGCGTTTGACGCTCCGGGATTCCGCTGCCTATAATTCCGCCCAGACATCAAGAGATTTCGAGGTTTGGCAAGCGATGAACTTGAAGACTGGACAACGTTATGTGGGCCCTGGCGGCGCGGAGATGATTGTCAGCAAGGCCAGCGGGAACGGCGAATTGACCGACGGCGAGGTATTGCTGCAGGTCAAAGGCCCGGATGTGGATTTCGGCGGAGCGTCCTCGGCCGACGACGCTCCCGAGGTAACCATGGGCAAGCGGCTAACCTCCGCGGACGGCAGCGTTTCGGTGTTGATCACCAAGGCCGGCAAGTGCGACCTGCGACTGAACGGCGAACCCATGGAACTCCAGGAAGCCAAGCAGTTGCCATCGTCCGACTGACGCTCTACGAGTCTCTTCCAAGCGCACCGACGGCAGGCGCATCGGAGACAAACGGCCGGGCGGGTGGAAAGACCCGCCCTTTCTCTTGGAGCGCCAACCCAGGCCCTTACGCCGCGGTTCCGGCGCCATCCGCCGCGTCGCAAGAGGCGCCAACTGGTCGGAGGAGGCAAGGTTCGACTCGTTGACCCACTGGGCGTTGGCTTACAGGAAGTGTGGGATAACGTATTTCCCGAACAGCCGGATGCTGTTCATTATCTTGCTGTGGGGGAGGTTCCCCATCTGCATGAAGCATAGGATCTGGTCAACGCCGGCCTCCTGGTATTTTTCCAAGGTTTTGATGACCGTTTCGGGAGCGCCCATGGCGAAGGCGCCGGACGCGATGTGGTCGTCAGCCGTCTTGTCCACCCGTTCGTCCTGGACGGCGTTTACCGCAAAGCGGTAGCTATCGGGAACCGCGCGGCCGGCCCAGGGTGCATAGAGTTCTTCAGCTTTGCCGACGAACCATTCGCCCTCGCGAGCGGCGGCGGCGTAGGCTTCTTCGTCGGATTCAGCGACGTGCACCATGCAGAGGGCGGCGATGTTGTCGTTGACCATGCGCCCGATGGGTTGGGCGTTCTGGACGGCATCGCGGTAGATGCGGACGCGCTCGACCAGTTGCTCGTGTCCGCCGAGGTTGAAGCAGAGGACGCCGACGCCGAGTTGGCCCGCCTCGCCGAACGACGCCGGTTGGCTGCAGGCCATCCACATGGGCGGGTGCGGGTCCTGCACCGGCTTGGGGATCACGGAACGGGGCGGTATGTTGTAGAACTCGCCCGAGTGGGAGAACGGGTCCTCGGTCCACATGCGGGGGATCATCTCGATGGCTTCCCGCCACTGGGCCTTGGTGGTTTCGGGATCGACCTCGAAGCCGTCCATTTCGATGAGTGTGGTGGAGCGCCCGGTTCCCAAGTCCATGCGGCCATCGCTGACGATATCCAGGACGGCGGCGCGTTCGGCGACGCGGACGGGATGGTTGTAGGCGCCGGGTAGGAGGGCAACGGCGTGGCCGATTCGGATGCGCTTGGTGCGCTGGGAGATGGCGCCGTACAGTACTTCGGGAGCCGAGCAGTGGGAGAACTCCCGCAGGAAGTGGTGCTCCACGGTCCAGAAGTAGTCGAAACCGACGTCATCGGCCAGTTCGACCTGGGCCATGACCTGCTTGTAGCGTTCGGCTTCGATGCCTGGGTAGTGGGGTTCAGGCACCTGGATTTCGTACATCAATCCGAATTTCATGACCATGCCTCACAAAGTAACTTTCCAGAGCATTCTAGCACGCGGCACGGCTACAGCTTTACAGTTGGAAAGCGGAACAGCGAGCAAGCGCTTGAGGAGACACCTACGATGGGCGATTAGGCATGAGTTTCCGTTTCCAACCAACGGAGCTCCTGCAACCTACTGTAGGCTACAGCGATCTGCCTTTCGGAGAACTGCCGTTTACGTTCGTTCCACTGATATACGCCGGCGGTGATTCCAGCCAACGTTGGGCTAGGTGTCTCGCTGGCCACCCAGTGCACTGTCGAGAGCAGTTCGAGGCCGAAAGGGGACTCGAACCCTTCGACGAGTTTGGTCACACGGTTGAAGCGGCCGATAGTTGCGGGTTGGGTTCGGAGGAATTCGACTGCATCCTCGAAAGCCCCTGGGACTAGTTCCAGGGGTTTGTACGGAGTGTCGCCGCCATCGTCATAACCGGATATGACATGGCCTTCCAACTGACGCATGACATGCCGCAAATTCTCGGCGTAGGGGCCGTAGACAGCTTTGACGAATCGCAACTGTAGGGGCTCTCCGGCGGCTTGGAGGAAGTACATGAGCTTGTGAACTTCCAAGAGTGTGACGAACGGGTCGAGCAGACCCGCGAGATAGCTGCGCATCAGGCCTACCAACGCGGCTCGCCCGGCAGTAACCTGCGGCACATCGGTGGACCGATTGGGCCGACCATCAGAGGGTTTGCTGCCGGGTTCGAACACAATAATGTCCACATCCTCGATTGAGGCCAAGGCGTTCTCAATCAGCGGGGCAACGGTTTCCCATTGTAGCCCCCCGAGATCAGTGGCGATGGGCGGCATTGCGATTGAGCGGATTCCCCGCTGTTTGATCTCCTCCGCCAAGGATTCCAATCCGGTCTTGATGTCCTCAATGCGGCTTTTGCCGCGCCAGTGTCGTTTGGACGGAAAATTTATGATGTAGCGGGGATTGGTCAATTGGCCGGTCTCGAATACGAACATTCGACCCGGCTGCACTTCATGCCGCTCACAGGCTGCGGCGTACGCTTCGAAATTCGCGGGAAACACATTCTTGAATTGCAACGCGATCCCACGGCCCATAACACCAACGCAGTTGACGCTGTTGACCAAGGCTTCGGCGTCCGTCTTGAATATGTCGCCAGTCTTGTATTCAATCATTGCGCTTTCCCTCGTCGTCAATAGTACCAACGTGGCATTACCGCTACGGGTGGTCGATGGTTGGCCGCATCCAATGCGGCTTCCGCCCTCGCTTGGACGTTACGTGAATGTACTCCAATGCGTTCGATTAGGGTCCATGGAAATGAAAATTCCATTAGGAATTCGGCTTGCTTACCTTCTCTAACGCGAGCGTCTCTCCAATCATTGGTTACGACGGCAACCCAATCGATCAGGTTCAGTTTAGCTAGTTCTGAGTAGTCGGCGAAGTAATAGGAGCCTGCGTTGGACGTGGTGAAGGCCCATCGATGTTCGTTGGCGTTGGCCCACGCCACTGCATCGAACAAGTCTGCCACCAGGTGGACAATATGCCCTTGACCTCCCCTGTAATCGAGGCCGGGATGATTCGCCCGATGAATCACATAGAGCATTATTGATCTCGTACAGAAATAGAATGGCACACAGTCGCCGACAAAGAGGTTGGCATGGCTACTCAGAGTCAACTCATTCAGTCGTCTTAATTTCATATCACCTAGACCAATGGTTGTCCCTGCTACGTCGCGCTGTAAGGCAGCGCGATCGCACCAAAGGTAGCCGTCGGCGACGATGGACGGCAACTTGTCGACATGCAGTATGTGATAAATTTTGGGTCTCTGTGGGGCAATCATAGTGACCGAAGAATACCCGCCGGGCTTGGCCGGCGTCAATGTCCTACTGTCACCAGTCCCGCCAATTGGATCATGCCTGTTCATGCTACGAGGTGGTCCCGGGTAGGCCCGGGACCACTAAGGTCAATCGCGACTCTCCGGTCCGCGCTCCGTTACGGCACCAGCATGGCGCGGGTGATTTCGGTTTGGCGCTGGCTCCACTCGGCGGCCTGGAAGGCATCGTTGACGTCCGCCAGCGGGAAGGTGTGGGACACCAGCTTGTGGAAGGGCAACCGATCCTGGTTGCGCACCAGGAAGTCCAGCAATTCCGGGAGCAGGGAGGGGCGGTACATCAGGCTGCCGACGATGTTTTTGCCCTGCAGCAGCTTGGAAGGGTCTATGGAGACCTCCTGGCCGCGCACGATGTCGCCGATTTCGACGAAAGTTCCGCCGTTGGAGAGCATGTCGATGCCCTCCTTGAGCAGGTCAGCGCGCCCCACCAGCTCCATGACCACGTCGGCGCCGCGGCCCCTGGTGAGCTCGCGGACGCGCCGTACCCGGGTCTCTGGGGTGTTGAATTCCTCGATGTTGATGGTGTGGTCGGCGCCGAATTCCTCGGCCAGGGTCAGGCGATTCTCAAGGCGGTCGAGGACGATGACGCGGTCCGCGCCGCGCTCCTTGGCCATGGCGGTGGCGTGGATGCCCAGGCCGCCGGCGCCCATGATGACGACGGACTGGCCGTGGCTCATGCCGGCCCGCTCGAGTCCGGTGGTGACGGTGCCCATGGCGCAGTTGACGGGGCCCAGGATGCTGTCGGGCAGTTCGTCCGGCACGCGGAAGAAGGGATGGCGCGGTGGCAGATAGAGGAAATCACCGTAGGTTCCGGTGAAGTACGGCCAGACGCCGGCGGCGGGATACTGGCGGTTGACGCACCAATTAGTGTTGCCGCGCAAGCACATGTGGCAATGGTAGCAGGGGAAGACGGCGGCGTAGATGAGGCGGTCGCCCTCTTGTACGTCGGTTCCGTAGTAGTCGGAAGTGACGCCATCGCCCAGGTACTCGATTACCCCGGTACCCTCGTGTCCCATGACGCGCCCGGTGTCGGGCAGGGGAAGATGCTCCTGGGTTTGGTCGCCACGCCAAGTGTGCAGGTCTGAACCGCAAATGCCGGCCTGGGTCATGCGCAGCAGGACGGCGCCCGGCTGCGGTTCGGGCACGTCATATTCCTCGATTTCAAAAGGTTTGCCGTATTCTTTGACGACGACGATGCGTCCTTTCATGTTGATCCCTCCGGGCGCGGTTGATCGCGCTACGCAACGGTATCCTAGCATACCAATGGGCGCGGTGTGTTATGCTGGCGGCGTACCGGGGACAAGGGGGCGCGCGAAAATGAAAATTGCCATTGGGTCTGACCACGCCGGATTCGAATACAAGGGGAAGTTGTTGGCTCTGTTGGCGTATCTGGGCCACGAAGCCTTGGACTACGGTACCTACTCAGATGAGGCAACCGACTATCCGGTTTGGATACGACCAGTGGCCGAAGCGGTTGCCGACGGCACGGTGGACCGGGGCATCGTGCTGGGCGGTTCCGGCAACGGTGAGGCGATCGCCGCCAACCGCGTGGCGGGAGTCCGCTGTACGCTGTGTTGGAACGTGGAATCGGCCCGCTACGGTAGGCAACACAACGACTCCAACGTCTTGGCCATGGGGCAGAGGCTGGTGCCTTGGGAAACGGCGCGGGAGATCGTGGACGTTTGGCTGACGACTGAGTTCGAGGGTGGCCGGCATCTGCGCCGAATCAACCAATTGGATTCGGAACCGCAACGGTTGACTTCCTGAGCCGAAGGGGCAGAAGAGCCGTCAGTTGTGAGCGACGGTATTGCCGCGCTTCGCTCCACCCCCCGCGCCCCCGCGGCCGCGCGCCCAGGCATCGGGATCGCCGCGTCGCTATCGCTCCTCGCAATGACAGGTAAAAGGGGCGCTCTTCGCCAATGACAGAACCGGGAGGCGCTGCTCGCGATGACAGTGGGGGAGGCGTTCTGCGCAGTGACGGTAAAGTAATGGCCGCTCCCTGCCCCTTTCCTTTGTCATTGTGAGCGCGGCGCGGCAATCTCGTTGACCGCAGCGCGCGGCGCTCCACCCCTCACCCCGGCTGCCGTTCGCCCAGGCATCGGGATTGCCGCGTCGCTATCGCTCCTCGCAATGACAAGTTAACAGGGGCGCTGCTCGCAATGACAGAACGGCGAGGAGCTCCTCGCGACCACAGTGGAGGAGGCGTTCTTCGCAGTGACGGTAAAGGAATGGGCGCTCCCTGCCCCTTTCCTCTGTCATCGCGAGCGCAGCGCGGCAATCTCGTTGACCGCAGCGCGCGGCGCTCCACCCCTCACCCCGGCGGCCATTTGCCCAGGCATCGGGATTGCCGCGTCGCTATCGCTCCTCGCAATGACAGGTTAAAGGGGCGCTTTTCGCCAATGACAGAACGGGGGGCGCTGCTCGCGATGACAGGTTAAAGGGGCGCTCCTCGCGATGACAGAACCTGGTGGCGCTCCTCGCGATGACAGTGGGGGAGGCGCTCCTCTGGCTCCCAACCCTATAGCCGGTCCAAGCGGGGAAGTCACGGTGCGAGGGCGTGGGAAACGCCGATCATGCTGTCCCTGGTCACCAGGTCGGCCAGTTGCGCTTCGGTCATGCCTTCGGATCCCTCTGGGCGTCGAGGCAGCACGAGGTAGCGCAGGTCGGCGGTACTGTCCAGGACGGTCACGATGGCTCCGTCGGGGGGTTGTGCGCCGAATTCGGCCATCACTCCCCGCGGGTCGCTGACCGCTCGCGAACGGTAGGCGAGGCTCTTGTACCAGTCGGGCGGGCGGCCCAGGAGCATTCTAGGGTAGCAGGAACAGAGGGTGCACACGACCAGGTGGTGAGTGTCGTCGGTGTTTTCCACCACGACCAGGTGGGGTGTTTCTGCGGGTATTTCGATTCCCAACTCGGCCAGGGCGCTTCTAGCGTCCGACAACAGCCGGGATTTGAAATCGGGGTCGGTCCAGGCGCGGGCGACCACGCGAGCGCCATCGGCAGGGGTACGCGCGTCCATCAGGTTGACCTGCTGCATGACCTGCTCGGCGGTGAGCAGTCCCTTCTCCTCCAGCAGCGTTTCGATGGCCACCGAGCGCAGGGCCACGTCGCTCATGGGCTCATCATGGATGTGATCGACAACGTGCGTAGCGGTCATGGGAATCCTCCGGTCGGTCGGGCAGGTCAGGCGGGTTCCAGCCAACGCTGGTACACATCCACCAGCAATGTGTCGCCGGGATCGCCGGCGTAATTCGGCCACAGGTCGGTCTGACGCAGACGTATGCGGTACAGGGGCTGCATGGGCAATCCATCGCCGCCGTGGGCCAGCGACTCTGGGTTGGGATAGACGCCGCACAGCGCTTCCACGACGCCGCTGTGTCCCTGAACGTAGGTTGGCGTGCGAAAGTGATGGGGTGGCGAACCGACACGAATCCGCACGGCGGCGCCGTCGGCAAAAGCCACGGGATCAGAATGGGTGGTCATCAGAGTCCCCGCGCTCGCAGCTGAGCGGTTTTGGCGTCGATTTCCGCCACCGTCAGGATGCCCTTTTCGACGAGCAGAATTTCCAGCGCCGCAGTCCACTTTTCGTAGTAGGACAAGGACTCATACTGCTCAGGGGGAAGACTCTCGATGGCGCGGCGCATTTCATCAGTGGTGCGCACTCCCTGAGCGCCCAATACCTGATGTACGGCGTCGACGCGACGTTCCCAGTCGCTGTATTCGTGCTCAGCGCGGTCGATGGGCGTATCGTCAGGCCAACCGCCGCGGTCGTGTACTGCGGGCATCATGGGCCTCCTGCGTGTTTGGCCACGTACCGTTGGGGCGCCAACGATCGCGTCTTGACGGTCCCCGCCAATCGGATGGCGTCTCCGCGCGATTCTTCGTGGCGATGGATTCTAACCGCCGTCCCACATTTCGGCAACGTCGATAGCGCGCATGAACCGAACGCCTGGGAAGGTCTTGATATATTCGATCAGTCGTTCCAGCATCAGCAAGCGCCCGGGTCGCCCAATGTGCTGGGGGTGCATGGTAAGGTTGAAGCAGCGGCCGTATCGGTAAATGCCCCGAAATTCGGCGGCCCAGCTGTCGAAAACCTCGTCTGGGTTTCGCATGGGGCCCAGGCGGTTGGCCGATGGCACGTAGGAGAAGTGGGGCGCGTCGTCGAGCAGCCAGTGAATGGGAAGTTCCACCATGCGACGGGGCGGGTCGCCTCCTTCAACGTAGTAGGGGGCGTCGTCGCCCATCAAGCTGCTGTCGTACCGGAAGTTGTACTTGGCGAGCAAGTCCAGGGACACGGAACTTAGCTCCCAACTCGGCGACCGATAACCGACGGGATCCTGACCGGTTAGGCCGCGCAGAATTTCGATGCCCTTGGCCAGAACCTCCTCCTCTTCCGCGGGGGTCATGGTGGCAGGAGGCTCATGCAGGTATCCGTGGTGGGCGACCTCGTGCCCCCGGGCGCTGATTTCACGCACCAGGTCGGGGTGAGTCTCGGCGACCTGGCCTGGGATGTAAAAACTGGAGGGGATGCCCTGGGCGTCCAGCATGTCCAGAATGCGCGGCGTAGCGACGCTGGGGCCGTACTCGGCCATGGAAAGCAGGCTGGGGTAGTTGATGAAATCGGCGTTGCGGCGAAGCCAAGAGGAAACGCCGTCAACATCGAAGGTGATCAGGGCGACGCATTGGATTTCGTCAGGCCAGATGCCAGCCATTGGTATTCGCTCCCAGTATAACGTTCAGGTGGGCGTCGCTGCCGGGACGGGGATCAGCGGGCAGGTATGGCGTCGAAGCCGGTGTAGGGGCGCAGCGCTTCGGGGATGATAACCGATCCGTCGGGCCGCTGGTTGTTTTCCAGTATGGCGATGATGACCCGCGGCAGGGCGAGGCCGGAGCCGTTGAGCGTGTGCACAAAGCGCGGTCGCTCGCCAACGCCGGGGCGATAGCGAATGTTGGCCCGCCGAGCCTGAAAGTCTGTGCAGTTGGAGCAGGATGAGACCTCCAGCCACTCCTGGGATCCGGCGGCCCACACCTCAATGTCGTAGGACTTGGCCGACGGGAAAGATATGTCGCTGGCGCACAATTGCAGGATGCGGTATGGCAGGTTGAGACGACGACAAACGTCCTCAGCGTCGTTCAACAGGGATTCCAACTCGTCGAAGGAAGAGCCGGGTTCGACGAACTTGTACATCTCAACCTTGTTGAATTGATGGACGCGCTTGATGCCTCGGGTATCCCGACCGGCTGCGGCCTTCTCTCGTCGGAAGCAAGGCGTTTGGGCCACGTAGTAGAGGGGCAATTCGTCGGAGGACAGGATTTCGTCGCGGTGCAGGTTCGTTACCGGCACCTCTGCGGTGGGTATGAGCCACAGGTCGTCTTCGTCGTCGTGGTACAGGTTGTCAGCGAAGAGGGGCAGGTTGCCGGAACCTTCCATGATCTCGCGGCGCACGAGGATGGGAAGGGCGAGCTCGGTGTACCCGTGCTCTGCGCCGTGCAAATCCAGCATCCACGAAATGATGGCGCGTTCCAGCCTGGCGCCATAGCCATGGAGCGTGTAGAAACGGCTGCCCGACAGTTTGACCCCTCGTTGAAAGTCAATGATGCCCAGGTTTTCCGCCAGATCCCAATGCGGTAGGGCGTCGAAGTCGAGGTTGGCCGGTTCGCCCCAGTGGCGCAGCACTACGTTGGCCGTTTCGTCCAGACCGTCAGGAGTCGATGCGTCGGGCAGGTTGGGTAGGGCGAGCATCGCTGCGTTGATGTTGGCGTCCAGGCTTCGCACCTCGTCCTCCAGGGCGCTTATCTGGCGTCCGACCTCCCGCATTTCGGCGATGATGTCGTCGGATGGATGGCTGCCCTGGGAACGGGCCTGGCCGATTTCCCGGGAGACCTGGTTGCGCCGGGCGCGGAGTTCGTCGCCCTCGGTGATGGCGACGCGGCGGCGGGCGTCCAGAGTCAGGATTTCGTCAAGGCAATCCTCGTCCTCAGAGCGGCGGACCAGAGCGGCGCGCACCACGTCGGGCTCGGTGCGAATTTGTTCGAGCGATAACATGAATAGTGTTTACCGTTATGTTAGGTCAAAAATCAGGTGGCGCACGTCGAAGACGAAGCCGGGCAACACATCCTCGCCGTCCACGGCTTCCGGGTCAACCAACAGTTCGGGTTCCGCGAGTCCGGCGCGGTAGACATGGACGGTGCGTTCGATGGGGTCGATGAGCCAGCCCAAGCGAGCTCCATTCGCCATGTATTCCTGCATTTTATTGTGCAGCGGGGTCAGCGAACGCTGGGAAGAAGAACGGATTTCCACCACGAAGTCTGGACAGTAAGGACGGCCACGGGGTTCTCCCGAACGCCTGACGCGGACTTTTGCCTTGGGTGTCCACGCAGCATCGGGCACACGGAGGGCGCCGTTGGGCAGACGGTACGCGGCGGTAGGGCCAGTGGCCACGCCCGGAGAACCTTGCTCTTCATCCCACAGATAGAGCTTGCTCGAAGTTCGGTTCTCGTGAAGGTCAGACGGCTCGTCCGTGGGTGGCATCAGTTCCAACTCCCCGTCGGAGCTGAGTTCCATTTGCCAAAGAGATTCCTGGTTAGCCAGGCAAAAATCCCAGAACCAATTGGCGCAAGAATCGGCGCCGGCGGAGACGACAACATCGGGCAACCTGAGTTTGATGGGGAACAACTCAGCGTCTGCGGGTAGATGGAACCGCGACGAAATGGCCGGGTCATGGGTCTGGTACGCCGGCGCGGCGGTCGTCATAGCAATCACCCATCCGGGTCGTTCGGCGTCGCAGGATTGACATTTTCGCTGTGGAGGGAACGCATCTGCGGAAATAATAGCACATCGCGAATGGTTGACTGCCCGGTAAGCAGCATCACCAAGCGGTCGATGCCGATGCCGAGGCCGCCAGTGGGGGGCATTCCGTACTCCAGGGCGGTTAGGAAGTCGGCGTCGGTGCGGTCGGCCTCGTCGTTGCCGTAGGCGTCCCGTTGGTGTTCCTGATCCGCGAAACGAGCCCGCTGGACTTCGGGGTCGTTGAGTTCAGTGTAGGAGTTGGCGATCTCCATGCCGGCGGCGAAGGCCTCAAACCGTTCGACGTAGCCGGGCTGGTCGGGGCGTCCTTTGGCCAGGGGCGACATGTCTTCCGGGTAGTCAATGAGGAACGTTGGCTGCACCAAGTGTGGCTCTACGAAAACCGACAGCATCTTGTCAATGAGGCGCCCCCTGGCTTCTCGAGGCCCAGGCTGCAGGCCCAAATCCAGCGCGACACCGGTCAGCGATTCGGAGTCGGGGTAGTCGTCGATGTCAATGCCGCTATGCCGGCGCAGTTCCTCCCGCAGCGACACGCGAGGCCACGGCGGCGCGAAGTCGATCACATCGTCGCCCATGGGAATTTTCGTTGAACCGCGAATGTCCTGGGCCAGGGACGAAATCAGCGATTCCACCATGGCCATGACTGTGTTGTAATCGGCGTAGGCCTCGTA
This sequence comes from Dehalococcoidia bacterium, assembly GCA_965221295.1. Lineage (GTDB taxonomy): Bacteria > Chloroflexota > Dehalococcoidia > Lucifugimonadales > UBA3495 > Bin87. The sequence continues at coordinate 1,973,652 of OZ244879.1, read as the reverse complement.
AGATTCCAGCAAGGTGAATTCGGGGTTATGGTCTTGGTCGATGCCTTCATTGCGAAACACGCGGCCGATCTCGTAAACCTTGTCCAGCCCGCCGACAATGAGCCGCTTGAGGTACAATTCGGTGGCGATGCGGAGGTAGAGTTGTTCGTCCAGTGCGTTGTGGTGAGTGATGAACGGGCGAGCGTGGGCGCCGGCCGGTATGGGCACCAGGATGGGCGTATCGACCTCGACGAAGCCGCGCGCGTCAAGGAACCGACGAATGCCGCTGATGATGCGGCTGCGCTGGATGAACGTGTCGGCGACTTCGGGGTTGGCGATGAGGTCCAGGTATCGTTGTCGGTATCGGGTCTCAACGTCCCTTAGGCCGTGCCATTTCTCGGGTAGAGGGCGCATTCCCTTGGCCAATACGACCAGTGATTCAGCCTCGATGCTGGGCTGGCCGGTGCGGGTGCGGATCATGTCGCCGGAAACGCCCAGGAAGTCGCCCAGGTCCAAGTCTTGCAGCAGCGCAAAGTCATCGCCCAAGACGTTCCTGCGCAGCATGGCTTGAATGACGCCGGACGAATCGCGTAGGTCGAGAAACGCCACGCGGCCCATGACGCGCATGGACACGATGCGTCCGGCCACGCTGAACGTTTCCGAGCCCTCAGTCTCGCTGGCCGCCTCGGCCGCTTCAAACTGGGCGATGGCGTCGGCGGCGGAGCAGGTGCGGGTGAAGCGCGGCGGGTAGGGATCGATGCCGCGTTCACGGAGCCGGCTCAGCTTGGTTCGGCGGCTCTCCAGGTTGGCCTCGAGGCTGCCCAGGTTGGCCTCGGGATCGGAGGTCTGCAGGTTAGGTTCGGGCGCGGCGCTCATCGACGCATCATTGGGCATAATTCATTCGCAACGGGGGACGCAACGGATCTGGCCTTAGGCAATTATCGTAAGCGGGTATTTCCCGAAAGTAAAGGAAACTCACCCAATTTAGTTCCAACTCCGACGGGCGCCCACCAGCTAACCCGCATATAATGGCGGACGATGGCCAGCGAAATGGCCCACCAAATCGCGCTCCAACCGCCGAAATACAGCTCGGCAAATGAGGTGAATCGATGATTCAAAGGATGATCGGCGCGGCGTTGTTCAACCGCCAGACGTACGAGGAAATTGAAGCCGACCAGGATGCTTTGGGACAAGCTGTCTTGGTGGTAATGCTGGTGACGCTGTGCGGGGTGGTCGGCGCCATCATCGGCGGGTTGCTCGGCGACGCATCGCTGCTAGGAATAATTGTCGTAGCCATCGGCGGCCTGGTGTTCGGGATCATCCGGTGGGCCCTGTGGGTATCGGTGATGTACCTGGTGGGCGGCAAGATGCTCAGAACGTCGGATACGCAAACCAGCTGGGCCGAGGTGGGCCGGGTAATAGGTTTCGCCTACACTCCGGGCGTCCTGTCGATATTTTCCTTCGTGCCTGGCATCGGCATTCTCTTTCCAATATTGGGCGCTCTGTGGACGTTGGTTGCGGTGACGGTCGCCGTTCGGCAGGCGATGGATTTTGAATCGACCGGGCGCGCGATTGGCGTGGTTTTGCTGTCGGCGGTGATCGGTTTCATCCCTTGGATCATCATCCAGATCATTGAGGTTCTGCTGCTGAACCCAGGCGAGGTCTCGCAGGTCCAAAGCGCGGCGCTGGCGTTGTTGGCGCTGATCTAAGCGCCAGCGCGGGGTCGCCGATTGATCCGGCATTGCTCTGCCCGCCAAACTGCGAGACGGGCAACGCTTGCGCGCTGCCCGCGACACGGGGATACTGGAGCGCAAAGCGACCACGCGACCACGGAGCCGTTGCGGCCGGAGTTGAACATGGCATTCGCGCATCCTGAATTTCTCGTTTCCGCCGATTGGCTGGCCGAGCGCCTGACCGACGATGACGTCCGCGTCTTCGAGACCACGGTGTTTTTGCGTCGCGGCGCAGGCAGCGTGCGCGCCGAGTCGGGTCGCGCAGAATACGAGGCCGGACATATACCCGGCGCTGGATTCCTGGACCTGCAGGCGGATTTCTCGGACAACGACCAGCCCTACCGTTTCATGATGCCGACGCCAGCGGCTTTCGCTGAGGCGGCCGGACGGCACGGAATCTCAGATTCGTCTAAGCTGGTCCTATACGACCGGCTTGGCTCCCAGTGGGCGGCTCGGTTTTGGTGGATGTTCCGTTCCATGGGATGCTCCGGCGCCGTCGTGCTGGACGGCGGGTGGCAGCGCTGGACGGCCGAGGGTCGCGCTGTGTCCACGGAACCGGCCCAGTATGCGCCCACAACGTTCAACCCAACGCATGACCCGGCGCGCTTCGCCGACCTGGCCGAGGTTCGGGCTTTCATAGAGTCTGGAACCGGCGGCAGCTGCCTGATCAACGCCCTGGGGCGAGACCAACACTCGGGAGAGGATGGTGGCCGAACCTACGGACGGGCCGGACACATCCCCGGCGCGGTCAACGTGCCGTCGGGGGAACTCACCGACCCTACGACCGGGTTGTACCGGCCAGCGGAGGAATTGGCGGAGCTCTTTGGCTCGGTGGGCGCAGACCCGGCGCAGCGGGTGGTCACCTACTGCGGCGGCGGCATCGCGGCGTCCAACGACGCGTTTGTCCTGTCGATGCTGGGCTACCAGAACGTGGCGGTGTACGACGCGTCGATGTCGGAGTACGCCGCCGACCCGTCGCTACCATTGGTGGCGGACTGACTGGCAGCAACCGCTGCCCATGCGAGGAGCGCCCCCTATTGGTTCTGCCATTGCGAAGGGCGCTAGCGACGTGGCAATCTCGACGCTTGGGCGAACGGTCGCTGTTGGGCGGAACCGAACGGCCGTGGTTTGCGGTCGTCGAGATTGCCACGGCCTTCGGCCTCGCAATGACAGGTGAGTCAGGGCTCGCTACGAGAGACCATAGCGCTGTCACTGGGAGGCGCGCCATTTTACTGTCATTGTGAGGCGCGCCTTTCTGCTGTCATTGCGAGGAGCGCCTCCCTCATCTGTCATTGCGAGGAGCGTTAGCGACGTGGCAATCTCGACGCTTGGGTGAACGGTCGCTGCGCTCGGAACCGAACGACCGTGGGTTGCGGTCGACGAGATTGCCACGGCCTTCGGCCTCGCAATGACAGGTAAGTAAGTGCTCGCAACGACAGACTATAGCGTTGTCATTGTGAGGAGCGCCTTTCTGCTGTCATTGCAAGGAGCGCCTTTCTGCTGTCATTGCGAGGAGCGCCTCCCTCATCTGTCATTGCGAAGAGCGCCTTTTTACTGTCATTGCGAGGAGCGCTAGCGACGTGGCAATCTCGACGCTTGGGCGAACGGTCGCTGTTGACCGGAGCCGAACGGCCGTGGTTTGCGGTCGTCGAGATTGCCACGGCCTTCGGCCTCGCAATGACAGGTAAGTAAGGGATCGCCACGACAGTGGCGAAAAGGGCTCGCGGTGACGGGGGCGAAAAGCCCGCGCAATGACACTGGGTGCAGTCGGGCTCGGGGGCCGTCAGTCGAAGATGAGCGGTTCTCCATTCAGGGTTGATGTATCCTCGAAAGGTGTGGGGTTCGCCACGGCGGCCCGTACCCAGCAGCCGTTGCGGGCGTTGCGCAGCGCCGCCGCCACCCGTTCGGGATCGTCGGGTGATTCGATCTCGTAGCTAGTCTCGACTTTGGGCGCGCTGGCCTGGATGGTGCCCGCCAGCACAGAACCCTCCAAACCAAAGTGCACGGCGATGTGAGCCCGGACGCTGGTGATTTCGACGTTCATCATTCGAGAGTACCTCTCGATCTGGGTCATCTCTCAAAAAGCGATGGACGCCGCGAAGTAGTGCAGCGGAGCCGGAGCCGTGTGGTAGCCGCCAATGTTGGGCCCTTCGTCGCAGTAGATAGTGAACTTGACGTCCCGGCCCACGAAGGCGCGGCGCAGCATGTTGCCCATGTCCTCCACGTCCACCTCGGTGACGGTGGCGCGGCGGCTCTGCCCGGGCGGAAAGGGATTGAAATTGGGTTCGGGTCGTTCGGTTTCGCCTGGCATGATTCCTCCGTATGTCGTGGCGTTGGGGTCCGCGTTCGACGATTGCAGCGGTGCTAGGGGCTGCAGCCCCGATGGTGGCCCGCGTCGCGGCCGGCGCGTTGGGATGTTACCGTTGTCGCTGGGCCAGGGCAATCCGGGCAACTGACGGCGCGTGCCGGGGATTCACAAACGATCAACGGGGTGCAAGTGAGGCAATCAAATTGGACGTGCGGTGGCCTGGTGTGGCGCCGATTTACAGCCTCACCCCGCTATGGACCAACGGTTGGGGAAGCGGCCAATGCGTCGCTTAAATCTGATTCTTATGCCTTCCGTTGCCAGGCTTCGAAGTTTTGCCGCATGTACTCGACATGCTCGCGGACGTGAGCCTCATACACGTCCAACCAGTCGTCCAGCGTCATGTCCCCGTTTTCGGGGTGGTAGGCTGAATTCGACCACGCCGCTTCCGGCAGGGATTCGATCAGTTGGTGCGATTTGGCGCGCAGCCACCGGAAAAGATTCAGCGCGTCGTCGATGCTTTGGTCGTGATAATCCAACGCGGCGGCCCATTGGTTTTCGTCGTAGTCCATGAGGGTTCGGCCAGGTTCGGCGATGAGGCGCCGGCAACGGATGTAGCTGTTGGCCTCGCTGTCGGCGATGTGGATGACGTGCTCGTGGATGCTCCAGCAACCATGTTCATCGCGGAATTGCCACATGTCCACGGGCAACTGGCCCAGCGCTTCAACCAATTGGTTGTAGGCATTGCCGTAGGACTGGATCTTCTGGAGTCTGACTTCAGGGTTCATGCGTGGACTGCTCCCACGAGGTTTGAGTCAGTATAGCAGGCCTATTGCACAGCATACGGGTATAATGACGACGCAGATCAGTCTGATACAAGCCGGCCACCGGCCGGGCAAGGAGTCAATTCGCCATGCAACTAGGAGCCATTTTCCCGCAAACCGAAATCGGGGCCGATCCCAGCGCCGTCAAGGATTTCGCCCAGGCCGCCGAGGCGCTGGGTTACGAGCATCTGCTGGTGTTCGACCACGTGTTGGGCGCAGACCACACGCAGCGGGCAGAGTGGAACCGCCCCTACAACAAGGACGATATGTTCCACGAGCCGTTCGTTATGTTCGGTTACCTGGCGGCGCTGACCGAGAAGATCGAGTTCTGCACCGGCATCATCATCCTCCCGCAGCGACAGACGGCGCTGGTGGCCAAGCAAACCGCCGAGGTGGACGTGCTAACCAACGGACGGCTGCGGCTGGGCATCGGCGTGGGCTGGAATGAGGTTGAGTACGAGGCCCTGGGCGAAGACTGGGAGAATCGCGGGCGCCGCTCCGCAGAGCAGATCGAGGTGATGCGGATGCTGTGGACGCAGGAAGTGGTGAACTACGAGGGCCGCTACCACAAGATCACCCATGCCGGCATCAACCCGCTGCCCGTCCAGCGGCCTATACCCGTTTGGTTCGGTGGCGGCGCGCCCCAGGTGGTGCGACGCTTGGCTCGGATGGGCGACGGCTGGTTCCCGCAGTTTCAGCCCGACGGCGCGGGACGGGAACGGTTGGAGGAGATGCGTGAACTGGCGCGCGGCTACGGCCGGGATCCCGCCAGCATCGGCGTAGAGGGTCGCGTCGCCCTGATGGACAGCAACAACCCCGATGACTGGAACAAGTTGGCGTCCGACTGGAACGACGCCGGCGCGACGCATCTGTCAGTCAACACCATGCGGGCCGGCCTGAAGGGCCCCGACCAGCACATCGAAGCCATCCGCCGCTTCAAGGAAGCAGTGGGGTGATTGGGACGGGGTCAAATCTGGTTGTAGCGTGGGGGTCGAAACGTGGCCCTCACGCTGTTTTGGGGGCTGCCTGAAACGCTAAGGACCATCAAGGGGAAGATTACGGGGTAGAAAAGATGACGGAGAATAGCCACAATGTCACTCAGATTTGGGCTCACAGCCCGCAACGTTACTGGGCATTTCTGAGGGAAGGGTTCGTGGGAATTGACTTCGGCGTTACGCGGGACATGACAGGCATGTCAAAAGCAGAGGTTTCTGCAGCCCTCAAGGATTTGGGCAAAACCGCTACAGTTATCGCAGAGTTCAATCGGTTGATCCACGACGTCCCGGTGGGGTCCTTCGTGGTGACCAGTATTCCGAAGGAATTCGGCTGGGCGGATCGAAAATGGTCCGTCGGACAGGTGGCCGGCGGTTATAGGTATCGTCCCGACATTGAGCATGACCGTCATACGATACAGGTGGAGTGGTTCCCTCAGCGGTACTCGGATAGTGAGATTGTCGAAGAAATCGGGATCGATCCCTCCGGGCGCAGGTTGGCGGTGAACCCATTGGCGGTTCGGTATCATCCGACCGAGCGTGATGATCCCTAATTGGGGAAGGATGCTAAACCTTCCCTACCAGTTCTTTTAGCGCGGCGTAAGTTCGGGGGTTGGAGTCGCTGTCGTCGCTGGCGGTGAAGATGTTGGCCACAAAGTCGGTGGCGCCGGCCTCGGCGAAGGCTTCCAACTGGCTGCGTAGGGACGCCTCGTTGCCGACCACAGCGACCTCGGACGGTCCTTCCACGTCCTCCACGTCCAGGATGCGACGGTAGTTGACCAACCGGCCGTAGCGCTCGTAGGATTCGGCGGCGGCGCGTCACACCTGTCGGTCAACACCATGCGGGCCGGCCTGAAGGGCCCCGACCAGCACATCGAAGCCATCCGCCGCTTCAAGGAAGCAGTGGGGTGATGCGTCCCTGTTAGCTCAAACGAAATGGTGGGGGCGACTGTTCGGTCGCCCCAGTTTCGACTGTAGTCCAGGAAGCCATCTGAACGACCGAGTGGGTTGAGAATACCGACGAGCCTCAAAGCAGACCGGCGGACCCCGATCACTTATCCAATAGTTCGTCAAAACGCAGTGAGTACCCTATGGGAAGCCTTGACGGCATCTGCTTGTCCGGCATTGTCGCATTGAACGCCTTCTTGGTCAGTGGTTGTGACCTGAATGCTATGGGTCGGTCCAGATAGAAGATCTGAGACAGCTCGTGGCCGAAGCCTTCATCTTCAGCGCGTCTACGCATCAATTCCAGCCCTACACGCCATCTTTCTCGGTGCTCCCCCGTTCCCCCGTCGAACATGTCAATATGTTCAGCCACTCTGACGGTTTCGGAGTTCATGACACGGCTGATCATCGATACGCCGCTGTCGGATTTTCTGTGGGTGAAATACGGAGCGATATACAGGGGGGCCTTCTTGTTGTTGTGCCATGTGAGGAACATCCAGCCTTCCTCGAAAATAGGAGCATTAACCGGATCTGTATCCGCCACCAGGATCTCGGCGTCGTAGTAACCCATGTCGTAATCCCTCCTGATATAGCCAACGAATTCGTCAAACAGGTACCGCGAAACGTCTGACTCACGCGAAGACGCGTGTTCCATCGCCAGCTCGCAGATTTGATGCCACTGGATAGTGGCCAAAGCGATCTGTTTGCTTTCCAGATTGGTCTTCACAGTCTCACGAGTCGCTGATGTCAATTCGACTTGGGTCAAAGCAACGATGACCCGGGTCGAAAAATCAACCCATTTTTGGTCATCGTTGGCATACTTGAGAAGCTGGTCCGAGGTCGGCTCAGCATTGCCGACCTTAGCTTCAAGCACGATGCGTAATTTGCTGGCATGGGCTTCGATCACGATGTCTCGCCGACCGAAGCGTGCATCGGTCACTTCTTGCAAATGAACGGTGTAATCATTCCTGAATGATCGACGGGGCCTAACGCCACAACGTCGAACCAATTTTTCGCAGAACATGGGATCGTAGGCCGCAAGGAACCCCAGAGCGTAGGTCAGAGCATCTTCATCGCTGCCTACCAAACGAAAAATACTCTGCACGGGGGCTAAAGTTGCGTCTTCATGGTTTTTGCCTACGAACAATCGCATAGTGTCGCTCTCCAATCCTGGGGAAGCAATCGAATATCCCGATGCGAATCCCTAAACCTTACCCACCAGTTCTTTTAGCGCGGCGTAGGTTCGGGGGTTGGAGTCGCTGTCGTCGCTGGCGGTGAAGATGTTGGCCACAAAGTCGGTGGCGCCGGCCTCGGCGAAGGCTTCCAACTGGCTGCGTAGGGACGCCTCGTTGCCGACCACAGCGACCTCGGACGGCCCTTCCACGTCCTCCACGTCCAGGATGCGACGGTAGTTGACCAACCGGCCGTAGCGCTCGTAGGATTCGGCGGCGGCGCGGCGTCCGGCGGCTTCGTCGTCGCACACCGTGGCGGGCAGCCCGACGCAGATGCGCGGCTCCGGGCGCCCGGCGGCGTTGGCGGCGCTACGGATGCGTGGCGCCACGTGCTCACGAATGGCCCGAGGCCCGGCCATCCAGGTTACGGTTCCGTCGGCCTGTTGGCCTGCCAACCGGAGCATCCGGGGCGCCAGCGCGGAGATCACCACCGGGCAGGTGGGACGGTCGGGCGCTTGCAGTTCGGCGTTGACGTTGTAAAAGTCGCCGGAGAATTGGACGCGACCATCTTCCAACAATGGGCGTAGTACCGACAGGTATTCGCTGGTGTGCTGCGCTGGACGGTCGTAGGACAGGCCAAAGCTCTCTTCGATTCCCGGCCGGTGGGACGGTCCGATGCCCAGCACGAAACGGCCGCCGCTGGCTGCGGCAGTGGTCAGCGCCTGTTGAGCCAGCGCCACCGGATGCCGGGGATAGGTCGGAACCACGCCAACGCCCAATTCGATGCGGTGAGTCTGGGCGCCAGCCAGCGCCAGCACGGTGAGGGCATCGTAACCGCGGGCCGAGATGTGGGGAACCCAAAAGCTGTCGAACCCATCGGCTTCCGCCTGCTTGATGCGGGCGAGTATTTCGTCCAAGCTCATCAGGTCGGCGGCGGAAGCCCCTACGAAAATTCCGATGCGCATCAATTCGCCCCTTCCGGTTCCGATGGGACGTTCAATATGCTACGCGCCACCACGCGCGCCTCGTCGAGGTTGTCCACGAACCGGTCATCCGGGACCCGCCTCAGGATGTTGAGAGCCCGCAGATTGTTGGCCACCGGAGATCTGGAGAGTCCCATCACGATGGATTCGGTGTCCTCTTCTGCGGCGATGTCGATCATCTGCTCGACCACCATAGCGGCGCTATCGTCCATGTACAGGGTCTCGGAAAAGTCGAAAATCACCACGTCGTGGTCGCTGATGTCGCCGCCGATAATGGTGATCAGGTTGCTGGAGGAGGCGACGGAGAAACGGCCGCGCATTCCCACCACGCCGACTCGGGCGGCGAACTCGTCGCCATCGTTGGCGGCCGCCGCGGCCTCGGGCGAGTTGAAGAGGAATGACTGGTCCAGCAACGGTGTGGATACCACGCTATCGAGTTCCTGGCGTTCCACCTGGCGCGCCGCGACCATTCCCGCCGCGATCAATCCGATGGCGATGGCGGTGACCAAGTCCAGGAAAACCGCCATTCCTGAAGTGATCAGCATCACGATCAGTTGATCCCGCTGGATGACATGGGCCCGGCGGATGAGGCGCCAGTCGATGATGTCCCAACCCACCTTCATGAGGATGCCCGCGAGCACCGCGTGGGGGATCTCGGTGACGTAACGGCCCAAGCCCAGCGCCAACGCCAATAGGATCGCCGTACGGATCACACCCGACAGGGGCGTGCGACCGCCGGAGCGGATATTGACCACGGTATCGAGGGTGGAGCCCGCGCCGGGCAGCCCGCCCACCAGGCCAACGGTAGTGTTGCCGATACCCTGTCCGATCAGCACACGGTTGGGATTGTGACGAGTGCGCGTTAGGGAATCGGCGATGAGGGAGGTGAGCAGGCTGTCGATGGAGCCAAGCAGGGCCATGACCAGCGCCGGGGTGAGGGAACTGACCAGGAAGCCGGGGTCATATACCGGGACGTTGAACTCAGGCAAACCCGTGGGCACGTCGCCGATTACCCGTAAATTGGTCAGCCAGAATATGCCGATTGCCGAGCCCACGATCATGGCGGCCAGGGGAGCCGGCAAGTATCTCCTGAACCGCGCCGGCCACAAGACTGCCACCAGCAACGTGATGGCGGCGACGATTACCGAATGCAGCTCAGCGTTGGCAATTGCTTCGGGGAATCCGCGAATATTCCCCACGACGCCGCCTGGCTGAGCGGCGACGCCCAGGAACGGGCCGACCTGTACCATCATCACGATGATGCCGATACCCGTCATGAAGCCCGAGATGACCGAGTAGGGCGTATAGGCGACGAACCGCCCGATTCGAATGACGCCCAGCAGGATCTGGATCAATCCCGCCATCACGACCACGGTGAGAGCCTTGGCCAAATCACCCTCCGCGTGAACAGTGACAATCGCGGCCATGGCGATGCTCATGGGGCCGGTGGGCCCGGACATCAATGACCTGGCGCCACCAAAAACCGCGGCGAAGAAACCCACCGCGACGGCGCCGTACAACCCGGCGATGGGACCCAGGCCCGAGGCTACGCCAAAGGCAAGGGCGATGGGCAAGCCCACGACGGACGCGGTGATCCCACCGAACAGGTCGCCGCGCAGTTGAGCTAATGAGTAGTTTGGCTTCATCTGATTCCCGTTGTCAGCAATTGCGCTACTCGATCGAGTATGCGATGCCCCACTTCGTACTTGGTCAGGAGCGGCAAGCGCTCAGCTCGAAGTTCCCGATCGATCAGGACAACGCGGTTGGTGTCGGCGCCAAACCCGCTGCCTTCTTCGGTGATGTCGTTGGCGACGATCAAATCCAGCGCTTTGCGTCTGACCTTGTCAGCGGCGTTGGATTCCAGATTTTCGCTCTCTGCCGAAAAGCCCACCCTGATGAAATCGCCGGTGGCGGTGGCCAGTATGTCGGTGGTCTTCTCCAGATGGATTGACATTTCGTCCGCGGCGGTCTTCTTGATCTTCTGGTCAGCGGCCACAGCCGGACGGTAATCGGCAACTGCGGCGGCCATGATCAGGGCATCGGCGGTCGTCGTTTCGTGGAGTACGGCGTCGCACATGTCCTGCGCAGAAAGCGCCGGAATGACGCGCACCAGCGGAGGGTTGGGCAGCGCCGTTGGCGCGGTGACCAGCGTCACATCGGCGCCGCGGTCTCGGGCGGCCTCGGCGACGGCGTAGCCCATGCGTCCCGAAGAGTGGTTGGTAATCACCCGTACCGGGTCGATGGCTTCCTGAGTGCCGCCGGCGCTGACGACCACCTTGCGCCCGGCCAGGTCGCCTCCCTGGCCCAGCGCGGCGGCGATGTGCCCCAGCAAGTCGGCCGGTTCCACCAACCTGCCCATGCCCATGAGGCCAGAGGCGAGGCGTCCGGGAGCCGGACCCGCCATGAAGACGCCCCGAGCTCGGAGCCGGGCGACGTTCTCACGGGTGGCCGGATGGTCGTACATGTTGGCGTCCATGGCCGGCGCCACCAGCAACGGGGCCTCGGTGGCGATCACTGTGGTGGTCAGCGGGTCGTCGGCCAGCCCAGCGGCCAACTTGGCGATGCAATGGACGGTCGCCGGGGCGATGACTACGATATCGGCCCAACGGGCCAACGCGACGTGCTCAACGCTCTGTTCGGAGTTGGGATCGAAGGTATCGGTGATGACGGCGCGGTGGGTAAGGCTGCGGAAAGCCAACGGGGCCAGGAACTGGGTCGCGCCGTAGCTCAGGATGGTTTCGACGTTGGCGCCAGCCTGGACCAGTTTGCTGGCCAAGTCCAACGCCTTGTAGCAGGCGATGCTGCCGGTTACCCCCAGGACGATGTTTTTTCCAGCGAGCGCGGACTGCATATGAGCCACCGTTGCTGAGCGACTTGCCGCCGGCTCACGACGAGCGGGCGGCGGCGGGTTGATCAATGGAGTTGTTGAAGCGCTGATTCTTCCGGTAGATGAGGTCCAGGCCCACCAGGGTCAACTCCTGGTTGATGGCGTCGAAGACGGGCGCATGGTCAGCGACGACGGCAACCAGGCCTCCGGTGCCGACCACCTTGGCGTCCGCGCCGATCTCCGCTTTGAATCGCTCCACCATGGTGGTCACCAGGCCGGCGTAGCCCAGCACCAAGCCCGATTGCAGCGCCGCCGTGGTGTTGCGTCCCACGGCGGTCGCCGGCGCCACCAACTCCACCCGACGGAGCAAGGAGGTATTGTCATACAACGCGTTGGCGGAAAGGTTGATGCCGGGGGCAATCGCGCCACCCAGGTATTCTCGATCCCTGGATACGGCGTCGAAAACCGTTGCCGTTCCCAAGTCCACGACGATGGCGGGAACGCCGTACAGTTCCGCCGCCGCTACTGCGTCAACGATGCGGTCGGGACCCACGTCCCGTGGGGTGTCATAGCGCACCGGCATACCCAGGTCGATTTGGGAACTCACCAGCAACGCTGGGATGCCAAAGAACCCCTGGCATACGTCTTGGAAGACGCCCGTCAGCGGAGGCGCCACCGAACAGATGCAAGCAGCGTCAATATCGCTGGGAGCGATGCCTCGGAATTCCAGCAGGTCCTTGAGCAGGATTCCGTACTCGTCAGCGAGCTTCCGGGAGTCGGTTGCGGCCCGGAACGTGGTGATCAGTCGGTCAGTCGAGTTGGCGTCGGCCAAGTTGACCCTCGTGGGCGATTCGTGACGAAACACGCCCATGGTCACCGCAGTATTGCCAATGTCAATGGTCAGCAGCATATTGAATGGCCCGGCACATATTAACGGTTTAGCTCGGCATCGTCAAAACTTGGGCCGACCACCGGCTCCGCGCTCCCGGGGACCGGCCGTAGTGATTCGCCGTTCCTCTGCGGGCGCCAACGCAGGGAGGCAAGATCGTCGCGGGCGCCAACGACGTCAACGGCAACACATGGGATGCGCCTCGGCGCTTGAAGTCTGTGCGCCCAATTTGTGGCATCGCCACATCGCTTCGTTCCATGGGAACACAATGGGGAGCTCAGCCTGGGATCATAGTGGGCGATTCTGTTCGAAAGATGAAGAGAGACTGCTCCCTTCATTGCTACCGTTTCGCCCCAGTCATCCCGAGCCCGCTATACGCCGGTCGCTGCCGGGCAAACGCCGGCGACCGGGGCAATTATGCTAAAATCGTCGCCGAGATTCCTACTGGATACTTGCTGATCTGGAGACCTGCTGATGGCCAACATGGAACTGGTGCAAATCGTAAAGCGCGGACGCGACGCGGTGACGGCATGGCGGGAAGAGCATCCCAATACGCCTATGGACCTGAACGAATGCTACATGAGCCACGCTCGCATCCCCATGGTAAACCTGCGGGGCGCCGACTTGCGCAACGGCGACTTTATGGGCGCCATGGTCCGCCGGGGTGACTTGTCCAACAGCTATATGAACGACGTGCATTTCTACCGGGCCGACCTGCGCGAGGTCAACATGAGCCGCGCCATCGCGCCCGGAGCCAATATGCGCGGAGCCGACTTGCGGAACGCCAACCTGGCGGGCATCAACCTGGATCGGGCGACGCTATCCGAGGCCAATCTGTCCGGCGCCGACCTGACCAACGCCAACTTGGACCGAGCCAACTTGGACCGGACCAACCTCACCGGCGCCAACCTCACCGGCGCCAGCTTCAACGGCGCCAACCTTTCCCGCACCAACCTGTCCGAGGCCATACTCAACGAGGCCGATTTCTACGAGGCGGCGCTGAACGACGTGGTCACCGCGGATACTCAGTTCAACAACTGCATCATCGGCTACACGGTCTTCCAGAACTGCGCCATGGACAACGCGCTGGGACTGGACAGCGTCCGGCACGACGCTCCGAGCACCATCGGTTTGGACACCTTGCTGCGATCCAGAGGCGTGTTGCCCAGGTCGTTCATGCTGGGTTCCGGCATCCCGGTGGCGGTGGCGGACATTCAGGATTCGGTGGCGGACGCTCCGGTTACCACGCTGGAGGCGCATATTTCCTGCGCCACCGCCGACGTGGAATTCGCGCGTCAGTTGGAATCCAACCTACGAGCGCAGGGAGTCCGCAGTTGGGTGTTCGCCGAGGGTTTCCGCGGCAACCCGCTGGTGGACCGTCGCGCCACCTCTGGCGAAGAAGAAATCGAGCGATGGGTGCGGCACTATGACCGTCTGATCGTGGTGTGCTCCGCCGCCAGTCTGGATAGCGAAACCGTGCGCAACGATATTACGGCAGCGCAGGAGGCGGAAAACTCCTCGGACCAGTGGACCATGTTCCTGGTGGACGCTGATGGCGTGATGGGCGCGGGCCGGAACCGGGCCGCGCGCCTCCTGAAGGAAGACCACCGCTTCTTCGACCTCACCGGCCAAGCGGCTGACTCGGATGAGTACCAGGCGGCGCTGGGCGAATTGATCGAAAACCTACGAGAGGATCAACCGGCCAGCGCGGGCAAGCCACCCCGCCAGGCGGTGGACCCGAGAACGCTGCAACTCTAAACCGAGCGCGCTTGGGTGGTTGAGCGCTCATGCCTAGCCGCTTTCCACGATCTGTTGTGGCCAAAGCAGCGCGGAGATTCCTCCGTTGGATGAAGCGCCAATAGCGACCGAAATATTGGTTGCCTAGCTTCCCGCCACGATGACAAACTGGGCAGGCGTGAGGCGTTGGATTGGGGGAATCCACCGCGGTGGATTCCCCCGTATTGTTTGAGACACCCGCGGGAATTCAAGGAGGCAACATGATGCAAGGAAAAGGAACACTGGCAACGTTGGGCGGGTTTTTGATTCTGGCGGCGCTTGCGGCGGCGATCACCGTGTCCTTGAGCGCTTCGCCTTCGGCGGCGAATGGGCAAGCCCAGACGGAGCCAACTCCAACGCCGTTGCCTGAACTCGACCGTGTGGAAAATGCTGAGCTTATGACCCAAATGAAGCACTATTGCCGTGAGGCTCAGACCTATGCGCTCGACGCTTTCGTTGCAGAGGCTGATGACGGGCAAACCAAAACCGTGTATCTCGATTGGCGGGCAAATTTGTACCACTGGAGTTTCGACTTCCCAAGACACAAAGAAATAGCGGCCCATTACCGCATACAAAGGAAAGGTCCCCACGGTGGCGCCTGGAACACCGTTGGCACAGTCACTGACGAATACTCATGGAACGATACGGCAGCGACGGGTCGTTGGCAGTATCGGGTTGGTTTGGTCGAGTTGTCGGTGGCATCGGCCGATTTGTCATTCGAGTGCGTCACGAACTGGAGCACAGAGGAGGTCAATGTGCCGACGGCGGAGCAAGAACTCGAACGCCACTGCGGCTCAACGGCCGCGTACGGCGTTGCAGCGACCATACAGCAGTTGTCCGGCCAAACCAGCGATCAGGTGACCTTGAGTTGGCGCAACTATGGCAAAATTCTGTTGCCCGAGGGAACGTCGGTACTCTACCGGGTGGAACGAATCCGGGGAGGGTCTACGGCTGGCGTTGAAACTTGGGAATGGGTGGCTGAAATCAGCGACACTGAAACATGGTCGGGCCCCAGCGCAGCGGGCAGTTGGCGCTACCGGGTTGCCGTTGTTGAACTACACGTAGGAGACGTGACTTTGGAATGCGAACCCTACTGGAGCGACGTTGCGGTCACTATTCCCACCGCGCAGGAGCGGGAACAGGAGGCAGCGGACCGAAGCGTACTGATCGATCAGGTCAAGGATTGTTCGACACATTCCTTGACAACCAATCTCAATCCCGAGGTACGAGAAATCGTCGAGAGAATCATCAGCGAGAGGATTGAAGCGGTGGTCGCCAGCCATGAATCCCAGGCGGAGCTGGTGACCATGGTGGTTCTGTTGTGCTCCGAAACGGAAAGCGACCCGGACAGTGGCTTGAGTGGCGCCGCTCTCGTTCTGTTCACCCTGTTTGGACAAGACGCATTCCAGAGATATTAGCCAACTGGGGCATCCGCTGGCGCCCAGCGCAAGCGTACGACATTAGAAACTGCGCGATGATCTCTGCCCCGCGTCGGGGCGCCCCGTGCCCGTCATTGCCAGAAGCGATTGCGCGACCGCAGACCTACTGCTGGGCCGAGTAGCCGCCGCCGGCGGGAGACCGCCGATAACGGTCGTAGGGTTTGAATCGCCTCGCGCGCAACGACGGTTTACGAGAAACCCGCTGGGCTTGAGACCAACGAACCTGCTGACTCAGCTTAGCCATGACAAATGGGGGCAGGTCTTAGACCTGCCCCCACGATTGTCCGTTCCGGGGAACCGACCGATCTGGATGGCCACATCGTTTAGATGTAGTCTTCCTCCTCGTACATCATGTCGACGTTGTCGGTGCTCTGGCCGAGGCCGCGAACGACTTCGGTGCGGAAGGATTCGAGCATGGCGTCGGTGATCTCGCCGCCGTTGGCGCGCGCCGCGTCCTTCAACTGGTCGAAGGCCCACTCGGAAGTGTCGCCGTGAGGCATGTCGAAGAAGCCGGGCTCGAAGACGGGGAGTTCGCCGGGGCCGAAGTAGCCCTTGCCCTCGATGTTGTAGCCTTCGAGGTCATGGGTGCCCTTGCCGAGGACCTGACCGGTGGCGGCGTAGTGCTCCATGGTGGCCTTCATACCGTACTTCTGGATGGGGCAGACCTTCATGCAGACGCCGCAGCCGAGGTAGCGGGCCATGACGGGACGGCAGCGCTTGAAGTACAGCTTGTTCTTCTCGATTCCGCGCCACCAGATCTTGTCGCGCATCAGGGCGCGGCCGGGGCAGCGGTTCACGCAGACCTGGCACACCTGGCAGAAGGCGTGGATGCCGTAGTCCACCGGCTTGTCATAGGTGACGTTGGCATCGGTGGTGATCATCATGATGCGGCAGCGGGAGCCGACGTGAGGGGTCAGCAGGTAGCCGCAGGCGCCGAGCTGGCCGAGACCGGCGGAGACGAACATCGGGATGTAGGGGCCGGTGTTGTCGTTGGGGCTGTGCACCTGGGCGCGGTAGCCGAGGCTGCGAACGAAGTTGCCCAGCTCAAGGCCGGCGGCGCCTTCGGTGCGGTAGGTGCTGGAGTGGACGATCTCAGCGTCGATGCTGGGGATGGTCTGGGTGGGCTCGAAGTCCTGCTCGTAAGCCAAGCAGATGACGTGGGGGAAGCGGACCCAGTCCTTCTTGCTCTGATACACGTATCGGATGTCGAAGGCGGTGATGCCGACTTCGATGAAACCGAGCTCGCGGGCCTTCTGCTTGATGGCTTCGGAGACGTCCTCGCCGGTGGGTTCGGCGGTGGGCTCCAAGTCGCCGGTTAGGCGGGCGGCCATGACGAGGTTGCGGTTCAGCTTGTCGTGTTCCTTGCGGATCTCGCGCATCTCGGCGTGCTGGTCGCGCAGGGTGTTGGCCCAATCGCGGGAAGCGCGCTCGGTGATGTTCATGGTCTCCACGGGATACTCGCGGGAGTACCAGTCAACCTCGCGCTGGTTCATGGGGATGCCCGGAACCGTTTCCAATTCTTCGGGCACCGGGATGGTGACCGGAGCGTCGCCCAGATACTTCCCCGGGCGTCGAACCTCATGACCTATGGTGAGCATATCCTCCTCCTTCGGTTGGACTGCGTTTAGAACGCCTAATTTGCCGCCAAGATACGCGCCTTCATGGGTTGATGTCAATACTTAGCCCGCTGAATAATCATATTCCGTTGCATGATTATGATTATTGCGAACATTTCGCACTAAGCGGTCAAATGAACCTGCATCTACTGATCCTCCGCCCATTGATCCCGTGATCCTTCACGCATTGATCCCGTGATCCTTCACGCATTGATCCCGCATCCATCACGGCGAGATTGGCCTGGCCGCTGCGATGCGCGACGCCTTCGCTCTGCTGTTGCCAACGACGCGTGGCAATTTCATTGACGGGAAAGGACGGGACCGGAAAGGACGGGACTGGAACGGCCGGGACTGTTACAGGCGGCCGTTCTGCATCTCCACCTGAGGGTCGCCCGTTCCGACCCGGAACGTCCCGCCGCCGTTGCCGTTGGCCATTCCAGTCGTTTGCCATTCCTCAGAGCATTTGGTCAGGAGGTAGCCGCAACCGCTGCGGCCAGGCGGCGTATTCCTTCCGCCAGTTGGTCGGCTTCGTAGAGGGAGATGCTGATGCGCAGGGAGTCAGCGCACCCGCCCGATGCGGAGAAAGCGGAACCGGGCCGGAAGGAGACCCCGGATTCCAGGGCAGCTCTGAGTAGGTCATCGGTGTTCGTGCCGTCCCGAAATTTAAGCCAATAGAAGTATCCGCCACCCGGAGGAATGAAATCGACTATTGCTCCAAATTGATCACGTATCAGGTTTGCAACTTGATCGTGGCGCTGCCCGTAAACCTGGCGCAGCGTCTTGATATTTTCTTCCAGCAGCCCCAGCTCCAAGGTGGCGTGGGCCAAGTTTGCCGCAAAGTGGTTTAATCCGCCCCCGCTGGCGGCAACACCGGACGCTACCAAGCGGCGGATGATGTTGGGCGCTGCATGTATCCAGCCCAATCGCAAACCAGGGGACAGTATCTTCGAGAATGAACCCAGCGACATGACGCAGCCGTTGGCGGAATCGTCCAGCATGGCCATGGGAGGGGGAGGCGGCGCGCCATAGTGCAGGAGCTGGTAAACCTCGTCGGCGATGATCATGAAGCGGTGGCGCCGCGCCAATTCGATGAGGCGCTGTCGTCGGTGGAGCGGGAGAACCGAACCGTTGGGGTTCTGGTAGGTGGGGATGGTGTAAAGCAGGCTCGGCCGTGGCGAGTCGCCGGAATCCAGGAAATCCGCCAACGCGTCGGTATCCAGTCCCTGGGCATCCGTAGGAACCCCGACCACGTTGAGACCGTGGTCGATGAAGATCTGTCCGATTAGATAGTAGGTGGGTTCCTCGACGATGACGGTGTCGCCGGCGGTGGCGAAGAGTGTGGTGGCCAAATCAATGGCCGCGGAGGCGCCGGCGGTGAGGAACAGCGATGCGGGTTTCACTGGGCCGCTGTATGCCGCTTGGTCTGATAGGTAGGCGGCCAGCGATTCGAGGAGCGGCCCGAATCCCTGCACCGCGCCGTACTGCAAGGGCACAGGAGACTGGCCGTCCAAAACCGATTGAGCGGCGGTCGCTAAAGCGGCGGTGGGGTGCAATCCAGGGGAGGGATGTCCCCAGCCCAGGTCAATTACACCGTCGGGTATGGAAATGAGGAGGGAAGGAAGGGAGGTGGACATGACTCGCTGTGCGGAAGAGCGGGACGTCGTTATGGATGTGTCGCTCGATCGGGTTTGGGCGTTCGACGTAGCGGGGCGCCGGTGTCGGTGGCGCGGAATCACATTAGAAAGGGCCGGCGGGAGCGTTCCCGCCGGCCCCTGCTTGCCGGTGTGGCGAGATGTCGGCGGGCTACTAGATGTAGTCCTGGTCCTCGGCCATCATCTGCAGAACGTCGCCGGACTGCAACTGGATGGAGCGCTGGATTTGCAGCTTGAGGTCTTCGATCATCTCTTCGGGGATCTCGCCATCGTTGTGCATGGCGGCTTCCTTCATGGACTCGAAGGCCCACTCGTCGGCATTGCCGTGGGGCATTTCGAAGAAGTCGCGCTCGAAGACGGGGAGTTCGCCGGGGCCGAAGTAGCCCTTGCCTTCCAGGTTGTAGCCTTCGAGGTCGTGGGTGCCCTTGCCGAGGACCTGACCGGTGGCGGCGTAGTGCTCCATGACGTTCTTGAGGCCATATTTCTGGATGGGGCAGACCTTCATGCAGACGCCGCAGCCGAGGTAGCGGGCCATGACGGGGCGGCAGCGCTTGAAGTAGAGCTTGTTCTTCTCGATTCCGCGCCACCAGATCTTGTCGCGCATCAGGGCGCGGCCGGGGCAGCGGTTCACGCAGACCTGGCACACCTGGCAGAAGGCGTGGATGCCATAGTCCACCGGGTCGTCGTGGGTGACGTTGGCGTCGGTGGTGACCATCATCAGCCGCATCCGGTTGCCGGTGTGCGGGGACAGCAGGTATCCGCAGGCACCAAGCTGGCCGAGGCCGGCGGCGACGAACATGGGGATCACGGGGCCAGTGGCGTCGCTGGAGTGGACGACATGGGCCTTGTAACCCAGGGAGCGGATGAAGTTGCCCAGTTCCAAGCCGGCCGCAGCCTGAGTGCGGTAGGTGCTGGAGTGGACGATCTCAGCGTCAACGCTGGGGATGGTCTGGGTGGGCTCGAAGTCCTGCTCGTAGGCCAAGCAAATGGCGTGAGGCAGAACGGTGAAGCCGCGCTTGCTCTTGTAGTCATACCTGGGGTCGTAGCTGGTGATGCCGACTTCCAGGTAACCCAACTGGCGGGCCTTGTCCTTGATGAGCTGGGAGACATCCTCGCCGCTAGGTTCGGCGGTGGGCTCCATCTCAGCGGTGGCGCGGGCGGCCATGATCAGGTTGCTGTTGAGCTTGTCGTGCTCCTTGCGGATCTCACGCATTTCGGCGTGGAGGTCGCGCAGGGTGTTGGCCCAGTCCCGGGACGCGCGCTCGGTGATGTTCATGGTTTCCAGCGGATATTCGCGGGCGTACCAGTCAACTTCACGGCCGGTCATCGGGATGCCAGGCGTGGTTTCCAGCTCTTCCGGAACCGGGATCGTGATGTCGGCGTCCCCCCAGTGCCTTCCGGGACGGACTACCTCGTGCCCAATGGTAAGCATATTAGCCTCCTCACAGTTGGCTTTGGCCGCGCAAAGGCGGTTGCATTTGGCGCAATTTATACCCCTGATGGCGCCTTTGTCAACACTACGAAAGCCCGGCTCCCTGAATTCCCGACGAATTCCATCACCCGTGGTCCGGCATCCGCGCGCCCGCATCGATGGCCCGGCATCCGGGCGCCGGCATTTGTGGGCCGGTTGGCCGAGCCTAAAGGCTGGTTAGCCTCCGGTGCGCCGGGCGATCATGGCGTCGGCCAGGGGGCTGGCGCCGGATTTGACCGCGATGTTGACCAATGAAGGCAGGCCCGAGTTGATCGCCCGCTGCACGGCCGGCGCCACTTCTTCGGGGCGCTCCACCAACTCCGCGTAACCGCCGATGCCAGACACCACCTGGTCGTAGCGCACCCCGGCGCGCAGGGCGGTTCCCACGTCTCGCCCGAAGTAGGCCAGCTGGAAGGTGCGGTCAATGCCCCAATTGCCGTCGTTGCCCATGATGCCGGTGATGGGCAGGTTGTGGCGGATGCAGGTGTCGTATTCCATCGAATAGAAGCCGAAGGAACCGTCGCCCATGAAGGCCAACACCTTGCTGTCCGGGTAAGCCAGTTTGGCGGCCATGGCGTAGGGTATGGCGCCTCCCAGGTGGCTTAGTGGACCCAAACGGATGAAATGGCCTGGAGAGCGCGCCGGCAAGTAACAACGGCCCCATTGCACGTAGTCGCCGCCATCCAGCACGATAAAGGTGTTTTCATCCACCAAGCGTTCGATCTGGGTGTAAACGTCCAGCGGATGCATGGGGGCCGCGCCGGTGGCGTTGCTGCGCAGGCTGTCCAGCCAGGCGGTATGCTCTTGCTCCAAGTCGGCGATCCATGGAGCCACGTTGCGATTCAAGCGAGCCGCCCCAGTCAGTTGATCGACGATGGCGCCCAAGTCGCCCAGCAGGCCCACTGCGACGCCCCGGTTGCGCCCGATTTCCGCCGGCGAGGGATCGGCTTGGATCAGCTTGCAGTCGGCGTTGAAGACCCCGCCATACCGGTAGCGGTGGTCCAGGCGTTTGCCGAGCAGCAACGCAACGTCGGCTTCCCGGAATTTCCGGGCGGCGCGGTTGAGGGCGCCGTCAGCGTACCCAAAACACAGAGGATGCAGGTCGTCGATGAGGCCGCGAGCTTGCTCAACCGTGAATATCGGAACGCCGTAGGCCTCGGCCAGAGCCTCCAGCTGCGACGGTTCCACGGAATAACGGGCCGGGTTGCCCACGATGATCACGGGACGCTGGGCGTTGGCCAATAGGTCGGCTGCCTGTTGGATCAAAGCGGGGTCGCCCTGGGGACGCCCCATGTTGCGGTATTCCTGGGGCAGGTACGGCGGCAGGTCTTCCTCGCTGATGGGGGCCTCCTGCAGGTCGATGGGCAGGGTCAGATGCACCGGGCCGGGTCGACCGCTCATGGCGGTGCGGAAGGCAGTGGCCACGTATTCTGGGATTCTGTTCTTCTCATGGATCAGCCACGACCCCTTGGATACCGGCGCCGCCATAGCGACCTGATCGATTTCTTGGAACGTGGCTTGTCCCTTTTCGGGCAGTTCGGCGCATCCGGCGACGAAGATAACCGGACTTTCCGAGGTGTAAATCGCGGGCAGACCCGAGATGGCGTTGGCGAATCCGGGGCCGCCAGTGAACATGGCGACGGCGGGTTGGCCGGTGATGCGCGCGTAGCCGTCGGCCATGTGCATCGCTGCGCCTTCGTGCCTGGTGTCGATGAACTCGATACCCTCATCGGCGGCGGCGTCCACGAGTGGCAGGATGGTATCTCCTACGATGGTGAATACCTTCTGCACGCCTTCCTGTTTCAAACAGCGGATGAAGAGGTGGCCCCCGTTCAGTTCCGGCATAGATGCAACTCCTGTGACGAAAGAATTTCCAAAAATCGACCCGAACGAGCGGGCCAACCAATCTTATCACAGGGGTTGTTGCCGTTCGGCTTAGATCGGTGACCCCAGTGCGGCGCACGGTGGTAGGTTTGCACCGCCCCGAATTGGTGGCTGCTCCGCTGGCGAGATAGTTGTGCGGTAGCCTTGGGAACAGGCGCTTGCAAGCGCCGGCCCGCCCCCTGGGGAAACGCCGGGCGGTGAGGCCTCGACGCAATCTGCTAATGATGCGCCGAGCAGGGCCGGCGGGCCAATGTGCGGCAAAACCTGCCAGCTGGCAACATTGGGACCCGATTGGTCTATACTTCTCACGTGGGCGTTCTCTACGTGATTGGCACTCCAATCGGGAACCTGGAAGACATCACCGCGCGGGCGGTTCGCATCTTGGCGTCCGTGCCTTTGGTGGCAGCCGAGGACACCCGCGTCACCCGGCGACTGCTGGCGCGAGTGGATGCGGCGCCCCGGCTGATCAGTTGCAACGAGCACAACTGGGGCCGACGGCTGCCAGCTCTGTTGGAGGCCTTGGCCGCGGGCGATGTGGCGCTGGTTACCGACGCCGGGTCGCCGGGCGTCAGCGACCCGGGGGCCGGTGTGATAGCGGCAGTGTCGGACGCCGGTTTCGATGTGGTCGCCGTGCCGGGCGTTTCAGCAGTCTCCACCGCGCTGTCAGTGTCCGGTTTCCCGGCCGACCGGTTCGTGTTTCTGGGGTTCCCGCCCCGGCGCCGTTCGGAGCGGGCGGCGGCGCTTGCGGACGCCGCCCGCTTGGGGCAGACCATGGTGGTCTTCGAGGCTCCCCATCGCCTGCTGGCCCTGCTCGCCGACATCGCGGACGTTCTCAACGACCCGCCCCTGGCGGTATGCCGGGAGTTGACCAAGCTGCATGAAGAGGTCTGGCGAGGCTCCGCGTCGGACGCGCTGGAGCGCTTCGCTGAACCGAGAGGCGAGTTTACCGTCGTCATCGGGCAACCGCCTGCGGGCGTTGGCGCAGACGATGCTACGGGCCAACCGACCATCACCATGGCCGCGGCTAGGGAGGCGCTGGGTCAACGTCGGGCGCTGGGTATGCGTGGGCGAGAGGCGGTGGCCGAAGTTGTGGCAGCGACCGGCCTACCGCGCCGCACGGTGTATGCGTTGTGGATTGAATCGGGGCAATCAGGTTGATTCGGCGCGCAACCGACGCAATTCGGCTTCCAGCTCGGCTACGCGGGTTTCGGCCGCCAGCCTGGCCGCGTATTCCTCATCACGGGCGGCCTGGGCTTGATCACGGGCGGCTTCGGCTTGATCCCGGTCGTTACGGGCGCGGTCCCGCTCGCCCCGGGCGTGATCCCGGTCGTTACGGGCGCGGTCCCGCTCCGCTTGGGCTTGATCTCGAGCGGCTTGCGCTTCTTCGGACGCGGCTTGTTCCTCAGCGAAATTTCGCAACCAGGCGCCGGCCGTTGGATCGTAGAACCGAAGGCGACCGCTTTCCCAGCACAGGTACAAGTTCAAAGCCGGGCTGTAACCGCAAAGGCGGCCTTCACTGTCGGGCGCGACTTCAAATCGGTGATATTCACCATCCGACAGGTACTCTCCAACCAGTGGTTCACCGTAGAAATCGCCGCCAGTGGCGTCGAAGCGCCAGTATTCCCCCATGCCGATTTGGGCATACAGGTCGCGTTTGCCGGTGATGTCGTAGCGGGCGGTACTCGGCGAGGCGATTTCCATCACGAAATCCGGCGGTTTGCCGATTTCCCAGATCAGGTAGGTGTTCCGCGCTTCCATCGACGCGAACCCCTCGTCGGATACGTCAAGGGTTACGTGGCAGTCTGGCGCCACGAAGCGGTTGGGATTCCCCCGCTCGTAGTAGATGAACGTGTTGCCGCTCACTTCGACATCCGGTCGAGACCGGAAATGCTGGCGGATGGTAGAGACGCTATCGATGTAGTAGGGTTCCTGGTAACGTCCGTCTGGCAATGGTTCATCATCCGAATCGGGGTAATGGATGTCGTCCGGGTCATGTCCAGGGCGAATCCCGGCAGGCAGTTTGGTAGTCATGGCGGGCCTCGCAATGGTGAACCTGGCTCGGAGGTTGCGGGCAGCTCGAAAATTGACTGGCTCTGGGAAATTGCCGGTAGCTCGGAGGCTAGGCGCAGACAACCACGGCTTCGCCCAGGCCGTCAATGGATATGCGGCCCTCCGAGGCGAAGCTGAGCGGCGTGGGAGGCACCAGGCTGCCGGTAATCACCGTATCGCCGGCTTTCAACGGATGATTGCGCCGAGACAACTCATTGGCCAGCCAAACCAGGGGTTCGAAGGGATGGCCCATCACGTCCCTGCCGTAGCCTTCGCCAACCTGCTCGTGGTTGATTTTCATCACGCCGTGGCAGTTCACCAGGTCCAGATTCTGCCAGTCGTCAACCGGATCGCCCAGCACGACGCCTGAGTTTAGGATGTTGACGGCCACGCTCATGAGCGTGCGCTCTTCGGTGGTCAAATCGCTGGGAGTGCGAATGTCAACGATCTCGAAGGCGGTCGCGATTTCAGCCACAGCTTCGGCTACAGTTTCACGAGTGTAGGGCGCCCCGGAAGCAGGGAGATCTTTGCCCAGGGTGACGCCGATTTCCAGCTCAATGCCCAGATTCACGTACTCGGTGAAGTTGAGCACCACCGGCGACCTCAGGATGGTCTTTTCGAATACGCCGCCCAACACCGGATGGTTCAGGCCGGCCCTTTCTTGCATGATGGGAGTGGTGTAAGCCAGCTTGTAGCCGGCCAAAGGGCCCCACAAGCTGGAGAGCATGCAATGGAGTTCCTTTTGGATGTCGTAGGCGTCGTCCAGGGTTTTGGGGAATAGGGCGTCGGGCAATCGGTCAAAGGGTTGTACCGACTGGTATTTCTCGAAGATAAGCTCAGCGGCCTCGCGCGCCGGCGTCATGGTCACCATGGTGGCCTCCTAAACGTTCGGTGGAGTGGATATTCGGATTATATCGGTTTTGCTGGCGTTTGGTTGCGGGGCGATAAGGGTTTGATCACTTGGAATCTCGGCGATGGCGTCGGAGTGGTTCTTTCCGCGAGGGATACACGCTGCATCCGCCCCGGTGTGGGCGTTTGCCGAGGTCATCACGTTGACCGCAACCAACGGCCGTGCGGTTCCGACCGCCAGCGGCCGTTCGCCCAAGCGACGGGATTGCCGCGCTTCGCTCGAAATGACAGACGCGGAGCAGCGCGATGACGGACGGGGGCGCTGCGACGCACATCGGGATTCCAATGACAGCGGGGCGGGATTTGAAACCCGCCCCGGCCGACGTTCCTGGCGATTTGCGGTTTTGGGTTAGCGAGCCTCGCTGGCCGCCTCGAAACCGCAGTCGCGGTGAGCGCCGTCGCAGAACGGCTTGTTGCCAGACTGACCGCACCGGCAGAAGGAGACCCACTGTCCCTCAGGGATGGTGTAGTTGTTGCCGCTTTGGTCAACGATCTCAATCTCACCGATGACCCGTAGGGGGCCGTTGCCACGGATTTCTACCTTAACGTCCGCCATGTTGTTTCCTCCTCGGTTTGGCTTTCAGGGATCCCGTCGCCATCGTTGCGGTTCAGGCTGCGGGCTTGCTGATTATTCACCAATTCTCAACGCTGGTCAAATGGGTAACCAGCTCCGAATCCCGCTTGTTCCGGTTTCCGTGCCGATGGGGCGCGAAGCAAACCCCTCGCCCGGTTAGAGCTGCGAATGGCTGCCTACAGATTCACCACCAAGTTGTCAGGAGCGCGACACAGGATTCCCTCCTGCTCTTCGTCGTATGGGTTCTCCTCGATGTGTGGAGTATTGGCCGGCACGAAGATGAAGTCGCCGGGGCCGGCTTCTATCCACTCTTCGAAGTTCTCGCCGAAATAGACGCGCACGTGTCCCCGGAGCACGTAGGCGGCGGTTTCGGCCTCCAGATGGGTGTGCGGCGGGCCCTTTTCGCGAGGAGCCGCCGTTACCTTTCCCATCCAGATTTTGGTGGTATCGCCCTTGCCGGGCACGATTGCCGGCCGGCGAACCATGCCCGGAGTCTGAATGGTCTCGGAGGCGTCGCCCACGGTGCGCACCACGTAAGGCTTGAGACCGGTTTGCTGATCTACGGTTGTCATGTGGTTTAGTCTCCGTAAGTTGGTGTAGGCATCTTGCTGGTCTGGCCGTCGGACGAATTCCGGAGACGATCAGAACGGGCGCGGAGCGTAGTTGATAGAAGCCCGTTCAGATCTCGTTCAACTCGATTGCGGCCAGACGCAATTGGCGCTGGAGGATTCGATGAATTACCCACCGTTCTGGGCCCATAGCGCTTCCAGCACTGCGCCAGGGTTCATGGGCAGGTTGGTCATGCGAACGCCGACGGCATCGTGGATGGCGTTGGCGATGGCGGCCATGGGCGGCACAATGGGCACTTCGCCCACGCCGCGCACGCCGTAGGGATGCCCAGGGTTGGGCGCCTCCACCACCACGGCGTCGATCATGGGCAGGTCCAGCGCGGTGGGCATTCGGTAGTCCAAGAAGCTGGAGTTCTGCATGTGGGCGTCGTCGTTGAAGTAGTACTC
Organism: Dehalococcoidia bacterium; assembly: GCA_965221295.1. GTDB lineage: Bacteria > Chloroflexota > Dehalococcoidia > Lucifugimonadales > UBA3495 > Bin87. Next base: position 1,946,617 of record OZ244879.1, on the reverse strand, counting down.
TTCGTTGAGGGCCCAACCGATGCCCTGAACCGCGCCGCCCTGGATCTGGCCCTCCACGTAGGAGGGATGAATGGCGGTTCCGGCGTCCTGGATGGCGGTGTAACGCAGTATGTCGACTTTGCCGGTGTCTTCGTCCACCGCCACGTCGGCGATGTGCAGAGCGTAGGCTCCCCCGACGCCGGTGGGGGACACGTTGGCGCGCCCGACAATGGGGCCGCCGGTCCCGTTGAGGCGAGCTGCCAGTTGCTGGAAGGTGAAGCGCAACTCCGGTTCCGATTTGTGCTGGATGACCCCGGCGTCATATTCCACGTTCTCGGGATCGATGTCCCAGATGCGGGCGGCTCTTTCGATCATCTGACGCTTTACGTCCTGGGCGGCCTCGTAACAGGCCCAGCCGGTCTTGAAGGCCACTCCGCTGCCGCCGGTCATGGACGTCCACCCGATAGAGTTGGTGTCGCCAACCGCGGGGGAAACATCCTCGGCGGCAAGGCCCAGGACTTCGGCCACGTGCATGGCGGCCACGGCGCGGCTGCCACCGATGTCGGGGGATCCTTCAACCAGGCTCACGGTTCCGTCGGCGAGCACGCTGACGATGGCGCTGGCTGGCCCGGTACCATTGAACCAGAAACCGCCAGCGACGCCCCGTCCCACCTTCTTGCCGTCGGCCTCGGGAGAGCGATCGATGGGGGTATTCCAGTGGTCGTGCTCGCGGCCGGCTTGCACCGTTTCCAGCCAACCGATGCTGCCGAACTGCGGGCCGGTGACCCGGCGGTCGCCCTGCTTGGCGCCGTTCAGCGTGCGGAAGTCCAGTTTGTCCACGCCGATACGTTCGCAAATTTCGTCAACCACCGACTCCACGGCAAAGGCCGCAGCCGGCGAACCGGGGGCGCGGTAGGCGGCGGTTTTGGGGTGGTTCAGCACAACGTCGGCCGCTTCGATGCGTCCGTTGGCGATGTTGTAGCAGGACAGAGCGCACTGGGCTCCGGGGTTCACTGGCGAGCCAGGGAACGCTCCGGCCTCGTAGTAAAGCGCAACGTCGGCGGCGGTGATCTTGCCGTCGTTGGTGGCGCCCATCTTCACGCGCAGATAACCGCCGGAGGTAGGGCCGGTGCCCTCGAACACCTCGGCGCGAGACATTTGGATCTTGACCGGGCGGCCCGTCTTGCGGGACAGAACCGCGGCCACGGGTTCCAGGTACACCAGGGTCTTGCCGCCGAATCCGCCGCCGATTTCAAGCTGGGTGACCAGGACCTTGGATACCGAGATGCCCAGAATGGTCGCGGTCTGGTCGCGCACGTTGAAGTGTCCCTGGCTACTGCACCACAGATGCAGAGAGCCGTCGGCGTTCCATAGGGCGGTAGCCGCGTGGGGTTCAATGTATCCCTGGTGCACCGCCTTGGTGCGGAACTCGCGCTCCACCACCACGTCGGCGGCGGCGAAACCGGCCTCCAAATCGCCCAGCTCGTAGAAATAACGGTTGGGGACGTTGCCGGTCTTGCCGGTTTCGCCCTCGGCCATCAGACCGCCGGGACGAACACTGGGATCGTTGAGGTTGGCGAGACGCTCGTGAACCAGGGGAGCGCCATCGGCCATGGCGGCAAGAACATCCGTCACCGCCTGGAGCGGTTCGTATTCGACGTCGATCAGAGCCAGCGCCAGCTCCGCCTCATGGGGGCTGTCAGCGGCCACAGCGGCGATGGCGTGGCCTTTGTACAAGGCTTTCTCAGCAGCCAGGCAGTTGTTGCTGAGGAACTTGGGGTTGATCATGGCGCCTTCGCCCAGGTCGATGACGCGGCCGGCCGGTTGCGGCAAATCGGCGGCGGTGGCCACGGCGCGGACGCCGGGCATGGCCTCGGCCCGGCTGGTGTCAATGCTCTTGATGCGAGCGTGAGCGTGGGGGCTGCGCAGGATCTTGGCGTGGAGCATACCGGGTAGCCGCAGGTCGGCGCCGTATTGGGCCCGGCCGGTCACCTTATCGGCGCCGTCGTGGCGAATCGGACGGCTTCCGATGACGCTGTAGCCGCTGGTGGCGGCGGATCGCTGAGTCGTGGTCATGGTTCACCTCGTACCTGGGACAGAACGCGCTGGAATCAACAGGCGTGGGGAAGGGATGCCGAATCTTATCACAGATGCGGGCATCAACAGTTGAAGAAGTCAGCACGTGAGGGCTCTGATCAGTAGCGGCTGCCTGGTCGCCCGCTTCCCGAGGTCCAAGCGAACGTGAGCAACCGAGAGACGCTCAGGCGATGACAAAACCCGGCGGTTGCGGCTGGTTCCGTGTGGGATTCCGCGTTGGTACGGTATAATATCGGCTCGCCGCGCGGCTTACGGTTGGCGCGGCGCTATCGGCGGAGGTGTTACTGCGTTATGAAACCACTGGACGGCATCAAAGTGCTGGACCTGACCAGGGCCCTGGCGGGTCCTTTCTGCACCCTCATGCTCGGCGATTACGGCGCTGATGTCATCAAGATTGAACGGCCGGGCGCGGGCGACGACACCCGCAAGTGGGGGCCTCCGTTCATTGGGGAGGAGTCGGCGTACTTCCTTTCTGTAAATCGGAACAAGCGGAGCCTGACCCTGAATCTCCGCGACGAACAGGCCCAGCAGGTTTTCTTGAAGCTGGCCGCCGACGCCGACGTGATCGTCGAGAACTTCACGCCGGACGTGATGCCCAATTTCAACCTGGGCTACGCAGACGTGAAGAAGGTCAATCCGGGCATCATCTACTGCTCCATTTCCGGTTTCGGCGCCACCGGCCCCTACCGCAATCGTCCCGCTTATGACCAGATCATGCAGGGCATCAGTGGCCTGATGAGCATCACCGGCGACCTGGGCGGAGACCCACAGAAGGTTGGCATCGCCGTAACCGACATTGGGGCCGGCATGTGGGCCGCCTTCGCGGTGATGACCGCGCTCCACCACCGGGATACCAAGGCGCATGGGGCGGGTCAGTACATCGATCTATCGATGCTGGACGCGCAGGTGGCGTGGATGACCTACCAGGCCGCCTACTATTTCGCCACTGGCGAGGCTCCGCAACGCTTGGGCGCGGCCCATCCCACCCTGGTGCCCTACCAGGCATTCATGGGCAAAGATGGCAAGTATTTTAACGTGGCAGTGGGTTCCGACCGCTTGTGGGACCGATTCTGCGAAGGCATCGACCGCATGGACCTGCACGATCACCCCGACTACGCCAACAACGGAGTCCGCGTCAACAACCGTTCCAAGTTGGCCCCGCTGCTGCAGGAATACTTCCTCACCAAGGACGCTGACGACTGGGTGGCTGACTTGCAAGCGGTCAGTGTGCCGGCTGGCCCCATCAACGACCTGGCCGACGTGTTCAACGACGAGCAGGTTCTGCATCGGGAAATGTTCCGGGAAATGCCGCACCCGACGCTGGGCAAGATCAAGCAAACGGGTTTGCCCATCAAGTTCTCTGACACCCCCGGCGGCCTGGATCAACCTCCCCCGTTGCTCGGTGAACACAACCGGCAGATACTGACCGGCTTGGGTTATGCGGACTCGGAAGTGGATCAGATGGTTGCGTCCGGCGTCATCTGACGCCGGCCATCAGGATCGGGCCAGTCATCGCGGTCAGGGAGGAGGATAGATGGATCTGGGACTGCAGGATACCGTCGCCTTGGTGGTGGATTCCCACCTTGGGATAGCCACCGCCGCCGCGGCTTCCCTGGCCAGCGAGGGCGCCATTCTATCGTTGACGGCGCCGGACAGCTACCACATGCGGCACGTTGAGATCGAGCTGGCCCGGTCAAACATCCCTCAGGAGCGTTTCCGCGCCGTCATCGCTGACCTCAACCGCGTTCGGGACATTCACCGGCTGGTGCGCGAGACCCTGCATCGGCAGAACGACATCGGCGTGCTCGTGAACACCGTGCAGGAACTGGAGCCGTCGCGGGCTGTCAACCTGGAAGAAGAGAACATAGAACCGGCCCTGGCGCGCAACTTCTTCTCGGCGGTGCGGCTGACGCGCGAAGTGGTGCCCCACATGAAGCGCCTGGGCATGGGCCGCGTCATCAATCTCATCCCGTACTCGGCCATCGAGGTATCTTCCGGGGGTACGCTGTCGTCTTTGAGCCTGGCGCCGCTGCTGGCCTATTTCAAGGGTTTGGCTTTGGAACTGGCTCCGGAAAACATCACGGTCAACAACATCATCTATTTTGGAGTGGAACGCGGCGATTTCGATAACGACCACCTTATCGGGGATCACTCAGATAGCCAAGACGCGACCGTCGACTCCCCAGGTTGCACCACGACTGACCGGGACAATTTCGAGGACGACACTCCGATGCACCGCATGGCCAAACCACATGAAATAGGGGCCATCGTCGCCATGGTGGCGTCGTCCAAGGCTTCGTATTTGACCGGCGCCAATATCATCCTGGATGGCGGCCGGCATCGGCAATACTATGCCTGACCCTCGACCGGCGAGGCCAAGTCAGCGCCCAGCGGAGGCAACCCATGGCCAACCTGCAAATGATCCAGGACGCCCAGGAATTTCTCGCCACTGAAGCGGTTCCCGGCTGGCTTATCTATGACTATCTGGGATGCAACCCAGTTCTGGGTCAGGTGGCGCCTGCCTCTGGGCACGTGACCAGGCCCGTGTTTCTGTACGTGCCTGCCGACCGCTCTCCCACCCTGCTGACGCATCACGTGGACGCTGGCAAGTTCGCCGCCGCCGGCGTCGAGACGGTCGTTTACAGCAGTCGCGCCACCCTGGAAGCCGCGCTGCGGGAAGTTCTGGCTGGCGTGGCCACCGTCGCCATGGAATATTCGCCACGAAACAGCCTGCCCCGGGTGTCCCGAGTCGACGCCGGAACGGTGGAATTGGTACGCAGCATGGGCGCCGAGGTGATCTCGTCTGCGGACCTGATGCAGTACGCGACTCAGCGTTGGTCGGCGGAACAATTGGCCGGACACCGCCGCGCCGCCGACGCATTGGGGCGCATCGTAAACGAAGCGTTCGTCCGCATTGGACACCGCTTGACTGACGGCCCTACCGAGTTTGAAATCGCGGAGTTCATCAGGCGCCGGTTCCGGGAAGAAGGGCTGACCACAACCGACGGACCCATTGTTTCCGCCAATGCCCATTGTTCCGATCCTCACTACGAACCGGCCGCCAAAGGCAGCAGCGTTATTGCGGCCGGGGACTGGATACTGATCGATTTGTGGGCTCGAGAGGACATCCCGGGCAGCGTGTACGCTGACATCACTTGGACGGCCTACGTCGGGGACGACCCGCCGGCACGTTGCCGTGAAGTGTTCGACATCGTTCTGGGCGCCCGGGACGCTGCCCTCGCATTCTTGCAGGAGGCCCATGCCGCGGGCGACGCGCCTCAGGGCTGGCAAGCCGATGACGTCGCCCGCCGCTACATCGGGGATCGCGGCTACGGTGATTATTTCACTCACCGTCTGGGGCACAGCATCTATCACACCGTGCACGGCGAAGGGGTCAACCTGGACAACTTCGAGACCCACGATACCCGGAGGATCATTCCGGGCGTGGGGTTCTCCATCGAACCAGGCATCTACCTTCCCGAATTTGGCGTCCGGTCCGAAATTGACGCCTACATGAGCGAAGATGGCCCCTACGCATCGTCGCCGGTGCAGAGGGAAATCGTGTTGATCACGGCGCCGTGAAGTTCCCGGCGAAGTCAATCTCCAGCCGGATGGTGTCTTCCACGCTCACCACGACCGCCACGCGAGGCTTGGTCATCCCGAACTCTTCGAAGGTGAACTCAGTGGCCAATGAGCCGGACGCAGAGCCATCACCCAGGAATTCCGCAACGCCGTTCCAGGTGACGACACGCGTTTGATCCTTCACCGTCAGGTCGCCAACAATGGCGATCTCCACGGAACCGGCGATGGTTGGCGAAGCGGGCAATCCGGCCACGGATACCGGCTGGAACACCACCTCAGGGTAGGTGTCGGTTTCCAGCGTTCGGCCACGCACGTAGCCATCCCTCCGGCTGCTGTCAGTCTGTAGCGTGGCGACCTGCACCGCGATGCGGCTCTCCTCAGGGACTACGGAGCCGTCCGCGGCGAACGCGATGCTGCCGGCAACGTCGGTAGTTTCACCGGTGGCCACCTTGAACCCCGTGCCGGCCAACACCTCTTCCACCTTGTAGCGCGCCACGGAGCCGTCGCCTAGCGTAAACACCGCCGCCGCGCTGGATTGAGCCGGCTGACGGGCGGAACGCTCCGGCCGCGGCCGAGTTGGCGGTTCCGTGGCCGGCGGGGCCTCCATGGATGGCGGGGTCTCCGTGGGCGCTTCTGTAGGGGGTGGCTCTGTGGTCGCTCCCGCCGGGGTAGCCGTAGGCGGAGCTGAGGTGGCGGTTGGGGCGGCTGTCGTTGCTGTTGCTGGGATCGCTGTCGCCGCAATGGATTCGGCGGTTGGCAGCGGCGGGGCGGTCGGCGTCGCCGGCTCGCCGGCGCAGGCGACCGCCAGCAGCATAAGCAGGACAACGACGACTATAGGTACGCTATGAATTTGTGCGCGGTTAGGAAAGGGCATGACGGTTCTCCCCGGATACTTTTGGCAATGGCTATCGTATTCTATCATTGCCCCCGTTAGGTTCCGGCAGTAAAATCCCCGCATTGCCGTTACGCTGCACCGCGTTACGCTGCACCCCGTTACTCTGCACCGCGTTACTCTGCGCCAATGGAGAGCGAACATGAAATTCGGCCTTGCCTACGAGATGCAACGTCCAGAACTTGACGACCACGCCGTCATCGAAGAAACCATCGAACAGGTTTGCCTGGCCGACGAGATGGGCTTTGATTACGTTTGGTTCGTTGAACACCACTTTCTCACCACGTTCAGCATGTCGCCGTGCCCGGAGGTCATTTTCGGCGCGTTGAGCCGGCTGACCAAGCGCATCCGCCTGGGCTTCGGCGTGGTCATCTTGCCCTACCATCACCCGGTGCGGGTTGCTGAACGAGTCGCCATGGTTGATCACCTAACCAACGGTCGAGTTGATATGGGCACTGGCCGCAGCGCCCCTTACGAGCAGACCGGCATGGGCATTGATCCTCGCGAAACCCGCGAAATGTGGGAAGAATCGTTGAAGATGATCCCCCAGATTTGGGGGTCGGACTACTTCGAGTGGGAAGGCAAGTACTGGAACGTGCCGCCCCGACAGGTGTTGCCCAAACCCTACCAGCAGCCGCACCCGCCCATTTGGGTGGCGGCGCTGCAACCCGCCACCTACGAGTTGGCCGCAGAACGCGGCATCGGCGTCATGGCCTTGGGAGTCAGCGCGCCATCGGTGCTGGAACCCCACATCGCCGCGTACCGCGAGAATGTCAAGAAGGCGAAACCCGTGGGGCAGTTCGTCAACAACCAGTGGCTCAGTTCCGTGTTTGGCCTCTGCGGGGCCGACAATTCGGCGACTCGCCAGTTGTGCGCCGACTCACTAAAGACTTTCTTTGGCCCCGGACGGCCTTACGTCCAAGACCAGAAGGACGTGTACGCTCGCCTGCTGGACCAATGGGGCGGCATTCCTGACCATCTACAGCAAAATTTCTCCCGGTACATTGACGTATCCTCGGGCGCCGAAGACGGCAACGAAGCGGCAGTGGCCAACGGCGGTTCAGTGGACCTTTCGGGCGGCACGGCGTTGGCCCAAAAGATCTGGGAGGAGTTCGACGCCGATACCCTGGCGGAGCGTGGCGTGATCGTTGCCGGAGATCCGGACAGTTGCATCAGAGCCGCGAAGCTTCATGAAGCCACCGGCGTCGACCAGTTGCAATTCTTGATGGCGACTGAAACAGTCGCCCACGACAAGGTGATGGAGTCCATTGAAATGTTCGGCAAGCACGTGTTCCCGGCGTTCAAGTGATGCGCCGGGCGGCGTCCGGTAACGCCCCATTCGCCTGAGCGCTCGGCCGATGCGACGGCAACGGCGCGGTTGGCGCGCGATTGGGGAAGGGTCGTTCGTTGCGTGCATCGAGATTGCCGCGCTTCGCTCGCAATGACAGACCTGGGGAGCGCCATTGACTGACTGGGGCGTCCGGTTGCTTGACTGGGGTGTCCTGTTGCTTGACTGGGGCGTTCAACTGCGGGCCGGGCGATGCAATAATGGACCGGCGGCGGCTAAATGGGCAGAAGGGAGCTGAGTTTGAACCTCCCTCTTCGGCGCTGCGACAATCGATGCTTACGCCGATGCGCCCGTCAGGTCGCTGACCCGCGGGGCGACCTCCTCGGCGATGAGGCGCAGGCAATCCAACTCCCACTGGTGGTCGTCTGGGTCCTGCGTGATGCAGAGCAGATGGCCGAACCCACCGACCTCGTCGTACAGCTGCCGGATACGCTGAGCGCACTCGTCCGGGTCGCCCACAATCCAGATGTTGTCCATCATGTAGTCAACGGTCAGTTCGTCATCGGTCATGTTGGGATCGATTTTGGTGGCTTGAATCAGGCCCGACCCCAAGCGATTGGGAAGCTGGTGTTGCAGGTAATTGCGCCCCAGCACCGCATGCGCCCGTTCCCTGGCCTCCTCGGCAGTCTCGCCGACAAACACGTCGCGCCCGATGCGCCAATCGGCGCGGTTCGCTTCCCGGCCCGCCTCGGCGGCCGCGTCTTCCACTGTGGTCCAATGGTCTGCCAGATATTGGGGCGCCAGGTTGCTGCTGCTCATGGGGATGTAGCCCTCGCGTCCAGCCACCCGGATGCTGCTGCTGCCGATGGAAGTCGCGGCCACGCCGATGGGAGGGTGCGGCTGTTGTAACGGTTTCATGTGGAGGCCGCGCTCCAGCGTTGGGTCCAGTTCGGGGGCTACGATGTCGAAGAACTCCCCGTGATACTCGAATTTGCCTTCCGACGCCCACAGGCTCAGCACGATGTCCAGCACTTCGGCGGCGCGGCGGCGCACGTCGTCGCCTTGACTGGGGTCCATTCCGAACAATTGCAGGTCCGTAGGAATCGCCCGGTGCCCGATGCCCCAATAGAGGCGGCCGCGGGTCAGGTGGTCCAGCATGGCGATGCGGTGCGCCAGTTCGATGGGATTATGGATCGGCAGCAACGTAACGCCGGTCGCCAGCCGGATGCGCTCCGTGAGCGCCGAAGCCTTGGCGATGAGTAGGTCGGGGAACGGGGCGTTCTCCCAGCGTTCGGTGAGGTGCTCACCGATCCAGGCTTCGTGGAACCCCAGTCGGTCAGCGGCCTGAAGCAGGTCCAAATCGCGGTCATAGGAGTCAGCATAGGAACGGTGCGGCGGATGCAGGGGCATCATGAACAGGCCGAATTGCATGTTGGTTTCTCCTTGAGTAGATCAGGGAATGGGTCAGGCGAGGTCAGGATAACTGGGCGAGCGTCCGTCGGCAACGCTGGTCAAGGGAGACGGCGGACGGGGTAATTGGGGAAATTTCTGTTCCAAGTTTCGATGTTGAACGGTGCGCAAGGGTGCAAGATGGGCCGCGTCCATGAAGCGGGCGCATTTTGGTTCGTCAATTTCGACTCGAGTTCATCCAGTTAAATCAAAAGTAACGCTGAGTTTTGCCCGTACCGTTCTCGCCGATAAAGGCGTTGATGCCTGGTGAAATTTCGACCTCCAGGTCATCGAAGGCGGTAAATCGCTCCAGTTTCACCTTGGTCAAGGTCATGGCGCTTCTCCCGTAGGGTTCATGGGGAATACGATTGCAGGCTAGACATTCGGGCCGGCGCTGTCAAACTCGCCGGTGGCGGCGCGAAGCCGTGTATAATCCTACCATCATCCTACGGATTGGCCCTGACCATGCTCTTTTTCAAACGCAGGCCTGGCATCGCAGTCATCGAGATGCACGGCGCCATCGGTTCCGCCATCAAGGAGCCAGAGTATTCCAGGTTGCTGGAGCGTGTTGAGCACAACCGCAAAATTGGCGCGCTGGTGTTGGACATCGACTCTCCAGGAGGCTCAGCCACCGCCAGCGATCTGCTCTACGAACAGGTCCGCAAGGTCGCGCGGCGCAAGCCAGTAGTCGCCTACGTGCGAGGCCTGGGCGCCTCGGGCGGGTACTACATCGCCTGCGGGGCCGGTTCCATCATGGCCTCGCGGGCTGCCCTGGTGGGATCCATCGGAGTGATTTACCTCCGGCCCATCCTCCAGCAGTTGTTCGGCAAATTGGGGGTCGAGTTCTCCGTATTCAAGGCCGGCCGACTCAAGGACATGTCGGGTTTTTGGCGCATGCCCACCGACGAGGAATCAGACAAGTTCCAGAACCTCATCGCCCAGATGTACGATTTGTTCGTATCGGTGGTCACCGACAGCCGCAACCTGACCGACGAGCAGGTGCGCGAGCTGGCCACCGGGGAAATATACACCGCGCGTGAGGCCAAGGAACTGGGCCTGATCGATGGGGAGGGTGGTTTCGATGACGCCGTTACCGAGGCCATGCGACTCAGCGGGGCGCGCCGCAGAATCCGATATTATCGCCCGAAGCGCGCGTTCTTGGATCGTTTCGGAGTTCCTGGGCGCGCCTCGGTTTCCTATCTTTCTACGCTGGAGAATTTCGCCACTCTGGCGTCCGGCGGAATCTATTTCCTGGAACCCGGGATGTTGGGAGATCAGCGCCGTCAAGATCCGTAGGGGCGGGATTGGTCCCAAGCCTATGGGTCAGGCTCTGGCGCGACGCTCAGTTTAGCTTCCTGCCAAAGAGCTTCTTTGTCATCCAGCGGGAGTAGGGAGAAGTCCTGCCCTCGCCCTGACGCCAGCCTTTCCATAGCGCGGTAGCGGTTGCGGAACTTGTTGTTGGCCTGCCTGAGGGCGTCCTCGGCCTGGATGCCCGACCAGCGGGCCAGATTCACCAACGCGAACAGAACATCCCCGAACTCGTCCACACGCTCCGCATCGGTGGCGGCGGCGCGGAACTCTCCGATTTCCTCCACCAGTTTGTCCAGCACACCCGCCGCGTCGTCCCAGTCGAACCCGAATCGAGCGGCCCGGTCCTGGATCAGTTGCGCCGCGGACAGAGCGGGTAGGGCTGCCGGAATGCTGTCCATCGCCGACGGATCTGGTTTGCCCGCCTGCCGCCGCTCTTCGGCCTTCAACTGCTCCCAATTGCGCTCCACCTGCCGCGCGTCCGCCGCGTCGCCATCGCCAAAAACGTGGGGATGTCGGCGGATCAATTTCCGGTTGATGGCCGTCAGCACGTCTGAGATGTCGAAATCGCTGGCCACGCGGGCGATGTCAGCGTGGAAGGCAACCTGCGCCAATATGTCGCCCAGCTCTTCGGCCAGTTGGTCAGGTTCGCCGCCATCGATGGCTTCCAACGTCTCGTAACATTCTTCCAGCAGGTTGCGTTTCAGCGATTCGTGGGTCTGTTCGGCGTCCCAAGGGCATCCTCCCGGCGCTCGCAGGCGGGCTACTATGTCGATTAACCCCTGGAATTCGCCGATGCGTTCCGCTGGGATGGGTGAACTGACCGGTATGGTTGAATCGGTTTTGGGCGAAAGATCGTTGCTCATCATGTCCGGCAGTATATCTCACTCGTTGGCCGGACGTGACGAGGCGGCGAGACTGCGCAGGGGATTTGAAATGCGCAGGCTGATTGCGTAACCTGTATCTTGAGCGCTGGCGCCGAATTCTCGTTTAGATCCAAGACAGCGCTGGCATAGAATTCACGTTTAGTATGAAACGGCCGCATTGCGCCCTGCCACGATTGCCGAACGCCGGGCCGCCGGATTGGCGGGAACGGCGCCGCATGACGAATCAGCGGGCGCTACCGCCGTCGGCCATGGGACGCTGCGGGTTCTGGCTCGTGAGCTCGCCAAATTTGGCCTCCAATCACGCCGGACGACTTGCCGCCATGAAGCTGTACGCCTGGAGACCCCCGGATGCCTGAGCGACGGACACTGGCGACCCGCGCTCTAACGGCGGCGCTAACGCTGGCCGTACCGGCTGGGTTGTTGTTCCTGGTGGCCGGTTCGGTGGCGTGGGCGGTGAACGACCCGGGGCTGTACCGCAACGGGTTCCAGCGATACGACACGGCGGCCCGCTCTGGCATCACCGAGGCTGACCTGATCCGCATCGGCGCCGAGTTGCGAGGTTACTTCAACACGGGAACCGAACCCTTGGCTGTTCGGGCGCCTGTTTACGGCGTCGAGCAAGACATCTTCAACCAGCGTGAGATTGCCCACATGTACGACGTCAAGCGCCTGGTTCGTGGCGTCTATTGGGTCGCAATCGGCAGCGCCCTATGGATCATCGCAGTCTTGGCGGCCGGATGGGTCGTCTGCCGTGGCGGATTTGCGGCGACAGCGGCGAGCTTGGCCATTTGGTGCGGAGGAATAACCCTGTTGGCCGTTGCCGGAGTGGGATTGGCTGCGGTGGCGGCGTTTGAGCGAATGTTCCTGCTGTTTCACCGTCTCAGCTTCTCCAATGACCTTTGGATGCTGAATCCGCACACTGACTACCTGCTGATCCTCTTCCCCGGTGGATTCTGGTTTGACGCCACGATACGGGTAGCGCTGACCTCAGTGCTGGGAGCGGCGCTGCTGCTTTCAACCGGTTGGGCCGGCCGCGGGTATCAACGTTGGCAAAGCCGGCGCCAGCCTCCGGGTCCCGGTTCCGATGGCGCGGACGCCGACGCCTGATTGGTTGCACAACATGGGTCGTGCCGCGTTGGGTCGAAAGGGACGCCAATGTGATGTGGGCAGCAAGTTTTCGACGCGCTGCTGTTTATGTCAATACGCAAAGGGACTGGGCTGGGTCTCAGGATTGGCCTAGCGCCGGGCCAACGGGCCGCCGTTGCAGAGCCGCCGTCGCCAGATTCCGCGGATCGGTCGTTTTTGCGTCGCTGGCGCGTTGACAACCGCAATTTGGCTAGATAGACTGACTCCCGTTTTCTATCGGCATTCAAAACAATGCGGCATATGCACTTAAAATGGTTTTAGCGCCTTCTAACGCGGCAAACCAGTCGGTAAGCGAGGACGCGATGTCTGGGCGCTTTGCCTTGACTTTGTCCCGGCTTTCCAAATCGTTCAACGATACGGTGGCGGTCGATCAAATCGACTTGCGCCTGGAGCGCGGGGAAATCCTGTGCCTGCTGGGGCCGAGCGGTTGCGGCAAAACCACCACGCTCAGGCTGATCGCAGGTTTTGATTCCCCAGATTCTGGCGCCATCCAGATCGGCGACCGCGTGGTGTACGGTTCGGGAGTGAACGAGAGCCCCGAGCGGCGCCGGGTCGGCATGGTTTTTCAAGAAGGGGCGCTCTTCCCGCATCTCACCGTGGCCCAGAACGTCGCCTTCGGCCTGGCCAAAGACCGGCAACGCAAGGCAAAAACGGCGGAAGCAATCCGGCTGGTGAACCTGACGGGATACGAAAAGCGGTACCCGCATCAACTTTCCGGTGGGCAACAGCAAAGGGTCGCCCTGGCTCGCGCCCTGGCGCCGGCGCCGGACCTTCTGCTGATGGACGAACCATTCTCCGGTTTGGATCCAGGCCTGCGGGCGCAGCTACGGGCTGAAGTGCGCGGGATACTCAAGGAGCGAAGAGCCACTGTAATCTGCGTCACCCACGATCAGGAAGAGGCGATGCAATTGGGCGACCGCATCGCCGTGATGAACCAGGGTCGCGTTGAGCAGGTCGGGCCGCCCGAAACGTTGTTCCACAATCCCGATACCCGGTTCGCCGCCGAGTTTTTCGGAATGGCGGACTTCCTGCCAGCTCGTCGGGATGGGGAGCGGCTTGCCAGCGAAATCGGCCTGGCCGCGTGGCCCACAGGTTGGCCAACTTCCGCGCCAGACCCGGACAATCTTCAGATTATGACCCGTCCCGACTGCCTAAATGTAGTTCCCGACGAGGATGGCAACGGTAAGGTGGTGGGTCGGGATTTCCTGGGGGCGTTCTACATCTACACAGTGGCGCTGCCTTCGGGCCGGACAGTGCGCGCCATGATGTCCCATGTGATGCACATCGAACCCGGCGTTCGGGTCCGCGTGACCCTGAGGGAAGGACACAGGTTGCAACCCTTCGCCGACGGCCGGGCCTCATTGGACCCGACGGGCCGCGCGTTGCCAACCGGGTGTTAAGTGCGCTTGACGCCGGACAACGAACGAAACCCGGGCTCGGACCAACACCTTTTCCAGAGCGCGCGCGGCGCGGGCGCAGGTGGACCTCCGGCGTCTTGCTGTGCGATTGAGACCGACCTAACCGAATCTGCGAACGGATGAGCAGCGCTTAGTAGGTAGGCGTTGGGAATTACAATAGCGTATAATCCGCCGATACCCTTATTCCCAGCTGGAAGTTGTTGTGGCGCGTCCCCGCAAACCCAAATCAGAATCCGCCGCCCAAGCTCCGGGCGCTAATGCCTCCGAACGCCTGTCCCCTGTGACGGAGAACTACCTGCTGTCACTCTACAAGATGTGGGAGGACTCAGAAATACCCACCCTGACGCGATTGACCGAAGCTCTGCGGCAGCTGCCACCCACCGAAGGGTTGGGCACCTCCGTTCCATCGGTTGCTGGAATGCTGCGGCGCATGGAAAAGCAGGGCCTGGTTGACATCGGGGGAGACAAGCGGATCCGACTTACCGACCGGGGAACCATGGAAGGCGAAAGCATAGCCCGCCGCCACCGTCTTGCGGAATGGCTGGTGGTTCGGCTCCTGGGCATGGAGCTCCATGAAGCTCACATTGAGGCGCACCAATTGGAGCACGGCATGTCGCCGGCCCTTGAGGCGAAGCTAGTGGAGCGGTTGGGATATCCTACGCACTCGCCCTTCGGGTGGCCGATTCCCGGTTTCGGCTGCCCGGGACCGACGCCGGACGCGGTGCCGCTGGCTGAGGCCACCAACGGAAGGGCCTACTTGGTTGACCGGGTGCCAGAAGAAGACGCCCAGCTGTTGCAGTTTCTAGGAGCCGCGCGCCTGGTGCCGGGTCATCGCATCACTCTGCTGGAAGCGATGCCTTACCTCGGCGTCATGCAGGTGGAGACGGAATCGGACAGCATATCCATCGGCTACAACGTGGCGCATCAAATCATGGTGCGACCCGCCGTGACGGAATAGATTTGGGGACGCTTTAGGCCGAGTTGAGGTTGCGCTACATCGGCGACCCTGCGTCTGTGGTGGCAGTAAGCGCCCCTATTGTCGTCGCGATCCGACCCCGCCTGTGAATGCGGGGGAAACGCGATATTCTGGTCCGCCGCTTCCGGCGGCCGCCCGGATCTGACGCTCTACGGCCTTCTCGCGGGCAGGAGATCGCCGTGTCCCAGCAATGTCGGACCACAGGTGGACACGTCGCATGGCACAACTGATTTGATTTCTCTCGACGTGGGTCCGTAAAATGGTGTTCGTGTAGACAATCATTTCAATTGTGCCCACGCTAATGGCCTCAGTGTCCAATTTGGTCGCCTCAATGCCCCGTGTCCCAACCGCCTGGTTGTTCGACGGGACGGCCCGGCCGGCGCCAGTGATTTGGCTTCCGGCGCTGGTGGTGGCGATCCTCCTGTTGACTGCGCCGGCGTATCTGGCGCTTCGCGCCATCGGCGCCGGGCCCGAGGCAATCGATCTTGTTGTCCGCGCACGGACCCTCTGGGTAGTGTGGCGGACGGTGGCGCTGATGGCCGTGGTCATGGTTGGCTGCATCGTGGTTGCGGCGCCTCTCGCGTGGTTGACCGTGCGCGCCGATCTGCCGGCGCGCGGATTCTGGCGGGTGGTCACCATGCTGCCGCTGGCGCTCCCTTCGTACATAGTAGGGTTCACCATGGCGGTGGGTTTGGGCCCGCGCGGCATCTTGCAGGGATGGCTGGAGGCGGCCTTTGGGGTGGAACGTATCCCCAGCATCTACGGGTTTCCCGGCGCCGCCATCACCCTGATCATAATCAGTTTTCCGTACGTTCTGCTGCCGATGCGCGCCGCTCTTTGGAGCATGGACACATCGCTGGAAGAATCGGCGCGGGCGTTGGGTCGCAATCAGTGGCAAACCTTCCGCAGCGTCACGCTACCCATACTGCGGCCGGCCATTCTGGCCGGCGGATTGCTCACTGCGCTCTACGCCTTGAGCGACTTCGGAGCGGTGGCCATAATGCGCTATGAAACCTTCACGTGGAGCATCTTCATCCAGTACGGAGCGGCTCTGAACCGCACCTTGGCGGCGGTCTGGTCTCTGGGGCTGATAGCGCTGGCTCTGCTCGTGGTTTGGGGGGAGCATACGGCGCGACGCGCCGGCGGCGGGCGTTACTACCGGAGCCGAGGCGGTGCGGAACGATCACCTCAGCCGGTTGCTCTGGGCTGGTGGCGCTGGCCATCGCTGGCGTATTGCGCCGTGGTGGGGTTGGTCTCCTTGTGCCTGCCGGTGGCCGTGCTGCTCTATTGGGCCGTTCGCGGGATTGCCGCTGGCGAACCACTGCTGCTGCCCTGGACAGCGGCGATCAACTCGGTGGGAATCTCAACGCTGGCCGCCGCCCTGACGGTAGTTTGCGCCATGCCAATCGCGGCGCTGGCGGTCCGATACCCAGGCCGATTCAGCCGTTGGCTGGAACGGCTCGGATTCGTTGGTTTCGCGCTGCCCGGCATCGTGATTGCCCTGGGATTGGTGTACGTGGGGGCAAATTACGCTACGTGGCTATATCAGTCGTTGGCCATGCTGGCGGTGGCGCATGTCACGCTGTTTCTGCCCGCGGCGGTAGGCGCGCTCCGGGCGTCGTTGACGCAGGTGCGCCCGGAATTTGAGGACGCCGCCCGCAGCTTGGGAAAGACGCCGTTCGTGACGTTGCTCACGGTCACCGTTCCCTTAATCCGGCCCGGCATATTGACGGGCGCCGCGCTGGTATTTCTCCTCACCATGAAAGAACTGCCCGCCACACTGATCCTCAGCCCCATCGGGTTCACCACGTTGGCGTCGTCCATCTGGGCGGCAGCGGAGGAGGCGTTCTTCGCCCGAGCCGCCGTTCCCGCCCTGTTGCTGGTGGCCGTCTCGTCAATTCCGTTGGCGTTCATCACTATGCGAGAGGAACGGCGGCGAGACTGACGCCGGGACAATCACGCCTCATAGCACGCCACCCAATGGCCTGGCGCCTTCTCCTCGGTAGGAGGGTGGGCATTTTGCCGGCACCATTCGGTGGCGGCTGGGCACCGTCCGTAAAAGCGGCACTGCTCGGGCGGGTCAATCGGGAGGGACAAATCCCCCAGGATATTTGGCGGGTCCCGGCGTCGCGTGGGATCGGCGCTGGGCGCAGCGGACAGTAGAGCCTTGGTGTACGGATGCAGGGGGTTGCGCAACAGTTCCTCGGTTTCGGCCAACTCCACGATCTTGCCCAGGTACATCACGGCGATCCGATGGCACATGTACCGCGCCACCGCCAAGTCGTGGGTGATGTACAAGTAGGAAATGCCCAGGCGCTCGGCCAGATCCTGCATCAGCGACATGACGCCAGCCCGGCTGGACACGTCCAGCATGGAAGTCGGTTCGTCAGCGACCACCAACGACGGGCCGATGATCAAGGCCCGAGCGACCGCTACCCGCTGGCGTTGGCCGCCGGAGAGTTCGTGGGGTCGACGGAACAGAAACGCGCCGGGCGGCGCCAGCCCCACGAGTGTCAGAATTTCGGAAACCCGATCCAACCTGCCGAGGGCGTCGCCGATGCCCTGCACAGCCAACGGCTCCGCAACCGTGTCGTACACGGTGCGTCGGGGGTTCATGGATTCGTAAGGATCCTGAAAGATGATCTGCGCTTGGCGACGGAACATTCTCAACTGCCGCCCCTTGATGCTGGATGCTTCCACCGACTCTGTCAGCCGTCTACCTCCATCTGGCGCCGGAAAGCGGTACGCAATGCTTCCCGCCGTGGGTTCCAATAGTTGGACCAGTAACTTGCCCACGGTGGTCTTGCCGCAGCCAGATTCGCCCACCAGGCCCAGACTTTCGCCGCGTCCCAGTTGGAAGGACACGTCGGAAACGGCGTGGACGAAGCCCGATGGCTTGCGAAACAGGTTTTCGGCAATGGGGAACAGCTTGCTCAATCCCTCCACCATCACCAGGGGTTCATCGTCTCGGTGGCTCACGGCGCCACCCCATCCGCTTCGGTGAGCGGATGCCAGCAGGCTGCCCACCGGTTGCCGAGACGCGCCTGGGGCGGGAAATCCCGCCGGCATTCCTCGGAGGCCAACGCGCACCGGGGATGGAACGGGCAACCCGATGGAGGGCTGGCCAAGCTGGGCGGTTCGCCCGGCACGCTGGACAATTCCCGCCGTGGTCCGGTGATGCTGGGAAAGGACGACAGCAGAGCCGCCGTGTAGGGGTGCATGGGGGCGCGGAACACATCAGCTGTGTCACCCAGTTCCACCAAGCGGCCGGCGTACATCACCCCAACGCGGTCAGTGACCTCCGCCACCACGCCAATGTCGTGGGTGATGTAGATCATGGCCATGCCCAGTTCCCGCTGCGCCATTTTGAATTCGCGAAGGATGCGATCCTGCACGATCACATCGAGGGCGGTGGTAGGCTCATCTGCGATGATCACGTCGGGATCGCAGCAAAGCGCCATGGCAATTACCGCGCGCTGCCGCATACCGCCGCTGAATTCGTGAGGGTATCGCTCCATCAACTGTGGCGCCAGGCCCATCATGCGAAACAGGCGCGACACCCGCTCACGGGCGGCGGTTGGGTTGGTCTCCACGCCGTGGGTCTCGATGGCTTCGATGACCTGCTGGCCGACGCGGTACACGGGGTCCAGGGCATTCATGGCGGCCTGAAACACCATGGCCATGCGACGCCATCGGAAACTCCGCATCTCCGCCTCGGACAGGGCTAGAAGATCCTGACCGTCCAGCAGAGCCCGGCCTCCCGTCAGCCGCCCATTGTCCGGTAGCAACCGCATCAAGCAATTGGCGACGGAAGTCTTGCCGCATCCCGACTCGCCCACCAGGCCCAGCGATTCCCCACGTTCCAGCTCAAAGCTCACCGACTGCACCGCTGGCATCGGTCCTTGCTTGGTCAGATAGGACATGGAGAGGTCAACGACCTTCAGGATGGGTTCGCGTTTCGTGTCGATCATGGGGCGTTGCCTTGTGACCGCCGGCGCCGCCAACGGCGATACGGGACGATTCGGCGGGCGTGGAGCTTGGGCGCCGGCCATTGCCGCCGAAAGGGTGTCGTGTCAGGCCGTGGCGACGGTTGATGTGGATTTGCTGACATCACCGGTCATGCCGCCGAAGCTTGGGGTTCACCACCTCGTCCAGCGCCCGGCCCACCAAGTAGAAGGCGCTGCACAACAGGGTGATGGAGGCGCTGGCCGGGATGACCAGCCACCAATAGTCGGCCCCGCTCAGCAGGTAGCCGCCGGCGCTGGCGGTGTGGATCATAATGCCCCAGCTCATCCTCAAGTCGAGCAGACCCAAGAATGACAGCACAGCCTCGGCGAAGATGGCGCCGGTGACGGTGAACATCATGTACAGGAGCGATAGCGGCAGCAGGTTGGGTATGATGTGGACGAAGATGATGTGGCGGTGGCTACCACCAGCCGCGCGGGCCGCCTCGATATACGGTTTGACCCGTATGGTCAGGGCTTGCGACTTCAAAATGATGGCCGTGCCGCCAAATCCGCCCAGCAAACCGATGATCAGAGCCAGATAGAATAGGTTCAGGTTGAACAAGGCGCTCAGCACGATCAGGAGGGAGATCCCCGGCAGGGCAATCATTAAGTCTGCTAGGCGCATCAGAGCCGAATCCACCAGCCCACCGAAGTAGGCGGCCACCGCGCCCACCGTCGTTGCGATACCCACCGTGACCAGCGCGGCGGTGATGCCCAGGATGAATTCCGAGCGGGCGCTATACAGCAACTGGCTCAGAACGTCTCTGCCCAGCGGGTCAGTGCCCAGGGGATGCCGCCAATCTGGCGGGGCCGGATGATGAAACTGGTCGAAGGCGTAACCAGTTACTGGGTCGTACACCTGGGGATCCCACACCGTTGCCATCAGTAACGGGTGGGCCGCCGCCATCAACGCGAACAGCGCGATGGTGGCCAGCGAGAGCAGACCAATGCGGCTCTCGACGAATATTGCCCAGCCATCCAGCAGGGTCCGCCACGCCAGCCGCAGCCGAGCGGCCACGAGGTGAAAACGGCGCCGAGACGGGGCGTTCGGCATCCCGTCCGCAAACAGCGATGACGCCTCTGCAGGCTCCGAAACTCGGTTTGGCTCCGGATTGTTCACTTGGCTACACGCAGACGCCCACGGCGAAGGACGCCCGGCCACGCGGACGGCGGCGGAGCCATGGCATCCGCGGCGTCGGCGGCTTGCGGCGGATGGCGGCCAACCGGTGGCCAACCTGTACGGTGAGAGAGGGGATGCTTGACTGTCGCGCGGTCACCGGTAACGTATCCTGGGGTCAAGGTACACGTACAGCACGTCAACGATGACGTGAGCCAGCAGCGAGAACAGGCCAATGAACACCATGGAGCCCATCACCAGGGGCAAGTCTTCCGAACGGACTGCCTGCAGCAGGGTCATGCCCACGCCCGGCCAAGAGAACACGCTCTCGATGATCACGCTGCCGTCGATGGCGAAGATGAGGCTGTACACGAGGCTGGTGACCACCGGCAGCAACGCGTTGCGGGCGGCGTGCCGATCCCGCACCGCACTTTCGGGAAGGCCTTTGGCCCGGGCCGCCATCACGTAGTCCTCGCGCATGGTTTCCAACATGCTGTTGCGAGTGAGCAGCATCGTGCCGGCGAAGGATATGAGGGTCAGGGTAGCGACGGGAAGAACCATGTGGCGCAGGATGTCCAGGGCCAAATAGCCCAAGCCGGTAGCGGCCCAGGCGATGGGTATCGCCGCAGCGCCGGCCGCGATGCCCAAGTACGGCATCCAGGCCCGCCCGGCGTGTCCGAGCTTCCTTGAGGCCAGCAGGATCAGGAACACAAACACAACGAAGGCGGCCGCAGTGGCCAGCATGAAGCTGAAAATCTGGTTGGCGCTGACCTCGGCGCCGCGCCACACCAGAGGATCCAGGAACTTGCCCACCGGCAACCAGCCCAGCTTGAAGGCGAAGGCCCAAATCATCATCAGGGCGAAGGCTGGAGTGAACGCGGTGAAGAGGGTCGCGCCCGATATAGTCGCCGCGTATTCCAATACGCCGCCACGGCGCCAGGCGATCATCTTGCCCAAAAAGAATCCAACGTAGAAAGAAACTGCCGTCGCCGACAGAAACAGAACCGCAGTGCGCGGCAATCGCTCCGCCAATACTTCGAGAACCGGTCGAGGGAAGTGGCCGAACGATACCCCGAAGTTTCCGGTGATAGTGTTCTTCATGTGAATCAAGTACTGCTGCCACAGGGGTTTGTCCAACCCGAAGGACGCCTTGATCTGCTCCCGCGCCTCCGCGGGCAGGTCGGGATTCAAGGTGTAGAAGGTAGCGTAATCGCCGGGTTGAGCCTGCACCAGAAAGAACGCCAGGGTGACGATCAAAAAAAAGGTCAGCGCCATCTGACCAGCCCTTCGGGCCAAGTAGGTCGTCATTGGCGAGCGTTCCTTCGGAAACCGGGCCTGCTGGTGTCAGGGTTGGCGAATCCGAGCGAGCGGACGCGCGGCGGGTTCAGGCGTCAATCACTTGAACTGCGCCAGAGTCGGCATGCCGGCCGCGTTCTGCAGCCCGCCCAGGGATTCGGTGTACGGATACTCAACGCGGTCGCTGCGGTAGGCCTCCACCAGCGGGGTGTCGAAGAGCGTCACGTACGGCAGATCTTCGGCGAGAAACGCTTGCATCTCAAAGACCTGCCTCCGCGCGGCGTCCAGGTCAGACTCCGCCAGCAATTCGTCGGCTAGCCGATCAAACTCGGGGTTGTTGTAGCCGCCAGCATTGTGGCCCTCGGGCTCCGAATGACGGCTATGGAAGAACGCCTCCAGGTAATCGGGATACAGGGTCAGGGACCAACCGAGGATCCACATGTCGAAATCCTGGCGGTCAAACACCTTTTCCACGATCAGGTTGAACCCGGTGAGGTCGGCCCGCGCGGGTATGCCGACTTCGTTCAGCCAACGTTCAATCCAGATGGCGAAGGTGGACCGCAAAGGGTCGTAACCGGCGCTGGGGGCCAGGATCGTCATGGCAGGGATCGGCTCACCGTTGGGCATCTTCAGGCCACGGCCCACCTGCTCAACGAATCTGCCGTCTTCGCTCACCTGCGGCTCCGTTTCCCAGGTGAATCCCGCATCCTTGAGGGTTTGCACGGCCTGGGCAATGCGCTCGCCGCGGCTCAAGCCCTTGCCGATCAGGGGAGTGTCTGGATTGTGCCACGCCCGGTTTCCCTCAGGCACCATGGCGTAAACGGGAATGGCCACGCCCTGCAGAATGGCGCTGGTCAGGAATTCCTTGTCGATCAGCGTCGCCACCGCGGTCCGGAACGCCACGCTGTTCATGGGGGCCTTGCGCATGTTAAAACCCAAATAACGCACTCCGTTAGAGGGGTTTTCAATTACGGCCAGTCCCTCCTCGCCGACGAGTTGTTCCTGCAACCCTCGAGACAATCCCAGGGGATTGAGCATGAGATCGATGTCGCCCTTTTTCAGGGCCAGCGTTGTAGCGTCCTGGCTTCCGTAAATTGAATAGATGACGCTATCCGCGTAAGGGCCCACGGTGTATTCCAGGGTCTTTTCGCCTTCCGGGTCACCGTACGCCGTGAACTCGTAATCTCCTGCTTTAACGTCGGTGTAGGCGCCGTTTGCGTATTGAGTAACCACGCTTCCGTTGAAGTAGTAATCGGCGTTCCGTTCCTTTTCGGCGAAGGCGCCGCGCTCCCACTTGGTGAACCGGAACCCGCCGGCGGATGGTTCGTCGTCAGGAACGTGCGCGTAAAGGACTTTCTGTTGTTCCAATATGTCGCCTGCTTCCTTCGCCTCGGCGACAACGGGTTCCCAGTAGGCCTTGGAGAATATGGGCATGAACGCCAAGCCAAACTGCCAACGGGCCAGGCCCGGCTTCTGCTTGAAGAAAATCTTGAGTTGGTAGCGATCCACCGCTTCGGCATGGCTGAAGAAGTCGGGGTCGATGATAGAAGGCCAGTTTCCGGAAAGCTGCAGACTGGTGGCGGTATCTGCGGTGAATACGAAATCCTCAGCGGTGATTGCTCGGCCGTCGCTCCAGAGCGCCCCGCGCTTCAGGGGTACTTGGGTTGTCCAGAAGGTCTGGCCATCCGCGATCTCCTGCTCCAGGGGCGATGGGAAATCGAGGGCCAGGGATGGCGCCCAGTCGAAGCGTTGCGCGGAATAGGTGTACAGGACGGGCTTGCCGCCGCTCAGGGCATACAGGTTCCAGATGGTGCTGTCGGGTCCCAGGTAGGCCCAATAATTGGTGGTGGTCAAATCCGCGGATATTCCCAGGCGGTAGATTATTTCGCTCGGCGCGGCGGTGGCGGAAACGGCGCTGGAGTCTCGCGTCGGCGTTGGGTCAAAGGGTTGAGTCGCCGCAGCGGACTGTAGAGCCCGCGTCGAGTTGGTGTCGGGCGAGGTCGGCGCGGATGAACCCGGCGCGGGGGTAGCCGTAACCACCACCTCCACTTCCCGCACTACCTCCTGGACGGTTACCTCTCTGCCGCACCCTGCCAGCACAGAGGCGGCAAGCGTCAACACGCACAGGCTAACAAGTCCCACTGGCCGAATCATGTATTCGCTCCTTCTCCATAGGTACAGCATGGCTACGGCACGGGCAAGGCGAATCTAACACGCTCAACGCATTGGGGCAAGGACACGATCGTGGGATGGGGCCGTACCTCAATCAACCAAAATCACTCCATTGGCGCGACGCTGTTGCAGTGCGACGACCAAGCGTTTTGGGCCGAGTGTTACCTTACCGACGAGCCTTCTGTCGAGGGCCGGCGCCATGTGTCATGCCATAGCGCGGCATGGCGCAGTATGTGTCGCGCCGAGTCCAGCGGCGAGCTGTCGTAATGCGAAGCGGCGCTGGGCGGCCGGCTCCCGAATGCCCAACGTGACCGGGGAGAATGCACCACCTGATGTAGTTGTTCAGGCGGCTTCGGCGGGCCCGAAGAAGACACTAGGTCGTGGCCGTTGGTTAGCGGCGCCCGTGAATTTTGCGGCCGTGTATATCCAACGAATCACCTGAGGGATGGGTTTCGCAGGGTCCCACAGTCGATCGACCAACGCAATCATTCCGAAAGAGAATACAATCGGCGCTGCGATGGTTGAGGCTCCAACCATCAGGGCGATCAGCCCTCCAGAGTAGAATGCGTGGTTCATTGGCGGTAGGTTGCTGAATTGCGCCGTCCACTGGAAGGCGAATATAGCAGTGCCCCACATGGCAACGGGGTAGGAGAGAAACAGGACCATCGCAATTGCCTTGGCCGAGCTTCGTCGGCCGGCGGTTGTAGCTTCTGTTTGCTTCCATTCCAAATCGTGCTTCGTAAACACGGCATCGCGGTACGAAAACATGCGGCGCGACGCGAAAAGGACAACGAGTTCAGTGCAAAAACTGGCTCCGAATACGGTCATTACCATCGTAGCGGCGGCCATTGGCCAGTGTTCGCCGGGATAACCCGCGCTGGCCAGAATGACGCAGCTGAGAATGGTCGACGATATGGACAGAATCGCAGCCTGGATCCACCAAGCTTGCGGACCACGAGGTCGATTATTTTTCGGCATCGGCGTTGTCATCTTAGGGGCTCCAGTTGAAAAAGTTCATCAGCGCAACTTTGATCAAGTCCACGAAGGCCAGAACCCACGAGATCAGCACAATGAGAACAAAAAGCACGTTCGATCCGTTTTGCACGAACTGTTTTGCGGTGTCATTAGCGCCGCCCACGTGGGCGCCCCAGCTCACGGCTTGACCAAAGCCGACGGCCAAAGCGCCAAATACGAAAATCACGCCGGTGATAATGACGACGCGGTAAGTGAGGTTGATAATCCTCTGGCCGAATTCGATGGTCGCGTCGGTCGGTTTGAAAATGTCAAGGAAGCGCATGGTGTCGACAGGTTGGCAATTGCATAGCCTCTGGTGGCGACGCTCGCCAGTGTAAGTTAGCGCAAGTTGCAAACGTTTACAAGACTGCGGCTTAGGCTCCTGGAGCGATTTTGGCTATCCAGTCTTCGACCGTCCAGCGGTTGCGATCAGTACTGCATGTACTCAGAAAGATTGGCGCCTTTAGACCCGCTGCCTCGGTCGACGCGCCTGTTGATCGCGCTACTGGGGGCTGCCGGCGGCGTGGGGTTTGAGGGCGGCGTAGATCACATCATTGATGGGAGTGGGAACGCCGACAGCCTCGCCGACGCGGGTAACGGCGCCGTTGAGGGTTTCCAGTTCCATGGGCCGCCCCGCCATCAGGTCGGCGTGCATGGATGAGCGCATGGCGGCCCCGCCTGATTCGATGTATTGGAGGGTATCGGCAACGATGTCGGGGGCAAGGTCAACTCCAGAGGCGCGGCCGGCCGCTTCGATCTCAGCCATGCAGCCGATGATGATCTTGTGCCATTCGGGTCGCGGCAACAGGTCGTTGATATACTCGCGGGCCAGGGATGTGGTTCCTGCCATGGTGGCGATGAACAAGAACTTGGTCCAGAGGGTCACCGCGATGTCGTCGGAGGCTTCGGCGGGAACTCCGGCGTCCCGAAAAGCGGCGCAAATCGCCGTAGCTCGTTCCCCTTGCTCCGGGTCGGCTCCGCGAATCGGACCAGAGACGATCCGCACCACGGGCCCGGACTGACCGACGACCCCGGGCGTGGGTCGTCCGGCCTCGATGTAGGCTGCGCCGGGCAACACGGCTGCGGTGGGAAAGGCTTCCTGCAAGGGACGGTAGGAATCGATGCCGTTTTGCAGGCACAGAATCGCTGTTTGAGTCCCCACCATGGGCGCCATCGCGGGCACGGAGACGGCGTTGTGGTAGGTCTTGGTGGTCAGCAGGGCCAGGTCAACGGGGCCAACATCGGCCGGGTTTTCGGTAGCTGAGCAGGACACCACGAAATCGCCCGCCTCGGTTTGCATCCGCAACCCATCGCGCCGGATGGCCGCGAGATGGTCGCCGCGGGCGATCAGCGTAACGTCGTGGCCACTGCGGGCCAGCATCCCGCCGAAGTATCCGCCGATGCTGCCGGCGCCCATCACTGCGACTTTCATGGAGTCAATCCTGTTCTGACAGTCTCACAGCCGGCCGGCCAATTCTCGAATCAACGCGGCGGCCGCTTCCCGAGTGTCCTCTCGCTGCAGGGCATGTTCCAGGGACGCTCTCAACAAGCCCAATGGGTTGCCACCGTCGTACCGTACCCCCAGAAACTCGCAGGCATAGAGCGGACACTCCGCCATGAGCAGAGCCAGACCGTCGGTGAGTTGGATTTCGTTGCGCGCCCCAGGCGGGGTGCGCTCCAGGCAGTCGAATATGGCGGAGGGTAGCAGGTAGCGGCCCACTATGGACAGGTTTGAGGGCGCCGTGCCTGGAGAGGGCTTCTCCACCAGACCGCGAACCACGTGTCGGTTGCCCTCGCTCAACCCGACATCAACCACCCCATAGTTGTGAACCAATTCCCAGGGGACGCGTTCCACCGCGACAGCGGCCACATCTCCGGCGCTGGCCGTCTCATCGATCATTTGGGACAAGACGCCCGGGTGGTGAGCGATGATGTCATCGGGCAACATCACGGCGAAGGGCTCGTCGCCCACGGCGTCGCGGGCGGTCAACACGGCGTGACCCAAACCCAGCGGCTCCTCTTGGATCACGAAGGACACGTTGGCCAAGCGCGCGCCCAACTGGACCCTGGCCAGCAGATCAGCGTCGTTGACCAGCCGTTCTTCCAGATCGGGACGGGGCCGAAAATAATCCGCGATGCCCTCCTTGCCGGGCGACGTGACGATTATCACGTCTGTAACGCCGGCCTCCGCAGCCTCGGCCACCACGTACTGGAGCATTGGACGGTCGAGAATGGGCAACAGCTCTTTGGGAACAGAGCGAGTGACGGGCAGGAAACGCGTGCCCAAGCCGGCGGCTGGAATCACCGCTTTGCGAATCGTAGAAACCATCGTAGGGATGATAACACGATGGCACAGCGGCTGGCGGATACCGTCTCGGTTCTGTCTGAACTTGATCCTTCGAGATGGGCAAATCCGTGCCTATTCCATGACCCTAGCGTCTGGGAGTTGCAGCAGGAACTGGCCATGGTTCTCGTAGGAAGTGTCGCTGACCATCTGGTGCTGCGCGGCGGCGTGAATGTCTCTCAGGCACTGTTGGAGAACATTGTCGGCGAACAGCGCCTCGCCCCCGCCGTATCGAAAAGCTTGGGACGCCACTTCGGCGGCGACCTCGGTGGTGTAGGCGGCGACACCCCGCATTTGAGCCTGGAGATCAGGGGGCGGGGTCGCTCCCTCGCACGCGATCCGCCATGCTTCTGACAGGACTTCCACGTTCAGAGAACGAGCGGCGCGCAACTGCAGGTCGCACCTACCCAGCGCCCGTTGGAAGGTCGGGCGGTTGGCCACCAGGTTCGCCGAGTTATACCCCCGAATCTTGGACGAAGCCAACTCGGCGACGGCGTCGAGCGCCCGACGGCCAACGCCCAGGGCAAAGGCAGAATGCTCGTTGGCCACGTAACCGGGCCGCCCCAACCGGTAGAGCGCGCCACCCCGCCGGGGTTCCACAGAGGTGGCGTCCCAAGCCAGCCGGTCGGGTACGAACAGATCGGTCATGGAGAAGTCGCAACTGCCGGTCCCGCGTAGCCCCATGACCTGCCAATTGTCGTGGATCTTGACCCGCCCTGTTGGGACGGTCACCCGTAGCAGCGAGGGACGCTTTGACACCTCGTCTGCCGACACGCGGGCGCCGGCGGAAACCCACTGTGAGTGTCGCACGCCGCTTCCGAATCGCCAACGGCCGGTCACGCGGTAGCCGCCGGCCACCGGCATGGCGACGCCATAGGGAGCCTGCACCCCAGCCACGAGGGGCGGATCTCCGCCTACGAACAACTCGGCGATAGACTCGTCGGGCAGGAATGCTCCCGTACTCCCCAAGCTGGCAGCGCCAATCATCAGACACCACCCGGCGGCGGGGTCGATGCGGCTTACCGCCTCTAGCACGTCCAGTTGGGTGATTGGATCGGCTTCGGCTCCGCCCAGAACTTGGGGCAGCTTAAGTCGGAGCAATCCCGAGTCGTAGAGGGCGTGGACGGACTCTTCCGGCAGAGTTCCCAAGTCCTCCGCGGTGGAGCTGTTGGCTTCCAGTATAGGCCGTATGCTCTCCACTGCGTCCAACAAGACGCGGCGGTTCTCAGCGGGGTTTGCTGGAAAGGGAGTCATACTGGGAAAAGAACCTGTTGGAGCAGGATCAGTGGCGCGGATCCGGCTAGCTCTCCACATTGGGCAATACTTCCTGCGTCAGCGCGTCGATGGTATCCAGCAGTTGTTGTAGGCTACCGCAACCGTTGCAATTGATCTGGAATTCCTCCAGGTTGGCTTCCTGGCGGTAGCGGTTCATGTCGGAAGCCACCTGCTGGGGCGTTCCCTGCCCCGTCGGGCGGTCGCTGCCTGACGCGGAGCTACCGGTGATTCCACTGATGTTGACGCGGAAACTCATGCGGGTGCGCGGCGGCTCATCCCGACCGATTTCAGCGGAAACGTCGTGGAGATACTGGCGGTTTGCGATCAGATCGGCCAGCGGCGTTGGGGTTGGCTGCCAAACCTCAGCGAATTGGGCCGCGCGACGCAGCGAGGCTCGGCTGGATCCACCTACCCAGATGGGCGGATGTGGTTGTTGCACCGGCTTGGGGCTGACGTGCATGTGGTCGAACGAGCAGAACCGCCCGTGAAAGGTGACCGGGTCGGGTTCCCAGCAGGCCTTCCAGACGCGAAGGCACTCGTTGGCGCGGGCGCCGCGTTCGCTGTGTGGAACGCCCAGCGCAGCGTACTCAGCTTCGTTCCAACCGGCTCCGACACCGACGATGGCCCGCCCTTCGGAAAGTTGATCCAGCGTCGCCACCATTTTGGCGGTGACGATGGGATTGCGATAGGGCAGGATGAGCACCGAGGTTCCCAATCTGATCCGCGTGGTGCGGGCTGCAACATAGGCAAGAGTCATCAGAGGGTCGTACACGTTGCGCCATGATGCGCTGCGCGGTGAATCGTCCACAATCACGTGGTCGTTGACGAACAGGGCGTCAAACCCGGCCTCCTCGGATTTGAGGGCAGTCTTGAGGATGGCTTCGGTCGTGGCTGGAAAACCCAGATAGTCGGCGTTGGGCAGGCGGAACGAAAACTTGACCATGGCTGAAATCCCCGTGTACGTTGCTGCGTTCCAAGCAATCATACTGTAGTATGGCGACAAACGAAAGGGAGCCATCCTGAAATGACCGCAACCGCCATTGGCGCCGCCAAAATCACCGCCGCCGACCTGTTGGCCGCCGTCCCCTCCATGACTGGCGAGACCGTCCTGGCCGGTCTGCGCGAGAACGTAACGATCTGGCGTGACCCGATGGGTGTACCTCATATTCGCGCCGCCAATGAGCATGACGCCTGGTTCGCCCAGGGATTCGCCACGGCCCAGGACCGCCTGTGGGCCATGGAGTACGACCGGCGCCGCGCCGTGGGCCGGTGGGCCGAAGCCGTCGGGGAATCCGCCGTTGGGCAGGATGCGCAGATGCGCCGCCATCGATTGGAAGACGCCGCCCGTGCCGACTACGCCGTGGCCGGCCCTCGCGCCAAGGCGATGCTGGACGCCTACGCCGAGGGGGTAAACGCGTTCATCGATAGCGACGAGCCGCTGCCGGTTGAGTACTCCTTGACAGGCATCATCCCCGAACCCTGGGAGCCTTGGCACGGCCTGGCAATCTACAAGGTTCGCCACATCTTCATGGGCGTGTTCGAGAGCAAGGCGTGGCGGGCCCGGCTGGTCAAGGAGCTGGGACCCGAACGCGCGGCGCAACTGTTCCCGTCGTATCCGCCAGGCCAACCCGTTATCATTCCTACCGGCGCCGATTACGACGGGCCGGTGGACGTTGGCCTGCAGGAAATGCTGGAGGCCGCCGCTGACCTGAACTTCATCGGAGAAATGGACAGTGGCTCCAACTCCTGGGTCATCTCGGGCGACCTTTCCGCCACCGGCAAGCCCATTTTGGCTGGCGACAGCCACCGGGGGCTGGACACCCCCAGCGTTTATTACCAGAATCATTTGGCCTGCGACAAATTCGACGTTATCGGAGTCTCCTTCGCCGGCCTGCCGGGTTTCCCCCACTTTGGACACAATGGGCCAGTGGCCTGGTGCGTTACCCACACCTCCGCTGATTACCAGGACCTTTACATCGAGCGGTTCAACGACGCTGACGCCTCCCTCTACCAACGCCAGGAGGATTGGTACAACGCCGACGTGCGCGACGAGGTTATCAAAGTCCGCGACGGGGATGACGTCCAGGCGCGCACCTGGGCGACTCACCACGGCCCGGTGGTTGGAGGCGACCCGCTGTCGGGCTACGCCCTCGCCCTGCGCTACACCGCGGGCGACGGTGGCGATCCCTGGACCGACCTGCTCACGACCATGTTGGAGGCAAGAACCGTTCCGGAGTTGGCCGACGCGATGCAGGGCTGGGTTGATCCGGTAAACAACTTCGTCATGGCCGACTCCGAGGGCAACATTGGGTACCAGTGTCGAGGCGAGATACCCCGCCGGCCCGGAGACGCGCCAGCGCCGTTGCCATTCGCTGGTTGGGACGGCCAGCACGAATGGCAAGGCAGCATCCCTTTTGCCGATATGCCCCGTAGCCTCAACCCGCCTGAAGGCTTTATTGCCACCGCCAACAACCGACCCGTGGGCGCCGAATACCCCTACTACATCTCCATGGACTTCGTTCCTGGCTACCGGGCCGCGCGAGTGGCGCACGGCATCAGGGCGCTGCCCAATGCGTCCGCCAACGACATGGGACGCATCCACGCGGAACGCGTTTCGCTTCCCGCCCAAACCTACGCTGCGGCGCTGTCAGCTTTGCCGGAACCGTCTGACGCCGCCAACGCAGCCGCCCTGCGTCGCCTGCGCAGCTGGACAGGCAGCATGGATCCTGACGCCGTGGAACCCACGATCTACAGCGCGACCCGCGACGCGCTGCTGTGGCGCCTGCTCAAACACAACCTGGGGGAACGGTTGGCCTCTCTGGCGTGGGAACCCGTTGACCGAGGGCGCGGGACGTTCGTCAACCGCTTTCGCAACTTGGTGACCGACGCGATCGGGGCTGATGATCCCGGCCTGCTGCCCAACGGGGAAACCTGGGCATCGGCGTTGGAGGGGGCTCTGGGAGAAGGGGTGCGCGCGCTGATCGCCAAGCTGGGCCCGGACATGGAGGCGTGGGCCTGGGGACGAGTCCATCGGACGCGCCCTCGGCACCCTCTGTCCGTGGCCAATCCTGCGCTGTCGCCGATTCTGGACCCGCCGCGGGTATCCACGGGCGGCGATGGCGACACCCCTTGGGCCGGGTCGTATCCGCCATCCGACTTCGCCACAGTGGGCGGCATGTCGGTCTTTCGCTACGCGTATGATCCGGCGGACTGGGAGCGTTCGCTGTGGGCCGTGCCGCTGGGGGCGTCGGGGCATCCCGGCAGCCCGCACTATGCCGACCAAGCGCAGATGTGGAGCGCGGTGCGAATGGCTCCGATGATGTACGACTGGAACCGCATAGCGGAGAACGCGGAAACGGAACAGACGCTCAAGGCGGCGTAGCGCTATAATGCGACCGAGGGCGCAAGGAGGAACCGAAATGGCGATCGTGCCGGCCGACAGTGGCAGATACACCGCGTTAAGGGTGGTTGCGGTGGCCCTGGGATTAGCGGTCCCCTTGGCAATAGTGAGCTCGGCGTTCTATATCGCCGACGCGATTGGGGTTCTCTCGTTTACCGACGCCGTTATGGCGGTCCGCCGGGAAATCAACCCATCTACCCTCGTAATTTTGCTGGTCCCGGCTCCGTTGATTGTGCTTGCCACCATGATTTTTTCGGCAAGAATACTGTGGAGAGCAAGTGGCCCAGCGGGTGGGCGGCGCAATAACGTCGAACACCGTAATCAGGTATGAACCGCCGGGACCTGAGAATTACGGGGTGGGTGTGCATTGCCGGATTCGCCGTTCTTGGCGTCGCGATGGTCTTGGCCGCGTCGCTAGAAGTCGACAGCATCTTTACGTTCGATACCGGCTTGGGCACATCACTCTTGCTGGTTGCCGCAAGCATCCTATTCATAGCGGTGTTGGCGACTCCCAGGGATACCAGCAACAGTCTGGTCATCGTCGCCACATGGCTAACGGCGGCATTCGGTTATCTGGGGACGTTTGTTATCCTCTTTGACGAAGAGCCTGTCCTCAGCTTCATCCTGTTGGCTTATACGTTATACCTCTTGGCTGTCGCTCAGGTGTTCCACGTGGTGGTTCGTCTCGTCGACGCGATTTTCGTCCGATTTCGGCGCTAATCTTCGCGCAGGTGGGGCGCGACTCTCTCGGCGAACAGCTCCAGGTTGGCGACCCCTTCGGCCAACGGCATCCCCGGCCACATCATGCGGAAGCAGCCGTGGGACATCCCCAACTCCCGGTAGCGGGAAAGTTCTTCCACCACCTCGTCAGGACCGCCGATCACGAACCGGTCGCGCGCCAGATCCTCAAAGGGCTCGCGGAAATTCTCGTCGCCGGGGAGCGCTTTGTCCTGGCCCCATTGCGCGTAGGCTTCGTACTTGCCGCCCAAGTAGGGCGCGGCGCTGGCGAAGGCCTCCTCCCGAGTTCGGCCCACGAACACTTCGCGACCCAAAGGTAGGCGCGCCGGCGCGTTGGAGCCGGCCGCCCCGGCGGCCTCGTGGTACATCTCCACCTGTTGGCTGATGGTGTCGAATTTGGCGTGGGGGTTCACGTACCAGGTGTAACCCAGCCGCGCCGCGCGGGTGATGGCCGCGTCACTGTTGGCCGCTACCCAAACCGGCGGGTGCGGTTGCTGCACGGGTCGCAGCATCAATTGGGCGTCCCTCAGCTGGTAGAATTGGCCATCGTAGTTCACCCGCTCGCCCGACCACAGCAACCGCATGGCTTCCAGGCATTCCAGGTAGCGGCTGACGCGGGTGCGGCGCGGCACTCCGAAGTTGTCGTACTCTTCATCGCGGTAGCCCAGAGCCGCCGAAAGGGTGAAGTTTCCCCCGGTAATCACGTCCATCGTGGCCACCCGTTCGGCCAGGTCAACCGGATGGTGCAGCGGGACCAGCATCGTTGCCACCAATCCCATGTTAGGAGCTTCGGCGGATACGCGGGCCAGCAAAGGCATGGTTTGCAGCTGCTGATAAGGGTCGGTCAGGTAGTGCTGGCCCTGATAGACCATGTCGAAACCCAGGTCTCGGGCCGCTCCCACGTAGGCGCAGATGTCGGCGAAGGCTTTCTGCATGTCCGCGCCTGCCGGTTGTTGGGCGATGGCCGAAAGGGAAACTCCAAACTTCATTGCAGTACCTCAATGATGTTGATTGATGTTGGTTGTGTATCTATCTCTGGGCGTTTTTGACTGTGGATGCCGGTGCGTCGTACGGTCTTTCGTTGCGGTCGTCGAGATTGCCGCGCTTCGCTCGCCATGACAGGTGGGGAAGGCATCGCAATGACCCCTTCCATCTGTCATTGCGAGGAGCGCCAGCGACGCGGCAATCCCGATGCCTGGGCCCACGGCCGTTGGTGGCAGTCAACGAGATTGCCGCGCTTCGCTAGCAATGACAGTAGGGAGGGCTCGCAATGGACAGTAAGGGGAGGGTTCGGGTTTGCAGTAAGGGAGCGCTCGCCATGACAGGTGGCGTTGGATGGCCGCTGGTTGTAGTCGGCGGGATTGCCGCGCTTCGCTCGCAATGACAGTAGGGGAGGGCTCGGGCTTGCAGTAGGGGAGGGCTCGCAATGACGGTAAGGAGAGGGCTCGGGATGGCAGTAAGGGGAGGGCTCGCAATGACGGTAAGGAGAGAGCTCGGGATGGCAGTAAGGGGAGGGTTCGGGATGGCAGTAAGGCGAGGGCTCGCAATGACGGTAAGGGGAGGCTTGGAATGGCAGACAGGGCAATATGAGGTGGGCCTGGCGTTGACGGATGGGAGACGACTCATGATGTTGGGTTGCAAATCGTTCAGCAGTGCAAGTCGCATTGCAAAATCGGTCCAATCCCGAGGCTGCCGCGGTGGTCTGGCGATGGATGCCAAATCGCCGCAGCGTCTGGGCAATGGGAGCGTATTGCGTTGGGTTGAACCGACTAGGCGGTGAGGTGATTGCCCAGCAGGTCGATGGCAGATTGAACCGCGCCGCGCTTGGTGGCGTCCCGGTCGCCTCCCACGCGAATCTCGATGGCCGCGTCCTCGCCGTCCTTGACCGCCAACCCAATCCAGAACGTGCCAATGGGCAGACCACTGCGACCCGCCGCCGGCCCGGTCACGCCGGTGGTGGATAGAGCATAATCGGTGCCCGTCAGTTCCAACGCGCCCCGGGCCATGGCGATGGCCATCTCCCGGCTGACGCTGCCAGCGGTTTCGTAGAGTTCGTCTGGCACTCCCAGGATCTTCTCTTTCAGGCCTCCCGTGTATGCCACCACACCGCCGGGAAAGAACCGCGACGCCCCTGGGATGGTACCCAGCGTGTATCCGAGCAGTCCGTTGGTGCACGCTTCGGCAACCGAAACCGTCTGTCCTCGCTCCAGCAGTATCTCCGCGACTTGCTTGACTTCCAAGATTGTACCTCCGATTTATCGTACCTGGGGCGTTTCAAACGCCGAATGGAACCGCGATCTTGTGACTTTTTGCTACAACCGCGTTCTATTTTGGGAGACAACGCTCTGCACCCGCGCCGTCTTCACGCCTGGCCATGAGAGCCCGACTCGGCGACCTCTGGGCCGGATGGGTCCCGGCGGCGCCAGTCGGCGGCACGTCGCGCGGACCGACTGGGCGCGTTCGGAGTTCGGTGTTGCGGCCGGGCCGGCGCCTGACCTCTAAACGTCCAGCATCTTATCAGGCGTCATCAACTCCATGAATTCGATGCGGTTCGATTCGACCAGAGGCCGGATCTGCGCGCCCATGTCCAATGCGTCCTGGGGCAGTTGGTGCCCACCCCGCATCGGAGACATCAATGTTTCGTCAGTCCATTCCAACACCACCACGTCGGTTTCGCCGGGCACGGTGGCGCCGTTGAAATAGACCTTGAACTCGCTGCGCTGACCGGCGTCGCGATAAATCTGAGCCTGTTTGTGCAGTAGGCTGGCAACGCGCCGAGCCTCTCCGGGCTTGGCCTTGAAGATTCGCCTCAATACGTACATTTTGATCCTCCAGGTAGATGGCGCCGCGCCGAGGGGCGGGCGCGAGTATCATAACCGATTTCAGCCGTCGGGAACGGTAGCGTTCTTGCCAAACCTTCGCTTCACTTCTTGCGGAGCAAGGTCAAAAACTCTCGATTGCCAGCATCCCCGGTGATTGGCGATTCGATGGTGTCCAAGAGAGCTACGTCGGCCCGGTCTTCCATCCAATCGAGGACACGCCGCAGGATGTCGGCCCTGAGCGCGTCGTCCCGCACCACGCCTCCCTTGCCGACTTCGCCTCGCCGCGCCTCGAATTGGGGCTTGATCAGAGCGATAGCGTAGCCGCCAGGACGCAGCCATCCCAGCGGTTGGGGCAGAGCCATGGTTAGCGAGATGAACGAAACGTCTACCACCAGCAGATCCACCGGGCCGGGGAGATCAAAAGGATAGCGCACGTTCACCTTTTCCATGCAAACAACCTTGGGGTCGGCGCGCAGTCGGTAATGCAGTTGACCGTATCCTACGTCCACCGCGTAAACAATCGCGGCGCCACGCTGCAGCAGGCAGTCGGTGAAGCCTCCGGTGGATGCCCCGGCGTCCAATGCTGTGATTCCGTCGAGGCCGATGTCGTAATCGGTTGACCATGCGTCCAGAGCATGGGCTAGCTTGACGCCTCCGCGCCCGACGTACTGCAGGCGTTCTCGCACTTCCAGCGGAGTATCGGGATGTAGGAAGGCTCCGGCCTTTTGCACTGGGCCGGTTGGAGACGCCACGGCGCCCGCCATGATGAGGGCCTGCGCCTCTTCACGGCTTCCCACCAAACCGCGCGTCACCAGCAGCAGATCCGCTCGTTGGCGGGCAGCGCGTTTGCCGCGTCCGGGTTGTTCCAGCGGTGTCATGGGAGCGGTGTAAGACGAGCGTCGTCAGGTGCAGGACGGTAGCCTATTCTCCGACGAATACTGGCCGTCGCTTCTCCAAGAACGCCCTAAAACCCTCGTGGTAGTCCCGGGTGTCGAACTGGGTCAACGGCAGGTCAGCTTCTTCCGGCGTCAGGTCGAGAGACGGTTTGGCCAGCACCTGGTTGAGGGTGCGCTTGTTGACTGCATGGGACAGCGGGGCCAGATTAGAGATTTCCGAGGCCAGTTGGTATGTGGTCTCTTCTAGTTTTTCGGATGGGGTCACCTGGTTAACCAGTCCGATGCGCAGGGCTTCGTCAGCGTCCAGCAAACGTCCCGACAGCAGGATGTATAGGGCGTTGCCCTTGCCCACCAGGTTCACCAGGCCGTACATTTCCCGGTGTCCGATGGTAATGCCCAACCGCGCGACGGGGATGCCAAGCCGGCTGCCTTGGGCGGCGATGCGGAGGTCTGTGGCCACCGCCAGTTCACAACCACCGCCAGCGGCGAAGCCACGGATCATTGAAATGACCGGCGTACCAATCTCGGCTACCGTTTCCAGCAGTCCGTCCACGGCGCGGTTGTAGATGCGTCCTTTGGTTGAATCGCTGCGATAATCATCGAAATCGCTGATGTCCGCACCGGCCGAAAAAGCCTCGCCGCCGGCGCCGGCGATGACTATGCAGCGGACATCGCGGTCAGCGTCCAGGCTCCGCAATAGGTCGGTCATTTGACCCCACATGGCGAAGGAAATCGCATTGCGCTGGGCTGGGCGGTTGATGGTCACGGTTGCCACGGCGTCATCCCGCCGCAACAGAATGCGCTCTTTGGAATCGATGGGTTCACCCGTAGCAGGGTTTGGAGCGGCGATTGCAGGCTCGGTCATATGGAGCGCTCCTGTCGAGAGATCAAACGCCAGCATAACACAGCGAACATGCAGCGCTAGGGCCGGAAGATGATCAACCGTCGGCGCCAGGCGATTCTGGCTTCTCGGCGGTGAATTCCAAATTCCTGCAGCCGCGAGGATCAGGGGGCCGCCGGCGCCGGCAGATCACAGGCAGCGTGTACGCGGACGCCTCGCGCCAAGTTTGACACCGGTTGCGTTACGTTTCAGACTATCGCCATTCCGGCATACAACCAATGCGCTGGAGGTTTGCGGTGCCTACCTATGACTATGACCTAATCGTGATCGGTTCGGGGCCGGCTGGCCAGCGGGCGGCGATCCAGGCGGCCAAACTGGGCAAGAGCGTGGCCGTGCTGGAACGGCTGCCCATGCTCGGTGGCGTTGACGTCAATACCGGCACGGCCAGCAAGACGTTGCGGGAAGCCGTGCTGCATTTGACGGGATTCCTCGAGCGCAACATCTACGGAGATTCCTATTCGGTCAAGCAGAACATCACCATGAGCGACTTGATGGTTCGGACTGGATACGTGATGCAGCAACAGGTCGATATGCTGCGCGTCCACTTCCTTCACAACCAGGTGGAAACGATATGCGCTGAGGGTTCATTCGTTGATCCGCATACCGTGCATCTGGCGTTCGAGGACAGCAGGCTGAATCGGGAAATTACGGCCGACAAGGTGATAATTGCGTGTGGCTCATATTCAACGGCTCCGCCCATCGTGCACGTGGACGGGCGGTTGATCTTCGTCAGCGACGACGTGTTGAACCTACCCGAGATTCCCCGCACGCTGACCATCGTAGGCGGGGGAGCCATCGGATTGGAATACTGCAGCACCTTCGCGGCGCTGGGAGTGCGGGTGACGCTGGTGGATCGCAACCCAAGGCTGCTTCAATTCGCCGACGACGAAATCGTGGACACACTGGTTTATCATCTGCGGCAAAACGGCGTTACCCTGAGACTCAACGAAAACGTCAACGACATCGAGTACGTGCGCGACCATCGGGGCGACCGGGCGCGCACCCTGCTGGAAAGCGGCAAGCAAATCGTCAGCGACGCGGTCATGTATTGCGTGGGGCGAACCGGCAACACCGCAACCCTCAACCTGCAGGCCGCCGGAATCGAGGCCGACGCTCGGGGCCGCATCGGCGTGGACGACAACTACCAGACGGGCGTGGAGGGCATCTACGCGGTCGGCGGGGTCATCGGCTTCCCGGACCTCACTTCCACTTCGCGGATGCAGGGACGCCTGGCGGCTTGTCACGCCTTTGGCGAACCGATCCAACGGTTCCCCAGCCTGTTGCCGTACACGGTCAGGACTATTCCCGAGGTGGCGATGGTTGGCAAAACCGAATCGGAATTGACCGACGCCGGTCTGTCCTACGAGGTCGGCAAGGCCAACTACCAGGAAACGATGAGCAGCGTGATGCAAGGAGACAATGCCGGTTTGCTGAAGCTGCTGTTCGACACGGAATCTCGCCAGCTGTTGGGCGTGCACATCCTGGGCGAGGACGCATCGGAGTTGATCCACATTGGGCAGGCGGTCATGGCCCACGGGGGAACGGTTGACTACTTCACTGAAGCGGTGATCAGCTATCCCTCACTCGCCGAATGCTACGCCACCGCGGCGCTGAATGGCATCAACCGTCTGGATCAGTGAGGCGTCGACATCATCCCTACACCGCAAATCAGATCAGCGCCACGTGTCTCTAGACACCCGCATGACGCTTGACACACGGACGATGGGAGCGAAACCGATGCGCTGCAATTCAATGTCCACTGCCCAAAAACGGGATGCCAGCGGCCCAATGATTGTCGCCCTGGTGGAAACCAGCGCCAAACGGGAACCGGCACGCTACCCGGCGCTTCCAAAGCGCCATCGGCCAGGGTTCCTCCCGGCGCTGGAAATGGACCCAACCGGGTCTCTGCGGTTAAACGCCGATACAGAAAATAGCGTTAGCGCGCCGACGCCTTTGGCCATTCTTACAAAATGGTTCAACACGGACTGACGCAGAATCTTCAAGACCATGGTGACAACATGGGAAAGGATCGCTAATCTATAGCCATGCAATGCCCAAACTGCCAACAGGAGACGGTCGAGTCCGCCGTGTTCTGCAATCACTGCGGGGCGAGGATGCCGGAATTCTGCCATCAGTGTGGCGCGGCAAATCCTCCGGCGAGCCACTTTTGCCACCGTTGCGGCATAGCCCTGCTGGCGCAGGGAGTCCAACGCGGGACGCCGCCTCATGATCGGCGAGAGACACGGCTGGCAGACATCGGCGGCGACTTCAAGCGTCTAGGCGCAGATCTTGCATCTTACTCGGGGCCGCGCATCAAAAGGATCGGCGGCGCCATCGGCAAGTCGACCAGATCCGTGGCCCGCCATGCCGGTCCCCGCATTAGGTCTGTCCTCCGGCGGCTGCGTCCGCGCGCCCCGGGAGATTTGCCCCGATCCATGGTTCGCCATGCTGGCTCGGGTGTCGAGGCCGTCGCCGAACGGTCGCGCCCGCCCGCGCAAAGGGAGGCAGGTCAGGACCAGCGCGTCTCCGCCGGATCCTGGCCAGAAATCGCGGCCCGACCGTC
The DNA here is from genome assembly GCA_965221295.1 of Dehalococcoidia bacterium. GTDB lineage: Bacteria > Chloroflexota > Dehalococcoidia > Lucifugimonadales > UBA3495 > Bin87. Next base: position 1,907,050 of record OZ244879.1, on the reverse strand, counting down.
ATTCGGCGCCATGCCGTGCCCGCGTTGCGGCAGAATGAGCGAACCCGGTTCGTCGTATTGCTTTGCCTGCGGATTGCCGCTGGATGAAAGAGCGGGTGGGGAGGCCTGGCAAACCGGAAGAGTCGTCCAACCTGCCGGATTTGGCGTCAGGCTACTAGCTTGGATAATCGACTTCACGCTGCTATACGCCACGGTTTTGGGTATCATAGTCGCTTGGGTAGGACTCGCTGACTACGACGACATGGACGCCCTTTTGCCCTGGTCGTACTATCTATGGCTGGTGGTCACCGCCGCCTACCACACGATTGGATTATCCGTTTGGTCAACTACGATTGGCAAGCGATTGTTTCGAATCTACGTGGTCCGGGCCGATGGCGACAATGTTGGGGTGGGTCGCGCCTTGGCCCGGCATTTTGCAGTGATACTCTCCGTGCTGCTGTTTGGCATCGGGTGCCTGATGATTGGAGTCCGGGAAGACAAACGCGGGCTGCACGACTTGATCTGCGACACGGTAGTGGTCAGACGTTAGGCGGACCCATTGGACCCGCTCATCTACCCTCTGGTGGCGTTCACGCCGGGCATATTTTGGCTGTGGTTCTTCGCGCGGCGCAGCGTGTATCGGCCTGGGCCGCGGCGGTTGCTGGTTTTCACGTTCCTGCTGGGCATGGGTTCCACCGCGCCGGCGGCCGCGCTTGAGTACATTTTCTTGGACGATTCCTGGATGTCAGATTCTGTGGAACTGGCATCGTTGGCGGCTGGAATGTTGTTCGTAGTTGGACCCGTGGAAGAAGTCTGCAAGTTCCTGGCCGTGAGATTATTGGCATACCGTTCCGCTTTCTTCGATGAACCCGGGGACGGGTTGGCTTACAGCGCCGCCGCCAGCCTGGGTTTCGCGTCGCTGGAAAACCTGTACTACGTCATGGAGTTCGGTCCGGCCGTGATGTTGTTGCGGGCTCCGTTGAGCACGGTGGCGCATGTTATTTTCGGCAGTTTCTGGGGGTATGCGTTGGGAGTTCAGGTCCGTTCGGGCCAGCGTCGCGGTTGGCAAACGATGGCGAGCATCGCCATGGGGGCCGTCGCCCACGGTTTGTTCAATGTGGCGGTCTTCGTATCTTTCCCCGCCGCAGTGGCCCTGGTGGCCTTCGGCACAGCTTGGACTCTGGGACGGTTCGCTTGGGCCAGAAGGTCGTCGCCCTTCCGGTATCGCCGCAACTACCCTCTGATGGCGTGCGGAAACTGCAACCGTCACATTCGGATATTCAGTCGGTTCTGCCCCTTCTGCGGAACTCCGGTGTCAAGGACTCGTGGTTCCATCTATTGCGGGTTCTGCGCAACCGCAAACCGCCCAGACGCGCGGTATTGCAGCAATTGCGGAGATGGTTTGTTGCGTTGAGCCATCTCCGCTTGTCGCGGCTGGCGTTGCTAGTATAATGGCCATCGTTGGCCTCAGCCGACGAATTTGAGGTGGGGAGCCGATCCCAATGAAGAACAAGGTCTATTTCGATTTTGATTCCGCCGTCGCTGACATGCGGGACGGCATGACGTTCATGTCGCCGGGGTTCGGCAACGTGGGGTTGGCCCGCAACCTGCTGGCCGCAGTGCACCGCCTGGGCGTCAAGAACCTAACCGGAATTTCCAACAACGCCGGCTCGCTGGATGACCGCGTGGACGTGGGCACATTGATCGAGGCCGGGCAGGTGAAGAAGATGATCTGCGCGTTCACCGCTCCGACTCATCCGTCGCAGATCACTCCGTTTGTGCAGATGTACAACGACGACCTGCTGGATGCGGAATTGGTTCCCCAGGGCACTTTGGCCGAACGGATGCGAGCGGCGGCGGCCGGCATCGGCGCGTTCTACACTCCCGCCAGCGTGGGAACCGAATTGGCGGAGGGCAAAGAGCACCGGGAGATCAACGGCCGCACCTATGTATTGGAATACCCGCTCCCGGCCGATTTCGCCCTCATCCGCGCCTACCGCGCCGACACCTTCGGCAACCTCCAGTTCCGGCTGACCCAGCGCAATTTCAATCCGATCATGGCCATGGCCGCCGACATCACCGTAGTTGAGGTCGAGGACAGCATCGTGGAGCCGGGTGAAATCGACCCCGACTGCGTTCATGTCCCCGGCGTTTATGTTGACCGCCTGGTGAAGATTCCCGACGATGGCATCTGGGACTGACTTAGGCCGAATACCTCGCCGCTGCAGAAGACTCGGCGGGACGCCTGCCCTCCAAACCAACGAAAGGGAACCCGTAAGGAGACCGCAAATGACCACCGCCGACAAGCCGCGTCTTTCTCGACAAACCATGTGCGACCGCTTGGCCATGGAATTCCAAGACGGTTGGATAGTGAACTTGGGCGTTGGGATGCCAACCCTGTGTTCCAACTACCTGGAGAGCGAGCCGGACAAGGAGATCATCTTTCACTCCGAGAACGGCGTGATCGGGTTTGGCCCATTGGCGCCCGCCGGTGAGGAGGACAAGCATCTGGTCAACGCGGGCGGCCAGAACGTGGTCGCACTGCCGGGCATGGCCATCGTGCATCACGCCGATTCCTTCGGTCTCATCCGCAAGGGGATGGTGGACGTCACGGTGATGGGCGCCTACGAAGTGTCGGAAAACGGCGACTTCGCCAACTGGCGCATTCCGGTGCGCAAGGGAGGCGGCATCGGCGGCGCCATGGACTTGGCGGCCTGCGCCAAGCGGGTGTTCATCGCCATGGAGCACAACCAGCGGAACGGTTCACCGCGCGTTCTGAAGCGCTGCAACCTGCCCATCACGGCGCCGGGGGCGGTCAAGTTGCTAGCGACTGACCTGGGCTTGTTCGAGATAACCGAAGCCGGCATCGTCCTGCGTGAACACGCCCCCGGCTGGTCGCCGGAGGACATCCAGGAGCAGACCGAAGCCGAGCTAATCGTAGCGGACGACCTGCGTGAGATACGGGTGCGGGGCGGGTAGGGGGGACGGCGATGCAGGCGGGGCAGCGCACATGTGGGCTGTTCGCTGCCTTATTTGGCGGGAAACCAACGCTGCAACGTGCTTCTGAACTTCTGGAACGCGCGGTCCTGACAATGATTCAAGCTGACGTGGCGGGCAAGATCGACGAAAAGTCTTCTGGAGCGGCTCTTCCTTTGCGATGCAAGCATGTGGTCAAACGCCGCCTGAGGATCATTTGGCTTGCTTTGGCCAATAGAAAGGTGACCGTTAGATTCCAACCAATTTCTTACTGACTGGCGATGTGACCAGTTCATAAGACGCCCTATACGTTGGAGATGGGCTCCGAACACCCAGGCTTCCAGTTCAGGCTCTATGGACACCACCGCAACGTTGTCATGGCCCCAGCCCATGATCTCAAGATGCCGTTCCAAATCCAGCTCTAACTGAGTTGCGGTGCGCCGATTTTCGCCACTACCGTGAAAATCAAACAATACCATTAATTTGCCATAACGGCCTTGCGACGGTTTGATTACAGCTTCGGGCGCGGACCTGCAACCCGAGTCTCGATGAGGATGCGTTTGATAGTCAACCGTTATTGTGGAGATACCCATGGAGTCACGGCGTTCTTCCAATAAAGTCTGAACGGTGCGCTGGATCGTTCCGTCGGCCGAAAGCACCAAAAGATCCTTCGTCAAGGCGTCGCTGCTCATGCCAGTATACCCGAGGCGAAGAACATCCCTAAGTTTGTATCGTGTTGCCAATCCCGGAGACGAGGATGCTGATTTCCGGGCACTATATCAATGGCGCCATCTGAGTTACGCCCGAAACAGAGGAGGTGTTCCAAGGCTGAAATGGATACGAACTCTGGCGAATGGGTCGCCAATAGAACTTGGGCTTCGTATACCGACGACAAGGAATCGAAGACCTCTTGCAACGCCCCTGGATGGATGCCGTTCTCTGGCTCTTCAATCATCAATAAGCCATATTTTTGAGGCATATATGCCAACAACGTTAACGCCATCAGCCGGAGCGTCCCATCTGAAATCTTCCAAGATGGCACTTCCAGTCCGTTCTTGTACTTGAGCATCAAGTATTTGTGGCCGTCATCTTGACGGTGGACCACGCGCAAGGAATCCAGATCTCTCAACGCGCATTGGATGTGTCCCACCCAATCGCAATAGCGTTGTTGATCCTGTTCCATCAGGGCGGCAACGACCCAAGGCACATTGGAACCGTCCGGCAAGAAGTCCCATCCACTACCGGGAGGACTCGCTTGTCGCATCCGACCGCTGTTGAGAGACAGGGTGGCCATCCCGTCCCTGAAATACGACAAAATTCGAGACGTCGCCGGATAATCGTCTACGGCATCAGGCAATATAGACAAGGCTGAACGTTCCGCCCCCAAATTGAACGCAGCACGCCACCCTTGAGCGCCGACCTTTTGAACTGTCTCAGGATAATACCTGGTCCTGCCATTACTTTTCTTGCCGAAAATTGTTCGCATCCCGGGCCGACTGCGTTGAAACATCGTTGCCATAGGCGCCAACGGTTCCGGGAAGAAAGACCGTTGCCAGACGCTGTCGCGATTGGGTTGTCTCGCTTGCAGGGTCCCCCGTTCCTCGTCGATACCGATCTCGTTCGTCGCAGGGTTCACCCCTACCGATAGCATATACCGAAAGAATCGGTAATCTTTATCAGCTGGCAAAAGCTCTCGGACATCATCGGATAGCACAAACTCCAAGGCTATCTCAAATTTCTGCTTTTCCGGCTCGCCCGGACGCCCCCACACCAAGTCTGCGAAGTTTTTGGTGCGTGTCATCCAAGCCGACTCCACCCCGTCTCGCACCACGTCGGAGACGAACTTGATTGCGTCCATCAGGGTGCTCTTGCCGCTGGCGTTGGGGCCAATAAGCAAGTGAAAGCGGTCCATTGGAACGTCCACGTACCGCAGGCAACCGTAGTTGAGCGCCTGTATCCGGTTGATGATCATGGGACTCACTGTGCGGTGACGTGCAGGGACACCGTCGCCCCCCTCACCCGAAGTAGCCTTGGCCGCCGTTTACGTGCAGCGTTTGGCCAGTTACGAAACCTCCGTCTTCGGTGCACAGGAAGGTGACGGCCGAGGCGATCTCTTCCGGTTTACCCTGCCGTCCCAGCGGTATGCCTGACGAATCCGGCACCCGGCCGGCGTACCACTCGGGGTTGGCCCTCGACGTGTCGATGCTGCCGGGCGCAATGACGTTGACGCGGATGTTGTGGGGCGCGAATTCCGACGCCAAGGCCCGCGCCATGCCCACCAATCCCATCTTCGCGGCCGATACGTGAGCCCGTAGGGGACTGCCACGAAACGCGCCGTCTCCGGTGAGGAACACGATGCGCCCGAAATTATTGTCCACCATCTGTTGGATGACGCCCCGCGTGGTGTAGAAGGACCCGTCCAGCACCACGCCGCGCACGTATTCCCAATCTTCGAGGGTCAATTCGGTGAATGGCTTGTGCGGGCGAATGGCGGCGTTGTTGATGAGGATGTCGATGCGACCGAAGGTGGACATAGCCGCTTCGATCATGGCGTCCACCTGGTCCTTTTGGGACACGTCGGCTAGAACCGGCAGGGCCTTCACGCCCAGCTCCTCAACCGCAGCCGCGGTGGCCTCAGCTTCGTCTCGATTGCTGCGAGCGTTGACCACGATGTTCGCTCCCTCCGCGGCCATCATCAACGCCGTCGCCCGGCCGATGTTGCGGCCCGATCCGGTGATCAACGCCACTCTGCCTTCCAGCTTGCCCATGTACCTGTCTCCTCGAATCGCTGAGTTTCGTGTTGGATGCCGGCATTATAGCGCACATCGCGCACCATCCTTATACTGTAACCATGCGCCGCGCTTCCTTGTTGCTCTGGTTCCTGTTGTTGGCTTCGCCGTGGGTCGCCACGATGGCTTGCGGCGGCTCCGAGTATAATGGAGCTACCGAGGGGCCGCCGGTTATCCGGGCCGCCACGGCCAACTCCAAGGCAACTCTGACTGCGATCAGCGGCGCCCCGGATCCATCCGCCGCAACGCGCGCCCGCAGCGGCGACCCAGAACCAGCCAACGCAATGCCGATGGGCCCCGGCGCGACCCGCGCGGCGCTTGCCTCTGCGGGACCGACGCCAATAACAGCGAGGGTCGTGTCGCCAGAAACCGACCCAGATACGCCGCATCAGGGAATCCGTCGCGATTTTCGGTCATTGCAGAACGCGGAATACCTGCTTCAATCTGAACCTGAATCCGCCAAGGCCATTGCCGCTCTCCCGTGGTTGGCGGACGGAGTGGCAGCCAGTGAAGTCGTAGGAGCAGAGTCTCTGACCCAGTTGGCGGCGTTTCATGGACCGTTATTCTGGTCCCTGGTGGGCAGACCGTGGCTGCAGGATGGACTCGATGACTCCGAGGCCGCCACGGCGCAGAACCTGTTGATCATCGCGCAGCGGAATCCCGCGGCCGCCGAGCGGGTGGCAGGTCTCCCCTGGTTGGCTGGTACGGTCACCCGCAATGCGGAGGCCATCGTACGGGACCTGGCGCTCATCGCGCAGTCGGACCCGAATGCGGCGCTGCGCATAGCAAACATGCCCTTTACGCAAGCGATCGACGCGCCGGACGCGGCGGCATTGCGATCGTTGCAGGTCATTGCATTCCGCGACCTCGAGTTGTTTCAGGATATACTGAATCATCCCTCGCTCAGGGGCGGCATTACCAACGATTGGGCGATGATAATCGCGACATTGGCTGGGGTCGCCAGAACGAATCCCAGCTTGATCGGCGCTCTACTGGACCCCGACCGGGTGACGGTTGAAACGCGGGCCGTAGAACTGCCTCTTTCAGGCGCGACGCTACTGGCCATCATCCGCACCGGGCCCGGCTCCGCGCGGAGCATGGACCTGCTGCACTCCTCTGCGCTCCATGCGGAAGAGTTCATGCAAGAAGAGCTGCCCACCGACTACGTTGGCCTACTATTTGAGTTGGCAGTACCCGGATCTTCCACCGGCGTCAACGTTGGCTCCAGCATAGCCATCCGGCCCCAGTATGACGTGGACGACGGCAGCCATGAGGCGGAAGTGGCGGGACTGATCATAGCTCACGAGGTCGCACACTACTACTGGAACAACAACGCGGACTGGATTGACGAGGGCGCCGCCGAACTGATGGCCTCGGTATCAGAGGCGGACCGGGCGGGTAGGCCTTTGGATGCCAACAATTATCCGTGCGCTTATGTCAACAACATTGCGGAGTTGGAGTCCCTGGCGGCAACTCTCGATTCGGATCCCTTTGCGTGCAACTATTCGTTGGGCGAGCGTTTATTCCTGGATCTGTACCGCAACCTTGGAGACGCCGATTTCCAGCGGGGATTTAGAGAGCTGTACCGGCTGTCCCTGGCCGAACACGACGCCGATGGATTGGCGCGGAAATTGCCGGGGATTGAAAACCTGCGGACGGCGTTTGGCGCACCAACCAACGACGACATTGAGGCGATAATCGCGCGCTGGTATGACGGTTCAGCGCCCTTTGGCGCCACCGGTTTGGATGCCAGCGCGGTAGATGCAGCGTTGCCCAACGTCGATGGACGGATCGACCGCGCGTACATCGCCGTTGGCAAAACGGGGCAGCCCGTGGCAGGGTTTTCCGCCCGTGACGCCAGCGCCCCAGTCTTCCTAACCTTGGAATATTCGTACCGCGTGACCGGCGATCCAGTGGACATACCGTTGCAGTTAGTGGAATCGTATCAGGACGGGTTTGTGTTCAGCCGGCGCGATTTCGCCATCAACGCCGCGTCGCAGTACCGGGGTGGGACGCAATGGCTGTCAATTGGCCCGGGGTCAGGAGAGCCGTGGGCGCCCGGGCAACATCGCGCCCGGGTTTACCATGGCTCCCGCATGTTGGCGCACGTGGAATACGTGGTGACGCCGTGAGGTCGCCGGGCGCGAAACGCTCCGCCAGCGCCGTGCGCTTTTTTCCCAGAACTCTCCTGCATCGCGGCAAACGTCGCGCATGAGGCGACCGCGCTATTGCCACGGCGCTGATTGCGTCAATGTTGCGTTTCCATGAGTCAAAGCGCTCGTGTTGTTGACCGATGGCCGTTTGAGCATTGGTCTTGGAGAACGAAATAAAGGGATGGACCCGATTCGCAGGATCGATCACGCTGTCGAGGCGCGCAGGCTTGCGGGAATTCGTAACCTGCGATAGTATCCCGCAAAACGTCAAATGCGAGCACAGACTTCTCGACAGATTTTCGGAGTCAGCGCCATGTTCAACCATCTCCGTCGCATCTCCATTTGGGTAGCAATGGCCACGTTGCTGATCGTGGCCGCGGGCGCGGTTTGGGCCGGCGACGCTGCGGCGCAAGGCAGCGACATAGACTATGACGCTGACGATGACGGCCTGATCGAAGTGGCCAACCTGGCCCAGCTCAGCGCCATTCGGTGGGACCTGGACGGCGACGGCGCCGCAGACCACGCTGGCGACAGCGCGGGCTACTCGGCCGCCTTCCTCAACGCCTTGACCGGAATGGGCTGCCCCAGCGACGGCTGCGACGGCTACGAACTCACCGTCGACCTGGACTTCGACACCAATGGAGATGGCCGGACGGACATCGCCGGCGACGATTATTGGAACGACGGCGAGGGTTGGGACCACATCGGCTCTCTCGCCACGGCGTTCAATGGCAATGGCCACACCATTGACAACCTCTATATCAACCGTGAAAACGCTTACGCAGCCGCCTTGATCCGTAAGATTCGAGATAACGCGAAGGTCCAGAATATTGGTCTTACCAACGTCAACGTAACCGGAGACGATTGCACTGGCAGCCTTGTTGGCTCCAACGAAGGATCCGTGAGCAATGCCTTTGCGACCGGAGCGGTCAATGGAAGCCTCATGGCCGGGGGGTTGGCGGGCTGCAACAGTGGCCAAATCGACTCCTCTTATACCTGGGTAGACGTCTGGGTTGACTCTTCCTACAGTGGCCTCAGCGTAGGCGGGTTAGTCGGCTACAACCACAATAGCCATGCGCCCAGCATCACGAACAGTTACGCTACAGGGAAAGTTGGTGGTAGCAAAGAATACAACGGTGGACTGGTGGGCTTGATTATTGGGAAATCAGGCGCCACGAACATCACCGACAGTTTCTCATTCGCGGCGGCCGATGGCGAACACCTCAATATTGGTTTGCTGGGCGGAATCTACGGCACGTCGCGCCACCCGATTTGCGCTGACAATTTCTGGGATTCCCAGCGCGGCGGCCAGGAGTCGGGCCTCTGCGGAATGGGCAAGACCACCAGCGAACTGACTGCCCCGACCAGCGCGTCTGGCATCTACGCATCCTGGGATGCCACCAAGTGGGACTTCGGCACGGCCGTTCAGTACCCGGCCCTGAAGGTCGATTTTGATGGCGATGGCGACGCCACCTGGCAGGAGTTCGGCAACCAGCGAGCGGACCATGACACTGACGATGACGGCTTGATCGAAGTGGCCAACCTGGCCCAGCTCAACGCCATCCGGTGGGACCTGGATGGCGACGGCGCTGCAGACCATGCTGGCGACAGCGCGGGCTACTCGGCCGCCTTCCTCAACGCCTTGACCGGCATGGGCTGCAATGAAGACGAGGTGGATTCCGAAGATCAGGTGTGCGTGGGCTATGAACTGACCACTGATCTGGACTTCGACACCAATGGCGATGGCCAGGCCGACATCGCCGGGGACGATTATTGGAACGGCGGCAAGGGCTGGGAGCCGATTGGCTATGGCCTAGACATCAACTACATATACAACCGGTATCAAGCCACGTTTGAAGGCAACGGGCATGTTGTCAAGAACCTGTTTATTCACCGGAAAGGGACGACGAACTATACCGGTCTTTTCGCATACACTGGCGCCTCCGGCGCCATCAGGAATGTTGGCGTGGTGGACGCTCAGGTGACCGGGAGCTTTTGGGTAGGAACGCTGGCGGGCGGCAACGAGGCCGACGTAGAGAACGCCTACGCAACGGGAAGGGTTTCCGGAAAGCTGGGGGTTGGCGGCCTGTTTGGCGGCGCTCAATATGCCGAGATAAAGGCAAGTTATGCCGATGTCGTAGTGAAGGGAACTTCCAGCCAGGTTGGCGGCCTGACCGGGGCCGCGCTGGAAAGCACAAATATAATTTCCTCCTACGCTGCCGGTCCTGTAGAAGGAGTTAGCCTGGTGGGCGGTTTGGCCGGCTTCAACCAGGGCGGCATCAACGACAGCTATGCTTCCGGCTTGGTAAGCGGCAATAACTTGGTGGGCGGGTTGATTGGCTACAACAACGGCGGGTCCGCGAACCGTAGCTACTCCACCGGTAAGGTGTCCGCCTCCAGCCGCTTTGGCGGCCTGATCGGCGACAGCAAAGGAGGCTCCTTCGCCTCCAGCTACTGGGATACCGATACCAGTGGGCAATCCGCGAGCGTTGGCGGCGCCGGGAAGACCACAGACGAGTTGCAGACTCCCGCCGGCAATACCGGCATCTATTCGGCTTGGGGTTCGGACCACTGGGACTACGGCGCCGCGACGCAATACCCGGCGCTGAAGGTCGATTTCAACCGGGACGGGTTGGCCACCTGGCAGGAGTTCGGTGTGCAGCGACCAGACTACGATGCCGATGACGACGGCCTGATCGACGTTTCGAATCTGGCCCAACTGAACGCCTTGCGCTGGGACTTGGATGGCGACGGCGTGGCCGACGACGTTGATGACAGACCCAGCTACCGGGCGGCCTTCCTCAACGCCGTCAGCGGGTTAGGCTGCCCCAGCGACGGTTGCGCTGGTTACGAACTCACCACTGACTTGGATTTCGACACCAACGGCGACGGTCGAACCGACATCTCCGGGGACGATTATTGGAACGACGGCAAAGGTTGGTACACCATCGGATACGATGAAGCGCCATCGTCGAACTACTTGAACAAGGACGTCACGTTCCGCGCAGTTTTTGAGGGCAATGGACACGTCATCAAGAACCTGTTCATCAACCAGACCGGCAGGGCCTACGTTGGCCTGTTCGGATACGTTTACAGACCGGCGGTCATCAGAAACATTGGGCTCGAAAACGCCCAGGTGCGCGGCGGCTACTACGTCGGAGCGCTGGTCGGAGCGCTTGAAGCGCGGGTAGAATCCAGCCATGCGACGGGAAGCGTGTACGCCAGCCTGGAAGGCGCCGGAGGACTCGTGGGCGGGGCAAGAAACGCCACCATAACCCACAGCCACGCCAATGTCGCGGCAGGGTCTCCCGGGCCGTTGTCCGGAGGCTTGGTCTCAAGGGCCGATTATTCAGACATCACGCATTCCTACGCCACCGGCCCGGTTGACGGCGGTTACACCACCGGCGGGTTGGCTGGCTACTTGAGCGGAGGCAGGATTGATTCCAGTTACGCCACCGGGTCGGTCCATGGGTCGCTGCCAGTAGGAGGGCTGGTAGGTAGGATCAGCCACTCAACGGTTACCGACAGCTACGCCACGGGAAATGTCAGCGGACGCGAGGCTATTGGGGGACTGGTTGGCGACAACAATTGGGCCAACGTATTGCGTAGCTACTCCACTGGCAAAGTGGCGGGCCGCACCTATGTAGGCGGTTTGGTGGGCCAAGACGACAACGGCTCCGTCACCGCCAGCTACTGGGACACCGACACCAGCGGGCAGTCTGCCAGCGATGGCGGCGTCGGGAAGACCACCGTCGAGTTGCAGGCTCCCACTGGTAAAACCGGCGTCTACGCGGATTGGAGCGCCGACTTGTGGGATTTCGGCACGGCAACCCAGCGCCCAGCGCTGAAGGTCGATCTCGATGGCAACGGAACCCCCACCTGGCAAGAATTCGGACCACAACGGGCGGACTACGACGCGGACAGCGACGGCCTGCTGGAAATTTCCACGCTGTCCCAGTTGAACGCGATCCGGTGGGATCCCAACGGTGACGGCGTCGTGGCCGACGGCGATTTCGTCAATTACCGCACCGCGTTCTCCAACGCCATCCTCGACATGGGCTGCCCGGACCACGGCTGCGTCGGCTACGAACTGATCGCTGACCTGAACCTCGACACCAACCACAACCGCCGGGCCGACTCCAGCGACGCCTACTGGAACGACGGCGCCGGCTGGGAACCCATCGGTTCCTACTCCACCATCCTGGAGGGCAACGGCCACGCCATCGCCAGGCTTCATATCAACCGCGTGGGCGCAGAACCTGTCGGCCTCTTTGGGCAGCTGACCAGCGGAGCAGAGGTGCGAAACCTGGCGCTGACCAACGTGGACATCACGTCCGGCGGTGACGCTGGCGCCTTTGCAGGACGCATGGTCACTTCCGGCATCCGCGGCAGCTACGCCACCGGGTCGGTCTCAGGTGGCGGCGACAACGCTTCCGTGGGCGGCCTGGCCGGCAAGGCCAGCGGCCATCCCAGTAGGCAGGACACCTTCCGGGACACCTACTCGCTGGTGAACGTTGCATCGGTAGGAACCGGCAGCAGAGTCGGCGGACTGGTGGGAGCGCTGAGCGCCAGCGGCTCCAGCCAACCATGGATCGCCAACAGCTTCGCCGCTGGGCCGGTGCATTCAACGGCGCCGGCGACTGCCGGCGGATTGGTCGGCGAATCGGAAACCGACTTCACTTGGATCAGCAACAGCTACTGGGATCGCCAGACCTCGGGCTGGGACACCAGCGCTGTGGGGAGCCGGCAAACCCAAAAGCGGTTGCAGTCGAACCGGGGAATCTTCCACCGCTGGAGTTCGTCGGTGTGGGATTTTGGGAGCAGCAGCCAGTATCCGGCGCTGAAGTACGACACCGACGGGGACGGCGCGGCCACAGCCGCCGAGTTCGGCCACCAGCCGCGCGCCGCTACCATTCCTGCGGTTGACCTGGACGCGGACAACGATGGGCTGATTGAGGTGTCTAACAAGGCCCAGCTGAACGCGATCCGTTGGGATCTGGACGGTGACGGCTCGCCGTCTTCCAATGGGGACGACTACTGGGACGCCTTCAACGGTGGCAATGAAGCTGCAGCGCCCTGTGTGGGCGTACCCTGCCATGGTTACGAGCTCACCGATCACATCAACCTGGATTCCCAGCCGTGGGCGCCGATTGGCAATGACTCCGATTACTGGAACGCGACTTTCCGCGGCAACGGCCACACCATCTCTCACCTGTTCATTCACAGCGACGACACGACTGACAACTATGGTCTGTTTGGCGAAACCAGCTCTGATTCGGTGATCGAGGGCGTGTACATCTACAGTCCAGATGTGGTGTCCTACGGCGGCAACCCTGACGACAACGAACACAACAACGCTGGCGCGTTGGTGGGTATGAACCGGGGCATCGTCCGCGAGTCCGGCATGTCCTATGTTTGGGGCGACATCTGCCGCATCAGCGCCCTTGTCGCCGCTGGCGGTTTGGTTGGCGGCAACAAGGGAATCGTGGAACGCTCGTGGGCGCGCTGCGGCGACGTCAAGAGCAACCGGGCCGGTGGTGGCCTGGTGGGCTTCAACCATTCTGGCGCCACGGTGCGGGACAGCTGGGCCGACGGCCTGGTCATCGTGAATCCCGGCGGTGGCAAGAAGGGCGCGCTGGTGGGCCGCAATTTCGGAACTATCCGGCGGGCGTTCTCTCTGGGCGAGACCAGGCGGAACGGCTCCACCAACCACGGGCCCCTGACGGGTCAGCAGGAAGGCGCCGTCGCCCAGGGCTTCTATGTCGGCTCTTATGACCAGCGGGAGTTCGGGGGCATCAATCGGACCGACGTGCAGATGCGCGCGCCCGACGCAAGCGATTTGAGCTTCTTCGCCCACTGGCCCCTTGACCTGTGGGATCTGGGCGATGATGAGCAGTATTCCGCGCTGCGAGTGGACGCCAACGGGGACGGCTACTCCACCCTCTGGGAAATAGGTAGTCAGCGGCCTTCAGACCACTTCGAGCACAAGCCTGTATTTGTGGACGGCAACGCAGCCCACAGCATCTGGAAGGAGGGCTTGTCGTTGCGCTTCCGCAAGGCGGACGGCGATGCCAACACCCGGGTTGATGGCGTTGGCTATCGCATCGCCCAGAAGGGAGAGGCCTGCCACGAATGGTTCGGTGGCTCCGTGGTCATGCTGGGGGAAACCAATGGACGCGCCACGCTGACCGAGGACGACGGCGTGTACACGCTGGTTCTGGACCGAGGGGGCGCCTGGGCGTTCCGACCCAATGGGCGCGTCTGCATCGACGTGGGGTTCATAAACACCGAGGGCCAGGGCAGTCCCGGCCGTCGCTATCACGACATTCACATGCCAGCAGGCGGAGCGCCGGAGTCCAAGCCCATCAAGGCGGCCGAGGCTATCATCGACGACGGGTCAGTGGCGCTGTGGTTCGAGACCAACCCCTACGATCGGGTGAGGGGCGTAGGCTACCGCGTGGCGCGTGAAGGGAACGCCTGCGAGGACTGGACCGGAGGCTCGGGCGTTTTCCATCCGGGTGACGAGATAGACGGAGCCACGCTGACCCAAGTCGGCGGACTCTGGCGGCTGGGGTTGCCGGTGGGCGAGGAACACATCATGGAACCCCACCATCGCTATTGCGTGGATGTGACGGCGTTCAATGACTACGGTGAGGCGGGAACTGGCAGACGCTGGGAATTCATCACTGGCAACTAAACCCGCTGGGCCGGCCCGCTCGGGCCGGCCCAGCATATGGTATGCTGCCCCGCGCATTCTGCAAACTGTCGATTGATGTTGAGGGTTTTTGATGTCTGTTTTCCGGTCGATCCGTTTGGGCATTCGCGTCGCCCTGGCTGCGTTGCTGATCATCGCTGCGGGCGTGGCGGTTTCTGGCAACGCCGCCGCCCAGGGTGGCGACGTTCTCCCCGGCGACAAGGCCGCCCTGCAAGCCTTTTACAATGCCACCAACGGCCCTGACTGGGACAACAACACCGGTTGGGACTTCAGCCAGCCGGTGGATTCTTCCTGGCATGGCGTTACCGTTGAGAATGGTAGGGTCGTTAGGATTAATCTGGTCGGCAATGGATATTCCGGCAACGGCCTGACCGGAACTCTGCCCGCTGAACTGGGCAATCTCTCCAAGTTGTATGACCTGGACTTGCGCGGCAACGACATCAGCGGCACGATTCCCGCCGAACTCGGCAATCTTTCGTCGCTGGTCTTTCTGGACCTGCAGGGCAACAAATTCAGCGGCTCCATTCCTGCGGAACTGGGAAATCTGTCGAAACTGAAGACGCTGATCCTGCCTCTGAACAACTTGAGCGGTTCCATACCGTCGGAATTGGGCAATCTGTCGCAGCTCTCGTCGTTGGACCTTAGGAGCAACAAACTGAGCGGCGCCATTCCCACCGAGCTTGGAAATCTCTCCAAGATGGAGGTACTTTGGCTCGGCGCGAATAAGCTCAGCGGGGAAATACCCGTCGAACTGGGCAACCTCAGCAAGCTCGAACGCTTGACGCTGGGCGCCAATCGGTTGAGTGGCAGCATTCCCGCCGAACTGGGCAATTTGCCAGCTCTGTGGCGTCTGGATCTCGGTGACAACCGGTTCGTCGGCGCTGCGCCAGAGGAATTGGGCGACCTGGCCAACCTGACGTTCCTTCGCTTGGACAAGAGCGGAGTGAACGGGGCGCTTCCCGATTCCTACACCCATCTCACCGGGCTGACCCACATTTACCTTGATGGCGTAGCGTCGTGCATTCCTGTGGGCAACTCGGCAATGGCCAGTTGGTATTCGGGGATCACGACCCGCTATCCCGACACCTTGCGGGACTGCCAGCCAACGCCAGCGCAGGTCTCGGGGCTGAACGCTTCGGTTACGACGGTCAAGCTCACGGCAGACGTGACCCTGGAGTGGGACGACCCTGAGGACCCGTCCATCGCCAAGTGGCAAATTCGCCACAAGAAAGGCGACGGGGCCTTTGGAGAGTGGCAGGACGCGGTGGTCAGCGACACGGGGCCGACCAGGCTGGCTTCCGTGGGGACGTTCACTGGGAGCGGTACGCGCACGTTCGAGGTCAGGGCGGTCAACGATGACCGAATCGCGGGAGCCGCGGCCTCGACGACATTGCCGTTGGACCTGGACCTGGATAAAGACAACGACCGCCTGATCGACGTTTCCTCCCTGGCGCAGCTGGATGCCATCCGCTATGACTTGGACGGCAACGGAGTTCCAGTTTGGGCGCCCTTCGGCGACTATGGCCGAATATACTGGCGCGCCTTTACTGGCGGCACAAAGGCATTGTCCAAGCCATGCGGCAGTCGAGGGTGCTCCGGATACGAATTGACCAACGACTTGGACTTCGACACCAATGCCAACGGTGTGGTGGACTCCGGCGATGCCTTCTGGAACGGCGGCAGAGGATGGAGCCCGATTGTCGGCAAATCTGGCTATGAGGACCGAGATGCTTTCCAAGGCGCTTTCGACGGCCGCGGATACGAGATCCGTCACATGATGATCAATCGAAGCTCGGCCCGAGTCGGCCTCTTCGCGCATGCCTCTGGTTCGGTGAGGAACCTGCATCTTACCGACGTGGACGTGAATGGGCGCGACAGCGCTGGTGTGTTGATCGGCCACGCGTTCGCCAGCGCTCGCATTTCCAACGTTACTGCGGACGGCGCCGTATCTGGTCGCCGAAACACCGGCGGACTGGTCGGTAGTTTCTATGGAGTGATTGCCGATTCTCACTTTGACGGCTCGGTGAGCGGGACCAACAGCGTGGGCGGCCTGACTGGGCACAACGAAACAGAAATCAAAAACAGTTACGCCGCCGGTTCGGTCAGCGGTCAAAATAGCGTCGGAGGTCTCACCGGAGAGAACCGCGACGATGGCAAAATTACCAACAGTTACGCCGCCGGTTCGGTGAGCGGTCAAAATAGCGTCGGAGGTCTCACCGGAGAGAACCGCGACGATGGCAAAATTACCAACAGTTACGCCACAGGTTCGGTGAGCGGTCAAAACAACGTCGGGGGACTCGCCGGAGTGAACCGAGGCGATGGCGAAATTAATAGCAGCTACGCCAAAGGACAGGTCAACGGCAACGAGCTGGTGGGCGGTTTGGTGGGAATCAACAGGGACGGAGGCTTGATTAGCAACACCTATGCTACTGGAAAGGTCATCAGCAGCGGAGGCAGGGCCGGCGGCCTGGCGGGCGGCAACAGCGCCAGTCGCATTGACAACAGCTACGCTTCTGGGAACGTCAGCGGACCATCCATAGTCGGCGGGTTGGTGGGCATCAACGGCCGCGTTTGGTGGGGCGGTTGCCTTGATGATCATCCTCCTTGCATACCTGTCTGGGACCCACCTGGCCCTCTGACCATCTCCGACAGCTACGCCATGGGCGCCGTATACGGAGACAGTAATACGGGCGGTTTGGTGGGCGTGAACCATGCCGGGGGCGCGGTTCATTGCGATGACAGTTACTGGAATTCGGACGTGAAGTCCCATTCCGCCAATGGCTGCGGTTCGGGCAAGACCACCGACGAGCTGCGCTCGCCGACATCCAACTCGGGCATCTACGATGACTGGAGTTCCGATTGGGACTTTGGAACATCGTCGCAATACCCCGCGCTCAAAGCCGACTGGGATGGGGACGACGTGGCCACCTGGCAGGAGTTCGGCAGCCACCGCCCCTCGGATCCGTTCACAACGCGACCCATCGCCGTGGACGGCGACACCGCCAATATCTGGCGGGAAGGGGTGGCGGTGCGTTTCCGCAAAACGGACGCTGACCAGGGGGTGGTGGCAGCCGGGATCGGCTACCGGATCGCCAAGACCGGCGAGGCCTGCCACGAATGGCTCGGCAGATCCAACGTCAATGTGGGCGAGACCAACGGTCGGGCCACGCTATCGGAGGACGGCGGCGTGTACACGCTGGTTCTGGACCGCAAGGACTATTGGGCCTTCCGCCCCGGTGGCCGCGTCTGCATCGACGTGTGGTTTGTCAACACTGCAGGGAAGAAAGGACCCACCCGCCGTTGGCATGACATTCACATGCCGCCGATGGAGAAGCCGCGCTCCAAGCCCATCAAGGTGAGTGAGGCTCGCGTGATGGATGGTTCGGTGACCCTGGAGTTCCAGACCAATCCCTACGACTGGGCCAAACGCGTGGGATACCGCGTGGCGCAGGAGGGCAACGCTTGTCACGAATGGACCGGGAACCTGGGAGTACTCTGGCCTGGCCACAACAGCGGCGGCGTTGCGCTATCCAAAGAAGATGGACTCTGGCGGCTGAAGTTGCCTGTAGGTGAAGACGTTACCCTGAAGCCATACCACAAGTACTGCGTGGATGTTTGGACCTACAACGAAGCTGGCGCGGCGCCTGGCGGCCGCCGCTGGAGGGACTTCTCCACCGCTGGAGGCTAGGCAATCGTCTGGAGATAGGCGATTGTCGCAGCGGGATCTCGCGGCAATCTCAACCATCAGTATGGCGCCTCTCGCGTGGTTCTGTTGTTCCGCCGGCTGTGGGAAAACGTACGACAGACGCTGTAGGCCGGGATGGGGTCACGTTCATTCAGCCCCGTCCTAGGGTGTCGCGCGGCGAGTCGCTCTGGAATGCCCACAGGGTCGTCAGGACGCAACTGGCGGCTAGCCGAGGGTGAACGGCGCCATCGACGCCGAGGGACTCCCTGACATGGTGGATGACTGGGCCCACAGGTCGCGGCCGCAGCGCAGATGTGGCGTCCCGCGCAGTTTGGCCGAGCTTCTTCACTTCCTCCCGTTGACGAAACCTTGCGCGCCTCCGCCATCGGCCCATGAACTGATTATGGCCAACGAGGCGACTGTGTTCTTTGGCGATCAGTGAGCCACCGTATGTTGTGGGCGGCGTCCGGCGATGTTCGGCTTGTGTATAATGCCGTCTTGAACGTCCCACGACGGCTCGATTCTGGAACAGCGGACGGAGGAAACCCACCATGGTGAACAACGGCCAGATGTCCATGCCCATGTCGTTCGGTGGCGGAGCCAAAGCGCCCTTGCTGCTGCTGATCGACGGGCACGCCATGGTTCACCGCTCGTTCCGCGCCATCAGCGTCAACCGCAACTTGACCGTCTCCACTACCGGCGAGGATGTTACCGGGGTTTACGGTTTCTCCAGCGTCTTCCTACGGGCGCTGAATGAATGGCAACCCACCCACGTGGCCGTCGCCTTCGATACATCAGCGCCGACCTTTCGGCATGAGAGGTTCGCCGAGTACAAGGCGCAACGTCCCCCAACGCCGCCGGAACTACGGGGCCAGTTCGACCGAGTGAAGGAGTTGATGACAGCGTTCGCAGTTCCCGTTTACGAACTCCCTGGCTACGAAGCGGATGACATCATAGGCTCTTTGGCGCGCCAGGCCGAGGCGGCAAACTTGGCGACTGTAATCCTCACCGGCGACCGCGACACCTTTCAGTTGATCACTCCGCACGTTCGGGTAGATTTGGCCAGCAGCGAACGCGACCGGCGCATAGTCGGGGAAGCGGAACTTGCGGAACGTTACGGCGGCCTGACCGCCGCGCAGCAACCGGACTACAAGGCGCTGGTGGGCGACAAGTCTGACAATATCCCCGGCATCCCGGGGGTCGGCGACAAGACGGCCACCACGCTGCTGAGCGCCTACCAGTCTCTGGAGGGCATTTACGAACACCTGGATGAAATCACGCAGAAGCGCGTTCAGAATAGCCTGGCCAGCAACCGGGAAGCGGCATTCGAATATCGGTTCCTTACCACCATAGATTGCAATGCTCCCACCACATTAGACCTGGAAGCCTGTGAATTCGGCAATTACCAACGCGGCGATGTGGTGGCTTTGATGACCGCCTTGGAGTTCCACAGCATCGTGGGCCGGGTTCCCTCCCCAGACGCCCCCTGGACGCTCCCGGCCGTCGCCGGAAACGCGCCAGAACCGATGCTGGCGGCGGCCGCCGAATCCGCGGCCGAGGCTGACTATCGCATCGTCGCCTCGTCGGACGAACTGCGCGCCATGATCACCGAAATCGAGGCGGCGGGCGCCTTCGCCTTCGATACTGAATCCAGCAGCGCCGACCCCATGGCCGCAGAGTTGGCCGGCCTGAGCTTCGCAATCCCCGATGGCATCGCCTGGTACGTTCCAGTGGGGCACCGCGAGGGTCGGCAAATTCCCCTTGAGGAGGCGCTGTCTGCATTGCGCCCGTTGTTCACGGCAGACGGTATTGGTCGTTCGGCCCACAACGCCAACTACGATCTCACGCTCCTGGCCAATTACGGCATCGACCCCCGGGGCGTCGTGGATCACGACACGATGATTGCGGCGCACCTGCTTGGGAACAACCGTCTGGGACTCAAACCGCTGGCTCTCGCCATCCTGGGACGTGAAATGACCGAGATCACCGAGCTAATCGGTCGAGGGGCCAAGCAAAAAACTTTCAACGAGGTTGCCATCGAGGATGGCGCTCCCTATGCGGCTGCGGACGCTGATTCCACGTTACGGTTGCGACAGCAATTTGAACCGCTACTGGAGAAGCAGGGTTTACAAGATCTGATGACCGATGTAGAGCTGCCGTTGGTTCCAGCGTTGGTGGAGATGCAGCGCGCCGGCGTACGCCTGGACTCCGGGATTCTGCACGAAATGTCGCGGGACCTCAAGGAACAGCTGGACCAGATCGAAACCGACCTGTACGGCGAGATTGGACATAGCGTCAACATCAATTCGCCCAAACAGCTGAGCGACCTTCTGTTCGGCGAACTGGGATTGCCCAAGACCCGCCGCACCAAATCCGGTTATTCCACGGACGCCAACGCGTTGGAATCGCTGAAAGGAATGCACCCCGTGGTGGACCGGATCCTCGATTACCGACAGGTATCCAAGCTCAAGTCCACCTACGTGGACGCGCTGCCGGAAATGGTGAACCCTCGCACTGGCCGCATCCACACCTCCTACCACCAGACCGGCTCAGCGACCGGCAGGATCAGCAGCAGCGATCCCAACCTGCAGAATATTCCGGTCCGCACTGAGTTGGGCCGCCAGGTGCGTCGAGCCTTTGTCGCTGACGCCGGCTGCCAACTGCTCTCCGCCGATTATTCCCAAATCGAGCTGCGGGTCCTGGCGCACCTTTCCCAGGACCCCTCGCTGTTGGACGCTTTCCGGCGCGGCGAAGACATTCACGCCGCCACCGCCAGCCAGATGTTCAACGTCCCGATTAACGAAGTGGACGGTGAGCAGCGTCGCATCGCCAAAGTCCTGAACTTCGGTGTCATCTATGGACTGGGCCCCTATGGCATTTCCCAGCAGACCGGGTTCAGCCGTGAAGAAGGACGCCATTTCATCGAAACCTACCTCTCGCGGTATCCTGGTATCAACGAATACCTGGAGGGGGTGAAGGACCAGACCCGCTCCACCATGTACGCCGAAACCATGTTGGGTCGACGCCGGTATTTCCCGGACATCCAATCCACCAACCACAACACCCGCGCCGCCGCGGAGCGCATGGCCATCAACATGCCAATTCAAGGCACCGCAGCCGACATCATGAAGAAAGCCATGATCAACGTGCAGGAACGAATGTTGAGGGAAGGAACCAAGTCGAGGATGATTCTTCAAGTGCACGATGAGTTGGTGTTCGAGGTACCCGACCATGAGATGGACGACATGACGGCCCTGGCTTTGGACGAGATGCCCGCGGCGCTGGAACTTGACGTCACCCTGAGGGTTGACGTGAAGTCAGGCCATTCTTGGGGCGACTTCTGACACTGGGCGCAGCGGCCAGCGACATTAAACAAGCATTTGCGAACATTAGCGAGGTATAGCATCCATGGATCTCATGCGGAGTTTGGTGTTCGTTCCCGGCAACCGGGCCAACATGCTGGAACGGGCTCTGGATTTCAACGCCGATATCGTCATGGTTGACCTTGAGGATTCCGTGCCGCCCGGCGAGAAGGGAACGGCGTGTCGCATGGCGGTCGAGTGGGCGCCGAAGCTGCGGGCCGCGGGCCGCCGCGTCATGGTCCGCGTCAACTCGCTGGACACGGGCCTGACCGCCGACGAGCTATCGGCCGTCGTCTCTCCAGACCTGGCGGGGATCAGCATCGGGAAGGGGAATACCCGATGGGATCTGGAGCAGATTGACCGGTTGCTGGCTCCGCTGGAGGATGGCGCCGGTATGACACCCGGGGGCATTCGCGTGATTCCCTGGATCGAGACCGCCATGGCGGTGGTTCACGTTTACGAGATGGCGCGGGCCTCGCAACGGATCGCCGGCATTGCCTTCGGCGGCGAAGACTACACCAACGACATGGGCATCATCCGCAACGATTTTGGCGAGGAAAGCTATTTCGCCCGCTCCTCGGTGGCCATTGCCGCCAAAGCGGCCGGCGTGGCGGCGCTGGACGGCCCGTTTGTAGGCTTCCGCGACCCGGAGGGCCTCAGGCGGGACGCCGGCGCGGCGCGCCAGATGGGTTACACAGGGAAATTCGCAATCCATCCGGCACAGATCGACATCATCAACGAGACCTTCTCGCCGAGTCCAGAAGACGTCGCCTACGCCCGTCAGGTTGTGGAGGCATGGGACGAGGCGGAGGCCGCCGGCCGCGGTTCCCTTTCCATAGACGGGCGGATGGTTGACGTGCCGGTGGTCAAACGCGCCCAGAATCTTCTTAGCCTCGTTGCCGAAATCGAAAGGCAAACCAAAGGGTAACCGTGATTGAAACTTGGGGCAGGCCGCCTTTGGCCCGCGCCACCCAATCGCCCACAGTTCGCCGCGAACCGTCCTGCCATCTCTGGCGAGAACACAGCCTCCAGGCCGGCAGCGACTGTACTGCCAAGAAGGGAAGGGCATTAGTCGGCCATCGTGTGGCTTACGCTATTGACGTGGCGCCGCATTAGGATTCCCCAATGTCATCCGACCGAATTATCCTGAGCGGGATGCAATTCTACGGGTTTCACGGCGTGAACGCTGAAGAGCGCGCCTTGGGCCAACCGTTCGTGGTGGACGTGGAAGCGGAACTGGACCTCAGCGCCGCCGGCGAGTCCGACCGCCTCGCGGATACAGTAAGTTATACCCACTTGTACCGCTTGGCCAAAGGCGTGATGGAAGGTGAACCGCTCAACCTGCTGGAAGCGGCCGCAGGAGAGATCGCTGGCGCCGCGCTTCGACAACACCCATCAATCAATGCGGTGCGGGTTCGCGTGCGAAAACCCAGACCACCGATACGTGGTTCGGTGATTGAATCCGCGGGGGTTGAGATTTACCGGCAGCGATGAATCCAGCGCCCGCCGCGACGCCAAACGCAAGCAGGGAGATTACCATGACGACAGCAGGCAACGGAGCGCCGGATGGAATCGCGCTTCGGTTCAACGAGGCGACAAAGCTTCAGTACATCAACTTGGAGAACAAACCGCCCCTCTACAAGGTCTATCCCGGACTGCGGGCCATCGGCCTGCCCGAGGTTGCCGGCCAACCTGGGCCTCAGATGCCCACCTTGGGCGCCATCAGAGGCGACGGAAATGCTGGATCCGCTGGCGCTTTGACCTTGGATAAGTTGACCAGGCTGCTGTACCACTCCGCTGCCGTAATCCGGCGTCGCCAGCTGCGCGACGGCGAGGTTCACTACCGGGCCGCGGCGTCCGCCGGCGCCCTTTACCCCACGGAAATCTACGTAGTATGCGGCGATCTGGAGGGTCTGAGGGCCGGCGTGTATCACTTCAACCCTCGGGACTGCACGTTGGCGCGTCTGCGGAACGGCGACTTGCGCCGATGGGTCGGCGGCGCCATTGGCGACCATGCGGCGTACCCGGCCACGCTAGTGTTCACCACGGTTTTCTGGCGCAGCGCGTGGAAGTATCGTGAACGTGGCTATCGTTACTGCTATTGGGATTTGGGCACGGTGGCGGCCAATCTGCTGGCCACAGGCAACGCTGAAGCGGCGCCCATCCACCTGAACTTCGGATTCGTGGATCGCCTGCTGACCGGATATTTCGGAATCGACGGCCGTACCGAAGCCCCCTCGCTGGTGGCCTCGTTGGGGGCGCCGGATGGCACGTTGGCGGCCGGACCTGGGGATGTGCCCGGGATGTTGGTCCAGGACAGCAACGACCTGGCGGCCGGCGCCATCGATTACCCCTTGAGCGCCGAACTCCATCTCGCTTCGCGGTTGCGGACCCATGAGGACCTGCAGGTATGGAACCAAACCGTCGCCAATTTTTCCCATTTGGAAAGGCACGAACTCGACGGCGCCGGCGATACGTTCCGGCCGCTGCGTTCCGGATCCGACGGAGTTTATGACGGCAATGTCGACCTGGGCGCATTAGAATCGGCGTCGTTGGCTGCAACCATCCGGTCGCGCGGCTCGACAAGGCGATTCTCGAGGAATTCCATTCCGTGGGAATCGTTCCGAACCGTGGTTGACGCCGCTGCCGCTGGCATCAACGCTCCCGGTATGGAACAAGGCGCCCTCCTAGGCCTGGAGCTATACTTCATTGTCAATGCCGTGGAGGGTCTGGCGGCTGGTGCCTACCACTACAACCACTTCTACAAAGGCCTAAGGCTGCTGAAGGCCGGAGAATTCCGGGAAATGGCCGGGCATTTGGGCTTTGAGCAGGCGCTGCCCGCCGACGCCGCTGCGGTGGCGTTCCTCACGGCCGACCTGCAAGAGATCGAAAAACGCCTGGGCGCCCGGGGCTACCGCGTAGCGCAAACCGTGGCGGGCATCGTAGGCGGCAGGCTATATCTGGGGATGCACTCGTTGGGTCTGGGCGCCACGGGATTGACGTTCTACGACGACAGTGTGGTTGAGTTCTTTTCACCGCAGGCGGCTGGGCAGTCGGCTGTGTTCGTAATCCCCATGGGCGCGCCTGGATCCCCCAACCGAGTGCGTCCTTTCCGGTCTCAAATCGCAGTTAGCCTGGACTCTCGCGCCCGCGGCGCGGGCCAAGACGGATAGGCTAGACCCATGCGCTGTTATTCCCAATCGTCCTCCCGGAGCGGGGCGCCTGGTAGAACTGGCTCATGGGTCATGTCGTCGGCGTCCAATACGGGGATCACAAATCCCGACTCGGGGCCGTCATCATCATCGTCGTCATCGACTTCCTGCGTGGCCAGCATCAGTAGGGAAGCCTCCTGATCTGGTTCTATATTGGGGTCGCTGGTTGTATTCAGGGTCTCTGGGCTTTCGGCAATTTCGTCGACCTCAATGTTTGGAGACTCCAGGTCCGGACCGCCGCCACGGCTGCGCGGCGGAAAGGAAACCACGTGTCTGAGCGCCGGGTGTCGCTCGGTCTCCCTAATCACGATAGTGGCCGCGTCTCCATCGATGCTGACCACGGCGGCGCAATAGCGATTGCCGTTGTTCATCAGCTTGCGGAGCCGCCGGGCCAGTCGTGTTTCAATGGCTCCCAGTCGTTTGCCATCTGGAGAATGGACCAATACAGATTCACCGCAAATGGAAAGCGTCACGGTGTCGCCGGCGGCGATGTCCGCCAACGCAGTTGGTTCGCCATGATGGCGTATGGTGGTGGCGCAAGATTTGCCGCCCTCTTCGATGAACACTGGCGGCAGATTGGAGGTCTTGACAGAAAGGGTCGGCGGGCGCCTTTGTTGGGATTCCAGCCTTTCCAGGCGCGCCAGGTTCTTGCGGGCAATGCTGTTGTTCGGGCGCCTGGTCAGCAGGTCGTTGAGGGCCCTGCGGGCAGAAACGTAATCCGCCAATTCCATTAAGGCTTTGGCCAAGCGATTCGCCGCCTCGCTGTCGTCGGGATGAAGTTCGAGGATTGCGCGGTTCAGTTCAGCAGCCCGCTCCCATTCGCCGGCCAAGGCAAGCTTGACCGCGTCTTTTCCCAAGTTGATTTTGAACCGGCCCGATGTCATTGCTCCTGGGCTCGAAGCCGGTTCGGCGCGCAGTGAATTTAGCGGCATGATGGTCCATCCTTTCGATTGGATACTGCCGTATCCGAACTTCGCCTGAGTGTGGGCGGCAAGGGTTGCATAAACCGATGCCAAGGCGACAACGCAAGGACGGACATTTTTGAGCAATTTTTTGAAATGAATCGACCAATCAAAGGGCCGACAATACGGCCTTGAGGTTAATCGTATTGGTTGGTGAACCATCTCCACCGAATCAAAATCAGATCCCGTAGGGTGCGCCAACCGTCGCGAAACGGGCGTACTTTGCTCTCCGCTCGGTAGCGCCAGTCGATGGCGACCTCGGCGATGGTGAGATTGCGCTTCCGCGCCAAGAACAGAATTTCCGCGTCGAAAGCAAAACCATCCAACGTTTGCAGGGGAAATAGCGCCTCTGCCGCTTCGTCTTTGAACACCTTGAACCCGCACTGGGTGTCTGCGATGCCGGGGTTGGTCAAGATCCTGGCGAACCCGTTGAACACCCGCCCCATCAGCCGGCGAAAGCGCGGTTCGCCGATGCGTCGGGCGCCCGGAGCCTCCCGGGAGCCGATCACGATATCGGCTGCGGGCCCGTTGGGCGGCAGCAACTGGCTCAAGAACTCGATGGGCATCGACAGGTCAGCGTCGCAGAGGAACCGGTATTCGCCCCGACCGCTCAGCATACCCTGTTTCACAGCGGCTCCTTTTCCCCGGTGCGGGAAGGTGCGCAATTGGAACCCAGGGTGCGCCTCAACGAACCGCTGCGCCACCTCTGCCGTGGAGTCCTCGCTGCCATCGTCGGCGACGATCACTTCCCAGGAATAGGTCTTGCTCCGCAGATAGTCATGCAGCGTCGCCAGGGTATCCACCAGCCGGCTCTCTTCATTGTAGGCCGGTATCACCACGGAGAGGTAACAAGATGCCATGGCCAGTGGTCGCGGGGTCGGCTAACCCTCGTCCAGTTCAAAGCCCTGGTGCAACAGTCGCACCGCTTCATGCGCTTGATCCCGGTTGATGATGCACGAAATCCTGATCTCTGAAGTCGTGATCATGTCGATGTTGATTCCGCCGTCGGCGAGGACGCGAAACATTCTCGAGGCGTAGCCAGGGGTGTTCTGCATACCCGAACCGACCACGCTGACGGACGCCAGCGACCCGTCGCTGATCACCTGCGCTGAACCTAGAACGCCATCCAGGGAAGCCATGCGGCGCAGGGTCTGGGGGAGGTCGTCGGTGGTGACCGTGAAACTGATGTCGGTGGTGGTCCGATCCGCGCTGGTGTTTTGAACGATGGTGTCCACGTTGATGCCGGAGGCCGCGAGTGGTTCGAACAACGCTGCAGCCACCCCCGGTTTGTCTGCAACGCCGCGCACCGTCACTTTGGCGACGTTGGTTTGGTAAGCGATCCCGGTTACTTTGATACGGCCTTCCATTGCACTATCGTCCGAAGATTGGTGAATCAACGTGCCGGGGGCGTCTGTGAAACTGGATGCGACGCAGATTGGCACTTGGTAAACCGCGCCCAACTCAATGGAGCGGGGATGCATCTTGGCTCCGGCGGCGGCCAGTTCCAGCATTTCGTCGTAGCCAACTTCCGACAATTTGGCGGCCCGTGGGACCACCCGGGGATCCGCGGTGTAGATGCCCTCAACATCCGTGTAGATATCGCAACGATCAGCGCCCAGGGCGGCCGCCAGCGCCACCGCCGTGGTGTCCGACCCGCCACGTCCCAGGGTGGTGATGTCCTCATCAGGAGTCAACCCCTGGAAGCCGGCCACGATCACCAGTCGTCCCTGGCTCAGTTCGTGTCGCAGGCGTTCTGGGGCTACTTCGCTGATCCGGGCCCGGCCGTACGCGCTGTCGGTGCGGATTCCGGCCTGGGGCCCGCTCAGGCTGATGGCATCGTAGCCAAGGCTGCGCAGCGCCATCGACAGCAGCGTTATGGAAACCAACTCTCCGGTCGAGAGCAGCAGGTCCAGTTCCCGCGGGTCGGGTTCGGCGGTCACCGTCCGGGCCAAGTCGATCAATTCATCCGTGGTATCCCCCATGGCGGATACCACGGCAACCACTTGGTGGCCGGCGTCATGGACGCCGGCGATGCGGCGGGCCACGTTGATGATTTTGTTCGCGTCTGCGACCGAGCTTCCGCCGTATTTGTGGACGAAGAGACCCATGGCGCTAGGATCCGTCAGCGGCCACGACATGGGCGCCCCGCCGCGACGGACGGGTGATTTCGACCCGACCGTCCACGCCGGCCAGCCTAGCGGCGTCAAACATTTCGTAGGCCACGGTCATGGAGCGTTCCTGAGTCAGAGCCAGGATGGCGCTGCCGCTACCGGACAAGAAGACGCCCAGGGCGCCTGCGTTGCGAGCGGCGTCAAATATTACCTTCATGGGCGGAAATATCGCCTGTCGATAGGGTTGGTGCAACCGATCTTGAGTGGCCACGCTCAGATATTCGGGATGATTGGATTGCATTCCGGCCACCAGAAGCGCTGCCCGGCTCATATTGTACACTGCGTCCGCGACGGACACTTGGTCAGGAAGTACCCGCCGCGCATCCACGGTAGCGATTCGGCGATCCGGTATGAACAACACCGCCTGCAGTGTCTCCGGCACGTCTATCGAGGCGGTGTAAAGCTGTCGGTCATCGGCGATCACCAATTGCAGCCCACCCTTGACCGCGGCGGCGACATTATCTGGGTGGCCCTCGATGGTGGCGGCCATTTCCAACAGGTCGTTGTCGGAGAAGGGATCGCGCAAAAGGGCGTTGGCTGCAACCAGCCCGCCGGCGATGGCGGCGGCGCTGCTTCCCAAGCCGCGACTGAGCGGGATGGCGTTATCGCACCGCATCCTCACGGGCGGCATCTGCTGGTCGGCCTCACCGTAGAGGAATTCCATGGCGCGATAGGTCAGGTTTCCGCCATCGTTGGCGAGTTCTCCATCGCCTTCGCCCACCACCTGCACCGCCGGCGCCTCGCCGGCCGCCATGGTGGATACGGTCAGATGGTTCCAAAGGTCCAGCGCCATACCCAGACAATCGTAGCCGGGGCCCAGGTTGGCGGTGGTCGCCGGGGCGCGCACTTCTATCGTTGACAAGGGATGCTCCGTTGGCGCCACAGGTTTAGGTTAGGACCCTTTGGCTGACGTAACGGCCCAGGTCCCGGTTTTCACGAAACTCGAAGCCGCCAAAGTCGCCGCCGTACCCGATTATGGGCACCCGCGTTTCGTGGGAGGATCCGTGAGAGCGCAAACCGGGCGGCAGCGACACTTCTGCCGGGTCGCCGAACACAACGTCGGCGTCTGCAGTGACCAATATGTCGCCGATTCGTTCCTCCATGAGGGAAAAGCGCTCGGCGGCTTCTTCTCGCGCCACGGCGTCCTCAACTCCATCCGTTGCCCGCAGCACGCCGATGGCGTCCTGAGTCGCCGCGGGGTCTTGCAGGTGCACGTAAATGGTGCCACCCAGATTGGAGTGATGCACCACATATTGATCCTTGATGACGGGCACGGCCTGGGCGGCGATGTTATGTCGAGCCAAAATCGCCGGCAGGTGCAGCATCCGGCGCTTGTCCGACATCCCGTGGTCCGCGGTGATCAGCAACTGTGCGTCAGGAACGTCGTTGTACAGGCGGCCCAGGGCGTCATCTAGGATTTTGAGGTGGCGCGCCGACTCGGGATGGCTGGGGCCGTGCATGTGCATGGCGTAGTCTGTGGTGGCTATGAAGGCCAAGTCGTATCGCTGCTCCAGCAAGGCCGAACGAGCGGCGTCAATCGTCCATCCGTTCACCTCGGCGGAGTAGATGGGAGGTGGAGCGCCCGTGGATGCCACCGCTCGTTCGGTGGGCTGTTCGGACGAAAAAGCCAGGTGGGCTGCGCCGCCCAACAACCGGCGCAGCTTGTCCTTGGAAGCGGCCAGCAGGGATTGACCTCCGTTGCGGCGGCACAGATCGAAGATAGTGTCCGAGCGTATGAATTCGCCCGACTCCACGTACTGCTCGATTCCGGCCCGCCGGTCAAGCCAGTAGTTGGAGACGATGCCGTGCTGCGCCGGATAGTGTCCCGTTACCATCGAGGTGTTGTTCACGTTAGTGACGCTGGGCATCATGCCGCCGGCGGCAACATGGAATCCCTCACTGGCGAAACGCTGAAGGTTGGGCGCCGGGCATTGCTCCAAGTACTCTGGGTCGAGCCCGTCGATCATCACCAGTATGGTAGTGGCAGCCATGTTCTCAACCCGCCAAAGTCAGTTTGCCGGAGCCGGATTGTTGAGCCGCGCGCAGGTAGTCGCCAAGCAGCCGGGGCAGCAAGAACATCTGGCGAACTCGATCCCTGGCATTGCGGCCCATCCGAGCGCATAGTTCGTCGTCACACAGCAGTTGCGCCATGCGTTCGCCGGCTTCCTTGGCGTTGCTCACCAGAAATCCCGACTCTCCATCGGTGATTTGTAGGCGTATGCCGCCGACGTTGCCACCGATCACCGGCTTGCCTTTCCACATTCCTTCTGAAACGGTCAGGCCAAACCCCTCCCGGGTGGATTTCTGCACCAACACCCGCGAGTGGGTCTGCAGGGCGTTGACTATTTCGTCGTTTGAGGCTGGCAAATCGTCTGTCGAAAAGAACATGTGGATATCAGGATCGCCGTTGGCATGGCCGGTCACGGAACGGAGAACCTGTTCGCCCTCTGGATCATCCTTGGCTTGGCTCAAGCCCAACAGCGCGAGCTGCAGCCCCGGATGCGATTGCTTGGCCAACCGGTACGCGTCGATGACGCCCCATGGGTCTTTCCAGAAGTCGAACCGCGAAACCTGGGTGACCAGCGGCCGGTTGCCATCAATACCCAACGCCTCGACTATTTCAGCTGCTCTGATCGGCGGCATCTCGCGATTTTTGGGGGTAAACGGATCGATGGCCGGCGGAGCTACGAACGTGGGGACGTCGTTCGGAAGGTTGCGGGGGGCGTAGCTGGCCAGGGAGCAAACAATCATGTCGTAGGCCGTGGTGAGCGGCAGAAGTCGATCCATGAGCCACGCGTTTGGGTCAGTGAGGTCAATGTGCACCACCCACAGTCGGGTAGGGGCTACGCGTTCATCCAAGAGGCGGCCCAGCGGCAGCAGTTGGGGATCGTGGCAGAACCAGACGTCTTGCGAAATTCCGGCCTCGTCAATTTCGGCGGCGATGTCGTCCAGGCACCCGAAGTATATTTCCAGTTCTTCGTCGGTCAGTTCTCCCTCGGCTCCCTGCAGCATATTGTGAATGCGCTTGGTGACGCCGAAAAACCGGAGGTCTCGAGGTGTGATCACGGCGCGGGTGGTTTGGATCCCGAGAGCGTTGCTGAGCGGGACCATGGAGTGCAGGATTTCGGCAACGCCGCCTCCGTAGGCGGTGCTGTTGATGTGCATTATGTTAGTCCCGCGGAAACCATCGGCGCATTCGAGCAGTTGGTTCGCGTCGTCTGGGTCGAGCAAGTCCAGGTACTGTTGCGCGTCGACCGTTGGGTAGTCAATAATTTCTATCAATACAGAGCGACCTCGCTGCGAGTTGGAGTTATGGAGCGATGCGTGCGGCGCACGGCGGTTTTCACTCGACGGTAACGGATTTGGCAAGATTTCTGGGTTGATCCACGTCGCATCCCCGTCGCACCGCAATGTTGTAGGCGAAGAGCTGTAGCGGCGCCGTGGCTACGATGGGCGTGAGGTGGTCGGGAACCTGGGGAATAAACAACACCCCATCTACGACTTCCGACAATCTCACGTCGCCTTCCGTGAGTACGGCGAGGACCGCGCCGCTCCTGGCTTTCACTTCCTGAATGTTGTTGACCATCTTGTCGTATAGAGCGTCGTTGGGCGCCACCGCCATGGTGGGCATCCGGTGATCTATGAGGGCGATGGGCCCGTGCTTCATCTCACCGCCGGGGTAGGCTTCGGCGTGGATATAGCTGATTTCCTTGAGCTTCAAGGCTCCTTCGGCGGCTATCGGGGCGTTGATGCCTCGGCCCAAATAGATGAAGTTTCTCCGGTTGCAATAATCAGCCGCCAGGTCATCCACCCGGGTCGTGTCGCTGATCAAGCCCGCCAAGCGCCCGGGGACGCGGGCCAGTTGGTCAACCCATTCCCGGCTGACGGCCCGCCCGACGTTATTGCGGGCCTCGGCCAGCCGCATCGCCAGCAGATTCAGAATGACCAGTGAGGCGATGAAGGTCTTGCTGCTCGCCACGCCCACCTCAATGCCGGAACGCATCAGTAGGGTGGAATCGGCCAACCGAGTGGCTTGGCTATCTGGCGAATTGCAAATGGTCACCAGCCTGGCGGGACTGCGCCGGGCTTCTTCCATGGCGGCCACGGTGTCGGCGGTTTCCCCAGACTGGCCGATGGCAACCACCATAGTCCCGTCGTCCAACATTGGTTCCCGATAGCGGAACTCAGACGCCGACTCTGCCTCCGCAGGCACGCCGGCAAGTCTTTCGATGAGATGCCGACCCACCTGGGCCGCGTTGAGACTGGTGCCGCATCCGATGAGGGCAACCCGCTTGACCTTGGCCAACTCTGAATCGGACATGTTCAACTCGGGCAATGTGACGGTCCCGCCGTTGAAGTTGACCCGATCCCGCATCGCGGCAACTACCGCCTGAGGTTGCTCCATGATTTCCTTGAGCATGTAATGCCGGTATCCGGCGCGGTCCACCACGATGTCGTTTAGCGAAATCTGCCGCATCTGCTTGTGGACGGGTCCACCGAACCGGTCAAAAAATGATATGCCGGATCTCGCGATAACCGCTATTTCGCCGTCATCAAGAAACCCGACGGGCAGATGACCTCGCTGGCGGATGATGGGCAAGAGCGCTGGCAAGTCGCTGGACACGATGCCCTGTCCGGCGTGGTGCGCAACCGCCACGCCGCCGGCATGGCCCAACCGCATGGCGCAGATGCTGTCATCGTCGCCTTCCCGCACCGATACGATGGCCTGTGGCCCCTGCAACTTCTCTCCCATGCGCAGCACAGCTTGGGGCAGGGTCAACCCATCGTTCATTCCCTCTTCGATGAGGTGTGGGATCACTTCGGTGTCGGTTTCAGATTGGAAGCGATGGCCCCGTCGCTGCAATTCAGTCTTCAGGTCCAGATAATTCTCGACGATCCCGTTGTGCGCCACCGCGATTCTACCGCTGCAATCCGTATGTGGGTGGGAGTTGGCCTCGGTGGGCCGTCCGTGAGTGGCCCAACGGGTGTGTCCGAGAGCGGCAGATCCTTCGGGCGCCGGGCACGTGGCGTCATGCAATAGACCTACGACGCGGCCGACAGTCTTGCGAAGTTGCAGGCCCCGCTCTGGCTCGATAACCGCCACGCCAGCGCTGTCATAACCGCGGTATTCCAGGCGGCGCAGACCCTCCACCACGATCGGCCAGGCTTGCCGGTCTCCCACATAGCCTACGATTCCGCACATCGGACGTCAGCCGCCGTGTGGGTCGTCGCTGCGCACGGTGAGGGTGACTGCCGGGCGCGTGGTCGTATCATCCTCCAGGTCGGACCCGATCACCTGGAAAGCAGAGGCGGGCAGCATCGGGCCTCCCCAATCGTCGCAGTCATGAACGGGAGGCGCAATTGGGCGATCATTCGCGGTCGTTGGGACCTCCGCGACGATTTCCATGATCGCGTGGGCCAACGCCGCCGGATCATGGCGCACGAACACGCCGGGGGCCAGCAATGGCCGTTGTACGATTCGCCCCACCATCGTCAATGATTCGGGTTCATCCAGAATGACCGGATGTTGGCCTTCTGCCGCGTAGCGGGAGAGCAGGCGCGGCGGAATCGGCGTGTTATTGACCAAGAGGAAGTCCAACGGTTGGCGGGCGCCCAGATATTCGGTAAGCAGCGCCAGGAAATTAGAGGAGCTGAATCCCGCGCTTTCGTTGGGCTTGGTCATCAGGTTGCAAATGTGGATCTTTACCGCTCGGGATTCTCTGATGGCGTCGGCGACATCTTCCACCAACAGATTGGGCAAGACGCTGGTGTAGATGTCCCCGGGCCCCAGCACGATTGCGTCCGCGCGGTTGATGGCGTCCAGGGCAGGAGGATAGGCGTACGCTTTGGGGTCGAGATAGATGTAATCGATGGCCAGATCAAGGTTATCGGAGCGAGAGTCGATGGTGGATTCTCCAACCAATTCGGCGCCGTCATCCAACCGGGCGCAGAGCGTGGACTTGGTCAGCGTGACCGGCAACACGTCGCCTTTGACTCCGAGGATGCGACCCGCCTGTTCGATAGCGGTGACGGTATCCCCAGTTACCTCGGTCAAGGCCGCGAGCAAAAGATTGCCGAAATTGTGGCCGTTAAGTCCGTCGCCAGCGGAGAATCGGTAATCGAAGAGTCTCCGCATCAGGCGGGACGAATCGGCATCCCCGGCCAGGGCCATCAGGCACCTTCTCAGGTCTCCGGGCGGCAGATGGCCGAGTTCTTCGCGGAGGCGACCGCTACTGCCGCCGCTGTCGGTCATGGCGACGACGGCTGTCAGGTTGCAGTCGAGCGCGCGCAGTCCGCTCAGCGTAGTATGATTGCCCGTGCCGCCGCCGACGACAACGATGTTCTTTCTAGGCATTGATTTAGGGCAGGTTCCAACCGGATTGGCTCAAGACCCTGGAGCGCTGGTGTCGCGGCAAACAGCGGGCCAAGACGCCCGCTGGCAGTATATGAACAACCTGCGACTGGTGTCAAATTGGCGCCCTAGGCGTCGGCTCCATAACGACTTTCAAAATAAGGAATTACGTTGTCCCCCATCTGTTCCACCACGCGCATGGCCATGCGGGCGTCCATCCCGGGGTACCAAATGCGGAACATGAAGTGATTGGCGCCGACGCGTTGGTGGTGGTCTTCGATTTGCTGGATCACTTCTTCACTGCTGCCGAGGATGAATCGGTCGCGGGCCAGTTCCTCAAACGGGATCCGGAAATCCTCTTCACCGGGGAGGGCCTTGTCCTGGCCCCAGTCGGCGTAGGCTTGGTATTTGGCCTCCATGTAGGGTTGCGCGTTGCGGATCGCCTCCTCGTGGGTCGGCGCGATGTGCATCTCCTTGATGATAGGCATCTCGGCGGGCATTTCCTTGCCGCCGGCTAGCAAGCCTTCTTGGTACAGCGCGGTTTGTCGTTCCAGCGTCTCCAACGTGGCATGGGGATTTACAAACCATGGCAGCCCCAATTCGCCGGCGCGACGCACCACGGTGTCAAAATTGGCTGCCACCCAGATCGGGGGATGTGGCTGCTGAACCGGCCGAATTGCACAGGTCGCGTTGTCCAAGTTGAAGTGCCGCCCGTGAAAGGTGACCTCCTCTTCGGTCCACAGGCGCTGCACCAATTCCAAAGATTCCAGGAAACGGCCCACCCGATGGCGGCGTTCCACGTTGAACGCTTGATACTCGATGTCGCGGTAGCCCAAGCCAACACCCAAGACCACGCGACCTTCGCTGATAACGTCCAGGGTGGCGATGGTTTCCGCAACGTCAGCCGGGGAATATAACGGCAGCAGCAGGATGGACAGCACCAGCTTCATGTCGCCCGAATCGGCGGCCAGTCGCGCCAGCAAGGGGATGCTCTGCAGGTTTTGGTACGGCGGCGACAAGAAATGCTGACCACAGGCGATCGAGCTGAATCCGGCGTCCCGCGCCAGCCGCGTCAGTTCCACCGTCTCCCGGAATCGCTGCGTAGCGGAATCGGTAGAAGGGTGTTGGGGCATTGCCATGATGCCGAATTTCATCGCGTTCACTCCAATGTCGCTGGGCTCATCCCGGGCCGGCCAGTGGCAGGGAGTCTCCTGGAGCTCTCCAGCGAACATGGATTATATCTACGCTTGGCGGAGTCGGCAATCGCCGGATGTCACCGCCGGCGAACCACCACGGCATTTCGCGGGACGGATGCAACAATATTCTGAGTCTACTTGGAATGGCCCGACATGCGCTGTGGGCAACGGGGACTGGCAGCCCCTTCATCTTGGAGCCGCCAGCGATGTTCTTACGGATCTCTAATCCCCCGTTACGAAGCTCCTCCAGCGGCGGCCGGTGTCAGCCCAGCCGTCGTCGTTGAACGCGGTCACGTCCACGCAATAGCGGCGGTTCGGTTCCATGATGTAGCCCTCACCCACCGGCAACGCCAGCCTCCAGAGGCCGTTGACCTCGGTCAGCACGGCTCCGCCGATTTCGTCGCCTGGCTTGAAGCTGCCTTCTCCCACTTCCCAGCTCTCGCAGGCGTCCCCGGTTATCGCAACCCGGTAGCCCACGCCCTTCACCCAGTCGTAGGAGTTGGTATCAAACCACAGCGCCACCGACCCGTCGGAGATGATCGCTTCGGCCTTCTTGATGGGCTTGGACCTCGGGACCTCTCCGCCCGGCATTTGAATATCGCGATAGCGGCGGGCGTCGCTCTTCTTGCCTGTGGTGTTGATGAAGTTCACGTCGATGCAGACCCGCCCATTGGGCCGGAACGCCCAGAGGTCCGCACGGTCCAGAACCAGCGTGTACACGCCGTTACCCTCGGAGAGGGTGGCCCGGCCGTTGGTTTCCCCCACCATGACGCGGCCGCCGGCGACCCATTCGTGGCAGGCCTCGCCCTTCTGGGCGATCCGGTAACCAATACCGTCCACGCGAATATTCGCGTCGCCGTCCGCCTTGCGGAATCGCAGCGACAAGCCCTCGCGCCAGATGTTGTGGGCCGCGTTACCATCCACGAAGGCAGGTTCGTGTGCGAAGGGGTCCGAGGGACGTTGGCTGCCTATTTCCCAGGTGGTCTTGTAGCCGTCCTCGTCAGTATCCGCCCGCAGAACGGAATACTGCGTCTCGTCGCCAAGGTCCCACAGGTCGAGATCCCAGGGAGCGAAGAAGCTTGGTTCCGACGGGCGCGGCGTGCGCATCTCCTCGTCGGTCCGGGCCTTGCCACCGTACTTCTCGTCGTAGTCGTGGCCCACGAAGTAGCTATCCGTAACCGTGCCCCCCTGCTGACCCGTCAGCGGGCCGTGACTTGTGTCATCGCCACGCCTGGTTTCGCCCAACGAAAAACTCTGCTCCACAAGGCCGAAATTGCGGCCAATGAGCGCTCCCTTCTTCCAGCCCTTGCGGTCGACGATCACCAACCCGTCGGCCCAACTGTCCCGCACGATGCCGCCCGGATGGTTGAATCCCACCAGACCACCGCCACCCTTCTTGCTGTTCACGTCGTGACAGCGCGCCCACGAGCGTTCCACGATGCCCTCGTTTCCGCCCACCAGACCGCCGGACACGTTGCGCCCGCTGATGCTGCAGATGTCTCCCCAGATGTAGGAGAGACCTGATTCCCTCACAATGCCACGGTTGAAACCAACCAACGCGCCCGCGCTGTTCTGGCGGTTATCATCGTTGTTGCCGCCGTAGGACTCCACGTCCGCGCTGTAGATGTGCACGCCCTCAATGACGGAACGATGCGTCGTCTCACCAAAGAGACCTGTGTTCTTGCCACTGGAGCTCAGCGCATTGAGATGCGAAACGGTGTACCCGTTGCCCCTGAAGGTCGCGTCCCACTTACCGGACTCCAGATTGCCGATTGGGTCCCACAGCTCCTGGTTCAGGTTAACATCGCCCGCCAGCTCGTAGCCTCGGCAGGGTACGCCCACGCAGGGCATGTTGGAGGATGATCCACCAGCGAAGGCGTCCCAGTAGTCGTCCGCGTTGGAGGACGGGGTTCCGTCTCCGTTCAAGTCCCAGCGGATGGCGTTCAGTTTGGCCTTGATTTCGCCATTGTTTGCTCCGTTGATTTCGATCAGCCCGTCGTTGTCCCAGTCCAGGTCAATGGCGGGGATGGTTGCTGTGCGCGTCTGGTCGCCGAACTCGGCAACCGTGGCCACGTTGTCGCCGTTGGTGTCGTACTTCAACGCCGGATACTGGCTGTGGTCGCCGAAGTCCCAGATCGACGAACCCCAGCGGGCGAAGATATTGCGTGTCGTCTTGGGCGCCTGCAGGCGGTCCTGAGTCTCCCTGCCGCCCACGGCGCTGGTGTCCCAGCCCGTGGTCTCGCGGTCCCAATAGCTGTGGCTGACCCATGCGAAGTCGGTTTCCGCGTCGCCCACCAGTCCGCCGGCCAGGTCGGGTTCCACCGCCTGTATCGGCCCAGCGGCGAAGCTGTGCACGATCCACGGCTCGCTGTTGTCGCTGGCGCTCAGCGTTCCTGCCAACCCGCCGGCGGTGGTATCGTCTCCCGAGACGGTTACCGCCACCAGCGAGTAGCTGTCCCGGATGGCGCCCTTCCTGCTGGCGTGGCCGCTGGCCTTGCCCACCAGACCGCCGACGGAGGCGTCGTCGCCGTGGCCGGTAACCGTGCCGGTGGCGTAGCTGCGGATGATGCCGGCGTCGGTCAGGCGTCCCGCGAAGGCGCCCGCGTCTCCGCCGGACGTGATGTCCACGTCGGTCAGGCCCAAGTTGCGGACCTCGGCTTCGTTGGTCAGCTGGCCGAAGAGGCCGGCGGCATCGCTGCCCTGCCGGTTGATGTGCAGGTTCTTGATGGCGTGGCCGCTGCCGTCCAGGATGCCGGAGTAGCCGCCGATGGGATCCCAGCCTGCGCCGCCGTTCCAGTAGGCGTCGCCGGAGTCGGCCCGGCCGTTGTCGTTGGTGTCGAAGTTCAGGTCGGCGGTCAGCTCGTAGCCAACGCAGGACGCCCCCACGCAGGCCACCGCCGCCCCGTTGTTCCAGGCGGCGAAGGCTTGACGGTAATCCCCTTCCTTATTGGAAGCGGAACTCCCGTCGCCCTCAGGGTCCCAGCGGATGGCGTTCAACTGCCCCAGCGTTGAGACCTCGATCAATCCGTCGTCGTCGAGATCTATGTCGGCGACGAAATCCTTCGCCGTGCGGGGCTGGCTGCCAA
The DNA here is from genome assembly GCA_965221295.1 of Dehalococcoidia bacterium. Classification (GTDB taxonomy): domain Bacteria; phylum Chloroflexota; class Dehalococcoidia; order Lucifugimonadales; family UBA3495; genus Bin87. Next base: position 1,868,412 of record OZ244879.1, on the reverse strand, counting down.
ACTCGGCTACCGTCGCAACGCCGTCGCCGTTGGTGTCGAACTTCAGCGCCGGGTACTGCGTCGCCGATCCGAAGTCCCACGCCGCCGAGTTCCAGTTGGCGTAGATTCCGGTGGCCGATGTGGGCGATTGCAACTCCTGCCTGCTCTTGCCCACGCCGTCATCAGCGTTGCCGTCGCCGTCGTCGGAACTGGTCGTCCAGCCGGTGGCCTGGGTGTCCCAGTAGCTGCGGGTGATGCGGGACTCGGGTATTCCCGCCTTCCCCACCAGACCGCCAGCCCACGTTGGGTCATGAGCCTGCACCGCGCCAGCGGCGAAACTATTGACTATGCGGGTGTGGCTGGACTGGTTCACATGCATTGAACCCACCAGCCCGCCGATCCTGGTTTTGTATCCAGTCGCTGCCACCCTCACCAGGGAATAGCTGTCCCGTATGGTGTCATGGCCGCTGGGGTGGCCGCTGGCTTCGCCCACGAAGCCGCCCACGGAGTCGTTGTTGCTACGGACTAACACCGTTCCAGTGGCGTAGCTGTTGCTGATGGCGGCGCGGGTGGTCAGCCCAGCGAAGGCGCCCGCGTCCCCGTTGGACGTGATGTTCACGTCGAGCAAGGCCAGGTTGCGCGCCACGGCGCCGTCGGTCAGCCGGCTGAACAGGCCGCTGCGTCCTCGCTCCGCGCGGTTGATATAGAGGTTGGCGATCGCGTGGCCGTTGCCATCCAAGACGCCGGAGTAGCTGCCAATGGGCGACCAACCGGCGCCGCCGTTCCAGTGGGCGTCGCCGGAATCGGCCCGGCCGTTGTCGTTGGTGTCGAAGTCCAGGCCCGTCGTCAGCTCATAGCCGACGCAGCCGCTGGACGGGCAGCCCATTCGCTCTTCCCGTTCGGGGAAGGCCGCCAGGTAATGCGATTCAACGGCGGGGGCGTCAACGGCGCCGTCGCCGTTCAGGTCCCAGCGCATCGCGTTGAGTTGATCGAGCGAGGCGACTTCTATCAAGCCGTCGTCATCGGCGTCGTAATCAATCCGTTGGTCGCCGAATTCGCCGGAGGTGGCCTTGCCGTCGCCGTCGGTGTCGTACTTCAAGGCCGGGTATTGTAGCGTTCCGTCAAAGTCCCACCTGGCCAAGCTCCAATCGGCGAAGATGCCGGTATTGTTGGTGGGGCCCTGCAGCTCGGCGGTGGTCTTGCCGGCGCCGGCCGCGCTGGCAGATTGGCCGCTGGATTCGGTGTCCCAGTAGCTGGCGGTGGCGGTGGTCAGGTTGGAGGCGACCTTGCCCACCAGCCCGCCGGCCCTCGTGGACACGCTGGCCTGAACCGGACCGGCGGCGAAGCTGTTGCGAACGCTGGCGGGTGCGCCGCCAGACTCGCCCAAGCTGCCAACCAGCCCGCCGGCGTAGGCGGTGTCGTTGGAGGCGTTCACGGTGGCTAGCGAGTAGCTGTCGGCGATGCTGTCGGCGTCGGATGGCTTGCCGTCCACCCGTCCCGCCAGGCCGCCGGCCTCGCCGTTTTCCCCGGTGGTGACCACCGTTCCGGTGGAGTAGCTGTTGCGGATGCTGCCGCGGACGAGGGTTCCGACGATGGCGCCGGAGTCGTTGTTACCGGATACGTCCACGTCCAGCAGGGCCACGTTCTGGACAGAGCCACCGCTGATCTGGCCGAACAATCCCACCAACGCTCCGTCGTGGTCGCCGCCCAAGGCGAGCCGGACGTAGAGATGGCGTATGGCGCGCCCGTTGCCCTCGAAATCGGCCACGTAGGGGTCGCTGGCGTCGCCGATGGGCGCCCACCCGGACCCGCCGTCCCAGTAGGCGTCGTTGGCGTTCATCTGACCATCGCCGTTGGTATCGAAGTCCAGGTCGGCGGCCAATTCATAGCCAGTGCACCCCTCGCTGGGGCATCCCATGCGAGTGAAGCCCGAGGTGGAGTTTAGCCAGAACTGCTGGCGGAGTTGCCGAAGCCCGTCGGGGTCCGCGTTTTCGCCGTCGCCATCCAGATCCCAACGGATGGCGTTGAGCTGCGCCAAATTAGTAACTTCCAGCAGTCCGTCGCCGTCCGCGTCGTGGTCGTAATTCCGCTGGTTGCCAAACTCCGCCAGCGTGGCATTGCCATCGCCGTTCTGATCGACCACCAGAGCTGGTAGGGCGCCTATCGTCATCAGGTCCCAAACGGTATCGTGTTCGTTCCAGTTGGGTGTAGCGACAACGCTTATCTGTCCCTGAAGCAGCCCAGTGCCCTGGGTATTGGCGTCGGTCTGGGGAATGGCCGAGCTGTGTCGGAACCAGTAGCTGTCTTGTGTGGTTCCGTCCGCTTGGGATACCAGATGCCCTTCGCGACACCCGCGTGGCACGGTTCCGGTGTAGCTGTCCTTGATGGAGCCGAAGTTGCGCGCCACCAGCCCGCCGGAGTACCACGTTCCGCCAGTGCAGATGGCGGACCCAAAGCTATACGACTCTACGATGGCGCCGTAGTTCTTGCCAGCCAGTCCGCCGGCCGCCTTGGCGCTGTGGACCACGCCAGCGGAGTAGGACCGTGTGACGTCGCCCCGGTTCCGGCCCACCAGTCCGCCGGCGGTCTCGCTGCCGGTTATCGTGCCGCCGATGGCCGAAGACTGGGAGATGTCGCCGTGGTTGAAGCCCACCAAAGCCCCGGCGTTGCCGTAATGACCGTGTTCGTTGGTCCCGTAGACGTACACGTTGGGGTCGCTCAGGTTGACGTTCTTGATGTCGGAGTCGCCTCCGGTTGTGCCGAACAACCCAGCGTTCAGGGCCGACCTGGTGGTGATGCTGATGTTCAGGCCGGTGATGGTATGCCCGTTGCCTTGGAACGTGGCGTCGAAGGGCCTCGCCCGCGTGCCGATGGGCTGCCAGCCAACGCCCCGCTCCCACCGATCATCCGCGGTTTCGGTTAGGTCGATGTCCGCGGTCAGTTCGTACCCCTTGCATTCGCTGTTGGGGCACAGCAGGTCCAGTGGGAAGCCGGAGAACACCGCGCGGTATCCCTCCGCCCCGTTGCCGTCGCCGTCGGGGTCCAAGCGGATGGCGTTCAGTTGGGCCAGGGTGGACACATCGATGAGACCGTCATCGTCGGCGTCATGGTCCGGTCCGCGCAGGTCGATGTTGGGATACACCGAACTGATCCCGAAGTTCCAGATCTGGGCGTTCCACGCCGCATAGATGCCCGTGGCCGACGTGGGTGATTGCAATTCAGTGGTGGTCTTGCCCGTACCGGCGGCGCTCACCGTCAACTCGGACTTCGTGGTGTCCCAGTAGCTGGCGGTAACGGTGGCAGATGCAGTGGCGGTTGCCACGAATCCGCCGACATTGGCCGGGTCGCTTATTTGGAATTCGCGCTTGACGGAACCTGTGGAGTAGCTGTTGGTGATGCTCCCTGAGTGGTAGGCCACGAATCCAGCGGAGGGCTGCCCATCCAACTTCAGCGTCACATTGCCGGTGGAGTAGGCGTCGGAGATGGACCCGCTGTTGGTGGCCACGAATCCTGCGACCCGGTTGCTGGTATCGTTCTGTGTCTCCGTAACGTCGCCGGTGGCGTAGGCGATGGAAATGGAGCCGGAGTTCTCGCCCACCAGGCCCCCGCCGTGGGAGTTGTTGGATGACACGTTTACTGCTCCGGTGGCGTAAGCCTGAGTGATTTCGCCGGAGCTGCTGCCGACCAATCCGCCCACCCTAGAGAATCTGGCGTCGTCGCCCACTGTCGTCGCCGAACCGGTGGCGAAGCTGCGGGAGATGGTTCCGGTGTTATCGCCCACCAGTCCGCCGACCAGAGAGTGCATACCCGACCCGGTCACGTCGCCGGTGGCGTAGCTCCCAGTGACGTTGCCGGTCTCGTTGAAACCGACCAACCCGCCTTGGACGGTCTGGTCGGTGGAAGTACCGGTAACAGTGGCGTCGCTGCGGCTGGCGCTGATGCTGCCGTAGTTCTCGCCCACCAATCCACCGGCGTTGTCTTGGTCGCCCGCGATGGTAACGGCGCCGGAGGAGCGCGCGTTTACTATACTACCATCGTTTCTGCCAGCCAGCGCGCCCGCATAAGCACGGGTGACGTTGGGGTCGTTGTCTTGGGAACTGCCCACGGCGATCGCGACGCCGGTGAGCACGACGTTGCGAACCTCGCCCTCGTAGTCGATCTTCGCAAACAGGCCGTGGCGGGTGTATCCGGCGGCGGTGGCGGTTTCGCTGGTCTGGTCGTCCTTGATGTAGAGATTCGCGATGCCGCGAGTGTTGCCGTCGAAAATCGCGGAGAATTTCACGCCGATGGGGTTCCATCCCTTGCCATTGTTCCAGTAGGTGTCGCCGGTGATGTCGGTCCGGCCGTCCTCGTTGGTGTCGAAGTCGAGGTCAGCGTTCAGCTCGTAGCCGTCGCAGCCGTCGCTGGGACAACCCATGCCGCTGGCCGCGTTGGGGAAGGCGGAGGTGTAACCGGCGCTGTCGGCCGATTCGTCCACCGAGCCGTCGCCGTCGAGATCCCAGCGAATGGCGTTGAGCTGGGCCAAGTTGGACACTTCGATCAAGCCGTCGTCGTCGGCGTCGTAGTCGATGGCGTTGCCCTGCCCGGCCACGTCGCCAACCCATACCGCGCCGGCGACGACGGTCAACAGAGCGAACATGCCAACCCAGATTGCGAGGCAGCGGCGGATATTGGTCATGACGTTGGCTCCACTAGCGTGTCCAAATATTTGAGCGGGCGGCGCCCGTCGACGGGGATACTATCGTAGGCGCCGAGTTTCCGCAATCCGGTAGGGACGTCATCGAAAACGTGCGGCGGGAGATGCTGAGGCGGATTGTCCCAGTTCAGTGATGACCGGTTGGGTTGCTGATCTCGACGCGAAACCACCCTGCCGGCTGGCAAATCCATCGGGCATCAACCTCGGGTCATCTGGGCCAATTTTGGAAACCGGCGCCAGCGCGCCTCCATGAATCCGTCGGTTATGGAAAGCTGAGTTACAGCAAGAGCTGCGCCACTGTCCCGTCAACTGGAACGAACCCTGGGCTCCAAGGCTCAAAATCGTCAAGCCTCGGGATCATGCAAACTCCTACCATGGACAAAGACGATGGACAAAGACGATGGACAAAGACGATGGACAAAGACGATGGACAAAATCGAGAACCTTCGCGATGGGGTTTGCGTGGGCCGCATGAATCAGGGCATTCATTACATCGACAAATTCACCATAGGCTTGCGTAACGGGATAAGTGAACAGGCATTGGGGGGTTATTGCAAGTTGGCGCCAATCAATACCAGAGGGTGGGGTTGGAGTTGGCGATGGAGCGACGAGTGCGTCCATTTTGGTCTAGCTGCGACCCATCCCAGTTCGCCAGTATGCCGCAACACTGGCGTTTTGGAGGTCAGCTAAAGCCGGCACCGGCGGTTGGCGCGAGGCATCAGGCAAGGATAGGCCGCTCAATCCTTCCACAGGTAGGGCGCGGCTGCCCCTGGCGGCGGCAGGGCATGGCTTCCCAAAGGCTATGCGCGTGATACAATCGACGCGCTTCACCGAAAGATTGCGCCGCGATCAACAGTAGGAGGGGCGATGAAATTGCATATTCTTGGCAGCGGCGTTGGCGTCGCTTTGACTACAGGAGTATTTTGGCTGGCGTCGCTGGTTGGCAAAGTGAGGAACGCCCCGCTGGGACTGGTCGAAAGCCTCGTACTGGAAGTAGTCGCCAACGGAATGGCCCGCATACTTCCAGGGGCCGCTACCCACTGGCTCAGCACGGAAGCCGGAATGTTGGGCCGGCGGATCTATGGGTGTCGCAGCGCCGGTGGGTTCTGAAGTGGGCGTGGGTCCTGGCGTCGCCAAGGGCGTGGTCGCAGGGGTTTGCCGAGGGCGCCGGGGAGGGTGCGGGTTTTGTTCCAGGGCACATTGGCATGGAACTTGGATCCTGGCGCGTAATGCCGTTGCACCTAGAGATGTCGTCGTGGCGGATGCATAGGCTGCAGTGTTCGCCGGACAGGTCGATACTGTTCGACACTTTTGCGAGGTCCACATCCCCCGATTCTGTACACGTACACCGTGCGCATTGCTGCAGGCGTATTCGCTGAAGTCCCACGTTTGGTCGGTTTGTGTCTATCCTCCAGGGCCAAGTCCAGTAGTCTCCGTTGGCGCCGTTGCACAGGGCTTCGCGAGCCGTTTCGTGGGCGACGAAATTGTTGGTCGCTACCCAGTGGGGACGCATCGTCGCCAACCGAATGGTCACGGCCACGGCCGACGCCATCGACCTGGTGGCGCTTCACTCTGTCATCCTGCCGTTTGAGGTCTCCAGCTACCGGACTGACGCAGCGCAGGAACAACAACACAGCGAGGCGGCCGTCACGTAGGTGCACCGGCCAACCGATCGACGACGCTCCGGCAAGTGTAGTTGACGCGGGACAACCTGAGCTAACGCCAATTGCACTGGTGGATGGGGAGTGACGTACCTTCGCTGAGGGAAGGGCAAGCGAGCAGCGTCGTTGCGTCGCCTGTGCTGTATGGCGTCCACCGCCATGGAGGGCCGCATTTGTCGTAGTTCAAGTCCCGAGGCGCGATCAACCCTGGGTCGGGTCCGGGAAAGCCCGCTCAACGACAGCGCCGACCACCGACTACGGGCCTACAGGGTGTGCAAGCCTCGGGGGTATCGGGCGTTGGCGCCATGGTAGTCATCACGCAAATCGACTAGCTGGACTCGCGGCCCCGACCCAGCGGATCCAAATGAGTACACCGCCAGAGACGTGAAGTCCCGCTGGGATACCCGCTCTGTGCGCATCCGGGCTTCCACAGCCTTGACCACAAAGTTCTCCAACATGCTGGAAAAGCGAGCGCGTTTCGCAATCAGGGCAGTTCGTATGAACGATGTCAGCACGTTCCAAGCGGATTCCCAAACTGATTGCCAGAAACGGAGTATCAACTCTCCGTTCTTGCGCCTCGTTGGTCGGCGCTCCAAGGTCAGTGGCGCCGGCCCAGCGCCCAGACGCCTAGGGGTTCCATCAAACGCATGATGGCGACCATACTTTGGGATTCCAGAACCGATCCGTGCACCGCTCAGATCCTGTGCGCCATACCATCTCTGGCCTTCAGGCGCGGGACGGATCCATCTCGGCCGGTTATCTTGCGGCCTGCCACCTCCGATGCGCCCGTCCTCCTCATACGCACTGAATGAGTACACTAGGTTGCGTGGATTGCCACAGGTTTGCTAGAATAGCGCAGTCGCGGATGGCCTGAGGCGAAGCGACGTCAGTGGGGCTGTAGCTCATTTGGGAGAGCGCTTCAATGGCATTGAAGAGGTAGCGGGTTCGATTCCCGCCAGCTCCACCACCATGTATTGTACTGCGAAAACCGCCATTCAAAGCCACTTCCGCCATGTCTGCTCCCCTGATGGGGCTGTCTTTCGGGGTGGGGATTGTGTAGATTATGGTGGCTTTGCCGGCAACCACTGTCACCTCCTTCACGAAGGACCGGATGAAGGCCCGCGTCTCGGTGATCTCGCTGGTTCGCAGGAACTCCCCCATCTCGGTGGCGAAAGCGGCGATAACGTCGGCGCTGTCCAGCAACTGCCTCCGTTCCGCCAGCACCGCCCTGGCTTCCTCGGCGGCCGCTTCTAGGTGCTCCCGCCGGTGGCGGTGTTCTAGGATGCGCTCTGAGGCGTCGGCCATGTCCAGTTCGGTGTTCTCCACGAAATACCAGATGCGGTCCATCTTCCGCCGAACCTCGGCCAGTTCCGCCTCCACCGTCTCCAGCCGGTCCCGCTGATCCCTGGCCACCCCGTCCATCTCCTCATCCAACATCTTGACCAAATCCCGGATGTTGGACTCGGTGAGGATGTGTTCCCGGAGGGTAGAGATGATGAGCTGCTCAAAGTCTTTTGCGTTGAGACGGGGACAGTTGCAGGCATCCTTGCCCAGCTTGAGCATGGACTGGCAGACGTAGTAGGTGTACTTGCCGCTCTTGGCTTCGGCGGCGGTCAGGGCCTTGCCGCAGGTCTCGCACTTGGCCAGCCCGCTCAGCAAGTAGGGACTGGCGGCCCGACGGGGGTGGGTTACCTTGGGGGCGCGGGACTCCAATAGTCTGCGGACCCGGGCAAACTCTCCCTGCGTCACGATGGCGGGGAAGGCGTTCTCCACCCGCACCGGCGGGGCGTTGTCCTTGGCGTTTTCGCCCCAGACCAGTGTTCCAGTGTAGGCTTCGTTTCCCAACACCTTGTGGACAGTGGTCTTGCGCCACTGCTTTCCCATGGGCGAGGGAATGCCCTCGCCGTTGAGGGTCTTCAGGATGTCCAGGGATGTCTTGCCCTGGAGGGTGAGATCGAAGATGCGGCGGACCACGGCGTCGTGCGGGGGATTCAAGGCCAAGCGGGGTCGCTTCTTGGCGCCGTCCTGGACGTAAACCCGTTGGTAGCCGTAGGGGGCGTTGGTGGTCATCCAGAAGCCGCGAGACGCAGCTTCCCGCATACCCCGCACGACCTCTTGCGCCAAATTTTCTGAGTAAAATTCGTCCACCGACTCGATGATGGCTTCCATCAGCTTGCCGGTGGGGGTGTCGTCGGCGTGCTCGGTGATGGACACCACCCGGATGCCCTTGCGCCTCAGCATGGACTTGAAGGCCACGGCGTGCTCCCGCTTGCGGGTGAACCGGCTGAACTTCCAGACCAGGATTTCCTTAAAGGGGGCATCTGGCTTCCCAGCTTCCTCCAGCATGGCGCGGAACTGAGGCCGGTCGGCGATCCTGCCGCTCTCGGCCTCGTCCACGTACTCGCGGGCGACCAGGTACCCGTTCTTCTCGGCATAGTCTCTCAGCGCCCGAAGCTGAGCCGCCACGGACAGGTCCACGTCCTGCCGGTCGCTGGAGACGCGGGCGTAGAGGGCAACGGGGGTCAGCGGATTCATTTCACTCTTGATTTCACTCATGGATGTCCTCCTCTTCCTCTTCCGACGATCTTCGCCGGAGGCGACGGCGCCGGGCCATTCGTTCTCGAATCCGCCATTCCCTTTCTTCCAAGTATAGCCGGAAGGCCTCCCGCAACAGTTCGCTGACCGCGCGCTGCTCCTCTCTGGCCACCTCGCGCAGCTCCTCCGCCTGGTCTGCGGACAGCGAGAAGGTGATGGTCACGGTGTTCCTGGGCTTGACGGGCATGGCGGCTCTCTTTTTTTGCCTAATGCAATGCTAATGATTCTTACTCTTATCATCTCCGGTCCGGGCGATTTCGTCAATTGCCTACGTACACCGAGGGGCGCCGGTGCTGGTGGTAACCGTTGCTGTGGAGTTGGGGCAGCAGGGTCATGCGGTCTGGCTCGTTCACCGCCACCACCGTTACCTTGGCCAGGCTCCCATGCCAGGATACGGGTTTGGCTACGGCTACGATGCCATTATCCTCGCTCCATGCCACCCGGCCGCTCTGGACCGCCAACTCCGCCAGGGAACCGGCGGGCACGGACCTGCCCTTGGCGGGAGCCTCATCCAGATGTCCGTTGAGCATTGTCGTTCGAGGCCACCCAAACCCGCCGGCGCTTCTGACCACGTTGGCCCGCAGGTCCGTCAAGTCCACCGTGGACGGCCATTGGGCGGGGTGGCCTAGCTCATCCCGTTGGTACAGGACCACCATCAGCGGAATCTCCCGCACGACCTCGGCCAGGCGGATGGCCACGGCGGAGTAGGAACACCGGAATACGTGATGCAACTCCACCACGTCCAGGCCAGAGGCATGGGCGAAGGAGGCGAAGATGTCCCTGGGCATGAGTACCGCCGCCGCGAACCGGTCGGCCAGGTTGCACACCCGTGCGTTGGACTTGCGTCCGTAGCAACGCCGCCACAGGGTCTCGTAGCAGATCTCGTAGCCTTCGTGCAAAATGGTGAACTCGATGGACGCTTCCCACTGGCCTGGCTGGTAGTGGATGGCGTTGCCGCCGTCGGGGAGGGTGTAGTGGATGCCCCGCAGGTCGCTGGGCAACTTCTTCTCGGACACCGTGCCGATGCCCGCCCGTTGGAAGACCTCGGTCAACTCCGTCAGGTCCGGCCTGGTCGAGAGGCCGAAGAAGGAACTGAACCGGACGGCGAAGGACTCCGGCTCCAGTTCCTCCATCGGGTTGTCTGTGGTCAGCAGCAGGTCGCAGAGGCCGGTGAGGGTGGCTGCATTAACGGTCGTCGTCATGATCACTCCAGGATCCTCTTGCCGGTGAATTGCTCGTACATCTCCACGATGAACCGCTTGGTCTCCACGGACATGGGACCGGAGGGACGGGTTCCCACCTGGAACCGGGGGTCTTCCAGCACGTAGCGGTAGGCCCGCTCAACTTCCCTGGGATCATCCTTCCGGGGAGGGAGATTGGGGTCGTCCATGAAGCCGGCGGCCTTGAGCAATTGGTGAACCTCCACGCCGTAGAGGGAGGCCAGACGCCTCAACACGTTGGGTCCGGGCCGTCTCTCGCCCCGCTCCAACTGGGACAGGTAGGAGCTGGAGATGCCAGTGCGACGGCCCGCCTCCCGGAGTCCGATCTGACCCCTGAGCCTTCGCAGCAGGGGGCCGATCTCCTCTTCCGGGTTCTGTTTTTCTTCCTGAACGTCCATCACCTCATCTCCCATGCCTTTGGCGTCATCGCGTTGACCACCGGAACGTCTGTTCCGTTGTTGTCGGATTGTTGTGTCATTGTTGCACACACTTGGGCGGCATATCGCAAATTGCGACAGAAAGCCGTTGCCCTCCAGGGTATCGGATTGCTACACTCCTGGTATGCGAACATATATCCTATTGCAGGATTATACCCCAGCGCCGGGCCGATTGCCACCAGCGATTGACGCCCGAATTCCAGGAGGAATGGACGCATTGAGTATAGGAACCTCGCTGAACGAGGAACAGGACGAGCAACGGCTGGAGGGTCTGCGGGTGTTGGCCCGCATCATCGCCCGCCACTACCTGAACCACCCGGAACTGTACCCGGAACCCGACGCCGGAGGACTCGGCTCCGGCGCTGACGCTCGCCGTCCTGGTGGGCGCAACAAGAAGGTCGAGGACAAGAAACATGGGACGTAGACGAAACACCGTGCGGGTGACGCTCAAGGCCAGCGAGGCCTGGGACCGGCTGCGCCATCTCAACTGGTCCCAGAACGACCTGGCCCAGGCGTCCGGCCTCACCCCGGGCTACGTTTCCGCGCTGTTCAACGGGCGGCGCTGCGCCTCGCCGCAGGCCAGGAGCGACATCATGCTGGCTTTGGGAGTTGACGACTTCCATTCCCTGTTCGAGGTGGTGAGGGTTGATGATGAATAGAGGATGGCAATTGGCGGGGCTGCCGGTCAGTCCCGGCGTGGCCCTGCTGCCCGACGACTTCTCCCAGAGGTTGACCAGGTTGAAGGAAGCCTCAGGCCTGACCTGGGAGGGGTTCGCCAGCATGGTCGGCGTGGACTACCGGCAGGTGCTGCGCTGGCGGGGTGGGGCGGAGCCTTCGGGCGGAGCCATGCTGTCCCTGACGGAGTTCGCCACCCAGGTGCCGGGAGGGCTGGCGATTCTCATGGGCCAGGACAGGAGGTAGGCAGAAGCATGGGACGCCAGAAGTGGATCTACCGGGTGGAGCCATGCAATTTCCCCGAGGACTTCCCGGAACGGCTGGACTCGTTCCGTCGGGCCGCCGGGCTGTCATGGCGGGGCTTGGCGCGGGCACTGCGGGTGGACGTTGGCCAGTTGCGGCGGTGGCGGAGGGGCGCCCGCCCCGATGCAGGGAACCTGATTGCGCTACAGGTCCTGGCCACGAGGATGGGGCTGATGCACCTGCTGATGCCGGAACTGGCAGGAGGTGAAGAGTCGGATCAGAATGCCGCCTGACGAAACAGAGGGTGGCAGGCTCAATGGATACGCATGAGGGCCGGGCGGTTCAAACCACCCGGCCCTCTTCTTGTTCCGATGGCAGGTCCCTCCTGCCGGTCATTTCCGTGACCTCGTTGCCAAGCCGAATGCGGGGCGCAGATCATAACTGCCTGGCCTCCGCCAGGCGGCGCCCAACGGCCCGCACTCTTCAAGTTTGGCCTTGTTTGAGACCCACAGGGGCAGCTTGACGCCGGTGCGCCGCATCTCCCTGGCCGCCACCCGCAGGAAGTGTCCGGCGGCGATTTCGTCGTCGAATATCACCAGTACTTTAGGCGCGGAGCCGTGATCATCAAGAGGGCGGCTGGTGGAGTAGTAGCGCAGGTAGGGAGCCAGCCGAGCCGTCATGGTGACGGGCCGCACGGCCCGGCGCTCCCATTCTAGAAAGAAGGGAAACTCCCGGCCATTCCTCTCCACAACGCCGTAGGCGTCGGGCCTAATCGAATGGAGCCTGCCGCTGCGCCGGAAGAAGCGCACCGCCCGCCTGGGCGGGTCGAATTGAGCCAAATGGCAACCAGTCTGAGGCGACTGCCGAACCATTTCGGCCAGAAACCCGTGCACCGAGCGGGTGTGCTCCAGGTTGCGCAGCAACTGGCGGCTGCGGGACCCGCGCACCTCGCGCCAGTCAGAGGATTCGCATCCATTACCAAAAGACGCCGCGCTCCACCGCCTCAGGGCCGCTCCCACCGAGGCCCGGTCCCGGCGAGCCAGGTACGCCATCCCCCGGTCGGTCAGGACCAGGCTGGAGCCGCTTCCCGCCCTTACCATGTCGGCCACCCCCAGGTTCCGGAGCCGTTGAATGATCTGGTGCAGCCGGGACCGGTTCACGGCCAGCATTTGGGCCAGGTGGCCAGGCGACACCCAGGGCCAGTCGTGGATCAGGTCGATGGCCCGCTTCTCAGATGGCTTGAGCGTCACGGGCAACAGGTGTCCGGGAACTGAATCGTCGGAAAGGTCCAAGCGCAGGTCTGGCGGAAGCGTTTCCCGTGGCAAAGGGCCTGTTTCCGCTTTTCGTTGCGAGTCGCTTGATGGAATTGCCGCCAGAATCTCCCGCAGGTACAGGGGATCGGGGCTGCCCGTAGCCCGCCAGATGGGGCGAGAATCGTCGTCGCTCTGAGCCACGTCTCGTTCCAACGCCAGGAACGCCCGGAGGGGCAGTGGGTCCAGAGAACGGCGAACCTGGCGGAGCCGCGCCTCGTCCGGCGCCAGAATCAGGACGCCGCTAGGCCGCTCGTCCTGAGACACCCGCCAGAGCCGCTTGGCGAAGGCGGTTCGCTCGGCGGCGTTTCCCAAGCGCATCACCGCCAGGAGCCGGCCGTCGGACAGGCTGGCGCTCGCGTCCATCGGCCCTGACCGGTACCACACAAGACCCGCGAATTGTCCTAGGCCACCCAACGCGGCGGTCAGCCCGTATATGACCGCCACCCCGTCCAGCCGTTCCAGCAGGATGCGCCGCCACCGGGCGGATACCGGGCGGCGGGCCGTTATTCGGCCCACTGTTACGCTCTCCAGGGCCGCCAGCCGCTCCAAGCCGGCGGCGGTGAGGCAGTAACGGGCGGCGGGTGGAATCAGGGGCGCGGCGTGGGGGATGGCCTGAGCCATCCCCCTGTTGGTCAGCCGGTTCATTGCCCGGTACACCGCGCTGCGGGGCCGGCGGCAGATTGCCGCCAGCTCCCGCCGGTTTAGGAAGGGCATCTCCGCCAGTCGGCGGAGCAGGTCCTCCTCGGCTCCGCCAGTTCTCATGCCACCACCTCCATTCCGGTGTCCAAGTCATCGTCCCCGTAGTCCCCGTCGTCATCTTCCTGCGGTTCCGGCTGCGGGTCGCCCTCTTCGCCGCTCCCTCCCAGGATGCGCCGGTACTCGGCGACCCTCCGGCGCAGCATGGCCTCTCCTAAATCCGACGGACTGAGGTAGGCCAGAGCATCGTCCTGGATGCGCTGGGCAACCGCCGGATCGCCCTCCTCCGGCGGCAGCAGGGCCATTGAGAATGCTGGCATCCGCTGCGTTCCCACAGTGGCCCGAACGTAGCAGTGGTGCACGTCCAGGGACACGATGTCCTCCTCGGTCACCCGGTCCCGTCCCAGTTCGTACACCAGTTGACGGGCGTCGTTGCCCGCCGTCTGGAAGGCCGCCAAGCAGCCCACGTTGGCCAGGATGGTGTCCCGCATGGTCAACGACAGGTCGTTCAGTTTGGCCAGGCTCTGGGTGGCTAGGATGAAGCTGGCGCCGTACTTGCCCAGTTCCGACAGCATGGACTCGTAATCCACGCCGGGAAGGGCCTGCATCTCGTCCACCACCACCAGCGCGCCCCGGCGCCGCTCCATGGGCAGCCTCTCCTGCTCCCGCAGCGTGGAGTCCACCAGGTTCAGCAGCGACGCCCCCACCAGGGCCGACACGTCCCTACCCACGGCGCCCTGGGCGGTGGAGACGAACAGGATGCCCCCGTCCAGTATGGTCTCCCGCAGGTTGATGGTGCTGCGGGGTTGGCCAAGAATCGCCCGGGCCTTCTTGGACGATGCGTAGTAGGAGAGGCGGGTCTGCACCGGGGCCACCGCCTCGGCCCGGCGCTCCCGCTGCAGGTTGAGGAAGTCCTTGGCCCACCAGCGCAGCAGGAAGGGGTCGTCCACCAGGGCCATCACCTCGGACCGGAACTTACGGTCGGTGACCAGCATCGACCCGTCCAGGATGGTGTACTGCTTATCGGCTTCGACCCGTTCGTTGGCCTCATGCAGGCTCTTGACCACGTGTTCCAGGATGGACTGCATCCGAGGCCCCCACTGCTCCCACAGGCCGTGCATGACCCGCACCACCGAATCGGCGGTGCGGTCCCTGTTGGCGAACACGCGGGTGTCCAGCAGGTTGATGCCCGGCGCGCCCCGCTCGTCGGCCAGGTCGATGAGCTTCACCTGGTCAACCAGGGAGGGCGGAACCCGTTCCAGGAGTTCCTTCACCATGTCGGCGTGGGGATCAACGACCACTATGGCGTCGTGGTCCCGTCCGGCGGCCTTCTCGCGGAGTTTGTGGGTGATGATGTGGCCCATGAGGGTGGACTTGCCCATGCGGGTGCGGGCCACGTAGAGGTGATGGCGGCGCAGCAGGTCGTCGGGGAAATGAATTTCCCGGGCATTGCCCACGGTGGTGCGGCCCACCAATGCGCCGCCCCGGACGCCTCTGGCCGAGGGCAGCAGGGAACGGGAGCCGGAACGGTCCAGCAGGGGCGTTTCGTCTCGCTCCCCTGGCGGGTGCCACAGGGCGGCGGCCTCCCGGACGCCCAGCACGCTCCGCTTGCCGAAGAGTCCGGGGCCTCTGGGTTCCAGGTGGGTGGAAGGAAGCACGGGCCGGATCCGGCTCACCTTGAAGCGGGCTCCGGCGGGGTGGTCGTAGTGCTTGTAGGCGGCGGCCACCGGCTCCAGCAGTTCCCTCGCCCGCTGCGGACTCGCGTCTTCGGGAAGGATGGCAGTCACCTGCACCTCGCCGTCGAAGGCGATGCGGGATACCTTCTCCCGTATGATGAGCGGGTCAAAAACCCGGTTGCGGGCCTTCTTCCACCGCCAGTACCCCCAGCCCGCGAGGGCCAGGGCCGCCGCCATGCCGATGCCCAGCAGGACGGCCTTCCAGGTCTCGCCCCGCTGCCACCACAGGTAGCCCTGGAGGGCGGGCAGGGCCAGGACGCCCAACGCGGCCAGGTGTCCCACGTCGGTGCGGGTGGCCTGGGCCTGGGCGTAGTGGGGCGAGGCATTGGGGTCGGGCTGCTTCTTGCGTTCCAGCATCTGCTGGTGTCGCTGCGACCAGTCGGGACCCATGGAGCGCAGCGTCAGACGGCTCACCACCCGCTCGCCGGACCGCAGGTTGGAGAGCGCCCCCAGCAGGGCGATTAGGGGGTCGGAGCCGGGGTCCAACAGGTCGTCGTCCTTGAAGGTTCGTAGTGGCACGTATTCCGGCCCCGACGCCCGCAGGGTCATGCCCCAGGCCTGCTCCCCCTCGTGCAGGCGCAAGGGGTCCTCCGCCGGGTCCACGCGGCGGATCTGGGCCTGAGGGTAGTGTGAACCCAGTTGCTGGCGCACCACCCGGTCCTCCAGGCAGCGGGCCAGCAGGGTGACGCCGTCCTCGTCCCCGGCCAGTTCCAGGGAGAAGGGTTCGGGGACGGCGATGGATTGCAGGGTATTCTCGACCCCCAGCAGGGTGCGGTCGCCGTTCCTCGGCGGCGTGATAGCCAGCAGGACCGGGGGCTTCTTCTCTTCCCTGCCCAGGATTTGGTTCAACAGGTTTCGTTTCATGTTGTTGCCTCGCTTGTCGTTGGTATTGGAATCCAAACGCCAGGTCTATTGGTTGTGATGTCCCGGCCGCCACTCGATGACCTCGGTCTCCTCCGGGGTGGCCTCGATGCGGACGGGGAAGCGGTTGCCCTGGACCAGCAGCAGCCCGTCGCCGCGAGGACAGGACAGCAGCCAGCGTTGCAGCTCCTCGGGCAGGTCGAATGCGTCGCCCACGGTGCTTATGGCCGCCGCGTCCTGTTGCAAGAGCAGCTTGAAGGCGGCGTTCTGTAGAAGCGCCCGGCCCGAGTGCCCGGTGATGACGTTGGAGGCGTCCTCGGAGAGCAGGTCCTGCACGTCCTGGGTGATGAACTGCAATCCCAGCTTGTGCTTGCGGGCGCGCTTGGCCATGCTCACCATGAAGGCGGCGCCCTCCGGGTGCTGCATGATCGACCACACCTCGTCCACCACCAGCAGGCGCGGCTTGGGGTTCTGGGCCGCCGCCGCCCACACCGTCTCGGTGCAGACCATGGCGGCGGCGGGGCGCAGGTCCGGCTCCAAGAGGTGCAGGTCGAAGACGGTTACCAGAGCCTCGCGCTTCAGCAGGTCGTCGCCCTCGTCGGAGAGCAGATGGCGCAGGCTGCCGGTGGCGAATGGCCGCAGCAGTCGGGACAGGCCCGCGTCCTCCCCCTCCAGGTGGGAGTAGAAGTCGCGGAAGCCTGCGCTGGCCCGGGGCGCGTTGTAGTATCCGGCCAGGGCGTGGTCCAGGTCTGACCGGCGCTCAGCGGACAGCCGCTCGCCAACCATGACCTCGATGAGCCTTCGCAGGCTGCCGATGCGTTGCAGCATCTCCTCGGTGTCGCCCCGGTCGATGACGAAGGGGTTGAGGCCCTGCCCTGGCACACCCGGCGAAAGCACCCTTCCACCGGCGGCGCGGGCCATGTCCGCGTACTCGCCCTCCGGGTCGATGACGTAGACCACCACTCCCCGGCAGACGTTGCGGAGCGCACCCAGCTTGGTGGCGAAGGACTTGCCCGAACCGGAACGGGCCAGCACTGCAGTGTTGGCGTTGAGGTGGGTGCCGTCCCAGGGGTCGTACACCACCGGCGCCCCGGCCCGCAGGTCGATGCCCATCAACGTGCCGCTCCGCGTGTCCAGGTCCGGCGGGGAGAAGGGGAACAGCCTGGCCAGACTGGAGGTGTCCAACGTGCGCCAGGCGTTCACCGCGTTCAGGTTCAGGGGCAGCGTGGAAAGCAGTCCCTCCCGTTGCCGGAAGGCCAGGGCGTCCAGCTTGCCCAGGGTCGCTCCGAAGTGCGCTCTTGCCCGTTGGGTCAACTCCTTGAGGTTTGACTGATCCGAGGTATGGAGCGTCAGTGAAAGGGAGGCGTGGAACAGCCGCTCCCGCCCGCGCTGCACCGCGTCCCGCAGACGGGTCACGTCCTCCAGGGCGATCTCGGCCTCCGGCGACATGGACCGGCCCCGCTTGAGGGATAGGGACTGGGCGGACTCGAACCTGACCTTCTGCCACTCCAGGGTGCGGGCCGCCTGCTCCGGCGGGATCGGCCCCAGGTGCAATGCCAAGTCCATGGGCGTTCCCACCGCCATCAGGCCCTGCAGGAAGCCAGGCGCCAGGGCGCGGGGCCACTTGACCAGATGGAGGGAGCGGGTGTAGCGGTCGCCAGTCCGCACGTGGAGGCGGTTGAGTTCCACCGTCAGCGGCTCGTCCTCGTCGCGCTCAGCGGGGGAGCCGCCCAGCAGCGCGGCCAGCAGCAGCATCCGCAGTTGGCGGCCCTCCATGGGATGAACTCCCAGTCCGGCTCTTGCCAGCAGGCCACGCAGTTCGTCCCGGCGGTCGTATTCGCAGACGGCGTAGAACCGCCGGTCGAGGATGCCCTCCCGGTTCTCCAGGCGTTCCAACAGCCCGGCCAATGATCCGGCCGCCGCCATCGCCTGCGGGGGCAGGTCGTCCGGTTGGAAAGTTGATAGAACTTCCCGTAGCCTCCCCAATTGGGGTGAATGCTGGCGAACCAGCAGTTGCAGGGGGAAGTCCAAGGCGTTCAGGGAGCCGGCGAAGGCTCCCAGCTTGGGTTCGTCCATCTCCAGGCCCATGACCTCGCACACTGCCAGCTTCACCCCGTCCAGCCGCACTGGGCCGTCCTCCTCCAGGTGCGACAGCATGAAGAAGTGGGACAGGGGCGGCGGCGGCTTGGGAGCCGCCACCTCCGCCTGAGTGCGCGACGGGTCGATGACCACGCCGGGCTCCTTCTTGGCATCGTGTTTCGAAAATCGTTCCAATGGGTTTCCCATAAGGTTCATCCTCCTTCCTTCTCCTCTATTGGATTGGGTCTTGCTACGGGATTGGGAAATCGACCAAACCGGAGCGCAGCAGGGCGGCGATGCCCTTGGCCGAAAGGGTCAGGACCAGGCCCACCACCGCCAACACGACAGCTCCCTTGGCGCGGCCGCCGCCCCGCTCGTCGGTTCCGTCGGCCATCAGCAGGAACCCGGCCCAGACGATGGCGAAGAGGCACAGGCCGGCTCCGGCGTAGGCAAACGTGGTCAATGCCGCGTCGAAGGCGTCCAGCATGGCCTGCTCCTCCAGCGTTGGCTGATAGAGCATGGTTGCCGCGCTGCTGCGCAGCACAGCTACAATGGCTTCCATCACCAGGGCCACCCCCAACCCATCCGGTCGAACCAGCCCCGGGTTTCCTCGTCGTCAACCCGCGATTGTTGGCCGTGGTCGGGCGTGGGCGTGGGTTGCGGCCGTGTCAACGCCCGGTAGTTGTCGTCACTGCCCAGGTTGACCGCCATCTTGAGAACTTCGGACCGGCTGCGGCTCAGGGGCTGCCTGGATACGGTCTTCGCCTCCACCCGCGCCGGGTGATGGACGCTGAGGGTCACCGTCTGTTGCGAGTAGTCGCCCAGCCCGCAGTAGAGATAAACCGTGCGGGTCTTGGTCTGGGTCCACGCCCGCTTGTAGGTGAGCCGCGTCTCCGGCGGAATGGGGACTTTCAATTTGGCGTTGGGATAGACGGTCAGGGTGATGGGGTAGATCGCCCTGCCTCTGGGGATGCTCATCCGAAATCGGGCGCTGCCGTTGGGGACGAAACTTGCGCCCACGCTTCGCAACGATGTCCAGACGACCATCTGGCCGCTGATGCTCTTCACCTGTCCGGTCAACGCGGCGCGCTCGGTGACGTTGCGATGGCCGGTTACCATGGCCACCTGCTCCGTGTGGACGACGCTGTTCACGCACTGGGATGCAACCACACCCGACAATCTGCCCGGCGTCCACTCCAGGGAGGTCAGCTGTAGGTCGCACAGCTCGCCCCTAACCGAGGGCAACGGATGGGGGATTTGGTCTCCCTTGAGGGTGAGCGCCCCAGCCTGACCCAGGTCGTCCTCCCAGTCGAAGGTCAGGGACGGCTTGGGGCCGTGCAAGGGCATGGCGTAGGCGATGCTCTCGCCTTGAGCCAGCCGTGCCGAGGCGAAGAAACGGGGTGTCTTGCCAGTGGCTCCACCAAATGCCCGCGCCCGCAGGTCGATGCCGGTGGCCGCCCGCAGGGAGACGGTCGCGGTATTCCCTGACACCTCCAGCCGCTCGACGTATATGCGTCGGCCCGGCACGTGGGGCGGTGGCGGCACGTATATTTCAGGGGATGTCCAATGCTCCTCTTCCGGACCATCCGCCAACGCCGATGAAGGCGCGGCGACGGGGAGGGCGGCGGCGGCCACCGCCAAGGCCGCCACCGCGAATAGGGTTCGCCGGAGGTTCCGGCCCTTCGCCACCCTCCGCCACCGGCGTCGCCACAGCCAGGCGTGGGGACGGAAGGTACGCCGGCCCCGCTTCCGTTGACGGACCTGCTTGGCCAAAGACTTGGCCGCCCGCTTCGCCAGCAGCCGCAGGGGGTCGCCGCCCGAACCCACCGGCGCCGGGGCCTCGCTCTGCACCACCTGGGCCGGAGGCCCGGCGTAGAGCCGCACCCCCAGCCTGTGCTTCAGTAGGTCGGCGGCCACCAACGGCAGGCCCCGGCCTCCGATCCGGCCCACGGTCATGGCCACGCCGGCCAGTCCAAATGCGATGGCGACGCCCAGCTTCAGCCCCATGGGACCGAAGGGGAAGTAGTGGTACACCCCGTAGCCCAGGGCGCACACCGCCACCATCGCCACGATCTTCGGGAAGCTCAACCCCAGCAGAACCTTGTCCTCGGCCTGCACGTGGGTCGGAACTTCGTGCTCTCTCATCATGCTTATCACCTCCTCGCTGGGGCTAGTTGCCGGAACCGGCGCCGGTGTTGCCGCTGCCGGAGCCACTGCCGCCGGAATTGCTGGTGGGATCGGGGAGGGTGGGGTCAACGGGGTTGCCCACCACGGCGTTCATCACCAGTTCCACCACGCCGTAGGCCACCATTGCCAGTACGATGCCTGCCAGGGCGGTCATCATGGCCGTCTTGCCCCGCTCCATCTGGTTGGGGGCGCCAGAAGCGGTCAGGTACAGGAAGGCTCCGTAGATGAAGTAGCCCACGCCGACGATGCCGACGATGCCCAACAGGATTCCCACGATGTTCGATATGGTCTGCGTCAAATCAGCCATTGATTGTTCTCCTTGCTTTTGGATTTCTCTGTTTCACCGGATTCCTGTTCATGCCTACTGGCTCATCTCTTCACCTCCTGCGGAAATCGAGACCCCACTACTCGCCACTGCTCCTGGGCGACGGGCCGGAACTCCCGGTTGCGCTACCACCGCCGCCGCCCGCGACGCCGGAACTGGCGGCGGAACTCATGACGCTGCTTGCCAGACCTGCTGCTCCGGCCACCGCCGCCCCTGCGACGCCAACCGCTCCCGCAGCACCTGCTGCCAAGCCGCCACCACCGCCACCACCGCCCAGCATCCCGACGGCGCGGGCGGACCGGGCGATGGACCCGGGCAGGGTCATGCCGAAGTAGAGGGTGTGGAGCCAGGCGTCGAAGGTTCCCCGCTGTCCCAGCATCGACGGGATGCGTCCCGCCAGGTACACGAAGGCGATGGACAAAAGCAGCTTCCAAACCATGTCGCCCGCAGGCTCGAAGGCGGCGATGTGCGCGAACTCGCCCAGGAAGCCGAAGCCCAACGCCAACGCCACCAATTGCACGGCCTGCTGGAACACTGTGGTGAGGAAGGTGCAGAGCCAGTGGCGGCCCCAACTGGCCGTGTGCGGCAGCATCCACAGGCCGAGGGCGATGGGCGCCAGGGCCAGCAGGATGTCGATGAGGGCCAGGCGCAGGACCATCTGCACCAGCAGGTATAGGACGAAAAAGCCGAAGACCAGGTACAGCAATGCCACGAGGATGCCCAGGCCGGTGTTGGCCGAGGCCATAGCGGTGAGTAGAGAGTCCAGGGGAGCGCGTGCCAGGTCGCCGGGGCTGACGCTCAGCTCGGCGGCGATGAATCCCGACACGGCGTCGGCGATGTCGATGATCAGGGCGCACCACCAGAGCGAGGACGCGGCGGCGGTGAGGCCCAGCGCCAGGCGGGGAACCAGCTCCCTCCACCCGGCTTGGGAACGGCCTAGGTGCTCCTCAATGATGAGGGACAGGCCCATCCAGCCGATGATGACGGCGAGAGCGGCCGAGGTAACGGCCCACACTACGATCCAAGCCTGCCTGACGAGTTCGTGGTCGTAGGTGAGGTTCGGAGGGGTTCCGGTGAGGATGTCTCCCATGTGGGCTACCCTCCCCGGCAGTTGGCGGCGTCCTGGCCGCCGGAGATGCGGACGATCACGCCGCACAACGCTCCGTGGACTCCCTCCACCACCCAGCGTGCGCCCGCTCTGCCCCAACGGTCGGGCTGCAATGCGCCCAGCACCCGGTCCCAGAGGCCGGTGGGCTGGTGGACGGGAATCACGGCGTAGAAGTCGTGGGGTTCGCCGCCCGCCACCGACGCGAGCATCACCAGCAGGTAAACCCGCTCCGGGTCCAGGTCGGGCTGGTCGTTGAGGGCTGGGTACTCGAAGGTGTACTCCCAACCGTCGCTGAGGCGTTTCTCGCCGCCAACCACCCGGTACATGGCGGTGAGCCAGTCGCCGGTGTCAGCGTCGCGGATGCCGTAGGTCAGGGTGTCGAGCTGATGGGAAAACACCGGCCTGGCAATGAAGTCGCCGTCCTTGCGCCGCTCCACCAGACTCAGGTGGTCGTTGACCAACGTCAGGCCATCGCCCGTTCCCTGGGCCAACGCCGCGCCTACCGGAATCGCCAACAGCGTCGCCACCAGCAGGGCGGCGAACAACGCCAGCGTCAGCCGGCGCCGTGGGCCGCGTTCCCGAAACTTGAAGGACCGGAGCATGGTTGCCTCCCATCGGGCTGATATTCGCCCGAATGTTCTACAACCAGTCTGGCCTCTGGACGGCCCGCCCGTAATGCCTTGAAAGGGGGGGATTGCACGTCCCTGTCTCAGAAGTGGCAGGCGGGCGGTTAGGGTGTAAACTGCGGGGAAGGCGCTTGAAGGGAGGTTGGCGATGCCGCTTCGGGAAATGGACAGGGATCAGATGTGGCTGCTACCACCGGCATTGGGTGATCTCATTTCCACGGATCATCCGGTTCGATTCGTGGCGGAGTTTGTGGATGGGTTGGGACGGGAGGAGTGGGCCGAGTTGGGGGTGGAGATAGATGGAGGCCCCCTGGGAGCGCCTGCCTATCATCCCCGGGCGCTGCTGGGCGTGTGGATCTACGGGTTCATGACCAACGTGCGCTCCTGCCGCAAGCTGGAGGCTGCTTGCCGGGACCAGATACCGTATCTGTGGCTTACTGGTCGGCAACAGCCGGACCACAACACCCTTTGGAGGTTCTACCAGTCCCATAGGCAGAGTATGAGGAACTTGTTCAAGCGGACGGTGCGCACGGCGGTTGCCATGGAGTTGGTGGACTTGGCGGTACAGGCGGTGGACGGCACTAAAGTGGTTGCCAACGCTTCAGGAGACCGGAGCTATGCCCGGGATCAATTGGAACGGATGCTAGAGCGGGTGGAGAAGGCTATTGAGGAGCTTGAGGCTCAGAATGAAGCAGGAGAGGATAGCCTGCCGCCCTGCCTTCCCAAGGAGCTGGCTGACCAGAAGGCGTTGCGGGATCGGGTGAGGCAAGCAATGGAGGAGCAGGCTGGCCGGACATTGCCGCCACCCCGTTACCAAGGCCAGAATCGGGTCAACTTAACCGATCTGAACGCCAAGTCTATGAGGACCCGCGAAGGAGTGTTCAAGCCTGGTTACAATGCCCAAGCCATGGTGTCGCCGTTGGCCCCTGGCGGAAAGACTACTGGCATGTTGGTCACCGCCGTGGAAGTAGTGGATAAGGTCAATGACACCGCCCAGTTGTCACCAATGATGGAGTTGGCGGAGGATGTCACGGGGGTAAGAGTTCCACTCACTCTGGCTGACGCCGGCTACTTTGGCGGCGGTCATCTGGAAGCAAGCCATCGCAGGGGTCAACAGGTGGCAATGCCGGACCGGTCCCGGTCCCCACGCGATCCCTATCACAAGGACCAGTTCAGCTACGACGGGGATAGCGACAGCTATATTTGTCCCAATGGAGAAAGGTTGCCCTTCCTCGGCGCGAGAATACACCAAGGATCGCCGGTGCGACTATATCGGGTGGAGTCCGCCTCCGTCTGCCTGGGCTGTCCTGCCTTTGGAATCTGCACCAAAGAGTATCGTTGGGGACGTTCCCTACAGATTGGGCCATACGACCAAGCGCTGCGTCGCCACCGGGAGTGGATGTCCACCCCTGTAGCTAAAGTAGCTTACGACTTGAGGAAGCAACTGGTGGAACCGGTCTTCGGAATCATCAAGGATCAATTGGGAGCTCGTAAGTTCCTGCTTCGAGGTCTTGCCAACGTGGCGGCTGAGTGGTCCCTGCTGGCCACGGCCTTCAATCTTCGAACCCTATGGCGGGCCTGGCGCACCGGAGCCAATATCCACTGGGGCACCGTCCGAGGTTGACTGCCGAGGTAACTCGGATTCTTGCCAACTGGGTTCCCACCATAACCCTCCCCCACCTTCCCCACCCTCCACTGCCTCGTATATCGAGCCGCATTTCAACCGACCTCCTGATGCCCAGGAGGTCGGTTTCTTCTTGTCGATCCCCATCGACTTGTGAGACAGGGACTTGCACGCCCCCCCTTTCAAGGCATGGGATTTCCCGGCTCCGGCGTGGTGTGATTGAGGTGTACAGGAATTGGGACTTCCAGGACATTGAGGTACAGCAGGGATTCCGTAGCTGAAACGGGGTGTTTCAGGCCCATTTCGGCTAGTTTCTGTAAACACTTGCTGTCCGATGCGAAATCCCACCCTGATGTACATCGGCCCCGTTTGGCCTGTACATCGGCGCAGGCCGAAAATCGAGGCTCCGTGTACATCGGCCCTATTGGATGTGTACAAGGATTCAGGAGGGGGAGAGCATGAGTGAGACCGAGGGACATGAGGTCGTGGACGCCCAGGGCATGGACGAGGTGGCCGTCCTCGGTCATGAGGACAAGACCGACGGGGACGACGCCACGGGAAGGCCGGGCCTGGCCCCGGAGGTCGGGCAGGTGGTGGAGGATGTTTACGAGCTGCGGCTCACGGCCCTGCTGCGTCAGCTGGTCCAGTCGCGGGGCTACGGCGGGGCCGGTCGCACACTGGGCCTGGATCGCCGGACCATCGCGGCCAGCGTCCAGCAAGG
This sequence comes from Dehalococcoidia bacterium, assembly GCA_965221295.1. Classification (GTDB taxonomy): domain Bacteria; phylum Chloroflexota; class Dehalococcoidia; order Lucifugimonadales; family UBA3495; genus Bin87. The sequence continues at coordinate 1,843,630 of OZ244879.1, read as the reverse complement.
ACTATCCCAGCGGGTGCGAGACCAACTGGAGTGGGCGCTGGTGGACAAGGACGCCGGGGCCAGGGACGCGCTGGAGGATCGGGTGAACGGACTGGCGCAGCAGATGGCCGGGCAGACGAAGCAGATTGCCGGGCTGGAGAGCGAGTTGCGGGAGGCGGTGAAGGCCCTGGAACGGACCCACGCCAGGGAGTTGCAGGCTCTGGAACGACGCTGGGAGCGAAGACTAACCCGGTTGCAGGAGGAGGTTGACCGAATCAGGTCCCGGCCCGCGCCGGAAGCGGCGGCGGTGGCTCCTGGGGCCGGCCAATCCGCACCCGTCCGTCCGCGCCGCCGTTACCCCGATCTGGTTGCCAGGGAAGAAGCCGAAGGCGATGCTGAGGCCTTGGGCGACGCCTGGCCGTTGGTTCAGGAATGGCGGGAATTGTGGCGGGGACATCCGGCCCGAGGCCGAGGGTTCAGGTGGGTGTCCACCAGGACGCGCATCCTGGAACTGGAGGTCGCCATGCTTGAGGAACACGGGCTGACCCTCCCGCCGGAGAGGGAGCCGCTGCGGGGCCTGGACCGAGGAGACCAGTTGAACTGGCGAGTGAAGGCTTTGGCCGAGTTCCGCCGGCGCCGGTTCTGGCTGGGCATCCTGCCCGGGTTGTGGGCAACGTTGACCCTGAAACGGTGGCGGGGGTAGCCCCAGCCAGCCTCAAACGCGGGCCTCGGTTGATCGGCGCCGGGCCGTTTAAGGATTGTGTCGGATTGTTGTCGCATTCGGGGCATATTGTTGACGGATAAGTGTACACACTTTGGACAAATGCTCCTAAAACCGCTTGCACAGGCCAGATCTGGCCCTGATACTTGATTGTGATGTTTGGCTTTACCTAAGGTTTCCTCTGCCATAGAAACCTGGGGGCGTGATCCCTGTGCGCCCGGACCCGCTTCGAGAGGATTGAGTTTTCTCTTCCCGGAGCGACCGCGAGGGAATTGCTGCCAACGTGGAGTGACGTTTCCTTCACGCGCAGCCGGTGATTCAGTCCAGCGGAGCATGGTAATGGCTTCGCAAACGCGACCCACAGCCTTGCGACCCGACGGGGCCGGCAGGCAACTCCAGGAGGTAGCAACCGGAAACACCACGGCGTCCCGTAGTTCTCGACCTGATCTGGTCTAAACCACCGAGACGGACCTGACCCTTGGCGTTCTCGTGCTCCTCAAGCAGGAAACACCCATCCAGGTTCGACCGGCCCTTCGCGTCTGCGTGTAAGACAGATACCAACGAAGGCAGCCCGGTCGTAGCCATAGTTTCAACGCGGCCACTGGCGACCTAACCGCCCGCCGGCCGCGTTTCTTCCCCATGCCCGTCGCCCGGTAGCTCTGTCTAGCCACCGGCGCGGCGGCGCTTGTCTTTCCGCTCCCCACTTGGCATCCCACCGGGGGCGGAGTGCGTCTTTGGCTATCCCAATCCAATCCCAATCTCAACGAATCAGGAGGTGATGAATGACAACGGCGACATTGGACAACACCGCGACGACTATGGCGGTTCGGCCCACGCTGGAGGAGTTAGTTGACCGGCTGCTGGCGGCGTTGCTCGGCGCTGAGGCTACCCACGACGCTGCGGGGCGCCGCGTTGCCCGGACCATCCACGAAGCTCGGAAGCTAAGGCAGGCTGGTGATCTCGACGGGGCGTTGGCCGTGCTGGGCGGTGCTGACACCGGCGCCGCTTACGAGTCCGAGGCCCAGTGGCTCTACACCGAGTGGACGGGTCTGTTACGACGGAGGTTCCCTGACATGGACGTGCTGGTGTACCGGCAGGGCCTGGCGCGGGCCGCGGCTCTGGTGGACCGGCAAGACGGCGAGACACTCGAAGTGGTAGCGGCCCTGGGGATGCGCTGGCCAGTTGGCACGGTGGTTTCCCGCCGCAGCCTTCGGGGATTGAAACCAATGGCAAGTCAAGTGCAAGGAGGTGAGTGACAACATGGCAACAGCAACAGCGACCACGGACCGGGTGGACATCCCTGCGCTCAAGGCTAGGCATCCTCTGGCCGATGTGGTGGAGGCGTCCGGCGTAATGCTGCACGGCAAGGGACGGGTGCGTCAGGGTGTCTGCCCGTTTCACGACGAAGCCGAGGGCAGCTTCACGGTGTACGGCGACTCGCAAAGGTTCTACTGCTTCGGCTGCGGGACTGGCGGCGACGTCTTGGACTTCGTGAGACGCATGGAGCAACTCACATTGCCCGAAGCGATGCGTCGGTTGGAGGGCGACAGGAATGTTGTCCAGCCAGTACGTAGTCCCGTAGGAAGCGGGCAACCGGCTTCCGCAACCCTTCCGGTCCGGGACCCTGCGCTGTCGACAGCGGCGGTGCGCTTCTACGCTGGGCAGCTGGCCTCCAGCCGGGAGGCGCAGGACTACCTGGCGTCTCGCGGTATCGGCGCCGACGCCGCCCGGCGTTTGGGACTGGGCTACGCGACTGGTCATGGACTGCGGGAGCATGTGCAAGCACAGGGGTTCGACTGCGACCGCCAGCGGTACTCCGGACTGTTCACCGATGGCGGTTCGGAGCGGTTCGCGGGCATGGTGGTGGTTCGGGACATGGCCTTCGGTCTGGCGCGTTGGATGGTCGGAAGGGCAATCGCGCCCGACGCCAAGCCTCGGTTTCAGGCCCTACCGGGTCCCAAACCCCTGCTGGGATTGGGACGGCTCGGCCCGGCGCCGTCTTGGGTGATCCTGACCGAGGGTGTCTTCGACTACCTGACCCTGGCGGCCTGGGGCTATCCGGCCATCGCCGCGCTGGGCACACAGGGATTGGAGAAGGTGGCGGAGTCGTTGCGGGGCGGCCCTCGGGTCTTCCTCGCCTTCGACAACGATGAAGCGGGGAAGTCGGCGGCCAGGATTCTCAAAGACATCTTGGGCAACCGGGCCGCCGTGGTTCGCCTGCTCGATGGCGTCTGCGATGTGGGCGAGCTTGCAACTCGGACCGAAGGCCAGCGTCTCTTCCGAGGGATGCTGGTCCGGGCTGCCCGTACCGTCCGGTAATCTCGTCCACATCCTTTCCATACTGGCCCGCCCCAGCCGGCGGGCCTTCGCTTTTCCCAAAGCGGTTCCCTCGACGGGGCCTGCAGACCCCGCATACGGCTTTCCTCACGGAAGTCGCAACGAACATCCATCATTCTCACTCTCAAAGGAGAAGAATCATGTCAACGACCAATGGCAACGGACATCATTCCAACGGGGCTTATTCCAACGGCAACGGCCACTCGGCCAGTCTCGGCCACGACCTCCTCTGGGACGGCCTGGCCCCCGTGGTGGTCAACGAGTTGAGGCAGCCCCTGGACCCGGCGCTGGTTTCTCAGCGCAAGGGACGGGGCGGTCGCAGCTACGACTACCTGGAAGGGCACACCGTCATCGACCAGGCCAACGCCATCTTCGGCTTCGGCGGCTGGGGCTACGAGCTGGCCGGCGACGTCACCCTGCGTCGCATCGAGAGCGTCAACGCCAAGACCGGCGAGGTGAAGGTCTCCTTCGCCTACTCCGCGCCGGTGCGGGTCAGCGTCAACGGCGCTCCGGCTCGGACCGACCTGGGGTTCCACATCGTCGCCGAGGACACGCCGGAGGGCCATGAAACCGCCGCCAAGGGCGCGGTGACCGACGGCCTGAAGCGGGCCTTGCGAACCTTCGGCCAACGCTTCGGCAACGGCCTCTACGCTGACCAGCCTGCGGGTAGCGCAAGGGCTAGGTCGCAAGCGGCCAGCAATCCGCTACGGCAGGCCCCGCCGGAACCGGACGACGGCTACCTCCAGCAGCTCCGCTCAAAGCTCATCGAGTTGGGCGCGGCTCAGGGCTTCGACGAAGACCAGGTGCGGGCCGCCGTGAGGAAGCAGACGGGCAAGGACCTGGACGACCTCACCGGCGCCGATCTCAAGCCCCTGGTGGATGCCGCTGCTCGCAAGGTTGAGGCAGCCAAGAACGGCGGAACCAACGACTACTAAACAAGGAGGGCACCTATATGAACGAAACCACCATCCACACACCTTGGGGTTGGACCGATCACATTGAGGAACTGGGCGAGGGCATCTGGAGGGTCTTCACCCCCAGCCACGGCGGGCTGAAGCTCAGCGAAGAGCGGTGGGCGGAACTGCCTGCCGAAGTCCGGCACACGCTGATGAACGCCAGATTCGCCGAGGAGGACTGTGAGGAACCCATCGTCCGGGTTCTGCTGGGCCTGGCCGAGGACTGGGAGCGGGAACACGCCATTGAGATCGCCCGCTTCTTCCACCGCTACGCCCCGGCGATTCCCTACCTGCAGCAACCCAGCAAGGAGGTGAAGACCACAACAACCTAGCGACCTAGACCAGGACTCTGGCAACACGGGGCAGTCTCCGATTTGGGAGGCTGCCCCGCTTTTCGTTCACCAATCAACCAATCCAACACGAGGAGAAACGAAATGACCACGACCATGGAAATCAGGACCGACGCCTACTCGCGGCCCGCTGCGAGCTTCGACGCCGACGGCAACCTGGAGGTCCGGGCCTCGGCCCTGGGCCACTGCCGCCGCGCCCTCTGGTACACCGCCACCGGACAGGCCATAACCAACCCCGTTTCCGACGAATCCCTGACCATCATGGAAGCGGGCAACGCCCTGGAGCCCGTCGTCCTGCGGGCGATGCAACGGGCCGGTTGGGACATCACCCCCGCCGACTCTGCCCGTCCCCTACAGGTATCGCTGGAACTCGCGCCCAACCTGACAGTCACCGGCCATCCCGACGCCACCGGGACGCTGCCCCTGTTTGGCGGCGAGGCCGTCATTGAGGTCAAGACCCGTGGGCCGGAGGCATTCAAGCGGTGGCAGGTTCTGGGCGCGGAGCGCAGCCATCCCGAGTCGGTCTGGCAGGCCGCCGCCTACACCCTGGGCGTCTACGGCGAAATGCGGGACGCCGTGATCGCGGCGCTTGACACCGGCAACCGGGCCTGGGACTACGAGGTGATCCCGGCCCGCCGGCTGGAACGGGCCTGGCGGGACGCCTCCGACCGGCTGGAAGTCTTGGCCAATCACCATGCCCTGTACGGTCCTGACCCCAGCGTCCTGCCGGAGCGCGACTTCGACGCCAGCGACTGGCGGTGTAAACGGTGTCCCTTCCTGAACGCCTGCAATCCCGGCGACGCCTCCATAGAACCGGAACCGATGGATTCGACCGCCGACACACCGGCGCCGGTCAGCGATGAGGAGGCACGGGAGGCCCTGCGGGAGTACGAGGAGTTGCAGGACACCATCCGCGAATTCGAGGACGAGAAGCGGTGGGTAACCGACACCCTGCGGGCATGGCTGACGCAGCAGGGTACGGACAAGTCCAAGCTGGAGGGCCGGGAAAAGACCCGCACCATCGGCATGGTCAAGGCCACCCGCTACTCGGTGGACCACAAGCAGCTCAACGCCCTGCTCGACCCCCAGGCCCGCGCCGAGATCGTCACCGAAAAGGTCTCGGAATACCTGCGGGTTAGCTAGACCTACACTCCAACCACGACGCTCCAAGTCACGGGGCGCAGCACGGGGCCGCACCTTATTGAGAGGGTGCGGCCACGCTTCTATTCCCAAATCACCATCAAAGTCTTGGAGGAACCAACATGGCGAAGAGCATCAACCGCGTGGAACTGCTGGGACGGCTGGCCGCCGACCCGGAGATGCGCTACACCCAGGCCGGCATGGCCGTCACCCACCTGCGCCTGGCCACCGAGCGGGTGCGCAGGAACGGAGAGTCCGCCACCGACTGGCACAGCGTGGTCTGCTGGGACAAGCTGGCCGAGGCCGTCAACCAGTACGTGAGCAAGGGCCAGAGACTGTACGTGTCGGGTCGGCTGGCGCAGAACTCCTGGGAGGGGGACGACGGCCATCGCCGGTATCGCGCCGAGATTCACGCCCAGGAGGTGGTGTTCCTGGACTCGCCCCGCAACGGCGGTGGCGATAGCACGGCAGCTCAAACCGAGGACGCCTCCCCCTTCTAGCCGGAATTCTCACAACCGAATACCGACGCCCGCCACCATCGGGCGCAACACGGGGCCGCTTCCCATCTATCGGGAAGCGGCCCCGCTCTCCTTTTCAAGACACCCATCCCTACCCAAGGAGAAGACTCATGCCCGCCAAACGCAAGAACGCCAAACCCGAACCCTCCCCCGAAGCCGAGGCCGTGCTGGAGGCACTGCGCTCCAACCTGACCCTGCTGGGCGAGTTGGCCTCCCGCTACCAGGTGAACCTCCAGCCCGAACGCCCTGCTGACGCTCCCGCCATCAGCTGCCCCGCCGACGTCTTCACCCTGCTGGGAACGGAGATGTCGGAGCTGGCCCAGGAGCAACTCCGCGTCCTGCTGCTGGACACCCGCAACCGCGTCGTCGGCCAGCGGGTCATCTACCAGGGCAACGTCCAGTCCTCGGTGGTCAGGCCGGCGGAAGTCCTGCGCCCCGCCGTGGTGGATTTCGTCCCCAGCATCATCGTGGTCCACAACCACCCCTCCGGCGACCCGACGCCAAGCCCCGAGGACATTGCCATCACCCGCGACCTGGCCGACGCCGCCAAGCTCCTGGGCATCGACCTGCTGGACCACGTGGTCATCGGAAACAACAGCCGCTTCGCCAGCCTCAAGGAACGGGGCGTCATCTCCTGAGCGGCCTTGACCGGATGGCTCGGCGCCGTCCGGCTTCACGCGGGGCAACTGTCCCGCGCCCGTCAATCCCAATCCCAACCTGAAAGGAGACAACCCATGCTTGCCCCTACTCTCAACCCCGATGCTCCGGCGGTGGACATCGACGCCGGGCCGGACCTGTACACCATCAGCGCAGGTGGTTTCTCGGCCACCGCCGACGCCTTCGCCCGCGACGCCGATAACGAGACGCTGTGGTTCCTGTCCATGGTCGGTTCCCAGACCGCGCTCAAGGCGATCTGGGCGTCGCTGCTGAAGCAGCCGCCGGAGACCGCGCACCTCATCAAGGGCGCCGACGGCATGGCCCTGTCCGGCGGCTACCAGCGGTGCGTGATCCCCTACGAGACCATCGGCACCTGGACCACCAAGCTGTCGCGGCTGCCTGCTAGTGGCGGCTGGCACGCGCTGGTGTACACCCGCATGGCCGAGTTCGCTTTCGAGCGGGATTCGTTCCTGCTGCTGGCTCCCGACGAAGAGGCCGCCCCCAGTCTTTACCACCGCTTCCTGGATCGGCGGAGCCCGTTGCCCCTGCACCACTCTTGGGCCGACTGGCTCTGGCGAAAGGGCCTGCGCGACGGAACCATCACGCCCCTTCAGGCATCGGGCATCACCGCCTACCGCTGTCAGCCCAACGCCGAGTGGCTGCGCGAGGACATCTCCCAAGCGGTGGCGGCGGGACGGCTCACCATATCCGAAGAAGATAAGGAGGTGTAACGACATGGACAGGACCCTGAATCCGGCCAAGCGGCGCAACAAGCGGCGCGGCCAGCGCAACAGCGAGGCGTGGCGGCGGTTCTCCCTGGACGGCGAAACCTGCCGCTTCTGCCCGCATGACGAAACCCACCACCTGATGTCCTCCGGCCAACCCCACTTCTACCAGCCGGCGACCCAGTACGAAATCGACGACGCCTGCCAGAAGCTGTATCGCCACGACCTGGCCGACGGCGGCTCCGTCCTGGTCAAGCGGGTGACCGTGGCCAAGTCCGCCGAGCTGATCACCCTCTTCTGCGCCGCCTGCGCCGAGGCCATGGGGACGGGGCAGGTGATGTGCTACCACCGGACCCTGGCCGTCGGAGAGGTGGTCGGCGTCAGCAACAACAACACTAAAGGAGACTTGCCATGAGACTCGCAGCACAAGCCAAGGGCGGCTACTATCCAACGCCGGACCGGGTGGTTGACCTGCTGGCCGACCTGATCGACGCCCCCTACGCCCACAACCGCCGCAACGAAACCCTGCGGGTCCTCGACCCCTGCTGCGGTGGCGGCGACGCCCTGGCCAGACTGGTCGGGGACTTGGCCGGCCGGAACACGGTTCCCATCGAGACCTACGGCGTGGAACTGCACCGGGACCGGGCCGAGGCCGCCCAGGAACTGCTCGACCACACCCTGGCGGTGGACCTGTTCCAGACCTCCATCGCCAACGGCGCCTTCGGCCTGCTCTATCTGAATCCACCTTATGACTGGGACAAGGAGGACAAGCGGGTGGAGCACGCCTTCCTGATCCACTGCACCCGCTATCTCGGCGATGGCGGCGTCCTGGTCTTCATCGTACCGCGTACCCGGCTGGCGGTATCGGCCCGCTACCTGTCGTCCCACTACGGGCGGCTGCGGTGCTGGGCCTTCCCCGAACCGGAGCGGGAGGTCTTCGACCAGGTGGTTCTGCTGGGCTGCCGGAAGTCCGAACCCATCCCCGACGCTCCTGCCGAGGCGCAACTGCTGACGTGGGCCGAGGTCGGGCCGGAGCCGCTGGCCCGCCAGACCTACCCCATGTACCGCCCGCCGACAAGTGCGGCCGGAGACATCCTCTTCGCCACCCGCTCGGTGGATCCGGTGGCGGCGGCCAACGAGGCCCGGCGCTCCGGCCTGTGGGCCAGCCGTGAGATTACCGACGCCCTCTGGCCGGTGGCCAACGCCCGAACCCGCCCGCTGATGCCCCTGCGCAGGGGACACCTGGCCATGCTGGTGGCGGCGGGCTTCCTCGACAACCTGGTCCTGGAGTCCGACGGCCAGCGGGTCCTGGTCAAGGGCCGCACCAGCAAGGAGATGGTCCTGGCTGAGGAAACCGAGGACAAGGAAGTCTACCGGGAGCGGCTCACCACCACCGTCGTTTCCCTCGACCTGGATACCGGCGCCCTCGCCGACATCACCGCGTAAATCAACCACACCGACGGCTGACTGCCAGCCGCATCACGAGGCCCCGCTCGCTTCCTTCTCTATAGGAACGGCGGGGCCTCGCTTTGTTTCACACCCCAACCTCACAACAAGGAGAATACCCCATGAACCTGGGAGAGTTCATCGACACCTACAGGGACGCCATCGCCCGCCGGGTGGTGGAGTCCTACCCGCCTCTCTACCGGCCATCGGACAACGGCCACGCCCTGCCCGCGCTGCTGCGTCAGCCCCTGGGCGCCCAGGCCGACGCCATTCGCGGCGCGGCCCTGTCCCTGCAGTCCAACCTGGGAACCACGGTCGTAGGCGAGATGGGCACGGGCAAGACCTTCATCGCCACCGCCGCCGCTCACGCCGCCGGATTCCGGCGGGTGCTGGTGCTCTGCCCGCCGCACCTGACCCGCAAGTGGAAGCGCGAGGTCGAGGAGACCATCCCGGTGGCCCACGCCGCCATCGTGTCGTCGATCACCGACCTGGAACGGCTGCGACGCTACGCCGGGACCGGCCCGCTCTTCGCCATCATGTCTCGCGAGCGGGCCAAGCTGTCCTACCGGTGGAAGGCGTCGGTGGTGGAACGCTGGGCCGTCGCCGGCGGCCGGCTGGTGCGGGACGAAACCACCGGCGAACCCTTCAGGATTCCCTGCTGTCCCTCCTGCCACGCCCAACTGGTGGACCGGGACGGCGTTCCCCTTGCCGATTCAGAACTCAACCGCCGCAAGCGCAACTGCTACCGGTGCAAGAGCCCGCTCTGGCAGGCCGACGGCTCCGGCCCGCGCCGCTACCCCCTGGCCGACTACGTGAAGAACCGGATGCGGGGTTTCTTCGACCTGCTGGTGGGCGACGAGGTTCACGAGTACAAGGCTCGCGGTTCCGCTCAGGGCATCGCCGCCGGAGTGCTGGCCGACGCCTGCGGCAAATCGCTCAGCCTTTCTGGAACCTTGATGGGAGGGTATAGCTCGACCCTGTTCCACCTGCTGTACCGCTTCTCGCCGGAGATTCGCTCCGAGTTCGGTCGGTCCGAAGAGGGCCGTTGGGTTCAACGCTACGGCTTCCTGGAGCAGACCGTCGGACGGGACGATGACGATCCCGTGGAGGACGGGCGCAACAGCCGGCGCCGCAAGTACCGAAAGGTGGTGCGGGAGCGGCCTGGGTTGGCTCCTTCGGCCCTCTTCCACCTCATCGGCAACTCCATCTTTCTCAGGCTGTCCGACGTGGCCTCGGGTCTGCCCGACTACTCGGAGCGAATCCTGCTGTCCGGGATGGACTCCGAGTTGGATTCTTCCGGCTACTCCCAGCGCTGCGCCTACGACCGGCTCTTCACGGTGCTGCGGGAAGCCCTGGCCGATGCGCTCTCCAGAGGTTCCAAGCGGCTGCTGGCCGCCTACCTGCAATCGCTCTTGGCCTACCCCGACGGCTGCACTCGCGGCGAGAGCGTCTTCGATCCCCAAGACGGCGACCTGCTGGTGCAGGTTCCGCCCCTGACCGAGGACAAGCTATACCCCAAGGAGAAGGCCCTGGTGGACCTGGTGGCCGCCGAGCGCATGGCCGGCCGCCGCGTCCTGGTGTACGTCACCCACACCGGCACCCGCGACATCACCGGCAGGATGGACGAAATCCTGACCCTGCACGGGTTCAAGGTCGCGGTGATGAAGGCCGACGCGGTGGCGCCGGAACGTCGGGAGTCCTGGGTTGCTGACAAGGTGGAGGCGGGGGTCGATGTGCTCATCTGCCATCCCAGGCTGGTGCAGACTGGCCTGGACCTGATCGACTTCCCGACGATCTGCTGGTACGAGACCGACTACTCGGTGTACACCATGCGGCAGGCGTCGCGCCGGTCGTGGCGCATCGGGCAGACCCGTCCGGTTCAGGTGGTGTTCATGGCCTACCGGAACACCCTCCAGGCCGATGCCCTGAAGCTGGTGGCAAAGAAGCTGCAATCCTCGCTGGCGGTGGAGGGCGAACTCCCCGAGGACGGGCTGGCCGCCTACGGCGATGATGGCGACGACCTGAGGCTGGCCCTGGCCCGCAAGATAGTCAACGGCGACGCCGAAGACGACGCCGAAACCGTCGAGCAGGTCTTCGCCCAGGCCCGCGACGCGGAGACCGCCGCCGAGGAACTGCTGGTGGACGACGGCTGGCAGGCGGTTGAAGCTGCGCCGGACGTGGCCCTAGGCATCCCCAGTGACGCGGTGGAGTCCGTCGAACTGGCAATCAATGGCCATGCTGAGCCAGACCCCGCCGAAGACCAGCAATCGCTATTCTCTTGGGCTGAGTTCCTGGCCGAGGAACCCACGCCTGCACGGAAGCGCAGCCGCAAAGCGGAACCCGCCGCAGCGTCCCTGTTCCAATGGGCGCTGGACCAGAAACGGGAAGCCGAGCCGGTGGGAGCTGGCCGGTAGCCTGCAACGCCAAAAGGGATGCCATCGCAATCGCTGCGGTGGCGTCCCTGGTCGGGCCATGTATGGCGGTCTTTTTTGCGTTATGGCGACCAAACGAATATCAGATTTCGTGGTTTTGCGTATTGACGTTGCCCGCATACAAAGGTAAATTGGGCAAGAACGGACTGTCAGAGGTGCGCGAATGACAGACTCAGAAATTGGCGTCATTGTTGTGGGCGCTGAGTCAGCTACCCGCCCTCGGTGTTCTCATCTGGGGCCAGCCCGTCTTGGCAAGGAGACCTACGAGTGGAGAGTTGGCCCCCAAGTCGAAGCGAACCACCCTTGGGAGGTGGTCACCATAGACGTGGACATTGACGATTGGGCGGCGGCCAAGGGCGAAATCGCCGCTGTGGAACGCCATCGTGCCATGCAGCTAGTCCTCCCAGCAATTTCACGTTGTCTGATTCCAACCATTTGAAGGGCTTCTGCCATGCTAGCTCCAATACAAAAGCTGATTGACCACTCTTGGAACGAGAGGTCGGAATCTGACGCGGCTTATTTCACGGCACTGATGTATACAGGGGAAGCGGTAATGAAGCTGGCGATAGCTGGGCTGGTTGCCGCAGTCCAAGACGATCGCGACGCCCATCGTTACCGTTTGGAGTCACGCTTGGTCAGAGCGAACGGTCTGGGCGAATGGGACGCGGTCCTAGACGATGTTTTGACTGGACGTAGTGCACAGTTCTTGGACCGTGGGGCTCAGCCTACGGCTCAAGCCTTGACAGAACGCATGAGACCTGATTCTTGGCAAGCTGTTGCTCTCGGATCCCTTGCATCGAGCATCCATCAAGTAGGCCTCAACGGCTCTACGAACTCCGACGGCAGGATACAAGCGCGGGCTTGGTTCAAGGAGTTTGTGAGATTGAGGAATGGAACACGCGGTCACGGCGCGCCTTCAGCGAGCACCCTTGGTTTAGCATGTCCTGCTTTGCAAGAGGCAATCGAAGCCCTAATTTCCGGGCTGCCGCTCTTTGAGAGGCCATGGGCATACTTGCACCGCAATCTTTCAGGGAAGTACAGAGTGACTGTATGGAACACGACCAGCGAATGTCTGGAGAACCTAAAGCGTGAATCACTCCAGAATTACCAGAACGGCGTATATGTCGAATTGGAAACACTCAAACATGTCGCTATGGTCGATTCAAACGCTGAGGGTTCTGACTATTGGTTTGCTAACGGAGCATTCGGCAATAATCATTACGAAATGCTGTCCTATCTTACCAACAACCGCCTTGAAAAGCCGTCAGAAACCTACCGCCGTCCGGCAGAGCAATTGCCACCAAGCGAAACCGAAGGTTTAGGTTCGCTGGAAACAAAATCATCTGTGTTCACAAACGCGCCAGATCCCATATCCCGTTACGTCAAGAGACATTCTCTGGAGAGTGAACTTGAGGAACAACTGATAGATTTTGAACGACATCCCATCGTCACTCTGACTGGTCGCGGAGGGATCGGCAAAACTTCTGTCGCATTGCAAGTAATTGATGAACTCGTGAAGTCGGAGCAGTGCCCATACGAGGTCATAGTTTGGTTCAGTGCAAGAGATGTGGACTTGCTCCACACCGGGCCTAAGAATGTTCGTCCGCAAGGACTCAGCGTGGATGATTTCGCTGAAGAGTATGTGCGATTGCTGGCCCCACACGGAAACTCGGAGAAAAATTTTTCTGCTAAAGAATATTTGGCGAAAGAACTGCGAGGGGAATCCATAGGACCAACATTGTTCGTTTTTGATAATTTCGAAACTACTAACTCTCCAATAGAAGTATTCAGATGGCTTGACACATACATTCGATGCCCTAACAAGATATTGATTACCTCGCGAGGTCGAGGATTCACCGGTGATTTTGAAGTTCAAGTGCATGGAATGTCCGATACCGAAGCCGGAGAGCTTATAGACCAAGCTGCCTCTGCCGCTCATGTCAAGCACCTCATCACTGACGAGTACAGGGATGAATTAATTGCAGAATCCAACGGACATCCATATGTCATCAAACTATTGATTGGTGAATTGTCTCGAGGGGGCGGTCTTAAGAAACCTGAAAGGATTTTGGCAAGTCAGGGAGAAGTCTTGACTGCTTTGTTTGAAAGGTCCTATAACCGCCTTTCTCCAGGCGCGAAGCGTGTGTTTCTGACCCTTTGTAGGTGGAGGTCAAGCGTCCCCGCTCTGGCCGTTGAGGCTGTTCTACTTAGGCCGCAAAATGAACACATTGATGTCGCCGGGGCGATTGAAGAACTTGCTCGATCATTTTTCATTGAAGAATATTGGGATGGCAATACTCACGAAATCGAGGTAAATGTACCGTTGTCGGCACGAATATTCGGGACTCAAAAATTGGAGGTTTCAGCATGGCAAGCCTCGATTGAAGCAGACTTGCCAATTCTTCTTTTGTTGGGTGCCAACGCTGGGGCATCGGCGCCGAAAATTGGTTCGCGTATCGAAACTCTGTTCAGGAATGTAGCTGAAGCAATAGCTAGTGGAAAACAGGACCTGTCAGAGATTCACCCCGTGCTCGAATTCATCACGAACAGGTACTCTTACGGGTCTGTACTGATGGCACGGTTAGTTTCTGAAATCGGTGGCGACGAAAAAGCAGAAGAACTACACTTGTCGAAGTACGTACAAGGAAATGAAGACCCCACATACCCGACTTGGCAGGCGTGGAAACGGATTGCAGAGATCCGGAAGCGGAAAGGAGATAGGGATGGAGTTCTCCATGCTTGCTCTCAAATCTGTCGCCATCCCAATGTGCCCGTGAGCGAATTAAGCAATGCGGCGAATGAGATCAATAACGTTCTGAGCACGATGACCAGGAGGGTATCAAGAGAAGAAAAGGAGTTCTTGCTTGCCCATGTTATTGGCACACTAGAGCGTTCAATCGCCAATTTGAATGCGACCGACCTCTCTAGGCTGGCGTGGCTCTACATGCACCTTAACGAAAATGATTCGGCTCTAAAGGCTGTTCAAAGAGGCCTGCAAATCGAAGAGGGCAATCACCATTGTCAAAGCTTATTGAGAAGACTATCAGACTAGAGTAACCATAATGCAGCCTGTCAACTAATGTTGCACTGAACCAGTACTTTTACTCACTCAAGACGGGAATAGAACACCGGATAACCGTCTACGTGGGAACCATCAAGGGCGTGGGCCGCATTTTCCAACAGTCCTTCATCGACACCTAGGGGCCAGAGGCCACCGCCAAGATCTACACCGACACGAATGCTATCGCCACCGCCGACCAGCTCAACCATTGGATGATGCCCTGCTTCGACGCGGATCCTCAAGACCACGCCGGTCAGTTGTACCTAGCCCTGGAGGACATCGACCATACCCGGACCAAGGCCAATCATCCCCAAACCAGCGGAATCTGCGAACGGATCCGCAAGACCTTGAAGACGGATCAAAAGCCTTGCCCTCTCAACCGCGCCAGCTTTGGGCTGTTCGGCGCCGGTCAACAATGCTCCGCCTTCGTCGGTCCTGGCTTGCGCATCGCGCATTGCCCAGGTCGCCATTGACGCGCTGACGGGCCGCTTTGAGTTTGGCGACGAAGTTCTGGAGGTATATCGGACCCTCCCTGAGCCTCCATTTGATAGAATCGGGATGGTACAATCGGGGTAAGGCCCAGGGACGTCGGCTCAGCGGGACGGTTGGGCAAGGACAGCAGGCCAGTGAAGGCCGAGCAGCCGGCGCCGGTGAAGGTTTTCCGGCCCAATCCAGCGGGGTCGGTCAACGGGCAGCCGGATCAGGATTGCCGCCTGGCATGGGGGTATAGGCAAATGCCCATAATGAACCGGAATGACGCCGCCGAGGTGGAAGACCACATCAGGCGCATTTTCGACGCAACGCCCGAACAACGGGCGACGGCGGTGCGCGGGCTGTTCGTGGAGACGTTGGACTTCGAGCCGGTCAACGGCCAGGCCAACCTTGCCGTAGCCTCCGACAACGATGTCCTACCCACGGTGGCTGAGCGTATAGCCGCCCTGGATGGCGTTCACGTCCTCTACATTGGGCTGAAACCATCCGGCTCTCACCGGGTGCGCCGAGCCGAGGTGGACGTAGCGGCGAAATCGCTGTCCGATCAGCTGGGCGAAGATCTGCTGCTGGTGTTCGCTAATCCTTCGGGCAGTCAGCTGCACATCATCCAGCCTGAATTCGCCGGGGCGCGCCCAACCCTTCGTCGCCTGGTGGTGGAACGAGACCTGCCGCGCCGTACAGCCGTCCAGCAGATCGCCAACATCTTCTGGAATTACAAGGCGTCAGGCATCATCCGGCAGGCGCTCTCCCAGGTTTTCGACGTTGAGCCGGTCACCAGGGACTTCTTCGCTGCCTACAAGAAGACCTTCGACTTGGCGGAAACCGAGGTTACTGGTTTCGCCAAAGACGAATTCGATGCAAGGCATCGCTTTGTCCAAATCCTCTTCAACCGGCTGATGTTCATCTACTTCCTTTCTCGCAAGGGATGGCTCACCTTCAACAACGATGCTGATTACCTAAAGGCGTTGTTGCGCGACTACCAGTCAAAGCAAGATCAGAACGGCTTCTATGTCAGCCGATTGAAGCCGCTATTCTTCGCCGGATTGAACAACCCGCAATCCTTTGACTTGATGCACGACAACCCGGCTATGCACGCACTGGTTGGCGATGTGCCTTTCCTCAACGGCGGCCTGTTCGAGGAAACGGAACTGGACCGGCGGCAGGGCGTTGCCGTTCCCGACGCCGCGATCAAGCGTATCTTGGACGATCTCTTTGACCGGTTCAACTTCACCATCATGGAGTCCACGCCCTTCGACGTGGAGGTGGCGGTGGACCCGGAAATGCTGGGCAAGGTCTTTGAGGAACTGGTCACCGGCCGCCACGACTCCGGCGCCTACTACACCCCGCGTCCGGTGGTGTCGTTCATGTGCCGCGAGGCGCTGAAGGGCTACCTGGAAGGACAGGACACCGGCGCCGATGCCGACGCCATCGCCCGGTTCGTGGACCAGCGGGACCCGACGGACATCAATGTACCCGCCGCCCGCAACATCAGCAACGCGCTCGGCGAGGTGACGGTGGTGGACCCGGCCTGCGGCTCCGGCGCCTACCTGCTGGGCATGATGCAGGAATTGGTGGAGCTGCAAACCGTGCTCTTCAACGTGGGGGTGGACCCCAAATCCCTCTACCAACTGAAAATGGAGATCATCCAGCGCAACCTCTACGGCGTGGACATCGACGACTTCGCCGTGAATATCGCCATGCTACGCCTGTGGCTGTCGCTGGCCATCGAGTACGAAGGTGAGAAGCCCGAGCCGCTGCCCAACCTGGACTTCAAGGTGGTCTGCGGCGACAGTCTGCTTGGCCCCAACCCCAGCGCCGGCGCTGAGGTTCAGGGTACGCTGGGCTACGACGCTGACCTGGTGCGGAATTTGGGCGAGTTGAAGGCGGAATTCGGCAAGTCGTCCCCAGGGTTCAAGAAAAACCAACTCCGGCAGGACATTGAGGACCTTAAGGACAACATCCGCAGTGGCTTGGAGGCGGCCGATGTCGCCCAAGACGTGGTGGACTGGCGGGTGGAGTTCGCCGAGGTGTTCCAGCAGCGTAGTGGCTTCGACGTGGTGATCGCCAACCCGCCGTATGTGCGTCAGGAGCTGATTGGCACCAGCAAGACCGCCAAGGACCTGATGGTAAAGCAATACGCCGACGCCGTTACCGCACGATCCGACCTGTACTGCTACTTCTACGCCCGCGCATTCCAGGTTTTGAATCCAGGAGGAATGCACGTCTTCGTTTGCTCCAACAGCTGGCTTGATGTGGGGTACGGGGCAAAGCTACAGTCCTTCCTATTGGACAGCGGAAGGGTGCAGGCCATCTACGAAAGCTCAATTGAGCGGCAATTCGCCACTGCCGACATCAACACCATCATCAGCGTCATTCGCCGGTCAAGCAGCGACCGCAATCAGCCCACAGCCTTCGTTAGGTTAGATGAGCCGTTCGACCAAGCACTTGCTGCCAACGGGCAAAAGCGCATCATCTGGAAGAGAGCTGCTGAATTGTGGGCAGCAGGCAGCGACGGCAGTAGGTTCGTCGGCGACAAGTGGGGGGGAAAATACCTGCGCGCGCCAGACATTTACCACCACATACTTGATGCTTACGGCGATAAGCTGGTGCGGCTGGGAGACGTGGCGACAGTTCGATTCGGCCTCAAGACAGGCGCCAACGACTTCTTCTACCTGACGCCGAGTCGAATCACTGAATTCGGCATTGAACCGGAATACCTGGAGCCGGTGATGACCACGCCGATGGAATCCCGTCGGCTATTGGTGGACCCGTCAACTTTACCCAAGCGGCTCTTCATGTGCCATAAGGACAAGAGCGAACTCCAAGGAACGGGCGCACTTGCATACATCAAACACGGCGAATCGCAGGGCTACCACACTCGCCCTAGCACGAGGTCCCGACCTCAATGGTACGACTTGGGGGAACGAGCAACAGTTCAATTGGGGATGAATAAGTTGGTCGGTACGACTGCACGGACCTTCCTTGCGGCGAAGGGAGTGCATTTTACTGATAATTTCCAGGTGATGGATTTCACTGACAGCCCGGATTCGGCAAATCAATGTGCTTCACTTAATTCGGTGCTGTTCCAGCTATTCTTGAACACAGAAAGTCGCTCAAACTTCGGGCAAGGGGTCTTGGAAATCCAAACATACGAGACCGCAAATTTGAGAATCGTCAAGGATCGTTTAGCAACTGTTGACGAATCTGTCTTTGAATCTGAAGACTGGGAAATACTTAACCCTTCTCCGCTCAGGCGAACAATTGACAATATAGTGTTCGACGCCCTTGGACTGACATCGGATGAACGGGACGAAGTGTACGAGGGAGTGTGGGAGTTGGTGACCAAGCGCGGGAGCAAGGCAGGCAGCTTAAATTAGCATGAGCAAAACGACCAGGAACTACATCAGAGGGTTGGGCCGCGATGGTAAGCAGGACTTGCTAACCCGCGTCGTCCGCGACAATAGGGCAACCGGTCTTCGTAACCACAGGCAAGCGCGTCGGGTGGCCAAGGTTGCCTTGAGGTCCGGCGAGACGGATGGCCTGACTTCCGGAAAACGGCGTCGCTACGGCGACCGATATGAATCCTACGAACTCTAACCGATTAGCCCCGGAGAATGGAGGAATGGAGCGAACCATGATTTCGACTTTCAGGGCCACATACGCCAACGGGGTGCTGACACCCATGGAGCCTCTCGACCTGAAAGACGGCGCGGAGGTAACCGTGTTTATCGAGGAAGAGAAGGCGTCTGTCAAAGCGGGCAGAGCCGAAGATGGCGCAGCCGAGACTGTGCAACAGCATGGCGAGACCATCCCGGAGCTCTTTGAGCGACTCAGGAAATCTGTTCCGGATGATGCCTGGGAAGGCCTGCCCACCGACCTCGCAAAGAACAAGAAGCACTATCTGTATGGACACCCGAAGGAAGAGGATTAATGCCGACAGTTTTCGCTGACGCAGGACATTGGATTGCCTTGCTGTATCCCCGGGACCAACTGCATGAACAGGCCAAGATGTTGGCCGAACGCCATATCTCGGACTCCATCGTCACCACTGAGATGGCTTTGGTGGAAGCGTTGAATCACCTGTCTGGAAGAGGACAGACCTTCAGGCTACTGGCTGTGCAGATGGTTCGTGAACTGGAGAATAACCCGAACGTGGAGGTAGTATCTCAAACAAGGGCGCAGTTCCAGGCGGCGGTGGCGCGCTATGCTTCGCGCCCCGATCAGACTTGGGGGCTGACGGACTGCGCCAGTTTTCTGGTGATGGAAGAATACGGCATTACAGAAGCACTGGCCCACGATCAGGATTTTGAGCAGGCCGGATTCGTGGCCCTCCTGCGTCGCGGTCAGCGATGATGGGGCTTCGCATTCCTGCCGCCGAGTCTGTACAGGGAGTTGCGCATTGAACATCCTCCACGCCACCACCGAACCGGACCTGCTCACCCGCCTCAAGGAGATGCTGGGCAGTTCCGCCCGCGCCGACATCGCCGTCGGGTACTTCTTCGTCAGTGGCTTCGAAACCCTGGCCGACGACCTGGCCGGTATTGACCGAGTGCGTATCTTGGTGGGCCGAACTGACCGGCAGGTTCTGGAAGAGGTTGCCGTGGGTCTCCAGCAGCGGGAAGCCCTTCAAGCCCGGTTGGATGCAGATTCCATAGTTCGGCGCGGCCAACGCGGTCAGCTGGCGCAGGAGGCAGTTTCCCGAATCGCAGAGGGCGTGGCGATGCTGCCCCAGGAAAAGGGCACGGAAGCAGCAGTGTCGAAGCTGCGGGACCTGATTGCCGGCGGCAAGGTGGATGTGCGGGCCTACCTGCGCAGCCCCCTCCACGCCAAGGCGTACCTGTGCTGGTACGACAACCACGCCGAGCCGGGCGCGGCGGTGGTCGGCTCGTCCAACCTGACTCTGGCCGGCTTCACGGGCAACACCGAACTGAACGTGCGGGTTACCGGCGATGCGGAAATGGCGGCCCTGCGCGACTGGTTCGACGACCTGTGGAACGATTCGGAGGACATCGGCCCCGCCCTGGTAACAGAACTGGAACGGTCTTGGCCCTTGGCCGAGACGCCGCCCTACCACGTGTACCTCAAGGCGCTCTACGAACTCTACTACACAGAGGTCGGAGCCGGGCCACTGCCGTTGCCGGCCCGTGATGAGTCCTTGGCCAACTTCCAATTGGACGCCGTAAGCCGCGCCCTGTCCATGGTCGACGCCTATGGAGGCTGCTACATCGGCGACGTGGTGGGGCTGGGCAAGACCTTCATCGGTGCGGAACTGCTGCGGCAGTTAAGGGTGAGCTATCCCAATGATGGGCCGCCTCTTATTCTCTGCCCCGCCGGACTTAAACCCATGTGGGAAACCTTCAATGAACGCTTCGGTCTGGGCGCCGAGGTGGTCTCCCACAGCGTCATCGCCCCTCCGCCCGATGTCGAATACGACGAGGAAACAGGACGCTACGTTGACCCAGATCTGCCAGGACGCGGCATAGTCCTGGAGCAAGAGTATCCCAATCGCGGCCCCGTGCTGGTGGACGAAGCGCACAACTTCCGCAACATCAACCGCAGGTCGAGAGGGTTGGCAAGCTACCTGGAATCGGGTGATCACAAGGTGGTGCTGCTGAGCGCCACCCCGCAGAACCTGGGGCCAATGGACATCTACCGGCAACTGCGGCTGTTCCTGCACGACACCGAGCATGGCCTGAACATTGAGCCGCTGAGCTTGGAATCCTACTTCCAGAATGCCCAGCGATGGTTGTCTTACCGTGCTGAATACGAGAATTATGAAGGGGAATTCAGCGCATGGGAGTCCACCGGGTCGAAGGGAGCGCCGCCATTGCCCCCAGACAAGCCCAGCGTCCCTCGCGCGGAAATCAACCAGGCCCTCCTGCCCGTGTTCATTCGCCGCCGCCGCAAGGACATCCGGGACCTCTACGGCGACTCGGCACAGGTGAACGGCAAGCCTATTCGTTTCCCCGATCCAGTCTTGAGCAACGTGGAGTATCGCCTGGATAAGGTATACGCAAAGGCCGGGTCATTCACCGAATTGCAAAATCAGTTGGGACGGCACAAGGCGTCACGCTACCGGGCCACCGAATACCTGACGGAAGACGCTAAGGCCAAGCCCGAATATCGGGACCTCAATCGCGCCAGAGACAGAATCGCCAAGCTGATGGGCGTGTTGTTGCTCAAGCGGCTGGAGTCCAGCATCGAGGCCTTCCGGTCAACGCTTGCTTCCCTCATGTCCAGCAACCGAAACTTCCGTGAGGCCCTCACCGCAGGTTTCGTACCCATTGGCGGCACGGCAACCCGGCTGCTGGCTGGGCAGTCGTTTGATGTTGACGACCTGCTGGAAGCCCTCCAAGAAGAAGAACGCCGCCGCCAGCAGTTGGGCATGGAACGCCAAACGCTGGTGCATGATGCCGTAGACTTCGATACCAGCCGATGGTTGGAAGATCTGGACGCTGACTATCACCTGCTCGAAAACATCCTGACGCGAGTCAAGGACATCGGCCCTGACGACGACGACAAGCTGAGGGCGCTGCGGGAGTTCTTGGCTCTACCGGAAGTACAGGAAGGTAAGGTGTTGGTGTTCTCCGAGGCGGAGACAACCATCGAGTACCTGTACCAGCAGTTGAATCCCGGAGACCAGCAGCCCGAAATCGCCCGTCTGACAGGAGCCACCAGCCACGACGCTGAGAGGATAGTCAAGCGGTTTGCCCCGTCCTGGAATCTGGGTCCGCGAGAGACGTTGGCCGGTCCGGAGATTCGGGTGTTGCTGGCAACGGACATAGTTTCAGAGGGACAGAACCTACAGGACTGCGCCCGTGTCCTCAACTACGACCTGCACTGGAACCCGGTGCGACTGATCCAGCGGTTCGGCCGGGTTGACCGCATCGGCTCCGAGTACGACATCATCAACCTGCACAACATGTGGCCGGACCTGGAGGTAGACGCCAAACTGTCGCTGACGGAGACGTTGCACCAGAGAATCCAGTCCTTCCACGACCTCATCGGCTTGGACAGTAAGCTGCTGTCGGAGTCCGAGCGGTTGAACGCCGGCGCCATGTACCGCATCTACCAGGACAAGTCGTTGCCGGAGCTGGACGACGGGTTGGACGAGGTGGCGGCCAATCAGCGGGCAATCACGTTGCTCCAACGCATACAGGAAGAAGACCCGGAACTGTGGAATATCATCACGAACCTACCCGACGGCATCCGGTCGGCGTTGCCCGCGCGTGTGACGAAAGCATCGGAGTCAGCGGACCAGTACGCCCAAAACGTGCTGGCGATGGAAGGAGGGCAGCCTCCTCTGTTGTCCCCGACAACGCTGTCCTCATTGCCTACGCCTTTCGACGACCCCCGTCAGGGAGAGACGCTGGCGCTGTTCAGCGTCGGAGAAACCAAGGGCTGCTTTGCGGTGGGCAACGATTTGCAGCCCCGCCCCATCAGTCCCGCGCAGTTCATTGCCGCCGCTGAATGCGGGCCGAATACGCCCGCCAGCGTCCTGCCAGAAGACACCAACGAGCGGGTCATGGCGGCGTTCCATGAGTTCAGGACAGAATCGCAGCAGCGACTGGGCAGGGCCAGACGACCTCGCGATACACGGGCGCGCCGCTACGTATCGCGTCAATTGAGCCTCTCTGCCCGCGATGCTGCTGACAACGCCGATATGGTCCGGCGTATCGACACCTTGCGCCGGATTTTCCTCGGGGAAGTCTCGGCTCCAGTTGAAAGCGCCCTGGTGGAAATCAAGGACCTGAGGCTTCAAGGCACCGTGCTGCTAACCCGCCTTGAGGCCCTCCGTGAACGCTACCGCCTGAACCCGCCAGACGATGCCAATGGCGGGGGCGCCCCCGATCCCCAGGTAATACGCATCGTGTGCTCCGATGGCCTGGTGTGATGGGATAGCTTGGCTCACAGCGCCACCTCCTAACGGCCATACGACCCTGCCGGTTACAAGGCAAAACCTTGACAGCCCATCCCTAGGCCTCGTATCCTTGCGCAAATCTACGGGGGGCGCAATCCTGTGGTTAGCAGGGAAGCATCTAAACCGATTGCTCCCAATTTGAAGAGGCGGTAGCGCAGTGTCGGTTCGCTTGAGGTTGGCAAATTCGATCGGGAACTTGGCAACCGATCATCTGGCACTTCCCGGTTTATGCCACCAGCCTCCCCGGTGCTTCCGTCATGGCCAACAGCGCAGGACCGGCTATCAGGCCTTTGCTCCAGGACATTGCCATGCTAAAAAGCCGAAATCCTTGAAGCCATTAAATTTTGCGATACAGCTTTCGTATAACATGGGGCAACAATTGCCACACTGAAAGGGGATGTTGCTTGTGGGCGCGAATCCATACATAGTCACCTGCGGCTCAGGCGAGCACAATGTCGTAGATTTGTTCTGCGGTGTTGGAGGCCTCAGCTTAGGCTGCACCCGCGCAGGGTTGCCAGTCATAGGCGCAGTTGACAACGACAGAGAAGCACTCAGGGCTCATGGCCTCAATTTCCCTGATACGATTCATCTGGAGGCCGACATTGCGGAACTAACAGGCTGGTCGCTGAAGGGCAAAATGCCAACGGGTAAGGGTGTCATTGCCGGAATCATAGGGGGGCCTCCCTGCCAGGGGTTTAGTGCTATGGGAAGAGGACACTGCGGCGACATACGTAATGACTTGTTTGTTGAGTTTTTTCGCATCGTTTCCGAAGTCCAGCCAACATTTTTTATGGCCGAAAATGTACCTGGCATTCTAAAAAACACTCACGATGAAGTACGTGAGCGGGCTATGAAGTATGTCGATAGAGATTATGTGGTCTTGCCTCCAATGGTAATGGCAGCAAATGAGTATGGCACTCCAACCCTCAGAAAGCGGGTCTTCTTTTTCGGTTATCGTACCGATGAAATGGGTCCATTGACTATAGATGACTTTGCACCAATTACTCCAAGTGAGCGAATTTATGTGAAGGATGCTTTGGAGGGGTTACCAGTTGACATTGATCCAACATGGCAACAAGAAAGACAGGGGTGGCGTGTAGTTAAGCTTTACGGAAACGGAAATTATGCGCAGAGGCTCCACGGCCACGTGCCAGCAGGTGTGGGAAACAAGAGCGCTTTGAAGCGCTTGCGGGACAATTGCGAAGCATCTGGATTCCTCGGTACTGCGCATTCCGCTCGCGTCATTGAGCGCTATGCTAACACTTTATGTGGGAATTATGACCGCATCTCGAAATCATACAGACTTGATCCTGAAGGTTTTTGTCCGACTCTAAGGGCAGGTACTGGTCCTGAATTGGGTAGCTTTCAGGCAGTAAGGCCCATACACCCTACGGAACCCCGAGTCATAACGCCCCGAGAGGCGGCGCGCCTACAAGGCTTCCCGGATTGGTTTCAGTTTTCACCTACGAAATGGCACAGTTTTCGACAAATTGGAAATAGTGTCGCACCCATTCTCGCGGAGCACCTTTTTCGTGTAGTTGCTACTGCACTGAGAACTCCCCATAACACGGAATGAACCGCAGAGGTACAAGATGAAAGTCACCGAGCAGACTCCCTATGGGCTGGTGGATGCATCGCCGGTCAAGTCATTTTTCGTTTCGATGCTGACACGAGACATCAAACTGGAAGAGGCCATTCTAGATCTTCTCGACAATTGTGTCGACGGGATATTAAGGTCTGCTGGATCATCCGGACCTCAGCCCTACAAGGGTTATAGGGCTGAAATAGCGTTCGACGCCGCCTCATTCACCATCTCAGATAATTGCGGCGGCATTCCGTGGCGCCTCCACGAGTACGCTTTCAGAATGGGACGATCTCCCGGCAGAGTCGATATTGCTGCTGGCTCAGTGGGAGTGTATGGCATTGGCATGAAGAGGGCTATATTCAAGATTGGTAGACATTGTCTAATATCAACTCGGGCAGAGGAAGACCAATACGAAGTCGAAATAACTCCAGATTGGATCGATAACGAATTGGATTGGAAAATCCCTGTCCGGAGTACAAATGCCCTTGGAGAACGACACGGAACCACTATTCTGATAGAAGACTTGTATGCTGGGATCTCCAGTACTTTTGGCGAAGCGAGCAAGTCATTTGAACGCGAACTTCGAGACACTGTATCCACCCATTACGCATACATCATGGACAAAGGCTTTGAAGTTTCAATCAATGATGAAACAGTCAAACCCCGCACCACTAAAATTGTTTTTGATGATCGACAATCAGCACCAGATGGTGCGATCCTCCCGTTTGTATTCGAGACATCAATCGACGAAGTGGAGGTGTTTTTGACTGTAGGTTTTACTCGACCTATTCCTTCCGAGGGAGAAATCCTTAACGAGCAGGAAGCCATTAGATATTCCTCCATCGACGCGGGATGGACAGTACTTTGTAATGATCGCGCTGTGCTTTATTGCGATAGGAGTGAGCTGACCGGATGGGGAGAGGCAGGAGTGCCGCGTTATCATACCCAGTTTATCGCTATTTCAGGCATAGTTGAATTCAAATCGGATGACCCTGCGAAATTGCCAACCACGACCACCAAACGAGGCATTGATGCTTCATCACCCGTTTATCTTCAAGTCAAGAATAAGATGCGTGAGGGAATGCGGGTCTTCACGGATTACACCAATAGATGGAAGGGTCTGGCAGAAGAATCGCTTGGGCATATTCGACAAGGGACGCCTCGTTCGCTTGAAGAAATAAAAGGCCAATCTGGACGTTTGACATTTGCTAACACCCTGACCCCGCTAGTAGGAAAACAGTATAAGCCACGGTTGCCACGCCCCGTTAAGATAGACCCAGCCATGCGTCGAATTTCTTTCACCAAGGAATTGACGAAAATCCAGTCAGTGGCGGAATACTTCGGCGATTCTGATATGAGTCCATCTGAAGTCGGAGAGGCTTGCTTCGATGCCTACCACGAAGAGGTGAGTTCATGAAACACCCGCCCTATCATCTGCGACCCAACAAAATGGCAGATCGGTTTGCGTTTATCGAGGCAATCAGGCGGCTCGAGCGATTGAGCGGCGTGGCTTTGGGCGACTATACTTATCACGGATTGGGAGGTCCATATCTCGAAGACTTTCGAATGCTGGAGGAGCACTGTCCTGGAATGAGCATGGTGTCAATCGAAGTCGAAGAGGAAACGTTTAAGCGACAACAATTCCATTTGCCAACTAGCACTCTCCTGCTAGTGCTAGATAACGTGACGTCTTACATTGCCAAATATGATCCCGAAGACAGAAGAAGCATTTTTTGGCTTGACTACACTAAACTTGAATATCGATGTTTTGAAGACTTTAAAGCATTATTATCAATGGTGCCAGAATTGAGTATGATCAAGGTGACTTTGCGATCTGCGCCAAGAGATTACCAGGATGATAGAAAGCCTGACGAGTTTCGAAACCAGTTCGGAAAAGTCATGCCTGACCCATCTGCTCAACCTCCTAACAGGCACAAGCCGTTTGCCTATCTTTTGCAGCAGATGCTTCGGGTTGCAGCGGAACAAGCCCTTCCACCAGCAGCGATGTCACTCAAGTTTGTCCCAATCTGTTCCTTCTATTACTCAGACAGAACTCCAATGTTTACCTTGACGGGAGTGGTTTGCAGTGACAGCAGAATACATGAGATAGAACAGACTTATGCTGATTGGAAATTCGCCAATCTAGGCTGGGAACAACCAAAATTAATTGACATTCCTGTCCTTAGTACTCGTGAGCGTCTACACCTTCAGCACATACTACCCTCTAACTCGCAGACTGGCCAGAAGCTTCGCAAAGCCCTGGGCTACCTCATTGACGAAGACGACCAAAAATCGGAGGCCGCTCTGGAACAATACGCCGACTTCTACAGGTATTCTCCTTATGTCATGAGAGGAGTACCCTAGGGGGTGTGCTGACCAGGACATCTTAAGCAGGGAAGACGGTGGTCAGATTATGTCCGATGTTCACAGTGATAATACGAAACCGGAAATGGTCTTACAAAGATTTTGTGTACTACTTGGAATTGGATGCCTGCGAAGAATGAAAAAACGGACCAGAACACCTGACCTTGCAGCTTTGTAGTGTAGGAGTTTCGCGTGTGTGCATGATTGCATTAGGCACGGGCAAGAGCGTCGAACTAGAGGCACACTGGCGAGGTCTGCTATTGGCTGTTGAGACTCGAAAGTAGCTTAAGTTAGGCGAGCGGTTGTTGAAAGGGATGATCCATTAGAGTTGAAGAGCGGGCGGCATTTGGTTGGCTGAGAATCCCGGTTGCGGACCCAGCAAGCGGCAGATGTGTTGTGTTACCTAGTCTATTGAATGCAAAACGTGCATTGTGTCAGACATCGCCAAGGCCTGAATGTGGTTGGGGAATAATTTCGTCGGGGTCGTTGTTTCCTTAAACTGCAAAGATGCAAGGCTTCATTTAGCAGGGCTGGTTTAGCTGCAAGAGCCAGGACTTCATCTGACGGGAGCGAGTTAGCCTACACTGGTTGGCTCAAGGGTTCCGTCCTCCAGTCGGTCACCTCTTCGGCTCAGGTTTTCTTCCAGGCCATGTGCCGGGTCTGCTGGAAGGTCTTCAAGGAAGTCTTCCCGTAGCAGTAGCTTCCCGAATGGGGTTTCTCCCTATTGTACCGCTCCAGCCAGACGTCCAGGTTCGCCTGATGTTTCTCCACGCTGCAGTTGAGCTTCTTGCGCAAGAGCAGGCTGTAGCATTCGTCCTGCAAGGTCTTGTGGCACCGCTCGAAGATGCCGTTGGTCTGGGGATGATTGGCCTTTGTCCGGGTATGGTCGATGTCCTTTAGGGCCAGGTACAAAGGGTAGGCTTGGTTCTGCGGCTTCCCGCAGTGCTCGGTAACCCGGCCGGTGAGGATCCTCTGTAGCCGGATGCCCTGCCGGTCGAAGAGGGGTATGCCCTGGTCATTGAGCGGGTCGGCGGCGGTGATGGCGCTCTTGTCGGTGTAGGGCTTGGCGGTGGCCACCCGGCTGTGGGTGTATAGGTGTCCTGGGCCTCAGGCAGCCGGGGTGTTCCGTCTCGATCACCCCGTGGGCCTCTTCCTCCTGCTTGGCATTCTCCAACGCGGCCGGGTGACGTCCGGTAATGATGATGCCTCCCCGGCCCTCCTTTACCACCTACAGCGCCACTTCCCACCGGAAGGTTCGCAGTTCGGTACACGCTGGCCCACCACGCTTGACGGAAGACAGTACCGGCCCATGCAGGGCCATTTCTTCCGTATCTGCTTCCCCTATCGGCGAGTCATCCGGCATGGGGATGGTGTAGCGCAGCATCGCGCCGCCGGGTTCCACCTCAATCTCCTTCACGAATGACTTGATGAACGCCCGTTGTTCCGTCAGTTCGCTGTCCCGCAGGTAACGGCTCAGGTCCTGGGCGTAGGCGGTGATGGTCTCCACTTCGTCCAGAATCACCCGCCGTTGGGACAGCATGGTCCTTGCTTCGGCAACCGTCCCTTCCAACCTCTGCTGCCGTTCCCGGTGATCTCGGATGCGAGGCATGAAGTCCTCAATGTCCAGGTCGGTGGTCTCGGCCAGGTTGTAGAGCCGCTCCAACCGGCGGCACACGTCGGCCAGTTCCGCCTCGGCGGTTTCGAGTCGCTGGCGCTGTTCACGAGCCACGCCGTCCATCTCTTCATCCACCAACTTCACCAGCTTCCTGATGTTGGAATCGGTGAGGATGTTGTCGCGGATGCGTTCCACCACCATGTCCTCGAAGTGTCGGGCGTTGAGCCGGGGGCAATCGCAGGCGTCGCTGCCCCGCTTCATCAGGGACTGGCAGACATAGTAGGCAAACTGCCCGCTCTTGGAGTCCTGGCCTGACATGGACCGGTTACAGGTCCGGCACTTGACCAGGCCGCTCAGCAGGTAGGAACTCCCCACCCTGCGGGGGTGCGCTCGCTTGGGAGCGCGGGAACGCAACTGCCGGTTCACCTTGCGGAACCGGGTCTTGGTGACGATGGCGGGAAATGCCTTCTCCACCCGCACCGGCGGGGCGTTGTCCTTTGCGCCTTGGCCCCAGACCAAAGTCCCGGTATAGGTTTCGTTGCGGAGGATGATGTGAACGCCGTTCTTAGACCAGAGGCGACCGGTGGGGTTGGCGATGCCCTCTTCGTTCAGGGTGCGGGTGATGTCGAGGATGCCGTGCCCGGATTCGGCTAGGTTGAAGATGCGCTGCACCACAGGCGCGGTGTCCGGGTCGAGTTCCAGGGTGGGCCGCTTCTTGGCCCCGTCCTGGACCATTAGCTTGCGAAAACCGTAGGGAACCCGGCTGGCGACCCAGAATCCGCGAGACGCGGCCTCTCGCATTCCCCGCAACACCTCTTGCGCAAAATTTTCCGTTTTCCAATCAACCCCAAAACCTGAGGTATTCCTGGGTGGCAGGTTTGGACGCGGATTGATCGTTCCCGCTTATCAAGGCAATATGATAGGAGGGTTGGTCGCCAATGGGGATGTTCCGCTTCAGCGAATCCTTATCCGCCACCCAAGACCGTCATGCCCTTGCCTTGCGCTATCGTTCAGAGCTTGCGAGTGGTCAGATGATAAAATATGATTCTGACAAATCCCGTAGTGAGAGGGTTCGCGTGTCAAGCCTACCAGAACGCATCCTGGCCTACGCTGCCGAACTACCGGAGGGATCGCTGCTGTGTCCCAGCGCCCTGCTCCACATGGGAAGCAGGGCGCTGGTGGATCAGGCTCTCTCTCGGCTCCACCGAAAGGGCCAACTGCATCGAATTTGCCAGGGCGTATATGCCCTCCCCATTGAGACCCGCTTTGGTTCGCGGCCTCCCGCCGTCGGGAAGGTGATCGCATCTCTCTCCTCCTTGTGGGGCGAAACCATCGTGCCATGCGGCGGGGCGTTGGCCAACACCTTCGGATTGACCACCCAAGTACCAGTGCGTTCCGTCTATTTGACCTCGGGACCGAGCCGGGAGCTGAAACTCGGCGAATTGGATGTGGAACTGCGACATGCTCCCCGGTGGCAGCTGGTAGCCCCATACCGGCCGGCGGGAGACGCCGTTAGAGCATTGGCTTGGCTCGGACCGGAGGACGTTGAGGAGCATCTGGAGGCGTTTAGCCGCACACTTGCTCCTGAAGACCTAGAGGAGTTGGCAGCGACTCGCGCTGTCATGCCGGCGTGGCTGGCAGGGCCGATAAGCGAAGCGATTGCAAATGCCTAGCACTCCGTTTCAGTCCCTTGACGAGGGCGACCAACGAGACGCCTTGGCGGTCGCCGCAGGCGCCGGCGGGCGCAGAGCGCATCTGCTGGAAAAGGATGTCTGGGTGGTGCAGACGCTCTTGGCCCTGACCGAGACACCATTCGGGACTCACCTTACGCTGAAGGGCGGCGCCTCCCTGTCAAAGGCATACCGGGCAACCCGCCGATTCTCCGAGGACTTGGACGTTACCTACGACATTCGCGCCGTCGCTCCCGATCTCGTTCCAGATGGGATCGAGGAACCATTGCCTGCGACCCGAAGCCAAGAGCGCCGCTGGACCAGGGAAATTCGGGCGCGGCTCACCAGCTGGCTTGCAGGCAGCGTTGCGCCCGCGTTGCAGACCGACTTCGCACGCCTTGGGTTGCAATCCCACATCCATGCTGAAGCTGATCGTATCCATATCAGCTATCATCCCTTGTTATCATCCCCTGTTTTCAGAGTAAGGCTTCGTCAGACCGGAGGTATTGGTGGAGTTCGGCGCGCGAAGCACGGGCGAATCCCGGCAAGAACGCTTGGTTGAATGCGACGCCGCCCCTCATTTGCCCGAGGTGGGCTTTCCAGAAGCCACACCGCAGGTAATGGCGGTGGAACGTACCTTCTGGGAGCAGGCGACGGCCTGGGAGAAGGCGACGGCGGCCCACGTGTTCTGTCGCCAGGGAAGCAGCCGGGGAGAGCGTCTCTCCCGCCACCGGCACGACTTGGTGAGCTTGGATGACGCGGGATTTGCCAGGAACGCGCTGTCGGACCGGAACATCGCCCTCTCTGTGGTCAGCCAAAAGTCCATGTTCTTTCGCGAGAAGGATGAAGCGGGGACTTGGATCGACTACCAGGCGGCGGTTATGGGCGGACTGCAGCTCGTACCTGACGGGGCGTTCCACGGAGCATTGGCTCAGGATTACGATAGGATGGCGCGTGACGGGATGCTCCTTGATGAAGGGGAGACGTTCCAAGAACTGATGCGCAGGTGCGCCGACCTACAGACCAGAGCCAACGAGTGTTGACGCTCAACTTAGCCGCTAGAAGCCCATGGCGTAAAGAGATACAGCAGACCTTTTCCGTTAGTTTAGATTCTTCCCCTTTGGGCCTTCCCGTGCAGCCACAGCCCCGGGTTGGCGAACCGGCCCGTCGAGGTACAGCGCCTTCACCAGGAAGGTCACCGTCAGCACGGTGTCGATCACGATGCCGAGGACGAAGAGGAACATCACCCCCTCGAAGGTGGGGTCCCAGGCGCCGGTGATGCACAGGATGAAGGCAACAACGTACACCGTGCCGTTGGTGATGGCGGATTGGAAGGCCAGGTACTTGGTCCGGCCCAGCCCGTAGAAGAAGCTGTCCATCACCGCGTTGAAGGAAAAGAGCACGTAGGGTACGAACAGCATCCCGGAAGACGTCACCGTCCACCGCACCGTCTCCGGGTCGCTGTTGAGCGCCGATGCCGCAGCCGGAAAGACTGGAGTGAGGGCCACCCAGACCAGCATTATCAGCGCGGTGATGGTCAGGGCGGACCAGAGCAGCAACCGGACCCGGGCCATGTCGTCGGAAGCGTTGGCGACCAACGCCTTGGCGGAGTCAGCAAAGGCCAGCGCCGGTACCAGCATGAAGCTCCACAGTATCTGGATAGCCAGGTAGTATCCGCCGATTTCCTCCGAACCGATGGTGTTCACGATGATGGCTGCCGCCAACAGGGTGAATGGGATGCCGAATCTGCGACCCCAGGAAGAAGAAGATGGCGAGGACCGTGGCCTCCTGGAAGACCTCCACCACCAGGCCCACGAACTGCCACTGGGAGACGACGGCCAGGCTGCCGGGGTCGGGAATCTCGTTTCCAATGAGGCTGACTCGGTACAGGTTGTAGACGTTGGGTAGGCCAACGAAAAGCAGAATCCCAACGAACAGCCGCCAGTCCCACTGGATTACCAGATATTGATGTCCAACGTTCGGTGGGGGGTCATTTCCACCGTCGAAAGGCGGTGGCCCCATTGAAGCTCGCTGTACCGTGATACCATGACGGAGGTTCAATCATGATTTCCACCGTCGAAAGGCGGTGGCCCCATTGAAGCTAGCGTACCCCGATGATTTGAGGTTCCGCCACTGGTATTTCCACGAAACCCATCTAGAATTGGGCCGCCGATAAGGTTCCAGCCCTCGCAGATCGCACTGACCACGGTCACTTCGGATTCGATGATGTCTGTGGGCTCGATGGCACGGGGCAAGCCGCTCTTGGCGCGTACCGAGACTACGCTGGAGACGGCTTTGAAGCGCCGAAGCGGTTGTCGCTGGGAGAAATTTATGCGATCATGCAGAAGCAGTTGCCGCTCGGAGAAAATTATGCCATCAAGAGGATGATCACCACGGCTTCTACTGCTTCTTGAAACACAGTCATCACCAATCACTGAACCCAACAACCAACCCACCGTTGGAGGCCAACATGACCCGCTACACCAAATGGAGTATTGTCAGGTGGTTCGCCGTCATCGCAGCCCTTGGTCTGGTCGGCAGTCTCATGGTATTTGGCTTCTACGGAATTGACCGTTCCGCGGAGGCTACCACCAATGTCGACACGGTCATCTTCCGCACGAACGGAGAGCCGCGGATCGATGGCTACAAGCATGGCTGGTATGAATTGCGGAAGGGTGAGGAACGCCGCACGTTCCTGCTTCCCTACGGCAGCCAGATCGAAGAAGGGCGCACCAGCTCTGGCTGGCTCGTCCACTACTACCTGGGCAGTCGCTTCAAGCGCTCTCAGCCTAGTGATCCCAACTTCACCGACTATGGCGACAACCGTCATCAGCGCTACTGGCAAGAGATGCGCATTCAGCTACTCCCAGATGACGTCAGCTATGCCTACCACCACTACAAGGACGCGGCCTTCGCAGTCTATGAGATGAGCGAGCATGAGGCCGGCGTCACCTTGGAATGGGCGCAGCGCATGTGGGACAGCCAGCCGCTACCTGGCGTGTCTGTCCTCAACACCGGCTCCATCTCTCAGCCTGAAGGTGTGGAGACCCACGATATCACTGTTATTCTTGGCGACGGGCGAGTTGACACCTTCAATGAATGGGCCCTGTGGCAGTTCGACGGCCATGGGCCAGAGATGACGGCTTTCGTTAGCCATATCGGCAACCGCCTCCCCTTCAGCACTCCGGATGACAAAATCGTGATGCGCTTCCACGATGACATGACCGCTACCATCAGTCGTGTCCCGGTCACCAGCAACGGCAACGGGCCGGGCGAGATTACGATGACCGAGGCGGAAGTGTGGGCGATGTTGCGCGACGCGCAGCTGCTCTTCCGTACTGGGATGTCCCGCAGCTTCAACGGCACGCATGTGGGTGTCCCCGCTGGCCCTACCCCAGCTCCGACCCCCACCCCGACGCCCGCCGCTACCCCCACGCCGGAACCGTATCTGCGCATTATGCGGGATGGTGTGCACATCAGCTTCGGCTTGGGTGAGCAGTTCACTTGGCACGTAGCAGATGGGCCTCTCGTTCTGGATGTTGAAGCTTATCCCTCAACAAAGTGGGTGGACATTGGACCCAGCACTCACCAGCCTGGAGAGTTGCCGAGGATAGCAGCTGCGAATGATCCTGATGGTTGTGATGCGCAGCCAGCGGACTACTATTCGGAAAGGCTGTATGACGGGGACTCCATGACTTTCGTGTACTGTCCTGAAGGTGACACCTACATGGACTACGTGTCGATCGGATTCCTCATCAATTCAACGACCACGCGCTACACGTCTGTGAAGGTGCAGGTTGTGCCTCCACCTCCGCCGACCGCCACCCCCACCCCTGCCCCCACGCCGACCCCGACTCCCTACCTGCGCGTCATGCGGGACGGGCAGCACGTCAGCTTCGGCTTCGGTAAAGAGATCACCTGGAACGTGGCAGATGGGCCTCTCGTCCTGGATGTCGAGGCTTATCCCGATACGAAATGGGTGAATCTTGGCATCGGAGCCTACCAGCCTGGCAATCTTCCAAGACTGGCAGACGTCACCGACCCTAACGGCTGTGCGGCGTGGAATCAGCCTTTCTACTCCCAAAGGATGTACGACGGAGACTCTGTCACTCTGAAGTACTGCCCCACTGGCGACACTCTCAGGGATCACGTCTGGATCGAGTACATAATCGCTCAAGGTCCTGGCTACGTCACCACCACGGTCAAATCTGTGCGGGTGAACGTGGTGCCTCCACCTCCGCCGACCGCCAGCCCCACGCCGATCCCGACTCCCTACATGCGCCTTCTGCGCGACGGGCAGCAGGTCACCTTGGGCCTGGACGAAGAGATCACTTGGAACACAGGTGACGGCAACCTCAGTTTCACTGTAGAGGCCTACCCCGCGACTATGCCCGTCACCTTCGGGGTCAGCCACTACGGCGCTCCCCCACCTGACCTTGCGGACACCACCAACCCACATGGGTGTGCGGCAACGCAAGATGCCTACGACTACTATCAGACGGTCTATGATGGTGACACCGTCACTTTCCAGCGCTGCGCAAATGGGGCGGATCAGTTCGATTACGTGTGGGTGGAGTGGAACCCCGGCGCCCCGGAGTTCAATTCTGTCGGGGTGAACGTGGTGGAGCCGGCGCCGACCGCCACCCCAACGCCCACCCCGGAGCCGACCGCGACGCCGACGCCGACCGCCACCCCCACCCCGGGGCCGACCCCCACGCCGACGCCGGATCCCTATCTGCGCGTCATGCGGGATGGTCAGCACGTTAGCTTTGGCTTCGGAAAAGAGATCACCTGGAACGTAGCGGATGGACCCTTGACCTTCACCGTCGAGGCTTATCCCGATACGAAATGGGTGAATCTTGGCATCGGAGCCTACCAGCCTGGCAATCTTCCAAGACTGGCAGATGTTACCGACCCTAACGGCTGTGCGGCGTGGAATCAGCCTTTCTACTCCCAAAGGATGTACGACGGAGACTCTGTCACTCTGAAGTACTGCCCCACGGGTGACACTCTCAGGGATCACGTCTGGATCGAGTACATAATCGCTCAAGGTCCTGGCTACGTCACCACCACGGTCAAATCTGTGCGGGTGAACGTGGTGCCTCCGCCCCCGCCGACTGCAACGCCTACCCCTGAGCCGACCGCAACGCCTACCCCAACTGCTACCCCCACCCCGGAGCCGACCGCGACGCCGACGCCAGATCCCTATCTGCGCGTGATGCGGAATGGGCAGCACGTCAGCTTTGGTCTCGGAGAGTCGATAACCTGGAACGTGGCAGATGGGCCTCTCGTCCTGGATGTCGAGGCCTATCCGTCTACCAAGTGGGCCGAGCTTCGTGCAGGCATCTACAACGGGCTGCCTAGAATGGCGGACACTACCGATCCTAACGGCTGCTCGGATCCCGCAGTGGACTATTACCAACAGCTGTACAACGGAGAGTCCATGACTCTCAAGTACTGCCCCAACGGAGTCGCATCCCACGACTACATATCACTGGGCTTTGTGACGGCACAAGGTCCTGGCTACATCACAGTCAGCTACACCTCCGTGCGGGTGAACGTGGTGCCTCCACCTCCGCCGACCGCCACCCCCACGCCGATCCCGACCGCGACGCCTACCCCGGCGCCGACCGCGACGCCCGAGCCCACCCCCACTCCTACGCCGGATCCCTATCTGCGCGTGATGCGGAATGGTCAACACGTCAGCTTTGGCTACGGAAAAGAGATCACGTGGAACGTGGACGATGGCCCTCTCACGTTCAGTGTTGAGGCCTACCCGTCCACGCGATGGGTTCGCTTTGGCGCCGGATACTACCAAGGGACGCCGAGACTGGCTGACAGTACTAATCCGAACGGCTGTGCGGCGAAGAGACCATACTTCAATCAGACAATGTACGACGGAGACACCATCACCTTCGAATACTGCCCTGCCGGCAATAACGAAGATGATTACGTGTGGATCGAGTGGAACGATGGGGCCTACCAATTCACTTCTCTAGGTGTGAACGTGGTGCCACCCGCACCGACGCCCACCCCGCAGCCGACCGCGACACCCACCCCCACCCCCACGCCTGTCCCCTAACGGCTGCCTGGCCTGTCCGACATGGCTAGCAGCGCCCTGGGCTACCACCCCTACAATCAAGGCGTGCAGCCCAATGCGAGGATGGAAGTGTACGACCGCTACGGTCGCTACACTTCCATCACGGGCCCACTGGGCGACGGCACGGTGTTGCAAGGTCTGTACGACTGGGCAGATGGCCAAGCGCCTGCCCTGGCGGAGCGCACCGACCAGGGTGAATTCGGCTTCGAAGAGGGCTGTAGCGTTGGCCACACCGGCCAGCAGCCTCTTCTCGCATACCGCGACTATGCGGGACAGGGATACGAAGTGCAGAAGCAGCTGTCCATGGACGAAACCTGGACCCTGATGAAGATGGTCCTTGCCGCTTATGCGGACGAGGACGTCACCGTCATCACCAGTCACTAACCAAAGCGACCAGCCTACCCCACAGCCCATCTGCCATCCAGTCCACGTGGCTCTCGGCGCTGGGGTAGGCTGGTATCGATTGCCACCGTCGAAAGGCGGTGGCCCCATTGAAGCAAGGCTGCTGCCTGATCTCGCCGGCCTTCTGCAACATATTGCCACCGTCGAGAGGCGGTGGCCCCATTGAAACGTCGCATCAAAGTCGGAATTGCCAAGAGCGCCGCTTGCGCATCACTCCGGTATCCTGGAGTTTGACATCCCACGCATCCGGGCTGGGGCGGAGCGGCAACTGCAACTCGGCGAGGCTGCCCCCAAGGAAGTAGAGCGGCCAAACCGGTTGTCGATTATTCGTCAAAAGTGGTTGACGCGGGAATTTCGCTACACTGAATGCGCCAGAGTGGAGCTTCGAAATCGAGCGGATGGGCCGCTTTATCTCACAGCATTGCCAACGTTGCTGCTGTTGGCTATGATGCTGGCATCGTTTGTGAACCAACCCTGTGAGGATGGAAGTCGTGTCTTTCGCCAATTTGCTGAATGGTCGTCGGGGCGCCTGGCCCTACGTGTGGGCCGCGTTTCTTTTGGCCATCGTGGCCATCGTTGCCGCGCCGATGGTTGCCACCGGCGACGGCTCCCAGGTGGATCGTTCTTTCGTGGTCGATAGCCTGGATTTCCGTCAGGGTCCGGTGATCGATGGCGTGGGCCACGGCACGTTCCGGTTGGAACGAGGTTTCCACTGGGTGGAGTTTGACGCGTCGTACTGGGACACTGAAGCAGGCGCGCGCACCGACGCTGGCGAGCTGGTGCATTATTTGCTGGGCAGTCGCTTCAAGCGTACGCAATCCCAGTACCACCAGCGTGACTGGCGGATGATGACGATCACCATGCGGGGCGCGCCGCACGCCGCGCACTACTACGACGGCGGCGTCAAAACATTTTATCGTCTCACGCCGGCGGACGAGGATGCGCTGCAGGATTGGATGCAGCGCATGTGGGCGGCGCATCAGCCAGATGAATGGCTGCCGCCCGCTGGCGCCATGTTCCCAGGCATCGATGTCTGGCGCACTGGCAAGCGTGAGCTGATCACTGCTGGCGCGTCTGCCGCCTCGGATAGTTCACCGGCGACGGGAAGTCGCCTAATCATTGGCGACGGTGAAGGCAATGACATGAGCATGTCAGGCGATCATCGTGACGCTGCGGGCAACCCGCTATTGATGGGTGAGCTTGATCACGTGCTGAATGCGGTTGCGCCGCCGGATCACGGTGGCTGTTCGTCGGACGAGTTTGATCATCAGACGTTAGGCATGGTGGACGATGATGGGCAGCGTTCGTTGCGCGTGACGAATTACAACAATCCTAACGCTGGCTCCAGCTGTCCGTCGTCATCCTCATTCACGTTGACACGCAACCGGACCAATCAGGTGGTGGATCTGGTGAACAAGGGCATGGGGCCGCGTTCTCATGAGGTTCTCAAAGTTCCGGTGGACCCGATTCTGATCAACATGTCCAACGTATCGGCCAAGTGGCATGACGACCAGATCGTCCTGGCTGCCGATCTACATATTGTTGATATCACAATGATGGCGGCGAAGTCGGAGCATAGCGAACGGTTCGACATCTGGCTGGCGCCCAAGCATGAGGGCGAGTTCAATTGCGACACCAGTCATTCCAAGCATCGGACCTTTGAGGCGAAGGGGCTTGGTCACGATAACTACCGCCTCAGCGTGTCGTTGTATCCCAACGAGATGCGGGACATGAGCATTGATCCGGATGCGTCGTCGGATCAGGAGTACTGCTGGTTCGTGCGTCTGCACAATGCGGCGGCCATCGGTCACGAGCCGGTGATCGTGCCGGAGTCGCCGTCGGGCGTGACGAATCTGCAATGGCGCTACGACGGTCATGTGCTCAGCGCGCAGTGGGAGTATTTCGGCCATCCGGACGGCGTTGGGTTGTCGGTCATTTCGAAGTCCGACAACAGAGTGGTTAAGGCCGCCACCTATGACCGTGACCAGACTCTGGTTTGGATCGTGATCTGCCTGTCGTCGGATGACGGTTATCTGTTGACGGCGACGGGATACGTGGACGTGGACGGCGTCAAGCAGGTGGTGGGCCCGAGCAAGGTGGCGACGATTGAGGGCAACCAGGCGACCTGCAATGGCGGTGGCTAACCTGTGGGGTGGGTCGCGGGAATGACGCTACTCCGGCTAGGCAGGAGTGCGCATTTTTGTGAACAGCAGCGGCAAGCGCGATTGCTTGCCGTATCTGCTTAGGCCCTTGTGGGTCAGGCGGCTCACCTGGCAGGAGTTCCCTGCGCCAGCCTGGACCGCGCCCAGGCGGGTGATATTCTCACCCGCCACTACTTCAGCTTTGCCAGCGCAGCTTTTCGCGGGCGTGGGTGTTGCGGCCGCCAGCCATGTGGCGGCGTTGCAAGAACAGCGCGTTGTACAGCGCGCCGGACGCTGGCAACGTTGCGTCCAGCGCGTCGTAGCCAGCGTTGGTCATACGACCAGGATACTGTAGCGTCTTGATCCGCTGCGAATTTTTCGCTCGGTTCGCCATGGTTACATCATACCTGATTGCTCATAGGGGAGTAGCGAAATTGCCTCGGTTGACGCGGGGCAATAGGGGATGATATTGGTAGATGTCCTGGAAAGGACTCTCAAGTACGGCCCTATTGGGGTCTTGGCCTATGACCCGGGTCAAAAAGGGGTCTGTGCGTACGGTCTCGTTGAGGCCACGGCCCCGGAGACGGGGCCGTTCTTTATTGCAATGGATCGTTCCCTATGCCCCAAACTCACGCCGGATTTGTCGATATTGGCTACCTTCACGCCGAAGGCGCCAAAGCCGTTGGCAACAACCGCAGCAACCTTCGCCCAATAGCCACGGACATAGTGGCTTGGTTCCGCGATTTTGGCTCCAGTCGCCGGCCTGAGCGGAATCTTGATCGAGTTTACCGGTACGACAGCGCATTTGGCGCTTCTGACCGCAGATACTCAGGTCAACAGAGAGCGTTCAACGCCATAGCCTAGACCCCTGATCTGGAGCTTCGCCTAGGGCATCTCGTCGAGAGGAACTCACCCCTAGAGCGCCCCATACTGGCCGCGCTCGCCGGCGCCGCTACCAACCTCGGTCTGACGCCGGAGGCGCTGCTAGCTGAGTTCAGAAAACGCTGGCAGTTCCATCCCCAATTGGAGCAAAAAGGTGTGGATACGCTGCTGGCGCTGGACTTGGCAAGATTCGCTAGTCGGCCAAACAGCGGCGCCGCAGCGCTCGTTGCCGGCGCAATCGTCCACTCCCACGCCGACCCGACGGTCGAGCCTGGGAATGTGGAACCTCCGCCACCTCCTACGCTGGAGCCCACACGCGCGCCGCCTAAAGTTACGGCTACCCCACTGCCGCCCGGCGCGCCGGGGGCGACGCCAGCGCCTTGGTCGCCGGATATGCCGCCGGCATCGGACGACGAAGGAGGGACCTCGGGTCAGTCCGACGCGGCGGGGGATGCCTACTGGAATGATGGCGAGGGTTGGGATTCCATAGGCAACCTCGGCAGCCCCTACATCGGGACCTTCGACGGTAACGGTCACATCATCAGCAACCTGTTCATAGTGCGAAAGCAAGAGTATCTGGGCCTCTTCGGTGTGGTGATCGGAACCGTGAAGAGGGTGGGGCTGGAGGACGCCCTCGTATCGGAAAGAACGTCAAATTCGTCCACCACGGGTAGCGCAACCGTAGGGGCTGGTTTGTTGGCGGGGTCTAACTGGCGTACGGTGACGGAAAGCTACTCCGCTGGAAGCGTGTGGGCCGAGGCTCCTTTTTCCAGCGCGGGAGGACTGCTCGGGTTGAACTCGGGCACGGTCTCCGTCAGTTACTCCACTGCGCGGGTTGACGGGGGCTTCGATGGCGCAGGCCTAGTGGGCGACAACGGAGGAACCATAAACTCCAGTTATGCTACTGGAACGGCGAAAAGCATACGAGCCGGTGGTCTGGTGGGTTCCAATAGCGGCCCTTTGAATGCCAACTATTCCACGGGAGGGGCATACCGGCCATGGTACCTTTCGGAACAAGCCTACATCGGTGGTCTCATTGGGTCTGGGGATAGTTACTACGCGGTGACCAGCAGCTTCTGGGACACGGAAACCAGCGGGTTGATCGATAGCGACGGAGGTGAAGGCAAGACCACCACGGAGTTGCAGACGCCCACTGACGCCACGGGCATCTACGCCGATTGGGATGCAGGAGTGTGGGACTTTGGAACCTCCGGGCAATACCCGGCGTTGAAGGCGGACTGGAACGGCGATGGGGTGGCCACCTGGCAGGAATTCGGCGACCAAAGACCTCCGCCCAGGGCGCCGGCGCCATCGAACGTCTCGGCGGTGGCGGCCAGCGACTTGGAGATAATTCTGACATGGGACGCGGTACCCAATGCGGATAGGTATCAGTTGCGGTGGAGAGTGAGTGGCGCAACTATGGACTGGTTGGAGGATGTCCACACCACCGAAAACAGCCAATCGATCACGGGGCTGTTAGCCGGTCGGTGGTATGAATTCCAGGTACGCGCCAGAGGCAACGGGCAGCTCTACAGCGCCGTATGGGGAGATTGGAGCCCCATAGTGTGGGCGACCACCGAAGACCGCAGCGTGTCCTTCGGAGACGCGAGCTACTCGGTTGACGAGGGGGAGACGGAAACAGTAACCGTTCTGCTGAGCAGCGCTGCGGGTCAAGAACTGACCATCCCCGTTACCGTGGGCGCCGGGGTGACGGACCCGGCGGAGATTGAAGATTATGACATCACGGGCCTGGCCGATGGCGCGGTGAACGTGGTCATCGCCGCCGGCGCCACCGCCGCGTCCTTCACGGTTGAAACCAACGAGGATGACGCCGAGTACGACGACGAAACCGTGACTCTGGGGTTCGGGACTTTGCCTACTGGGGTAATTGCAGGCGAGCAAGCCACCGCCGTGTTTACCATTGACGATGACGACATCGACCCGGCTATCGGGAATCATCCCCCGGCCTTCCTGGCGTCCGCCTACGAGTTCGAGGCGCTGGAAGCAACGACCGTGGGCAGCCAGGTGGGTTGGGTGTCGGCCACCGACCCTAATCCGGAAGACACGGTGACCTACGCCTTCACCGAGGAGAGCGAAACTGGCGTTTTCGCCATCGACGGAAACACCGGCCAAATCACCTTGGCCGGAGTTTTGGATTACGACACGGCTCAGCTGCACACCCTCACTGTGCAGGCTTCCGACGGCCGGGGCGGCGCGGATACGGCGTCTGTCAAGATCGCGGTAAAGGAGAAGCCACAGTGTCCTGACATCCAAGACCTGGGGCAGCTGTCGGCAACGCAGACGGTCAGTGGGGAACTGGCCCAGGGAGACTGCTACGACGGCGCGTATAACGACTACTACTCCTTCACCCTGTCTGAGGCAGCCCTGACGCAGGTTGATCTGTCCTCGAACAGCTTTGACGCCGTGTTGTACCTGCGGGAAGGCAAGGACAAAAGAGGTCGGGAGTTGGCGATGTCCGATGACCTGGAGTATGGCCAGACTGACTCGAGGATATTGCAGATCTTGCCGGCGGGCAGTTACACGATCCAGGCCACGACCTTCGAAGTCGGTCAACTGGGCGCCTACACCCTGACACTGCAGAACGTTCCGCTAGAGGTATCCGTATCGCCTGACATCGAATTTCCAGTCAGTGGCGATACCGTAACCCTGACGGCAACCGCAACCAGCGCTCCTGCTGGAGCCGCGGCTACCTACAAGTGGGAGGAGAAGGTTGATGGGACCTGGGAGAACCTGGCCTCAACTGGCTCAACCCACTCGGTTGGGTCCGCTGAATCCGACGTACGCTTTTTCCGTGCCACGGTCCGCTACGGAGACCTGGAGTCCTCAGCGGAAGCGGAAGTGGTGTGGGATGAGGTTATGGTATTCTTGGAGACGCTTGAATCTCTTGGCGACCGGTTGGCCGAAGCGACCTCCCACCAGACGGCGGAAACCGCGCTGTTACAATGCGTCAATGACGCGGTTGCTGGCGTCGGTTCGGACGGCGGGGTCGGGGCGGCGGTGGCTCCCAGCTCTACGATACAGTTCGGGAATATTGACTCGCTTTACAACGGGTACACCGGAGCCACCAAAACCATCGTGGACAGCTGCGACGCGCAACACGGTTACTTCGGCGCTGTGCATAGCGTGGTGCAAGCTGAGGTCATCCAGGTGGCGGCTGCGTCGGAACTGCACAGCAAGTGGTTGGCGACCACCGGAGGGCAAGACTACGTGAACGGTTTAGGTTCGCCGCCCGTGGTGAAGGCGATGATGAAACACATTTCGGAGAACGTGATTGACGAGCCGCCGGTCACGGGCACTGGGCTGGATTGCATTGGGGACGCGGAGCCAGCGACTGAACAGGGGAAGATCGACGCGCTCAATTGCCTGGTATTCGACACACCTCATAGCTTCTGGCTGAATTCTGGCGATTCCACGATTTTGTCGGCCAATAGAACAGCGGACAAGTATAATTGGTTAGGTTTCGGCGACTGGTCATGCAGCACATTCGCCGACGGGCCCGTGCCTTCGTGTAAAAAGCACGACGTTGCCTACGGCACGTTGCAGAGGATGTCGGGGGAAAACAATCACCCTACGGAGGAGTTAGACGAGGCGTGGAATCCACGGAACAAAAATCTCGCAGACCGCAAGGCGCGGGCGGACATCAACAAGTATGGTTGTCAGGATTCAACGGACTACGCGCTTTGGATTCTGAGGGATTACGCGCAATGCGTGTCCGTGCACTCGCAGGCGCTGATACCCGCATATTTGGCGGCGGCCAAGCTGGGCGATGTCTGCGGTGACGGTTCCGTGGGCGATTTGATGTACCGGTGCGGTTTCGGTGGAGTGAACCACAAGGGTTGGCCGGTTACCCAACAGGATTTGGCCGACGCGGACCTAGACAATGACCCCCAATTCGCGTTTTGCGACTCGCCGCAGTTGCCATTGTTGTCGAACGCCACCGCCATCCGGTCGGGAACTGAATTGAATGTCGTTTGGACCGTAACGGAAGGGTGTATCGTGAAACTAGCACATATGAAAGTCGAGATTGATGTGTTTCGGTCATCCGGGATACCGGATTCACATACCCGCACCGACTTGGCCACATACTGCCAGCAGGAATCGGCGGGCGCTTTCCGCTGCGCGGCAGGCTTGCCTGATTGGAATGGTGGTCAAAGGTGGGTACACATCAAGCTGACCGCCAAGGACGCGGTGAAAATCGGACCATCTTTCGTCGATCTCTTCGATGAGCTGGACTTGGAATCGGGCCATTAGCAATCTGCAGGCAAAAACCAAAGACGAAGCATAGGTAGTGGTTTCGCATGTTTATATTGTTTTGGGCGTATATTTCGGTTTCATACGCGGCTCTGGTTGGCTGGCCGATATTCTGGACGTTCATCGGATTGACGCTGGCGCCAATGGGGGCGTTGGTCTGTGGCGTGTTGGCACGTCGCCGGGGGTTGTCATTCCTTCCCTACGCTGGGTTGGGGTTGCTGAGCAGCCTGCTATTTCTGGTTCCCATGGTCTACTTGGTGCAGCGTCTGAAAGGCAGAACCCCGCCTCGGTACTTGGTTGGGCCGCCCTGCGTCGTGGTCTACCTGGTATGGGTTCTCCAGTTGGCGTTTATGTTGTTCCTAAGTCTTCGGGTCGAACCTATAGACGCGGCTCTGGCCATCGTGTCGTTGATCCTGGCGCTGTCCACCGGCTTGCTGATCTATTCTCTGCTCAGGTTTCGAGGGTGGAGGAACGGTCTTGTCCAGCCAGAGGAACAGGAGCCGCCGGTGAGATTCACCAGGGAACTGAAGGCGTTGCTGGCGACGCCGTTGGCCCATGGCTGGCTGGCCAATGGCGCCCTGATTGGGTTCTGGGGCTTGGTTGGCTAGTGGGTTGCACGATCATGATCACACGAAAGCGGGTAAAAGTGTTGGGGGTGGTAGTCTTGGGCATAGCGCTGGGCGTCTGGCTTCTGGCGTATTGGCCTGACCCCAGGTTGACGGAAATCAATGGAGGAGAAAGCCACATTTGTGGTCTGCGTCCTAACGGTTTGGCGGCGTGCTGGGGCATCGGGGTCTCCAACCAACTGCGCAAGCCTGAATTCGGCCAAGAGTCGCCACCTCGGTGGCGGCGTTTCATCGACGTCACCGGCAGCACGTACCATTCGTGTGGTCTAAGGAACGACGGTACGCCCGTGTGTTGGGGAGGAAACGAATCGGGTCAAGCCAGCCCGCCGGAGGGGGAGAAATTCACGTCGATCACGTCGGGCCACGACTACACCTGCGGTCTGCGGGCTGATGGGACGACGGCATGTTGGGGAGCATTAGAAACTGGCATAGAGGGGAGCGATGATGTCAAAAAATGGCCTCCTCCAGATGAGAGGTTTATCAAGATTAGTAGCGGCACTGGTCAC
Organism: Dehalococcoidia bacterium; assembly: GCA_965221295.1. Classification (GTDB taxonomy): domain Bacteria; phylum Chloroflexota; class Dehalococcoidia; order Lucifugimonadales; family UBA3495; genus Bin87. The sequence goes on along the minus strand of OZ244879.1, from coordinate 1,798,732 downwards.
GTGTGTGGGTTGCGCTCCGACGGGGCTGCAATTTGTTGGGGAAACAATAGGTTCGGACAAGCCGACCCGCCAAAGGGCGAGCGATTCGTTGACATCGATAGCGGCACTGGTTATACCTGCGCCCTTCGCGCTGACGGAACGCCAGTCTGTTGGGGATGGAACAAGCACGGCCAAGCGGCGCTGCAAGGAGACCAATTGGCGCCGCCGGACCCTAACCTCAGCGTAACAATCATAACGCCGACCCTTGGAGAAAAGTTCACCACAATCAGCGCCGGCTCTCAACACTCTTGCGGCCTGAGAGCCGATGGAACTCCAGTATGCTGGGGTCTGTACGGCAAGGGTCAGTCAGTGCCGCCCCCGGGGTTGAAATTGGTCTCAATATATGCGGGTCGGGACTACACGTGTGGGTTGCGGGCCAACAAGTCGGTGGCCTGCTGGGGCATTCACAAGCGGGGGCAATGGAGCCTGGGCGCTCTCCTAGACCGCATTCCATGACAATGTGGTCGCTCCCATGGACTCCAGTGGGAGCCCGGCCGCGTTCGACCAAACGGCGCGGCAAACTCGTCGGAGGCGAAGAGATGATTTCTGCTACCTGATTGATGAAGCCCACGTCGACTACGTGGGTTGCGACCAGTCGCTGGAAGGTTACGCCAGCTCCAGCAAGAACGTGGTGGTCTGCAAGTCATGTCCAAAGGTTACGCCCTCAGCGGCCTGCGCGTGGGCTATCTGTGCGGACCGGAGAGGATGATAGCTCCACTGCGGATGCTGAACCCTCCGTGGGCCGTTGGTCTGCCGGGGCAGATTGCGGCCGTCGCCGCTCTGGAGGATGGAGAGTATTACGCTGGAAGATACCAGGAAACGTGGGAACTGAGGGAGCGATTGGCCTCCGACCAGGAGGCGCTGGGGATGGTTGAAGCGCTGCCCGGTTCCGCCAACTTTCTGTTTCTGCAACTGGCCGACGCCGCGCCGCCCACCCAGGAAGTTCTGCGCCGCTGTCAAGAACAGAATTTGTTCCTGCGCGACCCGGCCATGACTACTCCTCGCCTGGGGTCGCGGACGTTGCGGATTGCGGTCAAGGATGCGGCAACCAACCGCCGCATGGTGGAGATTCTCCGCGAAGCGCTCAACTATTGAAGCGACAGGATTTGACGCCGAAGGACCAGGCCAACCGGTCATTCGAGTTGACACGGACGGCCTTCGCGCGCACGGCTTGACCGGGGATTGGCGCGCCTGTTCCGTGCAAACACCGCTGAGCTTCCCTCCTCCAAAAAATGCGCGCCGTACCAGCTTCCAATATCAATTGGAAAATCCGCCACCTGGAATCGAACCAATTGAAACCCGCAGCAAGATTTCAATCCCACCAATGTGATGGGCTCGCGACCCGGTGCAGCGATTTCGCGATGGGGCACTTGATCTTCTTGGTGATCGCGCTCAAAGAGCGCCAGGCGGGCCAGCGGTCCCCCCCACTGTAGGCGTCTTCGCCACACCCCTGAATGGTTGCGGTCAAGAAATGGGTGACGCCATATTCAGGGAGATGATCGGCTCCAGCGAGGAACAGCTTCAGCAGGCATCGACACTACCTGCGATTGCCAGCCCGAGCATTGCCAAGGAAACCGTGGCGACGCTGGGCGCCAGACCGTCTCCCCCTACAACTCCACCTCCCACCGGAAAGTTCGCAGTTCGGTACACGCTGGCCTCCACCACTTTGCACAAAACCCAGAACCTTCGTGATTGGGTTCGCGGTGGTTGATAGGAGTTGGGCTCCCGTCGCGATCCGGTGGCAGAGTTTCCGCCCGTTGACAAAGTTCCCCTCAACTGGAACGTTAGCGGCAGCCCTGTCCTCAGCAACCTCGCGCTTTGCCCGGCGCTCGTGTCCACACTCGGACCGTTCCGGGGACAACAGGCCAGGCTGGCAGTCCCGGCATTTCGGAGCCGCCAACCCGCTTCCGGCGGGGCGCTAATTGCCGGTTACGAACTGCCATCGCCGGCCAGTTGGCGCCACCCCTACGTTGTTGACGGTCCACACGTCCACACAGTACTGCCGGTTCGGCTGCATCGTCTGGTCAGCGCCCGTTCGCAAGTTCAACGTCCAAATGTCGCCACTCTTGTCGAGCGACGCCTCGCCCACCGCGTCTCCAGGCCACAACGGCCCACGACCGCCGGTCCAGCCTTGGCAAACATCGCCAGTCTTCGCGATGCGGTAACCCACTCTCTTCACCCAGTCGTAGGGGTTCGTACGGAACTCCAGCGCGACGGAACCCTCGGATACTATCGCATCACCTACCTTGATGGGCTTCGACTTCGGAGACTCGCCAGCAGGCATGTGAATGTCGTGCCACCGACGACTGGGGCCACCCTCCCCATCACTGTTGATGAAGCCGATGTCGACGCAGATGCGACCGTGGGGGCGGAATCCCCAGGTGTCCCTGCGATCCAGTACCAACGTGTACACGCCATTGTCTTCGGTGAGCGTGGCGCGACCGTAAGTATCCCCCAGCATGACCACTGAGCCACCGAACCACTCGTGGCAGGCCTCGCCCTTCTGGGCGATGCGGTAGCCCACGCCGTCCACCAACAGTCCGGCGTCGCCATCCGCCTTGCGGAAGCGCAACGACAAACCCTCCCTCCAGATATTGTGAGCTGCGTTTCCGTCCACATGGACGGGCTTGTGCGCAAAGCGGTCAGCAGGTCGTTGGCTACCCATTTCCCATGGGGTAGCGTAGCCGTCCCCGTTGAGGTCCGACTTGAGCGCCGGATATTGGATCGAGGCGCCAACGTCCCAAACGTCGGAGCTCCACGCCGCATATATGCCTGTGGTGGACGTAGGCGACTGTAGCTCGTTGGTCGCCTTGCCGGCTCCGCCAGCGCTGGTGGACACGCCGGTGGTCTCAGTATCCCAATAACTGTCGCTGACGGTTGCTGTCTGGTCCCGCCAGCCCACCAGTCCCCCAACTCCACTATTGCCAGCAACCTGGCCGGTTGCGTAACTGGTTCTTATCGTGTCTGCGTTTACGCCGGCCAAACCGCCCACACTATAGTCTCCAGTGACTGCTCCGGTGGCGTAACTGCCGCTGACCGTGTTTAAATTGCTTCCAACCAGCCCGCCAACCTTTTTTTCGCCATTAACCGTTCCAGAGGCATAGCTGGCGCTGATGGTGTGGTTGTTAATCCCGGTCAAACCGCCGACATCAAAGTTGCCCGAGACAGATCCGGTGGCGTAGCTGAGATTAGTATTGCGTTCGCTGAACCCCGCCAGTCCGCCGACGATTTGATACCCATGGACCGATCCGGTGGCGTGGCTGGAACTTATCGTTCCGCTACTCATTCCCACCAGGCCCCCGACATTTTTGTCGCCGAGGACCGAGCCTGTGGCATGGCTGGTCTTAATCGTGCCGTCGCTGACACCCGCCAGCCCGCCCACATTGTCATGTCCCCGCACCGATGCGGTGGAATGGCTGGCCGTGATCGCGCCCCTGTTGAAACCCACCAGTCCACCGACATGATCATGGCCGTGCATGGAACCAGTGACTCGGACGGAACTTATCGTTCCGTTGTTGATGCCCACCAGCGCCCCGCCAAAGTTGTACTGGATGGAGCTGCTGACGTCGACGCTCGCCAGTTCGACATTCCTGATGACACTGGATTCGTCAGTAACGCCGAACAGCCCGAAATGGTTCCCGGTGGCGCGCCAGATGAATAGGTTGCTTATCGTGTGGCCATTGCCCTCGAAGACAGCGTTGAACTCCGTATCTTGTTGCGCGTTGTGTTTGCCGATGGGTTCCCAACCGGCGCCGGCATTCCAATATTCGTCGCCGGAGATGTCGGTCTTCCCGTCGCCGTTGGTATCGAAGTCCAGGTCGGCGGTCAGCTCGTAGCCGTCGCAGCCGCCAGATGGGCAACCCATGCCAGAAGCGGCGTTGGCGAAGGCGTGACCATAGTTGGCGGCGTCCCCGTCGGCCACGACGCCATCGCCGTTAAGGTCCCACCTGACGGCGTTGAGCTGGGCCAAGTTGGACACCTCCAGCAGGCCGTCGCCGTCGGTGTCGTAGTCCAGTACCTGCGTTCCGAATTCAGCGGACGTTGCGACTCCATCCCCATTTATGTCGGCTTTCAGGGCCGGGTAACGCACGTTGCTGCCAAAGTCCCATTTCGCGTTGCCCCAGCTGGCGTAGATTCCGGTATTGCTGGTGGGGGTTTGCAACTCGGCCGTGGTCTTGCCCAGGCCGTTGGCGCTGGCGGACTGCCCGCTGGTGTAGGTATTCCAGTAGCTGTCCGTGGCTGTGCCATTCTCGCGGCGGCTGCCCACCAGACCGCCCACGTTGGCAGTACCAGTTACCGGCCCCGTAGCGTAACTTCGAGCTATCGTCCCCGCCCAGGTGGCGCCAGAGTCGTTGAATCCAACCAGTCCGCCAACGTGTTCCTCTCCGGCGACTGACCCAGTGGCGTAGCTGTCGCTGATGTCTTTGGCGTTGGTGCCTGCCAGCCCTCCAATATGTTCTTTGCCAGAGACGTTGACGGTAGCATAACTGCCTTCGATCGATCCGCCGTTCTTCCCCGCAATGCCACCGCCGTTGCGATGGGTAGCCAGCACAGTTCCGGAAGCGTAGCTGCCGCGGATAGAGCCACCGTTGTTGTCTCCGACCACTCCACCAGCCCGGAATTCGGCCGTGGCCTTAACGTTGGCGTAGGCCTCGCCGACCAGTCCCTGGTTGCTTCCTACAATGCCACCTACGAACAGTCCTCCGGCAATCGTTCCAGTGACGTGGACGCCTACCGCTTTCCCATTGTGGTAACCAACCAGTCCCCCGACGGCATGGTCTCCGTCCGCTCCGTTGACGTTGGCGTCGACCACTCCCACGTTTTTGATGTCGCCGGCGGTCCCCGTCGCTCCGAACAGCCCCAGATAATCCGAGTCGGGAGAATCGATGAACAAGTTTCGAATCACATGGTCATTGCCCTCGAAGATCGAGTTGAACTCCGTGGCAAGATTCTCGTGATGGGTTCCAATCGGCTCCCAGCCTTCCCCGCCGTTCCAGTAGTCATCGCCGGAGTCGTCCCGCCCGTTGCCGTTGGTGTCGAAGTCCAGGTCTGCCGTCAACTCGTAACCCACGCAAACCCGGTGCATGGGGCCCATCTCGTCCTCATTGCAACCCATGTTGCCAAGCGGATTGGGGAAGGCAGCGGAGTAGCGGGATATGTTGCTGTTGGAGTCGCTTTGGCCATTGCCGTCGAGGTCCCAGCGTATGGCGTTCAATTGACCCAGGTCGCCAACCTCGATCAGGCCGTCGTCGTCCTGGTCGTAGTCCCCGCGTTGCGGACCAAACTCCTCCCAAGAGACGTTGCCGTCTCCGTTGATGTCGACCTTGATGGCCGGATAGTTGACTCCGGAGCCGAAGTCCCAGACGTCAGCGTCCCAACCCGAATAGATCCCAGTGTTGCTGGTGGGGCCCTGAAGTTGGGACGTGGTCTTGCCGATCCCAGACGCGCTTTTGCTGAGGCCGCTGGTCGTGGTGTCCCAATAGCTTTCGGAGGGGGTGTCGGTGCCTCTGGATCCCACCAGTCCACCTGTGTTCTGGCTGCCGCTAACCTGCCCGGTGGAGTAGCTGTACGAGGACTCCTTATGGACTCGTTCGCCTATCAGGCCTCCCACCTTGTTCGTGCCGGTCACCGTTCCAGTGGCGTAGCTGTTCTTCAGAGGAATGGATGAGTTGTGATGTCCCACCAGACCGCCCACTTGTAGAGTTCCATGAACGCGGGCGGTGGAATAGCTGGTCTCAACCGTGGCCCCGAAGGAGGCGGCCCCCAACAGGCCGCCGACTAGACTCGTGCCGAACACTTTTCCAGTTACATAGCTGGCCGACACCTTGCCTTCATGGCCGCCGACCAATCCACCAGTAGTGGCCTTACCGGTGACGTTTACGTTTTCCAAGCGGACGTTCTTGATCTCGCTGGTGCGGTCAGTCCACCCAAACAGGCCGTTATCGTGGCCGTCGCTATTGATGAAGAGATTGCTGATAACGTTTCCGTTGCCGTTGAAGGTGGCGTGGAACTCCGTGGCCGTCGTGTACGACAGATGTTCGCCGATGGGTTCCCAGCCTTTTCCGTCGTTCCAGTAGTCGTCGCCAGCCACGTCGGTTCTGCCGTCGGCGTTGGTGTCGAAGTCCAAGTCGGCGTGCTGCTCGTAGCCAACGCAACCGTCGCTGGGACAACCCATGCCGCTCAGCGAATTGGGGAAGGCGGCGGCGTAGCTGGAGCTATCGTCGGCGCTAACGACGCCGTCGCCATTCAGATCCCAGCGTATCGCGTTGAGCTGGGCCAGGTTCGACACCTCGATCAGACCGTTGTTGTCGACGTCGTAGTCCTGACGGAGTTCGACCGCAATGGTGAACGTCAGCGACGCCACGTCGTCGTCTGCGTCCGTTGCCTTGTAGGTGTAGGTGGCGGCCGAATGAATAGCCTGAGGCGTCCCCGCAATCGTCCTGGCGGCGCCGTCGAAGGTCAGCCCAAGGGGCAGCGAGCCGTCAAGCGAGTAGGTCAGCGCGCCGTTGCCTCCAGTGGCCGCCGGCAGTTGCAGCGTTTCGATCAGGAATTGGCGACCATAGATCTGGTTGGCAACCGTCTGGCTGCCGAAGGTTGGCGCGGTGTCCGGCGCCACGGTGATGGTGAAGGTGAGCGTCGCCGCGTCTCCATCGGTGTCGGTAACCTTGTAGGTGTACGTAACCGTGCTCTGGGCAACGCTGGGCGTTCCAGAGATGGTCGGGGTCGATCCCTGGAGGGCATTGAAGGTTAGGCCCGTCGGCAGGTCTGGTTGAAGCGTGTAGGTCAGGGTCTCGTCGCCGCCGGTGGCCATCGGCAACGTCAAGGCGGAGATCGCTATGCCTTGGTCATAGCTCTGATTGGCCACCGTCTGGGAATCGAAGGAGGGTTGAAGGTCTCTGGCCACGACGATGGTAAAGGACAGCGACGCCATTTCATCGTCTGCGTCCGCAACCTTGTAGGTGTAGCTGACCGCGTTCTGGTCGGCGGTTGGCGTTCCGGTTATGGTCTTGGCGGCGGAGTCGAAACTCAACCCCGCGGGCAGGGTTCCCTCCAACGAATAGGTCAGTGTCCCGTTGCCGCCGGTGGCTGTTGGCAATTGCAGCGCGGCAATCTGGCTGTGTTGGTGGTAAGACTGGTTGTCGATGGTCTTGCTACCGAACGAGGGAGTGGAATTTGCCTCCACCGTCACCGTGAACGTAACGCTGGCCGGCGTGTTGCCGGTTTCGGGGTCGCTGGCCGCCGTGACGGTAACGGTGGCGGATCCCACCGCAACGGGGGTCAGCGTCAGGTCAGAGCCGGTCACCGAAACGGTGGCTATGCCCGTGGCTGAGGAGGTGGCGGTGTAGGTCAGCATGTCGTCATCGCTGTCCCAAAACGCTTCCTTGCCCGGCGCTTCCAGGGGAACAGAGATAGTGTGGTTCGCTTTGTTCACCAGCAATTGGTTGCCAATGCCGTTATCCACCGTCGGGGAGCAATTGTCCATATCCTGTTCGCCGAATTCAGCAACCGTGGCAACGCCATCGCCGTGGAAATCCACCTTGAGCCTGGGGTAGTTGCAGGCACCGCCAAAGTCCCACGCCGAGGCGGTCCATCCGGCGTAGATGCCCGTTGCGCCAACGGGCGACTCCAGCTCGGTGGTCGTCTTGGGGTCGCCAGAGCCTGAGGGGCCGGTGGTCACGCCAGAGGTGGTTGAATCCCAATAGCTGGTGGTGACGGCGCCATTGTCAAGGGAACCCACCAGCCCACTGGGGGTATTGGAATTCAGGTTCGTGTCCACGGTTACTGCGCCGGTGGCGTAGCTGTCTGCGATGGTCGATAGCTGGGAATTGCTCTCCGTAGTCAAACCGACTTTGGAAACCAAACCGGCCGGGCTTGAACCCGCGCCGTTGCCGAGCACATCGCCGGTGGCGTAGCTGTTCTTGAGGGTGGATGCGCCTCTCAGAGACCCCACCAGTCCCCCGGGCAGCGAATCCTGTCCGCCGCCAGTCACCGTCGCGGTGGCGTAGCTGGCCTCGATGGTGGTGGAATCGGCAAGCCCCACCAAACCTCCAGCTTCACCGCCCGTACCGGAGACTTGCACGGCGCCAGTTGCGTAGTTTCCCTTAAGTTCGGTTTGGTGTGAGTAACCCACCAGCCCACCAGCGATGCCGGTGGCCACCACGTCGCCGGCGGAGGAGCTGAACTCCACGGTAGATCTATTGGCCTGACCAATCAGCCCGCCCGCCAGGTAGGCAGACGCGCTCCCGTCTTCGGAATGGGTGTGGCTGAGGGTCCCGCTGTCGAATATGGCGGCAACCACGCCGACGCGCACCGGGCCGCCGGTACTGATGGCGGATACGTCCGCTCCTTCGAAACTCAGGTTGCTGAAATCCCCGTTGTGGACGCCATCGAAGAGCCCGGCGCTTCCCAAAGTGGTTCGTTTGATGAACAGGTTGCTGAGGGTTTTGCCGTTGCCGTTGAAGTCGCCGGTGTACGTTGGGCCGATGGGCGTCCATCCCTGGCCGCTGTTCCAGTAGGTGTCGCCAGCATCAGCGGTGTCGTTGCCGTTGGTGTCGAAGTCCAGTTCCCCGTGCAGTTCATAGCCGATGCATACTTGGTTTTGGGCGTTGGTTTCGTCTTCGTTGCACCCCATGCCAGTCTTGGCGTTGGGGAAGGCGGCGGCGTAGGTCGAGCTATCCGCCGAGTTGTCCGCCGCTCCGTTGGCGTCCAGGTCGTAGCGGATGGCGTCGAGCCGGGACAGGCTGGAGACCTCTATCAGGCCGTCGTCGTCGGTGTCATAGTCAACGCTGCTTTGCGCGGCGGCGCCGCTCACGAATATCGCTCCGACGGCGATGGCGAGCAATGCGGCCATGGCGACCCAAATGGAAACAAGACGGCGGATGGTGATCATGGCGTTTGCTCCGATACGTTGCCCAAACTCGCGGGCGCTGCGCTCCACTGCGGATACTACCTTAGGTTGCGGGGTTTCGCAATCCGGCGTACTCCTTCGTAGCATATTGCGAATTAGCGGCGAATTGGAGGCGCCAGGTGGCAAGATACTTAGCGGCAGCGGATTCGTCCAGCGAATGTTGGGAACGGACCGGCTGATGCAAAAGGCGTTCCGCGCGGCCGATATTGCCCTCGCCGAATTACCCTCGCCGACGCCGCCGGACACTGCGCCGGAGACGAAGCCGGGCAGCCTGCCGTCGCCTTGACGCCTGGGCGCCAATTGACCATCGCTCCGAAAAGCCTCGCCGTCGAGTGAAACCAGACTCACCTGCTGGAAGACTCCGCCCACACCTACACCGGCCCCGTCAGGGCCGCCCGCGACTTGTGCCTGGCGTCGCTCTGGGAGCATGGACACTTGCTACCACGAGGCGGTCCGCAGCGGCGCCTGTGATATGGTTACGTTGCGTTCGCCCGTCGGAAAGGTTGCGAGCGGGAGATCGTAATGGCATCGGCATCTTCCCAAAAACCAAGATATGAGGCGCACGAGCATCCCCCGGCGCTCGTTTCCTTGGGCTTGGGCGCGCAGTTCAGCCTGATCGCCTGCCCCACCTTGCTGGTGACACCAGTGGTGGTGGCCAAGGCGTCGGATGATTCCCTGCTCGGCTGGATGGTATTCGCATCTCTGTTGGTCTGCGGCCTGTCCACCCTGATACAGGTCAGGCGGCTGGGCCCGGTGGGAGCCGGGGCCGTGCTACCCATGTTCACCGCGGCCGTCTCCATCCCCTTTTGCATCGCAGCGATAGTCGACGGCGGACCGGCGACGTTGGCCGCGTTGGTATTGGTATCGGGCGCCCTCCAATTGGTCATTTCCCGGAGGCTGTCAATTCTGAGGCGGATCGTTACGCCGACGGTGATGGGAACCATATTGGCCATACTGTCCATCACCCTCGCGTCAGTTGTGCCCCGCCTGATGAATGACGTATCGCCACCCGAACCGTTGGGCGGGCCGTTGACTGCGCTGATTACCCTGGGCGTGATCGGCGCGCTTGTCCTGCGGCAGTCGGCCGCGCTGCGGCTGTGGGGGCCAGTAGTCGGGTTGATCGTGGGCAGCCTGGCGGCGGCGGGTTTCGGACTCTACGATCCCAGCGCCGTTATAGACGCTCCCTGGGTGGGACTGCCTGGGACGTATCCGGGCTTCGGATTCGATTTCGGGATTCCTTTCTGGACGCTGCTGCCCGCCTTTCTGTTTCTGGGGATTGTCGGCGTCATCCAAGCCAACGGAGAGTCCATCACCCAGCAGCAGGCGGCCTGGCGAGAAGAGCGGGCCGTGGATTTCCGCCAAGTGCAGGGGGCTGTATCTGGGGCTGGCGTTACCAACGCGCTGGCCGGGCTCGCCGGCGCCGTGCCAAACATCATCAACCCGGGAGCCGTCGCGTATGCCCGCGCCACCGGGGTCGCGTCCAAGCGTGTCGGTTACTGGATTGGTGCGATCTTCATCCTCGTGGCCTTCCTGCCGAAGGTTTACGGTCTGCTCGGCGCCATACCAGGACCCGTAATGGCAGGATACCTGATCATCCTCAGCGGGAGCTTGTTCGTTGACGGCGCCAGGATGGTGATCCAGAACGAGCCGAACCCCCAGCGACTGCTGGTGGCCGGGATCTGCTTTTGGATCGGCGCTGCCTTCCAGTTCGGGTTGTTCTCCCTCACCGGCGTCGGCCCGGTGTGGGGGGCGCTCCTCAAAAGCGCCATCACCACCGGTGGTCTGGCGTTGATCGGCGTCGTTCTATATCTCGAGTTGACCAATCCCAAACGGATGCGTTTCCAGTCGCGTCTGCACATAGACGCCCTACCCGAACTCAACGAGTTCATGGCCAAGTTCGCTTCCAGCCGAGGGTGGAACGACGCGATGACGGGGCGGCTGCGCGCGGTGGCGGAAGAGACCCTGCTGACCCTGGCCCCATTGGATTTGGAAGCGCCGCCGCAAGGGGAACCGCAAGCAGAACCTCAAGGATCCGGGGAATCGCGCAAGTTGGTGGTCTTGGCAACCAGCGACGGCAACTCGGCCGACCTTGAATTCATCGGCGGCGGCGGCGAAGGCAACATCGAAGACCAGGTGCGGCAACTCCAGCAGCACATTGGTGAAAGTCCGTCCGAGAAGGAGATCTCCCTGCGGCTGCTGCGAAGCTACGCCTCGTCGGTGAAGCACCAGCAGTACCACGACACCGACATCATTTCCATCCGCGTGGATCATCCCGACGCGGGATAGCGCGCGACCGGCCTCCGCCGCCCCTAGACTCCCGCGGTTTGCCATTTCGAATTCAATGGCGAAATCGATGCCCGTGTATGCCGATCCCGTTTGACCCATATCGGCAGGCGTCATATCCTTGAACAAATCGCGGCAATGGAAACGTATCTGAACCAAACCAGATACGGCACCCCCGTAAATCGATCCGAAACAAGCGGCAACATGACCACACGCCGGCGAAGACGGAGCGCCACAGCAGCCTCAGCAACGACGCAGAAAGAGGCCTCCGCAGCCAGCGCCGCCAACGGCGACTACAAGGATCAACTGTGGAAGATGGCCGACGCGCTGCGGGGCAGCATGGACGCCGCCATGTCCGCCATCGAGCGGGACAACCCAGCCCTGAAGGATCTGCTGCCCAAGGACTACGCCCGTCCCGCGGGGGACCAGAATCGCCTGGGGCAGGTGGTGGGTTTGGTCAGCAACATCAACGTCGGTGGCGCGGAGGCCCGGGCCACCGACGTAGTGGGCCAGATGTACGAGCGCTTCTTGGAGCGTTCACCCTGGCCGAGGGCGGTAAGGGCGCCGAGTTCGACACGCCTCTTGTGGCGGCTGCCCAGCGGGACGCGCTGCAACCCAAACTGGTGAGCGGCGAGATAGTCGCAACACATTGGAGGAATGACGATGCTGGAACCAATCACGACTTGCCCAATCTGGGGAGCCAATTTCAAAGCAGAAGGAACCTACGATACGGAGGCCAAGGTTTATGAGATTACTGAGTCGGAGCGTGCTTTCGGGGGCTACAGCATCGACGCGGCGTTGCTTGATGCTTTCGTAAAGGGTTTGCCCGATACCGCAAAGGCCAAATTGACCACCTGGCTTATCGATCAGTGGAAACGCGGCAATTATATGCCGGAAATTACGCATTTCGAATTGGATCGTGCGCGCCGAAGGCGCTCCCTTCCGGTACACGTGCGGGGTGATAGGTTGTTGTATGCCCTCTCTCTGGCCTCCAAAGACCGGCATCTCGGAGAATTCCGCGATTTTGGAAGAGCAAGAAACCAAATGCTGGCATGGTCTGAATCCTTGAATCGGAGCGAAGTCAATTATCTGGTCGAGTACCTGGAAAAAAGGGGCTGGCTCGAACAGGACGCACGAGCAGGTCGGAGAGTGACAGTCGAGGGCCACACAAGGGTGGACGAAATTGAACGTGAAGAGCAAAACCTGACCTCCAATCAATGCTTCGTTGCCATGTGGTTTGACGATCAAATGACAGACGCGTTTAAGAATGGCATCAAACCCGCTGTGGAGGAAGCCGGGTACGAACCTGTGCGCATAGACCAAAAAGAACACGCCAACAAGATTGAGGACGAAATCATCGCAGAGATCAGGCGATCAAGATTTGTGGTTGCTGATTTCACATGCGGCGCCGACGGCGCTCGGGGCAGCGTCTACTACGAGGCTGGTTTCGCCCATGGGCTCGACATCCCCGTCATCTTCACTTGCCGCGAGGGTGCCAATGAACCGCATTTCGATATCAATCACTTCAATCACATAGTCTGGAAAACCCCTGAAGATCTCCGCGAACGACTGTGGAATCGCATCCGAGCGCTGATCGGGCATGGGCCAGGAAATTCGTGATACTGGGTACATCCCCAGCGATGCCAACCACGTACCAGGGTGAAGACAATTCACTGGTGCGACTACATCATCTCTGACCCAGCGGTCTGCCACGGAAAGGCCTGCACAACCGGCACGCGGGTTATGGCGACCGTTGTACTGGCCAAGCTGGCGGAAGGCTTGAGCGCACGGGAAATCACCAAGCGTTATCCACCGGTATCCGAGGGCGCCGTCAAAGCGGCGGCGCTCTACGCTGCTGAATTGGCCAAGCAACGAAATTTCCCGCTTGGTGTACAGGGCTAATCGCGCATTTCAAGCTGGACGCTGGCCACTGAGGAAGGCGTCATCGGCGCCCAGGCTCTGACGCTCCATCAAACTGGTTGGCTAGTTGGTTGGCAATGTCGGGTAGTCCGTGGCGCCGCCGAAGTCCCACACGTCGTCCCAGTTGGCGAAAATGCCGCTTAATGACGTGGGGTTCTGCAACTCGGTGGTGGTTTTGCCGTTGCCGCAGTCGCTGGCCGTCAGGCCGCTGGTCGCGGTATCCCAGTAACTGTCCGTACAAGTACTGCCGTTATAGCCCGCCAAACCACCCGCGTCGTTGGGGTGGTCCACCGTCACCGTTCCTGCCGCGTAGCTGTTCACGATTGAACCGAAGTTGAAACCGACCAACCCACCGGAATAAGAGCCGCCGGTCACGTCGTTCTGGGCGTAGCTTTCTTTGATGGAGTCGCTGCCGCCGAAGTTGTAGCCGACCAGCCCGCCCGCAGAGTGGACCGAAGTGACGCTACCCGTGGCGTAGCTGGCTATGATCTTGCCGTTGCCTTGGTTCTCGCCAGCGATTCCGCCCGCGGCGTTGTGATTTGCGGTCAGGGCAACGTTGGTGGAGCTGCCGGTGATGACGCCCGTGTTTGTGCCCACCATGCCGCCGGCTATGGAGCCTCCGTCGACCTTGCCGGTTACGCTGCTGCCCTCGATGATCCCGGAGTTGTAGCCTACCAGCGATCCCGCTTGGGAGCCGCCCGTTACGTCGACACCCTCGAGGTGGACGTTCCTGATGACCGCGCGCACTCCATAGCCGGAGTAGCCGAGGTAGGAAACCAGTCCCACGCTGCCGTCGCTTGGGCGGTTGATGAAAAGGTTGCTTATGGTGTGGTCGTTGCCATCGAAATCAGCGGCAAGGTAGGTGATTGGATCCCAACCCGCGCCGCCGTTCCAGTAGGCGTCGTCGCTATCGATGGCCCCATCGCCGTCCGTGTCGAAGTCCAAGTCACCGGTCAGCTCGTAGCCAGAACATCCAGCGCTGGGGCAGCCCATGTCCGGACCAGATCTGGGGAACGCAGCCTTGTATTTGGCGGCGTCTGCATCCGACGCGGCGCCATCGCCATCGGGATCCCACCGCACTGCGTTCAACTGCGCCAAGGACGAGACTGTAATCAAGCCGTCGTCGTCGGTATCGTAGTCAGTGTAGAGTTGCTCCCCGAACTCCCGCGCGGTGGCCACGCCGTCGCCGTTGAAGTCAACCTTCAGAACGGGATACTGGGAGGAGCTACCGAAGTCCCACTTCGACTTGTCCCAATCCTTGTAGATGCCGTCGTAGCCTTCCGCATTGACGATGGCGTTGGTGTCCGCCTGCAACTCTGCGGTGGTCTTGCCGGTTCCTCCCTTGAGGCTGGTGGCCTGCCCCGTAGTGTCCGTATCCCAGTAGGCGTCCGAATCCACCGACGAGTAGTTATAATCGTAGGCCATGAGCCCGGCCGTGGTCGTTCTGGGGGCGTTGCCCGTGGGCATCCCGGTGGCATACCCTTCCCGCAGCGACGCCCGGGACCCAGCTCCCACCAAGGCGCTGATCCCAATCTGATTGGTGTCCTGCGTCATGGAGTCGGGACCTCGCACCGAACCGGTCGCGTAGGCGAACTCCACGGTTGTGCTCAATGCCGATCCCAGCAGGCCGCCAGCAAAGGTCGAATAGGTCGGATCAATCTGGGTGACCGTTCCGGTGGCGTAACTCTGCGACACCCGGGCGCCGGCGGTGGCAAGTCCCGCCAAGCCGCCCACGCCAGTTCCGCCGGACACGTCGGCGGTGGAATAGCTGCCCTCGATGCTCCGGTCGTACTGCCAACCGATAAGGCCGCCAGTGTAGCGTTGGGCAGACGTCGCCGTGCTGGAGGCGACCTTGCCCGTGGAGTAGCAGAATTTCACCGTCCCGTAGGACTTGCCCACCAGGGCGCCGGTGTAGGTTGACCTGACGCCCTTTATCGTGACGTCTACGCCCTTGAGGCCGACGGAGCGGAGCTCGCTGGCAGTCCCAATTTGAGCGAACAAGCCGTAATATCCCGTGGTGGCCGTGCTGGCGACGTCGATGTACAGGTTGGTGATGACGTACCGGTTGCCGTCGAAAGTTGCGTTGTAGTCGCTGATGGGCTCCCAGCCCTTGCCGCCGTTCCAGTAGGCGTCGTCGCTATCGATGACCCCATCGCCGTCGGTGTCGAAGTCCAGGTCGCCGGTCAGCTCGTAGCCGTCGCAGCCTTGGCTGGGGCAGCCCATGCCGCTGACAGCGTTGGGAAAGGCGGCGAAGTAGCTGTTGTTGTCGTCCGCATTGTCCGCCGCCCCGTCGCCGTCCGCGTCCCAGCGCATGGCGTTGAGCTGCGCCAAGTTGGCAACGTCGATCAAGCCGTCGGCGTCGGTGTCATAAATCACCCGGCCCTGGATTCCGAACTCCTGCTCGGTGGCAACGCCGTCGCCGTTGAAGTCAACCTTCAGAACCGGATAATGGGAGGAGCTACCGAAATCCCACTTCGACTTGTCCC
Organism: Dehalococcoidia bacterium; assembly: GCA_965221295.1. Taxonomy (GTDB): domain Bacteria; phylum Chloroflexota; class Dehalococcoidia; order Lucifugimonadales; family UBA3495; genus Bin87. The sequence continues at coordinate 1,783,096 of OZ244879.1, read as the reverse complement.
AATCCTTATAGATGCCAGCGTAGTCCTCGGCGCCGACGATGGCGTTGGTGTCCGCCTGCAACTGCGCGGTGGTCTTGCCGGTTCCGCCCTTTAGGCTGGTGGTTTGCCCCGTCGTGTCCGTATCCCAATAGGCGTCCGAATCCACCGACGAGTAGTTGTAATCGTAGGCCATGAGCCCGGCCGTGGTCGTTCTGGGGGCATTGCCCGTGGGCATCCCGGTGGCATACCCTTCCCGCAGCGAGGCCCGGGCCCCCGCGCCGACCAGCGCGCTGATTCCAATCTGATTGGTGTCCTGAGTCATGGAGTCGGGACCCTGCACCGAACCGGTCGCGTAGGCGAACTCCACGGTTGTGCTCAATGCCGATCCCAACAGACCGCCGGCGAAGGTCGCATAAGTCGGGCCGCTTTGAGTGACCGTACCGGTCGCGTAACTCTGCGACACCCGGGCGCCGGCGGTGGCAAGTCCCGCCAAGCCCCCGACGCCGGTTCCGCCGGACACGTCGGCGGTGGAATAGCTGCCCTCAATGCTCTTGTCGTACTGCCAGCCAATTAGACCGCCGGTATAGCGTTGGGTGGACACCGTGTTGGAGGCAACTCTTCCGGTGGAGTAACAGAATTTCACCGTCCCATAGGACTTTCCCACCAAGGCTCCGGTGTAGGCATTTCTGCGGCCCTGGATGGTGATGTCCGCTCCTTCTAGGCCGATGGAGCGAAGCTCGCTGTCGGTTCCAGTTTCACTGAACAGGCCGAAATAGGCTATCTCAGCGGCGGGGGCGACATTGATGTACAGGTTGGAGATGACGTGCCGGTTGCCGTCGAAAATGGCGTTGAAATCGCTGATGGGTTCCCAACCCTTGCCGCCGTTCCAATAGGCGTCGTCGCTATCGATGACGCCATCGCCGTCGGTGTCGAAGTCCAGGTCGTCGGTCAGCTCGTAGCCTTCGCAGCCCTGGCTGGGGCAGCCCATGCCGGTTGCGGCGTTGGGGAAGGCGGCAGAGTAGTTGTTGCTGTCGTCTGCATTGTCCGCCGCCCCGTCGCCGTCCGAGTCCCAGCGGAGAGCGTTGAGTTGCGCCAGACTTCCCACGTCGATCAGCCCATCATTGTCGATGTCGTAGTCTACGTTGTTCTGCGCGGTCGCGTTGCCGACGAGCGCCACCCCAGCGGCGATGATGATCAGAGCTAAAATGGCGAACCAAATGGAAAGGCGGCGGGCAATAATCATGCGGTTGGCTCCGATATTCGATATAGATACTTGCGGTCGCGCCTGGGTCGGGCGGGATTATATGGGAGGTTAGGTATTCGGGCAAGCATACGCCCGCCGCTGGGCGAAGTCCCCGCCGGCGGCGCTGGCGAGGGGAAAAGAGACTGCCGCGTCGACGCGATTGTCACGATGACAAAATGAGGGACCTGCGGACCTGACCGCGGCCCCGCGAATGATGGTCCTTTCGTGTACAATGTTTCCATGCCTAAACGATTTGACCTTCGCAAGGCGACTGCTTCAATCAGGGACCTCTCATGTTATCTCTTGCCATCATCCTCACCGTTGTTGCGGGCATCCTCTTGACTGCCGGAATTGCGCTGGCCGGCTACGCCGTGGCGTTGCAAGTCCGTCGGTTCCATCAAAGTTCCGGCTCTGATCCTGAAACCGTGGACGGTCGTTCGGCGTCGTGAAGTGGTTTGTACTATTTTCGGGGATCTTCGTTACCGGAGGCCTCGCCGTCACCAGCTGAGCGACCATGCTATGCTTGGCCCATTCAGGAGGGGAAACTCCCACCGAATTCCAATTGCGGCTCCTGACCACAGCGGAATTCATGACCCACAACGGGGCCGTGGTGCTTGGCTCTTTTTTCTTCGGTTGGTTGGCTGGGCAGGTTCGGTAGCCGTTGGTTCATTGTGATCATTGATCCGCGGGTATGGGCGGCTGTCGTACGGACCGGGATTAAGCGAAGCGCCATCAATTCGACTACTCGTCGGCGAAGGTCGACGCCATGTCCATTCGGACGCTGGCTTCCCATGCGCGGCCGGGTTCCGGCCATTGGGCGTCTCTGACGGTCATTTGAGACTCGCAAATCGGCATCATTTTGAGAAAGAGTTGTAGCCACCGCAACCCTCGCGGCTTTTCCTGATACAATCCTCAGCATCATATTCGCGTTGACCAGTCGCAGTAGCCCTACGGAGGTTTCCCATGCCCGTCTTCACCCCCGAATATCTGGAAAAGGCCGCCAGTCACATCTATCAGGCCAAGGGGACGCCGCCTGAAGAAGCGGCCATCGTCGCCGCGCATCAGGTCAAAGCCAACCTGGTTGGCCACGACTCTCATGGCGTGATCCACATTCCCGAGTACTGCGAACGCATCGACCGGGGACACATCGTGCCGGGCGCGCCTTTCGAGGTCCTGAGCGAGACCCCCACCACGGCGGTGGTTGACGGTCACTGGGGGTTCGGCTTCGTGGTTACCGAAAAGGCGACCCGCATGGCCATCGCCAAAGCCAAGGAGAATGGCGTCGCCGCCTTCACCATCCGCCGCCAGAGCCACATCGGACGCCTGGGCGACTACCCCACCATCTGCGCCCAGGAAGGCATGATCGCCCTACTCACCGCCGACTCCGGCGCCGGTCCCAAGGCGGTGGCGCCGTTCGGTGGACGCGCTCGGCGCTTGGGAACCAACCCCATCTGCATTGGCGTCCCCAGCAACCTGCCCGGACAAGTGCTGTTGGACATGGCGACCTCGGCGGTGGCCGCCGGCAAGATCGGTTTGGCCCGCAATCGGGGCGAGCAGGTGCCCACCGGATGGATCGTCGATAAGGATGGCAACCCGACCAACGACCCCAACGACTATGCCGCCGGCGGAGCCATCCTGCCCGTGGGCGCCGACCAGGGCCACAAGGGATTCGGCCTGTCGTTCATGGTGGAGATGTTCTCCGGACTGCTCACCGGCCTCGGCTTCGGAATCGACCCGCAGGCCCGCCACAACGACGGATGCTTCCTGGCGGTTTTCGACGTGTCCAAGTTCCGACCCTTGGCGGACTTCAAACAGGAGATGACCGAGTTCGCCGAATTCGTCAAGACGTCGCCACCGGCCGCGGGATTCAGCGAGGTTTACTACCCGGGCGAAATCGAGTACCGCACCGAGTTGCAGAGGCGCGAAAACGGCATATTCATTGAGGACGAGACCTGGCGCCAGATCTCTGATCTGATGCGGGAGGTCGGCGTCGCCGAGGCTGTGGGCGAACCCTAAGGGTCAGATGACGCCAGCGCCGGCCGGACCAGCGCGAGAGGAGGCGCGGTATGCTCCTCTCCGACTTTGGTCTGTCGTCCTCCCTCCCGGTGTGGGCGGCCGGCCTGCTTTTCGCGCTGTCCTTCATCATCGGCGTCCTCGGCGGGATGGTAGGCCTCGCCCTGGGAACCATCCGGCTGCCGCTGATGCTGCTGTTGGGCGTACCGGCGTCAACGGCGGCTTCCACCAGCATCCTGCTCAGTTGCGTCACGGCAGTCGCGGGTAGCTACGCTCACCTGCGGCAAGGACGGGTCAAGCCGCGCATGGCGCTCGTGGTGGGGACTCCGCCAATCTTGGGGGCCTTCATCGGTGGTTTGGTCAGTGGACAGGTTCACGAACGGGCGCTGATTGGGTTGGCCGGCGGCGTCGTTTTGTGGCAAGGCATCGAGTTCGCTCTGATGGCGATACGGCGATTCCAGGCGTGCAACGACGGGCCGAACCTGTTTGGCGGTGGCCCGGCTGCGTCGGCGGGGAAATTCACCCTCAACCGGGTTGGCGCGGTGGCCGGCATCGGCGCAGTCGTCGGCGTCCTGGGCGGCGCCATCGGTTTGGCGCTGGGAACCGTGCGGCTGCCGCTATTGATCCGGGTCCTGCGAGTTGAGCCACGCATCGCCGCGGGCGTCAACCTGTTCGTAGGTATGCTGATGGGAGCGGTTGGCTGGGTCGGCCACTTGCTGCAAGGCCAACTCGATTGGACGCTGGTGGCGCTGTTGGGGCCGTCCGCCATAGTCGGCAGTTACCTGGGGGCCCGCGTTTCTGGTCGGGTCGATCCGAAAATGCTGGTACTGTTGATGGGCGTGGTCTTGATTGTTGCCGGAATTATGCTATTGTGGCGAGGGCTTGAGACGATTGTCTTCCAGCCGCTTGCCCAATAACTTCAGCGCGTCAGCAACCTGCAACCTATGCTCCTTTCCGACCTGGGCCTCCCCTCCGACGCGGCGGTGTGGAGCGCTGCCCTGCTCACCATCATTTCCTTCCTGGTGGGAATTCTCGGAGGATTCGTGGGGCTGGCGTTGGGCACCATGCGTTTGCCGGCGATGCTGCTCCTGGGGATGCCGGCGTCGGTGGCCGGAGGAACCAATATCCTGGTCAGCAGCCTGGCTTCCCTAGCGGGCACGATACGCCACCTCAAAGCCGGCCGGGTCAACCTGCGGATCGTACTCACCATGGGCGTCCCGGCGTTTATTGGCGCGTTCATCGGCGGTTGGTTCAGCGATGTTACCCCTGAGCATATCCTGATTGCGTTGGCCGGCGCCCTGGTATTCTGGCAGGGTGTCGAGTTTCTCATCATCGCTCGCGACCGATTGCGGTCTGGGCAGTCCAGCGGGGCGTTGTTCGGGCAAGGACTGGAAGGTTCCCCAGGCCTGTTCACGCCTCCTCGCATGTTGGCCGAGGGCGGCATTGGCTTCGGGGTGGGATTGCTCGGCGGCGCCGTAGGCCTCATCTTGGGCAGCATCCGACTGCCGGCGCTGGTGCGAATCCTCCGCGTTGATCCCAGGATTGCCGCAGGAACCAACCTGTTCATCGGGTTCGTGATGGGCGCGGCGGGCTGGGTTGGCCACGTCATCCATGGCCAGGTGGACTGGGTTGTTCTGGCGTTGATGGGGCCGGCCGCGATGTTGGGCAGCTACCTCGGGGCCAACCTGACCGGCCGGGTCAACTTGAACTTGCTCATCCTCGCCATGGGATTGACCTTGCTGGTGGTGGGGGCGTTGCTGGTTTGGCAGGGTGTAGCGGCGCTGGTGTAACTCCGCGCCTCCGCTAATCACCAGCCGTCGCATCGGGCGTAAACGGCGCCGTTGTCGGCGCTGTCCGCCGCCCCGTCGCCGTCTAGGTCCCAGCGGATGGCGTTCAGTTGGGCCAGGTTCTCCACCTCAATAAGTCCGTCGCTGTCGGCGTCGTGTTTCCCCTGGCGGATGCGCAGCATCAGCAGGTCGCCCGCCTGCCATGGCTGGGTTTCGACCCCCCAGGTCAAAACGCCGCCGCTCAAGCTTGCGTCTTCCACCTCTAAAGACAGCGATACCGACCCGTCCAGCTCGATGATGTCCAGGGCGTGGCCCGCCAGCGAGACGTGGGGCGAGAGCGTCAGCGCGACGCTACCGGCTTCCCACTTGAGGCTGTCCAAACCAGCGGCGGCGCCATTCACCGTGAAGGATGTTGGCTTCATAACCCCATTCGCGTTATCCGCGCCCACGGCGGCGCCCATGGCTACCGGATCGAAGAACGCCTCGTGCACCGAGCCTGCCGGAGGCTCGGCGGTTACGGCGAACTCTATGTAGTTCTTGTCGGGGTAAAAGTCGCAGGGGAAATCACTATCCAAACGCAAATGATCGTAAAATCGGTATTGCCCAGCCGGTAGGGGACGGGCCGGACTGGCTACGTACCGGAAGCCGTTGCCTGGATCGCTATCGCCATCAATAATCCTCGAATTGAAGAGACCCGCGTCTACACCGCTCAGCCAAAACTCGTGGTATTGCGTAGCCGACGAGAATTTTGACTCTGTAACTACCTGACCCGCAACAGCCCCTGACAGAACCGTCTCCTCAAATAGCCATGGCCTCCAGGGAGCCCCAGTACGCGCTTCTTCTGCCCTTTGTTCCTGCCCGTAAAAGATGGAACTCACTACGCACAGTTCGTATCCTTCAATACCTTCGCCTCTCTCGAACTCTGCTTCCTGGTCCGCGATCTGTTGTTGCAATGCCGTGAGCGTGATGGTCGAGTCGTTGCGGCCTTCTCCTTCTCCAAGATCGGTGATGAAGGTTCCTGGCGGGCTGTACTGCGCCGCGCCGCCGCCCACTCCATCCGCCGTGGCAATGCCGTCATCCGGCCCAGTTGCAGGTAGCCACACTCGGTTCAACGTGTCAATGGTGTATTCACCGTACAGCTCCCCTCCGGTATAAGGAAACTCAAAGGTGGAAGCAGTGGAACTGGCCCCTTCCGAAGCGGCCGCGGCGGCTCCGAACGTCGCGCTGGCGCTGTCTGCTGCGGGGACGGTCAGGAACAGCACCGCTTCCCGGTCATCCCACTCCGTCGAGCGTTTGGATAGCAAGTCCGAAGCGGCGTCTTCCGCCTCGTCTTGGCTCAGGTAGATGTGCTCCGGCCCCAAGGGCACGGTTACCGTAATTTCTGTCGGCCCGGTTCCTTTCAGGTACTCGTGGGCGGTGAAAGGCAGCGTATGCGCTGCTTGGTACGTCGGCGCGATGCCTTCCCCGTGGTCAATCCGTTGAGTTCCATGAGCAGGCGTACCAAAGGACGCCCGGACGATGACGTCCGCTCGATAGATGCGCTGTTCAACGGTAGACGCGACGTAAGAGAAGGGGCCGCCCCGGTGCGCCAAAACCCGTGGGGTTGGGGTTGGAATAAGGAGCGGCATCGGCGTCGCGGCAGGCCGCTCGACCGCACGGGGAGTCGACAAGTCGTGGGCGGACGCCTCGCTGGAGCTCGTTGCCGGCGCCGAAGTCGCATCGTTGACAGGGGAGTCAGCACGGGAATCTGTACCGCAGGCCAGAGCGGGGATAACCGCAACCAGCAACAGGATTGCCAAAAGACCAAGCGGGCCAATGGCGGCGTTCCGCTGATTTTTGATCCTTGACATAGACATATCAGAATTCACGCATCGGATTGGCGGGCAGGTCTCATGCGTCCATGAACGACGTCTGAATTAGGCTATATGGTCTGTCCAGCGCTGGTCAAGAGTTTCATTCGGGAAAGAAGGAGGGCATTCCGGCCCTATCGTTTGCTTACTGAGGAATGGAATGGCCATGACACATAACACCCGATTGTTCCTCCGATACAGCGGTGGACTACCGCGGCGGATGGAACCCTGGTTGACGACCCGCTGGCTGGCGTTGACGCAGCGGTTCAGGAGACGGTTAGCCCTCTCGGGTTCCACCGGTGTGTCGGGCGTGCCCGGCTTTGGCAGACGACCGAGAGTGGCAAAGGGGTTAACGAACCCTTCCTGGAAACCCCAACTTGAACATTCAGCCGGTTCACCCGGGAGGGGGAACCAGACGTGCCATGCCAGGCGGTGCCCCCGCGCCGGGGGCGGCCGGGCACATCAAGGCTCAGGCAGCCCATCGGCCGCCTGAGCCTAGGTAGGGCAAGGTTCGGCCATTGTTAGTTGGCGGTGGTGAACCGCCAGCGTCGGCCGTTTGGCGCCCAATCGTCGTCGTTGAAGAGCGTCACGTCCACGCAGTACTTGCGGTTGGGGCGCATCGTCTCATCCTCGCCGACTGGGAGCGTCAGCCGCCAGAGTTCTCCGGATTTGTCCAGTGTCGCTCCGTCGATGGTGTCGCCAGGCCGGAAGGGTCCCTGGCCACCGGTCCAGTTGTGGCAGGCGCTGCCCTCCCGCGCGATGCGATAGCCAGCGCCGCGGGCCCAGTCGTATGGGTCGGTTAGGAACGCCAGGGTCACGCTGCCGTCGAAGACCGCCGCGTCGCCGGCCATTATGGGCTTGACGCTCGGCGGCTGCGACGGCATTTGGATGGCGTGCCAGCGGCGGCCCGGGCCGCCCTTGCCTTCGGAGTTGAGGAAGCTCACGTCGAGGCAGACGCGGTTGCCGTGTCGGAAGGCCCAGCTGGTGGCCCGGTCGATGCTGAGCGTGTACACGCCGTTCTCCTCGGTGAGTGTGGCGCGTCCATCGGAAGCCCCCAGCGGAACCCGAGAGCCGCCGAACCATTCGTGGCAGGCTTCGCCTTTGGCCGCGATGCGGTAGCCGACTCCGTCCACCTTGACGCCCTCGCCATCGGCGACGGTGAAGGACACGCTGAAGGACTCGCGGGAGGTGGCGGCGTTGCCATCGCCGGCTTTGACCGGTTTGCTGGAGATTGCGGCAGACGGCCGCTGGGCGCCGAGCTCCCATACCGCGGCGAGACCGTCGCCGTTGGTATCCAGGCGCAGCGCTGAGTACTCGGTCGAGTCGCCCAAGTCCCAGAGGTCAAGGTCCCAAACGGAGAAGAAGCTGAGATCGTTGGCATCCGGCGCGCGCATCTGCTGGTCGGTGCGATTGATCCCGCCGAAGTGTCGGTCATCGTAGTGGCCAACGTAGAAGCCCCGGATGACCGTCCCGTCCTGCTGGCCGGTGAACGGGCCGTGTCGCGTCTGGCCGCCCCGCCGGGTCTCGCCCAGCGAGAAGCTATTTTCGATGGTTCCGTAATTCCACCCCGCCAGGGCGCCCTTCTTCCAGCCGGTGGGATTCACCACGACCAAGCCATCGGCCCAGCTATTCTTGACCATGGCCCCATCGTGGTTGATGCCGACCAGACCACCGCCGGCCCGGCTACTCTTCACCCAACCGCAGCGGGCCCAAGACCGTTCGATGATTCCCTTGTTGCCGCCGACCAAGCCGCCGGCGGCGTTGTGCGCGGTGATGACGCAATCATCGCCCCAGACATAGGACATGCCCGCCTCCCGCACGATGCCACGATTCATGCCGACCAACGCGCCGGCGTTGTTCTCCTCGTTGTTATTGGGGTCGCCGCCGTAGGAGACGACGCGGGGACTGTAGAGATAGACACCCTCGATCAGGGAGTCAGAGCCGGTCTCGCCGAACAAGCCGTAGTTGTCGGACGTGGAATCACTCTCCACCAGGAGGTCGATGATGGTGTGCCCGTTGCCTCGGAAGGTAGCGTTGAAGTGATTCGCGGCGTCGCCTACCGGAGTCCAGGGCTGGGTGTCCAAGTCGATGTCGCGGGTCAGCTCGTAGCCGCGGCACATCACCGCCACACAGGGAACGGGCCAGGCTGCGGAGCTGCCAGTGAAGGCGGAGCGATAGTCGCCGCCGTTGGACGCCGGCAGTCCGTCGCCGTCCAGGTCCCACCGCATGGCGCTCAACTGCGTCGGGTTGGACACCTCGATCAGTCCGTCGTCGTCGGTGTCCAGATCAACCGGCAGCATCACTGCCGCGCGCGGCTGGGCGCCGAATTCGGCAACCGTGGCGGTTCCGTCGCCGTCGGTGTCGTATTTCAGGGCCGGATACTGGCTGCCGTTGCCGAAATCCCAAGCAGCCGAGTTCCAGGCGGCATAGATCCCGCTGCCTGACGTGGGGGCCTGCAGTTGGGCTTGAGTCCTACCGCGACCGTCGTCGGCGAGATTATCGCCATCGTCGGCGCTGGTGCGCCAGCCGGTGGTTTGGGTGTCCCAGTAGCTGTCGGAGATACGGGACTGGGCAATTCCCGTCTGGCCGACCAGGCCGCCGGCGCGACCCGCCTCATATGAGAGGACCAATCCGGCAGCAAAGCTGTTGACGATTCTAGTGTAGCTGGACTGGCTGACGTGCATGGAACCGACCAATCCGCCTGCCCTGGTGTCAGGAGCGGTTGCCCTGACGTTCACCAGGGAGTAGCTGTCCCGGATGGTTTCCTGGTCGCTGGGGTGTCCGCTGGCCTCGCCCACCAGGCCGCCCACGGAGTCGTTGCCGCTGTAGACGGTGACCGAACCGGTGGCGTAGCTGTTGCTGATGGCGGCCCGGGTGGTCAACCCAGCGAAGGCTCCGGCGTCGCCGTTGGACGTGATGTCCACGTTGGTCAATGCCAGGTTGCGCACCTGGGCCCCGTTGTTTAGCCGGCTGAACAGGCCGGAGCGTCCGCGGTCGGAGCGGTTGATGTACAGGTTGTCGATGGCGTGGCCGTTGCCCTCCAGGACGCCGGAGTAGGAACCGAATGGCGCCCAGCCAGCGCCGCCGTTCCATTGGACATCGCCGGAATCGGCCTGGCCGTTGCCGTTGGTGTCGAAGTCCAGGTCAACGGTGAGTTCGTAGCCCACGCAGCCGCTGGCGGGGCAACCCATGTTTCCGTAGGGGTTGGGGTACACCGCCGAATAAACGGACAGGTTGGCGGGATCATCGGTTGCGCCGTCGCCGTTCTGGTCGTAACGGATGGCGTTGAGTTGAGCCAGGTTGGCAACTTCAATGAGGCCGTCGTCGTCGGAGTCGTAATCCGTCCGTTGCTGGCCAAATTCCTGCCAGGTGGCGAAACCGTCGCCGTCGATGTCGGCCTTCAGCGCGGGATACTGCGTTGAGCCGCCAAAGTCCCAGCTGTCCGCATCCCAATCCGAGTAGATGCCAGAGTTGTTAGATGGAGCCTGCAACTCGGCAGTGGTCTTGCCGGTTCCGCCGGCGCTGGAGGACCGCCCGCTGGTGTCGGTATCCCAGTAGCTGTGGGTGGCAACGCCATTATCTTGGCCACCCGCCAGTCCGCCGACTTTACTGTTGCCGGTGGCCGGCCCAGTGGAGTAGCTGGAGTCTATCGTGGCGTAGAAGTTGGAGCCCGTCAACCCTCCGACAGACCGGTCGCCCGCGGCGGCCCCGGTGGCGTAGCTGTTGCTTATTGTGCCGTAACTGTTGTCGCCGGACAGCCCGCCGACACTGTAGGTACCTGACGCCGGCCCGGTGGCGTAGCTCGAATTTATCGAACCGTGGCGGTTGGAGCCCACCAGTCCTCCTATCCATTCAAAGCCGCGTATCGTTGCAGTCGAATAGCTGTGGGTTATGTGGCCTTGGTTGCGGCCCACCAAACCGCCAGCTGTAAAATCAGCGGTGATCAACCCGGTGGAGTGTGTGGCGTCAATTGCCCCCCTGTTGTCTCCCACCAGGCTACCAGTTGCCACGTTATCGCCGCTACCGTGTCCTGAGTCGTCGACACGGGCGTCGACGAGGCCCAGATTTCTGATCTCACTGGCGCTCTCGGTGTCTCCGAATAGACCGAGAGATTCCAAATCAGACCTGCTGATGTACAGGTTGCTGATAATGTGTTGGTTGCCCTCAAAGACGGCGTTGAACTCGGTTTCCTGATACTCTTGGAACGTTCCGATGGGATTCCAGCCCTTGCCCGCGTTCCAATAGTCGTCGCCGGCGATGTCGGTTCGGCCGTCGCCGTTGGTGTCGAAATTCAGATTCGCCACTAGTTCGTAACCGGAGCATCCGTCGCTGGGGCAGCCCATGGCGTCGCTGGGGTTGTTGAACGCGGCGAAGTATGTTCCGGCGTCGTCATCGGCCACTGCGCCGTCGCCGTCCAGGTCGTAGCGAATCGCGTTGAGCTGGGCCAGGTTGGCGACCTCGATGAGGCCGTCGTCGTCGGAGTCGAAGTCGGCTCGCTGCTGACCGAATTCCTGCCAAGTGGCGGCGCCGTCGCCGTTGAAGTCCATCTTAAGCGCGGGATATTGCGCCGCGGCCCCGAAGTCCCAGCGGCTGGCGTCCCACGTGGCGTATAAGCCGGAGTTGCTGGTGGGCGTCTGCAATTCAGCGGTGGTTTTGCCGGCGCCGACGGCGCTGGATGGCTGTCCGCTGGTGTCGGTATTCCAGTAGCTGGCAGTCACGGTTCCAGAATCGTCGCGGCCCACCAGGCCGCCGGCGTGGATTTCGGCTGCGACCGATCCGGTGGCATAGCTGGCGTCAATCGTACCAGCGTCATTCAGCCCAGTCAGGCCGCCGGCGTTGGCGAAACCATCGACCGACCCGGTGGCATAACTGGCGGCTATGGCGCCGTTGTCGTTGAATCCCACCAGTCCACCGACATTATCCTGGCCATCGACCGACCCGGTGGCGTAGCTGTCGGTTATGGCGCCGTTGTTGGCACGCCCCAACAGGCCGCCAACGTTGTTGTCATCTTCGCTCTTGACGGGTCCGGTGGCGTAGCTGGCGTCAATGGATGTGGAATCGCCGAAGCCCAGCAGCCCGCCAACGTCATAGACGCCTTCAACCGACCCGGTGGCGGAGCTGTGGCTGATGGAGCCGTGGTAGGTACGACCCACCAGGCCGCCTACGTAATTGCGTCCCTTGACGGTCACCGCGGCGTGGCTGGAGCTAATGGCGCCATGTTCGCTGATGCCAACCAGTCCGCCCGCGAAATTACCGTTCTCGACCGATCCGGCGGCGTAACTGTCGCTAATGGCGCCGTGGTAGTTGCGACCCACCAAAGCCCCTGCTACGTGGAAGGCTCCGCCGTAGCCGCCGGTTCCGTCAACCTGCGCGTTCAGCAAACCTATGCGCCTGATATCGCTGCCGCTCTTGACATGTCCGAACAATCCAATGGGTCCGGCGGGTCGCTTGATGAACAGGTTGCTGATGGTGTGGTTATTGCCTTCGAAGACCGCGTCGAACTCGGAATCAGCATAAGATTGGGTTGTGCCAATCGGTTCCCAGCCATGGCCGTTGTTCCAGTAATCGTCGCCGGCGATGTCGGTGCGGCTGTCGCCGTCGGTGTCGAAGTCCAGGTCGGCGGTGAGTTCGTAGCCCAGGCACCCACTGGCGGGGCAGCCCATGTCATGTGCCTGGTTGTTGAAGGCAGCCTGGTAGCTGACGCTGTCGTCAGAGCCGGCGGTTCCGTCGCCGTCCAGGTCCCAGCGAATGGCGTTGAACTGGGCTAGGTTACCCACCTCGATGAGACCGTCGTCGTCAGCGTCGTAGTCCGTGCGTTGCACGCCGAACTCCTGCCAGGTGGCGACACCGTCGCCGTTGAGATCGGCTTTCAGCGCTGGGTACTGCGTGCCCGCGCCGAAGTCCCACGTTTCGGAATTCCAATCCGCGAAGATGCCGGCGCTGCTGGTGGGAGACTGCAACTCGGCGGTGGTCTTGCCAATGCCGGCTGAACTGCCGCCCCGGCCGCTAGTCTGGGTGTCCCAGTAGCTGGCAGTGAAATCTCGGGTAATTGGGCCAACCGATTGGGAAAGTCCGCCAATCATTCCACCAACATAGCGCTTTCCCGTGACCGAGCCGGTGGAATAACTGTCGGTAACGCTTCCCTCGCCGAATTGTCCAATCAAACCGCCGACAACGTCGTTGCCAGAGACCGAACCAGTGGCGTAGCTGTTGGCAACGTCGCCCCCGGCGTGGACGCCAACCAAACCGCCCACATATGCGTTGCCCGAGACCGACCCAGCGGCGTAGTTGGCCGTCAGTGTTCCAGCGCTATATCCAGCGAGACCGCCGACGAAGATGTTGTGTCCTTGAACTGATCCATTGAAATAGCTAGCTGTGATTGGACCGCCGTTTGATCCGACCAAGCCTCCGACGATATCTACCCCTGTGACGGAGCCATTGACGTAGCTGGCCGTAATCGTGCCGCTGCTGTCTCCGGCGAGACCGCCAGCGCTTCCATAATTGCTGTCGCCGGACCCGACGACGTTGACGTCGACCAAGCCCACGTTGCTGATGGCGCCGTTGTATGCGACGCTACCAAAGAGACCGAGACCGCCCGAATCGGAACGATCAATCATCAGGTTGCTGATGGTGTGGCTGTTGCCCTCGAAGGTGGCTTGGAATTGGATATCCCACCTTGGGGGGTAGGATTGATCATACCTTCCAATTGGCTCCCAGCCGGCGCCGTCGTTCCAGTAGACATCGCCGGAATCGGCCTCGCCGTTGCCGTTGGTGTCGAAGTCCAGGCCGGCGGTCAGTTCGTAACCGACGCAGTTGCTGGCGGGGCAGCCCATGTCGTCGGTGGCGTTGGGGAAGGCCGCCGCGTAGCTGGCGCTGTGGTTAGAGCCAACCGTTCCGTTGCCGTCCAAGTCCCAACGGATCGTGTTGAGCTGGGCCAAATTGGCGATCTCGATGAGACCGTCGTCGTCGGTGTCATAGTCCGTTCGCTGCTGGCCGAACTCTTGCCAGGTGGCGACGCCGTCGCCGTTGAGATCGGCTTTCAGCGCTGGGTATTGCGTCCCCGCGCCGAAGTCCCAGGCGTCTGAATTCCAGTTCGCGTAAATGCCGGAGTTGCTGGTGGGAGACTGCAATTCGGCGGTGGTTTTGCCGACGCCGGCGGCGCTGCCGCTGCGGCCGCTGGTCTCGGTGTCCCAGTAATTGTCAGTGAAGTCTTGGGTACTCGGTCCTACCATTTGGGCAATCCAGCCGATCAATCCGCCAAGATAGCTCTTTCCCATGACCGACCCGGTGGAATAACTGTCGGCAACGCTTCCCTCGCGGAATAGGCCTATCAAACCACCTACAACCTCGTCGCCCGAGACCGAATTTGCGGAGTAGCTGTTGGACACGTTTCCGTCAACATGGAAGCCAACCAAACCACCCACATAGTCGTTGCCCGAGACCGACCCAGCAGCGTAGTTGACCGTTAATGTTGCATCGTTTAATCCAGCGAGACCGCCGACGAAGTCGCGCCCTTGAACTGAACCATTGAAATAGCTGGCCGTGATCGGACCGCCGTTTGATCCGACCAGTCCTCCGACGACATCCACGCCTGAGACGGAACCAATGACGTAGCTGGCCGTAATCGTGCCGCTGCTGACTCCAGCTAGACCCCCAACCGCGCCAACATCGTCGCCGGACCCGACGACGCTGACGTCGACCAAGCCCGCGTTGCTGATGGCGCCGTCATATGCGACGCTGCCGAAAAGACCGGAGCCACCCGAATCGGAACGATCAATCATCAGGTTGCTGATGGCGTGGCCGTTGCCCTCGAAGGTGGCTTGGAATTGGATATCCCACCTTGGGGGATAGGCTTGTTGATACCTTCCAATCGGCTCCCAGCCGGCGCCGTTGTTCCAGTAGGCGTCACCGGCGTCGGCGGCGCCGTTGCCGTTGGTGTCGAAGTCCAGATCGGCGGTCAGTTCGTAGCCGATGCAGCCGCTGGAGGGGCAGCCCATGCCGCTAACGGCGTTGGGGAAGGCCGCCGCGTAGCTGGAGCTGTGATCAGAGCCAACCGTTCCGTTGCCGTCCAAGTCCCAGCGGATGGCGTTGAGCTGGGCCAAGTTGGCCACCTCGATGAGGCCGTCGTCATCGGCATCGTAGTCGACGATGGCGCTGCTTTGCGCGGTGGCGCTGCCGGCGAAAATCGCCACGGCGGCGATGATCAGCAGAGCGGCAATTCCAGCCCAAATTGGGGTGCGGTTGAGGTGGTTAGACATCGGGTTGGCTCCGAAAATCGTTTCAAAAGTTGGCCGACGCGCTGGGCGCCGGCGGGGATACTATCGCATGTAATGCGATATTGCAAACTATGGGCGACGCTTCAGCATTTGTTTGTTGGCGGGTCTCAACAGATGGTTGTCCTTATCAGGACCACACTGAGGCAGCGGTTTCACCTAATTTCTGTTGAGCCTTACCCGGTGGCTGGCGCCATCGACGGCTACCAGGTTCGGGTTCGGGAACACAACCAGGTCAGTTGTCTGAAGTGGGACGGCTGTGATTCCAACCAACGGTGCGAGCTGGTGGCTGCCGATCCTGATGGAAAACGTCGCATCGAGATGACGATGATCCTAGAGGAAGGCGTTTCCTCGACGGTCAGGCTCTGGTGGTTCCGTAACGTGGGCGGCGGTGTGGGCGCCACCTAGAACGACTGGCGTCGGACTTCAGTCGGGATAACCCCACGCATGTTTGGGAAATTCCGGCGGTTCGCGCTGACGATGACGGGGTATGGTTGTTCCGACTTTCGGATCCCGCCGAGAACGACCCGGACGGATACCAGATCCTGGAGTCGCACATTGGCGTCTACGGCTTCGGTGAAGGCGTGGAGCATGACGACGACTACCCGCGTTGGTGGGAGTGTGATCCGGCTACCGACTGTTGGCGCTACAACCTGGTGGGCGCCATGGACAGTTATGGCGCCGTGGAGAACGGTTTTGACAGCGCCGCGTGGTTGGCTTGGGATGGTTGTGCGACGCCTCCTCGTTGTCAACTGCCCAAGGTGAATGTAGAGTTCGGTCAGGCGACCGGAGATGTCCACGAGGTTCCTCCGCTGTGGTGCGTAATGACGCCCAGCGTAGAGGCGCTTGTTGGGATTTGGCCGCGCCCAGTTTGTACCGCCTCCAAATGTTGAGGGCCGGCGCCTTCAGGCGCCGACCCTATTTTCCGTGGGTCTCTTTCTCCTTTACTCCGGTCCGGTGGTGAACTTCCAGCGCGCGCCGTTGGGCGCGGCGCCGTCATAGTTCGCCGTCCAGATGTCCAGACAATAGTCTGTGTTGGGCTTCATGATCTCGTCGCTGCCGACGGGTACGGACAGTGACCACACGTTGTAGTTTATGGCGACCGCCGCGCCGTTCAGCTCCTGGCCTGGCTTGATGGGACCGAAACCGTCAGTCCAGTCGTGACAGGCGCCGCCGGTTTTGGCGATGCGGTAGCCGACGAAGCGGGTCCAGTCATACGGGTCGACGGTGAAGTCGAAGATCATGGCTCCACTTTCGGCTTGGGCGTCGCCCACGGGGGTGGGCGTTGACGTGGGCGCGCCTGGCGGCATCTGGACAGCCCGCCAGCGGCGGCTGCTCTTGTAGCCGGTTCCGTCGGTGGTGATGAACCCAACGTCGACGCAGACGCGGTTGCCGTTGCGGAAGTTCCACGAGCTGGCTCGGTTGATGCGCAGCGTGTAGATGTCTCCGTCCAGGCTTAGCGTGGCGTCGTGGTATTGATCCAGCGCCACTACGCTGTTCCCCGACCACCGGTGACAGGCGTTGCCCTCCCCAGCGACGCGGTAGCCGATGCCGGCGACTTGGACGTCGTGGTCCAGGGAGTTCTTTTGGAAGCGCAAAGTGACCCACTCTCGTGTGACCTGGGCGTCTCCCACCGCGTTGGGCTTGGCGCGCAGCACGTTGGAGACCATCTGGGGGCCGACTTCCCATGGCGTCGCCACTCCGTCGCCATTCATGTCCAGGGTGAGCAGCGTGTACTCGTAGGCGTCGCCCATCCACCAGGTGTCCAGGTCCCAACCGTCGAAGATCTGCAGGTCTCCGGCGTGTGGGGTTCGCATCTGGGCGTCGTTGACCGCGGTTCCGCCGAAGTGTTCATCGTGGGAGTGTCCGACGTAGTAGCTGTCGAAGACGTGCCCGCCCTGCAGGCCGGTGAGCGGCCCGTGGTACGAGTGGCTGCCGCGCTTAGTACGGCCCAGCGAGAAGCTTTCGCGGATGGTTCCGTAGTTCCGTCCGACGAGGGCGCCCTTGCTCTTGCCGCTGGGGTTGACGATGACCTCTCCGCCGGCCCAGCTGTTCTTGACGTAGCCGCCACCGAAGTTGATCCCGACCAATCCGCCGCCAGCGTTGTTGCTCTTGACGTTGTCGCAATCGGACCAAGATTGATGGACTTCGCCTAAGTTGCCGCCGACCAGTCCGCCGGCGGACTTGTACGCGCTGACGACGCAGGCGGGGCTGGCGTAGTCGCGCTGCCCAGGGACGGTGTAGGACACGCCAGCCATGCGGACCAAACCGCGGTTGAGGCCCACCAACGCGCCGGCGTTGTTCTGCATGGCGTCGCCGCCGTCGCCGCCGTAGGAGACGATGCTGGGTTTGTGCAGGTAGATCCGTTCCAGGATGGCGTTGGTTCCGGTTTCTCCGAAGAGGCCGAAGTTCTCGCCGGTGTGGTCGCTGTGGGTTCGGTAGTTGGCGACCATGTGGCCATTGCCGTCGAACCTAGCGTTGTAGGGACCATGGCTGTTGCCGATGGGTTCCCAGTTGTTGTCCTGCATGTCGATGTCGACAGTCAGTTCGTAGCCGTGACAGCCGTCGACCGCGCAGGAGTGGGCGATCTGGGACGAGGGGAACGCAGCGTTGTACGCGGCGGAGTTGCTGGAATCGTCAGCTTTGCCGTCCCCGTTCAGGTCCCAGCGGATGGCGTTGAATTGATCTGGGTTGTTCGCTTCGATCAGTCCATCGCGGTCGTTGTCCTGGCAATCCAGGAGTTCTTGGAAGTCCTTGTTCTTGATGGTTTCGATCCAGCTCACGAGGTTGGTGTCAGCGGTTGGCAGGCAAACCTCAGTGCTGCTGAGGGTGAGTTCCACCAGCTTCAGGTTGGCCAGGCCGCCAGGCAGGGCGCCGCCGAGCTGGTTGTGATCCAAGCGCAGGTAGCGCAGCGTAGGCATTCCGCCGAATTGCGCTGGCACGCTACCGTCCAGCTGGTTGGCGGACAGGTC
The DNA here is from genome assembly GCA_965221295.1 of Dehalococcoidia bacterium. GTDB lineage: Bacteria > Chloroflexota > Dehalococcoidia > Lucifugimonadales > UBA3495 > Bin87. The sequence goes on along the minus strand of OZ244879.1, from coordinate 1,764,979 downwards.
CATCAGCCAGAGCTTCTTGAGGTCGCTCATTTGGTAGGGTATTGGCCCGGTCAGCTGATTTTCGCCGATGTTCAGCAGGTTCAGGTTGTCCAGTTTGGTCAGCGCGACTGGGATGGAGCCGGTCATCCGGTTGTCGCCCAGGTCAATGTTGACCAGATTGGGCGCATCGGCGATGGAGTCGGGGATAGTTCCCGAAATCTGATTGGAAGTCAGGATCAGCTGTTCCAAGCCGGTGAGTTCACCGAGTTCAGGGGGCAGCGGTCCCACCAGGTTGTTGTTGGGAAGTTGCAGGGACCTGACCATGCCGCCGTAGACGTAGAGGCCGTGCCACGACGAGTCGATGTCCTTGCTGAAGTCCCAGTTGGTTTTGTTGGTCCAGTGTTCGCCATTGGTGTTGTCGTACAGATGCTGTAGAACCGCCTTGTCGTTCTCGGAGTTGAAGGGCCAGCCGATGACGATAGCGGGCTTACTGAACCTCTTGCCGTTCGATGATGGGTTCACCGCGCGGACGTGGAACTCGTACTCCTTGCCAATCTCCAGGTTGCGAGCGACGTGCGTCGGCGCGCCGCTGGCGCTGGAAACGTCGATCCAATTATTGAATTCCTGGTCCTGCGTGGGACGTTCACGCCAGCGGACCTGCCAACCGATCACGGTGGGGTCGTCGGTATGGTTCCAGCTGAGGATGACGCCATCGCTGTTTTGGGTTGCCCTAGCGGTCAGGTTCTCCGGCGCGTTGGGTTTTACCGAGCAGTACGAGGGCGTCCTCGGGTTGGCGTCGCTGAGGCTGGCGTACCAGGTGAGCATGGCCGAATCAGTGGGCATGAGGCACATGCTGGTGCCATTCCAATTGAAATCCACGTTACCCAGCTTCTGCATCGAGTTGGGCAGCGCGCCGGACATGAAGGTGTCGTGGACATGGATGACGTTCAGGTTGGATAGCTTGCCGATCTTCGACGGCAGGGGTCCGGTCAGCTGGTTGCCGTTGAGCTGTAGGAACCGGAGGCTGGACATCTTGGTGATGTCGCTGGGGATTGGGCCGCTGAGGTCGTTGTTCTGCAACGCCAGCGAGTTGAGGTTGGTCAGGTTGCCGAGTTGGTAGGGAATGCCTCCCGTCATGCCGTTGTCGCGCACCGCCAGTACCTGTAGGTTGGACAGGTTGCCGATTTCGGCCGGCATGTGTCCGTGCATGTTGTTGTTTTCCAATTCCAGCGTGGTGAGATTGGAAAGGTTCCCGATCTGGCGGGGAATGCTCCCCTTGATGGAGTTGTCTTCGAGCTCCATGCTCTTGAGGGATGACAGATCGCCCACATCAGGCGGAATGATGCCGTTGATGCTGGTCTCGTAGATGGCGAGCCTTTCCAGTTTGGAGAGGTCTCCGATCTGGGGCGGGATGCCACCGACGATGCCGCTGCCTGAGAGGTAGAGGGTCTTCAGGTTGGACAGCTGGCCGATGTGGGAATCGAGGGTCGTTGGCTCGAAACCCGGCGGCGCGGTGGTGGCTGAGAAGTACAGGCCTTCCAGGTTGACCAGATTGGTGATTTCGGCGGGTATGAATCCCACGAAGTCGTTGTCGGCGAGGTGCAACTCGGTGAGCTGGGTCAGGTTGCCGATTTCGCTGGGCAGGGTCCCGATGAGGCTGTTGTCGTTCAGGTTTAGCGCGGTTAGCCCGTTCAGTTCCCCGATCGCGGCAGGCAACGTTCCGCTGAGGTTGTTGTTGTAGAGATTCAACTCGGTGACGCGCTGGCCGGTGATGCTGACGCCATGCCAGCTCGCGGATAGAGCCGCGTCAAAGTCCCAATCATGGGTCCAGTTGGTTCCGCCGGTGGCGTCGTACAGCACCTTGAGCAGGGTCTTGTCGTCCTCGAGGCTCCTGGGCCAACCGGTGACGGTGGCGTTCGCGCTGTTGCCCGTCTCGTTGACGGCGCGTAGTTCGAACCGGTACTTCTTGCCGATGACTGTTGCGTTCACGGTGTGGCTTGCGCCGTTCTGTTTGGGCAGGTCTAGCCACTGGGTGTAGTCGCCAACCGGGGCGTCGTCGCCTTGTTCGATCCAGCGTAGTTGCCACTTGGTGACGGTGGGGTTGTTGGTGTCATCCCAGGTGAGGATGACGCCGTCGCTGTTTTCGGTGGACGTCGCGTTCAGGTTGCTGGGCGCGTCGGGTACGACGGCGCAATAGACGGGGGTTTGGGGCCGATCATAGTTGTTCTTGAACCATTGCACCATGTCTGGATCGGTGGGCATGATGCACAGGTCGGTTTCGTCCCAGTAGAAGTCAAACCCGTCGATTTGCATGAGGGATGCTGGTAGGGGACCGGAGAGTGAGGATTCGCCTACGTCGAGTACGTTGAGGTTCGAAAGTTGGCCGATTTCTGATGGCAGGCGTCCGGTGATGGCGTTGCCGCCGAGATATAGGAACCGCATCTTGGCCATGTCGCCGATGCTGCCGGGTATCTCGCCGGTGAGTTGATTGGTGTATAGGTCCAGGGTTGTGGCCTTGGTCAGCTCGCCAAACTCTGACGGGATGCGACCGCTGAGGTTGTTGTACCTCAGGTTGATGGTCAGCGCTTGGGTCAGGTTGCCGATCTCGGCGGGGATGGTTCCGGATAGTTCGTTGTCGGAGAGTTGGAGTCTGACGATGGCGGTCAGGTTGCCGATTTCGGTGGGGATCGGTCCCCGCAAATCGTTGGACCACAGTTCGAGGATCTCGAGGTTGGTCAAGTTGCCGATCTCGGTTGGGATGTTTCCTGTCAGGTTGTTGCTGCCGAGCTTGAGTTCAGTGAGCGCGGTCAGGTCGCCGATCTCAGCCGGTATGGAGTTGGTCAAGTTACTGTTGGTGAGGTCCAGCTCGGTGACGCGATCGTTCTCGACGGTTACACCCTGCCACGCCGAGGTGACGTCGCCGGTGAAGTCCCAGCCGCTGATGTTACTCCAGTTGTCGCCGCCGGTGGCGTTGTAGAGCGCTTGCAGAGCGGCCTTATCAGTTGATAGGTCGTTGGTGTCGTTGGTAGCGTGTGTCGTTGCGGGCGATAAGGAGCCGGCGAACGCGATGGCTGCGCCGGCCAGCGCCAGGGTTGCGGTGATCGATAGGGCGCGAATCTTGGATCTGATCCAGCTTCGCTTGTGATGAATGAAACGCAACATATGGCGCCTCCGTCCTGTTGTCGGCCGTATCGGCCGCGGCGCCGCACTTTAGCGCATCCGGCGGCGCTGGACAATACTTGGAGAGGCTTTTCGGTTTTGCAGAACGCGCGCGTAGTCGGACGCAATTCAAGCGTCGAATCCGCAATTTGCACCATAGTAATCGTGATCAGAACTTCCTCACGCTGTCCCAACGGTTGGCGCGGTAGATTGCTTCCCGGCGGCTGGCGCAGTACTCCATGGGAATTTCCGCGACGGCGTTCAGGTGTTCAACCTGACCGCGGAAATTGCCTTCACATTGATTAGTGGAATGAGCCCAATACTGAGCCAAGATAAACCTCAAACCTCGACTTTGTTGACAACCACATGCTCGCTCATCTCAGCCATCGCCTAGAATCTACGCGAGCGCTAGGCGCAAGACCTCCGCGCCGCCAAGCGCCACTACAACCTGCTCAGACCACGGGAACCGGCAGGAACGGTCGACGCGGATTCGTTCGGCGGCGCTCCTCGATTCCTGACTGTCGGCCCTACCTTGACGTTGGCGCCGATGGCGAATTCCACCGCTTATCTGCCGCAGGCACACCCGCGCTTCCGCGGGCAACCGCGCAGATTGACACGCTGAAGCCGCCGCGATATGGTCGCGCTTGACGAAAAGGAGCCACCCATCAGCCATGGGCAGCCATAAACCACATAGGAGGCTCGCCATGCCCACGAAACCGTCAGCGCGAACCACAGGCTTACGCATCGCCGTTTTGGCGTTGGTGGCGGCGCTGGTGGTTGCCGTGATGGCCCTGCTGGCCTGCGCCACCGCCTCGCCTTCAAGTCAGCAGCGCACGCCCGCGCCCAAACCATCCGCCATCGCCAAGCCTACCTCCACCCAGGTGCAGTCTCCCACACCCTTGCCTACCTACTCCAGACACGGCAAACTGGACGATACATTGTCTGCTCTGACGTACGTTTCAAACATGAGGCCAGATTCTGCCGGGGCGCAATCCGCAGCATCGCAGAGTTTCCAGGTGATCATCTCTGCCGTAGATAGTGAAGCCCGCCCGGGCTTGATGGAATTCCTCAAAGAACGGGGAGTCACGTCGGCTGGACTCGTCCCTGAACCGGCTCCTGGAGTGACGGGGATTGCCACATCAATACGGGCCGAAGCGCCATTGCCAGTGCTGAAAGAACTGGCGGAGCGCTCCGACGTTGCACGGATAAAGATACGCCCCAACTTTGACGAAAACAACGTGCTGAGGCGGTCGGGTTTGGAGGATACAGTAATTTTGTATGAAGCGGGATTGATGCCGGAGGAGGATGAGAATCCGAACTACGCGCTGCTATTCATATATCTGGAGAAGGACGCCAACCTTGAAGAGAACTACGAGAGCCTGGAGACGTTCCTAGAGGAGAACGGAGCCATTTTGTCAGATGATGAGGAATACCGGGACAAGTACGACAAACCCCGTGGCGACTTGGAAGCGCTAGTGCCGGTGCGGTTGTTCGGCGCGCTTGACGACCAACTAGGCATTGTGGACATCGAAATGATTTCCTTCCCGTTGAGCCAACAGTGGGTGGATGATTTGTTGAAGATGATCGAGGAATATTCGGGCACACCAGAATCCGGTGATGGGCCGCGAGGCGGTGGGTGATCCCAACTCCGGTTCCCGGGAAGGCCCGTCCTGCTGGAGCAGTCGGCCACGACGCCGACCGATGGAACGACAGACCTTCCCCCCTGATGCCGAACGCCGAGCATCCAGCCTAGTAGTCGGGCACGTCGACCTTGGTCCAGCGGCGCACCCGCTCCGTGCCGTCCTCGTTCCACGCCTGCACGTACAGGCAGTACGCACGATTCCCGGGGACGCCAGCATATGGAATCCAAATCTTCACCACCCCATCGTCGGCGTCCGAACCTCGCAACACTTCCTCGGGACCGATGCCCTCATAAGCGTAGGCTGGGTTGTGGCAATTGTTCCCATGCTCATCCTTGAACGACTTGTAGAACCCGTCAATCTCGCTGAACTCGGAGTTCCCTGGATTCAACGTCAACTCCATCTCAATGGCGCTGTCCAGGTACTTCGGCGGCGCCGAGAAGTGGAACGAGCTCACCGGCGTCATCGCCGGCATGTGGATGTCCCGCCAGCGCTGGCTGCTGCGGTATCCCTTCCCCTCCGTGTTCAGGAAGTTCACGTCCACGCACACACGCCCCTGACTTTGGAAGGCTTCGTCGCTCAACCGATCAATCTCCAGCGTGTACAGACCATCGTCAGTGACGGTCAACGTAGCACGTTCATCGGAGCGACCGAGCAAGACCGTCGACGACCCAAACCACTTGGTGCAAGACCAGCCCCGGGCCGCGATACGGTAGTGAACCGCCGCCAGCGCCGCCGTATTTCCATCCGGCGCGCGGAACTGCAGCGTCAGTTTCGTCCGCGTTATCGCCGGATCGCCGACCTTCACCGGCTTGCCGTTCACCGAATCAGACGGCCGCTGCGGTCCCATCTCCCATGGCGTCGCGATTCCGTCGTGGTTGGCGTCCACCACCAACGCTGAGTAGGTGTTGCGATCCCCCAGGTGCCACAGCTGGCGATCCCAGTCCGCGAAGAACCCTGGATGCGACGCCCGTGGCGTCCGCATATCCTCATCCTTCAGATGCTCGCCCCCGTACTTCTCGTCATAACCATGGCCCACGAAGTAACTGTCGGTCACCACGCCACCCTGCTGACCGGTCAGCGGGCCGTGGTACGTCTTGTCCCGCCTGGTCTGGCCCAGCGAGAAGCTCCTCTCCACCGTGCCGAAGTTGCGGCCAATGAGCGCGCCCTTCTTCCAGCCCTTGCGCTTGACGATCACCAAGCCGTCGGCCCAACTATCCCGCACGATGCCGCCAGGGTGGTTGAATCCAACCAGGCCCCCGCCAGCCTTCTTGCTGTTGATGTCATCGCAGTTGGACCAGGACCGTTCCACGATGCCCTCGTTGCCGCCCACCAGACCGCCGGAGACGTTGCGACCGCTGATCTTGCAGATGTCTCCCCAGATGTAAGATAGGCCAGACTCCCGGACGATGCCGCGATTGAAGCCCACCAGCGCGCCAGCGCTATTCTGGCGGTTGTCGTCGTTGTTGCCGCCATAGGACTCCGCGTCGGCGCTGTAGATGTGCACGCCCTCGATGACGGAGCGATGCGTAGTCTCGCCGAAGAGACCGACGTTGTGGCCCACGGTACTCTTGACCTTGAGATGACTGATGGTATGGCCATTGCCGCGGAAGGTGGCGTCCCACTTGCCGGAAGCCAGGTCGCCAATGGGCATCCACGATTCCTGATTCAGGTTGATGTCGTTGCCCAACTCGTAGCCATGGCAGTCGCCCATGGGGCAGGCTCCATCGCCGGCAGCCTCGGGAAAGGCCGCTTCGTAGGCGTCCCGATTGGCAGCGTCGTCCACCGCGCCGTCGCCGTTCAGGTCCCAACGTATGGCGTTGAGCTGGGCGACGTTATCCACCTCGATCAGACCGTCGTCATCGCCGTCGTGACATTCTGGGAAGACGGCTGGCGTGACGGCTCTGCCCTTGATCCAACTGATCAATTCCGGATCATCATCGCCCAAGCAGACGCTATTGTTGCGCAGGCCCACCTCCAGCATCTTGCGATAATGCTTCCACTCCGACGGCACCCGTCCCGTGAAATCGTTCTCAGAGAGCAGGAGCTGATACGTCTTCCCATAATTGCCGATGCGCGGCGGTAGCTCGCCGCTGAACTTGTTAATCCAAGCATAGAGCACGCTCAGGCTACTGAGGTTCCCCAGCTCATGAGGCAGGGAGCCACTCAGCTTGTTCGTGTTGATGTGCCACCGCTCCAGGTTCACCAGGTTCCCATACTCGGGTGGAATGGGACCAGTAAGGTCATTGCGCTCGACGTTGAACGAACGCAACGCCGTCAGTTTGCCCAACTCAGGTGGCAGCGGGCCGGAGAGGTCGTTGTTGCCCGCCCACAGCCACTGCAGGTTGGACAGGTTGCCCAATTCGGGGGGTATGGAACCCGTCAGCTGGTTGTTGCCAAGGTAGATATCCTCCAGCTTGGAAAGGTTGCCCAGAACGGCGGGTATTCCGCCTCGCATCCTGTTGCGAGAAAGATTCAGATACTCCAGTTCAGTGAGACCGCTCAGCTCCACGGGTATCCCACCCTTGAGGTTGTTGTCCCCAAGGCTCACGGTGACCACCCGACCTTTCTTCAATTCGATGCCGTGCCAATCGTCGGTGAGCGCCTTCGAGAAATCCCAGTTGTCGGCGTCGATCCAATCCGGCCCACCAGTGGTGTCGTACACTATCTTCAGAATCGCGCGGTCAGCGCTGGAGAACGGCGAGCCGTCCACATCAGCAGCGGCGCCCTCCCCCGTGAAGTTCACCGCGCGAACCTCAAACGTATACCGATAACCCGACGGAAGGTCTGAGATCGTCGTCGACGTCGTAGTCGCCGAGCTGTTGGCAACGGCAGACCAATCGCTGAATTGACCGCCATCCCGCTGCCAACGTGTCTGCCACTTGGACACCGTGTAATCGCCTAGATCGTTCCAGGTCAACGTCATGGATTCGCCGGCGTCAGGCGTTTCGCTAACCAGCTGCGATGGAGCGGAAGGAACCGCGCAATCGCGCAGAGAGCTCGGCGACAGGTTGTCCAACCCGTCCAACCAATCCTGCAACCCCGAATCGGCGGTGGACGCGCAGAGCAGCGTGCCGGAAAAGTCCACATTCGACGCCACCGAAAGACCGGAGAACGAGGCGGGAACTCCGCCGCGCAGCGAATTATTGCTGAGATTCAACTCTCGGAGATTGGCAAGGTCCGACAGCGCTGACGGCAATGAACCGTTCAACCCGTTGTCAGAAAGATTAAGCCGCGAAACACGACCGTTCACCAACGAAACGCCGTACCAATTCGCATCCAGGGCGCTAGTGAAATCCCAATAGGTTCTTTTGGTCCAGTTGGCGCCATTCGTGGCGTCGTACAGCGCTTTGAGCGCGGCCTTGTCCACCTCTGACACCGCCGGCGAACCGTTCACCGACGACACCGCGCCGTTCCCAGTGTAGTTGGTGGCGCGCGCCTCGAAGGTGTACTGGACCCCCAGCAGTAGCCCGCCAATCGTGGCGCTGGTGGTTAGGCCGTCGCTGCCCGGCACGTCGGTCCACTCGGTGAAGTCTCCCGACGAACGGTAGCGTGTTTCCCAGCCGTCCACGGAAGTATCGGTGGTGGCGTCCCAGGTCAGGATGACCGCCTCGCCGGCGGGCGCTGCCGCGGCGCTGAGATTCGACGGCGCCGCTGGAACTACGCAGGACGGGAGCGTCAACGGATAGCGCGTCTGTAGATTCTGATACCAGATATTCAAGCTTGAAGGCAAGCAAACCCGGGTCGCGTTGACATATAAGAAGGTCAATTTCGACGCGTTGGCTAAGCTGGCGGGCAGCGGGCCTTCGAAATCATTCTGACCCAAAAAAAGGTGGCTAAGCACAGCAGCATTGGCTAACCCCGAAGGGACCAGACCCGAAAATGCGTTATCGCTGAGATCCAATGCCCACATCTTGGACAGATTGCCCAGCTCCGCAGGGGGCGTCCCCGTCAGGAGATTTCCATTGATGGCCAGAATCTCTACGTTCGACAACTGTCCCAACTCACGTGGAACATCACCAGTCAACCTATTTTCCCTCAGTGCGAGACTTATGAGCGACTGCAAGTTGCCCAGCTCCTTGGGAATCACTCCGCTCAACTGATTGTCAGTCAACAAAAGGTATTCCAAGTTGGTCAATTGCCCCAACTCTGACGGAATCGAGCCGGTTAGGAGATTGTCGGTAATGGTCAACTCGGTCAATTGGGTCAGCTGACCCAGCTCGGACGGAATTGATCCGTTCAGAGAGTTCTCGAATAGGTTCAACTTGGTCAGGGCGGTCAGATCCCCGATCTTGGCTGGGATCGAACCGTTCAGGTTGTTCTCACTCAAATCCAATTCGGTGACGCGGTTACCCGAAACGGTAACGCCGTGCCAGGAAGAATCCAAGGGTTGGTTGAAATCCCAGCCGGATTTGTTGGACCAGTTGGCGCCATCGGTGTCGTCGTACAGCGCCTTGAGCGCCGCCTTGTCGGTGGCCAGGTTGTGGACGTTGCCCTGCGCGGCGGCGTCGCCGGTGAAAATCGCGACGGCGGCGATCACCAGCAACGCGGACATGGCGACCCAGATGGAGAATCGGCGGCGGATGTTGGTCATGGCGTCAGCTCCGGCGTTGGGCCTCGTGAATCGCGCCCGTGTTTCGGGTTGCAGGGATACTATCGCAGGCAACCGATTCGAGCAAGACCCAGGAAGCGTCGACCGACAGTTCCCAGTGGAAATCCTCGATCCGATAATGTCCTTCGACTCCTGGCGTGACGGCCGGATACAGTATGGGCCGATGCCTCGGCCAAGTTCCATCAACCGGCGACATGGGCCAGCCTAATCTTCCCTTGTGGTTGCGGCCATGACTGCCACCGGCAGTTGCATCCGTTGCAACGCGGCGCCGTCGAACTCGCCGGCCCGTTTTTGACGGTGTCGACGACCCGAAACATACCGCGCATGAGCGGCAATGCGGTAATCCACGCTGGTCACATGGTCAAACGGATTGGTCAGTGAGATCAGCGTGGACTTCCCACAGCCCACCGAGGCCGCAGCCACCTAACTGGACAACGTTCAGCCCCCGCCGTTCTGCATGTGGATGTCGCGCCAGCGTTGGCTGCTCTTGTAGCCCTTGCCCTCGGTGTTCAGGAAGTTCACGTCCACGCAGACGCTCTTTCCGTCATCGAAAGCGTCGCTCGAATTCCGCTTTATCGTCAGCGTGTACAGGCCGTTTTCATCCATCGACAGGCTGGCCCGGCCATCGGAACGGCCCATCAGCAGGTTGGAGTCCCCAAACCAACGGTGGCACGCGCTTCCGACCCTTGCGATGCGGTAGTGCACAGCCGCTATCGACGCGGTGCCATCATCCCACTGGCGGAACTGCAACGTTAGGGAATCGTTGGAAATCGCCGGGCTCCCCACCTTCACCGGCTTTGCGGTCACCGAATCGGAAGGCCGCTGCGGCCCGATCTCCCACGGCGTCGCGAAGCCGTCGTGATTGGCGTCCACCACCAACGCCGAGTACTGGTCCTTATTCCCCAGATGCCATAGTTCCCGATCCCAGTAGGCGAAGAACCCAGGGTGAGCAACACGCGGCGTTTTCATCTCCTGATCCGTCAGATTGATGCCGCCGTACTTGCGGTCGTAGTGATGACCGACATAGTAGCTATCGGTGACCGTGCCGCCCTGCTGGCCGGTGAGCGGCCCGTGGTACCTATTGTCCCGCTCGGTCTCTCCCAGCGAGAAGCTCTTTTCCACCGTGCCGAAGTTGCGGCCCACCAACGCGCCCTTCTTCCAACCCTTGCGCTTGACGAGTACTAACCCGTCGGCCCAGCTGTCCCGCACGATACCGCCGGGATGGTTGAACCCCACCAGGCCGCCGCCAGCCTTCTTGCTGTTGACATCGCCGCAGCGCGCCCATGAGCGCTCGACAACGCCCTCGTTCCCGCCGACCAGGCCGCCAGCGACGTTGCGGCCGCTGATCCTGCAGATGTCGCCCCAGATGTAGGACATCCCCGATTCACGCACGATGCCCCGATTGAAGCCCACCAGCGCGCCGGCGCTATTCTGCCGGTTGTCATCGTGATTGCCGCCCCAGGTCTCAACGTTGGGGCTGTAGATGTGCACCCCCTCGAGCACGGAACGTTTCGTGGTTTCCCCAAAGAGACCGACGTTCTCAGCGGTGCCGCCGCGACTGACCTTCAGGTGAGATATGGTGTGGCCATTGCCCCTGAAGGTGGCGTCCCACTTGCCCGAATCCAGGTCGCCGATGGGTGTCCACAGTTGCTGCTCCAGATCGACGTCCGAAACGAGCTCGTATCCGTGGCAGGGTACGCCAACGCAGGGCACGGCGCCTGCATCGGTAATGTTGAAGGCGGAGCGGAAGTCGCCGGCATTGGAGTCGACTGGCGTCCCGTCGCCGTTCAGGTCCCAGCGAACGGCGCCCAACTGCGCCCGGCTGGATACTTCCATCAGCCCGTTGTTGTCCGTGTCCAGGTTCACTGAGGGAATGGTCGCCGTGAGCGGCTGGTCGCCAAACTCCGCGACGGTGGCCGAGCCGTTGCCGTCGGTGTCGTACTTCAGGCCTGGATACTGGCTGCTGTCGCCAATGTCCCAGACCGACGCGCTCCAGCTACCGTAGATGCCACCATGGGTGGACGTGGGCGACTGCAGTTGCTGTTGGGTCTTGCCAGAGCCGCCGGGGCTGGTGGGCCAGGCTGTCGTTTGAGTGTCCCAGTAGCTGTTGGTGTACTGCGTCTGCTCCGCGTCATTGCGTCCCACCAGGCCGCCGCCCAGCCCCGGCCCGGCGGCCTGCACCAGCCCGGCGGCGAAGCTGTTCACGATTTGCGGCTGACTGGCTCCACTGGCGAGCATGACTCCCGCCAGACCGCCGGCTGCGCTCCCGTCTCCATTCGCCGTGACCTTCACCAGAGAGTAGCTGTCCTGAATGGTGTCCTTCCCGCTGAGACGGCCGCTGGCGTCTCCCGCCAAGCCTCCTACGGAAGCGTGGTCGCCGTTGCCGGTAATCAAGCCGGTGGCGTAGCTGCGGCTGATGCCGGAGTCGGTCATGCGTCCGGCGACGGCTCCCGCGTCGCCGCCGGACGTGATGTGTACGGCGGTCAGGGCCAAGTTGCGCACGTCGGCGCCATTGGTCAGCTGACCGAAGAGGCCGGCGGGTTCGCTGCCCGTCCGGTTGATGTACAGGTTGCCGATGGCGCGACCGTGTCCCTCGAAGACGCCGGAGAAGCTGGCGATGGGCAACCAGCCCTTGCCATCGTTCCAGAAGGGGTCGTCAACAACGACCTGTCCGTGGGTGTGGGTGTTGAAATACAGGTCAGTGGTCAGCTCGTAGCCGGCGCAGTGCGTGCCCACGCATTCGGCAGCCAACCCGGTGCGCCATCGAACGAAGGCGTCGGCGTAGTTGGACGCGTCGCTGTCGGCTGCGACTCCGTCGCCGTCCGGGTCCCAGCGGATAGCGTTCAACTGTTCCAGGGTTGAGACTTCGATCAAACCGTCCTCGTCCAGATCCAGGTCGTGGACGAACTCATCGGCCGTGCGTGGCTGTTCGCCGAATTCGGCAACGGTGGCCGCTCCATCGCCGTTGGTGTCGTATTTCAAGGCCGGGTATTCGCTGACAGCGCCGAAGTCCCAGGCCGCCGGGTCCCAAGCCGAATAGATGCCCGTGGCCGAAGTGGGGGCCTTCAGCTCCGCGCTGGTCTTGCCCTCACCATGGTCGTCATTGCCGTCGTGATCGTCGGCGCTGGTGTGCCAGCCTGTGGTCTGGGTATCCCAGTAGCTGGCAATAATGGTGGACTCCGGTATGCCCGTCTTGCCGACCAGACCTCCAGTCCAGGTGATGTCCTTCGACCGCACCATTCCGGCGGCGAAGCTGTTGACGATGCGGGTGTGGCTGGACTGGTTCACGTGCATGGAACCCACCAGCCCGCCGGTGCGGTTGCCGTCGCCCTTGGCGGTTACGTTCACCACCGAGTAGCTGTCTCGGATGGAATCGTGGCCGCTGGGGCGGCCGCTGGCCTCGCCCACGAATCCGCCCACAGAGTCGTTGTTGCTGGTGATGGTCACCAAGCCGGTGGCGTAGCTGTTGCTGATGGAGGCGCGGGTGGTCAACCCAGCGAATGCCCCAGCGTCGCCGTTGGAGGTGATGTCCACGTTGACCAAGCCCAGGTTGCGCACTAGGGCGCCGTCGGTCAGTTGGCTGAAGAGCCCGGTGCGCCCGCGCTCTGTGCGGTTGACGTACAGGTTGTAGATGGCGCGGCCGTTGCCCTCCAGGACGCCGGAGTAGCTGCTGATGGGAGACCAGCCGGCGCCGCCGTTCCAGTAGGTGTCGCCGTGGTCGGCATGGCCGTTGTCGTTGGTGTCGAAATTGAGATCAAAGGACAGCTCATAGCCGTCGCAGCCGCTGGAGGGGCAGCCCATGCGCTCTTCCGGCGTGGGGAAGGCTGCCAAGTACTGTGTATCGTCGCCGGGGGTGTCAGCGGCGCCGTCGCCGTTCTGATCCCAGCGGATGGCGTACAGTTGAGCCAGATCCTCCACCTCGATGAGGCCGTCGTCATCGGCGTCGTAGTCGCCGCGCTGGTTGCCGAACTCGCCGGAGGTGGCCTTGCCGTCGCCATTGAAGTCGGCCTTCAACGCTGGATACTGGGAGGAAGTTCCAAAGTCCCACTTATCCGTGCCCCATAGCTGGTAGATGCCGGTGGCGGATGTGGGACCCTGCAATTGGGCAGTGGTCCTCCCGATGCCGGAAGCGCTGCCGTGCTGTTGGCTGGTCTGGGTATCCCAGTAGCTGGCGTCGGCTTGTCCAGAACTAGCGTAGCCGATCAGTCCGCCGGTGTGGTGGTGGCCGATCACTCGCCCAATGGAGTAGCCGTTGGACATGTCCTCGTGGACATAATAGCCGGCCAAGCCGCCGACATAACTGTTCCCGGTCACGTTCCCCGTGGCGTACACGTTGGAGGTGTGACCTGACGAGTTGGAATTGCCAATCATTCCCCCCACATAGTCGTTGCCGGAAACGTCGGCTGAGGAATAGACGGTATTGATCTTCCCACCCGAGGAAATGCCCCCCGCCAAGCCGCCAACGTAGTTGGAACCTGAAACCTTCCCCGTTACATAGGCGGAGGTAAGCGCGCCCTCGTGGGCGCCGATCAGCCCGCCGGTCCATTCACCACCGGTGACGTCGACGTTTTCCAAGCCCACGTTCTCCATTACGCTGAGCCGGTCGGTCCACCCGAAGAGACCGATCCCGTGGGAGGAGCTGGCGATGAAGAGATTGCGGATGACGTGGCCGTTGCCACTAAAGGTGGCGCGGAACTCGGTGGACTGGTCTGACCAAGAAGTGTGTTTGCCAATGGGCTTCCAGCCCTCGCCGCCGTTCCAGTAGGCGTCGCCATCGTCAGCAATGCCGTTGTGGTTGGTGTCGAAATCCAGGTCAACCGTCAGCTCGTAACCGGAGCAGCCGCTTTCGGGGCAACCCATGCCGCTGGCGGCGCCCGTGAAGGCGTCGAAGTAATCCTTTTGATCCCCTGTTGCAACGTATCCGTCGCCGTTGAGGTCCCAGCGGATCGCGTTGAGCTGGGCCAGATCCGCCACCTCGATGAGGCCGTCGTCGTTCAGGTCGTAATCGGTGTAGGGCAGTTGGATGATCTCTTGCACCACTGGGCCGCGCCCTTCGGAGTTGGCCGACGCCAACTGCAGACAGTAGGCGTACACCCTCCCGATCTCAACGTCGGCGTGGTTGATGACCACCGTGCCCGGATGCCCGCCGTACAAATCGCCAGGGATTTCAACCGGAGTCCCGGTGGTATAGGGAGCGATGATGCTCCAATCGTCGTCGACCTCCGCCGGGCCGTAGGATCGCCAAGGGCCGCAGGTGATGTCCTGATCCCCAGTGGCCGCGGCTATGCGGTAGGCCACCGCGGTGACTTCATCTGTGATGTCGGGCTTGACATAGACGGTGGTCTTGCCGAGATCGTCGTCGGATTTGCCGAGTTCCACGTTGTAGCCATTGATGACTGGGGCCACAGCGGGAGCGTGATCAGACGGCGGCAGACCCAGACGGTCCTGATCGCCAAACTCCAGCCAGGTCGGCGCGCCGTCGCCGTTGAAGTCCACCATCAGGGCGGGGTATTCCAACTGATGGCCGAAGTCCCAGACCTCGCCGTCCCACTGGGCGTAGATGCCCGTGGCCGAGGTTGGCGCCTTCAGTTCTGCGGTGGTCTTGCCGTCGCCGCAGGCGCTGTCAGTCTGCCCGCTAGCCTGGGTATCCCAGTAGCTGTTGCCGCAATCCAATTTTGTATCATCATGGGCGGAGCCCACCAAGCCGGCCAACGATTGATGGGAGCCCTTCCAGCCAGTGACTTCGGCGGTGGAATAGCTATTGTCGATGGAGTTGAGGCCGCCGTTGACGCCCAGGCCCATGTGGGCCACCAGCCCCGCCGCCAGATCACCCCCGCGCACCGTTCCGGTGGCGTAGCTATTGTTGATCTCATGTCCTGTTATTGAGACAGGGGTGGCCACACCGGCCAGCCCTCCGACCGAGGAATCTCCGGAGACAACGCCGTCAAAGTAACTCTCGCTGATGCTGCCGTGAAACGATCCAACTATGCCCCCAACGATTTCGTGCCCTTCAATGTCGCCGGTCACGAACACGCCGGAGATCTTGCCATCGAAAACGCCGGCCAGCGCTCCCACGTTCCGGTAGCCGGAGATGTTTACCGAATCCAGGCCGAGATTACTCACCTCAGCGGAGTCGATGACGCCGCCCAGCAGTCCCATTCGCGCGTTCGAGACGCCGGTCCTGTCGATGAATAAATTCCGAATGACATGACCATTGCCTGCAATGTCGGTCTCGAATTGATCAGAACCGGAAGATGACCCACCGATGGGTTCCCATCCTTCGCCGTTGTTCCAGAAGCGATCTCCCGCAACGTCGGTCTTTCCGTCTCCGTTGGTGTCGAAGTTCAAGTCGGTGGTCAGCTCGTAGCCGTCGCAACCCTTAGAAGGGCAACCCATGCCGCCGACGGGGTTGAAGTAGGCATTGGCATAAACAGTATCGCCGCCGGCGGAGTCGACCGCGCCGTCGCCGTCCAGATCCCACCGCATGGCGTCGAGCTGACCCAGGTCGCTGACCTCTATCAAACTGTCGTTGTCGATATCGTAATCGACTGGGCCCACCCGCAGCCGGGGGTAGTCGTACGAACCGCCAAAATACCAGTCGTCCACCGACCAGTTGGCGTAGATTCCCGTCGCCGAGGTGGGGGTCTGCAGCTGGGCGGTAGTTTTGCCCATGCCGTTTGAACTAACGGTCTGGGTTGTGGTCTGGGAATCCCAG
Source organism: Dehalococcoidia bacterium (assembly GCA_965221295.1). Classification (GTDB taxonomy): domain Bacteria; phylum Chloroflexota; class Dehalococcoidia; order Lucifugimonadales; family UBA3495; genus Bin87. The sequence goes on along the minus strand of OZ244879.1, from coordinate 1,748,874 downwards.
TAACTGTCGGCCACGTCTGGGCTGTTGTTGGGGGTAACCCAGCCAACCAAGCTGCCGATACGAGCGCCGCTAACGTCGGAAGCCACCCGACCGGTTACCAGGGAGTTCTTGATCTTTCCGCCTCTGTAGATTCCAATCAGACCGCCCACTACGGTTTGGCCCTGACCTTGGGAATCGCCCGTGGATGTGACGGTCGCCTCGATGCGCGCGTCGCTGATGGCGCTTGGGTCAACGCCGACAAATTCGCCGGCAAGTCCGCCGACAACGGAGACGCCATGAACGCTTCCGCTGACCGCGATCTTGTCGGCGCTGCCATAGATGATGCCGGCCAGGGCGCCCGTGTGTCCATCGATAAGGCTCTGTCCCGGGCCACTGCGGTCAACGCTAACGTTCTGCAACCGCAGGCTCGTAACCGTGGCGCCCTCCTTGACGTCGTCGAACAGACCGCCGGATTCCAATTGGTCATTCTCGATGTACAAATTGGAAATGGTGTGGCCATTTCCGTTGAAGGTTCGTTGTCGGGATGCGGAAACGCCAAAGTGGAATGGGTCCCATCCCTTGCCCTGATTCCAGTAGGTGTCGCCGGAGTCTGCGGCGCCGCTGCCGTTGGTGTCAAAGTCCAGGTTGGCCGTCAACTCATAGCCGACGCACCCGCTGGCCGGGCAGCCCATGTCGGCGGCGGCGTTGGGATAGGCGGCCGAGTAATTCGATTGGTCGTCGTGCGACACCTGACCGTCGGCATCGGTATCCCAGCGAATGGCGTTGAATTGTGCCAGGTTTGCCACTTCGATTAGACCATCGTTGTCGGTGTCGTAATCGGTGGCGCCGGATTGGGCGATGGCCCCGTCGACCAACCCGCCGGCTGCGATGAGCAGCAAAGTGGCCATGAATGCCCAGACAAGAGAATGGCGACGGATGTTGCTCATGGGATTTGCTCCGAAATCAGGTCTCGCTGAAGCCGCATATGTTTTGCGTCGTCGCGGATAGTACATCAGGGGACGAATTTGCGCAAGAATTTATATTTGCCGACGAGCGCATCGTCGCTGGCGTCGTTCTAATGCCGAAATCCACATCAACGCTTCGTGTCCCCGCCAACCCGTGTTCACTGAACGAATGAACGCTGCGGAGCGACGACTTCCTGGGATGCCGGTTTCTGCGGTCCAAAAAACCTTAGATTTGAACAGTTCCACCGCAGAGCAGCGCCGCGCCAGGCGCCCCTGCAACCCGATGCAAGGCAACCCCATGCAAGGATGATCCGGTGGCGGACAAATTACCGTCCTCCTCTGGTTGCGCCACCTGCCAGCCCCGAAAGCCCATCGTTCCCGGGAATACTGAACCGTTACGTTGCGTTGCGCCGTGGGCGCACGTGATGCTATTATGGTAGTTGTTAGTGGACCTACTCTGAGCGGGCGTAACTCAGTGGTAGAGTGTTTGCTTCCCAAGCAAAAAGTCGTGGGTTCGAATCCCATCGCCCGCTCCATCATCGTACCCGCGCCAGTTTCTGAACCCGCTGGTTGGACGTATCGGCGCCGTAGATGTTCCCTCGCGAGTCGGTGTACACCTGATGGGCGTACTCGAACGTCCGGCCCCGTGCCAGCAATTCCCCGTCAAGGTTCAGGATGCTCAAGCGCGGCGTCTGGTCGGTAACGTACACGGTTTGCTCCTCGTCGATATGGATCCCCATGGGACACTTGAAGTCGACCCACTCGTCCACGAACCGACCCTCAGCGGTGAACACCTGCACGCGGTTGTTCTCCCGGTCCGCCACGTAGATCCTGCCATCTGAGGATACACGGATGGCGTGGGGCACGATGAATTCGCCGGGCCCCCGACCGGGGCTGCCGAAAGAAGCAATGAGTATCCCGTCAGCGGAGAAGCGGTGCACGCTGGAGTTGCCGTAGCCGTCGGCGACGAACAGATCTCCGGAGGGCGCGACGCAGATGTCCGCCGGATGGTTGAAAGGAGCCTGCAACGCAGGTCGGTCGCGGGCGCCGATGGCTGCCACCAGTTCGCCATCCGTTGAGTATTTCAGAATTTGGTGGGCGTCCCGGTCCACCAGATACACGGAGTCGTCGGGCCCAATGTGGATGTGATGAGCGTCGGCCGGTATTCCGTCGGGGCGTTCCCAGGCGGCCAGGACGTTGCCGGAATCGTCGAACACCAGCACGGGCGGGCCCCGTCGCTGGAACACGTACACTCGGTCCAGGCTATCGACGGCAACGCCACTGACGCCCTGAAAGTTCTGGCCAATCGGAAGACGCGGCCAATCAGGTTGATATTCGTAAACGTAATCGCCCATTCCGACGGTAATCGACATCGTTGCTGGCCTCCTTTCCGCCGGTCGGTGGCGGGACGGAATTGCGAGAATTCTAGCATCGCCCCAGCGCCGATGCTGTACAATACCCACTTGTGGAGGCCCCATGGGTGATATTGGCAGCATTGATTTCGAACGGATCGAATGGCTGAGCTTCGATTGCTACGGGACGCTGGTTGACTGGGAGACCGGCATCGCCACGGCAGTGGCGGAAGTCCTACGATCTCACGGCGCGTCCAGGACTCCGGCTGAGATTCTGGGATTGTTCGCGGACGCCGAACCGAAAGCGCAGACGGCGCATGGATATCGGGAGTACCGAACCGCGTTGCGCGAAGTGATGGCTTTGATCGGAGCTGAGTTGGGCATAAAATTCAGCAAGTCGGAACTGGGTTGCCTGGCCGACAGCCTGCCCACCTGGCCTGTGTTTCCCGACGTGCCTGACGCGCTGAACGCCCTGAGATCACGTTACCGGCTGGCGATCATCTCCAACGTGGACGACGATCTGTTCGCCGGTTCCGCGAGAGCTCTGGGCGTTGAATTCGACGCTGTGGTGACGTCGCAGCAGGCGCGCGCCTACAAGCCCGACCTGCGCGGATTCAAAATTGCCTCTGAGCGCATGGGTTGCGACATGACCAATTGGTTGCACGTAGCGGAGAGCCTGTACCACGACATCGGCCCGGCCAATCGCTTGGGCATCGCCAGCGTGTGGGTCAACCGCCCCGACCGGGGTGGAGGCACCAGGCCAACTGACGCGACGCCTGACCTGGTCGTATCCGACTTGGCGGAGCTTGCCGGCATGATGCGACCGGCGTGACGACAACAAGGCGCGCTGATGATTGAGGAAATCGGCTCCCACCCCAGCGACGGCCGCGCCATGCTGCTGGTGGAAACTCGGCCGGAGTGGCGCGGATGGTTGCATCAAAACCACGGGAATTCTACCGGCGTCTGGTTGGTTTCGTGGAAAAAGGCCGCCAACAAGCCCTTCGTACCCTACGGCGATACGGTGGATGAGGCGCTGTGCTTCGGCTGGATTGATTCCAGGGTCAACACGCTGGACGGCGAACGGGCCATGCGACTCTTCACTCCCAGGAACCCGAAGAGTCCGTGGTCGCGGATCAACAAGGAAAAGGTCGCTCGCCTAATGCGGGAAGGACTGATGGCGGACGCCGGCGCCGGAGTGATAGCGGCGGCGCAGTCCAACGGCGCCTGGACGGTGTATGATGAGATTGAGGACATGGTGATTCCGCGCGACCTGGCCGCGGCTCTAGCCTGCGATGCAACGGCGCAGTCCCACTTCGACAACTTCCCGGCATCGTCCCGAAAGAACATCCTCTGGTGGATAAAATCGGCGCGCAAACCCGAAACTCGCGCCGCGCGTATCGCGAAGACGGCGGCGTTAGCCGCCCAAAACCGCATGGCCAACCACCCGCCAGGCCGGGATCGAGGGCCAGGGTGAGGGGAGCGGCAACGTAGATCAAGCTCTGCGCGCCGATTGCAGGCGTCCTAAGGCAAGCCAACTCCCCGGGCGCGGATTGGCCCGTTCCTGATAAAATTAGGGTATGCAATTTTGCGCCGGCTTGATAGAATCGGCTGCCATCGTTTCTCGTTCAAGTAATGCGAAGTCATCGTGGCGATCCACAAGGACGAACTCACACAAGAACCAGACGCCGAACCGCCAGCTCCCTTCCTAATTCAGACGAATATTTGCTGTACGACCTCGCATTAGCCTCGGCTCACGCGTCCCGCTTAGCGCATGTTTCGTTGATGAACACGATGATCATAACGTCCGTCCCGTTTACGCCGTTTCAGAACCCCTTGCAATGCAAGTCGCCAGAAAGGAGAGATTGTCATGGCAACCGTCGAGAAGCCGAGTATCACGGTTCGGCAAGTCCCGCCCGGCACGATGCTGGCCGAGGCGGAGCGCGAGATGCGCAAATACGAAGTTCGCTACGAAATGTCCAGTGAAAAGATGGCAACTCTTCTCGAGCTGGATGCGATCAATCCCACCGCCGAGGTCCTTAGATGGTATTCGACCTATCAAGGAGCCAAATTGCTCCGCGCAAAGACCCACACGACTGGAACACCTGGGATCACTACCAATCCATCCACGAAAGCAGGCTAAGGCAACATCCTTTTGTTGTCGACGATACCATCACTTTCACGCACGAAGGGGAGGATACGATCCGTCAACAAGGGATGGTTCAATGCCACAAAAATGTGATGCTAGAAGTGGATAAATGGTTTGAGGCTCGGTACTTTGGCAGCACGCTTCGGGTCCGATGCCATACTTACACCTACATCGGTTGGCTGCCCGGCGAACATCTCTTGCTAAAATATCATAACGTACATCGCGACCGGGGCGACTACATCCATCGCGTGTACGATCCGGCAACCGGTAAACAGATACTTTACGAACGGTTGGAACGCTACCAATTCCCCACCTTTTTCGGAAGTTCTCGATGAGTTGGAGTACTTGGCGCGCAACCCTTAACTTCGCCGGGGGTTAGCCAAGATGCCCGGCCTTGCCGCCGCCAGCGGCCCCTGCTAAACTGCGCCCATCCGCTAGTATCCCCATGTCTCACCAAAGGAGCCGTCGCTATGCTCATTGGCCATTTTACCGAACAGCCTTGGCAGGATGAAAATTCCGGCCTGATGGGCACCCAGAGCACCGACCTGGGCATCTCCAACTCCCATTACCGCCCGGAGATCGGCGCCCAGCTCTACAACCGTTACCTGGACGAGAAGGTCTATGCTGAGCAGATGGGCTTTGACGCCGTGATGCTCAACGAGCACCACTCCACTCCCTTCTGTATGCAAGGCGTCACCAACGTGGGCGCGTCGATTCTGGCCCGCATCACCGAGAAGGTAAAGATCATCATCCTGGGCAACGTGCTGCCCATCTGGGACGACCCGCTGTGGCTGGCCGAGCAATTGTCCATGATCGACATGATCTCTCACGGCCGCCTGGTTTCGGGATTCGTTCGCGGCGGCGGCCGCGAGAGTTGGTCCCACAACTCGCCGCCCAACTTCAACCGAGAGCGCTTTGAGGAAGCCCACGACCTGATCATCAAAGCTTGGACCGAGCCCGGCCCGTGGCGATGGGAAGGCAAGCACTTCCACTATCGTTACGTCAATCCTTGGGCCAAGCCGCTGCAAGAACCCCATCCGCAGATCTGGATCCCGTCCACCGTGTCTGTGGAGACCGTCAAGTGGTGCGCCGAGCATCGCTACCCGTTGGTGCTTTTGGCCACTCGGCTGGAGCCCACCCGCGAGGCGTTCCAGCTCTACCATGACACCGCCGCCGAGTGCGGGTACGAGTCCGGCACACAGAACGTCGCCTACCTGTGGAAGGTGCACGTTGACGAAACCGAGGAATTGGCCGAGGAAGTTGGTCGCAAGTACTTGTCCGGCGTCAGCAACCCCTTCCTCGCCGGGAACGAAGGCGGCATCAACCCCGCCATCATGAACCTGCCCGGCCACACTTCGCGCACTTCTCGGCGTCTTTCCGCCGCTGCATTCGGCCCCGCTGGACGTTTCGGAACCAACCGTCGACCCTTCGAGGACCAGGTGGCGGATAGCACCATCATCACCGGCACCCCCAAGACGGTTATCCCCAAGATTCGCGAGGTGCTGGAGTACCTACGTCCCGGAAGCGTGTTCTTCTGGGATGGCGACGGGGCTATGACCCACGAAGACCAGATGCGCAGCCTCCGCCTCATGGGAGAGGAAGTCATTCCCGCGGTGCGCGAGATGGGCAAAGAGCTGGAGCTTTATTCACCCTTCGAGGTCGACGCCCGCACCAACCAACCCATCGTCGACGGCTCCACTGCCGCAGCGACTGCCACCACCACTGCCGATTAGGGCGCCAGCCCGACAACAAGGGTCGGGGCGAATGGTTATTCGTCCCGACCCTTCGCCGCTTTAGCGCAGGGTCTAGCGAACCGGATCCGCGCTGCTGCTCCCTTGCCTCGGCTGGTTTGAACCAACCTATACTCTGTAACCCTGCCAGCGATGCGGATTGGGCGCGGCAATCTGCGACCAATCGGGCGCTCGCGCCCGTTGCAGTGGATCCCAGCAAGGTTGAAGCGCGGGCCGTCCCCCCGGCCATACTTGGCGTCGCCGCCGCAACGCCGTGGCTTGGTTGTGGCTCGGACCATGCCGCCACCTCCGGCGTTTGCCCAGCTTACGGAGGGCATTGACTATGACCACCCAACAGCCGCGGCACAGCGAACCCCGGGTCAATGCCGAGTTGGGCAACCTGCTGGGCGGGATGCTCTTCGGCTGCCAAGCGCTCTCCGAAAACACCCAGCTGGTCGTGGGACACCCCGGCCTGCAACTGGACAACCTCATCACCGCTCCTGGCCGCGCACCGGTCGTGGTGGAGGCAGAGTACGAGGCGCTGGGAACCGCCGAGGGGGACGCCAAAGGTCGCCTGGGGTTGCCCATAGTGGGCGAAGTCCATCCCATCGAGGCCGCCATCGCCTTGCGCTACCCCGACTCGGTGCGTTTCGCCGACGACCTCCGCTCCGCCCTCGCCGAGGCCCGTCTTTCCTATGCCGTGCTGTACCAGGACGGCAGCCGCTTCCCTGAATCGGGCTGGCTGCACGGCTCGGTCTCGGACCTGGCCGATCTGATCCGTTTGGTGTCGGTGCCCCAGAAGGCGGTGGACGAGGCCGCCGACAAGCTCCAGCAGGGCATCGACCGCGCCGCCAATATCCTCAGCGAGCTGGCGGAATTGCGGCCGGCCATCTCCGCCAGCATCGCCCGGTTGTTGGGCATGGCCGACGTTCCACAGACGCGCCGGATGGCGGGGGCGATCCTGGCCAACGCCTTGGTCTTCCACCAGCGCATCGCCGGTATGCACGACGACATAAAACCGCTGCGTATGGTCTGCGGCTCCAACGTCGCCAACCCTCAGTCAGCGACCCTGGAGGCCTGGGAGGGCATCCTCGGCATCAACTATTGGGCCATCTTCGCCATCGCCCGCGACATCCTGACGCAACTGCCCGACAGCTACGGCGCCCGCGTCCTGGCGGAACTGCGGGACACGGCGCAAAACTTCGACGCCGTGGGCGTGGACAATGCCCACGACCTCACCGGCCAAATCTTCCAGCGGCTCATCTCAGACCGCAAGTACCTGGCCACCTTCTACACCCGTCCGGCCTCGGCGGCCCTCCTGGCCCGGCTGGCCATTAACCAGCTGGAGGGCGTGGACTGGGGCGACGCCGAGGCCATCGGCAAGTTGCGGGTGGGTGACTTCGCCTGCGGCACTGGGGCGTTGCTGTCAGCCGTGTACGAACAGATCGCCGAACGACACGCCAACGCCGGCGGCGACCCGTCCCAGTTGCACCGCGCCATGATGGAGGAGGTGATCTACGGCTGCGACGTGATGCCCTCGGCCATCCACATTACCGGCTCCACCCTATCGGGCAAGCAGCCCAGCGTTGGGTTCAACCAGTCCCGCCTGTACACCATGGCCTACGGCCGCCAACAGGACCGGACGGTGAAGATTGGCTCGCTGGAACTGCTGCAGTCCTCGGCTGCAATGACGCTGTTCAACACCAACGATCCGGCGCGTCGCACCGGAAGCGCCGGCGAGGAGACCGCCACCCAGGTCATCGTGGACATCCCCGACGCCGGTTTCGACCTGGTGATTATGAATCCCCCGTTTACGAGGGCTACCAACCACGAAGGCGCTCACGCCGACGTCACCAATCCGGCGTTCGCCGCCTTTGACGCTACCCAAGCAGACCAGACCGCCATGGGCCAGCGCATCAACCAATTGGGAAAGGACACCTGCTATCACGGCAACGCGGGAATCGCCTCGGCCTTTGCGGCGCTGGCCCACCGGAAGCTCAAGGCCGGTGGTATCCTAGCCTTGGTGCTACCTTTGTCCGCAGCCGCTGGATTGTCCTGGCAGGGATTCCGCCAATTGCTGGCCGAAGAATATTCTGGCCTTGAGATCATCAGCATCGCCTCGTACCGTGATGACGTGTCGTTTTCTTCCGACACTGCCATCGCTGAATGTTTGGTGGTCGCCCGCAAGAACGCCGTCGCAGGCCAACAGCCCTTTGTAACGCGTTTCGCCTCCCTCAACCACCGCCCACAGGGATTTGCCCATGCTGCTGTTGTTGCGAGGAATATCATCGGACTTAGAACGCCGCGTGGAATAGGTGATGGACCCTTCGGCGGTTCTCCTTTCACCATAGGTGACCAAACGATGGGGGAGATGCTGACGGCGCCATCCGATCGCGAGCATTGGAGCTGCGTCCGTTTGTTGGACGGGTCTGTAGCACAAACTGCCCACGCTCTGACCGAATCCAAGTTATGGCTGCCGGCCAAGCCAGGCCATGTTTTGTTGCCCACGGCGCCGCTGTGTGAAGTGGGCAAAGTCGGATTGGTTGACCGCGATATCAACGGACCTGCTCCACGCGGTCCCTTCGATAAAATAGAGCCCAGCCCTACAGCAACGTACCCTGCTCTGTGGAACCACGACGCCAAGAAGGAAACCCACTTGGTCTGCGAGCCGGATTCGCAATTGCGAGTCAGGCAGGACATGGAGGAAAAAGCAGCGACGGTTTGGGCCACCGCCAGCCGCGCCCATCTGAACCGAGATTACACACTCGGTTCGCAGCCGTTGGCAGTCGCGTTCACCGAACAACGAACTATCGGTGGCAGAGCGTGGCCCAATGTAATTTTCTCCGACCAGAGGATTGACTACGCTTTCACAATATGGGGAAACACTACACTGGGATTACTGGCTTTCTGGTGGCATTCCAATAAGCAACAGCCAGGGAGGGGTATAATCACAATCCGCTCCGCCGAAACTCTGCCAGTGCTTGATTTCGGCGCCCTCGGCGACAACCAGCTGGCCACCGCCGAGGCCATCTTCGAGGAGTTCCGCGACTTGGAGTTGCAGCCGGCCTACTTGGCCGACGCCGACCCCAACCGCGCCCTGCTGGACCGCCGCGTCGTCTGCGACCTGCTGGGTTTCGACGAGGACGTGTACCGCGCTGTGCGCCGTCTGTCCGCCAAGTGGTGCGCCGAACCGTCCGTCCACGGCGGCAAGGCTCGGCCCAAGAGCGCCCGCTACGTGGAGTGAGTTGATCCCACGACCGACGTTGCGGCCTGTTGGTTGCCTTGCGGCTCGGGTCGCCGATCCCGTTGACCGGCGCGCCAAAGGGTTGAAGGCGCGGTGAGATGCTGCGTTCTTCCTGCTCCAGCATTGCGGGACAGCGCGGGGCGCGTGGGATTTGATGGCTTGCCGGAGCGCCCAATCTGCGATAGTATCCCCGATGGCAAAAACATAGCCGCAATATCTTGGTGTTCCGTGAGAGCCCACCCCATGAACAACATCCGCCGCCGATTCTCCATCTGGGCCGCCATGTCCGCGTTGCTGGCGGTCGCCGCCGTGGCGATTTTCACCGGCAACGCCGCCGCGCAGAGCGACATCGATTACGACACCGACGACGACCGCCTGATCGAAGTGGCCAATCTTTCCCAGTTCAACGCCATCCGCTGGGACCTGGACGGCAATGGCTTGGTCAGCGACAGCGTTCGCGCCGGTTACACCTCCGCATTCCCCAACGCCGTCAGTGGCATGGGCTGCCCCAGCAACGGCTGCAGCGGCTACGAGCTGACCACCGACCTGGATTTCGACACTAACAACGACGGACGGACCGACATTGCCGGCGACACCCACTGGAACGGGGGCTTGGGATGGGACCCCATAGGCAACCACAACCACGCCTTTCAGACCAGACTGGACGGCAACGGCTACAAGATACGCAATCTCTTCTCCAACCGTCCCACCGAGGACGACGTGGGCCTCTTGGGATTCACCGCCATTCCAGCTCGCCTGCTGGACATTGAGCTGGTGGATGCTGACGTGACCGGGGGAACCGACGTGGGCGCCCTGGTGGGTCAGGATCATGGCAATACGTGGGATGTCCGCGCCTCGGGAACCGTCAACGGCTCGCTCAACGTGGGCGGTTTGGTGGGCCTGAATTATGGAGACCTGACGCGAGCCTACTTCTCAGGTTCAGTGGATACTGACGGCAGTGTCGTTGGAGGATTGGTGGGCAGCGCCTTCAACAGTACCATCAAGCTGTCTGGATCCAGCGGTTCCGTATCCGGCGACAGATGGGTGGGTGGCCTGTTGGGAAGCTCCAACGGGGGCAACGTCGAGTTCAGTTACTCCACCAGTTCGGTGGAAGGCAACAGAACCATAGGCGGGCTGATTGGCGAGAGCGTCTTGTGGGTGAAGCACAGCTACGCGCTGGGCGAGGTGACGGCCACTGGAAACGAGGTCGGCGGTCTGGTGGGTCAGATTTCAGGCGGCAACGTGTCCAACTCCTACGCGCGCGGCGACGTATCGGGTTCCAGCCGGGTCGGGGGCCTGGTCGGCTACGTGTATTCCTCCCCTGTCAGCCGACCAATCAAGAACAGCTACGCCCTAGGCCGGGTTTCAGGCAACGGAGATACCGGCGGCCTGCTTGGCGCAAAGCGGGCTGGAGCCTCCGGGAATTGCGACGGCAGCTACTGGGACACGGAAACGTCCAATAGCAGTTCCAGCGCCTGTGGCGGCGGGCGAACCACGGCCCAACTGTCCGGGCCGACGGGGGCTACGGGCATCTACTCCGGCTGGGATTCCGACCACTGGGACTTCGGCAACGGCGCGCAGTACCCTGGGCTGACGGCGGACTGGGATGACGACGGCAACGCCACGGTGCGGGAGTTCGGCGCCCAGTTCCGCTTGGCCCTCCCTTGGGCGGCCCAGAAGCCGCAGGACGCGTTCACCGACGTAACATCCGATGTGCTGAGCGGATGGTCGCGAATCAGGTTCCGGATCCCTGAAGAGGATGGCGTGTCGGCGGCGCTATACCGAATCGCCTACTCCTCCTACGAGGGCGGCACACGCTGTGGCGGCTGGGGCTCCGCTGGTCCCGACTATCTGAGAGGCGCCTCGGTGGTGTCGCTGGCCTCCGGGCCTGGCGCCGTCGAGGTCTCCGACGCGCAGGAAGACGGCAGCTACTTCATGCTCTTGGATCATGCGCTCTTGGGCATTGACCCTGGCAGCAAATACTGCATAGACATTAGCCCCGCCAACTACCGGGGCAGCGGTCCGACTGAACGGTTGCGCTTCCTCAGTGTGCCCCATATGGTGGACTACGACACGGATGACGACGGCCACATCGAGATTTCGAACCTGGAACAGCTCAACGCCATCCGCTGGGACCTGAACGGCGACGGGGCGGTTGGAATGGACGACCGCCACAGTTATGAAGAAGCCTTCAGGAACGCAGTCGGCGGCATGGGCTGTCCGGCCAGCGGGTGCCAGGGCTATGAACTGATTGCCGACCTGGACTTTGACACCAACGGCAATGGCGAAGCCGACGCCGGCGACGACTACTGGAACGACGGCGAAGGATGGGAACCCATCGGAGGCCTTACCAGAGACTGGGAAGACAGCGGCCCAGCTTACCGATCCAATTTGCGCGGCAATGGTCATGTCATTCGCAACCTGTACGTGAACCGGCCGGCTGACTGGAACGTGGGACTCTTTGGGCATGTGGATGGAGGACTCATTTCTTACATCGGCCTGGAAGATGCATGGGTTACTGGAAAGAGCAGAATAGGCATAATCGCCGGCTCCAGCGATTCCACAATCCGGTATTCCTTCGCTACTGGCCGCGCCGCTGGAGCCCAGGAAGTCAGCCACCTCCCTCGCGAGCGAAGTCCAGGGTATGCTGTCGGAGGCTTGGTGGGAGTGAACACCCGACTTATCCACCGCAGCTACGCGGGGGTTTACGCCAGCGGCGCCGACTTCGTGGGAGGAATGGTCGGGGTGATCCATGATTACGGTCGTGTTGAGGACGCCTACGCCACCGGACGGGTTACCGCCTTTAGGTACGGAGCCGGCGGGTTGGCCGGATACATAAAAAACGTCCATTCTACGTTGTTGAACGCCTACTCCATCGGTCCGGTGGACGCAAGGTACGGGGCGGGTGGCTTGGCCGGGGAAGCCTGGAGATACGCGACGTGCCACCGCAACTATTGGGACACTCAGACCAGCGGCCAGCCTGACGGCGATTGCGGCAGTGGAAAAACCACTGAAGAATTGACTGCGCCAACCGGGGCAACGGGCATCTACGATGGCTGGGACTCCCGCCAGTGGGACTTTGGCGACGACAACCATTACCCGGCGCTGAAGGTGGACTTCAACGGCGACGGAACCGCGACGTGGGACGAGTTCGGCCATCAGCGTTCCTACGTCGACATGGACCGGGATGGCTTGATCGACGTGGAGAATCGGGACCAGCTCAACGCCATCCGGTGGGACCTGAACGGCGACGGGCGGCCCGAATCCAACGCGGACGACTACATGGACGCATTCGTTGGCAGCCACACAGGTCTGCCAGTCATCTGCGTGGGCGTACCATGCCACGGCTACGAACTCACCTCCGACGTCAACCTGAATCAGGAATCGTGGATGCCCATTGGCAACCTGGCTTCCGGCAAGTGGGACGCCACCTTCAGGGGCAACGGTCATACCATCAGCCATCTCAAGGTCAAGAGTACCGTGGGCCACAACGTCGGTCTCTTCGGCGAGACTACGCATCGCTCCGTCATCGAGGGCGTGCACATCTACAGCGCCGACGCGGAGTCCTATGGCGGCAACAACGACGACAACCGCCAGAATAGCGCTGGCGCGCTGGTGGGCTTCAATCGCGGCATCGTCCGGGAGTCTGGCCTATCTTACATCTGGGGAGACATCTGCAAGATCAGCGGTCGCAACGTCTCCGGCGGTCTGGTGGGCGGCAACGAGGGCATCGTGGAACGGTCCTGGTCCAACTGCGATGACATCAACAGCAAGAAGGCTGGCGGGGGCCTGGTTGGATTCAACCACCCTGGCGGCATCGTGCGGGATAGTTGGGCCGACGGCTTGGTGATCGTCAAGCGCAAGGGCTGGAAGAAGGGCGCGCTCATTGGCCGCAACTTCGGCACGGTGGAGAGGAGCTTCTCGCTGGGCCAGACCAGGCGGGACAAGACGTACCACGGCCCGCTGACCGGTCAGCAGGGTGGCGTGGTGACCGACAGTTACTTCGTGGGCCATGGTTATGACGAGAAGTACGGGGGCGAGCATCTGAAGGATGAGGATATGCGGACGCCACGGGCGTCGCATCCAGGGTTCTTCGCGGACTGGGATCGCCAGCTGTGGCACCTGGGGGATCGCAACACCTACTCAGCGTTGGTGGTGGACGCCAACCACGACGGAATCGCGACGCCATGGGAGATGGGACCGCAGCGGCCGTCTGATTCGGTGAACGGCAAGCCGGTGAAGGTCGGCGATCCGGCGATAACGCGGACGAAACTGACGCTGCAGTTCCGCGCGCCGGATGGAAATACGGCGGCGCTGGCGGCGGTTCACTACCGCATCGCGGCCCGGGGCTGGTCTTGCACCAAGTGGTTTGGGTCGTCGACGGTGTTGCTCGGTCGCTCCGATGAACGTGCCACATTGACCGTCACTGACGATGGTCTGTACACGCTGGAGATTGACCGGTTGAGCGACGAAGCCTTCCAAAGTCAGGGGCGCGTATGCGTGGACGTGAACTTCCTGAACACGGAGGGGAAGGGATACCGCAGCAGCCAACGCTGGCGGGACATCCACATGCCGGCGATGACGCCGGTGAGCTCGTTCCACTTCTCGGCGCCGCCCAAGTATCTGGACAGCGTCATTGAGATGGAGTTGACGTTGAATCCAGGGAACGCCGAGTTCAGCGAGATTGACGGTTTCTACAAGTCGTTCAAGGATGAGCATGGGAACAATTGCCACAACCCAGCCTACTCTTATGAGGGCATCGGTCCCGAGGAAGTGTTGCGGGGTTCGGACGCCGACGATGGGGTGGTGAAGATTTGGATTCCATATGCCGGCGTCCCCGGGAATCGTGCGTACTGCCTGTACGTGCAGGCGTGGAACGAGGACGGCACGGAGCGGGTGCGCCGCTGGACCAAGGTCGGCGTGCCTGACTACTAGACTGGATGCTCGGCGTTCGGCATCAGGGGGGCGGGGGACAATCCCGTCCCTCTGCGTTTCGCTGATCCGCGCGTCGTGAGAACTTGACCCTTGCCTCGGTGGATCGTTGCTGTCAATGGAACGGCGATGTCGCGCTTGCAGCACATAAGCCGCTTGTTCCTGAGGGATGCGCGGAGGCGCGCTGGAGCCGCTTTCCCAAATTGGCCCAGATCACCAGCTAGTCATCCATGAACCAGGACCGGCAGTCCCAAGTTTGCCGGCAGGCGTCTTCGCCGAGGGAACTGCTGGATTGCGGAAACCCGCATCCTGCGATAGTATCCCCTCCGGCGGGTACGCAGCGCCCGGATTTTTAAACAACCAATCGGAGCCAATCCCATGACCATCGTTGGCCGCCTCTCCATCTGGTTTGCCATTTCGACTCTGGTGATAATCGCCGCCGGGGTGATTTTCTCCGGCAACGCGACCGCGCAGGGCGCCACCGACTACGACGTAGACGACGATGGCCTGATCGAAGTCGCCAGCTTGGCCCAGCTCAACGCCATCCGCTGGGACCTGAACGGCGACGGCTCGGTGGACGTATCAGCCGACGGCGCAAGTTACGCGGCGGCCTTCCCCAACGCCGTCAGCGGCATGGGCTGCCCCAGCGACGGCTGCGGCGGCTACGAACTGACCGCCGACCTCGATTTCGACACCAACGGCAACGGCAGAGCCGACGCCGGCGACGCCTACTGGAACGGCGGCCAGGGCTGGTCGCCCATTGATGGAGAATTCGGCGCGACCTTCGACGGCAATGGCCACTTGATCAGCAACCTGTTTTTCAATATGCCGGAATCATCATCAGGCCTGTGGCATGGTATTTCGGCTGACGGAGAAATCAGGAACCTGGGCTTGAGGGACGTTGACGTCAGAGCCAACTACGCGAGAAGTCTGGCTAGCTACAGCGACGGTAAGATAAGCCGCACTTATGTTACCGGTTCGGTTGTCGGGAACGATTCGGCCGGTGGACTGCTCGGTACACTTAGCCAAACAGGGATCATTGAGTACAGCTACGCCATCACCAATGTCGTTGGAGGAGACAGGGCTGGAGGACTGGTCACCTATAACGCAGGCGCAATTGACGGAAGCTTTGCTGCTGGGACAGTTGTCGCCACCTCTGAGACCGCCCTTGCCGGGGGACTCACGTCAGGAACTCTCCATACAGCTGAAGTTAGGAACAGTTATGCGACTGCATCCGTATCTGGCGGTACGTATACTGGTGGACTGATAGGGCAGAATTCCGGGCCTGTTTTCAACAGCTACGCCACTGGCTCTGTCCAGACAGATGCGGCGAACGCCAATGTTGGCGGATTGGTCGGATTCAGCAACGACGGTTCAGTAACCAACAGCTATTCCACTGGCTCAGTATCTGATGGCGATGATTCAGGCGGCCTTGTTGGAACCTTTGGCGGCGGAACGTGTTCCGCAAGCTATTGGAATACCGAGACCAGCGGCCAATCCACCAGCTTCTGCGGGACGGGCCAGACCTATGCCGAGATGCGCGCCCCCACCTCGGCCACCGGCATCTACGTCTCTTGGGCCGCAGCGACGTGGGATTTCGGCGATGGCGCCGAGTATCCGGCCCTGAAGGTGGACCTGGACGGCGACGGCACAGCCACTTGGCAGGAGTTCGGCGACCAGCGGGTGGACCACGACCGCGACGACGACGGCCTCATTGAGGTCGCCAGCCTGGCCCAGCTGGACGCCATCCGACTCGACCTGGACGGCGACGGCTCGGTTCCCATCAGCGACCTGAACAGATACTTTTCTGCCTACCCTCTCCCCGCCAGCGGCATGGGCTGTCCCGCCGCCGGCTGCACGGGTTATGAGCTGACCGCCGACCTGGACTTCGATAGCGACGGCGATGGCGATGTGGACGCTCAAAATCACGGCGGCGACTACTGGGACGGCGGCAAGGGCTGGGAGCCACTGGGCGACAGTACCTCTCAGTTCGCGGCCACCCTCGACGGCAACGGCCACACCATCTACAACCTACTTATCAACCGCCCCAGCGCCAATGACGTGGGGCTGTTCGGAGCCACATCCACCGACAGCGCCATCAAATTGCTGGCGGTGAACAACGCCACAGTGACCGGAAACAACCGGACGGGCGCGCTGGCGGGGAGCAACGCCGGCCAGATCAGCAACGCCTTCGTAACCGGCTCTGTCACCGGCTCCGATGACGTGGGCGCGCTGGCCGGGTCGAACTCTGGCACAATGCAGGACAGCTACGGCGCCGCTTCCGTGGCTGGCGCGTCCTCGGTGGGCGGATTGGTTGGCTCCCACTCCGGCTCGATCAAAACGAGCTACGCCTTCGGCGCGGTTACCGGCTCCACCAGCTCGGGTGGGCTGACCGCCGCCGGAAACGGCACGTGTCAGGACAGTTACTGGGACAAGCAGGCCACTGGCCAGGCGAGCAGCGGCTGCGGCTCCGGCAAGAGCGCCGGCGATCTGTGGTCGCCCACATCGGCCACGGGGATCTACACCCACTGGGACACGACCGACTGGAGCTTCAGGGACGCGGGACAGTACCCCGCCTTGATCCACGACACCGACGGCGACGGTACGGCCACTTGGCACGAGTTCGGCAACCAGAACTCGGACTATGACCGGGACGACGACGGCCTGATCGAAATCTACAACATGGCGCAGTTCAACCTCCTGCGGTGGGACCTGAACGGCGACGGGAACCCGGACAAGGCCAAGTACCAAGCCGACTTTGCCGCCGCCGATTTTCCCGACTCCCCCGGCAACATGGGCTGCCCGGATCCCGGCTGCATCGGCTACGAGCTTCGGAACAATCTGAGCTTCGACAGCGATGGAGACGGCGACGTGGACGCCAACGACCACGGCGGTTTGTACTGGAACGGCGGCCGCGGCTGGCTGCCCATTGGGGGCAGCTTCGGCGGCGTGTTGGAGGGCAACAGCCACATCATCTCCCGCCTGTACATCAACGACGACCGCAAGGGTGGAGACACCTACGTTGGATTGTTGCGGAAGATTTCCGTCGGCGGTGAAGTGCGCAACCTGTCGTTGATCGATGCGGACATCATTGCCGACAGGTCCGTAGACAACGCCCACAGCGTTGGCAGGACCGTAGGGGCGCTTGCTGGTCATAACCGGGGCAAGATTTCTGGTGTCGGCGTCTCCGGTTCCGTCACCGCCGAAGGTAGATCCGACTTGGTGGGCGGCTTGATTGGCGTGCAGGAAGGGAGTGTGGCCTCCATCAGTCGCAGTAATACATCCGTCCAAGTTGCCGGAGACTCTCTGGTTGGGGGATTGTTGGGAGTCCTCGGCGCCGGCGACGTTTCCTACAGCTACGCCACCGGCGATGTGAGAGCGGTGTCCACCGTTGGAGGCTTGGTCGGTATCGTGGAGCGCTCCTATGGCGCAGGGATCGTCAGCAGTTACGCAACCGGCGCCGTGTATGGCGCCAGCAGGGTAGGGGGTTTGGTTGGGTACATGACTGCCGGCAACTCGATTACTGGGAGCTACGCCACGGGCGATGTCGTGGGCCTCTACTTCCAGAGCCCAGTGTTCGGTCCACTCCCCAGCCGTGATCTAGGCGGCTTGGTCGGCGAAATCCAAGGGAGCTCCATCACTGACAGCTACGCTTCCGGCAGGGTCTTTGGGCATCTGGATTCAGGGGGACTGGTAGGCAAGCAGAACAACGCGATCGTGAGGAGCGCTAGCCCCATCTCCAACAGCTACGCCAGGTCCCGCATGTCCCCTTCGGGCAAGTACTGGGGAAACGGCGGGCTGGTAGGTCATTACTCGGGGTTGAAAAACGGTGTATTTGACGTTCACAACTCCTACTGGGATGTGGCAGCCGCCGAGGTCAGCGGAAGCAGCGGCGGCGAGGGCAAGACTACGGCCGAGCTGCAAAGCCCCATCACCAACACCGGCATCTATGTCCATTGGGACCCGGCGTACTGGGACTTTGGCAGCCACCAGGAATACCCGATCCTGAAGGCCGACATGGACGGCGACGGGGTGGCCACCGCCGCAGAGTTCGGACCGCAGACGGCGGCTTGGACCGTGGACTACGACCGCGACCGCGACCAGCTGATCGAGGTTTCCACCCTGGCGCAGTTCAACGCCATCCGCTGGGACCTCAACGGCGACGGAACAACCCACAATCAGGCCGATCAGGCCAATTACGACAGCGCCTTCGTTGACCGCGGACCCAGCATGGGCTGCCACCGGGTCTGTCTGGGCTACGAGCTGATGGCCAACTTGGACCTCGATACCGACGGCAATGGTATTCCCGACGACGGCGACACCTACTGGAACGGCGGGGAGGGCTGGGCGCCCATCGGCGACGGCGATGAACCGTTCAACGCCACGCTGGAAGGCAACGGCCACGAAGTCCGGCATCTTCTGATCGACCGCCCCAACGATGGCGGTCCGGTGGGGCTTTTCGGGGGAATCGGCATCGACGCCAAAGTCAGGAACCTGGGCGTCTACAAGTTCCGTGTGACGGGTCAGCTTGAAGTCGGCGTGCTGGCGGGCATTAGCTCTGGAGACTTGAAGCACACCTACGCCCAGGCAGCGGATTCGGGTTACTGGACCAGGGTCTTCGGAGACAAAGAGGTTGGCGGCTTGGTCGGAGACAACTTGGGATCAATCGCCTCAAGCTACGCCACGGGCGATGTCAAGGGAGATACTTACGTGGGTGGCTTGGTCGGAGACAACGACGGAGAGATTACCAACACCTACGCGACCGGCTTCGTCCTTGAGGTGGACACTTTTTCTCATACCCAAGGAACATTCGTGGGACACAACGACGGAACCATAGCCAACTCATACTCGACCGGATCATCGGTTGATGATGTGTTCACCGCCGGAAGCCGCAATGATTCGATAACGAATTCATACTGGAAACCAACGTACCGGTCCAGCGGCTTTCATGTTCATGGGGCCGTCGCCAAGTCCGCGGCGGAGCTACAGGATCCCACCTCGGCCACTGGCATCTACTCTTACTGGCTGGAGGACGTCTGGGCCTTCGGCGCCTCCTCTCAGTATCCGGCGCTCAAGGCCGACATCGACGGCGACGGTGTGCCCACGGACGCCGAGTTCGACCACCAGCGGACGGACTACGACAAGGACGCCGATGGTCTCATCGAGATTCACAACGTGGTCCAATTGGACGCCCTGCGACTTGACCGCAATGGCGACGGCATCATCGACACCGCTCAACACGAAGCGGCCTACAGCGCGGCCTTCCCCAACCGCGCCGACGGGATGGGCTGCCCGGTCAGCGGTTGCGTCGGCTACGAACTGACCGGCGACCTGGACTTGGACACCAACGGCAACGGCCGGGACGACGCGGGCGACGCCTACTGGAACGATGGCGTCGGCTGGGCGCCCATCAGCAGCTACTCCGGCATCCTGGAGGGCAACGGCCACGCCATCGACAACCTGTTCATCAACCGCGCCCAACGGGGACGATCCGGCCTCTTCAGTCGGCTGACCGACGGCGCGGAGGCGCGAAACCTGGCCCTGACTGACGTGGACATCACTTCCAACGGCGATGCGGGAGCCTTCGCCGGTCTGACCACCCGCGCCGCCATCACCAACAGCTACGCCACCGGGAAGATCACCGTCGGCAGCAACAACGACTCGGTGGGCGGATTTGTGGGCGAGGCCAGCGGCCACCCCAGCGGCAAGGACACCATCCGGGATAGCTATTCGCTGGTGCGGATCACGTCCACGGGCGACTGGACCAGGGCCGGCGGGCTGGTGGGGTCCATGCACGTGAACCAGTCCAGTCACACTCGGATCGTCAACAGCTTCGCCGCGGGTTTGGTGCAGGCGAAGGACCTCCGCCGGGCTGGCGGCTTGGTGGGACAAACGGGCATATCGCAGTCCCGGATCGTAGATAGCTACTGGGATACCCAGACCACCGCGTGGTCCGTCAGTTCCGACGATGGCGACGGTCTGTCCGACGATGGCGTTGGCAAGACACAGGCGGAGTTGCAGTCGCCCACGTCGGCAACGGGCATCTACGCAACGTGGAACAGGAAGGTGTGGGACTTTGGCGACAGCAGCCAGTATCCGGCCCTGAAATCTATGGCCGACTTCGACGCCCAACCGCGCTCGGCGCCTATACCCGAGATAGACTTGGACACGGATAACGACGGACTGATCGAGGTGTCCAACCGGACGCTGTTGTGGGGCATCAAATGGGATCCGGACGGTGACGGGATTCCGTTGCATGACTATGCCTACTGGTACTACGAGCGTTTCACCGGCGGGAAGGAGACTTCCGTCCCATGCGCGGGCGCCCTGTGCCGAGGCTACGAACTGACGGCCGATATTGACCTTGAGAGTATTGAGTGGAGAACGATCGGCGATCGATCCAAACACTTCAACACCACGTTCAAGGGCAATGGACACACCATCTCGAACTTGTACATCGTGGACGACGATACGTCGGACAACTATGGGCTGTTCGGCGAGACCGGCCCTGACTCCATCATCGAGGGGGTATACATCTACAGCGCGGAGGTGGTCACCTACGGCGGCGACCCCGATGACAACGAGGAGAACAACGCTGGCGCGTTGGTGGGCTTGAATCGCGGCATCGTGCGCGAGTCGGGCTTGGCCTACGTGTGGGGTGACATCTGCAAAATCCATGGACGCAACGCCGCTGGCGGTCTGGTTGGCGGAAACACGGGAACTGTGGAGCGCTCTTGGTCCAATTGCGGCGACGTCAAGAGCAGCAAGGCTGGCGGCGGTCTGGTGGGCTTCAACCATACCGGCGCCACAGTCAGGGACAGTTGGGCCGATGGCGTGGCGACCGTAGACCCCGACGACTGGAAGAAGGGCGCGTTGGTGGGCCGCAACTTTGGAACCATCAGCAAGAGCTTCTCCTTGGGCGAGACCAAGCGCGACGGCAGCAAGGGCCACGGGCCGTTGACAGGCCAGCAGGAAGGCGAGGTGCATGACAGCTACTTCGTCGGAGAATACGACCAGCGGGAGTTCGGCGGCATCAACGTCGATGACGAGGGCATGAAGACGCCTCGCGCCACGCATCCCGGCTTCTTCGCCTACTGGGATCGCGACCTGTGGCACCTGGGCGACAAAGACCAGTACTCGGCGCTGTCTCTGGACGTGAACGGCGACGGCATCGCGACGCCGTGGGAGCTGGGGTTGCAGCGGCCCTCGGACCCGGTGAACGCCAAGCCGGTCATGGTCGGAGACGCCGAAGTGACCGATTCGGAGATACGTCTACAGTTCGAGCAGTGGGATGGCGGAAGCGCGTCGGTTGCCGCAGTTCACTATCGCATCGCGCGGGTGGGCAGCGCGTGCCACCGTTGGTTTGGCAGCTCCAGAGTTCTGCTGGGCCGCTCCGATGGCCGCGCCAGTCTCTCCGTAGATGACGACGGCGTCTACACGATGACGATAGACCGGAACACGAGCAGCGCCTTCGACGCCGGGAAAAGCGTGTGCGTGGACGTGAACTTCATCAACACCGAGGGAGAGGGTTACAACAGCAGCCGACGCTGGCGGGACATTCACATGACGAATTAGCGGACGCATCCTCAGCCCATCGTACAGGCCCAACAGATTGGACGGAGCCGCTGGATTAGACAGCCAGGCGTCTCCGTCTTTGGGCCGATTCTACAGCGGCATCAGTATCGACGGCCCGGAGACAGAGGATCCCTTCATGGCGCCGCAAGCCAGCCAAGTTGGGGCGGATGGCGTTCGCCTGAGGCTTGCCATCGCCCCATCCGCTCCCCCTGCCGACGGGGGACATTCCCCTGTCCCCCTCTGTTGCGACCTGCCGGCGTGACGCCGGGGCGCTGGTCGTTGGACGCCTGGCGGATCAATGGCCGAAACCAGATGGCAGCCAGCCAATCGGAACCCAATCGCGAAGGTCTCGTTTTTGTGCGTGGTGGCGGCCCACTGCGCATTTTCCGGTGGGAGGTGTAACTTTAGGGTGTCTTCGGCCGCCAGAACTGCGAACGCCAGCCAAGTCGAAGAACGTCTGGTGATTTCATCGTCGTGTGGGACGGCCGGCAACCCTCTAGAGAGGCTGCGGGTTGCTCCCTACACCAGGTCGGCTAGTCCTTGAGCGCTGCCAGCGTCGGATAGTCCGTTGCGGCGCCGAAATCCCGCACCGGAGCATGTCCGTGGCGTAGATGCCCGTGGCTGACGCGGGTGGGCGTCTGCAGCTCGGTGGTGAGCTTGCCTTCGACGTTGCCGGTGGTGGTCAGGCCGCTGGCCGTCGTGTCCCAATCGCGGGCAACGCAGGTCGCGCCGTTCTGGTCGACCAGTCCCCTGCGTCGCAACTGGCTCAGTGGCGTAGACGTCTTCGATTGAGCCGTCGTTCGGCCCAGCAGACCGCGATAATAGGCGCTCCCATATCCGTTGCCGGTAGCGGTCACTAGCGCATGAATCAGCAGAGTCGCAAATTGCGCCTGGCCGGTTCGCTGCGGGCCAACCGGCGCGCATCACCATCTAGGTTGTTCCAGTGAAGGGGGCGCGTCTCACAATGCGGGCCGCGCCCCGATCGCCGTTAGTGGTTGGTTTCGATGGAAACGTGTTCGTCCACGTAGGCCTTGTTGACCAGGCGCATCAATTCGTAGGTTTCCTCGAGCGTCAGGGGTCGTTCCACCTCGAACCCCGCAGTCTCTGCGTAATCCCGATACAGGGTCAGAGGTTGCTGACCGCCATGCCCAACGCTGCAACCGTGGTCCAGGAAGAAGCTTTGTTCTTCGTCTACCCGATCTGGGATTTCATCCACTTTTCTGGTTATCCACGCGTACAGCGGCCCCATGGCCGTTGTCGCCCGATGCGGCCCCGTCAAGAAGGTAGAGCGGCCATAACAGTCGTACACTTCCAGGCGCGAGTCGCTTTGATAGCCTTGCCCGTATGGCCAGTGGCCAAACGCTCCGCGCGCCCAATCCGTCAGGCCGGGCAACGGGGCCGGTGGCGGCGATGGGGTGGCGGTGGGGGCGGGCGTCGCTGTAGGTTCTGGCGTCGGAGTGGGCGTTGGCCGCTCCGCCAACACGTTCACGACGTAGCGGATGTTGTGCTCCCGCTGCCATTCCATGATGATAATGTCGGAATTGTCCCCGGTCTGCGCGAGGTTCTCTTCACAGATTTTGATGGTCAACTTGTCGCCGTCGGCCACTACGCGCACGGCATAATCGTCGTCTGGTATGGAGCAACCGTCCTCTTGATACGCGTCCGCGATGACTGGAGGCTGACCGTCGTTGGGGTGAACCAGCAACAATACTGGCATTTTGGGTGGATAGGCGCGCACTGTGAGCGTTCGCTCTTTGTCGCCAGTCGCCCACGTCAGAGTTGTTGGATCTGGGTCCAGGCGGGCAAACGGCGTCGGCTCTGGTGTGGGCGTCGCTGTTGCTGTCCGCTCCGGTGTCGCGGTCGGTTCCGGCGTCGCTGTCGGTATGGGAGTTGGCGTGGGCGTGGGCGTTGGCTCTGGCGTCGGTGTCGCGGTTGGCTCCGGCGTTGGCGTTGCCGTGGGTGTTGGCGTCGGCGTTGCCGGGGGCGCGGGCGGAATCCCAGCAGGAGTGCCCACATAGATGCCCTGATGGATGGCAGTTATCCCTTGCTTGCCTAGCAGTTGCTGCACTATGCCGAAGAACTCCCACATCTCGGATTCTGTGAGGGTGATGGCGCCCGGCTTATTGCCGTTGCCGCTAACGGGCAGGCGGTAAACACGGAATTCCCCGCTGTCCAGCAGGCGCATTTCAATCTTGTCTTCTGGCAGACTGTAGGGCAACCGGTTGCCGATGAACTGCAAGGCGGGAGCCAGATCCACTTGGGGGCCGGTGAGGGTCCACCAACTGCGATTGCGGCCCTCGCCCAGCGTCAGCGTTATCTCGTCCGCTTCTTCGCGGGTTGGAGCGGTGATAATCCCGTTTTCTACGCGCTTGACGCCGGGCAATGGCTGGCTGTCCCACAATCGCTCCGCCCACTCCTCGGTTACGCCCGCCTCGTGTTCGTTGATGGCGTAGCTGATTGGGGAGGCGTCCCGGTAGTGATGGGTGGCGTAACTGGTGATCGCGCCAATCAACCGGACGCGCATCGCCTCCCAATAGCGTTGGTGGCGATTGTCGCCGTAGCCGGTGAAGTTTGGATCACTAGGCTGGGTGCGCTTGAATCGGCTCCCCAAATAATAGTGAACAAGCCAGCCGGCGTTGGTCCGACCTGGGTCGAGCTGGCTACTGTAGGGGATAACGAATGTGCGTTTGGTGTCGCCCTTACGCAATTCAAAATGGCCATGCCCGAACGAATGCGTTATCTGGACATGGGAGGGACGACGGCCCGCGTGGACATCCCCGTTGCTGTCGTGGTGCATCGTGGGCCCGAGGCGGAATACGACGGTATCCACCGGTTCATTGGCCTCTGCCAGCCGCAAAATGCCCGTTCCGCTGGCGTAGGCGATGATGCCTACGCAGGCGAGCGCAACGAAAATCAGCGAAACGCGGCGGAATTTGGTGATGGCGCGGCCGCCTTGAATCAGGCCCACGCGCGCCGCCAGAACGATGTCTTTGGTCGCTATCATCTCGATTTCCTCCTCCAGGAGCTGCGCCGCCTAGTAGATGGTGAGCGCCAGGCCGGTATCGATGGCCTGTTGCAACAATGGATAGACGGTGTGCGTCTCCAACGCGGCCGGCAGACCTACTCGACGGGCCCGTCGTGTTCGGTCATTTCCCACCGGGCGTCGAAATGGGACGTTGTGGATTGGTGAAATGTCTTGCTGATTGGATCTGGAACCGTTTGGTCAAGGGACGGCTGAAGCGCCCTTCCCGCATCAGTCTCTGCATCCGAGCTTGCATTAGGATCTCCGGTAGAGACTCCCGAGACATCTGGGCGTTGAACCACCATTCCCGATTCTTGGCGATTATCGAGGGGTCGACGCTGTGGTCCAATATGTTCAGGTACAGAAACCACTTGAACACCAATGTGGTCATCCTGCAGCCATTCTCAAAACGCCCGCTCGCTGGGGGCCGTAAACGACGCCATCAACAGGCGACTCTTCAGCGAATGCTTCGGCAGCATTGGCGCCCGACCGCTGGCGGCGTTCATCCGGTCGAAGGTGTGCGAGAGTTGGGTCGCGGCGGCATCGACCGAGGGCTTGTTGCGCCGGGCGGGATGACTTTGGAGGCGCCATAACCTTGAGGGGATGGCCGTCAGCATCATGGCCTTTTGGATAGCCTCGCCTCTCATGGACACCTCACTGCCGTAGATGCGCTATCCTATCACAAGGGGCCAACCTGCGGGCCTTTTCAACATGTCGGCCGCCATTGAAAGCGCTGGGTCTCGGGGTCTAGCCGTCAGACCTAGCGAATACAACTATCTGGCGAACGAGGCATTTGCGGAAAGAACCGGAGTACGAACAATGTGCGCAGTCAAACGATCCAGATTTCGGGATCAACGGATGTCATTCCACCGACACGCGTGATTTCGTCATAGTTGCCGCGCCATTCGCAGGAACCGGACATAACTTCTGAAACCAGTCCAGCGCGTTCCCTCCCCTTCAACAATAATGTTCCAGTCTTTACCTGCCGAACCCTCCGCGTTGACGTCATGTTGGACGGAAAGGAACTACTCATCAGCCATGCGCAGCCGTAAATCAAATAGGAGGCTCGCCATGCCCACGAAACCAACAGCCGGCGCCACACACTTACGCATCGCCATACTAGCGTTGGTAGGGGCGCTATTGGCCGGCGTGATGATTGCGCTGGCCTGCGCGCCGGCCGCGCCGACTGGTCAGCAACAACCGCTTCCTTTGTGTAATGCCGAGAGGTCTAACCCTGAAACCGACGGCTGCATCAAGCCGACCGAAGGGCCGACCAGTACCGCCTTACCGACCCCGACCACCCCGACGGAAGTAGCGCCAGCCCGCCCTGCTGCTGCGTCTGCTACCCCGACCGCAACGCCATCGTTGACCGATCAAATCACAGACGCCGCCCAAAGTGACGATTACGACGCCATCGCACGAGTCAAAGCCATATCCCGCCGCCACGTGACCATCAAGCCCACCGAGAAGAACTTCATACCTGAGTGGACGCGCACACGGTTGGAAGTCGTCGATACGCTGCGTGGCGCACTGCCTGAGTCGATTGAAATAGTGACTCCCGCCGGAGCGCGGAATGCGTCCCTTGATGTCGACGGCAGCTATATCTTGTTTCTCCGCAAGTCATTCGTCGATGCAGATAGTTCCCAATTCCCGGGCGATCCGACCCGCGCTCAACTGACCCAGGCGGAATTAACCGAGTTCGAGGGAGAAGCATATATTTATTTTGGAAGACAGGTGTGGGCGATCGATGGAGCCACCGCCATCAGAGTTCCGTCCAAAGGTCACCTCTTGGCGGGCGAACCGGCTGTTATGACGGACCTTCAGGCTGCCAAGGCCCACGGGGAGACCATGACATTGGCAGGGCTGGAGCAGATGTTGCGCCCAGCCGATAACTGACAAACACCGCGTCGGGACGCGCCCGATCAGATCCGAGGGATTGGCTTGATGACTACTCATCGCAACCGAATATTGGGTTTCCTGTTGGTCATCCTTTTCTTTACCACCGTCTGCTTGGTTGTGAGATCGGATGGCCTACAAGCCCATGGAGGCGGCGGATAAGATTTGGCGTTGGGTGGCCCCTGGTTCCAATGTGCACACGTCCTATTTCTCCCAGCATTGGCTAGCGGCATTTTGTTTAGCGGCGCATTCGCATGTAGTTGAACGTCGCGTTGGGAGTAACCAGATGGCGCGTTTGGCGGCGTCGGTGTAATTCAGCGCCCATCGACAAACCGTCGCTTTATTCGGCTCTTCAATGTTGAGGGCGCCTGCCAGCGTTTCGCCAGTCTGCTTGTACGATGTTCCGCCTTAGTACATCCGCACCGCGACGCCGATAGTTTCCGCCGATGCTCGATGTCCGCAACTCGCTCCAGGATCATTGAACTGCCGGGAACATGACCTGCAACGGTATCGCCGTTTGCTCGCCTGCTTGCCGTTCTTCACAATCTTGCCGGCCTCGCAGGGTGGCCAATGCTGCCAAAATCTGTTTCTGTTCGACTCGCTCAGGGATCTCCCGGTCTCTGGGCGAGGGAACTTGTGGCGGGTGAGGGGCGCCTTGCGTTTGGCGGCGCCGCGCGAGGCTACTTGCCACCCCCGCCGTCAAGCGCGGCTTCGATGCAGCGGCGCGCCAAACGTTCCAAGGCTTGACAACCTGGAGTCGGGCCAGCCGCTTGATGTCGATGCGCGCGGCGATGGCGCGTAGGCAAAGCCATGGCGCTGATCCAGTTGGCCCCGCGACTGCCGCGTGGACACCGCTATCTCTGGACGCCGAACTCCCGCCAAGTCTTCACGCCGTCGCCGTTCCAGTCCGCCTTCAATGCCGGGTAGTCCCTGTCGTTCCCAAAGTCCCACCATTCCGTATCCCAGTTGCCGTAGATGCCTGTAGCGCTGGTGGGAGCCTTGAGCTGTTCCCGCGTCTTCAGCGTGCCGCCAAAGTACTCATCCGACGGGTGGACGGAGTAGAAGTAGCTGTCGTTGATGCTGCTGGTGCTGGACCTAAGCCCATTGAGAGGACCGTAGCGGGTGCCTCTGCGTTTCGCCTTGCCGATGGTGTAGCTATCCTCGATACTGCCGTAGTTGCGGCCCACGAAGGCGGCTACCCGCTGGTTCTTGTGCTGGGTCCACGCGATGCCGTCGCCGCTGTACACGTTGATGATCCTGGCGCCCTGGTTATTCCGACCGACCACGATGCCGGCGGCCTCCCCGCTCTGAACGTCGCCATTCAGGACGTAGCTGTTCGAGATGGTACCCATGTTGGTGCCGGCGATCATGCCACCACCGGTGGATCCTTGGATTACTCCGTCCTTGGTGCGGCTGGTCGAGATTGTGCCCTTGTTGATTCCGGCGATCATGCCGGCGTTGCCGTGGAGGTTGTTCTTCCAGTTGTTGCTCCACGAAATTGAGCCGCCGCCAACCATGTTGACGTTGTAAACGTGGCCCTGCGTTCCAATCACGCCGAAGAGACCGGTGTTGTTGGCCACGCCGGTGGTGAAGACCATGCCCCGAAGCTCGTGGCCGTTGCCGTTGAACTCGGCGTTGAACGGGTTGGCATTGTCCCCGATGTAGTTGGCAGTTTCTGTGGCGGTATCGTAGAACAGGTCGTTGACGAGTTCGTAGCCGTGGCAGCTGACGCCGCGGCATGGAACCAACGCGCCCTCCTCGGTGAGGTCGAAGGCCGCCCGGTATTGCTGAGCCCTGGAAGCGGTGGGGAAGCCGTTTCCGTCCAGGTCCCAGCGGATGGCGGCGAGCTGCGCTTTGGTGCTGACTTCAATCAGACCGTCGTCGTCCCGGTCCAGGTCCTCCACCACCAATATGGTGAGGCCCAGGGACGCGCGGTCGCCGTCCGCGTCAACTACGTCGTAGTAGTGGGTCGTGGCGCTGGGAGCCACGGTGGGAGTCCCGGTAATCTGACGGCTGTTGGCGTCGAAACTCAGCCCGGGGGCCAGCCCAGGGGTGAGGGTGTAGGTCAGCGGTGCGTTGCCGCCGATGGCCACGGGAAGCGACACGATGCCAACGGGCGTGTTCTCGTAGAACACGTAGCTGGTCAGGGGCTGGCTTCCGAACGACGGGTACAGATTATAGACCACCGTGATCCTGAAGGTCAGCGTGGCCGTGTCTCCGTCGTTGTCGGTCACGGTGTAGGTGTAGGTGTCGCTGGTGCGTCGGTTGACGTTCGGAGTTCCCGTGATGCGGCGATACTCGGCGTTGAAGCTCAGGCCCGTGGGCAGCGCCGGAGTCAACGTGTAGGTCAACGGAGAATTGCCGCCGGTGGCCTCGGGAAGCTCCAAGGAAACAACGTCCAGTGTGTTGAGATAGGTCTGGTTGGCCACCCTGCTGGAGCCAAAGGACGGGCTGGAGTCAACCTCCACCTTGATGGTGAAGGTCAACGTCGCGGTGTCGCCGTCGGTGTCGGTGGCCGTGTAGGTGTAGGTAACCGCCGATTGCAGCGCCGTGGGCGTACCGCTGATCTCGCGGGTGGCGGAGTCATAGCTGAGGCCAGCGGGTAGCGCGCCGGTGAAGGCATAGGTCACCGAGCCGTTGCCGCCGCTGGCGTCAGGCAGGTCCACGGTGTCTATGGGAACGCTGATGATATAGCCCAAGTCTCCGATGTTGGCGCCGAGGAAAGTGGGGCTGGAGTCGCCGGTCACCGTTACGGTGAACTCGTCCGTTACGGTCTCCGTCGGATTCCCCGAGCTGGCGGTGACGGTGACGTCGAGGTCGCCATTGTTTAGTCCCAGGATGGTCAACTGGTTGTTGGACAGCGTAACGGTCGCCACTGAGGACGACCCGGAGACGGAGTAGCTCAGGGCGTCGCCGTCGCCATCGAAGAACACATGGGCGCCTTCCATCTCCAGCGGGATGTACAGCGGCGTGTTGACCGAAATAGTCTGGTCGCCGATGGGGTTGGCCACGTTGGGCGGGCAGCTGTCGGACGCCGCGGCCTGATAAGGGGTCAGGCTGCTCCGGTTGCCCTGACCGGGGTTCTTCGGCATATTGACCGGGTTGCCAAACTCCTCCACGGTGGCGATGCCGTCGCCGTCCATGTCGGCCTTCAGGGCCGGGTAATCGCAGGTGTTCCGGAACTCCCAGTAGGTGGTGTCCCACTGGGCGTAGATGCCGGACTTGGAGATGGGGTTCTGGATCTGCGCGGTGGTCTTGCCCACGCCGCCGGCGCTGGTCGTAAACCCGCTGGTCTCGGTGTCCCAGTAGGAGTTAAGGACGGAGGGGTAGTTGCTGTTCCCAGAGTAACGGCGGCCTATGAGCCCGCCCCTCGCCCCAGGATTGGGGATGTTGTAATCGTCGTACACGTCACCCGTTGAATAGCTGTCGGAAATGGTTCCCAAAACTGTAAGGCTCCAGTCGTTTTTCGAGCCCACCAGTCCGCCCACATTGTCATCCTGCAAAGCAAGGCCAGAGGCGTAGCTGGAAACGATGTGGCCGCCTCTGAGAGTGCCAACCAGTCCGCCGGTATCAAATCCATCGATACTGACGCCAAACTCGTCAATCAAGAATCTGCTCGTGACCAAGCCGGTGGCGTAGCTGCCGATTATGTAGTTGCCATCCTCCAGTTGGCCAACCAACCCGCCTGTGGAT
This sequence comes from Dehalococcoidia bacterium, assembly GCA_965221295.1. Taxonomy (GTDB): domain Bacteria; phylum Chloroflexota; class Dehalococcoidia; order Lucifugimonadales; family UBA3495; genus Bin87. The sequence goes on along the minus strand of OZ244879.1, from coordinate 1,718,340 downwards.
TGGTGTCCCCTCACCCAGCCTGTGGCGTAGCTGCTGGTGATTTCGGCGTCTGCCTCGCGCCAGACAAAGCCCACCAGTCCGCCGACATAGAGGATACCCAGCACGTCACCGGTGGTGTAGCTGTGGCTGATGTCGCCCTTCCAGACAACCCCCACCAATCCCCCAACATCGTCATAACCATAAATTTTGGCTGAGGAGCTGCTGTGGGTGACCAGCGCATTTTCGCCGTCCATCCTGGCCACGAGGCCACCGACATTGTCTCCTGCGCCATGAATAGCGCGATGGTCCTGCTCGGCAAGCGTTTCCAGGACGCCGGACACGTGGACACCGGAAATCTTGCCGGCGCTGAACCCGGCAAGCGCTCCGACCCTGAAGAGGGTTTCATGAATTATGCCTGAAATGACCTGGTCCTTGGGGCTGCGGACAAGAATGTCCACATCAACCAATGACAGGTTGCGCACCTCTCCGTCGGAATGGATCGCCCGGAACAGCCCGTAGCGGACGATCTTTGTCCCACTCTGGGTTGTATCCTCGTTGCTGCGGTCGTCGTTGATGTACAGGTGGGAGATGCTGTGGTTATTGCCCTCCAGCACGCCGCTGAAGCTGCCACCCATGGGAGTCCAGCCCTTGCCGTTGTTCCAGTAGATGCCGTTGTGGTCGTTTGCGTCCGACCTGTTATTGCCGTTGCTGTCGAAGTCCAGGTCGGCGGTCAGCTCGTAGCCGATGCAGACGCGGTCGGCCAGATCAGCTTCGTCCTCGTTGCAGCCCATGTTGTGCCGCGGCCGGTCGGAGAAGAGGGCTTGGTAGGCGGCCTTGTCTGCGTCCCGCACCGCGCCGTCGCCGTCCAAGTCCCAACGGATGGCGTTGAGCTGGGCCAGGTTTGCCACCTCGATGAGGCCGTCGTCGTCGGTGTCGAAGTCGTCGGCCCTATCAACCGTGATGGTGAAGGTGAGGGTCGCCTTGTCGCCGTCCGCGTCGGTGGCGGTGTAGGTGTAGCTGGTGGCCCGCAGGAGTCCCGTGGGCGTGCCGGTGATGGTTCTGGCGTTCTGGTCGAAGGTCAGGCCACTGGGCAGGATGCCGCCCAAGTCATAGGTCAGCGTTCCGTTGCCACCGGTGGCGGCGGGCAAATTCAGCGTGTCGATCTGATACGTGTGGATGTAGGTCTGGTTGGGGATGGTTGCGTTGAAACTGGGCGCCACGTCGGCCAGCACCGTGATGGTGAAGGTCAAGGACACCGTTTCCGCCAGCACGTCCGTGGCGGTGTATGTGTAGGTGACGGCGGATTGGGTGGCCGTGGGCGTACCGCTGATCGTGCGGCTGCTGGCGTCGAAGGACAGTCCGGCGGGGAGAGCCCCCGTCAGCGAATAGGTGTAGGGCTCGCTGCCCAAGGAAGCGACGGGTAGCGTCAAATCCGCGATGGCGATCCCGCTGATGTAGGACTGGTCGCCTATCGACTGACCGGAGAAGGTGGGTTTGGCGTTGTCTTCGACAATGATGTTGAAGGTCAGCGAGGCGGTGTCGCCGTCGGAGTCGGCCACGGTGTAGGTGTAGGACACCGCCGCCTGGGTGGCGCTGGGGGCGCCGGTGATGCGCCGGGTGGCCGCGTCGAAACTGAGGCCAGCGGGCAGCGTTCCCGTCAGAGTGTAGGTCAGGGGAGTGTCGGTTCCGGTGGCCGCCGGAAGCTGCACGACGCCGACGGTCGCCTTGGTCGTGAAGATCTGGTCGGGTATCGAATGGTCGCCGAACGTGGGCTTGTCGTTCGGCGTCACCTTGATGTCGAAGGTCAATGACGCCATGCCGTTTGCGGCGTCGGTAACCTTGTAGATGTATGTGGTCGAGGGTTGCGGCGTCGTAGGCGTCCCGGTCAGCTGCCGGGTAACGGCGTCGAAGTTCAGCCCAGCGGGCAGCGTTCCGTCCAGCGAGTAGGTGAGCGCGCCGTTGCCGCCGGTGGCCGCCGGCAACTGCAACGGAGGGATGGTTCGCCCGACCACGTAGACCTGATCCCCAACTCCGCCAATGAGACCTCCACCAAATCCTGGGAATTCGGGGGCGTTGGAGGCCAGCACCGTGATGGAGAAGACCACGCCGCTAAAATCGCCATCGCCGTCGGTGGCGGTGTAGTAGTAGTCTGTGGCGTCCTGATCGGTCGCGGGGGTTCCCGTAACCGTCCGAGCGGTGGCGTCGAAGGTGAGGCCCAAGGGGAGCCCGGGCGTCAGCGCATAGGTCACCGTCCCGTTGCCGCCGGTGGCCGCCGGCAACTGCAACGTCGCGATGGCGGTCCCAGCCCGGAAGACTTGGTCGGCGATCATTGCCCCAATCTGGGGAGTCTCGTCGGCCGCTTCCACGGTGATGTTGAAGCCGATGGAGTCTTGGTCGTTGTCCACGTCGGTCACCGTGTAGGTGAACGAAGTTGCGGCCTGAGCCGCGCTGGGCTTGCCGATTATCTGCCGCACGCCGGATTGATAGCTCAGATTCTGGGGCAGCGTGCCGCTGAAGGTGTAGCTCAGCGGGGCGTTCCCGCCGGTGGCGTCAGGCAGGGCCAGTGGGACGATGTTGGAGCCGGTGACGTAGGTCTGGTCAGGTAGCGACGAGTTGAATCCTGGGTTGGTGTCCGGCTCCACGGTGACTTCGAAGGTCAGTGAAACCGAATCGCCTTCGGAATCAGAAGCGCTGTAGGTGTAGGTCGTCGCCGCCTGCGCTCCCGTGGGCGTCCCAGTGATCTGCCGGACACTGGCGTCGAAGCTTAGGCCGGCGGGCAGGCTGGGCGTCAGGGCGTAGGTCAGGGATCCATCGCCGCCGGTGGCCGCGGGCAATTGCAGCGTTGAGATGGCCAAGTTCTCGACGTAGGTTTGGTCAGCGATGGTCTGCGTCCGAAAGCTGGGAACCAGGTTGGCCGCCACGGTGATGTCGAAGTTGAGGCTCGCCGTATCCCCGTTGGAGTCTATGGCCGTGTAGGTGTAGGTAGTGGCGGACTGGGCCACCGTGGGCGTTCCGCTAATCTGGCGGCTGCTGGCGTCGAAGCTCAGGCCGTCCGGCAGCGCCGGGCTAACCGCGTAGGTCAGGGTTCCGTCTCCGCCGGTGGCCGCAGGCAGCTGTAGGGTGGCGATGGGCCGGTGCTGGACGTAGTTCTGGTCGGCAACGGTCGCCGCGCCAAAGTCGGGCGCCTTCTCCACGGTGATGTTGAAGGTGAGAACCGCGGTAGCGCCGTTGGAGTCGGTGGCCGTGTAGGTGTACTGGGTGGCCGCTTGGAGCCGCGTCGGTGTCCCGCTGAGCTGCCTGGTGGTGGCGTCGAAGCTCAAGCCCCAGGGCAGGAACCGCCTCAGAGTGTAGGTCAGCGTTCCGTCGCCGGTGGCCGCGGGCAATTGCAGGACGCTGATTGCCTTGTTGAGGTAGTAGGTCTGGTCAGCCACGGTCTGCGACCCAAAGGTTGGCGCGCCTTCCACAGTGATGTCGAAGGTGATGGTTGCGGTCGTCCCGTTGGAATCAGTCGCGGCATAGGTGTAGGTCGTCGCCGACTGGGCGACGGTGGGCGTCCCGCTGATCTGCCGGGCGTTGGCGTCGAAGCTCAGGCCGGCCGGCAACGTTGGGCTGACGGAATAGGTCAGCGTTCCGTCGCCACCGATGGCCGCAGGCAGTTGCAGGACGTTGATGGGCACATGTTGTGTGTACGTCTGGTCCGGAACAATGTTAGTCAGGAACGATGGGCCGGAATCGCCGCTCACCGTCACCCTGAAGGCATCGCTGGCCGTCGATGAGGAAACGCCGTCGCTCGCGACAACCGTTGCGGTGAAGGAGCCGTTGCTCAATCCCTGCACGGTCAACTGGCCACCGGACACCGTCGCTGATCCCGCCGGGGACGACCCGGATACGGTGAAGGAAAGAGTGTCTCCATCGCTGTCGAAGAACACCGGGTTGCCTGCGCCAGCCAAGGGGATGGTCAGTGAGGCATTGACAGTGATCGACACGTCGGGAATCGGGTTCACCAAGATGGGCGGACAGTTGGCGGCGATTGCCTGATTGCCTAACTCCTGCCAAGTGGCTGTCCCATCGCCGTCCATGTCGGCCTTCAGGACCGGGTAATCGCAGGAGCCTGCGAAGTCCCAGCGGGAGGTGTCCCAGCTGGCGTAGATGCCAGCGCTGGACGTGGGGGTCTGGAGTTCCGCTGTGGTTTTGGCTACACCAGAGGCCCCCTCCGCGAGGGCAATGCCGGTGGTCTCCTTGTCCCAGTACATGTCGGTGACGCCGGATTGACCTCGGTACAATCTACGATTGCCGAACAGGCCACTGATTGGATCGTCCTGAGTGCCAGTGAAGATAAGGGTACCAGCGCCATAGCCGCCGGATATGTCGCTCGTTCTTCCTACATCCCCGTCAAGCTGGCCTCCCACCAGAGAGCTTACCGACGCAGTGTCGCCGGCCACCGTCGCCACGGAGTAGCTCGACGCGATTGTTGCCCCGGCGACTTCACCAACCAACCCTCCCAGGTGAACGTTGCCAGTTCCTATACCCGTCACGTTGCCGGCGGCGTAGCTTCCGGTGATGGAATTGCCTTCACCCAAGTACCCCACCAGTCCGCCCAAGGCGTCACTTCCAGATACCGTGGCGGTCGAGTAGCTGCTGTCGATGCTTATGTCGCCGTCGTCTTCGGCGTAACCCACCAGCCCGCCCGCTTCTGCCTCTGGCGTCTCGACGCCATTGGCAGCAAGGGACGCCACCTTCACATTGCCGGAGGTGGAGCTCAGGGTGATGCTGCCGGATTCCATCCGGCCCACCAATCCGCCGGACCGGCTGCCGCCGGCAACCGTGGCGGACGAGCTGCTGCGGGTGATGGATGCTCCACTGGAATCCACATGTCCGACCAGTCCGCCGGCCAAGTCGCCAGCGAAACCGGCCCCAACCTGCGCGGCAACAGAGCCGGAGGTGGTGACGCCGGATACCGTGCCCTTCAGCAAACCGGCCAATATTCCTGCCCGGCTCCTGTCCAAGCCGCCCAAGTCGATGGCGCTGTGGGCCGTGATGTCTGCGTCCACCAGGTTCAGGTTGCGCACCTCGCCGGACGCGCCGATCTCCTTGAACAGTCCGTAGTAGAGATTGAACTCATTGCTTGGCGATTGGCTTCTGCGGTCGTCGTTGATGTGCAGGTTGTAAATGGTGCGGCCATCGCCATCAAGCAGCCCCGCGAAGGCCCCGCCGATGGGCGTCCAGCCCTTGCCATTGTTCCAGTAGAGGCCGTTGTGGTCGTTGGCGTCCACGTCGCCGTCGCTGTCGCTGTCGAAGTCCAAGTCGGCGGCCAGCTCATAGCCGATGCAAACCCGGTCGGCGACGTCGGTCTCGTCTTCGTTGCAGCCCAACCCTTTCCTGGGGAAGGCGGAGAAAGCGGCCTCATAGGCGGCGTTGTTGGTGTCGGGGGCGCCATCGGCGTCCAAGTCCCAACGCAGGGCGTTGAGCTGAGCCACGTTCCAGATGTCGATCAGCCCGTCGTCGTCGGTGTCGAGATCATCGCCCAATCGGACGGTGATGTCGAAGGTCAGCGTCGCGGAAAGCCCGACAGAATCTGTGACCTTGTAGGTGTACTCCGTCACGGCCTGCGCGCCGGTGGGCGTGTCTTTCAGTGTCCTGGACGTAGCGTCGAAGGATAGTCCGGCGGGCAGCAGCGGACTGAGGCTGTAGGTCAGCGTCCCGTTGCCACCGGTGGCGGCTGGCAGTTGGACCTGGGTTATGGGGAAACTTTGGACGTAGTTCTGGTCGTCCACGGTCTGCGAGCCGAAGTTGGGCGGAGGCAGTTGCGTGGGAGTGGGGCCAGGCGTTGCAGTAGGCGCCGGCGTAGCCGTCGGCGTGGGCGTGGCTGTGGGCGGAACGGGTGTCGGGGTGGCAGTCGGCGTCGGCGTGGCCGTGGCAGTCGGCGTCGGTGTGGCCGTGGCAGTCGGCGTCGGCGTGGCCGTGGGAGTCAGCGTCGGTGTGGCCGTGGGAGTCAGCGTCGGTGTGGCCGTGGGAGTCGGCGTAGGCGTGGCTGTGGGCGCTGGCGTCGGCGTGGCCGTGGGCGGCGGTGTCGGCGTGGCTGTGGGAACCGGCGTCGGCGTGGCCGTGGGCGGCGGTGTCGGCGTGGCTGTGGGTACCGGCGTCGGTGTGGCCGTGGCAGTCGGCGTCGGTGTGGCCGTGGGAGTCGGCGTGGCCGTGGGAGCCGGAGTTGGCGTGGCCGTGGGCGCTGGTGTCGGCGTGGCCGTGGGTACTGGCGTCGGCGTGGCCGTGGGTACTGGCGTCGGCGTGGCTGTGGGTACTGGCGTCGGCGTGGCTGTGGGTACTGGCGTCGGCGTGGCCGTGGGAACCGGCGTAGGCGTGGCTGTGGGAACCGGCGTCGGCGTGGCTGTGGGAACCGGCGTCGGCGTGGCCGTGGGAACCGGCGTCGGCGTGGCTGTCGGTGTCGGCGTCGGCGTGGCCGTCGGTACTGGTGTCGCCGTAGGCGAGGGCGTCAAGGGAGTACCCGACACCGGGCTGGTGAAGACGCTGTTGGAGTGGTAGCACAGGGAGCTGTAGGCCAGCAACCTGACCTCGTATTCTTCTGGGTCAAGCCGCACGCCATTCTGCTCCGAGCGGTCAAACCCCATGGCGTCTTCATCGATGGTGAAACTCTGGTCCACAATGGGACCATCGGAAAAATGAAGTATCTCGTAGGCGCCATTATCCGCCGTGTTCAACACCAGGAATGAGGGCACCACCCATTCAGCGGTCGTCTTCCGGTAATTCACCTGGAATCCGGGGAGATCTCCCTCGAACAGGCACAGTCCCCCAGTATCGTCCTGCCAGTCCCAGGTCACTATCAGCCCCTGTTCCTTGGGGGTGATTCTGACGTTGGTCGGGGCCGTTGTCCGGGCGTTGTAGCCCACAAACAGGAGGAAAGCCAGCGAGTCTTCGTCGGAGGCAGAAGTGTTGCCGTCCGAGTCTGAGACCGTATAGGTGAAGATGGTTTCGGGCATCAGGGCGGTGGGCGTGCCGGTGATCTGCCGGGTGCTGGCGTCAAAGCTCAACCCGGCGGGGAGCGTTGGGGACAGGCGATAGTTCAGCGTCCCGTTGCCGCCGGTGGCCTCGGGCAATGTCAACCCTTTCCTGGCCACTCCCAGGGGGAATGTCAGGGCCTCGACGTATTGCGAGCCGAAGTCGGGGGCGATGTCCGCCTCGACGGTGATGTTGAAGGTCAGGCTGGCGGTATCCCCGGCGGCGTCCGTCGCCGTGTAGGTGTACTCCGTCGCGGCCCGGACCACCGCGGGTGTCCCGGTGATCTGCCGGCTGCTGGCGTTGTAAATGAGTCCTGAGGGCAGGGCCGGCGTAAGGCTGTAGGTCAGCGTTCCGTCGCCGCCGCTGGCCTGCGGCAATTGCAGGGTGTCAATGGTGGAGTTATCGACGTAGGTCTGGTCGGCAATGACCTGCGTCCCAAAGCTCAGGGGCGGCGGTGGCGTCAAAGGCGTATCCGACACCGGACTGGTGAAATCGCTGTTGGCGTGATAGCACAGAGCGCTGTAGGCCAGCATCATGATTTCATACTCTACGGGGTCCAGCCGCACTCCGTTTTGGTCGGGACGAATGTACCCCTCCGCGTCTTCATCAATGGCGAAACTCTGATCCGTGAAGGAAGTCCCGGGGCCGACGAATATCTCGAAGGCGCCATTGTCCGCCGTGTTCGACTCCAATACGGCAGATTCCACCCAATCCACCGTCGCCTTCCGGTAAATAATCTCAAAACCGGGCGAGTTATCCTCGAGAACGCACTTCCCCCCAGTATCGTCTTGCCAATCCCAAGTCACTATCAGCCCCTGTGCCTTGGGGGTGACTCTGACGTTGGTCGGCGCGGTCGTCTGGGCGTTGTATCCCACCGTCACATAGAAAATCAGCGCGTCTTCGTCGGCGGCGGAGGTGTTGCCATCAGCGTCTGACACGGTGTAGGTGAAAATGGTTTCCGGCATTAGGGCGGTGGGCGTTCCGGTAATCTGTCGGCTGCTGGCATCGAAGCTCAACCCGGCGGGCAGAGTCGGAGACAGGCGGTAGGAGAGCGTACCGTTGCCGCCGGTGGCTTCGGGCAGTGTCATCCCTTGGCTGGCCACTCCCAGCGGGAAGGCCTGGTCTTCGACGTATTGCGGGCCGAAGAAGGGGGCTATGTCAGCTGGCGGCGGAGTAGCGGTCGGAGACGGCGTGGTTGCCGGCGCCGGCGTGGCTGGCGGCGTTGGCTGCGCCATCACCGTGGGCGAGATGACCAAGAGCGTCACGGCCATCAGCAGCAACACGAGCGCCGCCAGTAGCGCGACCTTGGCGAGAGACGCCGGAATCACCTTGGACATGTGATTTGCCTGAGCACCAACTACTAGGGTCGATTTTCCGTCGCGGCTAAGCGGGAGGCGTCCCGCACTTGCCCCAACGCTTTGCCCCATCTTTCATGGGACGCGCAATTGTAGCACACAACGAGGGACAAGGTGACCCTGGCAACCGCCCATGGATCCGGGCAGACACCTGGCTGGGCCATCACGTTGACCGGAGAGCCGAAGATTGCCAGGCGGGGCTGCTCATGGATGCCGACGAAGCCCTGACCGAGGGCATGAACCGGGCTTGAAAGATCGCCGGTACTCCGGCGTTCCCGGGCAATTGGTAAACCTCCAGCCCCCAATGCGGCTGAAAAAAGCGGATGGGTGTATGATGGAGTTTAAGGAGGCTCCATGCAACCGCAGGACTTGATCAGGTTGGTGTCTATGCCATCCAGCTACTCAGCGCTTCCACCCCTAGATTTGCCGGACCGTCGCGAAATTGAGAGGGTTGAAAATTTGAAGCGTTCTCTCCTCCGGGAACACGGGATTCACCCGGGGACTTACGCGACAATTGAGCCGGTGATGTTCGGCCCGATCGCGGGCGTATACGACGGTCTGCAAACGGAACTACTGAAGCAGATCGCGGTAGCGGATGCCTTTGATCTCTGTATTCGGTTGTACGAGCGCGACGAGGAATACTTGGGTCTCCTCCTGAGGTCGCACGACGACAGGGCCATGCGCAGGGCAGTCGCAGGCATTCCAGAAAGCCCGATGGCTAGTGAGCGTATGTGGGAGTGGCTCTCTCCGTACAAGGAAGCGATTCGTTGGTTGATCGAAATCGTGGTCAAAGTGGGAGGGACAGCGGGATCTCGCGTCAGCGACCGCGAACTTGATCGCTTGATTGTTTTGGCGAATGCGGTCCTTGAATGGGACTATATCTGGGAGCACATATACCGGGCCGTAGTGCCGCATGAGCTGCTCGTCGAGGCGGATTACAGCCTGGTTCCTCGCCAAACGCCTGTTGCCCAAAGGGCGTTGGTTGCGTATAGGAACGCGATCATGCCAGCGATGACCCAGGCTGAGAATGAACAGTTCCAGCTATGGCAAAGCAAGCGGCGCTATGCTCGCCCTGGTGACGAAGATGGGGACTTACGATGGCTCGAAAAAATGGGTCTAGACGATGCTCTCCTCGATGCCAGGGGGTACAGCCTGACGGATTGGGGCAGGTTCGTCTATGGCCTGATAAATTCCTTCGAGGAGCGCGAATATCGGAAGGTTATCAAGATCGAGGCGCTCAGCCGTTTCTTGGCCGACAAATGGGCGCTTTCCCCGGAGCCTTTTCACAACTTGCTCCGGGATTTTGGGTTGAGCAAGCAAACGGTAAACGACTTCGAGCTGGACAAACTTCGCCCGGCTGAACATGGCAGGCGTGATTCTCGCCTCCTGAGGCGGCCTGTGGTAGTTCTCGAACATGGAGGCTCTCTGCGCTGCCTTTACGGCATAGAAACTTTCCAAGCGGGGCAGATCCTCATGTTTGACCGGATAGAATCGGGACGGGCTGAATTCATCCGCGATATTGATGACCGGCAGTTGAGAAGCGCCATTGGCGGATCCCAGAAGGAAAAAGGCAGCAAATTCGAGGAGCATATTGCCGACCGATGCAAGTCAATGAACCTGGAATACTACCGGGAAAAGGGCAAGATAGCCGGAAAGGGGCTACCCCAAGGGAAGGGATTCGGTCCAGTTGACGTGTTCATAGTAGACCGCGCCCACCACAGATTCGTCCTGGTCGAGGCAAAGAATTACTTTTTCGATATTTCAATCCCCAAGGAAATGAAAAAAGACCGGGATGAGTTCGCCGAGTGCATCAAGACGTTGAACGCGCAGGTCGATTGGTTCACGAATGGCTTAGATGACCTCAAGAACGAATACGGAATCCCAGCACATGAGCAATGGTCGGTGGAAGGGGTCATCGTGGTCAGCGCCCTGCAACCCTGGATGATCCTGTACGAGGACCCGGTCCCGATTTTGGATTTTAAGAATTTCTTCATGCGAATATCCAAGCCCTCGAATTTCATCATACATCACGGTCAATGATGGCAACATTTAGCCGTCAGGTACGGCGCCTCGGGAAAGGATCTGGTGTCCAGCAGGTTGACCTCCGGCGCTCCCTGCTCGTGGGCCATATCGATGAGCTTCACTTGATCAACCAGGGGGCGTTATTCGTTCTAGCGGTCCTTTCACCGGGTCGGCTTGGGGATCGACGACGACTATGGTGTCGCCTTACCGGTCGGCGGCTTTCTCCCTGAGCTTGTGGCCGTTGATGGGGCCCATGGGCGTGAGCTTGCCCATGCGGGTGCGGATCGGGTAGCAGTGAAGGCGCCGCAGCAGGTCGTCGGGAACGTGGACTTCCCGAGGCTGGCCGGCGGTGGTTTCGGCCACATGGTGGCCGCCCATTAAGGGTTGGAGAGTACGTAACAGGAAGGTTGCCGGTACCGACCGCCCCCAAGCTCCAGCAGTTCAAAGGGAGTCTCCCTAAAGAGAAGCGGCTTAGATCTTACGGGGTTACGTGAGAAACGTGCGGGCTCGTGTCGCGCTCTACGGTCATGTTGAACGTCAACGCTGCCGACTCTGGATCGGTCGAGTCGCCGTCGGTGGCCGTCCACGTGAATTCCGTCTCGCTCAACGTGGCCGTAGGAGCGCCCGTGATCTTCCTCACGCTGGCCGCAGTGTCAACCGACAATCCAGCCGGCAAATCCGGCGTCAATGCGTACGTCAGCGTCCCGTCGCCCGTGGCTTCCGGCAGCTGAAGGTCAACGGCGGTTCTGCCATTAGTGTAAACCTGGTCGGCAATGGTCGCGTCGCCGAAGGATGGCGTGGTGTGTTCGCTGGCCATGTAACGCGGGGATCCCGCGCCACTTGCATTCAGCTCCGGGCGCGAGGTCGCCTCGCTAGGCCCAGCGCCCCAGAGCGCCCCCCCCCGACGAGGGCAAGAGCCAAGATACCAAGGATCGCCAGCAGGCGGCGCCTGACCGAAATACGCGTCCCGTGAAAGATACCGTCCATCCGATTCATCATGTATAGCGTCATCCTTTTGCTTTCTTGACTCGCCGGAGGTGAGGCGCTTTACGGGTTACAACCCGCGCCCGCGCCCGCGACTCGCCGGATTCGTGCCGTCGCTCCAGCCAGGTAGTCTTGCCTTTAGTCGCGGCGCCGGGCCTCTGGGTCCAGGCGCAGCCCCGCCGTTCCGGTGCGCCGCACTATACAACACATTATGTCTGGCCTTCAACACGGCGCGCTCGTGCCGCGCCTGTGGGATGGGACGCCGTTTCCAAGCGTCTGGCGCCGCGCATCCGCCTGGATTTGCAACAGGGATCCAGACCAGGTGGTGGGTCCCTTTTGGGCCGGCCGCTGGAGGGCGGCCCGGCGTCTGAAGGGCGCGGTCCTTGGCGGAACAGCGGGAAGCATGGGACGAACGCTGCCGCTACCTCGCCTCCATCCAGGACGACTATGCCAGAGCCGCGCCAACAACCCACCTGCTGGATGCTGCTGCCTGAACATCCGCACCGCGGATGACGCCAACCGCGCCACTGTACGGGACGTGACCGGCTTCGCTCAGGATGACAGTTGAGGAATGGTCGCGACGCCGGGCGGACGAAAGGATCGCGATGGCAGATGGGGGATGGATGGCCGCGACAATCGGGCGAGGAGAGCGCCCCTTATGGAGGGTATGAAAATTTTCCAAAAAATCGGATGGAAACGCCTATGCGAGCTGGCGACCGCTGTCGATATTATCCGGTTCGCTCACGCTCCATTCGAAGCGAAACCTAAACCTGTATGGGTGCAAAGATGAAATTGACCATTGCCGCCGCCGTCTGGCTGGCCATTGTGGCGTTGCCGTGGGGCGCCTCGCCCAGACCTTCCCCAAGGGATGTGCATGGACCAAGGGTATGACTGCGCTGAGGCGCGTCACATCCTGGACGACTTCGGCTCCACGGCGCATATCCACAATTGACTGGGAACCCAAAATTGCCCGCACCGATTGGGCGCAGCAATACCACAACTTCCACATGGTGAAGAAATGAGACTCTCGATAGCCGTTGTCGTCCTCGTTGCCCTTGGCGCGCTGATCTGGACCGCCGCGCCTGGCTATGCTGCCGTGACCAACCCCGATATGTCCTCCCAACATGAGCAAGAACCCCCGGCGGCGGTGCAGATGACGATGCCCGACCCCGACTGCTGGGATGATGACCAAAACAGTCTTCCACAGCCGTGCCTTAGGGCTAAACAGAATTCGGATTTTGCGCAGATTGAGTTCAAATTCGGAGACAACGATGCGACTTATACCCGCTGGGAGATGAAATACGAAAACCGTGCCTGGGAAACGACGCCCTTTCCCAGTATCAGCGGGAGGAGTGGAAGATTCTTCTATACCCTCTCTGAGTGGCGTTCGGGCAACACGTACTTTTTCCGCGTAAGGTCCTGCAATAATCAAAGCTGTAGAACCCAGTCCAACCTGGCATGGGTCACGTTTGATGACGAATCCCCCACCTTCGGAGATAGAACGGTATCCGACCAGATCTACATCAAGGACTACGCCGTCGAGCTTGATGAAGCCGTGCAACTGCCACAGGGAAGCGGAGGCAATGGTACTCTGAAATACTCCATCGTGCCGACGGATTCCAGCAATTCCATTCCCAACGGCCTGACACTTGATGGAGGACGGAGGAAGATTACAGGCACACCCGACACCCTCCAAGGTCCCACGGAGTACTCCTACATTGTGACGGATTCCGATAGGGCGGGAGCGGACTCTGACTCCCTGACCTTCAATATTTCCGTTATATCGGAGAGCTTACCAAGCTTCGGCAGTGCGACCATTGACAATCAATTCTATGCGGTGAACGAGGCCAATGTGGATTTAGACCTGCCCGCGGCAACGGGTGGCAATGGAGGGCTAAGCTATACGCTGACCCCAGCCCTTGCCCGGGGACTGACCTTCGACGCCAGCGCCCGGAAGATCACCGGAACGCCAACGGAGGTCAAAGGCAGCACGGAATATACCTATACGGTGACGGACTCTGACATGTTCGGGCCGGATTCCGCCTCATTGACCTTCAACATCCAGACGGCAATCGAATCAATGCCCAGCTTCGGCGGCGCGACCATCCCTCTCCAGGTTTACATACTGAACGAGAACGTTCCCGCCAGCGCCGCGACGCCGCTGCCGGCGGCCACCGGCGGCAACGCCCCCCTGACCTACTCCATCCGGAATCTGCACAATGGCCTGACCTTCGACCCCACCACGAGGAAGATATGGGGAACTCCGACCGGCGGTTTTTCAAACAAGAATGTTACCTACGGGGTAACGGACTCCGACCTGGTGGATCCGGATTCCGATTCCATTGTCTTCAACCTCCAGGTGCATAGCCGAAATACTGAACCGCATTTTGACGGCATGACCGTCCGAGATCAGGTGTTCTTTGTTAATGAAACCGTGGTGGATTTGCAACTGCCGCCGGGAAGATCAGGCAACGGAACGCTGAAACGCACTCTCACCCCGGCCCTGCCGGCCGGTCTGTCATTCAACGCCAACGGCGAAAGGAAGATTACCGGAACACCCACGGTGATCATGGGCAACACCCAGTACACCTACACGATTACAGACTCCGAAGTTTTTACGCCGGATTCCGCGACTCTGACCTTTGACATTCAGGTGACGGCGCAGGATGTGGCGCCAGCCTTTGGCAGCCAGACCATCCCCAACCGGACCTTCACCAGGGACGAGGAAATTGAAGAAGTCGTTCGAATGCCGGCAGCCACTGGCGGTAACGGAACGCTGAGATACTCCATTACGCCCGATTTGCCCGATGGCCTGTCCTTCGATACCAATACGCGAAGAATCACGGGAACGCCGACGCGAGACCAAACCAACAACAGTTTGGTATGGGAGTACAAGGTTACGGACTCCGATGCGGATAATCCAGAATCCGATACCCTTACCTTCAAGATCTTCGTCGTTGGCGCTCAATTGGGCCTGGCGCCGCCCGTACCGGAGGCATACACCTTCGTCAACGGCGCAGCCATCACACCCTTGCAGCTGCCGGCGTCCACCGACGGGGTGGGCACCTCCACCCGCATCTATTCAATCACACCGGCGCTGCCCTCTGGCCTGACCTTCAATGCCGAACAGCGCGCGCGCACCATCTCGGGTACGCCGACGGTGTCATCGCCCCAGCGCGCCTACACCTACACTGTGGAAGACGAAGGCGGGAATACGGTATCGGTTACCTTCGCCGTCACGGTGACCCAAACTATGGCGCCTCCCATACCCTGGCAAGTCTACCCGCCCAACCAGGAGATCACCCCGTTGGTTCTGCCGGCGGCTACCGGAGGCACGGCGCCCTACTCCTACTCCTTGTCCCCAGCGCTGCCCGACGGCCTGTCCTACGACACGGCGACTCGCACCATCTCAGGGACTCCGACCAAGGCCTACGGGGTGTTAGAGTTCAGATACCAGGCGATCGACAACAATAACGTTCCAGGCGCGACCACCTTCATCATCCGGGACGCGCCGCCGCCGTTGATCCGTCCCATCGTGGACCTGAACACTAGCTTCGGCAACCAGACGATAGCCGACCAGACCTACACGCAGAACGTCGCCATCCCGACACTGCAACTACCGGAGGCAACGGACGGCAACGAACCGATCACCTACAGGGTCATTTCGGCGCTGCCAGACGGCCTGAGCTTCGACGCGGCGACCCGTCAGATCACGGGAACACCCACGGCGACGCAAGAGGCCGTCACCTACACCTACCGGGCAACGGACGCCGACGGCGACCAGGCATCCCGCAGGTTCACCATCACCATCAAGGCGGCCCTGGACTCGGCGCCAAGTTTCGGTAGCGAAACGGTTCCCAACCAGACCTACACGCAAGGCGTCGCCATCCCGACGCTGCAACTGCCTGAGGCATCGGACGGCGACGGCGCGCTCACCTACAGCATCAGCCCAGAGCTGCCAGCCGGCCTGAGCTTCGACGTTGAGACCCGACAGCTCACGGGAACGCCCACCACGGCCCAGGCCGCCACCGCCTACACCTACACGGCCACGGACGAGAGCGGCCGGACCACCAGCGTGGGCTTCACCATCGCTGTCGAGGCGGCTAATCAGACGCCCAGCCTGGGTAGCGAAGCGGTTCCCAACCAGACCTACACGCAAAACGTCGCCATCGCCACGCTGCAGCTGCCAGCGGCAACCGGCGGCGACGGGGCCATCACCTACCGGCTCAGCCCAGCGCCGCCTGCTGGCTTGACCTTCAACGCAGCGACGCGGCAGCTCACGGGAACGCCCACCGCAGCGCAGAGAACCACGGCCTACGTCTATTCGGCAACGGATGCTGACGGAGATATGGCCAGTTGGTCCTTCACCATCGCGGTGGCCCCGATTGGCGATGGCGTGGTTCCGACGGCTCCGACGCTGACCGCCTCAGCTGGCGATGGCCTGGCCAGGCTATCCTGGAGCGGCGGCGGCGACCACAAGACCGGCTGGCAGTACGCCTGGTCCACCGCGTCCAACGGCGCGGGAACATGGGTGGACGTCCCCGGCAGCGACGCTGACACCACGTCATACACGGTGACCGGCTTGACCAACGACGTTACCTATCACTTCCATGTTCGCGCCATCAACGGCGGCCTGGAAGGGGCGGCGTCCAACCGGGCGTCAGCCAGGCCGCAGGGCGACGACGACGACGATGACGACGATGATGATGACGATAACAGAGGCGGCGGCAGCGGTGGCAGCGGTGGCAGCGGCGTTGGCGACGATGGAGACGACGACGACGATGACGACGGACCCAGGGTAGCTCCGCAACCGGCGGCAACGTCCACGCCCGAACCGGAGCCTACGGCAACGCCGGAACCAACGGCGACGCAGGCGCCGGGGCCCACAGCCACTCCAGAGCCTACGGCAACGCAAGCGCCGGAGCCCACGGCCACTCCAGAGCCAACGGCGACGCAAGCGCCGGAGCCCACGGTTGCCCCGGAACCCACAGCCGCGCCGATGCCAGAACCCACGGCGGAGCCCGCTCCCGCCGCGGCTCCGGTAGCCGCCGCGCCGACGCAAGCGCCCGTCCCAGCGACCAGCGCTCCCCCAGCGCCGACTCAGCAGCCGGAGCCGACCACCGGACCGGATACGGCCAGCGCAACCACGGCAGGAACGCCGGGGGCGTCGCAAGCCGGCGGCAGCGTTTGGTCGCGTTGGACGACGTGGTTGATAATCCTGGTGATACTGGGATTGCTGCTGGCGGCGTTGATCGGCTTCCTGATGTGGCGAAGGCGACGGCAGCAGCGTTAGCCAGACCCGCCAGCGATCCAACTTGCGTCCGCCAATGGCTGTAACCATCGGCGGGCGCATTCTATTGGGGACCATTTGCTGGCCGCAGTGACGAGCGATAGCGGCGCGGCAATCCCTACGTCTGGGCTAACGGCCGCTCGCGAGCGGAGCCGAACGGCCGCACGTTGTGATCGTCAAGATTACCGCGCTTCGCTCGCAATGACAGATCGGGAAGGTCGCCCACAACAATAGATAAGAGCCTATCCCAATAACCCAGCGGCGCCTAGCAGGATGTTGAAAAACGCGGCGGAGCTACGCCTCGTGGTAGGATGGCGCATCTGTTGCGGAGGGGATTTGCATGAGAGGCAAGGCGCCGCGACAGGCCATGACGCTGACGGCCATCGCGGCCGAGGCTATGGTTCCCAAGAAACCATCCCTATTCTATCGCATCAAGCCTTTGGTCGATGCCGCCTTGATCCACCTCTCGCCCACCTTCGACCAGACGTACGCCCGACCGGATTTACGCCGCCAACGGTCGAGCGATGTTGCCAACGGAACGCCCGCTGAAGAGCTGCCTGTCGATGGCGTTGTTCACGGTACGCAGCGAGCGGCTGGAGTATGACCTGCTGTTCAAGTGGTTGTTGGACCGGAACGCCAAAGGACGCAGCATTGCGCTTTGGCGCCCACGCGTTGGCGGATAATCGTCAAGGCTTGGTGGTGGATGTGAGCCTGGCGTTACGCAACAAACAGTGGCGCTGGCGCCGTTGGCCCGGGTGAGAGGGACCGGTCAGATCACGGAAGGATCGGATCGTGGATGCGACGCTCACGGGTTCGTGAGAGAGGGTCGTCCGGCTCGGGCGCCAGTGGCTATACTGGGTCGCTGATGCTGGAATCACGGTCATCGATTTCGATGCCTTCCAACCCGACTGGGAGGAATTCTCGAACTGCCATCAATGTCGCCTCATCGGTGTCGGCTGCGGCGCTCAAGATTCCGCCCGCCACAGCGTCGGCCGCCTCGTCCTCCGAGATGCCCAGTTCCGCGGCCATACCCTGCGCGGCTTGAACCGCGGCGCGAGCGACTTGTTCAGGGTCGTTTCCCGATTCCAAGGCGCCCTGCAACGCGCCGTACCCGGCGCCGTGGAGTGAATGAAGCGGATCCACGGCAATGCGATTCAGGGTACGCAACGACCCCGCGATGGATGAGTGGACCACCCTATCCAATTGCTCCACCAACTCGTCGCCGGCGTGAAGGGCGCCGCGAGTGGCGTGTCTGGCCAATTCTACTCCGTGTTCCCCGGCGTCTTCCAGGCGGTCAACCACGGTTGCGAGAGACCGCTCCACCATGGCTTCCGCGTCTGCCGCCAATCTTCGACCACGGCCGGCGGAGGCCACCGCCGCCTGTGTCGATGAAGCCAGTTCATAGGCCATCACCCCCAGGGCCACATCGGCGCCGGGCACTCGTTTTATGTACCCGTAAGAGGCCGCCGTGACGACGCCCGCGCCGGGAACGGAGCTCATCGCTCTCAGCAACGGATCCACTCCCGAGATCATTTCCCGCATCGCCACTTCGCGGTCGACCGCGCCTTCTTCCCTCAAATTGGAGAGCATGTTCAGAGTCAATAACCCCATTCCAAAGGAGATCACGAAGAGGAAATCAATGCCGGTCAATGACACTGCAGGCAAATGAAAGACCCCGCCCGGATGGGCCCAATTGAGGCTGATGCGGAAGAAGTGATCGCCAAGCAGGTCAGCCAATATGCCGCCCACTACAGGACCGACTCCGGCCCCCAAACCCGCGCCGATCCCAGCGATGCCAATGTATGCTGTGGCGCTATCTTCGGGCGCCGTCTTGAGCGCGATGGTCTGGATGGTCAGCTGTACGCCAGCAGTGGCAAACCCGGCGAAGATATGCAGCGCTGTCAGCAACGGGATGGTGAGGAAGTGGCGATCCGGGTTGGTGGTGAACGTCCATCCGATGACCACCAGAAAAAACAGGGAGGCTGACAGCGATAGCACCGTCTTGCTGCCAAAACGGTCGGCCATGGTCCCCCAAACCCTGATGAACGCCACGTTGGCAACCTGGCTCAACATGGTGAAGCCGATGACCAATGGCAGGGAAAATTCCAGCCGCGTCAGCATGTATACAGCAAAGAACGGAGCTGCCAAATTCATGGCGAAATTCAAGAACAAAAGAAACCGGAACAGACGACGGAAGTCAGGATCGCGAAACGGTTCTGAAACTATGGACCACGCCGAACGGCTCAACGCCGGAGCCGGCGGCATCAGCGGTTCCCTGCTGAAAGACGCCAATATTGGCCCAATGATTCCGAAGGTCAACCAACCGGCCAAGAGCAGCCACGAGTAAGCGTAAATAGACTCCTCCGGCGGGGCGAAATCCTGCCACCACCGCACGAAGAAGGAACCCGCCACTCCAACTATCACCACCACGGCGGTCATGGTCGCCAGGCGTCGGCTGTAGAAACGACCCAGCGAATCTTGGGGTATCAAGTCGCGCATCCAGCTGTTCTGGCAGGTCACCCACACTGGATTGAACAGGCCACGCATGGCCAGCATGACGATTACCACCGATATGGCCAATGTTCCTGGGGTGTCCAGAATGAAAGGCGTTGCGGCGATAGGCAACCACGCCACCTGCCCCAGAAACCAGGCGGGAAGCCCGATAGCTTTCCGCTTGCGGAAACGTTCCACCGCCAGGATGGCCGGCAACTGCACCACCTGCGACACTGGCGGCAGGGCGGCCAAGATGCCTACCTGTAGGTTGTTGGCGCCCAGCGCCAGGGCATATGCGGCCATGAAGCCGCCGCTGCCCAGGCTGAACATGGCGCCGCCCATCACGGCGCTCCACATCATCGCGCGCTGGCTGCGCCTCGTCTGCTCTGGGGTTAGTGTGGAATTAGGGGCGAGGAATCCAAACATGGCGATGCGTCCACTCGATCCAACGTCGCCTATACGATCAGATTGATGGCGGCAGTCGCTATGCCAAGGAACAGCAGGAAACCGAAAACGTCGGTGGCGGTGGTGACGACCACGGCCGAGGCCACGGCGGGATCCACCCCTATGCGCCTCAGGAACAGGGGCACTCCTGCGCCGACCACGCCAGCCAGGGCCATGTTGCCCAGCATCGCCACGCCCAGCACGAATGCCAAGCCCAAGTTCTGTTTCCATAGCGCCGCTATAACCGCAACCAGCGCTCCCAACCACAGGCCATGGACGAGCCCCAGGATCAATTCTCTGGTCAACAGCCGACGGGCCCTGATTCCCACCAGTTCGCCCAGGGCCATGGCGCGCACGATCAGGGTCAGCGTTTGGGTGCCGCCAATGCCGCCCTGACCAGCCACCACCGGAAGGAAGGCGGCCAAGACCACCACGCGGGCCAACGTGGATTCAAACAGCGACACTGTGAAGGCGGCCAGGAAAGTGGTGGCCAGGTTGACGGTAAGCCACGGCAGGCGCGTGCGCATTGAGGCCAGCAAAGGTCCGTCGGGACTGTCGCCGGCCACGCTGGCCACCTTCAACATCTTCTGCGTGTCCTCTTCAACGGTGGCGCTGAGCAGGAACGTCGCTGGAATGACGCCGATGAGCTTGCCGGCCTCCACCACGGGCAGTTGGGTCAGGTTGTAGTGTCGCTGCAAACGGGCGCACTCCTCCCGAGGCGTGTCGGCGGCAACCGGCGCTTCTGGAGGAACGCTCAATTCTTGAATTGGAGTTTCGTCCGCAGATTTCGCCAGGTCCAACATGCTGACTTGCCCCACCAACTGGTCATTCTCCCAGGTGACAAAGACATGAGTGAAACCGTTCGCGTCATGAGCCAGTTGGCGCAACCCGGCTCGTGCCGACGCCACCCGTCCATCCAGTGGTACGGTGGGAAAGCGGGTCACCATGAAGCCGGCCGCGGTGTCCAAGGGATTAGCGTCAACGACGGGACTGTCCACAGGATGACCGATAGCTTCAGCGACTTCGCGGGCATGTGCGTTGGGCAAACGGCGCACGATGTCCAACGCCGAGCGTGGGTTGATTTGCGCCAGCGCCGCCGAGACAATTCCGGTTCCCAAGCGGGTTCCCACCCGAGCGGCCTGCACCGGATTCATTTGACGGAACATCCAGGCCACGGCGTCGGGGGACATCACGGCGACGATTGCCTCCCGACTGGTACGGGGCAACGCTGCCACGATGCTGCCAACATCCGCCGGATGCAGATGCCGCAATTGCTCCCACGCCGAACGTTCGTCTCCCTCACGGATGAGGCGCCGCACCTCTCGGGCAATTTCCGCCGCCTCGTTTGGCGAAATTATCGTTTGCTCGTATGCCGCGGGCTCCACCATGTTGAATCTCCTCGAGGTTACGTACCAACTCTACCCGACCGCAACCTGTTTCCTTGTTCTTTCACCGCCACCGCCGAGCGGCCCCTTCCCTCGGGCGGTCAATCGCCACCTATTCCGCTGGCGGACGACCGATGGCGGCGGGTATCGCTCCGAGCGCGTGGACCGCGGGTCTAGGCGCCCGTGGCCTTCGGCAGCGCCATGAAAGACCGCAGAAGCGCGTCTGGCACGGCCTCAACTGCGAGGCGGCCGCGCCGCCAGTTCGTCGCATAAGACGAATCGTCGCACAATCGCTGGCGCCGCCGCTCGGGGTGGAAGTCCGCCCAACAAGCGCAGCGACCAACTCCCTTGCGATGTGGGGATGGCGCTTGGAACCTGACGACCCGCACGTAGGGGACTGGCGTAGCGGATTACCCGCCGTTCCGTTGTTCCACGCGCCGCCGTTCCAGCCAATCGGCCGAAGCCTCTGAGGCTTCCAGTTCGTCATCGAAGAAGCCATGACCTCGCTTGGCCACCTGCATCGCTTCATAGAAGAGGAGCCACACGATATGGCGCACGATCTCGTCCGGCACGCCGTTGGCGTAGAACGACCGCGGGTTCATGTCCGGATCGGCGTTGACGTAGTCCACCGCGTAGAACTGGCCGTCGTCGTGCAGGCAGATCTCGCTGCTGAACTTCTTCATGCGCGAAACCTGGGCGATCTGCCGCATAATGCGCCGCAACGGTTGTAGTCGGAACCGCTTGATCTGAGCCGGCGAGACCATCTGGTACTCATGAGTTACCGGATCCCACCAGCAGGGGATGACCTCCCTGCAGATGTGGTAGAGGCGGAACCAGCCTAATCTTCCACCAAGCGGCTTCATGGACAACTTCTTCTGGATGAGGAAGGTGTCAGCGTGGGGAGCCTGCTCCAGCGACTGCTCCAGGTCGTATTCCGAGGTGGCGTTGACAATGACGCCGACGCCCGAGTCGCCCCAGGCGGGCTTCACCACGAAGGGAACTCCCAAGCGGTCGCGAATTTCCCGCGTGATGCGGAAAGAACCAATTTGCTCGCGCGGCACCATGATGGTATCGGGCACTGGGACGTTGTGCTGCACCAGCAGTTCGTGCAGCTTGGCCTTGTGGGCGGAGCGCGCGGTGAGCGCCGGGTCGTCGATCACCACGCCACCTTGCCCGGTAACCTCGTAGGCCAACTGGGTATAGATGTCGTTGGTATCCGTTTGGTTGGCGGTGAGGTCCAGCATGGCGCGAACCGCGATTTCCTTGGTGCGGAGTTTACCCAAGAATTCATGCACCCACACGTCATCCGCCAGAAAGAACGTCAGGTCCATCTGCCCGCACAGCTCCCGCATCTTGTGGGCGAAGAAGTCGTAGTTGGAAAATGGGCTGGACAGCACGATGTCGTAGGTCTTTTTCGGCACGTTGGTTCCTCCCGAATCATAACGCTAGCGCAGATGTTACCATATATCGCCAATCGTTCATTGCGGTCGATTTCAGCCGCAAAACGCCTGGCGCTCTTTCAGATCTGCCTGGCTCGGATTATTCTCTGGTCGATCCCTGATGGACATTCTGCTATCCGTCTTCGGCGCTGGCATTTCGGAAGGCAGCGCGACGTTGCTCAAGGATTTCGCCGTGGCCATGGTGATAGCCGCGGGAGGGTTGGCCTTGGCCCGGCTGGCTTGGCAACCACCGGCGCTGGGTTATCTGGTCGCTGGCATGATCATAGGGCCGTTCACGCTGCCCACGCCCCTGATCAGCGACTTGGACACCATCGGGTTGCTGGCCGAACTTGGTCTGATCCTCCTGCTATTCGGTATTGGCTTGGAGTTGGGTTGGCGACGCATCCAGAGCATAGGGTTCCGCGTGCTGGTCATTGGCGTCATCGAGATCAGCTTGCTGACGCTTTTGGGTGTGTGGATCGCCAGCATGGCGCCCGGGATTGACCCCAGCCATGGCCTGTATCTCGGCGGCGCCATGGCCATCAGCAGCTCCGCGATTCTGCTAAAGGGCCTGCGCGACGGCGGCAACCTGAACTCCGGTTGGGGTCAAACCATCGTAGGCATCCTGCTGGTGGAAGATTTCGCCGCGGTGATATTGCTCACCGTGCTGGCTGGCCTGGCGACCACCGGCACGGCCAGCCTGACTGACGCCGGGATTCTCGCCGGCAAGCTGGCGATCTTCTGCGTCGTCGTGTTGGTGAGCGGCACCTTGTTGGCCGCGCGCGTGATGGGCTGGCTGTCGCGGCTGCGTTCCGACGAAACCCTGCTGGTGGCCAGTCTGGGCTTCTGTTTCCTCCTGGCTCTTTGCGCCACGCTGCTGGGACTGTCGCCAGCCGCCGGATCTTTTCTCATCGGCGTGGTGATTGGGGACACGGACGCGTCGGAGCGCGTGAACCGCATGGTGGCGCCGGTGCGCGACATGTTCGGAGCCCTATTCTTCCTGTCCATTGGAATGCTCATAGACTACCGGACGCTTGGCGAATACATCGTTCCGGCGTTGGTGGTCACCGCCGTGTTCATGGCCGGCAAGATCGTGGCGAATACCGTGGGTTCGATACTGGCCGGCCGCAACGCTGGCGACGCCGTGCGCGTGGGCCTCACCATGCCGCAGATGGGAGAATTTTCTCTGGCCATCGGCCGGCTTACGCCAGTGGAGGTGGTCGGAGGTTCCACACTGGCGCCCGTGCTGTCGATCACCACCGCCATCACGTCGGTTCTGGCCCCCCTGGCCAGTCGCGGCGCTGGGTCATTGGCCGGATGGTTGGGGCGGAGCGCGCCGGCGCCGATGCGCCGGGTGATATTGGGCGTCAATTTGTCAGTCAACATGTTCTGGTCGGCGCTTTCGTTGCCGGGCGCAGTGGGACGAGAATTTCGCAATGTTTCCAGGGACCTATTGATCAACGCCAGCATCGTGGCCGTGTTGAGTTCGGCAGGCGCCGGCGTGATGTTCGCGGCCCCGGGCGCTTTGAGCGACGCCCTTCCGGTATCCACGGGCGTCATCGCATTGGTTACGGTGGGGATTGTGGTCGGACTGAGCGCGCCCGCCGTATTTGGAATCTGGCGGTCGCTGCGCACTCTCGCCCATTTGACCACCGATTTATCAAATTTGCCATCTGCCAACATCAGGGGTTTGCCCAGCTGGAGCGCCGTCCCAACTGTGGTCGAGTACAGCCTGGCGACGGGGATGCTGGCGTTGCTGTTCCTGCTGATGTTGCCGCTGGCCATTCAACTGCTGCGCTTGGGTGGTTTGTCTGTTCCGCTGTCCTTGATGTTGCTGTTGGCTCCTGCGGTGGCCGTGGCAATCATCGGGTTCAAAGCGCACCGCGTCTTGGAACCGGCTTTTCGGGACACTTTCTTGTCGCCGGCTCGCGATCCAGACTCGCATTTCGCCGATGCCATTGACGGCGCGCCGCCAGCGGATGATGACGAGGGCGGACCAGCCCATACCCGCGATGCGCAATCTAAACGAAACCGGCGGTCGCTAAATCCGATGCTCTCCGCCTACGGTGAGCAAACCCCGCGCCGCCGCGCCGAACCTGACGCAACGCGCTTTCCGCACCCGGGCGATGAAAGGGTGGGAGACGACGGCGTTTAGTTTGGCCTGAAGGGAAATTTACCGCCAGCGCAAACCGGGCGAAGCAGCATTCAACGCAACTGATCAGAGCCGCTGGGAATCATGCGCATGGCGGCAGACGCAGCGTTGGGCCACGTTTCTGGTTTCGGCAATCAACCAAAACCTACTACACGGTGATGTCGTTCTTTCCCATGATCGCCCTGGTGGCGATGGTGGTAGGGCTGTTCGCTGAACCGGAGACGGTGGCAGACGGTATCGGAGCATTGGTGGTACGATATTTTCCGGCTTCCGCCGACCTATTGGCTGAAGCAGTCCAGCATCTGTTTCAAGGGGCGTTGGCCATGGGTCTGTTGGCGTTGGCGATAACGCTGGTCAGCGCCAACGGCTTGTTCATGGCGGCCGACCGCGCCGTGAACCGTCTGTTTGGAGTCGCAACCAGGGGGCTGATCAGTACGACCCTGTCCGAGGTGATCGTTGCCACCAGCGCGGTGGTTCTGTTCGCGCTGTCGTTGATGGTCACCGCGTTGTTCCAACTGGGATTGGAATTTCACTCGGAGCTCACCGAGCAGTTTGGCGCTGGCGCCAGATATTTGCTTTGGCTGATGGGCGCGCTTTCGGCATTGGCGCCTGCGCTCATAACGGCAATGCTATTCACAACCGTGTACCGTTACGTCCCCAACGTTCCCGTTCACTGGCGGGACGCTGCCTACGGCGGGTTGATGGCCGGGCTGCTGTTCGAACTCGGCAAGCATCTGTTTTTCTGGCTTTCTGGCATGGCCACGCAACGGAGCGCCATCTACGGTCCGGTGGCCGCCTTCACCATGCTATTGCTTTGGTCTTTCGTGGCTGGGTTCATATTCTTGTACGGAGCCACCATGACTCGAGCCGCTGGCGAGCTGCGTCCCCGACGCGTTTCCTGATCGTTGGTAGAATCGGAACCGTAGCGCGGCAATCTCCGATTCTGGGCGCATGAACTGGCCAAGCGTGAATCCACCAAAGTGGGAATGTAATGAACCTCCCAAATCGCGCGGCAAAACATCTTGACCGTCTGATGTCCCACACAATGGATTCGATGGGACTGCCCGGCCTGGCCGCGGCGGTGACCGATCGCGATGGCCTGCTATGGTCCGCGGCTTACGGCGTCGCGGACCTAGGGACTCGCGCGCCGGTGACCGTTGAAACCCGGTTTGAGATAGGTTCTCTGGGCAAACCGTTCACGGTTATTCCCATCCTACAACTGCGCGAGTCCGGCGTTTTGGACCTGAGTGCCCCGGTGTCTCGCTATTTGCCCTGGTTCCAGATCGAGTCCACGTTTCCCGAAATTACCGTTCATCATCTGTTGAACCACACGGCGGGATTGCCCCGGGGAACCGACATCGCCCCGCATGGTTGGTACGAAAGTTGGGCGTTGCGGCAATTTCGCCCGGTGGCGCCGCCGGGAAAGATTTTCTGGTATTCCAACGTTGGATACAAGACTCTGGGTTTTTTGCTTGAACGGTTGACGGGACAACACCTGCCTGACGTCATCAGGCAGCGAATCCTGAAGCCCTTGGGTATGACCAACACTTTTGCCGCGGTTACGGTGGCGAGTCGGGTCGAGTCGGCCACCGGCCATACGTCCATCTATGATGACCGTCCCGAACATTCCAGCAATCCGCTAACGCCGGCTATCTGGGCGCCGTATTCCACCGGAGACGGCGCCCAAGTGTCCACCGTTGGCGATATGGCGACCTACCTGAGGTTGCTGCTCAACCGGGGCTGGTGTCCGTCGGGTCGGGTGATGTCCGAACGCAGCTTTGAGATCATGACCGAAAACGGAGAATGGACGGGCGGCGATTACTACGGCTACGGGCTAGCGACTTATTCCGTGGGCGGGCGGCGGTATATCGGCCATGGCGGAGGCAATTCCGGTTTCCGATCCGCCATGGTTGTAGACATGGAGTGTGGCGTGGGCGTCATCATGCTGACCAACCGCATGGGCGAAACCGATCCCCTGGTTGAAGTCGCCCAGAACGCGCTGACCGTGGTCTGCGCCAATTTGGCCGACGACCGCGAACCGGCGCCGCCCGAACGAGCGGATCTAACTTATGCGCCGGACGCTGGCGACTACGCGGGAATCTATCGGTCTCCAACGCAAACGCTGGAGTTGGTCGCCGGAGCCGGGCGGCTGTTGCTGCGAACTGGAGAAGCAACCGTGGCGTTGGAGCGGCGTTCCCGCGACAGTTTCTATGCGCCGCATCCCGACTTCGTGGGGTTCCTACTGGAATTTGGCCGGCAGGACGGACGGATAGCAGAGGTCTTCCACGGCGATCAATGGTACGCGGGAGAAAACTACGTGGGCCCCCGCGAGTTTGACTATCCAGTTGACTGGGAAGCCTACCGGGGACATTACCGTGCCAGGAACCCGGAGCTTTCCAATTTCAGAATCGCCTTGCGCAAAGGCGAACTCACGTTGCTGAACCCCTGGGGCAACGCGGACCCGCTGACTCAACGCGACGATGGAGGCTTCCGCATCGGACGGGATGAGCTCAGTCCCGAAACACTGCGGTTCTCTGCCATCGCGGATGGGTTGGCGTTGCGCGTAGATTACTCGGGCTGCCCGTATTACCGCACTTTCGAGCCTTGATGCGGACCGCCAGCGTTAAACGGTCTGACTCTGCGGTCCGTCCCACTCGGCTCGGGAATTGTGGTACGCTGATAAACCATGCTCACAAAGTCGCCACGACATTTGGTGTCTGCTTTGCTGGAAATGAACACACCGATTATCGCTCCATATGGTTCCTGGAAATCTCCGGTGTCGCTTGACATGGTGGCGCACGGTACCTTGAGCCTGATGGGTATCGCTCTGGACGGAAAGGATACCTACTGGGCGGAGGTCCGACCCGCCGAGGAAGGCCGCACCGTTATCGTAAAACGCGACGCCGACGGCGAGTTTGCGGATGTTACGCCTGCGGGCTTCAGCGTCAGCTCGATGGTCAACGAATATGGAACCCGCAGCTTCACGGTGGCGGACGGCGTGGTGTATTTCTCTAACCATGAAGACCAACGGGTTTACCGGCACAAGTTGGGCGAAGCGCCGGCGCCCATCACGCCTGAGGGAAGTTTCAGATACGGCAGCAAGGTGTTTCATCCCGGCCAAGATCGAATCGTCTGCATTCGCGAAAACCACAGCGATCCAGACGACGAACACCCCATCAGCGAAATTGTTGCGATAGACCCTCAAGGTCTGGTTGAACCTATCGCCTTACTGGCCGACAGTGATTTTCACAGTTCACCGTGCATTAGTCCCGACGGCGAATACCTGGCGTGGCTAACCTGGGACCATCCCAACATGCCTTGGGACGGCACAGAACTGTGGGTGGCGCCGTTCGACGCCAACGGCGGCTTGGGCGAGGCTCGTTTGGTGGCTGGCGGCGTAGATGAAGCGATCATACAACCGGAATGGTCCAGCGGTGGCGATCTCTATTTCATCTCCGACCGCACCAATTGGGCCAACCTGTATCGGTGGCGCGATGGGACGGCGGAGGCAATTTGCCCGATGGAGGCAGAATTCGCCCGCTCCAATTGGTGGGTCGGTATGCACTCCTACGGATTCGATTCGCCAAACAGCCTGGTGTGCACCTACTCGCGAATGGGCCATTGGAGCTTGGCGCGAATATCCCTGGACGACCAACGATTGTCTCCCATCGACTTTCCCTACTGGGAGATGGGGCATGGCGATTTGCAGGTGGCGGCAGGAAGGGTTGTGCTGGTGGCAGGGTCGCCGGTTCAGCCACTTTCATTGCTGGAGGTTCACCTGGAGGACGAGGAGGTCGAAATACTGCGCGTCGAGTATCAAGAAGATTTGCCTTTGGGATACACATCCCTACCGGAAGCCATCGAGTTTCCCACGGACAATGATGAGACCGCTTACGCTTTCTTCTACCCGCCCACCAACCAGGACTATGTCGCGCCGGAGGGCGAAAGGCCGCCCATGGTGGTGATCTGCCACGGCGGACCGCACAGCGCGGCTTCGGCGGACCTGAACCTATGGACCCAGTACTGGACCAGCCGCGGCGTAGCGGCGCTGGACGTAAATTACGGTGGCAGCACCGGTTACGGCCGACTTTACCGTGAACGCCTGATTGGCGAATGGGGTTTGGTTGACGTAAATGATTGTGTCAATGCCGCCCTTTATGTGATAGGCAGGGGCGACGCCGACGGGGATCGCGTCGCAATCAGCGGCGGCAGCGCCGGCGGCTTCACCGCGTTGGCGTCCATGGCGTTCCGAGACGCATTTAAAGCCGGCGCCAGTTACTTCGGAGTCAGCGATTTGGAGGCGCTGCTAAGTGGCATTCACAAGTTTGACGCCAACAGTTTGGTTGGTCTGGTTGGACCCTATCCGTTGTACCGTCGGAGATACACCGAGCGGTCTCCTATCAACTTCCCAGAGTCCACCACCTGTCCGGTCATATTCTTTCAAGGCTTGGAGGACACCATTGTTCCCGCCATCCAATCCGAGGAGATGTTCAACGCTCTGCGAGAAAACGGAGTCCCCACCGCCTACCTGGCCTTCGAGGGTGAACATCACGGTTTCAGGATGGCGGAGACGATCAAGCGGTGTTTGTCCGCCGAGTTTTACTTTTATTCCCGTATATTTGGCTTGAGACCGGCGGACGATTTGGAGCCTGTGTTCATCGAGAATCTGGACGAATCGGGGTAAGCGTCATTTCTGGCGATGGTGGCGAACCTAGCATCCCTGGATGAGTTTCGCGCCATTGCGAATCAGTCTCCTGTTGCCTATGGAAACTTGGCAATGTTACCGTAGCAACAAAGAGTCCGTTTGCAGTTGCGTCCAGTGCAGATTTTCAATTGAAATTATCTTAGGAAATGATGCTCAGGCATCTATGTCGAATGTCAAGTTCGTGAGTATATCCCGAATGCAGATGTTCGCTAAAAAAATCCACCGACTCGATGATGGCTTCCATGAGCTTGCCGGTGGGGGTGTCGTCGACGTGCTCGGTGATGGAGACCACGCGGATGCCCTTGCGCCGTAGCATAGACTTGAAGGCCACGGCGTGTTCCCGCTTGCGGGTAAAACGGGAGAACTTCCAGGCCAGGATTTCCTTGAACGGAGCGTCGGCCTTGGACGCCTCGTCCAGCATCTGTCGGAACTAAGGGCGGTCGGCGTTCCTGCTGCTCTCGGCCTCATCCACGTACTCCTTGGCGGCGAAGTAGCCGTTCTTCTCGGCGTAATCCCGCAACGCCCGAAGCTGAGCGGCGACGGACAGGTCCACGTCCTGGCGGTCGCTGGAGACGCGGGCGTAGAGGGCGGCCGGGGTCAGTGACTGTAGCTGGTTAATCATATAACTCTCTTTTATCGCAATTGTATGGTTGAATTAGATCGAACGCCTTAATTCATACCCATGCCATGCGAGAACCAGCAAGGTGCAACCTAGCACTATAGTTGTGATGAACCAACCATCGTTGTTCTTGAACCAGGATTGCATCATCTTCCTCCCTGCAACCGAGTTGCAAAGCATTGTAGGTTTCGTCCAGGCTGACGTTCTCGCAGAAACGGCCCGTCAGCCTCTGCTCCCACGGGCTGGGGACCAGGATCAGGACCGTACCGGGTCGGCGCCGGTAGTTGTACTCAGCGATGGCCCGCAGCCAGTCGAAGAGGGACCGGCGGCGCAGGGCCGGTCCCTGGCGCACGATGCCGAAGCTGCGGCCATCGTGAAGGGTGATGATCGCGTCGAACCGGCCCCGGCGAAGAAAATCGACCTCAGTTTTAAGTCCGCCGGTTCCGGGCGAAAGCGACGCCGCCAGACGGTACACCGAGGCCACCGCGTCCATCCGGCCAATCAGCAGTCTCAGCCACTCTTGGGACATGGGGTAGAAACGCACCAGCGCCGAGGGCGTAGCGAATTCAAGAGCATCGGTCACATCGGCGATGCCCTCGCGGGTGAGATAGTACCGGTGGCTGGACGGCAGATGCGCAGTGCCGTGGCTGACCCGCCCGACGATGCCCTCGGCCAGCAGGTCGGTAAGGGCGTGGTGGACGGCGGCCTGGGCAACGCCGAGGATCATCGCCAATTCCTGGCTGTCGATGAAGGGCAGCCGGGCCAGCGCGTCCAGCAGGTCTCGGTCGGTGAACGTCATGCCCTCAGCGTATCAGCCGGGAGTCACTGCCGTCGCTGGGCAACTGCCAGTAAATTTTCGGGGCGCCGGGCGGGAGCCTGCCCACGGCAATGCTCATGGCCGCCCCTGGGGCCATCAAATGGTGGCGTTAGCTTTGTCCGAAGGCTGTGCGGCGGTGTAGCATAGAATGAGTGGAATTTTCCCAGCAAGAGGAATACGACGATGAGGAAGCCAACCCGCCCGACGGCAGAGATCGCCCGCCTCCTGGGAAAGGAGATTTATGACCTCGAAGTCAGGCCAAGGGTCGAGGGCAACCATTATGGCGAGTATGTTGCCATCGACGTGAAGACCGGGGATTGGGCCATTGCCGATAGCGACAGGGCAGCGTTGGAGATTTTGCGTTCGCGGCGTCCTGACGCGGTGGATGTATTGATGGAGCGCGTAGGATACCGCGCCTTGCACAGCTTTGGAGGCGCGACCGTGCAGGGGATCGGGTGATTGAGGGCGCGGTCAATGACCTACATGAAGCGTTGGTATCCCTTACCTTGCATGGCGCCCAGGGACGGACTCTAATGCCTGGGGCAGTTCGCTGCTAATGGTTTCGTTCCTACGTTCGGCCCCACTGTGCTGGAGGACACAATGCGTCACGACAACCTGTGGCTGAAGCAGCTAATTTCAATAGAAGAAGACATGCCTTACCGAAGCGTCCTGGCAGCCAACGCAGAGCCATATGACGACAGCGGCGGTTCTGTTGGCTCAACGCTGGCAGTGGAGGGCATCACGGTCTTTCAATTGGATGACGGAATCCTAAATTTTCGGTTCTTCGTCGAGGACAACAATGAGCCCACTGCCCGGTTTGGATTATTTGCAGCGCAAAACGCAATGTCGCGCATATCCGCCTTGAGTTTTGCTCATCCCGTCACGCTCACGGGATGGGAGGATCGTGGCATTCCGTTGTTCGGATTTGTGGATGTGGAGTCATTTGGAGAAAAAGACGCCTCACTATCTGAAGTTACGGTCCACTTCATCGGATTGCCGGAAAACTGGGCCGGGTCCGATAGATGGTCCCACTGGGATGTGATCAGTGAAGACCTGGTCCGAGAGAACAACACGGTGATCGTACCTATCGGTCAAGGGAAGGCTAGGGCGCTGGGCGGTTTTACGTTGCAGGCGGCCGGATGGACCGCCAGACTGAGGGAGGTGCCCGTTGGGCACAGAACGGAGCCACATGTCACCCACTTGTGCAGCATCACCTTCGACGGTCCTCAACTTTCGGGATCAACGGCCCAGACATTTTTGGACGATAATCTGACTCCGTTCTTGAGTTTCGTATTTGGTCAGCACACCCCATTCCACCAGATTGTGGGATACCAGAACGGCCAAGTGTTGTGGGTACGAACTGCACCGATGAGAGATAGATCATCAAGTACGGAACTGAGCAACTGGTTTTTGGGACTGAGGCATAATCCCATTGACTTGTCTCCGCTCTTCGAGCATTTCTACCACCTCGACTCTGATGTCAAAGAACACTGGCGCAGAATCATTTATCAGTACGCCAACAGTGAACATATCATGGGTACACTCAGAGACAATGCGTTGGCGGCGTCGGTCAGTTTCGCGGCATTGGAAGGACTGACACGTTCGATTATTGGCACTTACCGCGACAAGCACGATTGGTTGAATGACGACCTGAGTCTGAAACGAGGCAAGCGCATCATGAAAGCGATTGAAATAGTCGTCAAGCGCGAGATGCTCCAGGACAGTCAGGCTTTTGTCGAAGCAAGCGAGCAAATCCGGAAGATCAGGAACGCAACGTTCCATATTGACCTCACCTCTGAAATAGATCCGGTCGACGCATATTACAGATGGAACGCATCGCAAGCGCTTGTTGAAGCCCTGTTACTGAGTCGGATGGGATTGAGTGAAATTCCCAACCGAACCGCCCACGGAGTGTTCAACGTTATGGGCAAGGACATGTACACGGACGTTCGGAAAGAAGAGCTCCATTTAGGCCAGCCGTTCATAGGACCAGCATAACAATTCTAGGCTCACAGCTTGGGCATTGCGGCCTGCCCTGACCACCCACCTTCATCTACGAGCGCAGGTCTTGTTGGGCGTTGCGTCCAACCTGGTTTGCTCCGAGCGGGAACGCATCTTCACAAACCTAGGTGCCACCTCCGGGCCATTGACCGGATGGTGGGTCCTTCGGCATTTGGGAGACTGACGGCGTCAACATCTGGACCGAATCGGCGCAACAACGGCCACTCGGCGAGGGCGTCGCCACGGCGGTGAATTGGCTACACCGATTGCCGACAATTCGACAAATTTAGTTTAGTCAAGGCACAAGGGCGGCGTTTAGCGCGCCGTTACGGACGAAACCACGCCTTCGCTGTACGTAGCCGCGAAATTCATCTCCGACAGCCAGTGGCGGAAGGACTCGTTGTCGTGGAACTGCTTGAAGAGCTGGGTGTGGTCGGAGAGGTAGGCGGTGATCACTGCCGCAAGAGCCTTGTCGTGCTCAATGCGGGCGTTCTGCTCGTCGGAATTGGCCATGGCGTTCTGGTAAGCCCGGTTGTCCGCGACCTTTGCGGGCAACTCTTCGGAGATTACCTGCCAGATCTTGTCCTGATCCTGCCACTCGATGTTGCCGAACCGGTCGTTGAATTGCTTCAGGATTTCGGACAACCGGTCCAGTTCGGGTTCGGACGCCAGCCCGCCGCCAACGACCGGCGTCGGCTCGATTTCAGCGTCGGAATCCGGCAGTTGTATCTCCTGCGCCGCCTTCTTCTCCACCCGGTAGCTGTCCATATCGATGGCTTCCAGGATGCCGCGGGACAGGTCGTCCTCCACCGGCGAAGGCAGCTTGGGAACCAGGAAGTTCAGGAAGATGGACAGCTTCTCCCACTCGGCGTTGGTGTAGGGCAGGATGGCGCCCAGGAAGGCATAGGCGCGCAGGAAGCTCTTTGCGCTGCCCTTGAAATCCACCTGGCCATCCTCGTCTAGTTCCTCCCTATAGGTTGCCACGCAGGCATCCAGAATCGGGTCAAGCTGGTCGCGCTCGACCCCCGACAGGTACAGTTCCACCAGCTCTTCCACCTGACTGGGGCTGTACACCTGTCGGCCGTCCAGCATGGCCTTGAGGTCATGTAGCCGGTTGGGGTCGGTCTCGCCCGACAGTAGCGTGGTCCGGTAATATTCGGCGAAGGCGCGCTTGATGGTGTCGGCGTCGTTGGCGAAGTCCAGCACGAAGGCGTCGTGCTTCTTGGGATGGGCCCGGTTGAGGCGGGAGAGGGTCTGCACCGCCTTCACGTCGGAAAGCGGCTTGTCCACGTACATCGTGTGCAGCAGCGGCTCATCGTAGCCGGTCTGGAACTTGTCGGCGCACACCAGGAAGCGATAGGGTTCTTCCTGAATCTTCTCTTCGATCTGGTTGGACGGGAAGCCGTTCAGCGACGCCTCGCTGGCCGTTGCCCCATCAACTTCCCGCTCGCCCGAGAATGCGACGATGGACCTGTAAGGGCTGTTCCGTTCCAGCAGGTAGGCGCTGATGGCCTGATGGTAGCGGATGGCCCGGTTCACGCTGCTGGTTACGATCATGGCCCGCGCCTGGCCGCCGATCTTCTGCAGCCCCGACACCTGCTCGTGGAAGTGGTCCACCATTATCTCAGCCTTCTGGCGGATGGCGTGCTCGTGGTCCTCGACGTAGCGGCGCAGCTTCTGGCCGGCCCGCTTGGTGTCGAACTCCGGGTCGCCTTCGATGGTCTTGACCAGGCGGTAGTAGCTGTCCACCGGCGTGTAGTGAGCCAGCACGTCGATGATGAAGCCCTCCTGGATGGCCTGCTTCATGGTGTACGAGTGGAAGGGCTCCCGCTTGCCATTGCCGTCCGGCGCCGGCGAGCCGAACAACTCCAGCGTCTTGTTCTTGGGCGTGGCGGTGAAGGCGAAGTAGCTGGCATTGGTCAGCAGCTTGCGCGACTCCATGAGTTGGTTGATCTTGTCCTCGGAGGTGTCCTCGTCGTCCTGTTCTTCGTCCCCTCCTGACGCGGCGCCGGTCTCGCCCAGGGCGCTGGACATGGCCCCCGACCGGCGTCCGCCCTGGCTGGAGTGAGCCTCGTCGATGATGATGCCGAATTTGCGGCCCTGAGGCTCTCCCTCCAGGGCGTCCAGGATGAAGGGGAACTTCTGGATGGTGGTGATGACGATGCGCTTGCCCTCCCGGATCATGCGCCGCAGGTCCGCCGAAGTCTCGGCGTGCCCCACCACCGAGCTGACTTGAGCAAACTGCTTGATGTCATCCCGTATCTGCTGGTCCAGGATACGGCGATCGGTGACCACAACCACGGTGTCGAAGAGGGTTCCCCCGTCTCCTTGGAGGCCAATCAGTTGGTGGGCCAGCCAAGCAATGGACTTGGATTTGCCGCTGCCGGCCGAGTGCTGGATCAAGTAGCGTTGGTTCACACCGTGGGCGGCGGCGTCCGCCAACAGCTTCCGCACCACGTCCAGCTGGTGGTAGCGGGGCCAGATTTGCTCCTTCTTCCTGCGGCCCGTCTTGGCGTCCCTGGTCTCGATCAACTGGGCGTAATTCTCGATAATGTTGGTGAGGCTGCGGCGGGTCAGGACCTCTTTCCATAGATAATCGGTCTTGATGCCGTTGGGATTGGGCGGGTTGCCGGCGCCGTCGTTCCAGCCCCGGTTGAAGGGCAGGAACCATGAGGACTTCCCCGTAAGGTGAGTGCAGAAGCGCGCTTCGTGGTCGTCCACGGCGAAGTGGGCCAGGCAGCGTCCCAGGGCGAAAAGTGGCTCCCGATGGTCGCGGTCGCGCTTGTATTGCTCCACGGCGTCGTGGACCGTCTGCTTGGTTAGGCTGTTCTTCAGCTCGAATGTGATGACGGGCAGGCCGTTCACGAATAAGCAGAGGTCCAGCGCCAGTTGCGCGTTGTCGTTGCTGTAGCGGAGCTGGCGGGTGACGCTGAAGCGGTTCAGCCGGTAGAGAGCTTGGGCAGTCTCGTTGCCCGCCGAGGGCGTGGCGAAGAACAGGTCGAGGGAGTGCTGGTTGTGCTTGATGCCCTGCCGCAGCACGCTGACCACGCCGCGCTTGACCACTTCGCTCTGCAGCCTGGCCAAGGATGCCCGCCGCGCCGGGCTGTCGTGGTCCAGGTCGAGGGCATCGGCGACGATGGGCTGCGTATCCTGCAGGAAGGCGGTCAGCTGGGCCAGGTCAACGCAGTATTGCCGGTCATAGTCCTTCGGATCCCCGGCGATCCAACCCGCGCCGTAGGTTGCTGGGCGTTCGGCGATACCTCCGTCGCTGGGCGGTTCGTCCGGCCCGGTGGTTAGGGCAGCAACGATCAGGCTTTCCAGCCCCTTTTCGCTGGTGTCGGTGGTCATGCTAAACCTCCCCTCTTGTGGGGATGGGAACCTCTCTGACCTCTCCCGCGCGTATTCCATCCAACGTGGAGCGGATGTCATCGACTCTTCGTTCGATTAGGGGCCACCGGTTGGAGCCGAGAACTACCAGCGCCAATCTTCGCTGGCCCAAGTTCTGTTGATGTTGGAGGTTCTTGTCGGCGGTAATCAGAACCTCGAAACCGGCCTCCTCAGCCTGGTCCATCAAGTCCCCGTTGCTCAGCGACGCCCAACCTTGCCGCACTGCCAGGGAAACGTCGTGGCCGACAAGAAGGCCCCGAAGTTGCCGGGGCACATTGTGGTCAAACAGAATTCGCATGGGAGACCGTGGCGACCTTGGCCTCAAGGTCCTGCACTACGAACTCCAACACGGCCCGTACCTGCTCTTCCTCAACCCCATCGAACCATTCCATGAATTGGTGGATGGATGCTCCTTCGGCCAAGTTGCCGAACAGGGCAGAGACGGGCAGGCGAGTGCCGGTGAACACCCATGCGCCGCTCAACCTGTCGGGCACGCTTTCCACCGCCGGGCACTTCGACCAATCAATCATCTTCGGCACCTCACTGCGCTGCTGATTACGGAATCCGCCTCTACCTGACATTCCTGCCGTGCTGATTGCCTTTCCTTCTCACCAGTCTAGCAGATTATCGCCACTCTATTTATCGCCCGTCTATACCGGCAGTGCTTCCGCCGCCACTCGCCGGTGTCGGTGGCGCTCATCTGACGGCAACGTCTTCCCGGAATGGATTTATCACCTGAACCCCGCCATAGTCCTGGCCGTGATTCAGGTCTTCCGTATAGACGGCATCGCAGCCCAACGCCCGGGCTGCCGCCAAGATGGCCCCGTCCCAGTATGATAGCTGGAAACGCTGGCTGATCTCTACGCCGACGTGAAATATATCCAAGGTCAAGTCCTGGATCGGAAAATGGCTGATACTGTCTATGAACCGCA
The DNA here is from genome assembly GCA_965221295.1 of Dehalococcoidia bacterium. Lineage (GTDB taxonomy): Bacteria > Chloroflexota > Dehalococcoidia > Lucifugimonadales > UBA3495 > Bin87. Next base: position 1,681,322 of record OZ244879.1, on the reverse strand, counting down.
TGGCCCGTTCGTGGGTGATGGATCCGTGAGTCCTGGGGTGAGTTGACTTGACGTAGAACTCTTGCAGAACCTGGACGGACAGTGCGAGATCGTCGCCCACAAGAATTTCCTGAGCCAAGAGGCTCTTACTGGCCTCTTCCGGAGCAGAGCTTACGGCATAGACTAGGATGTTGGTGTCTACGAGACGCACGGCGCTTACTCCGTCCTCATTGCCGCAGTCTCTTGTCGATCTTCTTCAGTCTCCGTACCTATCCGCTGACGGTCGTACAGTTCCTCTCGGGACAGGGTGTCCGCGGCGCGAAATCCCCGGTGGTTGAGGTGAATATCCGCCAGCGCATCTCTAATACGCCGCCGCCGCCGTTCCGCCGCCGTTTCACCTTCTACCGGCGAGATTGATCCCGCTAGGCTGCGCAGGTACTCCCGCACCAGCGCCGATACGGAGGTGTCCAGCTCGGCGGCGCGGATGCGGGCCAGCCGGTGGGTCTCCTCGTCGACGGATACCGTGATGTTCTTCGTCTTCATGCTACCACTCTTACAATTGCTGTGAATCACAGCCTACTACCTTTCCGGTGGCGATGCAACGCTGTTCACTCCGTTGGTTCGAGGGCATCCCCGGCCGGCAGTGCTTCCGCCGCCGCCCGCACGTCGAGCCGTCCCGTAACCACGTCGGCGATGAGCCGGGTGCGGTACTCCTCCACCAGCTCGGTCTGCCGACGGGCGCGAGCTATGGCGGAGTCGATGCGGGCCGTCTCTTCGTCCAAGTAGCGCACGATGGCCCTTTGCTCGGCCAGGGGTGGGAGGGGTGTCTGAACGGACTGGATGCTTGAGTGAGTAAGGCCATATCTAGTGACGCCATTGGCCGCTACGTGAAGCTGATGGGCCACTCCATCGGTCTGCAAGGCTCGAGCCAGATATGTTCCACGAATTTCGTCGGATGGCCGCAGCATGGCGAGATGATACCCACAGATGAGGTCGTCGGCTGATTCTGTCACCAAGGCTGGAACACCAATGTCGGTCCAAGTTTCAGAGTCCTTGGTAATGAGCACATCGTTCCGTTCGAGACGAAACCTCGAAATTTGCTCCTTGGATGCCGTAGCAGGCATAAATGGCATGGTCCCGTGAATCGTGTCGTTCTTGTAAACGTCCACGTAATTGCATAGTCGAACTGGAATCTCGTCTTCGTTGGCATGCTTGTCCACGTTGCTGACGCGCATTTCCGCAACCGAGCGTATCCGCCGCACCTCCCAATGGGCAGGCACGTCGCCCAGCCACTCCACCCCGGAGGGACTCAGGGGAGCGTCCGGGTCCAGTCCGCGAGTGACGGCCTGGTTGACGACGGCCTGCCGCTCCTCCGCCAGCAGCGCGATGAGCCGCCGCTTGGCCTCGGTGTATCGTCGGATGCGGGAGTCCACATGGTCGAGGTAGCGCACGATGGCCTGCTGCTCGGGGAGGGGTGGGTACAGCATAGGGACGCCCAGGAACTGCTCTGGGTATAAACGCAGCCGAGAATCGGTGATGCCTGTTGAGCCGGCCAAGTAAGCGGTACGATACTCCTCAGTCCTCAAGAGGCGATCAACGTAATCCTGAGCCAGCTTATCGTTCCCAATCGGACGATATACCCCGTAAGAGGGGCTGACTAAACCCGTCTGCCATGCCACACCAAGAGCCGCCATGTATGCCCACATCGTGTTGACTACGATGTCTCCATCTCGGCATACCTTGTATCCCACGTTTGACTCGGCCAGGAACATGGTAACGCTCTGCTTTCGTGGAGTTACGCCCGTCCTGTGGGAAACGGACATCAACTCCTCAGATCCCGTGGACGACCGTTCATCCACCTCGCGGTAAAGGGTCTTTATGCGCCGCACCTCCCAATGGGCGGGGATGTCGCCGAGCCAGGGGACGCCGGAGGGCTTGTAGGCGGGGTAGGGTTGGGGGGTGGTCATGCGTTACCCCTCTTTTTGAATGGGCAGGTGTCCAGGGTGTGTGGAGCCACCGATGCGGCGTGCATCTTCGATGCGGATCAACGCCGAGTTGATTAGCGCCAGTATCGCGCTGGATTCCTCAAAATCCTCCGGAACGTCGCCGTGTAGGACCGGGTTTCTGCTTAGTGCGTACAGACCCTTGAAGAGGTTCAGATATCCCTCCCGCTCGGGACCCGGCAGTACATCCACTGTGGCGCCCTGATTGCCGAACAATGCGTCCGCAAGACTGTGGCCATCCAGATTGTCGGCAAGGTCGAAGGAATTGACCATACGAGTCTTGAATAGTGGCCACGCGTCCCGGAGCGCCGTCCTCAGCTGTCCTGCTAGGATGTGTTTCTGCACGGCGTTGCTCAGTCCAGGATCTGCGGGGGATTGGCTTTCGTACCACGTTTCGAAGTTCGCAAGTACGCTTGGTAGGTCCGATTTTAGGATGTCAATCGGATCGCCGATGCAACCACTCGGAAGATTTCGGTCCAACCAGTAGTTGATAAACCGAAGATGCCTGCTCAAATTTGTCGACAAAAATATCTGTGTCCTCGCGTTTGGAGGGAGAGCCTCAGACAGTTTGTCAGCCGCAGCTCGGAGAGAAATCTCGTTCTCGCGCAATTTGGGGAGATGCTCCTTGTCAATCGACTGCTTCGCCGCCCGGTCGTCGACGCCTTGCTTAGCCGCTTGGCACTCTCCCAGTGCCAGAGCAAGCGTGGTCGCTTCTGCCGACACGTTCATTGCAAGCGAGTATATGTGTGCACGGTACGAAAGCATCAGGTTCCAGTTGTCTCCCCCAGCAGCCCTCCGGCCGCTGTTTCGAGTCCAATCGATAAACTCGTGTCCCTGCCAGCGGTCCTATTGGCTCGGGAGCGCGGTTATCGGTTTATCAGCACGAGCACATCCTGTCTCCCTACAGTATCAGCTTCCAAGCCAGCAGTACCGTTGCGACGATTACAGCGTAGAACGGGGACACCGAGAACGACCGGAACATCGCCCATAGGGTTTCGCGCCACACCGAACCGGACTGCGCAACTGCGTAGAGGCTTTTGGACATAGCATCCCCTGAGTGGAGTTCCCCGATGAAATTGCTGTAGGACTGGCGGAAGGCTCGCTCCTGAGCTAGGTAGTAGGCGTCCAGTACCCAGAATAAGGCCGAGGGCGTCAAGGCAATGAAGGCGTGCTGCGGCTCCCCGGTTCTGGCCACAAGAACCAGGATGGCCGAGACCAGCGTGACGCACCATACCTTGCACGAGCGGCTGTTCTCCGCCATGCGGGTGATGACGCCCTGCATGATGTCAACGTGCTTCTGCACGGCGGCGGATTCGGGAATCAGCTGTGTCGGCTCGGCCATAAGGTAGACTCCCTAATCGCGTCAGGAGCGGTCAACCCGCCCCGTTCGCAATGCGGTCCAACTTGGCATTGATGCGCTTCCATCGCCAGGGAATCGGTTCTGGGAGACTGGTCAACCCATCATGGGTCCTTTTCTTCGGCCTAATCTGGATGATGGGCTTACCGAAACTGCGGGCCATGTCCGTTTCCACCCTTACGCCGGGTGCGTTATGCGTGTCTTGACCGATCAAAACTATCATCACGTCGCACCGTCTGATGGCGTTCTTCGCTTTGGCCTTCCAGGTTTCAACCTGGTAGGTCTCGTGGAGCGAGCAGTCGCGTACGCGATGTTCCGTTTCCTTCTTGGCCTGCTCGTAGAAATTGTTCTGAAGTTCTTTATCTCTGTCGAACTCGAAGCTGACAAAAATGTTGAGTATGGCCATATCCCCCCAGATTCAAACGACTACCCAACGATCTCCGCCAGCAGGCCCTCCGTCTGCCGCTCCAAGTCCAGTATATCAGCCCGTATCTCCGCCAGGGGACGCATGGGCTGAGGCCGGTAGAAGTGGCGGTTGAAGCTGATTTCGTAACCGACCTTCACGCTGTCTTCCGCGTACCAGGCGTCGGAGGCGTAGGGCAGTATTTCGCGGCGCAGGAAGGCTTCGATGCCGCCCTCCTCGGTCAGGGGAATCTGCTCCGTGTCGCGCAGGTCTGGGTCCGGCTCGTACTCCACCACCACCGGCTTGCCCTTGACCGTCGCGGAGTACAGGCCCCGAATCGCGTCCGCCTCTGTCTTGCTTGGTTGATAGGACTTCTTGATGACGGGCGCCGCTTCCGGGTCGCGGGTCGCCAGGTGGGTGCGAATCAAGTTTTGCCGCTTAGCCGTCAGCTTGACGCCGGACTTACCGGCCTCAGTAGCCACGCTGTCCATGAAGTCGTTGAAGTCTGTGTGAGGCCCAACGCCCACGACCTTGGCCACGCTGTCCATGAGCTTCGCCAACGGCTCTTCTTTGACTTCGCTGCAAGCCTCGCGGAACTTCGCCAGTCGGTCTGGAGTGAACTCCACCGACAGCCTCAATGGTCGCTCGACGGTGACCTTCCAGTAGCCGAAGGCCGCGTTGGGAAAAATCTTCGACTGCTCGGTTTCTTCGAAATTCAGGAAGGCGTCGCAGATGCGCTGGATGTCCTCGGCGTCCAGCTCGCAGTTCTTGTTGCCCAGGTTCCGCCGCAGCGGATGCTGCCATCCGGTGGCGTCAATGAGCTGCACGTAGCCCTTGCGGTGGTCCGGCTTGCGGTTGCTCAGCACCCAGATGTAGGTGGCGATGCCGGTGTTGTAGAACATGTTCAGGGGCAGGGCGACGATGGCCTCCAGCCAGTCGTTCTCAATGATCCAGCGGCGGATGTTGCTCTCGCCCTGGCCGGCGTCGCCGGTGAACAGCGAACTGCCATTGTGCACCTCGGCGATGCGGCTGCCCATTGGAGCGTCCCGCTTCATCTTGCTGAGCATGTTGGCCAGGAACATCAGCTGCCCGTCGCTGACTCGGGTGACCAGCGAGTACTCCGGGTCGCCGTCGTGCTCCACCACGAACCGGGGGTCCGTCAGGTTGGATTTGCCGCCCAACCGGTCCAGGTCGGACTTCCAACTCTTGCCGTAGGGCGGATTCGACAACATGAAGTCGAACTTGTCTCTCGGAAAGCCGTCGGCGGCCAGCGTCGAACCGTAGGCCATGTTGTCAGCTTCCCCGCCATCGCCCTTGAGGATAAGGTCGGCCTTGGTGATGGCGTAGGTCTCGGGGTTTACCTCCTGGCCGTACAGGTGAATGGAGGCCTCCTTATCCCGCTCTTCGGCCAGTTCGGTCAGCGTCGCCTCGGCGACGGTGAGCATCCCGCCGGTTCCGCAGGCGCCGTCGTAGATCAAGTAGGTCCCCGACTGCACCTGCTCCGCCACCGGCAGGAACACCAGGCGGGCCATGAGCTGCACCACGTCGCGGGGCGTGAAGTGCTCGCCGGCTTCCTCGTTATTATCCTCGTTGAACCGCCGGATCAGCTCCTCGAACACCGTGCCCATGCTGTGGTTGTCCAGACCCTCCAGCCGCACCGAGCCGTCGGCGTTGAGCGCCGGATCGGGGCTGAGGTTCACGGACGTGTCCGAGAACTTCTCAAGGAGATAGCCCAGGGCATGAGACTGGACAAGCGTGGGAATCTGGTTGCGAAACTGGAACTTTTCCAGGACCTCCTGCACGTTGGGCGAGAAGCCGTTCAGGTACGCCTCGAAGTCGGACCGCAACTGCTGCTGGCTATTGCGGGAGGTCAGGTCGCGCAGCCGGAAGGGCGAGGTGTTGTAGAAGGCGTGCCCAGACTCGTGTCGTAGGGCGGCGTCCTGGTTGGTGATGCCGGCATCGTCCAACCGGCCTTTCATTTCAAGCACCGCTTGCTTGGTGGATTCCAGCACGGCGTCAAGGCGGCGGATGACGGTCATGGGCAGGATGACGTCGCGGTACTTGCCGCGCACGTACACATCGCGCAACACATCGTCGGCGATGCGCCAGATGAAGTTGCTGATGTTGAGGGTGGTCAACGATTCCCCTCCCGATTCACGTCGCACACTTGAGAAGTGGCCGCGCTCCTACCGACCTGCCCGGGCCATCTGGTTAGGCGCCGATGCCGAATCCCGGCGCGGGTCAGCCTGCAAGCACACGCTGACATTATCAAGAGAAGCACGGGATTGCAACGGGTCAAGCGGGCATCCGACAACGATTTGGTTGCCTCCGCTCAGGCTTAGGACTGGCCCAGGCTCCATCGGATAAGGGCGCCGCTTCAACCAGGGACGGTCAGAATCAACGGAGCTGCATTCCTGCAGCCCAGAAGTTAGCCAGCCAATGTGAACCATATCACGAAGGTTCTTCGTTTGCCCAATCATTGGGACTAGTATCGTCATCCACATCGTGACTAGTATCGTCATCCACACCGCCCTACGCCGCTGAGAGCCTGCCCGTACTCGACTTCCGCGCCCTCAGCCACGGCCAGCTGGCCATCGCTGAAAGCATCTTCGACGAGTTCCGCGATATGGAGTTGCAGCCAGCCTACCTGATCGACGTTGTTCCCAACCGCGCCCTACTGGACCGCCGGGTCTTCTGCGGCCTGCTGGTTTCTACGAAGACGTGCACCGCGCCGCGCGCCGTCTGGCCGCCAAGTGATGCTCCAAGCCGTCCGTCCACGGCGGCAATGCCGGCCCAGCAGCGCCCGATACGTGGAGTGAAATTGTCGCCGATCCTGGCGACGGGGATCGATAGCTCCGTGAGGTTCTGACTGAAATCGTCCTTCGCCAACATCGCGAGACAGAGTGTGACGCAGAGGAGCGTAAAGGTTGCTTGAACCCCTAACTTATGGTAGTGTCCCGGCAACCCAAAACATGGACTCGGTTCACCAGGCCAAGCGCTGGAGTTTATCCCATGATCAAAATCCGCAGCCTCGCATCCATCTGGGTCGTTATGGCCGCGTTGCTGGTGGTCGCCGCCGTGGCGATGTTCGTCGGCAACGCCGCCGCGCAGGTCAGTGTTGACTATGACGCCGACAACGACGGCCTGATCGAGGTGTCCAGCCTGACCCAACTGGACGCCATCCGCTGGGACATGGATGCCGACGGCGCGGCGGATGACACCGACGACAGCGCCAGCTACGCCGCCGCCTTCCCCAACGCTGTCAGCGGCATGGGCTGCCCCAGCGCCGGCTGCGAAGGGTACGAGCTAACCACCGACCTGGACTTCGACACCAACGACAACGGCCAGGCCGATTCCAGCGATGACTACTGGAACGGCGGCGCCGGTTGGGACCCCATCGGCGGGGAATTCCTGGGCAAGTTCAACGGCAACGGCAACACCATCGCCAACCTGTTCATTGACGCAACCTCCCAGGTCGATAACGCATACTACGGACTGTTCACCCACATAACAAATGAAGGACTGGGCGACGATAGGATAGTGGGCGAGGTGACCAACCTGGCATTGGTGGACGTGGATGTGAGCGTTACCGCATCCGATGACGGTTCCACTTCTTCTTATTTGGGGTCCGTCGCCGGCAAGAATGGCGGGTTGATAAAGAACGTCTATTCCACCGGCAGCGTGACGAGTACTGGTGACGTGGTAGCCGGTGGCCTGGCGGGGGAACACTACCTCATATCCGGGCTAATTGAGACCAGCTACTCGACGGCAACCGTAACGGGAAGTACCGCAGGCGGGTTGGCCGGCCGAGTAGGAAGTCAGGCTCAAATTAAGGACAGCTATTCCACCGGCGCGGTGGCTGCCGAAGATACAGCTGGCGGCCTCGTGGCCGCAATCCTACCGGGCTTTGAACCAATTCCTTCAATAACCAACAGTTACGCCACAGGTGCCGTAACGGGGAGCGAAGACGATACACATGTTGGCGGACTGGTGGGATACGAGACCGACCTGTTCCTCTTCGACCCCACTATAGTCGCCGACAGCTACTGGGACACTGCTACCTCCGGCCTGGACAGCAGCGCCAAGGGAGTGGGCAAGACCACCAACCAATTGCAGTCCCCCACGTCGGCCACCGGCATTTACGCCAACTGGGACAGCGCCAAGTGGCGCTACGGCAAGACAACCCAGTACCCCGTCCTGTTGGTGGACTTCGATGGCGATGGCATCGCCACCTGGCAGGAGTTTGGCAACCAGCGGGGCGCGCCACCGACTGTCGAACGGCCCGTCGGCGACCAGACCGTCAACATCGGCTCCAACTTCACCCAAAACCTGGAGGCGACCGGAAACGAGGTATTCTCCGATCCCCAGGGCGACCCATTGACCTATGCCGCAACCTCCAGCGACACCGCCGTGGCCACGGTGACGGTGCAGAGCAGCCAACTGACCGTTACCGCTGTCGCGGCAGGAACGGCGACCATCACGGTGACAGGCACGGACGACACGCCGCTGACGGCGACCGAGGTTTTCGTGGTGTCGGTCCCTGCCCCTCCAACACCGACGCCGGGGCCCACGGCTACGCCCGGGCCTACTCCCCTGCCGACCGACTATGACGCCGACGACGACGGCCTGATTGACGTGGCCAGCCTGGCCCAGTTGAACGCCATCCGTCATGACCTGGACGGCGACGGCAGTAGCAGCAACTCTGGTTACGCCGCCGCCTTCCCCAATCCCGAGGCAGGCATGGGCTGCAACGAGGACGAGACCGAGGCCGACGATCAGGTTTGCGGGGGTTACGAGCTGACCGCCGACCTGGACTTCGACACCAACAACGACGGCAGGACGGACATCGCCGGCGACACCTACTGGAACGCGGGCAAGGGCTGGGAGCCAATTGGCACGGAGACCAACCGCTTCTACTCAACGCTGGCGGGCAACGGCCACACTATTTCAGGGCTCTTCATCAACCGTCCTTTAGAGGGATCTGTGGGGCTGGTCGGCTACGGCGGTTTAAACAGCGATACGCCGTCAAGTCTTACCGGCATCGGACTGCTGTCAGTCAACGTAAACGGGGGTGATGATACCGGCGGCCTATGTGGAAAATGCGTCAATTACATTTCTGTCAGCCGCAGCTACGCTGTGGGCTCGGTCGGCGGCGGTGATCGCGTGGGTGGTCTCATCGGGTTTAGCGGGGGCGTTGTGGAATACAGCTACGCTTCCGTTGCGGTAACCAGTACCGGGAGTAGCATCGGTGGGCTGGTCGGGATAAAGTCGGAATCCCTCAAGTCCAGCTACGCCACCGGTACCGTCATTGGCGCCACAAATGTCGGCGGGCTGGTTGGTCAAATGTTCAGCGACGTCACTGGCAGCTACGCGACCGGGTCCGTCATTGGTGGCACCTACGTCGGCGGTCTGGTGGGGCGGCACACCAACAACTCCATCAAGGATTCTTACGCGCAGGGAACGGTTTCTGGTACCAACTACGTTGGCGGCCTGCTCGGGTGGGGGCACCGGTCAATCATCACCAATAGCTATTCCAGCGGCCGGGTAACCGGAACCGGCTCAACTGTGAACGGCTTCGCGGCAGTCAACACGGACTATCCGTACACGTGCACCTCCAACTACTGGAATACCGGCACCAGCGTCCAGACGGCCAGCCAATGCGGCACGGGAAAGACCAGGCAGGAGTTGAAGGCGCCGACCTCCGCCACCGGCGATTTCGCCACTTGGAACTCGGGCGCTTGGGACTTTGGGGACTCTACGCAGTACCCCCTGCTGAAGGCCGACTTGAACGGCGATGACGTTTCCACGTGGCAGGAATTCGGCTATCAGAACCGTTACGACTACGACCTGGATGACGATGGGCTGATCGAAATCAGCACCCTGGCCCAGCTGGATGCCTTGCGCTGGGATCTGGACGGGAACGGCATTCCAGGGGAGGCCCACTTGGGCAACTATCTCGCCGGGTATCCCTACCCCGCTTTAGGAATGGGTTGCAACGAGGATGAGGCGACACCTGTAGAGGAAGTCTGCGCCGACTACGAACTCCACGCCGATCTGAGCTTCGACACCAACGGCGACGGCAAGATAGATTCCTCCGACGACTATTGGAACGGCGGCAAGGGCTGGAACCCCATCGGAAGCAGCCTAGCCGGCTTGGACACGACCCTGCATGGCAACGACCACACCGTGAGCCACCTGCACATCAACCGGCCCAACACCGACAATGTGGGTCTGTTTGGACTAGTCTCCAGCAGCGGAGCCATCAAGGAAACGCAGCTTGACCACGTCGACGTGAAAGGAGGCAACTACGTCGGCGGTGTGCTCGGCAGGGGTTTCGGCTCCGTCGGCGACAGCATGACCGAAGGTTCCGTCACCGGCGCCGGAAACTACGTGGGTGGAGTGATCGGCTGGAACAGCGGAACCGTAAGCGGAAGCTATAGCCGCAGCGCCGTCCACGGGGATGACAAGGTTGGGGGGCTGGCCGGATACAACAGCAACGGAACCGTCAGCGGGAGCTATGCCCTGGGATCCGCCACGGGCGACGACAGCATCGGCGGTTTGCTGGGCTGGAACAACGGTACCGTCAGCGACAGCTACGCCGACGCAACGGTTTCCGGCCGCATGGACATCGGAGGACTGATCGGTTGGAACGGCGGCTCCATCACCAACAGCTTCGCCGCCGGCCCAGTGTCCGGCAAGACCGATGTCGGCGGGCTGGTGGGGCAAGCCGGCTCCGCCAGCAGTTGCGCTGGCAGCCACTGGAACACGGAGACTGGGCAGCAATCGTCCAGCGCGTGCGGCTCGGGCCAGAAGACATACCAGCTGAGCGCGCCCACCGAGGCCAACGGAATATACGCCGGATGGGATGCCCAGACTTGGGACTTTGGCTCCGCCGTGCAGTACCCCGCGCTAAAGGCCGACTGGGACGGCGACGATACAGCGACGTCGTCGGAGTTTGGCGATCAGCGGTACGATTACGACATCGACGACGACGGCCTGATAGAGGTGTTCCACGAGACACAGCTCAACGCCATCCGCTGGGACCTGGACGGCGACGGTTCAACCGAAACCGCAGACCGAGAGCATTATTTGGCGCAGTACCCCAACGCCGTATCAGGCTACGGGTGCAACGAGGATGAATCTGCGGCAGCGGACCAGGTGTGTTTGGGTTACGAACTGCAAAGCGACCTGGACTTCGACACCAACGGCAACAACAGCTTCGACAGTGGCGATTTCTGGTGGAACGCTGGCAATGGCTGGCAGCCCTTGGGAAGCGCCTCCAAGAACTTCACGGCAATCCTTGAAGGAAACGGCCGCGCCATCAGCAACCTGACCATCAATCGGCCCGATACCAACCACGTTGGCCTGTTCGGATACGTGTTCGAAGACGCCAAGATCCAAGGCTTGGCATTGGATGACGTCAACGTTACCGGAAACGAATACGTGGGAGGATTGGCCGGTCGGAGCGCAGGAACCGTGCAGCGGAGTTACGCGCACGGCATGGTTTCCGGCAAGCGATCAGTTGGCGGCTTGATTGGCGAGAACCAAGGGACCGTGGAGAACACCTACTCCACCGGGTCCGCATCGGGCGAAAACAGCATTGGCGGCCTGGTGGGCCTCCACAGCTCCGGCGCCATCAGGCACAGCTATTCAGTGGGACCCGTGACCGCCAGTAACTCGGCGGGTGGATTCGCCGGGACGGTCGCCGACGGCCTAACCTGCCAGGACAGCCACTGGAACACCAAGACCAGCGGACAATCGTCCAGCGCCTGCGGGAGTGGCAGGAGCACAACTGAAATGACCTCTCCCCAATCCGCCACCGGCATCTACGCGGGTTGGTCAGCATCTGTCTGGGACTTTGGCGCAGACACACAGTACCCAACCCTCAAGACCGACTGGGACAATGACGGCACGGCGACCTGGCAGGAGTTTGGCAAGCAGGACCCGCTGGGTCTGCCGCCAGCCGCAGCCAAACCCCAGAACCAACCGACGCGGTTGAGCCTTGAGGTCTTGCCCAGGCAAACGGTCATCACCTTGAAGCCCTCCGCATCTGACGACGCATCCGCGTTGGCCTACCGGATTGGCGACCGCAACGACGAGACCTGCAGCGCCTGGAAATCGCAGGGGCCAACCTACCTGGGAGAGAGTTACACCATCCTGTCGCTGGGCACGCTCAACAAGCCTCTGTCCGTTTCCGACGTAGGGTCGGACGGCAGCTACCGCGTGACTCTCATTCACGCAGAACTTGCCATGCTTCAGGGACAATCCTACTGCCTCGACATATCCGCGGCCAATGACAAGGGGCGCGGACCTGCCGCCAAATACAACCTCGCCATACCGGTCGAAGTGGATTACGACTCCGATGGAGACGGCCTGCTGGAACTGTCCAACCTGGCCCAGTTCAACGCCATACGCCTCGACCTGAACGGCGACGGCATCGTGGCTGCCGGGGACCAGCAGCAATACTCCGCCCTATTCCCGAGGGAAGCGGTGAACATGGGCTGCCCAGACAGCGGCTGCGTTGGCTATGAACTGACCGCCGACCTGAACCTCGACACCAACAACAACGGCCGGGCCGACTCCGGCGACGCCTACTGGAACGGCGGCGCAGGCTGGGATCCCATCGACGGCTACTCCGGCATCCTGGACGGGAGCGGCCACGCCATCAAGAACCTGCACATCAACCGGACGGGCAACGAACCTGCCGGCCTCTTCGGCCAGCTGACCAACGAAGCCGAGGTCCGCAACCTGGGCCTGACCGACGTGGACATCACCTCCGGCGGTGACGCTGGGGCCTTCGCGGGGCGAATGGTCAAGTCCAGCATCAGCCGCAGCTACGCCACCGGCACAGTAACCGCAACCGGCCATAACGTCTCCGCAGGCGGCTTGGTGGGCAAAGCCGCCGGCCACCCCTTCGGAAGAGACACCATCAGGGACAGCTACTCGTTGGTGACGGTCAAATCGACGAGAGACGGCATCGCTCCTGGAGGGCTGGTCGGCGCGCTCATCGCCAGCGGTTCCAATCATCCTCAAATCGTGAACAGCTACGCCGCTGGGCTGGTGCAGAGCGCGCAACCGGGCAAGGGCGGCGGATTGGCGGCTGAGGCAACGAGCCTGACCTGGGTATTGCACAGCTACTGGGACCGTCAGACATCAGGCTGGGAAACCAGCGCCTGGGGCGCCAGGGAGACCCAGAACCGCTTGCAGACGCCCAAGACGACACGCAATATCTTCGCCCGCTGGGGCTCTTCGATCTGGGACTTCGGCAGCCACAGTCAGTATCCGGCCCTGAAGTACGACACCAACGGCGACAACGTGGCCACGGTTGGCGAGTTCGGCGACCAACCCCGCTCAGCGACCATCCCCGCCGTGGACCTGGACAAGGATAACAACGGGCTGATCGAAATCAACGGTGCAAACAATGACGAAATCAAGGCCAAACTGAACGCCATCCGCTGGGATTTGAACGGAGACGGCTCGCCGTCCTCCAACGCGGACGACTACTGGGACGCATTCACTGGCGGGGTTTCCTCCACCACGCCCTGCGTGGGCGTACCGTGTCACGGCTACGAGCTGATGGGCGATGTTAACCTGAACCAGGAGCTGTGGGACCCAATCGGCAATCTGGAGTCCGGCAAGTGGGACGCGACCTTCAGGGGCAACGGGTACACCGTTTCGCATCTCAATGCGCTGAGCTCCAGTGGCAAGAATACAGGCCTATTTGGTGAGACGACGCATCGTTCCGTCATTGAGGGCGTGCACATCTACAGCGCGGACGTGGAGTCCTACGGCGGCAACAACGATGATAACCGCCAGAACAGCGCGGGCGCGTTGGTTGGTTTCAACCGCGGCATCGTGAGGGAATCAGGTCTCTCCTACATCTGGGGAGACATCTGCAGCATCAGCGGGCGCAACGTGTCCGGCGGCTTGGTTGGCGGCAACGAGGGCATCGTGGAACGTTCCTGGGCTCGCTGTGGCGACGTGAACAGCAAGAAGGGTGGCGGCGGACTGGTGGGGTTCAACCATCCGGGCGGCATAGTCCGGGATAGTTGGGCCGACGGCTTGGTTATCGTCGACCGCAAGGGCTGGAAGAAGGGAGCGCTCATTGGCCGCAACTTCGGCGAAGTGGACAAGAGCTTCTCGCTGGGCGAAACCCGCCGGGGCGACAATACGTATCACGGTCCGCTGACTGGTCAGCAGGGCGGGACTGTGACCGATAGCTACTTCGTGGGCCACGACTACGACGAGAAGTACGGTGGCAGGCACCTGACCGACGAGGAGATACGCGCGCCGAGTCCATCTGAACCTGACTTCTTCGCAGATTGGGACCTCGACCTGTGGGATTTGGGCGATGATACGCAGTATTCCGCGCTGCGGGTGGACGCCAATGGCGACGGATACTCCACCACCTGGGAAATAGGCAGCCAACGTCCCTCGGATCCCTTCTCCCACCGGCCGGACTTCGTGGACGGAGACGCGGTCCACAACATCTGGAAGGAGGGCTTGTCGCTGCGATTCCGCAAGGCGGACGGCGACGCGAATATTCGGGTGGACGGAGCGGGCTACCGTATCGCCAAGAAGGGCGAAGCCTGCCACGAATGGATTGCAGGCGACATCGTCATGCTGGGGGAGACCAATGGCCGCGCCACCCTCTCTGAGGACAATGGCGTGTACACGATGGTCCTGGACCGAGGGGGCGCGTGGGCCTTCCGACCCAACGGGCGCGTCTGCATCGACGTTTGGTTCATCAACACCGATGGAGGTGGCAGTCCCAATGGCCGTCGCTATCACGACATCCACATGCCGACGGGACCTGTGCCGACGTCCAAGCCCATCAAGGTTGCTGAGGCCCAGGTGGAGCCGGGGAAGGTGACGCTGGCCTTCCGGACCAATCCGTATGACCACGATACCAGCGTGAGCTACCGCGTCGCCCGCAACGGGAGTTCATGCACGGACTGGACCGGGCCGTCGGCGACGTTCAAGCCGGGCGACAGGATCGACGGAGCGGTGTTGAACAAGGTCGGCGGACTCTGGCGTCTGGAGTTGCCTGTGGGAGTCGGCAAGGTCTTGAAGCAGAACCACGGGTACTGCGTCGACATTTCGGCGCACAACGACGCTGGCAAGTCCGGCACCGGCCGTCGCTGGAGGGATTTCGTCACTGGCAATTAACGCTCCACACCTGCGGGGCGTAGCAACCCGTCAACAGGCTGGCGGCCCCTGTAACATCAGGACCGCCAGCCCGTTTGTTTTCGCCAGGACGCCCCGTGCGCCGCTGCCACCGAGTGGCTCCATACCAGATGTCGTAGGCCCACTAGGGCCGTACACCTTGCGGCGGCGGGGGTGAGACGGCGGGAAGTTGGCAAGCGGCGGCCGCAAGGCGCCCGGTCGGGATCAGACCAGCCGGCGGGCATATCCGATCGAGGGCGGCGCTTCAATTAGGGAAGCGAGAAAAGCAATCTGAGCTGCATTCCTGCAGCCCCGAAGTTAGCCAACCACCGCGAACCCAATCACGAAGGTTCTGGGTTTTGTGCAAAGTGGTGGAGGCCAGCGTGTACCGAACTGCGAACTTTCCGGTGGGAGGTGGAGTTGTAGGGGGAGACGGTCTGGCGCCCAGCGTCGCCACGGTTTCCTTGGCAATGCTCGGGCTGGCAATCGCAGGTAGTGTCGATGCCTGCTGAAGCTGTTCCTCGCTGGAGCCGATCATCTCCCTGAATATGGCGTCACCCATTTCTTGACCGCAACCATTCAGGGGTGTGGCGAAGACGCCTACAGTGGGGGGGACCGCTGGCCCGCCTGGCGCTCTTTGAGCGCGATCACCAAGAAGATCAAGTGCCCCATCGCGAAATCGCTGCACCGGGTCGCGAGCCCATCACATTGGTGGGATTGAAATCTTGCTGCGGGTTTCAATTGGTTCGATTCCAGGTGGCGGATTTTCCAATTGATATTGGAAGCTGGTACGGCGCGCATTTTTTGGAGGAGGGAAGCTCAGCGGTGTTTGCACGGAACAGGCGCGCCAATCCCCGGTCAAGCCGTGCGCGCGAAGGCCGTCCGTGTCAACTCGAATGACCGGTTGGCCTGGTCCTTCGGCGTCAAATCCTGTCGCTTCAATAGTTGAGCGCTTCGCGGAGAATCTCCACCATGCGGCGGTTGGTTGCCGCATCCTTGACCGCAATCCGCAACGTCCGCGACCCCAGGCGAGGAGTAGTCATGGCCGGGTCGCGCAGGAACAAATTCTGTTCTTGACAGCGGCGCAGAACTTCCTGGGTGGGCGGCGCGGCGTCGGCCAGTTGCAGAAACAGAAAGTTGGCGGAACCGGGCAGCGCTTCAACCATCCCCAGCGCCTCCTGGTCGGAGGCCAATCGCTCCCTCAGTTCCCACGTTTCCTGGTATCTTCCAGCGTAATACTCTCCATCCTCCAGAGCGGCGACGGCCGCAATCTGCCCCGGCAGACCAACGGCCCACGGAGGGTTCAGCATCCGCAGTGGAGCTATCATCCTCTCCGGTCCGCACAGATAGCCCACGCGCAGGCCGCTGAGGGCGTAACCTTTGGACATGACTTGCAGACCACCACGTTCTTGCTGGAGCTGGCGTAACCTTCTACAGAATGTCTGATGGTTGCATCGTTATCTCCTGATGTTCGACGTTTCCCGTGTAGACGGGATAGCGTTTCTGTGGTAACGTCCCTCCGGCGCGTGTGACGTTTCGTGTGAAACGTCGCACGCCAACTTTTCGTAGGAGTCCGAGCGTGGCATCGCCAACTACAATCGCGGCGTTTCTCGCGCCGCCCCGCCGGCGTATTTTTTCGCTCTTTCTCGCGTTGTCCCTGCTGGTGGCGTTGGGATACGTAGTCGTTGCCTGGTCTCTGGCTCAGGCTCAGGATCAACAGGTCATTGGCAGCGCCGATTCCCCTGTGGATCAGGATTATCGCCTGCATCCGGCGGATCAGCTGCCCTATCCTCACGGCATCGTGAAGCGGACGCGCGGCGAGTATCATCGCTATGACGATGAGGGCAACGAAAGCGAGAAGGGCGAATTCTGGATCGTAGAGTACGCCGAGAACGCGCCGGAAATTTACATCGAGGTCGGTGACGCCACCAAGTACTGGTGGGAGCATTTTGATCACGTGGCGTTGCCTGGCCAGTACACCGGCGTATCGCTGATCATCCATACCATTGGCGAAATTCACCATGACGCGCCCTGGCCACGAGGTCATAGTGGCGGCGTTGACGACGGCTCTGGCCTGATGATTCCATACGGCGTCATTGATCCGGCCCCCACCTTCCCGCCTCGCAGTGGCGCGGTGGCGCAACGTTACAGCGTTGCCCTGGAGCATATACCCCAGAATGTGGAGGTTTGGATTCGCGCCACCGGCGGGTTCCTGATGAGCGAGGTGGGCGCGTTCCAGTGCGGGCAGGGTGGCGATTCCGAGATTCAGGTCGCCAACGGCGTCGACTTCTGGGCGATCCAGTGTTCGCCTGGGGTGGACTCGGGTACGGTCTCCCTGGTTCTGGCCGGCGATTTCGTCGATCATGTTTTGAAGAGCTGGACCTGGCGTGATGTTTCTGGAAAGGTAATTCCCAAGCCGACTTCCATGAAGTTGGGACGCACCGCCGAGCGGTATCAGGTGAGCCTGCATGGCGCGCTGGATGGTTCCGAGACCAAAGTGCGCGCTAACGGAGGCGTATACATCAGCGCTGGCGGCGAGTTCACCTGCGATTCGGTTTCTAGCCACGCTTCCAAGGAGATAACCTTGGGTGATGACCTGGCGTTCTGGGCGTTGGTGTGTGATCCGCACCTTCATGGTACGATTACGCTGGAGCATCGAAAGACATCATCCGGCGATTGGTTCACGCTGGCCGGTTGGCGATGGCAGGCCCACGTCACCGATTTCGGCAGCTCGCTATCCCCTGATCCTGCTGACCAGTACCCCGACCCGGATTATCACAATCCGTTGCACTATCAGATTTCGATGCCGGACGCGCCTGGCTTCGGTTTCACGCGATTGGTGACCAACGATGGGATGTACATGGGTTACCAGCTCGAGGGAGATGTTTGCGTACCGCCGTATGGCGAGTACACGTTTGGCGTTTATGACGGGAACACGGTTGCCATGCGCAACTGCGCTGATCCTGGCACGGTTGGCGAGATCAAGCTGCAGTGGCGTGCGGACTCTCCGTCCGATCACGGCGGCGTCTGGTATGACGTGAACTCCTGGACTTGGACCATGCATGCGGCGCCGACGCCAACTCCGACGAATACGCCCACAGCGACACCGACGCCGACGAATACGCCGACACCGACGCCAACGCCGACGCCGACGTTGCTGTCGACGACCCTGTTTGGCGGGTACGAATTCTATTCCCTGGCCGGCAAGGTGCCGTGGGCGAACCTGCTTTGCGAGAGGCGTTCGGGAACAGGCGGCCAACCCGATGAGGTCATCGGTCGCGTTTGGTGGACGCATGACGACCCCAACAATTCTCATCTGAGCAAACATCACCTGCCGGACGAGGGTCAGTACCTGATCTACTTCCCACGCTGTGATGAGTACGACGAGCACGCGGTGTTCGAGTACATCTACGCGCACGATACCGACCACCTGGGCATTGGCAATGGCGATGAGGCGGGCGGTTATCGGATCACCAGCGACCCCGCCAGCTTGACATGGGGCCCGCAGCATGACGCAACCCACTTCATGGTGGAACACGTGGGCGGCGATGACATCCTGCGTTCCGGTTTCGACGTCATGCCTGACGGCAGTTTGCGACGTGACCAGATTACTAGCTCTGATGGCGCTGACAATTTCTGGAACCTTCGGTTCTTCGCGTTGGACGTGATTCGGCCGACGCCAACCCCGTTGCCCACGGCTACGCCAACACCCACTGCGACCCCCACGCCGACACCGACACCAACGGCGACACCCACGCCGACGCCGACGGCGACGCCGCATCCGACGTTGACGCCGACTCCGATTCCCACGGTGGGACCATTCCCGACTCCCACCAAAGGGCCGACGCCGACTCGGGTGAGCGCGCCACCCATCACCAGCCTGACGGTGCACAACGTGGTGATTAGCGATACGGGCGTATCCTTCCACTTTGAGGTGTTGCCCAAGGCGGCGCGGACGGGCGCCACCTACGAGGTGTATGTCAAGAAGTTCGTGGACGAGCACGGCAACAACTGTCAGATGCCCCAGTACGGGACCTCGTTTACGCCGGCGATTGACGCCAACGACGTGATGAGCGGCAGCTTCCGGTATGAGAAAATCCGGATGGTTGCCGAACGGGCGTACTGTTTCCATGTGAGGGCGGTGAACTCGTCTAATTCCAAGGACAAGTGGCAGAAGTTGACGGTGCCTGCCTCCGCGCTGCCGGCGGCGATCGCCAGCCGTGAGGAGCTCAAGAGCGAGCTGCAGACCATGGTGCCCACCATCGAAGCGTTGGAACCGACGCCGGCACCCGATGACATGGCCTGGGATGACGTGACCATCAACGAGGAACGCGACAAAACCTGGTCGAACATGTTGGTGAATTTCGTGACTAAGCTGAAGCGCTTCTTCCTGCTGTGCATCGTGACTGACGCCAGCGCGGAAGAATGCAGCGGTTAGCGCAGGGCGCGTTGACAGGAAGTAGGCGATGATGACGCTGAATTTTTCAAAGCGTTTTGCCTGGCGCGTTCTTGCGGTCATGGCGCTTTTGGTGGCCTGCGCTCTGGTGGCAGTCAACTGGAGTGCGCCGGTTGGCGTGGACGCGGCTTCACTTGACGAACCGTTCCCCGCATCCCAGGGGTGCGTGGGCACGACGTCTGGCGTGTTGGATACATGGACGGTGTCAGCCAACGGCGCCGATGGGGAGCCGTATCTCAAGAGTGGGAAGGCGGCCTACCGCGCCGCCGAGCTGTTGTACGTGTGGGACGATTCTGTGACGCCCAGCAGGTTGTCGAAGTCCGTGCCAACCTGGCGCATTGTGCCCAACCCATTGGCGGGATGTGACGCGGAGGGGAATGACGCCAGCGGGGCGTACTCCATTCACGTATCTGATGCCACAGGTCCAACATGGGCCAAGATGCGCGCGGCGGCGGGTTCAGACCAGAACAACGTGAATACCAAGCGTTTGGTCGCTGGCGCTGCGTTGGACAGCGTGGAGGGCGCGGTGGCCGATGTTGGCCAGGGGTTGGCTGTGGCATTGACGCCGGCGCGCACGGTGAAGTTGTACGACAGTATGCCGGTGAATTATGGCGTCTATCGACGCGCCGTTGAGCTACGCGACTTGGACACGAAAAACTGGATCAAGGTTTGGACCGTAACGCCGTACGGCGGTGACGCCGCGCTGGGTCTGATTCACGTGCGCGTTGACGCCGAAACGTTGTCCGAGTACGACGCGCTTTCGCCGGTGATCCATCGTGATTGGGTTCATGTGGAATCGGGCGTCTGGCCTTCGGGCGAGGGCATTGTAGACGATGGTTCTGGAGATACCATCCTCAACGAAAACATCTCGCCCTACTACTCTGTGTTGGGAGGCGATCACACGCGGGAAGCGATTTCGATTCAGGATTACGACCTGGACTCCAATGGCGTGTGGCGACCCAATGGTGAGTCGCATCCGGCGTGGTTGATGACACGTCAGTCGCTGACCGACGATACGCCGGAGGATACCCAGTATCCGTTGGGTACACAGTATGTCGTTGCGGTGACGCCAGATACCAACGGTAACAACGACTTGGGCGGCACGACACAGCGTTGGAATGACGTGCCGACCAATCGGTTGGTGCGTACCAAGGATTACACGGCGGGCCAGTCAACGTTCTCAGAAACGTCGTATCACGATACGGGACGCGACATCGCCATCGGCGTTGGCGTAGGAGGGGGCGCGTTGGTCATTTTGGCTGGTACGCTGCCGCTCTGGTACGTGGCGGCGCATACGCCGCCTCCACCGCGGCCGCCGCCACCGCCGCCACCGCCTGGCAGTCCGCCGGCCGACCCTGACCCGCCTGGTGATCCAGGTGACCCCAACGATCCTGGGGATAGCAGCAGTGATCCAGCCGATAACGATAACAACAGCGAGGATGGCGATTCGGATAACAACGGCAACGACTCGGAGCATGATGACGACGATGACAACAGGTCCGAGCATAACGGCAACGAGTCCGACGAGGAGGCGAAGCAGCAGCAGTACAACGCGATGAATCGGCAGCTCAATCGTATCCAGCGGACCTACGATCGCAACGTGGAGGAACAGGATAGCCTGCGGAGTCGGATGAAGACTGAGCTGAACAGTGAGAAAGCAGGTTCCGAGTCCCTGCGCAACGTGCAGCGGTATCAGAGCAGAATCAACGATTTGGCCGCTGAGAATCAGATGTTGCTGTCTAAACGGGAATCCATTTCGGACGAACTGTCGAGGTTGGGAGTTTGATGTTCAAGTTGACCCGCGTTCTGAGCAGCGTTAGCGCCGTCGCCGCGCCGAAGCTGCTTTTCTTGGCTCTACTGATCCTGGTGGCCATGTCGTTGGCCTGGCCTTCTGTCACGTACGGTTCTGCGCCTGATGGGAACGATATATCATCGACGTGGATCGTAATGGCTAACGCCTCTGATGGCAAACCGTACCTGAAGGACGGGATGGCGACCTATCGTGTAGCGGAGTTGGTGTACGTCTGGGACAAGTCATCAACCCCGTTCAAGTTGGTGAAGACGGTTCCGACGTGGCGCATTGTGCAGTATCCGCTGCTCTCTTGCGATGCGGCTGGCAGCGACGCCAGTGGCGCGTATTCGATCTACGTTTCTGACGAGACGGGGCCGACTTGGGCGAAGATGCGCTTGGCCGCTGGTTATGGCAACAACAACGTCCATACTGAACGGATCGTTGATGGCGCTGCGTTGGATGGAGGCCGTGGGGCCGCTGTGGATGTGGGGCAGGGTTTGACGCCGGTGGCTGCGGATACTGTCACGGTATATGACAGTTTGCCGGTGGATTATGGCCTGTCGCGTTTGGCCTACGAGTTGCGTGACGTTGACTCGCGCCGGTGGGTCAAGGTTTGGAACATCGTTCCCTATGGCGGAGATGCCGCGTTGGGCATGGTGCGGGTTCGAGTTAGTCCAGAGACCATTGATGAGTGGAACCGTCATATATCTCCCAATTCTCGGGCCTGGGCGCGTGTGGAGTCAGGCGTTTGGTCATCGGGAGAGGGTATCGCGGATACTGGTTCTGACGATACAATTCTCAATGAAGAGATCGCGCCGTACTACTCGGTGCTGGGCGGCGACCATACCCGTGAGGCGATAGCAATCCAGGATTACGACCTTGACGATAACGGCGTGTGGCGCCCCAATGGGGAGTCGCATCCGGCATGGCTCACGACGAGGCAATCGCTGGGGGAAGATACGTCGGAGGACACTCAGTATCCGGTGGGTACACAGTACGTTGTCGCGGTCACTCCGGACACTAACGATCAGAATGACTTGGGCGGCACGACGAAACGTTGGAATGACGCGCCTACGAAGCGCGAGGTGCGCACCAAGAACTACACTGAGGGCGAGTCGACGTTTTCTGAGAAATCGTATCACGATACAGGGCAGGACATCGCCATTGGCGTGGGCGTGGGCGGCGGAGCGCTGGTAATTTTGGCTGGCACGCTGCCGCTTTGGTATATGGTGGCGCATACGCCTCCACCCCCACCGCCACCGCCGCCGCCACCCCCTCCGCCTGGCGGTCCACCTGGTGGCGGTCCACCTGGTGGCGGTGGGGGTGGGGGTGATCCTGGCGACTCTGGCGACAGTGGCGATGAGGATGGCGATGGTGGCGATAGTGGCAACGAAGGCGACGACGAGGAAAGCGAAGATGATGAGGCTGAACAGCAGCGCAGGAGCGAGCTGAATCAGCAGCTCCGTAGTTACCGGCAGCAGAGGACAGCGTTGAACAACAGCTTGTATCGCAATCGGCTGGCGCAGCAAGCCAACTGGAGTAAGTCCACGTCCATCCTGCGCAACGATGAATTGAGCTTCGACGAGAAGTTTGGTCAATTGAACGAAGCGGAGACTGAGATGGGGGAGCTCACTGCCGAACAGGATGAGTTGAGCAGCCAGCTGGCTGAGGTTCAGGAAGGGATATCGAGCATTTCGGCGGAGTTGGAAGCGTTCTGAACCGTTCAGGCTTCTGTGAATTGGCGCGAACACGATCATCACGTCGCGTTCGCGCTTTTGCCGGCCTCGGCCGGAGGAGCCTATCCGGCGTGGGCGGCGTGTCATGCTGCCCGCTTGCCTCTCGGCACATCAATTTCAATCCTGACTTGATTTTTGTTTCAATCGCAGTCATTCGGTCGCACCTGTGGGCGCGTTTATTGGATAAAGTAGTGGCCGGCGTCCTAGGACGCCGGCCACTGATCGTTGCATATCGCTCGTCTTTACTGTGGTCCGGTGGTGAACTTCCAGCGCGCTCCCTTGGGCGCGGCGTCGTCTGATTTCGCTGGCCAGATGTCCACACAGTACTTCGTGCTGGGCTTCATCGTCTCGTCGTCTCGGACAGGAACAGATAGCGTCCAGACGTTGTCGTTGACGCTCACCGCCGCGCCGTTCAGTTCCTGTCCTGGCTTGATGGGGCCGTAGCCAACGGTCCAGCTGGCGCCGGCGTCGCCGGTGCGCGCGATGCGGTAGCCGACGGAACGGGTCCAGTCGTACGGGTCAACGGTGAAGTTGAACAGCATGGCGTCCGCTGCGGCCTCGGCGTCGCCCACTGGCGTTGGCCTGGACGTCGCCGCTCCGGATGGCATCTGGAAGTCCCGCCAGCGGCGGCTGCTCTTGTAGGCGTTGCCTGCCGTGGTGACGAATCCAACGTCAACACAGACGCGGTTGCCGTTGCGGAACGCCCACGAGCTGGAACTGTCGATGTGCAGCGTGTAGACGCCGTCATCGAAGGTGAACAACGACTGATTTTTCACCTTGTTCAATGGCACGTCGTAGTTGCGCGACCATTCGTGACACGCCTCGCCCTTCTGGGCGACGCGGTATCCAATGCCAGCGATGTTGGCGTGTCCGTCATGTGAATTTCTGGTGAATTGGAGGGTTACCTTCACCACTGACCTGGGCGTCTCCAACGGCGTTGGGCTCGTCGCGCAGGTTGTTTGAGCCCATATCAGTATGAGACCGAACCCGCACACGAGCGACTCCATCATATTTGGCCTGATTCTCGATCAACTTGGTAACTCTCGTTTCTGGATCCGGCGTTGGTGTAGCGGTCACAAAACCGTCATTTGGCCCTGACTGACTATATTGGGCTGACGATGTGTAAATGTTGATTGCATGTTCCAATGCAGGCAATGGCAAATGTTGACTGCCGTGTCGGGCGGCGCCCAGGTGAGAACCGATGGGCTCTAGGCCGGACACTTTTGCTGAAGGAACTCGATGCGCGATGTTAGCGTCAATAACCCAAAGTGGCAAATGGTTGTAGACAAATGCCTCACCACCGAACGCGTCCAATTCCGATTTGGTGTACTCGTGGCGGTACCCATCTGGCGGATAGGTGCCTTTTAAAATATACCATTTATGCAAGAACATGATGTACTCACTGTTAGCATCAAGGTGAAGATTAGTGCGATCAGAAGGAGCTGTTATGATATCCAGGTCGGATGGCAAATTGCCTTGGTAGGTTGAAATGACCCCAAGCGTTTGTCGACGACATAGAATTGTGCCCCCGCTTCCATCTGGCACCATTACGTCACGGTGAGATGCCACCCTTACTCTTGCAACCGCATCGAAATTGCCCTTTGCGATGAATTCACGAAGTTCGCTGACCAACGCGGTTTGCGCGGATTTGGAACTTGCGGAGCTGAGTTGCGGGGTGGCTGCATCAGTTTCCCATTCCCGCGGAAACGTGGGAACCGGCGTGAAGGTGGGCGGGTCGGTGGGCTTGACGTAGCCGGGCGGGTAGGGAGTGGGTCTGGGCCGGGCGCGCCAGGTAGCCTGCTCCTCTTCGGTCGGCGGAGTTCCCAGGTACGGTATGGTTGGGATAGCTTCGGGCGCTTCGCTCTGGCCGGCAGGCGCGGCCGGCGCGCACGCCAGCAGGGCCATCACACCGGCCAGCAGGGCCGCCACCAGCGCAAAAACAACGATGCGTAAGCCTGTGGTTCGGGCGGACAGTTTCGTGTGCATGGCGAGCCTCCTATGTGATTTGTGGCTGCGCACGTTTGATGGGTGGCTCCTTTTCGTCAAGCTCGACCATATCGCGGCCGCATCGGCTTGTCAAAGCGGGAGGTTGATGTTGAGCTCGGGAATCCGCTATCGGCGCCAACGTCAAGTCGGGACCCACCGTCAGGAACTGAGGAACGTCGCCGAACGAATCCGCGTTTACAATTCCCGCTGGTTCCCGTAGTCCGGCCAGGTCGAAGTCCCGCTGGCGGCGAGGAGGTCTCGCGCCAGGCGCTCGCTTGGGCCCCAAGCGATGGCTACAATGAGCGAACAAGAGATTCTTGTCAACGCGGAGGTTTATCGTGGTTCAATTTTGCGCTCATGCCGCCAATGATGAAGGCAATTGGCACGGCTTGGTTGAGCATCTGAACGCCGTAGCTGAAATGGCGGGCAGGTTCTGTAACCCTTCGGCTGCTATGACGCTGGCTACTACGCGGGCTTGTGGCATGATGTTGGCAAGTTCAATCCTGAATTCCAGCGGTACCTAGCTGGCGTTCGCCAGAGACAGTTGGACCACAAGGCCTCCTGAATCAGTGGCGTCTGCTGACAGAACGCAAACCACCACGACCGGCGGCGCGATGGTCAAATGCGTTAGACTACGTGAGGTTTTCCTTCTATTCGGTGCGTCTCCGAGGTGATGATGACTAACGCAAAAACGCAATATCGCCTGGGGCTAGACTTGGGCACAAATTCAATTGGTTGGGCCGCCGTCGAACTTGACCTCAATGGTGAACCGTGCGGAATAGTGGACATGGGCGTTCGCATCTTCCCGGATGGGCGAGATGAAAAAAGAAAACAATCCAATGCTGTGGACCGCCGGATGGCTCGCGGCCAACGCCGTCGGCGAGATCGTTACTTGATCCGCCGCAGCCGATTGATGCAAGCGCTCATCAACTCCGGATTGATGCCGGGAAACGCTGATGAGCGCAGGGAACTGGAGTTGGCCGACCCCTACGACCTCCGCGCGCAAGCCCTGGCCAAACCTCTGGGGCCATTTGAGCTAGGCCGCGCGCTGTTCCATCTCAACCAACGGCGCGGTTTCAAGTCAAACCGCAAAGCCAGCGATGATAAAGAGGATGAAAAAGAAGACGGGCAAGTACACGCGGCCATCAGCAATCTGCGCCAACGTATGGAAGAGACTCAAGCGCGGACCTTGGGTGAGTTCCTAGCCCAGGAGCGGCAGCGCGGCAACCAGGCCCGCGCACGCCCGGAGACTGGCCTCCGAGCTGACCGGCAAATGTATGAAAAGGAGTTCCAGGCTATTCGATCCGCCCAAGAGGGCCATCAGGAGTTGACTGCCGAACAATGGGACAAGCTGTTCGGCATCATCTTTTATCAGAGGCCCCTGAGACCTGTTGATCCCGGCAGGTGTCTGTTCGAATACGAGAGTGGCGAGCCTCGCGCCCCGAAAGCTACGCCCATCTTTCAGGAATTTCGAATGCTCCAGGAGGTCAACAATCTAAAGGTTCGCGTCGGCGCCGAACCGGAGCGCTTTCTGACCCCTGATGAGAGGGCCCGGGCCATGAAGATGCTCCGCTCCGGGAAGGACATCAAATTGAACTCGCCGAGCAAGGACCTGGGGTTGCCGTCTGGAGCGCAATTCAACCTGGCAGCCGGCGGTCGCGCTTCCATCAAGGGGGACGAAACCACGGCTAAGTTGGCCTCAACCGGCAAGAAACCAACCAACAAAAGACCGGCTCAACACGCCCGGTTCGGCAAGACATGGTTCGATTTTTCGCTGGAGAAACGCAACAAAATCGTCCGGTTTTTGCTCGATACCGAGGAACCGTCTCAGGTACGGGAAAAGGCGATTCATGATTGGGGCTTGACTGACGAGCAGGCCGACGCTGTAGCGACCGTGGCGTTGCCCGAGGGCTACGGCAACCTGAGCGAAAAGGCCATCATCAAGATACTACCGCATTTGGAACGGGGGATGATGTTGTGGGACGCGGTACAAGCAGCCGGCTATCCGCATCATTCGGATTTTCGCAACGACGAAGCCCACGATAGTCTGCCCTACTACGGCGTTGTTCTGGAACGCGACGCGGTAGGAGCAGATCCAACCAAAGACCCCGAGCGGGATGGCGCAGTGGCTCGCTACGGACGCCTTGGCAACCCCACGGTCCACATCGGCCTGGGGCAGCTTCGTCGGGTGGTCAACCTGCTCATCGAGACCTACGGCAAACCGCAAGAGATCGTCGTCGAGCTGGTCCGCGAACTGAAGATGAACGACGCGCAGAAAATGAATCACCAGCGGCAGCAAAGAGAGGGCGCGGCACGCAACGAGCGTTTTGCCGAAATGCTGACCGGGGCTGGGCTGGTGGTTAGCGCAGGCGGCCTGCGTAAGCTGCGACTCTGGGAGGAACAGGGACCTATCCACAACCGGGTATGCCCTTATACCGGCCAGCAAATTTCCGTCGCGATGGCGATGTCGGCGCAAACTGAGATCGACCACATACTGCCGTTCTCCCGCACACTGGACAACTCCATGGGCAACCTGGTGTTGTGCCTGGCCGACGCCAACCGCAAGAAGGGCAACCTCACGCCACATGAGAAATGGCCGGACGGTCGTTGCTTGGAGTACGTCGCCACCTTCACGGGAAGGGGAAAGGAGAAGATATGGCGGTTTCAGAAGGACGCCATGGAGCGATTTGAAGGGGACCGAGACTTTCTCGACCGCCAGCTCAACGAAACGCAATACCTCTCCCGCGCCGCCCGCGCTTATCTGGCTTACCTGTACGACGAACTTGGCGAGCATCGCCAGCGGGTTCGCGTTATACCGGGCCGGATGACCGCGCTGCTCCGTCGCGGTTGGGAACTTGAAGGAATGCTGAACAACACGGGGGATAGCGCCATCCCTCGCAAAACCAGGGATGACCACCGGCATCACGCCGTGGACGCCTTCGTGGTGGCGAATACCACCCAGGGACTGCTGCAGAGGTTCGCCAACGCCGCCGGTTCAGGCTACCGGGAAGCGGAGCAACGTTTGGCCTCCCTGGTTCCGCTCCCCTGGGAGGGTTTTGACCGAGCGCAGGTTCAAGAGCGACTTGATCGCTTGGTGGTTTCCTACAAGCCGGACCACGGTACTCTCGGCGAGAAGGGCAAAACCACTGGGAAATTGCACGATGCCACCGCTCATGGGCTGGTTGAACTGGTCAATGAAGTGGATGGTCGTTATCGTACCGTGTCGCGCAAGGCATTGACAAAATTCGAGGCAAAGGACCTGAAACACGTAACCGATGTCCCCTTGC
The DNA here is from genome assembly GCA_965221295.1 of Dehalococcoidia bacterium. Taxonomy (GTDB): domain Bacteria; phylum Chloroflexota; class Dehalococcoidia; order Lucifugimonadales; family UBA3495; genus Bin87. The sequence continues at coordinate 1,653,157 of OZ244879.1, read as the reverse complement.
GAGAAGCGTTGCGCCGCCTCTGGGACGAAACAGGCGGCAAAAAGTCAGACTTTGCAAGACAGGCGGCCGATCCCGGTGTGCTTCTTGCTAGCGGCCATCGCCAGCGAGTTCGCGGAGTCAGGATCTATTCTGTGCAGCGGGTCATTCCCGTCAAGGACGCTGCTGGCAATGCTTACAAAGGCTACCTACCCGACGGCAACGAGTACCCCGACGTTTGGCGGAACCCCGATGGCAAGTGGCAAACGATGATAATGTCGACATTCGACGCCAACCAGCCGAAAATTGACGCCAACCAGCCGGGCCTTTACTCCAACGGCCGCAGACGACATCCGGCGGCCAGACATCTGATGCGCCTGCAAATCAACGACATGGGCGCGTTGGGCGAGGGAGCAAACCGCCGCATCGTTCGGGTCAGGAAAATCATCAATCGAACCGGCAAAACCCCGACCGTAGTACTGGACGACCACAAAGACGCCAACGCAGCCAAAGGCAAGGACATAGAGTTTTCGGCAAAAAAATTGGAAGAAAACGCCTTCCGCAAGGTGCGAGTGGATGAGATTGGCCGGGTCTTCGACCGGGGCCCGTTCCGGTAATCGCATTGGCGTAAACCGGCAGGACTTCGAAAACTGACAAAAACGGTTCTGGAAATGCAGGTTTTTTGACCTACGTTGGCCTACAATGCGAACCATTTAGTTTCGGTTGTGGGTTGAGGCATGATCGGTCGAGTCATTGAAATCGCCAGTGAAGGGCGACATCTGGCCCGCCATCGCGGCCTGATGACCGTCTCGAACAACGGCGATGAGGAAGGACGGGTTCCGCTGGATGACATCGGTGTCCTGCTCTGCAATGCGCGCGGCCTGACCTACTCCAACGACCTGCTGGTGGAGTTGGCGAAGCGGGGCGCCGCCGTGGTCCTGTGTGGCGGCAACTATCTGCCGGTGGCGTGGCTCTGGCCGCTGGAGGGTCATCACGTCCAGTCCTTGAGGATGCGATGCCAGTTGGAAGCGTCGCTGCCGCTGCGAAAGCGGCTGTGGCAGGCCACGGTCCGGGCGAAGATCGATCAACAACGGCTTGCCCTGGAAACGTTGGGCAAACCCGACGGTGGGCTGGACGAACTGGCGCGGCGGGTGAAGTCGGGCGATCCCGAAAACCTTGAGGCTCAGGCGGCCCGGCGCTACTGGCCTTTGTTGTTCGGCCTCGACTTCCAGCGGGCCCGCTTCGGACCGATGCCGAATCCACTGCTCAACTACGGTTACACCGTGCTACGAGCGGCCACGGCCCGGGCCGTGGTTGCCGCCGGTCTGCATCCTTCCCTGGGCATTCACCACCACAACCGCTATGACGCCATGTGCTTGGTGGACGACCTGATGGAGCCCTTCCGCCCCGTCGTGGACCGTGCAGTGGTTCGGCTGGTTGCGGCGGGCTGTGAAGAGGTTACGCGGGAAGCCAGGCGAACGCTGGTGGGAACGCTGGCCGCCGACATGCGCACGGAGCGGGGAACGACACCGCTGGAAACCTGCTTGGAACGGGCGGCGCAATCCCTGGCTCAGTCCTTCGAGGATAAGCGCGCCTCGCTAATCTTTCCCGAACGGATGCTGGGGTAGCGAAAGGAACCGGCAAATGCTTTCAGGTTACCGGCTGATGTGGATGATGGTTCTGTTCGACCTTCCCGTCCTGACTAGTCAGGAACGCAAGGACGCCAACAAATTTCGCAAGTTCCTGCTGGACCAGGGGTTCGAAATGTGCCAGCTGTCGGTGTACCTGCGATTCTGCGCCGGCAAGGATCAGGCCCAGGTCTACACCAGGCGGGTTCAGTCAGCGTTGCCGCCCGCGGGCAACGTGCAGATCATCTACTTCACCGACAAGCAATACGAGAACATCGTAAGTTTCAGCGGCGCCACGCGGCAACCGGCGAACCGAAACCCTCAGCAATACACGCTGTTTTGAACCAAGTTCAAATAGGAAAAAAGCGAGGGGCGCTCCGTAGCGCGCCCCCTAATCTGATGGACCAAAGTCCTTGTTAACGGTTGGTTTCCCTGCGGCCCCCGTTCTCCCATCGGCTACAAATGCTGTCGCGTCGCGTACAATCGGGCCCGACGATTGACTTGAAAAAACCGCAGCGAGGCCGCTGTTTTGGCGTTTGAGGCGTCATTTTTTGGCGAGCCTAAGACCGGGATTTCCTACTAACCTCCAGTTTGGATGGATCGTGATCCATTATAGCCGATGGGAGAACGGGGGCCAACCGCAACCAATGGTGGTTGCGCTCCCACCAAAATCCCATTATAGCCGATGGGAGAACGGGGGCCAACCGCAACTGAGTCTAGGCGGGAGCGTGGGGATGCCTGGCATTATAGCCGATGGGAGAACGGGGGCCAACCGCAACTACTTTCGCCAACGCGACTATGGGTTGGGCATTATAGCCGATGGGAGAACGGGGGCCAACCGCAACCACAACTCGACCAAATCAATCGCCAGAATAATTATAGCCGATGGGAGAACGGGGGCCAACCGCAACACTGTTGATGTTGCCCACTCCAGCCACTGCATTATAGCCGATGGGAGAACGGGGGCCAACCGCAACAGAACACGCCGTCCGCCACGATCTTGCCAGGATTATAGCCGATGGGAGAACGGGGGCCAACCGCAACCAGGGCCGCGTGGTCTACGTCTGGCCTGATATTATAGCCGATGGGAGAACGGGGGCCAACCGCAACGGTATCGTTGCCTGGCGTCAACGTCATCTGGTTATAGCCGATGGGAGAACGGGGGCCAACCGCAACTGGCTGGCATCGACTACCCACGCGACCGGAATTATAGCCGATGGGAGAACGGGGGCCAACCGCAACTTGCCCTGCTGACACTGGCAGCCGTGCATTATTATAGCCGATGGGAGAACGGGGGCCAACCGCAACACGTTCTCGACATGATCGACAGAGCAATTATTATAGCCGATGGGAGAACGGGGGCCAACCGCAACAGGGTCCGCTCGACGTATCGACTTCTGCAAATTATAGCCGATGGGAGAACGGGGGCCAACCGCAACCCGGGGAACCTCGGAGCGCAACGATTGAATTATAGCCGATGGGAGAACGGGGGCCAACCGCAACCCAATCATCGCGGCGACGTTGCCCGAATAGATTATAGCCGATGGGAGAACGGGGGCCAACCGCAACGCATGGTATGGTCCGTTTGGAATTGTTATCATGCCGGCGCGAATTACCGTAGGCGACAGAGTACGTTGGCCAAGCCGAGCCGACTCCAGACTGCAGAGCCGGGGAAACACATCTGCTGATGAACTGACTTTTCAACTGCGCTGACGGTTGAAGGAAGACCCGCTCCGGTTGGCCATCAACGCTTTGTGGTTAGTGGGTAGGGTAACATCACCTTAGCCTCGCACCCGCTGTGCTTGGGGAAAGACGGGTCAGACTGCACGGAGGGCTGAAACGGACGGGTGGCATCTACTGGCAAACTTGGATTTCAAACGGAAACAGAAAAGGAGATCTCAATGTACAATCTTCTGATGGCGGCGACGCAGGATTACTGGGAAACCTATGAAGGCCTCCCATTTGACCTGGATCGTTGGGAAAAACCGGAACCAGGCTATCCTCCAAGAATGTTTTACTATACTGCTGATCCAGTCAAGCAGAAATTCACCGTCGATGGCCGTCCCGATTATCACGCGTTGAGGAAACTCCCTTGCCTGTTCACCTGCGAAGGCTTTGACGTGGTAGGTTCGATTGGGCGTATCAGCGAAGTGCGGGAGGAGGGAGGGCAATACCGAATCATCTACACGCTTCCAACCGTTTACCCGAAAATTCCAATCAAGGATAACTCCGCCTTTGTAGCCCTCGGAATCAAGACAGGCCGGAACGATTGGGAGCGAAGCAGAAGTCATTGGGCGGTGAAGGACATTGACCTGTTCGAGGCAACCACCAAATTGCTCAAGGAGGCGGGGAATGTCCCGGTTGTGCTGACCAATTCCGAAATGAACAGGGTTTGGGGCGACGGTCATGGTGGGAAAATGCTTGCATTCTTGAGTCATCGAGCGTCCTGTCGTAAGGAGGTTGCTCGGGTTAGGGAGGAGTTGGAGCGCCAAGGGCTTCGCTGCTTCGTTGCCCATGAAGACATAAATCCCAGCGAAATATGGCAGAACGAAATACTCAACGCCCTGAACACGATGGACGTATTCGTCGGATTCGTCACCGACGACTTCCACGGCGGCGGTTGGCCTGACCAAGAAGTGGGCTATGCCTGTCAACGAGGGATCCACAGGGTGTTTGTGAAGCTGGAAGGAAAGGACCCTATTGGCATGGTAGCCAGAGAACAGGCCCTCACGACAGGATGGGAGACGGCCGGCGAGCAGATGATCGCTCACTTGAAACAGGCTGGCATCCTATGATGAGAAAAGGCAGCACAAGGCCTTCAACCTCTTCTGGCGTTAAGATGCTCCAACTGGCGGCCCGCTCCGCTTACTTTGTCTTGTACTCCCTGTAAGGAATAGAACAAGGCAAATGTACAGTACCCGTATCACACTGATTGGGGAAGATACTTGGACCACAACTCGTTGCGCCAAACTGGATAGTGAGCACACCCGCCTTCGTGACGGCAGCTCACGGAACCACCTTCACCTAATTTCCGGCCACGCAGTTCGGATGGCCGCCTACTCGCCCGTCGTCAACGGGCGCCGTGGTAGCGCGATCTGCCATTCCGAAATCCATCCTTTGACGGCGGCATAGACAGCTAACGAAAGCGACAATCGACAATGCCTGATCTCAAGCATACCGCCGGTAGTCAAAGAACATCAACCGACGCTAGGACAAAGGACAATACGAGAATTTCAAAGCCAGGATTCGATCCCCGACGCAGATTGCCAGGCGTTCCTTGAGCTCGCCTTCAAACGATGATTCCATCAGGATATGACATCCTCTGTTCGGCGATGGCTGCGGTGAAGGCAGCATTGGGTAGCGTTGACCTGGATTCCAGTACAGGACACTCAATTGTTTTAGGCCGGTCAAACGATAGTGGCCAGGCCGTGCACGATCCTAGGACCATAACTCAAACGCAAAAAAAACCCGCCATACATGGGCCACTGGGGATGCCACCGCAGCGCGTGCGATGGCATCCCGTTGGGTTTAGCAGGGGCTACCGGCCAGCGCCCACCGGCTCGGCTTCCCGTTCCTGCTCCAGCGCCCACTGGAACAGCGAGGCTGCGGCGGGTTCCGGTTTCCGGCTCCGCTTCCTGACCGGCTCGGGTTCTTCGGCCAGGAATTCCGCCCAGGAGAACAGCGACTGCTGGTCTTCGGCGGCCTCTGGCTCGCCGGATCCGTTGAACGCCGCCAGATCGTCGAGTCCTTCGGCGCCGATGATTGCCGGTTCATCCAACTCCGGTTCACCCTCCACCACCTGCCAGTCGTCGTCCACCAGCAGTTCATCGGCGGCGGATTCGGCGTCGCGGGCTTGGGTGAAGACCTGCTCGACGGTTTCGGCTTCGTCCTCGGCGTCGCCGTTGACGATCTTGCGTGCCAGGGCCAGCATCAGGTCGTCGCCGTCATCGCCGTAGGCCACTAGACCGTCCTCTGGGAGTTCGCCCTCCACCGCCAGCGAGGATTGCAGCTTCTTGGCCACCAGCTTCAGGGCATCGGCCTGGAGGGTGTTCCGGTAGGCCATGAAGACCACCTGCACCGGCCTGGTCTGCCCGATGCGCCACGACCGGCGCGACGCCTGGCGCATGGTGTAAACCGAGTAGTCGGTCTCGTACCAGCAGATCGTCGGGAAGTCGATGAGGTCCAGGCCCGTCTGCACCAGCCGGGGATGGCAGATCAGGACATCGACCCCTGCATTGACCCTATCGGCCACCCAGGACTCCCGGCGTTCCGGCGCCACGGCGTCGGCCTTCATCACCGCCACCTTGAAGCCATGGCGGGTCAGGTTTTCGTCCATGCGGCCGGTGATGTCGCGGTTTCCGGTGTGGGTGACGTACACCAATACACGACGACCGGCCATGCGCTCGGCGGCCACCAGGTCAACCAGGGCCCTCTCCTTGGGGTAGAGCTTGTCCTCGGTCAGCGGCGGCACCTGCACCAGCAGGTCGCCATCCTGGGGGTCGAAGACGCTCTCACCCCGTGTGCAACCGTCGGGGTAGGCCAGAAGTGATTGCAGGTAGGCAGCCAAGAGCCGCTTGGAACCCCGGCTCAAGGCATCGGCCAGGGCGTCCCGCAGCACCGTGAACAGCCGGTCGTAGGCGCCGCGCTGGGAGTAGCCGGAGGAATCCAACTCGGAGTCCATCCCCGACAACAGGATTCGCTCCGAGTAGTCGGGCAGTCCTGATGCCACGTCGGACAACCTGAGGAAGATGGAGTTGCCGATGAGGCGGAACAGGGCCGATGGAGCCAATCCGGGCCGCTCTCGCACGACCTTGCGGTACTTGCGCCGCCGGCTGTTGCGCCCATCCTCCACCGGGTCGTCATCGTCGCGCCCGACGGTCGGTTCCTGGAAGCCGTAACGTTGAACCCAGCGGCCTTCCTCGGATCGCCCGAACTCAGAGCGAATCTCCGGCGAGAACCGGTACAGCAGATGGAAGAGGGTCGAGCTGTATCCGCCCATCAAGGTTCCCGAAAGGCTGAGCGATTTGCCGCAGGCATCGGCCAGCGCTCCGGCGGCGATGCCTTGGTCGGACCCGCGAGCCTTGTACTCGTGAACTTCGTCGCCCACCAGCAGGTCGAAACGGCCTCGCATCCAGTTCTTCACGTAGTCGGCCAGAGGGTAGCGGCGCGGGCCGGCGTGGGATAGTATCCGCTTCCCTGCGATGGTGTTGTCAGGAAGTATGATAACATTACTCGCAATGAAGGTTACGTCATCAGCATCTGGATTTCGTCATGCCTCCGTAAGACCAATTGAAACAATCTAACATGGGTATTTCAGCATGACAAACCAACCGGCCGAACGTGATGAATTGAAGGCTGCCATCATCCAGGGGATGCAAGATGCCGTGATCAGCTTGTTGTACACTCAAGGGCTTGGCCAGGCTTATGGACCGGTAGGCCAGTTGGCGCGGGCCATGACCGCCGAAGCTGTGGCCCTCCTCGAAACAGAGACCCTTGACGCAGAATTGCCAGTTTGTCGGTTAGGGGACATGGCGACGGTCAGGGTGGCTACCGCAACTGCTGCCCTGGCAATGTCTATAGCGGCAAATGAGGTGGTTAAACAGACGATGGTTAACCCTGTTGCTGATGCGCGAGGTAGGCACGACACGGTAAAGGCAATCGCGGAGACCGCGGACCAAGTTTGTGAAGAAGGCACTACCGACGACACGTTAGAAGTGGCGATGGACCAGTTGAGGGGTTTCTACCAAATGGGCGGCGAAGAGAAGGTCGTGTTCCAAGAACAGTACAATTCTGAGAATGCCACTCACGTTGAGGCCACAGTCCTCACGGTGTTCAATCCTGGTGCCATCAACCTGACTGCCCTTCCCGCCCATGGCACGTATTTCAGACGCTGGAGGATGTTGGCGCCATACTGGACCGAGTGGACCGAGTGGGTTTGGTCAGGCGGGAGAGAACTTGCCGTCGATCGATTTAACCGGCCTCTCCGTATTTCTGGGACCGACAAATTGATGACCCCAAAAGGTCGTCCTGGTCATGGATGAGATTTCCACATGCGCGGGCTCCCGACTGAGAATTAAGGCCGCGCAGAGCTAAATTCGGTCTTCGTCCCCCAGACTATAGGACATCCAGCGCCCAGCGCTGGGAGCCTCTTTGGATTGGGGACGACAATGTGTAGGGGACCACTGTCCCCGGACGACCATCTTGTCTAGCCCTCCGCAAACGAAAGTGGGACCCGGCGCCCCGATTTCCGATGCGGGAGCATGGCCCTGAGGGACTGGTGAACCGGAGAGGGCGGCCACACCGGGAGCGCGGGCCCAGTTGGAGCAGGGAGTTGGCGCAGGCCGCGTGGCAGCAGCGTGAGCGGTACCCTCGTTGGGGTAGGGACAAGCTGGTTGTGCTGCTGCGTTGCCTGGGCCGGCAGGTATCCACCTCACAGGTATCCACCTCAATGGTGGGACGCATCCTCTCGCAGCTCAAGGCCGGTGGCCTCCTCAGCGCGGCCCCGGGATCGGGCCTGCCCACCCGACGCCAGCGCCGGCCACGGCCCTACGCGGTGCGCAAGTTACGGGAATACCAGGCCCTAGCCCCAGGGGACATCGTGCAGATCGACACCCTGGACCTGCGGCCCCTGCCCGGCGTCATCCTGAAACACTTCACCGCCCGGAACGTGGCGCCTCGTAGGGACACCCTCTCTGTGCATACCCGGGCCACCGTCGCATTGGCCGCCAAGTTCCTCCACACCCTGCAACAGCGTATGCCCTTCCCCATCAGGGCGGTCCAAGTGGACGGAGGCAGCGAATTCCAGGCCGATTTCGAAGCCGCCTGCCAGAAACAGGGCATCCAACTCTTCGTCTTGCCACCTCGGTCGCCCAAGCTCAACGGCTACGTGGAGCGAGCCCGGCGCAACCACACCGAGGAGTTCTACCAACCTGTATGACGGCGAGTTGACCTTAGGTCCTTTGAACCAGGCGTTGCGCCGTTGGGAACAGGTGTACAACACGTTCCGACCCCACCAGTCGCTAGACGGATCCACTCCGGCCGAATATCTTGCCACCTGCCGCTCCCAATTCGCCCTTCCTGCCCATTGTACTGAACGAGTACACCTTGTTGTCAAATGGTAGCTCCCGTGATATGGTTGCGGCGCTCAATTGAGTTACTACAAACGGTTTCGCGGCGCCAGTCGCCCAACGCGACAACCGAATTGGCTCTCGATTGATTTGGAGGCGGCAAATGAGTAAATGTTCTAAAGAAGCGACCATTGCTGGCGGCATACTGGCGGCGGCGGCGCTGCTGCTCGGTGTAGCGCTGGCGCTTCAATCCTCGATAGTGTCGGGGCAGGCAACCAACACGAGCCTGGCCACCGACAAAGCGGCCCTCCGGGCCCTGTTTAACGCCACCGACGGCGCCAACTGGCACAACAACACAGGGTGGGACTTCTCCACCGACCCCAGTTCGTCCTGGCACGGTGTAACCGTAAGCAACGGTAGGGTGACCGCGCTGGAACTCGGCCACAATAATTTGAACGGGACGATACCCGCGAAACTGGGAGACCTTTCCGCTCTGGAGCGCCTGATTCTATTCCAAGGCAACCTCTCCGGTTCGATACCAGCGGAACTGGGCAACCTCTCCAATCTGACGTTTCTGGACATCTCCGGCCACAATTTAGACGGTTCGGTACCCGAAAAACTGGGCGACCTCGCGAAACTAAATTTCCTGTACCTTAACCGAAACTCCCTAAGCGGTTCGATACCCGCAAAATTGGGCGACCTCTCCAATCTAACGTCGCTGGGCCTTGACGACAACGATCTCACCGGGTCGATACCCACGGAATTGGGCAAACTCACCAATCTCGAGTACCTGCAAATTAGACGCAATGAACTGAGTGGGTCGATACCCAAGGAACTGGGCGACCTCGGTAGTCTCACCTCGCTGCAGCTTGACGATAACGAACTCACCGGTTCGATACCCGCCCAATTGGGCAACCTCTCCAACCTTTTGGGGCTGTACCTAAACGGCAATGAGTTGACTGGGTCGATACCCGGAGGATTGTCCAACCTGAGTAAACTGAACACATTATATCTGCAAGATAACAATCTGTCTGGTCCCATTCCTTCCACATTCACCGATCTGACGAAGCTCAATACAATCAATTTGGTCAATAACAACCTTTGCATTGTCGAGAACGAAACGGCCCTGAAGACTTGGTACGCAGCCATCGCCACCAGGCGTCCAGCTACCGTGCCCGGTTGCGACTTGGCAGCTCTGCAGGCCCTCTACAACGCTACCGACGGCGACAACTGGACCAACAAGACAGGGTGGGATTTTACCACTGACCCCAGTTCGTCCTGGTACGGCGTAACAGTAAGCAAGGGTAGGGTGACCGAGCTCGATCTCCACCGCAACAATTTGAAAGGGACGATGCCGAAACAACTGGGCGACCTTTCCGAACTCAAAAGACTAGAGCTTTATGGCAACGATCTCACAGGATCTATTCCAGCGGAATTGGGCAAACTGTCCAAGTTAGAGGTTCTGGGCCTTGACCAAAACGAACTGAGCGGATCTATACCCAGGGAACTCGGCAAACTCTACTTTCTCGATTATATGTACCTCCACAACAACAAACTGACCGGGTCAATACCCCCGGATTTGGGAGACCTCATCAGGCTTTCTGGGCTGTACCTCAACGACAATCAATTGAGTGGGCGGATACCGGGATTGGGTCGCCTCTACAATATTCGTTGGTTGGAGCTTCAAAACAACAACCTGAGTGGGCCAGTGACTGGGGCGCTGAGCTGGCGGGTTACAATGCAGGAAATACAGTTGCAAAATAACGACCTATACGGCCCGCTTGATTCCAGATTTCCGAGACTAACCAATCTCACAAAGTTCGATTTGTCCAACAACAATGTTTGCATTTCCGCCGGCGAAACGGCCTTGACCACCTGGTACGCGGGGGTCCGCGACAGAGACCCACGTACCCTGCCCACCTGCGGCCTTGCCACCGATAAGGTAGCTTTGCAGGCGCTCTACAACGCTACCGACGGCCCCAACTGGCACAACAACACCGGGTGGGACTTCACCACCGACCCCAGTTCGTCCTGGCATGGCGTGACTGTAAGCGGCGGGCGAGTGACCGAACTAGACCTTAGGGGCAATGGGTTGAGTGGGTCGATACCCGTGAGACTAGGCGCCCTCTCCGCACTCGAGGAGCTAAAACTTGGAGAAAACGACCTGAGTGGGGAGATACCGGCGGAACTGGGTGATCTTTCCGCTCTCGAGCATCTGCATCTTTCTCTCAACGAGCTCACCGGGTCGATACCGGCGGAATTGGGGGACCTTTCCAGTCTCGAATTTCTGTTCCTCGGCGGCAACAAGCTCACCGGGTCGATACCAGCGGAACTGGGCGACCTCTCCAATCTTGAGTTCCTGATCCTTGACAGCAATGATCTGAGTGGATCGATACCAGCGGAGTTGGGCGACCTGAGTGACCTGGTCGAATTGCATTTGAGAAATAACGATCTGTCCGGGCCCATTCCATCCACGTTCACCAATCTGACCGATCTCACCAACATCAGTTTGGACATGAACAGTCTATGCCTTGCCGCCAACCTGACAACTTGGTATTCCAACATCCAGGACAGGGAGCCAACTACAATGCCTGCCTGTCCAACCCCCACTCCGACTCCGACGCCAGTCCCCACGCTCACGCCGACACCGGGGCCCACACCCACGCTCACGCCTACGACGGCCCCCACGGCCACGCCGCAGCCCACAGCAACGCCAACACCTGAGCCTACCGCCACGCCGGCGCCGACCGCTACCCAGCAACCGACGGCCACACCGGCGCCTACGGCTACCCCTGCGCCCACGGCCACGCCCGTACCAACACCTGAACCCACGGCTACCCCGGCGCCCACGGCTACCCCAGCGCCCGCGGCTACGCCCGAACCTGCTACGCCAACCCCGGCGCCTACGGCTACCCCTGCGCCCACGGCCACGCCCGTACCAACACCTGAACCCACGGCTACCCCGGCGCCCACGGCTACCCCAGCGCCCACGGCTACGCCCGAACCTGCTACGCCAACCCCGGCGCCTACGGCTACCCCTGCGCCCACGGCCACGCCCGTACCAACACCTGAACCCACGGCTACTCCGGCGCCCACGGCTACCCCAGCGCCCACGGCTACGCCCGAACCTCCTGAGCCAACCGCGGCGCCCACGGCCACGCGGGTACCTCCGGCCACTGCCACGCCGGTGCCCGCCAGCCCGCCGTCCGCGCCTTCTGGCTTCACCGCGACACCTTTGGACGGTAGCATTCAGTTGCAGTGGCAGGCCGACGGCCAGGCCGACGAGTGGCATTATCGGGTGCGTTCCAGTGGCCCCTACGGCCCATGGCAGTTGATTGCTGGCAGCGATGGGAATACAACCGGCCATTTGGTTACTGGCCTGACCAACGGGATCGATTACGCATTCCAAGTAAGGGCCAGCAACTCCGCAGGCGATGGCGCAGCTTCCGACGAGGAATTCGCCACGCCCATAGCGGCGGGCAAGCCGGTCGCGCCGGAGATCACCTCCCTTGCCGCCGGCAGCAGCCCCAATAGCCTGACGGTCACGTGGAAGTGGGAGGGCACGTCCTGCTACATCACCGGAACCGTCTCGGGCTACGATGTGCATTACAAAAAGGCGTCAGTCTCCGCCTGGCGTTCGGCCGGGGATGTGGATGAGGGAGCTTTGGCAAACAATGCCGACAGCGGGGCCTACGAGGTCTTCAAGAACTTTGGCGAAAACCAGATCGCTTCGGAGACCTTCACCATCGACGCTTCGGCGGGACACGGCGACTACGGCCAGGTGGGGGTGACCCTGGACCCGGAGGAGTACGACGTGCGGGTGTTTGTGTACAGCCCCGGCTGTTCCGACCCGTGGAGCGACCCCAGCAGCGTGGAGTCTGCAACCCCATAGGGTGGTTGGGAGGATGATGCAGGGGTGAGAACCGGGACGGTCCCGGATCGTTCACGGATCCAAATAGGGAGGGCTACCCAAATGGGTGGCCCTCCCCTTTTGTGCTTTTGGCGGCATTGACGCAAAATGCGGGAGGGCTATTCCATACTCGTGGCGCCCATGACGCGAACCCTCAGGACGCAACCACCACCGGCACATGGCGTTTCTCGCGCCGTCCAATTGCTGGCCACGCCAAGAACGTGGAACGGGTAGCGACCTAAAGCCGACCCTCGCACGCCTATTCGAGTTTGGCATCCTTCCCACAGAAAGAGGGACGCCAGCCTCAGCGCTCTTCCAGCTCACCGGCGCCACCCATAATCATTGCATTCATGTAACCCCCTTCAAGGGATTACCCCGAACGGCATACCCGTCCACACTGGTCACCAACCAACCCGATATAGGGGACGACGATGGCCAAGGAAAGCATGGACATTTTGCAACTTATTCGCAAGCTTCCAGTGGACGGCGACGCGGACATCCCGCGGGAAGTCCTGCATTGTTCCCAACCAAATGGCGATTCGGCGTCTGGTGGGCGGAGTCCTGGCCGAGCGGCGCGACGCATGGGCCGAAGCCCGCCGCTACCTCCCCTTGATCCAGATTATCCGCGCCGAAGCCGCGCCAACGGCTCATTATTTGGAGGCTGCCGGCTGAACACCTGCGCCAAGGATTGCGCCAATTGCGCCACTTGACGGGAAATTACCGGGCAGCCGCCTGCTATCGTCATTGCGAAAAGCGTTAGCGACGCGGCAAACCTGACGCCAGGGAGAACGGCCGCTGGGTGAGTCGGCCTTCGCGGTGGCTGGGCCAAAATCGCCCAAAAATGGATGCCAAAACCGCTTCGTAAACCGATGGCCGGACCTTATAATAGCCGCCCGCAGATACCCACATATCAAGCCAAACCGCAAATCGGATGGATAATGAAGTTCCCTGTCGCCGCCGCCGTCCTATTGTTCGCCCTCGCCCCGCTGATGTGGGGAGCCGCGTCGAGTCATGCGTATTCCACTAATGTCGAAAAAAAGGCCCCTCTGGCCTCCCCGCAAGAACCAGCGCCTGCGGTGCAGCCTCAGTCGGGGACTCCGGACTGCTGGAGCGAAAACAGGCCCTCGCCACCATGCCTCAGGACTGCCAATCCACCTAGCAGTTCCAGTTCCAAGGTGGACCTGATCTTCAAATTTAGTGACACCGAGAGAAACTCGGACCATTGGGAATGGCAATATTCCACGAGATCGGGTGGTGGTTTTGGCGGTTGGAACCGCCAAATTACTACGTCTCAAGGCTCACATCAGCTCAGGATGCGATTGTTCAGTAGCGGTCTTCGTCCTCTGAACGATGGTACAACGTACTGGTTTAGGGTGCGCTCCTGCGCTTCCCTTACCAGCTGCAGATCCGCGTCCAACGAAAGGTTCATTACGGTACGCGACTCCGCCCCCAATTTTGGCAGTGGGACCATCGCCGACCAACTTCTGATACGGAACCAGAACGTCAGCGCCGCAGACGCAATCCAGTTTCCCGCGGCGACTGGCGGCAACGCCCCGCTGAACTATACGTTCACTCCCAATCCGCCCGCCGGGTTGACCTTCGACGCGACAGATCGCAAGATACCGGGTTCGCCGAACACCAATCAGACCGCCACTCCCTACACCTACACCGTTACCGACTCCGATGCGGCCGAACCGGATTCCAGGTCCCTGGAATTCGACATTACGGTGGAGGATGAAAGTCTGCCGGTCATACCGGACATTGCCAACCAGGTTTACTTCCAGGGCCAGTCCCTCGGGCCCAATGGGGTGACCCTGCCGGCGGCGGACGGGGGCAATGGCACGGTGACCTACACCCTGTCTCCCGCCCTGTCCAATGGCCTGTCCTTCAATGCGGCAACCCGCACTATTACCGGAACGCCGTCCTCCGTCCAAACCGCCACCACCTATACCCTGACCGCCACCGACTCGGATACGTATGGCCCGGACTCTGATACCGCGACCTTCACCATCGAGACGCTGGCCCAGGCCCAGGACTTGGCCCCCAGCTTCGGCGCTGCGACCATTGCCCCCCAAATCTTGATTCAAAACCAATTGGTCAGAGCCAGGGAAACGGTGGAGCTTCCGGAGGCGACCGGCGGAAACGGGACTCTGAGCTACTCCATCAGCCCCGACCTGCCCGACGGCATGTCAATGAACAGGGATCGGCAGATAGTGGGAACGCCGACTACTGTCCAGCCGGCCACCACCTATACCTGGAGGGCCACCGATTCGGACACCGTCAATCCGGAATCTGCGACCCTGACCTTCACCATCGAAGTGGCAACGGACCAGACGCCCAACTTCAACGACGCGACCATCCTCAACCAGCTATACATACAAAACGTAACCAACGTCAATTTGACCCTGCCGGCAGCCACCGGCGGCAATGGCGCGCTGACATACAGCCTGGTCGGCAACCTGCCCACCGGTTTGACTTTCAACGCCAATACCAGGACGATCACGGGAACACCCACCGCGACCTGGAGAAATTCGCAGTACACCTACACGGCCACCGACTCCGATTTGGCGGGTCCTGACTCGGTGGATCTGACGTTTACCATCCAAGTTGATGCCTCGGACACTGGCCCCAGGTTCGGCAGCCAGACCATCGACAACAAGATCTACATCGCCAACGTGGACTATGTGCTATTGACCCTGCCGGCGGCGACCGGCGGGAACGCGCCGCTGACCTACACATTGAGCCCGGCCCTGCCCGCCGGATTGTTCTTCGATCCATCAAGTAGGGACATCTCGGGCCGTCCTACCGCCGCGACCCAGGGGGCCGCAACCTATACCTACACCGTAACCGACGCCGATACTCCGGGGGCGGAATCCGATTCCCTGACCTTCACCATCGAGGTGGCGGAGGACCTGATTCCCAACTTCAACGGCGCGACCATACCCAACCAGCTATACATACAAAACGTTAACAACGTCAATTTGGCCCTGCCGGCAGCCACCGGCGGCAATGGCGCGCTGACATACAGCCTGGTCGGCAACCTGCCCTCAGGCCTGTCCTTCGACGCCGCAAATCGGACGATCACTGGAACGCCGGACGTAGCGTATGGTGGCTCGGCCTACGCCTACCGGGCGACCGACTCCGACACGCTTGGACCAGATTCGGCGTCCCTAATCTTCAGCATTCAGGTTGACGCATCGGACGAAACGCCCACCTTCGCCAGTAGGGCTGTCGACAACCAGGTCTACATACAAAACGTTACTAATGCGAATCTGACCCTGCCGCGGGCAGCCGGCGGCAACGGGGATCTTACTTACACGCTCAGTCCTGTCCTGCCTAGCGGCCTGACCTTCGACACCGAAACCGAAACGCCGAAGATCGAGGGAACACCGACCACCGTCCAGGGCGCCACGACCTACACCTACACGGTTACCGACTCTGATACCCCCGGGCCGGAAACCGATACGTTGACCTTCACCATCCAGGTTGATGCGTCGGACTTGGAGCCCAACTTCGATGGCGCGTCCATCGCCGACCAGTTGTACATTCAAGACCAGGCCGTCAGCGAAAATGCGGCGGTGACACTGCCGGCGGCGACCGGCGGCAACCAGCCGCTTACCTATTCGATCAGCCCAGCCCTGCCCGGCGGCCTGTCCTTCGACGCCGACTCGCGCAAGATCACGGGAACCCCGACCAGTACCTATCGCAGAACGTCGTTCACCTACACGGCTACCGACTCAGATACACCGGATCCTGAGATGGCGTCGCTGTCCTTCCGCATCACGGTTGATGCTTCGGACAGCACGCCCAGCTTCGGCAACGAGACCATCGACGACCAGGTTTATTTCCAGGGTGTGGAGGTGACGTCCAGCGCCGCGGTGGAACTGCCGGCGGCCACCGGCGGCAACGAGCCGCTTTCCTACACCATCACTCCGGGCCTGCCCGTCGGCTTGACCTTCAACGCAGGTGTGAGGAAGATCACCGGAACGCCGACGGTGGCCCAGGGAGCCGTTACCTACACCTACACGGTGACCGACGCCGACACTTACAACGCCGAACCGGCCTCCCTGACCTTCACCATCCGGGTTGATTCCACGGACACGTCGCCCAACTTCGGCAGCGCGGTCATTTACGACCATGTTTACATACAGAACGATGAGGTTACCGCCAATGAAGCGTCTCAACTGCCGGCGGCGACCGGAGGCAACGGAACGCTGACCTACTCCATCACTCCAAATTTGCCGCCAGGTTTATCGTTTGACGCCGGCGCTCGGAAGATTACCGGTACTCCGACCAGCGTATTTCCAAATGCAGGATTCACCTATACGGTGACGGACTCAGACGCAGTGGATCCGGATTCCGTCTCCCTCACATTCAACATCGCGGTCCACAGCATTAATCTCGAACCGAGTTTTGGCGCCCAATCCGTCACCGACCAGGTGTACATAGTCAACGACACCGTCGTGGATGTGGCGCTGCCGGAGGCAACCGGCGGCAACAGGCCTCTGATCCTTCGGCTCACTCCGGCGTTGCCCCAGGGTCTGACATTCAACGTCGACAACAATCGGAAAATCAAGGGAACGCCCACGGTGGCCCAGGGCAACACCCCGTACACCTACACGGTGACCGACTCCGACGCGGTGAACCCTGATTCCGCCACGCTAACCTTCCACATCCGGGTGGACGCCCAGGATTTGGAGCCGACGTTCGGCAGCAAGACTATCGACACACAGCGCTTCACCAAAGACGAGGCCATTGATGCGGTTCAACTGCCAACGGCCACCGGCGGCAACGGCAAATTGAACTATACCATCACGCCAAGTATGCCGAGCGGCTTGACCTTCAATGCCGACGCGAGCCCATCACCCACCATCACGGGGACGCCGGACCGTGACTTGCTTTCGGGCCGGGAATTCACCTATAAGGTCACGGACTCAGACGCGAATAATCCAGAATCCGCAACGCTGACCTTCACCATCTACGTAATCCCTGAAAGGCTGGCGTTAGATCCGCTGGACCCTGCGGCATTCGTCTACGTTAATGGCGCAAACGTGACGTCGCAATTGCCGGTGTCCACCGGTGGCGTGGGCAGGGCCCGCGTCTATACCATCATCGGGGATCTGCCGGCCGGTCTTTCCTTCAATGCCGATCAGAGCGTCCGGACCATTTCGGGGAAACCGACGGCGGCGACGCCACCAGCAACCTACACCTACGTGGTGGAGGACGAATCCGGCGACACGGTATCGATCCGGTTCACCATAACCGTCACCACGACAACCATTGCTGGAACGATACGAACCCAGATCTTCCCGCCCAACCAGGCCATCACGCCCGTGCAACTGCCGGCGGCCACCGGCGGCACGGCGCCCTATGCTTACACCGTCAGCCCGGCCCTGCCCGATGGCCTGTCCTTCGACGCGGACGCTAACTCCCGCGCCATCTCGGGAACGCCCACCGAGGCGTTTGGGACGTTGACGTTCACCTACACGGCAACGGACGCCAACGGGGTATCGGGTTCGCTCGACTTCATGATCCGGGATCGGCTGCCAGTGTTGATCCGGCCGACGGTGGACCTGGACACGAGCTTCGGCAACCAGATGGTCGCCAACCAAACCTACACGCAGAACGTCCGCATCCCGACTCTGCAGTTGCCGGAGGCAACGGACGGCAACGAGCCGTTGACCTACAGCCTCAGCCCGGCGCTGCCCGACGGTTTGAGTTTCGACGCGGCAACCCGTCAACTCACCGGAACACCCACGTCGACGCAAGCGGCCGCCACGTACACCTACCGGGCAACGGACGCCGATGGCGACCAGGCCAGCCGCAGGTTCACCATCACCATCAAGGCGGCCCTGGACTCGGCGCCAAGTTTCGGTAGCGAAGCGGTTCCCAACCAGACCTACACCCAAAACGTCGCGATCCAGACGCTGCAACTGCCGGCGGCAACGGGCGGCGTCGGCGCGCTGACCTACAGCCTGAGCCCGGCGCCGCCGTCCGGCCTGACCTTCGACGCCGCGACACGGCAGCTCACCGGAACGCCCACTGCCGCGCAGAAAGCCACGGCGTTCATCTACACGGCAACGGACGCTGACGGGGACGAAGTCAGCGCGACCTTCACCATCACCGTTGAGGCGGCCAACCTGACGCCTAGCTTCGGCGTCGCGTCAGTTCCCAACCAGACCTACACCCAGAACGTCGCCATCTCGACGCTGCAACTGCCAGCGGCAACCGGCGGCGACGGCGCCATCACCTACGGCCTCAGCCCAGCCCCGCCAGCCGGCTTGAGCTTCGACGCAGCTACCAGGCAAATCACGGGCACGCCAACCGCGGCCCAGGGCGCCGCCACCTACACCTACACGGCAACCGACGCCGACGGCGACCGGGCTAGCCGCTCATTCACCATCGCAGTGGCCCCGCTTGGCGACGGCGTGGCTCCGACGGCGCCGACGCTGACGGCCTCGGCTGGCGATGGCCAGGCTCGGCTGTCCTGGAGCGGCGGCGGCGATCACAAGACCGGCTGGCAGTACGCCCAGTCCACCGAGTCCAATGACATGGGGACATGGACCAACGTGCCCGGCAGCGACGGCGACACCACGTCATACACTGTGACCGGTCTGACCAACGGCGTCACGTACCATTTCCAGGTGCGGGCCATCAACGGCGGCGTGCGAGGTCTGGCCTCCAACCGGGTGTCAGCCAGGCCGCAGGGCGATGATGACGATGACAGTAGCGGCGGTGGTGGCGGCGGCAACCCAGTTAGGGGCGGCAGCGGCAGCGGCGTTGACGACGACGGATCGAGAGTAGCGCCGCAACCGACGGCAACATCCACGCCTGAACGCGAGCCTACGGCAACGCTGGAACCAACGGCGATGCCAGCGCCGGAGCCCACAACCATGCCTGATCTCGCAGCGACGCCAACGCCGGAACCGTCGGAAATGTCCATACCGGAACCGACAGCGGAGTCAGGGCCACAGCCCACGGCTACAACGGCGTCGGAACCCACGGCAGCTTCGACCGCGGAGCCGGAGCCCACTGCGGCCCCAGTCGCGCCCGAACCGACGGCAACCCAACCACCGGCAACTGAACCGCCGGCTCCGACGCAGCAGCCCGCGCCTGCGACCGCGCTGGAGACGGCCGCGCTGGAGACGGCCGCGGCGGCCGACGACGGTGGCAGGTCACAGGCGTGGCTGTGGATAATCATCGCGGTGGTGTCGGTGTTGCTGATCGCAGGGTTGATCGCCTACCTGCTATGGCGGCGAGGTTAGACCCAGACAAGCAGGCGGCGGTCTGATTGCCCGTCGCCAGCATGGAGCCGCTGGCGGCGCGGCGGCTCCCAGGTCCCCCGGTCGGCCAATTCGCCGGGGTTCAGCGCTGAATCCCAGCGCAGCCGCTGAAGGACCTAGTCTCCAAAGCTGACCTGAAATCTGCCGTGGACAATCCACTGGTTTGGCGTCAAACAAACCGAGTCCCAAGATTGGCTGAGGCTGCTGCTGGAGCGGATGGACGCGGTGGCGATCATCTACCGGTTGGCGTCGGCGGTGGCCGCCGTGGAGGAAATCCCGGTACCAACGGAACTGGGCCGGCGCCCTTGCCGCCGCCCTGACCCTGCCCGGCGGCAGAACCCTGGGGGTGATTCGCCAGGGACCCACCGCCGAGCGGACCGCCTTCGCCGACCGGTTCCGCCGGTTGCTCGACCCCAGGGAGGATGTGCCCCGCGCTCTGCTGGCCCTGATGCCCGACGAAGCGCGATTGCGGCGGGACCGGCGCCTTCTGGCCCGCTACCCTGGCCCGGTGTTCCTGGCCCAAGAGCGCGATGTGGCCAAGGTCGTTTCCGACGACAGGGTGTGGCAACTCACCAACGGCGCTTCCATCCTCTCCTTGGAGGAAGTTCTGGAGCGTGTGCGTCCCGGCCGCAGCCTGCCGTCGGAGCCGCCCCCTCGCAAGGAGGTCTTTTCCCAGGAACATAAACACTCCGCAGGATCTGGGAGATGGCCGAGACCATCTGCTGCCCCTGGCGCTCAAGGGGTCTCATGAGTTGATTCTTGACCGCTTAGCTGAGTGGCCGCTAATCACCGCCAGTGATCTGGGGCTGATGACGGGCCTGTCCCCTTCCGGTTTGTCTCAGATTATCGCACGATTGGCATCGTTGGGGCTGGCGACGCGATCCCGTTTCGGTGGCCGCTATCGCCTGGGGCTGACTCGCCGAGGACTGACCTGCCTCGCCCGCCGGGACCGCACTTCGGCTTTTGATGCCATACACCGGTGGGCTGTGGCGCCGGAGGGCGGAAGTCCCCCAGCTTCTTGGCGCGAGGTTCCCGGAATCCGCAGCCGAGTACTGGCCCGCACCATCGAGCATACCGACGCCGTGCACCGCTTTCTGGCCCAGATGTCCCAGCAGTCCAGAGAACAAGGCTATCAGCCTCCGCAGTTCCACCCGCCCCATCACTCCGCCCGCCACTTCCCTCACCGGGGCCAGCAACGCTCGATTCACCCCGACGCTTCCGGCATGTCTTGCAAGGGCGCTCGGACGTGGCCCTTCTTCTTGGAATGGGAAAGGCGGGCGGTGCGACCCGGAACCATGGCTGACCGGTTGGCGCCCTACCTGCGCTACTATTCCTCGAAACGTCCCCTGGACGACCATGGCGCATGGCCCTTGGTGTTGATTGTCTTCGATGACTACCTGGCCGAGGGTGTGTTCCTCGGCGTCGCCCGCCGGGAGATGGAACGCTCCAAAGTGGAAGTACCGTTGTGGGTATCCTATAAGGAGAGGCTGGAGCAGGTCGGCCCCCTGGGGTTGGCCTGGCGTAGTCCAGATGCGCTGGAGCCAACGTGTCCCTTCACGTGAGGCAGGATGCAATCGACGTTTAGGGCTTGCGATAAGGACACTAACTAATGATAATGGTACAGTTACCGAAGCAACACCGCCGGAGTCGGCAAGGAGAATCGCCATGGCAATGACCATGAACAGAGAACGAACCTACCGCGAAATGGCCGCCCGCGGCAAGTACCGCGACCTCTATGCCCACCTCTGCCGCCTGACCGACCACGAGTGGCGGACATCTTTCGGCGAGATCGAGTCCATCATCGGTTATCCGTTGCCGCCGTCGGCCCGCCTGCACCGGCCTTGGTGGTCGAATCAGAGCGGTGGCAGTGGCCACAGCCAGGCATTGGCCTGGGGAGCCGCCGGTTGGGAGACCGCAGAGGTGGACCTGGAGAACGAGACGTTGCTCTTCCGCCGCAAGCAGGTGCCCGCCTCGCCGGAGTTCACCCTGGAACAGTTGCTGCCCGTTCACTCCGCCGGCGCTTGGCCTGAGGGGTTGAGCCTGGGCAGGGAGGACATCTACGGGGAAAGCGCCTGATTTCAACCATGTTCATCGATACCAACGTGCTGATCAACGCCCGCATATTGGAAGCGCCGGACCACGCGGCGGCCAGGAAGCAACTGGAACTTGCACTGGCGGGTCCTGAACCCCTGCGCATCAGTCGACAGATTCTTCGGGAGTATCTGGCGGTGGTAACCCGCCCCCAGACCTGGGAGGTGAGCCTCACTCGCGAGGAAGCCCTGGCCGACGTGGAGAGGTTCGCTGAAGCCTTCGAGGTGCTTGAGGACGGGCCCACGGTGACCGACCGCCTGGTGGAATTGTGTCGTGAGGTCAACGTGGGAGGGAAACAGGTGCACGACGCCAACATCGTGGCCACCATGCTGGCTTACGGCGAGCGCCGGCTGTTGACGTTCAATACAGCTGACTTTCGCCGATTCGAGAATCACATTGAGCTGATGGCGATCAACGACAATTAGAAACGCCAGCCGTCCATCGCAGTCCCTACTTGACGAACGTGACGCCAGCAGACGTCTGAACTCGCTTTCGCCGGAACTGACCCGCATCATATGGATTGCACAGGAGGACACTATGACAAAACAATAGCAATCAGACCTCACCCCCGTTGCCCTGTACGCCCGCGTCTCCAGCGACCGGCAGGACGTGGACCTGTCCGTGGCGGCCCAGCTTCGGGCATTGCGAGACTATGCCGAGAAGAACGGCTACATCGTCGCCCGCGAGTACGTGGACGAGGCCGAGAGCGGCAGGATCGCCGACCGGCCCCAGTTCCGCACTATGCTGGAGGAAGCAGGGAAAGCCGACGCTCCCTTCAAGGAAATCCTGGTCTGGAAGTTCAGCCGCTTCACCCGCAAGCGGGAACACGCCGTCGCCTTCAAGTCCATGCTGAGGCGCAAGGGCATCCGCGTGGTGTCCATCACCGAACACGCCGATGACACTCCCACGGGCAAGCTGATGGAAGCCATCATCGAGTCAGTGGACGAATTCTACTCGGAAAATTTGATACCTGAGGCGCAATCGACGCCAAATCTCCAGTTGGTATCGACAGCGAGAACGTGAGGTTGTTCTCCCGGTCGATGGTCACCTCTTCCAGCAGCAACCGCAGCAACTCCCTCTTCTGATCCTGGGTCAGGTCGTCCAGCCCGTCGCCCATCCGTCCCGCCCACTCCAGCACCCGCTCTGCTAGTTCCACCTGCCCCGCCTGGGCCGACTCCCTGGCCTTGCAGTCGTCCAGCCTCCGCCGTGCGGTCTCCAACCTCTCGGTGATGAACTTCCGCTGGTGGTCCAGCTGAGCCTCGGTGATCTTCCCCGACACGAACAGCCGGATGGCCCGGTCCTCCTCCAACTGCACCTTCTCCAACTCCCGTTCCGCCCTGACCAATTCCTCGCTGGATCCGTCCTCTTCCTGCTCCCCCAGGGCCTCAATGCCGGCAACGATCAGGTCGGGCTTGGCCAACACTCCTTTGACCTGATCCCAGACCCGTTCCTCCAACCGCTCCGCCCGGATCATGGTGTGTTCCCGGCATCCGGTCTGGAAGTGCTGTACGCCGTAACACTTGTAATAGCGGCGCGGCACTTCCAAGTCGTACTTGTACACCTTGTCGCCGTGCTTGACAGTCCGCTTCCTGGTGGCCATGCAGCCCATGAGCATACCGCACTCGGTGCAGCGCACCAGGTGTTGCAGCAGGTAGAAGATCTTGGCGTTGCGGCCCGAATAAGTCTTGCGCTTGGTCCGCATCTCTTGGCACCGGTCCCACGTATCCGCGTCGACGATGGCCGGGAAGGGGATGCCGATCCAGTTCTGGGGGTCCTGCTCATAGACCTTGATGCCGTCCTCGGTGGAGACGTAGCGGGCACGCCCGTACCACCAAGTTCCCTTGTATGCCTCGTTGGTCAGAATGCGGTGAATCTGGCCATCCCACCACCGCTTGCCGTCCCGACCCGGGGAAATCCCCTCGGCGGTAAGCCGATTGCGAATGACCGTGGCTCCCAATCCCTCTTCAACGCACCAGCGATACATTCGGCGCACCACTTCGGCCTCCTCCTCGACAATCTCCGGTCTCATGTCGTCGCCGACGCGGTAGCCGTAGGGTACGTTGGAGACCGGGATGCGTCCGGCCTTGGCGGCGCCCCGCTTGCCCATCGAAGCCCGCTCCCGGAAGTTGTCCAGCTCAATCTTGCCGATGGCGGCCATCAGGCCAAAAGTCTTCATGTCGATGGAGTCCATGACGGCCTCCAGCCTGATGTGGCTGGCCTCAATGACCTCCATCAGGGCGGCGGCGGGGTACATTCCCCGGCTGAGGCGGTCCGACTTCCAGCAGACGATGACGTCGAATTTGCCCTGCTTGGCGTCGTTGAGCATCTTCTGGAACTGGTTGCGCTTCTTGGACCAGCCCTGGCCAACCTCTTGGTAGCGGGCGACGATGGTCAGATCATTACGCTCGCAGTAGGCTTCCATGTCGCTGGTCTGTTCGGCAATGGAGGTCTTGTCCTCGGCGTCCTGGCTCTTGTCGGAGACGCGGGCGTAGATGGCGGCGCGGTTGCCCTCGGACTTCTGCTTCTTCACCTTGGTTCCTGGCATACTCACCTCCACTCGGTTCCAAACTTGGATTACCTGGTTTTTATCGGCTGAAAACAAAACAGACCCGCCCTCTGCCGAAAGCGGGTCTGCGAGTAGTACAATACTGCCGCAACACCTGGTTCGTGCAGGTGAGGCCACGGCCCGGGGTGTTACAGCACCGCCGGGCCAACCTGTTGCGGGCATGATACATATCGGGGGCGCCGTAGTCAAAGGCCCGGCGCTCACTCGTAAGCCGGCTCCGGCGGGGCCGGTCATGGAATCTGGCCTTTCCTGTCATCCTCTCTACGGGACACCGCGTTCGCCTCGTCGTTGCCCCTGCGTCGCTCAACGTCGGCGATAGGCTCATCCCAATCGATGTGCTGGGCCAGCAGGGTGAAGATTCGACGCAGGCGGTCCTGTGCGTCGGGTGCAGGATTGAAGCGGACTTCTACCACTTCAAATTCGGGAAGCTCCCGGCGGTTGGTTTGAGATTTCCTGTCCTTTCCGGTTTGTTGCAATGGCGTCTCCTTCGGGCATGAGCATACCCTGGTATGCGATGTTGAAACCCGCGTTTTACAACCAATGTGGGCCGGCAGGGAATCGGGGGTAACCCCTTGAAGGGGGTTACATGAACGCAATGGTGATGAGCCGCGCCGAAGTACGGAGCATCCCTGAGTGGTTCCCTGTTCATATTTGCCATCGGCGATTTCCGCTTAGTGCGCCTGCGCCAGTCGGGGCCCAGCCACCGAATGGGATGGCGGCGATGACTGACAGCGTCAGAGCTGCCGAAATCACCGCCAGCCTACGCGCCGCGCCACGCTGGTCTGAAATGGCAATGCCGTTACGTGATTGCCTCCCATTGCCTCCCATAGGATTGATTTAGCCAGGTCGTTCTACTACCAGTCTGGCCTCTGGACAGCCCGCCCGTAATGCCTTGAAAGGGGGGGATCGCACGTCCCTGTCTCAGAAGTGGCAGGCGGGCGGTTAGGGTGTAAACTGCGGGGAAGGCGCTTGAAGGGAGGTTGGCGATGCCGCTTCGGGAAATGGACAGGGATCAGATGTGGCTGCTACCACCGGCATTGGGTGATCTCATTTCCACGGATCATCCGGTTCGATTCGTGGCGGAGTTTGTGGATGGGTTGGGACGGGAGGAGTGGGCCGAGTTGGGGGTGGAGATAGATGGAGGCCCCCTGGGAGCGCCTGCCTATCATCCCCGGGCGCTGCTGGGCGTGTGGATCTACGGGTTCATGACCAACGTGCGCTCCTGCCGCAAGCTGGAGGCTGCTTGCCGGGACCAGATACCGTATCTGTGGCTTACTGGTCGGCAACAGCCGGACCACAACACCCTTTGGAGGTTCTACCAGTCCCATAGGCAGAGTATGAGGAACTTGTTCAAGCGGACGGTGCGCACGGCGGTTGCCATGGAGTTGGTGGACTTGGCGGTACAGGCGGTGGACGGCACTAAAGTGGTTGCCAACGCTTCAGGAGACCGGAGCTATGCCCGGGATCAATTGGAACGGATGCTAGAGCGGGTGGAGAAGGCTATTGAGGAGCTTGAGGCTCAGAATGAAGCAGGAGAGGATAGCCTGCCGCCCTGCCTTCCCAAGGAGCTGGCTGACCAGAAGGCGTTGCGGGATCGGGTGAGGCAAGCAATGGAGGAGCAGGCTGGCCGGACATTGCCGCCACCCCGTTACCAAGGCCAGAATCGGGTCAACTTAACCGATCTGAACGCCAAGTCTATGAGGACCCGCGAAGGAGTGTTCAAGCCTGGTTACAATGCCCAAGCCATGGTGTCGCCGTTGGCCCCTGGCGGAAAGACTACTGGCATGTTGGTCACCGCCGTGGAAGTAGTGGATAAGGTCAATGACACCGCCCAGTTGTCACCAATGATGGAGTTGGCGGAGGATGTCACGGGGGTAAGAGTTCCACTCACTCTGGCTGACGCCGGCTACTTTGGCGGCGGTCATCTGGAAGCAAGCCATCGCAGGGGTCAACAGGTGGCAATGCCGGACCGGTCCCGGTCCCCACGCGATCCCTATCACAAGGACCAGTTCAGCTACGACGGGGATAGCGACAGCTATATTTGTCCCAATGGAGAAAGGTTGCCCTTCCTCGGCGCGAGAATACACCAAGGATCGCCGGTGCGACTATATCGGGTGGAGTCCGCCTCCGTCTGCCTGGGCTGTCCTGCCTTTGGAATCTGCACCAAAGAGTATCGTTGGGGACGTTCCCTACAGATTGGGCCATACGACCAAGCGCTGCGTCGCCACCGGGAGTGGATGTCCACCCCTGTAGCTAAAGTAGCTTACGACTTGAGGAAGCAACTGGTGGAACCGGTCTTCGGAATCATCAAGGATCAATTGGGAGCTCGTAAGTTCCTGCTTCGAGGTCTTGCCAACGTGGCGGCTGAGTGGTCCCTGCTGGCCACGGCCTTCAATCTTCGAACCCTATGGCGGGCCTGGCGCACCGGAGCCAATATCCACTGGGGCACCGTCCGAGGTTGACTGCCGAGGTAACTCGGATTCTTGCCAACTGGGTTCCCACCATAACCCTCCCCCACCTTCCCCACCCTCCACTGCCTCGTATATCGAGCCGCATTTCAACCGACCTCCTGATGCCCAGGAGGTCGGTTTCTTCTTGTCGATCCCCATCGACTTGTGAGACAGGGACTCGCACGCCCCCCCTTTCAAGGCATGGGATTTTCCCGCCCCGGCGTGGTGTGATTGAGGTGTACAGGAATTGGGACTTCCAGGACATTGAGGTACGGCAGGGATTCCGTAGCTGAAACGGGCTGTTTCAGGCCCATTTTGGCTAGTTTCTGTAAACACTTGCTGTCCGATGCGAAATCCCACCCTGATGTACATCGGCCCCGTTTGGCCTGTACATCGGCGCGGGCCGAAAATCGAGGCTCCGTGTACATCGGCCCTATTGGATGTGTACAAGGAATCAGGAGGGGGAGAGCATGAGTGAGACCGAGGGACATGAGGTCGTGGACGCCCAGGGCATGGACGAGGTGGCCGTCCTCGACCATGAGGGCGAGGTCGACGGGGACGCCACCACGGGAAGGCCGGGCCTGGCCCCGGAGGTGGGGCAGGTGGTGGAGGACGTGTACGAGCTGCGGCTGACTGCCCTGCTGCGTCATCTGGCCCAGTCGCGGGGCTACGGCGGCGCCGGTCGCGCCCTGGGCCTGGATCGCCTGACTATCGCCGCCAGTGTTCAGGAGGGCCTATCCCGGCGGGTGCGCGATGAGCTGGAACGGGCGTTGGTGAACAAGGACGCCGGGGCCAGGGACGCGCTGGAGGATCGTGTGAACGAACTGGCGCAACAGATGGCCGGGCAGACGGAGCAGATTGCCGGGTTGGAGAGCGAGCTGCGGGAGGCGGTGAGGGCCTTGGAACGGACCCACGCCAGGGAGTTGCAGGCCCTGGAGCGACGCTGGGAGCGAAGACTAACCCGGTTGCAAGAGGAGATTGACCGAATCAGGTCCAGGCCCGCGCCGGAAACGCCGAAGACTGGATCAGTGGACAACGAATCCGTACCCGTCCGTCCGCGCCGCCGTTACCCCGACCTGGTTGCCAGGGAAGAAGCCGAGGGAGACGCGGAGGCCTTGGGCGACGCCTGGCCGTTGGTTCAGGAGTGGCGGGAATTGTGGCGGGGACATCCGGCCCGAGGCCGAGGGTTCAGGTGGGTGTCCACCAGGACGCGCATCCTGGAACTGGAGGTCGCCATGCTGGCGGAACACGGGCTGACCCTGCCGCCGGAGAAGGAGCCGCTGCGGGGCCTGGACCGGGGCGACCAGTTGAACTGGCGGGTGAAGGCCCTGGCCGAGTTCCGCCGGCGCCGGTTCTGGCTGGGCATACTGCCCGGATTGTGGGCGGCTTTGACCCTGAAACGGTGGCGGGGGTAGCCCCAGCCAGCCTCAAACGCGGGCCTCGGGTGATCGGCGCCGGACCGTTTAAGGATTGTGTCGGATTGTTGTCGCATTCCTGTCGATTAGTTGACGGATAAGTGTACACACTTTGGGCAAATGCTCCTAAAACCGCTTGCACAAGCCTGATCTGGCCTCGATACTTGATGGTGATGTTTGGCTTTACCTAAGGTTTCCTCTGCCATAGAAACCTGGGGGCGTGATCCCTGTTCGCCCGGACCCGCTTCGAGAGGATTGAGTTTTCTCTTCCCGGAGCGACCGCGAGGGAATTGCTGCCAACGTGGAGTGACGTTTCCTTCACGCGCAGCCGGTACTCCAACCCAGCGGAGCATGGTTTTGGCTTCGCAACCGCGACCAACAGCCTGGCAACCCGACGGGGCCGGCAGGCAACTCCAGGAGGTATCAACCGGAAACACCACGGCACCCCGTAGCTCTCGTTCCAATCTGGTCTAAACCACCGAGGCGGACCTGACCCCTGGCGTTGCCTTGCATACCGTGCAGGAAACGTCCACCCAGGTTCGACCGGCCCTTCGTGTCTGCGCGTCAGCCGAAGACTAACGAAGGCGGCCCGGTCGTAACCGCAGATTCAACGCGGCCCCTGGCGGCGTAACCGCCCGCCGGCCGCGTTCCTTTCCGTGCACAGTACGCTCCGTAGGCCGTAACCCACCAGGACACTGCTGCGTACCCTTCCCTTGCCCATCGCCCGGAGGCCCTGCGTAGCCACCGGCGTGGCGGCGCTTGTCTTTCTCCCTTGCCCCGATCCGGACTGCCCGGAGACAGGCCGCCTCCGAAGCGCCAGGTTTTCTCCGAGCGGTTCGGCGGCAGGGACCACGTATGCCACGACCTTTACTCCCGAATCCCGTGGCGGGCGCGGCGTTCACCCACTGGGAGCTCAGTTGAACGACGCCGACGGCAACGCCCACGGGAGATCGCTGCCGGTGGAGGATGATGGAGATTCCTCACCGAACCCGCAAGGTCCCAACCGTTCTTCCATCTCCGCCCCAACCGGCCCCTCTCCAATGGTTGAAGCCCCCTCAGCGCCAGCGCCTTTCCGAGACAGTTACATTCTTGTAGTCCCGTCCGAAGGGATTACACGGCGGGTCGCCCCCATGATGCCATTGGGCTGTACAGAGATTTGATTTTCATGCAATTTGCGTTTCGGGCTGTTTTCGTACTTGGAATCTCCTTTGGAACCCCCCTACAGGACCAATTCTGGGAACGAATTTGGTCTAGGGCCAGTTCCGCGAGCGAGGGTGAATCCGTAGCCGGCGACCGCAAAATGCAGGCCCCGAAATTGGGTTGCAGGGGCCGGAAATGCCAGGTTCATGGGTGGTGAACCGATGAATCGGATGGATGGGGAATGCCATGACTGAGAATACAGCGAAGCCCTGCAGTGCTCGCCGCTCGCTGGCCCGCCGGTGGTCCCAGTTCTTGATGCGGGAGCTTATGCGTTGGATGAAGAGGCGGTGGTTGCAGAGGCGGTCGCAGCGTAGGCTTCAACAACGGGAATAGCCCGGCGCCCAGGGCCGCTTAGGGTTTTGCTCAACTTTTCCGTAACTTGCCCGCAAGAGAATCTCATACTTTGGGCCGGAAGGCCTTCAAAGCCTTCCATTGACTCGGATGTTCGCAGATAATCAATGCAGTTTCTGGCTTTTTCCAGCGTTTCCTGCCTAGAAATCTGGAGGATTCCCTGTCCCACGAATTCGGGACCGACGGCTTGGGATCGAGCTTTGCTCTCCCAGTCGCCACCCAGGGCATAGGACAACCGGGATCGAGCTCTGCTCTCCCCTAGTCCGGCCCAGCGGGACAAACATCAGCCTGCGCGTGAAGCGGTCCACGGGGTCGAGCTCTGCTCCTCCGGGGACTGGCATCGAAGCGGGCACGGCACCTCTCTTGGGCATAGCGCGTCTTGCACGTGCCGCCCGTCCATACCAACCTTGACCGGAGCAGCCCAAGCGTCCGGTCGGTTCCCCATGCCTGCGGTCAGCCCCTTGAAGTCCGGCGCTTCAGGGGCCGACTGCACCCATTTCCATCTGCCTGTCTGACTCCCCACTTGGCGTTCCACCTGGGGCGGAGTGTGTCTTCGGCCATTCCGCGCCCAGGTTGCCAACGCCGTAGCCATCCCTGACCGTCGCCACCGGCCACTGGTGATGGCTGTGCATCCATCCAGTAGAGCGGCATTGCGGCTGGCCACGCGGACGGGACTCAAATCATTCAAAACGCCCACGAAGCGAAAGGAGGTAATTCCATGACCTAATCCTGAATACGCCGTCGCATGTCTGCCGTCGGACGGTTCTCGCTGTCCGGCGATGGCGTGAGCGGCGGCTGAATCCACCCACAACCGAAGAACCAGCTGAATTTTAGCGGGGTCGGCCTGATTTGGGCCGGCCCCGCTTTTTTGCGTTTTGGAGGAAACGACATGACCACCGTCAACCTCGAACCTACCAACATAGAAACCAACGATGGCGTCCAGCCCACCGGCAAGACCGAAACCGCCCTCCGCACCGCCGCCCGCAAGCGCGGCCTCACCATGAAAGAACTGGCGTCGCTCATGGAAGTCACGCCCTCCTACCTGTCGAGCATCGGTACTGGGGGCGCTCCTTGGTCCAAGGCGATGCGTAGGAAGGCCATGGAAGTCCTTGGGGAAGTCCCCGAGCAGGGCTTGGTCTACCGCCAGGGCGGGGTCGTGCAGGGAGGGAGCACCTTCATTCGGGAGCGCGCCCGTGAGATGGGCATGACCCTGAACCAGTTGGCTGACCGAGTTGGCGTAACCCTGAGTTTCCTGAGCACGGTATCGCGGGGCCGCCAGCAGATGGGACCCGGACTCCAGGCCCGCGTCGAGAGGGAGTTGCAAGCCCCATTCAAGGTCGAAAAAGCCCAGCGTCCTGCCATCGACACCTGCGCCCTATGGGACCGGATGGACGCTCACGGCATCAGCCAGAACGAAGCGGCTCGGCGTGCTGGCATCACCGCATCCTACCTGTCACAGATCATGAGACTCCAGAAGCCCCCGTCGGGCCGCGTGCTCCAAAGACTTCACGAGGTATTGTTCGCGCCGTCGCCCTCCGAATTGGTCACTCCGGTGGAACTAAAGGTGTTGGCCTGGAAGAAGGGCGAACGCAACGGAGTGGTCATACGCGGCGCCGGAGGGCCGGGCGGCGACAGCATCCGAGTCGGAGGCCGGGCGCCGTGGGGCGCCGAAGTGGAATACGCCTACACGGCCGGCTATGACAGCCACGGCCGGGTGTCGGTTAACCCCGTTGTGGATTCCCGGGGCTGCGCGGCTATGCTGAAGTCTTCGGAACCGGAGGATGCCGGTCAAAGGCGGGGAGGCGTCTAATCAGCGTAAGCTGCTGTCACTGGCCTGGTGGATCGAACGTATCGCTCAAAGCAGGTGGTGTTCTTCCCCTATCGGAACGCCACCTGCGGCTGGCCGCTTTGAAACTGGTCGCCAAGGAATTTCAATAATCGCTGGCCGTGGAGACCGAAATGCCCGAAGGCGGCCTGTCCGTCTACGGCGATGATGCCGATGACCTGATGCTCGCCGTCACCCTCAATACCGCGAACTGGGACGCCGAAGACGAAGCGGAAAACGTCGGACCGGTCTTGGCCCTGCCCGCGACACCGGACTAGCTGCCACGCTGATCCAGTGAGCGCGGCAGCAGGAACGGGAAGCCGAGCCAGTGGGCGTGGGGCTGATGTTTGAACCCGGGAACGGCTTACCATTCTCACGGCCTCACGTCGGCCGAGTGGGTGGATCGTAAGCCTTGGTCGGCGACCTGCGGTTCTTTCAGGCGGTTGACCAGACCTACCAGTACGTGAGGTGGGTTGGCGAGGGTGCCTCACTGGCATAGAATGGCGTCTGGAGTGCAATCCGGTCTGCCCGTAATGTCATAAGGTAGCGGTTCAAGTGGTTGAGAGGTTATCAGTGGCTGATCAGATCGACTACAACAACCCTCAGTACAAAGAGGCGGCGGCCGAGATCCTGCGCCGGCACAATAACGACGACTCTGAGGCCAACATCACCAGCGCGGTCAGGAACTTCCTTACCCTCACCGGCCTGGCCCGCAGTGAGGAAATCGTCGAGGAGAACCCTCCAGCAGACGCTTCCCGCCGGGCGGTGGACCTGACCGCGCTTGACGCCTTCATCGAACTCAAGAGGCGCGTCTCCACTGCTCAAACCGGTCATGCCAATCCGGAATACGTCAGGCAACTGGACGAGTATTTGGCCATGTCATCCGCTCAGGGCAAGGCTCGCATGGGCGTCCTGACCGATGGCCGGAGGTGGCTGCTGAGGTGGCCCGGCGCTGGCGAACCCCGTTACACCCTGCCCTACTTCTTCACCCTGGACCACGCCGATCGATGGATTTCCCTCTTCGAGTGGTTGCGAGATACCGCCCTCGTTTCCTTGAGCGATATAGTCCCTGACCGGTCGGAGATCGCCCGTAGTTTCGGCCCCGGCAGCCCATCATACTTGCGGGACATCGCTTCCCTTGAGGCCCTCTACCGGGAACACTCTGGGCTGGCAACCGTACAAGTGAAGCGGCAACTGTGGCATGACCTGTTGCGCACCGCTCTGGGCGAAATCGCACAAGACGATGAAGGGATGGATGACCTGTTCATCCGCCACACCTACCTTGGCGCCGTCATCGGCATGGTGGTGCAGGCTTCCTTCGGCATTGACATCGCGCAGCTGGCGGAAACCGACCCGTCCGACCTGCTCCAAGGTCGCCGGCTGAACCGGGACACCGGCCTGCAGGGCGTATTGGAATCCGACTTCTTCTCCTGGCCCACCGAGGTGGGCGGCGACTCCCTGCTGAGAACCATGGCTCGGCGCTTGGCCCGCTTCAATTGGGTCGAGGTTCCGCCGGACACCGCCGCCATTCTCTACGAGACTGTCATCCCGCCTGAGGAGAGGCAGCAGTTGGGCGAATATTACACTCCTGCCTGGTTGGCCAGGGCCATGGTCAAGGAGGTGGTGACGGACCCCCTGCGCCAGCGGGCGCTGGACCCGGCCTGTGGGTCCGGCGCCTTCGTGGTGGAGGCTGTGTCCCATTTCCTTGACGCCTCCGGATCCACCAACTGGGAGCCCATAGAAATACTCAACCGGCTGCGAGATGCGGTCACCGGCATCGATGTTCACCCTGTGGCGGCGCACTTGGCCCGGGCCGCTTGGGTTCTAGCCGCCCGCCCGGCCATCAGCGCCGCTAGGAAAGCAGGGTATCAGGCCAACTTGTCCATACCCGTTTACCTGGGCGACGCCCTGCAGTTGCGCTACCGCACCGACGACATGTTTGCTCTAAGCGAAATTACTATCAAAACCGGCGACGATGAGAGCGCCGATCTGGTATTTCCTCTATCCCTGGTGGAGCGACCCGAAACCTTCGATGCCCTGATGATGGATATTTCCGCCTACATGGAGAAAGGAGAGGACGCAACCCTTGCCCTCGACGACCATCATGTCAACGACGCCCACGAACGGGAAGTCATGTCGCGGACCATCCAGACCTTGAAGCGTCTCCACGACGGGGGGCGCAACCACATCTGGGCCTACTACACCCGCAACATGGTGCGGCCGGTAATCATGTCCAACGCCAAGGTAGACGTGATCATCGGCAACCCTCCCTGGATCAACTACAACCAGACTGCGGACATCCTGCGGGACGAGTTGCGAAATCTAAGTCGCAACCGCTACGGCATCTGGGCCGGGGGTCGCTACGCCACCCACCAGGACGTGGCCGGACTGTTCTTCGCCCGCAGCGTTGAACTGTACCTGAAGCAGGGCGGCGTCATCGGGTTCGTGATGCCCCACAGCGCCCTGCAGGCCGGCCAATACACCAAGTGGCGCACTGGGAAATGGAATTCGCCGCCCCGAGGCCGGGGCAAGAATCGCGCCTCGGAGTTCCAATTGTCGGTGGAGTTCGACCACCACCCTGCCTGGGACCTGGAGCGGCTGGAACCCAACACCTTCTTCCCGGTTCCAGCGTCGGTGGTTTTCGCCCGCAATACCGGCCAGAGCGGCATCTCCGCGCCCCTGGCCGGCACGGTGGAGCGGTGGCTGGGTCGAGCCGGCGCCGATGACTCCCGCCGCGAACGCGCCAGAATCAGCGATACGGGCATGGTGGGAGAGTCTCCCTATGCCGACCGGTCCCGACAGGGAGCCACCGTCGTGCCCCGTTGCCTATTCTTCGTGGAAGAGACGGAAAATCGCGCTATCGTGCAAGCGGGGCAGACCATCACCGTCAACCCGCGTCGGGGCAGCCAGGACAAGGCGCCCTGGAAGGACTTGGACCTGACCTCCATATCGGAGCAGACGGTCGAGACGGCTCACCTGTACGACGTGCACTTGGGCGAAACCGTCATTCCCTACGCCACCCTGTCTCCGCTGCGGGCGCTCCTGCCGCTGAAGGCCGGCGAATACGACCTGCCCACTGACGGCGACGGCGTGGGCGGAGTCCGCATGGGCGGGCTGCAACGGTGGATGCGCGACCGCTGGCGGACGGTCAGCGCCCTTTGGGAGGAGCACAAGTCAGCAGCCAACAAAATGGACTTGCTGGGCCAGTTGGACTACTATGGCAAGCTGTCGGCGCAGTTGGCCTGGCAGCAGGACCCTGGTGACCGACCGGTGCGGGTGGCGTATTCATCTGCAGGACAACCAACAGCAGCGATGATCCCAGATGACTCGACGGTGGTGGACTACAAGCTTTTCTGGATTCCTTGCGCGAGCGTCAATGAAGCCAACTACTTGCTGGCCGTCATCAACAGCGACGAATTGCGAGATTCTGTCGCCCCACTAATGTCTAGGGGACAGTTCGGAGCGAGAGACCTCCAGAAGCACCTGTGGAAGCTGCCCATCCCGGAGTTCGATTCGTCCGTGGCGTTGCACACCGGCATCGCCGGGGCTGGGGAAAGGGCGGCATCTGGCGCGGCCGCCAAGCTGGCGGAACTGCGGGAACAACGTGGCGACAAGCTGACCGTGACCATCGCCCGGAGGGAGCTGCGCAAGTGGCTGCGGGAATCTGCGGAGGGCAAGGCAGTTGAGGACGCAGTTGGGGAACTGCTGGCGGGCTGACGCCCTTGAATTCCACCACCTGCCAATAAATCGACCAATAGAAACGCCTTTGTCTACCATGCCGCGGCGCCGCGAAGCCATTACCGGAAGAGAGGAACAAACCATGCTGAGAACGCTCCACCAAAGAGCCATAGTGTTGCCAGGTGGCAAGATCGAGATTGTGGATGAATCGTTGCCGGTTGGGGAAACCGTCGATGTTGATGTGATAGTGAAGACGTTGGAGCCAGCCGCAACTGGCCGCTCCATCTTGGAGATTCTGAACAGTGGCCCGGACCGGCGGTTGTTCCAGACTGCGGAGGAGGTGGAAGCGTATTTGGCCGAAGAGAAAGCGTCGTGGGAACGCTGACCCTGCCTATGGGCGGCGTGGTCTACCTGGACGCCAACGGGCTGATCTACAGCGTTGAGCGCATCGAACCCTATCGCGCCCTTCTCGAACCGATGTGGCAGGCCGTACAAGAGGGAGACCTAACCGTCGTCAGCTCTCCCGTTCTAGTGGCAGAGGCTCTGGTGAAGCCCATGCGAGACGGCAACAGGGAGATTGAAGAGCAGTACCGGGAGGTATTCGCGTCAGGCGCCATATCCCTGTTGGATGCCTCTTACGAGGTTTTTGAGGATGCCGCCCGCCTGCGAGCTGAGACAGGTTTGGCAATACCGGACGCGCTCCACGCAGCAACGGCTCTCCGAGCGGGTTGCTCCCTGTTCATCACCAACGACGATGATTTCCGGCGCGTTGAAGGACTCCCCACCGCCATTCTGCGCGATCTCCTCACGTAGGGGAGCTAACAGGGATCCCTGAAAAGGTCTTGTGGATTGCTGAAAGGTCATTCCCATCGCCCTGCTCCGGCGGATCCCTGCCCGTGCTTGACGTCCGCTCCCTCAGCGACCACCGGCTGGCCATCGCCGAAGCCAACTTCGAGGAGTTCCGCGTCTTGGAATTGCTGCCGGCCTACCTGGTCGACGCCGACCGCAACCGCGCCCTGCTGGACCGCCGAATCTTCTGCAACCTGCTTGGTTTCGACGAAGACGTGTGCCGCGCAGTGCGCCGTCTTGCCGCCAAGTGGCGCCCCGAACCGTCCGTCCACGGCAGCAAGACTCGGCCCAAGAGCGCCCGCTACATCGAGTGAGGCTCTCGCTCTGCCTGGCGACGGGGATGGGTAGCCGTGCTGCGGCTCGGGCGCACCACCTAGGTTGCCTGAACAACATGTGGTGGTGGCCCTGTGCTGAGAGGGGCAGCTCACTCGACCTGACCTAAACTGGGGAACTCGTGGCTACCGCGATCACTCCCAGCCGCGACGCTTTCACGGACACCTGAACCTGCCAGCGAAGATTGCTGACGGCTGAGGTCGGTTTGGAGTGAATCCCAGCGGGGTGCAAGCTGAACCGGCGCGATTCCCCTCAATCCCGGAGCCGCCGCAGCCTTGACCTTTCTGAGCCGCACTGTCGCTGGCGGGTGAGCCGGGGCAGTATGGCCAGGTGTCTTCGAGGATCGGGAGCAGTCCCGAAAAAATATGGCTCAATTTGTGAAATTCGATGAGGGAAGGGATTGCGCAGGTTCACAACCTGAAATACAATCTCGCGCGGCGCAAGACACTGCGTCACTATCTCGATACCGTTTTGGAGCCAACGCCATGTCCATGGTTAGCCGCCGCATGTCCATCTGGGCCGCCATCGCCGCAATGCTGATCATCGCCGCTGGGGCGATACTCTCTGGTAACGCCACCGCGCAGGGCAACGTCGGCAACCTCGCCACCGACAAGGCAGCCCTGCAGGCCCTGTACAACTCCACCAACGGCAACAACTGGACCAACAACTCAGGGTGGGACTTCACCACGGACCCCAGTTCGTCCTGGTACGGGGTAACGGTTGCCGATGGCCGGGTTACGAGACTGCAACTAGGCAACAACAATTTGAACGGGAGCCTCCCATCGGAGTTGGGCAACTTAACTGAACTGACGCATCTGTACCTGAACGACAACGGATACCTGAACGGGTCGATCCCCGCCGAATTGGGCGACCTCTCCAAGCTTACTGATCTAAGCCTCGGCAACAACAATTTCAGCGGGCCTATCCCATCAGAATTGGGAGACCTGTCGAAGCTGGAGAGGCTGTATCTCCGAGAAAATGCCTTGAGCGGTTCGATTCCGTCGGAATTGGGCAGTCTATTCGACCTGGAAGAAATGGAGCTGCATAACAATAACCTGAGCGGGTCGATACCGTCAGAATTGGGGAATCTCACCAACCTCACAATCTTGCAACTAAGCGGCAACAGCTTGACCGGATCGATTCCTAGGGAGTTGGGC
Organism: Dehalococcoidia bacterium; assembly: GCA_965221295.1. Taxonomy (GTDB): domain Bacteria; phylum Chloroflexota; class Dehalococcoidia; order Lucifugimonadales; family UBA3495; genus Bin87. The sequence goes on along the minus strand of OZ244879.1, from coordinate 1,615,378 downwards.
GAAATGTCGCAAATGGAATCGTTGGCTGTTGCCGGCAATAATCTCTCGGGAGTGTTGCCGTCTGAACTCGGCGGAATGACAAATGTGGTCGTATTGCTGCTGGAGAACAATGACTTCTATGGCCCCATCCCATCTTCGTTTACAGGGATGTCCAATGTATTTTTGATTTCGATGTACGGCAACAGCATCTGCATACCTTCCAGCGACACGACCCTAGCCACCTGGTACAACAACATTCAACAGAGAAATCCGAACAGTCTACGGTCCTGCGGATCTCCGCCGGCAGCTCCATCCGCCTTGACCGCCACGCTCAATGCAGTTGGCGACGGGGTGAACCTAGTCTGGACTGACCCACAGGATACGGACATCAAGGGCTGGCAGTACCGGCAGAAGGAGGGAAGCGGCGACTACGACGATTGGGTGATCATCGCTGGCAGCATCGCGACGACCACGACCCTCAGCGTGGCAGGTTTGACCATTGGACAGACGTACACCATTCAGGTGCGGGCATTCAGCAATGACGGTGACGGGGCATCCTCCGAAGTAAGCGTGGCCATCCTGATCGATTATGATAAGGACGACGACGGACTGATCGAAATAGGCAATCTTGCCCAACTGAACGCCGTGCGCTGGGACCTGAATGGAGACGGATCACCAGATGACTCGACAGACAGCGGCAACTATTCGCAAGCCTTCGTTCACCGCCTCCAAGACATGGGCTGTCCGGATAGTGGCTGCGTCGGCTATGAACTTGATGCCGACCTGGGTTTCGACACCAACAGCAACGGCGAGACGGACGCCGGTGATGCCTACTGGAACGGTGGAAGCGGCTGGGCTCCGATCGGAGCTTCCAACGCGGAGTTTAAGGCCGTGTTTGAGGGCAATGGGCACACAATAGGGAACCTGTTCATCAAGGGGTCAGCTTCGGATTATCTCGGATTGTTCGGAGCCACTGGGAGCGGGAGCAACCTAAGGAAACTGGGGCTGCTGAACGTCAGTATCAACGGCTCAAGCGACGATGACCATGTAGGTGGTTTGGTGGGACGCAATAGGGGAACGATAAGCGCCAGTTACGTCACCGGCTCGGTCAGAGGCAACAACGATGTCGGCGGGCTGGTTGGAGACAACTCCCATGGAACGATCAGTGTCAGCTATTCCACCATGTCGGTCTTTGGCGGTGACAACGTAGGGGGGCTGACAGGCGACAACTCCCGTGGGACGATAAGCGCCAGCTACGCCACCGGCCCCGTGGCAGGCGTCGACAACGTGGGAGGGCTGGCCGGCGACAACTTCAACAGCGCGATAAGCGCCAGTTTCGCCACCGGCCCAGTCTCCGGCGCCAGTGACGTCGGCGGACTGCTGGGCAGGAGCGACTCGGGGAGCACAGTTGCTTCCAGTTACTGGGACACCGAGAGCAGCGGACAGTCAGCCAGCGCGGGGGGCGTGGGCAAGTCAACCGCCGAGTTGCAGGCTCCCACCTGGAATACAGGCATCTATTCGACTTGGAGCGCGGGGCAGTGGGACTTCGGTACGGAAGCGCAGTACCCAGCGTTGAAGACGGACTTCGACGGCAACGGGACGTCCACCTGGCAGGAATTCGGCAAGCAGCGGACAGACTACGATGCGGACAACGACGGGCTGATCGAGATTGGCAATCTTTCCGAACTGAACGCCATACGCTGGGACCTGAACGGGAACGGCGTGGCCGATGACTCTGACGATAACGCCAGCTACTGGGCGGTTTTCCCAAACCCCGCCAGCAACATGGGCTGTCCGGCCAGCGGTTGCACCGGCTATGAGCTTGACGCCGACCTGGACTTCGACACCAACAATAACGGCCTGGCCGACGCTGGCGACGAACACTGGAACGGCGGCAACGGTTGGATGCCGATTGGATATTTCACAAGCAATGCGGACACGGAGTTCGATGCCGTATTCGAGGGCAACGGCCACACGATAAGCAACCTGTTCATCAATGGATCCGGTTCGAACTACCTAGGACTCTTCGGCGCTGCCGAGAGCGCCAGCCACATCAGGAACCTGGGGTTGGAGAACATCCAGGTTGATGCTTCCGGTGGGGGCGACCGCGTGGGCGGGCTGGCGGGATTCCACCGGGGCACGGTGAGCGCGACCTACACCACAGGATCCGTCAGAGGCAATGACCATGTGGGTGGTTTGGTGGGCGAGGGTTCCCACGGAACAATAGCTGCAAGCTACGCCGTCGTGTCGGTCGCTGGAGATGACAACGTGGGCGGATTGGTGGGTGAAGGCTCCCACGGTACGATAAGAGACAGCTACGCCACCGGGCCAGTCACGGGAGATGACAAAGTTGGCGGACTGTCCGGCGTTGGCTTCAAAAGTACGATAACCGCCAGTTATTCCACCGGGCGGATCACGGGCGCTGGCCGCGTGGGCGGACTCCTGGGCAGCAGCGACTCAGGAACTGTGGTAACCGCCAGTTACTGGGATACGGAGACCAGCGGGCAATCCGACAGCGCCGGGGGCGTGGGCAAGACAACCGCCGAGTTGCGAGGCCCAACCAGCAATACGGGGATCTACTCCAGTTGGGAACCTGGACAGTGGGACTTTGCCACTCAGGTGCATTACCCAGCTCTAAGGTCGGATTTCAATGGCGACGGCATCGCCATCGCCGGCGAATTCGGCGGGCAGGTCATCGACTACGATTCTGACCAAGACGGCCTAATCGAGGTTGCAAACCTGGCCCAGCTCAACGCCATCAGGCTGGACCCCGACGGCGATGGCGGCGTGGCAGACGCCGACGCGGTAAGCTATGCCGCTGCGTTCCCCAACGCCGACGGGCCCTTGAGTTGCCCGGCCAGCGGCTGCGTCGGCTACGAGCTGACGGCCGACCTGAACCTCGACACCAACGACAACGGCCGGGCCGACTCCGGCGACGCCTACTGGAACGGCGGCGCAGGCTGGGATCCCATCGACGGCTACTCCGGCATCCTGGAGGGCAACGGCCATGCCATCAAGAACCTGCACGTCAATCGGGCGGGCAGCGATGCCGCCGGCCTCTTCGGGGAACTGACCAACGAAGCCGAGGTCCGCAACCTGGGCCTCAGCAACGTGGACATCACGTCCGGCGGCGACGCGGGGGCCTTCGCGGGACGCATGGTCAAATCCGGCATCATCCGCGGCTACGCCACCGGCACGGTGACCGGCCACGGCGACGACGCCTCCGTGGGTGGTCTGGTGGGCAAGGCCAGCGGCCACGCCAGCAGGAAGGGCGCCATCCGGGACAGCTACTCGCTGGTGGCGGTAACCGTCTCGGGAGACGATACCACCGCCGGCGGGTTGGCAGGAACGCTGAGCGCCAGCGACAACAGCCAGCCGTGGATCGTGCACAGCTTCGCCGCTGGGCCCATACAGGCGATGGAACCCGACTTGGCCGGCGGACTGGTGGGCGACGCGGAAACCGACTTCGCATGGGTCAGCCACAGCTATTGGGACCGCGAGACCTCGGGCTGGGACACCAGCGCCGTGGGCGGCAGGGAGACTCAGGACCGCCTGCAGGCGCCCAAGACGACACGCAATATCTTCGCCCGCTGGGGCTCTTCGATCTGGGACTTCGGCGACCACAGCCAGTACCCGGCGCTGAAGTACGACACCAACGGCGACAACGTGGCCACGGTTGCCGAGTTCGGCGACCAGACGCGCACAGCCACCATTCCCGCCATTGACCTGGACTGGGACAACGACGGGCTGATCGAAATCAACGGTGCAAACAATGACGAAATCAAGGCCAAACTGAACGCCATCCGCTGGGACTTGAACGGAGACGGAACTCCGTCCTCCAACGCGGACGACTACTGGGACGCCTTCACCGGCGGAACTTCCTCCACCATGTCCTGCGTGGGCGTACCTTGCCACGGCTACGAGCTGATGGGCGATGTTAACCTGAACCAGGAGCTGTGGGACCCAATCGGCAATCTGGAGTCCGGCAAGTGGGACGCGACCTTTAGGGGCAACGGGTACACCGTTTCGCATCTCAATGCGCTGAGCTCCAGTGGCAAGAACACAGGTCTCTTTGGTGAGACGACGCATCGTTCCGTCATTGAGGGCGTGCACATCTACAGCGCGGACGTGGAGTCCTACGGCGGCAACAACGATGATAACCGTCAGAACAGCGCGGGCGCGTTGGTTGGTTTCAACCGTGGCATTGTGAGGGAATCAGGTCTCTCCTACATCTGGGGAGACATCTGCAGCATCAGCGGGCGCAACGTGTCCGGCGGCTTGGTGGGTGGCAACGAGGGCATCGTGGAACGCTCCTGGTCGAACTGCGACGACATCAACAGCAAGAAGGGTGGCGGAGGTCTGGTGGGATTCAACCATCCGGGCGGCATCGTGCGGGACAGTTGGGCCGACGGGTTGGTGATCGTCGACCGCAAGGGCTGGAAGAAAGGCGCGCTCATTGGCCGCAACTTCGGCGAAGTGGACAAGAGCTTCTCATTGGGCCAGACCAAGCGGGACAACACTTACCATGGCCCGCTGACAGGTCAACAGGGCGGCACGGTAACCGACAGCTACTACGTGGGACACGACTACGACGAGAAGTACGGGGGCACGCATCTGAAGGATGAGGAGATGAGAACGCCGCGCCCGTCGGAACCAAGCTTCTTCGCAGATTGGGACCTCGACCTGTGGGATTTGGGAGACGAGACGCAGTATTCCGTCCTGCGGGCAGATACTGACGAGGACGGCTACAAGACCACTTGGGAAATAGGCAGCCAGCGTCCCTCGGACTTTTTCCAGCACGAGCCGGCCTTCGTGGATGGTAACGCGGCCCACAACATCTGGCGCGAGGGCTTGTCGCTGCGGTTCCGCAAGGCGGACGGCGACGTGAATATTCGCGTGGACGGTATTGGTTACCGGATCGCCCAGAAGGGCGAGGCCTGCCACGAATGGGTCGCCGGCGGCCGCGTCATGGTGGGAGAAACCAACGGCCGGGCCACCCTCTCCGAGGATAACGGCGTGTACACGCTGGTTCTGGACCGTGCCGACCTCTGGGCGTTCCGGCCCAACGGGCGGGTCTGCGTCGACGTGAACTTCGTGAACACCGCAGGCAAGAAAAGCGACGCCCGCCGCTATCGCGATATTCAAATGCCGGGCGGAGAGGTCCCGAGGTCCAAGCCCATCAAGAAGGCTGAGGCCATCATCTCCGACGGGTCGGTGGCGCTGTGGTTCGATACCAACTCCTACGACTGGGTGAAGGGCGTGGGCTACCGGGTTGCGATAACTGGGGACGCCTGCGAGAGTTGGGAAGTGGGAGAAGGCAGCTTCAAGCCAGGCGACGAAATCGGCGGAGCCGTGCTGACCGAGGTCAACGGCCTCTGGAGGCTGGCATTGCCGGTGGGCGAGGGCTACATCATGGAACCGAACCGCCGCTATTGTGTGGACGTAACCGCGTTCAACGACGACGGCTGGGCTGGCACCGGCCGCCGCTGGAGGAGCTTCGTCACCGGCAACTAGGACTTCACAACTGCGCGGCGTAGCAACCCGTCAACAGGCTGGCGGTCCCTGTATCATTGGGGCCGCCAGCCCGTTTGTTGCTCCGTTACGGTAAGGGCGCCAATGCCACCGAGAGGGTCCACGCCCAAAGAGGAAGTTCCCATGCCGGGCATGGCGGGCTCCATGGGGCAGGGCGCCGTGATGGAGATCACCTTGACCTCGGGAAGGGACTTGCCCTTGAAAATTCGGCAAACGACTTTGGGTTACATCGACCGACACCTCCTTGATTGAATCGCTGGTCAGGGCCAGGCCGCCGGCCCTAAAGGAACCGGCCGCTCAAGTGACTGAACCGTAACTGACGCGAATATTTTAATCAGGATGCCCGCGATTACTGGATAGCTCAAGGGCCGGCCTATTGGAATTCCTCGCCTAAGAGGCGCTCTCGTGGAACACGCGGGAGCCACGGAGTCGGGCCCGGCTAATCCCTTCCGGTGAGGCCGGTACGTCAGATCTCAATCCCTCGCGAGGGGTTTTCCGCCGTAGGCGGGCTGAAAGGGAAAATGGAAGAGATTGCATAATGCAATCCAGGGGTAATCCCTACTTGAAACGGGGCAATGTCGTAGGCTGGGCGGGCGATGGCGAGCGGGATTTTTACTGCGGGCCTATAATCACCACATTGCACAGATTGCACTGTCAGGATTGTACTCTCGACCCCTAGAGGCGCCTTGGCTGACCCCGAAGCAATCACCCCTGAACAGCACCACGACGCCGGAAGTGGGCCGGATTCACCCCTATCGGACGATGCTCTATTGGACCTGCTGGACGACCTGATGGACCGCCGGGGCAGGGTGCCAGCGGCCGAAGTCCTGGGGGTGAACTACCGCACGGTGGCCCGGTGCCAGCAATCCCGGCAGGCGCCCCGCCGGGTGCGCCAAGCGTTGCAGGAGTACCGAGACACCCTGGAAGCCAGCCAAGACGAACCCGACGTGGTTCCCGGAGCTGGAGCGGATGATGCCGAGGAATCAATGGCGGACAGGGCGGCGGATTTGGAGCGGGAGAACCGGAAGTTGCGGGAGACGGTGGCAGCCCAAGCGGAGGAACTGGAGGCCCTGCGACGGCGGGTGGCCGAGTTGGAGGGACTCGGCTACTCGCAGAGCGGCGGCGCTGGCATTCTCGGCGGCCAAGAACTAGAGGCAGAGTGGCGTCGACCCCGTCGGGGCCACGGACTGCCCGAAGCCGGGGTAGTCACGCTGGAGCCGCAGCCCGACGAATCCCGCGCCTTCGGACTGGCGGCGCAACTGGTAGCCCAGTGGCAGGAGGCCAGCCCGTCAGATTCCGGATCGGGCTCTTGGCACTTACTCCCGCACCCTGTCGGCACAATGGAACGGACTTCCCCGTCAACCGCGCTGGCCGTACCAAATTGCTGGGCTACGTCAATCCGCGTCCAAACCTGCCACCCAGGAATAACGCAATTTTTGGTGTTGATTGACTGACCGATAACTTGGCGCAAGAGGTCGTTAGGGGCATGAGGGAAGCTGCCTCCCGTGGCTTCTGGATGACCACCAATGCCCCATACGGCTACCAACGGGTTTACGTCCAGGACGGCGCCAAGAAGCGACCCCGCTTGGCCCTGAATCCCCCGCACGACGCCGTAGTCCGCCGCATCTTCGATCTTACCCTTCAGGGCAAGACTTCACTGGACATCCTGAAGACCCTCAACAGCGAGGGCATCCCCTCGCCCATGGGTAAGCAGTGGCGCAAGACCACCGTTCACAAGGTGTTGGGCAACGAAGCCTACACCGGAACACTGGTCTGGGGCGAAAACGCGAAGGACAACGCCCCGCCGGTGCGGGTGGAGAACGCCTTTCCTGCAATAGTGACGCAGGGAGAGTTCGCCCGGGTCCGCCACCTTCTGGAGTCTCGCGCCCCCAAGGTAACCCACCCCCGTCGGGCCGCCAGCCCGTACCTGCTGAGCGGGTTGGCCAAGTGCGAGACCTGCGGCAAGGCCCTCACCGCCGCCGAAGCCAAGAGCGGCAAGTACACCTACTACGTCTGCCAGTCCATGCTCAAGCTGGGCAAGGACGCCTGCAACTGTCCCCGGCTGAATGCCAAAGACTTCGAACAGCTCATCATCTCAACCCTCCGGGAACACATCCTCACCGAGTCCAACATCCGGGATTTGGTCAAGATGTTGGACGAGGAGATGGACGGAGTGGCCAGGAGTCAGCGGGACCGGCTGGAGACGGTGGAAGCGGAACTGGCCGAAGTTCGGCGGAAGATGGACCGCATCTGGTATTTCGTGGAGAACACCGAACTGGACATGGCCGACGCATCAGAGCGCATCCTAGAACACCGCCACCGGCGGGAGCATCTGGAAGCGGCCGCTGAGGAAGCGCGGGCGGTATTGGCGGAGCGGAGGCAGTTGCTGGACAGCGCCGACGTGATCGCCGCCTTCGCCACCGAGATGGGGGAGTTTCTGCGAACCAGCGAGATCACCGAGACCCGCGCCTTCATCCGTTCCTTCGTGAAGGAGGTAACAGTGGTCGCCGGCAAAGCCACCATCATCTACACAATCCCCACCCCCAAAGATAGCCCAATCAGGGGCGCGGACATGGCGGAAGTGGCCTTGAATGGCGGTTTTCGCAGTACAATACACGGTGGTGGGCCGGACTGGACAAAATCTAGAACCGATGCCGATTCCTTGGTCACTCCGTCCTTGGGCATGGGGATGGTGTACGTCAGAGTCGCCTCCCCGTTCGCGATCTCGATACCCTGCACGAAGTTGCGTATCAACGCCCTCCGTTCCGGGAAGGTTCCCTCCTGCAAGAAACTGCGGAAGTCTGCCACGTATCCCTTGATTTCCCTCGTGGTGGGCAGCTCCACCCTTCGCCGCTCCAACTGGCCTGCCGCTTCGTCCCGCGCCGCCGTCAACTGGTCCTGCCGGGACTTCAACGCCAGAATGCGCGGCGACAGGATGTCCATGGGCAAGAGTTTCGTTTCCAGGGCCTGGTAGAGATTCTCCAGCCGGCTGTCCACGTCCACCAGCTCGTTGTCAATGACCTTCAGGCGGTCGTTGATCTCACCGGCCAGGGCGTCGATCTCCTCGGCCACCAACTGCACCAGCTCAATGATGGTCTGCTCGGTGAGAATCCGCTCCCTAATCTTCTCCACCACCAGGTCCTCGACCATGGCCGCGTTCAGGTACTTGCCATTCTGACAGGCTCCGGCGCCCTCCCGCAGCAATGCGCTGCAAGCGTAGTAGGCGAACTGCCCGCCCTTGGCGCTCTGACCGCCGTAGGGCTTCCCGCACACGCCGCAGCGCAGCAATCCGCTGAGCAGGTAGCGACTGCCAACCCTCGCCGGCCGCTCGAACTTGGGGGCGCGTCCGTGAAGTCCCATCTGCACGGCGTCGAACAACTCCCGCGACACCAAGGCCGGCCAGGCGTTCTCCACCCGTACCGGGTCGGCCGGCTTGTCTCCCTTGGCCTTCCGGCCCCAGACTGCGGTTCCGGTGTAGGCTTCGTTGGTCAACAGGTTGTGCAGGGTGTTCTTCTGCCAGCGCCGTCCCCTATTGGTGATGCCCCGGTCGTTCAGGCCCTTGCAGATTTCCTTCAGGCCGTTGCCCCGCAGGGAGGACTCGAATATCTGAACCACGATGGGAGCGGCGTCCAAGTCCACGTCCAAGGTGGGACGTTCCTTGGCTCCGTCGTTGACCTTGACCCGCTTGTAACCGAAGGGCGAACGGGATGCCAAGTAGAAGCCCCTCGACGCGGCTTCCCTCATGCCCCGCACGACCTCTTGCGCCAAGTTATCGGTCAGTCAATCAACACCAAAAAATGCGTTATTCTTGGGTGGCGGGGCTGGAAGAGGATTGACGTAGCCCAGCAGTCCGGCACGGCCGCATGGGTCAGGGGAGAAGCATGACCCAATGCAGCCAACGGTGTGTGAGAGCGGGTTGCGAGGGCCCCAATAGGATTCTGACGGGCCAAGCTGCCAAGCTTTTTGGCTCCTGAACGGCATCCGGACTTGACGATAGTCAGTACCGAATTTGAACTGTGGACGGGGTGGTGAATCAGGCGCACGGGCGTCCGCTACACCGTCACCCAGCCGTCCGTGCGGGCTTCCACCTGTTCTAGGTGTCATTCATGGGTTGAGATTGAGCCAAAAATCACGGATTGGGATTACGTTCCGTCTAGTGGTGTAATTGGCGTCATCCTTGGTGTTGACGTTCAGGCGGCAGCCTCCAGTGGGTGGCCTCGCCGAACCTCTCGCCCCAAAGGGGGATCCTCGACGAGCAGACTCACCGCTTCCTTTGACGTACACTCCTTCATCGCTGGCCTCCGTCGCGTCAGGTCCGTGGGCGTCGGCGCCATTGGCTAGGGGCGTTGGCTGCCGAACTCCCAGGCTGTGGACGCGCCATCGCGGTTCCAGTCTGCCTTCAATGCCGGGTACTGGCTGGCAGTGCCAAAGTCCCAGATGTTCCCGCTCCAAGCGGAGTATATCCCCGTGGCATCAGTTGTCGTCTGCAACTCTGAGGTAGTCTTGCCAGCGCCGCCGTCGCTTACAGTCAGCCCGCTGGCATCTTCGTCCCAATAGCTGTCGGTAACCGTTCCGAAGCCGACCCCAAACAGGCCGCCGATGTCGGCCGTACCTGTCACTGTGCTTGATCTTGATGCCGCTCCCGTGGCGTAGCTGGCGCTCACAGTACCGCCATTATCGTAGCCCACCAGGCCCCCAACGTGCCGTCCCGTGGCGTCTCCCGTGGCGTAGCTGGAATCAATGGTTCCCTCCCGGTTGTAGCCCACCAGGCCGGCTGCGTCGAATCTGGATGCGACAACCGCAGTGGAATAGCTGACGGAGACAGCGCCCTTGTTCACCCCAACCAATCCCCCAGCGCTGGCGTAGGTATCCTTGGCCGATACGCTTCCCGTGGAGTAACTTTCCGTTACCGTACCCGTGTTTTGGCCCACCAGCAGCCCGACTCCGGCAACGTCGATGCCCGTTGACGATGAGCCGGGTGTCCCCTCCGATACCTGGGCGTCCTCCAGCCCCACCCGCATCACAGTCCCGCTCACCTCGCTAAAGAAGCCCAGGTATTCCTGCTCCCGCAGAACGTACAGGTTGCTGATGACGTGGCCGTCGCCGTCGAAAGTGGCGGTATAGGGGCCGATGGGATCCCACCCCGATCCGCCGTCCCAGTAGTCGTCTCCGGCCGCGTTGGTGTTGCCGTCGCCGTTGGTGTCGAAGTTCAGGTCGGCGGTCAACTCGTACCCTATGCAGCCTGAAGCTGGGCAGCCCATCCCAGGAATGGCATCGGGGAAGGCGGAGAAGTAACCGCCGCTATTGGTTGAGCTATCCACGGTCCCATCGCCGTCCAAGTCCCAGCGAATGGCGTTGAGCTGCGCCAGGTTCGCCACCTCGATCAACCCGTCGTCGTCCTTGTCGTAGTTGCCATAGCCCGGCGGAGGGGTGTTAGAGTCGGTGATGGTGAGGGTAGCCGAGGTTGCCGTGGTCTCCAAGGACACTCCGTCAGGCAATGGCGTTCCAAATCCCAGGGTTAGAGCTTCATCGTTGTAGCCATCATCCTCATTAGTGGCGAAGGTCAGAGTAGCTGTGGAACTCCCCGCCGCGATGGTCACCGCGCCATTGGTTAATCCAGTCACGGTGTAGTCGTCTGCCTCCGGGGGATTGGCGGCGCTGGCGGTCAATGAGACTGGGATGGTCAGGTCGCTGTTGGCGGCCTGGTCCAGCTTTACTGTCACCGTGACGCTCTCCCCCTCTGTAACCGTGTAAGCCGTTTGGCCGAAGCCGATGGTACGCCGGTCATCATCCGTGATGGTGAAGGGCGCAGTGGCTTGGGTTCCCAGAGCCACCCCCGTGAGCGAATTGCCGAAGCCCAGGTTCAGGGTTTCGTCGTCCCGGTCGTCGTCCTGGGCGGTAACCACGTCGAAGGTCTGGCTGGTGATGCCTTTGGCAAATGTCAGGTTCAGAACGCCACTGCTCGCACCGTCGATGTCGTAGTCGCTTTCCTCAGCCCCGCCGGTTGCGGGCGCGGTTACGGTTATCGAGATCACCAACTCCTGGGGAGCCGCGCTGCTCAGCAGAACGGTTACTGTTTCCGTCTCCCCTTCGTCAACCGAGTAGCTCGCGTCTCCGAAGGACACGCTGCGGTTTTCGGTGGTCGCCGACACGCTGGCGCTCCAATCCCCCCATCCGGTGGCGTAGAACTGCCCATTGCCTCTGGCGCGTACCTGGAAGTCGTACTGCTTGCTGGCCCACAGGCCGGTGACCGACTGGCTGGTTTCGGTCGTATGGACATCCTCCACCCTCCACGAAGTCGCGCCAAGCCCCTGCCACCGCAACTGATACCCATCCACATTAGGCGTCGCGTCCCACGTCAGAATTATCTCCACGTCGCTGGCCGCCACCGCCAAGATGTTCGATGGCGCTGGCGCACTGGGCGTAGACCTCTGGTTGCCAAACTCCCAAACCGTGGCCACCCCGTCGCCGTTCCAGTCCGCCTTCAGAGCCGGGTACTGGCTGGACGTGCCAAAGTCCCACACTCCTGCATCCCAATCGGCGTAGATGCCCGTGGCGTCAGTGGGCGTCTGCAACTCCGTGGTGGTCTTGCCGACTCCGCCCGCGCTGGAAGACATCCCGCTGGTTTCTGTGTCCCAATAGCTGTCGGTCGCTAACCAATTTCGTCCGAACCCCACCAGGCCACCATGATTCGAGCCCGTACCCGTTACACTGCCCGTCGCGTAGCCAGCAGTGATGGCGCTATCGGGGAATGCGGTGGCGCCTCTTGTACTGTTGTCCCCCACCAGGCCGCCAGCATACTGTCCCGAGGTCACGTTTCCCGTGGCATAGCTGGATGTTATGGTTCCCCCTTGGTTGAAGCCTACCAGGCCCGCGCCTGCATAATTGGAGGTCACCCTTGCCATAGAGTAGCTGACCGATACCGTACCCCAATTCACCCCTACCAGCCCTCCAGCATCGGCATACACACTGCCGGCAGACACGCTCCCCTTGGCGTAGCTTTCAGTAATCGTCCCGGTGTTGAACCCCGCCAGCAGGCCAACGCCGGTAGCAGTGCTTCCAGTGGTGGTGGAGTCTGGTGTTCCTTCCTGTACAAGGGCGTCCTCCAAGCCCACCCGCTTCACTGTCCCACTCACCTCGCCAAAGAAGCCCAGGTATGCCTGCTCTCGCAGGATGTACAGGTTGCTGATCGTATGGCCGGCTCCGTCGAAGGTCGCGGTGTAAGGGCCGATGGGTTCCCAACCCTCACCATCGTTCCAGTAGGCATTCCACCGCGAGTCGGCCCTCCCGTCGCCGCTGGTATCGAAGTCCAGGTCGGCGGTTAGCTCGTAGCCCACGCAGCCTGATCTGGGGCAACCCATGCCGCTGAGCCGACTGGGGTAGGCGGCGGCGTAACCAGAATCGTTGCCGGCGCTGTCCACCGCGCCATCGCCATCCAGGTCCCAGCGGATTGCGTGCAGCTGGGACAAGTTCGACACTTCAATCAACCCATCGTTGTCCGCGTCGTAGTCGGCTCCCACTGTGAAGGTGAAATTGTCGGTCGTAGTCAAACCTTCCTGGTCAGTGGCCGTAACCGAAATCTCCACGGCGCCCAACGCTACGGCCATCGCTGTGAGGGTAGCGCCAGACACCGACGCGGTAGCCACGTTGTCATCTCCAGAAGTCGCAGCATAGGTCAGCGGGCCGCCTTCCGGATCCATGAACGCCTCGGCTCCAGCGGCCTCTAGGTCTATCGTCAGAGAGGAGTCCATCATCACTTCCCGGTCTGGGATCGGGTTGAGCGACCTGGGAGGCTGGTTGGGCCGCTGATCTCCGAATTCCTGCCAGGTGGCCACACCGTCATCGTTCCAATCAGCCTTCAGCGCCGGGTATTGCGCGGAGGTTCCAAAATCCCACTGACTGGCCACCCATGAGGCGTAGATGCCCGTGGCCCCGGTGGGCGTCTCCAACTCCGTGGTGGTCTTGCTTGCACCTCCCGCGCTGGACGTCATCCCGCTGGTATCCGTGTCCCAGTAACTGACTGCAACCGTTCCTTGGTTGAATCCAATCAAGCCTCCAGCGTACCGCCCACTGGCGCTCCCCAAGGCATAGCTGTCCGTCACAGCGCCGCCGTTGTTGTATCCAACCAAACCTCCGCCATCAAAAATGGATACCACATCCCCCGTGGCGTAACTGTTTTTGATCGCCCCGCTGTTATTGCCCACTAACCCGCCTGCTGCGGTATTCCCGGTTCCACCCTCAACTTTGGCATTGGCGTAGCTCCCGACCACAGACCCAGGGTTGTATCCCACCAAACCTCCGACTTTGACGTTGTTGCTGCTGGCTTCGACCCTCCCGGTGGCAAAGCTGGCGGTTACCGTGCCAGAGTTCAGCCCCACCAACGCTCCTACACCCTCCGCGTTGGCGTCGGCGCTGGCAGCCGCAAAGCCGCTGGCCTGTGCGCCGCGACCAATCCCGTTTTCGTCCCGCCGAGGCTCTTCCCGTGCCGAGCTTGCCACGGCTCCTGCTGCGGAGGCAGACCCTTCGGCGCTGGCTTCCGATACTGAAGCATCGCTGAGCCCAATCCGCTTCACCGTCCCGCTAACCGAACCGAACAACCCCAGGTGGGTCGCTCTGCGGTCGATGTACAGGTTGCTGATGATGTGGCCGTTGCCGTCGAAGGTGGCGGTGTAAGGGCCGACGGGTTCCCAACCCTCGCCATCGTTCCAATAGGCATCCCCCGCCGCGTCGGTCTGGCCGTCGCCGTTGGTGTCGAAGTCCAGGTTGGCGGTCAGCTCATACCCCACGCAGCCCGTCCTGGGGCAACCCATGCCGCTGAGCCGACTGGGATATGCGGCGGCGTAGGTCGCATCGTCAGCCGCGCTGTCCACCGCGCCATCGCCGTCCAGATCCCAGCGCATGGCGTTCAATTGCGCCAAGTTGGACACCTCGATCAGCCCATCGTTGTCCGCGTCGTAATCCGCTTTGGCGGTTAAGGTGAAACTGTCCGTCGTAGTCAAACCTTTCTGGTCAGTAGCCGTAACCGAAATCTCCACGGCGCCCAACGCTACGGCCATCGCTGTGAGGGTAGCGCCGGACACCGATGTGGTAGCCACGTTGGCATCTCCCGAAAACGCAGCATAGGTCAGCGGGCCGCCTTCCGGGTCCATGAACACCTCGGCTCCGGCAACCTCCAGGTCTATAGTCAGAGAGAAGTTGATCACCGCTGCTTGGTCTGGGATGGGGTTGAACATCCTGGGAGGCTGGTTGGGCCGCTGGTCGCCGAATTCTTGCCAGGTGGCCACACCGTCGCCGTTCCAGTCAGCCTTCAATGCCGGGTATTGCATGGTAGAACCGAAGTCCCATTCTGAGGTTTCCCAGTCGGCGTAGATGCCGTCGGCGCTGGTGGGAGTCTCCAACTCCGATGTGGTCTTGCCGACTCCGCCCGCGCTGGACGTCAACCCGCTGGTCTCCGTATTCCAGTAACTGACTGCAAACTTTCCTTGGTTGGATCCGATCAAGCCTCCAGCGTACCGCCCGCTGGCGCTCCCCAAGGCATAGCTGTCGGTCACGGCGCCGCTGCTGTTGTACCCAACCAAGCCTCCGCCATCAAAGGTAGATACCACAGCCCCCGTGGCATAACTGTCTTCGATGGCGCCGCTGTTAATGCCCACTAACCCGCCCGCTGAGGTATTCCCGGTTCCGCCCTCAACTTGGGCGTTGGCGTAGCTCCGGGCCACAGACCCAGGGTTATCTCCCACCAACCCTCCGACTCTGACGTTGTCGCTGCTGGCGTCGACTCTCCCAGTGGCATAGCTGGCCGTTACCGTTCCGGAGTTCAGTCCCGCCAACGTGCCTACGCCTTCCGCGTTGGCGTCTGCGCTGGCAGCCCCAACGACTTCCGCCTGACCGACGGCGCCGCCACCACCCTGGAATTCACTCCGCCGGGGCTGTTCCCGCGCCGAGCTTGCCACGGCTCCTGCTGCGGCCGCCGACACTTCGGAGGTGGCCTCCGACACTGACGCCTCCTTCAGCCCGACTCGTTTCACCGTCCCGCTCAACGAACCGAACAACCCCAGGTGGGTCGCTCTGCGGTCAATGTACAGATTGCTGATGGTATGGCCGGCTCCGTCGAAGGTCCCGCTGTATGGGCTGATGGGATCCCAACCCTCGCCATCGTTCCAGTAGGCATCCCCCGCCGCGTCGGTCTGGCCGTCGCCGTTGGTGTCAAAGTCCAAGTCGGCAGTCAACTCGTAGCCGACGCAGCCTGATCTGGGGCAACCCATGCCGCTGAGCCGACTGGGGTAGGCGGTGGCGTAACCAGAATCGTTGCCGGCGCTGTCCACCGCGCCATCGCCGTCCAGATCCCAGCGCATGGCGTTCAATTGCGCCAAGTTAGACACCTCGATCAGCCCATCGTTGTCCGCGTCGTAGTCGGTTCCGACTGCGAAGGTGAACCTGTCTGTCGTAGTCAAACCCTCCCGGTCCGTAGCCGTGACCGAAATTTCTGCGGCGCCCCACGCCCCTGCCGTCATTGTAAGCGTCGCGCCAGACACCGACGTGGTAGCCACGTTGGCATCTCCCGAAAACGCAGCATAGGTCAGCGGGCCGCCCTCTGGGTCCATGAACACCTCGACTCCGGCAACCTTCAGGTCTATCTTCAGAGAGGAGTTCATCAATGCTTCCTGGTCTGGGATCGGGTTGAGCGCCCTGGGAGCCTGGTTGGGCCGCTGATCTCCGAATTCTTGCCAGGTGGCCACACCGTCATCGTTCCAATCAGCCTTCAGCGCCGGGTATTGCATGGTAGAGCCAAAATCCCATTCAAACGTGTCCCAATCGGCGTAGATGCCGTCGGCGCTGGTGGGAGTCTCCAACTCCGATGTGGTCTTGCCTTCACCCCTGCTGCCTGCACTCAGCCCACTGGTTTCGGTGTCCCAATAGCAGGCCGTAACGGTGCCGCCTCCGCTCCCGATGAGGCCACCGGCGTTTTGCCCTGTGGACCCGCCGATGGCGTAGCTGTCTGCCACGGCGCCGGAGTTGAAG
Source organism: Dehalococcoidia bacterium (assembly GCA_965221295.1). Taxonomy (GTDB): domain Bacteria; phylum Chloroflexota; class Dehalococcoidia; order Lucifugimonadales; family UBA3495; genus Bin87. The sequence continues at coordinate 1,598,845 of OZ244879.1, read as the reverse complement.
CCGATCAACCCGCCTGCATACTGGCCCTCCGCGTTTCCGATAGCGTATCCACCCTGTACTGTCCCGCCTTCGTTGTAACCGACCAGTCCGCCGGCGTCGTAGTTGGATTCTACGTCGGCAGTTGAGTAGCTGACCGAGACCATGCCAGTGTTCCTGCCCACCAACCCGCCAGCGCTGGCCCGGCCACTGTTGGCTGACACGCTGCCGGTGGCGAAGCTGGCCGTTATCGTTCCAGAGTTCAGCCCAACCAACGCTCCTACGCCTTCCGCGTCGGAGCCGCTACTGGCCACCGCAAAACCGCCGTCCTGCTCGCCACGACCACGACTTCCTTCAGCCATCCGGAATTTTTCCCGCGACGGGCCAACTGAGGCCACTGCTGCTGCTGCAGACGCTTGGGAGCTGGCTTCCGCAACTGAAGCATTCTTCAGCCCGACACGTTTCACCGTACCGCTCACTGAACCGAACAGCCCCAGGTGGGTCGCCCTACGGTTGATGTACAGGTTGCTGATGACATGGCCGTTGCCATCGAAGGTCGCGGTGTACGGGCCGATGGGTTCCCAACCTTCGCCATCGTTCCAGTAGGCATCCCCCACCGCGTCGGTCTGGCCATCACCGTTGGTGTCGAAGTCCAGGTCGGTGGTGAGTTCGTAACCGATGCAGCCAGCCCATGGACAACCCATGCCATCCAACGCGCCTGGGAAGGCGGAGGCGTAATCTGTATCGTCAGCCGCGCTGTCCACCGTCCCGTCGCCGTCCAGGTCCCAGCGGACGGCGTTCAGCTGGGCCAAGTTCGACACCTCGATCAGGCCGTCGTTGTCGGCGTCGTAATCCCCCGGCGCAACGTCGTCGTCGGCAATGGTGAAACTCGCCGCAGCCGGCGCCCCCTGGACCACGCCATCCGGCAACGTCCCAAAGCTCAAGCCCAGGATGTCGTCATCGTACTCGGTGTCGGCGTCATTGTTGGTCTCGACGGTGAATGACGCTGATGTGCCTCCGGCGGCGATGACCAGGCTCACCGCACCGTCAGTCAGACCTACGATGTCGTAATCGTCCGTTTCCGCTGGATCAATGGTCGACGGTTCCACGTTGACCGGGATGGTCAGGCTACGGTCGGTGGCTTGGTCCAGCTCCACCGCAACCGTCTCGCTCTCCCCTTCGGTTACCTTGTAAGCCGACTGGCTGAAACTGACCGTCCGTCGGTCATCGTCGGTGATGGTGAAGGTCGCCGAGGCCGGCGCGCCCCTGGTTACGGCTCCGGGCAGCGTACCCAAATTTAGAATGAGGGTTTCGTCGTCATATTCGCCGGCGTCCTCGTTGGTCTCAACCGTGAATGAGCCGGAGGTTGTTCCCGCGGCGATGAACACATTGACGATTCCGCCGGACAGACCCTTGATGCTGTAATCCCCAGTTTCCGCAGGGTCGGCAGCGCCCGGCGCCACGGACACGGGGATGGTGAGGTTCCAAGCGTTGGTCCGACTCAGCCTCACCGTTACCATCCCTTCATCGCCTTCAAAAACAGAGTAGGTAGAAGGGTCGAACCTCACCGACGGCAAGGGTATGGGAGTGGGCCGGGGCGTCGGGCGCCGAGTGGCCGTAGGTCTGGGTGTCGACGTAGGCGTGGGCGTGGCCGTAGGCGTGGGTGTGGCTGTTGGAGCAGGCGTAGGTGTCGCCGTAGGCCAGGGTGTCGGCGTGACCGCGCAGCAACGCAATCTCACCGTAATGCTATCCGAATCTGACGCCATTTTCCTGAACTCGCCCGACGACAATCTCCCGCACTGCAATCCGACGGTATACGAACCCACCGCCCAACCGCCGTCGGGAGGCTGGTAAACATGGGTGAACCCGGTGGACTTCACGTGATTGCCGACATTGCCCTGGCTATTGACCGTTCGCAGATGGGTTACGCCAGCGCCAGAGCACGCCGCCGTCATCGTGATGCTCTGGTCCGGATACACCTCACTCTCATGAATATTCAGTGACGCCGATGCCGGCTCCGGCAACAGAGGCGCATCGATCACGGTGATCGGTGTGGACGCAGTGTGCTTGCGACCATCGGTCGCGACGGCAATGACATGCCACTTCCAAGTCCCAAACTGAGGATTATTGCTGACGGTCTGCGTTACGTTTCCAGACATAGCCACATTCGTAACGGAACTGTTGGTTCCGTTGGGTCGCTCCCAGTATTCGTTGCAGAGATTCGCGTTGACGCATGACCATATCCTAGTAAATTCACTGCCCGGCCAGACTTGGGCAGGCGTTACGGACACGCTGGCCTGAGGCGGTGGACCCAGTGTGGCTGCGGGCGTTGGTGTAGGGGTTGGAGTCGGTGTAGGCGTTGGCGTTGCGGTAGGTGGCGTAACGATGTCGATGATTGTGGCGGACGCAGTGTGCGAACGGCCGTCTGCGGCAATTGCAATTATGTACAACTTCCAGGCGCCGGATTGTGATATGCTTTCGACGGTTTGAGTAGCATCTCCTGACAGACTGGTAGTCTTGACTGAAGTCGTAGTTCCATCCGGCCGCTCCCAATACCATTTGCACTGGCTTGCGTTAGAGCACGACCACACAATAGTGTACTCATCTCCTACCCGTACGCTCGATGGTGTAATGGACACGCTGGCTAGAGGCGCGGGCGCTACCGTAGGAGTCGGTGTCTTGGTGGGGGTGGGTGAAGGAAATGGGTTCATTGCCGGCGTATTGACGGGTGTCGGGACCGGCGTCGGGGTGGGTGTAGGAGTATTCGTCGGAGTGGGCGCAGGGCAGGTCAGGCAACGGTGCTCGGCTGGGTCGTACCCGCAAGAGCCATGGACGGCGATACAGTATTCGAGGCAACCCGGGAATCCAGCGTCTATGCAATACTGCTCCGGGTGCGGAGTGGGCGTGGGTGTCGGTGTGGGCGGCGCATGTTCGTATTCACACCACGTTTCCTTATCGTCCGAATAATATTTGCATCCACCCAACACGTGGCCCGCCAACGGTGTGGGACAAACGCTGCACTTAGCGTCACCGCTCCCGCGCCGAGTGCCAGGCTTGAGGTAGTCATAGTCGTGCTGCGCACTCGCCGTTTCTTCTGCAAACACGTTCTCCGGTGGTGGCAGAATGATTACGGTGTGCTGGTGGTCACCGTCTGGCGTTGGCTCTGGAGTCGGCGCCGGCGTCTGGACACCGGTGTGCTGGGCTTCGGCTCCAACCGCGAACGGGTTGGCCGGCATTTCCGCGAACGTTCCCGTGGATGCGCCACCGTTGCCGTTGGAGTAGTCATCCGCCATAAGATTGACGTAGTGCGCGTTGGCGAAGGCCTGCAACAACTGGCGGCCCAACTCCTCGCTGACCGGCGGACCCTGCTGTCCTACTGCTCCGCTCACTTCGCCCAACGGCGTGCACATGGGCGCCGGATCGCAGGCCAGAGTGGGAATAGGCGTGGGTATGACGGTAGGCGATGGGGTGGGCGTGTAGGTTGCCGTCGGTTCGGGAGGGTCAGTAGGCGCCGGCGTGGGCGTTGGGGTGGGTGTAGGCGTAGGCGTGTAAGTGGGCGTAGGAGTGGGGGTGGGCGTGTAGGTCGGTGTGGGCGCGGGAGCGTCGCTGATGGTGAAGATATAGGTGCGCAGCAGCACGCCATCGGACTCTCTACGCAGTTCCACCGTGCCCGTCCCCTCCACACAACCGGCCAGGTAGATGGGCTCTCCGTTAGAGCGGTCCTTCTGATCGTCCGACTCTGGGGGGCACAAATTTGACGTGATGTTGTGGGTCGTGATCTCTACCCTGGGCGTCGTCCCGCTTGGGTTGGCAACGATCTCAACCGGAACTTCCGAATGCACCGTGAACTTATGCCAGGCGCCGTCGGGCTTGAACGCCACGTCTGCCGGATCGGGCGACAACGAAGCGCTTGGCGCGGGCGTGGGAGTGGGCGTTGGGGTGTCGGTAGGCGTGGGACAACCTCCGCTGTCGATGCCCAACGCGCTGGCAGCTCCGACGCAAGTAGCAGAAAAATCAACGGACAGGGCGTAAGCACCGCTTGCAATTGAGGAGAAGGATGTGGCCTCTATGGTGTAGGTCTCGCCTGAAGTAACGCTCGCCACTATCCGCGAATTATGGCTTTCATCCCGGTCATCGTTGTAAGCGAGAGGGGTTCCACTAACGACATCTTCCCCGTGCCACAGATAAAGGTAGGTGTCCAAGTCGCTGTCGTTATGCTCGCTCATATCAATGGTGACAGTACCGTCAGCAGTCGCCTTGAATCGGTAAAAATCAGCATAGCCCCGACCGCTCCTGGAAGAAATGCAATCCCCGTTCTCCAACTTTCCCGATCCGTAGGTATTTTGGTATCCACTGATGTAATCATCATCGACGCAACCCAGTGGCGTGATCTTGAGACGATAGGTCCGAGCCACGCCTCGGTTGCCTGACGCAATCTGAACCAATTTGCTGTCACTGATGGTAGCGGATGCATAGGGGTTGAATTCCTCGCCTGCTTCGTAATGATCATCATCGTCATCATGAACGTATTGCTTTACGCCGCTGCCGGCGGTCGTGGTTACGCTGAAGTCTCGCCCGCGCTTGACGTTGCTGTGGTCCAATCTGTAGTAGTGGGCCAGACCGTCGTAGGCGGTCGAAGGGCATATTGAACCCAGAGTGTTCAAACTGCCCAGACCGTCGGTCGGATACATCTGCCCGGTAACGCGCATGTTAGCCTTGGATGCCAGATCAACCGTGGTTTGGCAGGCCGCTGTGGCGTCGGCGGTATGCATATAGAGGCGGTTCAACGCCCACTTATCGGCGGTGGTTAGTGTGTACGAACCGGGCATGAAACTGGGAGAGGCCGGTTCGCTCATCAAGTTGGAGCTCCCGTCCAGATAATCGAAGAAACCAAGAGCGCGGCCGAAACCATGGGCCATGAGCAGCCTGATTTCGTCGTCGTCCCAATCTGGATGCGTTGTTTCGACTCCGTAGTCGTCGGTGATCCAAAAGTCCGGTTTATCGAGGATTATCCAAACTCTGTAGAGCCAATCCCTCCAATCATTGAACAAGGAGATATCGAACGCAAGGCGGGCATCGTTATTGCCATTCACTGCCATCGGAACAACGCAGATTAACCTGCTGCCAGTCCCAGCTTCAACCTTGCAAACTCGTTCGTGGTAATAAGGAACATAAAAGGGATCTCCTGACCAACGAATGTCACTGGTCCAATCGCCGAGGAAAACCAAAATCTCGCCCTGACCACCTTCCTCTTCCGGATAAAACCCGGTGACAAAGGCACTGTTTCTTAGATGAGTGGAGGCATCTTCCACTTCGCCGTGCCAAGTTGATGGAAATTTCCGCGGCGTCGGTTCAAATATGTCGTTGCCGAAGCTGTACGTTACCACCTCTTCCTCTTGCCAGTGCGCCGGTTCGCCGATGAAAGCAAGGTCGTGGCGGGGGCCGCCGTGCCCAAATGTGGCTATTGGCGCTCCCAATGGCGCGGTCAGCCCTGCCGCGCCTACCGCGAAGAGAACGAGAAACATACGGATTGCGTGGCGTTTCATGGATATCAGGCCCGCTACTGTGGGGTCTTGCGCCCGTCGCTGGCACGAATGAGCGTTTCCAAGTCAGCCAAGGTGATGCTTTCGTTGGCTTGGCGCGCCGCTTCCACGTGGGGAACGTCCTCGGGACCATTATGCAGGTGTTCCAGCGGTACTATGCGCGCCACTGACCCATCTATGATCAGGGTCAAATACGCGTTGTACACGTACCCGGGTCCGCCCAACGCGTCCAGCTGCTCCTGGTTGTAGTGCCGCCGCCTCTCATCTCCAGGATGCTCGGTATCCAGGAGCCACCGCTTCTCGACGAACAGAACGTACTCCTGCCCAGTCTCCAAGCTCTGGTTGGGATTCTCTGGATAAACGTCGTTCACCATGTCGAATTGGTTGGGCAGCGTCCCGTGGTAGGTCTCCACCACCTGTACCCTGCTGCGCCGCCAGTCGAAAAACACCGGATGCAAAGGATGCTTGTCGGGCCATTCCACGCTTTCGTACTGGATTCGGTAATCGGTGTTGGAGAGGACGCGCAGCCGAGCTACGGCATCGTACTTGGAACCATCGGCATACGCCCGCAGTTGTTCCGACACCCGCTGTGGCAGTGTCGGGGTTGGCGTTGGCGCCGCCTGAGCGCTGACGGTTGCCGGTTGAGTTATCGCGGCTTTCAATTTCGACAGCGCCAACCTGCGGCCAGATTGACGCGCCACGTTCCAGTGCGACTCGGTGGACTGGGTATCGTGGACGAGGTGCTTTCTGGGCACTTGCCACGCGTTTGGGCCATCGACTACCCACATAGAATGCCAGTAAGCAAGGTACCCTTCCCCGCCAAACGAGTTCAGTTCGGCTTGATTCAATCGCACACGCCTCTTGTCCTTGGCGGGATAATCCTCTTCTCGAACGAATTTCTCAACCACGAACACTACGTACTCCCGGCCTACGTCCAAGTTAACCGTGGGCTGCACTACCTTGGAACTGGCAATGTCGAACTGCGCTGGCAAAGAGCCACTATAGATTTCCACTGTTTCCGCCGTGTCGCGGGTCCAATCCGTGAACCATTTTGCCTCGCTCTCAAGTGTCGTACCGTCCAATACATCCACGGTGATGTGCACCTCCCTTGAGGAGAGAACTTTGATCCGCGCCGCCGCGTCGTGTTCGTAGTTGTCGATAAAATCCCTGACCTCCCCCAACAGTTGCGACTCGGGGACAACATTCTCCGACAGTACGCTTGCTCCACCGGAGCTAAGTTGCGGAGTAGGAGCGTCGGTTTCCCAAACTACGGTGGGAACCGGCGTGAAGGTGGGCGGGTCGGTGGGCTTGACGTAGCCTGGCGGGTAAGGAGTGGGTTTGGGCCGGGCGCGCCAGGTAGCCTGCTCCTCTTCAGTCGGCGGAGTTCCCAAGTACGGTATGGTTGGGATAGCCTCGGGTGCTTCGCTCTGGCCGGAAGGCGCGGCCGGCGCGCACGCCAGCATTGCCATCACCCCAGCCAGCAGCGCCGCCACCACCGCCAAAACGGCGACGCGTAAGCCTGTGGTTCGGGCGGACGGTTTCGTGGGCATGGCGAGCCTCCTATGTGGTTTGTGGCTGCGCATGGCCGACAAGCGGCTCCTTTTCGTCAACCTCGACCATATCGCGGCGGCATCGGCTTGTCAAACCGGGCGGTTGCTGTTGGGCTCGGGAAATCGCTATCGCCGCCAACGTCAGGCCTGGGTCGACAGTCAGGAACCGAGGAACGCCGGCGAACGAATCCGCGTCGCCCATTCTGGCCGGTTCCCGTGGTCTGGGCAGGTTGTGTGGCGCTTCGCGGCGAGGAGGTCTTGCGCCTGGCGCTCGCTTGGGCTCCAGGCGATGGCTACAATGAACGAGCAATAGGCTGGTGTCACAGCGGAGGTTTATCGTGGTTCAATTTTGCGCTCATTCCGCCAATGATGAAGGCAATTGGCACGGTTTGGTTGAGCACCTGAGCGCCGTAGCTGAAATGGCGGGCAGGTTCTGTGAACCCTTCGGCAGCTACGACGCTGGCTACTACGCGGGCTTGTGGCACGATGTTGGCAAGTTCAACCCTGAATTCCAGCGGTACCTCGATGGCGAACGCCAGAGACAGTTGGACCACAAGGCCTCCGGCGCCAAGTTGGCCCTACAGAGCCTGGAACCCCTGGCCTTGCTGGTGCAAGGGCATCATGGCGGTCTTCAGGCGCTGCGACAAATCAAGGGGTGGATCAACGAAAAAGACAGCAACCCAGCCACGGAGAATGCCATCGCCCTCGCGCGCCAAGCCATGCCCCACCTGGAGCCGCAAGGTTCTCTATCCCCGCCGCCGTGGGTCAACAACGAACGAAGTGCCGAAATGTGGCTGCGGATGGTGTTTTCCGCGCTGGTGGACGCTGACTTTCTGGATACTGAGGCGCACTTCAATCCACGACAGCGAGCGCGACGGGAAACCGGCGTAGGCATGGATGAACTTTGGGAGCGGTTCCGCGAATGCCATCAGTCGAATGTCCAGTCCGGCGCGGCGTCAGGCATCGTCAACGAAATCCGCTCCGAGGTTTACCGAGCCTGCCTGTCCGTCGCACAACGGTCGCCTGGCATCTTCCGCTTGGCCGTTCCGACGGGCGGCGGCAAAACCCTATCGGCCATGGCGTTCGCGTTGCGTCACGCCACAAACCATGGCTTGGAACGGGTAATCGTGGCCGTGCCATTTATTTCAATCACCCAGCAGACCGCCAACGTGTATCGGGAGTTTCTCGGAACCGAGAACGTATTGGAGCATCACTCATCAGCGGAATTGGACGATTCCGACGAATACAGCGCTGGAGCGACTTGGTCCCGTCTGGCCAGCGAAAACTGGGACGCGCCCATTGTGGTGACTACCACCGTGCAGCTATTCGACAGCCTTTTCTCAAACAGACCCAGCGCCACTCGCAAACTGCACAACCTGGCCAGGAGCGTCGTCATATTGGACGAAGCGCAGGCGCTGCCGCCGACGTTGTTGGATCCTATCCTGGACGGGCTCCGTGAACTTTCGGAAAACTACAGCGCCAGCGTGGTACTGTCCACCGCAACCCAGCCAGCATTTCAGGAGATAAAACCATTCGCTCAAGTGAATGCCGTCGACATCGTGCCATCCTCGGACAGGCACTTCAAAGCCTTGAAACGCGTTCGCTACGAGTGGCGCATTGACCCGCCACTGTCGTGGGATGAAGTTGCCCGCAAGATGCGCGAAACGCGGCAAGCGCTTGCGGTGGTAAACACCAAGAAAGACGCGCTGTCCCTCATGGACGCATTGAAGGACGTAAAGCCACTGCACCTCTCAACGTTGCTGTGCGGACGACACCGCGAGGCGGTCATCGCAGAGATGCGGCGCCGTCTCGCCCACGATGAAGCTTGCTACGTAGTGTCGACCCAGGTTGTGGAAGCGGGCGTTGACATCGACTTTCCTACGGTCCTGCGGGCCATTGGTCCGCTGGACAGCATCATCCAAGCGGCCGGCCGATGCAACCGCAACGGTACGTTGGACCAAGGTCGTGTCGTGGTGTTCAGGCCCGCCGAGGCGTCGCAGCAACCATTCGGCAGTTACCGGACCGCAACGGACGAAACCCTGGCGATGCTCAACGCTGGTTCTCTTGATCCCGACAACCCTGACGTGGTGGCAGAATATTTCCGTCGGCTTTATCAGGACTTGGACACCGACGCCAAGCGTGTGCAGGAATCCCGACAATCGTACGATTACCCCGAAGTTGCGGAACGGTTCAAGATGATTGACGATGACACGGTATCCGCGGTCATCACCAGTGAAGGCGCGTTCAGGGCCGCACGCAGATCGGAAGAGAGAGGGGCCGTATCGGACGCCATATCGGCGTTGGGTGGAGAAGGCAAGGATTCCCGTAGGTTGCTGAGGCTAATGCAGCCATGGACGATTCCGCTCTATCGCGGGGAGGCGCGGGAAAAGGAACGCGCCGGGCTGATTTCAGAAATCATGCCCGGCTACTACGAATGGCGCGGCAACTACGACGAAATTACAGGCATTGGCGGCGTGGGCGCTATTGATCCCGATGCGCTCATCGTTTGACAAGTCTTGGAATCACTGACTATTATATTAGCAGCAAACTGCTAAACTGCCAGTTTGGAGAGTCTGCGGGAACCGGCCGCAATTCCGCGGGATTGCGGCCGGCCTCATAGCGCCACCAAAGGCGTGGATTGAAACGCTGCGAACATGATAGTCCGCTCAACCCCGAGGCATCAATGAATCAAGAGCATCCGCCGCTGGCGGTTAAAGTCGAAGGGGAACTGGCCTGCTTCACTAGGCCCGAGATGAAGGTAGAACGAGTCTCGTATCCCGTACTGACACCCACCGCGGCCAAAGGAATACTAGAATCGATTTTCTGGAAACCAGAATTCTCCTGGCGTGTCGAGGAAATCCACGTGCTCAACCCCATACGGTACGCATCGCTGCTCCGTAACGAAATCTCTTCCCGCCAGACCGTTCAGACGGCTGGTCGTTGGAGCAGCGAGGGTGGCGGTTTCTACGCTGCGGACAACCGCGTCCAACGCCATACACTGGCCCTTCGGGATGTCGCGTACATCATCAAGGCGCAGGTAGCAGTCAAGGCAGATGTAGACGACCCCGCCAAGTACCGCGACCAGTTTCGCCGCAGGGTGAACAACGGCCGTTGTTTTGCCACTCCATACCTGGGCTGCCGGGAATTCTGGGCCCGGTTTGCCCCGCCAGACGAAACAGACAGTCCCATCGACCTCTCCGAAGACTTAGGCAACATGTTGCTGGACTTGTCCTACGATGGCCAGGGCTTCGGCGCGGCGACCCCACGCTTTTTCAACGCACAACTGGATCGGGGCGTATTGATGATTCCTCCCCTGTTGGAGTTGGAGGCCCCAAAATGATGCTGAACAAACTCGTCGAATACACGCGACGGGAGGTGGCGGAGGCCCCAAAACTCTACGCCGAAGGGCCGCTGCGGTACGTCGTTGACTTGGGTCCCAACGGCGAGTGCCATGGGCTGGTCGACCTGAGCGACCTGTCATCGCCCCGAACACAGCGTGGGTTGCGGAGGTTGTTGCCGCAAGTCCAACGCACTTCCGGTATTAGTCCGTTGCTGCTAGCCAGCCCAGCCGATTACACGCTCGGGCTGCCGAAGAACGACAAGCAAGTCGACCGCGCACGGAAGTGCCATGCCGCCTACCTGGAGATGTTGGAGCGCTGCGCAGCCGAGACTGAAGAACCGAAAGTCCATGCGGCACTGCATTTCCTGCGCAACCAGCCACTCGAACAGTTGACGCTGGCTGACGGCTTCGACGCCAGCGGCATCATCACTTTCCGCGTTCAGGGCCAATACGTTATTGACCTTCCTGCAGTGCAGCGGTTCTGGGCCGCCATCAACGAGCCAAAAGGCTCTGCGATGCAATGTTTGGTCTGCGGCGAATACCGTCCCGCCCTAGAACGGCTGCAATCCAAGGTCAAGGGCATTCCCGGCGGACAAACTTCGGGAACCAGCGTCATATCCGCCAATAGCGACGCCTTCGAATCGTACGGCCTGAAGGCATCTCAAGTCGCGCCCATCTGCCAAGAATGCGCCGAGGGATTTACGCGGGGGTTGAACCATCTGCTTTCCGGCGATTCCACCAGGTTCAGGACCGGCAACGGCGTTTTCGTTTTCTGGACCCGCGATGTCCATGGATTCGACTTTTCGGCGACGATTTCCGCTCCGGACTCGCAGGATGTCCAAGCATTGCTCGAGTCGGCTTGGAACGGACGCTGGACTGACCTGGACGAAACCGACTTCTACGCCCTGTCTTTCTGTGGCGCTGGCGGAAGGGCGTCGGTCCGAGACTGGTTGAACACAACGGTGAGAAATGTCAAGGAGAACCTGGCGCAGTGGTTCCAGTACCAGCAAATCGCTCCCGGCTACGACAATGAGGACCGATACTACGGTGTAGCGGCTCTGGCAAATGCTACGATCAGAGACCGCAAGGATCTGCCGGTCACGACTCCACGGGCGCTCATCAAGACGGCCTTCGGACGCGATCCGGTTCCCAGACAAATCCTACAACAGGCTATCCGACGTTGCCAAGCGGAACGTCGCGTGACTCGCCCCCGCGCCGCTCTAATCAAGTTGGCGCTTCTCAGCCAAGAAACCAACCATCTGCATCAGGAGGGTTATATGGTGGAGATCGATAAGCAAAACGACGACCCCGGCTACCTGTGCGGGCGGTTGTTCAACGTGCTCGAACGCGCCCAGACTACGGCGATACCCAATGTCAACGCAACCATCGCCGACCGCTATTACGGCACGGCATCTACCGCACCCAGAGCGGTTTTCCCGCTGCTACTAAAGGTGGTGCGGGGCCATCTCCACAGGCTAAACCGAGACAAGCGGAACGCGCGTCAAGGAATAGAGGCGGAGATGCAAGAGGTCATGGCGAACCTGAGCGGATTTCCCAAGACCCTAACCTTGGAGCAACAAGGCCTCTTCGCCTTGGGCTACTATCATCAACGCGCCGACAACAGCCGGCGAGCCCGGGAAGCCACCGCCAGGCGCAACACACAACAGAGTGGTGAATTCACCCAACCGACCTCCGACTAGGCGCCAATGGAGCGAAGAATCATGACTAGCCAATTCCACAACGACGTCAACCGGCGCCACGATTTCATCATCCTGTTCGATGTGCAGGATGGCAACCCAAATGGAGACCCCGACGCGGGCAACCTGCCTCGAATGGATCACGAAACCATGCAGGGCATTGTCACCGACGTATCCCTCAAGCGCAAGGTCAGGGATTACGTGGACATGGCCCGTGGAGATGAATCACGGTACAAAATCTACGTCCAGCGCGAAACCTACCTCACCGAAACCAGAGGCCGCGTTTTCGACGAACGGAAAGGTGACAACGATCCCACCCCGCGAGAGGCCCAACCGTGGATGTGCGAGCAGTTCTACGACATACGCATGTTCGGCGCGGTGATGAGTATGCGAGAGCGCAACGCCGGACAGGTGCGCGGACCGGTCCAGCTAACATTCTCCCGTTCTATCGATCCCATTTTGCCGATGGATTCCACCATAGCTAGGGTCGCTCTGGAAAACAGCGGAGAACGCGGGACTGAGAACGAGTCCAACGAGCTGGAAGCCCCCACCCATGGCACCCTGGGTCGCAAGGCCACTGTTCCCTACGGCCTCTATAGAGGCTACGGCTTCTTCAATCCCCACTTCGCTCGGCGCACTGGGGCCGATTCCGAAGATTTGGAAATGTTCTGGAACGCCCTGGTCAACATGTGGGACCTGGACCGATCGTCTTCCAGAGGGTTGATGGCCTGTCGAGGACTGTACGTTTTCTCTCATGAAAACTCCTTGGGCAACGCTCCAGCGCACCGTCTCTTCGAGCGGCTGGAAGTGCTGAGGAAGGATGATGTGGAAGCGCCTCGCCGCTTCGCTGACTACTCGGTGAAGCTGGACGACGCTGATCTGCCGGCAGGGGTCAGTGTCGTCCGATTGGACGCCTGACGCAACCCAATCAGAGCAGGAGAATTGTCATGGAAGCGCCCCTGGCGAGCTTTGACGACTACGTGCTCCTGTCAATGCTGGAGCATTACAGCTACTGCCCCAGGCAGTGCGCGCTGATCCACCGTGAACAAACTTACGATGAGAACGTGTACACTCTGCGAGGCAACGACGTGCACGAACGGGTTGACCAACCAGGCGTCGCCAATGTCGCTGGAGTACGCACGGAGTACGGGGTACCCCTCTGGTCGGAGTCCCTGGGATTGCTGGGCAGGGCCGACTTGGTGGAATTTCACGCCGACTCCCCTTACCCGGTGGAGTATAAGCATGGCCCAGCGCGCCTGGGTCGCCATGCTGACCTCCAACTCTGCGGTCAAGCAATGTGTCTCGAGGAAATGCTCGGCGTCCAGGTAAACGTGGGCGCCGTTTTTCACTTCTCTTCGCGCCAACGCCGCGAGGTTGAGTTCACCACCGACCTGCGTCAACAAGTCCGGGAAGCAGTGGCGGCGATTCGGCAAATCCTGGTAGCCCCCACTCTGCCGCCCCCCGTAGCCGACGCCCGATGCCGCAACTGTTCCCTGATAGAGTCCTGTCTGCCATTCGTGGTATCTGAACAGGACCGGAACCGGCGCCACCAAAGGCGTCTGTTCGCTGCCTTAACCCCCGAGGAGGAACTACGTGGCCCATGAGCTGCTCAACACCCTGTACGTGACCACCCAGGGAGCTTACGTTCACGTCGACCATCGCACCCTCCGGGTAGAGGCTGACGGCGAGACCCTGCTGCGGGTCCCGGCGCATCATCTGGGGGCGGTAGTCTGCTTCGGCAGGGTCAGCGTATCCCCCGCTGCGATGGCCCGTTGCGCCGAAGATCAGCGCGACCTGGTTTTCCTGAGCCGGGCTGGTCGTTTCCTAGCCAAGGTGGTTGGACCAACCTCCGGCAACGTTTTGCTCCGGCTTGCCCAGCATGAGGCGTACCAAGACGCTGACCGCGCCACCGACATCGCCCGGAACATCGTTGCCGCCAAGATTCAAAACAGCCGGTTGGTCCTAATGAGGGAGGCCCGCCAAACGACCGACGCGGGCGCTGAACAGGCGCTGCGAGATGCGGCGCAGTCTATGGAAAACGTCCTTGGGAACCTGGCCAAATCCGATAACCTGAACTCTGTTCGCGGCAATGAGGGACGCGGCGGAGCGGTGTACTTCTCGGTCTTCGACCACCTGATACGTGAAGATGGCGGCTCCTTCCACTTCGACGGGAGAAACCGGCGACCGCCTCGCGACCCGGTGAACGCTCTGCTCTCGTTCCTCTACGCATTGCTTCGCACAGAATGTCAAGCAGCTTGTGAAGGCGTGGGATTGGATCCACAAATAGGATTTCTCCACGCCGTACGGCCGGGCCGTCCGTCATTGGCCCTGGACTTGATGGAAGAACTTCGCCCGTTTCTAGCCGATAGATTGGCGCTGACGCTCATCAATCGCCGCCAATTGACTTCCCAGCACTTCTCCACGAGCTTGGGCGGTGGTGTGGCATTGACTGACGACGGCCGAAAAACGTTGCTGGCGGCTTACCAGAGACGTAAAGCCGAAGAGATTACGCACCCAGTGGCGCAGCGCAAAACTGCCATCGGCTTGATTCCGCACCTCCAAGCTCGTCTATTGGCGCGGCATCTTCGTGGCGATTTGGATCACTATGCCGCTTTCGTAGTGAGGTGACGCAAATGTGGATTCTGATTACCTACGACGTAAGCGTCGAAACCGCGGAGGGACGTTCCCGATTGCGGCGCGTTGCCAAGACCTGTGAAGACTACGGCCAGCGAGTTCAGAAATCGGTGTTCGAATGCACGGTCAACGACGCAACCTTTCACCAGATGAAAACCAGGCTGCTGGCGATCATTGACGAAAACCAGGACAGCATCCGCTTCTACAAGATGCCGGGCAAGCGCGAACAAAGGGTGGAGGAATACGGCGTCAGCAACGTGATCGACTATTCCGGGCCGTTATTGGCCTGACGCGAACCGTTGGCTATGCCGTCGTCAAGCAGCAGGTCCGCGCTGGAACTCATTTCATGCTTGCCGGACGAAGACGGCTGCGCGATTTTCGCCCATCTTCCCACGCCGATCAAGGAGGTTCGCGTTGGACAAGTAGGAATTTCCCGAAGAGCCATTGCGCCCGGCCTAACCGCCGGGCGAGGATTGAAACCACTCGAAAAACGCGCAGCCCACCCCGATCAACGCGATTGCGCCCGGCCTAACCGCCGGGCGAGGATTGAAACGCCAGAGGGTCGGCAAAAACAATCGGCGGCGAGTTCGCTGAAAACTAATTGCGCCCGGCCTAACCGCCGGGCGAGGATTGAAACTACGATACCATCCGCGATCAGTTGGAAGCAGACCAATTGCGCCCGGCCTAACCGCCGGGCGAGGATTGAAACATGTAGGCGATCCCCAACATCCAGCACAACAACCCATTGCGCCCGGCCTAACCGCCGGGCGAGGATTGAAACGGTTGTAGGCTGAAGTCATGCGTTTGAATCTTGCTATTGCGCCCGGCCTAACCGCCGGGCGAGGATTGAAACCGGCGACTGCTGCGATTAGCGTACCCCCGTCGCAACCGTATTGCGCCCGGCCTAACCGCCGGGCGAGGATTGAAACCTGCGCACCTACGACTACTCTCCTGGCCCAATGGCGATTGCGCCCGGCCTAACCGCCGGGCGAGGATTGAAACTGACGTTGCAGATCGACGAAGTTGACGACGACATGATTGCGCCCGGCCTAACCGCCGGGCGAGGATTGAAACGGATGGCCTACGCGGAACCTGGAATCCGGCCCGCCCATTGCGCCCGGCCTAACCGCCGGGCGAGGATTGAAACTTGAAACCGGCATCGCAAGATAGTTGGCGATGATTGCGCCCGGCCTAACCGCCGGGCGAGGATTGAAACCCACGCCCACGCCGCTACCTGTTATCATCTCGCCGGCGATTGCGCCCGGCCTAACCGCCGGGCGAGGATTGAAACCTTGGGTCTGACGACATGCGAGACATGGCTTATGACTATTGCGCCCGGCCTAACCGCCGGGCGAGGATTGAAACCTTGCTGCCGTTAATCGCAGATTGTATCAAGCCGGCATTGCGCCCGGCCTAACCGCCGGGCGAGGATTGAAACCACGCTGGATTGGTCGTCTGATCAGCAGTGGCGAATTGCGCCCGGCCTAACCGCCGGGCGAGGATTGAAACTGGCGACTGCACTCGCAAAGGGTGGACCTGTGGGATATTGCGCCCGGCCTAACCGCCGGGCGAGGATTGAAACATGGGAGGATTGATTATCCGAGCTGTAGGATTGATATTGCGCCCGGCCTAACCGCCGGGCGAGGATTGAAACCGCATTGGCCGCTCGCACCATGACGAGGGTTGCGCTATTGCGCCCGGCCTAACCGCCGGGCGAGGATTGAAACTTGACCAGGAACCCCATGTCGAGCATGGGTATCACGATTGCGCCCGGCCTAACCGCCGGGCGAGGATTGAAACGCGTCGTCAAACGTAGAAGGTTCGGCGCCGGTCATATTGCGCCCGGCCTAACCGCCGGGCGAGGATTGAAACCGCCTTTTCGAACGACTAACCACGCCATCGGCGGATTGCGCCCGGCCTAACCGCCGGGCGAGGATTGAAACATCTCGATGTCGCCCGAAATCGCTGTGATGAGCAATTGCGCCCGGCCTAACCGCCGGGCGAGGATTGAAACGTATTGCAGGCTGCCTGGGCGACTGCATATGCAGTATTGCGCCCGGCCTAACCGCCGGGCGAGGATTGAAACCAAGAGCACCTGGATGTCGTCCTGGGATAGCTGCGATTGCGCCCGGCCTAACCGCCGGGCGAGGATTGAAACAGTTTTGACAATTGGCATTGTACGCCATATCGCGCGAATTGCGCCCGGCCTAACCGCCGGGCGAGGATTGAAACGTATTCACGGGCGGCGTATTCGTAGGCGTAAAAGTGATTGCGCCCGGCCTAACCGCCGGGCGAGGATTGAAACGCCACCCGCTGCTCCCAGTCGTACTCGTCGTCCGAATTGCGCCCGGCCTAACCGCCGGGCGAGGATTGAAACACCGGCATTTGGGTTGGTACCGCCATCGTGCCCGTCATTGCGCCCGGCCTAACCGCCGGGCGAGGATTGAAACGCGTATGCCGCGGATAGGGTTGCCCAGGGCGTCGCATTGCGCCCGGCCTAACCGCCGGGCGAGGATTGAAACCTGCAACTGCATCCCAGACGCTGCCAGTGTAGATGATTGCGCCCGGCCTAACCGCCGGGCGAGGATTGAAACCAATATGACCAGCCAAGCGCGGCAAGGTGCCATTATTGCGCCCGGCCTAACCGCCGGGCGAGGATTGAAACAGCGCTGGTTACCTCCGAGGATCCCCCGGTATCGACTCTAGGCCGTGGGCGGCGTACGTCGGGTGGGAGGTTGCCAAGAGTTGGACCAAAGCAGCGTCGGCCAAGGGCTTGATGTGCTGGATCAAAAGGTTGTCGCAATTTGAGGCATCGAGCGTGATGGCGCTCAGTGTCACCGCCTGTCATGCAAACCTATCTGCCGCAGTTGTGACACCCATCGATGCAGTCATCCTACCACCCGTACTGATCACATTGAATTTTCGACGCTCTTCTGGCTGGCCGCGGCGCCTTACCGTCCTGGGTAGTTATCGTGAACTGATCCGGCTATTGCGCAAGCTCATCCAGTTCTAAGTATTCATTCGTTTTTGGATTCCACAGAACGTATTCCCAATCTTGCCCCGTTGTTTCAATGCCATCGTGCGGAGTGAACGCGCGTTCCCCATCAGGGCGGAAATAGCTGTAATACAACTGTGGTGATCCCGTCCCGAAAAAATCCTGAAGCACTGGCTCGATCAACTCCCTTTCGACAAAGGTGGGGTTGACGAACACACTGACCACACTGCCAGGCTTGAACACAAGGGTCCATCCTTCGGGAACGTCTACGTGCATCGTGTCTACAGATGTTGCGTCCGCCGTCGAAAGCCCTCGTGCAAAAGTGCGCAATAGATCTACTGCTCCGGCGGTCACAATCGCGTCAATGCCCGCGAGATCAGCGGCGCGGCCCAATTGCTCGGTGTAACGCTCAAATTCAGTGAACAGATTTTCCGACAATCGCAAACCGCCGTACACGCTGTCATAAATTACGATGGCATTGGTTACTTGCTGTCGCCCCGAAGCTGTACGGATGGCAATATGCGTATGGGCAGCATCAACGTCATGAGGCTCAATGCTCCTGTCTCGAAGTAACATGTCGCGAAGGCCGTCGCCGATTTCACCGCGCGTTGATGCTTGAGAAAACCACTCTTCATCGATCTGCACGATAATGCCTGTTGTCCTGAAATCCCGCTGTTGTCGCTGCATATTCGGGTTGCGCACGCGTAAGTCGCGGTAACGATGTTGACCACTTCCAATCTGATACCCTTCAACGCTTTCATTGGCCTGAACCTGAACCTCTGCGACCAGACCGTTTCGCGCTTTTTTGATTCTCCCGTCAATGATTCCGTCTCGTGAAAGATCCACGGTTATGACTGTTCGTGGGATTGGCCGAGTCACAACAGCAGGATCGCTCAACGGATACAGGTGAATGGAAGCTTCTTCGATACCGTATGACCACCGTGAAACCCGATAAGGGGTGCCCGCGTGCCTATACGTGCCACCAGGATACGCCTCGCGAATGGCTTGATGATGTGCAATATCGCCAATTCTGCGTTCAAGCCCACTGCTTCCCAAGATGAGATTGAAGCGCGGTTCGACTATTTGCCGCAGTGGGTAATTGAAATGCGGGGCATTCCCGCCAATTTGAGCGACGGCATCAAAATCTCTCGGCCATCCATCACGTGCAAAGTCGACGATTTCCGAAAATCCTTCCGGCCACTGAACCCCAGTCAGAACCCTTCTGGAGTCCAGGCCCAACAATTCCATTTCATCACGAAGGCATCGGGCGTGGGCAAATTGCACGAAGCGATTGCCCAGGTAAAAATGCGCGGGTTCTATCGAGCAATCGTAATAATCCTGCAATTGTTGGCCAAATTGCTTGAAAGCATAAGCTGGCGCGATGCAAATGAATATCCCTGGCTGGGACCGTCCGATACGACCAAGCCGTTGCCGGAAACGTTTCCGCGAATCCGGCACTCCAAGATTGATTCCGATTTCCATGTCCGGAATGTCGATACCAAGCTCCAGAGCGGAAGTTGACACGACTCCTCGAAGAGTTCCGTTGCGGAGCGCCTGTTCGATTGCCGTCCTGTCGCTAGATTCAAAGCCGCTGCGGTAGGGTTTGACGCCGGGATCCCCAACCGCCTGTACTATTCGTTCTACACCCTGTCGGGAGTCCACGAAAGCTATGAAACGTCGGCGCTTTTCCAGCCCACAAATTCCAGAAAGTACATTTGCAGTCGCTGCCTCACCTTCCAAGCCATGACCCTGACCATGGTCAGGTCCTTCAACGTGCAAGACTCGCCGTTCGTAGGTAGGGGCGCCATTCTCTTCATCGCCGATCACATGGAAATCAAGGCCAGTCAGTTGCCCAAGGTGCTGTTCTGCGTTGGCAATAGTGGCGGTCGCTGCGATCATTTGCAACTGGTTTTGGCGTGTTCTCCGAGATTGCGGCATTGATGCGCGTTTGGCTGCCAGTAATCGACGCAACAAAAATGCTACGTTGCTTCCAAAAACCGATTCATAAACGTGGGCTTCGTCGAGGATGAGCAATGTCAACCCTTCCAAGAAGCGTCCAACGGACGAATCGCCTATTTTTCGCATAAACCACGCCTGGCATACGTCAGGTGTCAGCAGAACCACACGGGCTTTTTCAAGAATTCCTTCTCGACGGTCCATTGGTACGCCACCATCTATCAAATCAACTTCTTCTCGACGTAACCCGGCCGATTCGGCCATCCGCCGCCAGCTCAATAGTTGATCCGACATCAGCGCACGCTGTGGGTACAAAGCCATAACCTTGCTGGTTGGATCTGAAAGAAGGCGATGGAACGCCCACGTCTGAAAAATCAGCGACTTTCCCGACGCTGTGCCAGTCGCTATTGCCACATTATCGCCAGCGGTCAGACGTTCTAATGCGAGGGACTGGTGGCTCCATAGCGAGCCATCAGCGCTGACCTGCATAAGTGCGTCGGAAGCTGGGCCGGATGAGACGGCAGTAGGCGCGGGCAAACGTCGCTCTGTACGCTCCGGGAGAGTGATCGATTCTCGGATGCCAAGAGTACAATTGTTAACCAATTCGTCGACGTATTCAAACATCTCGATACCTCACGTTACGATTATGCGTGTCGGCGCGGATTCGTAACATTGTACAGCATCCTGTCAAGCAACCGTGTAGGACGTTGAATGGAGGCCTTCTTGGCCCGTTACCGGGTCAATTCGGTCATCGTCTGTTCTGCTGCGCTGAGCAACCCTCCAGCATCGTGCCCTGCTGGGCGTTAGTTGGGCAGCCGATTCCAATTGCGACCCCGCGGTCTAACCCATCATCCTAACCGCGTGTAGCGCTACGTCGCAAGACAAAAGGAGCCGATTGGCCCAACGTGGTCACCCTCCGGATATTCCTTGCGAGTGGAGTCTACTTGGTGTGGTGTATTACTTCGTCGGGGAGCCGGATTGCGTTCGTGGGAAAGCTCATTCCCATATCATCAGGGCTTCTTTCCGGCGATATTCGGCCATTAATGGCCATCACAGCCGTGCCGACACCGACCAGCCCGCACCCGATCCAGCCTACTAGCGATGTCTGCGCAGGCAACAAAATAAGCCGCCATACAAGGCCCGCCGTAGGATGCCACCGCACCTACTGCGGTGGCATCCCGTTGAGGGTAGCAGAGGCTACCGGCCAGCGCCCACCGGCTCGGCTTCCCGTTCCTGCTCCAGCGCCCACTGGAACAGGGAGGCTGCGGCCGGTTCCGGTTTGCGGCCTCGCTTCCTGACCGGCTCGGGTTCCTCGGCCAGGAATTCCGCCCAGGAGAACAGGGACTGCTGGTCTTCCGGGACGTCCGGTTCGCCAGGGCCGTTGACCGCCGGGCCGACAGGCTTCACCGCTCCGTTGGCGATAAGCACCACCGACTCCGGCTCAACTTCCACCGCCTGCCAATCTTCGTCCACCAGCAGTTCCTCGGCGGACGCCTCGGCTTCGCGGGCCTGGGCGAAGACCTGCTCGACGGTTTCGGCGTCATCTTCGGCATCGCCGTTGACGATCTTGCGGGCCAGGGCCAGCATCAGGTCGTCGCCATCATCGCCGTAGGCGGCCAGCCCGTCTTCGGGGAGTTCCCCCTCAACCGCCAGCGACGATTGCAGCTTCTTGGCGACCAGCTTGAGGGCGTCGGCCTGAAGCGTGTTCCGATAGGCCATGAAGACCACCTGCACCGGACGGGTCTGGCCGATGCGCCACGACCGCCGCGACGCCTGCCGCATGGTGTACACCGAATAATCGGTTTCGTACCAGCATATCGTCGGGAAGTCGATGAGGTCCAGGCCCGTCTGCACCAGCCGGGGGTGGCAAATGAGCACGTCGACGCCCGTCTTCACGTTGTCGGCCACCCAGGACTCGCGGCGTTCCGGCGCCACCGCGTCGGCCTTCATCACTGCCACCTTGAAGCCGTGCCGGGTCAGGATTTCGTCCATCCGCCCGGTGATGTCACGGGTTCCGGTGTGGGTGACGTACACCAGGACCCGACGCCCGGCCAGCCGCTCGGCGGCCACCAGGTCAACCAGGGCCTTCTCCTTGGGGTAGAGCTTGTCCTCGGTCAAGGGCGGAACCTGCACCAGCAGTTCGCCGTCCAGGGGATCGAAGACTGACTCTCCCCGTGTGCAGCCGTCGGGATAGGCCAGCAGCGACTGGAGGTAGGCAGCCAGTAGTCGCTTGGAACCCCGGCTGAGGGCGTCGGCCAGGGCTTCCCGCAGCACGGTGAAGAGCCGGTCGTAGGCGCCGCGCTGGGAGTAGCCGGAGGTGTCCGCCTCCGAGTCCATGCCCGACAGCAGGATTCGCTCCGAGTAGTCGGGAAGGCCCGACGCCACGTCTGACAGCCTGAGGAAGATGGAATTCCCGATGAGGTGGAACAGGGCCGATGGCGCAAGCCCTGGCCGCTCCCGCACCACCTTGCGGTACTTGCGCCGCCGGCTCGTGCGCCCGTCCTCCACCGGGTCATCATCGTCCCGGCCGACAGTCTGTTCGAGGAAACCATAGCGTTGAACCCAGCGCCCTTCCTCGGAACGCCCGAACTCGGAGCGAATCTCCGGCGAGAACCGGTACAGCAGGTGGAACAGGGTCGAGCTATACCCTCCCATCAAAGTCCCGCTCAGGCTCAGCGATTTGCCGCAGGCGTCGGCGAGGACCCCGGCGGCGATGCCCTGGGCGGAGCCACGAGCCTTGTACTCGTGAACCTCGTCGCCAACCAGCAGGTCGAAGAAGCCCCGCATCCGGTTCTTCACGTAGTCGGCCAGGGGATAGCGGCGCGGGCCGGCGCCGTCAGCCTGCCAGAGCGGACCCTTGCACCGGTAGCAGTTGCGCTTGCGACGGTTCAGCTCGGCGTCGGCCAGGGGAATGCCGTCCCGGTCCACCAGTTGGGCGTGGCAGGCGGGACAGCAGGGAATCCTGAAGGGCTGGCCAGTGGTTTCGTCGCGCACCAACCAGCCGCCGGCGACGGCCCATCGTTCCACCACCGAGGGCTTCCATCTGTAGGACAGCTTGGCCCGCTCGCGGGACATGATTGCGAACAGCGGGCCGGTCCCAGCGTACCTGCGCAGCCGCTCCAGATCGGTGATGGACGACACGATGGCGGCGTGGGCGACGGGGATGGTCTCCTCGACCTCGCGCTTCCACTTGCGGGTCAGGTGCGGCGGGCAGAGGACCAGAATTCGCCGGAATCCGGCGGCGTGGGCGGCGGCGGTGGCGATGAAGGTCTTGCCAGTGCCCATCTCGCCGACGACCGTGGTTCCCAGGTTGGACTGTAGCGACAGAGCGGCGCCGCGAATGGCGTCGGCCTGGGCGCCCAGGGGCTGGCGCAGCAGCTTGGGCAGGGCGTGGCCGTTGTCCGAGGGCCGGTAGAGAGGCGGATAGGACTCCACCACGCGGCGGGCGATGGCGTCCCTGTAGGTGTCGATGAACTCTCCCAGGTTCATGGGGTATTCTCCTTTCAGTGCGGTTGGGGTGTGAAACAAAGCGAGGCCCCGCCGCTCCCATAGAGAAGGAAGCGAACGGGGCCTCGTGATGCGGCTGTAGGTCAGCCGTCGATGGCGTCTAGCTATGCGGTGATGTCGGCGAGGGCGCCGGTGTCCAGGTCGAGGGCGACCACGGTGGTCGTGAGCCGCTCGCGGTAGACCTCCTTGTCCTCGGTTTCCTCGGCCAGCACCATCTCCTTGCTGGTGCGCCCCTTGACCAGGACGCGCTGGCTGTCGGACTCCAGAACCAGGTTGTCGAGGAAGCCCGCCGCCACCAGCATGGCCAGGTGGCCCCGTCGCAGCGGCATCAAGGGGCGGGTTCGGGAGTTGGCCACCGGCCAGAGGGCGTCGGTGATCTCCCGGCTGGCCCAGAGGCCGGAGCGCCGGGCCTCGACCGCCGCCGCCACCGGATCCACCGAGCGGGTGGCGAAGAGGATGTCGCTGGCCGGTGATGTCGGTGGCCGGTACATCGGGTAGGTCTGGCGGGCCAGAGGCTCCGGCCCGACCTCGGCCCACGTCAGCAACTGGGCCTCGGCGGGAGCGTCGGGCGTGGGTTCGGACTTCCGGCAGCCCAGCAGGACCACCTGGTCGAAGACCTCCCGTTCCGGTTCTGGGAAGGCCCAGCAGCGCAGCCGCCCGTAGTGGGACGACAGGTAGCGGGCCGACACCGCCAGCCGCGTTCGGGGGACGATGAAGACCAGGACGCCGCCGTCGCCGAGATAGCGGGTGCAGTGGGTGAGGAAGGCGTGTTCCACCCGCTTGTCCTCTTTGTCCCAGTCATACGGTGGATTGAGATAGAGCAGCCCGAAGGCCCCGTTGGCGATGGATGTCTGGAACAGATCCACGGCCAATGTGTGGTCGAGCAGTTCCTGGGCGGCCTCGGCCCGGTCCCGGTGCAGCTCCACGCCGTAGGTCTCGATGGGAACGGTGTTGCGTCCGGCCAGGTTGCCGACCAGCCGGGCCAGGGCGTCGCCGCCCCCGCAGCAGGGGTCGAGGACCCGCAGGGTTTCGTTGCGCCGGTTGTGGGCGTAGGGAGCGTCGATCAGGTCGGCCAGCAGGTCAACCACCCGGTCCGGCGTCGGGTAGTAGCCGCCCTTGGCCTGTGCGGCGAGTCTCATGGCAAATCTCCTTTGGTGTTGTGGTTGTTGACGCCGACGCCGATCACCTCGCCGACGCCCAACGTGCGGTGGTAGCACATGACCTGGCCAGTGCCGAGGGCCTCGGCGCAGGCGGCGCAGAAGAGGGTGATCAGCTCGGCGGACTTGGCCACCGTCACCCGCTTGACCAGCACGGAGCCGCCGTCGGGCAGGTCGTGGCGGTAGAGCTTCTGGCAGGCGTCGTCGATTTCGTCCTGGGTGGCCGGTTGGTAGAAATGGGGCTGGCCGGAGGACATCAGGTGGAGGGTTTCGTCGTGAGGGCAGAAGCGGCAGGTCTCCCCGTCCAGGGAGAACCGCCGCCAGGCCTCGCTGTTGCGCTGGCCCCGGCGCTTGTTGCGCCGCTTGGCCCGATTCAGGGTCCTGTCCATTTCCTTACACCTCCTTGTCTTCTTCGTCGGATATGGTGAGTCGTCCCGCCGCCACCGCTTGGGAGATGTCCTCCCGCAGCCACTCGGCGTTGGGCTGGCATCGGTAGGCGGTGATGCCCGCCGATTGCAGGGGCGTTATCGTTCCGTCGCGCAGGCCCTTGCGCCAGAGCCAGTCCGCCCAGGTGTGATGCAACGGCAACGGGCTGCGCCGGTCCAAGAAGCGGTGGTAGAGGGACGGCGCCGCGCCCTCGTCGGGAGCCAGCAGCAGGAAGGCTTCGCGCTCGAAGGCGAACTCGGCCATGCGGGTGTACACCAGGGCGTGCCATCCGCCGGACGCTGGCAGACGCGACAGTTTCGTGGTCCAGGTGCCGATGGTCTCGTAGGGGATGACGCACCGCTGGTAGCCGCCCGACAGGGCCATCCCGTCGGCGCCCTTGATGAGGTGCGCCGTGTCGGGCGGCTGCTTGAGCAGCGAGGCCCAGATCGCCTTGAGCGCGGTCTGCGAGCCGACCATGGACAGGAACCACAGCGTCTCGTTATCGGCGTCGCGGGCGAAGGCGTCGGCGGTGGCCGAAAAGCCCCCCGCGCTGATGGTGTACAACTCCGGTCCGGTGTCGATGTCCACCGACGTGGCATCGGGGTTGAGAGTAGGGGCCAGCATGGGTTGTCTCCTTATTGGATTGGGATTGGGATTGACTGGCGCGGGGCTGTTGCCCCGCGTGATGCCGGACGGCGCTGGGCCATCAGGTCGTGGTCGCTCAGGAGATAACGCCCCGTTCCTTTAGGCTGGCGAAGCGGCTGTTGTTGCCAATGACCACGTGATCCAACAGGTCTATCCCCAGCAGCTTGGCGGCGTCGGCCAGGTCGCGGGTGATTGCGATGTCCTCAGGACTGGGACTGGGGTCGCCGGAGGGGTGGTTGTGAACCACGATGATGCTGGGGACGAAATCCACCACGGCGGGGCGCAGGACTTCGGCGGGCCGGACGACCGACGACTGGACGTTGCCCTGGTAGATGACCCGCTGGCCAACCACGCGGTTGCGGGTGTCCAGCAGCAGGACGCGGAGTTGCTCCTGAGCCAAGCCGGACATCTCCGGCCCCAGCAGGGTGAACACGTCGGCGGGGCAACTGATGGAGGGAGCGTCAGCCGGGCGTTCGGGCTGGAGGTTGACCTGGTAGCGGGAGGCCAGTTCCCCCAGCAGGGTCAGGTTGGAGCGCAAGGCCTCCAGCACGGCCTCGGCTTCGGGCTTGGTATCGGGTTTGGCGGTCTTGCGTTTGGCGGGCATTTGCGGTCTCCTTTGACGTGCGGGTTGTGGTAAACGAGAGCGGGGCCGCTTCCCTTTTATCGGGAGACGGCCCCGTGGTGCGCCCGTTGACGGCAGGCGTCGCTATTCGGTTGTGTGGGATTCTGGCTAGAAGGGTGAGGCGTCCTCGGATTGCGGTGCCGTGTTGCTGTCGCCGTAGCGGGACGAGTCCAGGAACACCACCTCCTGGGCGTGGATTTCGGCGCGGTAGCGGCGCTGGCCGTCGTCGCCCTCCCAAGAGTTCTGCGCCAGCCGACCGGACACGTAGATGCGCTGGCCCTTGCTCACGTACTGGTTCACGGCCTCGGCCAGCTTGTCCCAGCAGACGACACTGTGCCAGTCGGTGGCGGATTCACCGTTCTTGCGCACCCGCTCGGTGGCCAGTCGCAGGTGGGTGACGGCCATGCCCGCCTGGGTGTAGCGCATCTCCGGGTCGGCGCCCAGCCGCCCCAGCAGTTCCACGCGATTGATGCTCTTCGACATGTTGGTTCCTCCATGTTGCAATAGTGATGTGGATAAGGATGCGGGGCCGCTCACCTTCTATGGGAGATTGGCCCCGTGGTGCGTTCCGTGAGTTGGAGCGTCGTGGTTGGAGTGAAGGTCTAGCTGACGCGCAGGTACTCGGAGACCCTCTCGGTGACGACCTCGGCCCGGGCTTGAGGGTCGAGCAGGGTGTTGAGCCCCTTGTAGTCCACCGAGTAGCGAGTGGACTTGACCATGCCGATGGTTCGGGACTTCTCGCGGCCCTCCAGCTTGGCCTTGTCCTTTCCTTGTTGGGACAGCCACGCCCGCAACGTGTCGGTAACCCACCGCTTTTCGTCTTCGAATTCGCGGATGGTGTCCTGCAACTCCTCGTACTCCCGCAGGGCCTCCCGCGCCTCGTCGTCGCTCACCGGCGCCGGTGTGTCTGTGGTTGTCTCCACAGGTTCCGGTTCTATGGAGGCGTCGCCGGGATTGCAAACGTTGAGGAAGGGGCATCGCTTACAACGCCAGTCGCTGGCGTCGAAGTCGCGCTCCGGCAGGACGCTGGGGTCAGGCCCGTAGAGTTCGAGGTGATCGGCCAGTTCTCCCAGCCGGTCGGAGGCGTCCCGCCAAGCCCGTTCCAGACGGTGGGCCGGTATGACCTCGTAGTCCCAGGCCCGGTTGCCCGTGTCCAGGGTGGCGATCACCGCGTCCCGCATCTCGCCAAACACGCCCAGCGTGTAGGCTGCGGCCTGCCACACCGACTCCGGGTGGCTGCGCTCGGCGCCCAGTACTTGCCACCGCTTGAATGCCTCCGGCCCACGGGTCTTGACCTCGATCACCGCTTCGCCGCCAAACAGGGGCAGCGTCCCGGTGGCGTCGGGATGGCCGGTGACGGTCAGGTTGAGCGACGCCAACACCGACACCTGTAGGGGACGGGCAGAGTCGGCGGGGGTGATGTCCCAACCGGCTCGCTGCATGGCCCGCAGGACGACTGGCTCCAGGGCGTTGCCCGCTTCCATGATGGTGAGGGATTCGTCGCTGACGGGGTTGGTGATGGCCTGTCCGCTGGCGGTGTACCAGAGGGCGCGGCGGCAGTGGCCCAGCGCCGAGGCGCGGATTTCCAGGTTGCCGTCGGCGTCGAAGCTCGCGGCAGGGCGGGAGTAGGCTTGAGTCCTGATTTCCATGGTCGTGGTCATTTCGGTTCTCCTCGTGTTGGATTGGTTGATTGGTGAACGAAAAGCGGGGCAGCCTCCCAAATCGGAGACTGCCCCGTGTTGCCAGAGTCCTGGTCAAGGTCGCTAGGTTGTTGTGGACTTCACCTCCTTGCTGGGTTGGTGCAGGTAGGGAATCGCCGGGGCGTAGCGGTGGAAGAAGCGGGCGATCTCGATGGCAGGTTCCCGCTCCCATTCCTCGGCCAGGCCCAGCAGTACCCGGACAATGGGTTCCTCGCAGTCCTCCTCGGCGAAGGTGGCGTTCATCAGTGTGTCCCGGACTTCCTGGGGCAGTTCCGCCCACCGCTCTTCGCCGAGCATCAGTCCGCCGTGGCTGGGCGTGAACACCCGCCAGATTCCCTCGCCCAGTTCCTCCATGTAATCGGTCCAACCCCATGGGGTATGGATGGTGGTTTCGTTCATACGGGTTTCCTCCTTTGTTAGTTGCCGTTGGTTCCGCCGTTCTTGCCCGCCTCAACCTTGCGGGAGGCGGCGTCAACCAGGGGCTTGAGGGCGGCGCCGGTCAGGTCGTCCAGGTCCTTGCCGGTCTGTTTCTTGACGGCCGCCCGAACCTGCGCCTCGTCGAAGCCCTGGGCCGCGCCCAGCTCGATGAGCTTGGAGCGGAGCTGCTGGAGGTAACCGTCGTCCGGTCCCGGCGGAACCTGGCGTGGTGATTTGCTGGTCGCCTGCGACCTGGCCCTTGCGCTACCCGCAGGCTGGTCAGCATAGAGGCCGTTGCCGAAGCGTTGGCCGAAGGTTCGCAGGGCCCGCTTCAGGCCGTCGGTGACCGCGCCTTTGGCCGCCGTCTCATGGCCCTCCGGCGTGTCCTCGGCGACGATGTGGAACCCCAGGTCTGTACGGGCCGGCGCCCCGTTAACGCTGACCCGCACCGGCGCGGAGTAGGCGAAGGAGACCTTGACCTCGCCGGTCTTGGCGTTGACGCTCTCGATGCGGCGGATGGTCACGTCGCCGGCCAACTCGTAGCCCCAGCCGCCGAAGCCGAAGATGGCGTTGGCTTGGTCGATAACGGTGTGGCCTTCCAGGTAGTCGTAGCTGCGCCCGCCCCGGCCCTTGCGCTGAGAGACCAGCACCGGGTCCAGAGGCTTCCTCAACTCGCTGACCACCGAGGGCGGCAGGCCGTCCCAGAGGATGTCATGGCCGAGACTGGCCGAGTGGCCATTGCCCTTGCCGTTGGAATAGGCCCCGTCGGGATGGTGTCCGTTGCCGTTGTGCGTTGCCATGAGATTGCTCCTTTGTCCTTGAGATGGTGATAACGTTGGCGGCTTCCGTTGAGGAGAGCCGTATGCGCACTTGGGGTGCGACAAAAGCGAAGGCCCGCCGGCTGGGGCGGGCCAGTAGGAAGAGAATGTGGAACGGGATTACCGGACGGTACGGGCGGACCGCACCAGCATCCATCCGAACAGCTTCTGGCCGTCGGGCAGGGAAGCAAGGTCAGCCACGTCGCCCATGCCTTCTGGCAGGCGAACCACGGCGGCCCGTCGCCCCAGAAAATGCTTGAGTTCCTGGGCCGCCGACTTCCCAGCTTCGTCGTTGTCGAAGGCGAGGAAGACCCTGGGGCAACCCTTCAGCGATTCCGCCACCCGCTCCAATCCCTGTGTTCCCAGCGCGGCTACAGCGGGGTAGCCCCAGCCTGCCAGCGTGAGGTAGTCGAAGACGCCCTCGGTCAGGATCACCCAAGACTGCACTGGCCCGAGCCGTCCCAATCCCAGCACTGGTTTTGGCCCGGGCAATGCTTGAAACCGAGGCTTGGCATCGGGCGCGATGGCGCGGCCAACCATCCAGCGAACCAGACCGAAAGCCGTGTCGGGAACCACCACCATGCCGCCGAACCGCTCCGCGCCACCCTCGGTGAACAGGCCTGAGTACCGTTGGCGGTCGCAGTCGAAGCCCTGTGCTTGCAGATGTTCCCGCAGACCACGACCAGTCGCGTAGCCCAGTCCCAAACGCCGAGCGGCGTCGGCCCCGATGCCGCGAGACGCCAGGTAGTCCCGCGCCTCCCGGCTGACGGCCAGCTGCCCAGCGTAGATCCTAGCCGCCGCCGTGAGCAGTGCCGGGTCCCGGACCGGAGGGCCTGCGGACGCCGGTTGGCCGCTTCCTACCGGACCACCTACTGGCCGGACAACGGTCCCGTCTTGGTCCAACCGCCGAATGGCTTCGGGAAGGCTGAGCTGGTCCATCCTCCTCACGAAGTCCAGCACGTCGCCGCCTGCACCACACCCAAAGCAGTAGAACCTCTGCGAGTCGCCGTACACCGTGAAGCTACCCTCGGCTTCGTCGTGGAACGGGCAGACGCCCTGGCGAACCCGGCCCTTGCCGTGAAGAACTACTCCGGCAGCCTCGACCACTTCGGCCAGAGGATGGCGAGCCTTGAGCGCCGGGATGTCCACTCTGTCCCTGGTCGCTGTTGCTGTTGCCATGTTGCTATTCACCTCCTTGAGCTTGACTTGCCATTGGCTGCAATCCCCGAAGGCTGCGGCGGGAAACCACCTTGCCAGCAGGCCAAGGCATTCCCAGGACAGAGATAACTTCAAGAGTGTCGCAGCCTCCCCGCGCCATCAGAGCCGCCGCCCCCGCCAGGCCCTGCCGGTACACCAGAACGTCGGGAGCAGGGAACTGCCGACGCACCAGCCCCGCCCACTCGGTATAGAGCCACCGGGCCTCGGGCTCGGCAGCGGCGCCGGTTTCAGCATTGACCAGCACGGCCAACGCGCCGTCTAGGTCGCCCGTCTGTCGTAGTCCGCGGGCCTCGTGGATGGTTCGGGCAACGCTGTTGGCTTCCGGGACTGCATCACCGCCGAGCAACGCCGCCAGCAGCCGGTCAACCAGTTCCTCCAGCGTGGGCGGGTTCGCTATGGTCGCCGTGGTGTCTTGCAATATCGCTGTTGTCATTCATCACCTCCTGATTCGTGGTGTTGAGATTGGGATTGGATTGGGATTACCGAAGACGCACTCCGCCCCTGGTTGGATGCCGGAGTCGGAGAGTAAGAAAGCCAGAGGGAAATAGGCGCAGTCGGCCCCTGAAGCGCCGGACTTCGAGGGACTGCCGCAGGCATGGGGAACCGACCGGACGCTTGGGCTGCTCCGGTCAAGGCGGTTATGGACGGGCGGCACGTGAGAGACGCGCTCTGCCCAAGAGAGATGCCTTGCCCACTTCGATGCCAGTCCCCGGAGGAGCAACGCTCGACCCCGTGGACCGCTTCACGCGCAGGCTGACGTTTGTCCCGCTGGGCCGGACTAGGGGAGAGCAAAGCTCGATCCCGGTTGTCCTGATCCCTGGGTAGCGACTGGGAGAGCAAGGCTCGATCCCAAGCCGCCGGTCCCGAATTCGTGGGACGGGGAATCCTCCAGGTTTCTAGGCAGGAAACGCTGGAAAAAGCCAGAAACTGAATTGATTATCTGCGAACATCCGAGTCAATGGAAGGGTTTCTGGGCCTTCCGGCCCAAAGTATGAGATCTTCTTGCGGACAAGTTACTGAAAAGTTGAGCAAAACCCTAAGCGGCCCTGGGCGCCGGGCTATTCCCGTTGCTAAAGCCGGCCCCTCAACCACCGCCGCAACCCTCGCCAAGAGTCCCGCACAATCAGCAAGGGCCACCGGCGGGCCAGCGACCGGCGGACCTCCCGTAGGGCCTCTCTCCGCCAGTTCAGCTGGCTGCTGCGCCACAGGCCGCGCAGCGGCTCCACCTCCGGCGGGAGGGTCAGCCCGTGTTCGGTGATCAGTAACACCTCCAAGTCCAGGATGCGCTCCCGCGTCTCCAGCCAGGCCAGACCCCGGCCTCGAACATCGTGGCCTGCCCAGAGCCGCCGCCACTCCTCCACCAGGGGCCAGGCCGGGCCGTAGGCTTCCGGGTCCCCCGGCGCCGGCAACCGGCTCGCCACCTCTCGATGACGCGGTGGAGGCTCGACGGCAGGGGCCGGTTCCGGCTCCCGGCGGGCAGTCTCCGCCAGACGCAGTTCCCGAAGTTCCTCCTTCAACTCCCCGACCTGCCGCTCCAACGCCCGGTTGCGCCGCCGCAGTCGGTCCCTCTCCCCGTCCTCCCGCAACGCCCGCTCCAGGGCCTTACGCACCCGCAAGGACAGGCCGTCGCCCTCCAGACAGGCCGACACCGTGCGTTGATCCAAGCCCAGCTCACGGGCCGCCTCAGCCCGGCCCTTCCTAGCAACCATATCTTCCAGCAACGCCCGTAGATGTTGATGACGGACTTCGCCGTCGTCACCGTCCTGGGGCTTCTGGCTGCTCTGATTCATGGATCTGCCTCCTTTGAAATTGGCATATTCGGCCCCTGCAACCCAATTTCTGGGCCTGCATTTTGCATTAGCCAGCTACGAATTCACCCTCGCTCGCGGAACTGGCCCTAGACCAAATTCCTTCCCCGAATTGGTCCTGTAGGGGAGTTCCAGAGGCGATTCCAAGTACGGAAACAGCCCGATATGCAAAATGCAAGAAAGTCAAACCTCTGTACAGCCCAATGACATCACGGGGCCGACCCGCCGTGTAAGCCCCTTCAAAGCGGTTACACGAATGTAATCCCTTTGGAGGGGATTACCCCCGCCGGCCCGTTCTTCCACACTCTGGATAGCGCAAATGTTCTGCCAGACGAGGAGGAACGATGGTCTCAATTCCCAGAAAAATGCGGCTGATGCTGGCATTGTCCGTCGCCCTGCTGGTGGCGACGCTGTTGGCGATTCCGGTTGGCGCGGCGTTGGCCCAGGGAACGGGCGATGGCCTGACGTTGGTCAACGACCACCTGAGCTTGGTGGAGCGGCGCAAGGACGGCGACTTCATCGCCCGGCCGGTGTTCTCCCATCAGCTCGACACCCTGACCTACGGCATACGCGACGCCGACACCGGCGACTGGCTCACCGCCATTTACCGGGTGGTTGGCGGCGAGAAACGGCTCAACCACGGCTGGGAGTACACCTTCGAGTATCCAGCCCTCAACGACCAGCCCGACCTGGACCCGGAGCGGGTTTACCTGCTGGTGATGCTGGCGTCCGTTTCGGGCGGCGAACCCCACGACTTCTACGCCGTGATTCCCGTCCATCAGCCCACCGGCCTCTGGGACCGGGTGCTGGGCGCGCTCCAGCCCGACCGTTGGGGCCGGGCCGCCTCCCGCTGGGTGGTCGAGGGAGTCCACGGAGCGTTGTGCGGCGTGATTGTCCGCATCTCCGGCGGCCAGGACGCCGCCAACTGCCGGGGAGGGTAGCCCACATGGGAGACATCCTCACCGGAACCCCTCCGAACCTCACCTACGACCACGAACTGGTGCGCCAGGCCTGGATCGCAGTCTGGGCCGTAACGTCAGCGGCTCTCGCCGTCATCATCGGCTGGATGGGCCTGTCCCTCATCATTGAGGAGCATCTGGGCCGATCCCAGTCCGGGTGGCGAGAACTGGTTCCCCGCCTGGCGCTGGGCCTCACCGCCGCCGTGTCCTCGCTCTGGTGGTGCGCCCTGATCATCGACATCGCCGACGCCGTGTCGGGATTCGTCGCTTCCGAACTCAGCGTCAGCCCCGGCGACCTGGCCCGCGCTCCCCTTGATTCCCTCCTCACCGCCATGGCCTCGGCCAACACCGGCCTGGGCATCCTGGTGGCCCTGCTCTACCTGGTTTTCGGCTTCTTCGTCCTCTACCTGCTGGTGCAGATGGTCCTGCGCCTGGCGTTGATCGACATCCTGCTGGCGTTGGCGCCCATCGCCCTCGGCCTCTGGATGCTGCCCCACACGGCCAGTTGGGGCCGCCATTGGCTCCGCACCTTCCTCACCACCGTGTTTCAACAGGCCGTGCAGCTCGTGGCTTTGGCGTTGGGCTTCGGCTTCCTGGGCGAGTTCGCCCACATCGCCGCCTTCGAGCCGGCGGGGGACATGGTTTGGAAGCTACTGCTTTCCATCGCCTTCGTGTACCTGGCCGGACGCATCCCTTCGATGCTGGGGCAGCGAGGAACCTTCGACGCCTGGCTCCACACCCTCTACTTCGGCATGACCCTGCCCGGCTCCATCGCCCGGTCAGCCCGCGCCGTCGGGATGCTGGGCGGTGGAGGTGGTGGAGCGGTTGCGGCTGCGGGAGCGGCTGGTGTCGCAGGGGCGGCGGTGGCAGGCGCGGCGGGACTGGCGAGCAACGCCATGAGTTCCGCCGCCAATTCCGGTGTCGCGGGCGGCGGTGGCAGCGCAGTCGGAGGTTCCGGCCCGGCGCCGCGAAGCCGTGGCGAGTAGTGGAGTTTCGATTTCAGCAGGAGGTGAAGAAATGGGCCAGTAGGTGAGAGACACCGGACACGAGAAGAGATTTGAAATGGAGGAAATAAGCAATGGCAGATCTGACGCAGACCATATCGAACATCGTGGGAATCCTGCTGGGCATCGTCGGCATCGTCGGCGTGGGCTACTTCATCTACGGGGCCTTCATGTACCTGACCGCCTCGGGCGCCCCCAACCAGATGGAGCGGGGCAAGACGGCCATGATGACCGCCCTGGCAGGCATCGTACTGGCGATGGTGGCCTACGGCGTGGTGGAACTGGTGATGAACGCCGTGGTGGGCAACCCCGTTGACCCCACCCTTCCCGATCCCACCAGCAATTCCGGCGGCGGTGGCTCCGGCAGCGGCAACACCGGCGCCGGGTCCGGCAACTAGGAGGTGATGACGATGATGAGAGAGCACGAAGTTCCAACCCACGTGCAGGCCGAGGACAAGGTGCTGCTGGGGTTGAGCTTCCCAAAGATCGTGGCGATGGTGGCGATATGCGCCCTGGGGTACGGGGTGTACCACTACTTTCCCTTCGGCCCCATGGGGCTGAAGTTGGGCATCGCCATCGTGTTTGGAGTGGTGGGCCTCGCCATGACCGTGGGCAGGATTGGAGGTCGCGGCCTGCCGTTGGTGGCCGCCGACCTGCTGAAGCACAGGCTGGGGGCGCGGCTCTACGCCGGGCCTCCGGCCCAGGTGGTGAAGAGCGAGGCCCCGGCGCCGTTGTCGTCGGGTGGCGACCCACTGCGGCTGTTGGCGAAACGGGCGGCCAAGTCCGTTGCCAAGCAGATCCGTCAACGGAAGCGGGGCCGGCGAACCTTCCGTCCTCACGCTTGGCTGTGGCGGCGCAGGTGGCGGAAGGTGGCGAAGGGCCGGAACATCCGGCGAACCCTGTTCGCGGTGGCGGCCCTGGCGGTGGCCGCCGCCGCCCTGCCCGTCGCCGCGCCGCAGTCCGCATCGGCGGACGGGCCGGAAGAGGAGCATTGGACTTCCCCTGAAATCTACGTGCCGCCGCCGCCCCACGTGCCGGGCCGTCGCATATACGTTGAACGGCTGGCCGTGTCAGGGAATACGGCGACGGTTTCCCTGCGAGCGGCCACCGGCATTGAACTGCGGGCGCGGGCCTTTGGCGGAGCTACTGGCAAGTCTCCCCGCTTCTTTGCGTCAGCTCAATTGGCTCAAGCCGAGAGCATCGCCTACGCCATGCCGCTCCACGGCCCACAACCGTCCCTGACCTTCGACTGGGAGGACGACCTGGGCCAGGCTGGGGCGCTCACCCTCAAGGGAGACCAAATCCCTCACCCGTTGCCCTCGGTGGATGGCGAACTGTGCGACTTGCAGCTGACATCGCTGGAATGGACGCCGGGCAGCCTGTCGGGAGTGATCGCCTCCCAGTGCGTGAACAGCATCGTCCACACGGAGCAGGTGCCCATGGTCACCGGCCATCGCAACGTCACCGAGCGGGCCGCGTTGACCAGCCAGGTGAAGAGCATCAGCGGCCAGATGGTCGTGTGGACATCAATGCGCAGCGTGGGCGCCGGTTTCGTCCCCAACGGCAGCGCCCAGTTCCGGATG
This sequence comes from Dehalococcoidia bacterium, assembly GCA_965221295.1. GTDB lineage: Bacteria > Chloroflexota > Dehalococcoidia > Lucifugimonadales > UBA3495 > Bin87. The sequence goes on along the minus strand of OZ244879.1, from coordinate 1,563,290 downwards.
AGCATCCCCAGCGGCAGGGCGATCTACCCCATCACCCTGACCGCCTATCCCAACGCCCGATTGAGCGTCCCCATCCCGCCGGTGACCCGGCTGACCTACAAGCGTGCGTGGACCCAGACCAAGACCCGCACGGTCTATCTCTACTGCGGGCTGGGCGACTACTCCCAGCAGACGGTGACCCTCAGCGTCCATCACCCGGCGCGGGTGGAGGCGAAGACCGTATCCAGGCAGCCGTTGAGCCGCAGCCGGTCCGAAGTTCTCCAGATGGCGGTCAGCCTGGGCAGTGACGACAACTACCGGGCGTTGACACGGCCACAACCCACGCCCACGCCGGACCACGGCAGGCAGTCCCGAATCGAAGACGAGGAGGCCCGGGGCTGGTTCGACCGGATGGGTTGGGGGTGGCCCTGGTGATGGACGCCATTGTAGCTGTGCTGCGCAGCAGCGCGGCAACCATGCTCTACCAGCCAACGCTGGAGGAGCAGGCCATGCTGGACGCCTTCGACGCGGCGTTGACGACCTTTGCCTACGCCGGAGCCGGCCTCTGCCTCTTCGCCATCGTCTGGGCTGGCTTCCTGCTGATGGCCGACGGAACCGATGAGCGAGGCGGCAGCCGGGCCAAGTCTGCAGTCGTGTTGGCGGTGGTGGGGCTGGTCCTGACCCTTTCGGCCAAGGGCATCGCCGCACTGCTCCGCTCGGGCCTGGTCGATTTCCCAATCCCATAGAGACAAAAGGAGGAAACGCCCTATGAAAAACCCATTAGAACGATTCACGAAACACGGTGAAGCCGAGGACGCAACTCCCAAGCCACCACCGCCCCTGTCCCACTTTTTCATGCTTTCGCACCTGGAGGAGGACGGCCCGGTGCGGCTGGACGGCGTGAAGCTGGCGGTATGCGAGGTGATGGGCCTGGAGTTGGACGAACCCAAGCTGGGAGCATTCGCCGGTTCCCTGAACGCCCTGGACTTCCCTCTGCAACTGCTGGTCCGTCAGCACTCGCCCCGGCTGGCGAATCTTTGCGAAGTCTTGTCAGATTCCCAACCCGACGACCTGCCGCCAAAGGCGTTGGCGGCGGCGGGATCGCTGGCCGGCCTGTTGGAGCGGCTGGAGAACCGGGAGGGCATCCTGGACCGGCGGTTCTACGCCGTCTGCGAGTACGGCCGCCGGGACGAACTGCGGGGCCTGTTGGCAAGAGCCGGGCTGGGAGTTCATCCCATGGAGGGACGCCAACTGCGGATGCTGCTGCTGGCCGCGCTTCTGGGCGGTTCCCCCGCCGAGCGGGACGAGGACGAGCCGCTGACCGTTGAACTCAACCGGCTCCATGTCAGGACCGGCGACCGCTACACCCGCTCCCTGCACCTGGTGAAGTGGCCCCGCGCCCTGGCGCCGGGCTTCCTCCAGGGCCTGATGGCGGTGGGAACGCCGATGGACCTGGCCCTGCACCTGGGGCCGATCCCGCCGGAGCAGGCGGCCCGCACCCTGGAGTGGCAGAAGGTCAGGTTCGAGTCGGCCCAGTCCCTGTCCCTCAAGCGGGGACGGTCCATGTCGCCGGAGGCCGAGATCGCCCTGGAGGACGTGACCCGGCTGCGGGACGCGGTGCAGCGAGGCCGGGAGCGGCTGTTCCACGCATCCCTGTCCTTGACCTTGCACACCCCGGATCAGTCAAACCTGAAGGAGCTGACCCAACGAGCCCGGGCGCACTTTGGGGCGACGCTGGGCAAGCTGGACGCATTGGCCTTCCGGCAACGGGAGGGGCTGCTGTCCACGCTGCCCCTGAACCTGAACGCGGTCAACGCCTGGCGGACGCTGGATACTTCCTCGTTGGCGAGACTTTTTCCCTTCTCCCCGCCGGACCTGGATACCCGCAGTGGAACCCTGATGGGCATCGACCTGAGGGCCGGGGCGCCGGTGGTGTACGACCCCTGGGACGGAAGCCACCTCAACGCCAACACCGCCGTCCTCGCTCGCTCCGGGAGCGGGAAGTCTTTCGCCACCAAGTTGGGCGCGCTCAGGAACGTCTGCCGGGGCGTGGTGGTGTACGTCATCGACCCAGAGGGGGAGTACGCGGACATGGCAAGGGCCGCCGGAGGACGGGTGCTCTCTCCGGGCGTGCCCGGCCAGGGCCTCAACCCCTTCGTCATGGACCGGGGCGACACCGAGGAGATGCTCCAACGCATCGGCAGCCTGCGGCGTCTCATCGAGGTCATGGTGGGGGAAAGGCTCAGCGCGGAGCGTCGGTCCGACCTGGACCACGCCCTGGCTGGCTACTACTCCGCGCCCCGGCCCGGCGCTGGCTTCCGCGACTTCTACTCCCACCTGGAGCGGGAGGACGCGGGCCTGTCCCGCCTGCTGCGTCCCTTCGCCACCGGCAGCCTGCGCCACTTGCTCTCCGACGAGGGCGACGACCTGCTGAAGCGCGAGGCGTTGGTAACGGTCTTCGACCTGCACCTGCTGGAGCCGGACCTGCGTCCCGCGGCGGCCATGGTCTGCACCGAGACGGTGTGGGCGGCGGCGGCCCAGAATCCCAAGCCTCGCCTGCTGGTGGTGGACGAGGTTTGGTCGATCATGCAGCACCCGGAGGGCGCGGCCTTCATGGTGAGCATGGCCAAGCGCGCCCGCAAGCACAAGCTGGGCCTCCAGTTCATCACCCAGGACGTGCAGGACCTGCTCTCCGAAGACGCCTCCAACGTGATCTCGGGACATAGCGGTCGCGCCCTACTCCAGAATGCCGCCTTCAAGCTGCTCCTGCAACAGGACGCGGCGGCCATCGCAACCGTGGGCGACGCCTTCGACCTGCCGGAGGAGTTGCAACGCTGGCTGCTGTCCTGTCCTCGCGGTGACGGGCTGCTGCTGGCCCAGGGCAACCGATTTCCCGTCCGCATCGAGGCCACCCCGGAGGAGACCGAGGTCATCGAGTGGCGACCGGGAAACCACAACCAATAGAAGCTGGAAACGGCAACCAATAGACCCATAGAAGAAGGGAGGATAACGATATGAAAAGGAACCTGTTGAACAACCTGCTGGGCCGGGACGAGAAGAAGCCCCCGGTCCTGCTGGCCATCACCCCGCCCCGGAACGGCGACCGCACCCTGCTGGGGGTCGAGAACACCCTCCAGTCCATCGCCGTCCCCGAACCCTTCTCGCTGGAACTGGCCGGGGACGAGGACGGCGTCACCCTGCTGGCCCGATGCCTGAAAGATCAGGTGGTGCGGGGCCAGATTTCCGCCCGATACCCCCAGGCCATGATCCGGGAGATACCGGATGCCGAGGACCCCCTGCGTCTCCGCGAAGGCGAGCAGGCTTGGGGCATGACCCTGCGGGCCTCCGGGCCGGAGTACGTGCCGCTCCGATCCTTCCGGGACGACGACCTCCTGGACCCCGGCTCCGACCCCCTGATCGCCCTGCTGGGGGCCATGTCCAACTGCAACCACGGCGAGCGGGTGGTGAGCCGTCTGTTGCTGCGCTCCATGGGTCCCGATTGGTCGCAGCGACACCAGCAGATGCTGGAGCGTAAGAAGCAGCCCGACCCCAACGCCTCGCCCCACTATGCCCAGGCCCAGGCGACCCGAACCGACGTGGGACACCTGGCTGCCCTGGGAGTCCTTGCCTTGCCCGCCCTCCAGGGCTACCTGTGGTGGCAGCGGGGCGAGACCTGGAAGGCCGTCCTGCTGGGCATCGGGATGGCGGCGGCCCTGACCTTCGCCGGCTGGGCCTGGTGGCGGTGGAAGAAGGCCCGCAACCGGGTCTACGACCCGCTGATCATCCAGGAGAAGGTCTCCCGCATCGCCTTCGACGGGGAGGTGCAGGTGACTGCCATCCTGCCCGAGGACGCCGGGCCGGAGCGTGCCAAGGAGCTGCTGGAGCAGGTGGCCGCCGCCTACAAGCATTACGACCACCCCGCCGGGGCGCGTTTCAAGGTCAGCCGGATCCGTCCCGTGCTTCCGTCAACTCACCTCGAACCGAGAGGTCCCGGGCTCTTAGGCAAGCGCAGCGTCCTGGGAGTGCGGGAGGCCGCCACGCTGTGGCACCCACCTGGAGCGAAGGACGAAACGCCCCTGGTGAGCCGGGCCGGATCCCGGATGCTGCTTCCCTCAACCCGGGGAGTCAAGGCTGGCGCCCACGTGGGCGAGACCACCACCGGGCGGCCTCGGGAAATCCACTTCCCCGACGACCTGCTCCGCCGCCACCACTTCTACGTGGCCCGCACCCGCATGGGCAAGTCCACGCTCATGGGACACATCATCGGCCACAAGCTGAGGGAGAAGGCCGCCGGCCGGGACGGCGACGCGATAGTTGTCGTCGATCCCCACGCCGACCTGGTGAAGGAACTGCTGGAACGGGTTCCTGAATCCCTGGCGGAGCGGGTGAAGCTCATCGACCTGGCCGATGACCGGGGCTTCCCCGGAATCAACCTGCTGGACACCAGGGCCTTTCCCGACAGGGACCGCACCGCCGACTCGGTGGTTCGGGTGGCCAAGGGCCTGTGGGAGCAGTGGGGACCCAGGATGCAGTCCATCCTGGAGCAGACGGTCAAGACCCTGCACGAGGCAAACGAGAAGGTCGAAGCCGACAGGCAGTACACCATCCTGGACGGGCTGCCCCTGTTGGCCAACGAGAAGTTCCGTAGGGACGTTCTGGCCAAGGTGTCAGACAAGTTCCTGCTGGAATGGTGGGCCCGGGACTTTGGCAACTGGCGGGGCGACATCCAGAGCGCGGCCCTGGCCCCGGTGCAGACCCGCCTGACCTACTACGCATCCTCGAAGAAGGCGCGGGCCATCCTGGGGCAGTCCCGCTCCACCATCGACCTGCGGGACACCATCTTCAACGGCGATGTCCTCTTCGTTTCCACCGCCCAGGGAGCGGTGGGCCGGGACGTGTCGGCCCTGGTGGGTTCCTCTCTGCTGAACCTGGTGGACTCGGTGGTCAGGGAGCAGGAGAAGCTGCCCTTGGAGCGGCGCCGGGGCGCGTTGGTGGTGGTGGACGAGATGCAGGCCCTGCCCGGCGTCGATTACGAGTCCATGCTCTCGGAACTGGGCAAGTACGGAGCCAGCTTCATCCTGGCCACCCAGAGCCTGGGCAAGCTGAACGACCTGTCGTTGACCATGCGGGACACCATCCTGGCCAACGTGGGTTGCCTCGCGGTGTTCCAGGTGGCGGGCAACGACGCTAGGCAGTTGGTGTACGAACTGGGCCGCGACCGGGTAACCGAAGAGGACATCGTTTCGTTGGACGTGCACCAGTGCTACGTGCGCGCCACGGTGGGAATCCAGCGGATGGACGCCTTCTCCATGCAGGTGCGGCCGCCTGAGCCGGGAGACCCGGCGGTGGCGGCCCGCATTCAGGCGCTGGAGGCCGACTACCTCACCTCGCTGGAGGAGATCGAGGCGGCGCATACCGGGGGCCGCGACCCAGTGGGCGACTTCCAAGCGGGCCTGGCGGCCATGGAGCAGGGCAAGCAATCCGAGCCGACCACGGAAGCCCCAGAGGAACCGCCCAAGAACTCCCGGAGCGGCCAGGCGCGCAGCAAGCACTTCCAGCCGCCCATGGCGAACCCGGCCAGGCCTGATAACGAAGGGGAGGAAGAAGGACACGAAAGAAGGGATGTGATCGAGTACGACTGGGAGGATGAAGGTAGGGAGGTGGAAGAATGAGACCAGTAGAAGGGGAGATGCTGCGGTTGTTGTCGCACATGCCCCTCCTGGACCGGCTGGAGGCCGCCACGGTCTCCGGCCGCTCCAAAGGCGCAATTTACGGCGCCATGACCGACCTGGAACGGGGCGGCTTGGCAGTCTCCATATCCCACGCTTCGCCCTTGGTATCCCCCACCCGTCGCTACTGCCTCACCGCCGACGGGGTGAACGCCCTGACGCAACTGGACGGGATGGCCTTGCATCGTCTACTTCAGGGCAGGCCCGTGTCGGAGCAGTGGCGCCGCATCCTGCTGCAGCGGCTGGACGGGGTGGCGGTCATCTACCGGGTGGCGGCGGTGATCGCCGCTGAGCAAGGCCTGGGCGGGTGGCGCTGGTATCGGGCCGCGCCCCTGGACGCCGCCATGCGCCTGGCCGACGGGAGGAGCGTCGGCATCATCCGGCAGGGAGCCTTCACGGACCGGACCGCCTTCGCCAAGCGGCTGACCAAGCTGAAAGCGGGGCCGCTTCCCGATGCCCTGCTGCTGCTGGCCTCCGACGAGACCCGACTCCGCCACGCCCGCCGGATTCTGGCGGGCGGATTCACCCCGACGTTCTTGGCCCTGGAGCGTTACGCAGCCTGGGCCGGACCCCAAGATCGGATTTGGCGTATGCCGTCAACGCCCGCGCCGCTGGCCATGAGCCGCATCCTGGCTCTGTTGGCCGGAGGGGGAGAGTGGCCTACGGAGTCGCCACCGGCGCGGGTGGCGCTCCCCCGGGACCTGCCGCCGTCGGATCACCCCGCGCTGGACTGGCTGCTCCCGTCGCTGATTGCGCCCACCGCGAAGCGGGCCTTGGACCTGATCGCCGACTGGCCCGGCGTCACCGCCAAGGAATTGCGGGAGCTGCTGGGCGTGTCCCGCTCCCGTATGTACCAACTCTTGGGAATCCTGTCCGACGCCGGACTCTACCGGGTCGTCTCCATCCAGGGCCGGCGGCTGGCCCTTACCGACCGGGGCCTGGGCCACCTGGCCCGGCGGGACCGGGCGGCCGTTGGAATGGCGAAGCATCGGTGGAGCGCGGTGGATGCTGATTCACAGATGCCGGAGTCCTGGCGCAAACTGTCCGGCAGAAGGACTCGACAGTTGCTGCGCAACGTGGAACACACCGCCGCCGTCCACGAGTTCGTAGCTGCACTGGTCAGGCAGTCCAAGGGCTTGGGCTGGAGCGTCGAGCAGCTGGACCCGCCCCACCGGGCGTCGCGCCACTACCGGCATCAGGGCCGATTGCGCTCCATACATCCCGACGCCTTTGGAACCCTCAGGAAGGGCAACACAGTCCGTTCCTTCTTCTTGGAATGGGAGCGCCGGGCCATCAGGCCTGCCACCATGTCGGCCCGGCTCGCGCCGTACCTCCGCTACTACTCCACCAGCAGCCCCTTGGACGACCACGGCATGGTCCCGGTGGTACTGGTGGCCTTCGAGGACGAACTGGCCGCCGGACATTTCCACCGGCTGGCGCAACGGGAGATGGCGCGAAACCGGGTGAATATTCCCCTGTGGGTCGCCTGCCGCAGGGACTTGGAGAAGGAAGGGCCTATGGGCGCCGTTTGGCGCGGGCCGGGCAGTTGGAAATTGACCGAATTCTTGCCGGTAATGTGACAAGAGAGATGAACCGGATGGAAGAAATACTGCGAAACAGCCGCCTATTCCAGCCGCATGGCGGGCTGAAGCCTCACCATCTCCTCGGGAACGCCGAAGTATTCGGCGATCTCCCAAGCCCGGGTCATGCCCTCGGCCAGGGCTTCGTCGGCGTCCATCAGCAGGCCCGCCGCGAAGTCCTCGGCCTCCCGCTCGACCTGGTGGCCCAGCCAGGTGTTGGCCCGCATCAACATGTGGTTGCCCGGGTGCATCAGCCGGTGTCCGATGGCATGGGCGATCACCCATCTGCGCCACCGGGAGTCCAGCCGCTCGGCCACGGCCACATAGCCGTCCACCTGCAACTCCTCCTGCACCTGCATCGGCCAGGAGATCACCGTCATGCCCAGGATGTGCGCCACGTGCTCAGCGTCCACCTCTCCCCGCCACCTCAGTTTCCGCCGCAGCTCCGCTCCCTTGCGCATGGCGCGGCTAATATACTCGGCTGTCATAGGCCCGCCCGGTTCTTGCGCGTGCGTTCCGTGCGCACGAACTGGATGAAGTTCCGTATCGATTCCAGGTCCTCCACGGGGAGGCCCTCAATGGCCCGGCGGAAGGAGATGTCCATTTCCTTCATGATCTCCTCCTCCAGGAACTCCCGGCCCAGCAGCCGGTCCGTGGTGGTCTGGCAGTGCTGGGCCAGTTCCAGCAACCGTTCCGGGGTGGGCCGCATCTTCCCCGACTCCCAGGACCACACGGCGTGGGGGCTGACCCCCATCAGATGGCTCAGCTCCTTCTGGGTGAGGCCGGTCTGGAGCCTGGCCTCCTTGATGCGAGCGCCTAATTCCGTCCATTGGTAGCCTCGATCCTTGGCCATGGCGTGATTTTCTCCTTGTGATTGGGTTTGAGTATGGATTGCGGCTGCTATACTAGCACGGATGTTCTTGACAACGCAAAACGCCACTGCTTACAATGCCGAATATGCAACGCTTAATCTACCACAGGACTGCCACACCCGTGAAACGACCCAGCATCCGGCTCAACTCCCGCGCCCTCTGGAACCGCCTGGTTCTGCTGGGCCGTTCCCAGAACTGGCTGGCCGGGCAGGTGGGCATCACCCCCACCTACCTGTCCTATCTGATCAACCACGGCGCGGCTCCCTCTGGGCGGGTGCGCCGCCGGATGCTGAAGGCCCTGGAAATGGAGGACTTCCATGAGTTATTCACCCTGCAACACACGGAGCAAGACCACAAGCGGCAGGAGTAGTGAACCCAGGCTGCCCGTCGGTCCCGGCGTTCCCCTGATCGACGGCCGCCCGGCTCCTCAGGGCAGTGGTGAGCTGCCCGTGGATTTCTCCAAGCGGTTGACCAGTCTCAAGCAGGCCAGTGGCCTGACCTGGGAGGGATTCGCCGACGCCGTGGGGGTGGAACCCAAGCAGGTGCTGCGCTGGAAGGCAGGCGCGGAGCCATGCGGAGGAGCCTACCATTCCCTGGTGGAACTGGCGGCCTGGATACCCGGCGGGCTGCAGATCCTCATGGGCGAGGATTTCCTCGACCCTCTGGTGGAGGGATGAAGCCATGTCGCGCAAACGTGTGAAAGACCGGCGGGCGGACTACCGGCTGACCGGCGACTTCGCCCAGGGCCTTGAGGAATTCCAGGCAGCCTCGGGCCTGACCTGGGCGGACCTGTCCCGGCGGTTGGGCATCAACCCCATCAACCTGTGGCGGTGGCGCAAGCGCGGCGTCCAACCCAACGCCGAGCACCTGCTGGCCCTCCAGGACCTGGCCGACAGCATGGGCCTGGGACACCTGCTCCCCGCCGCCAGGAACGCCCGCCGGCGCTAGAAGGGCGCCGGACACCTACCATCTATGAGGCTGGCGTCGCTCCCTCCTATAGGGCATGGCGCTGGCCTCTTCGCCTATTGCACTTCTCCCCTCTCACCCGGCGCCAGGTCAAGTCGGACCATTGCATTCGTGTAACCCCCTTCAAGGGGTTACCCCCGATCCCCTACCGGTCCACACTGGTTGTAGAACGTGCGTTTCAACATCGCATTCCCGGTTACGCTCAATCCCGAAGGAGACGCCATTGCAACAAACCGGAAAGAACAGGAAACCAAAAACCAAACGCCGGGAGCTTCCCGAATTTGAAGTGGTAGAAGTCCGCTTCAATCCCGCCCCCGACGCCCAGGACCGCCTGCGTCGAATCTTCACCCTGCTGGCCAAGCACATCGATTGGGATGAGCCTTTCGGCGACGTTGAGCGACGCAGGGGAAACGTCGAGGCGAACGCAGTGTCCGAAAAGGAAGAAAGCGGAGATGAAGAGAAGTCCTGACCGGCTACGCCGTAGCCGGCTTATGGGTGAGCGGCGGGCCTTTGACTACGACGCCCCCGATATGTATCATGCCCGCAACAGGTTGGCCCGGCGGTGGTGGAACACCCCGGGCCGTGGCTCCACCTGACCGAACCAGGTGTTGCGGCAGTATTGTACTACTCGCAGACCCGCTTTCGGCAGATGGCGGGTCTGTTCTGTTTTCAGACGATAGAAACCAGGTAATCCAAGTTTGGAACCGAGTGGAGGTGAATATGCCAGGAACCAAGGTGAAGAAGCAGAAGTCCGAGGGCAACCGCGCCGCCATCTACGCCCGCGTCTCCGACAAGAGCCAGGACGCCGAGGACAAGACCTCCATCGCCGAACAGACCAGCGACATGGAAGCCTACTGCGAGCGTAATGATCTGACCATCGTCGCCCGCTACCAAGAGGTTGGCCAGGGCTGGTCCAAGAAGCGCAACCAGTTCCAGAAGATGCTCAACGACGCCAAGCAGGGCAAATTCGACACCATCGTTTGCTGGAAGTCTGACCGCCTCAGCCGGGGAATGTACCCCGCCGCCGCCCTGATGGAGGTCATCGAGGCCAGCCACATCAGCCTGCGGGCCGTCATGGACTCCATCGACATGAAGACTTTTGGCCTGATGGCCGCCATCGGCAAGATTGAGCTGGACAACTTCCGGGAGCGGGCTTCGATGGGCAAGCGGGGCGCCGCCAAGGCCGGACGCATCCCGGTGTCCAACGTCCCCTACGGATACCGCGTCGGCGACGACATGAGGCCGGAGATCGTCGAGGAAGAGGCCGAAGTGGTGCGCCGAATGTATCGCTGGTGCGTTGAAGAGGGTTTGGGAGCCACGGTCATTCGCAATCGGCTTACGGCCGAGGGAATTTCTCCGGGTCGGGACGGCAAGCGCTGGTGGGACGGCCAGATTCACCGCATCCTGACCAACGAGGCGTACAAGGGCACCTGGTGGTACGGACGCGCCCGCTACGTCTCCACCGAGGACGGCATCAAGGTCTATGAGCAGGACCCTCAGAACTGGATCGGCATCCCATTCCCCGCCATCGTCGACGCGGAGACCTGGGACCGGTGTCAGGAGATGCGAACCAAGCGCAAGACCTATTCGGGCCGCAACACCAAGATCTTCTATCTGCTGCAACACCTGGTGCGCTGCACCGAGTGCGGGATGCTCATGGGCTGCATGGCAACGAGGAAGCGCACTGTCAAGCACGGCGACAAGGTTTACAAGTACGACCTGGAAGTGCCGCGCCGCTATTACAAGTGCTACGGGGTGCAGCACTTCCAAACCGGCTGCCGGGAGCACACCATGATCCGGGCGGAGCGGCTGGAGGAGAGGGTTTGGGATCAGGTCAAGGGGGTGTTGGCCAAGCCCGACCTGATCGTTGCTGGCATTGAGGCCCTGGGGGAGCAGGAAGAGGACGGAACAAGCGAGGAGTTGGTCAGGGCAGAGCGAGAGTTGGAGAAGGTGCAGTTGGAGGAGGACCGGGCCATCCGGCTATTCGTGTCGGGAAAGATCAGTGAGGCTCAGTTGGACCACCAGCGGAAGTTCATCACTGAGAGGCTGGAGACCGCAAGGCGGAGGCTGGACGACTGCAAGGCCAGGGAATCGGCCCAAGCGGGGCAGGTGGCGCTGGCGGAGCGAGTGTTGGAGTGGGCGGGACGGATGGGCGACGGGCTGGACGACCTGACCCAGGATCAGAGGCGAGAGTTGCTGCGGATTCTTCTTGAAGAGGTGACCATCGACCGGGAGAACAATCTCACGTTCTCGCTGTCGATACCAACGGGAGATTTGGAGTCGATTGCGCCTCTGGTATCAAATTCTCGCTATAAAATTCGTCCACGGACTCAATGATGGCTTCCATCAGCTTGCCCGTGGGAGTGTCATCGGCGTGTTCGGTGATGGAGACGACGCGGATGCCCTTGCGCCGGAGCATGGACTTGAAGGCCACGGCGTGTTCCCGCTTGCGGGTGAACCGGCTGAACTTCCAGACCAGGATTTCCTTGAACGGAGCGTCGGTTTTGGATGCCTCGTCCAGCATGGTGCGGAACTGGGGCCGGTCGGCGATTCTGCCGCTCTCGGCCTCGTCCACGTACTCGCGGGCGATGGTGTAACCGTTCTTGTCGGCATAATCCCGCAACGCTCGAAGCTGGGCCGCAACGGACAGGTCCACGTCCTGGCGGTCGCTGGAGACACGGGCGTAGAGGGCGGCCGGAGTCAGTGATTGTGCCTGGTTACTCATAGGTTTCTCCTTTCGAGGCTGGTGACTGGCGCTTGCGCCTAACTCGCCTCGACCTTCTCATTTACTTCCTCAACCACCGGCGCGGTCGTCACGTGCAGCCGTTGTTCGATGGCGCCCAGGGCCGCGTCCATCTGCCCCAGCCCGGAGCGGTGTTGCACGTCCAGCGCCCGGTGCACCTGGGGCAGATGCGACCCCAGCCTCCTGGCTAACTCTGCCTTGCTCACTCCCTGCGGAAGCAAGCAATACAGGGAACGGCCTGCCGTCAATCGATTACCAGCGCGTCGATGGTTGTGCCAAGGGCGCTGGCAATCCGGGACAGCGCGGCGACGGAACCCGGCTTCCTGGCGCGCTCTATTTCCGATAGATAACTCACAGCCAGCCCAGTCTTTTCCGATAGAACTTGCAGAGTGTAGCCGTGGTACTTCCGGTAAGCCGCCACTGGGCCGGCGCCGTCCATTATCGCCAACGCCACTTCATGGGGAATCCGTGCCCCGTCGTCGGCGTCTCTGGCGGCAAGGACATCCTCCAACTGGCTGTTTCGCTCCAGCAGAGCGTCGTATTCATGGCGCGAGATGGTTACGGTGTCCCGGCTAGTCATAGGCTTCCCTCCTGTGCCGAACTCTGATTATCACCATGGTTGGCGTTCCACTGTGGTCGATGTCGAAGATCACCCGGTGATCGCCCACCCTCAGCCGGCGATACCTGCTGTTGGCTAGAGCGATCACCTGGTTTGCCAAGGACCCTGGGTCGGCTGCGTACTGCTCGATCCTGCCGATGATGCGCTGACGGTGGGATGGATCGAAACCCCTCATGTCCCTGATGGCCCTTGGTCTCCACTGGATTGTCAGTCGTGGTTCCACTACACCATTTTCACCAATGGCGAAATGCGCGTCAAGGCCTGGGCGGTGAACAACTGAAGAGGAGGAGGCCGGTGGATTTGCAATCGCTTACCGCCGGAGCGACGACGCCCCACAGAATCGCAGGGTGGTTCCAGGTCCCTTCGTGGCCATCCTGTTTCCATCGGAAGTTCCTTTGCCCAAGCGCCGTACTCTTTCCTCTGACTCATGCCCTTGCCCAAGAACTGCTTTCCTACCGCAGGAAGAACCACCAGATCAGAATCCAGATGGTCAGGGCCGCCAGCGACACGACGAGGGCCACCGAGACTACCCAAAGGAAGAACTTCGTCCAATCGTGATTGGCTATCAACTGGTTGTGCTCATCCCTCAGCCTAAGATAGGGCTGGTTCGAGGTGGCGGAACGCTTCGCTTCGTCCCTTTCCTGTTCCAGCCGGGTCGCCGCTGCCTGCCACGTGGCAACGCTCCGCTCCAACTCCCCAACTGTATGCTGAAGCTCCTCCTCGCGAGCCTCGGCGCGGCGCAGCAGTTCCTTGATGTTCAGGTATTCGGCGCCTTCCATCCTCACGTACACCCGGCGACCCTTCCGTCGAATCTCCACCTCTCCCTTGCGGATCATCCGGTCCAGGGTGGACAGGGAGACGTCCAGTTCCTCGGACGCTTCAGTCTTGGAAACCCAGCGAACGGTCTCTTGCATAATTTTCACCCCCTGAATGCCTGACACGTCGGCTGATATACCGCTGTCCAAATCCTGCAATTGTCACCCCCGGTGTTTTAGTCTCGCTTCCCACGCTACCCCCGGTCCGGTCAGGCGATACGTCAAGCTCATTTTGAACCTGAAATCGCCCTGTTTCGGCCCTTTTCCGGCCTCCCCAGACCCCGAATTTGGCCCCGATTGGACAGTTTTGGACACCCACTGGGCCTTGTGGGTAGAAGGGGCTGTGTCAGTGGTCCAACTACGTCGCAGGCGCACCCCCTACAGGAACCATCCGATGCCGCAGGTCATCCCAGCCGTAGCCCGCCATTCCCCGCAGCGCCAGCCTCGGCGAGCCAGGCTGCCACAGGGGACGCCAGGACTGGCCAAGGAAGCCACCCAGTTCCAGGGTGCGGGGCGACGACACCATGATGGGCAGCGTCATGGCCACCATCCGGGCGGCGGTATGCGCGTAGGTCCTCTCCACCTCCTCGTTTGCCACCACGAACAGGGTGGTTGGGAACGGCGCCATGTCCGCCCTGGGAGCGTCGGACCAGTAGTAGCGGCTGTAGGGCCTCAGCCGGGCCAGGACGCCCCTGGGATGGCGGGCCCGCAGCTCGTGCTCCAGGTAGAAGGGAATGCGCCGGCCATCGACGACCAGGTTCCCCACGGCGTCGGGAGCGATGGCCGCCTCGCCCCAGTTGAAGGCCCGGTCGGTCTTGGCCGTGGGCACGGACCACTCCAGTTTGCCCATGCTGGTGGCCTGGGTCTCCGCCGCCAGCTCCGACAGGAACCAGGTGATGCCGTCGGTGTGCTGGGTCTGCCGCGCCCAGGTGTCGATGCGGTGGCCCAGAGGACGGCGCCGTCCGTGATTGTCGGTGATTGGCTCCGCGCTCCAGATGCCCCGCGTCGTCGGCAACTGCGCCCGGTCCCGGTGGGTGACGTAGCGGATGCCCTTCTCCGACAGGGTGTAGCGGACATCGCCGCGCTTGCCCCGGCGTTCCACCAGTCCCCAGCCATTGGTCAGGTTGCCCAGCATCTGGCTGACTCGGCCCTGGGAGACGTACAGCCAGCGTTCCAGATGCTCTCGTGGAATCATTGGGTGGTCGGTGATCAGGTCCAGCGCCCGCTTCTCCGAAGGGCTGAGGCCGAAGGTTGGGGCGGGCCGTATCAGTCGCTCCGGGTCGGGAATGGAGGCCCGCTTCCGGTCCGGCTGCTCGGCGAATCTTCCCCGGTTGAGGCTGCCGTGAGCGCTGATGTACCCCAGCGAATTAAGCTGGCTACCCAAAGTCCACGAGGTGTACCGCCACGAGCTGCTGCTCCGGTTCTCCAGCGACTCCCTGGACTCCACGGCAACGTAGGCATCTTCCAGACTGACGTTCTCGCAGAACCGGGCCGTCAGCGTCTGCTCCCACGGGCTGGGGACCAGGATCAGGACCGTACCGGGCCGGCGCTGGTAGTTGTACTCAGCGATGGCCCGCAGCCGGTCGAAGAGGGAGCGGCGACGCAGGGCCGGTCCCTGGCGCACCACTCCGAAGCTGCGGCCATTGTGAAGGGTGATGATGGCGTCGAACCGGCCCCGGCGAAGAAAATCGACCTCAGTTCTAAGTCCATCGGTTCCGGGCGAAAGCGAAGCCGCCAGCCGGCAGACCGAGGCCACCGCGTCCATGCGGCCAATCAGCAGTCTCAGCCATTCCAGGGACATGGGGTAGTGGCGCACCAGCGCCGAGGGCGTGGCGAATTCGAGAGCATCGGTCGCATCGGCGATGCCCTCGCGAGTGAGATAGTACCGGTGGCTGGACGGCAAGTGCGCCGTGCCGTGGCTGACCCGCCCAACGATGCCCTCGGCCAGCAGGTCGGTCAGTGCGCGGTGCACGGTGGCGTGGGCAACGCCGAGGATCATCGCGAGCTCCTGGCTGTCGATGAAGGGCAGCCGGGCCAGGGCGTCCAGCAGGATTCGGTCGGTGAGTGTCATACCCCAAGCGTATCAGCCGGGAGCCGCCCCCGTCATTGGGCAACTGTCAGTAAATTTCGAGGACGCCGCGCAGGTGATAGTCCATGTATTCGTACACCTCGCTTCTTCCGGTACAATGTCGGTTAACGTCCCCTTCATGCTCTACGGCACAAGGTGGATTGGTATAATCGGGCGCGATGACCCGACTTGAGGATCGCGAAACTCGGGCCGCATGAGGATTTTGCCATGCCACTGACCACATCGGAATTGGAAACCAAGCTGTGGGGCGCCGCCGACATCCTGCGCGGCCAGATCGATTCCAGCGACTACAAGAACTACATCTTTTCCATACTCTTCCTCAAGCGCCTCTCGGATCGGTTCGCCGAGGAGATCGAACTGGCCGTCGACAGCGGACTCTCCCGCGAGATCGCCGAGAACGACGCGGACGAGCATGAATTCTTCGTACCGCCGGAAGCTCGGTGGCCCGCCATTGCCCGTCAGTCCATGAACTTGGGCGAGGCCCTCAACCGGGCCAGCGCCGAGATTGAGGAGGCCAACACTCCCCAGCTGGACGGCATTCTGCGCAACACCAACTGGAACGACGAATCCAAGCTGGGCAGTCCGGCTAACCGCAACCGCATTATTGCGAGCCTGCTCCGCCACTTCGACGCCCTGGACCTCAGCGACGCCAACCTCACGCCGGAGGGTAGTTCTGGCGCAGTCAACGTCCTCGGCGACGCCTATGAGTACCTGATTCGCGAGTTCGCCGACGACGCCGGCAAGAAGGGCGGCGAGTTCTACACACCCCGTCCCGTGGTGCGTCTCATCGTGGAACTGCTACAACCGGCCGCCGGAATGCGCATCTGCGACCCCACCGCAGGCTCGGCCGGGATGCTCATCTACGCCGCGCAGTACGCGGTCGAGCAGGGTGGTGACATTCGCAACCTGGTCCTGGAGGGGCAGGAACGCAACCTGGGCACCTTGGCCATCGGCAAGCTCAACCTGCTGCTCCACGGCCTTCTATCGGCCAAATGCGAAGGAGGCGACGTTATCACCGACCCTCGCCTACTGGATTCGGAAGGCCGCTTGCGGGCCTATAATCGAGTAATCGCCAATCCGCCCTTCAGCATGAAGGAATGGGGCTGGGACTTTGCGCCCAACGACCCGCACCGCCGCTTCGACCGCTATGGGGCCATCCCACCCAAGACCAAGGGCGACCTGGCCTTCCTGCAACATATGCTGGCAGTGACGAAACCCGACGGCATGGTGGGCGTGGTGATGCCCCACGGCATCCTGTTTCGGGGCGGCGCCGAGGGCAAGATTCGCCGGGGCATCGTGGAAGCCGATCTGTTCGAGGCCATCATCGGACTGGCCCCCAACCTGTTCAGCGGCGCCAGCATCCCCGTGGCAATTTGCATCCTGAACAAGGCCAAGCCACCGGAGCGCAAGGGCAGAACCCTGTTCATAGACGCCGCCCAACCGGGCTACTTTCGGGCGGGCAAGGCTCGGAACTTCCTGGACCCAGAGCACGTTACCGGCATTGTGGACGCCTTCCGGGGGTTTGAGGACGTGGACCGGTTCGCCCACGTGTCCGACCTGGCCGAGATCGCCGGCAACGACTTCAACCTGAACATCAGCCGCTACGTGGACACCACGGAGCCCGTGGAGCTGCCCAGCGTGGAGGAGGCGTTGGCCCACCTGCGGGAGGCGGAATGCAAACGCAACGCTGCGGCGGCCCGGATGAACGAATTACTGGCAGAACTGGGTTACACCCGATAGAATAGGCCTATGTGCAAGGCAAGGGTACTACAGCAAAGGCGAACCCAGGAGCGCGGGTATGACCACCCAGAACGAAAACGCCAACCAACCCAGGACCGTCAAGGCCTCCGAGTTCAAGGCCAAATGCCTTGAATTGATGGATGAGGTGGCCGAGTCCGGCGAAGAACTGGTAATCACCAAGAACGGCAAACCCACGGCACGGCTGCTCCCCTACCGGGAAAAGCCCAAGACCCTTTTTGGCATCGACCGGGGGCGGATGAAAATCCTCGGCGACATCATCTCCCCTATTGACGTGGAATGGGAGGCGGAGACTGACCCAGATCGAGTCTTGAACCCATGCCGGTGATTTTCAGGGAGGGACCCTACCGGTTCTTTTTTTACATGGGCGACAGAGATGAGCCGCCCCATGTACACGTAAGGCGAGACAGGCACATCGCCAAATTTTGGCTGAATCCGGTCCTGCTGCAATTGACAGGTGGCTTACGCGCCCACGAGATTCACCGAATTCAGCGTACAATTGAAGAAAATCAGGCTGTGTTCATGGAGGCTTGGAATGCACGTTTCAACCCTTAGGGTAAACGTTTCCTATGCGGACGACATTAAGGTCACGGAAGATACCTTGATCGCGGAGCTGCATGACGGGCGCATCATATCCGTGCCCCTGTCGTGGTATCCGCGCCTGACCCATGCCACGCCCGCGGAGAGGGACAATTGGGAACTGATCGGCGACGGACAGGGGATTCACTGGCCGGACCTGGACGAGGACATCAGCATGGAAATGCTGCTGGCGGGATCAATGTCCGGCGAGAGCCCTCAGGGATTCCAGCGGTGGTTGGAGGCTAAGAAAGCCGGCCTACCAGTCAACATCTACGAAATCCGCCGCCCCGTTCCTGATGAAGCGTCATGAGTTCCCCCAACAGCAACGCCCCACTACCCGAAGGCTGGCGCCTCGCCCGCCTGGGCGAGGTGGCGGAGGTGGTGGGTGGAAGTACTCCATCTCGGGAAAACCCCGATTTCTGGGAGGGAAACATCCCATGGGTTGTTCCATCAGAAATAACGGAACTATCTGGGAGGTACATTCGTTCAACACGCGACTCGATCACTGAATCAGGCAGGGCCTCGGCGGGCCTGAGAATCATTCCGGCTGGGTCAGTATTGCTAACGACGCGAGCAACAATAGGAGCGACAGCAATCAATACTGTGCCGGTCACGACTAACCAAGGCTTTCAGAACCTGATACCTCTGGAAGGTAGCGACAAACTCTGGCTCTATAACTTGATTGCCGAGTGCAAGCTCGAACTGGAGAAGCGAAGCGCTGGCAGCACATTCAAGGAAGTTTCAAGAGACAGCATCCGCTCCCTCCCCATCCCCCTGCCACCCCTGGCCGAACAGCGCGCCATCGCCGCCGTGCTGGACTCCATGGACGACGCCATCGAAAGCTCGCGGGAGGTCATCGCCGCCACCGAGGGCCTGCGCGACTCCATGCGCCAAGAACTGCTGACGCGAGGGATGCCCGGCTGGCACACCGAATGGCGGGAGCAACACGGCATCGGCAGCATCCCCGAAGACTGGCGCGTGGTCAAGCTGGGGGAGGTTGCGGAGGTGCGCTTCAGCAGCGTGGACAAAAAGACTACGGAGGGCGAGTTGCCTGTGCTACTTTGCAACTACACCGACGTTTTCTATAACCCTCGCATTTGCGCGGCGATGGATTTTATGAGGGCGACGGCAACGACCTCGGAATTGAAACACTGGTCGCTTCGCCAAGGCGACGTCCTCTTCACCAAGGATTCTGAAACACCAGAAGAGATAGGAGTTCCTGCCTACGTTTCTGAGGATTTGCCTGAGGTGTTGTGCGGTTATCATCTCGGATTGGCTCGCCCCGTTCAGAAACAGGTAATCGGAGTTTACTTGGTAAGGGTCATGTCTTCCCAATCCGCCGCACGGGAACTTGGCAGGATTGCCAATGGAATCACAAGGTTTGGTTTGACCCTGGATGCTACTCGCAACCTGAGTATCCCCCTCCCGCCCCTGCCCGAGCAGCAGGCCATCGCCGAGACGCTGGATTCCATCGACGACACCATCGAGGCCCGCCGCGCCGAGCTTCGGGAACTGGAGGGCGCCAAGGCATCCACCGCCGAGGCCCTGCTGACCGGGCGGGTGCGGGTGGGTGGTTCTTTGGCGGCAGATTATGGCTAGACCACCGAAGCATATAGTTATGGCTCGTTCGGCAGCAGCCGCAATGCTGGCTGCTATTGAGATTTACAATAAGCCAACGGTTGAATATAGAGAACAAACATTCGCTATATTGGCCACCAACGCATGGGAGGTCCTGCTCAAGGCCCGGGTGGTGCAGCAGTCAGGCGGTAAAATCAATTCTATAATTTTGAAGGACAAAGGACGATACGTTCAAAATAAAGAAACTGGCCGGCCAATGACGATTTCATGGAGGCAAGCCCTAGGTAAGGTGTCAGCGCCAGATCAAGTTGCCGCCAACATTCGAGGTCTCGTGGAGATCCGCAATGAATGCACACACCTGGGACTTCTAGGTTCGGATTTAAGGCGAACAATCCTTTCTTTCGGCACTGCTAGCGTGCAGAATTTTGTAGCACTTTCCAAGGACTGGTTTGGCGAAAGCGTAGAAGTCAGTTACCTATTGCCAATAGGCTTTGTCGGCAATGCCGCTTTGCTCACTGGCATCCACTCAAGAACTCAACGAGAGTTGATCAAGACCTTGGACCAAATAGCCCATTCTGTTAGCGGCAATTCTGGCTCAGCATATTCGACGGTAATGTCGGTCGAAATTAACCTCAGCAGAAATTTGTCAGGGGGTGGGAGCATAGGCATTACCGATGACCCCAATGCCCCGAGGGTTTCTGTGAGCGATGACGAAGCCCTTGCATTGTATCCTGCCTCCTACGCGGAAGTAGTGGCTACCTGCAGGGAACGGTTTCAAAGCTTCAAGAAAGGAAAAGCCTTTAACTTGGCGATGCGAGTAGTCAAAGAGAATCCTGAGTGCGCCCACGAACGGCGGCTGGACCCCAACAATCCTAAGAGCCCAAAGAAGACTTTCTACAATCTGGAAAAAACGCTGGACGTGTTGGACCGGGAATATGGTGGGACAAAGTAACACCAACGAGCTCAACCTCGTCGAAACTCCGGCTCGGCAGCTGCTGGAGCGGCTGGGCTGGACCTACGTGCCTCGCACCGAGCTGTCCGCCGAGCGAGACGGGGAGCGGCAGGTTCTGCTCACCGGCCGGCTGGCGGCGGCGCTGCGGCGGCTGAATCCCGGCCTGACCGAGAACGAGGCGCAACGGGTCATCTTCAACCTCCAACATGTCAGCGAAACCGGCCTGGCCCGCAACCGGGCCATCCACGAGTACCTCACCTACGGGATGCCCCTGATCGTCCAGCGCGACGGGCGGCAAGAAACCCCCACCGTCCGCTTCTTTAATTTCGACGCCACCGATCCGGACGCCGGTCGCAACGAATACGTGGTCACCACCCAGTTCAGGGTGCGCCGCGGCAACGAGCGCCCCGATTCTGCCGCCGGAGAAGACGACGGGCGGCTGGTCATCCCCGACCTGGTTCTCTTCGTCAACGGCATCCCGTTGGTGGTCATGGAGGCCAAGGCCCCCACTCTGATGGACGTGTGGAAGTCCCAGGCAGTTGAGCAATTGCGCCGCTACCAGGAAGCCGAACCAAAATGGCATGGAGCCGGCGCGCCGGAACTGTTCGACTACAACTTGGCCTGCGTCGTTCTGGGCGGCGGTGACGCTGGCTGCGCCACATTGGGCGCGCCCCTTACCGCATACGCTGGCTGGAACTCCCTGCACCCCTACACCGAAGCCGATTTTGAGCAGGAGCTGGGCGTCCCGCCGGAAGGACAGGCTAAGCTCTTCGCCGGATTGCTGAATCCGGCAACGCTCCTGGACATCCTGCGCGACTACGTGGTCTTCGAGAACGAGCGGGGCCGGTTGGTGAAGAAGCTGCCCCGCCATCAGCAGTACCGGGCCGTGCGCCAGGCCGTGGAACGCGCCACGACGGGCAGGGCGGGAAAGGAACGCGGCGGCGTGGTCTGGCACACCCAGGGGTCGGGCAAGTCGCTGACCATGCTGTGGCTGGCCACCAAGCTGCGCCGGACGCCGTCTTTGGACAACCCCACCATCGTGGTGGTTACCGACCGCACCCAGCTGGACCGCCAGATCACCGCCACCTTCCACCGCGCATCGGCCTTGACTCCGGAACGGGCGGGCACCACGGCGCAACTTCGCCAACTGCTCATGTCCGGCAACGGCCGCACGGTGATGACCACCATCCAGAAGTTCGAGGAAGCGCTGGGGGAAACAACGGACAAGGTTGCCCCGCTCAACGACGCCCACAACCTGTTCGTCATGGTGGACGAGGCCCACCGCACCCAGTACGGGCGGCTGGCCGCCAAGATGCGGGCGGCGCTGCCCAACGCCGCGTTCATCGGATTCACCGGAACCCCCATTGACCGCAACTTCCGGCGATCCACGCTGGGGGTGTTTGGCGGCCTGATCGACTCCTACACCATCGCCCAGTCGGTGGAGGATCGAGCGACCGTCCCCATTCGGTACGAGGCCCGCCTGCCAGACCTGCACATTGACGGCCCGAACACCCTCGACAGTATTTTCGACGCCCTCTTCGGGGATGAGCCGGAGGCAACCCGCCAGGAGATACAACGCCGTTACGCCAACAAGGAAACCATCGCCGAGGCTGCCCAACGCATCCAATCCATCGCCCTGGACATCAGCCAGCACTTCAAGGCCAAGATTCAGCCCAACGGCTTCAAGGCCCAGGTGGTCGCGTCCAGCCGGGCGGCGGCCATGCGGTACGCCCAGCATCTGAACGAATTCGGCGTATCCACATATCCGATCATCACCACCACGCCCAGCGACGGGCAAGAGTTCCAGTTGGCCCGAGAACTGAACGAGGCCGAGATTACGGCCCAGTTCATCGACCCAACGGGCGAGGCGCAGATACTGGTGGTGGTGGACAAGCTGATCACTGGATTCGACGCCCCGGTGGAGCAGGCTCTCTACCTGGACCGATCCATCCGCGAGCACACCTTGTTGCAGGCCATCGCCCGGGTAAACCGCCGGTTTTCCCACGTTCACAATGGGGTCGCCACCGAGAAGGAGCATGGCCTGATCGTTGACTACCACGGCGTGTCTCGGGAGTTGGACAAGGCCCTGTCCATCTTCCGCAAAGACGACACGGCGGCGGCCCTGACCGCTCTGCCCGAAGACCCGGCCCCAGTGATCGAGGCAGCTGCAAACCGGGCGGAGGCCCATTTCCGCAGCGCCGACCTTGACGACGTTTGGGGTTGCGTGCACGTCTTCGACGCCGACGCCAATACCGATGGCGACTTCAAGATTGATGCCTACGATCTCTTCGACCACGATTACCGCCAGTTCTCCCGGCTTATGGACCGTTTCCTGCCCGACCCGTCGGCGCTCAACTATGTGGATCGCCTGAAGCAACTCACAGTCATCCGCTCCTACGCGCGGGCCACCTTCCTGCGAGAACGCGCCGACATCGACTGGACTGCCATCGGAGCCAAGGTGAAGCAGCTGCTGGACTCGCGGATCAGCGCAGAAGTGCGCAACCTCATGGCGCCCGTGTCTATTCTCGACAAGGACTTCGAGCAGAAGATCAAGACATTGCCCCATGACGAGGCCCGGGCCTCGGTAATGGAGCACGGCTTGAAAGCGCGAATCAAGGAGGGGATCGCCGAGAATCCCGTTTCGTACGAACGCCTATCTGACGCCTTGAATCGCATCATCAGCGACCTGCGGGCCCAGGTGATCGACGCCGCCGAAGCCAGCCGCCGGATGGCCGAGCTGCAGGCCCTGATCAGCAATGAAGTGGCAACGGCGCAGTCCCAGGGGATGTCTCGGTTCGGGCTGGCCGTGTTTCAGTTGTTGGAACAGGGCGCGCCAACCGACATGGATGCGCACAAGGGCCAGGCGTCCGTTGCCGAACCCAAGTCAGCCTATGCCACCAGTTCAGGCGCCGAATTGAAGGAGTGGGCCGATCACATCGAGAACATCATCGACGAACATCGGGTCTTTATGAACTGGCGGGAAGACCTTGAGGTTCAGCGCACCCTTCGACGGGACATCAAGCGAATGCTCCGGGACACCAACCGATACATGGAGTCAGAGCTTGACATAGTCACCGGGCAGATGGTGGAGATGGCCCGGATCCACTTCCCATGAAGGACCACGGCGAAATTCGCCACGGCGACACCAGCATCCAATACCGGGTCGTTCGCAGCCAGCGACGGCGCAAGACCATTGAGATTGCGGTGGAAGCGCCGGGCCAGGTCGTGGTTTCAGCCCCGGCAAATACCCCCGACCAACGCATCGAGGACATGGTGCGTCGCCGCGCGTCATGGATCATTCAACACGACGGAGTGGCGAATGCAGCGCCGCCACAGCGCCGGTTTGTCAGCGGGGAATCCCTTCCCTACTTCGGGCGCGCCGTTCAAATGACCGTGCGGCCGGTTGAGACCCGCTCTGTCCAGATTCACTTCCTGCATTGGCATTTCGAGGTCGAAGCGCCTCGCCGATTGGAGGGAGAAGAGCGCCGGGTCAAGATACGCTCGGCCTTCGAGGCGTGGTATCGGGAACGAGCCGAGGCCAAGCTGCCGCCCCGAGTCCAACGGATGGCCGGAATGCTGGGGGTGCGGCCCAAAGAGACCCTGGTGAGCAACCAGCGGATGCGCTGGGCCAGTTGCGCGCCCGATGAGACGCTGCGGTTCAACTGGCGGGTCATCATGGCTCCGCCGGCCATCGTCGATTACCTGGTGGCTCACGAGCTGGCCCACCTGCGGGTCCGAGGCCACTCGCCAGAGTACTGGGCGGTAGTGGCCCAAGCCATACCGGAGTACCGGCTACTGAGAGCGAAGTTGCGAGAGATAGGTCCGACAATGACCATTTAGCTGCGGGGACGGCACTGGGGGGTCGCTGGGATGCGAGGCGGGCGAGGTACGGGGCACCCGGTTGCTGACTGGCATATGGCCGGCCAAGGCCCGCCTATTCGCAATGGCTTCTCATTTACCCACTAATCAGAGTGGCCCTATACAGGTGCGTCTCATTTCTACCCCGAATGCATCTTCGCGCTCGACTTCTGCGCCCTCAACGACGCCCAGCTGACCACCGCCGAGGCCATCTTTGAGGAGTTCCGCGACTTGGAGTCGCTGCCAGCCTACCTGGCCGACGCCGACCCCAACCGCGCCCTGCTGGATCGGCGGGTCGTTTGCGGTCTGCTGGGTTTCGACGAGGACGTGCACCGCGCCGTTCGCCGCCTGTCCGCCAAGTGGTGCGCCGAACCCAGTGTCCACGGCGGCAAGGTCCGGTCCAAGAGCGCCCGCTACGTGGAGTGAGGCTTTCGCCCGGCATGACGACGGGGATGGGACGGGGATGGGTAGTTGTGCTACGGTTCTGGTCGCTGCACCTTCGCCAGCGGATGGGGTGGGGCGGTCGCCCTGCGTCCGGTTTCGTCGAGGCCGGGAGCAGGCCGGGATGAACGCTGGATGACTCAATTTGTGAAATCGGTTGAAAATAGGGTTGCGGAGATTCACAACCCGCACTAAAATCCACCGGGTCGCAATCGCAGCTACCAAATCTTGCTGTCCCGGAGGCCACCCCATGACGCAGATTCGCCGCCGCACCTCAATCTGGGCCGCCATGGCCGCGCTGCTGGTCATCGCCGCCGGGATGATTTTCGCCGGTTACGCTGCCGCACAGGGGTCCAACATCGACTACGACGCTGACGACGATGGCCTCATTGAGGTATCCAATTTGGCCCAGTTGAACGCGATTTTCTGGGACCTGAACGGCGATGGAGCAGTGGCGTCTGCCGATACTGCCAACTACTCGGCTGCGTATCCCAACGCCAAGAGTGGCATGGGTTGCAACGAAGACGAAACTGATACCAACGACCAGGTCTGTCTTGGCTATGAGCTCACCGCCAATCTGGACTTGGATACCAACAACAACGGCCAGGCCGACTCCGGTGATTCATATTGGAACAGCGGACAAGGTTGGCGTAGCATCGGGTATCAGAATTCTCCGTATGAGGCGATTTTCGACGGCAACGGGCACGTCATACGAAACCTGCACATCAATCGGCAATGGAGCTATCACGGGCTGTTCGGGATCACTGGTAGCGATAGTGAAGTTCGGAATGTGGGCCTGGAGAATGCCTATGTCTACGCCGGCGCGCGTAGCGGCGACCAGATTGGGGCACTGATCGGCGAAAACCAAGGGACAGTCACGGCGGCCTATTCCAGCGGCCACGTGACCGGCGATGTCAGCGCGGGCGGCCTGGTGGGCCGGAATGAAGGAACTGTTTCGGAAAGTTATTCCACGGCGATGGTGACCAGTTCGGGAGAGAACATAGGCGGATTGTCGGGCAGCAACAGCGGAACGGTGACGAATTCCTATGCTTCAGGGCAGGTTGTCGGCGACGACACCTTCTCCTCTTTTGTGGGTGGATTGGTCGGGTACAATGCCGACACCATTACCAACAGCTACGCCACTGGCGCGGTTTCCGGCGGCAGTTACGTGGGCGGCTTGGTAGGAGGCAGAACGCTCAGCGATAACACCATCTCCAACAGTTACTGGAACACGACAACCAGCGGTCAGATGAACAGCGACGGTGGCGTCGGCAAGACCACCGCGGAGTTGCAGACGCCGACTAGCAATACTGGCATCTATGCCACCTGGCCTGCCGCCAAGTGGGAGTTCAAACGTCAGGTTCAGTATCCGGCGTTGAAAGTGGATTTCAATGGCGATGGTACGGCGACAGCTCTTGAGTTCGGGGCCCAGCGCGCCGATTACGACACAAACGACGATGGCCTCATCGAGGTCGCCAATCTGGCCCAGCTCGACGCAATCCGGTGGGACCTGGACGCCAATGGCGTGGTGCCCAGCGCTACCGACGAAGCCAAGTATCTGGCGGCTTTTCCCAAGGCGTCAGCCGACATGGGATGTCCCAGCGCCGGCTGCACGGGCTACCAGCTCACGGCGGACCTGAACTTCGACACAAACAGCAACGGCAAGGCTGACGCTGGCGACACCTACTGGAACAGCGGGGCTGGCTGGACGCCCATTGGCGCCGCCTCCACTCCCTACACTGCGGTCTTTGACGGGGATGGTCGCGCCCTGCAGAACTTATTCGTAAAGTCGACTGCCGGCAACGACCTGGGGCTGTTCGGCGCTGCCAGCAGCGTAGCCACACTTCGCGGAATATCCTTGGAGCAGGTTCATGTCAAAGGGCTTGACCGCGTGGGCGGGTTGGTTGGCGACAGCGCGGCGACAATCAAGCGCAGCAGCGTCTCTGGCCAGGTTTCGGGTGGCGATAGCGTGGGCGGCCTGGTGGGACGCAACGCTGGCTCTGTTGAAAACAGTTACTCCACCGCCGCCGTCACCGGCGAGGACATGGTGGGTGGTGTGCTTGGGGAAAACACCGGCTCCGTCGATAGTGCCTATTCGGCAGGAAAGGTCACCGGCGAGAACATGTTGGGCGGCCTAATCGGCAAGAACGCCGCCTCGATTTCCGTCGCATATTCGACCGGCGCGGTTTCGGGCGAGGACATGGTCGGCGGCCTCATTGGCGAGAACGCAGGCTCAGTCACGTCCACCTACGCCACCGGCGCCGTCACCGGTTCCAACCAAGTGGGCGGTTTGGTGGGCGACGCCATTACGGGCGCGTCATTCTCTGCGGTTTATTCCATTGGCGCTGCGTCTGGTCAGACCGACGTTGGCGGCTTGTTGGGCCGTAGCATCGCGAACAGCGTTACGGCAGGCTATTGGGACACCACAGTTAGCGGCGTTCCCAATAGTGCCGGCGGCCTGGGACAGACCACCGCACAGCTGCAGACGCCGGCCAGCAATACCGGCGTCTACGCCACCTGGCCCGCCGCTCAGTGGGACTTTGGCGGCAACCGGCAGTACCCGGTACTCAAGACGGACCTCGACGGCGATGGGACCGCGACCTCTTTGGAGTTCGGAGCCCAGCGCGTTGACTATGACACTGACGACGACGGATTGATCGAACTCAAGAATCTGGCTCAGTTGAACCTCTTGCGTCATGACCTGGATGGCGATGGCGACGTCGCCGCGACCGACGCGGTCGCCTACTCTGCCGCTTGGCCGCAGGCTAGGGTGGGCATGGGTTGCAACGATGATGAGACCCTGCCTACTGACCAGGTATGCGTCGGCTATGAGCTGACGGCGAACTTGGACTTCGACACCAATGACGACGGCAGGACCGACGTCGCCGGCGATACCTACTGGAACGGAGGCAAGGGTTGGGATCCCATCGGTAGCTGGCACCCCAGTAACGAAATCGAGTTCAACGCGGTTTTTGACGGCAATGGCCACACCTTGCGCAACTTGTTCATCAACCGGTCGGTGGTCGACTACCTGGGTCTGTTCGGGGGCTTGGAGAGCAAGGGCGAAATCCTCAACTTGGGACTGCAGAACATTCACGTGGCCGGTTCCGGCGGCAGCAGCTCCCTTGGAGGATTGGCCGGCTACGTCGACGGGGGTGAAATCCATCTCAGCTACGTGACCGGAACCGTCATTAGCGATGGCGATTACATCGGCGGGTTGGCCGGACAGGTCAGCCAAGGTACGGTGAGCCGAAGCTACAGCGTCGTGGCAGTGCGGGGCGATGATGGCGTGGGCGGTCTGGCGGGACGATACGTTGGCGGCACGGTCAGCGACGTTTACAGCCTCGGCCGGGTTGTCGGCAGCTCCGAGGTCGGTGGCCTTTTGGGGGACGTTTCTGGCGCTACGGTGGACAGCGTATATTCCATCGGTCACGTCAGCGGCAGCGCCGACATCGGCGGCTTGGTGGGCAAGCGTAGCCAGGGCTCGGTCACCCATGGATACTGGGATACTGAGACCGGCGGACAGGCGAACAGCGCCGGCGGCGTGGGCAAGACCACCGCTGAATTGCAGGCGCCTACCAGCAATACTGGCATCTACGCTGATTGGGATGCAGCCCGCTGGGACTTCGGCGGAACTGTGCAGTACCCGAGTCTGAAGGCGGACTTCAACGGCGACGGGACCGCAACGTCGCTTGAGTTCGGAATTCAGCGCATAGATTACGATACCGACAACGACGGGTTGATTGAGATCAACAATCTGACCGAGCTCAACGCGATTCGTTGGGATCCGGACGCTGACGGCGTTGCCGACTTCAAGTTCCGCACCGACTTCCGGTTGGTGTATCCAGCTCCCATGACCAACATGGGGTGCCCTTCCGCAGGCTGCGATGGCTACGAGCTGATGACCAGCCTGGATTTCGATACCAACGCAAACGGCAAGGCTGACGCTGGCGACGCATACTGGAACGAAGGCAAGGGCTGGGAACCCATTGGTACGACTGGTTCGGAGTACAACGCGGTCTTCGAGGGCAACGGGTACAACCTCGGCAACCTGTTCGTTGGCTCCGGCGGGAATGGCCGTGGCCTATTCGGCCTCGCGGCGAGCCAGAGTGCGCTTCGCAATTTTGGTTTGACCAACGGGCGCGTTGTCGCCGCCAACGATAACGATGTTGGAATGTTGGTTGGCTCCAATGCTGGTTCAGTGAGCGCCGTCTACGTCACCGGTTCGGTTTCTGGTGGCGACAACGTCGGCGGTTTGGTTGGTTTCAATCAGAGCGGCGGCACGGTGCAGCGTTCCTACTCCACAGCGTCGGTGTCCGGCGGCGATCGCGTCGGCGGTTTGATCGGCGACAATCAGGGTAGCGCCAGTTCCGTCTACGCGGCTGCCTCAGTGTCAGGAGACCATGCCGCAGGCGGCCTGGTGGGTCGCAACAAGGGATCTGTCGCCGCGGTTTACTCGACCGGCGCAGTGACTGCTGACGCAAACGCTGGCGGTCTGGCGGGCGCCACCGATCAAGGTACGGCAACGAACAGTTACTGGGACACGATGACCAGCGGCCTTTCAGCCAGCGCCGGTGGCGTTGGCAAGACGACCGCCGAATTGCAGGAGCCCACGGGGGCGACAGGCATCTACGCCCAGTGGAATACGGCCCACTGGGACTTTGGTGGGACGATTCAGTATCCGGCGCTGAAGGCGGACTACAACGGTGACGGCGCTGCCACCGCTGTGGAGTTCGGTAGCCAGCGCATTGACTACGATACCGACGATGACCGCCTGATTGAGGTGAGCAACCTGGCTCAACTCAGCGCGATCCGCTGGAACCTGAACGGCGACGGTCATGTGGACAACGCAGTGGGCATTGCGCCGTATACTGCGGCGTTCCCTAAGGCTGTCACCGGCAAGGGTTGCCCGTCTCCTGGTTGCTTGGGCTATGAGCTGACTTCGAGCTTTGACTTCGACACCAACGGCAACGGCAAGGCCGACTCAGGCGACGCCTACTGGAACAACGGTGATGGTTGGGAACCCATTGGCACGACTGGCGCGGGGTATGGCGCCGTGTTCGAGGGGAATGGCCACACCATCAGCAACCTGTTCGTCGGCTCCGGCGGCGGTTATCTGGGACTTTTTGGTCACGCGGCGAACGGGAGCGAGATTCGCAACTTTGGTTTGGCCAACGGAAGGGTCGCCGGCGGCAGCGGCGATGGTTACGTCGGGATGTTGGTTGGCTCCAACGCTGGCGTGGTCAGCGCCATCTTCGCGACGGGTTCCGTTTCGGGCGGCGACCACGCGGGTGGCTTGGTTGGCTCCAATTTGATGGGTGGCTCCGTCAGCCGCGCCTATTCCACGGCGCCGGTGTCCGGCGGCGACAGTTCGGGCGGTTTGGCTGGCTCCAATCGAGGGATGGTCAATGCGAGTTACGCCACCGGCTCGGTGTCAGGCGATGACAACGTGGGCGGCTTGGTCGGCGATAACGACTTTGGAACGGTCACGTCCAGCTATTCTGCTGGCAAGCCCTCTGGGGATAACGCCGTCGGCGGCCTGGTGGGTTCCAGCGCCAGCGGCACAGTGACGACTAGCTACTGGGATACAGAAACCAGCGAGCAGGCGAACAGCCCCGGCGGTGCCGGACACACCACCGCCGAGTTGCAGACGCCCACCAGCAATACGGGTATCTACTCCACCTGGGATTCAGGAACTTGGAGCTTTGTGACTCGCGTGCACTATCCGGCGCTGAAGGCTGACTTCAATGGTGACGGCAAGGCTACAGCGCAGGAGTTCGGCAATCAGGTCGTCGATTATGACATCGACGATGACGGTCTGATCGAGGTCTCCACCCTGGCCCAGTTGAACGCCATCCGGTGGGACCTGAACGGAGATGGCGACTCGGGAGATTCGGATTACGCCAAGCTGACTGCGGTGTTCTTCAATGCCGACACCAGCATGGGTTGTCCAGCCAGTGGTTGCGTCGGCTATGAGTTGATGAACGACCTTGACTTCGACACCAATAGCGACAGCGTCGTGGACGCTGACGATGAATATTGGAACGATGGCAAGGGTTGGGACTCCATTGGCTGGCATCACGGCATCGGGGATTACACCTTGGACGGTGAGTTCAGCGGCATCCTAGAAGGCAACAACCGCGTGATTCGCAACCTTTACGCTGGTACCACTAGCAAGGGTTACCTGGGCCTGTTCGGGGTAACAGT
Source organism: Dehalococcoidia bacterium (assembly GCA_965221295.1). Classification (GTDB taxonomy): domain Bacteria; phylum Chloroflexota; class Dehalococcoidia; order Lucifugimonadales; family UBA3495; genus Bin87. The sequence goes on along the minus strand of OZ244879.1, from coordinate 1,532,525 downwards.
GGACGGCGCCGAGATTCGGAATCTGCGACTGGAGGACATGAACATCGCTGGGACCAGTGGACCGAAGGGCGATGACTACGTGGGCGGGTTGGTTTCCCACAATGGCGGGACGCTGCGCAATGTTCACGTAGTTGGGAAGGTTTTCGGCGATGATTCCGTAGGCGGCTTGGTGGGCCGGAACATTGGACTAATCATTGGTTCAGGAGCTTCGATCTACGTGAACGGCGATTATTACGTCGGCGGCCTGGCTGGCTTCAATGATGACGGCCAGATGGGCCGCGATGGCGGGGGGCTCATTCGCGAGAGCTACTCGACCGGAGCAGTGCGCGGGCACGCCAATGTTGGCGGCTTGGTTGGTTTGAACGGCGACGGGATCGTCGGAAGCTATTCCAACGCCTCGACGCGGGGTCATGATGGTCCTTGGGGCCTCGACGGCACATTGGGCGGTCTCGTTGGAGAGAGTTTGGATGGCTGGATCGAGGATAGCTACGCCATGGGCGAGACGGCTGCTCGCTTCGACGTCGCCGGCCTGATCGGGCATAACACGGGTTCCCTTACCAGGGTCTTTGCAACTGGGCGGGTGAAGAGCATCGGATACCCAGGCGGGTTGACCGCCAACAACCAGGGATCGATTGTGGACGGTTTCTGGGATCGTGAAACCACGCAGCAGTCATCCAGCCAGGGCGGTTCCGGCAAGACTACAGCTGAATTGCAGACGCCGACCAGCAATACCGGCATCTACGCCGGTTGGAGTACGTCTCGTTGGGACTTCGGCGGGCAGACGCAGTATCCGGCCTTGAAGGCGGACATCAACGGCGATGGTGTCGCCACGGCGCGGGAATTCGGCAATCAACGGATGGTATACGATACTGACGCCGACCGGTTGGTCGAGGTGTCAAATCTGGCGGAGCTGAACGCCATACGCTGGGACGCCAATGGGGACGGGCAGGTTGATAGCAGCGAGCATCAGGACAGATACAATGCCGTCTTCCCCAACCACGACACCAACATGGGTTGTCCTGACCCTGGTTGCCTCGGCTACGAGTTGACGGTGGACCTGGACCTAGATACCAGCGGCAATGGCAAGGCTGACACAGATGACGACTTCTGGAACGATGGCGCTGGTTGGAATCCCATTGCCAGCTATGCTGGCGTTCTGGAGGGCAATGGTCACGCTATCAATAACCTGTATATCAACCGCGATGAGCGGGGGCGCTCCGGTTTCTTCAGCCGTTTGACCGATGGGGCGCAGGTTCGCAACTTGGCTTTGAGCAACGTGGACATCACGTCCAACGGCGATGCGGGCGCCTTCGCCGGTTTGGCCACGCGGGCTTCGATCAGCAACAGTTACGCCACCGGATTGGTGGTCGTTCACAGCAACCACGACTCGGTAGGCGGACTGGTGGGTGAGGCCAGCGGTCACCCCAACGGCCATGACACCATCAGTGACAGCTATTCCCTGGTGAAGGTTGTCGCCACGGGAGTTCGCCCTCAGGTTGGCGGTCTGGTGGGATCCATGCACGTGAATCAATCCAGCGTGGCACGGATCGTCAACAGCTTTGCTGCGGGCGCGGTGCAGGCGAACGATCCGTCGCGGGCTGGCGGCTTGGTTGGCCATACTGGCATACCTGATTCCAGCATCGCGGGTAGTTACTGGGACACCCAGACTACGGGCTGGCTTACGAGCTCTCAGGATGGCGACGGCTATGCTGACGACGGAGTTGGCAGGACCAAGCAAGAATTGCAGTTGCCGACTTCGACCTCTGGCATCTATACCGACTGGAATTCGTCGGTCTGGGATTTTGGGACTGGCAGCCAATACCCAGCGCTCAAGTACGATACCGATGGAGATGGCGCCGCTACGGTGGCCGAATTTGGCGATCAGCCGCGCTCGGCGGACGACTTCGTCCGCGATTTGGATCTGGACGAAGACGGGTTAATCGAAGTGTCAACGCTGGCGCAGCTGAACGCCATTCGCTGGGACGCATCGGGTGATGGCGTTGTGGCTGACGCTGATAAATCTGGCTATGGTCAGGCGTTCGCCTCATGGCGACCGACGTTGGCCATGGGCTGCACGGGCGTGTCCTGCGTCGGCTACGAGCTGACGGCTGACCTGGACCTCGACACCAACGACAACGGCCGGGCCGATTCCGATGACGCCTATTGGAACGCCGGAAAGGGTTGGCAGCCCATTGGCTCGTATTCCGGCGTCTTGGACGGTAGGGGCTACGCCATCAGGAACCTGCACATCAACCGGGCGGGTGATGTTCCCGTTGGCCTGTTCGGGGAAATCACCAATAGCGGTGAGGTTCGCAACCTGGCTTTGACCAATGTGGACATCCTTTCTGGCGGAGACGCGGGAGCCTTTGCCGGCCGCATTATGGACTCTGGCATCAGTGGCAGCTACGCCACCGGTTCGGTGACAGGCAACGGCGATGACGCCTCGACAGGTGGCTTGGTTGGTGAGGCCAATGGTCGCGCCAGGAACGGTTCTATCGTCGACAGCTACTCGTTGGTGGAGGTCACTTCTATGGGGCATGGCAGCACCGCCGGCGGATTAGCTGGCACGCTGGGCGCCAATGGCGCCAGCCAACCGTGGATCGAGAACAGCTTCGCAGCCGGACTGGTCCAGTCGTCGGAGCCGGACTTGGGCGGCGGACTGGTTGGCGACGCTTCGACCGATTTCCCTTGGATCAGTGGCAGTTACTGGGATCGCCAGACCACGGGCTGGGACACCAGCGCGGGTGGTGGTTCCAGCAGGTCGCGTTCGGACCTGCAACGTCTCACGTCCGCGAAGCGTATCTACCACGCCTGGAATGATTCAGTCTGGGACTTTGGCAATGAGAGCCAATATCCCGCGCTAAAGGCTATGGTCGACTTTGACGGCCAGATTCGCACAGCGCCGATTCCTGTCGTTGACCTGGACAGGGACAATGACGGGCTGATCGAGATTGACAGTCACGAGACCAGGGTCAAACTCAACGCTATTCGCTGGGACCTAGATGGCGACGGAATACCGTCCTCCAACGCGGACGACTACTGGAACGCCTTCACCGGTGGAACTTCCTCTAACACGCCCTGCGTGGGCGCATTGTGCCACGGCTACGAGCTGTTATCCGATGTTGACCTGGGTGGCAGTTCCAACGAGTGGGAATCGATCGGAGTATCCGACGATTTCTACAACGCCGAGTTCAACGGCAACGGGCACAGGGTTCGTAACCTGTGGCAGGTGCGCACGGGCGGCGAGGGCAACAGCCACGTTGGTCTGTTTGGCTTCGCAGGCGGAGACGCGCTGCTTCACGGCGTGATACTCAACGACGTGTACATCGAGGTCTGGGGCGACGAGCACGACGACAACGGAGTGAACGTCGCTGGCGCGTTGGTGGCGGTCAATCACGGCATAGTGCGCAACAGCGCGATGGAATCGTCAGATTGCGACGTGATCGGTCGCAACGTTGCCGGCGGCCTGGTGGGAGCGAATCACGGCGTTGTTGAGCAGTCGTGGAGCAATTGCACCTGGGTCAAGAGCTTCAAGGGCTCCGGCGGCCTGGTGGGTCTCAATTATGCTGGCGCCAAGGTGAGCAACAGTTACGTGGGACACGACACCATCGCGTACAACCCTCGAATCGCGTGGTACGCCGGCGCATTGGTGGGTCGCAACTTTGGCACGGTGGAGAAGAGCTTGTCACTGGGCAAGACGCGACCGACGGTAACCATTCGTGGGCCGATGAACGGTCAGCAGGCCGGCGACGGGGTCACCGTGGACAGCTATTTCCTAGGGCACAGCAACCAGGAGCATCGCGGTGGCACGCTGGTGTCCTACGAGCAGATGAAGACGCCGCGGGACGCGCATCCTGGGATCTTCACGCACTGGAATTACGGGCGCACGGGTGTTTGGGACCTGGGCGATGCTGTCCAATACACCGTGCTACGGGTTGACGTGGACGGCGATGCCTATGGCACACCATGGGAACAGGGCAACCAACGTGTTTCCAACGGGTTCGACCATCGGCCGAACTATGATGGTGACAGCGTGTCGTACACCGTTTCGCGGGACGATGTGTCGCTGCGTTTCCGCAAGGCGAGTAGCGACGGTCACTCGACCGTCGCTGGAGTGGGCTACCGGATAGCCCAGACTGGCGAGGCGTGCGCGCAGTGGTCTGGCAACTCGGTGGTAAAGCTGGATGAGACCAACGGCCGTGCCACGCTGTCCGAGGTCAACGGGGTGTACACGCTCGTACTTGACCGCAGAGACACTTGGGCGTTCCGTCCGGGTGGTCGCGTCTGCGTCGACGTGTGGTTGATCAATTACGAGGGCGAGAAGAGTGACGCCCGCCGCTGGCATGATATTCACATGCCGTCAGGGGAGGCGCCGCGTTCCAAGCCCATCAAGAAGGCCGAGGCGATCATTGGTGATGGGGCGGTGGCACTATGGTTTGAGACCAACCCCTACGATTGGGTCAAGGGCGTGGGCTACCGGGTCGCCAATACCGGAGACGCCTGTGAAGGTTGGACGGGCACGCTGGGAACGCTCCGTCCAGGAGACGAAGTGTCGGGTGCGACGCTGGCCCAGTTGGGAAGTTTGTGGCGGCTGGGGCTGACGGTGGGCGATGGCTACGCGCTGAAGCCGAACCGCCAGTATTGCGTGGACGTGTGGACGTTCAACGACGACGGCAACTCGCCTGGCAGCCGCCGCTGGAGGAGCTTCGTCACCAGCGACTAGGACTTCACAACTGCGCGGCGTAGCAACCCGTCAACAGGCTGGCGGTCTCTGTATTAGTGGGGCCGCCAGCCCGTCTGTTTTCGCCGGGACGCCCCTGGGGGTCCGATGCCGCCGAGTGGCTCCATACTGGAATGCGCGGGCCCCTAGTCCGTACACATTGGGGCGGCGGGGGTGATTGCGGGAAGTCGGCAAGCGGCGGACGCACGGCGTCGGGCCAAGCGTTGGAGACCCCGAAACGCGGGCGGCGCGACATGCTGGGGATGCCAAAAGCAAGCGGGGCTGCATTCCTGCAGCCCCTACGTTAGCCAGCCAATGCGAACCTAATCGCGAAGGTTCTCGATTTTATCCACGGTGGTGGAGGCTAGGGGATTCGAACCCCTGACCCCCTGCTTGCAAAGCAGGCGCTCTCCCACTGAGCTAAGCCCCCACGTTGGCTTGTGCCCTGGTCCGATTTTAGCACAAGTCGATCTGGCGATCTCCGGTTGGCAGCCCACGGGGTCTATGGAGACCATTCAGCCGTCTGGGTCCAGCAACTTTAGAAGTTGGGGGATGGCGGTAATGTCGTTGGATTTGAGGGCGGTCTTGACCTGGCCCAGGGTTAGGGTTTGCTGAGTAGCCCAGACGCTGACCATGCGTATAGCCCCTTTTGGCCCGACCGGTCATACGAGCGTTGTGCCGTCTTCCCATAGATTGCCGACACTTCGATTGCCGCCACTTTTCCAGGCAGAAAATCAGCGATGGCCTGAATCCAAGCCACTAAGAAGTTCTGGCGCTGACCTGGGCCCAATTGAGCAGAAACCCGGACGAAGGTGTCGTGGGACGGAATGCCGTGTGGCTGTTTTAGGGAAGTTTGAAACCATGACAGATTGCTCTTTCCGAAGAATTCGATACGCACCCAAGAATCGGTTCCGCAGATTGTCGCCCAGATGACGATGGCCGATATGTCCATCAGTGTGAGGCGTCCATCAGTGTGAGGCGCCGGGCGCATTCTATCTGCGGGTAGTCCACGTCGGCGAAATGGCCTCGGATGGTCGCCCTGGGTGGGTGCGCCATGCCTGTTCCCTCTACTGAAACTGTCGTGAAACAGCGCTAAATTAGCGCAATTCCAGATGACGCCACCAGGGTGCGATTACATTGGGTATTATCGCCGATTTTACACTGGGCCAAGCAGAAGGTATCATACTGCCACCAATTCGCTGTTGCATTGAGAGTCCGCATGAGGCGGACAAGGAGCGTTGCCATGAGAGGAGTAGCCATCGTCGCGCCAGTTCGAACTGCCGTAGGCAATTTCGGCGGCGCATTGCGGGACGTGCCCGCCGCCGAACTGGCCTCCACTGTGATACAGGCCACCTTGGAACGCAGTGGCGTGGATCCGGCCAGGGTTGACGACGTTATTCTGGGGCACGGATACCCGTCGGGTGAGAACCCCGCCATCGGCCGATTGGCTGGTCTCAAGGCTGGCCTGCCCATCGAGGTGCCGGGCTACCAATTGGACCGCCGTTGTTCGTCGGGCCTGCAGGCGATTCTCAACGCCTCCATGCTCGTTCAGACCGAGAACGCCGACGTCGTGATTGCCGGCGGCGCCGAGAGCATGAGCAGCGCGGAGTTCTATAGCAACGAATCCCGCTGGGGCGCCCGATTCGGCTCCGTTACCTTCCACGACCGTTTGGCCCGAGCCCGAGTCACCATCGCGCCTGACGAACGATTCGGCCCCATCCCCGGTGGTATGGTTGAAACTGCCGAAAACTTGGCGCGCGAGTATGAAATACCCAGAGAGGAACAAGACGAGTACGCCTTGCGCAGCCACCAACGGGCCGTGGCAGCGCGCGATTCCGGCAAGTTCGCCGCAGAAATCGTACCGGTGGAAATTCCCCAGCGACGCGGCGACCCCAAGATTTTCGACGCCGACGAAGGACCCCGCGCCGACACCACCATGGATGTCTTGGGCCGCCTCCGTCCCGTTATGCGCGATGGCTGCGTCACCGCCGGCAACGCCAGCAGTCAGAACGATGCCGCATCCGTGTGCCTAGTGGTGGCTGAGGACAAGTTGGACGAACTGGGCCTGACCCCCATGGCATATCTGCGCGGCTGGGCAGTGACCGGTTGCCATCCAGCCACCATGGGCATCGGTCCCGTGCCGGCGGTCAACAAGGTGATGGACAAACTCGGCATGACGCTCCGGGACATGGACCTTATCGAACTAAACGAAGCGTTCGCAGCCCAGGTATTGGCGGTGCTCCGAGAGTGGCAGTTGCCTCATGAAGACAACCTGAACGTCAACGGTTCCGGAATCTCGTTGGGCCATCCCATCGCCGCCACCGGCGCGCGCATCCTCACCACCATGCTGCACGAAATGGAACGGCAGGACGCCCAATGGGGTCTCGAGACCATGTGCGTGGGCGGCGGCCAGGGAGTGGCGGCCGTGTTCGAGCGGCAGTAAAACTGCATCGCCAGCCGAGTAACGGGGAGGCTTGGCATGACTACCCCAAAGATAACCACCAGGGCTCCGGGCATGATGCAGCGGCCATTGCCCAAACCGCCGTTGCCCGACCCGCCCAAGCAGCCCGACATGAACCAAAATATCCACTTCGAACGGGCCGGCGTTAGCAACACCCTTTTTCGCCATTTCGCTCATCACCCCGATGTTCTGGTGGCAGGAGAAGGCTACGTTTGCTACAACCGGAGCCAGATTCGCTCCGGTTGGCGAGTACCCGACCTCGTAGTGACCTTTGGCGTTGAACCCGATGCCATCACCGACAACAACGGTTACGAAATCGACGACGTGGGCAAACCTCCCGATTTTGTGATGGAAGTCGCATCGCGACACACCGCCCGCAACGACTATACCCGCAAGCGCGATGACTACGCCGCCTTTGGGGCCGGCGAGTCCTGGCGGTATGACTATACCGGCGGGCGGTATTATGACGCTCCCCTAGCCGGAGATCGTCTGGTCAACGGGCGGTACGAACGCATACCTCTTCACAGCGACCATCCCGGCAAGATGTTCGGGATGCTATCTGGTTACAGCGACGCCTTGGACCTCTACCTGTGTTGGGACGAGGGAGATCTGCGCTTCTACGATCCAAAGACTGGTGAATTTCTCATGAACCCGTCGGAATTGGAGGCGGAATTGTCGACCGCACAATCGGAACGCGACGCCGCGCAATTGGAACGCGACGCCGCCGTCGAACGGATCCGCGAGCTTGAAGCGCAACTCCGTCAGCAGTCCGAATGATGCGTCAAAATGGACCTGTGGACCACGGAAACGCTACCACGAATCGGCCGGTGGCGCGGCAATCCGTCGCCAGTCGGTACAGAGTCTCCAACGGGCTGCCGTCGTGTGGCGACAACCAATGCTGGGATGGAATGGGTCGCGCCAAAAGCGCCAGAGAAACCCAGCGTTTTCAAAAGGGGCCGCGAGTAATGCTTCAGGAACCCTTGGCGACCAAACCGCAAACAGGAGCATATATCCATGGGCAATAGACACGACACCACCGATGTCCTCGTTATCGGGGCCGGCGCTTCTGGCGGCGCCTTCACCTGGAGTCTTACCCAGGCCGGCGTCAAGGTGGTTTGCCTGGAGCAGGGCGGCTGGGTTCCGTTGAACGCGTTCCCCGTCAGCGAACCACAGGCGCAACTGCACTGGCAATCCGACTTCCACCCCAACCCCAACTTCCGCCAATTGCCGGAGGACTACCCCGTCAATGAGGACGACACTCCCATCGCGCCGTACATGTACAACGCTGTGGGTGGTAGCACAATTCACTGGGGTTCCCACTTTCCCCGGTTCCACCCGTCGGATTTCCGCCTCAAGACCCTGGACGGGGTGGCCGACGATTGGCCCATGGATTACTTCGAGCTGGAACCTTACTATGACCAGAACGATCGCGCCCACGGCGTCAGCGGCCTTCAGGGGGACACCGCCTACCCGCCCAAGCCGGCGCGCCCAACGCCGCCGCTGCCCATAGGACCAGGCGGTGAATTGCTCGCTCGAGCTTTCAATAAATTGGGCTGGCACTGGTGGTCATCGGATAACGCCGTCGCTTCCACCGCCTACGACGGACGGGCGGCCGACGTGGGTGAGTACCTGCGATCCTCCTCCAGTAGCGACATCATATTCTGGCCCGGCGCTCTCAAACAGGGCGCCCGCCTGATTACCCACGCCCGAGTCCGCGAGATTCTGGTTGACGAGACTGGCCGGGCCACCGGCGCCGCCTACTACGACCGCAACGGCGCTCTGCAAGTCCAATACGCCCGAGTGGTCGTCCTGGCCTGCAATGGCGTCGGCACCTCGCGGCTGCTGCTCAATTCCAAATCTTCCCTCTTCCCCAATGGCTTGGCTAACAGCAGCGGGCAGGTGGGGCGCAACCTGATGCACCACCCTTGCGGCTACGTCCTAGGGCTATTCGACGAGGACTTGGGACCGGACGACGGCCCGCGTGGCTCGTCCATGCTCAGCCAGGAGTTCTACGAAACGGACCTACGGCGGGGTTTCGTGCGCGGCTACGATATGCAGGTCTCCAACGTGGGCGGCGCCCCTCTACAAATCGCCCTGGGCGGACTGGTGGGTCAACAGGTGGAATGGGGCGAGGGACACCACCGCGACTTCGCGGAACGGTTCCGTCACCAAATGGGCATCGTGATCATGACCGAAGACCTGCCCGAAGAGCGTAACCGCGTAACCCTGGACCCAGAGCTGACCGACGGCGACGGCATTCCGGCTCCCAAGATCGATTACACCGTCAGCGACAACACTTGGGCCATGCTGGACCACGGCATCGCCCGAGCCACCGAGGCGCTGGAGGCCGCCGGAGCCAAGCGCGTGATCTCATCTCGGCTGCGGCGCAACGCCGGCTGGCACTTGCTGGGCACCGCCCGTATGGGAATCGATCCCGACCGCTCGGTGGTGGACCGATGGGGTCGCGCCCACGACGTGCCCAACCTGTTCATCATCGATGGCAGCATCTTCACCACTGGCGCCTGCATCAACCCCACAACCACCATACAGGCTTTGGCCATGCGCACCGCGGATTACCTTAAGGGCGAGGGGTCCTCGGCAATCGCTTAGGCGCCGCGAACCAAGTCTAACGCCGAAGGAAACCTCCCCATGGAAATTGAAGGCAGCGCTGGTTTCCAGCGCAGCCTTCGTCGCCTCACCCCTGCGCGAACTCTCCAAGACTTGCCGGCCGTCATCAGCCGGACACGGATTTAGTCGCGCCGACTCTCACCTGGGTGGCAGAGCGCGGCGCTACCCGCTCCGTCCGCGTTTGCGCTATAGGCCAAAATCGTCCAGAATCCCGAGGGCGAACCCGCGTGCCAAAACCGGAGTAACAATGCCCAAAGTAGTGCACTTTGAATTGCCCTTTGACGACGCCGAGCGCGCCAACAAATTTTACGCTGACGTGTTTGGCTGGAAGCAAGCGCGTTGGAACGGACCCGAGGAATACTACCTTCAGGAGACCGGAGGCGATGACGAACCCTACGGCATCGGCGGGGCGCTCATCGCCCGTGGTGCGTCGGCGAACTTCGGAACCACCCTGGTGATCATCGCAGTGGACGATCTGGACGACTACATCGCCAGGGTAGAAGCTGCTGGTTGCGAGATCGTTACTTCGAGATCCGCCATCCCTGGCTTGGGATACTTCGCAAACTTCAGGGACACCGAGGGCAATGTGGTGGGCATGTTCATGGACGGCGACGGAGCGGCGTAACGCTCCCGCGGCATGACGGATCGCACCGACACCACAGCATTATGAGAGCGCGGTCGATGAGTATGGATCATGCAGAATCATTGAGGACGCGTTGGCCGTCCTGCATGTTCAGTCGCCGGCCCGCATATGCGAAAACCGCCCAGCTTGGTGACCCGCCGGTACAAATCAGGAGGCGATTATGGGCCGACTCGACGGCAAGGTAGCGATTATCAGCGGTGGCGCTCGCGGCATGGGCGCTGAGGAGGTGAATCTGTTCGCCAAGGAAGGCGCTAGGGTCGTCTTCGGCGACATATTGGACGAATTGGGCCAACAAGTTGAAGCAGACTGCCGCGCCGACGGTCTGGACGTGGCATATACTCGCCTGGACGTCGCCAGCGAATCCGACTGGGATGCCATCGTCGCCCTGGCGGAGGAACGGTATGGCCATTTGGATACGCTGGTCAACAACGCTGGCATCAGCATTTCGGCGGGTGGCGGCGCCCACAACATCTCATCGGAAGATACCACCGAGGCGGACTGGGACCGCGTCATGGACATCAACTCGAAGGGCGTATTCCTCGGCGTCAAGGCGGCTATTCCCGCCCTGCGAAGGGCTGGCGGCGGTTCGATTGTCAACATATCGTCCATTGCCGGCATGTCCGGAGCTTGGTCGCGGTCCCATCCTTACAACGCCTCCAAGGGCGCGGTGCGATTGTTCACCAAGGCCACGGCAATTCAGTACGCTGCCGAAGGCATCCGCTGCAATTCGGTGCATCCAGGACCCATCATGACGCCCATGAGCGCATCCACCTACGCCGACCCGGAGGTAGCCGCCCAGCGGCTGGCTCTGGTGCCTCTGGGGCGACGCGCCCACCCCATCGAAGTGGCGTATGGCGTACTCTACCTGGCGTCCGACGAAGCCTCATTCGTTACCGGCGCCGAGTTGGTCATCGATGGCGGGTGTATTGCCCAGTGAAGCGGCGCCAAGTAAGATAGCCACCGCCCATCAAACTCATCACACATCTCGAAAAGGGAGAGAAATCATGCCCGAAGTTTACGGTCAGGGGGATTTTCAATACACCTTCGTGGAGGACTGGCTCAAGCTGCCCGCAGGCATGCGGTTGCTGGAATGCCCAGGCGTTGCCGTTGACGGCGACGATCGGGTTTTCATCCTGACCCGTGGCGAGCATCCCATCATGGTCTTCGACAAGGACGGCAACTTCGAGAGGTCGTTCGGTCAGGGCCATTTCAGCGAGAACCGCACCCACGGACTGTATTACAGCGCCGCCGACGATACCCTACTAGCGGCCGACGACGGCATCCACACCATCCAGAAGTTCAGCGTCACCGGCGAAAAGCTGATGGAAATCGGCGAGAAGAACCATCCGGCGCCCCGGTGGAGCGGCCAGCCCTTCAACCGACCTACTTCAGCCGCCATTCGCCCCAGCAACGGCGACATCTACGTCTCCGACGGATACGGCAATTCCCGCATCCACGTGTACAGCCCCGAGGGCGAGTACAAATTCTCATGGGGTGAACCGGGAATCGACGCCGGCCAGTTCATCCGTCCCCACAACATTGCGTTCGACGAGGATGAGCGGGTCTATGTAGTTGACCGCGAATGTCATCGCATTCAGCTCTTTGACACCGATGGCAACTTCCTGACCATGTGGAGCAACATCCACCGCCCCGACTCCATGGTGTATTGGCAGGGACACATCTACGTCGGCGAGCTCAACGGCATGGGCGGCGTGGACGACGCGCCGGGCCTGGGCCACCGGGTGACCATCTACGACCGCGACGGCAACCGCGTGTGCGTGTTCGGTTCGCCTGATGAGGGCGAGGGCCCGGGCCAGTTCATCGCGCCCCACGGCATCGCCGTGGACAGCACGGGCGCGGTGTACGTGGCCGAGGTGTCCTACACCATTCGCGGCAGTCACATGGACCCGCCGCGTGAGCTGCGCAGCTTCTCCAAGTACGCCCGCGCATAGCTCAGCTCTGGCTCTGTCGCGCGCCGTCGTTCTGCGTCTCCACCTAGGGGACGGGAGCGGCGGCGCGTCTATCGTCCGCAGTAGACGGACTTCACCAAGGCGCATCAGGGAGTCGGCGCGAGATCGCAGGCCGTCCGCCAATCACCACGGCGCCGGTCCGTTTTCGTCTGTGGGAGCCATATCGATTCAAGACCCTGAATCAATGATTATCGCCAACGCGACGGGACGTAGGCGAAGAGCCTTGCCAACGCGGATCCGTCAGCAAAACAGGATTCAGGGTCGCGGTCTCACGTCAACCAGTGGCTTCGTTCCCAACGATGTCCCAAACATTCGCCTCTTAGATGCAACAACCGCGACATCATGAACAACTGTGATGCCAATTGCGCCACTTGACTACGCTTACTCCAAAGTCTATAGTTCGCAACGTCCTGACTGTCCCACATTTGCTCAAGGAGGCAATCATGTCATCTGAGACTGCGATACATCGAACTCGAGTGTGGACTTATCTGCTGGCCGCTATATTGGTGGCGGTAATCGCTGTTGTGGCTGTCCCCGCTATGCAATTGTGGGGCAACGCCGACAGCGGCAGCTATGAGCCGCAAGTTACGCGCATCGAGTTCGAGGAGGGGCCGACCATCGACGGCCAGAATCACGGTTCGTTCCGGCTGGAAAGGGCTGGCCAATGGGTTACCGCGGATATTCCGTACTGGGATACCGAGGCGAATACTCGCACCGACGCCGGAGAGTTGGTGCATTACCTGCTGGGTAGCAGGTTCAAGCGGACCCAAGCGCAATACCACCAGCGGGATTGGCAACGCATGACCATTGACCTCTCCGGCGTGCCTCACGCTGCCCACTACTACGATCGGGGTGTCAAGGCCTTCTACAACTTGACCTCTACCGAGCGGGAGGCGCTGCAGGGGTGGATGAACGCCATTTGGCGCGATTACCAGCCCTATCATTTCCTGCCCGGTCCTGGCGAGGTATTGCCTGGCATAGAGACCTGGCGCTCCGGTACCCGCGAGTTGTTGGATCCGACCAACGGCGAGCTTCCTTGGCAGCTACGTCCCGGCTACTCCCGGTTTACCATCGTGGACGGCCACGGGCGACAATTGATCATGGAGGGCCTTCACACGGATCCTGATGGTGGACCCTGGAATATTATGGGCTACATTTCCTGGCGTTTCGCCGACCGTTGGGCGCCCATCAATGTGTCGGGTTGCGAACGGGAAGAGTTTGACCGCCAAACCTTTTCCATAGATCCCGACCGCGATGGCGACGGACAACGCCCCCTCACGGTCACCAACCACTACAATCCGAGCGAAGGATCCGATTGCCCCGCCAGCATTGTGTTCCGCATGTCGGCCGACGATACCTCCGAATTGATCTATGCGTTGCAATCCGGTTTTGGACACAACGCCGACGAGGTGAAGGTAACGTTCGGGCCCTGGGACGCAACCCCAGCCGAACCGATACTGCTTGAGATTGAAAACCCCAGCTCTTCGTGGCAACGCAATTCGCTCTGGCTTTCCGCCGACATCACGGTCGTAGAACGTTTTGCCACCATGCCTTTACCCTTTGATACTTTGAAGGTTGACATGTGGGCATACCCGAAAGCGCCCAACGAGTTCGGCTGCGATTCTATCCCGGTGACGCGCCAAACCGTTGTCGCCCAGGGCAAAGGCCACAATCAATATGAACTTCATGCGCGGTTGTACCCCGATGACCTGAGAGCCATGGGAATCGACCCGAACGCCAGCAGCGCGGAACGCTACTGCTGGAATTTCCTCATCCACAATACCAGCGTGGATGGCGGCGCCGAATTGGAAGTGGACCCGGCTCCGTCGGGCGTGAAGAACGTTCAGTGGAATTACAGTCAGGGCGAGTTCAACGTTTCGTGGGAGTATTTCGGCTTCCCTGATGGTCAGATGATGTCGTTGACGGACAAGACTGACCAGCAACAAGTCTTTTCTCACACGAATAACACCGACACTACTCAATCGACGGACACGGTGTGTTTGCGGGAAGGAAATGAATACGTGCTGGATGTCGTCGGTTGGATCAACCACGACGGGTCGCCGCAGCAAATCGGCCCCCGATACACGGCCACCATTAGCGGGTCCCAATCCGATTGCGCCAGCGAAAATACCCCGGCGGACCCTTCGTAGTCGCAACCAAAAGCAGGCTATGGCGCCCCGTCGCTATCCGTTTGACGTTTAGCGACGGGCCAATAGCTGTGGCGCCACCACAGCTCAGGCAAAAATGTTGGGCTGCGGTTATGAGTGGCTGTAGCTCTCGCAGTTGTTCATGCGTTTTCTGGGCCTTGAACATCTTGACCCTCAGCTTCCACTTCCTCACAAGCCTGTTCAGTCAATCATAACAGCTCATTGCAACATCCTAATCGGAGGGAATACAGATGAAAGCGGTGTACATCAACGAGACGGGCGGCGCCGACGTTCTCACTTATGGAGACCGACCCGATCCCGAAATCGCTCCGGGCGAGATCCTGATTCGGGTGGGCGGCAGCGCGTTGAATCACCTGGACCTGAACCTACGCGAGGGCAATTGCCGTCGTTTTCCCCACATCCTGGGGTGCGATCTGGCCGGCGAGGTTGCGCAAATCAGCCCTGACGCCGGAACCGACTTGAAGGTAGGCGACCGGGTTTTGGTCGACAACCGGGTGAAATGCGGCGGCCTCAACCTGTGCGAACATTGCGCCGCCGGACATGACCAGTGGTGCGCGCGCCAGCAGAGAATAGGCGTTGACCTGGACGGAGGACACGCCGAGTACGTCGTCGCGCCGGCCATCAATGCCTACACAATTCCCGACGACATGTCGTTCGCAGAGGCGGCGGCCCTGCCCATCGCGCTGCATACCTCCTGGCACTGCCTGATCACCCAGGCCAAGCTGCAACCGTGGGACGACGTGTTGGTGCAGGCGGCCGGATCCGGCGTCGGCAGCATGGGCATTCAGATCGCAAAGATGATGGGCTGCCGGGTTATCACCACCGCCGGCAGCGACTGGAAACTCGAAGAGGCAATGAAATGGGGCGCCGACGAGGTCATCAACTACAGGGAGGTTGACAGTCTCAGCGAGCGGGTTCGAGAGTTGACCGACGGCCGGGGCGTGGACGTGGTTTTCGACTGCGTCGGCGCGGACGTTTGGCACGAGAATATGCTGTGCCTGAAACAGGAGGGACGCCTGGTCATCACCGGCGTAACTTCCGGCAGCAGGACGCCCATGGACCTGTCAATTCTGCACGGCCGCCCTCTGCATCTCATGGGCAGTGGCGGGCGCAGCCGGCGGACCATGGCGGACGCCATGAAGATGGTGAACCAGGGAGCCCTGCGCGGCATCGTCGGCAGAACGTTCCCGCTGGACGGCGTTGCGGAGGCGCATCAGGTGATGCACGACCGAGATTTTTACGGCAAACTGGTAATCGAACACTGACTCGACCGCGACCGGTGGTACAATAACGCTACCGCAACGGTCAAAATATTCATGGAGGCTCTCCCCCTATGAGAATCGCTCGCTACATCGCCCATGGCGCCGAACACTATGGCGTCGTTGACGGAGACAACGTCACCGCCATTGATGGCTCCATTTTCGACGACCCGATCAAGCTCACCGACCATACCCACGCGCTTTCCGACGTCAAGTTGCTGGCCCCAGTCATGCCGGGGAAGATACTGGCGATGGGTCTGAACTACACCAGCCACATCGGCGACCGGCCGGCGCCGCCTTATCCCATGGTGTTTCACAAGACTCCCACCAGCGTCATCGGTCCTGATGATGCAATCGTGCGCCCCAAGGAGATCGAGCGGTTCGACGCAGAGGGCGAGATGGTGGTGATAATCAAGGACCGCTGCAAGAACGTTTCCAAGGCTGACGCCCTGAACCACGTGCTGGGTTACACCTGCGGCAACGACGTGAGCGCCCGCGACTGGCAGCGCCGAGACCGGAACGAGAACAACTCTGACTGGTGGCGCGCCAAGTCCGCCGACACCTTCTCGCCCATGGGCCCCTGGATTGAAACCAACGCGGACCCTGCGGGCCAGCATCTGCGCACCCGCGTCAACGGCGCCGAGGAGCAGAACGAAACCACGGATCATCTGCTGTTCGACGTGCCCACGATGATCGAATTCATCACCCGCTACGTGACCCTGGAACCGGGGGACTGCATTTTCACCGGCACGCCGGGCACGACCTCTGACATGGCGGACGGGGCCATCTGCGAGATCGACATCAGCGGCATCGGGGTGCTACGGAACCCCGTGAAACTGGAGTCGTAGGGATCTCCGCTACGCCGGATGAAGATCAGGGGCGGGCCAACACCCGCCCCTGCGGTTTAACGAAGCGCTAACCCAGAGCGCTGGCGGCTCGGCGAAGGCGCGCATTGCGCCATCAGAAAGGCCAGCGCGCCGGCGCTTGCGCCAGTTCCGCCGGCCACACCACCACCTTTCGGCCCTCCTGACGCTGTACCAATGCCACCGAGTGGCCGACTTGCCTCCCAGCCTCGTCGATGCTGAAACGGCCGTAGAAGGTGGTGAAGTCCAGGGACGCCGCCGCGCTGCGCAACGCCCCGCTGTCCACGGAGCCAGCCTGGCCCGCGCAATGCCCGGCGATAAACCCGGCGGCGAAGGCCTGAGCCATTGGGTAATCCACCGGGAGGCCGGACGCGGCGCCAGCCAGCGCCAATATCTGTAACGCTTCCGCAGCATTTGGGCCAACATCGGGCGAGGCGACGCTGACAGCGGGTTCCCACTGGGTGGGTCCGATGAATCCTTCGGCGAGGGAACCCAGCTCGTTGGCGAACTCCGCGACGGGGGTGGCGATCACCACGGCCATGCCAATGCGTTCGCGGTTGGTCAATTCCGCCAAGGCGCGGGCAGTGGCGATGTCGTGGCGGATTCGACCTATCCCGACCACCAGGTCCGGCTCCAAGTCGGCGACGGCACGCGCGATCTCCGTGAATCGAGTCTGGGAAGGCCGGTAACGCAGGTCCAGCTCGGTGGTGAAGCCCAACTCGTGGGCGGCGGACTCTACCCCGCGCGCCACGACGCGAGCGAATGCTCCGGTGTCGATGCGGAGCATCACCAACTTGCTGGCGTCGGAGTTGGCCTGGCGCGCCAAGGCCGGGGCGCCAACGAGATATTGGTCGGCTGGAGTCAGAACGCCGACGACGTTCCGATAGCCACGGGCGTAGAGCGCGTCGCCGGCCCCGCCGTGGTTCCACATCAGCTTGCCGTGGGACTCGGCGACTTCCGCGGCGGCGGTGGTCAGGCCAGCGGAGTAAGGCCCAAACAGCAGGTCAACCTCATCCTGGGCAACCAGCCGTTCGGTGTTTTGTTGCGCCCCTTCGGCGAGGCTGCCGTCATCGTAGTGGGCCAGGGTCAACGGATGCGACCGGCCGTCGATGGGGAGGCCTCCAGTCGCGTTGACATACTCGACCCACGCGGTGAGACCGGCGAGGGCCTGTCGTCCCTGGGTGGCGAATTGGCCGGTTAGCGAGGCCGATATGCCGGCCTTGACGCGGGAATTGGTGGTCATAGCCTTATCGCGTTTTCCTGCCCTAGCCAACGGCGCCGCTAGAGGCGGGCCAACCCGCGAAATTTCGCTCCAACCGCCAACGCCGCGATGCCGATCGCGCAGCGATTCATCCGCATTCTCGCCAGCCCCTACCTGCGCGGACGGAATATTCCGAAGCTGCTGGTGTAGCCGTGCAGGAAGGTCGTTCCGCTAACCGGGCCGATTTCGCCGTTGCAGAAGAAACCGCCCAGGGGGACGCTGGCGCCAATCTTGTCGTGAAACACCTCGGTGTCGTGGTTGGGACGCCCGTACAGGTACTTGCCTCGGCCCAGGCAGGAGAACAGCAACGCTCCGTGGGCCGGATTTTCGCGGTTGTCCACGGCGTAGCGTTCCAGGACGGCGGAGAGGTCCTCTGCGGACGTGTCGGCGTCGCGCAGGTGGAATTGCACCAGCTGACCCTCCTTGAGCATCTCGCCGATGGCCAGCACGCCGCTGCGCTGGTCCATGCCCATCACGTTGCGGATGAGAAAATCGCCCTGCTGGGGCTGGTCGATCAGGGCGTCCATGACCACGCCGAGGAACAGCGAGTGCTGCATCAGGTCGCGGTCGCGCTGGCCGGCTCTCTGGAAGATGCTGCGTAGCACGTTGATGGGCTGCTCGCCATCCAATTCGACCAGGTAGTTGCGGTCGCTGCGGGTGATGCGCATGGGCTCGCCGATGGGGCGGCATCCCTGGGCCACCACGGTCTCCACCACGATGTTGCCGGAGAGCGCGACGCCCACCGCGCCGGAATCGTGGTAATCGCTGCCCAGGAACAGCCCGTTCTGTCTGGCGCCCTGGGCGGCGCTGGCGAGGCCACCGATCTTGGCGGCGGCGGGGTAGGCGTAGTCCATGCCCAGCAGCAGGTTCTGGGCCGGAAAGGACATCGGATCCGCCAGCAGCACGAATTGCGGCTCGTCGCCCGGATCTACACCGATGGCCTCGTGCCAGTCGTCGGGAGCGGCGTCGAGGCTCGGCAAATCGTTGGCTTCCAGCCGGATGGGGTGGATGTTGACACCGGGCAGGCTGGCGACGGTGAGAGACACCGCGGGTTCCTGCTCCACCTCGCTGCCGCCACCAATGATGCCGCCGCCGGAGCAACCGAGCGCCACCGCCTGCGGGCCCAACATTTCGCTCACCAATTCGGGCAGGCTGGCGTAGTCGGACGCGTATTCGGAGGCGGCGAAAACCACCGCCAGATCGGCGGCGGTGTCACCCAACGATGCGCGCGCGGAAGCGACGCATTCGGACAGCGCGGCGCGTAGGGTATTCTGTTGGGAGAGCGCAGAAGCCCACTGCATGATCTTCTCCTCGCCACGGACCAACGCGACCCGTGTAGGCAGGCTCAACGGTTTGCAGCGAGTATAGCACAGGGGCCGATTGGCCAGCCTGTGGCGTCATTGGCTATAATGTGTGCACGATGCCCGATTATCCCCACATAGAAGCCTACTACGCGGAAAAGCAACGGCTGATCGACTTCGGCGGCTCCAGCAACGAGCTGAATATTCGCCGCGCCTTCGCCGCCTGCCTGGATTCCTACTGCCGCGACCACCGCGAGAAGCTGGCGCTGGTCGAAGAACTGAAGGCGTCGGGCAACGTCATACCCGATGGCACCGTCAAGGACACGCTGCGAATGGCGCGCGGTTACTGGGAGGCCAAGGACAGCAGGGACAATTTGGACGCCGAAATCCAGGCCAAGTTCAATCGGGGCTACCCCAAGGACAACATCGTCTTCGAAGACTCGGTGACGGCGGTGCTGGTGCAGAACGGCGACGTGGCCATGCGGGTGGACATGAACCGCCCTGGGGAACTGCACCGTCTGATCCGCCGCTTCCTGGACTACGAACTACCCAACATCGAGGAGTTCCGCAAGGCCCAGCAGCAGTTCAAGGCCGATCTGCCCTCCGTCCTGGAGAACCTGCGGCGCGCGGTAGCCGACGCCGAAGCCAACAACCCCGAATACCAAGCAGCCGCCGACGGTTTCCTCGCCCTCTGCAAACGAACCATTGGCCCCTGGGTAACTCCGAACAACGTGCGAGAAATGCTCTTGCAGCACATTCTCACCAAGGACGTTTTCCTTCGCGTTTTCGACGAGATCCAGTTTCACCGGGAAAACAATATCGCGCGCCAGCTGGACGCGCTGGAGCAAACCTTTTTCACCGGCAATGTCCGCAGGGAAGCCATCGACCGGCTGCGGACCTACTACGGGGCCATCGGCCGGGCTGCCGACGAAATCGCCGACTATGCCGAGAAGCAACAGTTCCTTAAGGCCATCTATGAGGACTTCTACCAGGCCTACAATCCGGCCGCCGCAGACCGTTTGGGCGTGGTCTATACCCCCAACGAGGTGGTGGACTTCATCATCCGGGGCACGGACTATCTTCTACAAAAGCATTTCGGCAAGACCCTGGCCGACGACAACGTGCAAATTCTGGACCCAGCTACGGGCACCGGGACGTTCATCACGAACTTGATAAACTACTTGCCCATTGATCGGCTGGAGCACAAGTACCTGAACGAAATCCACGCCAACGAGGTGGCGATATTGCCGTACTACATCGCCAACCTGAACATCGAGTACACCTACAAGGAACGAATGGGGCAGTATCTGGAATTTCCCAACCTGTGCTTCGTGGACACGCTGGACAACATGGACTGGCAGGGAATCTCGGGCGGTTCCTTCACCTATCAGATTGGCCTGAACCTGGGCGCCATCTCCGAAGAAAACTGGATGCGCCTTCAGGGACAAAATAGACAGACCATCAGCGTCATCATCGGCAACCCGCCTTACAATGACAGCGCGACCTTGTGGGGCGACAACACTGCCAACGACCCGTATCCCGACATCGATCTACGAATCAAAGAGACTTACGTCGCAGCCGGAACCGCCCAAAAGACGCATCAATACGACATGTACAAGCGTTTCATCCGCTGGGCGTCAGATCGCTTGGCGGACGATGGGATCTTGGCGTTCATTACCAACCGATCGTATATCGACGCCCGGCAAGATGACGGTTTCCGTAAGGTGGTATTAGATGAATTTAATGACCTGTACATTGTTGACATGGGAGGTGATATACGCAAGAGTGGACGTGTGGGCAACGTATTTGGCATCATGACCGGCGTGGCCGTAGGCTTTTTGGTGCGAAACGCCAAAGAGCGCGTACGCGGTCAGGTACACTATCGCGCTTTGCCTGACCGATTGGCCGCTGCCGACAAACTAGCGCTTCTTCGATCCTTGGAGCCAGAGAATATCGGATTCACAGCAATTGCGCCCGATACCCAACACAATTGGCTTAACCAAGCGATCAGCGGTTTTGGCGACTTGTTAGCCTTGTCGCCCAAGGATTCCAAATTTCGCAAATCAGATTTGAGCGATACCGCTGTATTCGGCTTGTACACTAACGCCATAAAATCAAACCGGGACAATTGGGTGTACGACTTCGACGTTGCCAACCTCCGCGCGAAAATTTTGTTTTTCGCCAACACTTATAACGCTTTTTTGGAAGCCGGAGACATTTCATATGACCCTGTGATCAAGTGGAGCCATTCACTACGGGATAGGTTCCAACGGGGAGAACGAATCATTTACGACGACGCTCTGCGCGTCGCTTCGCTGTGGCGTCCATTCGTCACGAAACAGTATATGGCTAACGATGGGTTGAATGACCGCCTTACTAGCAATCATTACCAAATGTTCGGGCGTAGTCTAAAGCAATTCAACTGGGTCATTAACGTTTGCATCAATAGCAAAGAGTTTTATATCATGGCATCAGATAAGATAGTAGATTACCATTTTGTTGGAGACACCCAGTGCCTCCCCCTTTACCGCTACACCGGCAACGGGGAACGGGTCTCCAACATCACCGAGTGGGGGCTGCGGCAATTCCGGGAGCATTACGGCGACGATGGCATCACCGCCGAGGACATTTTTGCCTACACCTACGCCGTGCTGCACGACCCAGTTTACCGCCACGATTACCAAGTTGACCTGCTGCGCGAGTTTCCCCGCCTGCCCTTCTACAGCCAATTCCACCACTGGCGCCAAATGGGTCAGGAACTGCTGGACCTGCACATCGGCTTCGAGTCGGTGGAACCGTATCCCCTAGAACGGGTGGACTCGGCCGCCGAGCTGGGCCGGCCGAGGCTGGGCGCTGACAAGGCCCAGGGCATCATCGTCCTAGACGGCCAGACCGCCCTGCGCGGTGTTCCCCCACAAGCGTGGGAGTACCGGCTGGGCAGCCGCTCGGCCCTGGAGTGGGTGCTGGACCAGTACAAGGAACGCAAGCCTCGCGACCCTACCATCGCCGAATTGTTCAACACCTACCGCTTCGCCGACCACAAGGAACGGGTCATCGACCTGCTGGGCCGGGTCTGCGCCGTCAGCGTCAAGACGATGGACGTGGTGGACGACATGGCGTACTGGGCGGATGGTCAACTGATAGTTCTGGGCGACAGGGACAAAAATGAATGGTCAACATTGGGACTACAAGCGATGTTCAACCGTCATGAAGAGCAAGATGAGAACTGGGAGGAACAATGGTCGGAAACATAGTCTGGGCGCCGTTTCCGTTCACCAATTTGACGCAAACAAAACGGCGCCCGGTTCTGGTTCTGGCCGACGTTGCGAGCGGTAGAGAACGTGATTGGATAGTGTGCGAGATAACAAGCTCGCGAGCCGAACAGACGCGATCGATAGCCATTTCACATAGCGACATGGAGGGAGGTGAGTTACACCGTCCCAATAGCAGAGTTAGGCCAGACCGACTAATGACACTGAATGAAAGCCTGATGGGGACAGCCATCGCACGCCTCACCGACGCCAAGCTGGCGGAAATTCTTGCCTCGGTTCGCAGGCTGTTCTAGCCGAGTCGGTTGGTCAAGATACGAGAAACCACCCCCCGGTTGACGCCGGCCATGCCCGGCGGGTATATCTTTGGGCGGCGTTCCGGCGCGTCCGGCTGCCCAATATGATCAGGATGGTGTCCCCATGGCCGAATTGAGTCCGGCAACGGTGCTGGAACAGTTGAAGAAGAACGGAGCGACCCACGTCGTCTGGCTCCCCGACAGCGAAACCAACTTCCTGTACGTGCTGATGAGCGAGGAGCCGAGCCTGGACCTGGTGCCCGTGAGCCGCGAAGGCCACGCTTTCTCCACCGCCGCGGGCTTGGCCGCCGGCGGCAAAAAGCCAGTGATCCTGATCCAGAACACCGGCATGATGGAATCCGGAGACTCCCTGCGCGGCTGGGGCATCGGCATGAACGTGCCAGTGGTGATGATGGTGGGCTACCGCGGCTGGACGCGGCACGGCGTCATCAACGACTCCGCCGCCTTCTACACCGAGCGGTTCCTGCACGCCTTCAACATCAACTACTACCTGGTGGAATCTGACGACGACGCCGACCGCATCTCCATCGCCTTTGCCGAAGCGCAGCGGGACAAGCGACCCGTGGCCGTGCTGGTGGGCGACGAATACCACGGATTCAACGTCAGCCGGTAACGCCGAGTCTGGACACGCCGACAACCGGTCTCTGCTGCCGCTAGCGTATCCCGGCGACCCGGTGGCGACGCCAAGCAGCCTACCAATTGATTGCGTGATCTCTCAATGATCAGGCGGCTTTTCCCGCATCGGCAGAACAATCTCAGGACGGACCATACAAGGAATCAATCGATTATGATGAAAACAGCGGAGATGCTGGAAGTCTTCAAGCGCCATCGCGGCGACGCCGTGGTGATACCTGGTCGCGGCGGGCGGTTCTGGGTGGAAATGAGCGACCAACCCGACCGGGACCTGCCCTTGGGCGACCCGGCCATGGGCGGCCACGCGTCCTTTGCCCTGGGACTGGCCCTGGCCTTGCCCGACCAACGGGTGGTGCTGTTCGACTCCGAGGGCGATGTGCTGATGGGGATGGGAGCGCTGCCCACCATCGCCGAGAAGGCTCCCGAGAACCTGTACCACTTCATGCTGGACAACGGCGTGTACGCAACGACGGGTGGGCAACCGGTGCCTAACGCCGAGCAGATGGCCTACGATGTGGTGGCGCAAGGCTGCGGATACCCCACTACCTATGCCATCGACAACCTGGAGGATTTCGCCAGCCAGATCGCCGAGATCATGGCTCAGCCCGGCCCAGTGTTCGTCGCGCTGAAAATCGACCCCGAGATCATCAACGAGCCGATCAACGCGCGACCCCAATGGCAGCGCAAGACTCGCAACCAGGCCGTGGCCGACATGCAGGCCGAGCTGGGGATACAATCCCCAGGCTGAACGGGCCGCGTCAATTCGCATAACTCGCGCGCCCATTCCACAGCAAACGCGGCGCGGGCTGTGCTAGCCTGCGCGCACCGATGCTCGCCCCTGGCCGATAGCCGTGGCAAGAGCGGCGGAGTCTACACGGCAGGGGCGCTCGTATGACCACAACTACCATCAAACCCAGCGCAACCTCCCACAGCGACGCGAATTCCCATAGCCTGATTGGCAACGCCCTGAAATTGCTGGGCGACGGTCTGCGGCCCTACGTAATCGGCATGTTGCGTCAAGCCGCCGGCCGTGGCATCTACGTTCCCGACGACGCGGACACCATCGGCGACCTGGAGGGCGACGTTGCGGTGATGCTGCGCGTGATGGCCGTCGGGTGGAACGACATTTTCAGAGACCGCCTGGGCCAAACCGAGCGCAGCTTGGTATCGGAAATCCGTGAAATCCGCAATCGCTGGGCGCACATGGAGTCCTTCGACGAAGACGACCTGGACCGGGCCCTGGATTCCATAGGGCGCCTGCTGTGCGCGGTCGGCGCCACAGCCGAAGGGGACCGGGTGCACCGTGCCAAACACCGATTGCGGCAGCGGCGCTACGGGTCCGAACCCAGGACCGCTGGGCCGAACGTCAAAATCATCCCTGGAAGCGGTCCCGAAGCAGCGGCGCCCGACGGGGATTCCGCCGTTCGTTGGGTCGCCGGCCCGCAGGTCAAAAACCCTGAGCCGGCAATGGTTGCTCCTCCAACGGCTGAACCATACGGCGCGCCAACCGAACCTGCAACCGAGTCGAATATCGTCGGAATCCCGGCCACCGACGGCGCCGACTCCGGTGAGCGGATTGAAATTCTGATCCAGCGCGGAGTGTCATTCAGGCGGCAGGGCGAATTCCATATCGCCATCACCAGTTTCGGCCATGCCATCAGCATCAACCGCGAACACCCGGGAGCGTGGTACCAACGGGCCCTCACCTGGGGACACATGGGCGAATTCGAGCGGGCGATCAACGACTTCAACCGCGTCATTTCCCTCTGCAGCGACTTCGCCGACGCTTACAACGGCCGCGGGTACGCCCAGTATTGCCTGGGCGACGATCCCAAGGCCATCGCCGACTTTGAACAGGCTCTCAACCTGGCGCCCGACGATGAACTCACTCGGGCGAACATGGAAAAGGCCCAACGCCGCTGGGCCGAGCGCGGCGGTTGGTAGCGGCGCCGCTACGTCAACCCTTAGGCCCAGTCTCCTGCAGACCCGGCAACCTCCAGGCAATACTGGCTAGGCGGTTTCCCCCAAGAACTCGCGTAGCCGTTCCACGCACCACTCCGGGTAGATTACGTTGACGCCGTGACCCAGGCCTGGCCAGGTGGCCAGCCGGCTATTGGGGATTTCAGAGGCCATGAACTCCTGCTGTTCCATGCCGGTGGTGGGCGATTCGTCGCCGGACAGCAGCAGGGTGGGAACCCTGATGTTCTTCAGGTGAGGCCCGAAGTCCAAGCTGTCCAGATAGCGGTGCAAGGCCTGTCCGATTTCGGCCGGGGTTTTGTCCATCTCAGCGATGTACCAATCCTTCAGACCTTCGTCGGCGTGGCGCATGTCCAAGCGGTAGTTGATGGTCGCCGCCGACCAGGCGCCGATTCCGCCCTGTTCCATGGTGGCCAGCCAACTACCTCCGGGGGTGGCGCTTTCGCGTCGGCTCAGGCGGCAGGGGGAATTGCACAATACCAAGGCTCGGCAGCGTCCGGGATGGTCGTGGGCGAACTGCATCCCCAGGATGCCGCCAAACGACTCGCCAACGTACACGACCCGCTCGGCGCCGGCGTCGTCCAGGATTGCCAGCAGGTCGTCCATCAGGGTTTCCAGGGTGGGTTGGTAGCGGTCAGGATCAATGGACGATAAGCCCATGCCGCGCAGATCCGGGCGTATCACCCGGTACTCGCGACCCAGCAGAGGCGGCCAGTTGTACCAGAATTTGCCGTTGCGGGAAAAGCCGTGTTGAAGTACCACAGCGTCGGGGTTGATCCGCCAGGGATCGGTGAAGTCGTCAAGGTAGTAGTGCAGTTGGCATTCGCCGCGCTGAATGATGGGCATGGCCGGCCTCGTGTCGCCGAGTGTGGATTGCGAGTTTGGCCGGTATAGCATACCCTTGCGTCAATGACAACGGGCAACGGAGCCGGCGGGCCAACACGCCGCCTCACGGTGTGTGTTGCGTCGCCGCCCTCGTGGCCCAACGTCGCCGCTAGACGGGCGACGCCCGGGCTCCGTCAGTTGGAGGAAGCAAAATGCCAGCGCGAACTGGGGCCGAATACATCGCGGGACTCCGCGACCGCGCGGCCGACATTTACATCGGCGGCGAGAAGGTTGCCGACGTCACCAAGCATCCCGCCTTCGCCGGCGGATTGCAGACGGTGGCCGGCTTGCTTGACATGCAGCACGACCCGGCGGTCCGCAACCAAATGACCTACCCTTCACCCAGTTCCGGTGATCCGGTGGGGCTCTCGTTCATCATGCCGAAAACGGCGGAGGACTTGTGGAAACGGCGCCAGATGATGCGCAACTGGGCCAAATTTTCCTGCGGGATGATGGGCCGCACGCCCGACTTTCTCAACGTGGCCGTCATGTCGATGGCGGCGGCGGCGGACTACTGCGGCGAAAACCGGCCGGAATTCAAGAACAACATCCTGAACTACTACGAGTACATTCGGGAAAACGACATCGTGATGACGCACACCCTGGTGAACCTGCAGCGCAGCAGATCCATCGGCGCGACGCCTTTCGACGACCGCACGGAAGTCGCGCTGTCGGTGGTGGGGGAGACGGCTGACGGCATCGTTGTGCGCGGGGCCAGAGTGCTGGCGACGCTGGGCCCGCTATCCGACGAAATCGCCGTGTATCCGGCGCGGACGCGGCGCGTACCGGCCGGCCAGGAGGGCAAATACGCCTTCGGGTTCGCGATCCCTTGCGACACCGAGGGCCTGAAATTCCAGTGCCGCGACACCGTGGACTTGGGCCGTTCCCATTTCGATCACCCGGCCGGGAGCCGGTTCGAGGAGATGGACGCCATCGTGTTTTTCGATGACGTTCTGGTGCCCTGGGAGCGGGTTTTTCTGTACAACGACGTGTCCCTTTGCAATCAATGGGGCGAGCGAACCAACCGCAACGCCCACACGGGACACCAAGTGGTCACCAAGAACGTGGTGAAGTGCGAGTTCATGCTGGGCCTGGCCACGCTGATGGTGGATACCCTGGGCTCTGGTGATTTACCGGCCGTCCAAGGCCTCGTCGCTGAAATCATCGAAAACCTGGAGATTACCAAAGCGCTCTTGGCCGCTTCCGAAGCCCAGGCTGAGGTTGACCAGTGGGGAATTTTTTGCCCCGATTACAGACCATTGCTAGTGGCCCGCAAAAAGATGATAGAAATGTATCCCCGGATGACTGAAATCCTGCACCTGCTGGGCTCCAGCAGCCTGATGGCCCTACCTGCGGAAGCCGACCTGAGCGGCCCGCTGGCCGAGGACATTCATCGCTACCTGGACACGGACACCGCCAGCGCCGAGGAACGGATCCGTCTGTTCCGCCTCGCTTGGGACGTTTCCTGCAGCGCTTTCGGGAGTCGCCAAACGCTATATGAAAGGTATTTCGGCGGAGACGGCGCGCGCAACGCGGCTCTACTCTATCAAATCTACGACCGCAGCGGTCAGCGCAAAATGGTGGAAGAGTTTCTTTCCCTGGAGTAGTCCGCATGATCACAGTCGCCGAAATCAACATAGCGCCGGTCAAGTCGATGGCGCTGGCGTCGCTGGAATCCGCCATCCTTGATTTGGGTGGAATCCACGACGACCGACGCTTCTACTTGGTCAACCAACACGGCCGTCTGCTCACCCGCCGGCAGATGGGCAAACTGGCGCAGTTGACGGCATCCTGGGACGCGGATCGAGAGGAGCTGACCATTCGCTTTCCAGACGGGGCCACGCTGCGCGGCCAACCGGAGCTGGACCAGCCGGTATGGACGCGGGTGTGGGACCGGCGCGTTAGGGGTCGAGCCATGCGAGGCAACTGGACAGAAGCGATCAGCGCATTCTGCGGGGAACCGACAACGCTAATGATGTCCGACTTGCCTTGCCAGGTCTTTGACGAATTTCCGGTGTCGGTGTTATCCCGCGCCTCGGTGGACCGGCTATCGGAGCACATGGGCCAGCCTGATGGCCAGCGCCTGGCCACCGACCGGTTCCGACCGACGCTGTTGCTTGATGGCTGCCACGCCCACGAAGAGGACGGGTGGATGAACCGCGCCGTCACCGTCGGCGATGCAGTGGTTCGCATCTTGGCTCCGGATCCACGGTGTGCCATCGTGAACCAGGATCCTGCCACCGGAGAAACGGACACCGACGCGGTCAAAGCCATCCTGGGCTACCGTCCCAATCCGTTGGCGGCGTATTTCGGCGTGTACGGCATCGTCGAAAAGCCTGGCCGAGTCAGCATTGGAGACACGGTTGAGTTGCCACAAGCCTGACGACGCGCAATTTGCGGCCTTGACCGGCAAGCCCTAGAATGGAAGCGAATTCGGGGCGCGCGTAGCGTGATAATCGCCCGAGCCGAGTGGTGCATCATGCGAATGCCGGGACAACGACGCAGCCAGGAACCGGATGAAGTGGGACAGCGAGCCGGCCTGTTCGCTGAATCCATCCGGGACGGAGACATGGATCTTGCCTGGTCGATGTTGTCCAAGGAAACTCGGGGGATGCGCATGGGCGTTTGGGCAACGCGCCTGAGCATCGACATGCAGGTCGCCTATCGCGCCGCCTACGATTCCAATCATCCCATGCGGGTCTCACTCCTGGACGACTTCCGCACCACGGTGCTTCGGTTGTGGCCATTGGAAGACTTGTCCGACTTGGCCGCGGCCCCGACACGCTACGTCGATGACCAGCACGCCTTCGTATTCCTGCCCTTCGGCGTCACCGACGAAACGGTGGTGCAACACAGCCGCCTGATGTCGGGATTGATGATTCCCATGTTGTACGAAGACGCCCAGTGGCAGGTCGATCTGCCCGGCTGGCGGTTCCTGGATACCTGGGGTTCTAACGGCAATGGCTAAGCGACGGGCCCGCCACCGCTCGCGCGGGGCCAGGAGAAATCAAACCGACCCTGCTCCAGCGCATGACCACGAAACGGCGGCAAGTCGGGCTTCCCACCTTGGACGTATCAACCCGATGGATGTTCACTGCGCCCTGTGCGAACGCCCCGCCGAACGGTTCACGGTGCACCACCTGGTGCCGCGCGCCCGAGGTGGCAACCACGGGCCCACCGCCCGGCTCTGCTCCACCTGCCACCGGCAGGTTCACGCGATGTTTTCCGAAACCACGTTGGCGGAGGAATTGAACAGTGTGGAGTCGTTGCGGGCCAACCCGCGCGTCGCGTCGTTCCTGAACTGGATGCGCAGGCAACGCGCCGCGTCGTTCCGAGTGCGAAGGTCTAAAGAGCGAGAGTAGGATGGTATGACCGCTGCCTTGTCACGCGCGCGGATCCCTGCGTCAAAAGCGACGCGACTCGGCCGCTTTTCCTAGAGCCGAGCTCGGGCTACCGTTAGAGATTCACGCCGCCATCGGCCCCATGCGACAGCAATTGACGTCGGAGGATCCCTACCTTCATGACAACAACCAATGAAACCGCCGACGCCGTCATCATCGGTGGCGGCGTGATGGGATGCAGCATCGCCTGCAACCTGGCGCTGACGGCTCATCGGCACGGCATCAGGCGCATCACAGCGCTGGAACGCGATACGCTGGGCAGCGGCTCCACTGGCCGCAGCAGCGGCGCCATCCGGATGCATTACTCCACCGCGGTGAACGCTGAGCTGGCGTGGCGAAGCCTGCACGTCTTCCGCAACTTCGCTGAGATCATCGGCGGCGACTGCGGTTATGTTGAAACCGGCTACCTGGTATTCGCTGGCGCGGACGACCTGGACGCATTCCGCAGCAACATTGCGACGCAGCAGTCAGTGGGCGTCATGACCGACATCATAGGACCTGGGGATGCGGCCAGCCTGGCTCCCGGTTTTGCGGTGGAAGACGCCGCCGCAATCGCCTACGAGCCTTATTCCGGGCACGCCGACGCATCAGGCACGGCGTACGCCTACGCGACGCGGGCCCGGGCTGAAGGCGTAGATATCAAGTTGCAAACTCCCGCCACCGAAATCGAAACCAGCGCTGACGGAAGCAGGGTCGTCGCCGTGGTCGCAACCGACGGCTCCCGCATCGAAACGGAAATAGCCGTGATCGCTACCGGCCCTTGGTCGGCGGCATTCTTGAAATCACACGGCATCGCAGCCCCGGTGGTCGCCACGCGCCACGAGGTGTTGCACTTCCGCCGCCCTTTAGATCTCATTCCCTACCATCCTGGGGGCGCCGACATCAGCAACCGAATCTATTTCCGGCCCGAGGGTCAGGACCTGACACTCGTGGGCAACGGCAACCATTCCGACGTGGTGGACAACCCAGAAGTATTCGCCCAGCGAGCCAGCCCGGCCTTCATCGCCGATGTGTGGCAGCGTTTGGCTCGCCGCATTCCAGCGATTGCCGACGCCGAACTCGCCGCCGGATATGCTGGCCTGTACACCAACACTCCAGACTCGCACCCAATCATGGACCGGGTCGATGGCATCGACGGATTGTACTTGTGCACCGGATTCAGCGGACACGGGTTCAAACTGTCGCCAATGGTGGGCGTGTTGATGGCAGAACTGATCGGAGACGGAGCAGCCACCACGATGGACATTTCACCGCTCCGGTTCGCCCGTTTTCAAGAGGGCAATCTCAACCGCTCCGGCTACGGATTCGACGTTCTGGCCTGAACCGGTTTCGCTAGGCCAGAACGGAGTTGGCCCATCTGGAGCTAGCGTCAAGGCCGCCCAGAATGATGCCGACCGTCCGCTATAATGGCAACGGGCAGCGCTGAACCGGCCTCCTGGGCCACCAGCGAATCCCGACGCTGACGGCCAGGAGCCGCCAGGCGTCTTCGCCCCTGGCCCGCCAAACGTCAGGTCGTTGCGTGGATCAACTCCCAGACCGAACCGAAAGGAGGCTAAACCTTGACCACATCACACACCCATGCCGGCTCGGTGACGATCAACGCCGCCCGCCTGAACGATAATCTCGCCGCCCTGGGGAGGATCGGCAATACTGAAGAGGGGATGCAGCGGGTGGCCTTCTCCAATTACGACGTGGCCGGCCGGGATTTCGTCATGGACCTGATGGGCCGCGCCAGCATGACGGTGAGAATCGACGCCGCGGGCAACATCATCGGTCGGGTGGAAGGGGCCGGCCCCGCTCGGCCCGCCATCGTGATGGGTTCGCACACCGACACGGTGCCCGCCGGCGGTCAGTATGACGGCGCGTTGGGGGTGATCGCCGCCATCGAAGTGGCGCAGTCCCTGGCCGACGCTGGCCTAACCACCAGGCATCCGCTTGAGGTCATGGTCTTCACCAACGAAGAGGGGACTGGGTTCCACCGCTGGCTGCTGGGCAGTCGCGCCGTGGCCGGACTCTGGGAGCCTGAGGATTATGCCGCGATCCATGACGATGGATCTACGTTGGCGTCGCGGCTGCCCGACATCGGCGGCAACATCTCTCACATTGCGGAGGCCCGACGCCGGCCGGACGAATTCGCGTGTTACCTGGAGTTGCATATCGAGCAAGGGCCTATGATGCACCGGGGAGGCTATCCCATCGGGGTCGTCACCGGCATCACCGGACGCTCGGTGTACCATGTGGACATTGTGGGTGAAGCTAACCACGCCGGCACCACTCCAATGTCGCTACGGAGGGACGCCATGTCAGCGGCGGCGCAAATCGCGTTGAAAGTGCGGAGCATTGCCGGCGAGATGGAAATCTGCCGTGTTGGAACCGTGGGCAGCATGGACGTGCACCCCAACGCAGGCAATGTAATCCCAGGAAGGGTCCAGATGGGCGTGGAGTTCCGTGACGAACGCATGGAGTCGCTGGCCGCGGCCGAGGTCGAATTGCGCCGCACCGCCGAGCAAGTTGGCCACGCGGAACAGGTGGGAGTCACAGTAACGGCGCAACGGAACACGCCTTCGGTTCCCATATCTGGGAATATGCAGCGACTGGTGGAGGAAGCCGCCGGCGTGGCCGGATTGGCGACCATCGATATGCCCAGCGGGGCTGGCCACGACGCCCAAGCCATCGCAGCCATCACTCCGGCAGCGATGATCTTCGTGCCCAGCGTCAACGGCATCAGCCATGCGCCGGCGGAGTACAGCGCTCCCGAAGATTGCGCCAATGGCGCGCAGGTCCTGTTGAACGCCCTGCTCCTCGCAGACGCCCGATAGCGTAGGGCTCGGAGGAAACAGCAACCCACCGGCAATTGAAATTTCTCCTAATGCCGGTATCGCGTTCCCCATAATCGCTAGAAGGGCGCAAGTAAGGCGATAAGCGGAATTGGTTGCCCCCAAACCATTGGTTGCCCCCAAGTCAGCGGGTTCTTGGTGAATTTCGTGAGTTTGGACCGTCCGCCGACGGGAAAATCGAACTCCCGCCAATTGAGGGTCGACCGGGACCAAGTGTCTCCCACGCCTAAGTTGGCGTCGTTAACATTTGCTATAATCAAGCCACCATGGAATTTACCGGCGAATACCATTTTTCCAAGCCGCCGGAAGCGGTCTGGGATACTCTGATGAATCCCGAAGCGTTGGCGGACTGTATCCCCGGGTGCCGCAGCATTGAACCCGATGGACCGAATCGATACCGCGCAACGGTGACAGCCCGCGTGGGACCGGTGAGCGGAAATTACACCGCTACCGTTACCCTGTCGGATCTCAACCCGCCCAATTCCTACACCATGACCATTGAAGGTTCAGGCAACTTGGGATTCGCCAACGGCGTTTCTTCAGTCGCGTTGGAGCCGGATGGCGATGGCGGCGCCAACGTCCGCGTTCATGCCGATGCACAGGTGGGTGGACCAGTCGCCCGCGTTGGTCAACGCATGATGGCGTCGGTGGCCAAGGGCATGATGGACAGGTTTTTCGGCTGCCTGGCTGAAGCGGTCTAAGCAATCGTGCCTCAAACCCCGTAGCCGGGAGGAAAGGCCGCCTGGGAGGGCGCAAAGTGCCATTTGTCAACGACCTTCGGACCCGGCACCACGCTCTGTGGGAAGCTATGGTCACCCACCCGTTCGTGACCGAGATGGGCGGTGGGACGCTCGACATTGCCAAGTTTCGCAACTATTTCCGGCAGGACTACGTGTTCTGCTCTGACCTGGTGAAGCTCACGTCCATCGCCATCGCCAAGGCCGCTCCGGATTACGAAGCAGGCAAGGTACTCAATGGATTCCTCGCCAACTTCCTTTCCGCCGAAAACGATCTGTTTCTCAACGGGTTCCACGACTTGGGTGTATCGGCCGAGGAATACCGTCAAACCGAGGCCAACCCGGTAACCCAAGCCTTCGGCGATTTCATGGTGCGAACGGCATGGGAGGGCGACCTGGAAGACCTGCTGGCCATGTTCTATGTCACAGAGGGAACGTATTTGGACTGGGCAACCAGGCTCATCAATGCCGGCGTCAAACCCAACAACGCGGTGTACCAAGGTTGGATCGACATTCACAGCCCCGCTGTGCTGGGCGACTTGGTTGAGTGGTTCGAGGGTCGCCTGAACCACGCCGGAGCCCAGGCCAGCGCCGCCAAGGCCGCCAATTTGGAGCGAATCTTCCGCACGACGCTCCGCTACGAACGCCAATTTTGGGACGCCTGCTACCATGGCGTCA
Source organism: Dehalococcoidia bacterium (assembly GCA_965221295.1). GTDB lineage: Bacteria > Chloroflexota > Dehalococcoidia > Lucifugimonadales > UBA3495 > Bin87. Next base: position 1,498,517 of record OZ244879.1, on the reverse strand, counting down.
CCTGGGGCGACGACGCTTCAGCGCGATCATAAACTAGACCCAGTCTCTTGCCATCGCCAGCTTGACGTGGCAACCTTGCCCAACGCGCAACCTGCGCCGGAGGGACGAGACATGACCACGCGACAAACCCCCACCAAGGCAGAGGTGCTGGGCTACCTGAAGGACGATGTCAACTGGGGCCGCTGGGGACCAGACGACCAAAAGGGCGCGGTAAACATGGTTGACGACGCCAAGCGTCGGCGGGCGGCCGGGTTGGTGCGAAGCGGCCACGCGGTTTCGTTGAGCCGCGAGTTTCCGGTTACGCCCGCTCCAAACAATCCTACCCCGGCCATCCATTACATGCGCAAAGGCCCCCGCGAACCGGGCGGCGGGATGTCCACCGATTACTACGGCGTTTCCTACCACGGAACCGCCACCACCCACCTGGACGCCCTGTGCCACGTGTGGGATTCCAACGGGATGTGGAACGGCAAAGACCCCAGCGAGATGATTCAGTTCGACGGCGCTAAGTTCGGCTCAGTTGAACACTGGAAGGAAGGGATCATCACGCGCGGCGTCCTCCTAGACGTGCCGCGACATCGTGGCGTCGATTACGTGACCCAGGAGACCCCGGTTCACGGATGGGAATTGCAGGACATCTGCGACGCCCAGGGTGTTCAGATGGAACCGGGCGACGCGCTGGTGGTGTACAGCGGCCGCGAAAAGTGGAACGCTGACGGCAACCCCCTCTGGGGCAGTGATGCAACCTTGCGTCCTGGACTCCATGCGTCTTGCCTAAAGTTCATCCGACAGAGCGATTGCTGCGTGCTGGTATGGGACATGATGGACCATACGCCCAACGGTTACGACCTTCCCTGGTCGGTGCATGGCAGCATTTTCGCGTACGGGATCGGCCTGTTGGACAACGCGCTGTTGCAACCCCTGGCCGAAGCCTGCGCGGAGGCGGGACGGTGGGAGTTCATGCTGACCATCAACCCGCTGCGGGTCGTGGGAGGCACCGGTTCTCCAGTCAATCCCGTGGCGATTCTGTAGCAGTCCTGCCGCGCTGCACGGATCAGTATCGGCGCCAGAGTACCGCAAATCACTTGGGCCCCAGCAATCCCGCTGGGCTTGGCGCGGCAGGAACCCAGCGGGAAGCCATCCATTCTCAGCGATTTTGAGGAGCGCCTCGATTTTGTATCATTGCGGATGATGTTATGTTCAGTCCGCATTGCAACGACCGGCGGCGCTGATCGGTTGCCGGACTGGTCAGCTCTGCTCCGGGTTATTCGCGTTTGTCCGAAAGGATGCGGCCCTCCTTGAAGACCAACTGGAGTCGCCGCAGGTTGGCAATGTCATCCAGGGGATTTTCTGCCACAACGATGAGATCCGCGAGTTTGCCCGGTTCAACCGTGCCGAGTTGTTCGCCCACGCCGCACAGTTCCGCCGCGTTGCGGGTGGCCGCCTGTAAGGTTTGCCAGGTGGTGGCGCCGTCGCGCACCCACAAGCCCATCTCCAGCAGGGCGCCGTCCTTGAGCGGTCGTATGTCCGAACCCAAGGCCATTTTGGCGCCGGAATCCAGGGCGCGGCGGAACCAATAAGCGTGCTCGGAGGCCGCGGCGTCGGCTCGGCATTGCAAATCAGCGGCGATGTTGCGTTCCGCCAACCAGCGCCTCTCGTGCTCGTCCTGGGCTTGCCCTTCGGTAAGGTGAGAAATCGCCAGGGTGGGCATGTACCAAGTTGGCGATTCCGACAACACGGCGATGCACTCTTCGTCCATTATGTAACCGTGCTCGACCGAGTGGGCGCCCAGGCGCAGCGCGGACTTCACCGAGTCGGGGTTGGCGGCATGTGCCATGACGGGAAATTCGCGCTGCCGGCAGATGGCGAAAGCAGCCGCCAGTTCCTCCTCAAGCAGGAAAGAATGCCAATGGCGGTCCCAGTCGGGCCCCATGATGCCGCCGGTAAGGTTGAGCTTGATGTGGTCAACCCCGTTTTTCATCTGTTCCCGGATGGCTTGCACGAACCCGTAGGGACCGTCGCACTCCCTAGCCTGGCCAGACGTGAGAAAGTGCCCACCAGTGGTGGTCAAAAAGTACCCGGAAGCGAACACGCGTGGCCCCGGCAGTTCGCCGGAATCGAAGGCTCGTTTCCAGGCAACATCCATGTAGTGCGCGGCGCCACCGCAACGCACCGACGTTATGCCAGACTCGGTGAGCGCCAGAGACAACGCGCGGCCAAAGTTCGCGGTTTCCTGTGCTGGCGTGGTTCCGGGAGGTACCGGATACTCCGGGTGCACGTGGGCGTCCCAAAGGCCCGGCAGGAGATACCCACACTCCAGGTCAATCTCCTGCGTATCCCTGGGAAGCGACGGGAGGCGACCTTCGACAACCTGGACGATTCTTCCGCCTTCGATAAGCACGCTGGCATTGGGAACAACCCTTGGGTTGACCGAATCGATCAAATTCGCGTTGACTAAGGCCAAGGGCATACGGCGTTACCTCCGGTCAATGACCCGATGTTGGGGTATGTTCATGGGAGCGGCGCCACATTATACCCGCCAAAGCGCCCTTCAAATCGGGCTGCGGACGGCTCCAGGTTCGAATGCGACAGGCCAATTGAGCGCAGGGCCTTGTCGCTACCGTGCCGCGCGGCAGTGGCCGGTCTCCCCAACCGGCCGGCGGAACCAACACAGGGTTCGACCCCCTGCGCCTGGAGTCGCAGTCTCAATCTGGAGCGGCGCCCACGATGCGTCCAGTGTGTTTGCCGCTGTATTTTCCCTGTGCTATACTTGGGCGCGCTTGATAGACTACACAAACGCGAGGCAGGTCAGCTTATGGTACAGGCCCCAGAACGCCCGGCCGCAATTGAGCCAAACGCAGCAGCCGCTTTGGAACCGATTACGATGAAATCGTTGCTGGAAGCGGGGGTGCACTTCGGGCACCAAACGCGGCGGTGGAATCCGAGAATGCGCCGGTACATCTTCACACAGCGCAACGGCATCCACATCATTGACCTACAGCAGACGATGGGTCTGATCAGCGACGCGTATCGCGCGATGGTGGAAGTGGCGTCGTCTGGGGGCAAAGTCCTCTTCGTTGGCACCAAGAAACAAGCGCAGGACGTAATCGCCTCCGAGGCGGACCGCACAGGTCAATGGTACGTGAACCAGCGCTGGTTGGGCGGGACCCTGACCAACTTCCAGACCATCAAGGCCCGCATAGACCACATGAAGCGGCTCCAGGAGCAGCGCGATTCCGGCTACCTGGCTCGCCTGCCCAAGAAGGAAACGGTTCGCCTGACCCATACTTTGGACAAGCTGGAAAAGTACTTTACCGGTCTTCGCAACATGGACCGGCTGCCGGCCGCGCTTTTTGTCATCGACATCGGCAAAGAGGACATCTGCATCGCGGAGGCGCGCCGTTTGAATATTCCGATCTTCGCCATCGTGGATACGGACTGCGACCCCGGGCTGGTGACGCATGCGGTGCCCGGGAACGATGACGCCGTGCGATCCATCAGGCTGATCACCGGCCGCATGGCCGCCGCCATCGAGGAAGGCCAAGCGCAACGTGAAGCCATGATGGCCGCAGACACCGACTTGTCCGAAGAAGACGAGCAATCGGTGGAAGATGCGGCTCGCTTTGCCCAAACCGTGACGCTGGAGGAGCTGGGGCAGATGATGTCGGCCCGGCCGTTGGAATAGCCAGTCACTCGCTCCGCGCGCCGGTTGGCGTCGGCGGGAAAGAGCCACAACCAAAACCCCGAACAAAATCCTCGAACACATGCAGCCAGGAGGCCCTGATCTTGCCTGCGGTCACTGTTGAACTAATCAAATCCCTTCGCGAGCAAACCGGCGCCGGAATTAGCGACTGCAAAAAGGCGCTGGAAGACTCCCAAGGCGACGTGGAACGCGCGGCTGAAGCCCTGAGGCAAAAGGGTTTCGAGCAAGCCGCGAAACGGGCCGACCGGGAAACCTCCCAAGGATTGATCGAATCCTACATCCACACCGGCGGCCGCGTGGGCGCTTTGGTGCAGTTGGGCTGTGAAACCGATTTCGTAGCCCGCACTGAAGAATTCCGGGCGCTCGCCCATGACATCGCCATGCAGGTCGCCGCAATGTCCCCAGTGTATCTCAGCCCAGATGATATGCCGGATGACGACGAACGGCCTGCGGCTCAAGTTTGCCTCTTGGAACAGCCGTTTATCAAAGACGGTTCCCGCACACTGGCGGAACTGGTGCGGGAGACGGCCGCGCAAACGGGTGAAAATGTGCGCATCGTGCATTTCAGCCGGCTCGCGCTGGGCGAATAACGCGCGCAGTGTCGGCGTCTTGGCGCGCCAGAGGAATGTGAGCGCGGCAGGACATTGGCCGGTCCTCGGTAGTAAGAATGGTGGCCGTAACCCACAGTGATCGATCCGTTTACGGTCGCGTCCTCCTCAAGATCAGCGGCGAATCAATGCAAGGTCCGGGGTCGGAGACGATTGATCCTGAAGCCGTCGCCTATGTAGCCGATCAGATCATTGACGCGCAGGGGCGCGGCGTAGAAATTGCCGTGGTGGTCGGCGGAGGCAACATCTGGCGTGGCGCGACGGCGGAACGGCAGGGCATGGATCGCTCTGCGGCCGATTACGCGGGCATGGTGGCCACGATCATCAACGGCTTGGCCCTGCAGGACGCGCTGGAGCGACGCGGCGTCACCACTCGAACCCAGTCGGCTCTGCCAATTCAGGCAGTGGCCGAGCCCTACATCCGCAGGCGAGCCATGCGCCACCTCGAAAAGGGCCGGGTGGTCCTGTTTTGCGCCGGCGCCGGCAACCCTTACATGTCCACCGACACCGCGTCAGCGTTGCGCGCCCTGGAGATCGGCGCCGACGTGCTGCTGATGGCCAAAAACGGCGTGGACGGCGTATACGATTCAGACCCCCGCATCAATCCCGACGCAGTCCGTTTCGGAAATCTCGAATACTTGGACGCCGTGAACCGGCGACTGGAAGTAATGGACTCCACCGCCATGACTCTGTGCATGGACAACCAGATGCCCATAATCGTTTTCAATATATTCGACAAAGGCGCAATGAGCCGCATCTTGAGAGGGGACGCCGTAGGAACCACCATCAACGACGGCAAGCACAAAGGTCCAGGAGGGTAACGAAATGCCTGAACGCAGAGCCAGAGACGGTGACGACAACCAAACGGAACGTACCATCGAAGATGTTCTAAATGAAACCGAACGCAAGATGGGTCAATCCATTGAGGCCATGCGCCGCGACATCAGCTCCCTCAGGACGGGGCGAGCCGCCCCAGCGCTGATCGAAGACATTGCCGTGGACTACTACGGCGCCCCAACGCCCCTGAAGCAGATCGCATCCATCTCAGCCCCGGATGCCCGCGCCATCATGGTGCAGCCCTGGGATCGTCAGGCGCTTCGGGACATCGAAAGGAGCCTCACCCAGTCTGAGATGGGTTTCAACCCGTCCAACGATGGCCAAGTCATCACAGTCCCCATCCCTCCGCTTACCCAGGAGCGCCGCCAGGAGATGGTCAGGCTATTGAAGCGCAAGGCAGAGGACAGCAAGGTGGCCGTGCGCAACGTGCGTCGCGACGGCGTTGACTCGTTGCGGAAGATGGAACGGGACAAGGCGATATCTCAAGATGAGAGCCGCCGCAGCCAAGAAACCCTGCAAAAAACCACCGACGCTCACATCAAAACGATCGATGAAGTCGCGGCCGGCAAGGAAGCGGAGATCATGGAGGTGTGACCGCCGCCTCCAATCCAAGGTTTCCCATCTCGTTCATTGTCCACCGCTGACCTGACAACGCCCAACGACCACCGCCCAGCAGACGGTAGCGGCGGACCTGTTCCCCGGCACATTGCCATCATCATGGACGGCAACGGTCGTTGGGCCGCTCAGCGCCAACTGCCGAGGGTAGCCGGCCATCGTAAGGGCGTCGCCAACATTCAGCGCGTCGTTGGCGTCTTGGCCGACCGCGGCGTGGATGTCGTAACCCTGTACGCGTTTTCGACGGAAAATTGGCGTCGTCCCACCGCCGAAGTAAACGCGCTGATGGAGATACTGGCCCAGGAGATCGAACCCCAAACCAGGGAACTCCACGAGGCCGGAGTGCGGTTGGTGCACTTGGGAGATCCCAAACCGCTGGACGGGAAGCTGCAGGACGCCATCGCGCTTGCCGAGGAAATCACCAAGGGCAACGACCGTTTCATCCTGAATATAGCGTTCAACTACGGCGGCAGAGACGAAATCCTCCACGCCGTCCGGCGGATCCTCACCGATGGCGTGTCTCCTGACGAAGTGGACGAAAGCTTGTTCCGACGCTACCTCTACACTGGCGGTTGCCCCGACCCTGACCTCATCATTCGCACCGGGGGGGAGCAGAGGCTGAGCAATTTCCTCATTTGGCAGGCGGCTTACAGCGAGTACTACCACACTCCAGCGCTGTGGCCAGATTTCGGAGAGGAAGAGCTGGACCTGGCCCTCGCTGCCTACCGGCGCCGGCAGCGGCGTTTCGGCGCGCTGGAAGCCAACGCTTAGAGGCGCCAACCTTGTTGATCCCCAGGGTATTGACCGCGCTCGTTGCGGTTCCGATTATCTTGGCGGCGGTCTGGGCCGGCCCGCCCTGGATCACACTGCTGGCCGTGGCCGCGGCGGTGATGGGCGCTCGAGAGGCGTACCGATTGTGTCCTTTGACTCTGAATCAGGAGGCAGGCGCTGCGACCACTACTTTGCCGGTTCTACTGGGAGGCGTGTGGGCGACCGCGTTGGCGCTGGCCGGTGAACTGGCCGCCACCCCGTATGATTTCGCCAAATCTGCGGCCGCCATCTGCGTCGCGGGATGCGGATTGGCTTTGCTCTGGATGATTGCGGCTTGGCGGGGACGACGCCCCCTGGCGGCCGCCGCGTGGCTCGTGATTACGCCGGCTTACATCGGTGGTGGACTGGCCTGCGCCATCGCGTTGAGGGGAATCAACCCCGGACCGGCTACCGACGCGGTGGCGACAGGCGCCGATGCCGTGGCGACGGGCTTCATGGGCGCCGCTGAAGTTGGGTTCTGGTGGTTGTTGCTGGTCATTCTCGGCGTGATGGCTGCGGACACCGCGGCATTCTTCACCGGACGCTTGATCGGCCGGCGCCAGATGGCGCCCAGCGTCAGCCCCAGCAAGACTTGGGAGGGAGCCGCCGGCGGTCTGGTTGGGGCGACTGCCGCCGCGCTGGTTTTGGGTCTGGCGACGCCGTTGCAACTGGAAGTTTGGCAAGCGGCGGCCACTGGTGTTATTTTAGGTGTGGTGTCACCGGCGGGCGACCTGATGGAATCCAAGGTCAAACGTTGGGCCGGCGCCAAGGACTCTGGAGCGATATTCCCAGGGCACGGGGGAATGTTGGACCGTTTGGACAGTTTGCTTCCCTGTTTCATAGTGGTGTACGTCATGGCGGTCGTATTCGGCGCCGCCAACTGATTTGGGGCGATAATGTCATGCGACGCATAATCGTGCTGGGTTCAACCGGTTCAATCGGCCGGCAGACGCTGGACATCGTGCGCGCCTTCCCGCAGGAGTTCGAAGTCGTGGGGCTGGTCGCCGGCAACAATACCGAATTACTGGCGGAACAGATCGCGGAGTTCGCGCCCCGTTATATTTGGTGCAACAACCCACCCGCATCGTTGCCCGCTGGCGTCGCCATGATGCCCATGGCTGAAATGGTCAACCTACCCGAAGTGGACCAGGTCATGGTTGCCCTCATGGGCGCGGTGGGCTTGTCGCCGACGCTGGCAGCCCTGAAGGCCGGCAAACAGGTCGCCCTTTCCAACAAAGAGCCCATCGTCATGGCGGGCGCGGCCCTCAAGTCCGCCGAAGCCCATGGCGGCGGCGTGATCCTGCCGGTGGACAGCGAACCCAGCGCCATTTGGCAATGCCTGCAAGGGGAGGACAACCACATTCGCCGATTGATGATAACGGCCAGCGGCGGCCCCTTCCGGCAAACGCCCCTGGATCAATTGGAATCGGTAACCCCAGAGCAGGCTTTGCGCCATCCCACGTGGCGCATGGGCGACAAGATAACCATCGACTCTGCCACCCTGATGAACAAAGCGTTCGAGGTGATCGAATCCCATTGGCTGTTTTCGGTGCCCTGGGAAGACATCGAGGTGGTGGTGCATCCGCAGAGCACGATACACTCGATGGTCGAATTCGATGACGGCTCGGTAAAAGCTCAACTCGGGCCACCCAGTATGCGACTTCCCATTCAATACGCGCTGTTCTATCCCCAAAGGCTAGCGAACCCGGAGATTCCACGCTTGGACATCGGCTCTCCCTGGTCGCTGGAATTCGAGCCTCTGGAGCGTGACCGATTCCCGTGCTTCGACCTGGCGGTGGAGGCGGGAAAAACCGGAGGCACGGCGCCGGCCGTCCTGAGCGCGGCCAACGAGGTGGCGGTGGAAGCCTTTCTCCAGGGCAAGATTGGGTTCACAGGCATTTGCCGGTTGGTGGAACAAACGCTTGCCGAGCGCCAAACCAACCCGAACCCGGATCTGGACGCGATAACCGCCGCCGACCATTGGGCCCGCATTCGCGCCGCCGAACTCGCCGGCTTGCCCACCAACTGACGGTTAGGAAACTTTCATGGAAACACTGCTCATCGCCTTGGCGTCGTTCATACCGATGCTGCTTCTTCTCGTGGTCGTCCACGAACTGGGCCACTTCTGGTCGGCCAAGGCCTTTGGCGTCAAGGTACTGGAATTTGGGGTCGGTTATCCTCCCCGGGCCTTTGGAATTTACACCGGCCGCACGGAAACCAAGCTGGACCATTCCACCATCTGCGTCAACGGCTCCCTTTCGGACATCGCGCCTGGCCAGGTGGTAAAAATCCTATCGGGTGAAACTGAGGACGGGAACCTGCTGGCCCGCTACGTTGAAGTTCGCGACAACGAGGGTGGCGCAGGATTGGCTGGCGCGATTGGGCGTTTCGTCGGCTTCGGCGGCCACCAGCAAAACGAGGCGGACGCCGGCCAAAATCAACGCCGCAGATTGGATCATGTCGAAACCGATGAATTCCTGCGGCACGAGGGACGGGTGCGCGAGGCGCATCCCGACCGCATCGTACTGGCTGACATGATCTACTCGGTCAACTGGCTGCCGTTGGGAGGATTCGTCCGACTCTCCGGCGAGAATAATCCCGTAGCGCCGCAGAGTCTCGCCCGGCGCAGCGTGGGTCAACGCGCCATCGTGCTGGCCGCCGGTTCCGCCATGAACGCGCTGTTCCCCATCGTCGCTTTTGCCATCATGGCCATGGTACCGCATACCGAACTCTCCGGCGGCGTTGCGCAAGTAACGGCGGTGGCGCCCGATTCCCCCGCGGCGACCGCCGGCCTCATGGTTGGAGACCGGATCTTATCCGTCGGAGAACAACCGTTGGAGGATCCTGCGCTCCTCCCCCAGGCGGTCAGGTCGGCCGCCGGCGCCGAGATGGCTTGGGTGATCGAACGCAACGGACAGCGGCAAGTCGCCTACTTGACGCCTCGCCTAAACCCGCCAGCGGGCCAGGGATCCGTCGGCATCGGGTTCCAGGTCGTCGATCAACAGGCAGAACGACGCTCCGAACCGCCGTGGGTCGCGTTGCGTTTGGGCGTGACCAACACCTGGGAGATGCTGACCGTCATCTACCAAGAGGTGCGGAGTTGGTTCGGAGAAGGACGCGGCCCCGAACTCAGTGGACCCATCGGTATCGCCCAGATCACCGGCGAAGTGACGCGGCAGGGAGGTTTCCAGGGTTGGATGGTGGTGGCGATTCTGCTGAGCATCAACTTGGCCGTGCTGAACATCTTACCCATACCCATGCTGGATGGCGGGCGGCTTCTGTTCGTGGCCATTGAGTGGGTTCGCAGGGGCAAACGGGTGCCTTCAAACAAGGAAGGACTGGTGCATCTGATCGGGTTTATCTTCATGATCGCGTTGATCATCGCCATCTCCGCCAACGACATCATGCGCCTGGTTCGCGGAATCAGCCCGTTGGGGTGATTGGGACACTGAGACGAAACTGCTGGCGATTCGGTAACTCATGATCTTCAAGACTCCCTCGCCAGCCCCAGCCAAATCAAATGCCTGCCATTTCCAACACATGATCCCGGGGAGCAGCGTAGAGCCTCAGCTCACTGGGCGCCAGTAAGAATTGGCCGGGCGCTTACCTCAATCCCGCCGACATGCGTATAATGACGTGCGCCAAATCGAGCGGCAATCTTCCGCAGAGTTTGTTTGAAGGATGTAAACATGGTCGCTACCACCTACTCGTGCATCGATGTCGAAACCGTGGCCCGTCCCACCATGATGGGGCGCAACGAGGTCGAGACCCACATCGGGGTCATAACGCTGAACCGACCCGAAGTGCTCAATGCCCTCAACCTGCAATTGGTCCGCGAACTGGACCAAGCGCTATCCGCATACGAGGCGGACGACTCAGTTGGCGCCGTGATCATCACCGGGGCCGGAGAGCGCGCGTTTTCAGCCGGAGCGGACATCCACGAGAACCGCGAGTTGTCCCCCGATGAACGGGAGGCGGGCCAGACGGAACGCGCCGAATACACCTGGCATCTGCACACCAGCAGCAAGCCCGTAATCGGCGCCGTCAACGGGCTGTGCTATGGCGGCGGCACGGTACTGGCCACCAGCCTGGACTTCTTGGTCGGCTGCGAAAAGACCAGCTTCCGATTCTTGGCCGTCAACTACGGCCAGATGAACGCCACTTGGAGCCTTCCCCAACTGGTGGGGGTCAACCGGGCCAAGGAACTGCTGCTGAGCGGCCGTGAAGTGTTCGCCGAGGAAGCCTATCACATCGGCCTCATCAACCACCTGGTTCCCGCCGATGAGCTGATTGAACGCACGCTGGACATTGCCGCCGGCATCGCCCGCAACCGGGTCGAGGGGTTGGCCAACATCAAGCAGATGCTGTTGGAGCATTCCGGCCTGCCCATCGGCGAACAGTTCCGCAACGAAGTGGAGGGCCGCACCGACCGCTTCAAGGGTCTATCGGTCGAAGACGGCTTCTCGGACTTCCTGGCCCGCAAAGGACGCAAGCCACGCGAGTAGCCCGGCGCCGCCGGCGATGCGTCGGGCTGCCGTATCAGGGTAAGCGCGTATGGGCCACGCGGTAATGTTGTGTCGGTCACGGGCTTAATCCTGAACTTGGCTGATCAGACCTCCCGTCTCTCCTATTTCGGATGGGGCAACGAAATCGTTGGGCATGGCGTTGTCGAGGGCGGCCTACACTGCGCTGGCCGAAGCGTGGGGCCTGCACTAGGATCCGAACGGTGAACTCGCCAGCCATCCCTCCACTTGGCCGAGCGTCGTCCGACCCAATCGTTGCGCCGGACGGCTCGGAGGTGCGTCTGCTGCTCACTGAGGACAACAGCGCGACCCGCTGTAGCGTCGTGGAGGTCAGCATCAGGCCCGGGGCAACCAGCCGTCCGGTGCGGCATCGCAGCGTAGAAGAAGCTTGGTACGTGGTCGCGGGCGCCGGGGAGGTGTGGCGCCTCCCGCCTGGCGTAGCCCCAGACGCGGTTGAGCCGTTGGCGGTAGCGCCGGGAGACGCCTTGGTGATACCGACCGGATGGGCGTTTCAGTTCCGGGCGCTGCCCGATGCGGCCCTGCGCTTCATCTGCGTGACGATGCCGCCGTGGCCGGGCATGGACGAAGCGATGGAAGCGTCAGAGGGCGGCGCATGGCTGCCCACGCTGTAATCTAGGGCAGCCCGACCCTCCCGGCCACTAGCCCGGGCGTCTTACCTCAATGGTTTCCCCGTCGGCGAGAGCGACGCGCCGGTATTGGATGCCCATTTTCAGCATCCAGTAGCCCAAAGTCGCCGGGCTAACTCCCAGTTGAGCGGCCGCCCGACTCATGCCAACATCGTTCACCAGGTGTGGCACCAGGGTCTCCAGCGGTTGGCCGTGCTTCTCCTCCACACTGCGCATCAACTTGGTCTTTCTAATTCGCTGCGTCGCCATACTACCTCTGTTTTGTTTTTTCTGGCGGCGCGCGCGAAATCGCGCCACCACCTCCATTTGTCGTAACATCGCTATCGTACATCAAGTCGGCGGTTCTGCACACGCAAATCGCCGCGCAACCTGTAGGAATTTTAGAAAAAACCCAAATACTCTACCTGGCCCACCGCCTATGCCCCGGAATTCGGGGCCATTGGGGGGGCTGCTTGATCAGGGTGCGGCCTCGCCGGTCAAGTTGGCGACCTTGGGCATTACCCGCTCGGCCAGCAATCGCGTGGAATGCTCCCACGCCGTGTTGTTCTCAGATTGGTCATAAACGAGCATCAGGAGGCCGCCGAAGCCGCCCACGTCCTGATACAGGCGGTGAATCTTGGCGGCGACGGTATCGGGCGAACCGATCAACCAGAGGTGGTCCGCCATGTACTCGATGTTTACCGCGTCATCGGGTACTTCATCGTCATGCTTGAATACCTTCATCAGGTCGAATTCGCGGAACAGCGGCAACAGGTAATCGTGCCACACGCGGCCCAACATGCCGTTCAGGGCCAGGTCCCGGGCTTCTTCGTCCGTGTCCGCAACGTAAACGTCCCTGACGAGGCGCCAGTCAGCCCGGGATGGCGTCCTTCCGGTGCGCTCCGCGCCCTCTTCGATGGCCTCCCAGTGGCTGCGGCAATAGTCGGCGTTGAAGGCAAGGCTCATGGGGATGAAGCCGCGCTCGCCGGCGATGGTGAGGGTAGGCGACCTGTAGCTCACCGAGGCCACTCCAATGGGCGGATGGGGCTGCTGATAAGGACGAAGGAAGAACTCTAGACTACCGAACATGGGCTCCGGGATGTTGACGTTCCAGTACTTGCCCTTGTATTCGAAAGGCCCGTCGTTTTGCCAGATTTTCAAGATTATGTCTAGCGACTCGCGGGTCATGTCCCGGTGTACGCCGTTCATGCCGTCCACGTCGAACAGGGCCCAGTCGCTGGGCAACCCGCTGGCGCCGACGCCGAACAGGAAACGGCCCTGGGAGATGTGGTCAAGGTATGCGACCCGGTGCGCCAGTTCCGCGGGATGGTGGAATGGCAGCAGGTGCGCTCCCGAACCGAGCTTGATGCGTTTGGTCTGCATCAGCGCCTGGGCAATCAGCAGGTCCGGGGCCGGTATCGGTTCCCAGGGCGAGGTGAAGTGTTCGCCGATCCACGCTTCATCGAAACCCAGTTCGTCGCACAGCGTGAGGTACTGCAGGTCCCATTGGTGGGCATCGTAGATGTTCCGTTCCGGCGGATGGGACGGCATCATAAATAGTCCGTACTTCATGGATCCTCCCCAGACGGTATGCAACCCAATGCCAACGGTGGCGCGGCGCGATTATAGCCGTACCATATCATATTTCCGGGCGGGTTGCCGCCCGTGCTATAGTGCCCCATCCACCGCAGCTACCAATCCAACATGGGGTTCCACCCAACGTGGCGTCCCAAACGACACGGCGTCCCAACCAAAAGGGAAGGAGGGCAAATTGACGACAGCGCAAACGGGTAACAGGGTTCGCGTTCACTACACTGGCCGCCTCGACGATGGCGAAGTGTTCGACTCATCGGAAGGCGGCACTCCTTTGGCGTTCACCATCGGCAGCGGCCAAGTGATTCCGGGTTTCGAAAACGGCGTGGTAGGCATGGCCGCCGGCGACACGAAAACGGTTCACATCCCTTGCGCTGAAGCCTACGGGGAACACAGGCCCGATGGAGTGATCCGCGTGCCCCGGGACGAATTTCCTTCCGACATGCAGATCGAAGTCGGAACGTCGGTTCAGGGACAGCAGGGCAACGGCCAGAGCGTTACGTTCACCATCATGGCCGTCTCTGACGTGGAAGTGACCCTGGACGCTAACCACCCGCTAGCGGGCAAGGATCTCACCTTCGACCTTACGCTGGTGTCGATAGAGGAGTGAGGCGCCGGGACTACTGGTTCAATGGACCGGGAACCGAGTTTTGCGAGTGCGCTACGTGAGCAAGCTAATATCCCAAGCGCTCCGGTTAGCGCCTACTCCAATAAGGAACGCTTTCGTCTTCAGCTTTTTGCTGCTGGTATTGCTGGCAATGTCGGTGATCATCATAGGACTTGCCGCCCAAGATGACCCGTTTCTGCAACAAATCGCACGTTACGCCAAGTTAGTTCTGCTTTGCGTAGCTGCACTGACGCCCTTGTTATTCGTTACCTTGACAGCACTTCTCATTTTGCGAAGCGGCTCGGATTAGAGGGTATTTCGCCGGGCGTTGAACCACTGCGTTGCCATCTTCCATATCGCAAATGAAGCGGCGACTACCCAGGCCAGAGCTCCCGCTGCAACCAGGCTGCTGCCAATCAACGCGGCTAGAAATTTATCGGTGAACAGGCCGACAACTGCAACCAACAATCCAATACAAGCGACAAATAGGATCGGCACGCTGACGCGATTCAACGCGACCAGTTCCCGGTCCATCGCATTTCCGTTTTTGGAGCCGGCTGAGGTTGCCGCGACTTCCTCAACCGCGTTTTGAACGTTCTGCGTATCTGGGGTTACCATGGCGACTCCTGCGTGTTTCACTATACCAGACTACAACCGCACCTGTTGCGCTAGGGTCTCGTAAGTCACCGGCGAGGTCGCGACCAACCCGGCGTCCACGGGTAGAATCACCCCATTGATCCAGCGGGCCTCGTCGCTGGCCAAAAACAGCGCCGCGTTGCCGATGTCCCAAGCGGTACCCTCCGTGCGCAGCGGCGCCGCATTGCTGCGAGTCTGGCGCAGGTCGTCGTCCATGCGCGGGGCGACCATCGGAGTGTAAACCAAACCGGGGGCGATGCAGTTGGTCCTGATGCCATCCGGCCCGTGGTCTGCCGCCATGGAAATGGTCAGACCGATGACCGCCGCCTTGGAGGCCGTGTAGGGAGTGCTGCTATGGGCCCGCAAGCCCGCGATGGAGGATATGTTGATGATCGACCCGCCACCGGTTTCGATCATGCGTGGGATGGCAAATTTACTGGCCAACACGATGCTCTTGACGTTGATGGCCATCACTCGATCCCAGGCAT
Organism: Dehalococcoidia bacterium; assembly: GCA_965221295.1. Lineage (GTDB taxonomy): Bacteria > Chloroflexota > Dehalococcoidia > Lucifugimonadales > UBA3495 > Bin87. The sequence continues at coordinate 1,483,471 of OZ244879.1, read as the reverse complement.
CCTCGGCGATTTCCACAACCGTGCCACGGTGGGAGATGCCAACGTTGTTATCCAGAATGTCCAAGCGACCGTACCGCTCGATGCAGGTGGCAACCATGCGTTCGCAGTCTTCCGCGTTGGTTGCGTCCGCCTGAACCGTGGAGGCGATCCCACCCTCGGACGCGATCAATTCCAGAGTCTCCGCCGCCCGGTCCTCGGTCAGATCGGCCAACAGGACTTTGGCTCCCTCTCTGGCGAACAGGGTCGCGGTGGCGCGGCCATTGCCCACTCCGGGGCCGCTGCTGCCAGCGCCAGTTACGATGGCCACCTTTCCTTCCAATCTCGGGCTGCGTTCCAATCTCGGGCTGCGTTCGGGCACGGGGTAGTCCTCCAGGGCGTAGCTGATGCAGGGTGTTGGCTACGCGGGATGTTGATCGCGTAGGCTGTGGTTGGCCGTCATTCGGCGATTGGTCGTGAAATTATCCACAAGCTGGCGCAAGTGTAGCACACCATCAGGGCCAGCATGGGGACCTGGCTCAACAGCGCCGACCGGCGGTTTCGATACAGGCGCGCCGCCTGAACATGCGCAAGGTAAACCCCGGCGATGTGCCCCAGGACAATCGCTGAGATGGAAAAGTACCAAATGAACACCGGCGAAAGGATGCCAATGTTGATCAGGGCGTCAGCGGTACCGAACAGATCCCAACCCCAACCTAAGGGGTCTGACGCCAACACGATGAACCGCTGGCCGTTGATCAGAAGAAACCCCAGAAAATGGGCGTAATGATAGGCCAACGCGATGGGCAGCAGGGAGAACGCAAAGGATTTAGCCAACGCCGCAACTCCGAGAGACTGGTCTGTCGACGAGCCCGCAAGAACGCGCATCATCTGGCAGGTAGCGAGGTACAGCAGACCAAACACAACCGGCAGGCCCACCGCTCCCACCAAGTTCGCCAGATAGCCGCCATTTTGGGGGAATTGCAACAAAAACAGGGTAGAGAAAAACACCCATTCCGGTGTGGCGGACAACCCGTCGAATGAAACGGTCGACAGCAGCAGCAGCGCCAGGCACACCGCGGCGGGCGTCACGTTGCCCAACCGATTCAGCCCGACGCAGAACGGCCGCAGGTTGAATTCGCGTTCATCCGGGGGCGCGGCTGAGTAGCACTCGTAACAATCGACGCAATCGGTTTGGCCGTCGGCACAGCCGCCGGCGCTGGAACATGAGCGGCAGGCGGACGCCGGCGCCCGCGTTTCGGTTACGGAAAAGCGCGCCATAAACCCGTACACCAGCGTAAAACCTTCGGCGTTCCTGAGCCATTGGTCGCGGCCAAACTGGTACATTCCGACAAAGTTGTATGCGGAATACGCCACCAGGATCCAGCCCAGCGCGCGGGGTCCAGCGGCCCCGGAGACCACGGTCTCCAGGATTGCGAATCCGGCGAAAGCCAGCGCCGCCGGCCAGGCGCCCCAACGCCTGGGATATGGCCGGTTGCGGCTCAGAGTCTGGCCGGGGGTCATGAGAGTGGCAACCCACTCCGCAAAGCTCCACGCAACCTTCCATGGGTTGACCAGCGCCCACAGGTTCCCGAACAGCGCGGTAAAGAAGCTGAGGCCTACCCAGAACGCGACGTATATCGCCGCCGGCGCCGGATTCAGCGCCGCCCGCTCTGAACCGATGAACGCTCCCACTATCACGTATATGGTCAACAAGACCGACAGAATCTTCAACGTTCCGGTCAGCCAGGGGGTCGCGAACACCCAGGCCACCGGGCGTGGCGCTCGTAATAGGTTGTATCGGGGATACCCCAGGTGGGTGGTTTGGCCGCGCAGGAACACAGCCGCCACCAAGAAGGACAGGATTACCGCCATGGCCCCGGCGACGACGAAAAGCGCCAAGGGCAACGGTAGATCGTAACGTTCGCCGAATCCGTGAGCTTCGGCCACGGGCGCCATGACGACGGCGCTCGCCGCCAGCAGGAGCGTCGCTCCAACCGCGACCAATTTTATCCAGCGCACCTTCATTGGGAATTGCGCCGACGCAAGGTCAACCAAGTCCAGGCGCCCACGGCGAATATGGCTGCCAGCAGACCGGCGATCCAGATCCACTGCACCCCGGCACGAGGTTCTTCAACCTCCAGGCGCAGCGCGAATTCCTCCTCCCCCAGGCCGGATGCAACCGATAGCGTCAGATTCCACGGGCCGGTGACGTTGAACGGAACGTCGGTTTCGAAGTAACGGAGAGATTGATCGTTCAGCGCCAGCTCCGGCCCATACGGCGCCGCTCCCACCGGGCCGGTGGCCGCAACCCGAAGTCGGACTTCCGTATCCCTCAGCAATCGCTCGTCCACCGCGCTGAATACCTGGATGGCCAGATGCGTTTGAGGTGTGACTGGGCGGGCCGGGATGATCCCGACCACCACCCGGTAAGGTCCCTGTACGCGGTCCATCACTATCGTGGACGTTCCGTTGGCGGTCGCATTGCCCACCAGCGGGACCATCGCCGTTGCGTGCAGGGCCGCTACGACCAACGCAGCCGCCAACAACGCCGCTGATGACCGCCGCCACCGCGCTTCAGCTTCAACCACGCTAGCCTGACGGTCCAACGATCACCTGGCAACCACCAGACTCGGCGGCAATTCGCCATGCGCCGCGGGCATTAGCGGCAACCGGCCGGGGTTGCGTCCAAAGCTAGCAATGGCCAACGGCGCAGAGTTCATCGCACAAATATGGAGCATTGGGGTCGTCAAATTGATCCGAAATTCTATGCCGCAGCTTCCTGAAGCGCCGCCATGTTGAGGTTATCGCGGCGGCGGCAAATCCGCAAGGGCCGCTCATTGACACTGGAAATTCTTCGCGATCTGTTTTCCCAAACGAAACCCGCGCGTCCGTAGATGGGGGCAAACTTGACGCTATCGATGCGCCAGAATACACTTTACGCCACACACAGCCCGCGCGATGGGCAAATCGAGGTTCCATCATCGCTATTCAACAGGCAAATAGCAACCCGGCGTTCAGTGAAGACGTAGCATTATTCATAGACTGGGAAAACTTCAAGATCAGCTTGGCGGTGCGCGGCAGAACGCCCAACGTGTCCGCCCTGAAGGAAGAAGTTTCCAACCACGGCCGGGTAGTTGTCGGAAAAGCCTACGCTGATTGGGTGACGCGAGCGCCCGAACTCAAAGGCGCCAGCCAGTTCATTCAAGACCCACCGTCCCTGTACGCCGCCGGGATTGAACCGGTTTACGTTCCCACCCGTCTGCCTCCGGGGGGATCCTACGGTTCCGGTAGGACCATCGCGGTCAAGAACAGCGTTGACGTGAAGATGACGGCGGACTGCATTGACACCGCCCACAATTTCCCCAACATCAACACGTTCGTCCTGGTGTCGGGCGATTCTGACTTCATTCACGTTATCAATTCGCTTCGGGCCGTGGGTAAACGCGTGCTTGTGGTGGGTGTGTCTTGGGCCACCTCACGGCGCATGGCCGACCACGTCGACGGGCTCATCTTCTACGACTCAGACGTCGATCCCATTGAGACGGAACCGATCCAACACCGTGGACCCTATCCACGCCACCGGCAGCCCGCTCCAGCGCAGTTGAGCAACCCGGGACGCCACCAGTTGCCCGAGGTGATACGGGCCATCGAAGACGTGATCCGCTCCGAACGCGCCGCCGGGCACACCCTGCTGCTGACTTCCCTCAAGCAACGATTGGTGCGCCGCATCGTCGGGTTCGACGAGCGCAAGCTAGGCTTCTCGGGATTCAAGAAGCTCATGCTCCGCGTCGCCGAAGAGGGCAACATCAAAATCCGCAGCGTTGATTTGGTGGACTGGATCCTGATGGCCGACGAACCGGACCCGGTTCCGGTAATCGCGGACGACGACGAACCGGAGGAATACGTCGGCGAAGGAGCGGTGGACAACATCGATGCCGGCGCTCCCGGAGACTACGTCGAGATTGAACCAGACCAGACGCGCGCGGCGCCAGACGACGCCGAGGAGCCGTCGCCCGATCACGAATTGCAGCCTGAGGTAGTCGAGGAAAGACCACGGCCCGCCCGGACCGCGGCGCGGCGTCCCGACCCGGCCGATCACGAATCGGCGCTGGTTGAGGCGGCGGCGAAACTGGACATGCCGAGCACGGATGATTCCGAACGCGACATCGCCCGCATCGCTGATCTGGTCGCCATGGCCCACACCCTGGAAGAACGCGACGGTTCCGATCAGGTCATGTTCAACGCGCTGTGCAGCGAAATCAGCGAAGCGCTGGGCGCCGGAATCGATGCGCAGGACCCGCACATCACGTCCCACTGGGGCGACGACGTGACGCGCACCCTCATCATGCGATTGATACGCGGCCTGGCCTCCAATGATGTGTTCAAGTATCGCAACGTCAGCGGACGGGATCCACAGACTAACCGAATGCGCCGCCGCCGGGTATTCGGTCTGAACCGCGAGCATCCTCTCATCGGCATCGCCCTGGCAGTCCGCCTGGGCCTGCCTTACGAGCCCGCCGGCCGGGAAAACGTGGGCCTCAATACCGCCCTGGCCACGCCCGCTCTGGAGGAACACGGTTCGGCGGAGGCCGCGGACGGCGATTCAGCCGCCGACGCCGAAGCGTCTGTACTGCTCACCACCGCGGGTTGAATTTGGCGCCCGTAGCCGGCTAACCCCACACCGAACCTAGCCCGCCTTCCCAGCACGCGCGCAGTTCCTCAACGCCCACGTCGATCAACGACCCTAGGCGAAACTGGGAACCGCCGGTCTCACCCAACGCCACCGCCGGTACTTGCGCTTGACGAGCCGCCTCGAAGACAGTCGGCAGGGTCGAAGGATCCACCGATACCAGGATTCGCGAAGGGGCCTCGCCAAACAACGCCGCATCCCAACGCGTGGGTAGGCTTTCCGTGAACGTTTCGGCAGCCGTAAAACCCACGGACCCGGCGCCCCTGACGCCAGTGTCCCCAACGATGCACGACTCGGCCAGGGCCACCGCAAAACCGCCGTCCGAGCAATCATGGGCCGACAGCGCGACGCCATCCGCGATCAGGTTGCGGCATAGGTCCTGAACCCGACGCTCCAGCGACATATCGATTTGCGGGTTGCCTCGGATCAGTCCGTGAACGACCGCCAGATACTCGCTGCCCGCCAAGTCTGGCGCATCCGCAGCCAGCGTATCCGCACCCAGCATCACCACCGTCAATCCACCAGCTGGGAACCCCATGCCGCAGCGCTTTTGCGCGTCCTCCAACAAGCCCAGGCCGCCGACAATCGGTGTAGGGAATATGGCGGCCCCCTGGCTTTCGTTGTACAGGCTGACGTTGCCGCTGACGACGGGCGTCCCCAGCGCCCGGCAGGCGTCCGCGATGCCGGCGACGCATCCTTCCAATTGCCAATAGATGTCGGGCCGCTCGGGGTTGCCGAAATTCAGGCAATCGGTAAGCGCCAGAGGTTCGGCGCCGACGCAAGACAGGTTGCGGGTAACTTCTGCCACGATCCGCTGCGCCCCTTGGTATGGGTTCAGCAAGCACTGCCGCCCGTTGCCGTCGATGGCAACGGCGATGGCCTTGCCGGTCTCTTTGACGCGCACCACGGCGGCGTCTCCGGCCCCGGGACCCACGACGGTGTTGGTCTGCACCTGATGGTCGTACTGCCGGTAAACCGGCCGCTTGCTGGCGATGTTGGGCGACCCCAACAGCCTGATCAAGATCTCGCCCGCGTCGCCCAGCCCGGCATCAGCGGGCATGGGGATGTCAGCCAGCTGCAGCTCCCGGCGCGCTTCGTCCGCCGGGGATGGTTGGCCGGTGAGCCGGTACCGCGGGGCGTCCGCCAAATGCGCCACGGGCGCGGCCGCCAGATTATCGGAACCCGCGGTGACGCTGGCCACCTGCGTGTCTGTAACCTCGCCGACGACCCGGCACGCCACGTCCCATTTGTCGAACACGGCGGTCAGGTCTGGCGCATGTTCAGGCCGGGCCACCAGCAACATGCGCTCCTGGGATTCCGACAGCATGACCTCGTAGCCGGTCATGCCAGCCTCCCGCCGGTGCACACGGTTCACGTCCAATACAAAGCCACGGCCTCCCTTGGCCACGGATTCGACGGCGGCGCTGGTGAGGCCAGCGGCCCCCAGGTCCTGCAGCGCGCGCACCTTGCCCGTGGCCAGCGCCTCCAGGCAGGCTTCAATCAGAACCTTGCCCAGGAACGGGTTGCCAACCTGCACAGTGGGCCGGAGTTCCTGTTCCTCCTCGAAGGCCCGCGACGCCAGGCCCGACGCGCCGTGGATGCCGTCGCGCCCGGTGTCGGCGCCGACGAGCAGCAGGACATCGCCGGGCGTGTCCGCGGCGGCGCTGGCCAGGTTGGCCACCGGCGCGATGCCCACGCACATCGCGTTGACCAGCGGGTTGTGGGTGTAGGATTCATCGAAATAAATTTCGCCAGCCACGTCGGGCACGCCGATGCAGTTGCCGTACCAGCCGATGCCGTCCACCACGCCGCGCAGCAGCCTGCGGTTGGCCTCCTGATCCGGCGGGCCGAAGCGCAGGGAGTTCAGCAGGGCGATGGGCCGCGCCCCCATGGCGAGAATGTCCCGCACGATGCCGCCGACTCCGGTGGCCGCTCCCTGCAGCGGCTCCACGGCGGACGGATGGTTGTGGGACTCCACCTTGAACACCACCGCCAGACCGTCGCCGATGTCTATGGCGCCGGCGTTCTCGGCGCCGGCCTGCGACAGGGTGCGCGCCGAGGTGGTCGGCAGCATCCCCAGCAGCGGACGCGAGTGCTTGTACCCGCAATGCTCGCTCCACAGGGCGCCGAACATGCCGAGTTCAACCGCGTTCGGCTCCCGGTCCAGGCGATCCACGATCATCTGGTACTCGGATGGCGACAACGCGATTTCGTCGAGGACTTCTTTGCTAACGGGCATCGCAATCACGGTTCATGGAGCATGCAGAACGGCTGCGGTTTACGCCGCAGCCGCCAAACTATTCTAGCGCATGATTCCCGAGGCCGGTGGCTCCGGCCCACGGGGCAGCCGAGCCGTTGCGCCCGCCGCCGCTACGGGTGGCGAGCGCAATCAGGTTCGCTGGCGGATTTGGCTAGCGTTGCCGCCGCCACAGCAGGTATCCGATCACCGCCACGATCAGCAGTCCCACCACCACCGCGACGATTATCCAAATCACCGTGCTTGACACACCGTCGCCTGACGGAGCGGTCGGCGCGGCGTCCTCGGGCGCGGTGGTCGGCGCTGGGGCCGCCGGCGCCTCCGTTGCCGTGGGTTCCGGCGCCTGCGTCGGCGACGCGGCCACCGGCTCTGCGGTGGGCTCGGGCTCAGCCGTGGCCGTGGGCTCCGGCATGGGCGTCGCGGTCGGGGCCGCCGTCGGTTCCGGCATCGGCGTGGCCGTCGGTTCCGGCATGGGCGTGGCCGTCGGCTCCGGCGCTGGCGTGGCCGTCGGCTCCGGCATCGGTGTCGCCGTGGGCGCCATCGTCGCGGTGGGCTCTGGCGTCGCCGTCGGTTCCGGCTCTGGTGTGGCCGTGGGTTCCGGCTCCGGCGTCGGCGTCGCGGTGGGCTGCGGCGATACTCGCGCCGCTCCACCGCCTCCGCCGCCACCACTGCTGGCGGCGCGCGGCGTCGCCGACACCTGGTTGGATGCCGCGCCGGCGAGGTCGCCGTTCACCCCACGCACCCAGAAGTAGTAGGTCTGGCCGATGCTTAGGTCGGTGATGGTGTGGTATTTCGTGCCGGCGTGGCTGCCGGGCACTTCCGCCCATGTCCCCACGCTGCTCGGCGAGGTGGACCAGGCGTACTGCCAGCCGGTGGTTTGGCCGCTACCGGCGCTCCACGACAGCGACGCCCAGTCGCTGCTCGCCACCACCCTCAGCGTGGGCGCCGTCGGAGCGTCGGGGTCTGGCTCCACCGTGATGGTGAAGGCCAGGCTGTCCGTGTCGCCGTCGGCGTCGGTCGCCAGGTAGGTGTAGGTGGTAGCGTCCTGCGGAGCTTCCGGCGTTCCCGTGACCCGCAGCGTCGCGGAGTCGAAGGTCAACCCGCCCGGCAGCGCCGGCCAGATGCTGTAGGCCAACCTCCCGTTGCCGCCGGTTGCGACCGGCAGTTGCAGCTCGGCGATGGCCGAGTTCTGGGTGTAGGTCTGATCCGCCACCGTCTCGCTGCCGAAGCGCGGCTCGAGGTCGATCACTGCCACGGCGATGGTGAAGGTGAGACTGGCCTCGCGGCGGCCCTCATCCGTTGCCGTGTAGGTGTAGGCGGCTGCGTTCTGCGCCACGTTGGGCCTTCCAGTGACGCGCCGGGTGGCGGCGTTGAAGCTCAGGCCATCCGGCAGGGCCGGGCTGATGCTGTAGGTCAGCGCGCCCAGGCCTCCCGTCGCCTCTGGCAACTGCAGCGCGGGGATTGCCGCGTCCAGGGCATAGCGCTGGTTGGCGATTGACTCGTTGCCGAAGCTGGGAGCCGGAACCGCCACCACGGTGATGGTGAAGGCGCGGCTGGCCTGGTCTCCGTCAATGTCCCTGGCCTGGTAGCTGTAGGTGGCGGCGTCCTGGGCCGTCGTGGGCGTTCCCGTGATTTGGCGAGTCTCCGGGTCGAAGATCAGGCCCGCCGGCAGCGCCGGGCTGACGCTGTAGGTCAACGCCTCATTGCCGTCGGTCGCCTCGGGCAGTTGCAACGGCGCGATGGCCACGCCCTGCGTGAAGGTCTGGTCCGCCACGGTCTCATCGCCGAAGGTGGGATTCACGTCCACATACGGCCGGATCAACAACGGCAGGCTGTCCCTGATGGTGAAGGTAATCGAGGCCGAGACGTTGTTGTTGTCGGTGGCCTTGTAGGTGAACTCGATGACCCCATAGGCCGCGGTGGGCGTTCCCGAGATGGTGCGCGTCGCCGCGTCGAAGGACAGGCCGGCCGGCAGTTCTGGGGACAGCTCGTAGGTGTAGGGGTTGGCGTCGGTCACCGTGCCGCCGGTGGCCAACGGCAGTACCAGCGGCGTGATCTCCTGGTTGGGCGGGTAAATCTGGGTGGGAACACTACCCGCAATGGTGGTCTGCGTTACCGCGATGGTAAAGGTGGTAGACGCTGAATTCTTGCTGGTGTCCGTATCCTCGTCGGTCACCGTGTAGGTGTAGGAACCGGAGGTGGCCGCCGCTGGCGTTCCCGTGATCTCGCGGCTGTCAGCGTCGAAGGACAAGCCCTCGGGCAGCGCCGGGCTGATGCTGTAGGTACGGTTGGTTCCCACGCCGCCGGTCGAGTCCGGCAGGGTCAGCGTCGAGATGGGCACCCCCGCCACGTAGGCTTGGTCATCCACCTCGGCCGTCAACGTCAGCTTGGAGTAGATCCGGAACTTAAGGGTCGGGTACCCGTCGCGACTCGATGGGTTCGCCCGGTAGACGTAGGTGACCGAGGTCGATGGCTCTATCGGGGTTCCCTGAAGGAACTGTTCGCCACTGGTTACATTGTGTCCGATGGAGATTCCCAGGGGCAGCGAATTGTCGCTGGGATCGGTCTCCTTGTAGAGGGATCGGGTAACCGCAGAGTCGTTCTCCAGGGAGCAGGACCCTTGTGGTAGGGCCAGGTCATGCCTCTGGACCCGCTCGCCCACCGTGTACACCAGGTCGTCGATGGTTTGGGTTCCAAAGGTGCAGCCTTCCACTTCGATGTTGAAGGTGATTTCCGCAGTTTCGGCATATTCCCCTTGGGTTGTGGCCTTATATGAGGCCAACCGTTGCGACCAGATCTGGGTGGGAACGCCGGTGAGCTTCCTGGTGTCGGGGTAGAAGGTCAAACCTGGTGGAATGTTCGTAAGGCTGTGGGTGATTGGCCCAATGCCGCCGTTCGCGCACCCCAACTGCAGATCTACCGGGGTGTTCAGGTAGAAGGTGTGATCGTCTATATCCCCGCACCTATCGCTGAAGCCCAGCGCTTCCTTGACCTCCATTTTGAACTTCAGCTCGTCAGATTCGGCGTTGATGGTGTCGCCGTCAGTGACCCTCCACGTGAACTCCGTCTCGCCGAAGGTCGCGTTGGGCGTGCCAGAGATTGTCCTGGTATTGGCGTCCCACGTGAGGCCGCTGGGCAGAACCGGATTCCCATCGCTGTCTGGTGTCAGCAGGTACGTCAACGTGCCGTTGCCGCCGGTGGGCGCTGGCAATACGAGGTCGTTTATCTTCGTACCCTGGACGTAAACCTGGTCGGAAACGGGCGTGTTCGCGAACGACGGCGCCGAATCGGCGAACGTGATGTGGACCCGGTTGGATATCGGGCCGACCTGGTTGCCGTCCTGGTCCACCGCGCGAACCCGCGCGAACCACGTCTCGCCATTATCCATGTCGCGGAAACGGGTCCTTATTGAATTGCGGCCGATGCCTTGGTCATCTTGGTTGAGGAAGGCCACGAACGAGCCGGTACTGTCCGGATTCGTGGTATAGGCCCACTCCCACTTGAAGCCGCCTTGGTTGTCGTCGCCCCTGGTCCAACGAAAATCCATCGATGGCCTGCTGTCGTGCCTGGCCTCGCTGACTGTCAGCCACAGATAGCTGTGCGGCTGGGCGCCCAGGTCATCGCCGGGGGCGGCGAACTCGGCCGACGTGGCCACGCCGTCTCCGTTCCAGTCCACCTTGATTTCAGGATACGTGTGTCCGTCGTCGTCGCGGAAGTCCCAAACGTCGGTACTCCAGCCGTTGTACACGCCGCGCCGGTCGTCAGCCGTGGCCAGGCGCATGTCGCTGTCGTTCTTGTGACTGCCATATTCCCTGTTGCCGAGGGTGGTGCGTTGAATCTCGTAGTAGCTGTTGTTAATGTTGATCTCGGGATGGGCGCCGGAATGGCTGCCGGTTAGGTAACCGGGTCCCTGCCCCTTAAAGCCGACGATGCCGTAGGTATAGCCCGGCAATCCTTGGCTGGAGGGCGCGGTTGTCTGATCTCTGACCACGCCGACGCCGTAGCTGTCGTCCAGCTCCAACCTGGTGCCGCTGTTGACGAACCCCACCATGACGCCGACGCCGCACGCCCCCTGCGGGGCAGTGGCATTCTTGTAAAAGTTTGCCACGTTTCCAGTAGAGTAGGAATCCTCAATCCGCATGAGGTTGCCCTTGCTGTTGGATTGAAAATCCGTGTGATAGGCGTGGCCTACCAGACCGCCCGCGTAGCACAGATGTCTGTAGTGAGTGATGCTAGTGTCATTGGAGCTCCGGTTGGTCACGTCGCCGGTGGCGTAGCTCTTGCTGATCAGCGTACCCCGGCCATGAATGACGCCGGCCAAGCCGCCGACGGCCACGTTTTCTCCGGCCGCCGCCACTGACTTGGTATAAACGTCGCCGCTGGCGTAGCTGCCGCTGATGTTGCCCCAGTGGTTGAATCCCACCAGGCCACCGCCCATGCTGGTGCCGTCAACCTCCACGTAGCCCGTGGCGTAGCTGTTGACGATCTGGCCGGTGTCCCGATTATCTTCGTTCTGATTCAGCTTGCGGTTGACGCCCACCAGGCCGCCGATGATGCCCGGCCCCCGGACATCGACATTGGCGCCGCTGCCTTCTATCTTGCCCCGGTTCAGGCCCACCAGGCCGCCCATGGAAGCGTTGGTATTGTGCGCATCAAGCTCATCCCAAAAAACATTGTTGTCGGTGTGGGTGTTGTGATAGGTGCTCTTCAGGTGCAGGTTGAAGGCGTCCATGCGGAACACCCGCCCGCTGGCGGTGCTGTTCTCGACGGTTCCCCGGTTCTCGGCCACCAGCGCGCCGATGGGTTGCCCAGACCACTTCGTCACGTCGCTGTCTGTACTGATGGTCCGTCCTACAACATTGACGTTGGTGAGGTTGACGTTGCGGATTATGCCGCTCTCGCCGACGACGCCGAACAGTCCGGCAGGGATATTGGTCGCGTTGTTGCTGACCGAATCCCTTGGCCCGCCATTGGTTGGGTAAAATCTGCCGCGAATCAGGTTGTCGATCTTGTTGTCGTTGCCATCGAACGTCGCGGTGAAGGGAACGTCGCTCGTGCCCAGGCCGCGCCAGCCATTGACCTCGCCGTCATTGTGGACGGGCGCTTCGTTGGAATTGGGCAGGAGGTTCAAGTCAGCGGTCAGTTCGTAGCCGATGCAGCCGCTGTCCGGGCAGCCCATGTTGAGGGCCGCCCAAGGGAAGGCGCGAGGCAACCATTCGCCAGCATTCGGTGGGTTGGGTCGCTGGATGTATAGGTCGGTCCATGTGGACAGGCCATTCCCGTCCAGGTCGTATCGGATGGCGTTCAACTGTGCCGTGTTATCGACTTCGATCAAGCCGTCGTCGTCGGTGTCATAGTCGATGGTTGACGCAGCCACGATATTGCGGACCAACACCCTGTTCGATTCAGCGCCCTTGACATTGCCGCCGGGGCCGTTGACCCCCCGCACTTTGGCGTAATAGAGCGCATTGTCGGTCAACCCACTGGTGATGGTCACGCTGGTGGTGTCCTCATCGCTGTTGGGCACCGCCGTCCAGTTCGCGCCGGAGAAGTTGGAATCCGTCGAAATGATGTATTCCCAGCCTTCCAGATGCCGGCCGCCGGTCCACCCCAGAACGATGGAGCCATTCAAGCCTTGCCCGCCAAGGTAGGCCGCGGTGGGCGTGGTGGCGGTGATCTCTATTGTAAATTCCAGTGTGATACTGGCGGGAGGGTCGGCGCTGTCAGTGGCCGTCCAGATGTACGCGGTCTTGGCCATGTAATCGTCGAGCGCCGAGGAACTCCACTGCAACCTGGTCCTGGCGCTGCCGGAACCGAAGCCAAAGCCTTCCGGCAGGCCCTGGGTGGGGTCCGACTTCAGATGCATCTTGTAGGTGATGTTGCCTGTACCACCCTCCGCGGAGGATATCCACTGCTGGCCTCCACCTCCGCCTTGGGCAAAGGTCTTCGTCGTTTCGTCGGTTCGACCCGCCCACCGCAGGTGCGAGCTCGCATCGGTGGGTGTGGGGTTCCAGAGCATGGCGCCCATGGCCAGGGCCAAGATGCCAATAGCCGCCAGCAGGCGGTACTTGGCCGGAACTTTAGCGTGGTGCAGCAAGGCGCTCATCTGGGGATCCTCGTCCTGGTGGTGGGGTATGTGCAATTTACGCGGCCAGCCGTCAGGCAATCGACGCCGACGGCCCGTTATGGTCGTTCGACGCTCCATTTTATACAAAATCAAAATCGATGCAAGTTATACGGCAGACCGATCCGAGCCTTTTCACGCCCGCCCCCGCCGCCCCAACGGCCGTTCGCGTCCCAGCCCCGGCGGCCGCGCGCCTCCCAGCCCCGGCGGCCGTTCGCCTCCCAGCGGGATTGCCGCGTCGCTGCCGCTCCTCGCAATGACAGATAAGTGACTGTCATTGCGAGGCCGAAGGCCGTGGCAATCTCGATGACCGCAACCAACGGCCGTTCGCCTCCCGGCCCCAGCGGCCGCGCGCATCCCAGCGGGATTGCCGCGTCGCTATCGCTCCTCGCAATGACAGTCACTATTAACTGTCATTGCGAGGCCGAAGGCCGTGGCAATCTCGTCGACCGCAACCAACGGCCGTTCGCCTCCCGGCCCCGGCGGCCGCGCGCGTCCCAGCGGGATTGCCGCGTCGCTGCCGCTCCTCGCAATGACAGAAAAAGGGAGCGCTCCTCGCAATGACAGTGACTTAACTGTCATTGCGAGGCCGAAGGCCGTGGCAATCTCGTCGACCGCAACCAACGGCCGTTCGCCTCCCGGCACCGGCGGCCGCGCGCGTCCCAGCGGGATTGCCGCGTCGCTGCCGCTCCTCGCAATGACAGTCACTTAACTGTCATTGCGAGGCCGGAGGCCGTGGCAATCTCGATGACCGCAACCAACGGCCGCGCGCCTCCCAGCCCCGGCGGCCGCGCGCCTCCCAGCGGGATTGCCGCGTCGCTGCCGCTCCTCGCAATGACAGTCACTTAACTGTCATTGCGAGGCCGAAGGCCGTGGCAATCTCGTCGACCGCAACCAACGGCCGTTCGCCTCCCGGCCCCGGCGGCCGCGCGCCTCCCAGCGGGATTGCCGCGTCGCTGCCGCTCCTCGCAATGACAGTCACTTAACTGTCATTGCGAGGCCGAAGGCCGTGGCAATCTTGTCGACCGCAACCAACGGCCGTTCGCCTCCCGGCCCCGGCGGCCGCGCCCATCCCAGCGGGATTGCCGCGTCGCTGCCGCTCCTCGCAATGACAGTCACTTAACTGTCATTGCGAGGCCGAAGGCCGTGGCAATCTCGTCGACCGCAACCAACGGCCGCGCGCCTCCCGGCCCCGGCGGCCGCGCCCATCCCAGCGGGATTGCCGCGTCGCTGCCGCTCCTCGCAATGACAGTCACTTAACTGTCATTGCGAGGCCGAAGGCCGTGGCAATCTCGTCGACCGCAACCAACGGCCGCGCGCCTCCCGGCCCCGGCGGCCGCGCCCATCCCAGCGGGATTGCCGCGTCGCTGCCGCTCCTCGCAATGACAGGTGAGGGGGGCGGCCGCGCGCCTCCGGCGCGGGTGTCAGAGCAGGCCGCCGGTCACCACCAGCGACACCCCTCCGACGGCGATCAGCGTCCCGATGACCAGTTCGCGGGTGACCGACTCCCGTCCTCGCAGCAGCATTCGGGCCAGGAACAGCGTGACCAGCGGGTTGCAGGACACGATGGGCGCGATGACCAGCACGTTGGAACCCTCTCGCGTCACCGCGAAGTACAGCGACATCACCGCGCAGGCCGCGGCAAACCCCGCCAGGAATACGAACACGGGCGCCCAGCCGGCGCTCACGGACTTCTGGGCCGCCTCGCGCCCGAACACCGGCGCCAGGATCAGCGTGGCGAAGAACATGCTGCCGGCGGCCATGACCAGGGGCGAGCCGAACTTGATGCTCAGGACGCGGCCGGTCAGGGTGGCGCCGCCGTAGCAGGCCGCCGCCATGATCGCCAGGCCGTAGCCAGCCACCGACTGCCAGTCTCGACCCCAGCTCTGGCGCAGGAAGTTGCCGCCAGTCAGGGCCAGGCCAGCCACCACGAACACGGTGCCCAATCCCAGCAGCGGGTTCAACTGCTCGTGGAATCCGGGGACGCCCAGCTGGGTCAGCGTCACCGCGAACAGGGCCGAGAACAGCGCGGCGCTGCCCACGATGGGCGTCACCCGTGACGCGCCGATGAGGTTGATGGCGATGTACTGCTGGGATCGCCCGCCCAGATAGGTGAGGCAGCCGTTGGCCAGCAGCCAGACCACGGCGATGGCGGGCAGGGCGATGACGGCGCGAAACTCGAAGATCAGCGCCAGGCTCCCGGCCAGCAGCGTCGAGGCCACCAAGGACACCAGGGCGCCGGGCATGGGGCGCATCCCGCCCTCTGCCGACATGCCCAGGCGGGCGAGCACGGCGGCGCTGCCGAACCCCAGCACGGCGATGGCGGCCAGCCCGATGGAAAGCAGCATCGCTACCGGGCGGCGCCGGCCGGCGGATTCCCGTCCCGGGCATTGGCGGCGCTGGCGTTGCCATCACGAGCATCCCCGTCGCTGGCGTCGCCATCGCGGGCATTGCCATCACGGGCATCGCCATCGCCGGCATTGGCGCCTGGGGAGCCATCGACGGCCAGGGCGCCAGTCGCGCCGGCCCAGGCGTCCACCATGGAACCGAAGATCAGGTTGCCGTCATCGGAGCCCAGCAACGGTTCGCAGCTGCGTTCCGGGTGGGGCATCATCCCCAGCACGTTGCCCGGCTCATTGATAATGCCGGCGATGTTGCCCACGGAGCCGTTGGGGTTGGCGGCGACAGTAACGCGGCCGTCGGGTTCGCAGTACCGGAACAGGACCCTGCCGGCGGCCTCGAGTTCCGCGATGGTTTGCGGCGGAGCGTAGTAGCATCCCTCGCCGTGGGACACGGGAATCGCCAGCGGGCGTTCCAGATCGCAACGGCTGGTGAAGATGGTGTCGGTTCGCTGGGGGCGCAGGTTGGTCCACTGGCAAACGTATTGCAGGCGGCCGTTGCGTCGCAGGGCGCCGGGGAGCAGGCCGGCCTCGCAGAGAATCTGAAAGCCGTTGCAGATGCCGATGACGGGGCCGCCGGCGTTGGCGAATTCGGCGACGGCGCCCATCACCGGCGAGAATCTGGCGATGGCGCCGGCTCGCAGATAGTCGCCGTAGGAGAAACCGCCGGGCACGATGATGGCGTCGTAGCCGGTCAGGTCGCTGTCCTTGTGCCAGACGTAATCGGCCTGCTGGCCCAGCGTTCCGGTAACGGCGTAGTGGCAGTCTCCCTCGCTCCAGGTGCCCGGAAACACCACGATGCCGAACCGCATGGCGCCGACTAGCCCAGGGATTCCAGCAGGCGAGACACGGTGGCGTTGACCAGGCTGCCGTCCGCCTTGCCTCGCACCTGCGGCATGATGCGTCCCATCACCTTGCCGCGATCGGACGGTCCGGCGGCGCCCACATCGGCGATGACCTGGCGGGCCAGCGCTTCGATGGTCGCGGCGTCCATCTGCTCCGGCAGGTACTCCTGCAAGATGGCGAGGGCGGCCTGTTCCTTCTCCACGAGGTCGACGCGGCCGCCTTGTCCGAACATTTCGATGCTCTCGCGCCGGTCCTTGGCCTGCTTGGCGATCACATCGGTGACGCCGTCTTCGTCGAACTCGGCCAGGGCGTTCTTCTCGGCCAGCTGGATCTGGCTCTTGAGGAAGCGCAGGGTCTCCAGGCGCGCGCGATCTCGCGCCCGCATGGTATTGCGGATGTCTTCTTCCAATCGGTCTTTGATGCTAACCATGTTGCGCCGTCCCAAGTTACCCTATCGGGGAAGGGCCGCGTGTGGTTCCGCATCCGCCGGATTCAGCATCCGCGCGAATCAGCGCAAGCCTGATTCAGCACGCCAGTGGCGCGGAATATTCATGGGCGGCCCTGACTAACCATGCTACACGGGCCAGCCCAACCGCGCAACTGTGCTATACTTTTTGCAGGCCGAAGTGGCGGAATGGTAGACGCGCCGGTCTCAAAAACCGGTGGGATAATATCCCGTGTCAGTTCGAGTCTGACCTTCGGCACCAACTCATCCACGCTCCCACGCCCTTTGCGCGGCCCACGTCTGGTCGCGTTGGCATCGCCCAAGTGCGCTCCCGGGAGCCGCGCCGGAGGGTTCGATGCCAGGGATTGGCAGGCGTATCGTTTTAGGCGTATTGTGCCTCGTGGCCGTGCTGTTGGCCTCCGCCTGTGGCGCGGAGCCACCGTCCCCGGGCGCTGGCGGCGACGCCGGCCCCACGGCCCGCCCCACCCCAGGTTCCCCAGCGGCCACGGCCGCGGCGCCGAATCCAGCGGACGGCGCGGCGCCGGCCGGATCGCCCACCAGTGACAGCGCTACCACCGTAGCGAACCGCAACGACGGCGACGCAGCCGCAATCACCGGCGTCATTTCATTCCCCGAAGGCGTCGAGTTGCCGCCGGGAAGCGCCATGACGGTGGAACTGCGCGACGTTTCACTGACCGACGTTGCTTCGACTCTAGTGGCCAGCGCCGACGTGATCGTCCAGGGCCGCGGGCCGATCCCGTTTCGCCTGGCCTACGACCGCGAGGCCATCCGGCCCGGCAATACCTACGCCGTGCAGGCTAGCGTCACCTACCCGGATGGCAGCCTGGGTTTCACAACCGACACGGCCTACGAGGTCATCACCCAGGGCGGCCCCAGCGAGTTGGAAATAGTCCTGGCGCTGGTCAGCCCGCCGCCGGCCAACGCGCCGACCGACGCCACCATCCCAGCCGGCGATTGGTTCGTCGTTACGGCTCCCGTAAGCAGAGTGGACATAGCCCCGCATGAGGACGGTTACCTGCTGACGGCGACCTACCTCCTGCCCGGCGGCGAGGAATGCTCACGCCTGCAGGACCTGACCGCCGAGCTGGTGGACGCTGAAATCTACGCCCGATTGAACATCCTGGCGAAGCGGGACAGCGACGGATCGGCGTCCTGCGCCTCGCCTCCCCGCGAAGCGAGCGAGTCGGTGGCGGTGGCCGGGCCATTTGCCGCGGGCGAGAGCTACCGGGTCAGGGCCAACGAACGGCTGACCAACGGCTTCACGCCGCCGCCGGAGCATTACGTCAATCCCGCCACGCTGCCTTCGCCCATCATGGCTACCGAGCTGCGCATCTTGGAGAAATTCCCGCCGGTTTACCAGGTCATGGTGGTGTCCGCGTTGCCCAAGGGAAGCGGTTGCTCGGCGTTCAACGGCTACGACATCGACCGCGTGGAGCCGGGCCGGATCAACGTGCGCATCACCCACCACGAGGATCGCGCCGACGCCATCGCCTGCACCCAAGACTACCCGTCGGTGGAGACGGTGGTGGACCTGGGCGACGGCTTAGAGTCTGGCCAAGAATACGTCATAGACGTCAATGGGGAAACGCTGGCATTCGTGGCCCAGTAGCAGACCGTTTGCGGGCTGACCGGTTCCCGCCAGAGACGCCGGCGCCGAGGCCAACGTTGATCTGCAGTTAGGACACCTGCGCGGCAAGTCCGGTGAGGGCGCCTCGTAGTCCTGTTGGCGATGCCCCTCGAAAAACGCTGGAGCCGATGAAGGGACTCGAACCCTTGACCTGCGGTTTACGAAACCGCTGCTCTTCCGGCTGAGCTACATCGGCGCCTGTCACATTGTACGACGACGGCGTCCGCTTTCTCAACATTCAGCGATCGATTCTCCTGGCTCGGACCACAGGCACGCCGCGAATATCCGTCGGCGGCGCCCATCGCGATTGCCGCGCGCCGCGCAATGACAAACTGCGCACAATGCCGGGCGACCCGCGCGGGCGGGCGATGCGCTAAAATACCGCCCACGGCGCGGCGCTGGTCCCTTTGGCCGGACTGGGCCGCACCGGGAGCCAATCTGGAAAAACAGGAGGCATCTGCGACATGTTCGTACGCATCTACACGGGAGACGATGGCCAGACCCATTTTGAGGACCTGGATCTGCCCTCGGAACGAGCCATACACAGCGGTATGCAAGTCACGCCGGGCGTCAATTTCCGTAGGTTCGAGCCCGGATATTTCTCCGACTGGCACACCGCCCCTCGGCGGCAATACGTCATCACCCTGTCTGGGGAGATGGAAATTGGCATTGGCGATGGAACCAAACGCCGTTTCGGAGCTGGCGACGTGCTCATGGCCGATGACCTCACCGGACAGGGCCACACCACTGCGGTGGTGGGCGACCAGCCGCGGGTGTCGGTGACCATTCCCATCACGCTGTGGTCGCCGTGGCTGCCCGCCGCAGAAGGGTGAACCCGGGCTCAACTCCTCGCATCGCCGGCCCTCGGAACTGCGGCGCAACGGAGCGCGATTTGCTTCGCGTCGTTGCGCCGGTTCTCACGTAGCGCGGATCCTCACAGGCCGCCGCCGCGGGTGTCCCAGGTTAGCAGAACCATCCTGGGGCGGCTCAGCCATCTGGGATTCAATCCGTTGGGGGTTCGGTCGAAGAGTTGATCCAATTTTGATGCCACTGCTTGGCGCGTAGCCTCATCGGTGGCGTCGAGCCGTTGCATGGCCAAGTCGATGGCCGCTTCCTCGGACAGATTCCGTTCGGCGTCCGTCAACCACCACGGCTGATCCGATAGTGGCCGAATTTCCGGCAACAGGCCCATCTCCCACAGTACGACGGCCAGTTCGGGCAGGCCCGGCCACTCTGGCGGTTGTTGGCCCATCACCAGTCGGCGCGGTTCCGCCCCCATGTCGCCGGGAGTGGGACGCCATACCGTTATCATGACTCGGCGGGCTGCGGCGTTGTGCAGCTTGACGATGAAGGGAACGATGTCGCGCACGAAATACGTTACATCGGCGACGTGCGCCACATCGCCGGTTTCGTTTGAATCCAACCACCATTCGGCGGCAATACGGGTGTTGGCGATACCGGCCTGGTCGCGGGCCATCACGAACTGCTCCCGCATACTGGCCGAAGGCTCCACCAGCACGACCTCCTTCACCCGGTCGGCCAGGGCCAGCGACACCCGGCCCGCTCCGCCGCCTACGTCAAGCAATACGTCCGACGGTTCCAGGTACGACGCCAATGCCAACAGGTCCGATTCCAGGGGCCGCCTGGGGTTGAGTCGGAACAGTTCCGCTTCGTCGGCCCAGTGATCGCCGGGCAGCCGGTGATCTGGAAACCTGCCGGCCGCCTGGGCCGCGTCATAAACCGCGGCGTAGTTAGCCGCAGCGTCCATCACGGCGTCAGGATTACCTTGCCGCGAGTCCCGCGCGAGGCCAGGTGCCGGTGGGCGTCGCCGGCTTCCGACATTGGCATGATCCGGTCCACGATCAGCTTCAGACGACCGCCGGTGATCAACGGGAACAGGTCGTTCATGGCGCCCTGGTGATCCAGCGAGCCTATGGGGGATCGGCCCATGCTGAAACCGACCACCGTGCGGTTGAGCGTCGTGATGTCCGCGGCCGACAGGTTGGCCGGCTGCCCGCTGGCGTTGCCGTAGCTGACCAGCCGTCCATAGGACGCGACGCAACGCACCGACTTCTCCAGAACCGACCCGCCGACGCACTCCAGGACCAGCGCCACCCCGCGGCCGTCGGTAATCGATTTCACCTCGTCCTCAAAGTCCACTTCCGTGTAGTTGATCGTGATGTCGGCGCCGAGTGAGCGGCACAATTCCAGCTTGTCCTCTGTGGAAGCCGTGGCTATGACCCGGGCGCCCCACTCCTTGGCCAACTGAATGGCCACGGTGCCAACGCCGGAGGCGCCTGCTTGAATCAGAACCGTATCTCCCGGCCGCATCGCGCCGCGGGACTTCAGCAGGTGATAGGAGGTCAAGAAGGTTATGGGCATACCGCCGGCTTGGACCGGATCGACGCCTTCGGGATAGGGAAACACGAAGCCGGCGTTGACCGCCACGTACTCCGCCTGGCCCTGGGGGCCCATGGCCATCACCCGCTGACCCACGGCCAGCCGCCCATCGGCAACGTCCGATCCCAGCGCGGTGATTGTGCCGGCAGCCTCCAGCCCTAACGTCGCGGGCAGGTCGGGGCCGGGATACTTGCCCTGCCGTCGCATTATGTCGGCATAGTTCACCCCGGCGGAGTCCACCTTGATCAAAACCTGGTGCGGGTTCAGGTTCGGTTCGGGCGCATCTTTCCATTGCAACACGTCAACGTTGCCGTATTCTTCGATTCGCAGCGCTTTCATCTTTTGATTCTCCGTCATTTGGTCGCGGGTTTAACTAGGCGTCCGGCCCACGCAGGTTATCCGCGGACAAGACCTCCGGGTTGATCACTCGCACCGGATCGCCCGAGGCAAAGGCTCTGATATTTTCGACCACGCCTGAGTAGAACGCGCGGTATCCGTCGTCGGTTACGTAACCTACGTGTGGCGTGATCAAGGTGTTGTCCAGAGTCAGGAAAGGATGATCTTGCGGCAGCGGCTCCACATCGAAGGTATCCAGCGCCGCTCCTCCGATGGCCCGGCGCTGGAGAGCGTCAATCAACGCCGGCTCGTCGACGATAGGCCCTCTGGAAATGTTGACCAGGATGGCGGAAGGTTTCATCAACCCAATTTCGTGGGATCCCACCAGTCCGCGAGTTCGTTCACTCAGCCGCACGTGAACCGAAACCACGTCGCCCTCAGTGAACAGCGCGTCTTTGTCCACCAGGGTGGCGCCGCATTCCGCCGCGCGTTCGGCGGTCAGGTTCTGGCTCCAGGCGATAACCCGCATGTCGAAAGCGTTGCCCACCCGCGCCACCAGCGAGCCGATGTGTCCCAGGCCCAAGAGCGCCAGGGTCTTGCCTTGCAAGCCCGAGCCTACGTGCAATCCCCATTTGCCATTCATCCTGGTCGCGCGGTCCTCCTCGGGTATCCTTCGCAGCAGGCCGATGATCAGGCCCCAGGTCAGCTCGGTGGGACCTTCGCCCGCTCCCTGCGTACCGCAAACGGTGATGCCCAGTTCGGTGGCGGCATCCAGGTTGAAGGAAGCGTTGCGGGCTCCGGTGGTGATCAGGCAACGCAGGGTGGGCAGGCGCTCCAGCAGGGAGCGGGGGAAAGGCGTTCGTTCGCGCATCCCCATCACTACGTCGAAACCAGCCAGCCGTTCCGCCAACGCGTCCTCATCGGCCAGGTGATCACTGAAAAATGCCACCTCAATACCTGACGGTAAACTCCCCCAATCGGCCATATCAGCCGCTACTCGTTGGTAATCGTCCAGAATGGCGACCTTCATCGCGTTACTCCATTGGCTGGTTTTGGTTGTGGCCAGATTTTGCCGGGATCGGCGGCGGCGTCGCTGGTAGTGGCAATTGGGGGACGTGACGCTGAGGGATCTGTCCCAGCGCTCGCGTCAGCCATGGGCAATCAGGGCGATGCCGGTTGGCGACGGCCGCCAGATCGTAGCCTGCCGCCGAACCTCTTCTTGCGTGCCGCCAATCTGGGTTTCGGATTGCATGAAGGCTCCGAAATCCACCGGGCTATTCCGCTCAACGTCGCAGACTGGCCCACAACTATGGGTGAACTGCCGTGGCCAGTAAAGCACAGGGCAAATGGAGGGTCAAGTTGGCCCGAATGTACCAGGGGGCCCGCTTCGCCATCGTCGGGCGCCCGCTGGCCGTTCATTTCGATGGGGTGGACTTGCCAGGTCAACGCACAACTGAAGAGCGGTCAGGCGCGCGATTGCCGCGCCGCTCCGCCGCCCGCCATGTTGGACCGGCGCCGCGACACGACGATGGAAGGGTATTCGCGGTGTATCTGCCCAGCTTGCAGTAGCGCCGACGGAGTTGTGAGGCCATGCCTCTCTTGGCGGGCATGGAAGGCGTATAATGGCTAGAGGCCGGGGGCCGTCGCCCGCCGGTCGGCATCAAACCAAGAGGGAGCGGACGACTCATGCCCAGCAACGCTGAATACATCGCCATTGAGCAGAAATACTACGCCCAGACCGTGCGCCGCCGGCCGGTGGTCATCGTGCGGGGCGAAGGCTCCCGAGTTTGGGACGCCGACGGCAAAGAATACATCGACTTCGTGGCCGGCTGGGCTGTGGACAACCTGGGGCACTGTCCGCCGGTCGTCGTCGACGCCATCGCCCAACAGGCCGCCACGCTGATCCAGACTTCCAACCAGTTCTATACCCTGCCGCAGTTGGACATCGCCGAGATGCTGATCGAAAACTCCTGCATGGATCGCGTCTTCTTCTGCAACAGCGGCGCCGAGGCCGTGGAAGGCGCTCTCAAACTGGCCCGCAGGTATGGCAAGCTGCACAAGGACGGCGCCTACGAAGTGATCACGGCCTTCAACTCCTTCCACGGCCGCACCATGAACGCCGTGGCCGCCACCGGCCAACCGCACTATCACGAGCTGTTCGAACCCATCCCCGAAGGCTTCACCTACGTTGACTTCAACGATGTCGAGGCGGTGATGAACGCCACCACCGAGAATACCGTCGCGGTAATGGTGGAGCCCGTGCAGGGCGAGGGGGGCGTCAACATTCCGGACCAAGACTACTTCCAACGGCTGCGCGCCTGGTGCGATCAGAACAACATACTGCTGATCCTGGACGAAGTGCAGACCGGCATGGGTAGGCTGGGCAGCCTGTTCGGTCATCAGGAATACGACGTGGAACCCGACGTGATGATCCTGGCCAAGGGCCTGGGGTACGGCGTTCCCATCGGGGCGTTCCTGTCCAAGGAAAGCGCCATGGCGCTCACCTACGGCGATCACGGCAGCACTTTTGGCGGCAACGCCCTCACCACCGCCGCCGCCGCCGCTGGCACGCGTTACCTGCTGGAGAACGACATTCTTGGCAACGTCAGGCGGATGGAGGTTGTCTTGAATGACCGGCTGAACGGACTCAAGGCCAAATACGGCTTCGTCGATGAAATCCGTTGCAAAGGATTGCTCGCCGCCGTTCAGTTCGACAGCGACATCATGCCACAGGTCATGGATAACGCGGAGGCCGCCGGCGTCTTGCTCAACGGCGTCCGGCCCAACGCGGTGCGGATCATGCCAGCGCTGAACATCACCGAGGCGGAGATCGACGAAGGCGTCGGCCGGCTCGACGAGGCCCTGCGCAATCTGTAAGCCTCAATCGAGATCGCACGAACGAACGCTGGCGGCCCGCTGATCACACGGGCCGCCGGCGAAATGTTGCGCGATTCTAAGGGGCCGCCAACGCAGAATGGCAGCATTTGGCGTCGTCACACCGTCCCCGCCCGAAGGTTGCGCCATCGCACTTGCCGCATTGGTTACGGCAAACATCCCAGCTTCTGCCGCAGCATGCCAAGCCGGCCAATCTGGTCGACCGCATCCAACCGCCTCGGGCGCCAACGGGGCGATAGCCGCGTCAATTTCGCTCCTCGCAGCGGCGCGCCGTTGGCGCCACTGCGAGGTTTGCAAATCAGCCGCCACCCTGCCGGCGCAACTGGGTTCGGGATGGCAGGCCGTAGATGTCGATGAATCCTCTCGCCGCCGTGTGGTCGAATTCGTCAGCGCGGTCGTAGGTGGCCAGGCCGTAGTCGTACAGAGGGCGATCGGCCTTCCGGCCCACCACGACACAGGAGCCCTTGTGCAGGCGGACCCGGATATCGCCGGTTACGTGAAGTTGTGTGCTGCCCACGTAGGCGTCCAGATCCCGGCGATGAGCCGTGTACCAAAGGCCGTTGTACACCAGCTCCGCGTACTCCTGGGCGACGCGCTCCTTGAATCGGGTTTGCTCGCGGGAAAGGGTCATGGTTTCCAGGGCCCGGTGCGCGGCGTGGAGCAGCGCCCCGGCGGGGGATTCATACACCTCGCGGCTCTTGATACCGACCAGGCGGTTCTCAACGTGGTCGATGCGGCCGATGCCGTGGGACCCCGCCAACTCGTTCAGGTGGCCAATGAGGTTCACTCCAGCCATGGTTTCGCCATCTATCGAGGTTGGGATGCCTTCTTCGAACCGGATCTCGACGTAAGCGGGTTCATCCGGAGCCAAGGCGGGACTGACCGTCCATTCGTAGGCGTCCTCGGGCGGCTCCATCCAGGGATCCTCCAATTCTCCCGCCTCTGCGCTACGACCCCATAGGTTTTCGTCGGTGCTGTACTTGCTGTTCGACGGCGCGATGGGAAGCTGCCGTTCCCGGGCGTACAGCGTTTCGTCCTCCCGGTTCATGCCCCATTCCCTGATGGGAGCGATGAGTTCGACGCCGGGAGCCAGGGCGGCAACACCCACTTCGATGCGCACCTGATCGTTCCCCTTGCCGGTGCAGCCATGCGCCACCGCGTCGGCGCCATGCTGCTTGGCGACATCAGCCAGATACCTGGCGATCAGAGGTCGCCCCAGGGCGGTGGCCAACGGGTACTGACCCTCGTAGATGGCCCCGGCGCGCAAGGCTGGCCACAGAAATTCGTTGACCAGTGTTTCCCGTCCATCGACCGTAACCGCTTCCGATGCGCCGACAGCGTAGGCCCGCTGGCGTATGGTCTCGAGATCGACCATCCCCAAGTCTATGGTGCAGGTGATCACGTCGGCGTGATAGTTCTCCTGCAACCAGGGTACGGCCACGGAGGTGTCCAACCCGCCGCTGTAGGCCAAAACGATTTTTTTGCGGGGCGTTCCCATGAAGTTTTCTGCTCCTGATGGCTTGTTGACGCCGAGGAATTCTACCGGCGATGCGCCGGCCTACCAGAGATTCCAGTGGACGATGTCGTCGAGGGACTCGCGGTGGGCTGGCCGGAATTGGTCGCCAATGGTGTAGGCCATGGGTATAAGGCCGGCCTGCATCACCCGTCGGTAAGGTATTTCAAGCAGTTCCGCAGCTTCCTCTTCGTACATGAGATGGATGCAGGTGAACGCAGAACCGATGCCTCTGACGCGGGCCGCCAGCATCAGGCTCCAC
Source organism: Dehalococcoidia bacterium (assembly GCA_965221295.1). GTDB lineage: Bacteria > Chloroflexota > Dehalococcoidia > Lucifugimonadales > UBA3495 > Bin87. The sequence continues at coordinate 1,457,677 of OZ244879.1, read as the reverse complement.
GCTGCGGGCATGATCGTGCCCCATTGCGCGCTCTGCGACACGATGCTCGCGCGGTCGGTTCTACCGGCGATGCACGGGATGACCAAGACCGGCGCTCGATGCATGTTGTCGGCCAAATATTGCGCCGACTCACCGACCCTACCTTGTACCGCGGCGCGGACCGGATCATCGTATTGCAGGTTGGTGGCGGCCGTGGGCGACTCGGTGTATTGCCGCCAGCCCTTGCGGTACAGTTCAGCCAACGCCATCCGCTTGCCGGGGTCGGTGATCACCATGAAATGCCAGTTCTGGCGATTGCTCGCGGTTGGAGCCTGTTGCGCCACGGCCAGGCATTCGCGTATCAGTTCATCGGGTACCGGACGATCAAAGTCGAGACGTTTGCGCACAGCGCGGGTGGTCGTCAGCAGTTCGTCGGGCGAAAGATTGTGGACTACCGGCATTTGCAAGCGGCTCCTAGTTCCGGGACTGCCCATGTTTCGGGAATGCCCATGTTTCCAAAGCGCCCAACAATCATAACACCACCGATCTGGCGGGTGGCCTGCCGGCGTGGGCAAAAAAGTGGTAACCTTCGGGCGGGCCCAAAGCCCCACCTTGCTGATGATTCGAGGATTGCCGAACCATGACCGTCGCCGCCCGCATGAGCCGCCTGGGAACCGAATCTGCCTTCGAGGTTCTCGCCAAAGCCCGCGCCCTGGAAGCTCAGGGCCGCGAGATCATCCACCTGGAAATCGGGGAACCTGACTTTGAAACCCCCGAACACATCGTGCGGGCCGGAATGCAGGCGTTGCAGGACGGATACACCCACTACGGCCCCACGCCAGGTCTGCCCGAATTGCGACAGGCGGTGGCCCGCAACAGCCGAGAAGTGCGGGGAATCGACACCGACTGGGAACAGGTTGTCGTGACGCCTGGGGCCAAGCCGATCATGTTCTACGCGCTGCTCGCCCTTGGTGAACCCGGAGCGGAGGTCATCTACCCCAATCCGGGATTTCCCATCTACGAGTCGATGATCGAATTCACTGGCGCGACACCAGTGCCCATGCAACTGCTGGAAGAGCAGGCATACCATCCCGACCTGAGCCGACTGCCAGAAATGGTCAACGAGCGCACTCGGTTGCTGATCATCAACTCGCCTGAAAACCCATGTGGCTCGGCCCTGACGCGAGCCGAACTGGAGACCATCGCCGACGTCGTGCGCAGCCATCCGGATATGTACGTTATGTCAGACGAGATCTACAAGGACATACTGTACTCTGGGGAACACCACAGCATCGCGGCGCTGCCGGGCATGGCCAACCGCACCATCATCCTGGACGGCTTCTCCAAGAGCTACGCGATGACGGGCTGGCGCCTGGGCTACGGCATAGTCCCTGAAGAGTTGGCTCCCCACATCTCCCGCCTGGCCACCAACAGTGTCTCCTGCGCCGCGTCATTCAGCCAAATCGCGGGAGTAGCCGCGCTGGACGGGCCCCAGGACGCGGTGCAGGAAATGGCCGCGGAGTTCGCCCGTCGCCGTCGTCTGATCGCGGATGGCCTACAGTCAATTCCGGGGATCAATTGCCCCGAACCCGAGGGGGCGTTCTACGCCTTCCCCAGCATCAAGGACACCGGCCTTACCAGCGCCGAATTTGAGGAACGAGCCATGCAAGACGCCGGCGTCGCCCTGCTGTCGGGATCTGCGTTTGGCGCATTCGGCGAAGGTTATGTTCGGCTGTCATACGCCAACAGCCAGGAAAACATCAGCAAAGCGCTGGATAGCCTGGACGCCATGGTGCGCAACCTTTAGGCTCTTCAAGTCACCCGCTCGGTTCGACGCGAGCGTCGCGGAGGATACGGCGGCAGACAAACCGGACGACCGTGAAGGCGCGACGGAGACGTCCCGGGCCCCTGAACTCGGGGACTATCGACGGCCAAGCCGACGCTTCCCGTTCTCAACAAGGTTTCTGTTTCCCGCGGCGACGGCATGGGTTGGGGCCAAGATCTCGCGCTGAGCGATGCGGCGTCCGCCGGCCGGGCCGAAGGCAATCGGTTGCGAACAACGTGATGGCCGCGCTCCGGTGGCTACGACTGAAACGGAGCGCATCGCTACGGCAAACGAGGGGTTCGAGTGGCTTTATCGGATGCGGGATGCATCAGCCACGAAACCCCTCGTGATCGTTGCCAGCCTGGAGCGTCCGGCTAATCGTTGGCGAACTTTGGCATCACCTTCTCGCCAAATAGCCTCATGGATTTCTGGACGTTATGGGTGTCCATCTCGCCGACGTTGAGCTTGAGCATCAGGTTGCGCACGCCAACATCGCGCATTGCCGCCACCTCATCCGCCACCTGGGACGGGTTGCCGATAATGAAGGCGTGTTCCAGAACCTCGCCCGCGGGCGCCGGCCGATTGGGATCAGGTGGCGGGAATCCGCCGGGGTTGTAATCCTCGCGGGCGCGCCGGAAGTGGGTACGCTCGCGTTCGAATCCCTCCGCCGCGATTTCCAACGCTTCGTCGTAGCTTTCTGAGACGAACAAGTCCCGGGAAGCCCAACATTGATCTAGGGCAGTCTCAGTCTCGGATTCGGAAAAACCGGAATCGAGCATGGTCGTCTCGTAACGCTCAAAGCGTTGACGCAGAGTATCCAGCGTCTGTACTCCGAACATGACCGGGCGGCCGATCTGGGCCATGGCAATGGTAGAAGCTTCACTGATGCAGGCGCGGATCAGAGGCGGATGCGGCTTCTGGTACGGCCGGGGACGGAGTTGGGGGAACTTCACGTCCCAGAATTCCCCGCTGTGGAGCAGCGGTTCTCCAGTCCACGCCTCGACCAACAGCTGTTCCGCTTCGGCCAAGCGCGCGACTCCATCCTCCATTGTGATGCCAAATCCGAGGTATTCGTAGTGGTTGTAGGCAGAGCCGCGCCCGGTTCCCACTATCAGCCGGCCGTGGCTGAGGTTGTCCAGGAGAGAGGTCTGGATCGCCAAGCGCACCGGATGATGGAACGCCAATTCGACGACGGCGAAGCCAATCTTCACGCGACGGGTGCGGGCCGCCAGCGCGGCGCCCAGTACGAGTGGGTCGGCGTGGGCGGCCGCTCCATCGAAGTGGTGCTCGGTCAGCCACACCGAGTGCATTCCAATCTCTTCAGCCAGGATCATCTCATCAAGGGTGGAGTCGATGACCTGCGAATCGCGCTGCGGGTCGTGGCTCACGGGGAAAACAAAGGAACCGAATTGCATGTTGGCCTCGTGGAATGGGGGGCGGGGAGTGTATGATGGTATTTCGCAGCGCTGGTGTCGCCCAATGGAACCTGGCGCCGACACCTATTGTATAGGAGCGCCGCCGAAAGCGCACAATGTCCGATTGGTTCAAATCCAGACCGGGGGAATTCATCCCGGCCGCGACGAAGCTGCTGACCACAGCGGTCATGCTGGCCGCGTTGGCGTGCGGCGCGACGGCCGGGCCAACCGACCCACTGGCGGAACCGCCAGGAGGGCCGCCGGTCAGCCTGGTGGTGTCCAATAGTGATCTGGCAGTGGGGAAAAACCGGGTGTCCTTCGGGTTAGTGGACCGGGACTACATGCCGGTGCGGCCCGACTCTGTGGAACTGCGAGCCGTGTACTACGAACCGGGCGCCGACACCGGACAGGTGCGGCGCCGCGCCACTGCCGAATTCCTGGAATGGCCACCGGAAGGTCGGCGCGGGGTTTTTGTCGCGGAAGTGTCGTTTGACCAAGCCGGCGCCGCCACGGACGAGGCGCCCGGCATCTGGGAACTGCACGCTACTTTCCGCCGGCCGGGGGGAGAGATGTTGACCATCGGATCGGTGGTGTCGGTGGCGGCCGAGCACAAAGCGCCGGCCATTGGGGACCCGGCGCCGCGTTCGAACACGCCCACCGCGACCAAAGTCGATGACCTACGTTCGATCAGCAGCAGCCCTGAACCGGACCCAGCGCTGTACCAATTGTCCGTTGCGGAAGCGGTGGCGGACGGGAAGCCGGCGGTGATCACCTTCGCGACGCCAGCGTTTTGCGTGTCGGCGACGTGCGGGCCGCAGGTGTCAGATTTATCGACGCTGGCCCGGAAATACCAGGGACGGGCCAATTTCGTGCACGTGGAGGTTTACCAGAACCCTCATCTCATTGAACCTGCCAACCCGTCCCGTGAATTAGTTCCAGCGGTGGCGGAATGGGGGTTGGTGTCGGAACCCTGGACTTTCGTGGTGAGCAGGGACGGGATCATTGAGGCCAGATTTGAACAGTACGCGCCGCCCGGGATTCTGGAATCCGCGATAGTGACAGCTTTGGGACGCTGAGAGCGTGATGGTGTGGTAAGGTAATGTTCTGCGAAGCAGGGGCGCGTAATACCGCTGGCCTCCTCCATCCAAAGACATACCGCAGTGGGAGAGATATTTTGACGAAAGTTACCGTTACCATAGAGGGTGGAATTGATGAAATAATTGCCACCCTACAGGGCATGGCCGGACGGACGCCGGCGACCCAGCAGGCCAACCCTGCCGCCACCGCAGCGCCGAACATTGCGCACGAACCGCCCGAATCCGCCGACGACCAGGCCCAACCTGAACCGGCGCCCGAGGTCGAGGCCCAACCTCGTGATCAGGTTTGGAACACCAGCTACGTCTACACCTTCTGGCGCAACCTGTCAGATACGGCAAGGGAAGCCATGATCCGGGTTTCTCGGTCGCCCAACTACACCCAGAAGCGCGCCCAGTTGATGCACACCTTGCAGCTGTCCCAGAGGGAATTGTCCGGTTCCCTGTCTAGCCAGGGCCACAGCCTGAACCGGCTCAAGAGACGCCGAGGGGACGTGAACCTGCCTCGGCCGCTGACGTACGACAAGGTGAACGACGCTTACGTTTTGGATCCCAATTTTGCGGAAGCGTTGAAAGAGATCGACCTCAGCTAGACTGGTCGCAGTGGGCGGTTGGAAGCCATCGGCCCAAGCCTCAGAAATGGACTCCCCGGCTTCCGCCGCCATCCACTGCGATGGTCTGACCGGTGATGGCCGAGGCCAGGTCAGAACAAAGGAACGCGGCCAAGTTGGCGATGTCTTCAGGTTCGATCATCCTGCCGATGGGAATTGCCGCCACGGAGTGGGCCAATTCGTCTGCGGGCGTCATATTGTTGCGTTCGGCGCGCTCTTCGACCAAACCCATGTAGCGCTCGGTACGGGTGCTCCCGGGATGGATGCAATTGACCAAGATCCCGTCGGAGGCCACATCGTCGGACAACGCCTTGGAGTAGTTGGACATGGCGGAATTGGTGACTCCAGAACCCGGGTTGGTCGGACTGGAGTTCCGGGCTGCCATTCCGCCTATGTTGATGATGCGCCCACCGCCGGCCGCTACCATGTGCGGAACGGATTCTCTGGCGCAGCGGATGTAACCCATCACTTTTGTCGTGATGTGGTTCAGAATCACGTCATCGGGGATCGTGCTGGCGCGGTCGCTGGTACTGTTCACCGCGTTATTGATCAGGATGTCCAGTTTTCCCAAGCCGCTCACGGTCTCTCTGACCAAGTTGATTATGTCCTCGGGAACCGTCATGTCGGCCCGTATCGGTACGACGTTGGCGCCGGTGGCATCGGCGATCTCCGCTGCCGCGGCGCGCAGGTCTGCTTCGCCGCGCGCGCAAATGGCGACGGCGCAACCCTCCCTGGCCAGGGCGTAAGCGATCGCTTTGCCGATGCCCTTGCTCCCACCGGTTACCAATGCGGCTTTGCCCTCCAATCCTGGCAGCATGTTTTCACCTCTTAGACTAGTGGTCGTGGTCCTTGGTGGCCAAAATTCGGCGCCGGGTCTGGCTATGGGGTCGCCGCCGCAACCAGGTCGCCCACGTCCGGGGCATCCCAAACGCGCCTGACGGCGTCCACAACGCCTTCCAGCTTGGCCAGCGGCCACTGGATCTCCGGGAACAACGGTAGCAGCCGCCTGACTTCTTCGTAAAACCCCCATTCCAGCTCTTCGCCCTGGTACTCGCCCTGGTAGGTCGTGCCACCCACCATGTCGACGGTTATGCGCGGGGCAAAAGCCCGCCGGTCCTGGTGACCCACCGTCTCTACCTTTCGCATCAAGCGCAACACCGCGTCGTGGTTCTCGGCGGTGGCGGCCTGGTCGTCATCGCCCGGGTCGATGCGAGTCCGGAGGGGAGGGTACGATCCGTTGACGGTCACGTAAGCCACAAAATAATGCGTGCTGCCCACCAGAGCCTGCCCGCGGGACGGATTGGGAAACGCTGGCGAGGGATACAGAGTTTCCAACCAGTTCATGTCCACCCTGATTTTCTCGATGTCATCGAGATTGAAATCATGGGCGGCGCGCATGTCGGACATGAGGTCTATGACCGGGCAGTTGTAGCCGGCGGTCGGGTACATCTTGATGACGGTGTGCAGCAGCTCCCAACGGCCGCCCAACCCTTCGGTTACAGGATCAAAGGACACCTGGTGGGGCCCCATGAAGACGTAGGACAGTTCCCCGCGATTGTTGCCCGCGAAGGCGTTGTAGAAGCCGGCCGGGCCTTCCAGCGCTTCCTCGGAGCCGCGGAAATCTTCACGAGCCAAGAGGGCCGCCATGATCCCACTGCGCGTGGATTGCGGTTCGTGGAACATCATCTCACGACCGCCCGACCGGGGTCCTTCGTTGGTTCCGGCGGTGAACGTGGACGCCAGGGCGATGGCGTTGACCATCTGATCTTCGGTCAGGCCCAGCAATTTGCCGGTGGCGACCGCTGCCCCGAGGGTTCCGAAGATCGGGCTGGAGCGGAATCCTCTGGCTTGAATGGACGCGATGAAATCTCCGGCGATGCGCGCCTCCGCCTCGTAGCCGGCCGCCATGGCCGTGATCAGTTCCCGGCCGTTGGATCCACCCAGCTGAGCGGATGCCAACGCCGCCGGGATCACGCACGGCCCCGGGTGAGTGAGCATTCGATAGGAATCGGCCTGGTTGGTGGCATGCATCAACTTGCTGTTGGCGAACGCGGCTCCACATCGTGTGGCTCGGCCGCCGTTGACCAATATCGTCGCGCCGCCATCGGAGGACTCTTCGCTGAGGGCCAGGTCCACAGCCGCTTGGCCATGGTGGGTGGCGGCGCCGATGATCGCCACCACGGTGGCATGAAGCAGCGAGGTCTGCATCTTGTCGATGACGGTCGGCGGCAGGTCATCAGGGTTCAGATTTACGATCCATCGGGCCAGTTGGCGCGACAGTGAATCAGGCATTACGCGACTCCTCTGGGTCATTCAAGATCGCGCAGGGCGCGACGGAAGATCACTTTGCCGGCGGCGAGCAGCAGCACGGCGACAAAGAAAAGCAACACCACCGAGTATTCCAGGCTCTGGAGGGCGAAACCGAGCCCGGTGGCCGCGGCCGGCGGGTGCTCAGTATCGGTGGCTGACATCAGCAGAATCACCACTCCGAGAGTCAGCGCGGCGGCGACGTCGACAAACCAGTGGTGGCTTCCATCAGCTACCTGAAACCATCCCGTGTGGAACATTACGAACGACGTCAACGCGCCAGCGGCCAAACCCAACAGATGGCCACCAATCACGTGGCGCAGGGCTGCGTTGCTGGAATTTGGGTGCACGAAGACGATAACGGCGCTGGACCCCAGTCCTGCCGCCAATATGGCGTCCGCGATCGAGTCCACCAAGAGGAGTACGCCGAGCATCACCAGGGCGGCCAACATGGCCTGCCACAAGAACCTGCCCTTTAGGCGGAAGAACCGGACGTTGTAAACGGCCACAAAGAGCGGCAAATGGTACTTGCGGCTGATCCAGCGGGGCACCAATTGAACCTCGCCCCGGTATGCCAGCCGATGCAGGACGCCCCGGTGGTCAGGGGCCAGACGGCGCAGGGCGGCGCCAAGCAGTCCCCTGAAGCTCCCCTGCCGACTTGACGGTTCCTCACCGCCAGCCTGCTCGGATCCGGTTCTGGCGCGGTCCGCCATAGATCAAAAGGCGCCTAGCCAAGGCTGCGGACAAAGTCCAGCCATACCCGCGCGCATGGAACCGGCAGGATGTGTTGGACGAACCCGGATACGCCGGGAAACACCACGGCGCGCCCGTTGGGAAACACGTCGGCGGCGGCGCGGAAATCCCCCAGCACTTCCTCCCTCAGCGCGGCTGCCGCTATGATCAGCGTCGGCGTTTGCACGTCCCGAAGCAGCGGTCGCAGGTCGCCCGATGCCTGGGCCTGGAACCCGGCGACCACGTGGGGCGCCGTAGCTTTCATCTGCTCGGCATACCAGCGGGTGTAGGCCGGATCGACTATCTGTGGGTCCAACCGGCGACCTATACTGCTCTCCACCCAAGCGCCGATTCCATCTTCCTCAATCTGGACGGCGGATTGAGCGTGGTGAGCGTCGTTGAAGGAGGTTGGGGAGGTGCACGCAGTGAGGGACAAGAGTCGTTCTTGCCGCATGGTGGCGTAGCGCATGGCAATGCTGCCGCCAACCGTTTCGCCGATCAGATGGAACCGGTCTAACGCCAGCTTGTCCACGAACTGGGCCAGGTCCAAGGCGAAGTTGTCCACTGACCAGGGATAACCGGGTTCCGGCACGGATGATTGGCCCATGCCCCGCATGTCCAGTCGAATCACTCGGTAATGGCGGGCAATGATGGGAACCCAACCGAACCACATCTTGTGGTTCTTCGCCATGCCGTGTTGCATGACGACCGTTTCCGGCTGAGTCCACGGATCCGTGAAGTCGTCGATGGTGTAGAACAGCTCGCAGCCGTCGTCGAGTCGCAGTTTCATGGGGTGCGCCAGCCTTGCTTTTGCCCACCGAGCCTGCCGCCGCCTAAGTCATGGGAGCGGGCTTACGGCGTAGCTCGAATTGCCGGGGTCGCTCAATTCACCGCGCTCAACCGATTCCCAGCTCATTGAAAACGGACCGGGCGATTCGCATGGCGGTTCGGGCGTTCATGTAGCCCCCGTACATGGACAGGTGTATGAAGATTTCCATGATCTCATCCGGCGTCATGCCAACCCCCACCGCGCCGCGGATTCGCCGCCGCATCTGGGCGTCATAGACGCCCATGGTGGTTAGGGCCGCCAGCGAGACGATGGCTCTTTCCTTGTCGTTCAGTAGAGAACGGCTGTAGATGGCGCCCCAGTTGTACTCGTCGATGATGCGTTCGAGCTGGGCTTCTGGACTATCGGAGTCCATGCCGGTTTCGGTGATGGAGCCCATGTGTCGTCGGTGCATTTCCTGGCCCAGGGCGAGCAGTTCATCTGCGTGCAGGTTCGGATCGTACTCCAGGGCCGGCTGGTATTCGATACCGAGTTCTTCAAAGATGTCCTTGGTCAGACGCAGGCCAGACTCGACGGCGGGAACACCGATATAGAACGTGGACTGCAAAAAGATCTCCACGACCTGGTTGGGGGTCAAACCGACGTTGAGCGCCCGCACTATATGCCGGCGCAGGAGGTTGAGCTCCCCTTGGGTCATCAATGCGGAGATGGTCGCGATACAGCGGTGCTTCAGGTCCAATCCCGGCCGCGTCCATATGGTTCCGAAGAGAGCTTCGTCGATGATGCGCTTGAGGTCGGGGGCCAACTGGTCAACGCCGGGAAGCGCGAAGTGGGACGTGTCCCCTCCGGACATCGCGCTCCGCATCTCTCGGCCAGCTGCCATACGATCATTGAGACTAGTCAACGCGGTAATCCTCCTACGGTAATGAAAACGGCCAGCATTTCAGCGATCCGGGGGCAGCCGGGCGCGCCAACTACCGACCAACGATTTCGAATTATAACATAGGGCGCGCAGTATTGAAGGAAAACGCGTTCTCGTGGGCTTGGCGCAACCGCGTTAGCTTGCCCCTCCGCGGCAATGGGCTCCGGCGCCGCGACAGACCCACGCCACCGTCGCGAAAATAATCGGCGCAATCTCGGCGCGCACAACTAGCCACCGTTTGATTCTGCGCCAGCGCCAATTCTCAGCGGAAGGAAATCGCGGTGTCTCTGGCGCCTCTGTCAATAACGGAAACAATAGATATCCTGGCACACACATCAAGGAAATGCGCCGCGTGCTGACAGATTTCGGAGACCAAAGCCCCGTCAACGAAATCATACGGCAACGCCAGCGATCCCAGGCATATTGCGGCGCCTGTATCACCATTCGGTGACTGGAAATCGTTGACACTGCGCGGGGCGGCTGATAGCGTATGGCGCCAGTCAAATTGCCCCGCTGCGGAAGGCTTGGAGAACCCCAGCGCCGACCCGTGGGAAAAACATTCATCCGGAAAGACATTCATCTCAGTAGGAGGGTCCATGTTTGATGTGAAGACTTTGCATTCCGCGGGACTCAGCGCCCGGCCTTGGCGCATGGTCTTGGCGGTGGCCGCCATCGCCTTGCTGGTGGTGGGCGCGGCCGCTTGCGGCGGCGAACCGGCTGCTGAAGCGCCGAGCGCCGCCACAGCTGCCCCGGTTACCCAAGATCAGTCCGGCGGCGCCGAACCCACGGCCTCCGCCACAGGAGATGGAACCAGCTCAGAAACGCAAGAACCCATCACACTGCAGGTGGTTTGCATCAACCGCACCTTGCGGCCTTGCGAACTGATCGACAGTTTCTACGCCCCTCGCGTAGCCGAACGCACGGGCGGCACAGTCACGATTGAGATTTCGTCCTACCCCGAACTGGGATTGGGTGGCCCGGATACCATCCGCCTGGTCAACGACCAAACCCTGGAATTCGCGGAAATCTACTCGGGTTACGTCGGAGGCGACCTGCCCATCATCGATGTGGGCAACCTCTGGGGACTGTCGCCCAGCAACGAAGCTCACCTAGCCCTGACCGACGCGATTGAGGATGACATGATCCGCATCCTCCGCGACGCCACCGGCGGTGAGCCCGTCTTTCGGGCCTACTATCCCAACCAGTACGTCTTCAGCCGGGACCCGTTGCCGGACCTGGATTCATACGAAGGCAAGAACATCCGCCAGCACAGCGCCATCTTGGGCGACCTTTTGGCTGGCCTGGGCGCCGAAGGTCAGTTCGTGGCCTTCGCCGACGTGTACACCGCGCTCGAGCGTGGCGTCTTGGACGCTGGCATCACCGGCGGCACACCCGGCTACGGACAACGCTGGTATGAGGTTACCGAATACCTTTACGGGCCAATCGTCGGCTCCATCGGCGTTACCTACGTGACGGTTAACGGCGGAAAGTGGCAGGAGCTCACCGAGGCCAACCAGCAGATTCTGAAAGACATTGGCAAGGAATTTGAGGCGGAGAACCTGCGCCTTTTGGCAGCAGAATGGGATCCAGACGGCATCAACTTGAACGTCGCCGAGGGCATGGAGTACCACGACTTCCCCGACGACGTGAAGACCCAGATGCGCGCCACGGCCCTGAACACCATCATCCCCAACTGGGTTGGACGAGCCGGCGGACCAGACTCTGAGGGTGTCAGCATCTTCAACGAAAAGGTCGGCCCCATCGTGGGCGTGCGCATCAATCCCGACGGCACCGCGTCGGAGGTCGCCGCCGTGTCAGTGGGCGGATTGGAATGCGGCGACGCGCGCAGCGTCGGCGAAGTCTGCATCGACATCCAGGAATCCCCCAACGGCGGAATGGAGGCCATCGCCTCGACGCAATGCGACGGCGAAACCGCGGCTTCGGTTCCCGACTCCCACGGCGGCGGCAGCCCATCGGGATGGTCCTGCGGCGTGGAGGAAAACATCAACTTCAACCTGACGCCCCTGACATCTTCGGGCGAAAGCTTTGAGTTCCAAATGGCCTGCATCAACCGTACCCTGGTTGACTGCGGTCTGGCCATCGGCAACTACGCGGAAACCGAAGACATCGGGTTCGTCGAACGCGTCAAGCGACGGACCAACGGGCAGGTGGTGTTCGAGATTTCATCCTTCCCCGAACTGGGCATCGGCGGCCCGGACTCGCTACGACTAATCGAAGACGGCACGCTGGACTCGGCGCAGATCTACTCCGGTTACGTTGGCGGCGACTTCCCGATCATGGACATGAGCAACCTGTGGGGACTATTCGCCACCCAACAAGATCAGCTTGACGTGATTGACGCCATCCAACCCAAGATGGCGGAGGTTACGCTGGAGAATGGCGGCGTTCAAATCGCCTACATGATGACAGCGCACAATTACATATTCGCCAAGCCGCAGGTTGAGGGACTGGCAGACTTGGAGGGCCTCAAAGTCCGCAGCCACAGCACGGTGCTCAGCGACCTGCTGGCCGGCATGGGCGCGGACCCGCAATTCATCGCCTTCGCCGACGTGTACACAGCGCTGGAGCGCGGGGTCATCGACGGCGCGATTTCCTGCGGATCCTGCGGCCACGGCTTGCGCTGGTATGAGGTGTCCAACTATCTGGTGGGACCCATCGTATCCGTGGGCCACAGTTGGTTCGCCGTCAATGCGGATCGATGGAACGCAATGCCCAAAGACTTGCAGAACATCGTGCTGGAGGAAGGCGGTCGCCACGCCTACCTGAACCGCCAGTTGCTCTTCGAGCACTTCGCGCCCACTGCCATCGCCCAGAATGTGGAAGAGGGCATGGCGTTGGTTCCCTTCACGCCCGAGATGCAGGCCGCGCAGAAGCAGTCAGCAATCGAGAACGTTGTGCCCGGTTGGGTTGAGCGCGTAGGCGGCGCCGGATCCGAAGCGGCGATCATTTTCAACGATGTGGTGGCTCCCATTGTGAAGGTTCGCATCAACCCGGACGGCACGGCCTCAGCCATCGAATAGCCGGAGAATCGACGAATCCTAACGAGGCTGGGGCGGTTCTCCTCCGTCCCAGCCCAAACCGCCAGGCAATGTCTCAAGTCAACTCCTTGACTGAGCAAGGACTGTCCTGGTTTGAATATTTGCGTTTGATCAACCGCCAGACCACGGCTTTGACGGAGATCTTCCTGGTTGGTTCAGCGCCGACTTGTCGATTGATGGCGTGGCCGCCGCGCGTCGCCGATTGGTTGACATTTCCCCGTCCGCCCCATATAGTCCGCATTCGCCCGCCCAACCGGGATTAAATGTTTTTCGTCTTTTGTACGAACCGACATTCGGTGAAACGCCGGCGCAATGAGCGCTGGACAACGATTACCCCACCGGAGGCGTCAGTTGACTACTCAATCTACGCACACCTCGCCCGCGGTTCCCATTGCGCGATTCATCCACAAGATTGACAACGGTTTGGATTTTGTTTACCGCATCTTCGGGTACATCTGCGGTTCGCTCTTGCTCCTGCTTGGAATCTACATCACGTATCAGGTGATTGTGCGCAAGATCGGGGGCCCGGTGTTGGGCAATCAGGAGCTGGTCGGCGGTTACATCCTGGCGTTCGCTGGCACTTGGGCGTTTTCCTACTCGTTGCGAACGGGTTCCCACGTGCGAATTGACGTTTTGTTGCCGCTGTTCTCTCGCATCCATCCCTACATGCGATCCGCTGCCGACTGGTTGGCCCTCGCCTCGGTGGGATTTTTTGGCTTGATCACCGCCATCAAAACCTGGGAAGAAGTGGCGGAGTCCCGGTGTATCCGTACCAACTCAGCGGGCATGTGCGAGCCGGCGTTGGCCAACACCTATCTGATCGGCGACTTCCTGCCGGAATTGTGGATGTTCCAGATGATTGTCGCCGTCGGGTTCACCATGCTGGCCTTCACGTCCTTCCAGTGGATGTTGAGCATGATAGCGCGCGGCCTGTTGGAAATCTGGCACAAGAGCGCCGGAGGCGATGTCGCTGACTTGGCCCCGGTCGTCGACGTGGCGCAGGAAGCCGCGTCCGGCGTGTAACCCACCCACAGCGCTCCGCTCAACCCGCGTTGGGCGGCATATGCGCCAAAGCAACCAGGCAAGGCATTCTTCATACTGTGATGGGATCCGCCCGGAGGGACTAGCATATGGCAATCATCGCCGCGTTCAGCATGATGGGAGTCTTCTTCCTGATTGGCCTATACGTCGCCGGCGCCCTTGGGGTGCTTTCCTTGGTGATGATGCAGGCGTTCTCCGATGCGCCGTTGTGGAACATCCTCGGCAACAAGGCTTGGGAGAGCAATACCAACTTCATCCTGGTGGCGGTTCCACTGTTCCTGCTGATGGGAGAGTTGATGCTGCGCTCCGGGATGGGCGAGCGCATGTACGGCGCGCTTTCCCGCTGGCTGGTGTTCCTGCCGGGCGGCCTGTTGCACACCAATATCGCCTCCTGCGCGGTCTTCGCGGCCTGCTCGGGCTCCAGCGTCGCCACTTCCGCCACTATCAGTCGCGTGTCGCTGCCGTCGTTCCGCCAGCGCGGCTACAGCGAACGACTGGTGATCGGATCGCTGGCGGCCGGCGGCACCCTGGGCATCCTGATCCCGCCCAGCATCGGACTGATCATCTTCGGCGTCCTGGTGGAGGAGTCGATTGGACGGCTGTACATGGGGGGCTTTCTGCCCGGGTTCCTGCTGGCGTTCACGATGATATTGATGATGGTCGTCACCTCGGTGTTGTTTCCGCGCACGGCGCCGATGGACGAAGAAGTCCGGCGCTTGTATCGCGCTTGGTTCAACGGGATCGGCGTTCGACGCTACACCGACGAGCAACTGGCCGAATTGGAGAGGGAACAAACGACGGAAGCCGGCATCGGCAATCCCGTGGAACGCGCCGCCTACCGCCGCGGACGTTCGACTCTGTCCTACGGAGAAGCGACCAGCGAATGGCTGAGAATGTTGAAAGGAGCGTTGGTGGGACTGGTTGCCATCATTCCGGTGCTGGTCATCATTATTGTGGTGCTCGGTTCCATCTATACCGGCTGGGCGACCCCCACTGAGGCGGCGGCGCTGGGCGTGGTCGGCGCGCTGGTAGTCGCGATCGCCAACGAACTGTACAAGAAGCCCCAGGGGGCGTACGCCAAATGGGGCGACTCCATGCGCGGCATCAGGCTGATGCTTTTGGACGCCATAATCTCGACGGTTCGCACGTCATCGATGATCATGTTGATCGTGATGGCGGCGTTCACCCTGAGCTTCGCCTTCGCCCGGTTGGGCATTTCACAGGACATATCGGAATGGATTACCGGGCTGAACCTGAACGCTTTGCAGTTCGTAATCATCCTGGTCTTCTTTTACCTGCTGCTAGGCACTTTCATGGAGAGCTTTGCCATGCTGGTGACCACCATACCGATCCTGACGCCATCGCTCGAAGCGGTGGGAGTGGACCTGGTGTGGTTCGGCATCATCATGGTGATCCTGGTGGAGGCCGCTTTGATCAGCCCGCCGGAGGGGATCAACCTGTACATCCTGCACGGAGTCCGTCAGGACGTGGATCAACAAATGGCGGAGCAGACGGCGGCAGCCCAGGAGGCGTTAAAACAAAGCACCATTACGGACGTGTACATAGGAGTGCTGCCCTTCATGGGGTGCATGGCCCTGGTGATTGGACTATTGTTCGTATTCCCCGACATCGCGTTGTGGGCGCCTTGCATCATCTACGACGATCCCAGCCGGGAATTCCTGCAGGCGGTGAATGTGGAACGGGAAGCAGCCGGGTTCTGGGAGAACATCAGGTACTGTTCGTCGGAATTCAGGCCCAGGGCCTATCAGTAGAGAAGGCGCCGGCAACGGAACCTCCACCCCGGCGCGGGCAACTAATCGGGGCATCGCCATCGCTTCAACCTGGGGCGATGGCGCTTTTGTTGACCTGCCGAAATGCCGGCGTTAGGATACCAGCTACATGTTCGCTCTAATTCTCGCCGGTGGCCAGGGGGAACGGTTGCGGCCCCTAACTGAGCAGGTTCCCAAACCAATGGCGCCGGTATGCGGCAAACCAATCTTGTGGCATCACGTGAATCGCCTCACGGCCGCGGGCGTTACCGACGTGGTGTTTCTGATTGGATACCTCGGTCAGGTGGTGGAAGAATACTTTGGCGATGGCAAGCATTTTGGATTCAACGCCCACTACAGCCGGGAGGATATGCCACTTGGCCGCGGCGGCGCGTTGAAAAAAGGCCTCGCCCTGGTTGGGGCAGTCGAAGGACCGGTAATGGCCACCAATGGAGACGTGATCACCAACGCCGACATGAAGGCATTGATAGAGGATTACCATCGTCGGCAGGCCGAAAATCCTCGCCACGCCGTCAGCATCCTCACGGCGCCGATGGTCAGCCCCTATGGCATCGTGGATTCGGATCAAGGTGGAATCGTGCGGCAGTTTCGGGAAAAGGCGCCACTGCCCTACTCGATCAATGGCGGCATCTATGTCCTTGATCCTGGAATCCGTGAGCTGCTGCCAACGCGAGGGGACCACGAAACCACGACGTTTCCAGAATTGGCGGCGGCCGGACGGATGTCAGCGGCGCGCACGTTGGATTTCTGGCGCAGCGTAGATTCAATGAAAGACCTCCGAGAAGTTGAAGAGTTTTTGTCCGGCGGCCACCCGCCGGCGACAGATGGGAAACTCCCTTGACCAGTCCTCAAGCAGCGCAAGAAATCGCGGCCACCGCCAGGGCGATACGCGACAACATCCAACGAGCCATCGTTGGCAAGGATGACGTGATCGAATTCACTTTGGCGGCGCTATTCAGCGGCGGCCATGTCCTGGTCGAGGACGTGCCGGGCATTGGCAAGACGACCCTGGCGCGATCGTTGGCGCACTCGCTGGATTGCGACTTCCGCCGGATTCAATTCACTCCCGACCTGATGCCCTCGGACATCACCGGGATCAATTTCTACAACCAGTTGAGCGGTAAGTTTGAATTTCGGCCCGGTCCCGTCATTTCTCAAGTGGTGCTGGCCGACGAGATCAACCGAGCGACTCCCCGCACGCAATCGGCCTTGCTGGAGGCCATGGCGGAGCGACAGGTTACGGTTGACCAGGATACAGTGCCATTGCCGGCTCCGTTCCTGGTGCTGGCAACCCAGAATCCCATTGAACTTGAGGGAACGTTCCCCTTGCCGGAAGCGCAAATCGACCGCTTCCTGCTCAGGTTGAGCTTGGGCTATCCATCGGAGAGCGACGAAGCGGCAATGGTAGAGCGGTACGAAGACGCAAATCCGGTGGCCGAGCTCAAGCCCGTGGCATCTGCCCAGGATGTGTTGCGGATGCAGGAAATGGTGCGTCGCATCTACTTCAGCCCAGACCTCAGGTCATACGTGGTGCAGCTGGTCAGGGCGACCCGCCACCATCCAGACGTGGAGTTGGGCGCCAGCCCCAGGGCCACGCTGGGCCTCTACCGCTGCTCGCAAGCGCTGGCGGCAATCCGGGGGCAGGATTTTGTAACGCCAGACGATATCAAGGCTTTGGCGCGTCCGGCGTTGGCCCACCGCGTCATCCTGAAAAGCATGGCGCGCCTGCGGGAGCGCACCCAGGAATCGGTGATCGGCGATCTCTTGGAACAACAACCGGTGCCAATCTGAAGGCGCGCTTTGCGACGTTGCGCTATGGGATGCGCCTACGTACAATCTAGGAACTTTCCGGCGGCGCGAGGCCGCGCCTGGTTCAGGAGAATAATTTGACAACCGCAGAGCAGACTGGAATTGTCCTTTACACTCACCCCGATTGTCCCTTCTCGGCGCAAGCCAAGATGCACTACCGACGGCAACGGGTCGCCTACACCGAAATTGACGTTTCCAAGCAGCCGGACCAAATCCCGGCTTTGCTTGAGCTATCGGGAGGAGAACGGATAACCCCGATCATCGTCGAAAATGGTGTCGTAACTATCGGATTCGAGGGAGGCTTTTGAGACTTCTGACGCGAGGGCCGTGCGCCCTCCTAGCATCCCCTAATCTGCGGAGTCCCAGATCGGCGGCCCCATGGGCCTGTAGTTCAAGCACGTTCTGACCCCGATTGGCCGCATGATCCATTACGGTCAAAAAACGGTTGCATTTTCGGAACGCCTGTGCTATCATTTGGCCAATCTAACTACAGCCCCACGTGAGGATCGAAATGGCAATCAACCCGGAAACCCTGAATCTGAACAAAGACAAACTGGCAGCCCTGGAAATGGCCCTGGGCCGCATTGAGAAGGACCACGGCAAGGGCGCCGTGATGAGGGGTGATGACCAGGTGTCTCACCTGATCACCAACGTCATACCCACGGGGTCGCTGTCACTGGACCTGGCGTTGGGAGTCGGTGGCCTGCCGCGCGGCCGAGTGACCGAAATCTACGGCGGCGAATCGGCTGGCAAATCCACCCTGGCAATCCACATAATGACCGAAACTCAAAAACAGGGCGGATTGGCTGCGTACATCGACGCCGAACACGCCCTGGATCCACAGTACGCGGCCAACTGCGGTCTGGACCTGGATAATCTGCTGATTTCCCAGCCCGACTCGGCAGAGCAGGCCTTGGACATCACCGAAAAGCTGGTCAGCAGCGGCGCGGTGGATTCCGTCGTGGTGGATAGCGTGGCGGCGCTAGTCCCCCAGGCCGAAATCGAGGGTGAAATGGGAGACGTGCACGTCGGCATGCAAGCGAGGTTGATGTCCCAAGCCCTGCGGAAGCTGACCGCCGCCATCAACCGGTCGCGCACGGCCGTGGTGTTCATCAACCAGATCAGAGAAAAGATCGGCATTTCCTACGGCAGCCCTGAAGTCACCCCCGGTGGCCGCGCCCTGAAATTCTACAGTTCGGTGCGAATCGACCTGCGCAGAACCGAATCTTTGAAACAGGGTTCGGAGATCATCGGAAACCGGGTCAGGGCCAGAATCGTCAAGAACAAAGTGGCCGCCCCCTTCCGGGTGGCTGAGTTCGACATCATGTTCAACCAGGGCATCAGCAAGATGGGCGACCTCCTGGACATCGGCGTGAACCAAGGGTTCGTCAAGAAGTCGGGGTCCTTCTACTCCTACGGTGAAACCCGCCTCGGCCAAGGCCGTGAGAATTCCAAAAACTTCCTTGCGGACAATCCCGATATAGCCGGGGCCATTGAGTCCCTGATACGCGGAGAAGAAGAACCCGACGGAACCGACGCGGCCATCGCCTCCAACGGATACGGGTTGACCGCCGCCAATGACGACCAAGAATATGTCGCCGACCCCAGCCGGGCCAGCCTCAACTGATGCAGGAATCTGACGAATATTCCCAGGCGTTGCAAACCGCCCTGCGTTTCGTCAGCTTCAGGCAGCGGTCGATAACCGAAGTGCGACGACGGGTCGGGAGCAGGCATTCCCAACCCGTCGTCGAGCGCGTCATCGCCGCGCTCAAACGCTACGGCTATTTGGATGACGTTGATTTCGCGCGCCGCTGGCGAGACAACAGGGAAAGACGCAAACCGCGGGGCGCGTTCGCCTTGCGCCGGGAATTGCAGGCCAAGGGCGTAGCCGACAGCATCATCGACGACACCCTTGAAGGCTTGGACGAAGAGAGCGGCGCGTACCGAGCCGGCGAGCGGCGAGCCCAGTTGTGGCTGAAGAGAGGCAACATGCCTTACGCCGAGTTCCGCCGAAAAATGTGGGACTACCTGCGGCGGCGCGGTTTCGGTAGCGGCGTAACCAGCGATACGGTCAATCGCCTGTGGGTGGCAATTGAAAGGGACACCACGCCGTAAATCAAACCCAACGCCACCAGCCGAACTTGGGGAGCGCGTTGCTGTGGGAACAGAGCCGCGTATTCGGTCAGAGCCGCACGCGGGCGATGGCCACCATGACTCCACCCACGGTTGCCAGAACGCCCCATAGTTCCAACAACCTGAAGTCCAACAGGAACAGCGATACAATCACCGCCAGCGCCACGGTCCCTCCTGTTATGTACATCAGGCCGCGACTGCGTTTCAGGTTGACCACCCTGCTGACGATTTCGCCAGTGGCGTAGCCTATGGCGAGAGGCATCACCACGAAGGCCAAGCCCCCGATCAGTTGAGCCACCAAAATCGTCAACACAACCCCAGCAATTGCGATTATCGCGGCGGTTATGGTGGCTCTGGCGTAACTGGCCGGACGAACGTCAAACGTCGGCAGCGGTTGGGCGCGTCCACACTCACGACACCTGATACCCACCGGGACCTGAACCAGGCAATCGGTGCAGATGGGACGTTGACACTGGCTACAGGATAGCCTGGTCTGCACCGTGGGATGCCAATGGCAGCCAATGGAGCCGGTTTCGTTTCTCGGTTCAGCCATCAGAATTCGGGAGCCCTATCGCTGACACGGGATAACCACTGCTGCCGATCAGCAATGTCCCGGTCCCGGAACAGGCGATTCAACAGGACGGACCCGCGCGAACATCCCGCTGGCCAAGGACCACCATTGGAGGCAACCCGCTTGGCGAGGATCAGCGCAGACCCAATGGCAGCATAGGCGGCGAGCTGGCTGGGCGAAATCCCAACCATCAAACCGTCGGGCCAAGCTAGGCACACCGGCGGCAACAGGGCCATGATCACCAACAAAGATTCCGGAGACCGACGCGAAACCATCCATGTCAAGAGGTAAGCGGCCACGGCTACCAGCATCAGTGTGGGCGAGAACCCCAGGATGCCACCAGCCCAAACACCTACGCTGCGGCCGCCGGCGAACCTAAGGAAGGGAGACCAAGCGTTACCTGCCAGTGTGAAAAGCGGAGTGATCGCCAGCAACCAGGGCCAATCGCCCAAGCCGACCAACCACCACCCAACAGTCGCTGGGCCGGCGCCCCTCGCAAAATCAACCGCGATGATCACCGGCATCCAGCGCCGCCCCAATTGGCTCGCCAGATTGCTGCCTCCGACGTTGCCGCTGCCGCGGCGGCGAAGGTCAACGCCTCCCACATACCTGCCCAACAGATACGAAACCGGCGTGGCTCCGATCAAATAGGCGACTGCCCAGAGGCATACGACAATCGGCAGCGTTTGGTCGAGCATAGGTCAGTTAGCTGTCCGGGCGAGCAAAACCGCGAATTTTCGGTTTCGGCGCGACGCCCCGGTTGCAAGGGCGTTTGGGCAGGAAGCTACCCGGCAACCGCGGCCAGTTTGCGGGAGGCCTCTTCGAGGCGTTCTACAGACTCCATCGGAGGGCCGTTCACTCCCGGCAGTGGTTCGCGCGCATTGCCGCTGTGATGGTAGTCGCTGCCACCGCAAGGTATAAGGTCGTAGGCGCGGGCCAGGTCAGCCAGCCAATCGACGGTGGCTTCGTCGTACATGGCGTAGTGAACTTCCATCCCGTGCAGCCCGGCAGCTTTCAATTCCTCCACAGTTTCAATCAGAGATTGCTCAGGCTCGGGCTCGCCGCCGCGACGTTCAAACCAGGGATGCGCGAACGCGGCGACGCCGCCGATGTCGTTGAGCATCTTCACCGCGTCGACAGGCGTCAACTTGGAACGCTCCACATAGGCTTTGCCATTGCGTCCCAGGTATTCGTGAAACGCTTCGCCCGGCTCGGCGAAGTAGCCGGCCTCGACCAAAGCCATGGCGATATGCGGCCGCCCGACGGAGGCATCGCCGGCGATTTCCAGCACCCGCTCCCAATCGATGTACAATCCGTGCTCAGCCAGTTTGCGCACCATGCCCTCTCCGCGGGCCAGGCGGCCTTCCCGGAATGCGGCCAGTGTCTCCTGAAACCCGGCGTCGCTGGTGTCCATGAAGTAGCCCAGCATGTGGACTTCACCGCCCGGCACGTCGCAGCTGAGTTCGATGCCGGGGATCAGGCGCATGCCCGGAATCTTGTCAACAGCGCGTTTGGCCTCGGCCAAGCCCGCGGTGGTGTCGTGGTCGCTCACGGCGATGGTGCGTAGGCCCTTGGCGGCGACGAGTTCCACCAGCTCGGTGGGTGTCAATCGGCCGTCAGAGGCAGTGGTATGAAGGTGAAGGTCAACGGTTATGGACATCGGCGCTCCGAGGATCAGGCGTTGTTTAGTGCAATTTGGGAGTCCATCTAAATTGACGTTTGCCGCTATCCCGCTATCGCCGCCACGCCGGAGAGACGCGACTGTTACATGGGCGATGGCCGGGATAGTGTAATGCCGAATGATTGTTGAGCGGCCGAACGTTGCATTCAATCGACGATGCGATCGACGCGCGCGATTTCGGTGGCGCAACCATTGTCGGGATCGATTTCGATCAGGACGGAGTTGAGCGCGCAGGGGCCTTCTGCCGGAGTGAAGCGCTGAGGCAGCCCGGTGCGAAATCGCTCCAATACCGGGGCGATGTCTGTACCAATAACAGAATCCAGCGGACCCGTCATGCCAAGGTCGCTCACGTAGGCAGTGCCGCCCGGCAAGATGCGGGTGTCCGCAGTTGCCACATGCGTATGGGTGCCAACCACGGCGCTGACGCGACCATCCAGGTACCAACCCAACCCCTGCTTTTCGGAAGTGGCCTCGGCGTGAAAATCAACCACCGTAACCCGCGGCGATTGCCCGAGTTCGGTTTCCGCTTCGGCCAGCCGGCGATCCGCTTCCCGGAAAGGGCAGTCTATCGGTGGCATGAAGACACGGCCCTGCAGATTCAGCACCATGACGTCGCCGTGCATCAGCCAGCCCCGGCCGGGCGCGCCGTAGTAATTGGCGGGTCGCAGGAGAGGCAGCTCATCCATGTGAGGCAGAATGTCTTTCTTGTCCCAAATGTGATTGCCAGACGTCATCACGTCGACGCCGGCGTCCAGCAGGTTGCGGGCGGTGTCAAGGGTCAGGCCGAATCCGCCCGCGGTGTTCTCCGCGTTGGCGGTAACCAGGTCAATGTTCAGCTCGGAGCGCAACGCGGGCAAAAGCCGAGCCAAGGTCCTGCGCCCTGGCTTCCCAATTATGTCTCCGATCATCAGGATGCGCATGGAGTCACCGACGCCGGGGCAAATATCAATCCGCCCCGCTGGTTTCGGTTGACCGCCGCGAGGGAAAACCGTGATTTTCGCGTCGATGGCGAGTCGGTGTGGCCGTGAGGTTCGCGGATTAGCGAGCTATGCTTTCCTCACGGGTTTCTCGTATTACTGTTACTTTGATCTGGCCAGGGAATTGCAAGTCCCGTGAGACCTTGCCGGCAATGTCGCGGGCCAGCGATGCGCAAGCCACGTCGTCCACATCCTCGGGGCTGACCATGACTCGCACCTCGCGACCGGCCTGGATGGCGAATGAACGCTGTACGCCCTCGAAGCTGTTGGCGGTGTCCTCCAGTTCCCGTAAACGGCGGGTGTACTGCTCGATGGACTCCTTGCGGGCGCCGGGGCGGGCGGCGCTGATTCCATCGGCGGCGGCCACCAAGAACGATTCGATGCTGGAGTGGTCGTCGTCGTGATGCTCCAAGACGCAGTGGCACACCTGCATTCCGACACCGTTCCGGGTGGTCAGGTCGTAGCCGATTTCGGCATGGGGACCCGGTATTTCGTGGGTCAAGGCCTTGCCGATGTCGTGCAGCAGACCGCCGGTGCGGGCGATCTGGACGTTGGCGCCAACTTCCGAAGCCAGCATACCTGCCAGCAGGCCAACTTCAATGGAGTGGGTCAACACGTTTTCTCCGTAGCTGTAGCGGTACTTCAACCGCCCCAGCAAGCGGATCAATTCGGGGTCGAGGCCGCTGACGCCCACTTCGAAGGTCGCCTCTTCGCCGGCGCGCCACATCGTTTCTTCGATGTCCCTCGTTGCGCGGTTGACGCTTTCTTCAATGCGCGCGGGTTGAATCCTCCCGTCTTTGACCAGCTGGGTCAGGGCCAGCTTCGCGATCTCCCGGCGAACCGGGTCGAAGCATGACAACGTTACGATGCCGGGGGTATCATCAACGATGATGTCCACTCCGGTGTGGGCCTCCAGGGCCCGGATGTTTCGTCCTTCACGGCCAATGAGACGACCTTTCATCTCATCGTTGGGCAGGGACACAACAGATGTGGTGCTCTCCGACACTACGTCGGTAGCTAGCCTATTGATTGCCAGGGTTAGGATGCGTCGGGCGTTTTCGTCCGCCCGGGTTTGGTGTTCCTTCTCCAGCTCATAGTAGCGGCGAGCCAGTTCGTGAGTAGCCTCCTCTTCGCCTCGTTTGAGCACGATGCCGCGCGCTTCCTCCGTGCTGAGAGATGCTATGCGTTCCAACTCCTGGGTGTGTTGTCGTTTCAAAATCGCGGCGTTCTGCAAAGCAGCTTCGGCTTCGGATTCACGCTGTTCCAGTTCGGTTTCCTGGCGCTCCAAGGCCTCGGACCTGCGGTCCAACTGCTCATCTCGTTGGATGTAGCGACGTTCCATGCGATTGAGTTCGCGCCGCTGCTCTTGGATCTCCTTGTCCCCAGCTTCGCGAACCTTGATCGCTTCTTCTTGCGCTTGAAGCAGGATGCTGCGCTTTTCCTCCTCAGCCTGATTGATGTTGGCGGCAGCCTCCTCGCGGCTGCGTTGCAGTTGATTGCCGTCTCGTTTGGTTGACAGCAGCAGCCAAACCACTGCTGCTATCCCTGTTGCGAACCCTGCGGCCGCCAGGACGGATAAGATGACGGTTAACATAGAACCTCCTCAGTCCGTCCGGGCTACGCCCGGATATGTTGCCCTATGACAATCCTAGTGCTGACGGCGGTCAAAGTCAAGGAACCGGAGGCGCCACAACGGGTCAGAGTAGGATGGGAGCGCAGCCGCATTCGGCCAACGCCCTCCGGTGGTCAACCGCAGCATCGGCTCGCTGCGGGGCGCGACTAACGTGGAGACGCTGGCCTCGGTTTTCGACTCACTACGACGGCAAGGCCTCGCCCACATCACCGTGTCCCATTATTGGCGCCTCTTCTGAGCCTGGGGTTATGCGCGGCGGCGGCAGTGTAGGTCGCGTTTCCAACAACTCCGAAGCAGACACCCGGTTCAGTGACAGCGGGTAGTTGACCGTGTGCGGCAGAAATCGGTAAAGTGCGGCAATCTCCCACTTGGGGTCGAGAATCATGATGAGCCAATCAAAGACAGCACTGCGTAGCCGTACTGGCCGGTCTGGGCAGCCACGGCGGAGGAAAATCGCCTTTGGTTGGTACGGAGGCAAGTTCAGCCATCTGGATTTCCTTTTACCCAATTTGCCCAGTGACGCCACTCATTTCTGCGACGTGTTCGGTGGTTCAGCGGCAGTTCTCATCAACCGGGAGCCAGCGCCGGTCGAAACCTATAACGACTTGGATTCGGAACTGGTTAATTTCTTCGCCACGCTGCGACATCCTCAAAAAGGCGAACGTCTACTTAAGGACATCGGGCTGACCCCATTTTCCCGCGAGGAACTGGCGCTGGCCTGCGCTTCTGAATCTGGCCTGGACAGCGTGGAACGAGCCCGCAGATTCTACGTCCGCGCGCGCCAGACCCGAACCGGACTGGCGCAGACTTCATCGCAAGGCAGATGGGCCCAGTGCATCCTTACTTCCCGCTCGGGAATGGCTGGAGCCGTATCCCGTTGGTTGGGATCCATCGAGGGCCTGCCTCCAATCATCGACCGCCTGATGAGGGTGCAGATTGAAAACGCCCCTGCCGTTGAAGTAATCCGGCGTTATGATACGGCGGACACGCTGTTTTACCTTGATCCCCCCTACGTCCACGACGCTCGCGGCGATACCCACGCTTACTATGGCGAAATGACAGATGACGAGCACGTCGAACTCGCGAACCTGTTGCACGGGATCCGAGGCCGCGCCGCCATTTCGGGGTATCGCAGCGAACTCTACGATTCTTTGTTCGCTGACTGGCGCCGAGTGGACGCTCCGGAACGGATCTGCCACTCAGTGCGGCAGCCGCGCCAGGAATCGTTGTGGATGAATTACGATCCTCCATGCCAAACCACGATGCCATAGAGGCCAAACCGCCCATTGAGCGGTTATCCCCTCTGGGGCAACTAAAGGCGCTGTGAACGCCCTCAAATCGTAGTGGCGGCGTTGATGCGCACTATATCTGAGTATTTCGGTTTATTTGATCGTATCGAACGACAGGCAATAAACGAAGCGGACGCCGCCGGCAACCTTCCCGGCGACGTTATGCGCTACCAGACAGACCGGCTCGTATTGGCTGTGGAAGTCAAAGACCGCAACCTTACGCTCCAGGACGTGGAAATCGCGATCGGCAAGGCGCGCCGCAGCAATGTCACGGAAATTCTGTTCGCCACCGTATCGCCCCAAACTCACGATCAGACGATTTCGGACAGGATTCGCAGTGAGTTCGGCTTGGGGGTCAACATCCACCCGATAGACATCGGCGCGTTGTTGCGCGTGGCGCTGGCTATCGCGGGGGAACCCAGCCGGGCGCGGTTCCTGGCGCTCGTGGGCAAGGAACTGAACGACAGAGTAACTCAGCCAAAGCATAAATTGGCCTGGCGAGACTTGCTGCGCAGCCTGTGACGCGATGGAGGGCGGGTTTCATTCCCGCCCCCAACCGCTCCGGTCAACCATGCCGGGAAGGCCTACAATACGTGGTACATCAGCCGATGGTCGCGTAGAACGTCCTGGGCGAAATCGTTTTCCACGTCCCGCCACACGGAGTGGATATGGTTCGCCCCGTTTTGGATGTTGTCGAACTCGACGATGAAGTGGCCGCCGTGAATGCGGTAGTAATGGTCGCGGCTGCGATCCAAGCCGCCAGCCCATACCAAACGGTAGTCGTCGAGGCCTGACTCGCGGATCGCCGCCAGGCGCTGCTGCGCCACGGCCGCCGGAACGCCGTTCACGTACTCCGCAATGAGGGTCATCAGCATTTCCTGCTGTGCGCCGTTCATCTCGCGGGCCGCCAAACCCTCATCATCGTGGATGGGCTGCTTGCTGGCATTGTACCCGAGAATGTCCCAGGGAGCCTTGTCGTGGATCACTGCCTTGCTGCGCTGGCCAGCGTCCAGCGAGGCCATCAATTCGATGGCCAGATCCTCCCGCCGTCCCAGGATGCGTAGTCCTTCCTTCGGCCCCTTGCGGACTTCGGCCGGGTTGGCGCCGAGGAACAAGGGAGTCACCGCGATCACCTGGTCGCCCCAAACGCTGTAATGAACGGAAAGATGATGGCCCTCTACCCGCCAGCCCCAGGGATCGTGGCGTCCTGGTTCGCCGAACACCGTCCAGTAGTAGAGTTCAGGGTCCCGGGCGAAGGTCACCTGGTCCCACTCAACCTCCAAGGGTCCCAGCACCAACTCGTGCTCGATGATGAGGTTGGCTTGGCGATTGGTTTCTTCGGTGAGGCCGGTGGCCAGCAACTCCAACGCCAAAGCGCGTTGCGGATCAGTCATGTCGCGCAGGGGCAGGCCGTGGCGGTTCAGCGGGGGGTAGTACCAGAAGATCCGCTCGCCATCCAGGTAGTGATACGTGGCCTTGCCGCGCTGCTGACCGTCCAGGCTGGCCAGCCAGCGCCGCGCTGAGTCCACCATTGCGGCCGATACCTTGGCGTGTGGGTGAGTGAGGCGAGCTTCAGTCATCGGGGAGGACCTCCTGAAGATAGCGTTGGCATGAATTGCCGGTAGTGTATTTTTGGGCCAGCAAGGGTGTCAAGAATTGGGCCGTCCCCGGCGCTCCAGGTTGCGGATGGCTTCGTCTATTCGGCGCACCTGCTCGGCATCGCCGGAAGACAAGCGATAGCAACGGTCGAGATAGAGTTGGGCGAGTTGGGCGGCAACCGCTCCATCGCCGGCCGCGTTGGCGACCAAGGCGGCGATGTTGAACTCGTCGGGCAGGTGGCGACCCAGGGCGGTCATTTCAGCGGTGATGTCGGCGATGGCGGCATCGTCGTTGCCCTCTTGCGCAAAGCGAAGGCGGCCGAGCAGGCGACCCATTTCCGCCAGCCGGTCGCCCTCGCTCATGAAGCTCCACAAAACCTCGTTGACTCCCAATCCCCGGTCATCGCTCTCGGCCGCTTCGGAA
Organism: Dehalococcoidia bacterium; assembly: GCA_965221295.1. GTDB lineage: Bacteria > Chloroflexota > Dehalococcoidia > Lucifugimonadales > UBA3495 > Bin87. Next base: position 1,430,000 of record OZ244879.1, on the reverse strand, counting down.
CCGGCGACGGGCTGTTCGGCGCCGGCCAGCGGAATGGCTACGTCATCGGCGGGAATCGACGGGACCGCGCCGCCGTTGGCGCCAACGGCTTCGTTCCACGCTTCGGAATACTCCTGCACGGCCCTGGACACTGATTCCATCATGCGGGCCAGATCGTAGGAGAACATGCTGCCGCCAAACACCAGATCATCGCCTCGCAAATTGGCCAGCTGGACCAATCGGTCGTACCCGCCCTCAACCAGTTCGGACATGGGCGGCATGGCAAAGGCCGCAAAGTTGGCGAGGGGGCCGGTATCGCCGCTACCCAAATGGGCGGCCAAGAATGGCGGGACGTACTTCGTGAGGTCGGCCGTGATGGGCAGGGTGACGATATAAGTGCCGTAAACGCGCTCTGGTTCGGTGTCCACGCGGAAGTACAGCAAAGCGTGCCCACGAGGCCGCATCGGATCACCGATTTCAAACTGGATGTCCATGCGTTGAGTATAGATTAGGTTGGCGAGGATGGCAAAGCGCGGCCGAACTGCCAGACCCTGATCCATATTGAAAGCGACGCTGTTGCGCGCACAGGCGGCGTTACGCTCGGCGTCGGTTGGCCGTACTGATCACGCCAGTGATTGCGCGCGCCGGCCGCGCCCACATGAACCGCCCGCGGCAACCCGAAATCCGCGACGAAGTCCGACGGCAGCCTGCGGCGCTTGGCGCTGCATCAACTCTCGCCGCAGCTCCTTTGGAGGCGTCCGGCCGCCGCTGCAGTTGGTAACCGTTGGTCCGATTTCGCAGCGCTGCGTCCGCATTCTCCGTCGGCGCGATCTGCCCCGGCGTACCGACAGCTGGCTATTGCGCTCTTACGTTCTATATGGTATACAGGATTGGCAAATTTGTTCGCCTTGGCGAAACCAAAACTTACAGGGAGTTAAAATGTTGGCGACAGCTCAAACTTGCGCCGTGGTCGGACTCGACGGCCAGATCATCCAGGCAGAGACCGATATTTCTCCAGGCCTGCCCGCCTTCCACATCGTGGGGCTGCCCGACACGGCAGTGCAGGAAGCCAAGGAGCGGGTTAGAGCCGCGCTGCGCAACAGCGGATGCGAATTCCCCATGCGGCGGATCACCGTGAACCTGGCGCCTGCCGACCTCAAGAAGGCGGGTCCAGCCTACGATCTGCCCATCGCGGCGGGAATCTTGTTCAGCACCGGGCAGGCGCCGCCACCCAGGGAGCCCGCTATTTTCCTGGGCGAGTTGTCGCTGGATGGCGGACTGCGGCACACCGCGGGCATACTGCCCATGGTGTGGGTCGCTCGGGAGCAGGGCATCCGCACCGTGTACGTACCCGCAATGGACGCGGCGGAGGCGGCGCTAGTGGAAGGAATGCAGGTCTTCCCGGTAGCCACACTGGCCCAGTTGTTGACCCACCTGCAGGGCGAAGTGATGATCGAACCCTACCCGCACAGCGGAGTTTACCTCAACGGCAACCGGAACCCGCCAGACAACACCGATCTCTGCCACATTCGGGGACAAGACCACGCCAAGCGGGCTTTGGAAGTGGCGGCGGCTGGATTCCACAATATCCTATTCAGTGGGCCGCCGGGCTCCGGCAAGACCCTCCTGGCTCGCGCGCTGCCGGGGATATTGCCGTACCTGACGCCGGACGAAGCGTTGGAAGTAACCAAAATTTACAGCGTCAGCGGGAATCTCCCACCAGACAGCCCGTTGGTCGCCCAACGTCCGTTCCGAGCGCCCCACTACACCATCTCCAACGCAGGGTTGGTGGGCGGCGGGCGAATGCTACGTCCCGGCGAAATAACGCTGAGCCATCGCGGCGTGCTGTTTCTGGATGAATTGCCGGAATTTGGGCACGCGCTGCTGGAATCCTTGCGGCAGCCCCTGGAAGACAAAACCGTCACGATCACGCGGGTAAGCGGCACCGTAACGTATCCGGCAAGTTTCATGCTGGTGGCGGCGATGAATCCCTGCCCCTGTGGGTATGCCACCCATCCGCGCAAGCAGTGCGTTTGCAGCCCGTCGGCGGTGGCGCGCTATCAGCGTCGGATCAGCGGGCCGCTGCTGGAACGCATCGACATATTCGTGGAAGTCCCGCCGGTGGAGTACGACAGCCTCCTAGCACAGTCGGGAGCGGAATCATCCGAAGCCGTCCGCGAACGCGTGTTGGCGGCCCGGGCCGTGCAGGAGGAGCGCTTCGCCCGCAGCAACGAACATGGCGCCCTGGCCAACGCGGACATGTCTGGTTCTCGGATATGGGAGCACTGCACCCTGCAAGACGATGCTGAAGCCCTGTTGCAACGGGCTTCGCAAACCCTGGATCTCTCGGCCCGCGCTTTGCACCGGGTGGTCAAAGTGGCCCAAACCATCGCAGACCTCGCCGGCGCAGACCGAATAGGCCCGGCCCACCTGGCTGAGGCCCTACAATACCGAGCCAGGGGATTGAACTGAATTCGCGGTTCCAGGCAAAAGCAGGCGCGGGAAATTCGCGCCTGGGTTTTGGCGCGGCGGGTTGGATCGCTTGACCCGCCGACAACGCCCGCGTGGATGGCCCGCGCCTATCCTGGCGGAGCCGTGCGCCGAACGTTTCTAGCGTGGCGCCCGGCGCTGGGGCGGGCCCGACAGCCAGCGTGTTGTGCGCCAGCGGGTGCGCTCGTTAGCCCGCGCAAGCTCCCAGACTATCTGGTAGCCGGCTGACGATGCCGCCGTACCATTTGGCTAACGCTTCGTCTTCTGAGGCGATGCATAAACCGTTCCCGGTCAGGTTAATGATACGCACATCAGTCAGGTCGGCGAGGGCCGACGGAATGGGACCAGACAATTGGTTAGCCGCCACGTGCAAAACGAGCAGATTGCCCAAGTTGCCCAGATCTGGGGGAAGAGCGCCGGTGAGATCGTTGCCGTTCAGGTTCAAAAATCTCAATTCCGTCAGGTTTCCGATCTCGGACGGAATCGATCCGCTCAAATTGTTGCCGGCGAAGTCCAGGTAACTTAGCTGTGAGAGGTTTCCAAGTTCGCCGGGAATTGAACCGCTCAAATCGTTGCCACCGAGATACAGCGTCTGGAGCTGGTCCAATCCTCCCAGTTCTGCGGGGATCGGGCCGCTCAAATCGTTGCCGCCGAGATACACCGTCCGCAGCAGGGCGAAGTCTCCCAACTCAGCGGGTATCGGACCACTCAACTTGTTTCGGGAAAGGTCCAAGTCTGCCAGGTGGGAAAGGCCGCCCAATTCAAGAGGTATGGAGCTGCTCAGCTCGTTGCGGGAAAGGTCCAGGTTTGCCAGTAGTGGGAGACCGCCCAATTCAACGGGTATCGAGCCGCTAAACTTGTTGCGGGAAAGGTCCAGGTTTACCAGTTGTGGGAGACCGCCCAATTCAACAGGTATCGAGCCGCTAAACTTGTTGCGGGAAAGGTCCAGGTTTGCCAGTTGTGGGAGACCGCCCAATTCAACAGGTATCGAGCCGCTAAACTTGTTGCGGGAAAGGTCCAGGGATACTAGCCCGGAAAAGCTACCCCATGCGGCGGGCACGGAGCCACTTAGTTCGTTTTCGCTAAGATTGATGTAATAAGCGCCAGAGAGGCCGTCAAATTCAACGGGCATAGGACCCGTCAAATTGTTGCCTTCCAGGCTAATCGTTTCAATCCGAGAGAGGCGTCCCAATTCTGGGGGAATGGTTCCACTTAAACCGTTGTGAGCAAGGGACAGGCTTTCTAACTCAGCAAGGTTCCCCAATTCGGCGGGTATGGAGCCGTTCAATTTGTTGTATTGGAGCCACAGAGTTCTGAGATTGGAAAGGTTTCCCAACTCTGCTGGGATACGACCGCTCACACTGGTGCCGATTAGCAATATAGTCTCAAGTTCAGACAGGCCACCGAAGGTGGTAGGAATGGAGCCATTGAGGTTGCGGCCACTCAGCGTCAGGCGCTTGAGTTGGGAGAGTTTCCCCAATTCTTCTGGAATGGAGCCAGTGAAGTCATTACCGACGAGTTCCAAGAATTCGAGCTGCGAAAGGCCTCCCAGTTCGGGGGGAATGGGGCCGGTAAATTGGTTGAAAGCCAGGTTCAGCCACACCAGCAGGGAAAGGTCGCCCAATTGGGACGGTATGGAACCGCTCAACTCGTTGCCAGAAAGGTTCAAGTGCGTAAGTTGAGACAAGTCACCCAATTCGACGGGGATTGAACCGGTTAAGTTGTTGTCGCTTAGATCAAGCCGTTTCAGTTGAGAGAGATCCCAGAGTTTGGCCGGAATGTGTCCGCTCAAATTGTTGCCGCCAAGGTTCAGGCTTTCGAGTTGGGATAGTGTGCCAAGTTCGGCGGGAATGGAACCGCTTAATCTGTTGTCGAGAAGGTTCAAGTATATCAGTTGGGAAAGATGGCCCAGTTCAACTGGGATGTGGCCGCTCAAATCGTTGCCGAGCAGGCTGAGGTGCGTCAGATGGGAAAGCCGGCCCAATTCCGCGGGGATGGAACCGCCCAATCTGTTGTGGTCAAGGGTCAGGCGTTGGAGCTGGGAGAGACGGTACAGCTCAGGCGGGATGGTTCCGCTCAATTCGTTGCCGCCGAGGTTCAGGTACGTCAACTGGGAGAGACGGTACAGCTCAGACGGGATGGCGCCTCTCAGATTGTTGTAGCCAAGGTGCAGGCGTTGGAGCTGGGAAAGGTCAAGGAATGCTACAGGGATTTCTCCGCTCAGCCTGTTGTTGTGAAGCGTCAGGTGTGTTAGCTGGGACAGACCGCTCAATTCGTCGGGAATCGGGCCGCTTAAGTTGTTGAAACTAATGTCCAGCGTCTGGAGCTGAGAAAGATCGCCCAATTCGGCCGGAATGGAACCACTCAACTTGTTGTTATATAGGTTCAGGTATTCCAGCTGGGACAGTTCCCCAAGTTCCGCGGGGATGGCGCTGGTCAAATTGTTGCCGGAGAGATCCAAGCGCGTAACTCTGCCGTTGGTGACCGTCACTCCGTGCCAAGAGGAACTGGGCTGATCAGCGAAATCCCACCCGGCGCTGTTGTTCCAGTTGTCGCCGCCGGTGGCCTCATACAAAGCTTGCAGCGCCGCCTTGTCGGTGTCCAGCGAACCGGCCGCCGATGGGCCGATGGCTGGCTCTCTAATTGGGGCAATCTCCGCCGGCAGGTCAACCGCGTGGCGGGCCGAGACCGTCGGCGCCGCCCACATTGAAGCCAGCAATGCTACCAAGAACGCCGCGGCCAACGCGCTGAATTCGCCCAATCGTACTTGGCCCATCATATCCATGCGGCGCTTGCCTCCAGTGGCGTCCACGGCTAGCCGACCGTGGTTGGCCGAGGCAAAAGTAGCATGGCCAGACCGGACAGTCAACGAACACCGCGTTCCCCGGGGTTCGGTAGCGACGCAAACGAAGCGTTCACTCGGGCCGGAGACGTTTTCGCCGGACCGCGCGGGCCAGGTATTGGCGCCGAGTCGCCGAACAGCCAATGTTTGCCGGCGCCCGAACTGCTTCGCTGCGTGGACGATTGCGGAGACATTGGCTACGCCACGTCAAACCCAGGTCGTTTGGTTATGACTAGGGCGGTATCTGGCTGAGGCGTGATCCTGGTCAATGACGATTGGAACTGAGAGTAGTAATATTTGGCATACTTACCGGACATGAGAATGAGTTCATCCGCGTTTGCGGCAGTTGGTTGTTCGCGCTTAACGGCGCATATTCTGCTAAAAGACGCGAGGAATTATCAATATTCGTAATAGCTATCGGCAACCAATGGCTGCGCCTGTCGCAATGCCTCTGCGAGGCGAGGGGCACAAATGGTCGCTAATGAAACGTTTGGAGTCGGTCACTCCGCTTATGTAACCGCTGGAACGCGGTGCGTCATCGCAGCCGCCCCAACGCTGATCCGGCGCCGGCGTAGCCGTGGAGCATGTCCGCGTCCGGACGCGCCGGGTGACACCCCAGCGATCCAATCCCGCCACCGTCCATTCGGCGGAAAGGGCCGCGACCCACCAGCCCGGCTATAGGCAAGAGACTCTCATGAGTGCGAGGACGGGTCGATCACACTACTGCCCCGCGATTGGGTACGGCCACGACTCAAGCAGTTCCAGCGGCCCGGCAACCAGCCTCGGGCAGCCGTTTCCATATAAACCGGCGCTGGTCAAGCCGGCCGGAACTTCCACAGGGCGATTCAACGTCGCTTTTGGCAACCGCGAAATCGAATGACAATTTAGAGGAGACAAACGGATGAACAAGGCTATTTTCTTTGTCCTAGCCGTGGCGTCGCTGTTGATCGGCTCAATCTTGTTCGGAGCCGTCACTCAGGCGGAAACACCTGACTATGACGCCGACGGAGACGGCCTCATCGAGGTTTCCAACGTCTGGCAATTGACCATGATCCGCAGGGATCCCGACGGCGACGGCAACCCGTTTCCGAACTACATCAACTACTACAAGCACACGTTCGATCCGGAAGGCGAGAAAGAACTGGGCTGCGGGGAGGTTCAATGCGTGGGCTACGAACTGGCCAACGACATCACCTTCACCCGATACTGGCAACGCAGATCCGGTTGGAACCCCATCGAAAACTACTCGGCCATATTCGATGGCAATCATTACGCCATCAAAGACATGCGCATCAACAGTCGCAACCGCCACAACGGTGAAAGAGCGGGGCTCTTTCGCAACGTGATTGACGGCGAAATTCGCAACCTGGCCATGCTGAACGTGGACGTTACCAGCATGGCCGACGCCGGGGCCATCGCTGGCTTGCTCACCAGGTCCACGGTGCGCAACAGCTACGCCACCGGATCCGTCACCGCGGCAGGAGAAGGAGACGACGCCGGCGGCTTGGTGGGAGAAATCGCAGGCAAGCGCTCTGGCTACGACGGCATCGTCAATAGCTACTCGTTGGCGACCGTGCGGGCTACCGGCAAGGGCAGCTACGCCGGCGGTTTGGCGGGGCGCATCCATGTCAATAGCTCCACCTACGGTTCCATCCGCAACAGCTACGCCGCCGGGCCGGTGTCGGCAACGGGAGCAGACGCGAAGGCCGGCGGTTTGGTTGGCGTCATGAAGGTTCCCCGGGCTGCAATCTACGACAGCTACTGGAGCACAGACGGCACGGGGCAACCGCATAGCGCAAACGACGGCGACGACAACGCCAACGACGACGGCGCCGGCCACACGACAGCCGAATTGGCCGCTCCCACCAGACAACAGGGCGTGTACAAAAACTGGAATCCGTTGATCTGGGATTTCGGCGGCGGCGGCGACCTTCCGGTCCTGCTGGAGTTAGCCATCGAAGTCGCCAATATCCCCGACGACCTCCCAGACTACTCCAGAAACGACTGGCGGCATTGGATCGACGAGGACCGCGACTGCATCAATACCCGCCATGAGGTTCTGGAGGAGGAAAGCCTGATCCCGGTAACCTACCGGACAACCAACCCATGCCTGGTCGATACCGGCCAGTGGCTCGACCCCTACACCGCCAGGGAATTCACGAACTCCAGCGACCTGGACGTGGACCACATGGTGCCGCTGGCCAACGCCCACCGCAGCGGCGGTTGGGACTGGGATTCTGATCGCAGGAAGGATTACGCCAACTACCTGGCGTTCGATCATCACTTGATCGCGGTGTGGAAAAGCGCCAATCGCTCCAAGAGCGACAAGGGTCCCGAGGATTGGATGCCGCCCAACGAAGCCTACCACTGCGAGTACGCCATCAACTGGGCGAAGATCAAACAGACCTGGGGTCTGACCGCCACCGACGATGAGGCAGGGGCGCTCCTGGCCGAAATCGAAGGTTGCGACGACCCGCCCAAGGTGGTGGTCATGAGCAAAGGTGGGACGGCGCCGCGGCCCACTGCCACGCCAACCCTGACTCCAACGTCAACCCCGGTTCCCACGGCGGCGCCCACGCCAACGCCTAGCCCTACGGCGACGCCAACTCCGACTCCTACCGCCACGCCGGAACCCACGGCTACGCCAGCGCCTACTGCTACGCTGGAACCCACCGTTACTCCAGGCCCTACTGTGACACCGGGTCCCCCTGGAACACCGGGACCAACCCCGACACCTCTCCCGGTATTTGACAATTGCGAAGACGCCTGGAATTCGGGGATTCCGCCTCAGCAGGGGTCCAATGGCCCCGGCGTTGGTTTCCCCAAGGAGATGGTTCCCTCCGCCCGCGATGGCGACGGCGACGGCATCGTCTGCGAAAAATAACCCGACTCAACCCTGGGCCGCTCCGGCCTTGGGTTGAGCATTGCACGCGCCGGCGGGAGCTCCCAAAACTCCCGCCATTCAAGGAGGCGACCAATGCCCTCTTGATGCCTGGGCAGGGTCGCTTCCCGTCAACTGGCGTCAGGGACGGCGTCCCGCGCCATTGGATTGGCCTAGCTTGAGGCGATGCGACTGATGGTTGGCAAAATCACCGCCACTTTCGACCACCTCAGGTTCCGCCTGTTGAACCGCTCCTAGTCCGTTGACCTTCCTGCAACTCGTCGATTTGCTCGCGGGTGCGCCCATAGATCTGCGGGACGTCCCAGCCGTTTAGGCCGGAGTAGGTATCGAGTTGCGAGCGGTGGTGCACCTCGTGTTCGATCAGCATCATCAGGATGCGCCACCCGCTCAGAGCGCCGTCCGTGTCGATCATCGTGATGCGGCGGTTGAGCCACTCCGCTGGCGTTCCCTGCAACCGGCGGTGAAATTCCGCGTGGGATTCGTTCAACGCCGGAATCCACTCGGATTGGAGCTCTGTGCTGGGAACTTCCCAGTCGTACAGCCAACCCTCGTTGCGGTAGGCGCGGGCGAAATACATCCGAGATTCGCAGATGTGGTGCACGATGCGGTTGATGCTCCAGGATTTTTCGCCCTCGCCTGCCGGCGGCGTCCAGTCCTGCGCCTCTGGGGGTAAAGCCTGAACATCGCGCAAGGTGCGGCGGTGAATGGAATCGAAGAAACGCAAGAACTCCTGAGGGTCAGTTAGCATGGCGTTTCGTCTCCTTGGGCTTGGCCGCTTCCTCTGCTCTCGATGTGGCGCCCATTGGCATTGCGATCAACGGTTTCCTGTGGGCGCAATTGTATCATCGCCAACGCGAGATACAGTAAACCGACCCAAAGGCATCAAATCGTGGTGTAGAATCGGAGAACCCAATTCGTGACGCGAGGGCAAGAGAAGACACTATGAAGTACGATGTCATCGTGGTCGGAAGCGGTTCCGCTGGTTCCGTTGTCGCCAGCCGCCTGTCAGAGGACCCCAACCGATCCGTCCTGCTGCTGGAGGCCGGCCAAGACTACCCCAACGCGGAGCATCTGCCCGATGTGGTGCGCGACGGTCACTCCAGCGAGGGCGAGGCCCCCGGGTCGTCGGTTTCTTGGAACCTGCGCGGCACAATCAACGACCAGCAAGGCGAGATCAACATCGCCCAAGGCAAGGTTATCGGCGGCTCGGGATCCATCAACGGCCAGGTTTACCTGCGCGGCCTGCCCGAGGACTTCGAGCGCTGGGCGTCCTTCGGCAACGAGGAATGGACCTACACCAAGGTACTCCCCTTCTTTCGCAAAGCCGAGACCGATCTTGACATCCAGGACGACTTCCACGGCAGCGACGGACCCATCCCCATCGCGCGCCGCGAAAATGAGCCCTGGCCCGACGTGCAGCGGGCGTTCCATGCGGCCGCCATGGAGCGGGGTTACGCCAACAATCCCGACCTCAACGGGCCCGACTCCGGCGGCATCGGCTCCATCCCCATGAACAATCGCGACGGTGTGAGAATGAGCACGGCGATCACGCATCTCAACCCGGTGCGCCACCGACTCAACCTCACCGTCAAAGGCAACGTGTTCGTCCGTCGCGTCCTGTTCGACGGCTCCCGTGTCGCCGGTGTGGAGGCCGAAAGCGGCGGCGAAATATTCAACGTTGCAGGAGACCGGGTGGCGCTGTGCGCGGGCGCTTTGAAGTCGCCCCACATCCTCATGCTGTCCGGTATCGGACCCGGCGACCAGCTGGAAGAGTACGGCATACCCGTAATCCAGGAACTACCAGGCGTGGGACAAAATCTGTTCAACCATCCCATGGGCAACGTCACCTTCCGCGTCAAGGACCACGTCCGATTGCACGCCAACGCCGGGGCATTGCGCTTCGGTTTGCGGGTCACCTCTGAACCACCGTCTTACCCCTGCGACGTGATGCTGCACACCCTGAGCATCTTCAACGTGATGACGGGTGAGCGCCTACCCGACCGCACGGCGCGCATCGCCTGCGCCCTGGAGCTGCCCGACGGCTCAGGATGGGTGCGGCTCCAATCGTCGGACCCCGCCGTGCAGCCGGCCATCAACTACCGCTACTTCCACAATGAGAATGACATGCGGCGGATGCGCGACGCCGTGCGCCTCGCCGCCGATGTGCTGGAATCCGACGCATACCGGGACGTATTGGAATATCGCACCGCTCCCGACGACGAAACGTTGGCTGACGACGACGCGCTGGACGCGTGGATCCGCCAGACCGTCGGCACCTCTCGCCATGTATCTGGGACTTGTCGGATCGGCCCCGACGGCGACGCCATGGCCGTAACCGACCAGCAGTGTCGGGTGCGCGGAATGCAGGGCCTGTGGGTGGCCGATCCGTCGATCATGCCCCAGGTCACCCGCGCCAACACCAACGCCACCGCCATCATGATCGGCGAGCGGGTTGCGGAGTGGATCGCGGAATCATAGCGTTGGCGTTAGAATCCGCAGCCATACGCCATATTATGTGCGATATTACTCCCCGTGGCGCGGCCAGCCAGTGGGGGGCGGCTATCGCGGGACCCGCCCCAACGGTCCTCGCGGAGCTTTTACCAAAACGCGGTGGCAATGATCACGGGAGGATGAAATGGCTCAGGATTACCTCGACCAGTTGGCGGAATTCGTCGTCGATACCCGGTTTGAAGACCTGCCGCCGGATACCATTGCGGCGGCCAAGGACGTTGTTCTGGATACGCTCGGCGCCATCACGGCCGGCAGCCGGCTGCGAGAAAACGCCAACCTAGCTCTTCTGGCTGTCGAAATGAGCGGCCCCGGCCGAGCGGGCATCATCGGCCATTCTCACTTGGTGCAGCCGGTGTGGGCCACCATGGTGAACGCCACCGCTGGCGTCGCGTTGGAGATGGACGAGGGCAATCGCGTCGGTGGTGGGCACCCATCCATCCACGTCACGCCCGGCGCTCTTGCGGTGGCGGAAGACCTGGGCAGCAACGGACCCGACGCCCTGGCTGCCATCACGCTGGGGTACGAGGTAACCTCCCGGGTCGGGACGGCGACGCAAGTCAAACCGGAGGTTCACTCCCACGGCACTTGGGGAACCATCGGGACGGCAGCGGCCGCGTCTCGCCTGCTGGGTTTCGACGCTAGGCAAACCCGGCTGGCGATGAACTTGGCGATGTCCATGAGTCCGGCCAACACCTGGACGCCCTGCCTCGAAGGGGCCACCGTGCGTAACCTGTACCCGGGACGCTCGGGATTTCAGGGGATCATGGCGGCGCTGCTCAGCCGGTGCGGATTCACGGCCATCGCCGACGGCCCGGCAGATCTGTATGCCTCCCTTCTGGGCGACGGGTTCGACCCGGACGCAGTAATCGCAGGATTAGGGGACGCCGGCAAGTTCCGAATCCAGCAGAATTACTTCAAGTTCCACGCCTGCTGCCTCTACAACCACCCGGTGCTGGACGCGATGGAGGACCTGCTGCGGGAATCGCCGTTCACCGAAAGCGATGTGGAACGGATCGTGGTGACCGCGCCACCCATTGCGCAGATCATGTCGGATCCGGAGCCGGACAACATGCTGGCGGCCAAATTCTCGATACCCTACGCCGTAGCCGCCGCCGTTTGCCACGGCGCCACCGACGTGAGCGCGTTCCTGCCCAACCAGGTGAGCAACGCGGTGGTCAGGCAACTCGCCCAGCGGGTCGATGTGATTGCAGATCCTGAGATGAACCTGCGGCGGTACGATTACCCGGCGGCGCGGGTTCAAGTGCGCCTGCGGGATTCGCGGACGCTGGAATCAAGCGTTGCTTCCCAGCGCGGCGACTTCACCAATCCAGCGCCCAGAGATCGCCTGCTCGACAAGTTCCGATCGCTGGCCGGCCCGATGTTGGGCGACGCTGGCGCCCAACGGGCGATTGACGCGGCGGCGCGAATCGATACGCTGGCCAGGATCACCGAGTTGACTGATTGTTGGAGGGACAACCATGACCACTCATAACATCCCCATGGCGGCGCAAGTTGACCGCGTGCCATCATCGACGCTGCCCTTGGACCGGGGGGAAGAAACGCGATTCCAGCGGATCATGGACCAGGCGGTCATGATCGACGTGCACCAGCATCCCTTCGTGCTGCCCGAGTCCATGGACCGCTTCATGGAGTACCTGCGTTCCGCGAACCGATTCCAGTGGGGATATCAGGCCGCCATCGCTGGCGGCTGGAGCGCGGTTACCACGTCGAACTTCTTCACCGCCCTCTACAAAGTGTCCGACATGTCGTTCGTGGAATACGATGACATAGCGGCAGAGGTGGGCGGGATGCTGGCCGACGTCGCGTCCCAGAGCGATGTGACGCGGGTGGGCAATGCCGACGAGATACTGGCGGCCCGTCAACAGGGCAAGGTGGGGTTCATGCCCACCCTGGAGCACCTGCCCATCGGCAACCACATTGAGCGGGTGGACGCGCTGTTCGGCATGGGCGTGCGCCTGGCAGGCATCACCTACAACCGCAGAAACTACATCGGCGACGGCCAGCAGGAACGGAACCCGGGCGGTCTGAGCGAATTCGGCGTCGAGGTCGTGCATCGGATGAACGACCTGGGCATGGCCGTGGACCTTTCCCACGCCTCAACCCCTACGGCCATGGACGCCATCGAGGTATCCCGCGCCCCCACGGTTTTCAGCCACAACGCCTCCTACACCCTGCGTCCCAACGGACGCACCCGCACCGATGAGGAGCTGCTCGCCTGCGTCCGCAAGGGCGGCCTGGTGTGCATTACCGCTGTGCCCAACTCGTTGAGCGATGACCCGGAGCAGGACATCGAGTGCGTGCTGGACCATTACGACTACATGGCGCAGCTGGTGGGCGTGGATCACGTGGGCATCGGCACCGACACCACCGTGGGCGACCACGTGGGTTTCCACCGCGTGGTGATGGGCCGCACGCCAGACCAACTGCCGGCTCCCTATCTCAACGGCCTGGAATCGCCCGCCGACGGCAAGAACATCGCCCGCGGACTGATCCGCCGGGGGTATTCTGACGAGGACACGCTCAAGATCCTGGGCGGCAACGCGCTGGACTATTTCCGGCGGGTGATGGCCTAATCGACTGAGAGCCAGGGGGAGCCATGATCAAACTCACCGAGGAGATGACCAGCCTGATCAACCGGGCCCGGGAAGACGGATACCCCTGCATCGTGGCCACGGCGTCCAGCGACGGCGTTCCCAACTGTGGGTATATCGGTACGGTCCTGACCGTGGGCGACGACCTACTAATCTACCGCGACCGCTCCGGCCGCGAACCGCTGGATCACATTGAAGAGAACCCCAAGGTGATCGTCCTGTTCCGCAACGCCGACCGGGATGTCGGCTGGAAGTTCCGCTGCACCGCCAGCGTGCACCGGGAAGGCCCGGTGTTTGAGGAAATGACCGACCGGCTGCTGGCGGCCGGACTGATCAACGAGCGCCACCTCGCGGACAGCAAGGTCGCCATCGTGGCGCTGCAAATCGACCAGACGTTGACGCTATTCGGCGAAGTCGTGCAGGAAAGGGTTCCTGGGCAGCGGTGGTAGGCAGTCCGGGGCCGTCGTCAGGCGGCGGCCACAGCTAAAGCTCCCACCGCCACCGTGGGCAGTTGCGCTGGCAAGCGATTCCAGGTTACGCCCTGATCCTGACTGCGGAACAGTCCGCCGCCGTCGGTGCCTGCGTAAACCGTGTTCGACTCTTCCGGATCCCAGTCGAAGGCCACCACCATGTCTTCGGGGTCGGCGCCTTGGCCCAAACCCTCCACCAAGGCCCAGTTCCGCCCGGCGTCGGTGGAACGATAGAACTGGGGATTCAACCGACGCGCGTTTTCCGAAACGGTGACCAGCACAACGTCCGCGTCGCCGGGCGCTGCGGCGATATGCAACGTGTAGCGGCGGTCGAGTCCAGCGTTGATGGGATCCCAGTGATCGCCAGCGTCATCGGACCGGTACGGCGCCCGGGCGGTGGCGACGTAAACGCGCTGGGGCCGGGCGCCGCTGAGATGCACGCAGTGGATGTCGTCATTGAGACCCGGCAGCTGCTTCCAGGTCTGCCCGCCATCGTCAGAGCGCACCATGCCGCCCACCTCGATGCCCGCGTAGAGCCGGCTAGCGTCGTTGGGCGCCGCCCGCAGGTCGCGGACGTGGGAGTCGCGCGTGGGGGAGTGGAACCCCCAGTCGGCGGCCTCCGGAACGGCTCGGAAGCCGGCCAGTTCTCGCCACGTGGCGCCGCCATCCGTGGAGCGAAACACGGTGGCGGGTTCGCTTCCGACGTACACCGTGCTCGGATCGCCAGGGTGGGCCAGAACGCTGTGGGCGTAATCAGAAGGGTAGGAATCCAAACGCCGCCAGGAGCCGCCGGCATCGTCCGTGCGGTACACGCCAGCCTCGTACGCGGCCAGATACGCAGTATGGGGATTGCCTGGGGCCGCCACCAGGCGCGCTGCGGCGTGAGCCAGCGCCGTTGCGGGTCCCTGACGCCAAGTTTTGCCTCCGTCATCGCTGCTGACGGCGCAAACGCCGTCGTGCATGCCGACGTATATCGTTCTGTTTTGCGACATCGTTCTCCCCCTTGCGTCCAGGGCCCGGCCTTTGTGGAACCGGAACCGACAGAGTTGCGTAGCCGCATAATCCGCGAAACGCCAGCATTCGTCAACAAACCTACGGGAGCCGATCGGGCCCTGCCTCCATGGTGAGCCTTGCATCGTGGTACGGCCAGCGTACCGCTGCAATCGCAGAGTGGAGCGCTCATCGCGGCGACGGCAAACCGTCTCAGGCGCCGCTGCGTCACAACCATGAAATGACTGTGACCATCGAGAACCGGATGACATCCGTTCAAGGCGGACATATAATGCGGGCACACCAACCAATCGACCAGCAATCAGGGAGCAGGAGGGCCAACATGGCTACCGCAACCAAATTCGAGCGAGTGACCCGACCCCTGGTCAAAATCACCGAGATGGACCACATCGTTCTGCGGACGGCGGACGTTGAGGAATCGCTGCGCTTCTACACCGAGGTATTGGGTCTGCAGCCGGAACGGGTGGAGCAGTGGCGCGCCGGCGAAATCCGCTTTCCCTCCGCGCGGCTCAACGCCGATACCATCATCGACTTCTTCGCATCCGACAACATTCCCACCGACAAGGATGCTCCACGCAATCAGGATCATTTCTGCATGGTCATCGACTACACCGACATGGAGGAGTTGAAGGCCCGTTTCGAGGAGCTGGGCGTGGAGATTCAGGCTGGCCCCGGCAAGCGTTGGGGATCTCACGGCGACGGGATCTCGCTCTACATCTACGATCCCGACGATAACGTGGTCGAGTTGCGCCACTACTGACACGCCTCAACCAGGCGCCTGCCCCCACTGTCATTGGAAGGAGCGCCGGCTACCTGCCATCGTGAGCAGCGCCTTCCTCTACTGTCATTGCGAGGAGCGCCAGCGACGCCGCAATCCCGCAGTTTGGGCGTACGGCCGTTTGGGTAGGGGGCAACGGCCGTTGGTTGCGGTCGACGAGATTGCCACGGCCTTCGGCCTCGCAATGACACACCTTGATCTGTCATTGCGAGGAGCGCCAGCGACGCGGCAATCCCGCAGCTTGGGCGTACGGCCGCTTGGATAGGGGGCAACGGCCGTTGGTTGCGGTCGACGAGATTGCCACGGCCTTCGGCCTCGCAATGACAGAACGCAGGGACGCTCGCAATGACAGTTGAGGGAAGGACTCGCACTGACCTTTACTGACCTTTA
This sequence comes from Dehalococcoidia bacterium, assembly GCA_965221295.1. Classification (GTDB taxonomy): domain Bacteria; phylum Chloroflexota; class Dehalococcoidia; order Lucifugimonadales; family UBA3495; genus Bin87. Next base: position 1,414,015 of record OZ244879.1, on the reverse strand, counting down.
AGGAAATGGCCCTGCCATTGCAGGTCTGCGGCGCCTTGTTCATGCCCTCGAACGTTTGACACCCGCGACCGTCAATAGTAATCTGCCAACCATCGCCGGCGGACATAACGGCGCTGATTTCAGAACGTTCCCGGCACGAACCACGCACTCACTACCGGAGGTTTCCACATGGCTTACCAAGGAATGATGGCCGAACACATCTGGGTTGAAGGACACAACGGCGACGGCATCAACGCCTACCTGGCCCGTCCCCTGGGCGCCGGCCCCTACCCTGCCGTCATGATGTTCCACCACATGCCGGGATGGGACGAGGCCAGCAAGGAAATGGCCCGCAAGTTCGCCCACAACGGCTACATCGCCATCATGCCCAACCTGCACTACCGCGAGGGACACGACGACCCCGTCGCCAACAGCAACAGCATCCGCGAGAAGGGCGGTATGCCCGATGACCGCACCATGGGCGACGCCACCGGCGCCATCAGCTACCTGCGCCACCTGTCCGTCCACAACGGCAAGGTGGGCATCATCGGGTTCTGCTCCGGCGGACGGCAGGTCTTCCTGGCCGCCTGCAAGCTTTCCGGCATCGACGCCGCCGTGGACTGCTGGGGCGGCGGCGTAACCCCCCGCGACAGCGAACCGCCCACCGCGGCCATGCCTCACGCTCCCATCGAATTCGTCAACAACCTGTCGTGTCCGCTGCTGGGCATCTTCGGCGCCGACGACGCCCGACCCACCGTGGACGAGGTGAAGGCCACCGACGCCGCCATCAAAGCGGCCGGCAAGTCCTGGGAGTACGAGATCTACCCCAACGCCGGCCACGGCTTCGTGGCGGTCGACCGGCCCAGCTATGCCGTGGAAGCCTCCAACGCCGCCTGGCCGCGCATCTTCCAATTCTACGCCCAGCACCTATCGTAGGCGCTGGCGCCGGTCAGCCGGAGCGACGCAGGGGCGGGCCTATGGCCCGCCCTTTCGTTTTTTGCCGTTGCCTCTGAATAGCAAATTAGAAACGATGTGAGCAAACATCCAGGTGCACATCAACAACATGAACAGCACAATGCCAACCCCAGACCATCGAATCAGCACATGCAAATGGTCAAATGATTCTGCAAATAAGAACAATGAGAACGCCGCCGACGACACGCCGATTATCCTCAGCGCCCACTTCAATTCGCTTGACCGGGACTGTGAAGCCGCAACGATTGCGACAGGAGAAACCAGCAAGCCCATAAGTAATTCGAATTCTGCAATCGATTCATCTCCTATGGTCAGTGCTATCGCGACCAAGGAGACAATTGCACACGTAATCGCGTAACCCAAAAGTACGCTATTGCCACCAGGGAACCATCTAGGGAACGTCGGCGGCAGATTATGCGTCTCTGCTGAGCACGGTGCGGCCGCCATCGCAGCATCAGTTAGCACAGCTTCCGCTTTGCTCCGTTCCGCGCCGTATTGATTAACGAAGCTATCGATACTTCCTCCAGCTGCCAAGTGCCAAAATAGGAAGCTGTTAGGGACAGACCGCCCGATTGAGTGCTGCCTTTTTGGATGATTCTCTCCATTAGCCATAGTTACGCCTCTTTCCTTGGCTTCAGCCTCTCAGCCTGCATGGTTAGTCGATGTATGGAATCGGAATCTCGACATACCCGCCTGGCGCCATCTCTTCAATGGCGGCCCGAATCTGGTCAACTTGGAGTCGCACGGACGGCCAGTGGTTCCGAAGCAAGACCAGAACCGCCAACGACCGATCAGCGAGATTCTGTTGATCTTTGATATTGCCATCGCCTGTGATCAGCAGCTCGTATCCATTTGATTCCGCCAACCCAATCAAGGCGCCATCAGGGCGCTCTGCCCAACCCATTTCGGCTGCAGTGTGAACCGTGTGCCCATACAAATGGCGACTGAGTGGTCGTGGCACGTTGTGGTCAAACAGTATTAGCATAACGCGACCGGACACCTCGCAGTTGCTCAGCCACGTGCCTCAGCGTCGAAGCAACCTGCGATTCGGTCGGGCCGTCGTACCACTCCACGAATTCGCCCACGGTCGCGCCTGCCGCCAAATTGTCAAAGAGGGTGTATAGCGGGAGCCGGGTCTTTTTGAACACCCAAGCTCCACCCAATCGTCCCTCGACCTGCTCAACCTCCGGCCAATTCTTCCACACCGCGTCATTCGGGCCCGGCCGTTCGCGATTGACATTGAAGCCGAAATTTGCCAGATCTAAATCACCCAGGCGGAAGTCGTGCAACTCATCCGCTTGGTATTTCAGCGCGGCCGCCGTCTGCTCAACGCCCATGCCAGCGCTGGCGGCGAACTCGCTCAGCCTGGACCCCGAAGCCAGCGCTTCGTAGAGCCCAAACAGCGGGACGTTTGTCCCACTGAATACCCAAGCGCCACCTTGTCTCTCCGCATCCCGCTCTACTGCCGCGCAGTGTTCCCAATTCGCCATGGCCATGCACACTCCTTATGACATCTAAAACCTAATGAGCGCCAATAACGGCCCAATTGGGTATGAATCGAAGTAGGGCGCTAGTATAGTTGTCCCTCGTCATGGCTTCAAGGGCGACGAGCAGTCCATTTGGATTTACTCAGATACCCCCTGTCTGCTGTCGTCGCGAGGAGCGCCTCCCCCTACCGTCATTGCGAGGAGCGCCTCCCCCTACTGTCATTGCGAGGAGCGCTTCCCCCCTACTGTCATTGCGAGGCGCGTTAGCGACGCGGCAATCTCGTCGCCTGGGCGAACGGCCGTCGGGGCAGCGGAGCCGAACGGCCGTTGGTTGTGGTCAACGAGATTGCCGCGCTCTGCTCGCAATGACAGGTGGGGGCGCTCGCAATGACAGGCGTTGAACCGTCATTGCGAGGAGCGCTTCCCCACTACTGTCATTGCGAGGCGCGTTAGCGACGCGGCAATCTCGATACCTGCGAACGGCCGTCGGGGCAGCGGAGCCGAACGGCCGTTGGTTGTGGTCAACGAGATTGCCGCGCTTCGCTCGCAATGACAGGTGGGGGCGCTCGCAATGACAGGTGGTGAGCGCTCGCAATGGACGGTGGGGCGCTCGCAATGGACGGTGGGGCGCTCGCAATGGACGGTGGAGCGCTCGCGATGCCGGGTGGGTTTTACGCCGCCGTGGTGCCGCCGTCGATGACCAGCTCGGAGCCGGTGACAAAGGACGACTCATCCGATGCCAGGTAAATCGCTCCGTAGGCGATTTCGCTTGGCTTGCCCACCCGTCCCAAGGGCAACCGCTGCATCCGCAGGGCCATGCTGTCCGGGTCGCTGAGCGTATCGGCGATCATGTCGGTTTCGATGGGGCCCGGGTGAATGGAGTTGCAGCGTATGCCCTCTTTGGCGTGCTGGATGGCGGTGGACTTGGTGAACAGGCGAACCGCGCCCTTGGTGGCGGTGTAGCTGGCGGAACCGTTGGGACTGCCCACCAAACCGGCCGTGGACGATATGTTGATGATGGAGCCGCCGCCGTTCTCCCGCATGGCTGGTATGGCCGCCTTGGTGCCCAGGAACACGCCCTTGGCGTTGATGGAAAAGATGCGGTCCCAATCCGCCTCGGTCGTTTCCTCGATGTTCTTGCGAATCAGGATGCCAGCGTTGTTGAGCAGGATGTCCAGCTTGCCGTAGGCGCCAATCGCGGCCTGCACCGCCGACTCCCAGTCGGATTCGCTGGTGACGTCCAGGTGAACGTAGGTTACGTTGTAGCCCAGCTCCTGCAACTCCGCCTCGGTCCGGCGTCCCTCATCGTCCAGGATGTCCCCGATGACGACGCTGGCTCCCTCCTCGGCGAACATGCGGGCCTCCACCGCGCCCTGGCCTCGGGCGCCTCCGCTGATCAGGGCAACCTTGCCTTCCAGTCTGGCCATGGTGATACCTCCAAAATCCGCGCAGACCAACGGCCAGCGCCTGTTGGGAATCACTTTATCGGGATAGGCCAAGCGGCGCAACCGCGCCGTACTAAGCCACCGGCGCTCAGTCGGTCTAGGGTGTCACACGGGTGGGTCCCGCGGGCCGCGCGTTGCGGTCGTCGAGATTGCCACGGCCTTCGGCCTCGCAATGACAGTTGGGTAAGGGCCTCGCAACGACACACTATTAACTGTCATTACGAGGAGCGCCTCCCTTTACTGTCATTGCGAGGAGCGACAGCGACGCGGCAATCCCGTTGGGATGCGAACGGCCGCCTGGGACTGGGCGCGGGAGGCCAACCGCCGTCCGGCGCGGTCGTCGAGATTGCCACGGCCTTCGGCCTCGCAATGACAGTTGGGTAAGGGCCTCGCAATGAAACACTATTTGCTGTCAATGCGCGGGGCGCCTCCCTTTACTGTCATTGCGAGGAGCGACAGCGACGCGGCAATCTCGTTGGGATGCGAACGGCCGCCTGGGGCTGGGCCCGGGAGGCCAACCGCCGTTCGGCGCGGTCGTCGAGATTGCCACGGCCTTCGGCCTCGCAATGACAGTTGGGTAAGGGCCTCGCAACGACACACCATTAACTGTCATTGCGAGGAGCGCCCCCTTTACTGTCATTGCGAGGAGCGCCAGCGACGCGGCAATCCCGTTGGGATGCGAACGGCCGCCTGGGGCTGGGCCCGGGAGGCCAACCGCCGTTCGGCGCGGTCGTCGAGATTGCCGCGGCCTTCGGCCTCGCAATGACAGTTGGGTAAGGGCCTCGCAACGACACACCGTCACCCCTCATTACGAGGAGCGCCTCCCTTTACTGTCATTGCGAGGAGCGTCCCCCACATCTATCATTGCGAGGAGCGACAGCAACGCGGCAATCTCGTTGGGATGCGAACGGTCGCCTGGGGCCAGGGGCGGGAGGCCAACCGCCGTCCGGCGCGGTCGTCGAGATTGCCACGGCCTTCGGCCTCGCAATGACAGTTGGGTAAGGGCCTCGCAATGAAACACTATTTGCTGTCATTGCGCGGGGCGCCTCCCTTTACTGTCATTGCGAGGAGCGTCCCCCACATCTGTCATTGCGAGGAGCGACAGCGACGCGGCAATCTCGTTGGGATGCGAACGGCCGCCTGGGGCTGGGCGCGGGAGGCCACCCGCCGTCCGGCGCGGTCGTCGAGATTGCCACGGCCTTCGGCCTCGCAATGACAGTAGTGTAGGGGCCTCGTAATGACAGTTGGGTAAGGGCCTCGTGATGACAGTTGGGTAAGGGCCTCGTGATGACAGTTGGGTAGGCGCCTCGCGATGACGGTTAACATGAACGCTTGTTGACTTTTGGGCGTGGCTTTGTTATACGCTGGCGGGCGACTTGCCTGTTGCATCTCGGCAGCTAACCGAACCAATGCAGCTAACCGAACCAATGGAGAACATTATGCGTCGGCGTTTTCTGATACTCCCCGGATTGGCGATAATCGTAGCCGTGGCCGCGACGGTGGCCGCCCTCTCAGTCGGAACCCAGGTCTTTGCCCAGTCATCGACCGATTACGACTCAGACAATGACGGCCTGATCGAGATCGGCAACCTGGCCCAGCTCAACGCCATGCGCTGGGACATGGACGGCGACGGCTCCGTGTCCTCCGGGAACCAGGCGAACTACGACGCCGCCTTCCCCAACGCCGTCAGCGGCATGGGCTGCCCCAGCTCCGGCTGCGACGGCTACGAGCTGACCGCCGACCTGGACTTCGACACCAACAACAACGGCCAGGCGGACTCGGGCGATACCTACTGGAACAACGGCAAGGGCTGGGACAGCCCCAGCACCCTGTCCACCACCTTCCACGGCAACGGCCACACCATCAGCAACCTGTTCATCGACGATTACAACAACGATCAGGGTAGAGATAACCTGGGCCTGTTTGGCCGGAGCGATTCAAGCGCCGTAATCAAGAATATCGGCCTGATTGACGTTGACATCCACGGGGACGACTGGGTGGGCGCCCTGGTTGGAACAAAAGAACGCGGGAAGATCGAGCGAAGCTACGCCACGGGCACATTGAGAGGGGATGTCGGGGTTGGCGGATTGGTAGGTCAGTCCCAAAGCTCCACCAGCGGCGGTGGCGGTATCGAGCAGAGCTACTTCATCGGATCGGTCAATGCCATCCATTTCATTGCCGAGCGCGCCGCCGGACTGGTCGGTAGCCACGGGTCGAGGGAGACGATCAAGCAGAGCTACGCAATTGGAAGAGCCCGGGCCACCAATTACGGCCGTAGCGGCGGGCTGGTGGGAGAATCCCGTTACGACGGAACTCCCATAGACGAGAGCTATGCGGCGGTAATCGTCAGCGCCCAACGTCAAAGCGGCGGTCTGCTTGGGTACCACCATCAAACGACAGCTAACTGCCCAGACAGCTACTGGGATACTGAAGTCTCTGGCAAGAGCGAAAGCGCCTGCGGCGCCGGCAAGACCACCGGACAGATGAAGGCCCCCACATCGGCGACGGGCATCTATGCAAACTGGGACGCCGCGGTGTGGGACTTCGGCTCCGATCAGCAGTACCCGGCGCTGGTGGTGGACTTCAACGGCGACGGGACCGCCACTTGGCAGGAATTCGGGGACCAGCGCCCCGACAACAACGCGGATAACGACAGCCTGATTGACGTGTCCAGCCTACAGCAGCTGAACGCCATGCGCTGGGACCTGGACGGCAACGGCTCCCCGTCGTCCAACGGGGCCAGCTACCGCAACGCCTTCCCGCCGGGCAGCTACCCGTGCCCCACCGGCTGCAACGGCTACGAGCTGACCGCGGACCTGGACTTCGACACCAACGGCGACGGCGTGATCGATTCCAACGATGACTACTGGAACGGCGGTTATGGCTGGTATGCGATAGCCGATTACGCGGCGACCTTCGACGGCAACGGCCACACCATCCACAATCTGTTCATCGATAACTCGACGGCTACCTACGTGGCTCTGTTCAGCTTGCTAGCTGGCGACGGTACAATCCGAGACCTGGGCTTGGTGAACGTGAACGTAACCGGAATGACGTCAGTCGGCGCGCTGGTTGGTCGTCTCTTCGGACACGTGGAGCGCAGCTTCTCGACGGGGACCGTCAACGGAACCAACGATAGCGTCGGCGGTCTGGTCGGTGAGGTCTGGGATGACGCATCAGTCAAGCATAGCTACTCACACGCGGACGTTGCTGGTCGCCATTTTGTGGGCGGGTTGGCCGGGCAGAGCTATAGCGATGTCGAAGACAGCTACGCCACCGGTACCGTGTCGTCGACTAATGCCGGCGGCGGGTTGATTGGAGACAATTTTGACGGGGCCATCACCGAGAACTATGCCAGAGGAGAAATCTTGGGTACGTCTGCATCCAATGGCGGGCTGGTGGGCCTAAACTCTGGCGGCAGTTGCTCGCGCAACTACTGGGATACGGACACCAGCGGCAAGACCAACAGCGATTGCGGAACCGGCAAGACCACGTCCGAAATGGCGGTGGCCAAGACGGCGACGAATTTATACTCCAACTGGGACTCCGATGTCTGGGACTTTGCCCTACTGCAGTACCCGGCGCTCAAGACCGACTGGGACGGCGACGGGACGGCCACCTGGCAGGAGTTCGGCGTCCAGGACCCGGTACTCGTCGAGTACGACTCCGACGGCGACGGCCTGCTGGAAGTGTCCAACCTGGCCCAGCTCAACGCCATGCGCTGGGACCTGGACGGCGACGGCTCTGTGGCTGCCGCTGATCAGCCGAACTACGAAGCGGCCTTCCCCAATCCTGCCCCAGGATTGGGCTGCCCCAGCGCCGGCTGCTCCGGCTACGAGCTGGTGGCGGACCTGGACTTCGACACCAGCGGCGACGGCGACATCACCAGCGCCGACGACTACTGGAACAGCGGCTCGGGCTGGGCGCCCATCGCCAACTACGCGGCAACCTTCGACGGCAACGCCCACACCATCAGCAACCTGTTCATCGACCGCGACAGCGCCGACGACGTGGGGCTGTTCGGCTCGCTGACCAGCGCGGCCACGGCGCGGGACATCGGCCTGGCCGACGTGGACGTCACCGGCAACGCTGCCGTGGGCGGGTTGGCCGGCAAGAACGCCGGCGCCATCCAGCGGATTTACGTCTCCGGCGAGGTCGAGGGCGATGACGACGTTGGCGGCCTGGTGGGTCAGAACTCCAGCGGGGCGACCACGCGCCAGTCGTACAGCACAGCGTCCGTTACTGGATCGGCTGACCAGGTGGGCGGCCTGGCGGGTCTGAATCAAGGAACCGTCGAGCGGGGCTACGCCACGGGCGCCGTCACCGGCGACGATCAGGTCGGCGGCCTGGTTGGCGAGAACGCCGCCACGGGCGCCGTCCGTCAGAGCTACTCCACCGGCGACGTTACGGGCGTCACGGACAACGGTGGCCTCGTGGGCAAGAACGACTCTGGAACCTGCGAGAACAGCTACTGGGACACTGAAACCAGCGGCCTCGCCACCAGCGGGTGCGGAACCGGCAAGACCACCGCCGAGCTGGCGGCGGCCAAGTCATCCGCCAACCTCTACGCCCAGTGGGACGACACTGGTTGGGCCACCGGCGACGGGCAGTATCCGGCGCTGAAGGCCGACTGGGACGGCGACGGAACCGCCACCTGGCGGGAGTTCGGCGAACAGCTGCCCTTCCTGCAGGACGGCGACGGCGACGGCTTGGTGGACATCTCGGACGTTCACCAGTTGAACGCCGTGCGCTGGGACCTGGACGGCGACGGAACCCCGTCGGCCGGCAACGAGGACGCCTACCGGGCGGGCTTCCGGCACACGCCCTCGGGCTCCAAGTGCCCCAGCGCCGGGTGCACGGGACACGAACTGGTCGCCAACCTGGACTTCGACACCAACGGAGACGACACGGCGGACAGCGGCGACGCCTTCTGGAACGAAGGCTCAGGCTGGGATCCCATCGACGCCTACGCGGCAACGCTGGATGGCGATGGCCATACCATCGCCAACCTGTTCATCAATCGCGTCAACGTTGACAACAACGATGACACCGGGGACCGGATCGCCCTGTTGGGCTCGCTTACCAGCGCCGGCTCGGTGAGCGACCTCGGCCTGGACGATGTTGACGTTACCGGTTCTCATTGGGTTGCCGGCGTGGTCGGTTACAACGAGGGAACCATCGAGCGCAGCTACGTCACGGGCGAGATCGCGTCGGCGAATCTGTCCGGCGCCCTGGCCGGAGAAAACCGGCCCGGCTCGGTGATCAAGGTCAGCTACGCCACCGCCACAATCAATGGCGCTTGGCGCGCCGGTGGTGTGGCCGGGCGCAACATGGGGACCATTGAAGACAGCTACGCCGCCGGGCCGGTCAACGGGTACTCCGATTTCGGCGGCGTGGTGGGCCACAACAATCACCTGTTCGATCGAACCAACGGGGAGAACGTGGCCCGACGGACCTTTGCCACCGGACTACTCACCGGAGGCACGCCGACTTACGGCGGGGTCGCCATGGTCGCGGTGTTGCCCGACTCGACATGCCCGGACAGCGTCTGGGACACCGAGGCCACCGGCGCCACCTACAGCGCCTGCGGCACGGGCCAAACCACCGCCCAGATGCAGAACCCCACGTCGGCCACGGGCATCTACGCCAATTACTCCGCCAGCGTCTGGGACTTCGGCAACGCGACCCAATACCCGGCGCTGAAGGCCGACTGGGACGGCGACGGAACCGCCACCTGGGAGGAGTTTGGGGACCAACGCAGCGGCACTGACTACGATGTGGACAACGACGGCCTGATCGAGATCGCCAACCTGGCGCAGCTCAACGCAATGCGTTGGGATCCGGACGGCGACGGCGTCAGCAGCGCCGGCAGCTACAACCCGGTACTCGTCAACCCGGCGGGTTACGAGGCGGCGTTCGACACGCCCGTGGTGGGCATGGGCTGCCCCAGCAGCGGCTGCGTCGGCTACGAGCTGACCGGCGACATGGACTTCGACACCGACGGGGACGGCGCCGCCGACAGCGACGACGCCTACTGGAACAACGGCGAGGGCTGGGAACCTTTCTTCTTCTTCTTCAACGCGACGTTTGACGGGAACGGCCACACGCTGAGCAACCTGTTCATCAACCGTCCCAACGAGGGATCGGTGGGGCTGTTCGGACTCTCTGACGCTGCCATCAAAGACGTTAACCTCACGGGCGTTAACGTTACCGGCGCCACTGGAGCCGGCTCGCTGGTGGGTTACAACATGGGAACGATTGACGGAAGCAGCGCGGCCGGAGTGGTCGCTGGCAATTCCATCCCCGGCGGACTGGTCGGCGCCAACCATGGCACGATCACCGGGAGCTCAGCTGCGGTGGCGGTGTCCACCAACCACAATTCCGCAGGAGGACTGGTTGGGCAAAACCAATCGAGTGGGAGCATCGTGGCGAGCTACGCGACCGGCGACGTTACGGGAGGGTCCGGCGGCGGCCTGGTCGGCATGAACTTCGCCAGCGTCAGCTCCAGCTACGCCACCGGCAACGTGGCCGGGGACGGCCGTTCCGGCGGCTTGGTTGGCAACCACTTCGGCACAGTCGAAGACAGCTACGCAACCGGATCGGTTACCACGACCAGTTACAGCGCGGGCGGCCTGGTCGGCCTGGACGCCGGGACCTGCACCGACAGCTACTGGGATACCACGACCAGCGGTATCACCACCACCGGCTGCGGCGACGGCAAGACCACCACGGAATTGCAGACGCCCACAACGGCGACGGGCATCTACGTCAACTGGGACGACACGGTGTGGGACTTCGGTACCGCGACGGACTACCCAACGCTGCCGTAGCGCCGGTGGAGTAGCCAACCTGACGCGGAGGCGTCGCCGTTCGCCGGCGACGCCTCCCGTCGTTCCGTTGCTCCGTGGCCCAGGGATGTGGGCTTCTCACACGGAGCCCGCGTTGTCGCTGATGCGGCGCTGGCGCACCCGCGCTAGATGAACCATGCCTGCCTCAACCGCCGGTGATGTTGTTGACCGGTCATGTTGTTGAATGGATGGCGAGCGGTGTGTTACTATCGTCATCGGTACAAGGGCGATTAGCTCAGTTGGTTAGAGTACTTGCTCGACACGCAAGAGGTCGGTGGTTCGAGTCCACCATCGCCCACCATCCGTTGCATCCCTACTGATACTGGGAAACCACACTGATACAGGCCACCCCGACGGCGGCTGATGCGACGTGGCCTGCCGATTGCGCCAAGCCAGTGATTGACTGGAGAGATTCCTTGACTCGATCAAGAAATCCAAGGCAGGGGGATGCTGCCCAGCGCCCAGACGAGGCAACCGCCGGCGCGCCCCCGGTTCTGCTCTCCGGCGGCAACCCGCAGATCGCCAAAGGCGACGGGGACGCCCCGGTGCAGGCCTACATAGCCGCAATGCCGGGCTGGAAGCGCGACGTTGGCCGGCGCTTGGACACCCTCATCATGCAAACCGTCCCCGACGCGCGCAAGGCGGTGCGTTGGAATTCTCCCTTCTATGGCATTGCAGGGCAGGGATGGTTTGCCAGCGTCCATGTCTTCACCCGTTACGTGAAGGTGACCTTTTTGAACGGCGCTTCGTTGGATCCGCCACCGCCGGAAGCGGGCAAGGACCCCGATTCCCGTTGGGTCAACATCTACGAAGGCCAGCTGGGCCCTAATGATTTGGACGGTGAAGGCTCGGCTGGTGAGGGCTCCGATGGCGAAGGCTCCGATGGCGAAGGTCGCGAACTGGAGGAGCGGATGATCGAGTGGGTGCGCCAGTCGGCCGCGATACCTGGCTGGAAGGGTTTCTAAACCGTCCGCCGTCATGCCAATCGCCAGATTAGCCCGGCCGGCCGACCGCGACGCCGCCACGCGACTGGTGGGGCGATTGCTAACGGAACTGGGAGGGACGCCGCCGTCGCCCGACGAAATGGCGCCGGTCTATGATCGGTTGATCGCCGGCGAAGGGGATGGATTCATTGCAGTGAGCGAAGAGGGCGGGGCGATCATCGGCGTCTGCACGGTTTCATACCTGCAGGCCATACGCACTCGGGGTCGCTACGCGATCATCCAGGAGATGTACGTAACTCCCGAGGCTCGCAGCGCCGCAGTTGGAATGGGTCTGCTGCGGTTCGCCCTGGAACACGCCGCGTCCAACGGATGCAGCGCCGTTGAGTTGGGCACACCCTACGAAGGCGAGCGACAGATTGCGTTTTACCGCCGCGCCGGTTTCGTGGCAGTCGGAGCTCGTTTGCGCTGGCGGCCTGCGTAGGCTTGAGCAGCGCCGCCGCGGCAATGACGCCCCCCAACTGTCAATGCAAGACCCCCTACCCCAACTGTCAATGCAAGACCCCCTACCCCACTGTCATTGCGAGGCCGAAGGCCGTGGCAATCTCGACGACCACAACGCGCGCCGCGCGGCCCCCGGCCCCAACGGCCGTTCCCATCCCGTCGAGATTGCCGCGCTGCGCTCGCAATGACAGAGGGCGGGTGGCTCTTTGCCCTATTGTCATTGCGAGATCCCTACCCTACTGTCATTGCGAGACCCCTACCCCACTGTCATTGCGAGGCCGAAGGCCGTGGCAATCTCGACGACCACAACGCGCGGCGCTCCGCCCTCCGCCTCCGGCCCCAACGGCCGTTCCCGTCCCACGCGAGATTGCCGCGCTGCGCTCGCAATGACAGAGGGCGGATGGCGCTTTGCCCTACTGTCATTGCGAGACCCCTACCCTACTATCATTGCGAGACACCTACCCTACTGTCATTGCGAGGCCGAAGGCCGTGGCAATCTCGGCGACCACAACGCGCGGCGCTCCGCCCTCCCCCGGCTCCAACGGCCGTTCCCATCCCATCGAGATTGCCGCGCCGCGCTCGCAATGACAGAGGGCGGATGGCGCTTTGCCCTACTGTCATTGCGAGACCCCTACCTCACTGTCATTGCGAGGCCGAAGGCCGTGGCAATCTCGACGACCACAACGCGCGGCGCTCCGCCCTCCGCCTCCGACCCCAACGGCCGTTCCCATCCCATCGAGATTGCCGCGCTGCGCTCGCAATGACAGAGGGCGGATGGCTCTTTGCCCTACTGTCATTGCGAGACCCCTACCCCACTGTCATTGCGAGGCCGAAGGCCGTGGCAATCCCGACGACCACAACGCGCGGCGCTCCTCCCTCCGCTTCCTGCCCCAACGGCCGTTCCCTTCCCGTCGGGATTGCCGCGCTGCGCTCGCAATGACAGAGGGCGGATGGCTCTTTGCCCTACTGTCATTGCGAGACCCCTACCCCACTGTCATTGCGAGGCCGAAGGCCGTGGCAATCTCGACGACCACAACGCGCGGCGCTCCTCCCTCCGCCTCCGACCCCAACGGCCGTTCCCGTCCCACGCGAGATTGCCGCGCTGCGCTCGCAATGACAGAGGGCGGATGGCGCTTTGCCCTACTGTCATTGCGAGACCCCTACTCTACTGTCATTGCGAGACCCCTACCCCACTGTCATTGCGCGACCCCTACCCCACTGTCATTGCGAGACCCCTACCCCACTGTCATTGCGAGGCCGAAGGCCGTGGCAATCTCGACGACCACAACGCGCGGCGCTCCTCCCTCCGCCTCCGACCCCAACGGCCGTTCCCGTCCCACGCGAGATTGCCGCGCTGCGCTCGCAATGACAGAGGGCGGATGGCGCTTTGCCCTACTGTCATTGCGAGACCCCTACTCTACTGTCATTGCGAGACCCCTACCCCACTGTCATTGCGCGACCCCTACCCCACTGTCATTGCGAGACCCCTACCCCACTGTCATTGCGAGGCCGAAGGCCGTGGCAATCTCGACGACCACAACGCGCGGCGCTCCGCCCCCGGCTCCAACGGCCGTTCCCGTCCCACGCGAGATTGCCGCGCTGCGCTCGCAATGACAGAGGGCGGATGGCTCTTTGCCCTACTGTCATTGCGAGACCCCTACCCCACTGTCATTGCGAGACCCCTACCCCACTGTCATTGCGCGACCCCTACCCCACTGTCATTGCGAGGCCGAAGGCCGTGGCAATCTCGACGACCACAACGCGCGGCGCTCCGCCCCCGGCTCCAACGGCCGTTCCCGTCCCACGCGAGATTGCCGCGCTGCGCTCGCAATGACAGAGGGCGGATGGCTCTTTGCCCTACTGTCATTGCGAGACCCCTACCCCACTGTCATTGCGAGGCCGAAGGCCGTGGCAATCCCGACGACCACAACGCGCGGCGCGCGGCCCCCGGCCCCAACGGCCGTTCCCGTCCCACGCGAGATTGCCGCGCTGCGCTCGCAATGACAGAGGGCGGATGGCGCTTTGCCCTACTGTCATTGCGAGACCCCTACCCCACTGTCATCGCGAGACCCCTACCCCACTGTCATTGCGAGGCCGAAGGCCGTGGCAATCCCGACGACCACAACGCGCGGCGCTCCTCCCTCCGCCTCCGACCCCAACGGCCGTTCCCATCCCATCGGGATTGCCGCGTCGCTGGCGCTCCTCGCAATGACAGTAGGGGGAGCGCTTCTCGGGATTAATTTACATGTGCGCCATAGGGCGTCAAGCGCGCCTCGCTACGAAGCGGCGTATGGCCTCGAAATACTGCCGCATTCCCACAAACATCAGGTCGTTATGTCCGGCGCCGGGAATGATCAACAGGCGCTTGTCCTCGGCTTGGATGTTGTCGTGCAAGGCCACCGCGTCCTGCGCCGCCGCCAACTCGTCCAACTCACCGTGAATCACCAACGTTGGGATGGCGATGGAATATGCCTTGGCGCGGTAGGCGTCTTCCAGGGCTTGGGCCTGCGCCGAATCCAAACCGGCGGTAAACCGCGCCAGGTTGGGCCGTCCACTCTCGATGATCACGCCGTCGATCCGATCGGCCCCCGCCACCGCCAGTTCGAATGCAGCGTGGCGCCCCATGGACCGGCCCATGACGTAAAGTGGGCCGGAAAATCCGGCATCCGCCATGGTGGCCCGCAGCCAGTCCAGAATCCGGCGCGCGTCCGACAGCATGGGGGTGAAAGCCGGCGAACCGCCGGAATTCCCATAGCCCCGGTAGTCCGGCACGAAAAAGTTCACGCCAATTTGATTGTAGAACGGCGCGATGCTGTCGTAACCTGCGGCGGTTTCGCCATTTCCGTAGAAGAACAATACCGTGGGGTTCTCGCGTCCGACAGCGAAGAAGCGCGACGACAACTGAACGCCGTCGCCCACGTCAATGGCATAGTCCACGGCCCCAGGCGGGGTCTCCGTCCAATGCCGCTGGGGGTAGAACGACATCCCGGACGCTTGGGGATTGTCCAGCGGTGAGTAGTCGATTTGCGAACGGTCAGTGGAGGCCATGCCAATCGCTCCGAGGCGGAGCCAACGTCCGAACCGTGTCTCCGTGACGGGCTACCCCAAGACAGACTAGGCCATGACGGCTTACCCCAAGACGGCTTGCCTTATGCAAGGCTACCACTCGAACCCCAGTTGGGCGTACCGGATGAACACGGTGCCGAAGGGGTCGCCCAACGGCCCGTTGATGGCCAGTACGGCGATGGTATGCCGGTTGCCGGGCTGGGCGTCGGTGGTCACGGGTGTCCGCTGCGACACGTTAAACCCCTGAACGACGCCTCGGTCCCGGTTGCATTCGCCGTCGATCCAGATCTCCCCGTAGTCGTCCACGCAGGTTTCGAACTGTACGCGCATCCCGTTGGTGGGGCGCCCGGCCACCGTTGCTGGGATGGTGATGGTGGTCCGGTACCAGGCGAAGGTGAAACCGCCAGAAACCCGGCCCGGCAGGTTGTCGCAGATCTCCCAACCGGAATCGTCGTAATCGGGCAACCTGGCCGGACTGCCGCCGGCGCTTTCCGACACCAGGCCGCCGTTTTCGGCGCCAGGTATGTATCCTACGGCGTAGCGCCAAACCGAACCCATCACCGCCTGACCGTCCGGTTCCGCAATGTTGATAGTCGCTCTCGGCATTCTCGCTCACCTCCTGCCGCCTTGCGCTGGCGGCCACATGGTACATCAATTTGTGATTTAATGGCGGCGCGCGGAGGTGAAGTTATGGTCGCGAAAAAAGGCAGCGCCCTGTTGGTAGTGTACGCCGACGTGGACGTTGAGCATGACGCCGAATTCAACGCTTGGTACGACGAGGAACACGTCCCAGAGCGCATGAGCGCTCCGGGATTTCTGGACGCCGCCCGCTACGAGGCGCTGCGGGGCGGCCCGCGGTACCTCGCGGTGTACGAGCTAGAATCCGCCGCGGCGCTGCAAACCCCTGAATACCTGCGCATGAGCCAGAACCCCACCGAATGGACGCGACGCATGTCGCCCAATGTGGTGGGACGCGGCGTGCAACGTTTGGTCTGCGAGCAGATCTATCCCGCCGAACGGGATCAACATACCTTGGGTCGCGGCATGGCGCCCGCCCTGCAGATCGGCCGCATGGACGTGCCGGCGGACATCGAAGAAAAGTACAACCACTACTACGATAACGACCGCACACCCGCCAACCTGCAGATCCCCGGCTGCCTCCACGTCCGACGCTACCATGTCGTGGAGGGCTGGCCCAAGTACCTGACCATGTACGAATTTGAACACGAAAAGGTTCCCGAAACCGTCGCCTGGGAAAATCAGCGGCAACGGGACCGGATGCGCGAGTATATCGGCGGCGGCTACGGACACGCCCACGGTTCCCCTGGCGTGTACCGCCGCATCTTGCCGCCACGGGCATTCTAGGAGCGACGCCCATGCCACGCCAATTGACACGGCAAGAAGCCCATGAATTTTTGGACAGCAAGCCGGGTTGGATCGCCCTGACCACGGTGGGCCCCGACGGGTTTCCGCATACCGTTCCCCTGGGGTATTTCAGGCTGGGCGATGACATTCTGATCGGAGTGCGCAACAACACCTTGAAGCTCAAGAACATCCGCTACAACCCCAGGGTCAGCCTGATGATCGAGAGCGGCGCCACCCGCCGGGACATCAAGGGATTGATGATCCAGGGCAATGCCACGGTACACACTGAGCCGGACGAGCTGCTGCATTACGCCCGAGAGGCCGCCCGGCTGCGCGGCGTACCCGAGGCTGACCTGCCCACCGAGCCACGCCTTGGCGCCGCCTACATCAAGGTTTCGCCCCACCGCATCCGCTCGTGGGATTACTCCCAGGACACCGCGTGACCATCCGCGAGAGACCAGCCAGCCATGACCTCCGCAATCGTCAGGCCACCCGTTACCATCCTACACCGCTCCACGCTGGCAATCCCGCTGGCCGAGTTCGGCAAGTCGTTGGATGACCCCGACCTTGACCAATGGTTCGTCGCTTTTGCGGAACGAAACTCGGATATGGCAGAGTACGAAATTTCCAACACAGGACGCCTCCTGATCCGGGAACCCACCGGCAACCCCGGCTCGGTGTATGAACTCCAGCTGGCCGGAATGCTACTGTTTTGGGCCGGCGAACATGGCGGCGTTGCCTTCGGCCCCACCAGCCGCTTCGTCCTGCCCGACGGTTCCAGGTTCGGTCCCGACGCCGCCTGGGTCAGCGACGAACGGCGTGATGAAGTCATGCTTCCCGAGAACCGTCCGTTTCCGAGCATGGTCCCGGAGTTCATCGGCGAGATCAAATCACCGTCCAACACCACCGCCGAACTGCTCGACAAGATCGGCCTGTTCCTGCAACACGGAACCAAACTGGCGTGGTACATCGACGCTGACGCCCGCCAGGTCATCAAGTTCCGGCCCAACCAGGAAC
This sequence comes from Dehalococcoidia bacterium, assembly GCA_965221295.1. Classification (GTDB taxonomy): domain Bacteria; phylum Chloroflexota; class Dehalococcoidia; order Lucifugimonadales; family UBA3495; genus Bin87. The sequence goes on along the minus strand of OZ244879.1, from coordinate 1,396,388 downwards.
CCGAAGTCCTGCGCGACCCAGAATACATCGACGGCGACGCTGACATCCTGCCCAGCTTCAGTTTCCCAGTGCGCGAGCGCATCTTCGACCTATTCGCCGACTCAGCAAGTAGCCAAGGGCGCAACCCGGCGCCTTGCCCACGCCAGCAACAACTTGACCAACAGGAACGTGATCCACAGGATCTCGATTTAGAGGAGGGGCGCCATGCGTCTGGAGAACAAGGTAGCCTTGATTAGCGGCGGCGCCCGGGGCATGGGCGCCGAGGAGGCCAGGTTGTTTGCCCGCGAAGGCGCCATGGTCGTCATAGGGGAGGTGCTCGCTGAGGCGGGCCGCGCCGTTGAAGCTCAAATCAACGAGACCGGCGGCCAGTGCGTTTTCGTGGAGCTGGACGTCACCAACGCGGCGAACTGGGAGACTGCAGTAGCCACGGCCGTATCACGCTTCGGCAAGCTCGATATCCTGGTGAACAACGCCGGCATCTCCGTGCGAGAAGGCATCGAAGACCTGACCGAAGCGCAGTGGGAGCGCGCCATGGACATCAACGTCAAGGGCGTCTTCCTGGGTACTCGCGCCGCAATACCCCTCCTGAGGGAGTCTGGCGGCGGCTCGATCATCAACATCTCGTCGGGCGCGGGCATTGCGCCGGCGCCGGGCACGTCCGCCGCCTATGCAGCCAGCAAGGGCGCGGTGCGTTTGTTCACCAAGTCCACCGCCATCCAGTACGCCGGCGAGGGCATCCGCTGCAACTCCGTGCACCCAGGCCCAGTGCAAACTCCCATGTTGGGCGACACTCCCGAGGACGCCAACAGGGTCGCCGCGCAGGTGGGCCGGGTTCCACTGGGCAGGGTCGGCCGACCCGAGGAAATCGCCTACGGTGTCCTCTACCTCGCCAGCGACGAATCCTCATTCGTAACCGGCTCCGAGCTCGTGATCGACGGAGGAAGGACTGCCCAGTAGAGCTCTGGCATCCCCCGACGACCACGCGTCGGCAACCACCGACTGGCCATTAGCCGATGACTTGTCGTCGGCGCCAGGGGCGAGGCAATCACACTGACACCACTACCCGGCGACGTCGACCACGGCCACCCAACAAGGAGATACCCATGGCTCCCAAGCTGGTTCCCTACCTGCTCTACGAACCCGAGGAATCTGGCATCCTGTGGATCAAGTTCAACCGTCCGGAACGGATGAATGCCCTGATCGGCTCATCGGAAGAGAACGGCACGGTGGCCAAGGTGGGCGAGTACATGCGGGCCGGCGACGATGACCCCAATGTACGAGTAATCGTGCTCACCGGAGTCGGTCGCGGTTTCTGCTCGGGCGCCGACATGCGCCGCGACTCCGACGAATCGGTTACCGGCCAAAACTTCGTCGGCGACCGGGGCACCCAACCCGGACCCGACGCCGCCCGAGAGCATTTCTACCACGGCTTCACCAAGTTGCACCGCGACATATCGCAGATCCGCAAACCCACCATCGCCATGATCAACGGCCCCGCCGTCGGTTCTGGCATGGATATGGCCCTGCATTGCGATATCCGCCTGGGCTGCGAAAACACCCGGTTCATCGGCTACCAGCAATTGGGCCAAATCATCGAGAACGGCGGCAGCTACTACCTACCCAAGATGGTCGGCCTGGGTCGGGCGTTGGAATTCGCCTACACCGGCCACCTGGACGCCCAACGCGCCTACGAATGGGGCATCCTAAACCACCTGGTACCGTCGGAAGATCTCGAACAGACCACCCGCGACCTTTGCAACCGAATCATTGGCGCGCCTCCAATGGTTCAGTGGATCAGCAAGCGCATCATGCGCGCCGCCTTGGACAGTACCCTGGAAACCACCATGACGCTAACCTCCAACGCTGGTGGGATCCTCAGCGGCTCCGAGGACGCACACGAGGCTCGCCGAGCGTTCCTGGAAAAACGGGCGCCTGACTTCAAGGGCCGCTAGGTTTCACAGCCCCAGTGTCCGCCATCTGTTGCGCCCCTGATGGTCGGGGGGCCATGGCACAGCGACACGGCAACTCCGGGCCGGCTCTAACCGCAATCTTGAACCGAGGCCGCCTGATCAACTGAGTATGCCGGTTGCCGCGTCGGGCCCAGGGCCCGCCGGATCCGGCCCTCCCGGACGAATCTCCGTCGCAACGGCTCGCACGTTTTAGCCTCCCCTTCCGCATCACGCATCCGGTCATCCGCCGATGATCGGCCAATCCAAATGTTTGCCGAATTCCGTATCAACGGGCACGACCATTACAAGACATGCTCGATTGAACGGAGGAATCATGCTGATTCGGAAGACGACGCGGATTGCGTTGCCATTAGTAACCCTGACGATCGCCACCCTGTTGACGGTCGCCTGCGGAGGGTCCGCCGAGCCCGGCAGCGTCCCGGCGACTACAGTGTCCAGTCCGGCCGCGGCTCCGGCGACGCAGAGAGCCGACATTCAACCGGCGCCTCAGCCCACGCAAAGACCCGTCGTCGCCAGTTCCCAGTCGCCTCAGGAAGCGCAAGCGCTGGCGGCTCCGGCGCCCACCAGCGCCGTGCCTGCCAGCGCAATGACTGTCAATGCCATGCAACCGGCCAACGGCGCATCGATGCCCGCGGTTCAGCCGATGGCGATGCCCGCGCCAACCGCCGTGGGAGCCGGCCTGCCGCCGGAAGCCGGCGGAACCGCGAATCCCAACGACGCCCCGCTTCCGTTGATGTATTTCGACCACTACGGCGTCAACCCCTTCATCGATGCCGACGAAGACGCCCTTTCCACCTTCGCGCTGGATGGCGACACGGCATCCTACGCGATTCTGCGCCAGTATCTACGTAGCGGTAGTATCGCCCCGCCCGATTCGGTGCGGGTGGAAGAGTACGTCAACAGTTTGCCGCAGAACTATCCGGCGACCGAGGACCCGCTGGGTCTGCACCTGGACGCTGGCCCTTCTCCCTTCGGAGAACCTGGTTACGTCCTGCTCCGAGTCGGCGTCAGCAACCCGGCGCCTACCGAGGAGCGTGACCCGGTATCCCTCATCTTCGTGGTGGATGTCTCCGGCTCCATGAGTAGCGACAACCGGCTGGGCTTGGCCAAGAGCATCATGGTTGACATTGCTGATCGGACCATCAACGGCGACCGAATCGCCATCGTCACGTATGCCGACCAGGTGATGACCCGACTGCCGTTCACCAACGCCGACAATATCGACGACGTGGTTGCCATGGTCCGGCAATTGAGACCCGGCGGCAGCACCTACGCGGAAGCCGGCCTGACCCATGCCTACCGACTGGCCGCCAACGAGATGGATCGAGGACGGAAGGTTCGCCTGGTTCTACTGTCCGACGGCGTGGCCAACGTTGGCGCGACTGGCCCTGAATCCATCCTTAAAGTTGTGGACGACCACGCGCAGCGCAACGCCACCCTCACCACCATTGGCGTCGGCATCTCAGGGAACTACAACGACGTTCTGATGGAGGTACTGGCCAACCGAGGCAACGGAACGTACCATTACGTGAGCGATCAGAACGCCGCGGACGAATTCCTGTGGCAAAGCGGGCCGGGGATCTTCACCGAAAGCGCCCGCGACGCCCGCATCCAGGTGGAATTCAATCCTACCGCCGTGCGCAAGTATAGGCTCATCGGTTACGAAAACCGCGCCGTGGCCGACGAAGATTTCCGGGACGACAGCCTGGATTTCGGCGAGGTTGGATTCGCTAAGGACGTGTCAGCGCTTTACGAACTCCGCCTGTTTGACGACTTGGACGCCGGCGCCACCATCGCCCAGGCCCGTCTGCGCTGGCTGGATCCACAATCTCGCCAGCCGACCGAGTTGGAACAATCCATCGACTACGGCGACATTGCGGACGGCATCGGAGACACCGATCCCTATTTCCGGCAGGCCGCCGCCGTTGCGGAGTTTGCTGAGCTGCTACGCAATTCGTACTACGCGCAATGCAACGACCTGGACTCCGTTGCCGCCCTGCTGGACTCCGTGCAGACCGAATTGGAAGAGAACCGCAGCTATCATGACCTGCGCGATCTGGTGAACCAAGCGGGCTACTACTTCGAGCCCTATTGCAAGCCTTAACTCTCTCTGCCTGGCATTGCCGCATCACAATCGCTCGTAGCATTCACATGGGGAAGCCCTTCGCCCGAACCAAGGCGAAGGGCTTCCCACGATGCTAGAAGGCAATGTTCTCCAGTGGCGATGGACAGCCACGGCGCTCTCGGCTGGACAGAGCCTATCCAACCTACACCGCGCGGGGGACGCGATGAACGTCCTCCACATGGCCCGGCCAGCGCGACCCGGCGCTTTTGATGACCACAGTCGCATGCATCCGCTCCCCTGTCGAACAATGGTCCGGCTGCGGGACTGTCGCCCAGAAGCAACTCTGCATTAGTGCATCACCAGCCCACCGTCAACGTTGATCGTTTGGCCGGTGATATTGCGACCGCCTGGGCCGGACAGAAACGCCGCCAGCGCCGCGATGTCTTCCGGTTCGTTGGCGCGTCCAATGGGAATGTGCGAGGCTCTATCCGCCTGCAACTCCGCCACCGTCATTCCCATTTCTGCCGCCCGTTGCTCCATCGTCGTGGTGGACATCGCGGTGACGGTGGAGCCGGGACAGATGGCGTTCACGTTGATGTCAAAACGCGCCAGTTGATGCGCCGCGATCAGGGTCATGGATATTACCGCGCCCTTGCTGGCCGCGTAGGCCGCGTTGGACGTGCCCCGATAGCCCTTGCCCGCGATAGACGCGATGTTCACGATACGCCCACCCTGACCCTGGTCGATCATCTGCCGCGCCGCGCGCTGCATCACGAAGAACGCGCCCCGGGCGTTCACGCGATGGATGCGGTCCCAATCGGCCTCGGTGATGTCCATGATGTCCAGGTATCGGGTGACGCCGGCATTATTCACCAGAATGTCCACGCGGCCCAGGGCCCGCGCCGTCTCGGCGATCACCCGATCAATGTCGGAGCCTTCGCCGATGTCGGCGGCGATGGCCACGCTGCGGCGTCCTGCGGCCTGCACGTCGGTGGCGGTTTCCTCCACGTTGTCGGCCATGATGTCCGTAACGGCAACGTCGGCTCCGTCGTTGGCCAGGGCCAGCGCCGTGGCCCGGCCCATGCCGCGGCCGGCGCCCGTTACCAACGCGACCTTTCCTTCCAGAGACATAGATACACCCTCCATAGAGTCAGAATAAGCCCGGCGCCTGCGGATCCCACGACGTCAACTGCCGACGGCCAACGGCTCCAGGATGTCCAGCAGCCTCGCCACTTCGTCCAGCGCGTCGGCCATGTCTTCGGCGTGCAGGAATCGTTTGCGTTGGTAGAAGTTGCCGTGGAGTTCGTTGGCCGTCCTTCTCATTGCGGTCAGACAGGATTCTCCGGTCAGCTGGCGGGCCTGGTACAGAACCTCGGCGAAATGTTCGTGGCGGTCGTAGGGCCAGCCTTGGGAGGTGGCCACCGCTTTGGCCATCCACGCGGCCGCGCCCCAGCCCTACTCCGACGCTTGATGCAGATCGTCGTCGGCCAGACAACGGCGGCTGCGCTCCAAAAATAGCCGAGACTGGTTGCGGTAGCCTTCGATGTTACAGCGTTTCGATCCGCAGTTCGATGACGCCGGCTGGACAACAGATGGCCCAGATAGACGCCGATCAACGTGGTCAGAAACCCGCCAGCAATGTCAATCTACACAGGCGGGATGCTTGCTATTATTTCCATTATGGCGTCATGTCTCACAGCGTCCTCAACAGGTCTTGGTAGTTTTCCCGGCCGGTGCGGCGCAGCTTGAGGTCGTCCGTAACCTCCATGTCGCCTGAGTCTTCCAGCAATTCGATGTGGGCGACCACCTCGGTGAGGGCCGCAAAAAAGTTGCCACCCTCCAATTTGCGCCGCTCGAAAGTCCGTCGAGTAACGTCTTCGAGCGGTTGCGGCTCCGGCCCCGCCGTTACCAGGACTCGACCCAGCCGGCGGGCGTGGAACCGGATCAGGTCGGCCGCTCGCTGAGTGGTTTGGAAGTTGAACTTGTGGTTGTTGTACAACCGGTGCGCTGGGAGCACCGCGACCTCGGGCCCCAGGTCGGCCACTCGCTGCAACGAACGCAGGTAGGTCAAAAGCCCGTAGGATTCGTCGGGATCTCGGTAGTGAGCTGGCAGGCTTTGAAGCACCGCTGCGTCGAACGCCGTCTTCATGGTGGGATGCGGGCTGATCTCCGGTAGCACGTGGTCGCCGGTGAACACCATGCCGCTGTCCGGCCCGTTGTCGATCACCGCGCAGATCTCGTCGGGCGAATGACCGGGAGCGTGCATGTACTGTAGTTCGCCCTGCCGCTCTCCGTGGGTAATGTGATGCCCCACTTGGTGGGTCCTCCGCGACGCCATGTAGCGGTCGCGCTCCTCGGAGTTGGACGGACTGAAACCGTTGGCGCGCGCGGTTTCCCACATCGCCTGGTGGATGGGCGACGACGCCATGAATTGCAGGTCGCGCGGGTCGAAGGGGAGCAGCGGCTGGTAGATGTCGTGAGCCCAAAGCTCGGCGCCGGATTGCTCGATCACCCGCGCCACGCCGCCATCGTGGTCCGCGTGGCCGTGGGTAATGATCACCCGCTCGATGTCGCTTACTTCCAGGCTCGCCAGCGCCATTCCCGACCGCAACAGGTCGAAGGAGGCCTCCGCTCCTGGGTCAATCATCGTCAGCCCTTCGTTTTCGAAGATGTACGACCAGGTTGGCCCGGTGTGAGAATGTCCTTCCTGTGGCACCGCCACGGTGTGGATGCGTCGACCGTGGGCGTCTGTCAGGCGCAGCGTCATGCCGTTGCCGGCCGAATCGCCGTTGCGCAGGACATCCACCTCCGTGAAGTAGTCAGGCATTAGGACATTCCTCCTCCGCATTCCTCCGCTGGTGTCGGGGAATCCCGGGGCAGCATTATACTCTGTTGGAGCGGGCTTAGGGCGGCGGGCGACTGGCGGCGCCGCGTCAAGGGGTGGCGCAATTCCCCTCCTGCTATAATTGCCGCTCCATAGGTCCCGTACAGCGTCGATGCAGGAGGTTCCCCATGCGGTTGGAAGGAAAGGTGGCGCTAATCAGCGGAGCGGCCAGCGGCGTCGAAGGCGATTTGATGGGTTTCGGAGGCGCGGCGGCCCGCATGTTTTGCCGTGAGGGAGCCAAAGTGGTTCTGGGGGACATCAACACGGAGCGTGGCGAACTCACCGCCGCGCAGATCCGCGCCGACGGCGGAGACGCCACTTTCGTCAAGCTGGACGTCACCAGCGAGCAAGACTGGATCCACGCCGTGGCCGCTACGGTATCGGCCCATGGAACCCTCAACGTGCTGGTAAACAACGCTGGAACCGGCGCCCGTTACACTGTGGAAGAAACCACCGAAGACGCCTGGGATGGCCAGATGGACGTGCACGCCAAGGGTACTTTCCTTGGCATCAAGCACGGCGTACCCCAGATGCTGAATGCCGGCGGCGGCTCCATCGTCAACATTTCTTCAATCTACGGCATGGTGGGCAGCCCAACCTCCACCGCGTACCATGCGGCCAAGGGCGCCATCCGGTTGCTCACCAAGTCGGCGGCCATCCAGTACGCGGGGGACAACATCCGGGTTAACTCGATTCACCCGGGCTATTGCCGGACACCCTTGACCGATCGCAGCTACGAAGATGAACGGCATTTTGCGTGGATCAACGAGCGCATACCCATCGGGCGCGTGGGCAACGCCGACGACATTGCCTACGGCATAGTGTTTCTGGCGTCCGACGAATCATCCTACATGACCGGTTCCGAGTTGGTGATCGACGGTGGAACCACGGCCCAGTAACCGCGCCAACACCAATTCGGGCAGCGCCGGAATCACCAGACTCCGGCGGCGCGGCATAAGGAGCGTACCGACCATGGTCGTCACCAAAGACCGAACGCTGTTCAACGAGCGCGGCGCGCTGGTCACTTATGAACGGTTCGTCGAGCCCCAAGGCCAGGAATACCGAATCGAAGACATCCTTTCCGTAGAAATGGAGATCGTGGAGGAGGAGTCAGAGCGCCCGCCCATGCGCTGGTGGCGAACCGTCGGCGGCGGCGCAATCATCGGGTTCGCGGCGGCCGCGGTCGGCGGATTCGCGGGCGCCTGGCTCACCATGGGCATCTTCGTAGTGCTCGTGGCCGTGGCCGTCACCTGGTGGAGCAACCGCATCCGAACCAACAAATTCAAGGTTTACCACGTCATCGTCACCCTGCCCACCAACCGGGCAGACCGCCAGGAGCATCGCATCGTTTCCTCCACCAGCCGCTACTTCAGCGAACGGCTGAAGGTTGCGTTGGATAGGGCGATGATCGAACGTCCATCGCGGTACGAAAGGCGGTAGCCGATCACACAGAATCGTCGACCACGATCACTACCTTGCCCACGGTGGCCCTGCGCACTGCCTCATGGGCGGCCGCGGTTTCTTCCAGCGCAAAGCGTGGGCCGTCCATCCCCACCAGTTCGCCCGAGGCCAGCCAGCGGTTGATGTCCGCCACGCCAGTGGTCTTGGCCTCCTCCGGCATGTCGTACACCAGTACGTGGCGCACGTTGACGTTGCTCACCGGAAACTCGAAACGCGGCGCCGGCCCGTCGCCAGCGGCGTAGATGGCGATGCTGCCGCTCCGTTTGATCACCCGTTGACTCACGGCGAAATTACCCGAGTAGTCAACCTCCACGATCAGATCAACCCCCGCTCCATCCGTCAGCTCCAGGATGCGCGCCGCGGTGTCTTCGGTGCGGTAGTTCACGGTGTGGTGAGCGCCAACATTCCGGGCGATTTCGGCCTTGGCGTCGCCGCTGACCGTGCTGATGACGCTGGCCGCGCCGCCGTTCCGCGCCATCTGGATCGCCATGTTGCCCACCGCTCCGGCGCCTCCGGTCACCAACGCCGTCTTGCCCGCGACTGACCCATCGGCAAACACGCAGCGATGGGCCGTCAATGCTGGCACGCCCAGACCAGCTGCCAGTGCGAAGTCGATGTTGTCTGGCATGGGCACAGCGCGGTAGGAGGGTTGCGCCGTGAATTCGGCCGCGGTTCCGTAGGGTCGACCGAATTGCGACTGGTATAGCCACACCCGTTCTCCGACGCGGCTGCATGGCACGCCTTCTCCCACCCGGTCGATAACGCCAGCACCGTCCTGGTTGGGAATTACTCGAGGAAAGCTCGTGCCGGCGCCAGCCGTTTGCCGCCGTTTCCAATCCGACGGGTTCACGCCCGAGGTCGCCACGCGAACCCTCACTTCGCCCGGTCCCGGCTCGGGATCGGGCATCTCCCCGACCTGCAGCACTGAGGCGTCTCCGTGTTCCTCGTACCAGACTGCGCGCATGTGCTGTCCTCCCTTGGCGTGATGATGCCCCGAAGATGATGCGGACCCAAGTTGGGTCAATGGGTTCCGGCTAAACTAGCCGTCGTTCATTCGCCGTGGGCCGACCGACGGCGCCACGCCCGCAGGCGCTGGACTCGGGCCAACCCGAACAAACCGGCCGGCGCGACCAGCAGCGCCAGCGACGCCAGGGCGGCGGGAGCTCCATCTGTTCGCGAAGCGGGCGCTCCGCAGGCCCCGGATACGGGCTGCGCAGGGGCTGGCATGGGCGTGTAGGTTGGTTCGGGAGGCCTGGTGGCGGTCGCCGGCGTTGGCGTATGGGCCGCAGCCACTGGAACGGGCGTCGGGTCGGCCAAAACCGCGGGAGAAGGCGTGGGCCGGCGAGTGGGCAATACCTGCAATGGCGGTGGAGGTGGAGTCGCCAAATCGCGCGGCGCCAGACCAACGCTCTCGCGCCATTGGTTGTCCAGCTCGGGAACGGTTACGCCGTATGCGGAGGCCAGGGCCTTCTCGAAGCTGTACTCGGAGCGGATAGTGGAGAAAAGATCCGCCATGCGCCGTTGATCGTGAGTTTCCAACAGATACTTCGCCACGGCGTGACCCTGCCCGTAAGCGCGCAAGGTTTCCTGCGGGGTGCCGGAAAAGGTTCGCAGCCCCACCAGCGGAGGCACCGAATCATTGCTGATGGCATGGTTCATGTACCGCTCGTATTCGTTGTCTGGCTGGCGTTCCGAATACACTGCCAATCCTTCGTTTAGCCACGCATGCACCTGCGAATAGGCGCTGCCTGCGGCGTCGGCCACGAGAAGATGCGTAAATTCATGGGCCGCGGTGGTGAGCGTATTGTCTCCCACAAAGGGGTCTCTGGAGCCGTCAACCAGCAGGGTTCGTTCGTTGGCGAAAGCGCGGCCCAGGGTGCGCAACTGCCGCGCCGCAACGCGGGAGGCGGGATTCAGGGCCTCCCGCATGTGATCGTAGTCCGAATACACGACGATGCTCATGGGTTCGGTGAGTTCCACGCCGAGGATCGGCCCCATGTGCTGGTAGGTCTCCTCAGCGATCAACAGCGTCGCTTCCGCCCGCACCTCGGACAACCGATCATGTTCGTAGTAATAGACGTCGATCAGCCCAGACGATTTCACCTCCCATTGCAGCCCGGTGTTTAGATACACGATGGTTTCCGGCTCGGTCTCGAACTGCTCTCCGTCGGTGGTGCGGAGCCGGAAATAGTATTCCAGTCTGGCGCCGGTTGGGATGTACTCATTGGCGGTCTTGCTTTGGAACAGCGCCTCGCCCGATATGGCGTTGCCCGGCTCGAACTCAACCGTCCGGTACGTGGTGCGGCTGGATTGACCGAGTTTGCGAACGTACACCCGCACCTCGTCGATGTCGGCGCCGCTTTCTGCTTCGATGTAGAATCTCAGGCCGTCGGGAAATTTGTTCTCAACGCCCTGCCGATTCACCGTCACTGCATCTTGCGCCGCCGACTCTGAAGGCAACGCCAACTGGAGGGACAGCGCCAGAACGGCGCAGAGGGCTGCGAATAGAATCGTTAGCTTTTTCAATCCGTTAGTCCTCACTCGGTCGCTTGTCGTAGCTAGTCAACACGCTTATGTAGTTTAGCGCTTTGGAGATTCACGGCTCGGGCGTAAGGCCAAACGTCCATCCCTGAAAAATCGCCCCATTGGGGCTGATACCCATTCCTTGACCACTACCATGGGCCGCCATACAATCTTACATGCGCAACGCTCCTTCGTGTAGCCCACACGGGCGCGGACAGTTGCCAATCATATTGAACACCGCGGTGGCGAAACCATGCCCATAAAAGTCGGCCGTGTGCCGTATCTGGAATCCGAACCCTTCTACTTCGACATGGCGCGACGGGGCATCGAGTTGCGGGAGACAACCCCGCGCCAGTTGGGCGACGCCCTTGCCAACGGCGAACTGGACGCCGGACCGGCCCACCTTTCCGACGTATTCCGTCTGGAGGAACACTATGAGCCGGTCAGCGGATTCTGCTTCTCCGCTCAGACCAGAGCCCAGAGCGTATGCCTGTATTCCCAACTCCCTATGGAAGAACTGGGCGGCGTAACCATCGGCATTTCCGACGAAGACGTGACCGCGACCAAGCTGCTGGAGGTCCTGCTGCGCCGCAAGCACGGAGTGGAACCGGGCGAATTCGTCACCAGGTCCGGCGACGTAATCCGCGCCGACGAAACTTTCGACGCCTTCCTGCTCATCGGAAACCGCGCCTTGCGCCGCCGCCGGGGCGTTCGCGGCTTTGCTCATCGCTTCGACCTGGGAGCCGAGTGGACTCAATGGACCAATCTGCCGTTCGTATTCAGTCGCTGGGTGATGCGGAAAGACCTGGACGACCGGGAAAAGGCGACCCTGGAAGATTCGCTATACGTGGGGCTCGAGGAAGGCGTGGATGGCCTGTACCATCTCAACGAACCGAGGAATGAGCTGCTGATGCTGCCCCGCGACGTGGTCGAATACATCCAGGGCATCCGGTACTACGTGGGCCGCTCCGAGCAACAGTCTATCGCCCGCTTTCGGGAATACTTGGAACAACTGGAACAGTAACCATCCAGGCCTTCAACCGCGCAGTCCCCTGTTGCCGTTTACCATGAACCTCGTACCTAAACCAAGCTTAGAGGAACCAGGCTTCGAGGAACCAGGCTTCGAGGAACCAAGCTTCGGGCCGGCGAAACGATGCCCAAGGTGACTGAGCTCTCCAGCGCGGCCACGGGACGGCCCGCCTTCATCTGCGACTACTCGCCGCCCCGGTCTGGCCGCCCTGAAGACATCGCGGCGCCTCCTGATAACGTCGATTTCGTATCCGTGGCCTACAACCCAGGACGGGCCGTTCGCGTCAACTCGGTTGCCATGGCCAACGCATTGCGCGATCAGTTCAACGCCCATCCCATTTTCACCCTAGCCACGCGGGACATGAACCGGCTCGCCCTGGAATCCCTGCTGCTGGGCGCGCAGATCCTGGGATTGCAGAACGTCATGGTGGTGGCTGGCGATCCTCTCGGTTCTGAAGACCGAGCAACTCCCGTCAACGACTACGTGAGCACACAGCTCATCGCCGCCATCGCCAGTCTCAACCGAGGAATCGACTATCGCGGGCGTTCGCTGAGGGCGCCTACCGACTTCTGCATTGGCGCCACGGTGGACTTGGCCCGCGGCATGGACATTGAAGCGCGTCTTGCCGCCCGCAAAGTGAACGCGGGAGCGCATTTTTTGATAACGCAGCCGGTTTTTGATCCCAACGACGTGATCCGATTCACCAATGCCTACTCCATGGCATCCGGTGAAGAATTGGCGACGCCAGTATTCTATGGCGTGGGACTGATGGAACCAGGCGGTGTTTCTTTCTCTCGGGTTCCCACTTGGGTGGTCGATGACCTTGAGAAGGGCCGATCTGGAGTGGACATCGCGTTGGAGGTATGGACGGGATTGCAGTCCGCAGGCGTCGCCGATTGCTACCTGGTCCCCCCCATCCGTCGCAGCGGCGCTAGAAATTACGCCGACGCCCGCGAGTTCGTGCGACGGGCGGGCGGCCCCTGACGCCCTGCTCCGCTCGGCGTCCATGCGCCGGAGTTGCCTCGTGGCAATGGCGCCGTCAAAACTCTGCGCCGCCAGCGTTCTACCGTCCGCCACGGCCAAGAGAGCCCTGTGTTCTGTCATCGCGCAACATGATTGCGACGCGGGAAGGCCACACAACCGCGAACGACCCGCCAAGCGCCGTGCTGAACGGCCGTTGTTTGCGACCATCGAGATTGCCGCGCTTCGCTCGCAATGACAGGAGGGAGACGCTCGCAATGACAGATACGGGAGGGCGCTCGCAATGACATATAAGGAGGGGGCGAATGGCCGCGGCGGCGGGGGCGGTGAGGGGTTAGCGCTTGCACGCCATATTCGCAGGAGGCGTGGCGCGCGATCCGTGCTAGAATCGGCGCGAGTGTCCAACGAATTTAGCGACCGTCGGTGGAGGAAGCCAGTGAGCGCCGCGAATATCAACGGGATTGACCTGCATTACCAATGCTATGGCGAGGGCGACGCCGTTGTGTTCGCCCACGGCGCTGGTGGCAACCTGCTGAGCTGGTGGCAGCAGATTCCGTTCTTCTCCCAGCGATACCAGTGTGTCGCCTTCGACCATCGTGGGTTCGGCCATTCGCTGGACGCCCCGGATGGCCCGGGCGCGGCGTCGTTCGTTGACGACCTGGAAGGTCTTCTGGATCACTTGGGCATAGAGACGGCCCACCTGGTGGCGCAGTCCATGGGCGGTCGCACGATGCTGGGGTTTGCGGTGAAACGCCCCAACCGGGTGAAGAGCCTGGTAATGGCCGACACGGTGGGCGGAATGAACGTTCCGGAAGTCGTGGCCGAGCAGCGCCTGTGGGCGGCGACCCACACCGCCAGCGGCGAGATTGGATTCCGAGCCGTGTCTCCGCTGTTCGTGCAAAGGAACCCCAACCTGGCCAACCTGTACCTTCAAATTTCGCGAACTAACCCGCCCCGCAACGCCCCGCCGGGCGGACTACCGCCTGGTCCAGATCCCGATGCACTGGCCAACCTCACCGTCCCGACGCTCTTCTTCGTGGGCGAGGACGACCAGATTTCGCCCCCGCAGGTCATCGCCGCCGGTTCCAGGGCGATCCCGGGGTCCAGGCTGATCCGGGTGCCGGAAGCCGGGCACTCGGTGTATTTCGAAAAACCCGACATCTTCAACTTTGAGGTGTTGCGATTCATTGAGGCCTCCGAGGCGGGAGCGACGGCATGAGCGCTGAGGTCAACGTAACGCGCCGCGACGCCATCGCCACGCTGGAGATCGACGGCCGGACCGATCTCAACCTACTCGGCCCCGGGGTATTCGAGGCTTTGATGGCGCAGGTGGAACGGTGCGGACAGGACGAGTCCCTGCGAGCGATCATCCTGCGGGGCGCGGGCGATCGGGCATTCTCCGCCGGCGTTGATCTACGCGAGATGAAGGACCTGGAGCCGCTATCGGCCGAGCGTTTCATTAGGTCGCTGCACGCCTCCGCTCGGGGCCTGTTGAACTCGCCGTTGCCGGTGGTGGCTGCGGTCCACGGTCCCTGCCTGGGTGGCGCTTTTGAGATGGCCTTGGCCTGCGACATCAGGATCGCGGCGGAAGATGCCGTGTTTGGATTGCCAGAAGTCAGGGTCGGGCTGCCATCGGTGATCGAAGCCTCGCTGCTGCCGCCCACGGTGGGGCTGGGCCGGGCCCGCCGGCTACTACTGACGGGCGAAACAGTCGATGCCGACGCAGCCCTCAGCATGGGGCTAGTGGACCGCGTGTGCCCAAAAGCGGAACTGGAAAACGTAGCGCTCGAAACGGCGCAGATCTTCCTGGGCATGGGTCGCTACATCCTGGCCGCGCAGAAGCAGATCGTGTCGGCCTGGCTGGAGATGGGAGCGGAAGCCGCCGCGGAATACAGCATCAAGACCTTTGCTCTGTGCTTCAACACGCCTTACCCCAACGAGGCGATGACGGCCTTCCTAGAAAAACGCCCGCCGCGATTCGATGCCCCTCACGTCACCTGATTGTTTCGCCAACACCCTTTGTCTTGCATCCTCCCGGCTCGGGAATCATGGAGTATGTTATGACCGAAGGAACCGAACTGTTTCACATTATGCGCACCACCCGCGCCATGCGGCGGCTCAAACCCGACCCGGTGCCAGACGAGCTGATCCACCGCATCCTGCAGGCCGGCCAGTGGGCGGCCAACGGGGGCGCCAACCAGCGATGGCGCTTCCTAGTCGTCAAGGACCGCAGCATCAAGGAGCAGGTGCAGAAGTGGTACCAAAAGGCGTTCGATGAGGTGGTCGGGCCGCGCTATCTGGGCGCGGAGCCGCCGCCGGGTTCCAGCCCCGGGCGGTATCGACGGCAGCACGACGCGGTGCAGTACCTGACCGAGCATTATCACGAGGCGCCGGTGTGGATCATAGCGTGCCAAGACGATGGCGACGAGGCGCCCACTCGCGCCGCCGGTGCGTCGATATACCCGGCGGTGCAGAACATGTTGCTGGCGGCCCGGGCGCTGGGGCTGGGCGCGACGTTGACCAGCCGACATCTGCGCCACGAAAAGGAAGTCGAAGCGATCCTGGGCCTGCCGCCGGGTGTCCACTCCTACGCGATCCTCCCCATCGGCTACCCCATGGGCAACTTCGGGCCGGTGCGTCGCGGACCCTTGGCCGACGTGGTGTATCAGGATCGTTGGGGAACACCGTACAGGGCAGACTGAGGTTGGCCCAACGCAGATCGAACTTCACACAGACTCGCTTGCTGCAATCTGTTATTGCCTGCCCGATTTGGCAAATTTTCGGCAGAAGGAGGCGGCGCCCGGCCGTCGGGATCGTGCGATCTGTCGAAGGCCTGGTTTGGCTAAGCGGTGTGACCCGCTCGGTACGCCCGAGATTTGGAGGTAAATGAAATGGACGTTTTCCAGTGCATCAGGACGAGGCGCACCATCCGTGATTTCAAGGCCGACCCCGTGCCTGACCAAACCCTCCACAGGATTTTGCAGGCGGCCCGTTGGGCTCCCAGTTCCAGCAACACCCAGCCGTGGCATTTCATCGTGATCCGCAACCCGGACACCATCGCCGAGCTGGGGCGCATCTGCACCCAGGGCACGTTTATCGGGCAAGCGCCATTGGTCATTGCCGTGGTCATGGCGGAATCGCGCCGGCCCCAATTGGACGCCGGCCGAGCTTTGCAGCAGATGGAACTGGTGGCTTGGTCGGAGGGCCTAGGCACCTGCTTCGTCGGCATTCGGGGCGAGCAGCAGGATGCGGCCAAGGCGTTGCTGAACATCCCAGAAGATATGGAGCTGATCACCGCGCTTCCCTTCGGCTACCGAATTTCCCGGCCAGCGGGAACCGGCACGCCCCGCAAGTCGATGGCAGAGATCACCCACGGCGAACGGTTTGGACAGGAACTGAACCTGGGCTAGACGTTGAGGAGGAACCGCCATGCCGGAAGTTTGCCGCGCCGACCACGTGGGCAGCCTGCTGCGCCCAGTGGAAGTCAAGGAAGCGATGAGGGCGTTTCAGGCTGGCCGCCTGGACTCCGAAGAGCTGCGAGCAATTGAAGACCGCGCGATTCTGGCCGCTCTGGAACGCCAGCAGGCCGCCGGTGTCCATGTCTTTACCGACGGGGAATTCCGACGAACGGGATTCCAGAACGATCTGATCGACTCGGTTGATGGCTTCGTTACGCCGGACGCTCCTGCGGTGGTACGCGTGTGGCAGGGGCCGGGTGGGAAGCCAACCGAGCAGGGAACGCGACAAGTGGTGGGGGCGAAGTTGCAGCAGCGTCGCGGGTTGACCACCGACCAGCGGGCTTTCCTACAAGCGCACGCGCCCGGGCCGGTCAAGGTTACTATCCCTAGTCCCACCCAATTCCCAGCGATCTGCTTTCAACCAGGATTGACTGACCAATTCTATCCCACGCGCTCCGATCTACTTTGGGAAATTGCCGGATTTATCAAAGCCGAGGTGCAGTCGCTCCTGTCATCAGGAGTGAACTATATCCAGATCGACGCGCCGCGCTACAGCTACTACGTGGATCCCAACTGGCGTCAGCATCTTCGAGACCTGGGCGAAGACCCAGATCGCATGTTTGAGGAAGCGGTGGAAGCGGACAATCTGTGCCTGAAAGGCGCGCAGCGTCCGGGAGTTACCGTCGCCATGCACATTTGCCGCGGCAACAATCAGAGCAAGTGGTACGCTGAAGGCGGTTACGAAGCCATCGCGGAGCGACTGTTCGGGTCGCTGGCAGTGGACCGGTTCTTGTTGGAATACGATACCGCGCGAGCCGGCTCCTTCGAACCGCTGAGGTTCGTGCCGCCAGACAAGATGGTTACGCTGGGTTTGGTTAGCAGCAAGGACCCCACGCTGGAATCCCCGCGCCGCTTGATTGAACGAATTGAGGAGGCCAGCGCGTTTGTTCCCTTGGAGCGCCTTGCGCTGAGTCCGCAATGCGGGTTTGCGTCAACGGCGCCGGGCAATCTGCTCACCGAAGACGAGCAATGGCGCAAGCTGGAACTGGTGGCGGAAACCTGCCGGCAGGTCTGGGGTGATTGAAGCGTTTGCGACGCTTGCGCGCATCCTGCCCTTAGCGGGCGCTCTTCGCTGATCTGACATTACGAGTAGCGATTGCCACGCGGAATCCCGTGTCGGCGAAATTGGCCCTATGAGGGAGGACCGAAACGGCGGTTGGTTAGAAACCGCCGTGCCCGCTAGGTTGATTCGCCGCCGGCGCTGCCCTCCCGCGCCTGCAGGAGTTCTTCCCTCAGACGCGCGTTCTCATCAGATAGGCGCGCGTTGGTGTCGGACAAGCGGACGTTGGCGCTAGTTAGGTGCAAGTTGGTGTCGGTGAGGCGGGCGTTAGTGTTGGTGAGGCGGGCGGTTGCCTGCTGCCAGTGTTCGAATTCCGCCCCCGTCATCGGGTCGTACACCCGGAACCGTTGGCCGTCCCAACGGAAGTCGAGATTCAGCAAGGCGCTGGTTACTCCGGTCAATCCGTCCTCGTGCTCAACCAGAGGGAATGGCTCGTAACGATCCCCGACCAGCCGCTCGCCAATGATGGGCAAGCCATAATAACGGCCGCCGTAGGGATCGAAGCGCCAATACTCTGGCACGCCAATCAGCCGGTAGCGATCCCGTTTGCGCAGGGTATAGTTGCGATACGTACTACGCGATGCCACCTCCATCACGAAGTCCGGCGGTTTGCCGTTCTGCACCGGATCGAAGCCGACGCGCCGCCAGATGGCCTCGGTGTCCACGTCGAAGGCGATCATGCAGTCGGGGATGACGTGAGGCGGCGGCCCGCCCGTCGCTGGCGCCGTGGCATCGTAGTAGATAGGGATTTCGCGTCCAATCAGGATTGTCGGGTGGTTGCGGTAGTCATAGCCCGGCGTAAGGAGGCTAACGAACATATCCTGTAGGTAATCGGTGGGGCGGATCTGCTGCATATCCTTCGGGCGTTTGGGCAAGTCTGGATACGGCTCCCATTGCTGGGCCAACGGTTCGGTTTTGGACTTGGCGGTGGTCATCACGATTCTCCCGTACCATGGGCCGGATCGCCTGTGGTCGCCCATTTTATCAGGTCCAGGAATGAGCCCGCGCGCCCCGCGCGATCTTTTTGGCCAACTTCAATCTGACAGAGATCGAAACGGCAATGGGCCCAGGGGCACGATGCGGTTGGCGTTTCTGCGCATCCGCCTCCAGCGATCCCCGTAATATATTTTGAGCTGGGACGACGCGAAAGGCGGCGCAGAGATCTCGCACCGCGCCGCCATCGTCATATCGCGGTCATTCCCCTGTGGGCTACAGGACGTGGTACATGAGCAGGTGGTCTCGCATCACGTCGGCGGCGAAGTCGTTGTTCACGTCGCGGAGCACCGAGTGAATGTGGTTGGCGCCGTTCTGACGGTTGTCGTACTCCACTACGAAGTCGCCGCCGTGCAGCCGGTAGTAGTGGGGCTGCGTTCGATCAACCGGACCGCCCCAGGCCAAGTGGATCTTCTCCAACCCGCCCTGCCGAAGGGCGTCCAGCTTCTCTTCGGCCAGATCCGCGCGGATGCGATTGACGTATTCGGTGGCCAATGCCATGAGCATCTCGCGCTGGACGCCAGACATCGCCGTGGCCGGCAGTCCCTCCTCTTTGGGGAGAGACGCGCGGGATGAATTGAAGGTGATGATGTCGGCCGGCGCTTCGTCATAGATTGTGGCGCGGCTCTTCTGCCCGGCGTCCAGACTGGCCATGAGTTCCATGGCAATGTCTTGGCTATCGCCCAGGATCCTAAGGCCCTGCTTGGGTCCCTTGGGAACCTCGGCAGGATTGGCGCCGAAGAAGAATGGCGTCATCGAAAGGACGCGTTCGCCCCACACGCTGTAATGCAGCGAAACGTGGTGGCCTTCGACCCGCCAACCCCAAGGCTCGGCGTCGTTGGCGGGGTCGCCGAAGATGGTCCACGAATACAGCAACGGGTCGCGGGCGAAGGTGACGCGGCCACGCTCCTGTTCCAACGGTCCGAGGACTGATTCGTGCTCGATGATGAGTTGAGCCTTGCGGTTGGAATCTTCCGTGAGGCCGGTAGCCATCAGAGCATAGGCCAACTTGCGCTGTGCCTCGTTCATCTCGCGGAGCAGCAGACCATGGCGATTCATCGGCGGGTAGTACCAGAAGATGCGCTCGCCGTCGTAGTAGCTGAAGCTGATCGCAGATTTCTGCGTGGCGTCCAGACTGCTCAGCAAGGCCAGGGCGGCCGTTCGCATTTCAGACGCGGCCTGCGGGTGGGTGTGGGGATGGTCGTGGTCATGGGTGTGTGCCGTGGTCATGCGGTGATCCTCCATAGGGTTCCCCGTACCGATCATTCTCGGTTGGTGGCGGAAGCGGCTGGCGAATGGGCGACAGTGTATGCGTCGCCTTTCGGGAGTGTCAAACTCGAACCAAATCATCGCTCACGGAATCGACCCCCTGGGCGGAGTGGAATATCTGCGTTGCGGCGCCGCCAACCCGCGCCCGTGGGACTTGAAACGCTTGATCACCTTGGTGGAGCCGCCTCAACCGCCCAGGCCAGTCGCATACGTAAGCGTCAGCGCAGGCGTTAGGAAACGCGCTTCGCTCCAATCCCTTTAGCGATGGCGGTATCCTTTCAAGCGGTAGCCTCTCAAGAGGATAGGGCGGGCCAATGCGACTATAGGCGGATCGTTGCGTAAGCGCGCGTCCGCTGGCCCGTTTGGTGCCGAGATCCGGCGATATTAGAAGCGTAACGTGCCATCCGGCCAGCGCCAATCCCAACCGAATGGATGATGCCACGTTGACCCGCCGGACTCCAGCGATTACGACCGTTTGGTGACGGACGCCGCATGCGCGTGGTGGGCGATGGGGTTTACAATCGGGCATCAGGACGGCAATCTTAGCTTTCAACCCGTGTGAAACCTATGGCGCGTCACATCATTCACGCCGACCTCGATGCTTTCTACGCCGCCGTGGAACAGCTGGACAACCCAGAGCTGCGTGGCCAGCCGGTGCTGGTTGGGGGCCGGCCCAACGGACGCGGCGTCGTGGCCACCGCGTCCTACGAGGCTCGCCGATTTGGCGTGCATTCCGCCATGCCCATGGCCACCGCGGTGCGGCACTGTCCCGAGGGCATCATCGTGCGCCCACGCTTCGACCGCTACCGGGAGGTGTCCAAGCAGGTCATGGACATCTTTCGCAGCGTAACACCGGTGATCCAACCGATCTCGCTGGACGAAGCTTACCTGGACATCACCGAAGCCGTCGAGCGGCAGCCCGCCATCGCCATTGCCATCGACATCAAGGAACGAGTTAGGCGAGAGGTGGGCTTGACTATATCCGTCGGGTTGGGTTCCGGGAAATGCGTCGCCAAGGTGGCGTCGGATCTGCAAAAACCCGACGGCCTGGTGGTGGCGCCCGCTGGCCGTGAAGCCGAGTTTCTCGCTCCGCTTCCGGTGGGCGCCCTGATGGGCATTGGACCGAAGTCGGCGGCCCGCCTGCATGAGGAAGAGATTTTCACCATCGGGCAGTTGGCCGCCATGCCCGACGCCTGGTTCAGTCGACGCTTCGGCGCGCGGGGCTCCAGCATTCGCGACCAGGCCCGAGGCATCGATGATTCGCCCGTGCAGACCTCTCGTGAAACCAAGTCGGTCAGCAGCGAAACGACCTTTCCCCAGGACTTGAGCGCCGCCGATGACATTCTGCCGGTGGTGCGGCGGTTATCCGGCAGCGTGGCCGCCTCGTTGGGCAGCAAGGGGCTGTCCGGCCGCACTGTCACCATGAAGATCCGGCTGTCGGATTTCACCACCTTCACACGCCAGACCACGCTGCCGCAGTACACCGAAGACGCGGCAACCATCGCGAATGCAGCCTGGAGCCTATTGGAGCGTGAGATGACGCCGGGGCGGGCATTCCGTCTGTTGGGCGTGGGGGTCTCCAGCTTCAGCGCTAGCGAACCTCAAGATTCGGCGCCGGAGGCCGCCTCCGAGCAGCGACGTCTGGAGCTTTGAGCGAAATTGGACTTGCCAACAACATCCGTTGCCGCGACTGGTGCGGTAAAATGTCCCGTAGCCTCCACCGGATTATCCGCAGGCTGGGGGGTAACGTCATGACCACGCCAACACCGAAAACCCGCTCGGTTGCCCAGCATTGGGAGCCTTATCCCGACCTTGATCTGGAACCCAAAGACATGGAGCAGTTGCCGCCCATCTACGACTTGCGAGACAAACTGATCTCCATTTTCAACCCCGAGGGCCATTATCCGTATCATCCCAGCATCATGGTGGGCGGCGAAATTCCGATCTACTATGGCCCGCCCAATCCTCGGGGTGGACCGCCGGCGCACGTCATCCCAGACTGCTTGATCGCCTTCGACGTCGATAGCGACGCCATCCGGCGCCGGGTCGGATACGATCCGATTCAAAACGGCAAACCGCCCGATTTCGTCCTAGAGGTGGGATCGCGTTCCACCCACCGCAACGACAGCGGGAACAAGCGTGAGGTTTATCGTCAGTTGGCCGTGCCGGAGTACTGGCGCTTCGATTCGCTGGGCGGCAGGTATTACGGCGAACCCATCATCGGCGAGCGGCTGGTCAACGGCCAGTACCAACGGTTCCCAGTGGTCAACTACCCTGACGGTAGCGTTGGGTCAACCAGCGAAATCCTGAACCTGAACTTCCGATGGGATGGCGCCCGCTTCAGAATCCACGATCCGGCCACTGGCGTTGAGTGGGAGCATCCCCAAGAGCGCGGCGAACGCCTGGGGCATCTCAACGAACGGCTACAGGAACGCAGCGAACTCCTGCAGGAACGTAACGACTCCCTTCAAGAACGCAACGACTTCCTTCAGGAACAAACTGGGCGCCTACAGCAGGAAGTCGAACGGCTTCGTGCTGAGAACCGACGTTTGCGAGGCGATTGACGGGCCGCCTCAACGGCTCAAGGCGACTATCGGAACAAATCCTTGTCCGGCTCGCGCACTATGGCCTGGCTATCAGCGTCTGGCATGGATTCGTAGGGGTAGCCCTTGATGAGGGCGACGGGCACCCCCAGCAGCTTGCCGGTGACCAATTCCGCCGTTGCCGCCAACTCATCGGCCACCGCGATCGTCGTCGTGTGCAGTTCGTTGCCGTGGGGGTCGAATTCGCCCACGTAGCTAACCACCGGGTTGAATCCAGCCACCCCAATGGACACGTTGATCGCGCCGTTGCGCCAAGGTCGTCCGAAGGTATCGGACACCAGCACCGCGACATCGACCCTCAGTTGGTCCCGGATGGCGTCCCGGATGCGCCGGGCCGAAGCGTCCGGGTCAACCGGCAGCAGGCAGATGGCGTTGTCGCCGGGGATGTTGGAGGCGTCAATGCCGGCGTTGGCGCAAATGTAACCATGGTAGGTTTCGCTGATGATGACGCCGCGATCCATGCGAACGATGCGGCGGCTTTCTCGCAGGATCATCTCGGTGTGGCGAGGGTCGCGTCGGTGCCCTTCCGTTATCGCCACCGCCAGCGGCGACGCTTCCACCTCGTCAATGGTCATCACCCTGCCCTCGGCCTTGGACACGATCTTTTGGGTGACCACTACCACGTCGCCGGCCTCAATCGGCGTTCCCTGGGCCGCGGCGGCGTCGACTATCTGAACTGCCAGATCGTCACCCGCCCGCACTTCGGGCAGGCCCTCAATTCCAACGGCGCGAATTTCCGGCGGCATGGCGCACCTCTCGATGATTTAGAGCGGATGTGGTGAAAGAACTGTAAAGCAGCATGGCGACGTTGCCGGTCGCCCAGCGGTACCAGTTTATCACCCGCTCCCGAGTCGCCGAGTGGCCCCGGCGCGAAACATCTCAGGGGCGCGTCGCAGCGGCGCCCGCAG
The DNA here is from genome assembly GCA_965221295.1 of Dehalococcoidia bacterium. Lineage (GTDB taxonomy): Bacteria > Chloroflexota > Dehalococcoidia > Lucifugimonadales > UBA3495 > Bin87. The sequence goes on along the minus strand of OZ244879.1, from coordinate 1,373,123 downwards.
CGCAACAGCGCGCTGCATTGACAGCGCTCGGGGCGCGATTCCGACGCGGCATTCTCAGCGCCCGGATGATCCCGGCGCCCAGATGATCTCGGCGCCGTGACGGCTTCGGCGCCCTGACGAATAAACGGCGTAGGCTAAGTCGTCGGTCCTTTGGTGGTGGTCAACGAGATTGCCGCTCCGGGCTCGCGCCGGATTCGCGGAGACGGTCTATCCCGCAAACTGGGAGTGTGCGAGCGCCCGCGACTATTGACAATATGGCGGGCGTTCCGTAACCTGTTATGCCAACTGACTAAAACCGGATGGCCCCGGACTTGTCGGGGCCATTTTTCGGTTACGGCGTGAAGAAATTCCCGCCATGGTCACTGTTGGAAATCGCGCCCCGGTGGCGCAATTGGCAGCGCAGCCGATTTGTAATCGGCAGGTTAGGGGTTCGAGTCCCCTCTGGGGCTCTCTCAACGGGTCTCTAAATCACAAGGGAGAAGTCAAGACTCCAAAAAATGGAGGGGTGGGTGAGTGGTTAAAGCCACCAGACTGTAAATCTGGCGCCCTGACGGGCTTCGCAGGTTCGAATCCTGCCCCCTCCACCACCAGACCAGCAATCCGAACCAGACCAAAGACGCAAAGAACAGGCTCAGGCCGGAAACCGAGTTTGCCAGCGCCGACAAAAACGCACAGCCCGCCCAAGTAGCTCAGAGGTAGAGCACGTTCTTGGTAAGAACGGGGTCGGCGGTTCGATTCCGCCCTTGGGCTCCACCAGCGCAAAACGCCCGCCGGAAGCGCCCGCGGGAAAATAAAATATACTAAGGAGCAAGGAGTAACTCCCGACCATGGCTAAGCAAGTCTTCGACCGTTCCAAGCCGCACGTAAACGTGGGCACCATTGGTCACGTTGACCACGGCAAGACCACCCTCACCGCCGCGATTACGAACGTGCTGTCGCAGGAAGGTAATGCCAGCTTCCGCGATTTCGGCAGCATCGACAACGCTCCGGAAGAACGGGCCCGCGGCATCACCATCGCCATCGCCCACGTGGAATACGAAACCGAGAACCGGCACTACGCGCACGTCGACTGCCCGGGACACGCCGACTACATCAAGAACATGATCACCGGCGCGGCCCAGATGGACGGAGCGGTCCTCGTGGTGTCTGCCCCCGATGGGCCAATGCCCCAAACCAGGGAGCACATCCTGCTGGCTCGCCAGGTGGAAGTGCCGTCCATCGTTGTTGCCCTCAACAAAGTCGATATGATGGACGACGAAGAATTGCTGGAACTGGTCGAGATGGAAGTCCGCGAGTTGCTGGACACCTACGACTTCCCCGGCGACGATACCCCCATCATTCGCGTCAGCGGCCTCAAGGCCCTTGAAGGCGACGCTGGAGCCATGGAAGGCGTGCGAGAGCTCGTGCGCACCATGGATGATTACATTCCCCAACCCGCCCGCGTCACCGACCAACCTTTCCTGATGCCAATTGAAGACGTCTTCGGCATCAAGGGCCGCGGCACCGTGGTTACCGGACGCGTCGAACGCGGACAGCTCAACGTTGGCCAGGAAGTGGAAATCATCCGTTCCGGCGACGTGCGCCGCACCGTGGCCACCGGTTTGGAAATGTTCCACAAGCTGTTGGACACCACCGAAGCCGGCGACGCTGTTGGCGTGCTGCTGCGCGGCGTTGACCGGGACGAAGTTGAACGCGGCCAAGTGCTGGTGGCGCCCGGATCCATGCGGCCGTATCGCCGGGCCGAGGCCGAGGTGTACGTCCTCAGCCAAGCCGAAGGCGGCCGGCACACCCCGTTCTTTACCGGCTACAAGCCCCAGTTTTACATCCGAACCAGCGACATCACCGGTGAAATCGCGCTGCCCGACGGCGTGGAAATGGTGATGCCCGGCGACAACATCACCATGACCGTCAGCTTGATTACGCCCGTGGCCGTCGAAGAAGGCCTCCGTTTCGCCATCCGCGAGGGCGGACGGACCGTCGGCGCCGGCGTGTTCACCAAACTGTTGGAGTGATCCACCATGGCGCGCAAGTCCACCGACGCCCGGCAGATCATCACGCTGCAATGCACCGACTGCCGCGAGCGCAACTACTCGACCATCAAGAATCGGCGCAGCCACACCAGCCGAATGGAACTGCGCAAATACTGCAGCCGCTGCCGCAATCATCGCGTTCATCGTGAAGTGAGGTAATCGGCTATGGCCAGGGCGTCAACCAGACGACCCACTCCGATCTCTCCCCGCTCCGTGGGGAGAGTCGGACCGGTGGGCTTCCTCCGGGAAACCGCTTCCGAGCTGCGTAAATCGGTTTGGCCCAGCAGGGAAGAAACGGCGCGGCTTACCGTCATCGTTCTCGTCTTGTCCATCGCCATGGGCTTTTTCCTGGGGCTGCTGGACCGGGTGTTCGCCGAACTGTTCACCCGGGTCATCCTCAACCCCAACCTTTTCTAGGCCGGGCGCCAGCAGTCAATATCGACCGACCGCGGTACCGAACGACGGTCAGGGTCGCAAGCCAAGGGGCCGCTTCGCCGGCGGACCGGACACATCACCCGACCCATTCAACCTGAGTGCAGGCTCATTATGACCACCACGCAATCCCATGCCGACCTTCGCTGGTATATCGTTCACACCTATACTGGCCAGGAGGACATGGTCAAGCGAAACCTGGACCTGCGCCGCCACAGCTTCGGGATGCTGGACCGGATTACCCGGGTAGAGGTTCCCGCCGAAGACGAAATCATCCGCAACAAGGGCGAACGAACTTCGCAACGGCGCAAGCTGTTCCCCGGCTATATCTTGGTGCAGATGGTGATGGACGACGAGGCCTGGTTCCTGGTTCGCAATACCACCGGGGTTACAGGGTTCATCTCAGCGGAAGAGGAGGGCGGCGACCGGCCCCGTCCCGTGCCGCTGGACGACCGCGAGGTTGATGAAATTCTGGACCGAGTGGCATCGGGCGAACCACGAGCCGTGATCGGCATGGCGGCCGGCGACACTGTAAGAATCTCAGAAGGACCTTTCGCCGACATGCTGGGTCGTGTGGAAGAAGTGGACGAACACCGGGGCCAGGTCAAGGTGCTGATATCGGTATTCGGCCGGGAAACGCCCGTGGAGCTTGACTTCATGCAGGTGGAAAAGGTCTGATTCACCTGCGTTATACCGTGCGCTCCCCACGCGGAGCGGGAATCGCGATAATGGAGGCCATAAGTGGCTAAGAAAGTAATGGCAGTCATCAAGCTGCAATTGGAAGCGGGCAAGGCCACGCCCGCCCCGCCTGTAGGGCCCGCCTTGGGCCAACACGGCGTCAACATCATGGCCTTCGTCAAGGAGTACAACGAGCGCACCGGCAGTCAATCGGGCACCATCGTCCCGGTTCATCTCACTGTATATCAAGACCGGTCGTTCACGTTCGTTACCCGCACTCCGCCGGCTTCCGACCTGCTTCGACGGGCCGCTGGCATCGAGAAGGGTCAGGGAGACGCCCGCGAACCTATCGGGGTCGTCATCGATAGCGACGCATTGCGCAGTATCGCGGAAGAGAAGATGAAAGACCTCAACGCCAACTCCGTCGAGCAGGCCATGAACATCATCGCGGGCACCGCCCGCAGCATGGGCATCGCCGTGGAGAACGATTAGCGGCCTATTGCGCCATTGGGACCCACCCCGTCCGGGGAATCGGGTGAGAGCCTTTGCCAAGGGAGACAGCACAATGCCCAGACACAGCCGTCGATACAACGCCGTCGCCGAGCGGGTTGGCGAGGACGCCACCTACCAACCTCGTGAAGCCATCGACCTGATCAAGGAACTCAGCACGGCCAAGTTCGACGAGACTATCGAGGTGCACCTGCGCACCAACGCGGACGTGCGACACGCCGAACAGCAGGTGCGCGGCGTAACCGTTCTGCCCCATGGATTGGGCAAACAGGTGCGCGTGCTGGTTTTCGCGAATGGCGAGGCGGTTGACATCGCCCGGCAAGCCGGGGCCGACTACGTGGGCGACGATGACCTCATCGCTCAGATCGAGGGCGGCTGGCTGGAATTTGACGTTGGACTCGCCATACCTGAAGTTATGTCCAAGATCGGACGATTGGGTCGTATCCTGGGCCGCCGCGGCCTGATGCCCAACCCACGCACCGGCACGCTGGTTCCGGCCCGCGACCTGCCCCGGGTGATCCAGGAGTCCAAGGCCGGTCGCCTGGAATTTCGCACCGACCGCACCGCCATCATCCACGGCCAGTTCGGTAAATCGTCATTCGAGACGGATGCCCTGGTCGACAACCTGACCGTGTTCATGGACTCGGTGATGCGGGAAAGGCCCGACGCGGTGAAGGGCGCTTTCATCAAGTCCGCCTACATCACTTCGTCCATGGGGCCCGGCATTTCCGTGGATGTGGCCACGCTCCAGGCTATGAAACCTGAATAATCTCCCTCCGTAGCAGGGCCATTTGCGTCTCCCCATCCCTTGCCATATCGCCCTGCCATTGCTGGCGTGGCTGTGCAATTTCGGCGTGGCAACCAACGATTTGATTCACTTGACATGACGGTCGCTCGCGCAGGCTTTGGGATGGCCGCGTCGCTGCCGTTACCCGCTTTGGCGAACACCGAAAACCGACGCCCTGCCCTTGCGTTTCTAAATCTACGGTGGTAGCCTAGTCGAAAATCGAATACGATACAAACGCTGGAGACAGCGGGTCCCAAACTTGGGAATAATGGCAAGAACTTGCCGCCCGCCGAGGCGCATCCCGGCACAGCGCCGGGACCAACGGAACTGTGGCTATCCTCTTGAGGACGCTGCCGCCCCGCGCCCTTGTCTCGTGGCGCGGGGTTTTTGCTTTACCAAAGCGCCCGTCAAAAAGTCGAACAGAGGGAGGAAAACACATTGCCAACCCAGGCGAAAGTCGACCGGGTGGCCGAATTGAGCGATAAACTGGGGCAAAGCTCCATCGTCGTCTCCACCGGCTGTTCTGGAATCGACGTGAACCAAATGGTGAACCTGCGTCGCCAGCTGCGCGAAGGCGGCGTCGAATTCATCGTTGTCAAGAACAACCTGCTGAACTTGGCCGCCGAAAATGCCGACGTGCCCCAGCTCAAAGAGGTTATTTCAGGCCAAACGGCCATCGCCATTGGCTATGACGAGGCCCCCACTGTCGCCAAGGTAGTGTCCGAGGCCGCCACGGCCAACGGCGTCCTTGCGATCCATGGCGCCGTCATCAAAGGCAGTCCGGCGATGCTTCCAGAGGACGTGTCCCGCCTGGCCGCGTTGCCGCCACAACCGGTACTGATCGCTCAGTTACTCGGCAACATGCAGGCGCCTCTCTATGGCTTGGCCACCGCGCTCAACTCCACCATCAGCAGCCTGGCTTACGTTCTGCAGGCCGTCGCCAATCAACAACAACCCGCTGCCGAATAGCGGCCCCACCGAACCGGTAATTCATCTACCACGCCAACCATTGGCATTGTGGGCACAAACAGCAGACTAAGACCGCACTCAATTGCGAAAACCATCCATCATCAAATCAGGAGGCAACCATCATGGCAGTAAATCAGGAAGTTTTGGACGCCATCAAGAACATGAGCGTTATGGACCTGGCCGACTTGGTCAAGGCCATTGAGGAAGAGTTCGGAGTATCCGCCGCCGCGCCGGTGGCGGTAGCCGCAGCCCCCGCGGCCGGAGTGGTCACTGACGACGCGCCGTCCGCTGGTGGCGACGACCAAACCGAATTCACCATCACGCTGTCCGACTTCGGCGCCAACAAGATCAACGTGATCAAGGCCGTCCGCGAAGTTACCGACCTCGGCCTTCGCGAAGCCAAGGAACTGGTGGAGTCGGCCCCCGCCAGGGTCAAGGAAGGCGTCAACAAGGACGAAGCCGACAGCATCAAGGGCAAGCTGGAGGAAGCCGGCGCCACTGTACAGGTAGCGTAGGTTTTCCCGCGCCAACCGTCCGGTTCCGTAGGGGCAGGTTAGCGGCCTGCCCCTACGCCTTTTTCGGTTGTTGTACAATGCGCCCAGCCTGATCGGAAGGGGATGTAGTACATGGACCTGGAACTCAACGGCAAGACCGCAATCGTAACGGGCGGCAGCCGGGGTATAGGCAAGGCAGTGGCCAGAGCGCTGGCGTCGGACGGATGTGGGGTGGTCATCACCGGACGCTACGCCGACACGCTATCTGAAGCCGCGGAGGAGGTGGCTGCCGATACCGGAGGCCCCGTCACTCCCATCGTCGCAGACATGACCAGTACGGAACAGGTCAACGCGATGGTCGCCGCCGCCGCCGAGGCTCTGGGTGGCCGCATCGACATCCTGGTCAATAACGCCGCCGCCCCCGGCGGTCTGGCGCGAGGCAGCCTCGGCGAAATCCGCGATGAAGACGTGATGCTGGACCTGGACACCAAGGTAATGGGCTACCTGCGCTGCGCCCGGGCCGTCGCGCCCTACATGCAGCAGCAGGGCTGGGGACGCATCGTCAACGTCGGTGGACTCTCCGCCCGTCGCGCCGCCGGCAACCTCAGCGCCGGCATTCGCAACTCCAGCCTTTCCAACCTCACCAAGTACCTGGCCGAGGAGTTGGGCGGCTCCGGCGTGTGCGTCAACCTGGTGCATCCCGGCTCCACCCGCACCGAACGCAGCGGCCCGATGTACGCCGAGCAGGCGGAACGGGAGGGTGTCAGCGTGGCGGAAATCGAGCGTCGCGTCGCCGCCGGCAACTCGACACGTCGCATCGTGGACGCCGATGAACTGGCTTGGGTGGTGGCGTTTTTGGCATCGCCACGCAGCATCGCAATCAGCGGCGAGACCATCGCCGCTGGCGGAGGCGCAGGCCTCAACGTCTATCACTGAGCCAGCAACCCCCGGCGGGAGCAACAACGCCCCCCGACAATCACAGGAGACCAACGCCATGATCAAGGTAACCGTTTTCTACGACAACGAGGCCGGCAAGTCCTTCGATATGGACTACTACGCCAACACCCACATGCCCCTGGTCCAGGAGCGCCTGACTCCCTTCGGGATGCGTTCCTACAGCGTCGAGAAGGGCATCTCGGACACCGACCCTAACGCCCCGCCGATCTACGCCGCGGTAGGCTCCCTGCTCTTCAACGATGTGGACGGAGTGCACGAAGGTTTCAAGACCCACGGCCGGGAGCTGGTGGGCGACGTAAAAAACTTCACCGACATCGAACCAAGGTTTCTAATCAGCGAGGTAGTGGCGTAGGGGGAGTCAACACGGCAGGTTGCCTCATTGCGTTCGAGCGACCAAATTTGGCGCAAGGGTTCATAGGATGCGACGGCCCAAACAAACCTCTGTCCGGCAGCGATCCAATACCGAACTGGCGACATTGGCCGAAACTGCAACCTACGTGGGTAGTCTGGAGCACAAAGACCGCCATTGGTGGAATGGCCCGGGCATGGCTCGTCAATTGCGTGGAGGACGTGTCGGCCGTCCCGGCAAGCCAACTACGACCGTGTGTCCGCTCGTTCGCGAAGAAGATCGCGACCGTGCAACAATGTGGGTACGGGCCGCTATTCAGGCCGGGCAATGCCTTTTTCAGCAGTCAGACCAGCGGTTTCCCAAGAAGATTTGGTACGAGGCGGACGGGCAAGTGTGGATGGGTTTCCGTGTAACCGACCAGTTGGGACAGTACAAGGGCTGGCCCATTACACCGAAGGAGCGCGATGAGATTTTTGGTCGAACCGGTCGGTAAATCGCTAAACGCGTCCATTGAGGAACGCGCCACCATGTGCGATCTGCGCATCGAGGTAGCCGGTTCCAATGCCTGTTCGTTCTTGGATGATCGAGACGGTTCTCATTACGAGTGGGTCCGCGTCGCGGCGGTGCATCTCGCCGAGGGTATTGCCAGGGACTGGTGGGCCATATTCGGGGGACGCGGCGACCCACATTCGATCCTGCCGTACCGGACCGGGTATATCTTGCCTGCGCTGAGCTTCAGCTGCGATGGGTCGCATTTTGAGGTCTCTGGTGACGCTCTGCATTGCGAAAATCCCGGTTTACGCTTCTGGCCGGTTTACAGCGAGCTGTTGTCGCGCGAGGATGCTGAAGCAGAACTCGCCGGCTTTGTGAAACAGGTGATGGACCTGTTGCATACCAACGGTGTCAGAGAGACCGAAGTCGAGTTACAGTGGTCGCTGGTCTCCGCCTCTCGAAATGACCCGGAAGAACGATCTTTTTGTGAAGCTGCCGGCGCTTTGGGAGTTGACCCCTATCGCGTCGACGATGCCGACGCCGCTTTCATTGAGTCCGCAGGACAATTGCTTGTGGGAGAGCCGTTGCTCGACTACCTTGCTGGAGCGCGTGACCTGAGCAGAACGCAGCGTTGCATTCAGAACGCAGCGCTGTCCGAAGTGTTAGCCACCAAATCCGATGCGCGTTTCTTGCCGGGCTTGCGTGAAGTGTGTGATGGGGTAGACGACTCCTTCCGCATCAGGAAGCCTGCGGAACGAACTTGGGCCGCCGGCTATCGATGCGCGGCGGTTTTCAGGGCGGCTTTGGGATTGACTAGCAACGATGACATCGGCGGGGTGTCCGGGCTGGCAACCCGTTTGGGCAACTCTGGCTTCGAACGTACCCCGGACCTAGACCGTCTTTCTGCTGTGGTCAACCGTTCAGGAGGGTTCTACATTCATCTTCGTGAGGGGAAATACCCGGAAGGCCCTTCCGACAACTTCTCCTTTTGCCGTGCCGTCGGCGATGCGGTTTGCTTTCCGCACGGCACGGCATCGGTGGTCAACGGTCTACGAAATGCAGAGCGTCAAGCCATGACCCGCGCCTTCGCCGCCGAGACGTTGGCGCCGGTGGAACGTGTGTTGGACATGCGTGACGGCGGCTGGACCACGGAGCATATTGGCGACGCTCTGTCGGTTTCTACCGAACTTGTGGAACGGCAAATCGAAAACAGAGATCGCATACGCGAAGTTATCGGTCAATCTGGCCGGTGAGATTCGTTGCCAACAATGCCGAGGCCCAAGAAGATCCGCCATGACTACCTCTGCCTTTGACGCTCTCGCTGAGCGCGCCGTTCGCGAGCATTGGGATTTCCTGCCCACCGCCGGCAGCCGCATCGGCCGGCACGAATACGACGGGCGGCTGCCTGACTTCGCCGCCGGTCGAATCCGTCGCCGCACCGAAGAGCTGCGCCATACCCTCGCCCAACTGTCCGCGCTTCCAGCAGATCCCGATCCCGACGGCCCTGCCGACCGCGACGCGCGCATGGCTCTACTGTCGCGCCGCCTGTTGGAGCTCTTCCTGCGCCGGGAACTGTTCAGCCTGGAGGAGATGCGAACGCTGGAAAGCAACCCACAGCGGCAGGTGGGTTACATCGGGGTGGGCAGCTACGTGCAGCGGGATTACGCCCCGCTGCCCGACCGGCTGCGTTCCGCCACATCCGCGTTGCGGCAGGTTCCAGATTTCGTCGCCACCCTCGACGCCATGACGGAACCTGAACTGGGCGAACCGGTGCGCGACATGGCCGTGCGCGCCTATCGAGGCATGGCGTCATTCTACCGAACGGGCTTGACCGACGCCGCCGAGCGGTGCGCCGTCATCGCGCCCGACGTGGCCGCGGAGTTCAACGCCGCCCGTGAATCCGCGGCCGCCGCCGTCAGCAATTTCGCCGGACGCATCGGTAGTCGGAAGGCACGCCCGGATTTCGCCATCGGTTCCTCGCTGTATCACCGGATGCTCTCGGTGGGCGAGGCTGTTGGCGCCTCCCTGTCCGACCTCTTGTCCATCGGTCAGGCCAACTTGGAGCAGAACCTTCGCCAACTGGACGAGGCGGCCGGCCGTGTCCTGTCCCAGCGCGGCGCTGGGGGCGGGTCCGTAAGGGATGCGGTGAATTTGGTCAGCGTCAACCATCCCACGGCCGAAAACCTGATCCCCGACACGCGAGATCTACTCGAAGACATCCGCCAGGCTCTCATCGACCATGACATCATCAGCCTGCCCTCCATGGAGCGTTGCCAGGTTACCGAAACCCCGTCCTACATGCGTTACGCTTTCGCCGCCATGGACTCCCCGGGCAGCTTGGAACAGGTCGCCACCGAAGCCTTCTATTACGTAACCCCGGTGGAACCCGAATGGACGCACCGACAGCGGGAGGAGTGGCTCAGCAACTTCAACTTTGACACCCTCAAAATCATCAGCATCCACGAGGTATATCCGGGACATTACGTGCACAACTTGCACAATCGGCACGGACGCGGCGGCGGCGAACTGCCCTTGATCAACCGAGTGGCCACCTCCTACGCCTTCACCGAGGGCTGGGCGCACTACACCGAGGAGATGATGCTGGAAACCGACTACGGTCGCGATAATCCGGCCCTGTGGCTGACCCAGCTGCTGGAGGCCCTGGTGCGCAATTGCCGCTACCTCTGTTCCCTGGGGATGCACACCCAGGGTATGACCTTGGACGAGGCGACCCAGTTCTTTCAGGCTCACGCGTACATGGAGGAACACCCGGCCCGGCAGGAAGCGCTGCGGGGGACCTTCGATCCTGGTTACCTCAACTACACGCTGGGCAAACTGATGTTGCTGAAACTGCGGCAGGACTGGCGTCGGCAAGAGAGTTCGCGCTACACCCTACGCCGCTTCCACGACGCCGCGTTGTCTTGGGGCGCGCCACCCGTACCGCTGCTGCGCTCCGCCATGCTGGACGCCAACGACGGTTCCATATTGTGACCGGCGTCGCCATAATCAGGGCCACTTGCTGATTCAACGGCGCCGCTGGTGGCGCGGTTGACGCCGGCGCGGGTCTGCGGACTACCGACCATCGGAGTCGGTGGCGATTGACGAAACCGCCGGGCCTAGCTCTCAACCGCCGAAAGGGACAACCTCCCAAGAGGGCTAGCGATGCAACGAATTGGCGAACACCGGCCCACCGACGCGATCCAGCTCGTTGCCGCCAGGTACCGCTGACTGCGACCTGCTATTGCGGAAGGCCCCACGCGGACCTGGGCCAGTAAATCGCCCAAACCTTTCCGATGATATGGTCTTCCGGCAGCGGCCCCCAATGCCTGGAATCCTGGCTGCCGTTCCGATTGTCCCCCATGACGAAGTACTCGTTTTCGTTCAACAGAACTGGGTGCATGTCCCGCGTGGAATTGCCCCGCAGGTAGGGTTCGTCCAGAGCTTCCCCGTCCACGCGAACCCGTCCGTCTGTGATCTGGACCCGCTGGCCCGGCCCGCCAATAACCCGTTTCACGAACTGGCGCTGAGGGTCTTCCGGATAGTCGAACACCACCACGTCGCCTTGTTGGGGCGCCCTGCCCAGATAGACTCTGCCGGGTTCCGCGGGTTGCCAGAAGGGAATGACCATGCCCATCCGGTGAGTGTCCACCGGAAAATAGACCAGCTTGTTCACCATCAGGTAATGTCCGGGCAACAACGTGGGCCGCATACTGGAGCCCTCGACCCGGAAGTTCACTACCGCCAGTTGGATGGCGATGAACACCAACGCGCCGATGTAGGCGGCCTCCACCAATTCCTTGAGCCAGTTGGATTCTTTCACCGTTCTTCCGGTTGCCCGACGTTTCCGGGGCGCGAGTCTCACTGCATCAATTCTACCAAACCAACCGGAATCGGGCCGCTGGCCATTCTTGGCGGCTGCCTAACCACGACTTCCCAAGGGGAACATCCAATATGCGCATTTGTGAGGCCGCCGGCCGCAGTCCGCCGCCAATCCGATCCGCGGCTGGCGACCTTCAGCGTTTCGTTCAAAGTCCAGGCCGTCCGCGGACGCTGAAGTTGGGCAATCGGGTTGGTTGATTGCGCTGGTTCGGCGCTGCCGGTCCCCGTTCACGGCGCTGGCCGCCAATGGAATATCAACCACTGGCGTTCGACGGCGAAACCCCGTGCTCCAATTCCAGCGCCTGAGGGTTCAGGCGTTGACTACCATAGGCTACCCAATTAACATTAGCGGCCCGTCCCCAAAATCGGCCGGATTTCCGCCGGCCGCTTCGTACGCCTCCCAGGCGTGAAAGGTGCTGCAATGTCCGTGCTCGACGCTACCGAACTCAAGGTCTTTTCCGGCAACGCCCATCCCCAGTTGGCCGCCGACGTGTGCCAATATTTGGGGATACCGCTGGGCAAGAGCGAAGCCTTCAAGTTCGCCAACGACAACACGTTCGTGCGCATCCGCGAGAACATCCGCGAACGCGACGTGTTCATCGTTCAGCCCACGGTGGCGCCGACCAATGACAACCTGATGGAATTGCTCATCATGATTGACGCCTGCAAACGGGCGTCGGCCGGGCGCATCACGGCTGTGATCTCCTACTACGGCTACGGACGCACCGACAAGAAGGATCAGCCACGTGTGCCGATCACGGCGCGGTTGGTGGCCGACCTCATTTCCACCGCCGGGGCCGACCGGGTATTGACCCTAGACCTCCACGCTGGCCAGATCCAAGGGTTCTTCAACATCCCAGTGGACGAGCTCACCGCGGAGCCCATCCTATCGAACTACTTCTTCGAGAAGGGGCTGGAGGATTTGGTGCTGGTGGCCGTGGATTTCGGCATCAGCAAGCGCGCGCGCGACATGGCGGAACGGTTGGGCGTGCCGGTTGCCGTCATCGAAAAGCGTCGCACCGGCAACGACGACAAATCCGAGACTCTAAACGTAATCGGCGACGTGCGGGGAAAACGAGCTCTTACCTTCGATGACGAGATCCTCACGGGAGGCACCATCGTCAACGCGGCCAACGCCCTGCTGGACGCTGGGGTTACCGAGGTTTATTGCTGCGCCACCCACCCCGTGTTTTCGCCGGCAGCCCCCCAGTTGCTCGGCGAAAGCGCGTTCAAGGAAGTGGTGGTAACCGATTCTGTCCCGCTGTCCGCGGCCCAAAAAGCGCCCAACCTGACGGTGCTGTCGGTGGCTCCCCTGATGGGCGAGGCAATCAAGCGCATCCACGAAGGCCGCTCGGTTGGAGAGCTGTTCCAATAGGCAAGTCCTCTGGTCGGTCGCGCCGCATTCGTCCGCCGGTACGCTGCTTGCGTTCTAACATTGCCAATGGCCACAGGCAGGCGGCAATCCCGCCGCTCGAGCCTACCACCGCCGGGATCGGCGCCAAATCCCCGTTGGTCACTGCCTGCAATATGGCCGCGCTTGGCTCGCGATGGCAGGTGTATGCCCGTCTCCCCAGCGATGGGATTGGGCGAACTGCACAGTCGCGGATCATCCCCAGGCTGGACATCGCGCCGGCGTATGGGTATCATCTCAACCGTAGGTTGGAACGCAACACCGCGCCCGGGGTGAAGCGCGGGATGCAGGAGGAGGCAGCCTATGGTAGAAGTCGCCAGCGACTCCACTGATCTGATCGCTCGAGTTTCCGAGTACGTGGAGGAAACTGCCCAGGTTGACGCAATTCGGGCAGCGTACAATTTTGCCGCCAAATGTCACGAAGGCCAGAAACGCCTGTCTGGCGACCCCTACATCATCCATCCGCTGGCCGCCGCCACCATCCTGGCCGACCTCTACCTGGACCCAGACACCATCAAGGCCGCCCTGCTTCACGACGTCATTGAGGATTGCTCGGTCGCGGTCGAAGAACTGGAAGCCCAGTTTGGGTCCGATGTGGCGCGACTGGTGGACGGCGTAACCAAGCTGACCAGGGTGGATTACCGCCCGCCCGGCTCCAATGGCGCTATCCCCGCGGATGCGGAAAACCTCTACGCTGAAAGCCTCCGCAAGATGCTGGTGGCCATGGCTGAAGACATCCGAGTGGTGCTCATCAAGCTGGCGGACCGACTCCACAACATGCGCACTTTGGATGCCTTGTCCGAGGAGAAGCGACGGCGAATCGCGCAGGAAACCCTGGACGTATATTCGCCGCTGGCGCACCGTCTGGGCATCTGGGAACTGAAGTGGCAACTGGACGACTTGGCGTTCCGCCACCTGAACGAAGCGAGGTACCGGGAGATTTCCCGAATGCTCGCCGCTCGTCGTTCCCAGCGCGAAGCCTACGTCGCCGAAGTTTCCGGTCGACTGCGCGAAGAATTGGCTGCCAACAAACTCGGCGCCGAGGTGCACGGGAGGCCCAAGGGCATCTACTCCATTCATAAGAAAATGGAAAAATACGCCGCCGAGGGCAAGGAATTGGGCGAAATTTACGACCAGTACGCCCTTCGCGTCATCGTGGATGACGTGCCTGACTGCTACGCCGCCTTGGGCGTGACCCATCGCATGTGGAGCCCCATACCCGGGCAATTCGACGACTACATCGCCACTCCCAAGCAGAACCTGTACCAGGCATTGCACACCACCGTGTATTGCGACGGCGGCCATCCTCTGGAGGTGCAGATCAAAACCCGGGACATGCATCAGGTGGCGGAGTATGGCGTCGCGGCCCACTGGCGCTACAAGGAACGCGCCGGGACCGCCGCCGGCGGCCAATTTGAAGAGCGCATGACTTGGCTGCGACAACTGCTGGAGTGGCAGCGCGAAACTCCAGACACCGACGAATTCCTGCAGTCGGTGCGGGAGGACCTATTCCACGATCAAGTGTTCGTTTACACTCCCAAAGGCGACATCATGGAGCTGGCCGCCGGCGCCACTCCCATCGACTTCGCCTACAAGATTCACACTGACTTGGGGCACCGTATTTCCGGAGCCAAAGTGAATGGACGTTTGGTATCGCTGGATACGCCGTTGGAAAACGGCGACACGGTGGAGGTCGTGGCTGGCAAGACGGGTCGGGGCCCGTCTCCAGACTGGCTGAACCCCGCGCGCGGCTACGTGGCCACCAACAGCGCCCGCCAGAAGATTCGCTCCTGGTTCAACCGACAGGCGCGCAGCGCGAACATCACCCGCGGCAGAGACCTGCTGCGCCGCGAACTGCATCGCATGGGGGTGAAACTCTCGGACCAGGAGACGCTCCAGCTCTGCCGGTTCGAGACCATGGATGACCTCCTGGCCGCGCTGGGTTCGGGCGAATTGAGCGACTCCGCCCTGGCGGCTCGCCTCGCGGAACACCGCAGCAAGGAGGCCGAAGCCGCGGCTTGGATGCCGCCCATCAAGGGCCCGCCGCGTTTGGATAGCCCCACCTCCGGCATATCCGTGCTGGGCGTTGGCGATCTGCTGACGCGAATCGCGACCTGCTGCAATCCCATCCAAGGCGACCCTATCATTGGCTTCGTGACGCGATCCCGTGGCGTGAGCGTCCACAAGATGGACTGCAAAAATGTGCTGAACGAGGACGAAAAAGAGCGATTGGTTCCAGTGGCCTGGGGTGAAAAGCAGGAACTCCATCCGGTGCGCGTCCGCATCGAAGCCATCGACCGGGTGGGCCTACTGCGCGACGTATCGACCAAATTGTCCGAGGACAAAATCAACATCGCGTGGGTGGTCACCCGCGAAAACGACAACGCCACAGTCAGCATGGAGCTGACCATCCACATCAACGGTCTCTCGCAACTCAATCGGGTGTTTTCCCGCATCGAAAGCATACGCGGCGTAACCTCGGTGAGCCGGGTGACCAGCAGCCCGTTGCGGCAAACCGAGCGGTGAAACGCGGCTCTGAACCGGGGGCATTCGCCATCTCCCAAGCGGTTTTCACCCCCATGGCGGCCAAGTTGCTGGTTGCCGGAGTGGTATTCGCGGCCCTGCTCTTGATGCCCACCCCAGAGGGCTTGACCCCGCAAGGGCAACGTTCCCTGGCCGTCATGTCCCTGGTGGTCGTGTTGTGGGCCACGGAAGCGATCCATGTTGGCGTCGCCGGGATCATCGGCGTGGTTCTGCTGGCCCTGGTGGGCGCTGTGCCAGACGTCGGGGTTGCGGTTTACGGGTTTTCCCAGCCTGTTTGCTACTTTCTCATCGGCATCCTCACGCTGGGGTTGGCCGTCTATCACTCGGGCCTGGCAGAGCGTTTGGCGACCCTTCTGATGCGAGGGGCCATCGGCCGGCCATTCCTGCTCTACACACAGATGCTCTTCTCCTTCGCGGCGCTCACCTTCGCTCTGCCATCTGCAAGCACCAGGGGCGCGATCATGGTGCACGTGTACGAGCAGGCGTTAAAGCAGTGGAACATACCTCAAGGGCATCCCTTCTACAAAGCAACGATGATGGCCATGGGCAGTCTCAATCGGCTGGGCTCCACCGCGCTGCTGGCCGGAGGAATAACCCCAGTGGTGGCGTCGGGTTTGCTGGGCAATTTCTCGTGGACCCAATGGTTCGTCATCATGAGCGTGCCCTTTTACGCCAATCTCGTT
Organism: Dehalococcoidia bacterium; assembly: GCA_965221295.1. GTDB lineage: Bacteria > Chloroflexota > Dehalococcoidia > Lucifugimonadales > UBA3495 > Bin87. Next base: position 1,356,908 of record OZ244879.1, on the reverse strand, counting down.
GTAGGCGGCGCGCTGCTGCTGTTGTTCTACCGTTCCGGCTTTCGCTCACACGGGGCCGCGGCGCCGACTCCGACGCTGCCAGGACCCATGCAGCCTGCCGAAATCCGGGCCGGCGCCATCGTTATGATAACCGCGCTCCTGTGGTTCACCGACTTCGCGCACGGACTGCATCCGGCGGTTCCGGCGCTGATCGCCCTGTGTCTCATCCTGCTGCCGCGGGTGGGCATTCTCACCTGGGACCAATTCGAGCGCGAAGTGGGTTGGACCAATTTCTTCGTCATCGCCGCGTCGCTGTCGCTGGCCCATGCCCTGGTATCCAGCGGAGCCGCCACGTGGTTTTCCGAAACGCTGGTGGGCAGCGTTTCCCAGCTCGCCACGCGCCCCTGGATCACGCTGCTGGTTTTGTCCATCTGCTTCGCGCCGGCGCGAATGATGCTGCCCAACATCGCGGGTTACCTGGCGTTGTTGATACCGGTGGCGATGGCCACCGGCGAGTCGCTGGGCCTCAATCCGCTGGTGTGTGGCATGGCCGCAGTGGTGGTGGGCGATTCGGCGGTGTATTACGGAGCCGGAGGAACCTCCGCGGTGTTCGTGTTCCAGCGCGCCAACATTTCTAACCCGGAGATTTTCCGGTTCGGCATAACCATGACGGTCGCCGTCATAGCCGTGTTGATGTTGCTGGTTGTTCCCTATTGGGGCATGGTGGGTTACCCGCTGGTTCCCTAGCGACGCTTTCAAAACGGGGCCGCCAAGGGCCGACGCCCAGCGCTCCCCAATTTTGGGCGCCGCCTCGGTCGGTCGCGGAGGGCCCACGCCTAATCGGCACAAGAACCGCCGCGTTCTGCGTGTGTGGCCCGTCCACCCCGACCTGGCGAGCGCGCAGCATGGCTATGGTGATCGCTCCATACCGCTATCGCGAGAGCGCTCGCCTGCCACCGCGAGCTCCCGTCCCTGTCACCGCGGGTGTATTCTCCGGTCGTTGCGAGCTCCCGATCCTGTCATTGCGAGCGCAGCTCGGCAATCTCGTTGAGGGCGACCAACGGCCGTTGGCGCCACCGTCGCCCAAGCCCTGGCTGTGGGTTTGCCGCTTCGCTGGCGCCATTCGCAGTTGCAGAACTGCCGGCCGAAATGGGCGGGAGACGTAGCTGGCCCAACATGGGTTCGCTCGCAACGCTAATGGAGTACCGCATCAGACGGACCGCATCGTCAGATCTGGACGTTTCCGGTCTGGCATCGCCAGCAGAACAGGACACGCCAGCGTTGGGAACGCCGCCGCGCTGATTCGTTGTCGACAGCGCCTCCGGCAACTCTACGCGGGGCAGGGTCGAAATATTCCGATTCACCCGAGCCGATCGCGAAGCAACAAGACTACAGCCAGCGCCACCAGCGTCAGTGTCGTCAGCGCGATCCGCGCCAGGAGACGGCGCCACCGACGGCGGCGTCCCCGCGCTCTACGGAGGTCGGCCCGGTAATCCCAGGGACGCCGGGCGTTCCGTCCATCGCGCCACACGCCGCGACGCTTGCGGATCGCCTCTTCCTCTGCTCCCGGAAAACCGAGATCGCCGCCACCATACCGGCGATACCAATAGGCCATGCCGGAGCGCACCATGGCCACGTTGATCGGCTCCCGATTTCGCTGCGGGGGATACAGCAGGCCAACCGTACGTCCGTAGCGGTCGGTGGCCTTTTCTTCCATGCGAACGCCGCCCCGACGCACCAGTGAGGCGAGATGTTCCCGCGCCTCCCGCCCGTGGGGCTGCGACATTTCCGGCGCGTCGATGCCATAAAGCCGGACTGGAAAGGAGCGCCGCAGGAAGCTAAACCACCCGCCGTACTTCACCACCAGCGAGTCGCCGTCGATTACGCGCCGTATTCGGACTTTGCGGGCCATTGAACCTGCGCGCCGTTTCGTTGGCGTCAGCCCATCACGAGGTTGGCCGTAGGCATGAGTCTGGCGGGCTGTCTAAAACGACTGCCACCGACCCATTGAAGTTGCAGGGGCGGCCCATGTCTTGCAAATGAGGCTCTGGGGATCGCCATCAGGAGCCCAGTGGCTAAACCGTCAACGGGGTATCGTCCCGGTTGGCCCATTCCCCCATGGACGCGTCGTAGTTCTTGGCGTTCTCAAATCCCACCAAACGGAGGACGAAGTTTCCGTGCGCCGCACGGATGCCGGCCTGTCAATAGGAGTATGCCGTCTTATCCGGAGTGATGCCATGCTCGGCCAGGATGCGACGTATTTCACTCGCCGGTTTGAACTCGTGGGTGTTGCGGTCCATCAGGTGGAACCACTCCAAGTGCGCTGCGCCAGGGACGTGTCCCACGCGTTTGTTGCGGTAGTTTTCCGCCGTGCCGTTCCATTCGGCGTCGCTGCGCACGTCCCACACCACCACATTGTCCAGGGAGCAGGCCTCCTTGAGCTCGTCGCCAGTGGCGATGAATGAATCGTCGGCGCGTGGAGTGAAGACGACCGCCGCCGGCTGCTTGGGACGGCCGAAGTCGATGGGTTGCCCGGCGTTCACCCAGGCGCGCCACCCTCCGTTGAGAATCTTGACGGCGCTGTGCCCATAGTAGTTGAACACCCACCAAATGCGGGCGGCGGTTAGCCCCTGAGCGTGGTCGTAGGTTACGACGGTGGTGTCGTCGCCGATGCCCAAACCTTCCGCCATGGACTTGAACTGATCTGGCGTCATCACGTGCTGGCGGCTGGTATCGGGGTTTTTGGCCCAGTTATCGGCGACGTGGGCCGCGCCCCGGATATGACCTCGCTGCCAAGCGTCGGCGGTGTTGGCGCAGTCGAGGATCACCACGTTGGGATCGTCAAGGTGGGCAGCGACCCAAGCCGGATCGGTAAGGTATTCGGGGTGAGCGTAGCCGTCGGCGGCGGTGGTCATGGCAGGCTCCAGAGCGAGGCAGGATGTGATAGGTTTCGTTGGGCTGGGTTACGGCAGGCCGTTCGAGGCTGGATTGTAGATAATGACGCCAGGTCGGGTCAATGGCGCTATGGTTCTGGCGGCGCTGTGATTTCTGAACACTGTGATTGCACTGGGTGTGTTGGCCGCTACTGAATGCGTTCAGACCAATCGAAAAGAAGCTCCTCGCCAGAGTCGGCGAGGAGCTTCTTCGTGGGAGTTTGTCACCGATGGCGGAAATTCTTGGTTTGCCAGCGATGGTCGGTAGTCTAGTGCTGCACCAGGCCCTCTTCGATCATGGCCGCCAGCGCGCCGTCGAAGGCCTCGATGGTGAAATCGATGTCCGCCTCCGTGTGTGTGCCGGATAGCACGCCGCTGGTGCGAGACATCAGGTCAACGCCGCGCACCTGCAATGCCTGCCGCAGGCTGCGCTGGATGGCCACGGGCTGGTCCTTCAGCCTGGATGCGTCCAGCCCCGCGATGCTACGCTCGCCAAAATACAGGTGGAAGGTGGATGCTTCCCCGTACACCGTGGCGTTCACCTCGCGGCGCTCCACCACCTCGCGCAGGCCCACCCGCAGCCGCTCGGCCATCAGGTCGGCTTGGGCGTTGTACTCGCCGGTAGCGACCAGGCGCAAAGCGGCGTTGCCCGACGCGGCGGCGTAGGGGTTGGCGTTGAACGTTCCGCCGTGCAGCACCCGCTCGTAACGGTCGTGGTGGCTGTCTCCCGTCTGGTGCATCACCGCCATGAACTCGTCTCGGCCGCCCACGGCGCCGCCGGGCAATCCGCCAGTGATGATCTTGGCCATGGTGCAGATGTCAGGATCGACGCCCAGCCGCTCCTGCGCTCCGCCGGGCGCCCAGCGGAACCCGGTGATCACCTCGTCCAGGATCATCACCACGCCGTGTTCCCGGGTCAGGCGACGCACCCCGTCGAGGAAGCCGTCAGGCAGCGGCACGGTGCCGTAGGAGGCGCCTGACGCTTCGGTTATCACGCCAGCGATGTTGTCGTCGCTGTTCAGCGCGTTCTCCAGCGCCGTAAGGTCGGTGGGCAGCACGATGATGGAGTCAATCGTGCCCTGGGGGATCCCGGTGGACGCCGGCACGTCGAAGGGCGGCAGGTTGCCGGGCATAACGTAGTCGTGCCAGCCGTGGTAATGGGACTCCCAGCGGATGATTTTCTCCTTGCCGGTATAGGCCCGCGCCACCCGCATGGCCAGCATGGTGGCCTCCGCGCCCGACCCGACGAAGCGCACTTTGTCCACGCAGGGCATCAGCGTGCAGATGCGTTCGCCCCACTCCAGCATCGATTCCGTGGGAGCGCCGAAATGCGAACCAGCGTCCAGAGCGCCGGCCAGCGCCGCCACCACCTCCGGATGGGCGTGTCCCAGCAACAGCGACGCCGATCCCATGCCGTAGTCCACGTATTCGTTGCCGTCGACATCCCACTTGCGTGGCCCACTCCCGCGAGCGATGATCACTGGGAATGGGTCAGATGTGTAGCCGTCATGCCCCGGGCTTCCCGAGGGGAACCTGGCCAGGTAGCTAGGTTGCAACTCCCGCGAACGGGGGTTCATCCGCATGTATTGTTCCTGGATGGTTTCAGCCATGGTGATCGCTCCTTTGAGTAAAGCGTTGGCGGCTAGGGAGTTCGCTGGCAAGGAGTCTCATTACGGGGCGTTTCCTCACAGGGAGTCTGCTCACAGGGAGTTTCCTCAAGGGGAGTGTCCTCCCGAGAGTCTGCCCACGGGGCAGTCTGCTCACGGGGAGTTTCCTTGCAACGCCATCATAACATTTGGGCCGTCATTGGGTTAGTCCCTTCGAATCGGTCAGTCATCCGCCGCCTCGACTGCCTCGGGCTGTTGCAGCGTTGCGCCGAACGCTTCTCGCAGGCTGGCGCAGGCCGCGTCGATAGCTTGGCGGCCTTTGTCGATGGCGTTAGGCATCCCGAAGAACCCGTGAATCACCCCGTCGTAGCGGATGGTGGCGGTGGCGACTCCGGCCTCTTCCAACGAGGCGGCGTAGGCTTCGCCCTCGTCGCGGAGCGGGTCGAACTCGGCGGTGATCACCAGCGCCGGCGGCAGGTCGCCGGACAGACGCGCCCGCAGCGGCGATGCGAATATGTTGTAGCCCGACAGGTCTGTGTTATCCACGTAGTGGTCCCAGAACCAGCGCATACTCGCAGTCTCCAGGAACATTCCCTGTCCGTTCACGGAGTAGGAGCGCGTGTCGTAGGCGTAGTCGGTCACCGGATAGACCAGCAACTGGAAGGCCAGCGGATGGGGGAAATCATCCTGGGCCAGGGCCACGGCGGCGGCCAGGTTGCCTCCGGCGCTGTCCCCGCCCACGGCAATGGCGTCGGGGCGGCTGCCCAGCGCTTCGGCGTTGGCCATCGTCCACAACGTCGCGGACAAGCAGTCCTCAAAGGGCGTGGGGAATTTGTACTCCGGCGAGAGGCGATAGTCCACGGAAACCACCACGCAGTTCGCCCCAGCGCACAATTCACGGGCCGTAGCGTCGGCCGTCTCGATGTTCCCAATGACCCATCCGCCGCCGTGGTACCACACCAGGATGCCCCACGGTCCGGCGGTGGCCGGCGTGTAGATGCGGATGGGCACATCGCCGGGTTCCTTGCCCGCAAAGTTCTGTATGACGCGATCCTCCACCTTCCCCACGTCGGGACCCGCGGGTCGCGGACGGTTGTTCATCACCTCGCGGCATTCGTCGACTTCCATGTCCTGAAACGCCTTGATGCCCAGCGAGTCGAACAGTTCCAGGACGTGAGCGGCCTGTGGGTCCAGCAATTTGCGCATCGCCGCGGGATCGCCCTCATGTTGGTGGTAATACTCTTCCATCATGTCGTCAACGGCGCCGCGCAGGAACTCGCAGGCGTCGGCCATGGCTTCGCGGGCCGTGTCCATGACGCCGGCCATGCTGAAGAACCCGTGGATCATGCCGTCGTAGCGATTCGTCCTGGCCGGTACGCCCAAGCCGTTCAACAGCCGGCCGTAGGCCTCGCCCTCGTCCCGCAGGGGGTCGTACTCGGCGGTGATCACCAGCGCCTGGGCCAAGCTATCCAGACCCTCGAAGTCCGAGCCCAACATCAGCGGCGCGGCCTGGGGATCCGCGGCCTGCGACGGGTTGGCCAGGTACTGATCCCAGTACCACATCATCAATTCCCGATCCAGGTTGTAGCCGGCGCCGTTGTCAATGTAGGAGCCAGTATCGAACTTGGCGTCGGTGACGGGGTAGACCAGCAGTTGGTGGCTAACGCGCACGTCTCCAGTTTCAGCGGCCCTCATGCTCACAGCCGCGGCCAGGTTGCCGCCGGCGCTATCTCCACCCACGGAAACCACTCCGCTGACGCCGCCCAACTCCTCGGCGTGTTCGCTGGCCCACAGCGTGGCGGCGTAGCAGTCGTCCAGCGGTTCCGGATACTTAGCTTCTGGGGACAACCGGTAATCCACCGACACCACGATGCTGCGGGACCCGACGCACAGGTGGCGGGCCGTGCCGTCCGCGGATTCCAGGTTTCCGACGACCCAGCCACCGCCGTGATACCACACCAATATGGGGAACGGCCCGTCGCCCCCAGGGGTGTAGATTCGCACTGGCACGTCGTTGGCGGGGCCGGGAATCGCGCGATTTTCAACCTTGCCCACCTCGGGACCGGGACCGCGCGGCCGCTTGGCCGAGTTCGCCCTCGCCTCGGCCGGAGAGACCGTATGGTTCGGCGGCAGACCCAGGGCGCGGGTCGCCTCGATCACTTGTTGCGCTTGGGGGTGCAATGGCATTGTGGGCGCCTCCGTTATTTGCTGTGCGCGTGGCGGTTGTCAGTGTGGCGAGCGGTAAAGCAGTCCTCGCTCAGTAGCCATTTGCGCCAAAGCGGCGGCCACCGTCCGCCATTGGTCTTCGGGAATGGAGGAAAAGTCAACCGAAACGTGGTGGGGGTCATCCGGCGTTCCGTCGGCGACAACCGTCAAACCGAGTTTGTCACATTCGCCCACCGTTACCGCCGCGATGCCCAGCGGTCTGACACTCTGCGGATTTCTCGTTCTGCTGGCGGCGTTGCGGAATTGCCACATATTGTGCGGTTCCATATGGTCGCCATTTTGCGTAGAAATCTTTCCATTGTCGCGCGTCGGATGGGGTCGAAACTCCCGTGGCGCTATGGCGCCGTCATCCACAGCGAGCAGTTGGTTGATTGATCTCAAGAGCGGGGTATCGGCGTCCATCAGCGACTGGTTGTGGTTAGCTCGATATTCCTGGCTCCAAGATCTCCGAGCGCATGTGAGGCGTTCAGGTCGACGACATCGTGACGCGAGGTTAGTGTGGATATGTTATGTATCCAGCGTTCTGCGGTTCTGGCGCCCAGATTGATCTCGACCTCGACCTGAACGTCCGAGTCGATTTTCCACAAGGCGGTGACGGTTCCTTCCGGATTGGGGAATATGTAGGCGCGCGGCGCGTTTGACGGGTAATCCCGCTCAAACCGACCTGCCAGCCATTCCAAAGCTTCGGAGTCAGGCGCGCAGCTCGGTTCGTCGTGATGCCAGCCAGAGGAAAGGTTTTTCAACTGCCTGATTTGCGTTGCCGCTGCCCGGCCAGCGGGGACAGGTTCATCCGTCGAACTACCTGGCCGCCAGATAAAGTGCGTTGCCGCAGTTTCACGCGTTTGCATGGTTAACCTCCCCATCCAATGCTGCCGGCTCATCCAATATTGCCGATTCGACGAAACCACACGAGCGGCACGCGGCCACTGGCGTTGCGCCAACTCTCCCAAACTAGGCGCTGCGGTTGGCGTAGTCCTGCCGCGCCCGGTCCAGCGCCTGCGTCCGCCCGGCCTGCAGCGTCTGGTTGCGTTCGTAGGCCCACTGATTCGACGCGATGGTCGCCTCCGCGGAGCCCTGGAAGTGGGGCATGACGTGGCGGGCGATCAGCTCGTAGCTGTGCAGCATGTGTTCCCGCGAAGCCCAGTCCACGGTCTGCACCATGAAGGCGCCGAACCCGCCGCTGCGCTCCTCCAACCGCTTGATGCCCTCGATGCAGTCGTCCGGCGTGCCGATGATCCACGCGCCGCGCTCGGCCATCACGTCGATGATCTTCTCCGGCGGTCCGTCCACCACCTGCGGGCGGCCCATGGTGTGCTCGAAGTATTCGCGCTGGTAGCGACCCGCGCCGATGCGGGCCTGCTCGAAGGCCTCCTTGCGGGTGTCGGCGAGGTGCACCGGCAGCACCAGGCGCCACTCGAAGCGATCCACGGTCTGGTTGTGCTCCGCCGCCGACTCCTCGCAGATGTCCCAGAGTTCGTGCAGGTCAGCGCCCTGGGGCATCTTGGGGTCGCGAGGCGTGGTGATGGTCAGCACTGACGCGCCGTGCTTGCCGGCCAGCGCCACGCCCGACGGCGTTTGCACCGAAGCCACCGATACGGGCATGTGAGGCGTCTGGTAGGGGCGCAGCTGAAGCATCGCCTCTTTGAGTTCAAACCAGTCGCTCTCGTGGGTGATGGGTTCCTTTTCCTTGAACAGCCGCATGATGACGCCCAGGGATTCATCCATGCGCAGGCGCTGCTTGGTGGGATCGATGCCCATCATGTAGGCGTCGCCGGGCAGCGCGCCTGGCCCCACGCCAAGCATGACGCGGCCGCGGGTCATGTGGTCCAGCTGGGTCATCCAGTTGGCGACCATGAAGGGATGGTGGTAGGGCAGGCTGACCACGCCGGTGCCCAGCTTGATGTGCTTGGTGCGGTCCGCGGCCACGCCGATGAAGATTTCCGGCGAGGAGATAATTTCCCAGCCCGCGCTGTGGTGCTCGCCGATCCAGGCCTCGTCGAAGCCCAGGTAGTCCAGCCACTGCACCAATTCGAGGTCGCGTTCCAGCGCCAGGGTCGGGTTCTCGCCGGCCCGGTGGAAAGGACCCATAAAGATGCCAAACTTCATACGATCGGGTAATGCCATTGGGGAATCCTCCTGCAGGTCCGCCGGATGCGGCCAAGGCGGCGCCGAACCGACGCGCGCCACTGAGCGGCTACGAGCAATTGCTGTAAGCCGCATTATATGGGGGAAGCAAGGCGGCGGCAAGCGGGGCGGGGCGCATTGTGAAGCACGCGCAGTTGCGCAGGATGTCCCGCCGAGATAGACTGCGCCGCAATTGCTGGCGTTATGGAGGGGATGATGAGCCAGGCAAGCCAAAATCAACAGAAAGGCCGGAAGAAAAAGATATGGCAGTGGGTTTCCGGCCTGCTCCGACGGACATATCGGCCATGGCAAATGGGAGTAGCACTGGTGGTGTTGGCAATTGTGGAGGTGACTTACGCTGTATTGTGGATGTGCGGGTGCGACCCGCAAACCATCCTTTACCAACAACTGTACGGCCATATCTTCGGCGGTGAGCCACGCCGCATTATTTACCGTGGGATGTTCTGGGGTATCCCGGTGTTGGTTTTTATGTTCATAGCCGTACCAATCTTTTGCCGTGCCGTACCATTCGTTTCCCGTTGCTGTAAGTCGATTGGGTGGTTGGCAGAGCGATTTCGGCCGGAAGCAAAACAGTCAAAATGTTCTGTATGTTTGACATTTCAGTTAATTTGGAAGTGGTCATGGCGGCTCGCGAAAAGACTGTCACTGCCGCTCACGAAAACGTGGCTAAACAGTTTTGGCAGAAACGCTAAACGATTGAAAATGCCGTTTATGTTTTTGTTCGCCGCGTTCTTAGTCGGCGGGGTCCATCTTTATTTGAAAATCGGCGACTGTGGATGGGATACCGGGCAGTGCGTGGTTTTCCTAGGCACAGAGCAACCATGTTGGTACCGCGTTTTATTTTTGTATGGGCCGATGATCCTTGCCTTGCTACCTGCAGTTTTGATCATTAGGTGGCACGGCACCAACGAAGCAGACCGCCTGCGCTACAGGAACAGCTGGGTGGCTGTTCTGACCATCATGTTCGGATACTTCGTCAATTATCATTGGGAAGGGCTGCTAGGCGACTGCTGCACGTCACCGGGCGAAGTCATAGGCGGCATCGGGCTCCTTTTCTTTGGTGTCGCGGCAGCCGTATTCGCTTTATGGCAAGGGCAGATCGCAAATCAAACACGTCGTGCGGTCGAGCGTGGAAATGCGCTCGCCAGGGAAGCGAATGCGCTCGCCAGGGAGGCCAATAGAAACGCCGAGCAGCAAGAGAGAGCGGGGCATAGAATCGCCGAGGAAGGGAACAGAATCGCGGAAGAGCAGAATAGGATCGCGGAAGAGGCCAATAGGATAGCCGAGCGGAGGAACAGGCGCAATGACAGTTGATGTGGCGCTGGCCATCACTCTTTTATCGACTCCCACTGTCATTGCGAGGCGGTAGGCCGTGGCAATCTCGTGGATCGCAACTAACGGCCGTTTGCCCTCGTCCCCCGGCCCCGGCGGCCGTTCGCCCAAGCTTCGGGATTGCCGCGTCGCTGGCGCTCCTCGCAATGACAGTTGATGTGGCGCCCTGGATGTGCCCCAGTCGTCGTCCTTTTGCCGGATGTGGTGGCAACGCTATTCGGAGGCCGCGGGCGGCGGCTTCGGCGCTTCGCCGTTGGACTCTGGCAACCGCCGGATCAGTTCCGCCATCATTGCTTCGTAGCGTTCGAGTACGCGGTCTACCCTGGCGTCCGCGGCATCAGCGCGTTGGCGTTCGCGTTCGATTACGGCTTCCGCCGCCGCCCTAGCTATTGCAGAGTCAGCGCGCTCGCGTTCCGCTTCGGCGCGTTTGCGCTGCTCTTCGATTCTGCCGTCCCTGAGGAATCCCATCACCATGATCATGCCTCCTATCGTCACGCCAGACAGGTTGGCCGCCAGTATGCTGATGGGATGGCCAATCGGAAACTGGTCCCCCACCAACTGAAAAGCGGATGACACCAACGCTCTGGCCACGACGATGGCGTAGGCCAGAATCTAGATTTTGATTTTGCCACATTATGGCGTGGATTGCGCCGGCGACGCCCGGGGATCAGCCGGACACCAACGGCAAGCCTTCGTCGGCGCGCACCTCGTTGATGATTTCCAACACCCGTTGTTCCAGCGGGGCATAGGTCAACTCGAATTCGGTGAGTAGCCGGCTGTTGTCCACCAGGTAGTTGCCGGAATGCTCACGGCCGCCCGGATTGTCGAAGCTGATCCGCGCGTTGGGCAGGTAGCGCCGCACCATTTCCGCCAGATCGCCCAGACTGATCGGCGTTCCGCCCGAGTTGTACACCGGGTATTCGCTGCGGTCCACCAGCGACACCCGCACGAAGGCCTCGGCGATGTCCTCGACGTGGATGGGCAAGCGCATCATTTCCTGGTACGGGAAGCTCACTGGCTCGCCGCGCGCCGGCAGCGTGACGCAACGCACGTGATCCGTGGAGCCGCGCACCTTGTCCGGCCCGGTGACGTTGGCCGGACGTATTCCCGTGATGTTCATGCCATAGTTGTCATTGAACATCTTGGCCTGAAACTCGTTGAAGATCTTGTGGGTGGCATATTGGCTGTCGCCGTAAGTCGGGTCGTCCTCGTTGGCCTCCCGGTCGCCGAAATTCGACTGCTGTCCGCTCACCGCCACGGAGCTGGCGTACACGATGCGATTGACGCCCAACAGACGCCCGGCCTCGAAGCAGTTGTCCATACCCAGGATGTTCAGCCGCATCTGGTGATGCGGGTTGCCCTCGCCGCCGCCCAGCAGGTAGGCCAGGTTGATGATGCGGTCAGGCTGGGATTCCACGATAGCCCGGGCGACCTGCTCAAACTCCGTTATGTCCACCCGCGCGCTGCGGATGCTGCCAGCCTCGACGCCGGGAATTTCCGGCAGCGGGTTGATGTCCGTAGCGTAAACGTCCTCGCCGCGTTCCACCAGCTTGCGAATGACCCGGGGGCCAATGAACCCGGCGCCGCCCAGTACCAGAACCGTCATGATTGCACCTCTCTATTGTTTGTGTTGTAGTCCGTGTGATCAAGTTGTAGTCCGTGTGATCAATGGGTCGAGATTGCCGCGCTTCGCTCGCAATGGCAGATTGAAGTATCGGCAGATAGATTGATTATCTGTCATTGCAACGGGCGCCTTCTTAACTTGTGATTGCAAGGAGCGCATCCTTAGTTGGTCATTGCGAGGAGCGCCTTCCTTATTTGTCATTGCGAGGAGCGATAGCGACGTGGCAGTCTCGCGGCCTGGCCGCACGGCCGCCGGGCCGGCGGCGCCAAACGGCCGTTGGTTGTGGTCAACGAGATTGCCACGGCCTTCGGCCTCGCAATGACAGATTAATGTATTGGCAGATCGATTATCCGTCATTGCAAGGCGCGCCTTCCTTGCTTGTGATTGTCTTGCGATTGCAAGGAGCGCCTTGATTATCTGTCACTGCGAAGGGAGTTTTCTTTACAGGCCATTGCGAGGAGCGCGTTCCTTATCTGTCATTGCGAGGAGCGCCTTCCTTTTCTGTCATTGCGAGGAGCGATAGCGACGTGGCAATCTCGCGGCCTGGCCGCACGGCCGCCGGGGCGGCGGCGCCAGACGGCCGTCGGTTGCGGTCAACGAGATTGCCGCGGCCTTCGGCCTCGCAATGACAGATTGAAGTATCGGCAGATAGATCGATTGTCTGTCATTGCAAGGGGCGCCTTTTTAACTTGTGATCGCGAGGAGCGCCTTCCTTATCTGTCATTGCGAGGAGCGATAGCGACGTGGCAATCTCGCGGCCTGGCCGCACGGCCGCCGGGGCGGCGCCAGACGGCCGTTGGTTGCGGTCAACGAGATTGCCACGGCCTTCGGCCTCGCAATGACAGAAAAATAAGGCGCTCCCCGCAGACGGCCGTTGGTTGCGGTCAACGAGATTGCCACGGCCTTCGGCCTCGCAATGACAGATCAAGAAGGGGTTGCAATGACAGATTAAGAAAGGCTCGCAATGACAGATTAAAGTAATCACAGGTGAATATTGGCTGGTGTCGCTCGCTGAACTAGGCCCACCGTGGCAAGCGGGTTTGGCTCGCCGGCGCGCTTGCCGGCCGATTCAACTGCGTTGTTCCCAGGCCGATGCGCGGCGCTACCTATCGTCGTACCGCCACGAAGAATAGTCTGCGGAAGGGATACAGCGTAACCCCGTCGGGTCGTTGCGGATACTCGGCGTTGAGACGGCGCCGGTACTCCTCAAGGTACGACTCTCGTTCGCCGTCTTCCAACCCGTTCAGAATGGGACGCAACCCCGTGCTCGTCACCCATTCCAGCACGGCGTCGTTCCCGGTCAGCGTATGCTGGTACTCGGTGGTCCACACGTCCAGGTGGGCCGCGTCGGGAGCCAGCAAGTCGTAGTAGAAATCGGGGTCCTGTACCCAACGATTGCCCACCGCTTGTCGCAGTTCCGCCGATCCCATGGCGCGGCCGCCTGGTCCGCCGTCCGCCAGCGTCTCCCGCATCAAGTGGTGCGACCGCATATCCCAGCTCATGGGCGCCTGAACCGCCAGGCATCCGCCGGACGGCAGCAGGTTCCACAGTCGCGGCACGAGTTCAGCGTGGTCGGGAACCCACTGGATGGCGGCGTTGGAGTACAGGATCGAAGGCTCCCGGTCGGGTTGCCAGTCGGCCAGATCTCCGCTCTGCCAACGCACGCGGCCAGCGGTATGCGCCGGATCTGCGGCGGCCTGTGCCAGCATCTCCGGGGAGTTGTCCATCCCAACCACGTCGGCGTCCGGCCAGCGGTCTGCCAACAGCCTGGTCACGTTGCCGCTACCGCACCCCAAATCGTAGATTGCGCCAGGATCTTCCAGGGGAATACGGCCCATCAGGTCGAGCGCCGGCCGCAGGCGGTGATCTGCGAACTTCAGGTATTGCCCCGGATTCCACGATTCCCCCGCCAAATCCCGTTGGTGCGGCGCCGCCTGCGTCATGACAAAACCCTCAAAGGTAGAGTGTGAGCGCCCCAAAAGAGCCCGTTGAGTATAGGCGCCGCCAAAATCGACGGTCAACCTCCTTTGGTCGCCCACGCGCATCCAGTTCTCTCCGTTCGTCCTGGCGATGACCGTTCCAGCGTCGTCAATCCGAGGCCCGTTCTTCCGCCGCCACGGTTAGGAGCCCAGCTGCGCGGCAATGCCGTCGCAGACGCGAACCAGCGACGCGCGGTTGCCGACGAGATTGCCACGCATCGCTCGCAATGACAGGCGGGGGATGGACGCTAGTCGCTTCGCTCGCAATAACCAGGGAATGCAGGCGCCGGCAGCCCGCCGCAGCTTGCGGACCCGTTCAGTTCGCAACGGATTCAAGCGGATTCAAATGGGGAATCGAACCGTGTGCTATACTGCCGCCGAACTCGCGCTCACCGCGCCAACCGCGCCGACATGGAGCCGTCCCATGGTCTCTCCCTTAGTCGCCACGCCCAACCCCTTTCGTGGCGTCGTGGTCCGATCCGACGACTTGCCCCACAGCCCTGACGAATTCGCCGCCGCTTTGGACGCGTCCATCGCTGAGTGGCGCCAAACCGGCTACGAGGTTGCCTGGGTCGATATTCCCCTCGAGTTGGCAACCCACGTCCCCGTCGCGACTCAGCGGGGGTTCACCTACCATCACGCCGATGATAAGGGCGTCACGGCCACGTTGATGTTGATACCGGATTCCTTCATCCCGCCCTACGCCACCCACTACGTGGGCGCCGGCGGTGTTGTTCTGAACGACGATGACGAGCTGCTGGTCGTCTGTGAACGTTATCGCATTGACAACCGGCCACCCTTCTACAAGCTTCCAGGTGGCGCACTGGAACCCGGCGAGCACATCGTGGATTCCATCGTGCGCGAGGTTCTGGAAGAGACCGGCGTGAGGTCAGAGTTCGAAGCGCTGGCCTGCTTCCGGCACTGGCACGGCTACCGCTACGGCAAGTCCGACATCTACTTCGTCTGCCGCCTCCGCGCCTTGACTCGGGAAATCAAGATGAGCGAGCAGGAAATCGAAGAATGCCTGTGGATGCCGGTGCGGGAATTCATGGCCGACGACGACATCAGCCCCTTCAACAAGGGCATTGTGCGTTCCGCCATCGAGAGCGACGGCATCATCTCGACTGACATGCCGGGGATGCCTTCTGACCCAACCCGCGAGTACTTTTTGCCCGGTTTCATCAAATAGGTTTCAGCAATATTGACGCTTTTCCCCTGACCACCTCGAATCCAGGAGGGTCCGCATGACCACCACCGCTCAGCCCGAACAGCAATACCGAGTTATTGGCACCCGGCCGGTTCGCCACGATGGCGTGGATAAGGTTACCGGCGCCGCCCGCTACGGGGCGGACATTAGCCTACCGGGAATGCTTCACGCCAGGATTCTGCGCAGCCCCCACAGCCACGCCCGCATCCGCAGCATCGACGCCAGCAAGGCGTTGGCCCTGCCCGGCGTGGTCGCGGTCGCCACCGCCGCCGACTTCCCCATAATCGAGGACCGCATCCTCGACTTCGCTGAAGTCCAAGGCAACGCCCGCATGATCGCCGAGAACATGCTAGCCAAAGACAAGGCCTTGTACGTGGGCCACGCCGTCGCCGCCGTTTGCGCCACCAGCCCCCACATCGCACAGGAGGCGCTGAGCCTGGTGGAGGTGGATTACGAAGTATTGCCCACTGTGCTCACCTGGCGCGACGCCATGGCCCAGGACGCCGACGGCAATACGGCCACCCTGCTGCACGACGACATGACCACCTACTTTCGGGTCGAGCGGTTCGCGCGCGGGGACGATACTGGAGTCAAGAGCAACGTGGCCGGACACATCCAGCACAGAGTCGGCGACGTCGAACAGGGCTTCTCCGAATCGGACATTGTGATCGAGCGGGAGTTTGAGACCCAAACCGTCCACCAGGGCTACATCGAACCCCACGTATCCACCGCCATGTGGTCAGCTGACGGTCGCGTGACCGTCTGGACCAGCACTCAAGGCCTCTTCAACATCCGCGCCCAGACCGCCGCCATCATCGGAGTTCCCGAATCCCAGGTGCGGGTTGTGCCCATGGAGATCGGCGGCGGCTTCGGAGCCAAGGCCATCGCTTATCTGGACCCGGTGGCCGCCGTTTTGTCCAAGAAGACCGGCCGCCCCGTCAAGGTGGTTATGGATCGCACCGACGTATTCATCGGCAGCGGCCCGACCTCTGCCACGTTCATGCGCTGCAAGATGGGCGTCAAAAATGACGGAACCATGGTCGCCGGTCAGCTGTACATGGTGTACGAGGCCGGCGCGTTTCCCGGTTCCCCCGTGGGCGGCGGCGCTCTCACCGGCTTCGGCCCGTACAAGATGGACCATATGCTGGTGGACGGTCTGGATGTGGTGTGCAACAAACAGAAGGTGCAGGCTTACCGAGCGCCCGGCCAGCCCCAAGTCGCCTTCGCGGTGGAGGCCGTGGTTGACGAACTGGCCGAGATGCTGGGCAAAGACCCAATGGCGTTCCGCCTTCAAAACGCCGTGCAAGAGGGCGACCGAATGCCCAACGGCGTGCCCCATCGGGTCTTCGGCTGCCGCGAAATGGAAGAGGCAATGATCAACAGCGACCACTTCCAGACGCCGCTGGAAGGCGCCAACCGGGGTCGTGGCGTCGCCGTGGGCTTCCGCTGGCAGGCCGGCCAGGCTTCATCGGCCACCATCAACGTCAACGCCAATGGTACGCTCAACCTGATCACCGGCTCCGTGGACATCGGCGGGACCCGGACGGCGGTGGCCATGCAGGTCGCCGAGACGCTGGGCATCGACGTTGACCGGATCGCCCCCACCGTCGTGGATACCGACACCGTGGGCTGGACCGCTACCACCGGCGGCAGCCGCATCGCTTTCGACACGGGACTGGCCGCCATCGCCGCCGCCGAAGACCTGCGGGATCAGATGGCGCAGCGCTGCGCCATGGTGTGGGAGGTCCAACCAGAGCAGGTCGAGTTCGCCGACGGGGTATTCACCTGCACCGGCGCCGAGGAAACCATGACCATCGCAGATGTCGCCAACCGTATGATGCGCACGGGCGGCCCTTTGACCGCGTCGGCTTCCGCAACCTCCACCGGGGTCGGCCCAGTTTTCGCCGGCAACATCATTGACGTGGAGGTTGACCCCGATACCGGCAAGGTTGACATCCTGCGTTGCACCGCCTTCATCGACTCGGGAACTTCAGTGCACCCCAGCTACGTGGAAGGCCAGATGCAGGGGGGCACCGTGCAGGGCCTAGGCTGGGCGCTTTCCGAGGATTACACCTACGCCGAAGATGGCCGGATGCTCAACTCCAGCTTCCTGGACTACCGGATGCCCACGGCGCTGGATTTGCCGATGATAGACACCGTGGTGGTGGAAGTTCCAAACCCACGGCACCCCTACGGGTTGCGCGGCGTGGGCGAGGCCCCCATCATCCCGCCGCTGGCCGCGCTGCACAACGCCATTTACCACGCCGTCGGCGTCCGCGTGAACAACCTGCCCCTATCACCCACCAACGTCCTGGCGGCGCTGCAGGAGGCCAACGGCCAGCAGTAACCAACCGTTGGTGGAGACCGGGAAATTCTTGGGGCGGGTGAAAACCCGCCCCAGTTCTATGGACTGCCCTGCGTTGCATTGCTTCGCCAGCCGCCTCGCGCGAGACACCGTTACGGATCGGATCCGGCGCCGGAACCGGCCGTCGGTCAGGGATTGCGCGGTTCCAGCGCCTCGTTGAGCATCAGGAAGTTCTCCCGCAACTGGGGAGCCAACGTGGTCCCGCCGGCGCTGAGCAACAGCAACAACCGCAATTGGGCAGCCAGATCAGCGGCCAATTGGCGCTTGGCGTCTGCCACAGTGTCTGCCGCGATTGGGACCCGCAGACCGTTCAAGGGTAGCGCGGCGCGCGACTCGCCAGCCCAATACTGGTCCAGGCTGTCGATGATGATCAACGGCAGGTCTTTCTTCAACACGAACGGGGCTTCTGGCGGGCTGTCCGCGGCCGTCAAAACATCGGTGAAGACTCGGGTGACGTCGCTGTGGCTGATGTGAAACGTCGCGGCGTTGGGCTGGCTGGTCGAGGTAGAATGCCAATCCCACCCCTCGGGTTGGGCCGAATTGGCATTGGGGACCACATTGACCGGCAGGGACATATCCTCTGCTAGCGTCCGGTCTTCTCCGGTGGTTTCGCCGCCCAGTGTCGTCATTTTGAGATTCCCGCCCGTTCAGTGTCCCGAACCGTCAGCGCTGCTGGTTCCGTCAGGGTTGAGTTCCCAAGCCGCGAATACTTGCTCCGGCAGCGTGATGGGGCCCACAGCCTCTTCATATTCGCGCACGTGCTTGGCCGCCAGAACGGCGATGGCCTTCATCATCTGCGGGCTGACCTTGACGCGCGCCCGTAGGATTGGCTCACGCTCTTCCAGTTGTTCGCCGAAGAACAGCACCGCCGAATACAGGCTGCTGAATATGTGGAACGAATCGCTATAGAAGGTGATCGGTTCCAACGAGGCGGACGCTTCTGCCGGCGCCGGGGCGGCGGCCGCGCTGACGTTCAACTGGGCGATGTCGCCGGGGTTGACGTAGTTCTCCTCCTGGGGCGGTTTGTCTTCCGGCGGCACGTAGGGACGTTGGACGATGGGCATGAGACCTCCGGCCCAGCCAGTCGCCTCAGCGGGCGCGACGGGGCGATGCGGCGAATGGCGGCATTATAGCGGTTTTATTCGAGCCATGCCGAGCGCGCCCCCGCGATCATGATTCCACCGGGCGGCCGCTGTCCATCCACTCGGCGTAGGATCCGTCGTACAGCCGCACGTTGTAGCCGGCCTGACGCATGGCCAACCAAGCCACGGAAGCGCGGGTACCGCTCCGGCAGTAGGCGATGACCGAGTCGTTGTTGGCGATGCCCACCGCGCCCAGGCGCTCCCGCAACTCGAACTCGTCGATGAGCAGATTGTCGCCGGCGCCAGCGGTTTCCACGTGGGGCAGGTTGATCGCCCCAGGGATGTGGCCGGGGCGATGGTCCATCTCCACCTGGCCGTTGAATTCCTCCTGGGTGCGGGTATCCAGCAGCAGCGTTTCGCCGGCATTGGCCGCGTCATCCAGGGTGGCCCGCACTGAAGGGTTGAGCCGGATGGTGAACAACCGGGCTTCGGTGGGCACAGGCCGGTAGAGCACCTCGCGTCCCTGATCCTTCCACGCTTCGTAGCGCAGGTCCATAATGTGAACATCGTCGCGGCCCAGATACTCCAACGTCCAGGCTGCCATGGCGGCGTTGCGCCCGTCCTGGTGGTCGTAGAGCACTGGCGTCACGTCGTCTCCGAGTCCCGCGTCGCCGAAAGCTGAGGCCAGCGCTTCGGGTTCGGCCAGCCTGCCGTCCGGCGTCTGTAGTTTCTTGAACGGAACGCTGACGGCGCCGCGCAGGTGGCCCATGAGATAACGCATGGCGGAACGGGGATCGATGATCAAGAACTGCGGGGCGCCGCCATCCTGGGATTGCCCCAGGATGCGTTCAGCGACCCAATCGGCGGAGACGAAAGTCGCCATCAGCCCACCATCTCGAATTCCGTTTGCACCGAGGTTGGGTTGGCAACTGACTGCGTGACGGGTGAGCCTTCTACGGCCAACCGCCAAATCTCCCGCAGGGTGTCCTCGTCGGCGTCGGCGCGAACGAAGCACTTGGCCGAGATCCGACCGTAGCCGGGATTCCCTTCGTCCTCAACTCCAGCCCACTTGCGGATGTTGTCGAAGTAGCCTTCCACAGCCACTTCCAGGTCGTGAACGCGCACGCCCTGCTTGGTGGCGTTGACCACGAAGCCGACGGTCATGCAGCTACCGATGGCGGAGAGCAACTGTTCATGGGCGCTGGCGGCCACGTCGGTGGCGGTGAGGTCGCCCGGTTCGTCCATGTCAACCTGGTGGTTGCGCATGTAGGCGCGGGCGCGCATCCCGTCCTGCCATACCACGCGGGATTTCCAGGGCCCCGTCACCGCGTTGAACACGTCTGGATCACGGAAGGAATCTAGCACCTCGGCCAGTTTCTCGCGGGGCAGGCCGTTGAGGTTATCTTGTTGCGCCATGATGAGCTCCTGTCCTTTCGTTAAATTGTTGCTTTGCAGGCAACGGCGATTTCCGTGTTCCGCGAAATGTTGACGCGTCCGTTCGGTCCCCAAGCGTGATGGGCCATTGAGCGACTAAACCGGGTACAGCCAGGTTCGAGACGTTACGCTACAAACTGAAGCGGCGCGTGTCTGGGCTTACCGTACTACGCATATTCCGCGCGCAGGATTTCCGCCGCGTCCGTAATCGCCTGCATCTTGCGGGCAGCCATTTCATGGGTATTGACGTTGCGCTCGGCGAAGGTTCCGAACCCGCAGTCCGGGTTGAGGTAGATCTTGTCGGCGTCGAAGTATTGGAGCAGTTCCTTGACCCGGTCCACAACCTGTTGCGCCGGCTCGATGTCATCGGTGCGTGGATTCACCACGCCAAAACCAATTTCCTTCTCGTTGCTGTATTCCTTGAACACTTCCATTTCGCCGGCGCGAGGGGTCGCGCATTCCAACACCAATTGGTCGATGTTCATCTGCACCAGGTAAGGGAGCATCGGGCCGTAGTTGCCAGTGAGCAGCACCTCTTCCTTTCGGCTCCAGTTGCCCCGGCAGATGTGCACGCCGGTCTTAATGCCGTCGATGCCTTCCAGGGTTTCGTTCATCAGTCGCACTGCCATCTCGAGTTCGTCGGTGGGGTCGCGACGGTTGGGAAGGGCGGCGCACATGAAAGTCTCGGTGGTCTCTTCGCCAAAGACCACCTGGGACAAGGTGGGTTCGTCCAGTTGCACGAAGTCGCAGCCCTGGTCGCGCAGCGCGATGATCTCCTCGCGCAGGATCTCGACTACATCCTTGGCCAGATCATCGGGAGAGGGATACGCCTTGTCGGACAGGCCCTCGAACCAAGCCGAACGGGTCAGCATGTAGGGACCAGGCAGGGGTATCTTGATCTGCCGGTCAGTGTGTTCCCGCATGAAGGCCAGTTCATCCAGGGCCAGGCCGTTGCGTTTGCCGATGCGCTCCACCACGATGGGGCTCTTGATGGCGAAGGAGGGCACGTCCAGGGCGCGCAGCACCTCTTCCATGCGGGCGCGGTCGGTGGAATAGTCCAGCAATTCCGACACCTTCATCAACTGCATCCCGGTGAGTTTGTCCACCGCAAAGGAATAGAAGTTATCCCGGCGTTGCTCACCATCGCTGATGATGTCCACGCCGGCCTCCTCCTGAGCGCGGATGCAGGCCAGGACCTCGCCGTCTGCGACTTGGTTGAATTCGTCCAACGTGATTTCACCGGCTTCCTTTCGGCGCAGGGCGCGGATCAACTCGGCGGAACGGGGCCAACTTCCGACCACGGTTACTGGGAAAAGCGGAGTGTCAGGCATTCTTCAAAGTCTCCGGATTGGCGCGTCGCATTTCTGTGTGGGCGTGAAATCGCGGAACCTGGAGGCGATTTCCGCATCTGACCTGGGCAATCTACACCATAACATCATAACGCACAAATCGGGAAAGCCCTGGGCGGCCGTGTTTTCCAATGCGTCGTGGTGAGGAGCGATTGTCGCGTGGCATCCCCACCCAAACGCTGGGCGCGGGCGGCCGCACGATGCGGTCAACGAGATTGCCGCGCTTCGCTCGCAATGACAGGTGGGGCAGCAATGGCAGGTTGGGTCGGCGATGACGGGTTGGGGCGGCGCTTGCATGGTCTTGCATCGCGAATAGACGCCAGCGCGCTCGGGCCATGCGTCCGAGCGGCCGCACGATGCGGTCAACGAGATTGCCGCGCGTCGCTCGCAATGACAGGTGGGGCATCAATGACGGGTTGGGGCCGCGATGACAGCTGGGACGGCGATGGCGGGTTGGGGCGGCGATGACAGCTGGGACGGCGATGACAGGTGGGGCAGCAATGACGGGTTGGGCCGGCGATGACGGGTGGGGCGGTGATGGGGGGGGTTGGGGCGGCGATGGCGGGTCGGGGCGGCGATGGCGGGTCGGGGCGGCGATGACGGGTGGGGCGGCGATGGCGGGTTGGGTCGGCAGTGGCTGGAGGGTATGATGCCTGCGTCTCCAGATGGCGACGGGCAGTAGCGTGTGGGGGCTCTAGGAGGGTTGCGATAACCCCTCGATAAACTCCAGGCCGGGCAACTTCTCCAACTCCCGCGGCGGTAGCTTCAGTTTGCCAGAGCGACTGCCCGCCCCCAGGATAATGTAGTCCATATCCAACAGGAGAGTGTCGGCGTATATTGGCAGTCCCGCTGGCAGGGCCAACGCTGTAACGCCGCCGATCATCATGCCCGTGAGGTCCCGGGTTTCATCGGCCGACGCGAATGAGGCCCGGGACACTCCCATCAAGCCGCGCACTTTGCGATTCACGTCCAGACGGTCGCAGGCGCGCACGATACCCGCGCAATGCGTCGACGGCCCTCGCTTGCTAGCCACGATGATCGTATTGGCCGAGTGGGGCAGGTCATACCCGTACTGTTCGCAGAAATCTACGGTGTCGCCGTATTGGGGATCGATTTCGATCCATTCCCAGTCGGCGATGCCCAGTTCGTCCAGGGCCGCGCGCACTCGCTGCTCGATTGCTTCTGGCGTTGACATCAGGCGGGTTTCCCTTGCATCAGGCGAACGTCACGGTCGCGTCGGAGAGCGATACCAATTCGTCGCGTTGATTCACGCCACGAATCCTGACTTGCGCTTTGCGCTGCCCGTAAAGGTTGCCGCCCGCGCCGGTAATTTCGCCAGAGAACGTCACCACGTCGCCAGCGCGGAAGGGAGTGATGGCCCGCATGAGCAAGCTGCCGCCGTTGTACAGCGCCTCGGGCGGGAAGTTCAGGCCCAAGAAACGATCAACGTAGGAAAGGGTAGCTGGTCCCGCGTTCACCGCGCCGCCGAAGATATTCTGCCGCGCGAATTCCTCGTCGGTGTGGATGTTGCTTTCGCTGGGCCGGCCCGCCAACCGGTGGGCGTTCTTGCGCAGGATATTCTCCGTGGTCTCGCCCACCGCCAGGGTGCGCGGCAGAGCGGCGCCAGCGCTGGCCTGATCCCAGGTTACCAATTGGCTGGGGTCTGGCGTTGCGTCGGCATCCGGCGCGATGGTCAAGTCACCGATGGCGTCCGGCGTGGCGCGCTGCCCAGCCGAGTACTCGAAGATGCAGGTGTAGTCGTAGCTGGCGGCCACAGCGCCGGCTTCGTCGAAGGCTGACACGCGAAAGGTGACGAATTTGCTCCCGCGACGCTCGTACTTCTCGTACACGCGCCGGGCAGCCGTCAGGGTCTCGCCGGCATAAACAGGCCGGTACCAACGGATTTCGCACTTGGCGAAGGGAGTCTGGCGCCGCGACGTCGCCGAACGTTCCTGGGCGACGAAACCGTTGGCTTCGGCGATTTCCTCCCGCAGCAGCGGAGCGTAGGTCAGGGCCATGGTTGGCATGGCCATGATGCGCGACGATTCTGGCCCGGCAGCGCCACCGTCGGCCGCGGCGTACCGCGGGTCGGGATTCTGGGCGCAGGCCGCGTATTCGGCGATATCGTGGCTGGTCAGGGTGACTTTCGTTTCCTTGCCAGCTTGACCCACACGCACGGCGTCGTAAGTCCACAAGCGTTCTGCAACTGTAGCGTCCGAATGGGTTCCCTGGGTTGTGGTCATCGTTGCTGCCTCCTGTCCGGTAGGGCAATTATAACCCCATGAGACCGTCGGCCGGGCCAAGGGAGACGCATTCGCGCCGGGCCGGATCATCGCGGGAATCTAGTGATTCGTCCGCAGGTAGCGCACTATCTCCATCATGGCCTTGCAGTCCACCTCGTTGTAGCTGACGATGCGCTGGGCCAGCGGCAAATCTCCCATGGCGACGCCC
The DNA here is from genome assembly GCA_965221295.1 of Dehalococcoidia bacterium. Taxonomy (GTDB): domain Bacteria; phylum Chloroflexota; class Dehalococcoidia; order Lucifugimonadales; family UBA3495; genus Bin87. The sequence goes on along the minus strand of OZ244879.1, from coordinate 1,333,195 downwards.
AGGCGCTGGGCCTCGGCGTCGCATCGCCACGCGCCGACCATGGCGCCCAAACCGTCCACCGGATTGTTCTCGTCCCATTCCGTTTCGATGAAACCGTGCTGGCGCATCGCCCGGGCCACTGATTTCAACCCGAAATTCAGCGCTCCCCGTATCACCACCGGCTCTTGTCGCATCACGCGTTCCGGAAAGTCGTACCAACCCAGCTCGCCCCAATGCGGCGGGGCGCCGTGCCGTGCCTGCGCGTCCCGGTAAGCGATGGTTTCGGCGTGGGACCAATGGAAGATGCGAGGCTGGGCGTTTTTGGGTTCCAACTGTTCCCGGATCGCGCGCATGTGGCCAATCCACTCGCCGATAATGCGCGCTTCTTCGGACAGCGTCAGCGATTCTGTGAAAAAAGACCGGAACACCCACTCGCCGTTTTCCACGTGTCCGCAACCGATCATGAAAATCAGAGCTTGCCCACCGCGTTGAGGCAGACTCGAAAAGTCGTCGTTGAGGTCGCTACAGTACTCGAAATCCACAAAGAACTCGACGCCTGGCGGTTCATGCCACAGCTCGCGGTCCTGCTTTACGACCGCGGGAAGAGCCGGAGGGCCGCCGTTATTCACCATCAGCAGCCGTTCGAGAACTGGCCCGTGTTTTTGCCCGTTGACGCTGACGGCTTCGGGCGAAATGTCGGGATCGTCCCACCGGAAAATGCCGCGAGCGTGAGCGTTCCGGCGTCCAGACACGCCCACTCGCCACAGTTGGGTCAATTCCTTGAGTTCTGCGGCTACGTGTTTCTTCACGCTCACCCATTGATTCGTGGTCTCGCCATCGGCGCCGCCGCTCGGCGATTCGCCATCGACGGAGTCAACCACCAAATCGCCGCTATCGACGGCCGTCATGTTCGGATACAGTTCGGGAACCGAGGGGGAGGGCAATAGCTCCCAGCTGGCGCCCTCCCGTCTCAAGCGACGCACCCACTCCAGAGCTTGCTCGACCACTTGGCCAACCGTGGCGTCTCTGGAGATCGAGCCATCTTGCGGGGCCGCGCCCAAGCGTTCCAGCGCGTTGTCGCCGCGGAAGGTTTCGCCTCGCTGCTCACGCCTCCAGCCGCGACCCAGCAGATACGACGCCGGCGGTAGGAATCCCTGCAACCGTCCCAGCATACGATTCAGGATGTACAGTTCGGCCTTGCGGGCGGCGTTGCCCGCGTTGCCCAGCTGTGTGCCAGCGGCATTGAGGCGAAGGGTCATGTACCTAACGTTGACCACGCGGTAGTGCCAATTGCTAGAACCCAAATGGGGCGCTGGGATGGCCGCCTCACCGTCAGAGAGGTCCTGGGGAAAGAGATCCCGCAAAACGTCGCTACGGATCAACAAGTCCGCCGCCCCGTAGATGCGATGTTCAGCGTCCCGAAGCGTGGCCCGATGGATGACCGGAACGCCCCTGACCATTGCGGCGAAGGTTTCTCGGGCGCGGTCCAAGCGTCGGGCGTCCTTTCGGCTGCGGCCGATCGTCGCCACCTGGTAGCGATCCGCAAGGAGGCTTCGGATGCCGTCTCGGAATTCTGCCGCCTTTTCTGAGACGAACTTGGCGAAATCCAAGTCCGGTTCGTAGTTGTCGGCGTCCGCACGGGCGACGGCCTCTAACTTATGCCCGTACAGCTCCAGCCAGTCAATCAACGGATCGCCCAGAGCCCAATTGCGGATGTCGGTTGCGCTCACCCACTCTTGCCAGTCCCGTTCTGATGCGGGTACCGGCGCCGACGTTCCGTCATCGCGGTGGGTCAATGCCTCGATGCCCATGCGGCCATCCCTCCGTGAACGCTGGCCATAATGCCATCGGGTCAGCAACCATGCAATCCCGCGAGGTTGCCGGAGCGCCTCTGGTAGAGCGGATTCGTCGCGGAGACTGGAGTCGCGAGGGGAGCGTTTGCGTCGTCTGTAATCGAGAGAAACGCCTGTAATCGAGAGAAACGCCCGCGACGCGACAAACCTGCGTCAACCGTACACCCTTCCAACGCGGGGCAGGCGCTCCTCTGGTCGTGGCAACAGGATTGCCCTCCGCGCTGTTCCCCAATCACCGTTGCGAGTTTCGCCGCCCCACGTTTTTGCTTGACCAGCGGTCTCCGGTGTGATACAGTCCGGTCACATTCGAACAGTGTTCTGGCGGGAGCTTGGTTATGCCAGGCTGAGAGGGCGGCCGAAAAGCCGCCGACCGTAGCACCTGATCCGGGTAATGCCGGCGTAGGAATTGGGATTAGCCACGAGGTTGCCGCCAGATTCTAGAATCTGGCGGTTTTTGTTGCTCGGGCGCCATTGAGACCGCCGTTGCCAAACCAAACCCGGAGGTTTTCATGCTGGACGCCACTTTGGGAATCGCAACCCTGGTAGTCGCTTGCGCGATCGTTTTGGTTCTGGGGCTTGCCTACGCCTGGCGGCGACGCAGCCAAAGCTTCGAGGATTATACGGTCTCCCGCAACCACGCGCCGACCAACGTGGGCATCGCCACGCTGGTGGCCTCCATGTTCGGCACCTGGGTGCTGCTGAGCCCAGGGGAGTCCGGGGCCAATTTCGGCGTCGTGTCCCTGGTGGGTTATGCGGTAGGCATGGCCGGCATCCCGGTCATGTTCATGTTCGTTGGTCCCCGGATCCGCCAGTTGATGCCCAACGGACATTCCATCACCGAGTACGTTAAGCACCGGTTCGGCGTTGTTCCCTTCGTGGCCATCGCGGTGGCCATCATTTTCGTGATCGGCATTTTCATCACTGCCGAGATGATCGCCATCACCAACGCTGTGAACGTGCTCACCGGGTCGCCCAAGTGGGCCACCGCCATAGCGGTGGGATTGGTGGTGGTCGCCTATACTGCCTACGGCGGACTGCGGGTTTCCATCTACACCGACCGCATCCAGTTTTGGATCCTGATACCGGCGCTGCTGTTGCTGGTGGTGGTTGCCGCCGCGTTGATTGGCGATACGGGAGCGTGGAAGTCAGCCCAGGGCGCCGGGCTGTTGTCGGCCTCCAATCCGGGCAGCTATTTCTTCGGCATGGTGCTGATCATCGGGATCGTGGCGTCCAACGCCTTCCATCCAGGCATGTGGCAGCGGGTATACACGGTGGAGAATCAGCGGGCGCTCAATCGCAGCTTGTGGGGCGCCGCCGCCATCGCCATACCTCTGACCTTCCTGATGGGCATGGCCGGCATCGCCGCGGTGGGCAACGGCTCGGTGGCGCCCTTCGGGTATCCTGAGGTCGCCGTCGCTCTGTTTGCGTTGGCGTCCGACGTGTTTCCTCTGTGGATGCACTTCGTGATGCTAATCTGCGCGTTGATGCTGGCGATGAGCACGCTGGACACCATGATGAATGGACTGGCCAGCAACATCGCCGCCGACATGGCCGGCATGAAAATCGGACGGAGCACGCTGATGTGGGTGGCCCGCATCGTAACCATAGTGGTGGCGATTCCGGCCATAATCGTGGCGACGCAGGCCAACAGCGTGCTGTACGTCTTTTTGGTGGCCGACCTGATCGGGGCGGCGATTGCCGTGCCCATGCTGGCGGGGCTGTATTCGAGCCGGATGCCTGGCTGGGGCGTTCTTCTGGCCGGCGGCGCTGGCATCGTCATTGGGGCGTTGTTCTACCCCAAACCCGACCTGCTGACGCCTTGGGCGTTGACGGCGCCGCCCGACGCCGGCGGGCAGATGTTTTGGGCTTTCGCATCGGCGCTGGTGGTTTCGTCGGTCATCGCGTTCGCGATCATCATCGGCCGCCGGCTGGTCTCCCCTGCGGCGCGGTACGACTTCGCCACCCTGAGTTCCGACGTGGGTTTGATCGACGAGCCAGCCGCAGCCGACGACTAACGGTTTCCTGCTTCAAACCGAAGCCCGGGGGCGCCCTGCGCGCTCAGTCATCGTGAGGAGCCATCGCGACGCGGCCATCCGGAGCCGGAGAAGCGCGTCCGTTGGTTGCGTTCAACGAGATTGCCGCCCTCCGCTCGAGATGGCCGGGATTGGGCCGGCGCTGACCAAGAAGTTGGCCAACGCCTATGGGTCTCGAAGCGAGGCAACCGTGTGAGGTTAACCTCAAACGCCAATTTTTGATCTGACCTACCAACCAGCGTCGCCCGCGTGTTAGAATCCGTGCGCGCAACCGGAACGCGTCGCGCAGCGCTGACGGCCGATCTCCGGCGAAGCCACGATTGAGTTCATTTTTCGTTTTTTCAGAGGCAAAAAATGCGTAGGTCGCTCCGAAAAATCCTCGCCGTCCGTCGCCCCCTGGCGATATTGGCCTCGCTGCTGGCGGCAGGCGCAATTCTCCTAATCTCCACCACGGTAATGGCGCAGCAGACGCCTACGCCGACGCCCACGGCAACACCGACCCCAGCGGCCACGGCAACGCCTACCCCGGCGTCCACGGCCACGCCGCAGCCTACGGTCACCCCAGCGCCCACCGCCACGCCCTTGCCGGGTCTGCCCACCGACAAGGCGGCGTTGCAGGCCCTGTACAACGCCACAGATGGCGACAATTGGGATAACAACACCGGGTGGGATTTCACCACCGACCCCAGCAACTCCTGGTACGGCGTCAGTATCAGGAATGGCCGGGTAGATGAGCTTGACCTGGAAGATAACGGATTGAACGGCAGCATACCCAGTGCAATGGGCAACCTGAGCAAACTGGAGTTGCTGGACCTGGGGGATAACTCCCTGAGCGGCGCCATACCCAGCGAACTGGGCAATTTGAGCGATCTGGGAATACTGAGGCTGGAAGACAATGACCTGTCCGGCCAGATTCCCACTGAGATTGGTAACTTGGGCAGTCTCCGGTGGTTAAGCGTCGGAAACAACGACCTGACCGGAGGAATTCCCGACGAACTCTCCGACCTGTCCAACCTGTCGTACCTCGACCTGAGCGGCAACGATTTGGGCGGTTCAATCCCACCGTCGCTGAGCAAGCTTAGCAAACTCACTCAGCTTGGTCTCATGAGGAATGGGCTCACCGGTTCAATTCCGAAGGAACTGGGACAACTGAGCGAATTGCGTGGTCTCCATCTCTTCGTCAACGATCTCAGCGGTCCGATACCGCTCGAGCTGGGTAACCTGACAGAGTTGAGACATTTGATTCTGGGAGGCAACGAGCTTACTGGAACGCTGCCAACGGAACTGGGCAACCTGACCAAATTGACCAGGTTGTATTTGACCTCCAACAATCTGACCGGGCCGGTGCCATCCACGTTCGCTAATATGACCCAGATGGACGACATCGGCCTGGATAACACCAGCCTTTGCTTCCCCGCTGGCAGTACGGCGCTGACTACCTGGTACGCGGGCATCTCCCTACGGGATCCGGACCCAATGCCCACCTGCGCGACCACGAATCCCACGCCCACGCCGGATCCGACAGCGACGCCGGCGCCCACGGCCACATCTACTCCGGCTCCTACAGCTACGCCAACGCCGGCGCCCACAGCCACGCCTACTCCGGCTCCTACGGCAACGCCAACGCCAGCGCCCACGGCTACCCCGGCGCCGACAGCCACGCCCTTGCCGGGCCTGCCCACGGACAAGGCGGCGTTGCAGGCCCTGTACAACGCCACCGACGGCGATAACTGGCATAACAACAGCGGCTGGGACTTCACCAAGAACCCCAGCAACTCCTGGTACGGCGTAACCGTCGAGAATGGCCGCGTCATCAGGCTCATATTGGACGAGTATAAGGTCATCGACGGCAGGGGAACCGGCGGCAACGGACTCAGTGGTGAACTACCTGCTGCCATTGGCGATATGGATGCTCTGATACTGCTCAACCTGGAGGAGAACGACCTCACGGGCATCATCCCACCAGAATTGGGCGACATGTCCAGCCTGAAGTGGGCATACTTGGGAGAGAACAAGTTCAGCGGCGCCATCCCAACCCAACTGAAGAAACTGTCCAACCTGGAAATTCTGGACATCAACGACAACCAGCTGAGCGGAAGCATTCCCAGCGAATTGGGCGATCTCAGCAGCCTGACCTGGCTGGACCTGGGCGAAAACAACCTGTCAGGATCACTCCCCACTGAGTTGGGCGATCTCGGCAAACTGGAGAGGTTGGACCTGAATCGAAACAGTTTGACCGGTACCATTCCCGACGAAATTGGGGATTTGTCCAGCCTCACCTATCTGGCTTTGGACAACAACAAATTCAGCGGCGGCATACCGACAGCCCTCAGCAAGCTCAGCAAGCTCAACCAGCTTGGGCTCATCGGAAATGACCTCACTGGTTCAATTCCGAAGGAGTTGGGAAACCTGAGCAGTCTGCATGGTCTCTATGTCTTCGGCAATGAATTGACCGGCTCGATACCGGCAGAGCTCGGCAACCTATCCGAGTTGACGAGGCTGGTGTTGAGCAGCAACGAGTTTACGGGAACACTACCCACCGAACTGGGGAACTTGACCAAACTGGTCCAGTTCGATGTGGCCTACACCGACCTGACTGGCCCAGTGCCGTCCACTTTCTCCAATATGACGGCGATGAGGAACATCCGTCTGTCTGACACCAGTCTTTGCTTCCCTGCGGGCAATACCGCGCTGACTACCTGGTACGCAGGCATCAGCCTAAAGCAGCCAAGCGCCATGCCCACCTGCGCTACCACGAATCCCACACCCACGCCGCAAGCCACGGCTACGCCAACTCCCACGGCCACACCAACACCAACGCCCACAGCCACGCCAACACCAGCTCCCACGGCCGCGCCAACTCCGGCGCCAACGGCCACCCCAGCGCCCACGGCTACCCCAGCGCCCACGGCCACGCCCTTGCCGGGTCTGCCCACGGACAAGGCGGCGTTGCGGGCCCTGTACGACGCCACCAATGGAGACAACTGGCACGTCAAAACGGGCTGGGACTTCACCACCAACCCCAGCAACTCCTGGTTCGGCGTAACCGTCAGCGGAGGACGGGTGACCCAGTTGGATTTGAACCAGCCCAAGACGATCAACGGAATAACGCTGTTCGGCAACGGTCTGGTTGGCGCGCTGCCAGCGGCCTTGGGCGATCTGGACGCCCTGACCCGACTTCGCTTGGGCGACAACGATCTCACGGGCAGCATCCCCGCCGAACTGGGGAACCTGTCCAACCTGCGGGACCTGGAAATTGACGATAGCAACCTCACGGGCAGTATCCCCGCCGAGTTGGGAAACCTGTCCAAGCTGCAAAGCTTGGAGCTTGATGACAATAACCTGAGCGGCGGCATTCCCACCGAACTGGGCGACCTGTCCGAATTGCTACAGCTTGAACTTCAGAAGAACCAGCTTACTGGCGGCATACCCAGCGAGCTGGGCGATCTCAGCAAGCTGGAGAACTTGGACTTAACGGACAATAAATTGGGCGGCGAGATTCCCGAAGAACTGGGCGATCTGTCCAATCTCACTGAACTCCGCCTGTCCATTAACGGTCTGACCGGCAGCATTCCCAGCGAACTGGGCGACCTGAGCGAACTGAAAGAACTCTGGCTGAACTTGAACTCCCTGACCGGATCGATTCCAGCGGAATTGGGTAACCTGACCAAACTGGAAGGGCTTGCTCTCCAGTACAATTTCCTGAGCGGCTCCATTCCGAAGGAACTGGGCAACCTGACGAATCTGTCCAGAATGTTCCTCGTCTCCAACTCTCTTACGGGATCATTGCCGTCGGAGATGGGCAATCTGACCAATCTGGTCAGGTTGGACCTGTCTGACAACAACCTCTCCGGCCCGGTTCCGTCAACGTTCACCAACCTGACCAAGCTCGACCTCATCAATCTCAACCTTAACAGCGTCTGCATTGCCGCGGGCGAGACAGCGCTGACCACTTGGTACGCGGGCGTCAACCAACGGTATCCGAACACCTTGCCCACCTGCGCATCAACGACACCCACGCCGACACCGGCGCCCACAGCTACGCCAGCTCCCACGGCCACGCCAGCTCCCACGGCCACGCCAACTCCGGCGCCAACGGCTACGCCGACACCGGCGCCAACGGCCACGCCCACACCGGCGCCAACGGCCACGCCCACACCGGCGCCCACAGCTACGCCTACCCCGGCTCCTACGGCCGCGCCGACCCCGGCGCCCACGGCTACGCCTACCCCGGCGCCCACGGCCACGCCGGCTCCGACAGCCACGCCAACGCCGGGACTGTCCACGGACAAGGCGGCGTTGCAGGCCCTGTACAACGCCACCGGCGGCGACAACTGGCACAACAACTCCGGCTGGGACTTCACCACCGACCCCAGCAACGCCTGGTTCGGCGTGACGGTCAGCGGCGACCGGGTGACCAAGTTGGAGTTGAACTACCTGAAAGTCATCAACGGCAGATACACTGCCGGCAACAACATGGTGGGGAGGCTGCCCGCGTCGTTGGGAACTCTCGACGCCCTGACCAAGCTCGACCTTGACAGCAACGACATCAGCGGAAACATACCCAGCGAACTGGGCAATCTGAGCAACCTCACTTCGCTGAACCTCTACGCGAACGCACTGACCGGGGAAATCCCCGAGGAACTGGGCAACCTGTCCAAGTTGACCGAACTGGACCTTTCCTTCAATGGCTTGAGCGGCTCTATCCCCGAGGAGTTGGGCGACCTGAGCGAGTTGGAAGACCTCGTGCTCTTCAGCAACAAACTCACCGGCCCCATCCCTGAGGAACTGGGCAACCTGACCAAGTTGGAAAAGCTCGCTCTATTCTTCAACGACCTGAGCGGCCCCATTCCGCCGGTTCTGGGCAACCTGACTGAGCTGGACTATCTGGCGGTGAATTCAAACGAGCTCACGGGTACGTTGCCGCCGGAACTGGGCAACCTGGCCAAGGTTTCCTACCTGTACTTGGATGATAACCAGCTCTCCGGGCCAATTCCGTCCACCTTCACCAACCTGACCGACGTCTACCTTCTCCGGTTGACTCAGACCGACGTCTGCATACCCGCTGGCGAGACGGCCCTGACCAGTTGGTACGCCACCATCGACAACAGGCAGCCGGATACCATGCCCACCTGCGAACCGGCCAAGCCATCCGGCTTCACCGCTACGCCGCAGGACGGCAGCGTCCGGTTGGAGTGGCAGGCCGACGACCGGGCCGATGAGTGGCATTACCGGTTCCGCGCTTGGGACGGCAGTTTCGGCGACTGGCAGTCCATCGCGGGCAGCGACGGCGACACCACCCAGTTCGTGGTCACGGGCCTGACCAACGGGACCGAGTACGAGTTCCAGGTTAGGGCCAGGAATACCAGCGGCTGGGGTCCCGCCTCCGACGTGGAGTACGCCCGGCCCGCCGGCCCCGGAGAACCGGAGGCGCCGGGGATCACCAACGTGGTGGCCGGAAGCAGCCCGGGCAGCCTCGCCATCACCTGGACTTGGACGGGAACGTCCTGTTACATCACCGGAACATCGGCCGGTTACGAGGTCCAGTACAAGAAGGCGTCGGTGTCCGCGTGGCGCGGCGCCTGGGAGGTGGATGAAGGCGCCCTGGCCAACAACGCGGACAGCGGAGCCTACGAGGGGTTCGAGGACTACGGCGAGAGCCAGACCGTGACCGATACCTTCACCATCGACGCCTCGGCGGGACACGGCGCCTGGGGCCAGGTGGGGGTGACTCTGGACCCGGTGGTGTACGACGTGCGGGTGCTCATCTACAGCCCCGGCTGTTCCAACCCGTGGAGCGAGGCCGCCACATCCAGCGGAACCCCGGCGGGTTAGTCGGAGTAGGTCGTCAAGCGAGTGAGAACCGGGCGGTCCAGCCCTTTGCGTTGAAGCTCCGTCCGATCCTTACACGGCAATGCCGTCCAATCCTGCCGGCGAAGCGCCGCCCCTTCCTTGCGGGGAAGGGGCGGTCTTTCCTTTTGTTCCTGAGTGAGAAGGTAGTCTCGTGGCGCTCAAAGAACATAGAAACGAGGGGCGTCGCGGTGCGTTTGATTGAGGGGTTACCCCTGACGAACGAACTTGTCGACGCCGGAGCCGTCGCCGAGGCCCACGTAGATGTCGCCCCGGGAGTCCACCCAGCTGCCATGACCGGGGCCGCGACAGTCGAAGCGGGCCAATACGTTGCCAGACGTGTCCAGCACGCTGATGCGGGCCGACGAACCGTTTACGCTGCCCTCGCTGATCACCAGGTTGCCCTCGCTGTCGGCCGAGATGTCCATGGGCCGCTGTATGTCGTCCCAGATGGCGATGAACTCGCCGTCCAGGTTGAACAGTTGCATCCGGTGATTTTCCCGGTCGCACAGGAAGACGGTATCGTTGTGAATCAGCAGGCTATGGGGCAGGTGGAAATGCCCAGGGTCGCTCTTGCCGGGCTGTCCCCAAGACTGCTTGAGCTGACCGTCCCAGCTGAACCGGTGGACGCGGGCGTTGCGGTATCCGTCGGCCACATAGAGGTCGCCTGAGGGGGACGGAACCAGCTCGGCGGGGTAGTTGAAGGGTCCGGCGGCGCGAGGGCAGAGGTCGCCCGGATTTTCGCAGCCGGTGTCGGAGTGGACGCCGTGGCGCCCCAGCATCTGGATGGGTTTGCCATCGATGGTGTACACCAGGCATACGGAGTTGTCCCGGTCGGTCACGTACACCGTGTCCTCCTGATCGATGTAGATGCCGTGGGCGAAGGAGAAGGCGCCGTTGCCCCAACTATCCAGGAGGTTGCCATCCCGGTCGAAAATCAGGACGGGCGGGTCCTTGCGCTGGAAAGCGAACACCCGGTCCTGTGAGTCGGAGGCGATGGCGCTAACCATGGCGAAGGTTTCGCCTGCCGGGAGCTTGGCCCAGTTCTCCACCGTTTCGTAGGTGTATTTGCCGCTTCCTACCGTCGTCATGCATTGGCCTCCTTTGCAGTTAGGGTATCATGGGCTGACGCCGCTATTGTAACGCGGACGGTCAATGTTGGCGTTGGCAAGACTTCCCGCCGACTCGCGATGGCCCGACGCGACACAAGAGCCGCCTTCCCTACATTGAACGGAAACTGTGCCTCAGGTTCCGGCGGAGCCAACCGCCATCGAAAAGGGTACAATTGTCGTCAGGCTACGCCACCAGACGACTGAAATCAACAAGGGAGCTTGCCGATGGCATTGCAGTTTGGGGTATTCGACCATATTGAACCCATCCCCGGCGTTCCGCTGGACCAGATCTACCGTGAAAGGCTGGACCAGATAGAACGGCTGGAGTCCGCGGGGTTCTATTCTTACCATCTGGCGGAACACCACACGCCAGCGGTGCACAGCCTGGCCCCGTCGCAGAACGTGTTTCTGGCGGCGGCGGCGGAACGCACCAAAACCATGCGGCTGGGCCCGTGCGTGTACGTGCTGCCCCTGCATCATCCCGTGCGCCTGATCGAGGAAATCTGTATGCTGGACAACCTCAGCGGGGGACGCATGGACATCGGCGTGGGCCGCGGCGGTGTCATCGAGGCTTACTTCTGGGGCCAGGACTCGGACGTGGAGGTCAACTACGCCCGCTACCTGGAAACGCTGGACGTGGTGAAGCAAGGGCTGGCGAATGATTCGCTGACCTACGAGGGCGAATTCTACAACTTTGACGACCTGCCGATGCGTCTGCGACCCAAACAGGCTCCCCACCCGCCGCTGTGGTACATGCGGAACGTGGAGACCGCGGCCAGCAACGGGATGCACACCATCATCGTGGGCAACCTGGACTCGTTCCAGGCCAACGTGGAGCGATATTTCCAGCTTTGGGACGAGTATCAGGGGCCAGGCGCGCTGAACGCCCAGGGAGAGGCGCCCAAAATCGGATTGGTCAACCACCTGTACCTGGCGGAAACAGACGCCGAAGCCGCCGCGATCGCGCAACCAGCCTGGGATCAATACAAGTGGAACCTGGCCGCGCCGCGCCGCTTGGAAGCCGAACGGCGAGGCTTGACCCAGTTCCTGGGACGGGAATCCAACCCCAGACCGTCTAACCTGCCGGATCGGGAGGCGCAGACCGCTCGGGCCAATGCGCCGCGTCGGGCCGGCTCAGCGGCCTTGGAAGAACACGCCGCTCCGGGAGGGGGCGGTTTCAACGTGGTGGCTGGTTCCCCGGATTCGATTCGGGACTACATGGACGCCTACCTCGAGACGGGCGCCAACTACTTCGTGGCCGCTTTTCAATGGGGCCACCTGTCGCATGAGGAGACCATCCGCTCGCTGGACCTGTTCGTTTCCGAGGTCATGCCTCATTACACATAGGCCGGTGGAAGGGCGAAACGAGGCGCAGCCACACCAGCGATGCGACGCTGATGGCGGCTCTAGAATGCCTCACGGTCGAATTGTAAGGCGTAGCGATTGATGACCTTCAAGCCGGCGCCCTCGACCTGATCTTGCCGAGGGCGCCGGGGCCAAGCGTAACCCATCGGGAAGGCCCCGGCGAGGGAATCCGCAGGTGTCTCAGTTTGAAGTGTCGGATACGCTGGTTGTCGATTCGGTTGACAGCCGGTCTGTGGGTAACGGGCATCGCCCTTCCAATGTCCAATAGGTTCATGTTTTGGGTGGGAGTGGAAGTTGTGGCCTGTTTCTTTCTTGGCGCCAATCCTCAAAACACTCGATGGCGACGAGTACAGCTGCTTACCAAGCGTCAAAGACCAGCGGGGCCGCCCACACCACCAGTTGTTTGGTCCAGATCAATCCCAGCAGACCGAACGTCACGCCCAGAGCGGTTGCCGCGATGGTGGCGCACAGCAAGGCGGTGCAGAAGATGGCGACCATCGCCCACAGCCCGTGCGACCAAATGCTACCCAGCTGGTCCAGCATGAGCATCAGGTCGGCGATGGTGGCCGCGATTTCAGATTCCCGCGTGGATGGCCTCCTGATGGCGCGTCTGCTGCATGCTCTAACAGCAACCCAAAGAACGCAGTAGAGCCATCACTGCCATGTTGTAGCCCCAATATGCCGCTGCTGGCGCAATGGCCGATATTGCCACCAGGCCAACAAACTGTGCGGTCGTTTTCGCGTTCTCTGATATAGTAACCTCCGTATTCGCTACTGAATTCGACCGACGTTGACGCATCATAGCAGCGTATCGCGCCGCTTGACAGCTTGGGAAATGTTTGCTAGCTTATGTTCAGTCTTCCCCGCCGTCCGGGCTCAGGCTCGCACTGGCGGGTGTTTTCATGGCGGTTTATGACCGCGCCTTTCTTCGCCTAATGGAATCCCTCGCCTGCCATCGGGATTGGCGCCAAAACCCACGTACCCATCGCTATCAAATGGATCGCATAGACCCGTTCGTGTCGCGCCGGTGTGTCGTCCACAATTGATACGAAAGGCGTGGCGTACTAGAATCCACGCGCAAGTATCGTGGCGGCCTGACGCCACAGGTGGACCTGAAGGGCGATCCAGCCAGCATATTCGACTCCCGCGAGACAAGGTTGCAGTCCAACCGCATTGCCACTGGATAGGATTGGGCGCGTACAACCAGATTAGCGACAACGCCGACTACGCAACAAAAGGTTGAGAACGTGGCCAATACCGTCGGAATCATCGCCAATCCGGCCGCCAGCAAGGACATTCGCCGGCTGGTCGCCCAGGGCCGCGTGGTTCCCGACTGGGAAAAGGTGAATATCGTCAGACGGGCGCTGATCGGCCTGCAGTCCACCGAGGTTGAAAAAGTGGTGGCGATGCCCGACAGCGGCAACTTGTGCCGTAGGGCCGCGGACGACTCCAGCGTGAACATTCATCTGGAAATGCTGCCCATGTCGCCCCTATACACCGAGGGCGACACCACCAGAGCGGCGGCCATGATGGCGGACATGGGGGTGGGCTGCCTCATTACCCTGGGCGGCGACGGCACCAACCGGGCGGTGGCCGTAGGAACAAATCAGATTCCGTTGGTGGCCATTTCCACGGGCACCAACAACATCTTTCCGGTGATGGTAGAGGGAACTCTGGCTGGTATAGCCGCCGGTTTGATCGCATCGGGCAGACTCAGCCCTGCGGACGCGACGATAATCAGCAAGACCTTACACATTCACGTCAACGGTGAACAGCGGGACCTGGCGTTGGTGGACGTCGCTGTGTCTCGCGAACGCTACGTGGCCACCCGGGCTATCTGGAACCTGGACACGGTGCATGAGGTGTTTCTGACCCGCGCCGAGCCGGCTGGCATCGGTCTATCGTCGGTGGGAGGCCGGCTGCACCCGCTGTCGATTGCCGACGTGGGCGGGCTGCGTTACCGACTCGCCGGTTCCGACAGCGCGACGGCGCCCGCCGCTACGGTGGTCGCGCCAGTGGGTCCGGGCATGGTCGAGCCGACCGCCATCGCGGATTGGGATCTGCTGCACGAGGGGGCGCCGGTGGCGTTGGAACGACGCTATTGCACTTTGGCGTTGGACGGCGAACGCTCGTTGGTATTGAGTCCGGACGATGCAGTTGAAATTCTGTTGGCCCGAGACGGTCCGCCGGTGGTGCAGGTGCAGAGGGCAATGCTGCGAGCGGCGCAATTGGGTTTGTTCCACCAATCCTGATGTTCACCGGCTGGGAACTGCTTATCGGTCTGGCCGCGCTGCTACTGGGTTCGTTCGTGTTCAGCGCCGTGGGGTTCGGCATGGCGCTGGCCATGGCGCCCATCTTGTTGCTGATACTGGAACCGCGGCAGGTCGTGGTGCTGGCCAATTCCATGATAGCGTTGGCTACCCTACTGATATTGGCGCAAACCTGGCGACACTACCGGTGGGATCAGTCTTGGCTGTTCGTGGTGGCAGGACTGCCTCCCGTGGCGTTGGGAGTATTCCTGCTGAATGTCGCCGCGCCGACCGTATTGCGCACGGCCATCGTCGCGTTGATTTTGCTAATCGCAGTAGTGAACCTGCTCAACGTGAGGATTCCACGCGCGCGGACCAAGCTGGCCGCCGTGGGGTTCGGTTTCACCACCACGTTGCTAACCACCTCGTTGAGCATCGGCGGGCCGCTGGCCGGCATCTACGCCATCGAACAGGACTGGTCTCGGGAACAAATGAGGGCGACGCTAGCGGTGTATTTCCTGCTGGCCGGCGCGCTGGGATTAGCGCTGTACGCAGCGACTGGGTTGATCCCTCGCGAGATGCTTAGGGACATTGGCGTGGGCGCGCCGGCGGTGGTGGCCGGGACGCTGGCTGGCGGGTGGGTGTCCCGCCGCATGAGTCTGACGGTGTTTCGCTACGCCGTACTGTTCGTGATTATCGGCGGGTGTTTGGCGCTACTGGGCCGAGAGGCGCTACGGCTGCTGTGAGTTTCCCGAGAGGACCCGTCAAGAGGCCTCGCTAGGGACACATCGTCAGTAGGCGTCGTCTCACGCCGAAAGGTCGTGGAAGGCGGAGAGCGCGGCGGTGATGCCGTCGCCAACGGCCGCCCCGAGTTGGCGGGTGGAATCGGCGCGGGCGTCGCCGCAGACATACACCTGGGGTATATTGGTGCGCATGTGGATGTCGGCGCGAATGTGTCCGAGCTCGTCCATGTCGAGCAGGTCTTTGAACGCCTCGGTGTTGGGATGGAAACCGACGTACACGAAGGCGGCGGCGGTGGGGTAATCGTAAACTTCGCCGGTTTTGAGGTTCTTGACCCTGGCGGCCTCCAGAACGTCGCTGCCGACGAACTCCTCGACCACGTGGCTCCAAAGCCACTTGTGCTTTTCGTTGGCGAAGGCGCGGTCCTGGAGCACCTTGGTGGCGCGGAGCTCGTCGCGACGGTGAATGATGGTTACCGAGTTGCAGATGCCGGCGAGGTAGAAGCTCTCGTCCATCGCCGAGTCACCGCCACCGATCACTGCCACGTCCTGACCGCGGAAGAAGTTGCCATCACAGACGGCGCAATAGGAGACGCCGCGGCCGCTAAACTCGTCCTCGCCGGGCACGCCGAGCTTGTTGTGGGCGCCGCCGGTGGCGATGATGATGGCCTTGGCGTTGAAGTCGCCCTCTGAGGTTCGGACTAGTTTGCGGTCATCATGCAAATTTTCCACCGATTCCACTTCGGCGAACTCCATTTTGGCCCCAAAGCGCTCGGCTTGGTTGTACATTTCGTCGGCCAGTTCCTGACCCTTGACGCCGTCTCGGAAGCCGGGGTAGTTTTCGATCTCGTCAGTGATCAGCAACTGTCCGCCGGGGCCGATGCTCTCAATCATCACGGTGCTGAGCATAGCGCGAGTGGAATAGAGTCCAGCGGACAAGCCGGCGGCCCCGGCGCCAAGAATCACAACGTCGTAATCCTTTGCCATCGAAATGATCCCTCCTGTGCAGTGGTGGTTTGGCCCAGACGACCGGATGTGGCAGTCGTTCCGCTGGCTGTAGGCCGGTTATCGGTTGGCTCCGTATCTGGCGCGAGCGGACCGCCGGATCCCGGATTCTCTGATGTAGTCAACGGTGCGGCGCAAGCCTTCCTCCAGGGGAACTTGGGGTTCCCAGCCAAGTTCTTTGGCAGCGCGGCTGGAGTCAAGGGCGATCTTCAATACTTCGCCGGCCCTCCGCGGGCGATGCACCGGCTCATGGTGAAATTCAGCGCTTTCCTGCAACAGAGAATAGATGTGGTTGATGGTAACGGGATGGCCTGTTCCAATATTGTAAATGCGCCCATCCCCCCGGTAGGCGGCGGCCAAATTCGCTTCCACCACGTCGGATACGTACACGAAGTCGCGCTCCTGCAGCCCGTTGCCGTAGATGTTGGCGCTGCGGCCCCGCAGCATCAGGCCAGCGAAAATGGCGATGACGCCAGCCTCGCCGTTGGGGTCCTGCCCTGGCCCGTACACGTTGGCGTAACGCAGTATTGTGTACTGCAAGCCGTAGGTGCGGTTGAAAAGCTCCAGGTAAAGCTCGCAGACGTACTTAGACAGGGCGTAAGGCGTCAGGGGGTTGACCGGCGTGTCCTCGTCGCAGGGCACGGTGTCTGGGTTGCCGTAGATCGCGCCGCCGGTGGACGAGAATACAATTTTGTCGACACCCTCGGCGGCGGCGATGGAAAGCAGCCGGATGGTGCCCAGCACGTTGGAGTCAGCGTCGGCCACCGGATCCACGGTTGATTGTCGCACGCTGCTCTGGGCGGCCAGGTGGAAGATGATCTCCGGTCCCTCACGCTGGATGATCTGACCGATCCTCGGATCGTTGACGGAAGAGTGGTAGAAGGTAGCCCGATGGTCGAGATTGCGCAGTTGCCCAGAGCTGAGATCATCCACCACGGCTACGGAGTAGCCTTGATCCAGCAGGCCGTTTACCAGGTGAGACCCGATAAAGCCGGCGCCGCCGGTGACCAGGACTTTGGTGGATTCTGCCATAAATTTGGTGGACGGGCGTGGCGGTTGTCGCCCCGCGCGTTAAACATATCGTAATTCAATCCGGCGAGTACAGCAAGGCGGGCCACTGGGCCTTTTGCAAATCGTGGTCCGGTTGGGCTTCGCTGATGCGAATTGGACGACGCCAAGTCGGGCTGGGCTGGCCGAAGATCTGGCGCTAGCGCGTCGCTCTGGCGGCGGTGAGGCGCGTCACATTGGCGCCAAGCGGGACGGAGGCGTTCGAGCGTCGAACGAAGTTTGCCCCGTGACCGATGTTATCCGACGCGTTTCCGTGTGGGCTTCCGCCCCCGGAATTGCTCGTCATCGCGGGAGCGACATCTGACAGCAACGACGGCGCGCCACAACCCGGATAGCTTGGCGACCGGCCAGGCGGCTGCAGCCCTGGAGCAACGGCGCCAGGCGGCTGCAGCCCTGGAGCAACGGCGCCAGGCAAAGAAGCCTGGCGAATACCCACCAACGGCCGAGGCTTGACGTACATGACGGGGTGAGTTGGCGCTACTCATCCCCCGGCCACTTGGCGTGGCGCGCCGATTATCAACGGCACGGTCACTGGCCTAATTCTGACCGACTATGATTCAGCGAGTCGCTACCCGCCGTTCTGGGAGACCTTTCCACTCTCACTTCTGCGAATCTGGATGATGACGACCAGAGCGGTTCGATGGCCGGGATTTGGGCGACGTTGCGGTGGTCGCGCAGATTGACGCAGCCAGCAGCGGATCCAGCGGATCGATACTTTTCGAACCGGCAGGCTTGGCTACGCAGGGTCGGCGCCGTGACGATACGAAGGTCTGCCTTCGCCACATCGACGCCACCCTGATACCCTCGGCGCGACGGCGTACAGCATCGGTTTCCTGCGGCGATGCCGGATGGCGCCGACCGCGAATCAAAATCAATCCTTCGCTGGCCTCCAAGAAACAATCGCGCTCCGCCTGGGTGCCACGCCCCGAACCGTTACGCCTTCGGTGGTGTCTGCCAGCAAGTCGGATGCGGCGGCCAGCAACCGCGCGTCCTCATCGCTTCCCGGTTCCACGCCGAGTCGCCTTCTCAAATGGTCGATCGCGCCGTCTCGGTCGCTATCGAGAGTCGCGGTTTCCGGGGCCACCATCTGCACATCGGGGAAAATCTCCATCGCCCACAGCAACTCCAAAATCTTCGGAAGACCGGGCAGTGGCGTCGGCGCGGAACCGTACACGCGCTCGTAGAAGGGCATTTCTATCGCCCCAGGGGTCTCCATCATTTCCACCACCACCACACGATCTGTAGCGTGTTTTTGCAGTTTCACCACAAAGGGCCACGCATCTTTGACGTGGTGCAACACCAGGGAGCAAACAACGATGTCCGCCGTCGGTTCAAACACATCTTCCCAGGCCTTATTGATGATGGTGATGTCCTCGATTCCAGCGTCAGACGCGCGGGCGTTCAGGAGCGCCACCGAATCCTCGGACGGCTCCACCACAGTCACCCGCTTACCCCGCGTCGCCAGCGGCAGCGCCAATCGGCCTGAACCGCCGCCCACGTCGAGTATCTCTGCGCTCCCTTCCAACGTCGCGAAAAGCGCGTTCACAACTGGGTCGTCTGACCGGAACGGATCCGCAGGCCGGTTCGTATAGGTGAGCCGTTGGGTTCCCTGCCCGTGGCCGCCGTGTCCGTGGCCGCCGCTGTTCTTGCGTAGGGCGGCCATGTCACGTTCATGCGCTTCCATTTGTTGACGCCAGGCATCAATCACTGTGTTCATTGTGTAGTCCCTCGAGAATTCCATCAGCAAAGTCCCCGGAGTTGTCGCCAGAGGCGAGGGCGGCAGTATGACAACCACCGCGTTGTCTCCATCGGAACAACAAGCAATCCGCAGTAGAGGCTGAAGGCCCGTGCCAGCGTAAGCCTTTTGGGATTGATTCGCAAGCGCGGCATAAACGACGTGGACTTCCGGCGGGAAGCCCCGCCAACGCTGCCTACGGGCAACAGAAGCAGGTTGGCCTTGGCGTTACGCTATGATCACTGCCAATCTCGCCGGCCGTGTCGGTAATCCAGGTCCAGGCCCAGCGGCCAGGCGTTTTGCGCCACCACGTTCAACGTATCGTCGCGCCGCGACACCTGGCCTTCCACCACGATGATAGATCGCCGCAACGCTCCCTTGAGTCGCTCCCACTGTGCGGGCCAGACCGCGAGAGGAATCAGGCCGAATTCGTCCTCCAGCGTCAGGAACACCGCCGCCGCCAGGGGTCGCTGACGACGCACCACCCGACCAGCCACCCGCGCCACGTCGCCATCGCGGCAGCCCTGCAGACCGTCGCTGGTCAGTACGCCGGCTCCCAGCTGGCGCCGCAACAGTTCCATCACGTGCCCGTCGGGACAGAGGCCCAGCATGGCGTACTCGTCCAGCATCCGGCGGGCGCGGGATGTCGCTGCCAAAACCTCGGGCGGATTGGCGGCGGGCAACGCCAGGGCAAGTTGGCCGCGCCGCGCGCCGGATACGTAGCCGGCCCCAACTTGCCACAGGACGCTACGCCGGTCGGCGCAGCCGGGCAACTGGTCCATGGCGCCGGCGCGGGCCAGGTTTTCCAGCGCTTCCCGTGGCAACCCGCACCGGGCCAGCAGGTCCGACAAATCGGCGAACGGGCCGCTTTCCCTCGCCCGCAACAGCGTCTCACCCAAGCGATTATCAACGCCCTTGACGAAGGTCAACCCCAGACGCAGGGTGTCGTCGCCCTCGGCGGTGCAAAGCAGGTCGGATTTGTTCACGTCGGGATGGGCCACGCGCAGTCCCAGCCGACGCGCGTCCTGCTTTAGGGTATCGGGGTCCCAGAAGCCCATGGGCTGCTCGTTGAACAGGGCCACGAAGAACTCCAGCGGGTGATACCGGCGCAGCCACCCCATCTGGTATGCGGTGAAGGCGAAGGCCAGGGCGTGTCCCTCGGGAAACATATAGTGAGGATTGAATTTGCCGAAGATGGTTTCGGCAGTCGCTGTCGGTACGCCCCGCTCCACGGCGCCGGCAATGAACCGTTTACGGAAGGATTCCACCAGAGCTTCCCCATTGCGGCGTCCGAAGGCGCGACGCATCCGGTCGGCCTCGGCGGCAGTGAAACCGCCTACGTCCATGCCCAGCTGCACCACCTGATCCTGGAACATGATGACGCCCAACGAGCGTTCCAGGGCGTGTCGCTCCAGGGGATGCTCGTAGTCCCAAGTCGCGCCCTGCCTTCGGCGCAGGAACTCAGCCACGCCGTCGTTGGCGCCCACGCCGGGCCGCACCGCCGCCACCTCCAGCGCCAGGTCGTAGATATCCTTTGGCTTCATTCGCACGATAGTCTGCATCTGGGCGGCGGACTCCACCTGAAACACGCCCACGGTGTCGCCACGTCCCAGGTCGGCGAAGACCTCCGAGTCCCGATAGTCGATTCGGCTGAGGTCCGGTTCTTGGCCAGCGCGGTCGCGGGCCAATCGAACCGCCCGTTGCATCTGGGATAGCGCGCCCAGGGCGAGCAGGTCGATTTTCAGAACGCCGGCGTCGTCAACGCTGTCTTTGTCCCAGTGGGCCACGTAGCGGCCGGCAATGGCCGAGGTCTGCACCGGCATCAGGTCGGTGAGCGGCGTGGAAGATACCAGCATTCCGCCCGGGTGCTGCGCCAAACCCTTGGGAAAGCCGGCCAGCTGCTGCGACAAGGCCAGCAGGTCCCGCCAGCCGGGCCGGTCGCGCCGGTCCAGGAGCATGGACGAAGTGGACAATTGGGCAACGGAGTCGGTTTCCAGACCGCGGGCCAGCGCCGCCACCTCGTCGGCGGGCAAGCCCAATACCTTGCCCAAATCGCGCGCGACGCCGCGAGCCTTGTAGGTGGGCATCATTCCAGCCAGGGCCGCGTGGTCCCAGCCCCACTCCTCGATGACCCGCAGGATGAGCTTTTCTCTGATGTCTCGGGGAAAGTCTAGGTCGATGTCCGGCAGCGCGGCGGTTTCGGCGGATAAGAAGCGGTCCAGCGTAAGGCCGTACTCCACCGGATCGACGTGAGACAGTCCGATGAGGTAGCCCACCAGCATTGACACCGAAGAACCCCGACCCCGACCAGGGGGCAGCCATTCCAGAGGCGTTTCCGAGTGCCCGTGGCCCAACTCCAGCATACACTCGCGAGCCAGTTCCACGATGCGGTGATAGACCAGGAAGAAGCCGGCCAGCCTGTGCCGTCCGATCAGGTCGAACTCTTCATCCAGCCGCTCTCGAACCCTGCGGTCAATCCGCCCGTAGCGTCGGGCCGCCGATTCCTCGCACAGGCGTCGCAACCAAGAGTGGGCGTCGTAGCCTGGCGGTGTCGGGCAATCCGGGTAGGCGTAACGCCCGGCCAGGTATTGGGGCAGGATCAAGTCCGAGCAGCGCTCGGCAATGGCCCAGGCATTGGCGGGCGCGTCGGAGTAGCGACGGAACAAGTTGGCCATCTCCAGAGAGGATTTCAGCCGGTAATGACCGTTCACCTTCAGGCTTTCCCGAACATCGGAAAGTGACCGGTTTAGCCGGACGGCGGTCAGCGCGTCGTGGAGGCGAGCGCGCTCTTGGTCGTGATACCAGACCTCGTTGGTAGCGACGGTCTCCACCTCGCAGCGCTCTGCCAGCTCACTGAGCCGCTTGTTGCGCGCGGTGTCGCCGTGGACCAGGTGCTGTTGCAATTCGAGGAAAACCTGGGAGCGTCCAAACCAACCTCGATACCGCTCCACCAGAGCCTGCGCCGGCGCCCATTCTCCCTGGTGGATCAGCCGCGCCAGTACGCTGCCAGGCGCGCCCAACAGGACAATCAGCCCGCCGGCGTGAGATTCCAGGAAACGCGAGTCGAGGATTGGCTCAGTGCGGCTGGCCGTCACGTGGGCCAGGGAAACCAGCCGGCACAGGTTAGCGTAACCCTCCCCGGTTTCAGCAATGAAGGACAAGGCGCCGTCGCCCTCCGGGTCGCGCGTCGTAAGGTCCGCCCCCAGGATGGGCTGCACGCCAACCTCCAGGCACTGCAGGCTGAACTCCAGCGCGCCGCATAGATTCGACACGTCGGTCAGCCCCAGGGCCGGGTATTCCAGCCCGGCGGCGCGATTCACCAGGTCGGCGGTGGAAGACGCCCCAGCGCCGAAGCTGTACCAGCTGTGCCCCCGCAACTCCACGTATTCGGCGGAACGGGTCACGTCAGTAGCCTTGCCGGAACCATTGGCCGGTAGCCAAGTCGCGGTAAACGGTCAGCAGTCCGCCGTCGGCCAGCGCCAGACGCCAGTAGCGACGCTTCACCGGCTCCGGCGTCCACCATTCAGTATCCACCTCCCACAGGTCAATCACCTGCTCCACCGGCCTCCAGCGCCGGCCATCGGTCTGGACTTTGCGGGGAACCTCGTTCACGGACTCAACAGTCGCCTTGACCGGTAGATTGAGTGGCGCCAGCGATGCGCCCAGGGCCCAACGGCGTTCCGGCATCGCCGATCCCGGAATCATGGCCGCCAGGCGTTCCCCGCCGGCCACCTCGCGTCCAGCCACCACACGTTCTTGCCGCCAAATAGTGGCCTGCCGCCCAGTCTCGGTCGTGAGAGCTCCCACCGTCAGCGAAAGATTCAATAGCGGACCTCCCGGCCAACGATCGCCGCCTCCGGAGCTATGGGCGCCCAATCCCGCCAGCAAGGCCCGAGCCAGAGCGTCCGGGGAAGCCGCCGGCTGCCGCAATACGCGCTCAAACCGCCAGTCGCCGCCGGTCAGCAACTCGCCCTGAAGGATGGCGTCGCCAACGCAACGCGACCGCAAGGAGCCGGAATGCCATAGCCGTTCCGCCAAGGAGTTGACGCCAGCCTCAATGCCCGAAACGGTGTCCATCGGAAAGGGAAACTCCAGCGACTCCGCAAGTCGTTCCGGCAACGGAGTGGGAACCACGGGTTCCGGGTCAACGCCCCGAGCCAGCCTCCAGGCCCGCGCGCCCTCCAGCCCCAAATACTGTTCCAATGCCGACGGTGGAAGCTGCGCCACGTCGCCGAGACTGCGCAGGTCGAACCCCTTCAAACGTTCGACCACGCTCCGCGCCAAGGGCAGGCGCGACACGGAAAATTCCGACAGCCAGCGACCGGCGTCAGCGGGAACCTGTCGCCATCCGCCGACATCGGCCTGAAGCGCCGCGCAGTAAGCGGGAAATTTGCCCATGCCGACGCCCAACCGCAGACGCAGCCACTGTTCTCCAGCCGACAGCAACGTCTCGGCGAGACCGTCCACGCCGCCGTACATGGCGGCCATGCCAGCCAAGTCCAGGTAGAAAACGCCCCAGTCGGCGGCCTCAATCCGGTCCACAACCGTGTACAGCGTCGCCATCACGCGGTCGTTGACCTCAGAAAGGTACGCCAAGTCAACCGGCAATGCGACGGCGCCCTGGCAACAAGATAGGGCTTGGGCAACGGTCTGCCCGGCGGCCACGCCCGTCGCTTCCGGGGAAGCGTCCAGCACGACCGGCCGCCTGGTCTCGCCGCTGGTGATGATCAGCGGACGGCCCACCAATTCCGGCCGGCGTTGCAGTTCCGCCTTGACCGGCAGATGCGTCGCCAGCAGGCAGCCAGTGAGTTTGGCGTTGACGGAAAAGTCCACACATCCAATGCTATTAGCACGTTCGTGCTATGCGCAACAGGTTGCTGTCACCAATCCGGCAACCACCGGATGCGCCGCCATTACGGAGCAAAAACACGCGCTTGTCAGGGTAGATTCACGCGCGCCGGAATCAGCCTCTTTCGCGGAACTGGGCGATTCTGCCTCCTATTTCGGCCCGACCCCGGTTTACTCGAGGCAACCTACCGGCTGTCCTGGAACATCGCCCCAACCGGCCGAATTTTTTCCGCATCCGCGGAAGGCGGCCCTCGCCAAGAGTCCACCATGCGCGGCGTTTCACGTTCAGCAACCAGCGAGCCGGCCCCGGACCCTCGCCTGCATGAGTTCCTGACCGAGCGCGCTGCCATTCGCGCC
Organism: Dehalococcoidia bacterium; assembly: GCA_965221295.1. Classification (GTDB taxonomy): domain Bacteria; phylum Chloroflexota; class Dehalococcoidia; order Lucifugimonadales; family UBA3495; genus Bin87. The sequence continues at coordinate 1,309,001 of OZ244879.1, read as the reverse complement.
GCTTTCACCCACCAACGCTGCCTGGCGTCCAGCAACGGCTTCAACGGGCGGCACAGCAGCGACGCCGGCTCCCGCAGGCCAATACGGATCCACTGCTCCGATAAAACGCGCTTCGTTCGGCAGCGATGGCTTGCCCTGCTTCCAGAGCGGCGGTTGCCTCGCGGGACGGATCAGCGCAGAGCAGTGGAGAACCGGAAGGGGCTATCTACCGCCACCTGGACATCCCCAATGGAAATCAGCGACCATGTATGAACAAATGTAGGCGCGCCGAGTGATCCATCCCCCCATGGGTCTCCAAGTTTGCCAAGATTCAGGAAAGCTCGATACCCACCGGACAGTGGTCGGAGCCCATCACATCAGGCTGAAGAAAAGCATCCACCAGTCTGGGCGCCAGGTCGCAGTCGGTAAAGAAGTAGTCGATACGCCAGCCAACGTTGCGTTCGCGAGCCCGCGTCATCTGGTCCCACCAGCTATAGTGGCCGGGTTCCTGGTTGAACTGGCGGAAAGTATCCACATAGCCATGCTCCAAGAAGGTATCCATCCAAGCGCGTTCTTCTGGGAGGAAGCCGGATATCTTTTCGTTTTGCTTGGGGCGGGCCAGGTCGATTTCCTTGTGGGCGGTGTTCACGTCGCCGCAGACAACGACGTTTCGGCCCTGTTGTCTGAGGTTATCCACATAGCTCAGGAAGGCATCGTAGAACTCAATCTTGTAGCGCAGGCGATCGGCGGAGCGTTTGCCATTGGGGAAGTATATGCCCAGAAAAACGAAGTCATCGAAATCGGCGACAACGACGCGTCCTTCAACGTCGAATCGCTCAACGCCAAGGCCAAAGCTCACGCTGCGAGGCGCGATGCGGCTGTACAGTCCCACACCGCTGTACCCCTTGCGTTCGGGCGTAGTGAACCATGAGGAATAGCCCTCCACCTCCCTCAACTCTCCCGGAATCTGATGCTCGTGAGCCTTGGTTTCCTGAATGCACAAGACATCCGGCTCTTGCGCCTCAAACCACTCCAGAAAACCCTTTTTGTGAGCGGCCCTGATGCCGTTGACGTTCCAAGATATGAGACGCATAAACTATCCTGCCAATAATGGATTTGGCCGGATTATAGCATAAGCCGCCACGACCGGCTCTGGCCCTGGTCATTCCGGGTTACCCCCATCAAAGTCTCGTCCCGTCAGTAGGCTCATTTGGAGCAACCTTCGGTGATGTTGTCTAGTTAGGACACCAAGAACAGGCGCTTGGCTCTGGTTGGCCAAGAATCCAAGAGGGGCAATACGCCTACTACATGCGCTGTGGCGCATATCCTAGAGAAGAAGACCAAAAGGGCGCCCCGGACCAAAAGGGGCTTCGAGGTTTACCAGTATCTGTTGGGCGGAGCCAGAGGTCATGTTCACCTACCCCTCTTTCGTTCCAGACCGACAAATGGTCTCCATCGAGCATTCAGAACAGTTCAGTCAGGGCTTCTTGCGGCATTAGCGCCGGGATCGGAGAGTTCCGATAGTCCCTGACGTTGCGCGTCACGATGTAGCGAGCCCCACAGGCCCGGCCTGCCGCCACCTGCATGGCGTCCTCAATTTCCGACATCGGCAATTGCGCCGCGTACCGGATACCTTCAGTGTCGGTGGTTGCGACGCTGACGAACCGGATTAGCTCCAGGATGAAGGATCTGGCGTCCTCACCGCCGCGCGTCGGCGAAACCAGGTAGTAGAAATTGGACAGCGAATGCCAAGCTACGAAGGCGTCCTCGGCGCCGTGCTCGATACGGTCCAGAAGTTGAGTCGCTGGGACAGAGTGCAGCTGCCGGTCCAGGGCCACGTCGATCAGGGCATCGGTGCCCAGCAGAATCATTGCAGGTACTTCTTCGCCAGGGCCTCATATCGTGGTTCGTTCTCGCGCTCCGCCGCGACGAAGGCTCCCCGCCATCGGGTGGCAAAGCTCTCCTGAGGTTCGCCGGCCATGGAACGGAGCGACTGCTCAATGAGAGACGACAGGGATACACCCCGTGCGCGAGCGTACCGCTTGGCGATGGGCAAGAGGTCGGCATCGACGGTGATGGTCAGCTTCTGCTTCATGGTAGCTACGCCTGCGTCGTGGGCCACAGTGTACGTATATTGCCCCAATTGTACTTGTTGGCCCGCGAGCCTTCAAACCGCAGGCGGAAATACGCAGCATTTGCGGTTCACGGGAGGAGCTACAGGCAGGGGGAGGCAAAACATGAACGGGGCTGCATTCCTGCAGCCCCGAAGTTAGCCAGCCAATGCGAACCTGATCACGAAGGTTCTCGATTTTATCCACGATGGCTGGCCAAAAGCAGCAATAACCAGAACCTTCGAGCTAGTGGTGGCGTTGTAGCTGCCAAGCGGGTGCCAGATCGTTGTCCATTGACAAGCGACAGGCTACGCCCTACACTGCCATTGTGATCCAGTCGTTCAAACATCGGGGCCTGAAGTCACTCTATGACGGGAGAGGAGGTCGAAGAGTCGCTCCAGAGCATGTCGGAAAGCTGACCCGCATCCTAGCTATGCTGGACCGGAGCAGCAAGCCCCAGGACATGGACCTGCCGGGGTTTCGGCTACATCCCCTAGCGGGCCAACTCGCTGGCCACTATGCTGTTTCCGTGTCGGGAAACTGGCGGGTAACCTTCAGATTCGAGGACGGCCACCCAGTTGACGTTGATTACACGGATTATCACTGAGGAGGAAAACCCAATGCCGATGCAGAACCCGCCCCATCCCGGCGAGATCGTCCGTTACGAGTGCTTGGAGCCTCTGGGCCTGACGGTAACCCGCGCCGCCCAGGGCTTGGGGGTAACCCGTCAGGCCCTATCCGACCTGGTGAACGGGAAGGCAGGCGTATCGGTGGAGATGTCCATCCGCCTTTCGCGGGCCTTCGGCTCCACGCCGGAGACGTGGTTGGGTATGCAGACAGCCTACGACCTGTGGCAGATCCGGGAGCAGACCGAGGACATCGAAGTCGAGGACCTCACGGCTGCTTTGCGGTAGCCGGCGATGCTGGCCGGTGCCTCAACTGGTCTCGAACTCGAGGGCCGCCAAGTTGAGTTTGGATTGCCCGTTCGATGTATTCCGCAACTCTTCCCTGACCACTTCTTTATATCCACTCAGGTTGGTTCAAAAGGATGAGGACATGGGTGTAGGGTAGCACTCGCAAGGCTTACTTGCCCTCCCAAGCAGCCAACTCCTCATCGGGCAGAGGGTCAAAAAAGCTGTCGTCGAGGGCAATCAACCCCTTCATGGAGCCAAACTGACGTTTGCCGCGCTCTGGAACGCTGACCAGCCTGGCCACTCGCTTGCCATTGCGGGCAATAACCACTTCCTCTCCCGCCTCAACCCGGGCCAGAAGGCGCGACAGGTTGGTCTTCGCCTCATGTACGTTCACCGTTGCCATGCTCATGATCCTCAGCCAATTGATTAGCTAATGGTATGACTCAATGTGGCATAGGTCAATCGTAAGCTGGCTGACAACGGCTGTAAACCACAACTTTCGATCCGACTGTGGCGTAAGCCGCCAGACGGCTAATCTGGGGTGGAGAAAACCATGCCGATGCAGAACCCTCCCAATCTGGGCGACATCGCGCGACAGGAATGACCGTCGGTCGTAGATGCCTTCGTCGGATAATCTGCCAGACCGGAGTGTGCCCAGGTACTGCTGGACGATGCCCGCCGCCTGCCATGGATTGGGAATAATGTCCGCCAGCCGACGGGCAACCAGCTGACCTGCACCTGCTTGTCAATCACCAGGTCCACCTCGGCGTGAAAAACGGGCGCTTCCCCCACGTCCACGCTGGCTGTTTGCCGAATGGTTCGGTCAGGTTGGCTGTCGGTAGGCTCCGGCGCCTGGATTGACTGCTAGTTTATGCCGGGCAGGATGTGGGCCTGGTAGTCCAGTTCCACCCAGCCGTCGCCGTCCCGGTGCAACACTTTGGGCAGAAATATCTCCTTACCCTTGAATCGCTCCCGACGATGGATGGTGACCCTCTGCATCTCCGCCGAGGCGCTGGTCACCTCGTCCCCCAGGCCGGTCAGGCCTTCCTCTTCCAGGCCCTGCTTCACCTGCTCCACCGCGTCGCTCACCCGGGTGTTCCAGCAGTGGACGTAGCGCTGGTCCAGCGACTGCCGCCCAGTGCGCCGGGCGTAGGGCTGGCGCATGACTCTCCCAACCAGTTGGGTGATGGCGCGCTGGGCGCTGGTGTTGTCCAGCATCACCAGCAGGTAGGCGAAGGGGCAGTCCCATCCCTCCATCAATGCCGCCCGGGTGATGACCCAGCGGAACGGCGACAACTCGGAGAGCAAGTCCTCCCGGCCCAGTTCGTCCAGTTCCGAGGACTTCACGGCGACGGCATTTTCGGGAACGCCCAGTTGCCGGACCAGGTACTCCCGCACGTCCTCAGAGTGAACCCGCTCGCCGTCCCGCTGGTCCTTGCCGGTGCGCTCCACCCGCACCACCGCAATGGGCCGGATGTATTCCCCGCCATTGGCCTGAAGGGATTCGGCCTCTTGGTTCAACCGTTCCAACTGGTCGTAGGCTTGGGCCAAGGTGTCCTTCCAATCAACGCCACCGTCGGAAGACACCTGCACTGGCAGCTTGATCATCTCCTCGCTCTTCAGTTCAACGCCGGTGATGTCCACCAGCAGGTTGCTGATGCCCCGGTTGGGGGTGGCCGACAGTTCGATGACCATGCGGGGGTCCAGGCGGCTCACGGAGCGGGCAAACTCCGCGTTGGCCCCGGCGTTGCGGGCGCCGTAGGCCTTGTGGGCTTCGTCCAGCGCCACCACGGGGCGCAGCTTCTTGAAGGCGTTGAACAGGCTGTGCTTGACCGGCCCGCCTTCGGAAACCCGCTCCAGTTCCGGGTCATCGTTGAGCAACGTGGCGTCGCCCAGCGGGTCGTCGCTGTCGGGGAACAGCGTTGGGTACCGGCCCGAATCCCGGAACATCCGCAGAAAGTCGCGGCCCTTCTGGCGGTTGGCGGCGGGCAGCATCAGCAGCATGACGCACAGATAGTTCTCGACGTCCGACCGGGTGAATGGATCGTCCTTTTCCAGCAGCTTGACCCGGCCGCCGCTTCCCAATTCCAGCATCTGCCGGTAGGGATGCTCCAAGCCGTCCGTCCACGGCGGCAAGGCCCGCCCCAAGAACGTCCGCTACGTGGAATGAGGCTTCCGCCTAGCTTGGCGACGGGACGTTTGCTGGCCCGAGGCTCTGGTCGCTGCCCCCTTGCCAGCGGGTGGGGCGGCGGGGTCGCGGCTTGTCCCTTCGAGCCTGGGGAGCAGGCCGGAATGAACGCCGAGTGCCTCAATTTCTGAAATGGTGTTGCGGAGGTTCACAACCTGCCATAGAATCGAGCGTGCGTCGAAATCGCAGCAAACGTCTTGATGTCCTTATCGGAGGCAACCCTATGGTCAGTATTCACCGCCGAATCTCCATCTGGGTTGCCATGGTTGCGTTGCTGGTCATCGCAGCTGGGGCGATGTTCGCCGGCAGCGCCGCCGGCCAAGGCTCCACAGTGGACTACGACATCGACAATGACGGCCTGATCGATGTTTCCACCCTGGCCCAGCTCAACGCCATGCGCTGGGACACGGACGGCAACGGGGTGGCTGGGCCTAGCGACAGCGCAGATTACGTGGCGGCCTTCCCCAACCCGGAGACCGGAATGGGGTGCCCTGACGACGGGTGCAAGGGATATGAACTGACGGCGGATTTGGACTTCGATACCAACGACGACGGCCGGACCGACATCGTTGGCGACACCTACTGGAACAACGGAAGCGGTTGGACGCCCATCGGAACTTACGACGAAAACGACGGCGCTGAGTTCAACACGATATTCGACGGCAACGGCCACACCATCAGCAATCTGTTCATCAGCGGCGGCGCTTCGGACTATCTCGGCCTGTTCGGCTACGCCGATGGCGAAGAAGAGAACGATAACGCCATCAGAAACGTAAAGTTGGAGAACGCGCGGGTCAACGGATCCAGCAGCGCCAGGCACGTCGGCCTGCTGGTGGGCTACAACGAGGCGAAGCTCTCGTTGATTTCCGCCACCGGATCGGTGACGGGAGGCGACAACGTGGGCGGCCTGGTCGGGGCCAACTATGCGCCGATTGAGGACAGCTACTCCAGCGCTTCCGTATCGGGACGCGACAACGTGGGCGGCCTGGTGGGCAGCAACGACGCCGGCGAGCTGAGTGTCACCCTGGCGGCTGGCGCCGTCACCGGAACGGCCACCGGCCACGGAACCATCGTGGCGGTCGGCGGGCTGGTGGGCAGCAACGCCACCGGCCCCATAGTGGCCTCTTACGCAACGGGAGCGGTGACCGCGACCATCACCGGCGACGGCAGCAATGTGCTGGCCGGTGGACTGGTGGGCATCAACTTCAACGGCTCGATCACGAATACTTACGCCATCGGCGCCGTGTCCGGAACTGTCTCCGACGCCAGCATCGTACCGGCGGTCGGCGGGTTGCTGGGCAGCAACGCCTCCGGGACCATAACCGACAGCTACTGGGACACCCAGACCAGCGGTCAAACCATGAGCGCCGGCGGGACGGCCAAGACGACCGCTGAGTTGCAGGCTCCCACCAGCCATACCGGCATCTACGCCTCCTGGAGCGCCGCCAAGTGGGACTTCGGTGGGCCGGTGCAGTATCCGGCGCTGAAGATAGATTTCGACGGCGACGGTACTCGGACGGCGCTGGAGGTTGGCTCCCAGCGGACAGACTACGACACCGACGACAACGGCCTGATTGAGGTCGCCACTCTGGCCCAATTCGACGCCATGCGTTGGGACCTCAACGGCAGCGGCGACAGCGACAAAGCCGAGAACGCATCGAAATACCTGACCCCATTTCCAAAAGCCGCTATTGGCATGGGATGCCCTCACGACGAAGGGTGCAGGGGCTATGAACTGACGGCGGATTTGGACTTCGACACCAACGACGACGGCCGGACCGACATCGTTGGCGATACCTACTGGAACAACGGCAGCGGTTGGACGCCCATCGGAACTTACGACGAAAACGACGGCGCCGAGTTCAACACGATATTCGACGGCAACGGCCACACCATCAGCAATCTGTTCATCAGCGGCGGGTCGGCGGGCTATCTCGGCCTGTTCGGCTACGCCGATGGCGAAGAAGAGAACGATAACGCCATCAGAAACGTCAAGTTGGAGAACGCGCGGGTCAGCGGACCCAGCAGCGCCAACAACGTCGGCCTGCTGGTGGGCTTCAACAAGGCGAAGCTCTCGTTGATCTCCGCCACCGGATCGGTGACGGGAGGCGACAACGTGGGCGGCTTGGTCGGGGCCAACGATGCGCCGATTGAGGACAGCTACTCCGGCGCTTCCGTTTCGGGAGGCAACCACGTCGGAGGGCTGGTGGGCAACAACCAAGGTGGCGGGTTGACGGTCACCCTGGCGGCTGGCGCCGTCACCGGAACGGCCACCGGCAACAGAATCACCGTGGCGGTCGGCGGGCTGGTGGGCAGCAACGATGCCGGCCCCATAGAGGCCTCTTACGCAACGGGAGCGGTGACCGCAACCGTCACCGGCGACGGCAGCAATGTGGCGGCCGGTGGACTGGTGGGCAGCAACTTCAACGGCTCGATCACGAATGCCTACGCCATCGGCGCCGTGTCCGGAACTGTCTCCGACACCGACATCGTAGCGGCGGTCGGCGGGCTGCTGGGCAGCAACGACTCCGGGACGATAACCGACAGCTACTGGGACACCCAGGCCAGCGGTCAAGCCATGAGCGCCGGCGGGACGGCCAAGACCACCGCCGAGTTGCAGGCTCCCACCAGCGCGACCGGCATCTACGCCTCCTGGAGCGCCGCCAAGTGGGACTTCGGCGGGCCGGTGCAGTATCCGGCGCTGAAGATAGATTTCGACGGCGACGGTACTCGGACGGCGCTGGAGGTTGGCTCCCAGCGGACAGACTACGACACCGACGACAACGGCCTCATTGAGGTCGCCACTCTAGCCCAATTCGACGCCATGCGTTGGGACCTCAACGGCAGCGGCGACAGCGACAAAGCCGAGAACGCAACGAAATACCTGACCCCATTTCCCAAAGCCGCTATTCGCATGGGATGCCCTCACGACGAAGGGTGCAGGGGCTATGAACTGACGGCAGACCTGGACTTCGACACCAACGACGACGGCCGGACCGACATCGCCGGCGACGCCTACTGGAACAACGGCAGTGGTTGGATACCCATCGGAACCTACGACGAAAACGACGGCGCCGAGTTCAACACGATATTCGACGGCAACGGCCACACCATCAGCAATCTGTTCATCAGCGGCGGCGCGTCGGGCTATCTCGGCCTGTTCGGCGCCGCCGATGGTGAAGAAGAGAACGAAAACGCCATCAGAAACGTAAAGTTGGAGAACGCGCGGGTCAGCGGACCCAGCAGCGCCAACAACGTCGGCCTGCTGGTGGGCTTCAACAAGGCGAAGCTCTCGTTGATCTCCGCCACCGGATCGGCGACGGGAGGCGACAACGTGGGCGGCCTGGTCGGGGCCAACGATGCGCCGATTGAGGACAGCTACTCCGGCGCTTCCGTATCGGGAGGCAACCATGTCGGCGGGTTGGTGGGCAACAACCAAGGCGGCGAGCTGACGTTCACCCTGGCCGCTGGCGCCGTCACCGGGACGGCCACCCGCGACAGAATCACCGTGGCGGTCGGCGGGCTGGTGGGCAGCAACGATGCCGGCCCCATAGAGGCCTCTTACGCGACGGGAGCGGTCACCGCGACCGCCACCGGCGCTGGCAGCAATGTGGCGGCCGGTGGACTGGTGGGCAGCAACTTCAACGGCTCGATCACGAATACTTACGCCATCGGCGCCGTGTCCGGAACTGTCTCCGACGCAGATGTCGTGCCGGCGGTCGGCGGGCTGCTGGGCAGCAACGACTCCGGGACGATAACCGACAGCTACTGGGACACCCAGGCCAGCGGTCAAGCCATGAGCGCCGGCGGGACGGCCAAGACGACCGCCGAGTTGCAGGCTCCCACCAGCCATACCGGCATCTACGGCAATTGGAACGCCGACGCCGACCGGTGGGAATTCGGCGGGCCGGTGCAGTATCCGGCGCTGAAGATAGACTTCGACGGCGACGGTACTCGGACGGCGCTGGAGGTTGGCTCCCAGCGGACGGACTACGACACCGACGACGACGGCCTCATTGAGGTCGCCACTCTGGCCCAATTCGACGCCATGCGTTGGGACCTCAACGGCAGCGGCGACAGCGACCAAGCCGAGAACGCAACGAAATACCTGACCCCATTTCCCAAAGCCGCTATTGGCATGGGGTGCCCCGACGACGGGTGCAAGGGCTATGAACTGACGGCGGACCTGGACTTCGACACCAACGACGACAGCCGGACTGACATCGCCGGCGACACCTACTGGAACAACGGCGTAGGCTGGGCGCCCATCTGGAGCTACTCTGGCGTCTTGGAGGGCAACGGCCACGCCATCGACAACTTGTACATCAACCGCACGGAGCGGGGACGCTCCGGCCTGTTCAGCCGCCTCACCGACGGGGCCATCGTCCGCAACTTGGGTCTGACCAACGTGAACATCACGTCCAACGGCGACGCCGGAGCCTTCGCCGGGCTCGTAACCCGCGCGTCCATCAGCAACAGCTACGCCACCGGGTCAATTGATGTCTATAGCAATGGCGACTCCGTGGGCGGCTTCGTGGGAGAGGCCAGCGGCCACCCCAGCGGCAAGGACACCATCCGGGACAGCTACTCCCTGGTAAATGTCACCTCGACCGGAGTAGGAGCCAATGTCGGCGGGCTGGCGGGATCCATGCACGTGAACCAGTCCAGTACTGCCCGGATCATCAACAGCTTCGCCGCAGGCGCCGTGCAGGCCCGATACCCGTCCCGGGCCGGCGGTCTGGTTGGACATACGGGAATTCCCGGTTCCAAGATCGACGATAGCTACTGGGACTCTGATACTACGGGTTGGCTCACCAGCTCAGACGACGGGGACGGCAACGCCGACGACGGCCTGGACAAGACCAAGCAGGAATTGCAGTCGCCCACATCGGCCACCGGCATCTATTCGGATTGGAGCTCGACCGCGTGGGACTTCGGAACAGCGACACAGTACCCGGCCCTGAAGTACGATACCAATGGGGATGGGACTGCCACCGTTGCTGAGTTCGGCACTCAGCCGCGCTCGGCGCCCAACTTCACATACGATCTTGACCTCGACGATGACGGATTGGTCGAGGTATTGACGCTGGCGCAATTGAACGCCATCCGCTGGGACGCCAACGGCGACGGAGTGGCGACCGGCGGCGATGCCGAGCGCTATGCCCATGCGTTTGCCTCGTGGCGTACTGGATTGCCCGTATCTTGCGTGGGCGCGTCCTGCCAAGGCTACGAGCTGGTGACGGACCTGACTTTCGACACCAACAACAACAGCCAGGCCGACTCCGGCGACGCCTACTGGAACGGCGGCGCGGGCTGGTATCCCATCGGCAGCTACACCGGCGTCCTGGAGGGGAACGGTCGCGCCATCAGCAACCTGTACCTCAACCGGACCGGCCGCGGTTCCGCTGGCCTCTTCGGGAAACTGACCGGAGGGGCCGACGTTCGCAACCTGGGTCTCCAGGCCTTGGACATCACGGCCGGCGGCGACGCGGGAGCCTTCGCCGGGCTGGCGAACCGCTCCTCCATCAGGAACAGCTACGCCACCGGGAAAGTGACCGGCAACGGCGACGACACAGCCGTGGGCGGTCTGGTGGGCGAGGCCAGCGGCCACCCCAGCGAGCGCGACACCATTCGGGACAGCTACTCGTTGGTGAAGGTCACTTCGACGGGAGACGACAGCAGCGCTGGCGGGTTGGTGGGTACGCTGAGCGCCAGCGGAACCAACCAACCGTGGATCGCGAACAGCTACGCCGCGGGCCTGGTGCAGACCACGGAACCGGCCTTGGGTGGCGGATTGGTTGGCGCTGCGGAAACCGACTACGCTTGGGTCAGCCACAGCTATTGGGACCGCGAGACCTCGGGCTGGGACACCAGCGCCGTGGGCGGCGGACAGAGCAAGAATCGGCTGCAGTCGAACCAGGGCATCTACCACCGCTGGAGTTCGGAGGTTTGGGACTTTGGGAGTCACAGCCAGTACCCGGCGCTGAAGCACGACACCAACGGGGACGGCACGGCCACGTCGGCCGAGTTCGGCAACCAGACTCGGACCGCGGCGATTCCCGCCGTGGACCTGGACAAGGACAACGACGGTCTGATCGAGTTGGGTAACCGGGATCAGTTGAGCGCCGTCCGGTGGGATCTGGACGGCGACGGCATACCTGCATCCAATGGGGACGACTACTGGAACGCCCTCAACGGCGGCGTTTCCTCCAACACGCCCTGCGTGGGCGTACCCTGCCACGGCTACGAGCTAACGGCCGACATCGACCTAGGCTGGGATGACAACGAGTGGGAATCCATCGGGCAATCCTACGAGGCCTCCTACAACGCCGAGTTCAACGGCAACGGACACACCATCAGCAACCTGTGGCAGTCCCGCGTCTCGGGCAACGAGAGAAACAGCCACGTGGGACTGTTCGGGTTCACCGGCAGAGACGCGCTGATTCACGGAGTGATCCTCAACCGCGTGGACATCGAAGTCTGGGGCAGCAACAACAGCATCTACGGCGTGAACGTGGCGGGGGCGCTGGTGGCTGTCAACCAGGGCGTGGTCCGCAACAGCGCGTTCGAAAAGTCGAACTGCGACGTGGTGGGCCGCAACGTGTCCGGCGGGTTGGTGGGATCCAACCACGGCACGGTGGAGCAGTCGTGGGCCGATTGCCATTGGGTGAAGAGCCTCAATGGCGCGGGCGGCCTGGTGGGCATCAACCACACGGTCGGCACGGTGAGGAACAGCTACGTTGGCGGTTCGACCATCGCGTACAATCCAAGGGACGGCTGGTACAAGGGCGCGCTGGTGGGCCGCAACTGGGGCACGGTGGATAAGAGCTACTCCTTGGGCAAGACGCGGCGGAACGACGACGCCCATCTGGGGCCGATGAACGGTCAGCAGATTGGCGCTGGAGTAACCACCGACAGCTACTTCCTGGGCAAGGAGAGCCATGAAGACTTGGGCGGCAACAAAGTGAGCGAAGAGGCGCTAAAGTGGCCGCAACCGTCGCAGCGGGGCGCTTTCTCCGCCTGGAATACAAACCTGTGGGACCTGGGCGACTCTACGCAGCACACCGTCCTGCGGGTTGACACCAACGGCGACGGCTACGCGACCACCTGGGAGCTGGGCGGCCAACGTCCCTCCGATGCCTTCGGCCACCGGCCGGACTATGCGAACGGCGACGCGGCCCATAGCATCACGCGGGGAGCTCTGACGCTGCGTTTCAGCAAGGCGGATGGCGATGAAGATGTTCGTGTGGACGGTGTGGGATACCGCATCGCGAAGACCGGCGAAGCCTGCCACGATTGGTTCGGCAATTCCGTCGTTATGATGGATGAGACCAACGGCCGGGCTACGCTGACCGAGGAGGACGGGGTGTACACGCTGGACTTGGACCGGCGGGACACCTGGGCGTTCCGGCCCAACGGGCGCGTCTGCGTCGACGTGTGGTTCATCAACACCGAGGGCGAGAAGAGTGACGCCCGCCGCTGGCACGACATTCACATGCCGGGAGGAGAGGCGCCGAGGTCCAAGCCCATCAAGAAGGCTGAGGCGATCATCTCCGACGGCTCGGTGGCGCTGTGGTTCGAGACCAACCCCTACGACCGGGCGAAGAGTGTGGGCTACCGGATCGCGCTAACCGGCGACGCCTGCGAGGGCTGGACGGGAGGTCGCGGCCCGCTGTCGCCGGGCGAGGTGAAGGGTGAGGCGACGCTGAATGAGCACGGCGGGCTCTGGCGTCTGGGGTTGCAGACCGGCCCGGACCAGACGATGAAGCCAAACGTGCAGTACTGCGTGGAGGTGTGGACGATCAACGACTACGGGGCGGCGCCCAGTGGCCGAGGGTGGCAATTCGTCACGGGGAATTAAGGCTAGACAGCAGGCCGATGTAGTTGTCAGGCGACGGGTTGGCGATCCACCATAGACAGGACCGCCAGCCCGTTTGTTTTCGTCGAGGCGCCCTGGTCGCCGACGCCACCGCGAGGGTCCACACCTGAATGCTTGGGCTCCACCGGGGCCGTACACCTTGTAATGGCGTGGGAGATGGCGAGAAGTCGGCCGACGCCGGCCGAACAGCGTTGGGCCAAGCGTTGGAGCCCCCGAAACGCGGGCGCCGCGCCAAGTTAGGCGAGGCCAAGAGCAAAGGGCTGCTTTCCTGCAGCCCCGCCGTTAACCAGCCAAAGCGAACCTAATCACGAAGGTTCTCGATTTTATCCATGGTGGTGGGCCTGGCCACGCGGTCCCTGCAGTATGAATATCGCGCTGCTGGTGGCAACCACAAACGTTAGGGCGTTGGCCGCTGCGACCCATTGAGCGCGGGAAACGTAGCTGGTTCCTTTTAGAGCGATGATCACGCCTTTTGCTCCGGTGTGGTTCCCTGCTGCGATGCTTCGGTCGACCGGCGCGTCAAAATGGTTGATGAAAACTCAAAGCTGTGTAGCTAAATTCGGCAGTTTAGTGACTGGGATCGCAGAAGTCGAGCCTCGAAATCGAGTAGCGAAATTCCCTCACTGGTGGAAACTGCATTGATTTTCCATGTCTGATGTGTTAGGGTTCCGCGCCTTGCGCCGAGTTTGCGCGCTCATTTTGCCCGGCCTATGTGCCGTTACGGAGTTGGAGATGCACCGCAGGAAATTGCTGGGTACCCTTAGTTTCGCGTTGTTCGCGTTGTCGTTCGTCGCGTTCCAATCGGTGGGAGCTCCCGCGACCACACTTGCCCAGTCTGGGTCTTTGGAGGGCGACAAGGCAGCGTTGATGGCGTTTTACAAGTCGACCGGTGGCGACAATTGGGATAACAACACGGGGTGGGGTTCGGATGATCCGGTGGGGTCATGGCAGGGTATTACGGTCACCAATGATCGGGTCACTCGCCTCAGCCTGGTTGGCAACAACTTGACGGGTACTCTGCCTACCGAGATTGGCGACCTGACGGCGTTGACGACTCTGAACCTGCCCAGCAATTCGCTCTCCGGCGAGTTGCCGGATTCGATGGCGAACCTCACGGCCCTGACGCACGTGGGGCTTGGCGACAACGATCTCTCCGGTGAAATCCCAGGTTTCTTGGGCGATTTCAAGGGGTTGGATGTGCTGAACTTGCGGGACAACAATTTCAGCGGGTCGATCCCGTCGAATTTGGGCAACGCTACGGCTCTTGGTTCCCTTTACATCGGAGGCAACCCGTTGACTGGGGGCATTCCCAAGACCTTCGATCGCTTGAAGAACCTCAGGTTTTTGTCCCTTGCGGAGACGGACCTGAGCGGCATGGTTCCTTCCGAATTGGGCCAATTGGGCGGCGACGGCGGAGTATTGCTTGGCATCTCTCTGTACGATACGTATCTGGGCGGTCCATTCCCAGCTTCTTGGACCAACCTGGAACTCGACTTGTTTGATGTGTCGGGAAGTCACTTCTGCATCGCGTCGTCAGATCAGGCGATGCTTGATTGGTACAAGGAGGTTGACGGTTCGCCGGCCGCGCTGCCGGATTGTGTAGCGCCAGCCACGCCCACCGGCTTGGACTACGCTTCCACGACAGATGGCAACGGCGTGATTCTGTCCTGGGATGATCCCAATGACTCCACCGTCAGCGGTTGGGAGACGCGATGGCGGCGACACCCGCAGTGGTTGGACCCAGGGACCGAGTTCAACGCTTGGCAGTTCGTCAGGAACACACGGCCTGGGACCACTTCGCACACGGTGCGGGAAGGCATCCAGGGCGGTCACGTCTACACCTTCGAGTTCCGCGCCGTGAACTACACGGGCAGGAGCGATTCGATTTCCATCGACGCCGCGCCAGGCACATTGTCTGAGGATCAGGAAGCGCTCAAGAAGATCTATGACGCCACCGGCGGTCCCAATTGGACCAACCAATCCGGCTGGGATTTTGATAAGCCGCTTTCCAATCTGTGGGAGGGTCTCACGGTCCAGAACGGACGGGTGACGCACATCTACCTGCAGGACAACAACCTGACCGGCGCGTTGCCGACTGAGATTGGGGATCTGACGGCGGTGAAGTATCTCAACCTGGCGGGCAACAACCTGTCGGGTGAGTTGCCGCGGTCGCTGGAGAATCTGGACCTGCTGTCGTTCCTGCAGCTCTCGCGCAACAAGTTCTCCGGCGCGTTGCCGGCGGAGCTTGCGGACATGGACCTGCTGTCGACGATGGACCTTTCCGAGAATCAGTTGACGGGGTCCATCCCATCAGGATTGGCTGACCTGCCGCACCTGTGGTCAATTGATCTGGATGACAACGATCTTTCAGGGGAGATTCCAGCCAGCCTGGGCGGTTCTCAGCATCTGGCCAGCCTGCATTTTGCCAACAATCAGCTCACGGGCGACATACCGGAGGAATTGGCGAATGCCGCCAATATGCAGCATCTCGATTTTGGCGGGAACGACCTGTCGGGCGGGATACCGGCGGCGCTGGGCGATCTGGACAAGCTGCGGACCCTGCGGCTCAAGGACAACAGCCTGACTGGGTCGGTTCCTCTGGAACTCACCAAATTGGGAAACCTCAGGACGCTGGATCTGCGGGGTAACGCGCTGTGCGTGTCCGAGGCGGAGACCGAGCGCATCCTGGATTGGATCAGGGGCATACGCTGGGGCGACCCTGAGAGTTTCCCTGATTGCCATGACCGTGACGATGATGGCCTGATCGAAGTTCACAACAAGGCGCAGCTGGATGCCATGCGTTATGACCTCAACGGCGACGGCGTCGTTGATCACGATAGCGATAATGACGCTTACGACGCCGCCTTTCCGATTCACGAAAGGGCGCGTTCTTGCGTGACTGATGGTTGCCACGGTTACGAGCTGGTCAGCGACATCAACCTGAACCAGGAACTCTGGGACCCCATTGGCAATCTGGAATCCGGCAAGTGGGACGCCACATTTAGAGGCAACGGTTACACCGTTTCGCATCTCAACGCGCTCAGCTCGACTGGCAAGAACACGGGTCTCTTCGGTGAAACGACGGGCCGCTCGATCATCGAGGGGGTGTACATCTACAGCGCCGACGTGGAGTCCTACGGTGGCAACAACGAAGACAACCGTCAGAATAGCGCCGGCGCATTGGTTGGCTTCAACCGCGGCATCGTCCGCGAATCAGGTCTGTCCTACATCTGGGGTGACATCTGCCAGATTAGCGGGCGCAACGTGTCCGGCGGTCTGGTGGGCGGCAACGAAGGTATCGTGGAACGCTCCTGGTCCAACTGCGATGATATCAACAGCAAGAAATCCGGCGGCGGCCTGGTTGGCTTCAATCATCCTGGCGGCATCGTCAGGGACTCTTGGGCAGATGGCCTGGTGATCGTGAAGCGAAAGGGCTGGAAGAAGGGAGCGCTGGTGGGTCGCAACTTCGGAACCATCGAGCGGAGTTTCTCGCTGGGTCAGACCAAGCGGGACAAGACCTATCACGGGCCGCTCACCGGTCAGCAGGGTGGTGTTGTCACGGACAGCTACTTCGTCGGCCATGAGTATGACGAGAAGTACGGCGGTAAGCATCTGAAGGATGAAGAGATGCGCCTGCCACAGGCGTCAGATCCGAGGTTCTTCGCCAACTGGGACCGCGAGCTCTGGCATCTTGGCGACAAGGACACGTACTCGGCGTTGGTGGTGGACGCCAACCACGATGGCGTCGCGACGCCGTGGGAAATCGGCCGCCAGCGTCCCTCCGACTCAGTCAACGGCAAGCCGGTGAAGGTTGGCGATCCTGAGATCTCGCGCACCAAGCTGACGCTACAATTCCGAGCGCCGGAAGGCAGTACGGCGGCCATGGCTGCGGTGCACTACCGCATCGCCCGGGTGGGCAACGTGTGCCACGATTGGTTTGGGACCAACAACGTGCTGCTGGGCCGTTCCGACGGGCGCGCCGCGTTGTCGGTGGACGACAATGGGCTTTACACGCTGGTGATCGACCGCGAGTCGGACCGCGCGTTTGACGCGCATAAGAGCGTGTGCGTGGACGTGAACTTCCTGAACACGGAGGGGCACGGCTACAAGAGCAGCCAGCGTTGGAAGAACGTGCGGATGCCGGCGCCAACGCCGGTTGAGTCCTTCAGCTTCACGGGCAGCCGCACCGTCGGCGCCGACGGCGTTGCGCTACAGTTGACGCTAACGCCAGGGGACGCGGAGTTCAGCCGCATTGACGGTTTCTGGAAGCGTTTCAAGGATGAGCACGGCAATAATTGCCACAACCCGTCGTACGGCTACGGTCCCATCCTGCCGGCTGACACCGAGCGGGGGTCGGATGCGGATGACGGGGTGGTGAAGGTGACCATACCTTACGCCGACGCGCCGCGGCATCATTCGTACTGCATGTACGTGCAGCTATGGAACGAGGACGGCACGGAGCGGGTGCGTCGCTGGACCAAGATCGACGTTCCCTAGGGGTTCGCGCTCCCAGTTTTGGGACTTGATGGGCGCTGGCGACATTCTGGTCGCCAGCGCCGTTTTTGTTTGCGCTATTGAGTGGATTACGCCTATTCTGCAGTTGGCTGGAGTACGAATTGGGGCGCGATTTGTTTGCTTGTATCGTGGCTTGATGGCTAGTGTCGCAATGCTCACATTAGTTGAACGCTTGCAGGCAGCTTGGGATGTGTCAGACAGTTGGACAAGCAACGGCGCGTCCGCTGTCAATTTCGCAGGCCTTGATTTTCGGTTGCTCTAAGTCGCGTCAATCCTGGTAGATGCCTTCATTTGCTCCAATTTTGGCCCCTGAAAAAGGTTCAGGATGGTGAGGCCCTGAATCTGCTGGCCGTGCTGAAGATCCTCGCTGTACAGGCGTTGGCAGCCTTCTTCTAATGCGGCGGCGGCGATCAGGGAATCGTAGAAGGAAAACCCACGCCGCCCCCGAAGGGACAGGGCGCTGCGATACAAGCTAGCAGTGGGATTCACTGTCCAGAGGGGGAGCAGCGCATCGTCCAGCAGCTCGCGGATCTGCTCCCCTGGCACGCCGAGCTTGCCGGACAGAACATTCAAAGTCTCCTGGATGACCTGGTAGCTGATGCAACCGGAATTATCGGTTATGCTACGGTCAATCAGTTCCTTGGCCTGCGCCCGCTTTGCTGGAAATCGCAAATCCACCGAATAGACCAGGACGTTGGAGTCCAGGAAATCATCGGCGCTCACTCATCTCTTCCCTAGTGAACTTGCGCCCGCCGGTGTTGATCACCTGAGCCAAGGCGTCAATGGTCGCCATAGCCTGTTCTGCCTGACCCTTGCGGTCCACGTAGTCCGTCAGCCATTGGCGGAAGACAGCATTGAGGGTGGTGTTCTCCGAAGCAGCACGGCGCCTGGCGGCGTCAATCAAGGCCTCGTCAGCGCTCAGGGTTATGTTTCTCATGCCAGCTTCCTGTAAAGGTTGTAGCACACCATTCCAGTGTACACTATTCTGGAATTTCCACACGGCTCAAGGCGATCTCTTTACCTTGTTTCTGAGAATAACCGCGATTTGGTGGCCGGTCCTGCCGGCATCGGCCGACCGAGAGGTGGCCCACTTGAGGCGAGTGCATGTCGGTATATCGCTGTCAGCTAATCAGCCAAATCCCGTCCGCCGGATGAAGCGTTGGCGTTTACCTCGTAGGCGATGCACGCCCGAATGTCCTCTGATCCAAGGCCTGGGTAGTCTAACGGCAGTTCCTCTTGCGCAACTCCTTGGCTGAGCAGGCTCGGGATCAGCTCCACGGATATGCGCATGTCCCGGACCAACGGCTTGCCGGCGAAGACTTCGGGTCGAACGGTGATCCTCTGCAGGAGATTGCGGTTAGCATCGTCTCGCCTAGCGCGGGGAACAGAAGCCTACGTGGTGGTCGATACGAAGACAGTCCTGGGCGGTTGCTCGGTGAGACCGTGATAGCTCAAAGCCGACCAATGAGAGATGGCGGCAGGCGAAACCAGAAACATGGCGATTTCGTACTCGTGCGCCGCCGCCGCGCCTGGAATCGTCGGGCAAAGGGCATATAGGCCCCGGCGAAGGGAGACTATTTATCCATTCTGTCGAAGGTGGTAGAGCGCCTCCCGCAGATAGGAGTCTCTCAGCCCGACCCGGGGCGCCAACTCGCGGGCCCGTTTGATGGTGAAGATACGGTCGCCCTCGGAGGTCAGCAATCGGATGAGTTCGACGCCTACCAATGTTTGCTTCGGCTTGGTGTGGGCGGTCATCACGGCAGGTTCCGTAGCTGGGTTAGTGAGGCGTGTTGCCATAATGGGGTATTGGCGTGGCGGTGGGCGGCGTGGTGGGAGTGGCCGTCGGCGCATGAGTTCCTACTAGAAGAGGATGTCTGGTACAGCGAACCGAAGCCGTAGCTGGAACATCCTGTCCAAGATGCCTCGCTTGGCGAGTTCGATCAGGACTGAGCTGTCGCTTACCAGGACTTGCATCAGGCATTAACTGGCGGCGCCGGCCATGGCGCGCTCAATTTCACTCACCGGCAAATTGAGCAGTTCAGCCGCTTTGGATTCTGAAATGACATCCTCTGCCAGCGCCCACAGGCAAAGCCGGCGAAAACGCCGTGGGACCTCATCCCGGTTCAGCGGGCAAGGCTCCTGTTTGCGCCAACTGCGCCCTATCCCGCTGAAAATCTGCTGGACAGCAGTGTTGCCGATGATGTCCAGGTCCCGCATTCGCACCACCAGCGCCGCCGCCCTGATGCCAAACAGGTTTTTGAGTTCGACGATTTCTCCGAATCCGAGATGGCGACGGCTATTCCCGACCTCTCTGGTCAGTTCCTCTCGCGGCGCCAGCAACGCGCCAGCGAAGCGGTGGCACGCCTTCTCTTCGTCGACGCCAGCGGACACGTCCATCACCATGTGGCCAAGTTCGTGGGCAAGAGTGAACCTCTGACGCTCAACCGACTTGGCCGTGGAGCAGACCACCACCGGCAACTTCCTGCCGTCGGAATCGCGGACGAAGCAGGTAAAGCCGTCCACGGATTCGGGAAGGTCGAGCTTGAGTACCTTGACCCCTCGTTCTTCGAGCAGTTCGGTAAAATTCGCGATGGGCCCGCTACCAAGGTCCCAATCGCCGCGTACCGCATATGCCGCTGCCTCGGCATCATCCATGTCGCTCGCGGTGTACGGGGCGTTGGGAGGCCGGTCCCAATCACCGGGTTCCACGCCCAGAAGCTGCTCGACCTGTAGGTAACGGTCCACGCAGTCCAGGACCGCCGCCTCCACCATGGCTTGATCCCTTGCTTTCGTGGCTGCCTTCTTCCGGAATTCGACGGCCTCGAGCGAAATCACCGATGGGCTGAGGAGGTAGCTCACCGAAACATTCAGGGCTTTGGCCAATGCAATCACGACCTGCGAACTGGGCATCATTTCCCCGCGCTCGTACTTGCCGATAGCCTGCGCCGAGACCATCTCGTCCAGCCGGGCCGCCAAGGCCCGCAGCGACAGGCCGTAGTGTTTCCGGGCGAGCTTGAGTCGTTCGCTGAACATGGCGGCGCCCCCTCCAGTTTACGTGATATGGCAGAATAGAACACGCTGTAAACTCACACGGCCTTTGGGTAGGCCACAGGCCACCCGTCGGGAGCCATAAGGCGCTCAACCATGAAGCTGCTATACTTGATGATTGTGGTCGGATGTCCGGGCAACGTCCCATTCCCGGAGGTTGCTACTTTGAATTCTACGGTTGAAGAAAGGGCTGAAGAAAGGAGACGACTGGAGTTCTTCGCTCACGTCATGCTGCTTAAGCGCCTTTGCGAACCCCAAGCCAGGGAAGAGCTTGAGGGCATCATCCATTCGCAGAAGCGATCCAAGAATGAAGAACGTCAAATCCGCAACGGCTTCAAGCTAATGATCGCCACCGGCGTGTACAGCATCTTTGAAGGGCTGATAGCCTCTCCAGATTTTGTTGGTTTCGGACCTGACGATGGTCCGTCTCAATGGCTGGGATGGGGGAGATGGACGAACGCCAATTGGCAAGCGTCCATTGACACCCCAAATTCGGACCTAGCCAAGACGCTTGAAGGCATCCAATCCATCTTGTCGGCCCTTCGGGAGTCTGGCGATTCTCTGGAAGAGGCGGACCATGCCTATGGGCAAGTGCTGGACGTGGCCAACTCGCTGCTGACCGTCGGCCTTTCGTGTCCGGTCAGCATGTTCCGCTCGGACATTGCCCCGATTTCTACCGAAAGGGCGATGGAGTTGAGGGCAGGCGAGTCCTTGGACGATGACCTGCACGCTCGTGCATCAAGGACGTCAGAGGCTTTTTCCTTTGTCTGGGGGAACGAAACTGGAACATCAATGGTTTCCGAGGAACTGTACGACATGTGGGGCGACCGCTCCATCGATAACATCCGAACCTTGCGATCTCCCGTTGGCGTTGGCAACCGCAGAGAGGTCCCCAATTGGGGCCTTGGCCTGCTTGCGGCTATTTCCTTGTCGCTGCATAGGCTGGGCTTGGGGGAAGGCGTAGGAACTGACGCCAACGACACGTTCCAGCAATTTGTTGATCAGGAAATCAACGTGGCAGAATCGGTTACTGCAGCGGTAAAGCGGCCATTTGCCCAATGCGGTATCAGCAACCAATACCCAAGCCTTCACTTCGGACTTAAAGCGTCAACGCTTCAGCTCGACTGTGATTTCACCAGCTTTCAGGAGGAGTCCATGAAAGAGATTTCAGAATTAGAGCGATTGACGAGACTTTTCGGGGATGTGGAGAAGATCGTAGTGTCCGAGGATTCTCCACTCGGTTGGTTGGATTTCAGGGATCTGGTGGCCGGAATGATGGCAAACACCGCTCCTTCCGGGCGAGTGAAAGTGGTCCGCGTCAATCATTCCGACATTGACGAGCAATCCAGTTGGGACCTGGGCTCATATATTGATTTTTCATTGGCGGTCCAAACTCCGGCGTACGGTTCTCGCAGCAACGCGCCGAAGTGGTGGGTGTTCTACAAAATATATGGTACTGGCGTGCCAGACGGCGAGGCTGTCCAATCTGAAGATGGCACCAAGAGCGTCCTGGCAGAATTCAACGACCGCATTGACCTGCAGGACTTTAATGGCGTCAGCGCCGAGGACTTTCTTGACCTGTGCAATCCGCCGGCCTTTCAAGCCCTCCGCGCACAGGCTAAAGCGCTCGACGAGATCAACAGGGACTTGAAGGGCATTGTTCCTGAATTGCTGGCTGCACTGCTACTCGTTCGGCAAGGATGCCATCCTGTGAGGACTTCGCACCAACGTAAAGAATGGGACAATAGAGAACTGGACGTTGTCGGCGTGTTCCCCAAGACCGGAGTGGCTATTGTGGTTGAGGCGAAGGGTGGTTCAGTCACCGACAAAGAGCTGGAATCCAATATCAAAAGGTTCAGCGAGACAGTCGGCAAAGTTAAGGAAGCCCTACCGAAATTGGCGGAAAGCCTTGGCTTGCAAGCCGGGATCAAAGATGTTGTGGGTAGGTTCATTTCAATGGCAGACTTGACAGACCAGGAGGGTAGGTTCAGCCAGTATGGGGTTGAGGTATGGGACTACAACAGATTTCAGGAGGAGCTCATCTCTGCTGGAATCTCGCGGCGTTACAGAAACGCGCTGGAAGAGGTCCGGCTGACGATTGTCATCGATGACGGTGCCTACGGAGATGCTTCTCTGCTTTTCTTGAAGTCGCTTGGCCTACCGGGGTCGCTACTGGACAACTAGGACTAGAGTGTAGAGGGAGAGCTGGTAAGGAATCCGTTGAATCCGGTATCGACGATGGCCTCAATGCTGTGCGCATCGCCCGGTGGGCCTTGTACAGCAAGTGGGATTGCCGGGTCGAATGCTGCGTTCACCACACCCTTCATCGCTCGTTTCTCCTCAGGGGGCGTCCTCCGAAATGGCGGGAAATCGGCTCCATTGGGCTAACAGGGGGCGAGCGCAAGTTCCAAAAGCCCGATCCGGAATCTGATGGGCTGGCCTCCTGCCACTGGGCTACCAGTTGCGCCGCCAGTCCGAAGGCGCGGGATTCGTCGGGCTGCGGCTCCATCGATACCACCCTGGCGTCGGGCATTCCGTGGCCCCGGCTGGGTTGACGCCACTCTGCCTCTAGTTCCTGGCCGCCGAGAATGCCAGCGCCGCCGCTCTGCGGGTAGCCCAGTTCCTTCAACTCGGCCACCCGCCGCCATAGGACCTCCCATTCCTCTGTTTGAGCTTCCACTGTCCCCGCAATTCCCTGTTCTCTCGCTCCAAATCTGTTGCCCTGTCCGCCAGCAGTTCCCCGTCCTCCCCCGGCGCCGGGCGCAACGTCGGGTTCGTCTGCGGGGACGTTACGGAAGTCCTGTTGTTCCGGGTACTCCAGCAACGCCTGGCGCATTCGGCGAGGCGCCTGCCGGGACCGCTGGCACCGGGCCTCGGTGCGGTAGTTCGCTCCCAGGACTTCAGCCGCTGGCGCCCGGCCCCGTTCCTCGACCAGGGCGTCTGGCAGGTCCATCAGGGTATGGTCCGTAGGGGTGATTCCGCCCCACTTCAGGGGTCATGCTACAGGTAAGGGGTGGTTGTTTCAGGGTCACTCAAGAGCGCCTCGACGATCCGAAACTACAATCCAGTTAGTGCAATCTGTGGAATGTCGTGATTATAGGCCCGCAGCAAAATTCCCGCTCGCCATCGCCCGCCCAACTTACGTCACTGCCCCTTTCCAAGTTGGGACTAAACCCGGGTTGCGTTATGCAGTCTCTTCTATTTTCCCTTTCAGGCCGCCTATGGCGATAAACTCCTCCCGGGGCATTGAGCTCTGACGTACCGGCCTCACCGGAAAGGATTAGCCGGGCCCGACTCCGTGGCTCCGGCATGTTCCACGAGAGCGACTCTGACGCGAGAAATTCCGATAGGCCGGCCATTGAGCCATCGGGGAATCTGGGGGGCATACTGATTAGCATACTCGCGTCAGTTAAGGTTCAGCCACTCTAGCCTCCGGTTCTTTTAGGGCCAGCAGCCTGGGCCTGACCGGCGCGATTCAACTGGGGAGAAGTCAGTCCATTTGATCCGAAGTCGTTTGCCGAATTTTCAAGGGCAAGTCCCTTCCCGAGGTCAAGGTGATCTCCATCACGGCGCCCTGCCCCGTGGACCGCGCCATGCCCAGCATGGGAACCTACTCTTATGGGAACTTCCTCTTTGGGTGTGGACCCTCTCGGTGGCATCGGCCCCCCAGGGGCTCCCGGCGAAAACAGACGGGCTGGCGGCCCTGATGATACAGGGGCCGCCAGCCTGTTGACCGGTTGCTACGCCGCCCAGTTGTGAAGTCCTAGTTGCCGGTGACGAAGCTCCTCCAGCGGCGGCCGGTGCCAGCCCAGCCGTCGTCGTTGAACGCGGTTACGTCCACGCAATAGCGGCGGTTCGGTTCCATGATGTAGCCCTCGCCCACCGGCAACGCCAGCCTCCAGAGGCCGTTGACCTCGGTCAGCACGGCTCCGCCGATTTCGTCGCCTGGCTTGAAGCTGCCTTCTCCCACTTCCCAACTCTCGCAGGCGTCCCCGGTTATCGCAACCCGGTAGCCCACGCCCTTCACCCAGTCGTAGGAGTTGGTATCGAACCACAGCGCCACCGACCCGTCGGGGATGATGGCCTCAGCCTTCTTGATGGGCTTGGACCTCGGGACCTCTCCGCCCGGCATGTGAATATCGCGATAGCGGCGAGCGTCGCTCTTCTTGCCTGCGGTGTTCACGAAGTTCACGTCGATGCAGACCCGCCCGTTGGGCCGGAACGCCCAGAGGTCCGCACGGTCGAGGACCAGCGTGTACACGCCGTTATCCTCGGAGAGGGTGGCCCGGCCGTTGGTTTCTCCCACCATGACGCGGCCGCCGGCGACCCATTCGTGGCAGGCCTCGCCCTTCTGGGCGATCCGGTAACCCACTCCGTCCACGCGAATATTCGCGTCGCCGTCCGCCTTGCGGAACCGCAGCGACAAGCCCTCGCGCCAGATGTTGTGGGCCGCGTTACCATCCACGAAGGCCGGCTCGTGCTGGAAAAAGTCCGAGGGACGCTGGCTGCCTATTTCCCAGGTGGTCTTGTAGCCGTCCTCGTCAGTATCCGCCCGCAGCGCTGAATACTGCGTCTCGTCGCCAAGGTCCCATAGGTCCAGGTCCCAGGGAGCGAAGAAGCTTGGTTCCGACGGGCGCGGCGTGCGCATCTCCTCGTCGGTCCGGGCCTTGCCACCGTACTTCTCGTCGTAGTCGTGGCCCACGAAGAAGCTATCCGTAACCGTGCCCCCCTGCTGACCCGTCAGCGGTCCGTGACTTGTGTCATCGCCACGCCTGGTTTCGCCCAACGAAAAACTCCGCTCCACAAGGCCGAAATTGCGGCCAATGAGCGCTCCCTTCTTCCAGCCCTTGCGGTCGACGATCACCAAGCCGTCGGCCCAACTGTCCCGGACTATGCCGCCCGGATGGTTGAATCCCACCAGTCCGCCGCCACCCTTCTTGCTGTTCACGTCGCCACAGCGCGCCCAGGAACGTTCCACGATGCCCTCGTTTCCGCCCACCAGACCGCCGGACACGTTGCGCCCGCTGATGCTGCAGATGTCTCCCCAGATGTAGGAGAGACCTGATTCCCTCACAATGCCACGGTTGAAACCAACCAACGCGCCCGCGCTGTTCTGACGGTTATCATCGTTGTTGCCGCCGTAGGACTCCACGTCCGCGCTGTAGATGTGCACGCCCTCAATGACGGAACGATGCGTCGTCTCACCAAAGAGACCTGTGTTCTTGCCACTGGAGCTCAGCGCATTGAGATGCGAAACGGTGTACCCGTTGCCCCTAAAGGTCGCGTCCCACTTGCCGGACTCCAGATTGCCGATTGGGTCCCACAGCTCCTGGTTCAGGTTAACATCGCCCATCAGCTCGTAGCCTCGGCAGGGTACACCCACGCAGGACATGGTGGAGGAAGTTCCGCCGGTGAATGCGTCCCAGTAGTTGTCCGCGTTGGAGGACGGAGTTCCGTCTCCGTTCAAATCCCAACGGATGGCGTTCAGTTTGGCCTTGATTTCGTCATTGTTTGCTCCGTTGATTTCGATGAGGCCGTCGTTGTCCCAGTCCAGGTCAATGGCGGGGATGTCCGCTGTGCGCGTCTGGTCGCCGAACTCGGCAACCGTGGCCACGTTGTCGCCGTTGGTGTCGTACTTCAGCGCCGGGTACTGGCTGTGGTTGCCAAAGTCCCAGATCGACGAACCCCAGCGGGCGAAGATATTGCGTGTCGTCTTGGGCGCCTGCAGGCGGTCCTGAGTCTCCCTGCCGCCCACGGCGCTGGTGTCCCAGCCCGTGGTCTCGCGGTCCCAATAGCTGTGGCTGACCCAGGCGTAGTCGGTTTCCGCGTCGCCCACCAGTCCGCCGGCCAGGTCGGGTTCCACCGCCTGTATCGGCCCAGCGGCGAAGCTGTGCACGATCCACGGCTCGCTGTTGTCGCTGGCGCTCAGCGTTCCTGCCAACCCGCCGGCGGTGGCGCCGTCTCCCGTGACGGTTACCGCCACCAGCGAGTAGCTGTCCCTGATGGCGCCCTTCCTGCTGGCGTGGCCCCTGGCCTTGCCCACCAGACCGCCGACGGAGGCGTCATCGCCGTGGCCGGTCACCGAGCCGGTGGCGTAGCCGCGGATGATGCCGGATTTGACCATGCGTCCCGCGAAGGCCCCCGCGTCGCCGCCGGACGTGATGTCCACGTTGCTGAGGCCCAGGTTGCGCACCTCGGCTCCACTGGCCAGCTCGCCGAAGAGGCCAGCGGTATCGCTGCCCGCCCGGTTGATGTGCAGGTTCTTGATGGCGTGGCCGCTGCCGTCCAGGATGCCGGAGTAGCCGCCGATGGGATCCCAGCCTGCGCCGCCGTTCCAGTAGGCGTCGCCGGAGTCGGCCCGGCCGTTGTTGTTGGTGTCGAGGTCCAGGTCGGCGGTCAGTTCATAGCCAACGCAGCCGCTGTCTGGGCAGCCCATGTTCACCGCTTCCCTCGGGAATAGGGCGGAGTATTGCTGCTTGTCCCCGGCAGCCACGATGCCGTCGCCGTTCAGGTCGAGACGAATGGCGTTGAACTGGGCCAGGTTAGACAGTTCCAGCAGGCCGTCTCCATCGGAGTCGTAATCCACTTCAACGGGTATGACGAGGTTGTATCTGGCGGCAGGTCCACGCCCCTTGTCATTGGCCGCGGATATGTCGAGGCAGTAGGATTGTCCCTGAAGCATGGCGAGTTCTGCGTGAATGAGGGTCACGCGGTAGCTGCCGTCCGACCCTGCATCAGAAACGGACAGAGGCTTGTTGAGCGTGCCCAGCGACAGGATGGTGTAACTCTCTCCCAGGTAGGTTGGCCCCTGCGATTTCCAGCCGCTGCAGGTCTCGTCGTTGCGGTCGCCAATCCGGTAGGCCAACGCGGATGCGTCGTCAGATGCGGAGGGCTTCAAGGTGATGACCGTTTGCCTGGGCAAGACCTCAAGGCTCACCCGCGTCGGTTGGTTCTGGGGCTTGGCTGCGGCTGGCGGCAGACCCAGCGGGTCCTGCTTGCCAAATTCCTGCCAGGTCGCCGTGCCGTCATTGTCCCAGTCGGTCTTGAGGGTTGGGTACTGTGTGTCCGCGCCAAAGTCCCAGACAGATGCTGACCAACCCGCGTAGATGCCGGTGGCGGATTGGGGAGAGGTCATTTCAGTTGTGCTCCTGCCACTCGCGCAGGCGCTGGACGACTGTCCGCTGGTCTTGGTGTTCCAGTGGCTGTCCTGGCAGGTTAGGCCGTCGGCGACCGTCCCGGCGAATCCACCCGCCGAGTTACTGGCGGTCACGGGTCCCACCGAATAGCTGTCCCTGATGGCGCCGGAGCTGTGGAGGCCCACCAGGCCGCCAATGCTGTTTTCGCCCGATGCGGACCCGGTGGAGTAGGTGTTCTCCACGGTCCCTTGGTTCTCGCCAATCAAGCCGCCAACTGATCGCTTGCCGGATACCACGCCGTGCGCGTAACTCCGCTGCACGGTTCCTGCGCTCCGACCGGCCAATCCTCCCACGTATTCGTTTCCGGTAACGTTGACGTCATCCAATGCCAAGCCTTGGATCTGGGCGTCCTCGAACACGTACCCGAACAGGCCAACGTCGTCGGTATCGGGCCGGTTGATGGTCAGGTCGCTGATGGCGTGGCCATTCCCCTCAAACGTCGCGTCGAAGCGCTTGGAGGCGCTCCCCAAAGGCTGCCAGCCATTGCCGCCGTTCCACCAGAGATCGCCACTGTCGAACTTGCTGTTGCCGTTGGTGTCGAAATCCAGATCGCTCTTCAGCTCATAGCCCAAGCACACTTGGTCCGTGGACAGGGTTTCATCCTCGTTGCACCCGAACCCCGAGACGGCGTTGGGGTACTGCGCCAAGTAGTTTTCCCGGTCCCCCTCCTCGATTGAGCCGTCGCCGTCCAGGTCCCAGCGGATGGCGTTGAGCTGTGTCTCGCGGAACACCTCTATCAGGCCATCGTCGTCGGTGTCGTAATCGTAGCGCTGAGCGCCGAATTCCTGCGAGGTAGCTGTATCGTCGCCGTCCCAATCGGCCTTGAGCGCGGGGTACTGCACGGCGGAGCCGAAGTCCCAAGCTTGGGCATCCCATCCGGCGTATATTCCGTTGGCCGTGGTGGGCGCGCTCAGCTGGTATGTCTTCTGGCCCGAGCCGCACGCGCTGGACGATTGCTGCCCAGTCTCCGTATTCCAGTGGCTGCCAGCGCAACTGCTGGCGGAGCCGGCTTGCCCCACCAGCCCGCCGACATCGGTCTTGCCGGACACTGGGCCGGCGGCGAAGCTGTTGGTGATGGAGCCGCCGTTCCAACCGATCAGTCCTCCGATGTCCATGCGGCCGGAAACGGTTGCGTCGGCGTAGTTGTCGTTGACGGTACCGTTGTTCCAGCCCACCAGCCCGCCGATGCTGTCGTCGCCCGTGGCGGATCCCAGGGCATAGCTCCCGCTGATGGTCCCGCTGTTGTTGTCTCCGACCAGCCCCCCGGCCTTATCATCCCCGTGGACGGCGCTTCGACTATAGCTTCTGCTGACCGTTCCGCTGTTCCAGCCCACTATTCCGCCAACGTAGTCTCCGGTTCCGGTGACGGAACCGCCGGTCGCGCCGTCGCTGATGGCGCCGGAGCTTCTGCCAACAACTCCGCCTACGTAGCCGGTTCCGGAGACTGCGCCGGTGGCTTGGACGAATCCGATCGTGCCGCCGTCGTTGTATCCAACCAAGGCGCCGACGTAGTTGCCGCCCTTCACATCGACGTGATCCAGCCGCGTTTCCTTGACGCTGCCGCTGCTGGCGACGTGTCCGAACAGGCCGACGTAGTCGGTTTTGGGCCGGTTGATGTACAGGTAGCTCACGGTATGGTCGTTGCCATGGAGGGCCGTGGCTAGTCCGGCCTGACTGGTTCCGATGGAGTTCCAGCCCTTGCCTTCGTTCCAATAGTCGTCTGTGGAATCTATCTTGCCGTCGCCGTTGGTGTCGAAGCTCAGATCGGCGTGGAGTTCGTAGTCGGCGCAGACTTCCTCTACAGGTGTCGCCTCATCCTCGTTGCAACCCATTCCTAAAGCGGGGTAGGGATACCCGGCGAGATAGTTGCCCAAGTGGGCCTCCCCTGGAATGCCGTTCCCGTCCAGATCCCAGCGCAAGGCATCCAGCTGGGCCAGGGTGCTGATTTCGATCAGCCCATCGTCATCCAGGTCGTAGTCGTAACGGTTCTGATAGCCGAATTCCTGCCACGTGGAAACGTCATCGCCGTTCAAGTCGGCCTTCAGCAGGGGGTACTGCGTAGAGTCCCCAAAGTCCCAAGCGCCCGAGTTCCAAGTGGCGAAATCGCCGGTGGCGGAGGTCGGCGCCTTCAACTCCTGCCTGGTCTTTCCCGTGCCGCATTGGCTGGCCGTCTGGACGCTGGTGCCGGTATTCCAGTAGTTGGAGGTGCACGTGTACGGATAGTCCGTGTTGACTGCCGCGAAGCCGTTCACAGTTGAGCCGGTTCCGGTTACCCGGCCGCTGGAATAGCTATTGGTGATGATTGACCGGTGCCCCCACCCGAGCAGGCCGCCAACGTAGTTGGTACCAGAAACCGTTCCCTGCGCGTAAGAATCCTTGATGGAGTTGTTGGTGTGCCGCCCCACCAGACCGCCGACGTAGGTGCCACCAATGACGGACCCGGTCGCGTAGCTGCCAGTGACGTCGCTGAACATTTGACCAACCAGCCCGCCGACATTTGTGGCGCCAATGACGGTACCGGTGGCGTAGCTGGACTTGAGGGATTCCGACTTTATCCCGACCAGCCCACCGATGCTACTCCCGGTACTGGTTACCGCAACGGAAGCGTAGCTGTATTCCACAACGCCCCCGCTAAACCCGATGAGACCACCCACGCGATCACCGCCGCCGACCGAGCCCACAGCGTAGCTGCGGCTGACAGAAATGTAATTGACGCATTTTCCACATAGGCCGCCGGTATCATCACCCCCGTTTACGTTGACTGACAGCAGTCCGATGCCGGTAAGACTTGACGGCGTATCGCTGTTTAAACCGCCGTAGCCGACCAGCCCCACAGATCCCTCCAAAGGACGGTTGATGAAGAGACCTGAAATAGTGTGGCCGTTGCCCGCCAGCGTTGAGTAGAAGCGATTGGTCTCCGTGCCAATTGGCTCCCAGCCCTTGCCCGCGTTCCAGTAGGTGTCGCCGGCGATGTCCGTCCGTCCGTCGTTGTTGGTGTCGAAGTCCAGGTCGGCGGTCAGCTCGTAACCCTCGCAAACCTGATCGTCGGCCTCGGTTTCGTCCTCGTTGCAGCCCATGCCGCTCTTGGCGCCGGGGAAGGCGGTGGCGAAATTCAATTCGTCGTCAGTGGTATCCGCCGAACCGTCGCCGTCCAAGTCCCAGCGGATGGCGTTGAGCTGCGCCAAGTTGGCGACCTCGAGCAGCCCATCATCGTCGCTGTCGTAGTCGTTGTCGGTCCTGTGAGGCGTCTTCTGGACCGTTGCGCCGGCCCCGTTTCCAGTGGCGTTGACGGCGCGCACTTCGAAGGTATGAGCAACACCGCCCGACAGGCCGGAGACGGTGTGAGTCCTCGTGTCCTCATCACTGTCGGGAACATCGGTCCAGGCTCCGTAGTTTCCGGACGTCTTCCACCGCACCTGCCATTTCTCGACGGTCACATCTTTGGTGGCCGTCCATGACAGCGCCACCACCTCCCCCTGCGGCAGGGCCACCGCGCTGAGGCCGGTGGGCGCCGCCGGAACGACGCAATCGGGCAATGTGCCAGGCGACCTACGAGGAAGCGTAGAGTACCACCAAGTAGTCAGCGTGGCGTTGGTGGAAGGTAGGCATACTTTTGTATTGTCAAGGTACAATGCGATGTCATCAAGGTTCGCCAGTTCGGTTGGTATCGGACCACTCAGATTGTTATAACTGAGCCGCAGGTCATTAACTTTGTCAAGGTCGCCCAGTTCGGCGGGTATCGCACCACTCAGACCGGTGGAGTCGAGCCAAGCAACTTGGAGGGTGGAAAGGCTGCCCATCTCGCTTGGGATGGACCCGCTCAATTTGTTGCCCGAAAGGTACAGGAAGCGCAAACTTGAGAGGTCGCCCAATCTTGCGGGTATCGAACCGCTCAGATTATTATTCTGTAGATTCAGAGTATCCAAACTGGAGAGGTCGCCCAGTTTGGCGGGCAACGGCCCGTTCAGATTGTTATAAGTTAGGGCCAGGGCAGTCACCCTGCCGTTGGAGACCGTCACCCCGTGCCACGAGGAAGAGGGGTCGTTGTTGAAATCCCAGCCGTACTTGTTCAGCCAATTGGCGCCGTTGGTGGAGTTGTAGAGGGCTTGCAGCGCGGCCTTGTCGGTGGCCAGGCTGCCCACGTCGCCCTGCGCGGCGGCGTTGTTGACGAATGTCGCCCCGGCGATGACGATCAGCAAGGCCGCCATAACGACCCAGATGGATGCGAGGCTGCGGATTTTGATCATGGGATAAACTCCAGCGTTTGGCCTCGTGAATCGCGCCCCTGTTGTGCGATGTCGGGATACTAACGCAGTTTCAGAGTTACAGCAAGCCGTCAAGTCCCTCCCGCCCCGCGCTGTACCTCAACACTGGCGCGGGGAAATCGCATCATCTCACCCCGCGTTCGTCCGTCTCCAACCGTCACCGCAATCGCCTTGGCGAAAATGGCTGGCTCTCAGGGAGCGGCTGACCAGAAAACGACAAAAGAGCCCCAGACATGGGCTTCTCGGAGTGGGCCGGACATTCTCCTTCCCCAAGCGACGATAAGGCAGATCTTTCAGGTTCCCGCCGAAGGTTCCACAGGACCCGAAACAACCACCAGGCAAAGACTCGATTCGGGAAGCTCAGTGCGGCGAAGGCTTTCGGGGGGAGGACCGCGCGGCTTCAGCCGGCCAGCAGGCGGGCCGGTTCAAGGCGCGGCTGAGTTTTCGATACCTGGGATCCCTCTCCAGGGCCTCGGCCGACTGCATCCTGCATCGGCCATGCCGGAAGCCGCGCCATCCCGGTTGGTGTCGTACTTCAGCGCCGGATATTGGCTGTGACGTCTGCTACTGGTAGGCGGGTACGTCCACCTTGGTCCAACGCCGGATGCGCTCCGTGCCATCATCGTTCCAGACCTGAACGTACATGCAGTACGACCGGTCACCGGGAACGTCGGCGTACGGAATTTGAACCTTTACGGAACCGCTGCCAAAAGGATCCCATTCCGTCTCCGAGGGTAGGATGGGCCCGTAGCTGTGGGCTGGGTCATGGCAGTTGCTCCCATGCTGGTCCGTGAACCGTTTCCAGAAGCCGTCGATGCGACTGAAGTTGGCGTCACCAGGCGTGAGCTTCAATTCAAGGTCGACGCCATCGTTGGTCGCCGTACGGTCTCCGACGAATTCAAAGGCAGTCGCCTGCGGCCGCTGCGGACGGATCACGTCGCGGAAGTGCCCGTCGCGGTAGTAACAACCGGACTCGTTGCACGGCTTGACGTCCACGCAACGATTGCTCCCTGGGTGCATCCCGTAGCTGGCGTACGGTATGCGAACCTCGTAGTTGTTGCCGCCAACATGGGTCAGCAGATGCCGACCGTCCTCGGTGTTGATGCTCCCCCATCCCTGGCAGGCATCGTTGCCGACGCGACCCCGCGCATAGGTGATTGGCACATTGTCGGGCGACGTAAACTCCAGAACGGCAGCATCCGCCTCGTAGCGCACCGTGCGATCTGCCGGACGGTGCGGCGTTGCCGGCCTCACCCGCAGCGCAATCTGGGTATCGATGCTGATGGTGTACATACAACCCCACAACCCATCCGTCTCGTTCACGCAGAGTCGCCAACCCAGGTGGGCGTCCTCGGCCCCAACATAGTGCGTACCCTGGACGAAAGCGCCAGGTCCTGGCGTGTCCTCAATCGGACCAATGTGTTCCCGCACCCTCAGGAAGTCCGCCGCATCGGACCCCTCGCCGTCAACGTCTATGATACTCAGGCGCTGCGTGGGATTCCCCTTCACCCCCACGTACCAGTCCACCACGTGCCCCGCCGGCGCCTCGAACACGCAGCCGTCATAATCCGCCGATGTGCGGCGTTCGCAACCGTGCCACCTGATCAGGCTCAGGACGTCATTGGGATGCCATTGCCAACGGTGGGTGAATACATCGTACTCCCACCAGCGCGTGAAATCGTCATGATCGATCTCGTCCGATTCATCGCCAACCCCGTAGACGCGAACGTGCGACTCCATGATCTTGTAACTATCGTCAGGATCGTCATCGGCGGGATCCGACAGCCGGAACGACCATTCCACGCCGTCGTCAGCCCGGTCCTCGGCAACGCCAAACACGTGCGTCCTGTTTTCAGAGTTGAACGTCTTGGTCCAACCGCTCTGGGTCAAACCAACGCTGCCGCCCTGGTGGCGGAACAGCCACAGCTGCACCGTGGCCTCCGCGCCAGGCTCCAGGACCATCGTCAACTCAACGAGACGATCATCCTCCGGCGCGGTGGAAACGACCCCGCACCGCTGGTTGGAATTGCAGGTATCCCACCTCAACCAGCTGACTTCATTGAGAACCCTCGACTTCTCCACGTAACCATCCGCAGCGCCCAAGACCACGTAATCCATGACCTCGATCGCGAAGGTCAATGACGCCACGTCGCCATCGGCGTCGGTCACAGAGTAGGCGTATTCAGTGGACTCCATCGCCACCGTAGGCTTCCCGGAAATCCTGCGGTTCACCGCGTCGTACGAGAGACCCTCAGGCAGGTCGCCAACCAGCGCGTAAATGAGCTGACCGTTCCCATCCCTGGCCCCTGGCAACTGCAACGTTGTTATCGACTCCCCGCGGCGATACCTCTGATCATCCACCTGGGAAGACCCAAAGTTGGGCGCGCGATCCAACTCAACCGAGATCGTGAAGTCCAGCGACGCGGAGTTGCCATCAGCGTCGGCCGCCCGGTAGGTGTGGGTGGAAACCTCATCAGCGTCGACCATGGGCGTCCCAGTAATGGTTCGCGCCGTCGCGTCGAAGCTCAGTCCAATCGGCAGCGCGCCTTCCAGCATGTAGGTCAGCGAGCCATTGCCACCGGACGCCCTCGGCAGCTGCAGCGCATTGATCGCCG
This sequence comes from Dehalococcoidia bacterium, assembly GCA_965221295.1. Lineage (GTDB taxonomy): Bacteria > Chloroflexota > Dehalococcoidia > Lucifugimonadales > UBA3495 > Bin87. The sequence continues at coordinate 1,274,291 of OZ244879.1, read as the reverse complement.
ATCCGGAGATGTAGCTCTGGTTGGCAACGGTAAACGAGCTGAATGAAAGGACAGCCTTCAACCTGGGGTACTCCGCCGTTCCGCCGAAGTCCCAACTGCCAGCGTTCCAGTCGGCATAGATGCCGCTTGCTGAGGTCGGCGACTGCAACTCGGCCGTGGTCTTGCCCGCGCCGCCCTGTCCGCCAGACTGCCCGCTCGTCTCCGTGTCCCAGTAGCTGTCCGCTATCGTCGTCCCACCGTAGTCTCTGCCCACCAGCCCACCAGGGAAACTGATGCCGGTTACGGATCCTGTGGCGTAGCTGTCGCTGATGTAGTAGGCGTTGGATCCACCGGTCTTGCCCACCAGCCCGCCGATACTGTGATCGCCCGAAACTGAGCCTGTCGCGTAGCTGTCGCTGATCCTGTGGCCGTTGGCGCCCACAAGTCCGCCCACATTGTCATCGCCTGCGACCGTTCCAGTGGCAAAGCTGAGGTTTATCCGGCCGTAGTTGAGACCCACCAGACCTCCGGTATTGTCTTGGGAGGTGACCGGACCTGTGGCGTAGCTGGCGGTGATCGCGCCGCCGATCTGCCCAGCCAGCCCGCCCACATAGTCGTTGGCCGTGACTGCTCCGGTGGCGTAGCTGGCGATTATCGCGTCTCCGGCGCTGCCCGACAGCCCGCCGACGAAGTTATGGCCCGTTACTGAGCCTGTGGCGTGGCTGCGGGTTATCGTGCCGTTGGTGGAGCTCCCCGTGCCGTGCGAGTTCACGCCCGTCAGGCCGCCCACGAAGTCATTTCCCGTTACCGAGACGGCGGTGTGGCTGTCTGTAATCCTATTCCAGCTGCTTCCCGCAAGACCGCCAACTCGATCGTCGCCGGTGACCGATCCCGTGACATGACTTCCGCCAATTTTACCCTTGTTGAAGCCCACCAGTCCGCCCACCAGATCATCGCCGCTTGTGCCGTTGACCTGGGCGTTCAGCAGGCCCAAGTTCCTGATGTTGCTCGAGCCTTCAGTGGCGCCGAACAGCCCCAGCGAGTCTGAGCCTGATCCTTGGATGAACAGGTTGCCTATTGTGTGCCCGTTGCCCTCGAAGGTTGCATTGAACTCGGTGTCGTGGTTGTTGCTGTGACGTCCGATGGGCGCCCAGCCTGCGCCGCCGTTCCAGAACTTGTCGCCGGCGTCGGCCTCGCCGTTGCCGTTGGTGTCGAAGTCGAGGTTTGCGGTCAGCTCGTAGCCGTGGCAGGCAACCCCGAAGCAGGGGTCAGCCAGCGCCGAGCGGCTGCCGGTGAATGCCTCGTTGTAGTCGCCCTCGTGGGACGACGACGTCTGACCGTTGCCGTCGAGGTCCCAGCGGATGGCGTTCAGTTGGTCCAGATTGGACACCTCTATCAGGGCGTCGTTGTCGGCGTCCAGGTCCACCGAGGGCACGGCAGCCGTGCGCGGCTGGCTGCCGAACTCTGCGACCGTCGCAATGCCGTCCCCGTCTGTGTCGAACTTCAGCGCCGGATACTGACTGTTGCTTCCGAAGTCCCAGACAGCCGAGTCCCAGCTTGCGTAGATGCCCGTAGCCGAGGTCGGCAGATGCAACTCCGATTGCATCTTGCCCAAGCCGTCGTCGGCAACATCGTCTCCGTCGTCGGAACTGGCGCTCCAGCCTGTGGTCTGCGTGTCCCAGTAACTGTCGGTAATTCTCGATTGGGCTGTCTTGGTATGACCGACCAGCCCGCCGCCGAGCTCGAGATCGGGCGAGAAGACGGCTCCAGCGGCAAAGGTATTCACGATGCGGGCGTACCTGGACTCGTTCACGTGCATCGAGCCGGCCAGTCCACCGGCGTAGCTGCCCAGAGCCAGCGCGCGCACCGTCGCCAAGGAGTAGCTGTCGCGGATGGTGTCCCGTCCGTTGGGATGCCCGCTCGCCTCGCCGACCAAGCCGCCCACGGAGTCCCCGGCGCTGTTCAGCGTCACCGAGCCTGTGGCGTAGCTGTTGCGCAGGGTGGCCCGGGTGATCAGCCCAGCGAAGGCGCCCACGTCGTTGTTGGCAGTGATGTCCACGTCCAGCAACGCCAGGTTGCGAACCTCGGCGCCGTCGGTCAGATGGCTGAACAAGCCGGCGCGTTCGGCGCCCGTGCGGTCGATGTACAGGTTGTTGATGGCGTGGCCGTTGCCGTCGAAGGTGGTTACGTAGTTGGCGATTGGAGTCCAGCCCGCGCCGCCGTTCCAGTAGGCATCGCCGGCGTCCGCATGATCGTTGCCGTTCGTGTCGAAGTCCAAGTCCGCCGTCAGTTCGTACCCATCACAGCCGGCGCTGGGGCAGCCCATTCGCGGTGTGGGAAGGAAGAAGGCCGCCTGATAGCTCGACTGATTGGCGTCCGCCACCGAACCATCGCCGTCCAAATCCCAGCGCATGGCGTTCAGCTGGGCCAGGGTGGACACTTCGAGCAGACCGTCGCCGTCCCGGTCGTAGTCAACGTAGCGCTGCGGCCCGAACTCCTCTGCGGTGGCAATGCCGTCGCCGTCCCAGTCGGCCTTAATGGCCGGGTACTGGTCCGACTTGCCGAAGTCCCAGACATCGGCGTTCCAGTCGACGTAGATGCCCGTGGCCGACGTGGGGGTCTGCAACTGGGCGGTGGTGTAGCCTTCGCCGCAGGCGCTCCAGTCCGTGCCGGTGGTCTCCGTGTCCCAGAAACTATCGGGACAGCTCGCGTTTGGTGAGGCGGAGACCATGGCGATCCCGCCGTAGAACGGAGTGCCTCCGGTAATCAGTCCGGTGGCGAAGGTTCGCCGCGCCGTGCTCCTGCAAGGGCTCCTATTGGGTTGCTCGTTGTTGTGCCCCACCACGCCTCCGAGATCGGAGTATCCCGTAACGGGTCCGGTGGAGTAGCTGTCTTCGATGATCCCCATGTTGCGTCCGGCCAAACCGCCGGCGCGCCAGGCGCAATTAATCTCCGCGGCGGAGTAGCTCACCCGGATCCTCGAGCCGGTCCGGTTTTCCCCGGCCAAGCCGCCTGAGTTGCTGCTTCCCTTTACCTTGCCCGTGACGTAGGTCTGCTCGATGGTTCCTTCGTTGTAACCGACCACGCTGCCGACGACTGAGGAGCCGGTGATGTGAACGTCGTCCAGGCCGAGCTTTCTCACCACGCCGGAGTGGGTCTGCGAGCCAAACAGCCCCACCTTCTCTTCGGCGCCGCGACTGATGAACAGGTTGGCGATGGTATGGCCGTCGCCGTCGAGCGTCGTCTTGTTGCCGTCGATCGGATCCCAGCCCGCCCCCTCGTTCCAGAAGACGTCGTCGCTGTCAACCGCCCCGTCGCCGTTGGTGTCGAAGTCTAGATCCGTGACCAGTTCGTACCCCAGACATCCGGACCCGGGGCAAGTCGAGATTGAAGGCGCGTACCGCGAGGCCGCCCGGTATTCGTCCCCGTTGACACCGCCGAGGTAGCCTTTGCCTGTGACGTCCCAACGTATGGCGCTCAACTGCTCCAGGTTGGATATGTCAATCAGGCGGTCGCCATCGCCGTCCTGCAAGAAGGGTCGCTGTTCGCCGAACTCCCGCCACGTGGCGGTTCCGTCGCCGTCCCAGTCGGCCTTGAGCGTTGGGTACTGCCAGTCGCCGGTGGCCCAGTGGGCCTCGTCCCACAGGGCGTAGAGATTCTCGTCCGTCTTCGCCGCAACCAGCTCGTCGGTGGTCTTGCCGGTTCCGCACGCGCTGGTGGTGTACCCGCTGGCTTCGGTGTCCCAATAGCTGTCTTGGCAGGTCCCAGAGTCGTTCTTGCCCACCAGTCCGCCGGCGTCTGCATCGCCAGTCACGTCGCCGGTGGCGTAGCCCTGCCGGATGGTTCCAGAACTGGTATTTTCGCCAACCAGCCCGCCGACCAGCTCATCTCCGTTGACTTCGCCGATGGCGTAGCCCCGCTCGATTGTTCCTTGGTTCCGCCCCGTCAGGCCACCCACCTTGTCGGCCGTTCCCGTTACGGAGGCCAGGGTGTAGGACTGCCGGATGGTGGCTCCGCTCAGGTTCCGCCCTACCAGACCGCCCACGTCGTTGCTTCCCTTGACCTCGCCGTTGGTGTAGCTCTCCTCTATGGTTTCTTGGTTCAGCCCCGCCAGGACGCCAACGCCGTTGCCTCCTTCAACCTCGCCCCAGACGTGGCTCCCCTTGACGACGCCGCTGTTCTCGCCAACCAGGCCGCCAACGACATCGCCTCCGGTGACTCTCACGTCGGACAGTTCCACATCCCGCGCCGTGCCCGCGGTGGTCAAGGAACCGAACAGCCCCACGTTGTCCGCGTTCGGCCGGTCGATGAACAGGTTGTCGATGGTGTGGCCGTTGCCCTCGAAGGTTGCCGCGAAGTTGGCGATCGGAGCCCAGCCCAATCCATCATTCCAGTAGTCGTCGTACCCGCAGTCTGGGTGGTCAATTGGCCAATTGCCATGACGGTCCAGCCGGCAGCCGTGGGGGCCTAGCGGCAACTTGGGATGGTGCGAGCTCCCGTCGCCGTTGGTGTCGAAGTCCAGGTCGGCGGACAGTTCGTAGCCTGTGCAGCCGCCGCTGGGGCAGCCCATGCCTGCCTCAGAATTGGGGAAGGCGGCGGCGTACTTCGCCTGATCGCCCGACGACACGGCGCCGTCGCCGTTGAGGTCCCAGCGCATGGCGTTGAGCTGGTCCAGCTTGCTGATTTCGATCAGGCCGTCATCGTCGTAGTCGTAGTCCACCAGCGTTTGGTTCTGAAACCCGATCCCCTGCCAAGAGGCCGCATTGGCGCCAACACCATCCGGACTCGAACTCAGCGCGGTTAGCTGCGCTGGGTTCGAGGTCTTGGTCAACAGATCGTCGTCGCTGTCCTTGTCTACGACAGTGGGGCCCTGGTTTCCGAATTCCTGCCATGTCGCAGTACCGTCGCCGTCCCAGTCGGCCTTCAGTGCCGGATACTGGGTTGAGGAACGAAAGTCCCAGACGCTGGCCGGCCAGTTTACGTAGATGCCGGTGGCCGACGTGGGGGTCTGCAACTGGGCGGTGGTGTAGCCTTCGCCGCAGGCGCTCCAATCCGTGCCGGTGGTCTGCGTGTCCCAGAAGCTGTCGGGGCACGTCGAGTAGGGGGCGTAGGCTACCATGGCAACCCCACCGTAGAACGGAGTACCTGCAGTGATCAGTCCGGTGGCAAAGGTTCGCCGCGCCACGTTCTCGCAAATGCTTGGATTGAGGATGTCGTTGTTGTGGCCCACCACGCCTCCGAGCTCGGTGTGCCCGCTGACGGCTCCGGTGGTGTAGCTGTCTTCGATGATTCCGATGTTGCGGCCGGCCAAACCGCCCGCGTGCGAGCGGCCATCGATCGCCGCAGTGGAGTAGCTCACCGTGATTGCCGCGCTGGGCCGGTTATCCCCGACCAGGCCGCCGGTGTAATTCCTTCCTGCAACGTCGCCCGCGACATAGCTGCGTGCGATGGCTCCCTCGTTGTAGCCGACCAGGCCACCGACTTCCCAATGGCCAGTGACATCAATGTCGTCCAAACCGAGGTCTTTCACCTCGCCGAGCTTGGTCATCAAGGCAAACAGCCCCACCTTGTTCTCGGAGCTGCGATCAATGAACAGGTTGGCGATGGTATGGCCATCTCCGTCGAGCGTCGTCCCGAAACCATCGATCGGATCCCAACCCGCTCCGTCGTTCCAGAAGACGTCGTCGCTGTCAACCGCCCCGTCGCCGTCGGTGTCGAAGTCCAGATCCGTGACCAGTTCGTACCCCAGACACCCGGACCCGGGGCAGGTCGAGATGGAAGGCGCGTACCGGGATTCCGCCCGGTATTCGTCCCCAAGGACGCCGCCGCTGTAGCCTTTGCCGGTGAGGTCCCAACGCATGGCGCTCAACTGCTCCACGTTGGATATGTCAATCAGGCGGTCGCCATCGCCGTCCTGCAAGAAGGGTCGCTGTTCGCCGAACTCCCGCCACGTGGCGGTTCCGTCGCCGTCCCAGTCGGCCTTGAGCGTTGGGTACTGCCAGTCGCCAGTAACCCAGTGGGCCTCGTCCCACAGGGAGTAAAGGTTCGTGGCCGTCTTCGCCACGACCATTTCGTCGGTGGTCTTGCCGGTTCCGCACCCGCTGGTGGTGTGGCCGCTGGCTTCGGTGTCCCAGTAGCTGTCCTGGCAGGTCCCAGAGTCGTTCTTGCCCACCAGCCCGCCGGCGTCTGCGTCGCCCGTCACGTCGCCGGTGGAGTAGCCCTGCTTGATGGTCGCCGAGCTGGTATTTTCGCCAACAAGCCCGCCGACCAGCTCTTTGCCATCGACTTCGCCGATGGCGTAGCTCCGCTCGATTGTTCCTTTGTTCCGCCCCGCCAGACCGCCCACCCGGTCAGCCGTTCCCGTAACAAAGGCTTGGGAGTAGGACTGCCGGATGGTCGCTCCGATGAGGTTCTGCCCCGCCAGGCCGCCAACGTCGTTGTCCCCCTCGACCTCGCCGGATGCGTAGCTCACTTGGAGGATGCCGCTGTTCTCGCCAACCAGGCCGCCAACGTTGTCGCCTCCCTCAATTTCTCCGGAGGCATAGCTCCCCCGGATGATGCCGCTGCTCTCACCAACCAGCCCGCCAACGGCGTCGTTTCCGGTGACTGCCAAGTTGGACAGGCCGACGTCCTCCGCCGCGCCGTTGCTGGTCAAGGAGCCGAACAGGCCCACGTCGTCCGCTGTCGGCCGGTCGATGAACAGGTTACGGATGGCGTGGCCATTGCCGTCGAAGGTCGTCGCGTAGTTGTCGATCGGGTCCCAGCCCGAGCCATCGTTCCAGTAGTCATCGTACCCGCAGTCTCGGTGGTCAATTGGCCAATTGCCATGACGGTCCGGCCGGCAGCCGTTACGGCCCGGCGTCAACTTGGGCTGGTCCGCCCTCCCGTCGCCGTTGGTGTCGAAGTCCAGGTCGGCGGACAGTTCGTAGCCCGAGCAGCCGCCAATGGGGCAGCCCATGCGTGAAGTGGCATCGGGGAAGGCTGCGGCGTAACTCGCCTGATTGCTGGGCGACACGGCGCCGTCGCCGTCCAGGTCCCAGCGCATGGCGTTGAGCTGGGCCAGGGCGGAAACCTCGAGCAGGCCGTCGCCGTCGCCGTCGTAGTCCACGACCACCGGGCGCTGAACCCCGAACTCCGGCCAAGTGGCCGTCCCGTCGCCGTCCCAGTCGGTCTTCAGGGCCGGATACTGCAGGGTGGCGAGGTCCCAGACATTGGAGTTCCAGTTGGCGTACAGATTTGTCGACGTCTTGGCCACCGCCATTTCTTCGGTGGTCTTGCCGGTTCCGCAAAGACTGCTGGTCTTGCCGCTGGTTTCGGTGTTCCAATAGCTGTCAGTACACGTGCCGCCGGAGGTATGGCCGAGCAAACCGCCGTTGGCTGAGCCCAAGAGAACGCCCGTGGCGTAGCTCCGTCTAATCTGCCCGATGAGAGCGCCAATCTGCCCGTCGAGAGTGCCAACCAACCCGCCGCCACTGCTATTGGAGGACGTGACCGATCCGGTAGCGTAACTGTCTTCCACGACACCATAATTCGCGCCGGCCAGACCGCCAACGAACGAGTAGCCTTTGACGTCCACACGGGCGTAGCTGCGCTTGATCGATCCATTATCCCAGACCTCGGCGACCAGACCGCCGGCGCTATGGTACCCTCCTAGCAGGCGTCCCGTCACGCTTCCGGTGGCGTAGCTGCGCTCGACCTGACCGTAGAGGCGACCGACCAGCGCGCCGGTGGAGGTGCTTCCGGTGATGTCCACGTCCTCCAAGCCCAAGTTCCGGATTCTGCCGGTTTCTGTCACCAGCCCGAATAACCCCTGATACCAAACTGTTGGAGCATTTATGAACAAATTGCTTATGACGTAGCCGTTACCCTCAAAGATCGCTGCGTAGCCGTCTATATTATTGTTATCTATCGGATCCCAGCCCCAGCCGCTGTTCCAGTAGTCGTCGCCGGAGTCCGCCTGCCCGTTGCCGTTGGTGTCAAAGTCCAAGTTGGCAGTCAACTCGTAGCCTTTGCAGGCCGTGCGGAGGCCATCGGGGCAACCCATTACGCTGGTGGCATTGGGAAAGGCGGCGTTGTAATTTGATCGATCGCCAGAAGAAACGAAGCCGTTGCCATCCAGGTCCCAGCGCATGGCGTTCAGCTGGGCCAAGTTGGACACCTCAATGAGTCCATCATCGTCGACGTCGTAGTCTGTTGTTCCCTGGGCAGAGACCTGGGACCCAAGAGACATGAATCCAACCGCCAGCAGGATTGCCAGTGCGAATACTCCGACGACGCCGAACGAACGGATGCTAGTAGCCGAAACCATAATATTCTCTCACGTGACCTTTTACCGAAACCTCAGAACTCGCCACACGCTCAATTTAAACTTGACTTATAACACCGGGAAAATCGCTTGTAAAGACTCGGTGTTCAAGCGATGGGCAACGCTGGTACGGGTTGCGTCCTGTCAAGTGGTGTAATTGGCGTCATTCTTGGTGAACGCGTTCAGGCGGCCGCCTCCAAAAGGTGAGTGGTTGGCGAGGCATTGGCATCGTCGTACTCGATGGGGGTGAGATAGCGGCGGCGTTCGGTCCATTCGTCATGCTGTTCCGCCAGGACCGCGCCCACCAGACGCCGGGCCGCTGCCCGGTTGGGGAAGATGCCCACCACGTTGGTACGCCGTCGAATCTCCTTGTTCAATCGCTCCTGGGGATTGTTGCACCAGAGTTTCTGCCAGTGGGATACCGGAAAGGCGGTGAAGGACAGGATGTCTGGGAGAGCGTCCTCCACAGGTCGGCGGCTTGGGGGAAGCGCTCCCTTAGTTGGAGGACCATTCGGTCGGCCTGAGCATGGACTTCCTCCGGCGACAGTTGCTTATAGATGGTTGGCGCCAAGGTGGCCACTCTCGGCTGAGCGCGTTTGGGCGCCCTGGTGAGCAGGTTGGTCATGAAATGAGCGCGGCGCCACTGCCAGGCAGCGTTGGCTAGCGCCGTGGCAATGGCCTGCTTCAGCCCCAGGTGGGCGTCGGATACGACCAGCTTCACCCCGCTGAGGCCCCGGGCGTTGAGAGACCTCAAGAAGGCCAGCCAGAAGGCTCCATCCTCGCTGGCTCCCACATCCAAGCCCAAGATTTCCCGTTGTCCCTGGGCGTTGACCCCGGTGGCCACCACTACGCTGACATTCATGATGCGATCACCCTCTCTGACTTTCTGAGTCAAGGCGTCCAGCCACACGTAGGGGTAGGGGCCGCCGTCCAAGGGCCGGCCCAAGAAGGTATCCACCACCTGGTCCAATTCATGACATATGCGCGACACCTGACTCTTGGAGATGCCCTCGCAGCCCAGGGACTTGATCAGATCGTCCACCCGGCGAGTGGACACCCCTTCGACGTAGGCTTGCTGAATCACCGCCAGCAACGCCTTCTCGCTGCGCCGTCTGGGTTCCAGCAGGCTGGGGAAGTAGCTGCCCTCCCGGATCTTGGGGATGCGCAGCTCCATGGTTCCCACGCTGGTGTCCCAATCCCGGCTGCGGTAGCTGTTGCGCCGGGTCAGGCGCTCCGGGTTGCCCTCGTCGTGCTGGGCGCCGATCTGGGCCGGCGCCTCGGCGTCCATGATACCCTCATCCATTAACGTCAGGCAGCGTCTGTAGGGCTTCCCGCAGGAAGTTCACGTCTCCGTCCACGCCGCGCTTGCGAATCAGTTCCAAAAGGTCCATGCTGTGTTTGGCAATCGTCGTCTCCTCTATCGGGTTGTTGTTGGTCCGATAGGGATGACGCGGTGGTCGCCTCTTTGCCACCTCTTCCTCTTACACCACCTCCGGGGACTCTACCGGGACTTGACGAATCGGAGTTGGATTTCGGATAGTGCATATGCGGCCCAAATGAATAACCGTCGTATCGATGTTTGGGGAAATTGGCCTACGACCGACAATGCCAAAGGAAAGCGCGGAATCGTGACTGCTCAGCAGAACGAAATTCGAAAATCGTTGTCGAAGTGTCTGTCGGTAGACTTGGAAGTGTCCGTCCGGGACCAGCGCATCCACGCCTTTGCCGGCGTCAATTGGGGCACCGGTGAATCCGTCACCTATTCGGGCGGGCGAGATGGGCTTCGCGGGGCATTGGCCAGGCTGGATGACCTCGCCCGGGAGGCAAATTTCCTCTTGGGACACAACCTGATCGCCTTCGACCTGCCTCACCTTCGCGCCTGTGCCCCCGATCTCGGGCTGCTGCGTTTACCGCCGTTGGATACCCTGCGCCTGAACCCGCTGGCCTTTCCCCGCAACCCCTATCACCACTTGGTAAAGCACTATCAGGACGGCGGCCTGAAACGCGGACGCTTGAACGATCCCGGTCTGGATGCGCGACTGGCGTTAGAGGTCTTCGACGACCAGCTGAGCGCCTTCCCGTCTGCGCCCCAAGACCTCTTGGCGGCTTGGCACTGGCTCACCACGACGGAAAACGGCGGAGGATTCGACACGATGTTCGGGGCGGTCCGAGGATTGCCCCGGCCAACGGAGGCAGAGGCGAGACAGGCCATATACGCCAGGTTGGACGGCAACGGCTGTAGCAGTGTAACTTCGGAACTCGCCCACAATACCTCCGGCCAAGGCTGGCCCTTGGCCTACGCGCTGGCGTGGCTGTTGGTGGCCGGGGGCAACTCGGTCATGCCTCCTTGGGTGTGCCACCAGTTTCCCGAGGCGGGGCAGTTGGTGCGGCGTCTGCGAGGCAGCGCCTGCACGGATCCGGGGTGCGAATGGTGCAGGGAGAGGCACGATGCGCAGCGGGAGCTGCTCCGCTGGTTTGGGTTCCCAGCCTTCCGAGCTGAGCCGGCAAACGATGACGGGCGGCCCCTGCAACAATGCGTGGTCGAGGCGGCCATGGGCGGAGAGAACGTGCTGGCCATACTGCCCACCGGCGCCGGCAAGTCTCTTTGCTACCAGATACCTGCTTTGTCCCGCTACGACAAGACCGGCGCCCTGACCGTGGTGATCTCTCCGTTGGTTGCCCTGATGTCCGACCAGGTTGCGGGATTGGAGTCCAAGGGCATTGAGTCTTGCGTGACCGTCAACAGCCTTCTTTCCATGCCCGAACGGGCCGATGCTTTGGACCGGGTGCGGCTGGGCGACGCAGCCATAATCCTGACCTCCCCGGAACAGCTCAGAAGTCCTTCTGTGCGAGGGGCATTGGCGCACCGGGAGATTGGCGCGTGGGTGCTGGACGAGGCACACTGCGTCTCCAAGTGGGGGCACGATTTCCGGCCGGACTACCGCTACGTTGGGCGCTTCATCCGCGAGCGGGCGGGAGGCAGTTCCATCCCTTCCGTGCTATGCCTAACGGCCACGGCCAAGCCCGATGTCAAGGCCGAGATCGCGGACTACTTCCAGAAGGAATTGGGTATCCGCTTGAGGATTTTCGACGGGGGCGCCCACCGGACGAACCTGGAGTTTGTGGTGGTCCCTACCAGCGCCGAGGCCAAACTCGCGCACATTCACCAGATTCTCTCGACTGACCTGCCGGAGGACGTGCCGGGCGGCGGCATAGTATATTGCGCGACCCGGCGGCAGGCCGAGGAAGTAGCGGAGTTCCTGCAGGCCAAGGGTATGGCGGCGGATTTCTTCCACGGAAACCTGCCGCCGGAGACCAAGAAGAACGTCCAGCAGAGCTTCATTGACGGCCGCCTGCGGGTGATCTCCGCCACCAACGCCTTTGGCATGGGAATCGACAAGCCCGACATTCGGGTGGTGGTCCATGCCGACATTCCCGGTTCGCTGGAGAACTACCTACAGGAAGCGGGCCGCGCCGGTCGGGACCAAGAAACGGCCCGTTGCGCGTTGCTCTACACCCAAGAGGATGTGGAGAAGCAGTTCGGAATGTCGGCCCGCTCCCGACTGACACGCCAGGAAATCCACGGCGTCCTGAGGGCCCTGCGCAACCTTGACCGCAGGAAACGGTTGGACGGCGAGGTGGTGGCCACGCCAGGGGAGATATTGGGTGAGGACGATGAAGGGGCCTTCGAGCGCGACTCCGCCACCGATGACACTCGTGTGCGAACCGCCGTTGCTTGGCTGGAAGAAGCCGATCTGCTGAGCCGCGAGGAGAACCGCGTCCAAGTGTTTCCCTCGTCGCTGCGGATCAGTTCGGTGGAAGAGGCCGGTTCCAAGCTGCAACGGGCTGACATAGCCGACGGCTATCGCCGCCAGTTATTGGCCATCTGCGAGTCCCTCATTGGCGCCGACGCTGACGATGGCATCTCGACCGACGAATTGATGATCGTATCGGGCCTGAACTCGGAGGGAGTCCGGGACGCGCTGTACGACCTGGAACGATTGGGCATCGCATCCAATGATACCGCCCTCACCGCCTTCGTCCATGTCGGTGTTGAGCGCTCCTCGCGAAGGCGGCTCGAAGAGGCAGCGGAGTTGGAGCAGGCGCTCATTGGTCTCATGCAGGACGCCGCCCCGGATGCCGATACCAACGAATCCCATCCGCTGCACCTGCGCCGGGCCACCCAGCAGCTGAAGGAACAGGGCGCTTCCGCCGCGCTGCCCGATCGCCTACGCCGGATACTCCGAAGCATCGCCGCCGATGGCCGGGGCGAGGGAGGGGGAGGGGGCAGTCTGAAAGTGCGGAACCTCGGTCCGGAAACGGTCCAGGTGACTCGCCTGAGGGAGTGGAGACAGTTGGTCAGAATGTCGGAGGTTCGCCGCGAAGCCGCAGGCCGCATCTTGGACCATCTGCTGGCCGACCTGCCGCCGGGCAACCACGGCACGGACCTTCTGGCCGAGACCACCTTGGGCAAGCTCCTGCAGGCCGTGTGTGCCGACCCCACGGTCAAAGGTCAGGTTAGGGAGCCTTCCAAGCTGGTGGACCGGGCGCTGCTGTGGCTGCACGAGCAGGAGGCCATTCGCCTCAACAAGGGGATGGCCGTGTTCCGTCCGGCCATGACCATCCGCCTCCGGCAGGAGAGGAGGGGGTTCGCCCAAGCCGACTATGGCTCCCTCAAGCTCCACTACGACGAACAGACCCTGCAAATTCACGTGATGGCGGAATTCGCCCAGCGTGGGTTGGCGTCCATGGCCGAGGCCCTCCGGTTGGCCATGGACTACTTCAGCCTTCTCAAGGACAGCTTCATTTACCGATGGCTACCGGGCCGGGATCAAGAAACGTCGCGCCAAACCACCCCGGAATCGTGGCAGGCCATCGTGGATAGCCTGAACAACCCCACGCAGCGGCGTTTCGTGGCCGATGATCGGGAACAGACCAACGTGCTAGCGCTGGCCGGTCCTGGCGCGGGCAAGACACGTGTGCTGGTGCATCGAATCGCCTACCTGATCCGGGTCAGGCGGGAGAACCCCAGGGGCATCTTGGCTTTGGCCTACAACCGTCACGCCGCCGTAGAAATTCGCCATCGCCTATCGAACCTCATCGGCGACGACGCCCGAGGCGTGGTAGTCCTCACTTGTCATTCCTTGGCCATGCGCCTGACCGGCGCCAGCTTCACCGGGCGCGCGAACCGTTTGGACGACGGAGACTTTCGGGGGGCGCTCAAGGAGGCGTCCGCTCTCCTTCGGGGGGAGGGCCTGCCGCCCGAGGAGGCGGACGACGTCCGAATGCGGCTGTTGGCCGGGTTTCGCTGGATCCTGGTGGACGAGTACCAGGACATCGGACCCGATCAGTACGAGCTCATCTCCGCCCTGACAGGCCGTTCCCTGGCCGAGGCAGACGACAAGTTGACCATCTTCGCGGTGGGCGACGACGACCAGAATATCTACTCCTTCAACGGCTCGTCGGTGGAGTTCATCAGACGTTTCGAGGAGGACTACGGGAGCAGGAATTCTTATCTCACCGAAAACTACCGCTCCACCGGCCATATCATCAGCGCGGCCAACGCCGTCATCGAACCATCGTCTCAACGCATGAAGGCTGGGTGTTCTATCACCATCAACCGGGCTCGGGAAAAGGATGCTCCAGGGGGAGGATGGAGTCTGTTGGATCCGGTGACCAGAGGCCAGGTCCAGACGATTCCCGCCGGGGATACTCCCATCTCCCAAGCGCAAGCGGTGGTGGCTGAGTTGAAGCGGCTGTCCGCTTTGGACCCCCAGTGGGACTGGTCTCGCTGCGCTGTGGTGGCCAGGGAGTGGAGCTTCCTGGATCCGGTCCTCAGCCTCTGTCTATCGGAAGCGATTCCGGTGCAGATGGCCAACGAGGAGTTCACGGGCGTTTGGTTCCTGCGCGAAACGAGGGCGTTAGTGGACTGGGTTCGCAGCCGGACATCAAAGCTGGTTTCCAGCGAGAATCTGAAGGGCTGGATGCTGGATCAACCCCAAAGTACTTGGAACGAACTGCTCATGGAGGCGCTGGACGAGTACGCCCTGGAAACCGCCGGCGAGGAATCAGTCGCGGACCATTTCATCGAATGGCTCGCCGAGTGGTCGCGGGATGTGCGGCGCCGCCAGCGTGGTTTGCTCCTGCTGACGGCGCATCGCGCCAAGGGGCTGGAATTCGACCATGTGGTGTTGCTGGATGGCGGTTGGAATCGGATCAGCCAAGGCGAGGACCGCGACGCCCAGCGACGCCTGTACTACGTGGCAATGACCCGCGCCCGGCATACCCTGACCCTGGCCCGCTTCCCAGGGCCTCACCCGCTGCTGGACTCCTTGGAAGGAAACCCTTCCGTGTTGCGCCGGGACGAACCCTCCCAGTTCCCGCCGGCGCCGCCGGAACTGTACCGGCGATACCGACGCCTGAGCCTACGGGATGTCTTCCTCAGCTACGCCGGATACCTGCCCACGGGCCATGCGGTACACCGGGCAATCGCCGCTCTCTCTCCAAACGATCCTTTGACGGCGAGGCCCGGTCATAACCGGTGGGAACTGCTGGACATACATCGAAACGTGGTGGGGCAGCTGTCCAGCAGCTTCAGGGTTCCCGCCAACATGCGTTGCGTATCCGCCACCGTACTTGCCATTGCCGTTTGGGACCGGGAAAGCTCAGAACCGGAGTATCGTCAGGGGTTGCAGAGCGATTCCTGGGAAGTGGTCTTGCCGGAGCTGGTATTCGAGCCCGACCTCTGAGCCGCATCGGGTGTCGGGAGCGCACTTGGCGGGAACATCTCGCCAGTGTTGTGGACTAGCAATTCACCCTTCCACTATAGGGACTATTCCTCCATCGGTTCAGGCGCCAAGTCCCCCGCTATCTCCTCCATCTGCTCCAGGGCTGCCCGCAGGTCTTCGAGGATTTCCTCGGCGATGGCGTCGGGTGGGGGAAGTGCGGCGGTGTCTTCCATGCTTTCGTCGCGAAGCCAGAAGATGTCCAGGTTGGCCTTGTCCCGCTGCGTCAGGTCGTCGTAGCTGAACCGGCGGAAGCGTTCAGTCTCTTCGCGTTGGAGGCGATTGTCCGGGTTGTAGCAGGCCACGAAATCGTCCAGGTGGGCGCGGGTCAGTGGGTTGGTCTTCAGGGTGAACCGCCGGTTGGTGCGCAGATCGTAGATCCACAGGTCCCGCGTCCAGGGTGTCTCGCTGGCGGGCTTGCGGTCGAAGAACAGCACGTTGGCCTTGACGCCCTGGGCGTAGAACACCCCGGTGGGCAACCGCAGCAGGGTGTGGCAGTCGCACTCCGCCAGGAGCTTGCGCCGGATGGTCTCCCCAGCGCCGCCCTCGAACAACACGTTGTCTGGGACGACAATTGCCGCTCGCCCATCGTTTTTCAATATCTCGTTTACGTGCTGGAGGAAGTTGAGCTGCTTGTTGCTGGTGGTGGCCCAGAAGTCGGGGCGAATCACCTCCAGGCCGTTCTTTTCTGCCTCGCCCTTACTGTTGCCGATGGTGAGAATGGACTTGCGTCCGAAGGGTGGATTGGTCAGCGCCATGTCGTAGTTGACGGCCGGAGGGCTGCGCAGGCTGTCGTCCACCTTGATGTTGGTTTCGTCTCCGCCGATGCCGTGCAGGTACAGATTCATGGCGCAGAGGCGGGCGGCGTTGTCCACGATCTCCCACCCGTAAAGCGCGTTGTCCTTCAGGTGGGCTAGTTGGCCTTGGTCCATACTTGGGTTGTTGGCCACGATGTAATCGTGGGCGGCCAGAAGGAACCCTCCGGTGCCGCAGGCTGGATCGCAGATGGTGTCGCCGGGACTGGGACGCATCACTTCTACGATAGCCCGGATCAGCGGGCGTGGCGTGAAGTACTGGCCGGCGCCCGTCTTCACGTCCTGGGCGTTGCGCTCCAGCAGGGACTCGTAGGCGTCGCCCTTCACGTCAGCGCTCAGGGTCAGCCATTCCTCGTTGTTGATGAGTTCCTTCACCAACCGGGTCAGCATGGCCGGTTCCTGAATTCGGTTCTGCGCCTTGCCGTATATGACCCCCAGCGTTCCCCGTTGTTGCCCCAGCGTTTCCAGGATGTGACGGTAGTGTAATTCCAGTTCTTCACCGTCGCGGGCCAGCAGGCTGGGCCAGTCGCAGCCCTGAGGTATGGGCGGCGGCTGATAGTCCGGCAACAGCGTGTAGGGCGGACGACTGCGTTCGTCCATCATCTTGAGGAAGATGAGGTAGGTGAGCTGCTCCAGATAGTCGCCGTAGGACAGTCCGGCGTCGCGCAGGATGTTGCAGTAGTTCCAGAGCTTCTGGCCGACGGTTGCCGCGGTGGTCATGTTCTAGCCTCGACGGTGGATGGGTTGCTTTTGGATGCGGGTTTGCCCTTGCGCCGCCGGGACGGAGGCTTCTTCTTGGCCTTCGCCTCGGCCCGCTCCGCCTCTCGCTCGGCGCGGATGCGTTCCAACAGCGCCGAGGCCGGCTCGTCGTTGGGGTCTTGGGGAACCAGTTGACCGGAGAAAGCCCGCTTGAGGATGCTTTGGCGCAGCCGCTCCGCCCGCAGCAGGCTGGCCTCCACGGTGGCCTCCGCCTGCTGTATCACCGACAGCCGACGCTCCACTTCGGCCACGATTCGCCGCTGCTCGGCCAGGGGCGGGAGGGGGATAGACATTCCGTGAATCAGTGAGAGGCTAACGTTGTTTTGCCCAGCCGAGGAGGCCGCATTTTGCTCGATGAAATTCCTACCAGGTTGGCTCGTCGAGTATAGATGGAACCACTTTGGAATAATTTCTGTTTCAATCAGACGGAAGCGAAGAAGGTATGATGCGAATCCGTGGTACGGTTCCAATTCAGATTGGACAACAGCAGTCTTGCCTACGAGACCAATGCTTCCATTAGTCCGGCACATCAAGACGTCGCCCTTGGCGACAGATGACTCGGCGTCAAAGGGAACTGGTCGGGTGGCGAATTTTAGGTCTGCCAAGTTAATCTCGCCTGAGACTATGTTTGGAATTCGAAGCACAGGCAGCCCAGTGGCACTATAGCTGCACTTTACTGAAGTTCCATATTCGCTACGCACAATAAGCTGCTCCACTGTAGCCCACACCCACCCCTCCGGCGGTTCTGGCAGGTCCGACGTGTCCGGCGGCGTTGGTTCCTGGTACTTGCCGCGTCGCTTCGGCTGGGCTTCCCAACGCTCCCTCCGTTCTACCAGGATGCGCTCCAGCAGGACGCTGGCCGGCTCGTACTCGCGGCCCTCGGACCGGGCCAGTTCCGCCTCCGTGGGGACAAGTTCGCCGGAGCAAGCGGCATTGAGTACGCTGGCCCGATAGCGTTTCAGGTTGGCCTGCGCCCGCCGCAACGCCGCCACCGATGCGTCCAGCCGCGTGAACTGCGTCTCGATCTCCGCCACAATGCGGCGCTGCTCGGCCAGGGGGGCGAGGGGAAACGGAAAGTCAGCCAATTGGGAAAAATCTACGCGGGGTCTGTCGCCCGAATTTAGCCGAGATGCCCAGGCCACAAATTCCAATTGGTTGATAAAGTATTGGAGATAGCCATTCTCAAGAAAGTCGTGCTTCTCAAATACAATAAACTCTCCTGAAGCAAGCCCTGCGAAATGTGGCATATGCACCTTATTCAGGTACGGCCGGAGCCTACCATATAGCACATCGCCTGCGTCAAAGTAAGAAGCGGAACTCTTGAAATCTTCCGCACGGCCCAGGCCAAGCAATCTCATACTGTGGGCTTCAACGTGCTCTAATCCTATGAACGGCGAGCCGATCATCGTCGTAGGATTGATTTTGACTCCCCGAACGGAAGTAACCGAATGGAGAGTCGTCTCCACCCATCCCGCCGGTAACGGCTTCAGCTCAATGCTTTCGTCTGTTCCATCGGCAGAATGTTTTGTTGGAGTAACCATAAGCCCGCCCCTACTGGCCAATAGCGCTCACAGATTCGTAGGGAATAGGTCCGTAAGCTGGCCGTCGGCCTTGGCAGCCAAGGCTTCGGCCGCCAGAGCGTCCAGTTTGCCACCCTTCACGTCCTCGTCGAACTCCTGCTCCCAGCATACCCAATCCTGTTCCACCAGCCACCGACTCAGTTCAGCGAATTCCCCCGCAGTCAGTCCCGGGATAGCTTTCTGCAATTCCGGCACGGTGGTCATGGCTTTACTTCCATCATCGGGGAGAGTGCGTTGGGCATGTGTCCTGTTCACGGGCGGGCCGGTTCGGGAATCTCAATGTCCACAGCCTCAAATGCTGGTTGGGGGATGGGCTCTCCACCCTCAGCCATCAGTTCGACGTGGTAGTTGGCCGCTTCTTGGATCAGGCTCGCGGTTTCCTCGAAGGTATCTGCGGCGGCCACGCATCCCGGCAAGTCGGGCAGATGGGCCGAAAACCCGTTGCCGGTCTTGCCAATGATCGCGACGTATCTCATCGGAAATCCCTCCTAACCAGCCCCGCCTGCTGCAGGATACTGTACCATGTCTGTCGGTCAGTCCCAGAATGGCCTTTTGTAATTCTGGCACGGCGGTCATGGCTCTCTTTCCTCCATGCTATGACCGGTTGATTTGTTCTACCCCTTGCTACTGTCCCTCAGCGCCCGAATAGGTCAAGCATCACTTCATCCTTGCCAATCTCCAAGTACTCAGCAATGTGGCCAACTATTTCGTCCAGTGTGTCTAGCTTCAGGGGATTGTGCCGAGGCACGGACACGCGATGTTCGTTGCCCATGTAAGCGCTGGTCAGCCTCATGTGGCTACCTCTCTGGCGGCTGATTTCGTAGCCATAGCGTCGCCGTAATAGGGCGGCGAGTTCCATGCCTGATAAATTTCGCGGCATCCTCACACGGGTATAACCTCATTTTGGACGAGATGGACGCGAATCGCCTTGGGCGCTTCGCCCTCGTCAAAGTGGCACAACACTGCGTCGCGCAACATGAATTCAAGTTCATCCCAGCTATCGCCCTGCGTGAATATGCCGTACCCCACAGCATGGGCCTCATAGCCACCTTCCGGAGACTCGCACACCTGGAATACGATCTCGGCGTCAGACATGGTAACTTTCTCCTCCGGCTCCGCTTGGGATGCAGCCTCGCCTCCTCTATCCTACCAGAGCCAGGTTCATTTCTGCCAACAAATCAGGAAGGTCATCGCCGAAGACCTGGTAAGCCTTGCCCAACCCGCCCTGCTGGTTGAAGGGGGCGTACTGGAAGTCGGCCATGGATATGCTGACGCTGCCTGCGATGTGGTCTCGGATGTCCTCCAACCACCGAACTTGCTCCGGCGTGAAGGCGCGGCCAGCAGTCTCCTGCATGGCCAGCCAACCTTGGAAGCGTTCTTCCACACCCTGAGCGAAAGGCGCAAGTTCCTCGGCGTCGCCGATGGCGTAACGCACCACGGCCACGATGTCGGCCAGGGTTCGCTGGCTCGAACCGCGCACCTTCGTCCCGTCCAGTTGCCGGTAGGCCTCCCAGAGGCGTTCGGTCGTCCAGGAACGGGGCGGAGCGGCCAGAGCGTCAGCCAATGCCCTGATGTCAACGTAGCTCAGCCGCTGGCGGTAGGGACGCTCATACAGAACCTGAAGGGCCGTGATTTCATCCCGGTTGGCTTCGATGAAATCGCGGAAGGAGTTCGCCGTCTCCTGGGCACGTTCGGTGGAGAATCCAGCTTCAATCATGCTGTCGGCGCTCACCGTATCTATCGTCTGGTCGTAGGAACGGCGCAGGTCGATGAGCGTTTGCCGCAGTTCAGGATTCGATGCGAAGGGCTTGGCAGCGTCCTCCAACAACTGGCGCTGGGCCTCCGCAACCGCCGCCTCAGGCGGGTCATCCTGCCCTGTCGCCTGTTGCGCGGCCTCCAGCGCCGCGTCCGGGTCGGTGGCCTTTACCAGGTCAGCTATGAGCTCCTGGAGCGGTACGCCGCGGGCTGCCGTGGTTACCAATGCCTGTTCCGATGGGGACAACCTGCGGTTCAACCTGGCTAAGCGGCTGGCCAAAGACGATAAATCCTCCGGCGACCGGGCGCCCATTGCCACCAGCTCCATCATACGGTCGAAAGAGACCGTTGGCTTTCGTTCCAGGGAGTAGGAATCGGACAGTTCAGACTCGCTCAGGCCAACGGCATCGACGATTACGAACCGCTCTTTGGACTCAGCGTCCGACGTAACGGCCCTGAATTCGGTGGGGGAGATGGTGCGGACGCCCCGGCCCTTCATCTGCTCGAAGAAACTGCGGCTGCGCACGTTGCGCATGAAGAACACCACCTCCACCGGCTTGATGTCGGTGCCCGTGGCGATCATATCCACCGTAACTACAATGCGGGGGCTGTAGCTGTTGCGGAACGCGGTCAACAGGTCCTCCGGCTTGGCGCCGGTGGTCCGGTAGGTGATCTTCTGGCAGAAGTCGTTCCCCTTGTCGAACACCTCGCGGGCCATGCGCACGATGTCGTCGGCGTGGCTGTCATCCTTGGCGAAGATGATGGTCTTGGGAACTTCGGAGCGACCGGGGAAAATCTCCGTGAACAGCTTGTCTCGAAAAGTACTGAGGACGGTGCGTATCTGGTCTTCGGCCACCACGTCCCGATCCAGTTGGTTGGAGGTGTAGGTCAGGTCGTCTTCCAACTGTTCCCAGCGTACCTGACGGGTCTGCCGGTCCCGGCGGTCAACGTGGTATCCGGCCTCCACCGTCGAACCCTGCTCGGTGATCTTGGTGTTGATGCGGTAGGTGTCAAAGTCCACGTTCACGCCATCGGCCACCGCCTCGGGGTGGCTGTACTCCATGACCAGGTTCTGCTGGAAGAACCCGAAGGTCTGCTTGGATGGCGTGGCGGTCAAACCGATGAGGAACGCATCGAAGTACTCCAGAACCTGACGCCACAGGTTGTAGATGGAGCGATGGCACTCGTCGGTGATGATGACGTCAAAGGTCTCTATGGGGAAGTTTGAGTTGTACACGACCGGCGGTGGGTCTCGTTGAATTTCCGCAGCGTCGAAACCGGACATCTCCTCCGATGCAGGGTCCAGTTCCTCCCCCTTTAGTATGGAGTAAACTCGCTGAATGGTGGAGATGCAGACTCGGCTAACCGGATCAACGCTGCCCGATTGAAGTAGCTGGACGTTGTACAGTTCGGTGAACTTGCGCCGCTCCTCAGGGGTCGTAAATCCCTGGAACTCCCGCAGGGTCTGCCGGCCCAGGTTGCCACGGTCTACCAGGAACAAGACGCGCCGGGCCCCGGCGTGCTTGATCAACCGATACACTAGGTTGCAGGCCATAAAAGTCTTGCCACTGCCGGTGGCCATCTGCACCAACGCTCGCGGCCGGCCCGCGGCCAGAGACTCTTCCAGATTCCTGATGGCACGTTCCTGGACCGGCCATAGGCCAGAAGCGTCCAGGGGTGGTAGGGTCTGTAGCCTCTTGCGAAAGTTGGAAGGCTCTGGGTAGTCGGCGCGATTTTCTGCGACGCTCTGGGCGGCGGCAGGCTTCGTGTCGGAAACGTCGAGCCAGTCCGCAAGGGATTGCGGAGTGTGGAACGAAAACACCCGTCGGCTGCGCGGTTCCGGGTCCAACCTGTTGGTGAACTGGGTCTCCTCGCCAGTGCTTTCGTAAAGGAACGGCAGCGGCCGGCGATGGGCAGGGAGATCGTCGGGCAGTCCAGCGCCGTATTTCGCGGACTGCAATTCCACACCGGCTAGGGTGACTCCTTTGGGTTTGGCTTCCACCACGCCAGCCGCCTTGCCCTTGACGTACAGCAGGTAATCGGCGGTTCCATGGCCGGGCTTCAGGGGGAATTCGCGCACAGCCACGCCGTCCCCGGCGTACAGGTTCAGGTCGGCGCGATCCTGCACCGCCCAGCCTGCCTGTTCCAACATCTCGTCAATGTTGACTCTGGCCTGCTCTTCAGGAGTCATTGCCAGCTCCTGGGGTCAGCTATGATAATGCGGTGACCATCTTGGATCCAGACCGCCCCAAAGCCATCGTAAGCACCAATCCAAGACACGAACAATCGTCCGGACAGCAAGATTGGCTCCAGTATTCGTCATATTACCATATTGGCAGGGCACTGAAGCGGGATGGTGCGGGTTTTTGGCGTTTCAGGAGCCAGCCCTCCCAGAGCCAGGGCAGTTTGACTTTGTTTTTGGGCCGCGTTACGACCCTCCATCGCCCAACTGCAGGCTGCCTGAGGGGCGTTTTCGCTTGACCGCGCTGGTCGCGCCAGATCGCTGGGCTACGTTAGTCCGCTTCCAAACCCGGCCACCCAGGAATACCTCAGGTTTTGGGGTTGATTGGATACCGGATAATCTTGCACAAGAGGTGATGAGGGGTACAAGGGAGGCCGCGCCCCGCGGTTTCTGGGTGACTCCCCACGCACCCTACGGCTACAAGCGGGTCTTCGTTGCCGACGGCCCCAAGAAGCGGCCCAAGCTGGAGCTCGATTCGCCGGCCGATTCGATAGTCAGCAGAATCTTCGTCATGGCTGGCCAGGGCAAGAGCACCCTGAGCATCGCCAAAACTCTGAACCAGGAGGGAATCGCCAGCCCCCGCGGTTCCAAATGGCTCAATACCACCATCCACAGGATTCTGACCAACGAGGTGTACACTGGCGCTCTTGTCTGGGGCGTTAACGCCAAGGACAAGCTCCCTCCCGTCCGTGTCGATGACGCCTTCCCTGCCATCGTCTCACGGGAGGAGTTCGAACGAGTTGCCAAGCTGCTGCATGACAAGGCCCCTGACAAGCAGCACCCGAAGAGGGTGTCCAGCCCCTACCTACTGAGCGGCATCGCCAGGTGCGCCGAGTGTGGCAAGGCCCTGGTTGGACAGGAAGCCAAGAGTGGGCAATACGCCTACTATGTATGCGCCTCCCTTCTGAAGCGCGGCAAGGGATCCTGCGACACTCCGAGGCTGAGCGCCAAACAGTTCGAGAGCGCCATCATCGAGCAGATCAGGTTCAATGTCCTGACCGAGAAAAACATGAAGACCCTGGTGCAGTACGTCAACGAGGAACTGGACGGGGCATTGCTGGAGCGAAGGGAAACCCTCGAGGCTGTGGAGGAGGAGCTGCTGGAGGTCCGCCGGCGAGTGGACCGCCTTTGGCACGTTGTCGAGACCACCGACCTGACGATTGAGGAAATCCTGCCCCGCATCCTGGTGCATCAGGACCGCCAGGACCGGTTGGAAGCCGCCGCTGAGGAGGCTAGGACTGCCCTCGCCGGCCGTCCGCCCCGCCTGAACGACGCCAGGATCGCCGCCTACGCCGAGGAGATGGGGGAGTTCCTGCGAACCAGCGAGATCACAGGGACCCGCGCCTTCATCCAGTCTTTCGTCAAGGAAATCGCGGTGGAACCGGGGCAGGCGACTATCCGCTACTCAATGCCCATGCCCGAAGATAGTCCCCTGGGGAGGCGGGAATCTGAGGCGTTGGGGATAGAAGAGGGAGTTCTGGATACCGTACACGATGGCTGGGGATACAGGATTCGAACCTGTGATACCTGATCCAGAGTCAGGCGTCTTACCACTAGACTAATCCCCAGTGCTGGCTTTCGATTTTAGCAGAGGGGACGCGCGGTTTTCAATGCGTCCAAACATCAGGCATTCTCAACACGCTCCGGAACCCAGTTCATATTCAATGTACAGAGCGACTTCCGCAGGCAATGAACATGCTATTCCCAACCTCCATGCCTGCTCGCGTCAGCTGGACCCACAGTGGAGCCGCCGTCGGATCGTTCGGCTAGATCAAGGGCGGTTGTGTACGGACTTCGGCCAGGTGCGCGCCAGCAGGCGTTACAACCACTATGCCGCTGCCATCATCCCGGGCTGTACCCGCAACCGCTAATTCTTGGCGCAATCACTTCGAGCTGGATCAAAACCAGCATCGGCACGTTGACAGCGTCCACGTACCTAGCCATGCCAGCTTCGCGCAAATCGGCAACGGCCACGGCGCTACTGCCAGCGGGCCCAGACTACTCCCTATTGAAACAGTTCAGTCGACCGCGAAGGTTCCAACGACGGTCAGCGCCCCCGTGCGCATCTGCATTCTCCCGCTGGTCTTTCGGGGCAACCGCTCCGATGCAGATGCGTCATCCGTCCATCCAATCGCCCGCGCTAACTCGGCCAATTTGGCGACAACCGTCTTTTGAGGTATGCCATCGGCATCGGGGTTTAGCTTTCTCGCCTCGCGGTGGCGCTCCAAAAGCACTATAATCCCCACCAACGAATAATCGCCACGAGGTGAATCGAATTGACCACAGCCAACCAAGTACTGTCGGAAGTTGAGTACAAAGTCGTCGGCCAGCGGCCGGTGCGCCCCGACGGTGTAGACAAGGTAACCGGCCGAGCGCAGTATGGCGCCGATCTGAACCTTACCGGCCTACTGCATGGCCGAGTGTTGCGCAGTCCTCACGCCCACGCGCGCATCCGGTCCATTGACACTGCCACGGCGGAGGCCCTCCCCGGCGTCCGGGCCGTGGTGACCGCCGCCGATCTACCCTTCGCCTCCTTGAGCCGCGAGGAATTGGGCAACGACTACAACCGGTTCAAGTTCCTGAGCGACAACTTCCTGGCCAGCGACAAGGCGTTGTATCGAGGCCATGCCATCGCCGCCGTCGCCGCGGACAACGCCCACGTCGCCGAGGCCGCGTTGGCGCTGATCAATGTGGACTACGAGCCGCTGGAGCCGGTGATCGACGTTCGGGACGCCATGCGCGACAACGCGCCGCTGCTGCACGACGGTCTGATCCATACGTCGGCCATGGGCGAGATTTCCGAGAAGCCCAGCAACGTGGCGTCCTACATGAAGTTCAAGAAGGGCGACACCGCAGCCGGCTTCGCGCAGGCCGACGCCATCGTGGAACGCGAGTTCACCACGGCCTCGGTGCATCAGGGCTACATCGAGCCCCACAACGCCACCGCCCACTGGCGCGCCGACGGCCAAATCAACATTTGGTGCAGCACCCAGGGCACCTTCGTGGTGCGATCCCTGACCGCCGAAGCGCTGCGCGTTGACGTGTCAACCGTTCGGATCACGCCCATGGAGATCGGCGGTGGATTCGGCGGCAAGGTATCGTTCTACCTGGAACCAGTGGCGGCGCTGCTGTCCCGTAAAGCAGGCGCTCCCGTGAAGGTCCTGATGAGCCGCGCCGAAGTCTTCGAGGGCAGTGGGCCGGCGCCGGGCAGCTGGATGCGCGTCAAGATGGGCGCCAAGATAGAACCCAACAGCGCCGGCAAGATCACCGCCGCCGAGATCGAACTGGCATTCGAGGCCGGCGCCTACCCGGGCTCGCCGGTTATGCAGGGCGCCACCTGCGCCTTCGCCTGCTACGAACTGGAAAACGCCGCGGTCGAAGGATACGACGTGGTGGTGAACAAGCCCAAGACCGCCGCCTACCGCGCTCCCGGTTCCCCGCAAGCGGCCTTCGGAGTGGAGCAGGTGGTGGACGAACTCTGCCAGAAGCTGGGTCTGGATCCAGTGGAATTCCGCCTGAACAACGCCGTCAAGGAAGGTTCCCGCAAGGTGGAAGGGCCGGTGTTCCAAAAGATCGGCCTGGTGGAATGCTTGGAAGCGGCGCGCAACCATGATCATTACCGAGCGCCGTTGGAAGGCCCCAACCGAGGTCGCGGCGTGGCCGCCGGCTTCTGGATGAACCGCGGCTTTCACTCCAGCGTCAACATGACGGTCAACCCCGACGGCACCGTGAACCTGATCGAGGGCTCGGTGGACATCGGCGGCTCGCGGGCGTCCATCGCGCAGCAGGCCGCAGAGACCCTCGGCATCGCCTACGAGGACATCAAACCCCAGGTGGTGGACACCGACTCCATTGGTTACACCATGGTCACCGGCGGCAGCCGCACCACCTTCGCCACCGGCTGGGCCGCCATCCTGGCCGCCGAGGACGTGAAGACCCAGATGTTGGAGCGAGCCGCGTCAATATGGGACGTTCCGGTCGAAGAGGTCGAGTACGACTCCGGCGTCATCCGCCACAAGTCAGAGGAATTGAGCTTCACCTTCAAGGATCTGGCCCGCCAGCTCTACACCACCGGCGGCGGCATCACCGGCACCGCCAGCCTGGACCCCACCGGCGAGGGCAACTCCTTCGGCGTGCACGTGGTAGACGTGGAGGTTGACCCCGATACGGGCAAGACCGCAATCCTGCGCTACACGGCCATCCAAGACGCCGGCAAGGCGGTGCACCCCAGCTACGTGGAGGGTCAGATTCAGGGCGGCGCCGTGCAGGGCATCGGCTGGGCGCTCAACGAGGAATATTACTTCGGCGACAACGGCCAGATGATGAACTCCAGCTTCCTGGACTACCGGATGCCCACGTCACTGGACCTGCCCATGATCGACACCGTGATCGTGGAGGTCGCCAACCCCGGGCATCCCTACGGAGTGCGCGGCGTGGGCGAGGTGCCCATCGTGCCGCCGCTGGCCGCCATCGCCAACGCGGTGGAGCAGGCCACCGGCAAGCGCATGACGGCGCTACCCATCACCCCCGGCAGCGTCCTCGAGGCCGACTGGAACGGCGGGTAGGGACGTTTCGCATATCGAAATAACGGACCGGGTGGCGGGCTCAAACCCGCCGCCCGACAAAATATCGTTGAAATTGGCCTGGAAATGCCTTGACAACGCTAAATTAAAGTGCTAAGGTAGGACTACTTTTTTTGGAGGTGGGCGATAATGCGTTGACGATTTTGTGAATTCAGGCCAAATGTTGGAATACGATAAGATTTTAGGAGATCATATGTTCAATAGACAACGGGCAATGAAAACCGATTTCAAGATGCTGGGCATCGGCAACGGCTCACGCTTAGTCCTCAACAGCGACGCCAACATTCAATGCAGAGTCATCGGACAGACGGGGCGGAAATCCGTAAGTTTCAACGGGGAGAAATTGTCGCCATCTTTG
The DNA here is from genome assembly GCA_965221295.1 of Dehalococcoidia bacterium. Lineage (GTDB taxonomy): Bacteria > Chloroflexota > Dehalococcoidia > Lucifugimonadales > UBA3495 > Bin87. The sequence goes on along the minus strand of OZ244879.1, from coordinate 1,247,130 downwards.
GCGGCGGCGTTCGCCCTTGGGAAGGAAAAATCCGTTGGAATAAACGGATTCACCCACTGGACATACGATGACGACGTCAACGGAAAAGAAATTCTCTCCGACCGCCGCAAGCGTATCGAACAGGAGTCAAAAGGCGGCCAAGGTTTGGCGCCCTCGGACTTAATGTAAGGCGATGACGGGTACGAGAACGCATTGTGCCCCCATAGCCGAGCCCTCGTGGCCCCTTGACGCAGCGCGCGTCACGGGGCCACAATTTTGATCGATTCACCGCCGTCAGACGCAACCAACACTCATGCCGTCAGGAGAAACGCATTGGGCACGGTATTCGTAACCATCGGAGTGGGCGACCCTCAAGGGCGGTCGTTCGAGGAGATAGAGGTCGTCGTGGACACCGGGTCGACCTACACGGCGGTACCCAAAGCATTATTGCAGCACCTGGGCGTACCGGTCGAACGGTCTCTGCCCTCCGAGACGGCCGATGGCAGAATCGTTCCAGTTGACGTCGGACGAACCACCATCAGGCTCGAGGGATTGGAATTTCCCACGCCGGTCATCTTTGCCGAAGCCAACGAACCCAGTCTCTTGGGCGTCGTCTCCCTGGAGGAAGCTGCCCTTGCCGTCGACCCCGTGGCGGGACGGCTGACGCCAACGAACTTGCTGCGCCTCTGACCAACTAGCGAGCCGATCGTGCAGTAGCTGCGCTTCCGGAGTCGGCTGCAATCTGAACAGGCGGGGAATAAATCTTGAGGATACTCAAAATGGGCCGTCGCGCGGCGTTCTGCGTTGCCGCCTTGGTTGCCATGCTATTCGTCGCCGGCTGCGGCGTTGAGGATTCGAGCCAGTATCCGCCAGGCTCCAGCGACGCCGGCGGTTCTGCGGTCGTTGCGGATCCCAGCCTGTCCCAGAAGGCGCAAGCCGGCGAGGCCGCGTTCAACGCGAACTGCGCCATTTGCCACGGCGCCAACGCCGGCGGGGGCACGAACCTGGGCCCGCCCTTGGTGCACCAGATCTACGAGCCCGGCCACCACCAGGACTTCGCCTTCTACAATGCCGTGCGTCAGGGGGTGCAGGCGCACCATTGGCAGTTTGGCAACATGCCCCCGGCGCCAGGCGTCTCGGATGACGACATCGAGCGCATCACCTGCTACGTGCGGGAGTTGCAGCGGGCCCAAGGTATCTTCGACGACGAGCGCGGCTTGGCGGCCTGCCGGTCATGATTTGCTTGCTGGTCCATGCAACATCTCCGGCGCGTTTTGCCTTATGATATGGTTGGTAGTCCCATTGTAGGAGGCGCGCCATGGCAAAGGTATTTGTCCCCACGATGCTGCAAGCCGCCACCGGTGGCGTGAAAGAGGTGGAGGTGGAAGCGCGTAACGTGCGTCAAGCCATCGAAGGGCTGGATGCGATGTTTCCCGGAATCGCCAACCGCCTGCTGGAAGACGGCGACATCCGCCCCAACCTAGCCGTGGACGTGGATGGAGAAGTGGCGCGCATGGGCCTCTTGCAGCGCGTTGACGAAACTTCCGAAATCCACTTCGTGCCGGCCATTGGCGGCGGGTGAATTTCTCAGCGAGTATCCGCCCCACTGAAGTGCGGAGTGACCAACATGGTTGCCAAAACGAAACTCAGCCCCCTCAAGCCGGTTCGTCATCCCGACGACGACTTGACGATTCACTATCCCGAAACGGACGGTATGCCATTGCCCGACGGATATTTTCAGGGGCCGCTCTTTGTGGAGGTCTTTTCGACCCTGGAGGCGCACTTCAGCGACCAGCCTCACACCGCAGTGAGCGGCAAAACGTTTATCTACTACGAAATGAACAACCCGCGACGATCCGTGTCCCCCGACTGCTACGTTTCCTTCGGAGTGGATGTGAACGCGATCATCCGACAGAATTCGTACCTGACCTGGCGGGTGGGCAAAGCGCCCGACTTCGCGCTGGAAATCGCCTCCGACAGCACGGCCCAAAGGGACGAAACCTTCAAGCGACGCCTGTATGCTGACCTGGGCGTTGGCGAGTACTGGCGCTACGATTCCACAGGCGGCCAGTTCTACGCCCGTCCCTTGGTGGGCGAGCAGTTGGTGAACGGAGAATACCAGGAGCTGCCCGCCCGCGAAGAACCCAACGGGCTCATCCGAAGCCACAGCCCAGCCTTGGGCTTAGATCTGTGTTGGGACGAGGGACGCTTGCGTTTCTTCAATCCTGAAACCGGAGCATGGCTAAACAACCTGTCAGAAGAACGCCAGCGCGCCGCCTTCGCCGAAGCCCAAGTAGCCACCGAACGCCAACGCGCCGACGCCGCCGAGGCTCGCATCCGGGAACTGGAAGCTAAGATGCGCGAGGGCGGCGGTGACCATTCAGTTTGACCCATTCCCTTCCGATGGCTACAATTACCGCATTCCCATCGGTTTTCAGCTTGACATGGAAGATTCAACGTTGCCAGTCCACGACGACCTCGGCTCCGTCAGCGATTGCGCCGGCGTTGGGGCGATGATGTCATCAGCGGGATGCGGCGGGCCCGATACTGGGTCAGGCGTCAAGGTTATTTCAGCCGGTGGTTTGGTCTTCCGAAAGCGCCACGATTCCATTGAAACGCTGCTATGCGCCCGGGCCAAACCCGGACTCCCTTACGACTCCGCGCCGCTCACTTGGAGATTGCCCAAGGGAACCCCGGAACGAGGTGAATCCGTCGAAGAGACCGCCTGCCGCGAGGTGCAGGAAGAAACCGGGGTGCTGGTGAACGTCGTGGCCCCCATAACGAGTATTCGGTACTTCTTCGTGGGACATGATGATGGCGTCCGTTACGACAAAACGGTTTACTTCTATCTCATGGAACCCCGGGGCGGCGACACGGCGGATCATGACGCCGAGTTCGATGTGGTCGAATGGCTCAGCTACGAGCAGGCCTTAGAAGCGCTGGAATACGACAACGAGCGCAACGTGCTGGAAGCGGCCCGTTCGCTCATTGACGCGTATCCGGAGAGCGGCGCCCGATGAACAAGCAGGATCTGGCTCTGCGGGGGGTTCGCGTCTTGCTCCGAGGTAAGCGCATGGAGGACGCCGAGAAGGACTATATCTGGCGCAGCGATCCCGAAATCGCCCGGCTGGATGCCGCCTACCCGCTCACCATGAAGTTCGACCGCTACCTAAAGATCTTCGAGGACCAAATCCGTTGGCCTACGCCAGGCTCGCATCATTTCGGTATCGAAACGGACGATGGCAGGTACATCGGTAATTGCATGTACTACGACCTGGACAGCCTGGCTAAAACCGCCGAATTGGGCATCGTAATCGGCGATAAGGATTACTGGAGCGGCGGCTACGGATTTGACGCTGTGGTGACTCTGCTACAGCACATGTTTGACGACATGCGACTCAAGCGTGTCTACCTGCATACGTTAGAATGGAACCACCGCGCCCAGAAGTGCTTCGAACGCTCCGGCTTCAATCCAGTGCGGCACGTCCGTCGGATGTCCCACGATTTCATCTTGATGGAAGCGCTGCGGGATGACTGGGACGCCACCGCCGAAGAGCGATTGGCTCATCGCGAACGTTACGTTTTGGAGCGACAGTAGTTCCTCTTGCGCGAAAACGGCCAGATTCAGCTTCGCCATTCTATGCGCAACGTAGCCAACCCGCGCGCTCCGAACCACTCGCGGTCTGCAGTTGCGGGTGTAGCGAGCCTATCTCGCTAAACGCCCCCGATGCCGTTCGGACTCTGCCCCTGGCGCCCGTTCGCGTAGACGCGGGATTGCCTCATCGCCATCACCCCTCGAATTCCACGCGAACCGGCAAGCGCCCCGCGATAGTTCCACGCTGTAACGCCGGCGTTCGGCAAACCTAATGCCGCTGGCGCAATATCTCGGTTTCATGGTTCCCTGGCGCTACGCCACGGCCACCCGCCTTCCTTCGTCGCTGGACGCGCGGATGGCGTCGATGAGGCGATGCAGCGTCACCGCGTGGTCGAAGTCCGGCAGGGTGTCGCCGGACGCCTGCCCACGGATGGACGCGGCGAAACGGCTGTACAACTGGCCTACGTTATATGCGGCGCCACCGGGGATCTCCGGGGCTAGGTGCAGTTCCTCAGCCGGCGTCAAGTCCTGCAACTCGTTGCTCCCGCCCCGGGCGCCACTGATGCTAACCTGCTGCAGTTGGGGCGAGTCCACCGACAGCGCGACCAGCGTTCCTTCCTCTCCGTAGATTTCCATGCGATAGCCGCTGCCGGCCCAAGGAGCGCTGCCAATCTGCACCGAGGCGACGCCACCGCCCTGTAGGCTGCCGCTGACCAGGATATTGTCAGGCGACGTAACCGGCAGGTCCTTCCCAGTGTCCGTCTCGCGCCAGGTGGTGGCCTGGGTGCTGACGACGGTTGAAACGTCGGAGAACTCGCCCACGACGCTGCACAAAGCGTCGATAGTATGGCCGCACGCAATCGTCAGAGTATGCGCTCCAAGTTCGTTATCCCGCTGCCAGGTGCGGCTGGAGTCGCGGGACAGTACGCCTTCGCGGATCAGGCGCACGTGGCACGTCATGACGCGTCCCACGTAGCCGTCGGCGACGAGATTCTTCAGATGCGCCATGGCAGGGTTGGCCCGGGCCTGCAATCCAACCACTGTTTTGACTCCCTGTTGGCGCGCCAGATCAGCCATCTCAATGGCTTCGGCGGTGGTGCGACCCAGTGGCCACTCAGTGAAGGTGTGCTTGCCGGCGCGCAGGGCGGCCATGGTCGGTTCGTAGTGGCTGGGCACGCGCAGGGAGATGGTGGCGGCTTCGACGTCGGCGCTGGACAACATCCGGTTGTAGTCGTCCCAAGCGCTGCCGGCGTTGAACGCCGCTTTGGCCTCTTCGGCGGACTCCCGGCGGGTGGTGCAGACTGCAGCGAGTTCAAAGTCAGGGTGCGCGGCAAGCGCCGGCAGATGGGCGCGAGGCGACCAACCTTGGTGAATGTTGGCGCCAATGAGTCCGATGCTGATGGGTTGCTGATTGGTCACGGGGAAGCCTCCGGCAAACGGGATTGATCCGGTACAACGCGCCGCCATCGTACCACAGCGACTAATGGGTACGTGATAGGAGTGTTACAATCGGGGAACCACCAACCAGCGCTGCCACCAATGCTGACCAAGCTCACACTACGGAATTTCAAGCAACGCGTAAACGACCGCCCGCCCGAGAGACGAACCCGCAAGTGACGACTAGAGAACTGCAGGTGTTGGCATCGCTACGTATGGAAACCTTGATCGCTGAATCAGAAACGCAACGCAATCGCAGGGGCGAGGATCACCATAGGATGCCGGCGCCAAGCCTTCTGAGGATTTTGGGCCGTTGTCTGGGCCTTTTTGAAAACCGACACTTCCAGCATTGCATCCAAGTCTGACTATCACTTCTTGGTGAATTACATCGAGCCAGAGGAAATCGATCCCGAAGTGATCTCTGTACTGGACGCTATTGCTGAAGTTGCCGCCGGAGCATCTGCGCCGCCATGATCCTCCCACCAGAAGCCCGCTTGCGGTTCGTCGCAAACCTGCCTATCTGCCGCGTCCTCAACGGCATGTGGCAGGTGTCGGGCGCCCACGGCCGCATCGACCCCGAAGCGGCTCTGAACGCCATGCTGGCTTACCACGACGCCGGTTTCACCACCTGGGACCTGGCCGACCATTACGGACCCGCCGAGGATTTCATTGGTGAATTCCGGCGCCGGCTGTCCAACGCCCGGGGCGCTGACGCTCCATCCCACGTCCAGGCCTTCACCAAATGGGTTCCCAGCCCCGGGCCGATGACCCGACGCATCGTTGAGAGCAACGTGGACATCTCGTTGCGCCGCATGGGTGTTGAGCAGCTTGACCTGCTGCAATTTCACTGGTGGGACTACGGGGACGACCGTTACCTGGACGCTCTCCGATTCCTGGCCGAACTGAGCGACGAAGGCAAGCTGCGGCGCGTGGCGTTGACCAACTTCGATTCGCAACGGCTGCGGGCGATCGCCGGTCACGGAATCCGGGTGGTCTCCAACCAGGTGCAGTACTCACTGATCGACCGTCGGCCGGAGGTTGAGATGACACAGGTTTGCGAGGAACAGCGCGTCTGGCTGCTACCCTACGGCGTTCTGTGCGGCGGCCTCCTCAACGACCGTTACCTGAGCCAACCGGAACCCAGTCCGCGCGCCCTGAACACAGCCAGCCTGCGCAAGTACAAGCAGATGGTGGATGCCTGGGGCGGGTGGGACTTATTCCAACGCCTGCTCGAAACGCTTAGGGACATCGCCGACAAGCACGGCGTCAGTATCGCCAACGTAGCGTCCAGGTACATACTGGAACAGCCCACGGTGGCCGGAGTGATCATCGGGGCCCGGCTTGGAGTCGCCGAACACATCGCCGAGAATGCCCGCATATTCGGCTTTAGACTGGACACGGACGATTATAGGGCGATTGACGCAGCGTCGGCGGGGGCGAGCAACCTCCACCAGGTTATTGGCGATTGCGGCGACGAGTACCGGCGCTGAATCATCCAATACACACTACAGCATCACGCGAGGTATCCATGCAAGTCGGCGCAATTTTCCCCCAGACTGAGATCGGGCGCGACCCATCGGCCATACGCGACTACGCCCAAGCGGTGGAGAGCATGGAGTTCGACTACCTGTTCATCGCCGATCACGTTCTGGGCGCCGACCCGTCCCACCACGCGCACGTGCGAGACAGTTACTATACCCACCACAGCGTGATTCACGAGTCGCTGACGACGCTGGCGTTCATCGCCGCCGTCACCGAGAGGGTGCGGCTCATCACCGGCATCCTAATTCTGCCCCAACGTCAAACCGCGCTGGTGGCCAAGCAGGCTGCCGAGATCGACGTGCTGAGCGGCGGGCGCCTGACCCTGGGCGTCGGCGTTGGCTGGAACCACGTGGAGTTCGAAGCGTTGGGCGAGGATTTCGGCAACAGGGGCGTCCGGTCAGAGGAGCAAATCGACCTGATGCGCGCGTTGTGGACCCAGGACGTGGTGGATTTCCAAGGCCGTTGGCACACGGTTCGCTCGGCGGGAATCAAGCCACTGCCCGTGCAGCGTCCGATTCCGGTCTGGTTCGGCGCTGGCGGTTCGGCAGGCCCGGTTCCCAGGGACGTTGTGCTGCGACGCATTGCGCGCATGGGCGACGGCTGGTTCCCCAGCTTCCCTCCTGGGGATTCGGCCCGCGCCGTGCTGGACAAGATGCAGACCTATATCGCAGAGGCGGGTCGTCAGCCACAAGACGTTGGATTGGCCGGCCGCATTCGGATGCCGGGCAAATCGCCGGAGCAATGGCTGGCGGAGGTTGAAGGCTGGCAGGCTCTGGGTGGTACCCACGTGATGGCGGAGGCTCGGCGTGGCCCGTTGAGCGCGGTTGACCAGCACATCGAAGCAATGCGACAGTTCCGCGAAGTGATTCCGCCCGGCTGGGGCCGATAAGCGCCAACCCGTCCGATGCGTCAGGGAAAGGGCTTGGAGATCGCACTCGCACACGCCGATGGATCGCGACGTTCCCTCGCCTCGGTCATTGCGAGCGCAGCGCGGCAATCCCGTTGATCGCAACGCGCCGACGCTTGCGCTCCTCCCCCATGCCCTGGCGGCCGTTCGCCCGCGCATCCAGAACGCCGCGTCTCTACGCGCCTCGCGATGACAGTGGGTTTTGTCATTGCGAGCGCAGCGCGGCAATCCCGTTGATCGCAATGCGCGGCCGTCCGCGCAAGCTGCGAGACCGCCGCGGCGCCCCGCCTTGACCGCTCCAGCCCTGGATGGATTAACCCGCCAATCAGCGGGAGCCGGTGGTGTAGGGCGTATCTCCCAGCGGATGATCTGCCCATTTGCCGGCTTCCACGGCCGACAGGAAATCTGACACCAACTGGTTGAACAGAGCCGGTTCCTCCAAATTAATGGCGTGGCCGCACTGAGGCAGCGCAGCTAGACCGCTGCGGGGAATGTGCCTTTTCATCATTATCGACGGTTCCACGCAGGGGTCATCTTCATCTCCGATCATGATGAGCGTAGGTACCTGCAACGCGTTCATCTGCGGGATCAGTTGGTCGATGGTGGGACGCTTGAGCTGGACGCCGCGGAATGTGTAGGCGGAGCCGCGGGCGTTGTGTCCCAACAGCAGCCGCATGAACTCCTCGTAGCCGCGCGGGTCCTTGCGCCGGAGCTGCACGCGGGTCGGTCCGCTGCCGTAGTCTTTCATCACGGGCGGGACCCCTTCGGCCAGCAGGCGAGCGGCCATGGCTTCGCCGCCGGTGCGGAACGCCTCGTTATGCGTGGTGCCGGAGCCGGCGGACGCCACGATGATGGCCCGGCAACGCTCGGGGTACCGCAGTGCGAAGTTCAGGGCCACGTTGCCGCCCATGGACAAACCGCCGATGAACGCCTGGTCGAGCTCCAAATGGTCCATCAGGCGGCGCAAGTCTTCAATCGTGATGTCCTGCGAATACTGCTCCGGATCGGCGGGCACGTCGGAGGGCGGGTAGCCGCGATCGTTGTACGTGATGACCCGGTAACGGTGGCTGAAGTAGCGGACCTGTTGTTCCCAGCTCTCGTAGGAGCCAGCGAATTCGTGGCTCCAAATCAGCGGGAAGCCCTCGCCCGAGGACTGGTAGAAGATTTGCACCCCATCAGAATCGAAGGTAGGCATTGATTGACTCCAATTTGAGAAAGTAGCGCTTAGTTGCAGGGGTCAGCGACGACGCCTGAACAACCGCCACACCTGGACGCTGAACCCCGGCAACAAATCTCCACCGCTCAGCATATCATCCTCTCCCAACTCTTGCGGTTCCGATCCTTGACGATAGCGGGTGACCGAGGCGCGTTCCGGATCCCCGTACCACACTTCCCTGCTCCCAAAATCCAGCCACATCTGGGCGCGGTCAGCAACCATGCTTGGAGTGTCGCTGGGGGATTTGATCTCCACCACCAGGTCCGGCGCCTGCTCGGGATAGCCGTCTGTGAGTTCCGCAGGGTGTCCCGGAGCGAACCAAGCCAAGTCTGGAGCGCGCACTGTATCCGGGTTGGATTCCAGCCTGTAACCGTAATTGTCCCCCACCGTGCCGTAGTCGTTTGCGTCAGCGTAATTGCCAATGGCCAGAGCGAACCTGTGCGATACTGTGCCGTGTCCTTTACCCGGCGGTGGCATTTCGATCAACTCTCCTCGCACCAACTCCTGCCGGTAACCGCGGTCGGGCAGCAGCATCAGATCTTCCGCTGTCATCAACTTGCGTGTGGTCGTCATGTGGCGCCTACCTGCCGTACGTGCTAGTCAACAGCATTGTAGCAAAAAGCCCCTCTCTCAGTGTGGGAGAGGGGCTTCATCCTTCGACCAGTTGAGGATTGCCAGTCTGGTTCGGGATGATCCGTATGGGAGCTATTCGTTGGGAGTCAGCGCCAAGGAACGGATTTCGCCAAACTCCTTTTGGAGCTTGTCCCAGCTGTTTCCGCCGTCGGAACTGACGTACACGTACCCGTAGATGCTGGCGGCCACCATCACGTCGTTAACGTGGGGGCTGGCGGCGAACCAGTACACCACCGAGTTGGGCGTATGCGATAGGGACGGAGCGTCCCACGAACCGCCGGCGTCCTGGGTGCGTCGGATGGCGCCGGTAACCCCAGGGATGGTGTCGCCGTTGCCGACGAACATGGTGTTGGGATCGCCGGGTTTGATCACCATGCCGCGGCAGTAAGAGCGGGTGTCGGCTTCGTGGAAGCGCGGGAATTCGTGGAGTTCCCAGCTCTCGCCCTCGTCGTTGCTGGTGGAGATGCCAAAGGGCGTGGTGCAGTAGATTGCGGCGTTGGGCCCGGGTTTCAGGGCCATGCCATGAATGTCGCCGTGGAATGGGTCGGGTCCCAGGTCCGGCAGGCGGGTCCAGTTGTCTCCGCCGTCCAGGCTGCGATACACGCCGTCCACCTCGATGCCGGCCCAGATGGTGCGGGTGTCGCGCGGGTCAACGATGATGTTCGTGGTGCGCGGTATGCCGATGGGGCAAGGCATTCGGACCCCCAAATCCAGAGCGTCCCAGGACTTGCCGCCGTCGCGGGACCGGAAGGCGTTGGGACGGGCGCCCACGAACACTGTGTCAGAGTCATCAGGATCGATGCCCACTGACCAGATTTGCAGGTCGTCCATGGGGGACTCGATGTACTGCCAGGTGAAGCCGTTGTCATTGGAACGGAAAAGGCCATTGTCGGAGCCGGCGTAAATGCGGCCTTTGTGGTTGGGATCAACTGCCAGCGCGCGTATGTTGCACTCGCTGGGCAGCGGGTCGCGAATGCGGTTCCACGATTCGCCGCCGTCCGGGCTCACCGAGAGCCCGCCCCCAACGGTGCCGACGCTGATGGTGTAGTTTCCAGCCATGATTTCCTCCTACTGTGGATGCAATGCGGAACTCGGGCGCCGCGCGGACGGCGAAAGCATGGCCGTCGCGGGCATGATAGCACAGGAAACGCTCCGGGCGTTGCCCAAGTCGGTTCCCCGACACTTCGCGTTGCTGGCTCACGCCTTGCCGGTTTGCCACCGACCCACGCAAGCCGACTGATAATGCGCAGCGCGGCCATCCCGTCGACCACAATTGACGCCAGCGCTTTTCGGGCGAAGGCGATACGGTTCCATGAGAACCCGCCTCCCTTCTACGTTGCGGAGAACGGATTGCGCCTCCTGGGAACTGCTCAATGCTCGCCGGCGCGCCGGCGCCGGGAGACTCAGCTGGCGCGTCGATTGAGTGGCAGGTCAGGGTTACTGTGGGGCGAATCCCGGCGCGGATATGGCTAGCCGAGTTGCCGCAACCTGGGGTCGAGGGCGTCCCTGAGCCAATCCCCGAACAGGTTAAGGGACAGCACCGTCAGGAATATCGCCAACCCCGGCAGCGTTGAAATCCACCAGGCGATGGCGATCCGGTCCCTGCCTTCCGCCAGCATGGAACCCCACGCCGGCGTCGGTGGCGGCACACCGGCTCCCAGGAAGCTCAGGGCGGCCTCCAGCAGGATCACCACGCCCACCAACAAGGTGGCCACCACAATCACGCTATTGGCGATCCCCGGGAGAATGTGTACCAGCATGATGCGTAGGGTTCCGGCGCCCGCCACCCGGGCCAGCGCAATGTAGTCGGCGCTCTTGACGCGCAGCACCTCGCCCCGTGTGACGCGCGTGAATAACGGCCAGATCGCGATCGCCATGATCACGATGATGAGTTGGAAGGATGGGCCGAGCGCCACCACCAACACCAGGGCCACCAGGATCAGCGGAAGCGCGAGGATGATGTCAACCACGCGCATTACGGCTTCGTCGATCCATCCGCCGTACCATCCGGCGGTCAGGCCAAGCGCCGTGCCCATGGTTCCACCCGCCAGCAACGTCAGAGCCGCCATCACCAGGGAGATCCGCGCTCCATAAATGATGCGGGTGAACAAATCTCGCCCCAGATGGTCGGTGCCCAGCAAGTAAAGCGTATCGATGCCCTCCCGAACCACCACGTCAACCTTGTCGCCGATGACCGCGTTGGGGTCGATTTGCCTGGCGTTGAATTCGGTAATCTGCGTTTTCTGCAGCTGAATGTCGGTGGGGCTGATCACCGCCACCACCTCTTTGGTTACGATCACTGGCGGGCTTGGCTCGAACCCCCAAAACCCCGGTTGCAGCCGGTGGTTTGGATCGCCCACGTTGGGATCATACGGGGTTATCCAGTCCGCGGTTACGCCAGCCACCACCACGGATGTCAGCACAATCACCGGAACAATCAGCACTGGGTGACGCCACCGCGCCATGGCCCGGAGAAACCTGGCGAGGGGAGGTCTGCTGGGGGTCAAAATGGTAGCTTCAGCCATTCGGCTTCTCCAGACTGTCTTCGGCGACGCGGAACCGCCGGGGGTGAGACATCAACCCTGGCGGGCGCTCCACGCTGGCTCCTAGTATCGAATTCTCGGGTCTATGTAAGCGTAGAGTATGTCGACGATCAACGCGACGAGCACATAACCTAAGGTGAACATGATGGTCAGGCCCTGGATCAGCGGGTAGTCCGATGACCAAAGGGCCTGCACCGCCAATTGGCCCATCCCCGGCCAGGCAAAAACCAGCTCGGTGGTGATGGATCCAGTTAGGATCGCGGGCATTGACACGCCGGCCAAGGTCAGTGGCGGTATCAGTGCGTTGCGGAACGCGTGCTTCCAGATTACGGTCCTGGCCCGCAAGCCCTTGGCCCGGGCCAGTTTGATGTATTCCGAGTCCAGCGTATCCAGCATCGCTGAACGCATCAACCTCAGGCTACCCGCCAGGAATCCGCCCCACGCCAGGGTGATGGTTGGGAGTATGAAGCTGTTCCAGTCCTGACGGCCGGACGGGGGAACCAACCCCAGGTTCACCGCGAAGAAGAAAATGAACATGATGCCAAGCCAGAAAGACGGCGCCGCCTGTCCCACCAGGGCTACGGCCCGCCCGACCTGGTCCAGCAAACTGCCCCGCATGACCGCCGACATGACGCCCAGGGGGATCCCGACGACGAGCGCCAGCAGGAAGGCGGCTCCACCAAGCTGCAGCGTAGCTGGGATTTTTTCTGCGACCACTTCCATCACCGGCCGGCGCTGGCTGATCGACTCGCCGAAATCGCCGCGCAGCGCCCCGGACATGAAGATCGCGTACTGGTGATAGAGGGGTTTGTCCAGTCCCAGCTCTTCTCCCAGCAGCTCCCATTGTTCCTTGGTGGCGTGATCATCTAGGAGCAGCGATCTTGGGTCTCCGCCCACGCGCGCCATTACGAAAATTATCATCGACACCGCAAAGAGCGTGATGATCATCAGGAAGAATCGGCGTATCAGAAACCGTTGCATTTCAACGTCCCAGCGTCAAATTGTCAGGCGCATCCACATTGGACTCATCGCCGCAAGTTGGTGATTTCTCGCCCAATGCCCACCAGGAAAGTCGCCGCGTTTGCCGCTACAGTGGCGCCAAACGCCGCGTAAGAGAAGGCGTTGACGGAAGAAGCGGCGCAGCACTCGATTTCTCGGTTGAGCCAGTGTTCGTACCCCACCCAGGACCCAACGACGCCTCCGGCTATTCCTGCGGGTCCAACCACCATCAACGCGAGAGGCGTGTTGCCATCCATGCGCAACCACGCGGCTGAGGCGCCCAGACCTGCTCCGATACCTGCGCCCGCCAGGAACATGGCATCACGGAGCGGTTTGGATGACGTATCGGTAAAGAAATAGTACAGGCCCCATGCAATCCAAACACCCACATAGCTGAGCACGAGGGCCAGGAGCATTCCAAGCCCGGCGCGCCCAGCTATTGCGAGGATGGTTGTCGTCATGCCGATTTCGCTCGGAGCCTTTTGGGTTTGGTTTGGCGCCTCCTGGCCTACTGGATGCGGTTTGGCGCGTACTCGAACCCGGTCAGGTCCCGAGTTTCGGCGTAGTTCAGGTAATCGTTCCAGGGTTCCGTGTCCCCATTCAGGGCAAATACCTGGTTCTGGGCGTAGAGACCGACACTCAGCGCGTTGTCGTACACGAACCTGGCCGCCTCCGACATGATCTTGTACCGCGCCGCGTCGTCAACGGTGCCCTGGGCTTGGTTCATCAACTCCGTCAGGATCGGATGGTCCATGCCGAAGTTCCAGGCGCTTTCGTGGTTGAAGGCAGTTGACCACCGATCCAGGGGATCAACCGCCACGTGGGTGTGCTGGTATGCCTGGTTGTAGGTTCGGGTGACGATGCCTGGGCGGAATGTCTTGTAGGGCAGATTCTGCTGGTTGGCCTTGACGCCAATCTGGGCCCACATCTGGGCGATGGCTGAAGTCACCTCAATGTAATCCGAGCCGGTCAGCGGCGTGAGGGTGATTTCAAATCCATCGGGATGACCAGCCTCGGCGAGCAGTTGCCTGGATTTTTCGGGGTTGAATTCCCACTGTCGGTATTCCGCCGGCAGCTTGTCCAAGTGGAAAGCCCAAGCCGGCAGGGAGTCGGGGATTGCCTCGCCGCTCAGCAGCGTATCCGCGATAAGCTGGCGGTCAATGGCGATGGACAAGGCCTGGCGCACCTTGGCGGCGTTCTGCCATTCCTCAGAATTGGGATCTGGGTTGCCGGAGATCCACGGCAGAGAAGGATCAAAACCGGGCACCCTTTCCATGTGTTCAGGAGTGCGAGAGCCGTCCGGGTTCACTCCCACGTAGTAGTTGCCGTAGAAAGCCATGCTGACGCCGTTGCCGCCAGCGATCCTCACGAAGCTCGTGCCCGGCACATCCTCCACCGCCTTGATGGAGTCCAGATTCATCTCCATTGCCGTGAGCTTGCCGGTCTGGAAGTTGGCGACTCGGGTCGACTCTTCCGGGATGTGCAGCCACACGAGTTCGGCAAACTCGGGGGTCTTGCGCCAGTGGTCTTCAACCGCGGCCCATCGGGTGAACTGGTCGCTCTGGTGCTCCTGGAATTCCCATGGGCTGGTCCCGGCGATGTTGCGGCTCGCTTCGTCCACGCCCACTTCCTCAAGTTGCTTCTGGCTGATGATGTTGACGTGGGGGCGAGCGAGCAGGCCCAGGGTGTCATACTGCGGCGTCCCCGTGTTCAACTCGATGGTGTACTTGTCGATCGCCCTGGCTCGCCCTTCATCGATAACGCCGGTGACGGCCGTGCCTTCCTTGACGTCTCCGCCAAGGCCCCAGATCCTACGGATGTGGGTGTTGAACGCCACCCGGGAGCTCTCTCCGCCGCTGATCATCAGGCTCCACAGCACGCCATCCGCATCCAGTTCCCCGTATCCCTTGTGGAATTGGGCGTCTTCTACCAGCTTGAACGTCCAGGTGACGCCGTCCGGAGCAACGCTCCACTCCTTGAACAACCAGGGAACAATTTCCTTTTGTTCGTTCATGTAGAGCAGGGTTTCGGCGGTGGTGTAACCGTTGTGGTGATATCCCGCTCCCTCGGTAACCGTCGGGAACACGTGGAACGGAGCGACCAAGGGCAGCCCGAAGGTCAAAGTCCCTCTGGGCGTCATCACGTCGGTGGTTTGCGGCGGCGCAGTCGGTTCTGGTGTGGCGGTACCGACTGCCGAATCTCCGGCGCTCACGGGGGTGGCGCTGGTCGTCATGGCCGCTGGCGCTTCGGTCGCCGCCGCTGGTTCGGCGCTGGGCGATTCCTCAGCCGTTGCGCAGCCCACCAACATCAAAAGGGCTAACGCCACCAGGGGCAATCCAAATAACCTGGGTATTGGGAGTCGTTGGCGCCGCATGTCAGTACCTCCGATTTCCGAAAATTGGAGCCGGTCGCTGTGTCATATCGTAGGACGATTGCGTTAGCGCACAGAATTCCGACCGCATCGAGAAAGGTCTGCCTACAATAAATCTGCCGCCCGCGATAAGTCAATAGGGCAAAATGGCTCACGCGCAGCCGGCTTTTGCAAATTATCGTCACGCGCGTCGCTATGCCTCTGCCATGGCGAGGCCCAGCGACGCTGCAATCCCAGGCCACCGTGAGGCGCGTATCCGGGAGCGGCCGACGGGCCAAAGTTCATTGTCAATGAAACCGGCGCGCTGCAATCGCAACGAACGGCGCCGTCGCGCTTGCCACCAAAAAAACCCCGCCCTTGTGGGCGGGTCAATGCACAGCTGGTGGCCACAACCGCGAATGCGCCCGTGGACGCGGAACCTCACTTGGCGACGCTCAAACCCAGGCCCTAAAACCACTTCCTAACGCATGGGCGCCAAATGGAGAACGCCGCGGTTCCGGCGTTTCGCCAATGGCCCAAGCGCCAACCCAACGAACGGGGAACCAGACGCTAGGGTTGCAACGCCCGTCGGCGCCCCGTCACCACCAAATCTTGCCCTGGGCCTCTTGAGCCAACGTTGCGTAATCTCGGGTCCACAGTTGGCTGCTCAGGTACTTCCAGCCTCCGTCGGCCAGCAGACACACTATATTTCCGCTCTCCATTCGCTCGGCATGCTTCAACGCGCCCGCAATGACCGAACCGGACGAGATGCCCGCAAAGATTCCCTCCTTGTCCATGAGTTCTTTGGTCATGTAGAAGGAATCGAAGCTGTTGACCAGGAGGCGGTTGTCCAACAAATTGATGTCCAAAATGGGCGGGATGAAACCGTCTTCAAGGCGACGCAGGCCGGAGATGAAGTCGTCGGGCTCTGGCGCCACCGCGATGATTTTGATGTCGCTGCGGTGCTCCTTAAGGCGACGGGCGTTGCCCATCAGCGTGCCTCCGGTTCCCAAACCGGCCACGAAGACATCCACGTCCGGCAACGCCTCGACGATTTCCCGACCGGTGCCTTCGTAGTGCGCTTCCGGGTTGCCGTCGTTCCCATATTGGTACAACATCAGGTAGTCGTGAGGGTTTTTCTCCACGATCTCCTGGGCGACGACCACGCTGCCGTTGGTTCCCAAGGTCCCATCAGAGTATATGATCTCGGCGCCGTAGGCCTGGAGCAATTGAGTGCGTTCCACCGAGACATTCTCTGGCATAACCACCGATACCTTGTAGCCCTTCAGACGGCCGATCATCGCTAGGGATATTCCGGTGTTGCCGGAAGTCGGCTCCAGAATGGTTCGGCTGGCGGAGATCTCGCCGTCCGCTTCCGCGCGTTCAATCATCTTCAGCGCGATGCGATCCTTGACGCTTCCCGTGGGGTTCTGCCCTTCCAGCTTGGCGTACACCCGGACGTTGGGGTTCGGGCTCAGGTTGTCCAATTCCACCAACGGCGTGTTGCCGATGGTGGAAATCAAACCTTTGTAGGTGGCCTTGGTGAGCATTAGCAGCGTCCCATCAATGGCTATGGCGGTGGATGTGATGGCCGTGGCGCCGGAGTAGTGGGCGCCGGAGTAGTAGCGAAAATCTTGGGCGTGGGAAGTTGGTCCTCATACCGGCTCCGACGGGTCGAACGGCGGCGTTAGACGGCTCCAGCTCCAACGGCAAGCGGTTCCGGAGTTTCGGCCACACCGCAGAAAACTTCGTAATCGATGAGCTCCTTGACAGTGGGCTGATCTCCGCACAGCGGACAATCCGGATTGCGACGCAACCTCACTTCCCGGAACTGCATGCTCAGTGCGTCGATCACCAGGAGGCGGGACGAAAGGCTCTCCCCGATGCCCAGGATGTGCTTCAGCGCTTCCGTAGCCTGAATGGAACCGACCAAGCCCGTCAGCGCGCCGAGCACCCCGGCCTCTGCACAGTTCGGCACCATGCCCGGAGGCGGCGGCGCCGGGAACAGACATCGGTAGCAACCCTGACCCGGTAGAAACACAGTGGCCTGCCCGTCGAAAATCAGGATGCTGCCATCGATCAACGGCTTGTTCAGCAGGTAACAGGCGTCGTTGACCAGGTAGCGCGTCGCGAAGTTGTCGGCGCCGTTGATCACGATGTCGTATTGACTGATTATGTCAAAGGCGTTTTCGGAGGTGAGCCACGTTTCGTGCAGGACCACATTGACTTCAGGATTGTAGGACTGAATGTTGTCCTTGGCCGACTGCACCTTGGGGCGACCCACGTCGGGCGTGTGGTGCAGGATTTGGCGCTGCAGGTTGGACAGCTCGACGACGTCAAAATCCACGATGCCCAGCTTTCCGACTCCGGCCAGGGCCAGGTACACCGCTGACGGGGAACCCAGTCCGCCAGCCCCGATGATCAACGCGCTTGATTCCATCATTCTTCGCTGGCCAGCGCTGCCCACGTCTTGCATGATGATATGGCGGCTGTAGCGTTTGACCTGATCCGGGGTCAACCGAAGGGGCTGGACCATTGGTGGTTCCTCCGTGGTGGTTGGGTTCCGCAAGCGGCGGTTGAGGTCGGTTGGTCGGCCATTGGACTGGGCGCTGGCGCCCGGTCGCGATTACATGAAAAAACCCGCTCTACAATCCGCCGAGCGGATCCTCGCGGGCACGGGCCTGTTGCGTTCGCAATCAGCCTGTCCCCTATGTGCTGGGACAGGCGCAGGTAAAATCAAAAATCGGCGTTCGCAACATTTCTGGCGAGTTTATCGCCGGGCCGGATCGTTTGTCAAGCAAGCGCGTCAGCGGCCCCGATCAGCGCGCTCTGGCGTTCTGCCAAGTGCGCCAGGGTGGTTCCTTCCAACGCCTTCTGGATGGAATCCTCCACCGTTTGCCAAATCTCTTTCTGCGCGCAGGAGTCGGCGAACATGCAATCCGTCGGAATCGTAAGGCAGTCCAGCGGCGATGAATTGCCGTCCAGTTCTCGCATAACCTCGTACAGGTTGACCTGCTGCGGCGGGCGAGCCAGCAGATGACCGCCTTGAGGCCCGCGCCGGCTGTGCACGAACCCGCTCTTGTTCAATGCGGACATCAGGCGTTCCAGGTACGATTCGGGGATGCCTTGGCGATAGGCAATCGTCGCCGTCTGCACCGGGCCATCGCCGTATCGCATGGCGAGCTCCACCAATGCCCGAACCCCGTAATCCACTCTCATGGGGATGCGCAAAACGACACCTCCGTTGAAGGTCGATTATAACCGCTGTCGCAGGGAATGCCAACCGGAACGCCCGCGACGCGGCAATTCCCGTGGGCTCCACCTGCCGCCAGGCGCGGGACACAACGGCCGCCAGCTGCAGGCGACGACATTACCGCCCGGCGCTGGGAACGACGAAAGGGTGTGGCTGGTGAGGACATGGCTGGCAATGACAGCGCGGGATGCCGCGATCCTGCGTCGCCGCGAACGGCTGCCCGGACAAGCGTCAACGGCCGTCGGTTGCGTCCAATGAGATTGCCGCGCCTCGCTCGCAATGACAGGCGGCATCGAGCGCAACGGGCAGAGTACGGTGGTCAGCCGGTTTTGGGATTGGTCCTCCGGTCGTAAACCGTCATGTACGTTCCAACGCCGGTGGCGATCAACTGGTTTTCGGGACCGAATATCTCCATGTCGCCCACGATGATCCGCCCGCCGCGGCTTTTGATTGCGCTGCGGGCAGTCAGTTCGCCCTCCCTGGCCGGCGCAATGAAGTTGAGCTTCAGCTCGATGGTGACGGCGTGTTCCCCTTCTTTCAGCGTCGATTGGCAGGCGCGGAAAAAAGCGTAATCGGCCAGGGCCACCAGGATCCCTCCTTGCACGGCCCCAGCGCCCTGGCGATGATGGTCGGCGACCGTCATGTAGGCCGTGCCCACGCCGTCGGCCGATTCTCCCGGCCGTATGCCCAACAGTTCCGCGAACGGCCCATCGCGTCTGGCCGCGGCTGATTCTTCGCCTTGAGACATTTCCTCTCTTCCTCCCGCGCCCAAAACGGACGCTCGTTTCAACGCGCAAATTATATGCCGAAATCCCCATGCAACGGCGCCCGTCGCCCGTTATACTTGTAGCGCCCATGGAATCCCCGCCTCCGATGAATCCCGGTCTTCTCCGCCATGGCTAAAGGCGTTCTCACCGCTCTGGCCGTGATGCTGGCGTGCGCCGTCATACCTGTGGCGCAGGTGCTGTTGGCGCCATTCGGACCCTTCCTGGGCGCCTATTTCGGGATACGCTCGGTGGATGTGGAAGACCGCACGCCGCTGGCAGTGGCCGTCCGGTTTGGCTGCGTCGTCGGCGCGGCGTCCGCACTGATCCTCGCGGGCATCGCCGCCATATTGACGCTGACGCTGCCCATTTCGGGACGATTCCTGATACTGGCCTGGATCGCGGTGGCGGTATTTTCAACCTACGTCGCCGGAATGAGCTCTTTGGGTGGTCTCTACCGCCTGATCAAGACGCAGTCAACTGCGCCTGCTGCGTCCGCCGCAACGGAGTAATCCATGGATTTGGCTGCGCTCTTCGCACTGTTGGAGGGAGTCCGCGATGGCAGCGTTCCCGTGGCCGACGCCGCGGTCGCTCTGCGGGACCTGCCGTACCAGGACCTGGATTATGCCCGGCTCGACCACCACCGGCCGCTGCGCACTGGCTGGCCCGAAGTAGTGCTGGGCGCCGGCAAGACCCCGGCGCAGATCGCCGGCATCGTGCCGGCATTGGCCGGACGCGGCCATCCCGTGCTGGTCACCCGGGCATCCCCGGAGGCTTACCAGGCGGTTTCGGCGGCGCTCCCGTCCGCGGAGTACCGACCGCTGGCCGGCTGCATCGTGGCGCCCGCCGATTCCCCGGCATCGCCACAAGACGCCGGATTGCTCATCGTCGCCGCCGGCACCGCCGACCTGCCCGTGGCCGAGGAGGCCGCCGTCACCGCCGAGCTCATGGGCTGCCGCGCCGAACGGCTCAACGACGTTGGCGTGGCCGGGCTGCACCGCCTTTTGGACCACCTGGAGCGATTGCAGCGGGCCAGGGTTATCATCGTGGTCGCCGGCATGGAAGCGGCGCTCACCAGCGTGGTTTCCGGCCTCGTATCGGCTCCCGTCATCGCGGTGCCCACCAGCGTCGGCTATGGCGCCAGCTTCGAGGGTCTCGCCGCGTTGCTGGGCATGGTGAACGCCTGCGCGCCCGGCGTCGGGGTGGTCAACATCGACAACGGTTTCGGAGCCGGCTATCTGGGCGCCCAGATCTGTCTGCTGTCCGCCGGAGAGCCAGCCCATTTGAACTCTTCACGCGTGGACTCCAACCAAGCGCAGTCAGGTCATGCGCGCTGACCCTCAGGGAGCGACGGCGAATTGAACCGGCGCCACTGGCTGTTCCTGATCCTGCTCACCGTGGCGGCTGCGGCCGGGCTCCTGGCCTATGGCGACGCGCGGGAAGTCGCCAGCCTGTTGGCCACCTCGCCCTCGCCCTACGCGGGGTTGGCGGCCGCCCTCGGCCTGGCCCTCGTCAACTACGCGCTGCGCTATCTGCGGTGGGTCATCTACCTCAAGGCTTTGGACATCAACGTATCGCTGCAGGTGAGCGGAATCGTATTCACCGCCGGGCTGGCCCTGTCCATCACCCCCGGGAAAGCCGGGGAATTGCTGAAGAGCGTTTGGTTGAGCCGCCGCGCCGGGATACCGATTTCGGCCTCAGCGCCCGCCGTGGTAATGGAGCGCCTGACCGACGTGATTTCCGTCGGCATTCTGGGATGCGCCGGCGTACTGCTCCTGCCGCCGATCCTGGCCGTGGTGGTCGGCGGATTCTTGGCGGCGGCGATCGTCGCCGGAATCCTGGCCGCCTCCCGGTTCGGCGCCCTGGCGCTGCGGCTGCCGATCCTGCGACGCTGGCGGGAACCGCTGGCCGAATCGCAGGACGGTCTCCGGCGGCTGATGTCGCCCGGCCTGCTGACCATCGCGGTGATCCTGGGCGGTCTGGCCTGGGCCGCGGAAGGACTGGCGTTGTGGATCATCATCGTCGGTATCGGCGAGTGGGTCTCGCCCTTGGCGGCGATACCGATTTCGGCGGCGGCGGCGTTGGTGGGCGCGGCAACCGCGTTGCCCGGCGGACTGGCGGGTTTTGAGGGCAGCATGGTGGCGCTGCTGCGTCAAGCCGATGTCTCCGCGCCAGCGGCGGCGCTGGCCACCCTGTTGACCCGGCTGGCGACCCTGTGGTTCGCAGTCGCTATCGGGTTGCTGGCGTGGTTGTGGATCAGCCGCATGAGCGCCAACTCGTCGGGCGCCGATGCGCCGAACCCCGATGCGCCGAACCCCGATGCGCCGAGTTCAGATGCGCCGAGTTCAGATACGCCAGATGCTGCGGCGCCAGATTCTGTCGCGTTTGGTTCAGATGCCCAGAACGAAGCGGCCGGGGTCGGCCCATGACCGCCCTGGTGGGTCTCCTCATAACGGCCCGGCTGCGGCAGTGGGTGAAGAACCTACTGGTGTTTCTGCCGCTGCTGTTCGCGGTGGACTTGGTATGGTCCGCCGACGACCCGACCTCGCTTCTGCCCTACGCACCCGACCTGATCATACTGTTCGCCGCCTTCTGCGCCCTCTCGTCAGCGGTGTACATCCTCAACGATGTCTTCGACCGTGACGCCGACCGTCAGCATCCCACAAAACGTTTCCGGCCCATCGCCTCCGGGGCGGTTCCGCTCCTGCTGGCGGCGGCGGCCTGTGCGGCGCTGCTGGTTGCAGGGATTTTGGGACTGTACGTGATATCGGACCCCCCGTTTAGCACACTGGCGATCATCGGAGTTGTCTATCTGGTGTTGAACCTCGGCTACTCGTTGGGCCTGAAGTCGGTGGCGCTGGTGGACGTGATGCTGGTGGCGTCGGGATACGTGCTGCGCGCCGTGGCCGGAGCGGTGGCCGTTGGAGCCACGCCTTCCCCCTGGCTCTACGCGGTCACGGCGGCCGGCGCGCTGTTCTTGGTCATCGGCCGGCGCTACGCCGAAGCGCGCCTCGCCGGCCCAGACTCTGCCGCCCAACGTTCAACCCTGCGCCATTACGCCCAGCCGGTGGGCGGTCAGCTGCTGGTCCTGTCGGCGACGGCGGCGTTGGTCAGCTACGCCCTGTACGCCGTGGAGTCTAACAACCTGCCAGACAACAACACCATGCTGCTCACCGTGCTGCCGGTGATCTTTGGCCTCTTCCGGTACTTGTACCTGCTCAATACCAGCGAGGACGCTGAGTCCCCCGAAATCTTGATGCTTCGGGACAAGCCGATGTGGGTTGCAATAATATCCTGGGTGATCGTGGCCGCCGTGATCTTGGTGCTGAACTAACAACCGCGCCCATGCGCCATAATGGGCTTGAGTTTCAAATTGTTGGACGGTTATGGGACTATGGATTGGCAAGAACGTATCGTGTGCACCCCCGGCGTGCTAGGCGGCCGACCTCGGGTCAAGGGGACTCGATTGGCCGTGTCGTTCATCCTGGATCTCATGTCCGCTGGCTCCAGCGAGGAGGAGATCCTGAAGGGTTATCGGCAGCTGTCCTCAGATGACGTGCGCGCTTGCCTGCGCTACGCCAGCGAATCCATGGAGCCGCCAGTAACGTCCGAAATTGACGCTTGGATTGCAGGCGTCCCTTATGAAACACACGCGATTAGCGACCCAAGACATCGAAGAGAACGGCCCTGATGGACACAGTCTTTCCACCATAACCGTCCGGTCAGCTCGGCAATGGGAAAGGGGGGCGAAGCGCGTCCGCCCCCCGTTGCGCTGTGGGTCAGGCGACCCCGGCCAGCTCGCGCTCCGCCGCCACCGCCAGCGGAGCCACCTTCAGATCCAATCCATCGCCAGCTTGGTTCACGTCAGCGATCACGTGGTCGCCGTCCGCGAATTCCCCAGCCAGCACGCCCCGGGATAGCGGATTCTCCAGATGACGCTGGATGGCGCGGCGCAGGGGACGCGCGCCATAGCTCACGTCGAAACCCGCGTTGACCAACCAATCACAACCGGCTTCGCTCAGTTCACAGGTGATGTTGCGGGCCGCCAAACGTTCCTGGACTTGCGCAACCAACAGACCCACGATCCCACCGATCTGCTCCCGGCTCAAGGGATGGAACACAATCGTCTCGTCGATGCGGTTCAGCAATTCGGGGCGGAAGGCACGCCGCAGGGCTTCGTGAACCGACCGGGACAATTCCGGCGTCACCTTGCCAGCGCCCGCTTCCAGACCCTGACCGGGGCTGAACCCGACGGACCGATTAGACAATTCGCTCGTGCCCAGGTTGCTGGTCATTATGACCACCGTATTGCGGAAATCCACAGTGCGCCCCTGGCCGTCGGTCAGCCGGCCATCCTCAAGGATTTGGAGCAGCAGGTTGAACACGTCGGGGTGCGCTTTTTCGATTTCGTCGAACAAGATCACTCGGTGAGGCCGGCGCCGCACCGCTTCGGTCAACTGCCCGGCGTCGTCGTAGCCCACATAACCGGGAGGCGCGCCGATCAGCCGCGACACGGTGTGCCGCTCGCCGTACTCCGACATGTCCAGGCGAACCATGCTGTCTTCGTCGGTGAACAGGAATTCAGCCAGGGCCCGGCTCAGCTCTGTCTTGCCCACGCCGGTGGGTCCCAAGAAAATGAAGCTGCCGTAGGGCCGTTTGGGATCGTTGAGGCCGGAGCGGGCGCGCCGGATGGTGTCCGCCACCGCGTTGACGGCTTCGTCCTGACCGATGATGCGCTTGTGCAGATGCTCCTCCATCTGCAGCAGCCGCTCAGCCTCGCCTGCCATCAACTGACCCACCGGGATGCCGGTCCAGTTGGACACCAACTCGGCGATGTCCGTTTCATTCACCACCAGATCCGGGCTGTTGGTATGCCCCCCGGTAGCGTGCTCCCCCACACTAGGCTCACCGGCGCTAGGCTCGCGGGCGCTATTCTCCAATGAGTCGCGTTCTTCGCCCAACTGCTCTTCCAGCCGCAACCGCTCCGTGCGTAGCTGAGCTGAACGCTCGTAGTCCAACATCTGGTTGGCCCGTTCTTCCAGATCCAATAGCTCCCGCCGGCGGTTTTCCATCTCCTGCAAGGTCAGCGGCAGCATCCCGGCGTCGATCCGCACCTTGCTGGCCGCTTCGTCCATGAAGTCAATGGCCTTGTCCGGCAGCTTGCGGTCGGTAATGTACCGGTCGCTCAGCCGCACCGCCGCGTCGATAGCTTCGTCGGTGATGGCCACCTTGTGATGCGCTTCGTAGCGAGGCTTCAGCGCTTGCAGAATTGACCGCGCCTGTTCCGCGTCGGGTTCATCCACGTACACCGGCTGGAACCGACGGGCCAGCGCGGGGTCCCGCTCGATGTGCTTCCGATATTCGTCCAGGGTGGTGGAACCAATGGCCTGGAGTTCTCCCCTGGCGAGCGCTGGTTTCAGCATGTTGCTGGCGTCCAACCCGCCTTCGCCGGCCCCGGCGCCAACCAGCGTGTGCATTTCGTCCAAGAACATGATCACCTCGCCGTTGGACGAAGTCACTTCATCGATCACCGACTTCAGACGTTCCTCGAATTCGCCGCGGAACTTGGCGCCGGCGACCAGGCGGCCCATGTCCAGGGCCATCACCCGCTTATCGCGCAGCGAATCTGGCACGTCGTCGCAGATGATCTTGCTGGCCAGGCCCTCGGCAATGGCGGTCTTGCCCACGCCGGCTTCGCCAATCAACACCGGGTTGTTCTTGGAGCGCCGGGTTAGCGTTTGCATCACCTGCCGGATTTCCTGTTCGCGGCCCACCACTGGGTCCAGTTTGCCGATCCGCGCCAGTTCGGTCAGGTCAACGCTGTACTTCTCCAGCGACCGGTAACGCTGCTCGGCGTTGGGGTCATCCACCCGGTGCGAGCCGCGCAGCTTCTGCATGGCCTGGTACACCATTTCTTGGTTGATGCCCAGGTCCTGAAACATGCGGGAGGAATCGCCGGAGTTCTCCCGCGCGGAGGCGACCAGCAGGTGCTCCACGCTGATGAACTGGTCGCGCAGTCGCTGGGCCTCTTCTTCCGAGGCCTGGAGCATACGCTGCAACCGGGGCGTGATGAACACCTGCGCAGAATCCGACACTGTTTTCGGCATGCCTTCCAACGATTGGTGCAGCCGGCTCTTCAGGAGTTCAGGTTCGACTCCCAACTCCCGGAGGATACGAACCGGCAGCCCGTCTTCCAGGGCGACCAAAGCCAGCAGCACGTGTTCAACGTCCCACTGCGTATGCCGGTAGTTCCTCAATAGCTCCTGTGAATGTTGCAACGCTTCCTGCGCCTGGCGGGTGAATTTTTCCGCGCTCAATACCATATTCGCTCACCTCCGTAGCCTCTTCGTGTCGGAAGGGCGGGGATTGGGTTGGGGCGCTCCCGCGGGTTGCGGAGACGCCGATGATGAGTTAAAGATGATGGGTCAAATCAGATGGTGAAAGACGTTAGCGACCCGCAGCCCTCAACCGTGATACTTCGTTGGTCAGGGATTCCACTTGGGCCTCCAGCTCTCGAACCCGGTCAACCAGTTTCAGGGCCACCTCCGCTCCGGCCAGGTTCACGCCCAATTCGTCCGTAAAAACCTTGATGCGCCGGAGCCGCTCCACGTCCGCCATGGAGTAGAGCCTTTGCCGCCCACCCGAGCGGGACGGCATCACTAGCCCCACCCGTTCGTAGTAACGCAGCGTCTGGGCATGGAGGCCCACCATGCGGGCCGCGACGCTGATGACGAAACAGGGTTCGGTGGTGAAATCATCGTTGTGCGTAATGATGACCTACTCCTCTCCGGACGATGCGTGTCCAGACTCCATTGCGCGTAGGCCCTCAAAGAGGCCGCGCTGTTCGTCGGTGAGGTTCGAAGGCAGCAGCACGTTGACGGTGGCGTAGAGATCCCCTCGGCGCTCGGGTTCATTCAGCCGGGCGATTCCCTGTCCCGCCAGCCGGAACCGGCGGCCGTTCTGGGTCTCGGGCGGCAGCGTGAGCTCGACGCGACCGCGCAAGGTCTGCACCTGAACCGTTCCACCCAGCACCGCGTCGAGCAGCGGTACGTCCAAGTTGGTATGCAGGTCGGAACCTTGCCGCTCGAACCGTCGGTGGGGCAGCGTCGAGACCACCAGGTTGAACTCGCCGCCCGACTCGCTGCCGGCGGCGACGTGCACCTTGCCGCCGTCCGCGATGCCCGCCGGGATCACGACCTCCAGCCGCCGGCCGTCGGGCAAGTTCACTCGCCGGGTGGAGCCGGCGTCGGCCTCTTCCAGCGTGATTTCCACTGGAATGTCCGCCGGCCGCGGCCGGGTTCGTCCACCCACGCCGCCGAAACCGGCGAATCCGCCCAGGCCTTCGAAAAGGTCGGACATGGACCCGCCGCCGGTGGAAAAGGTGAATCCACGCCGGCCTCCGCCGAAATCGCCACCGCTGAAGAACTGTGAAAAGTCGGCGCCGCCGTTTTGCTCGAACTGATCGGCGTGTTCCCACCGTTCGCCATAGCGGTCGTATTTGGCCCGCTTTTCCGGATCCGACAGCGCTTCGTACGCCGCGTTGATGGTCTTGAACCGCTCAGCGGACGCCTCGTCCCCGGAATTTACGTCGGGATGGTGCTGCCGGGCCAGCCGGCGATAAGCCTGACGAATTTCCTTCTCGTCGGCGTTGCGCGGCACACCCAAAATGTCGTAGTAATCGGCCATCTCGTTCCACGAAACCGGATTTTGATTCTGCTGTTATCATACATGGCGATGGCGATCTGGTCAATATCTTGATGCGTCGGAATTTTGATAGTTGACAGAATCCTATCAAGTTAGTAAAGTAGCCAATGTCAGCCACCAATGGCGACCACCTTGAATTCAGGCCAAATGATGGCCAACCTACAGGAGGACGATTATGACCACCATACAGCGTTTCGATCCGTTCCGTGAAATGCGCCACTTCAATCGAGTCATGGCACACCCCATGTGGGCTGCCCGCTGGGGCGATCCCCTGGACGATGGCGTCGAAAGCGCCAACGAATCCTGGTCCATCCCCATGGACGTGCGCCGGGATGACAAGACCCTCACCGTGGTGGCGTCTTTGCCCGGGTTTGGCAACGACGACGTCGAAGTGTCCATCAGCCCAGATCGCGTCCTGTCGGTGAAGGCGTCGCGCGCATCCGAGGTCACCAGGGAAGGCGAGGAATATCTCATGCGCGAACGGCGGTCGGGCAACTTCGCCCGCGCCATCCGTTTGCCGGCGGACCTCAACCTAGACGCCGCCGCGGTGGCGCTCGAGCACGGCGTCCTCACGGTAACGGTCCCCGTCGCCGAGACCGCGCAGACCCGCCGGCTCCACATCGCCAGCGGTCCGGATGCTGGCGCCGCGTAGCCTACAACCCGGACAAGACCCACGGACGGCGGGCAGTTAGCCAGGCGGGAAGTCGCCAGCGCGATGTGCACTGGCCAGCAAGCCACCCTCGGGGCGGGTTCATCACCCGCCCCGTTCTATTGCGGGGACGCCCGCGCTCTGCTGGCGGGAGCGGCAGTTTTGTTTTGCCGTCCGATGGGCGGTAGCGCCGCGGTCGCGCCGGCCCTAAGGCGCGCGCCACCGACGAGAGCGGAGCCGAACGGCCGCCCCTTGCGGTCACCGGGTTCGCCGCGCTTCGCTCGCGATGACAGAAAAAGAACGCTGGCGACAACAGAGATAGAACGCTGGCGAAGACAGAGATAGAACGCTCGCGGTAACGGGTCAGGCGACATGCAATCCGGAAAGGCTTTTGCGGGCAGATCCCTGGGCATCGGGAGCCGCTCCGCCCGTCCATTGCCTGCACAGCTGCTCGGTCCGCAGTTCCCTGGACATGGGGGGCCGCTGTGACGCGGAAAACCCGAAGCGACGCCTATATCGGCAGCTCCCCGGACGGGGAGCCGCCTGAGAAAATTGGCCAGCCAAGATGATTGACACCGGCGTATTTCATGCTATCATTCGTTACCGCAATTCTATGCAATAACTATGGATGGCGTATGTCTGGACACGAATCAGCGGTGGCTCGCCTACGCTCCGAAGGATACCGGATGACTACCCAACGCCTTTCGGTGTTGGACATCATCGCCGGGCGCACCGGCCACATTGGGGCCGACGAGGTGTGGAACCTCGCCCGCGAGCAGCACCCCTACGTTGACCTGGCGACCATCTACCGCACTCTGCAGCTGCTGAAAAGCCTGGGCGTCGTGACCGAGGTCGTGATCGGAAACAAGCTCCACTTTGAACTGGCCGATAAACACAACCGCCACAACCACATGGTTTGCTCTACGTGCGACGCCGTGCAGACCCTCAGCCCCGATTACCTCTCAGAGTTCAGCCGGCGCCTGGAATTGGAATTCGGTTTTACCCCCGATTTGGATAACCTGACCATTGGAGGCAAGTGCTCAAAGTGCCTATCGTCAACCCCGGACTGAATTTCACCCCTGGCCAAGTTTTGCGGACCGTTCGCAGGTTGGGCCATTGGATCGGCATGTTGGCCATTCCGGTAGTGGCGCTCGTCCTGTTGGCCTGTTCCGGCCAGACGCCCTCTCCCCAAACCGATTCGGGACCGTCTCAACCCACCGAATCTCTGACCAGCCAACCCCTGACCAGCCAATCCCTGGCCAGCGAATCCGTGCCAAACCAGGCTCCGCAAGCATCGTCTACGCTGCAAGTGGTCGCCACGGTGTCCCCCATCACCAGCATCGTCGAAAACATCGGGGGGTCTCGAATCAACCTGCAGGGCGTCGTGCCGGAGGGCGTGAACTCCCACACCTTCGAACCCGCGCCGTCGGTTGCCGCGACTTTGGCTGAAGCCGACCTGATCTTCCTCAACGGGCTGTTCCTGGAGGAACCCACGCTTGAGATGGCCCAGGCCAACATAGACAGCGACGCCGCAATTGTCAGCCTGGGCGAGCAGACCATTACCAGGGAGCAATGGCAGTTCGACTTTTCTTTTCCTGAAGAGGCCGGCCATCCCAACCCGCATCTCTGGCCCGACCCCATCCTGTCGCTGCGCTACGCCGAGATCGTCCGGGACACGTTGGTCGAACGCGACCCGGGGAACGCCGACTACTACAACGCCAACTACGACCAGTTCGCCTCTCGAATCGCAGCGCTGGACGCTGCGATTAAGACCGCCGTGCCGACCATCCCGCCCGAGAATCGCAAGCTGCTGACCTACCATGACTCCTGGGCGTACTTCGCCCGCCGGTATGGCCTCACGGTCATCGGAGCCGTGCAGCCCTCGGACTTTTCGGAACCGTCGGCCCGCGAAGTGGCCGAATTGATCCAGCAAATCAACGGCGAAGGCATCCCGGCAGTTTTCGGGTCGGAGGTATTCCCCAGCGACGTCATGGAAACCATTGCGGCAGAATCCGGCGCCGCCTACGTCGATGAATTGAGCGACGACGACCTGCCCGGCGGCCCAGGCGACCCCGATCATAGCTACCTGGGCCTTGCAGTTGCCAACCTGCGCATCATGATCCCGGCCCTGGGCGGCGACGCCTCCGCATTCGGCGACTTTGACGTGTCCCCGGTATTCGCCGGGGACTCCAACGCCGTCTATCCGCAATGACCGTCTGTGGCGAGACTACCTCAATTTCTCGATGTCCTTGGATGATCTCCGCCGATTTTCTCTGAACCCCAACTCTCCCGCCAGAATTCTCAATGCTGCATCCGCCCGAACTGGAACACCTGCATCGTCCCGACCCCAACGCTCGCCCAATGGTGGAGCTGAGGGGCGTCACCGCCGGCTATCAGGATGCTCGTGTCCTGCGAGACGTCGATCTCCGCGTCATGCCCGGCGACTTCGTGGGTTTGCTGGGGCCCAGCGGATCCGGCAAGACCACTCTGCTTCGAACGACGCTGGGAGCCGCCAAAGTTCATTCAGGCGAAGTTCTGGTGAATGACCAGCCCGTACGCGGACGGCGCGGCCGCGCCGGCTACGTGCCCCAGTTGGAAACCATCGACTGGAACTTTCCGGTCACGGTGGAAGAAGTGGTAATGATGGGGCGAACCACGGCCAACGCCTGGTTCCCCTGGTTCCGCAAGGCGGAGCGGGACTTGGCCCACGACATGATGGAACGGCTGGGCATCGACGATCTGGCCAAGCGGCACATACGTCAACTGTCCGGCGGTCAACAGCAGCGGGTCTTTCTGGCGCGGGCCCTGGTGAGCAACCCGGAGCTGCTGCTGCTGGACGAACCCACCTCCGGGGTGGACGTGAAGACCCGCGACGATGTGATGCACCTGTTGCACGACCTCAACCACGCCGGCGTCACCATAATTCTGACCACCCATGAGATAAACGCGGTTGCGGTCCACTTGCCGCGAATCGTCTGCCTCAACGGTTCCATCGTGGCCGACGGCCCGCCCCACCGGGTGATCACGCCGCACATCCTCCGTGAGGTGTATGGCGCTGAGATGCCGGTCATTCAATACCATGGCATGACCCTGGTGGCCGAAAGCGCCCACTTCTGGGTTGACCGCAACGGAGGTGAACCCCTCGCCACCGTGTCCGACGACGACCACCGGCAGCCCATCTTGGCGCACGCCCATCCCTCCACGGACAACGTGCCGGTCCACCACCACCACAACGACCATGCGGCCGGCGATTCATGACCGACGCTAAATCCGGTGGCTACTTCCGGTCACAGATTCGGCCACAAACGTGGGACGGCGAGTCCGGCCACCACAGGTAAAGCGCGAAATGCTCCTGGAACCCTTTGAATTCGCTTTCTTCGTGCGCGCCATCATCGCCGCCAGTTTGGTGGGCGGGCTCTGCGGCTTGATGGGGGTGTACATCGTGCTGCGAGGCATGGCGTACATCGGGCACGGCCTGTCTCACGCCATCTTCGGGGGAGCGGTCGTCAGCTGGATTATGTCAATCAACTTCTTCGTCGGAGCCACCGCCTGGGGGTTTCTGTCGGCCCTGCTCATCGCTTGGACCACCCGCAAGAACCCCATCGGATCCGACGCGGCCATCGGCATCATCACCACCGCAAGCTTCGCGCTGGGTATCGCCATCATCAGCCGCTATGGCAGCTTCACCCGCGATTTCGAGGCTTCGTTGTGGGGCAGCGTACTGGGTGTCGATTCCGAGGAACTGATCGCCATCGCAGTGGTGACGTTGGTAGTGGCGGCGGTCATCTTCGTGGCTTACAAACTCTTCCTTTTCGCCACCTTCGACGCCGACGTGGCCCAGTTCTACGGCGTTCCCACCGCCTGGATCGATACGCTATTTTCGCTGCTGCTGGCGGGCTCCATCGTAGTATCCATGCAGGTGCTCGGCGTCACCATGATCGCCGCCGCCGTGGTGATCCCGCCCATAGTCGCCCGCCTCCTCACCAACAGCTTCCGAAAGATGACCCTGCTGTCAACCGGATTCGGCGTAGTCTGCTCGGTACTGGGCATCTACATAAGTTACTTCATTGATGTATCATCGGGCGCCAGCGTGGTGCTGCTTTCGGCTGCGTTGTTCGTAGCGGTACTGGCCTGGTCCAAAATTCGCAACATCCGATTCTCTGGGTCCGGCGGCAGTCTTTCCCAACTGCCCCGAGAATCCCCGGGAACCTTCGAGTAATCACTCATTCCGCGCAACCGATACCCAGGGCCACAGGAGGTCGATATGGCGCACGCCCATCATCATCATGCCATGCCTTCCGCAACGGAAGGCAGAACCGGATTCAGACGAGGCGCCGCCTTCATCATTGGAGGCCTGACCAGTGGACACGGCGTATTCCACTGGGTCGCCCAGAGCTTCATCGTAGTTCTCCCCGAAGTGCGCGACTTGCTCCTGGGGGGCAGCGTCATCGCGGCCACCAGCATCCAGACCACGCGGGAAATTGCCTCGGGCGTGGTCTCACTGCCCGGCGGGGTGCTAACCGACGCTTTACGCCGCTATTGGGGCTGGGTGATGGCCGTGTGCATGGCCCTGTTCGGCGCGGGTTGGCTGCTCATGGCGGCCGCAGGCTGGCAACTGCCCGGCAGCGCCTGGCTGGTTTCCAGCCAAACCGGAGCCGCCGCCCAGACTGGAACGTCGCTCAACCCAGTGGGGTACGCGCTACTGATAATCGGAATGGCCATCGTCGCCATCGCCGCGTCGGTGTGGCACCTGCCGGCCATGGCAGCCCTGTCGTCGCACTTCTCGCACCGACGGGGGGCGGTTCTGTCTTTCCACGGCGTCGGCGGCAACGTTGGCGACGTTCTCGGCCCCTTCCTGACGGGCATCCTGTTGGTGACGCTGACCTGGCAGGCGGTAATTTCCATCTACGCCGCCGTGCCCTTGTTCCTCGCCTTCCTGGTGTTCTGGGCCTTCCGCGACATCGGTCACCGCGCCCAGGCCGCGGCCGACGCGCAACCCGCCAACACCATGCGAGCCCAGCTGGATGAAACCAAGATCCTCATTCGCAACCCTCGCATGTGGGGCATTACCATGGTCGCCGGACTGCGCGGCATGGCCTACATCGGGTTCATCACCGTGCTGCCGCTTTACCTGGCCGACGTCCTGGGCTTGACCTCCGGCGCCTCCGGTGAAGGCGCAGTGGGGTTCATGGAATCCCTGGGGTTGGACGCTTTTGGAGGCGGCGTGGCGATTCGTGGCAGCCTGATCGCGCTGCTGGTGCTGGTGGGCATATTCGCCAGCCCGGTGATGGGTTACCTGTCTGACCGCCTGAACCGCAAGATCGTGCTGATCCCGGGGATGTTGTTCCTGGCGGTCATCACCCTGCTGATGGTCCCCTTTGGCGACAACCTGTTGATCATGACCATACTGCTGGGAGCCTTGGGCCTGTTTCTGTACAGCGACCAGCCCATCCTGACGGCCGCGGCCATGGACATCGTCCGCGAGGGCACCGCCGCCACCACCCTGGGGCTGCTGTCAACCTCCCGCTTCGTTCTCAGCGCGGCGTCCCCCTTGATTGCCGGCTGGCTCTACAACATCGACTACACCTACCTGTTCTACTACACGGCCGCCCTCTACCTGGTGGCGGTGGTGATACTGGCGATGGTGCGGTTGCCCCGATTGGCGCCGGAAGTCGGTCATGATGACCACGGACACGGCCATCATGACGATCACGGAGATGGCCATGGCGACGGGCATGGACACGGCCATGATCATGGCGATGACGATCATGGAGGCCACGGCCACCGCCGTCACTAGGATGCTCAGGCAGTCCTGGCGAACACAACAGACTGGGGGCGGGTTTGCAACCCGCCCCCAAGGCGTAGAGGAGACCCGGCCGAACGTTAGGCTTCGTTCTGCGTGGTCTGGCTGCCCTTCACCGTGATGGTGATGTGAGACATCGCCGTCTCCCGGGAGCCGTGCCAGTGGTCTTCGCCGGCCGGTATGATGGCCACGTCGCCCTCGTTGACGACCACTTCCTCGTTGCGCGTGGCGACGATGCCGGTTCCTTCAGTCACGATCAGGATCTGGTCGCCGCTGTGAGTATGGAACTTGTTGCGCACGCCAGCGCCGAAGTGGACGATTCCGAAGTTGAAGTTGTTGCTGTCGTCGGGGTCGAGAATCGCCTGTCGACCCACCGGTCCGGTGAACAGGGGCGCGGTGCCTTCGGTCCTTTCCACTTGGGACATCTTGACTATTTTCATTGCGACGGTGTACCTCCAAAGTGATTTTTGCGATGGTTGGCTTGCCGCTTCAATCATACCCGTCGCCAACTGCTCCGTCCAGTGAGTTTGAATCGCCCGTCCGAGCGCCGCCACGAGAAGCCAGCCCCTCAGCTGCCATCGCGCGGCTCCTACCCAACCGCCATCCCGAGGCTCCTACCCAACCTGTCATTGCGAGGCCGAAGGCCGTGGCAATCTCGACGCCTGGACGAACGACCTCCGGGGCGGGGCGCCGGAGGGCGGAGCGCCGCGCGCTGAGGTCGTCGAGACTGCCACGCTTCGCTCGCAATGACAGATACGGAAGGGCCCTCAATGACAGATCGGGGAAGAGCCGCCCAATCGCAGACCATAACCACCGCCATTGCGAGGCCCCTCCCTTAACTGTCCTTGCGAGGCCGAAGGCCGTGGCAATCTCGACGCCTGGACGAACGACCTCCGGGGCGGGGCGCCGGAGGGCGGAGCGCCGCGCGCTGAGGTCGACGAGATTGCCGCGCTTCGCTCGCAATGACAGATACGGATGGGCCCCCAATAACAGACAGGGAAGAGCCGCCCAATCGCAGACCACAACAACCGCCATCCCGAGGCTCCTACCCAACCTGTCATTGCGAGGCCGAAGGCCGTGGCAATCTCGACGCCCGGGCGAACGGCCGCCGCGGCTGGGCGCCGGAGGGCGGAGCGCCGCGCGCTGGGGTCGACGAGATTGCCGCGCTTCGCTCGCAATGACAGATACGGAAGGGCCCCCCAATAACAGACAGGGAAGAGCCGCCCAATCGCAGACCACAACAACCGCCATCCCGAGGCTCCTACCCAACCTGTCATTGCGAGGCCGAAGGCCGTGGCAATCTCGACGCCTGGGCGAACGGCCCATGGCAACGGGGGGCAACAACGGCGCCAAGTTCGTTGACACTGCCCCTGTCCGTCCGTACACTGCAACTCCAACAATTTCTGGCGCTGGATCAATTGTGGCCTAGGTTCAGGAGGAAGCCCGATGAGTTTTGACCTGTATGACAAGGGAATGAAAGTCGAAGCCACCGCAGACTTTGAAGTCCGCGAAGTCATGGCCTCCCCAGTTGGCTCCTCCGTCCGCAGCATCACCGCCGGCGATGTCGGCGAAGTGCGCGAGAAGCGGACCGTGGGGCCCGCCACCTGGCTCATCGTCTATTTCGACAGCGTGAAACGCCAGATCAACATAGACCAGACCAATATCGACAACATCAAACCCGCTGCCTAACGTTTGGCTGGGTCGCAGCCAAACTCACAACTGGCCGCGCCGACCAGATTGTCGCGCCCAGCAGCGCCGGAGACTACTTTCATGCCAGATGATCCCATCGCCCAGGTCAATACCCTCGCTTTCGACATGTTCGGCACAGTGCTCGATCTCGGCGGAAGCCTCGCCGGCCCAGCGGGCCAATTCCTCAAAGACCACGGATCCAACGTATCGGGGGATGACTTCTGGGCCGACTGGCGCGGACGCCAACGCATCGAACAGTATCAGGACAACATGTTCATGCTGGGCCACAGCGGATACCGCGAAACCTGCCGCCGCTCCTTCATCTACTGCCTGCGGATGCGCGGGGTCGAATTCACCTACGACGACGTGGCCAAGTTCATGGCCGTGTACGATGACCTGCGGCCTTATGACGACGCCGTCGTCGGCCTGCGGCGCCTGGCCGGCAGCGGCCGGTTTCGCACAGTTGCCCTATCCAACGGCGAGCAGACCTACCTGGAAAAACTGGTCCGCGACAACATCGGCGTACCGTTCGACGACATCATCTCCGTAGAGCAGGCTGGGGCGTTCAAGCCGCATCCGGCCGTGTATCGCACCGCCGCGCGCATCCTGGACAAGTCGCCCGGCGAGATCATGATGGTGGCCGCCCATTCCTTCGACATCACCGGAGCCCGGGCTTGCGGTTATCGCGGCGCCTACGTCAACCGTTATCGGCTCCCCAACGAGGAGTCGCCGTACCAGCCCGATTTTGAGGTAGAAGACTTCAACCAACTGGCAGATCGGCTGTTGTCGCCTGCGGATCCATCGTAATCGCTATGGCCGCCGTAGCCGGATCCCGTCGGCTGCGGGCATTTTCTGCGCTACGCCATCGGGACTTCCGGCTGTTCTTCCTGAACATCGGGGTCCAGTCTTTCGGACAGGGCATTCAGTTCCTGGGCATCGGCTTCCTGATTCTCGACCTCACGGGCGAGAAGACGCAGTTGGGTTTGGCCGTTACCATCTTCGGCGTTGCAAACCTGGTGTTCACCTTCGCGGGCGGCGTGATCGCCGACCGCATGGACCGCAAGCTTTTCCTGGTGTTCTGCGTGCTGGGCAACGGCGTCATCACGCTGGCGCTGGCTCTGCTGGCCCTGCTCGACCTGGTGCAGATGTGGCACGTGTACGCCGTCGTGTTCATCCTGGGCGGACTCATGGCGGTTCAGATGCCGGCCCGTTTCGCCCTGGCCGCGGACCTGGTGCCGCGCGAGGACATGATGAACGCCGTAGCTCTGCACACTTCCATCGGTCAGATTGGCAACATGCTGGGGCCGTTGGCGGGCGGCTTGGCCATACAGTACATCGACACTTGGGCGGGCATCACCATCAACGGCGCCAGCTACCTGCTGGGCATCGTATTCCTGCTGCTGATAACCAACTCGGGAAAGACCACCAAGCGCGATTCGTCACCGGTCGCCGACCTGATCGGCGGGTTCTCCCACGCCCTGCGCACGCCCATGGCCGCGGTCCTGATCTTGATGTCCGCCGCATTCGGTTTCTTCGGCATGGCGTACATGCAGGTCGTGCCCGCTTTCACGACAGAGTTCCTGAAGTTGAACGCTTTCCAAACCGGCATATTCATGACGGCCCGGGGAGCCGGATCGTTCCTCGGTTCGATAACCGTCGCCAGTTGGGGGGACAACAAGAACAAAGGGACGCTGATGTACGTGGAGGTGACGCTGTGTTCGTTGGCGCTCATCGCCATGGCCTGGGCCCAGTGGTTCTGGGCGGCGTGCGCCCTGGTGGCTCTGGTGGGATCCACCAGCATTGGCGGTTTTTGGCCGGTGTCCAGTTCCCTGATGCAGTTGACCACGGCGCCCGACATGCGGGGCCGCATGATGGCCATGATGCAGTTGGCCCCAGTGTTCCACTTCCTGGGGGCCTGGCCGCTCACGTGGTTGGCCCAACTGTACGGCTGGTCCATCGCCATCACCAGCGGAGCGTTGGTCCTGCTGGCCATTTCCATAGCCGGGTGGCTCTATCGACCCACGGTCCGGAGGATGGACGAAATCTAACGCAACGATTGTCAGTATGCAACGCCAAATAATGCACTGCGCTCCCTGTCGTCGAGGTAGCTGACCTGTGCAATCGCGGAATCTCTTCCCGCCTGTCAATTGCAAAGCCGCAGGCCGTGGCAATCTCGTCGAACACCACCCACGGCCTGCCGCGCCGACCCGCGACCGCCAGCGCTGCCCCTGTATCTACCACTGCTAGGCGCCCCCTTAACTGTCATTGCGAGGCCGAAGGCCATAGCAATCTCGTCGAACACCACCAACGGCCTGCCGCACCAACCCGCGACCGCGAGCGCTGCCCCTGCATCTACCACTGCTAGGCGCCCCCCTTAACTGTCATTGCGAGGCCGAAGGCTGTGGCAATCTCGTTGACCACAACCCACGGCCTGCCGCGCCAACCCGCGACCGCCAGCGCTGCCCCTGTATCTACCACTGCTAGGCGCCCCCCTTAACTGTCATTGCGAGGCCGAAGGCCGTGGCAATCTCGTCGAACACCACCAACGGCCTGCCGCGCCAACCCGCGACCGCCAGCGCTGCCCCTGCATCTACCACTGCTAGGCGCCCCCCTTAACTGTCATTGCGAGGCCGAAGGCCGTGGCAATCTCGTTGACCACAACCCACGGTCTCTCGCCCTCGCAGCACGACCTCGCCCGCCGTACCGAACGGGACGGAATGGCCCCTTCGCTATCGCCCTGCGCGGTGACAGAAGCGCCGCGCCGGTGGCGACATTGGCGCTCGAAGGGACTCGAAATCCGTCGCCGTTTTGTTGCTTGAATGCGACGACTGTCGTATATTATCGCCAACAGGCCCCCAACTCACGCCAGAAAGGAGCGGCAAAATGGTAAAACCAAAGCAAGTCGGCCACCTCGTCATCAACGTCTCGGACGTAGCGGCGTCAACCAAGTTCTACACCGACATCCTCGGCTTTCAGATTGCGGTGCAGCGCCCCAACGCTACCTTCCTGACCTGCGGCGAGATACACCACGACCTGGCTCTGTTCCAGGCTTCGGACGACTCGCCGGCGACCCGCAAGGGCAACATCGGCCTGAACCACTTCGCGGTGCAGGTCGAGGACTTCGACTCCCTGCGCGACCTGTACCACTCGCTGGTGGAAAACGACATCAAGGTTGACCGTACCACGGACCACGGCATGACCGGCAGTGTCTATTTCGAGGACCCCGACGGCAACGGCATAGAGTTCTACTACGACAAGTTCGATACCCCCGAAGAGGGATTGGCCGAAATGCGCCGCGAGGGACGGGAGAACAAGGTTCTCGTCATCGACTAGGGTTGCAACCCGGTTTTGATGTCCGGAGGGGCGAGCGTCAAGCTCGCCCCTCTTTCTGTTGGCGCGGCAGCGGGCCTAAGACCCCAACGAAGCGTCAGCGCGCCCCGGCAAGATCATCATCTTCACCCGGCGTATCGAATTGGCCGAGGATGTCGGCCAGGGCGCCCTCGATGCCGGGCGGCAGGTCGATGGGTTCCTCGAATGGCTGGAAATTGTGCTCGCTGCGCACCCGCTCGATGTAGCGTCGCGCTTCGTCGTTGCGTTGCGCCACCCGGTCCAGCGCTTCCTGGAGGCGCTCCGCTTCCTCCTCAAAACGTGGCCTGAGGTCCGACAGGTCGATGTCCAGCGAATACAGCGCCCGCAGCCGCCGCATGATGTCGTAGAAGGCCCGGTGGTCGGTGGTGATGCCCAATTGGCCGCCGCTGCTGCCGCTGAACGGGAACATCGGAGCCATGGCGCCCACCCTCGCCATTTCCACGTCCGGGTAATGGTAGTGCGCTATGCTCACCATGGCCATCCCAACCGTGGGTCCCTGTCGCTGCTGGGAGCCGTAGCTGGAGAACAACATGCCGTGCTGCCGCAGTTCTGCCGCCATCGAGGCTTTGCTGTAAACGCAGGATATGCGTCGTTCCAACTCCGGCGGAGCGGGCCCGTTGT
This sequence comes from Dehalococcoidia bacterium, assembly GCA_965221295.1. Taxonomy (GTDB): domain Bacteria; phylum Chloroflexota; class Dehalococcoidia; order Lucifugimonadales; family UBA3495; genus Bin87. The sequence continues at coordinate 1,208,077 of OZ244879.1, read as the reverse complement.
AGCCCTCCACTGCCGCAATCTTGGGATTGCCCAGCGCGGCCGCCGCTTCAAAGAAAGCCTGCCCATAAAGGTCAATCCGGTACCATGGCTCGATGCCGAGAAATATGATCAGGCCATCTCCGGCATCCCAAAACCCGTTGTCCCATTGCATGGGGCGGCTGGGCAGGCCGTCGTTGAACGCCGCCCGCGGACGGTAGAGGTCGTGGGAGCCGGCCACCTGGAACGGGAAGCACATCCGCGAGATTTCGTCGGTCATGCCGCCGATGCGCCGCGCCGATCGCTTGTCGATCAACCAGCGCGGCATTCCGCTGGATATGTTGCCGCCATCAGACCACTGGCGACGCCAGCCGGCAATGATTACACGGGTCTCTGGCGCCTCGTCCAAAGCAAACAGTGGTTCCGCCATAGCTTTCCTGCCATTGTGCCCGGCTCTGGCTCTGGGTCCAGCTAAATCAACTGGGCCGGCGTGAAGATGCCCTCCATGTCTTCTTCGGTGGCGGGCGTTTGAGCCGGTTGGTTCAAATTCGTTTCCATGAACCAGTACACCTGCTTGAGGTGATGCGTACTGTGGCTCAGGATGATGTTGAGAAGTTCGAGCACGGTCACTTCGCCGCCGTAGTGCGCCGGCACCACCCGGTCGAATCCTTCCGAATCGCCGCTGTTCAGGAACGCCACGATCCCCTCGGCGACGCCGTTGGCGTAGTCAGCGATGTCTTGAGGCTTGACCAGGTTCGCCAAGCGCTCGCGGCAGGCCCGCATGTCCTCGGAGCTCATGGAGCCACGGGTTCGGCTGGTGTAGGCCAGTTCGGGGAACGAGACGATGTGCACCAGCGTATCCCGCAGCATTTCGGGCCGCCATTGCACCGGCTGGGCCAGTTGTTCATCCGACAACTCCAGCGTAGCCCGAACCGCCGCGTCCAGGATCCGGCGATACTTGTCCGCCAACCACGCTGTCTTGCCCGATAGGTCTATGGGAGCGTCCTCCAGGCCCAACGCCGGAATCAGCTTTTTGGGGTAATACCCGATGATCACTTCAACGCCATCGATGATGGTCACCGGGGCCGACAGGACGCCGCGTGACTTCAGGTCTTCGCGGGCCGCGTCGTCGGTCAGCAGGTCGTGGTGTTCATACTGAACACCGTTGGACGCCAGGAACTCCTCCAGCGTCCGGCAGCTGAATCAACCAGGGTTGGTGTAAACGTGAACTTCTCGCGCTGCAGTCGTCATATGATTGCCCCTCTCTGCGTGTTGGTGGATTGGTTGGTGGTCAGGTCGGCCCGTTTACTCGCCGGCGCGGATCCAGTCCGACTTGCGCTCAGCGATCATTATGGTGGTGCAATTGGTGTTGGCCCGAATGCAATCCGGCATCACCGAGGCGTCGGCAACGTGCAGGTTTTCCAACCCGTACACCCGGCAATGCTGGTCAACCACGGCCATTGGGTCGTCGGGCGTCCCGATTTTGCAGGTGCCCGATATGTGCTGGGAAGTGCTCACGGTGCGCTTGAGCCAGTCGTTCAGAGCCTCGTCGCTTTCCAAATCCACGGGCAGCGGGTCCAACAGTTGATCGGCCACGTCGCGGTAGTGCTCGCTGTCCAGCAAATTTACGCACAGGCGCACGGCTTCCCGCATTCGCGACAGGTCGAACTCTTCCTGGAAATAGTTGTAGTTCAACTCGGGCTGATCCCGGGGATCGGTACTCGCCAGTTGCAGGCGCCCGGAGCCCACCGCCAGTTCCAGGATGCAGGTGAACCGGATGCCCTCGGCCTCCAGAGGGTCGCCAGCGATGGGGGACGAGAACGAGGACTGCATGATCTGGATGTCGTTGCGGAGGTGGCTGCCGGTTGCAGTGTACCGCAACGCGACCTGGGTTCGTGGCGCGGCGGGATCCAACGGGAAGTCATCTTTGACTTTCACCGGCACCCGTATGTTGGGATGGTCTCGCAGGTTTTGGCCCACTCCTGGCAGCTCGTGCACCACCGGTATGCCCATTTCCCGCAGATGGTCGGCCGGGCCGACGCCCGACAGCAGCAGCAGTTGCGGTGAACCGATGGCGCCAGAACTCAGTATGATGTCATCGGCTTCAACGGTGAACACTTCCCCGCCGCTTTCGACCTCAACTCCCACGGCCTTCTTGCCCTCGAATATGATCCGCCGGCAGGTTACGTTGGCCCGGATGGTTAGGTTCAGGCGATGGCGAGCCTCTCGCAGGTAGGTGATGGACGTGCTCATACGAACGCCGTTTGGGTTGTTCATGGGAATTGGCCCCACGCCGCCGGAATCGGGATGGTTCATGTCTGGGTCGTCGGGATAACCGGCGCCGCGGCAAGCGTTCCAGAAGGCCACCTGCGCCGGCAGCCAGTCCTCTCTGCGGTGGCGGCGCACCGGAATCGGGCCAGTGTTGCCGTGAAAGTCGTCGCTGATGTCCGTGTCGGTTTCCAGCTTGCGGAAGTAGGGCAGGCAGTTGGTGAAGCCCCACTCGTCGTTGCCCAAAGCGGCCCAGGCGTCATAGTCCTCGGGCACGCCGCGCAGCAACACCTGGCCGTTGATGGCGGACGATCCGCCCACGACCCTCCCGCGCGGCACGGGCATCGGGTTGGCCTGCCCAGGATTCTGCGCCCAAAAGGTCCAGTTGTGCGGCGCGTTGACCGCCGATGCGGTCTGGTCGTAACCGTACTTCAGGTCGTCGGGGTACAACTCAAAGTCAGGGTAGTCTGGTCCTGCTTCCAACAGGAGTACCGAGCGGTTCGGGTCTTCCGTCAGCCGGGCCGCCATCGTGCAACCGGCCGATCCGGCGCCGATGATGATCACGTCATACTTCATTGCGCTGCGCCTCCTGGTGGACGTCAACTGGCTTCTTTATTGAGCCGATTATCGCCTCTGGCGGGATTGCCCGCAAGGGGGCATCGGATTCTAGAGCGCCCAATTTGCCAAAAGAGTTGCCCGGTTGCCTGGTTTTGCGCCAGCTACAACCAGGAGGCATCCTACGCCTGGGACAGCCATTAGCGACAGAAACGCGGCAATCCGGCGGCCTAAGGCGCCGAGCGTTGGTTGCGATCAACGAGATGGCCGCACTTCGCTTCCAATAACGGTTGCGATGGGACTCGCAACAGGCGGGGCGAGACGGGTCGCTTAGACCCGAAGGGCGAATAATCGCGATGGCGCCGCTGTCTGCGCTGGCATTCGCAAGGTATGACCGGGAGACATCAACGAATGCTGCGGAGGTTTCCAATGCATAAGGAAATTACGCTACCAGAATGTGCGACGCATGTTTGCGAACAGCCATAGCGCTCGAGCTACGCTAATCGTATCTCTCGGGACCTGAGCGATGTCCAAGGGCATGATGTTCTCAGCGGCGCAGACAGCGGCGCTGTTGTTGCAGCGATGCGGTGGGGGCGCCATTCCCTGCGCTGCTTTTGGTGAAGTAGCCACGGCTCACAGCCTGTCACGTCTTGCTATACCGAGCAGCCAAAATGCTTCATTGCATCGCCAGATGGCTGGTTGTATCATCGTCCGAGCTTTGCGCCACGTCCGAAATCGATGCCACAAAGGAGATTCACTGATGAACCTTTCATTTCTCAAACGCCCACGTCTGTGGGTAGGAGCGGGCGTCGTTGCAGTCTCGGTAATGGCGGCCAACTACGCTTTGCCGTTGCCGGAGACGGTGGACGCCGCTGCGACGTCGCAGGGCGACGATTGGAACGTGGTCGCAGCCTACGACCAGTACCGGTCCACCTGGACCACCAATACGCCGGGACGCTACAGCGCCCTGGTCTGGGATGGTTGCTTCCAACATCCCCAGTGCATCATCGCCTCGCCAGACCGTAGGGCGGATCACCAGATTGAGCTGACGGTCGTGCCCGCGGGAGACCAGGAGATCAAGTTGCAGCTGCGGAAATTCAACGGCGACAGGGGCAGCTTCGTCGGAGGCCATTGGACGCGCACCTTCAGCAAGGAAAACCCCACCCACACCTGGGACATCGATTACGACAACCGGATGGCCGAGTACGAGTACTGGGGTTTCCGTCTGGACCCTTTCAATTACCGGGCAGAACTCAAGGTCCTGGAATCCCACCTGCGGATCCGCAGCCCGTCGGGCGACGCCGTGTCGTACGACCCTGACTTCACGCGTTGGTGGGAATACGACGTTCATACCGAACGTTGGCAGGACCTGGACGACGCCGACTATGGCTTGATGTCCTGGGACGATTGCCATGACGCCGATCCATCAACTGAATACACGGCCTGTTCGCTGCGGTTGGAAGCGGGTTACGCCGTTGATTGGTACGTTGGCGTGCAGGGACAACCAGCCCAGCGCCTGCGTCTCGTTCGCACCCAATACGACAGCGATGGCGAACCCGTCATGAGCGTGGTTCATGACGCGGGGCACATTGCCAATACGCCAGGACGCCCTGGCGCGTTCATCCAGGGACGTTACGAAACCAATGAGGATCAGATTCTATCCTGGCAGCTGTGCAGCAACAACGACAGCGTCTACTCCTGCGACGCCGCGCCGTGGATGAAGACGCAGATCGCATTGGACGCGAAGCCCCGAGTGCCCCACCGTCCCACGGATCGCACCGTGCGTTACGAACCCGGCGCCGCAGTCTTGGAGTTCACGTCGCCCGAGAACATCCCCGTGACCTACGCTCGGGGTCGCGTTGGCAACGACGCGTGCCAGGGCTGGGGCCGCATCCGCACCGAAGACGGCAATCACCTGCTGACCCACGTCGGCGGCAACAACTACGAGATCCGCATCCCCTACGCTAGCTACGGCATGAACGTGGGCAGCAACCGCTGCGTCGACGTGAAGCCGTGCAACGAGTCGGGTTGCTACCACCGCGACGGTCGTTTCCGGAACGTGATCCGGCCCGCGCCGCCGGCGGTGGAATCCTTCAACTTCGTTGGGGACCGCCGGTTCGACCTGGAGAACGTGATGCTGGACATCGACCTGACGCCAGCCGACGCGACGTTCAGCCGCATTGACGGCTTCTACAAGAAATTCAAGGACGAGCATGGCAGCAACTGCCACAACCCGGCCTACGGCTTCGGCCCGATGCTGCCGGCGGATGTGGTACGTGAGGACGAGTTTGACGGCTTGGTGAGCCTGCGCATTCCGTACTCCGGCGCGCCGGCGGACCGCTCGTACTGCCTGTACGTACAGGCTTGGAACGAGGATGGCGCTGAGCGGGTGCGGCGTTGGACCAAAGTGGACCTGCCGAATTACACCGAGGCGATTCGGGTGACTGCTGATGTTGAAGATCACGACCACCAGATCGTAGTGTTCAACATGAACCGAAACCTGATGGACGTTCCGACCACCATGTTCGCCATGGAGATCATAGATCCTGACGGCAACGTGTTGCCGGTTGGCGACTTGTCTGATGTCAAGGAAAAGGGTTTCTTCATGGTGGCAAACCTGGACGGGATGGACGTTGGCGTGGAATACACGGTGCGCGTGTACTCCAAGGTTGGCTCTTCGGAGTCGACGGACACCTTCGCCTTTGAGGACCCGGATTCTGACTAGCTTTCTCGGAACATCGCGGCGCCCCGTTGGAGGCGCGCTGGCGGTCTGACGGTTTGCTAGCGCGCCTCCATACTCCAACCAACCACGCTGGGCGTAACGCTCCGGCGGCAGCTTGATTCCCAGATGGGATCAGGTGGTTCGCTTGGCCGGAGTCGCCTGCGCCATCTTGGGTGAGTGAACCAGGCGCCTGATATTTTCCGCGGCTTGACACTTGGAGCTGGTGAGACGGCGATACTGGCGGGTCGCCATCCTCTGCGCTGTTTTCGCTTGGGAGGCCATGCTTACGGCGTATCAGGATTCGCTATACAGAGTAGCGAAATCCCCCCAATGCACCTTAGACGGTAGGCGATTTCCCAATGCGAACCGATTGCGCTATACTGCCGCTACCCAACGACACGGGCCGAAGGCGCGGCTCCTCATTCGGAAAAACGCCGTTCAGCCAAACCAGCCCGATGCAATCCGTCACCGCCAGAGGAGTTAAGCCATGCAGTTCGGCCTGCTTTACGAATGCCAGCGCCCGTTCCAGGGTACTGAGATCGATTGGAACGCCCTGTACAAGGAAACACTGGAACAATGCGAGTTGGCCGACCAGGTGGGGTTTGACAACCTCTGGTTCGTCGAACACCACTTCTTGACCGGTTTTTCTGGCTCGCCCTCCCAGGACGCCATCTTCGGCGCCCTGAGCCGCATCACCAAGCAAATCCGTATCGGCTACGGGGTTTGCATCCTGCCGTACCACCATCCCGTACGAGTCGCCGAGCGCGTCGCCCTGCTCGACCAGCTCACCGACGGCCGCATGGAAGTCGGCACCGGTCGCTCCAACGCCTACGAGCAGACCGGCTTGGGCGTCGACCCGCGCGACACCCGTAGCCTATGGAACGAGTCCATCAGCATGCTCCCCAAAATCTGGACCTCCGAGGAGTACGAATACGAGGGCGAGCATTGGAGCGTCCCCAAGCGGCGCGTCCTGCCCAAGCCGTTCCAGCAGCCGCATCCGCGCCTCTACCTGGCCTGCACCTCCGAGGACAGCTTCCGCCTGGCCGCGCAAAAGGGCATCGGGGTGCTGTCCTCCGCTTCTTACGCCGTGGAAGTGCTCAAGGAAAAGGTCCAGATCTACCGCGATGCCCTCAAGGATTGTGAACCCGTCGGCGAATTCATCACCGAGTTCTGGGGCAACAACGTCCACGGCTTCTGCGACGACGACGATGACTACGCCAAAGAGCTCGCCGCCGAGTCCATGAAGACCTTTTTCGGACCCGACAAACCGTACATCGCCGGGCGTATCAACGCCTATGAGGAGCTGCTCGAGGCTTGGGGCGGCGTGCCGGATCATCTGTCCGCCGACTTCAGCCGCTGGCTCCGCCAGTCCGACGAGGAACACCAGCAATTGGCCCAAGATGTTGGCCTCTCGCTGGACTCCGGCCCCGGCGCCGCCCGCGCCGCCATTGCCCAGCTGGACGGCAAGACACTGTCCGACCGAGGCGTGATCATCGCCGGCAACCCCGAGTCCTGCATCAAGACATGCCAGATGTACGAAGACATCGGCGTCGACCAGGTTATGCTGATCATGCAAACCGAGACCATCCCTCACGAGAAGGTGATGGCTTCCATCGAGAAATTCGGCAAAGAGGTCATACCGGCCTTCCGCAACGGCAACGGCGCCAAGTAAGCCGCCGCGGTCGCTCCGCTGCGACCGGCGCTCTGGTGGCCACGACACCGTGGGGGCGGGTTTCAAATCCCGCCCCCGCATTTGTTGGCAGAACCCGTATTAGCAGGACCCGTGGATGTCTACTAAATCCGGCAATCCACCAGTGAAGTTCAACGTCCGTGTCAACCAGTACCGCTATACCTACGAGGACTTGCGGCGGATTTGGTTGGAGGCCGACCGGCTCGGCTACTATTCGGCCAGCCTGTTCGACCTGCTCAACGCGGACGCGTTGGAATGCTGGACCACCCTTACGGCGCTGCTCTGCCAGACCCAACGCATCCGCGCTGTCCCCATGACGCTGGCCAACCCTTACCGGCATCCGGCGCTGGTGGCCAAGATGGTCGCCACCCTGGACGCGATCAGCGGCGGCCGCGTCACCCTGGGCATCGGAGCCGGCGGCAGCGGCAGCGATACCCGAGCCAGCGGCATACCGTTCCCCTCCGTTCGGGAGCGTTGCGAGATGCTGGAAGAATCGGTAGCGTTGATTCGGCGACTGTGGACGGAACCATCGGTACACTACGCAGGACGCTACTACAACGTGGCTGGGGCCTCAACGCAGCCGCCACCCGTCCAGCGCCCGGCGCCGCCTGTACTCGTGGGCGGCCGTGGCCCGCGCTACGTCCTGCCCACCATCGGACGCATCGCTGACATTTGCAACGCCGGCAACAATGACTCGCTGGACGAACATCGGCGCCGCCAGGGCATCGTGCTGCGGGCCGCGGAGGCCGCCGGCCGGGCGCCTGACGCGATCGAGTTCACCCATAACGCCGATTGCGTCATCGCTCCAACACAGCGCGAATACGACGCGCTGGTCGTCCGTCTGGCTGCGCCATTGGGCATGAGCGCCGCCGAATACCAGTCGCAACGGCTACGCGGCGGCTTCTCCGGAACCCCCGAGCAGGTGGCCGCCCAGATCAACGAATACGTCCAATTTGGCATCCGGTACTTCTTCATCGTGTTCCCCGACCCCGCGCCGTCCGAAGCGCTGGAGCTGTTCGCCCAGGAGGTGATGAGCCGGTTTGACGTTGATCCGCCGCCTATCCGACGTTAACCCGCCGCCTATCCAATGAACCCCCGTAGGAACTGGCGCAGGTGAACTCGCATCGAGCTAGCCGCAGTTGGCAGCGGCCATGGCTTAGCCCAAACCTCAGGGCTGAGCGAATTGGCCCTAGGCCACGCCGTGTGACGGCGCTCCGTTGCGGTCAACAAGATTGTCGCGCTTCGCTCGCAAAGACCGAGGGTTCTTTCCCAATGGCAGGTAACGAGTTTCTCCGCCGATTGATCTGCGCCGATTTTCAGCGAGCCTAATCCTAATCAGCGTCGCGGGCGCCCCGCGACACCAGGCGCCGCACGTCGGCCTGGCGACGCTGCGATGGGGACAACTGCGGGTTCCCCAGCATCAGGAACATGACCGAACCCAGGGCGCTCACGGCGGCGATGGTGGCAAAGGGCAGCGTGTAGGTTCCTGTAACGCTGTCCCGCATCCACGCGATGTACGGCACCACGATGATGAACATGATGTTCATCGGAATCATGGAGATGCCGGTGATACGGGCGAAGCTGCTCCGACCGAAGTACACTCCCCTGATTGAGGTGGTCAACGGCGTGCGCCCGCCAAACCCCACGCCCATCAGGATGGCGAAGAGAAAGAACATCGGAAGCGTCTGCGCGAACAGCAGCGTCGCTATAGCGATTGATTGCAGGAACGAAAAGGCGAATATCGCGATTCGGATTGGTATTCGGTCGCCTACCATTCCTCCAACCACCATGAACGCCGTGGACACCGCCGTCTGCACCGAAATCACCAGGCCAACCTCTACCAGGGTGAACCCTCGCTCCACCATGACCAAACCCAGGTAGGTCATCACGCTGATGATGATGATCGATGAACTGGAGTGGCCCATGGTGATCAACCAGAAAGCCCGCGTCCGGATCGCTTCCTGCCAAGTGTAATCCGGAGCAACGGCGCCTCCGTTGGCGGATTGGCGCGTTCCGGCGACGCCCTGGTCAGCTGGGTCAACCCCGTCTGGATGCTCGCCATAGTCTTCTGGCCGGTTCCGCACCAGCCAGGCCAGCGGGAACGACGCCACCAGTCCAACCGCGCCCACGACCAGCGCCGTGTTCTGCCACCCCAGCCGGCCTGGTATCTCCGCGGCGGCCTGCGCGTCCCACCCCATCATCCAGGCCATCAATGGGACTATCACCACGCCGCCGAAGCCGAAGCCCAGCATGGGTATCGACATGGCAGTGGAGCGACGGACGCGGAACCAGTTATTGAGGGCGGTGTTGGCCGGCAGCCAAGAACCCAACCCCGCTCCCAGGCTGACCACCACAAAGGATAGGTAGAACATCCAGAGGTTGGACGTTGTGCTGAACAGGATGAACCCGGCGCCGAACACCAGCAGGCCGATGGCAACCATCTTGCGCGGCCCGAACTTGTCGATGCCCCAGCCGGCGATCGGGCCCATCACGGTTCCCTCCACGCGGGTTAGCGTGAACGCCCAGGACAACTGCGTGGTGGTCCAACCGAAATGCCCCTGCAGCACTGGCATCCACAGCGACAACGCCTGGAACAACGGCACCGTCCCGATTACCATGATGACGGCGCCAATGACCGCCAGCCACCAACCGTAAAACAGGCCCCGCGCCAGACGCACGGGATGGACCAATTCGTTCGCTCGCAACAACAGGGGACTCCCACCGGATATTTGGGCCGCCGCATGTCGGCAACATAAGATGCCGCTGGGCAACACCCCGAGCGCCATCACCAAACATTATACTCCCCCCGGCGCTTTATCCGACGCCAGCTCGTTGCGCGAACCGGAGTGAAACACCACCCAATGACCTGGAAACCACTCGCACGCCCCAGGGCCGGCGCGCCGCCGCCGCGTCCTGTCGGATTGGCCACGGCGCCGTCGCCACGATGGTTCCGCCCGACGAGGTTGCGGAACGTCTCCGGCCAGCCGGCTCGCCATTGTCACGGCCGTTGGGCGATTGCTAACATGTTGGGCCTCGCGCCGGCGCTTTCGCCTGGCATGGAGTTACAACTTGCGGTATCCCGATTTAATCGAAGGTAGGTTCATCAAGCGGCTCAACCGCTTCGCCGCGCTGGTGGACGTGGAGAAACGCGAATACCTGGCGCACGTGGCGAACTCCGGGCGCATGGGCGAACTGCTGGTTCCGGGTTATCGGGTGCTCCTGCGGCCGGCCCCTACTGGCGCCGGTCGCAAGACCGCCTTCGACCTGGCGTTGGTCGACACCGGCGACGCCCTATCCTCTGCCGATGCCCGGCTACCCAACGCCCTGGTGGCCGAAGCCATCGCCGAGGGCAGGATGCCCCAGTTCACCGATTATCCGGTTGTGTTTCGGGAGCGCGCATTCGGGGAGAGTCGGCTGGATTTCATGCTGGAAGGCCCCCCTGGACTCTGCTTCGTGGAAACCAAATCGGTGACATTGGTGGAAGACGGAGTCGGGCTGTTCCCCGACGCTCCCACGATCCGGGGCGTGAAGCACCTCCGCAGCCTGATGGCGGCGATGGACGCTGGACACCGGGCTGGCGTCATCTTCGTGATACAGCGCGCCGACGCCGACGCTTTCGCTCCCCACGATGTGGCCGATCCACTGCTGGGGGAAACCCTGAGGCAGGCGGTGTCCCGAGGCGTCGAGGTCTGGGCGTACCGCTGCCAGGTTGACGAGCGCGTCATCGCGTTGTCGGATCAAATTCCGGTTCGTCTGTGACCCCGCTGATGGAAATCTACCAGCGGCTGCTGAACGCCTACGGCCCGCAGGGGTGGTGGCCCGGCGACAGCCGCTTCGAGATGATCGCCGGCGCAATCCTGACGCAGGCGACCGCCTGGCGCAACGTCGAGCGGGCGTTGACCAACCTGCGCGCAGCCGGAATCGACGACTGGCCGGCCGTGCGCCGGGTTGAATTCGACGTACTGGCGGAGTTGGTGCGCCCATCCGGCTATTACAACGCAAAAGCCCGCAAGCTGAAAGCCTTTGCGGTTCACCTGTGCCAGGGTTACGACAACAGCCTGGATGCGATGTTCGAGGCAGAAACTGAACCACTACGGCGCGAGTTGCTGGGAATCTACGGCATCGGGCCCGAGACCGCCGACGACATCTTGGTCTACGCAGCTGGGAAGCCCTCGTTCGTGATCGACGCCTACACCATCAGGATCATGCGCCGGGTCGGGTTGACTCCGGAGGAAGGGCGCAGCGAGCGCGGCGCTGACAGCTATCATCGGTGGCAGGCGATGTTCCACGCGGGCGTGCCCCATGTTGTGGAGATCCACAACGAGTTCCACGCCCTGTTGGACCGGCACCACAAGGAAGCCTGCGTCAAGCAGGCGCCCAGGTGCGGGGGTTGTTGCCTGCAAGACTTGTGCGCCACCGGACGCGTGGCCGGCCAGCAGAAAGAACCGCCCTCAACTCAGTAGCATTTGCCTCCGGCCCTGGTCATGCTCGAATGGGCCAAACCGGGTCGTGGTAGCCCAGTGGAACCGTCGGGCGCTGCCAATGGGGCCGAGTTTCCGATAACTCCAGCGTCGGCGCCAGGTGGCTCAAACGACCGGACGGCGTTTCGGTGTCTGTTGACCATGACGCGATCTCTTCGGGGGTGAATTCGGCGGGAACGTTGCCCAGTTGGTCTTCAGGTACCTGACCCTGATTGACCAACCATCGGCCAACCTGCGCCAGCGAAATCCGCACCAGCCAACTGCCGCCCTGTCGGACCCGGCGCCCCAATGCCAACAAAGCGCCGAAGGCCATCAAATACCCGGTCAGGTAGTCGATTGCGGAAACCGGATAGAACTGCGGGCCTGGGTTCGCTCCGGGAAACAGCTCGCCCTGGCGATGGGTTATTCCGCTCACCGTTTGCACCACGGTGTCAAAGCCTCTGCGCTCGGCCCACGGCCCAACCCGGCCAAACGCGGATAACGACACGTACACGATGCCGGGTCGCAGCTGGGCGAGATCCTGAGGTGAAAGGCCCCGTTGGGCCAGGGTCCCCGGACGGTAACCCTGGGAGAACACGTCGGTTTCTCGAACCAACCCACGCAGGGTCTCCAAATCGTTGGCGTCGCGAAGGTCCAGATGCGTGGACAGCTTGCCATGTCCGGTGTCGAATTCCTGGATTCCGCTGCTGGGCAGATGCTGAGCGGTTACCTTGAGCACATCCGCCCCATGCTCGGCCAGGGTCCGCGCGCAGGTCGGCCCTGCCAGCACGCGTGTCAGGTCCAGAACCCGCACCCCCGCCAGAGGCCTGGAACCCTCGGGCAAAGGCTCCGGCGGACTGTCGCCGATCCGGTCGATCTCCAGCAGCGGCAGTGACGCGATGGCCGCAGCCTGGGGATGTTCCGCCCACTCGGACATGGATCGCACCATCCCGCCCGCGCCTCGAGCTGCGACGATGGCCTCCTCGAGTTCCAATGCGTCCCACTGGGCCACCGCGCGAGCCACCGCCTCGCGGTCTTCTTCCACTCCCAACACACTCAGAGCGGCGTCCCGATGATTGGGAAAGTTGCAGTGGAGATAGCTCCAGCGGCCGTTTTTTGCCGGGTAAACTCCCATCACCGACGGACGTTCCCGGGCCACCCGATCGCTGTCGAGTTTCAGGTACTGGCCACTTCGCAGCGACGCCGTAGCCCTGCGAGCGTTGACGCCAACCTCCTGGCGATGGCCGCCGCGCAGTTCCCAAAGGTCTGAAACGGCCAGGCCCACCGCCGCCAGACTGGCGGCCGCGGCTTCTCCGATTCGGAAGGGCGTCGGCAGGATGGGATCCACTCCGCCGGAAAACTCGACCGCGCCGGCCCGCCCTGAGTCCCAGCCTGGAATGGCAAGCAGTTGTTCCAATATCCTGGTATCCACAGCGCCATCTGCTCCTTATGGTACGACAAACTGTCGGCTTCACGGGTGGTACGGGCCAGATAGTACAGCAAGCCGGTTGCAGGTTCAATTTGGCGGTCGCGAATCACGGTGCGCGCCCGCGCGGACCTGCCCCTGGTTGCGGGCTGCCAGCTTGCCCCGCTTGGGTCGCAATGTCGAATCAGCGACGCTCGCGATGACAGATCAGGGACGCAATCGTGGTGGGACACGCTCAGTTCGATTGGCAGTACGGTATTCCGCTATCACGAAACCAAGATGCCGACGATTGTCGTGGGCCATCTTGGCGAAGATCAGCAGGGTCAGCGCTGGCGTTGACGCTCACCGTCGCCGGCGCTACATTGCAACTGAAGCAAACTGGGTCAAGCATAGCAGGGAGGCATGGATATGGACTTCGGATTGTTCACCACCTGGAACGCCGTTTACGAGGGTGGCAAGGTTCCCTGGGATCCTGAATACCAGGGCGGCCGGCTCCTGGAAGCCGAGGCATACAAGCAGAACTTCAAGGAGATTGATCACATCGAGGCCGCCGGCTGGGATTACGTTTGGTTTGGCGGAGGGCATTTCTCCACTCAGGGCAGCATGGACCCACAGTCCATCATGCTGTCCGGCATCATCGCCAACCACACCAAGAATATACGGATTGGCACCTCGATCCACCGTCCCACCCTGCGTCTGCCCGGCGAGGAGCCGTCGCCCCGGGCGTTGCCCCACGAAAGGTACGCTTTCGACAATTTGCAGCCCGAGGACCCATTCCAAGTCGCCGAACAGGTCGCCATCGTTGACCAGGTCAGCGAAGGCCGGTTCATCTACGGCCCGGGCGCTCGAACTCGCGGCTCCGAAGAGCGCCGGGAGTACTTCTATGAATACCTCGAGCTCCTCAAGCAACTGTGGAGCGAGGACAAATTCTCGGGCTTCGAGGGCAAGTACTTCAATTACCCCGCCTTCTACGAAGACTACATGAGCATCCCAAAGCCGGTGCAAAACCCGATGCCCATGCTGCTTCCGGTGGACAGCCAGGAGAGCTTCGTACCCATGGGCGAGAAGGGCTACCGCATCGCCATCGGCGCCGGCAGTTCGCCCCACAACCTGCGTGGCTCCGCCATCCTGCGCGAGGACGTCAAGGCCTACCGCCAAGCCTACATCGACGCGGGACACGAGGGCGACCCCACCACGGTGGTGCGGGTGCCCACGCTGGTAGCCGACACCCAGGAGAAGGCCAACCGCCGCGTGGAAGACCTGATGAACCTGGCCCGCATCTACTACGCCGGTCGCATCGCCATCGGCAGCACCGACGCGGGCAGCGCCGGCCCTGACGCCACCGAGGAAGTCAACCTTTTCGGCACCCCAGAAGAGGTGGTGGAAAAGATCCACATGTTCCGCGAGGCCTTCACCACCGACGAGATCATGTTCGAGTGCAACTGGACATCATCCGTCCCCCGCGAAGTGGTGATGGACACCCTCAAGTGCCTCAGCGAGGACGTAATCCCGCACTTCAAATAAACGGGCGCGGGCGCGCAGAATGCAGAATAAGGAAGAAACGAATGGGCACGTTTTCAACCACCGTTCGCGTCGGCAATCCAGCCGGCGGCGACATGCTTGAAGTGGAAGCGCTGGTGGATACCGGCGCTTCACACTCCATGTTCCCGGCGTCACTCTTGGACGGGTTGCGGATACCTCGGCGCTCCCGAGTTGACGGCATCCTGGCCGATGGGAGCGAAGTATCCTTCTGGAGGGGCCCGGCTCTGCTCGGAATTGACGGCCGGGAAGAAGTATGCCCAGCCCTCTTTGGCCCGGAAGGAACTGACGCCAGCGTGGTTGGCGCCACGACGTTGCAGATTTTGATGTTCAAGGTGGACCCGGTTCGCGAAGCGCTGGAACCCACCACACGGGTACGCGTCTAACCCGGCGGCTGCTCGCAGAAGTCAGGCAATATCGCCCGCGCCGATTCGTCGATGCTGACCAGTATGGGCTGCATGGCGGCGTCCCGCAGCACATCGTTGCGGGTAACGCGCTGGCTGCCCGCCACCAATGCCGCCACCCGCTCGTGGGCGCGCTGCGATTGCTCCGCCAAGTTGCGATGATGCGCGTTGCGACGGTTGTAGGCCGGGATCGGTAAGTTCTGCACGGGTCCCATCTGGAAATGTCGGTCAGAAAAGCGACACTCCTCTTTGAAAAAAACGCCCAAGCTCACCGCGTTGAAGATTGCACTCAGATAGTGCAACTCTTTCTCGTGGTCGGAAGCAAACCAGTTCAGCGTTCCATCGGCGATGGTCCTCGCGTCGACTACGCAAGCCTGTAGCCAAGTCCCAGACCGTTGGTACACCACTTTTCTGCATGCGGTGAGACAGATCTGAGAAGATAACTTGCCCTGATGATCTACCTGGTCAAGCAACGTGAGCGGCGGCCGGCCACTGCTGTATTCTCGCCAGTCCCGATCTGCATCATCCCAATACAGTCGAAATCGGGCCGCATCATTGCCTTTGGGCAGCAGTGGAAGCAAGTGGTCCCCGTCAACTGAGAATGGAGCAACAACGTAAGAATGGCCGATCGTGCCGAATGGCAACAGCTGTCTTGAGAACAGGGCTGGTTTAACGAATCGCGCCTCGACCTGACCATCTCGCTCTTTGCCTTTCCAAACGCCCTTGGCGGGGTTGGTCCTGAAATAAACCACCCCCCGTGCCTCGGATTGCGGCCGCTCAAAAACCAACAACGACTGCGGAAAGAGCGTCGCTCCGTTGCGAAAGGCGCCGGCGTAGGCAGGGCTGGGTGCGGTGGGCCATTCGCGCCGCCGGTTCCATCGCAGGCGCGGCTTGACTTCAGCCCACGACATCTTGGTGTCAACCGGGTCGTCGTTGGACACGGCCAAAACGCTAGCCAGCGCTTTCGGTTTGGTGTTTTGACGGATTGCCCGCGGCCGGGCGCCAAACACTACCGATGAGTTGGCCTGCGGAAAGGGTGGATCGCTGACGGCGAACATATCCCAGGCGTCCTTGCTCAAATCGGCCAGCGTACGATTTCGGCCGGCGTCGGGCGGGAGGCTCCATTCGCCGGTGCGGAAGTGCTCCCAGTGGCGAGCGCGTAGGGCCGCATAAGGCAGCACAAAACCGAACTTTCCGCCAGGTTGCAGGTAATAGTCAACGCACGTGGCAACGAAAGTAGCGGCAAGGTCGTTTTGGGTGGCCAGATGACGACCCGCCCACAGGTTGCGGTCGCCGGCGTGCCGGCGAAAGGCGTCCTGCCGGTCGGCGGCCATGGCGTTATAAACCACCCAAGGCGGGTTGCCTACCAAACGGGACGCTGGCATATTGGCCAAGCGCAGAGGTTGAATCAGGTTGGCGATATACCAATGCCACACATTGTTTTTGCCGGTGGCGATGTATTCGCGCAAACGCCGGTAGACTTCCAACATCGCGTCGCCGTCCGCCGGGGTGGGCAAACCTAGGGCGGTCTCCAGGCTAGCTTCGTTAGCGACGCTCTCGGGACGGTTGGCATAGTCGAAGACTTGGTTGAGCTTTTGGTCAAAGTAATCCGATAGCAGCAGGGTTCTCGGTATCCTGAAGGGGTTGTCCGGTTCGTCGGTAGGAATCTCTACCATTTCACCAAGTTCGATGGCGCTGCCGCTGCTTCTGGCATTCCACTGCAAGCTGTCGCCCAGGCGGACGTTTAAATCCGCGTTTGCCGAACTTGCACCTTATGCAAGTTCGGCAAACGCGAGAATTTTTGTGGTTTTTGACAATTCGACCGCCACCGGGTTCAAGTCCATTCCGGCCACCAAACCATCGACTATCTCCACTTGCCCCTCCGGGCTGTTGGCGAGACTGGGATGCCGACGCGCGTCCTCCAGCAGCAGTTGGGTAGCGTGGTAAAGGAAGGTACCGGAACCGCAGGACGGGTCCAAAACCGCCGGTCCGGTCAGCTGGTTGGCAACCGCCATATCGATGGTTTCCTTGCGCCACTCAGGATCCATCACTTCTTCGCATACGGCGCGGGCCAGCCAGTCAGGGGTGTAATATTCACCGAAGTCATGCCGGATCTGCCGGTCGATTACGGTGTGATACAGGTCTTTCAACGTGTCGCGTTCCGCTATGTTCCAGGCGTAACGACTGACCTCAGCAATAAGGTCGTCCAGGACTGCGGTTCCGTCGGTTTCAGCAGCGTCGATCAGCCAGGCGGCAAAGCCTTCGCACAATGTGTCGCGGAGGGTTGCCGCGTCTTCGGCTTGTTGGACCACCGGCCGCAAGGTTTCGGCGACGGCCCTAGCGATAACCACCAGCATCGTGTGCCGGGCAAAGAGGTCGCGCTCGGCGTCCGGCTCGGAATTGATGAAGGCCCCGGCTAGAACGCCGCGCCATAGATCCCGCTTCACCTGGTATTCGCCCGTATTTTCATATGCGGCGGCTAAATCCAAAAAAGGTTGCGCCAACCCTTCCGCCCATCGTCCATCGCCCGTGGGCGGCGTCATTTTGGAGGTACGGTCGACAAAGTCATGTAGGAAATCCAACAACCTTTCGCCGTCGTTCGGCGAACTCAGTCGCAGTGTCCTGACTGGAATGAGCTTCGCTCCACGGTCATAATTGTAGAAGTGCCATTCCTTGCCATCGGTCACGCAGGCCCGCCAACCTACGGCAACGTCATCAAACATGCGCGGGCGCGCCGTGAGGGCGTCCAGGTATCGCACCGCTTGCTCTTCCGGCGTCTCGGTGGAGCCGTCTGGCTTCGCCCGCGCGTCCCGTGTCTTCCCCTGCGCTTTGGTCTCGAATACCACGTTGCGACAATACACGTCGATAGGGCCGTTTCCCGACTCGTAACCGGTGGCAATGCTGGGGTAGCGCAAATTTGGAAACAAATAACCCAAAACCGTGTGCAAGCGCGTTTCAACCTCACGCTCGGCGGTAGCGGCCGGCATTTCCCGCAGTTGCGCTACGATTTCGCGAGCCAGGTCCCACCTGGGGATTCCGGTCACGTCCTGCTGCTGAACAACCATACTGCGCCTCTCAATCGGGATCATACCGTGTCAACCGATTTTCGTCGATTCCCAAGTATGCGCTGCCATCGCGCCCCACTGTGCTAAACTACGCCTATCAAAACAACATGCCCTCTACGGAGTTTTACCGCCATGACCACCACCGTCAAAGACCCCATCCTGGTCGTGATCCAGCTTACCGGCGGCAACGACTACCTCAACACCGTCATACCCTACGCCGACGGCCGGTACCATGACAACCGACCCACGGTTGGCGTCCCCGCAGACCAGGCGCTGCCCATCGACGATCAATTCGCGTTCAACCCGGCCCTGCCCGAGGTAAAGGCGCTCTACGACGCGGGCAAGGTCGCCGTCATCAACGGCGTCGGCTACCCAACGCCCAATCGTTCCCACTTCCGCAGCATGGACATCTGGCACACCTGCGAACCGGAGAAGGTCGGAACCGAAGGCTGGCTGGGTCGAGTCATCCGCGACCTGGACCCCAACGCCGAGAACGTCCTAACCGGCGTCAATTTCGGTCGTGGACTTCCCCGGGCCATGGCGCTGCCTGGCGTCCCCGTCGCCTCTGTGGCAGTACTGGAGACCTACGGCGTGCTGACCGGAATCACCGGCGAACCCGAGCGGTCCCAGGCCCTGGACATATTCGCCCGCATGTATTCCCCCACCGTGGGGCTCGGCGCCACCATGGACTACCTGGGTCAGACAGGCCTGGACGCTCTGAAGGGCGCCGACATCCTCAAGGCCGCTCCTAACCAGTACACATCCTCCGTCGAATACGCCGACACCGGCATCGCCAAGAACCTCCAGGGCATCGCCAAAGTCCTCACCGCCAATCTGGGCACTCGGGTTTTCTATACCCAGCAGGGCGGTTACGATACGCACGCCAGCGAGGCCGACGTCCATCCCAAGCTACTGGGCGACCTCAGCCGCGCCGTCAGCGACTTCTACGCCGACCTGCGCGAGCACGACGCCGCGGACAACGTGGTCATGTTCGCCTTCACCGAATTCGGCCGGCGGGTCAAGGACAACGGCAGCGGCACCGACCATGGCAGCGGCGGCGTGGCCTTCGCCATCGGCGACCCGGTGCGCGGCGGCATGTACGGCGCCTACCCGTCCCTGGCGGACGGCGACCTGGTGGAGGGCGACCTGGCCTTCAACACCGACTTTCGCGGCGTGTACGGAACCCTGGTCGAGCAGTGGCTGGGCTTAGACGCTCAACCCGTGGTCGGCGGCAACTTCGAGCAGCCGGAGTTCGTGTAAACGGACAAGGGATCACCACCAGTCATGACCACCAAACCGCAGTCCGCCGAGCGCCAACAGCCTCTCGTCTATCCGGTGGTCCTGCCGGGAACAACCGTCGGAGATCAAGTGGGGATTTTCAACGCGACATTCACCGTATACAGCTTGGATATGGCCCGGTCGCGGTCCCTGGTGGGCCTGGTGGACACGGGAGCTCTGCATACCATCATCCCTGCATTCATCCTGGAGGCTTTGGACGTTCCGGTCTACTCTCTGCGAGAGTACTCATTGGCGGATGGCTCAGTCGTTTCGATGTCTCTGGGTTCTGCCCCAATTGAGTTGGAGGGAGAGGTCATCCCAGTACCGGTGCTGTTTGGAATTGACCCACGCAACATTTTAATTGGGGCAACAACCTTGGAAACCTTCGGATGGGCAGTTGATCCGGGGAATCAGAGGTTCATTCCCGCCGATTTGACGCTATAGGCCCACAACGACCTCACCGGCCTACCCCACATTGTCGAACGCGCCTCGGCCCTTCGACGGTTGACCCGCCAGCTCGTTGGACCCGCGCCGACTCTGGTGGCGCATATCGCAAATCGCTGCCGTGATGAGGAATACCCATGACGTCTCACGCCAACGGCGCCAAGCCCGCCGCTTCCTCCGGCGCCGCCCTCTACGTGGACACCGAGAACCTGCGCGACGCCGAATCCGCCCGCCAGGTTGTCGCCTCGGTGGTCGCTGATTGGCCCGACAACCGCCCGCCGCTGCTAAGCCTCTCCCTTTACGTCCGCGCCGACAAGGTGGAATTGTGGCGCCTTTGGGCCGAGGACGCTTTTTCCGGTCTGCGCCACCGCGTCCGTGGCGTCCAACATTTCAGCGCCAATAACTCAAAGAATTCGGCGGATCTGGCGATCACCGCCGACGCTGTGGCCGATTTGGCATCCGGCAGCGCCAACGATGTTGCCGTGGTGAGCAACGACAGCGATTTCGCCGCCCTCTTCGTCAAGGTGCGGGAGTTGGCGCTGGAAGCCAACGCGGATTCGGTTCCCTTCCTTTGGATAACCGTACCCGGCGGGGGATCGCTGTCCGCTGAAATCGCCGAATTCATTCCCGCAACGTACCGGTGGGACTTGACCTCGTCGCCGCCCGCGTCCGCCGCCAAGGACTCCCCACCTGCGTCCAAGTCTTTGCCGGCGGCGCCGCGAACTTCGCAGGACGCCAACGTTCCCGGTCCAGGCAGCGAAACCATCGCCGAGGAGTTGATACGCCGACTGCCCGTGGGCAAGTTCAGAGTCGCCGAGGCCCACGCCATATTCCGAGATCAATGGCCGGCGCATCCCGCGGCCACCGGACCGGCCCAATTGGGCACATTCTTGCTCAAAGAAATCTGGCCTATCCTGAAGCAACGTGGCGTAGCCATGGTCAAAGAAAAGTCGCCACGAACCTACGAAATAACTCAGGCGGCCAAAGACACCGTCGCCATCCAGCCGGTCGATCCCGCAATCCCATTGAAACCCCTTACGGAAGAGCAGCTCACGCAACTGGCCGCAACCATCGCCACCGGCATTACCGATGACCTCTTCAAGGCGTCGGATGCCCAGGCGGCTCTGAAATCCGGCCGGCCACAGCATCCGGCGGCTTCCTACACGGCGGCCCAGTTTGGTATCTGGTTCGCCAGGCAACTCTGGCCCATCATGGAGCGTTGCGGCGTCATCTTGGCCAACGAAAAGCCCCGCCGCTACGAGATGACGCCCGACGCCCGCCACCGTCTCATGGAGCTGGCCTAACGCCACCGATCATTCGGGTTCCCCGGCCAGAATCGGGACGGGGGAAGAAGGAAAATCTCCCCGATTTGGTGACGCCGGCCTGTTGACGGCGCCATTCCAAGCATAGGAACATAGGTTCGCTGACGCCGGCGCATGAATCTCACCCGCCGCCGGCCAGGAGCGAAGCTTATGCTCATCAAACGCGCCCCCGACCGCTACGATAAATTGCAGATCCTCGGTGGCATGGCCGCTTCCGACGACATTCTCACCGCCGGCAAACCTGACGGCGCAGCCCACGCGGTCAACGAACACACGCTCCGGGGAAAGTTTGCCGCCGGCTCGGCCGGGCGTGGCCCCAATCGAGTCGCCTACTCGGATCCGCGCAAGAACCCCGCTCCGGGAATCTACCAATCCAGCCTGCCCAACAGCAAGAAAATCAACCTGATGCGCGTCATGTTCACCGATTTCTGCAAGATGGACTGCGCCTACTGTCCCAACAGCATCTACGTTCCACGCAAGCGTTACGCTTTCAAACGCGAGGAACTGGCGGACACTTTCATGGAATTGCATCGACGCCTCGCCGTGGACGGTCTCTTCCTCAGCTCCGGGATCGCCGGCGATGGCTCCAAGACCACCCAACGCATGGTCGAGACCGTGGAGATCATCCGCAAGAAACACGGCTTCAAGGGTTATGTTCACCTTAAGGTCATGCCCGGGGCCACCCGGGATGTCGTCGAGCGCGCGCACCGTCTCGGCAGCCGTCTGTCGGTCAACATCGAAACCCCCGAACCCGATCTGTTGCGGCGCATCAGCCCTCATAAGGACTTGCAAAAGGACATCCTGGAGCCCATGGCTTGGATCAACGATCTGACCCGCGACAGCAGGGGCGGCGCCGTGGGCCAGGCAACGCAATTCGTGGTGGGCGCCGCCGACGAATCCGACCGCCAGATCTACCGGCGCGTTGACCAGATGTACACCGACTGGAACCTCAAGCGGGTCTATTATCCGCCCTTCCGTCCGGCACGGCACACGCCCATGGAGGAGAAACCGCCCGTTCCCGCCGGTCGAGAGCATCGCCTCTACCAGATGGATTGGCTCCGCCGCGTTTACGGTTTCTCCACCTCAGAGATCGACCTGGCCTTCGATCACGGCGGCTTCCTCTCCCTGGAGCAGGACCCCAAAACCGTCATCGCCATGGAAAACTTGGACGCCTTCCCCATTGACCTGAATGCCGCCACCAGGGATCAACTCTTGCGCATCCCCGGCATCGGACCGGTATCGGCCGAGCGTATCCTGGAAAACCGCCGCCGCCACACCATCGACAGCTGGCGCGACCTACAGGCCATGGGGGTCGCGCGCAAGCGAGCCTGGCCCTACGTGGTATTCCCCGGGCAACGCCCACCCTCCGGCAAACAACTGCGCTTGGACCTCTTCGGAGAAGCCAAAGACCGCCGCGCCGCCGAATCGGATGGCGTCAGCCTGCAGCCGACCAAATCCCAGAGCTTGGCCAACATCATGGAATCGCCGGCGCCATACAACGCCGGCCATCAGTGCATCCCCGGCAGCCGAGGCGCCATGTGCGCCGGGTGCCCGGTAAACCTGGGGATGGGAGAAAATTCAGCCCACTGACCCGAACTGGCGCCACTGACTGATTGACAACTTACCGGTTACCGGGAGAATGCTAGCATAACGTCGAACCCCCTCGCCGCTTAGGTAGCGAGACGCGAGGCCGCCAAAAGGCGGCTTTCGCATGTTTCCCTACTCCGTCTCCAGATCCTCCGACGGTATTTCGTACCAGTACAGCCGCTCCGATTCCACGTCGTCTTCCAGATTCCAGTCGTAGCGAGCGCCGGCCACCGCCGCCGACGCGGGAAGTCCGGTGAACCGGGTCATCAGGTCGGCGTTGCGCTGGGCGCGCCGGGTATCTCGGTCGTCCACTGTGAAGGACGCTTCTACGGCGACGTAATGCGGATTGCCCTCGCCATCCGCAACCCTCATCGCCAGGTCAGCCCGGTGGAAGCTTCGCAGGTCGTTCCGGGCAAGGTCGGAAACATCATTCTGGTCCGTCAGGCGTCTCAATTCGGACCTGGTTAGGGTCCGGTCCAACCTAAACCCCATGTCTTCGGCAATGAACGAGGCGTCGCCGCGCACGATGTCGTAGATGATTCGGCCCTTGATCCATCCCAAGTCATCTTGCATGCGGTCTTGCCGATACGCCATGGCGTCCATTCGCTGCGTCAACTCGCTCACCGACCGCGTCAGCTCATCCACTCGTTGGGTGAGCTCGTCCATCCGCTGCGTCAAGCCATCCATCCGCTGGGTTAGCTCGTCCATCCGTTGGGTCAAGCCATCCATCCGCTGGGTTAGCTCGTCCATCCGCTGCGTCAAGCCATCCATCCGCTGGGCTAGCTCGTCCATCCGCTGCGTCAAGCCATCCACTCGCTGGGTTAACTCGTCCATCCGCTGCGTCAAGCCATCCATCCGCTGGGTCAGCTCGTCCATCCGCTGCGTCAAGCCATCCACTCGCTGGGTTAGCTCGTCCGTCCGCCGCGCCAAGCCATCCACTCGCTGGGTTAGCTCGTCCAACCGCTGGGTCCAGCCATCCATTCGCTGGGTTAGTGCGTCCAACCGCTGGGTCCAGCCATCCATGCGCTGCGTCAATTCGCTGACCAACCACGTCAGTTCCTCCAGGCGCTGGTTCGACGCAGCTACCACCTGCGGCATTTCCAGCAGCTCCCGGGTCAGCAGCCGCGCCCGAAAGGCCTCCAGCCAATCGGGGTGTTCGTCCAAAATCCGGATTAAGTCTTCTATGGAATTTACGGTGGTCATCAGCTCGCTCAACTCGTCACGCCATTATAGCAAAACAACCCTACCATCTTCGCCCTCCCGACCCTGTGCTATCATAACCGCCGCTCCACCATACTCCGACCGGAGGCCGTCGCGTCGTGAAAAGCTACTATTTCTCCGAATTCCCGTACCACGAATACCCGGACGAAGAGGGCGACAAGTACCCATCCCTGCGTCTGACCTTCCCCAACACGTGGTTTGACCCCAACACCGCCAACGGCCTGTTCAAGCGCTACTTCGACGAGTGCGTGTACGCCGACGAACTGGGATTCGATGGCATCATGCTCAACGAGCATCACAGCACGCCCTCCTGCATGAACGCCGCCACCAACCTCTCCGCCGCCGTGCTCGCGCGCATCACCCACCAGGCCAAAATCCTGTTGCTGGGGAATATCCTGCCCATTCACGACAACCCGGTACGCCTGGCCGAAGAGTTGGCGATGATCGACGTGATCTCTGGCGGGCGGCTCATCTCCGGCTTCGTCCGCGGCACCGGCGTCGAAACCGTGTCCACCAACAACAACCCGGTGGACAACCGCGAGCGCTTCGAGGAATGCCACGACCTGGTCATCAAGACTTGGACAACGCCCGGCCCCTTCCGCTGGGAAGGCAAGCATTACAACTTCCGCGTGGTCAATCCCTGGATGGTTCCAGTGCAGCAGCCTCACCCGCCCATCTGGGTGCCCGGCACGTCGTCACCCGAAACCGCCGAATGGTCCGGTCAGCATGGCTACACCTACGTGGCCTTTCTCACCGACCTGGACGTCACCGAGGAACTGTTCGGCATGTACACCCAGGCCGCCAACGCCGCCGGCCGCGAGGCAACGCCCGACAACTTCGGTTACCTGCTGTGCTGCTACGTGGGCGACACCCAAGAGGAGGCCGATGAGCAGGCGAAGCACTTCATCTGGCGCATGGGACCCACCCTGCGCGGCCCCCGCGAGTACATGGCCCCCGTTGGCTACCGATCCGCCGCTGGTTCCGCAATCGCCGCCCGGCGCACCGGTCTGAAGCCGCTGAACCAGCAGACCTTCGAGGAGCTGAAGGAAAACTACCACATCGTTTGCGGCACTCCCGATACCGTGCTGAAAAAGCTGGAGTACCTCCACAAGCGGGTTGGCATGGAGCACCTGGTCTTCTACGGGCAGGAATCCCGCATGGGGCATGAGGCCACCATGAAGAACATACGCCTCTTCGGGAAGGAAGTTCTCCCCATCATCCAGAAGTGGTAGGGGATGCGTGGGTGGAAACGTTCCCCTACTGTCATTGACAGGGGCTTACATTGACAGGGGCTTATGCGACCCGGCGATCCTCTGATCGGAGGAACGCTGACCCAACCAAAGACAGCCCGCGCGACGTTCCTAAACCCTTTCGATTTCGCATGGATTTAGCGATTTTGTGCGCCAAAATGCCATGACCTCGCGCACGGCACGCATCTGCGCCTACATCCAACTGGCGCTCGTCATCGGAATGCTACCGCTCGCGACGCTGGCGCTCATTGCCGGCATGGGCAGCGCGTCAAGTTTCGCAATCGTCTGGGGATTATCGGCCATTGGTATTCCGTACTTGGGATTTGCCGTCAGCAAAGTGCTGCCAAACTGCGGCGACTCTGGCCTGTAAAGGCCTCCTGCGACCGTCAAACGCGCCGGCATGGTAGAACGACGTCATCGCATAAAGATTCGTTAGCGACGCGGTCGTCCCGCCGGCCGCCCCGGAGCCGACCGCAGCCGCTTCGGGCTGCCGCGCCTACAACTGGCCGATGTAATCGTCGTAGGAGGCGGCATCCATTAGGCTGTCCAGCTCCGATGGATCGCTCAAGCGCACCCGCAGCATCCAGCCCTCTCCGAAGGGATCGTTGTTCACCAGTTCTGGTTCCTGGGCCAGCCGGCCGTTCACTTCGGCCACCTCTCCGCTGACCGGTGAATACAGGTCGGATACCGCTTTCACCGACTCGATCTCGCCCATCTTGGCAAGATGACCCACTGCGTCGCCCACCGCCGGCAGTTCCACGTACACCACGTCGCCCAGCTGATCCTGGGCGTAGTGAGTGATGCCAACCAGAACGGTGTCAGCGCCGGCTTCCGACACGACCCATTCGTGCTCCTGAGTATATTTGCGGTCGTCGGGATTCACCTTGCCAATGCCTCCGTATTCTCAATCAGACCTATTTTTGACCAGTGCGCCGGTAAAACGGCATTTCCGTCATGGAGACGTCGGATACTCGTCCCCGAATGTCCACCTGCAAGGTACTGTTCGGATCAGCGTGCGCGGCGTCAACGAACGCCATGGCGATGCACTGGTCCAGTGTGGGCGAGTAGCTCCCGCTGCTGACGGTTCCAATCGCCTTACCGTTCGCCAACACGTCGTAACCGGCCCGGGGAGCGCTACGTCCCGGCATCGTCAGGCCCACCAGGCGCCGCGGAGTGCCATACACCCGCTGGTGGTCCAACACGTCCGCTCCGTTGAAGCCGCCATCGCGGCGAACGAACCTACTCAGCCCGGCCTCGATGGGAGTAATGGTTTGGGACAACTCGTGCCCGTGCAGGGGCAGCCCGGCCTCGAGGCGCAGCACATCCCGGGCGCCCAGGCCGCAAGGCGTCGCCCCGGCGTCGGTCAGCCGTTGCCAGACGGATACTGCGTGGGAGGCCTGGACCGCCAGCTCAAACCCGTCCTCTCCCGTGTAGCCCGTGCGCCCGATGAAAACGCGCCGACCTTCGATGTGTCCTCGGCCCCACGCGTACGGACGCAGCATAGACGGTTGCGGCGCCCGCCCGGGGTTCGGGGCCAACCGCGCGCCCGGGGCGAAATCTTCGCAAAGTTCATCGACGATGCTCACTGCCCGGGGGCCTTGCACCGCGATCAGCCCAGTGGCCATCGTCCGGTCGGTGATCTGCACTCCCCGACCATCGAAGTGCTGCGCCAACTGCCGATCGAACCAAAGGGCCACCGTTTCCCGGTTGCCAGCGTTGGGAATCAACAGAAACTCATCGTCCGACAAGCGATAGACGATGGTATCGTCGATGACGCCGCCCGTTTCGTTGCAGATGAAGCAGTACCGGGCGCGGCCTACTCTCAAATTGGACGCGGACCCGGTCAACAGTATATCCAGCAGTCCACTGGCGTTCGGCCCACCGATGTTGAGCCTGCCCATGTGCGAAACGTCGAAAATGCCGGCTCGCTGGCGCACCGCCTCCACTTCCGCAATTGTGCCCTGGTACTGCACCGGCATATCCCAGCCGCCGAACGGCACCATCCGGGCGCCCAAACCAACGTGGGTTTCGTAGAGGGTTGTGCGTTGGTTTTCTGCGGGGGAATTGTCCGTCGCCATGTTCTTCGTGTCGCCAAAATATTGGGTGACAATATGATACGCCCAACGCCCTGACCGCGCAATCGCCCCGTACCGGTAGCTACCAAGTCGTTTGCCGCGCGCGGGATGCCGCAGCCGCCACCCGGGCATCAAGTCACGTCCCAAGCGTTGCTGCTCCGCCCGGGCGACGCTGAAGGCGTTGCGTCCGCCGCCCGAGGTTCAACTTCCCCATTCCAAAACATGCTAACCTGCGGTCATGCGATTCCCTTGGGCCAACATCGCCCTGATGTTCCTGGTGGCGGCGGAACTCGTCACCGGATACCTCGGCCTGACCCATTCCAACCCGGAGTGGATCGCGGCGATGCACCTGCACCGCATCTTCGGTTTCGCGATAGTCGCGCTGTTCGTATGGAAATCGCGAAACATCCTAGCGTCGTTGAAATCGGGTTTCAATTGGCGTCGGTCCGGGCCAGAAATGCTCTGGTCGTTGGTCCTGCTCATCGCGTTGTTGGTCACGCTGGGTTTGGGTTTGGCGTGGAGCAACCTGGGCAGCTACTCCTGGTTCGGCTTCTCCGGGGCGACCATCCACATGAACCTGGCGTGGCTCCTGATCCCGCTCCTAGTTTGGCACGCGTTGCGCCATCGGATCAGCTTTCGCCTTCGATACCTGGCAGATCGGCGCAACCTGTTGCGGGCTGTCGGCCTGGCTCTGGCCGGTCTTATCCTCTGGCGCGCCACCGAATTGGCTGGCATCCTGGCAGGGGCTCCTGGGGCGGTTCGTCGTCACACTGGTTCGTACCCCGAAGACGGTCCGGATTTTCCGGTCACCATGTGGCTCAACGACCGCACGCCCCATGTCGACGCCGACAGTTGGCGCCTCAAGGTCGATGGCCACGTCGCCAAGCCATTCCAGATGGACTTTGCCGAATTGCGGGAGTGGAACAGCGCCCTCACCGCAACGTTGGACTGCACCGGCGGCTGGCACACCACGCGGGAATGGGAGGGTGTCCCGATCCGCGAGATCCTGGCCCGGGCCCAACCAAAACCGGGCGCCGCCAGCGTCACCATCCGTTCGCGCACCGGCTACTTTCGGCGGTATTCATTGGCCGAATCCGACCGGGCATTGCTGGCCAGCCGCGTGGACGGCGCGCCCTTGTCCCCGGGCCACGGCTTCCCGGCCCGGATGGTCGAACCTCACAAGCGCGGCTACGATTGGGTCAAGTGGGTCGACTCCATCACGGTCAACGATACCGGCAAGTGGTGGCAGCCGCCCATCCCGGTCACCTGAACCAGAACGTCGGAAACCACCCAACCACATGACGCCCGGGGCTACCCATCACCCGGCCATTGTTCGCCCTAATTTGGGATGTGGGAACCCGTTGGCTGGCGTTCGCCGAACTTCCAGTTGCGGTCAACCAGATTGCCGCGCTTCGTTAACGCCGCGCTTCGCTACGGTTGAAGCGTGGCAACATTTTGCAAGCCCAGCGGCCGGCGAACTCAGGGGTTGGGATACTGCGCCGCGCTATGCTAGAATTCGCTCAGCGCTTGTAGCACGCCATGAACATCCAACGCATCCTTTTCGATGCGCCCGATCGATTCCAACTTATAGCGAGGTGCCGAATGGCGAACATCGTACTCTCCAATACCAACTACAAGGTCGTCGGTACGCGGCCAATCCGCCATGACGGAACCGACAAGGTAACTGGCCGGGCCAAGTACGGCGCCGACTTTGAAATGTCTGGGATGCTGTACGGCAAGGTTTTGCGCAGCCCTCACGCCCATGCTCGCATCAAGTCCATCGACACGTCGGCCGCCGAGGCGCTGCCCGGCGTGCGCGGCGTGGTAACTGGCGCCGACCTGCCCATCGCCGCCAAGGATAACCCCGCGTTGTCGGCTCGCGCCGCCAGCGACAACATCCTAGCCGGCGCCAAGGCGCTGTTCCGCGGCCACCCCATCGCCGGCGTCGCCGCCGATTCGCCTCACATCGCAGAGGAGGCCGCCGCGTTGATCAAGGTCGACTACGAGGTTCTGCCGGCCAGTTCCAACGTGCTCGACGCCATGAAAGACGACGCCGCGCTGCTGCACGAAGACCTGACCACCACCGAGTTCGGCGAAGAAACCGACAAGCACAGCAACATCTCCAATAGGTTCCGCTACGAACAGGGCGACGTGGACCAGGGCTTCGCGCAGGCCGATCACGTGGTCGAACGCGAATTCAACACTCGAACGGTGCACCAGGGCTACATCGAACCGCAGAACGCCTCCGCCCTCTGGAACGCGGACGGCCACCTGACCGTCTGGACCAGCACCCAGGGCGCGTTCACGGCCCGCGACGCCCTCGCCGGCATCCTGGAGGTCCCAGTTTCCCAGATCACCGTGGTCCCCATGGAGATCGGCGGCGGTTTCGGCGGCAAAATTCCGCTGTATCTGGAACCCGTGGCCGCGCTGTTGTCCAGGAAGACCGGCCGCCCAGTCAAGATGCAGATGTCCCGCACCGAAACCTTCGAGGCCACCGGCCCCACGTCGGGAGCCTGGTTCAAGGTCAAGATGGGCGCCAAGAATGACGGTACGTTGGTAGCCGCCGACGCCGTTCTGTGCTACGAAGCCGGCGCATTTCCCGGCTCTTCTCCGGTTACCGCCGGCGCCCAGTGCGTATTCGCTCCCTACGACATCGCCAACCAGCGGGTGGAGGGTTACGACGTAGTCACCAACAAACCCCGCTCATTCGCTTACCGCGCGCCCGGAGCTCCCATCTCCGCGTTTGGCGGCGAGCAGATCGTCGACGAACTGGCCCGCAAGTGCGGCATGGATCCTCTGGCCTTCCGCCTGAAGAACGCCAGCAAGGAGGGCACCCGCCGCGTTGATGGCCCAGAATTCCCGGTCATCGGCAACGTGGAGTGTCTGGAAGCCGCCCGGGACTCCGACCACTACAAGTCAGAACTGTCGGGGCGCAACCGGGGACGTGGCGTCGCATCGGGGTTCTGGTTCAACGTGGGGATGGCCTCCAGCGCCAGCATCAGCGTCAACGCCGACGGCACCATCGGCCTGGTGGAAGGCTCCACCGACATCGGCGGAACTCGCGCCTCGTTGAGCATGCAGGCCGCCGAGGTTCTGGGCATTCCCGCCGAAGACGTGCGACCCCAGGTGGCCGACACTGACTCGGTGGGCTACACGTTCCTCACCGGCGGCAGTCGCACCACTTTCGCCACGGGTTGGGCCGCCTACGATTGCGCCCAGGACGTCAAACGGCAGATGATCGAGCGCGTCGCCCAGATCTGGGAAAAGGAACCTGCCGAGATCGATCTGGCCGACGGCATCTTCAAGCACAACTCCGATGAAGACCTGCAGATGTCCTTCAAGGAATTGGCCGGACAGTTGGCCCGCACCGGCGGTCCCATCTCCTCCCAGGTCAGCGTCAACCCCGGCGGAGTGGGCGGAGCTTTCGGCGCCCACCTGGTGGATGTGGAGGTTGACCCCGAAACCGGCAAGGTCGACATCTTGCGGTACACTGCCGTCCAGGACGCCGGCAAGGCCATCCACCCCAGCTACGTCGAGGGGCAGATGCAGGGCGGCGCCGTGCAGGGCATCGGCTGGGCTTTGAACGAAGAGTACTTCATGAACGATTCGGGCGACATGGTGAACTCCAGCTTCCTGGACTACCGGATGCCCACCTCCCTGGACCTGCCCATGATCGATACCATCATCGTGGAAAAGGCCAATCCGGGCCATCCGTACGGGGTGCGCGGCGTCGGCGAGGTGCCCATAGTTCCCCCCATGGCCGCCGTGGCCAACGCCATTCACGACGCCATCGGCGTGCGAATGGAAAACCTGCCCATGTCCCCCGGCGCCATCCTGGAAGAGCTCTGGGAGCGAAACGGCAACTGATCCCTCACCCGTATCGAAGCCCGTTGGCCGGCGGCGGTTTCACACCGTCGCCGGTATCCATATCGGAAGCGCCCACGTCGGGCCGGTTCATTCCACATTTGAACCACGCCCACGCTAGCCCGCGTTCACAAGGAGTCACCAAAACCATGGCCCGTGTACCCTTCGCCACCAGAGACAACATGGACGCCGCCGGACAGGCGGTTTGGGATGAGATCGAAACCTCCCGGGGCGGAGTTCAGCGCAATTACGCGGCGCTCCTCAACAACCCCCAGGCGGCCAGCAATTTCGCCCACCTCGGCGGTTACGCCCGTTTTGAGACTCCACTGCCGCCCCGGGTCAAGGCGGTCGCGATCCTCACCGCCGCCCGGGAAGCCTGCGGCCAGTACGTCTGGACGGTCAACCAGCCCGCCGCCCGCAACGCGGGACTCTCCGACGCCGACATCGCCGCCATCCACGAGTACCGAGCGCCAGCCGGCCTGTCGGGCGATGACGCCGTGGTGTCAGGTTTCGTTATCGAACTGCTGAGGCAGCACCGAGTATCGGACGCCACGTTTGAGGCGCTGCGCCGGTTAATCGGCGACGCCAGCATTGTGGACCTGCTGGTCGTGGTCGCCTACTACCATGGACTCGCGCACTCGCTGCAGGCCCTTCAAGTCGAACTTCCCGAAGGAACTCCCGACGCGCTAACCTACTGAGCCTGCTCGCCCCCAAAGGAGGTTCCCAAAATGCCCGACTTCGCTTACTTGGTCCAGATGGACATTCCCGCTGAGCATGAGGCCGATTTCAACCGCGTTTACGATACCGAGCACGCCAAGTACATCTGCAACGCTCCCGGCGTGCATTCCTGCGACCGATTCCTGCTGCAGTCCACCAACGCGCCCAGGTTCGCTCGTTACGCCGCGCTCTATGGCATCGACGACCCGGCCGTCCCCAGTTCCTCCGGCTGGCAGGCCGAGAGTGAAAAAGGAGACTGGGCCACCAAGATCCGTCCCCACGCCACCAACCGAACCCACACCATCCTACGACGCATCGCCGACGCCGGCGACGTTGACAGCGACGCCGGTTACCTGTTCATCGTCCAAACGGACATCCCCGCCGAGGCCGAAGACGAATTCAACCGCCTCTACGACGGCGTTCACCTCCCGGGGCTGTGCCAGGTTGATGGCGTGGTGGGCGCCCGACGCTATCGGGTCGAGACCAGCAACCTGGATGGCATCCAAAAGTACGCGGCCATGTACCGCGTCGCCAGCCCGTCGGTGATCGACTCCGACGCTTGGAAGGCGGCGGTACAGGACGAATGGACGGCGAAAGTTCGCCACCAGTGCGTCGGCCTCACCCGCACTATCATGGAGCGCGTCGCCGCCCATCCGGTCGCATAGCCGCCCATGAGAACCCACGTCACCATACATACCGACGGCGCCTGCATCGGCAACCCCGGACCGGGTGGGTACGGCGTGATCTTGGACTACGACGGCCACCGCCAAGAACTCTCGGGCGGATTCGCCCTCACCACCAACAACCGCATGGAGTTGCTGGCTGCCATCATCGCTCTGGAGGCGCTCAAACACCCTTGCGACGTAATCCTCTATTCCGATTCCAGCTACGTGGTTGACGCCGTGAGCAAGGGTTGGGCGGCTCGCTGGCGAAAAAATGGTTGGATGCGCAACAAAAGCCAGGCGGCGGTGAACCCCGACCTCTGGGAGCGCCTGCTGGACCTGCTTCAGCGCCACAATGCCGAATTCCGGTGGGTTCGCGGGCACAGCGGCAATCGGAACAACGAACGGTGCGACTCGCTGGCCACCGCCGCGGCTCGGGGGGACAACTTGCCCGCTGATCCAGGCTACCCGCCCGCGGGCTCTAACAGGCTTCCGCTATAGCCAAACCCGCCCAGCCAAACCCGCATGGACATGAAAGGAGCGGCCGGCCCCTGGGGGGAGTCGCTGAAGGAGCGGCTCGCTGCCGGTCGCTGGCATCCGATTGTAACCAATCGGCGCCTCAGTTGCAACCGATAGCGCAGTTTCGCTAAAATCGGAAGCATCAACCAAAATGAACCGTTGAGGGGTAATCACCATGGCTGTATCCGCCAGTACCATCAGAAACGTCGCCCTGCTGTCTCACAGCGGCGCCGGCAAGACCTCCCTTGCCGAAACCATGCTGTTCAACGCCAAGGTGATCAACCGCATCGGCCGGGTGGAAGACGGCAATACCGTCTCCGACTACGAGCCGGAGGAAAACCGGCGATCCGCCAGCGTTCAGACCAGCCTGCTCCGCTTCACCGAGGGCGACACCAAGATCAACCTCCTGGACACGCCGGGTTACGACGAGTTCCTGGGCGAGGCAATCACCGCCCTGCGGGTGGTTGAATCCGCCATGATCCTCGTGGCGGCTCCGTCGGGCGTGGACGTAGGAACCGAACGCGCGTGGGATTTGGCCCGGGGGCGCAACCTGCCCATCGCCATCGTGCTGAACAAAATGGACCGCGAGAACGCCAACTTTGAGCGCAACGTCCAGGAACTTCAGAGCGTCTTCGGCAACCAGTGCGTTCCCTTCCAATTGCCCATCGGAGAGGCCCTGGATTTCGCGGGATTGGTCAGCGTCATTGATCCTCCATCCGATATACCCGCGGGCGTCATCGGCGACTTCAACGCCGCCCGCGAACGCCTCATCGAAGCCGTCGCCGAATCCGACGACGCCCTGGCCGACAAGTACCTTGAGGGTGAGGAAATCACGGCCGCCGAGGTGACCGCAGGAGCCCGCGAGGCCATACGCAACGGAGACCTGACGCCCATCCTGGTCTGCTCAGCCACCCAGAATCTTGGCGTCGAAGAACTGGTCAAGGTGATGCTGGATTTCCTGCCTTCGCCAGCCGATCTGCCCGCCACATCAGGGGACGACGACATCGCTCCAGACGCCTCCGGCCCGCTGGCCGCCCTGGTGTTCAAAACCACCTCAGACCCGTTCGTGGGCAAACTTTCCATGTTCCGCGTCTTCCGCGGCGTCGCCAATTCCAACGGCGAGGTGTACAACACCAACCGCGGCGAGTCCGAACGGTTGGGTCAACTGTACCTGCCCCAGGGCAAGAATCAGGACAACGTGGCGGAAGTCGCCGCCGGCGACATCGGCGCCATCGGCAAGCTGAACTCCACCCTGACCGGCGACACCCTGTGCGCCGCCGACAATCGCGTCACCCTACCCGGCATCGAATTCCCGCACGGTTTCTATTCCCTCGCGGTGGTGCCAGCGACCCAGGCCGACCTGGACAAGATGTCCACGTCCCTAGCCCGCATCGTCGAAGACGATCCCAGCCTGCGTTTCACCCGCAACCCGGAGACCAGCGAAAGCCTGCTGACCGGCCTCGGGGAGGTGCAGATCGAGGTGGCGTTGGACCGCATCTCGCGGAAATTCGGAGCCAACCTCAACGTCAAACTGCCCGTGGTGCCCTACCGCGAAACCATTACCCAGATCACCAACTCCGAGTACCGCCACAAGAAACAGACCGGTGGCAGCGGGCAGTACGGACACGTGCTGCTACGCATCGAGCCCAAAACCCGAGACGAGGGGTTTGAGTTCGGCAACGAGGTCGTCGGTGGTCGTGTGCCGCGGGAGTTGATTCCCGCGGTGGAAAAGGGCGTGGTCAACACCCTGAGGGAGGGCGTGCTGGCCGGGTTCCCCGTGGTGGACCTAAAAGCGGTGATCTACGACGGTAGCACCCACCCGGTGGACGGCAAGCCCATCGCTTTCGAGATTGCCGGCAGCCAAGCCTTGCGTCAGGGCATGGCCAAGGCGGCCCCGGTCCTGCTGGAACCCATCGTCAAACTGTACGTGACCGTTCCGGAGACCTACACCGGCGACATCATCAGCGACCTCAACAGCAAGCGGGGGCGCATCCTCGGCATGAGTCCAGAGGGACGCTACACGATGATCGAAGCCGAGGTTCCACAGGCCGAAGTGCAGCGCTACTCGCAAGACCTGCGCTCCATGACCGGCGGACGCGGTTCCTACCGTTTCGAGTTCGACCACTACGAGCAGGTGCCGCAGAACATCGAGCAGCGCGTGATCGATACCGCCAAGCAGGCCAAGGCCGAAGCCACCGCGTAAGCCTGTCCTTACACCCACTCAACAAACGCAGGGGCGGGCATCAAACCCGCCCCATTCACAGATTGGAGGGAGGATCCGATGGCGGACCAACCATGGACTCGCGAACAGGATTTGGCCGTACTGTACGCGAAACTACAGTATGGTCGTGCGTTTCGGAAACATCCAGACATCGCAAGGCTGTCGGATGCGATGCGTCGCTCAGAACATTCCATAGTAATGCGCATTGCGAATTTTGACGCGCTGGACCCGTCAGTCTCTAGCGGGGGGTTACCTCACGCGGCAAGGTTGACGACAGAGATTTGGGACGAATACACGCGCCAACCCGATCGGATCTTCGATGAAGCCCGTGCAGCTCACCAGAATCTGTTGAACAGTGTCTAGCGTGAGATCACCGCTAGGTTACGCTCCGATTTTGTCCATTTGGGCGTAGACCGCCTCAACAAACGCTTCGACTTTAGTCAGGTCGTCCTTGCCAAATATGAGAGCGTCAGGATCTCCAGCCTGTGCAACGTCTCTTTTGCAAGGGTAGTGCCGGCTATTTGTCATCACCACGGGTCGGCGAAAATGTCTGCCACCCCGATAACCAAACCGGGCAGCGCGTCAAAGGTCAGGAAGCTGCCCGTGGGGCGCAGATCCGTGGAGGCGTACATCCCTTGCCCTTCGTAGCTGGACGGCGCGCTCATGAGCCGAGCGATTTCGGCGTTTGGGTCGAGAATCAGATACTCCGGTATGCCGTGCCGGGCGTAGAGTTCCCGCTTGCGTTCCAAATCGTGGCTTGGATTGGACGGCGACAGGATTTCCACCACCAGATCCGGAGGCCCTTCGCAGGCTCGGCTCGTGATGATGTGGCGACGAGCGGCGCTGACAAATAACAGGTCTGGCTCAACCGTTGTATCGCCGGGTAATATCAAGTCAAACCTCGGACGGTAAAGCCGTCCCAGCTGCCGAGGCCGGATATAGTCTCCAAATAATTGGCCCAGGTTCTCGCCCACTTCTTGATGCCGCGCGCTTGCTCCAGCCGCCATTTGGTACAAAACTCCGTCAATCAGTTCCCACTTTTCGTGGTCCGGTTTGGCGGCATAGTCGGCGTAGGTGAATTTGCCCTTCGGCTTTGCGTTTACCATGGCTGCCTCCAAATCCAACTTGCGACCCGGCCAAGTTCCAGCGGCTCAGAAGCCCCAGGTCGGCTGGTATTCCCCAAACACTTCGCGGAAGACGCCCATCATTTCGCCCAGCGTTGCCTCAGCCTTAACGGCCTCGATTAGCGGGTACATCAGGTTGGCTTGGCTGCCGGATTGGCGGGCCGCGGCTTCCAGGGCGCGTAGCCGCGTGGCCACCTCCCGACCATCGCGGCGGCGGCGCACCGCGTTGAGATGCGCGATGTGCCGCTGTTCTCCGGCCTCGTCCACCCGCAGGATGGGGATGTTCAGGCTCTCGTTCTCATCCACGTAGTCGTTGACGCCTACGGTGATGCGTTCCCGCCGGTCCTCTTCCTGCTGATACAGGTAGGCGGCGTCGGCGATCTCACGCTGGAAGAAACCGGACTCCAGCGCCGGTATCACTCCGCCCTGCCGGTCGATCCGCTGGAAATAATCGTAGGCGCCCGCTTCCACCTGGTTGGTCAGAGATTCAAGGAAGTAGCTGCCGCCCAGCGGGTCAACGGTGTCGGTAACCCCGGTTTCGTGGGCGATGATCTGCTGGGTGCGCAGGGCTTGCAGGGCGGCTTCGGCGGACGGCAGCGCCCAAGCTTCGTCCTTGCCGTTGGTGTGCAGCGACTGGCAGCCTCCCAGCACGGCGGCCAAAGCCTGCAGGGACACCCGCACCACGTTGTTCTCCGGCTGCTGGGCGGTCAACGACGCGCCGGAGGTCTGGGCGTGGAAACGCATCCAGCCGGAGCGTTCGTTTTCGGCTCCGAAGGTTTCCCGCATCTCCCTGGCCCAAATCCGACGAGCCGACCGGAACTTGGCGATCTCCTCGAAGAAGTCGTTGTGGACGTTGTAGAAGAAACTCAACCGCGGGGCGAAGTCGTCCACCGCCAGGCCGCGCTCGACGCAGTGGCGCACGTATTCAAAACCGTCAGCCAGGGTGAAGGCCAACTCCTGCACCGCGTTGCTCCCAGCCTCGCGAATGTGATACCCGCTGATGCTGATGGGATTGAAGCGGGGCATGTTGTCCGTGGCGAATTCCACCGTGTCCACCACCAGCCGCATCGACGGGTCGGGCGGAAAGATGTACTCGTTCTGTGCGATGTACTCCTTGAGGATGTCGTTCTGGAGGGTGCCGCCCAACGCTCCAATCTTGGCGCCCTGGCGCTCGGCGGCGGCGATGTACATGGCCCAGATGATGGCCGCCGGGCTGTTGATGGTCATTGAGGTAGTGACCTGATCCAGCGGTATGCCGTGGAAAACCGACTGCATATCCTCCAGGCAGGACACCGCCACGCCGCACTTCCCGAACTCGCCGCGCGCTCGTTCGTCGTCGTGGTCGTAGCCGTAGAGCGTCGGCATGTCGAAGGCGACGCTGAGGCCGGTTTCGCCCTGATCCAGCAGGAAGCGGAAGCGTTCGTTGGTTTCCGCCGGCTCGCCGAACCCGGCGAACATCCGCAT
Source organism: Dehalococcoidia bacterium (assembly GCA_965221295.1). Lineage (GTDB taxonomy): Bacteria > Chloroflexota > Dehalococcoidia > Lucifugimonadales > UBA3495 > Bin87. The sequence continues at coordinate 1,170,224 of OZ244879.1, read as the reverse complement.
GGTCCACAGCCGCGATCGGTATCCGGTGGGATGCACCCCTCGCAGGTAGGGATACTCCCCCGGCCGGCCGACATCGCGAGGATAGTCGGCGCCGGCAATCTCCGCCGGGCCGTACAGCGGCGCCACCGGTATCTGGCTCAGCGTCTTGTAGGCCGATTTGCGCTTGGGGGCGGATTCGGCGCGCTGGCGCCAGGCGTCGGGATGCTGCTCGGTTCCGGCGGCGGCGTTGTCATGTCCGTTGGAGAGAACCATCTGGGTAGCTCCTGTTGTCAGTTATTGGTGGCGGCGAGCATCGCAAGTCGCCGTCCAGTCTATACCTTTTGAACGTCGCAGACGCGCGGGCAGCGTCCGCTTGTCGGACGATACTGCATCCATCATAGCGAGAGTCCCCTCCAATGTCATCGCGCCTGAGGCTTGGCGATCTGGTTGGACGCGACAACGGACCGCCGCCCGACGCGTCGGGGTTCAGAGTAATCGCTGCTCGCAACGCCCGATGACCGGAGGGGCTCCGAGCGGCGCTAGACAATATTAGCGCTCCTCGCCCAGTCTCGATTGCGTAACGCCTGCCGTCAGTAAGCTGCGGCGCGGCAGGTTCCAGCGGCGTGGTCAGTAGGCGAATATGTCGGATACGGGGCAGGCGAACTCTTGCAATACCGGCTCGCAGGTCAGGGCATCGCCCGGCCCGAATCGTTGCGTCGTACCGTCTTCCCGGTGAGCGCGTACCTCCTGCGCCACGGGATAGACCACCAAAACCAGCCTGACCCAGCCTCCAACCACAGCTGTATCTTGCGATCAATCGATGATTGCCGGTCGCCGGAAGAAACGACCTCCACCACCAGATCGGGAACCACTCTGGCGTAGCCGCGGGCCGCCGGGCGAGTCGCCATGCGTTCGTAGGAAATGTAGCAGTAGTCAGGCGCGAGGACGGTATCCGAAGCCAGCTCAAATCCAGTTCCAGCCATGCGGCCCCTACCCAGCCGGCGTTGCCGGATGAACGTCCCGATCCGCCAGGAAAGCTCCTGTCCAACAGAACCGTGGTCGTCGCTGGCTGGCGGCATTTCAATGAGTTCTCCTCGGATGAGCTCACGCCGCATCCCGTCATCGGGCATGGCCAGCAAGTCATCGGCGGTGAGCAGTTTCTTGGCAATGGTCATGATCCATGGCCTCCGTGATGGGAGTACCGGACATAGTGTATCCCCAGCGCCGAACTTACCACGCCAGCGATGCATGTGATTCGGTTAGCCCGCAGTGATGTGGGCCTCGGCCAACAGCACTATATCATTGGGGTGGCGCATCTCAGTGCAGCGATTGGCCAACTCTGCCTCAGCACGCTGACGAAGCGTCTCCAATAACTTCCGGGCATCGCCAGCGCCGAGCGAGTCAGGCTGTGCTTTGCCACCCGCAGAGTTAGTGAGCAAATCTGAGAAAAATTCGGGATTAATGACGGTTTGCCGGCCGTCAGAGGGCAGAAAAACTGGTAGCAATTGCTCTTCTTTGGTAATGCCCTGATCATTTTGCCATCGTAGTTTGTAGATGGCGAGGATCCCAGGTTCAGACCCGGACAGCGCGGCCCGATCCCCTTTGAATTCCGGCGATTTTGCGAATTCAATGAGTTCTGAGAAAAAGGCGCTGGCGAAATCCATAGGCGCTACGTTGCTTCGGCGGCTTCGCGGAGTGCGACTGGCCGTAACTCGCACTACCGTATTGTTGCCGAACTCTGAATATCGACCACGCATTGCGGTCGGCAATTCCAACTCCAACACGCTACCACCATACGTACGGCCGCGGATGATGATATCCTTGAAAGGAAGTATTCCTTCCAGGAACGCCAAGACATCGTCGGGGCCAAAGCCAGTCAGAGCCGCCGCCATTTGTGGGTCAAAACCCGCTACGTGAGAAAAGAGTTGCTCCTGCTTAGATTGCGCTTCCCTGGCTAAGCCAATTGCCGCTTCAATTTCATCATCGGTTCGGTTGATGTCCAGGTCTCGATTGTTGGCCAAAATTGACGCCAAATCAATCCGTTCCAGCAATTGGCCGATAATTTCGTCCTGCAATCCTTCCGCGAACTCAGTGCTGACCGAAGCCATATCCGCCGCAATGAGGTCAACCCGGTCCAGCAATTTACCCAAGGCTAAATTATCGAAGCCGTCTTTGGACAACAAGTTGAAAACAATCACTCGTTTTTGTTGACCATATCGGTACAGACGGCCGGCACGCTGCACCAAACGCGTTGGGTTCCAAGGCAGATCATAATTGACCAGAATGTGACAGTTTTCGTGCAAATTGAATCCTTCACCGCCAGCTTCTGTGGAAATCAAAAACATTGCTTGTTCATTGAACTTATCTATGCTTTGCCTCTTTTCCCGCAAGCTCATGCTGCCGTTTATTTTGGCGACTCCGCATCCCGGGTATCTTGTCTCCAAAGCGGCTATTAGGTAGTCCTGCGTGGCGCGATACTCCGTGAATACCAGCAACCGTTGGTTCTCCTGATGCAACGGGTCAACTATCTCTGAGAGAAAATGGTCTAACTTGCGGTCATCGTCCTTGACGATTGCCGTCGCCGCCAACAGTTCACCAATCAGTTGCTGCTCGTCATCAAAGAATGGCTCAGCTGAAATGTCCGCAATTTCATCTATGTTATCAAGGCCATCCGCTCCTTCCAGGAAGGCATCTTCTTCCAGCGCATCTCCAAAAGGCAAACCGATTTGGCTGCCCGGCAGACCATCACCACCCAGCAACCTGGCGCGACGTCGCTGCAAGGCCCGTTCGATGGCGGCGATGCTGGAGGACGCCAGCTTTCGATAAGTTGTCATGACGAATCCGATAGCGCGTCCGGTGTTACCCCCAACAGCCGCCGCGCCATAGCCATTGCGCAGATAGCGTTGCAGTTTTTCGTCAAAATCAAGCGCCTTGGGCGATTGAGGCACTTCAATTCGCCTCGTGTCTTTGCCCCGAAACAGAAAATTGCCTTGTGCGTCCGTAACCAGGCTCTTGCGGTTTCTCAGCACCATTTCCGCCACGACCGACGGGTCAGTAAACACGCCGGCAAGGCGACGGGTCAAATCGGGCCGTAGTAAGCGCAACAACTGTACGAACCGGTCGTGGTCGCCCTGATGAGGCGTACCGGTAAGGAAAATGAACTCATCTGCCAGCGGACGAAGCCGCTCGGCCAGCCGGTAACGCTGCGTAACGGATTGCCGAGCGATCTTACTCAAATGATGCGCTTCGTCAAAAACGACTACATCCCAAGGTGCGCATTCGGCATTGACGAACAACGGGAGGTGATTGTCGGACTTGGCACGGTCTATCGATACTATCGCTTTGTCAATTTGATGGATTGCCCAATCGCTTGGTCGTTCAATGTTGAAATCTTGGCCGTAGATGCGGAAACTCTCGTTGAATTTGTCATACATTTCGTCCTTCCACTGCTGCACCATCCCCGCTGGGCACACCACCAACACACGCCGCGCCTCTCTGCGCCGCTTTTTGGCAGCCAAAAGCAAACCCATCTCAATGGTCTTGCCCAAGCCCACATCGTCCGCAATCAGCCAGTCGCTGCGATCCGCTGTCATTATCCGATGTACCAGACTGATCTGGTGAGGAAGCGGATCAACATCGAAGCGATCTAAGGCCCCGGTAACTTGATTCCACGAGTCTAGTGCATAGGCTAATGCCTTCAGCCGAAACCGCTCGGCGTTGTCAGATGTAGCAGCGCTTCTGCGAATGAGTCGCAAGTTTTGGTAGGGCAACCAGCGAGTTTCTCCGCTATTGTGCAATTGCACCAGAACCTGTTGCTGCGCGGCAAACTCGCGAATGCCCAGGACAGTCCCGGGTCCCAATGTTCTGCGCGTATTGGAACTGGGCACGTCCTGAACCTCGTGATCCTTGCGAAACCCGCAGCGTAGGTCCGACACCGGGTGCCATGCAACCGTTCCTGAGCTGCCCCAGCGCACCTGTACCGAAGCGACCTGCCCCGTAACATCGCGGCCCTCAACTATGCCACGGGTTCCAGGGTAGCGCTCTGGGTCAATGTGGGTGACGCAACACCCTTCAACAGGGATCTGATTTGCCGATTGCTGATTAGAGCTCAAACCTTTGCCTCTTGCACTTTTCGAAAATCGTTTTCACCATCCCAGATTATCATGCCACTCGTAGGGGTCGTACCAATCTTGTTCAGCGAACCAAGTAGGCGGCCCATAGCTATAGAGACGGCTACCATTATTCCACCTAGAACCGAGTCCATTTTGACTCCAATCATCCGGCTCATGCCAATCGATTTGCTGCATCCAATTATTGCCGCTCTCGAACCCGGCACGGAATATAGCAAAAGAGGCAAACGACCGAAAACCATGTCGCCACAAGGCCATATCCAGCCAATCGCCCAGCCAAGTTTCATCAATTATCTCGTCAGGGCGACAATCTAGCCGGCGATGAACCAATTCATAGGTACCGTCCCACGATAAACTGTATCGACTGCGTGTAGGATACCAGCAGTGGGCGCGCCAACTCCAGTACGAATACTCCCACCAGTGCGGCCTAGATTCCCAGTGCGCCCGAAATCGCAAAAACAGCAGCAGGGTTTCGTTGGTCCATTGCTGTTTGTCAAGCCAAGACAACCACCAACCCATGCGGCCATAGCCTATCTCGTTAAGCAATTCCACCATGAGACATCGCTCGACGGCGCTAATGGTATCTAACTTGGCTAACCACTCGTCAATCCGTAGCTCAATCCTCAACGACCCATCATCATCGTCATCCATGCTGTATATCGGCTGCCGCAGCTCGCTATCGTATTCTGCTAGCGGTTCTGGTTCGTCCCAATCAATGCTGTCCGTGTCCTGCCACGATACTTCGTCATCCCAATTCGGAAAATCATCTAGCGCACCCGTAACGTTGTCGAATTCAGATGGCGATAGGTTTGCCGGCTTGTAATCATCAGGGAAATCGATGAATTCTTTCATTTGGTCTGCTCCAAGGCCCGACATCACAGAGAGCAAATCTTCATGAAGAGGTGGGCGGCCTCCCGCCCTACTCCACGATCCGCGCGAACCGGCGGCGGCCGGCGCGGATCACGTCGCCGGGTTGCAGCGTTGGCGTCTCGCCGGCCGCCACGCTTTCCCGCCGTCCGTCGACGCGGATGATTTCCACCGCTCCCTGATTGATTAGCCGGCGCGCCTCGGCGTTGCTGGACGCCAGGCCCGCTTGGGCCAGCAGCCGATTCACCGGCAGGTCCTGAACATCGGCCAGACTAGCTTCGGGCATCTCGGCGGGCAGGTCGCCGCGTTGCACCACCCGCTCGAAGTGGGCGGCGGCGGCGCTGGCGGCATCAGCGTCGTGGAAGGTGGCGGTGATCCGCTGCGCCAGTCCCTTCTTGAACTCCATGGGGTTGGCCGATTCCGCCGCCATGGCGCCCTGCATCTCGGCGATGTCGTCGTCGGGCACGTCGGTCAGATACTCGTAGTATGGCGCGATTAGGCGGTCGGGCAGCGACATGATCTTGCCGTACATCTCCTCGGGCGGCTCCTCCAACGCCACGTAGTTGCCCAGGCTCTTGCTCATCTTCTGGACGCCGTCGGTGCCCACCAAAATGGGCATCATGAAACACTGCTGCGGCGTCTGGCCCATCATGCCCTGCAATTCTCGGCCCACCAGCAGGTTGAACATCTGGTCGGTGCCGCCGAACTCCACGTCTGACTCGATGACCACCGAATCATAGGCCTGCATCAACGGATAGAGCATCTCGGTGATGGCGATGGGCTGGTTCTGGGAATAGCGGTTGGCGAAGTCTTCGCGATGCAGGAATTGGTTGATGGTGAAACGGCTGGTCAGCTCAATAACGTTGGCCAAGGTGAATTCGCCGAACCATTGGCTCTGCCATTCCACCTGGGTGCGTTCCCGGTCCACCACCTTGAAGAACTGACGCATATACGACTCGGCGTTCTCCAGCACTTCGGCATGGCTGAGCATGGTGCGGGTGGCCGAACGACCTGAGGGGTCGCCGATCTGGGCGGTCCAGTCGCCTACGATGAGGATGACCTGGTGGCCCAGGTCCTGCAGTTGGCGCAGTTTGCGCAGCCCCACCACGTGGCCCAGGTGGATGTCGGGCCGGCTGGGGTCGAAGCCCATCTTGAGGCGCAGGGGACGGCCCCCTTTCAGCATCGCCGTCAACTCCGCTTCGGAGATGATGCGGCTGACGCCCCGTCGCAGGATGGTGGAGAGATTATCGGGGATTTCTACTCGACTGGTCACGCTGCCAACTCCTAGTCATTCCCACCCCTATCGGACGGGAATCGCCGGCCGGTTATGCGTTGTCCAGCCGGTCGTGTTCTTCAAGTATCCTGCGGGCGTTGTCAACGTCTCGATTCATCTGTGTGATCAGAGCGTCGATGCCGTCGAAAGTCTCCTGACCGCGCAGGCGGGATACGAACTCCAGCCGCAGGTTCTCGTCGTAGATGTCATCCGAAAAGTCCAGCAGGTGCGCCTCGATCAGGCGTTGACTCAGGCCAAAGGTGGGCCGCACGCCGATGCTGGTGGCGGCCATGCGACGCACGCCGTTGACGGTGGCGTAGGTGGCGTACACCCCATCGGCCGGTATGACGAAGTTCTGGGTTGGGATGATGTTGGCGGTGGGAAAACCCAGCTGACGGCCCATCTTGGCGCCGTGCACCACCACGCCATCGGTGGCGTAGGGGCGTCCCAACAGGAACTCGGCGCCGTCCACGTTGCCATCGGCCAGGGCGTTGCGAACGCGGCGGCTGCGCACTGCTTCGCCTTCCAGCTCCAGCGGGGGCACTGTTTCCACCCAAAATCCCATCGCCGAGCCCCTCCGCCCCAGGTATTCCAGGTTGCCGCTGCGGTTGCGGCCCAGGGCGAAGTCAGGTCCGGTCACAATGCCCTTCATCTTCAGGCAATCGACCAGCAGGGCGGTGAATTCGTTGGCGTCCAGGTTGGCCAGGTCATTGGTGAATTCCAAGCAGATCACGCGCCCGGCGCCCGCCTGGTAGAGCAACTCCACCTTCTCCTCGGGCGTGATGATCCTGTTGACGGTGCGGTCCGGGTTCACCACCTCCGCCGGATGGTTGCTGAACGTGATGACGGTGGGGATCAGCGAGTCGCCGGCCAGTTGGCGCATGCGGTCGAGGAGGTGGCGATGTCCCCGGTGCACTCCGTCGAAGACGCCAATGGTTATGACAGTTCCCTCGCCGGCCGGCGGCGCGCCGTCGGCCAGGGCCTGGTGAAAGCTGACACCGCCAAGAGTCCGGGGTTCGGGGTTATCCGGATTGGGCATTGCTGGTGATGGGCCGCCGGTCGAAATAAACGGTCGTAACGTCTGGCCGCAGACGGGTGGGTGGCTACGCGCGGATGTTAGCCGTCCTCCGAAGCGTAGCGTAGCATGGCGCAACGATGGTAGCACACCCCTGAGCGACCGGGCAAGCAGACCTACTGCCAAGTGAGTGTCGTTCGCTCCGCGTTGCCGATTGCGATCACCAGCGCCCACTACGTAGCCACTGGGCAGACGAGGCCATTGGGCGGACCCAATGCGCCTCTATTTTGTCGACAGGCATTGACACCCGCGGCATTTGCATATACAATAATGAAAATCGCATCCACCGATATTGCGGTGATTCAGCAAGGGAGGAAAGCAACGATGGTTACTGTCTGGGAACGACCGATTGGCCAACACACTGACCGGCAATCCGGGTTGCTTAGCGAATGGGTGGAGCAGGACATCGCGGAGATGCTGACCGAGTTCGGGGCGCGGACGGAAGACGCCACGCCGGAACTGGCGCGGCGACTACCGCCGCCGAACCTGGCTTACGGCATACCGATGGCCGGCGTTCGGTATTACACCTACCTGCCGGAGCGTTAGCCGCCCACACGACCCTTGAATTGCGTGGACGCGCGGCGTCCCAGGGGCGGCCGAGATGGCCGCCCCTCTTTGCTTCCAAGAGGCTCGAGCGTGGGTCGCGACGGCGCGTTCGATCCGGTTGGAGTCAATTCATACGTAGTTTTAACGTTCGGACGCTTGACTGGCCCAACGCCATACACTATGATACGACTCGTATCAACCACGATACTTCGATCAGATCCTACATGGAGGTACCATGATGACCACCGTCACTGAACGCCGCAATGTCACCGAGCGCCCCCAGAACCGCAGCCCTCTAACTGACCGGGTGGAACGGGACCTCGCCGACGCGCTCAGCGAGTTCGGTTCCCAAATCGCCCATCGAGAGGCGGAGCAGGCAACCAACGCCTCGCCGCTGACCTTCGGATACCACATTCCCATGGCCGGCGTGCGCTACTACACCTACGCCCCCCGCGATTAGAAAGTCTTGAGGCATGGCCCTAGATGGCATAAGCCGTAGCCGCGTGGATTGTCGATCACGCCAAAGCCTAAAGCGCCTCAATGGGCAGGGCCGGGGATAACACCCCGGCCCGTTTTTGCGCGGTCGGCGGCGCTGCGGCGCGCCATCGCCACGTCAGTGCGACGCCATCGGTAGCTGATTACGCCCATACGGGAACCGGGAGCGCAACCAAACCTGCCCCCTCCCGGGCGCCCCGGGTTACAGAATCACGGCGCCTTCCCGCCACTGAGCAATGGTGTCGGTAGCGTAACCCAACTCCGCCAGGACGGCGTCGGTGTGCTCTCCCAGGGCCGGCAGGTCGCCCGCTTCCAGCGGCGTGTCGCTGAATGCCACCAGGGGGCCGGCCATGCGGACGTTGCCCAGATCCCGGTGCCGCACGTCCACGGCGAACTTGTTGGCTTCCACCTGCGGGTGATCGAACAGTTCCTCAACGAAGCGCACCGGGCCAGCCGGCACACCCGCCGAATCCAACAATTCCAGCCACTCTTCATTGGTCTTGTCCCGAAACACCGCCTCGGCCTGAGTCATCAGGCGGGCCCCGAACTCCGCGGCCTCCTGGGAACGCTGATCGTAACCGTCGTCGAATCGAATGTCTCGCAGTCCGATGACCTCCAGCATTTTCCGGCGTAGGGCGTTGTTGAGGCAGCCCACCACCAGCATACCGTCGGCGGTCTGGTAGAAGCGGTAGTAGATGTTGCCGGGGGATTGGAAATGCTGGGCTTGGTACACCTCCAACAGATCCGGATAGGCGGCGCCAGCGGTTCTCATGGCGTCCATGGTTTCCCGGATTTCTCGGTGCGGTTCCAAATCCAGGTCGTCGATGCGCACGAAGCGCATCCCCAACATCAGCAGGCTTGTGCCAAGGAGCGACGCTTCCAGCTTCTGGCCGCGCCCACCATTGCGTTCGCGGGCGAACAGGGCGCCACACACTGCCCATGCCTGAGCGAGGCCGCACGCGGAATCAACCAACGGACTGGCTACGATGTGCTCGGGCGCTCCATTGACGACCTTGCCTTCGGCGGTGGCAATGCCGGACATGGCCTGGATTATGATGTCGTAGCCGGGACGGTAGGCGTCTGGCCCCGCATGTCCAAACGCCGAACCTTCACAGTACACGATGGACGGGTTGATGGCCGCCAAAGTTTCGTAGTCGATGCCCAGTCGCGCCGCCACATCGGGGCGATTGTTGGCCAGCGTCACGTCCGCTCGCTCGGTGAGCCGACGGACGACATCGGCAGCCTCCGGTCTGGTCAGGTCCAGGGTGACGGAGCGTTTGCCCCGGTTGTATGCCATGAAGGGCCGGCCTTCCGTGGGTAGTACGGCCTGGGAGTAGCGCCACAAGTCTCCCCACGGCGGCTCAACCTTGATCACGTTGGCCCCCATGTCGGCCAACAGCATACCCGCAGTCGGTGTGGCGATCATCGTGGAGAACTCCACTACGTTGATGCCTTGCAGAGGTCCGGGCATGGATCTTTCCAGCAGAGTTAGATGACCATCGAGCGGGTTTAGCGTATCGCCGATTATAGCATCAGACTATTGTGTGAGCCGCAGGCGTTCCGGCCCTAGCGTCAGCGCCTCCGGTGGGATCAAGCCGGCCAACGATGCTGGAGAATATCCCCGCTCCGTTGGTTCCCCATCCAGCCAGGACAGGGCAGCGGCGGCCCGCGCCAGCGGCAATCCCTTGGCCTGCAGCAGGACGCGAAAGTCGCCGATACCGCCGGGTTGCGCCAGACGCGTCAAGTTCGCGCGCCAGACGCTCGCATCGTCTGACCCCGAACAGAGTCCACCGGACGTGAATCCGTCCGGCAGCGTTTCCGGAGGCAAACCATCCGACCCGGGTGGCAAAGTCAACCAACCGCCAGCGCCCTCGTCAGACGGCGCCGCGTTGCGGCGGATGGTTTGCAAACCCAATCGTTGCAGAAACCATCCCTGGGGCAGGTTGCCCAGCGCAATCAGGCCGGCGGTTTCTCCGGCCCGCTGCACGGAGGTGAAGTCAACTTGGGCGGTGATGTCTTGGCGCCCAATGTCGCGCAGCGGCGCGTCGGTTTGGCGGTGAGCGAGGTAGGTTACGAGAGTTCCCTGTTTCCGCCGCGCCGGATCGTACAGGTCCCCGGCGGCGCGTCCGTAGTCAATGGTCAGGGCGAATCCGCAATCCAACAGAATTGCGACTCTTTCGGCCCAATTGTCCAGCTGCAGGCACATTTCCGCTGTTTGACCCTCTACCAGCGTGACGCCCAGATCGGCAAGGCGATCCGCCAACGCCGGGGTGGAAAGATCCCCTGCCAGTTCGACCAACGCGCCCTCGTATCCGTCGGCCACGTCGGCGTCTAGCCCAACGTATAGTTCCCGCAGGCAACCGTCTTCCATACGCCCCCGGTGCACCGGCAGGGCGTCCAGCAGTTCGTTGGACAGGACACAGTGGACGGCAGCCGGAACCGATGGGCGATCCAGGGAGAGGATGTCGGCGACCAGGCGGCGCGCGCCCGGCAGTCCCGCTTCCCAGCCTACCGCCGGCAGCTGGTCAACTACGGTGTAGTTGATCGCGTCGCCAAAACCGTCGGGCAGGTGGCGCGAGGCCGCCAGAATATCGCGGCAAAGCAGGCCGTCGCCCCCACCAGGTTCAACCACGACGAAGGGACGGGGCCGATCCAACACGCTCCACAGGTGGAACAACTGAACCGCCAGGAGCGCGCCAAAGGCGGGATGGATCCGCGGGCTGGTGTAGTAATCGCCGCCCGCCGTTGGGCGAGTGTAGTACCCGCCGGGCCCGTAAAGGGCCGCGGCCATGAACTCGGCAAAGGTGATTGGGCCGGAATTAGCGATGCGTCGCCGGACCTGCCGTTCCGCCAGCGTGGGCAGCGTACTCACAAATCCGTCGCCGCCGGGTTGGATTGAACCTAGCTGGATCAACGGTACATGGGTTTGAAGAAGCTGTGCAGGAAGTTGTTCCGGTGGGCCCAAGAGTGGGCGCGTTTGAGCACCGCGTCGGGGATCGGTTCGGCGCGGCGATGGGTTATGCGCAGGGTTTCGTGGTCAGACAGTTCCGGCGGCGCCTGCGCGGTGTAGAGCAGTTCGCAGCCCTCGGCCTCAGCGTAAACCTTCAGGCTGTCAAAGCCCTTCACCCGCCGGCCCGGCGTCTGGTACACGTAGAACTCGGTGCTGCCCACCAGTTCGTCGAAGTGATCGTTGCCGTTGCCGCGCCCGCCGCCCTGGCGGAGCTGGTCCCGACCAATGCCGTAGTCGCTCAAACGTCTGTTCTGCATGGTAGTGCCACCTGGCGATGCGCTGTCGTCATGCTTCGCGGGAACCGGCGCTCGGACGGGGCGCGACCCGAACCTGCGCACAGGAGAAATTGGGGCTTGCCGACTCGCCGCAGCCAACCATCCTCCTCCTTGCGAATCCAGCCTCCATGTTCCAGCAGCGCGGTGAAGATCCCTACGAAACGCTCAGGCTCGCTAGGGATAAATCGCCCAGCCGACGCGCTCGGTTTTGGCGTGGAAGAAATGCCCGTCGGTTGAGGTTACGAATATATCGGTGAGGTCGGGCCCGCCGAAACACACGTTGGTGGGGCGAGTCGCCGCCACCGGATGGGTCTCGATGACTCGACCCGTCGGCGAGAACACGTAGAGCATGGGACCGGGACCGCCAATTGGCCAACCAGCCGTGGCGACAATGTTGCCCTCCGCGTCTAGACACATCCCATCGATGCCCCGGTGGACGGCGTTGGCGTCGCGACCGAACGTGTGCAGCGTCTTGTAGGTTCCCAGCGTCCCGTCGTCGTTGATCGGGTAGGCTCGCAACTCGCGGTCGATGTCGATCCGATCGCTGTTGCTCTCCGCGACGTACAGGGTGTTGCCGTCGGGAGATACCAGGATGCCGTTGGGCATGGTCGTATCGGTGGTGGACCGGACGGTGCGGTATGACCCGTCTCCCTGCGGCACGGCGCAGAGAACAGAGCGGTGGTCGAGCCGCTCCACCTCGTGAGGATCAATGTTGCCGGCGTTCCACGGATTGGTGAACCAGATGCGTCCCCGGGCGTCGATGGCAAGGTCGTTGGGGGTGTTCAGCGGAACGCCATCCAAGTTGTCGGCAACGGTCGCCGTGCTGCCATCGGGGTCGAAGCGCACGATGGCGCGCCCGTTTTGGCAGCATCCGAACAGCCTCCCATCGGCGTCGAAAGCCAGTCCATTGGTGCGGTTCGTGTTCTCGCGGAACACCGAAAACTCACCGGATTTGGGATTGTACGCGTAGATCCGGCTGGCGTGGATGTGCGTGAACAGGACCACTTCGCCGTTCCAGGCGGGACCCTCTGTGATGCCGCCGGGCGGATCTTCAAATCGGTTCAGGAGGCTGAAACGCCAGGACATATCGGAATTCTCCTCAAAAGCTGCGGTGGACGTTCGGGTTTTAGGCGTGGCTCTGCCATCACACCGACGAGTGGACACCTGGATCGGGCCGCCAACTTGCGTTGTCGGGATTGTAGCAGGCCGGGATGACGGGCGGCAATCCGCGCCAGCCGGCGGCATCCGCCGCGCCACGTAACGACCAGGGACGGCAACGTTGCTTTCAGCCACGCGCCCTAGCAGCGCTCCCCGCGAACTCATTTGGGCAAATTCAAGCGCAAACCGACGTGGCATCGGAACCGACCCCGATTGCCGGGCATCTTCTAGCCGTTTACAATCTTGAAAACACTTTTTGCGTTAGGGTTGATGCGTTTGGCGTCTATTGGCTCCAGGAAGGTTTTGGCGAGCGTGGTATCGGCGCTGGCCGCGGTCGCCATACTCGCGATAGCCGCGTGGATGCTGCTAGCGAACCAAAACGGAGGCCTCCCGCCTGCCGACGCCGACGTCCGAATCATCCCACCCGGGGCGGAATCGCCAGCGCCAGCGGCGCCATCCGCAGTTCCGGTGTCGCCAGCGCCGCCATCGCCAGTTCGTCCATCGCCGGCCCTGGACCTGGGCGGCGCCGACCCGTTCCCGACGCCTACTGATCCGGCCGTCGTCGAAGACGCCAGCGGCGCGCCTGACATCGCCGTTTACATTACGGGCGCGGTGGCCAATCCGGGGGTTTACACGGTGCGGCCGGGGCAGCGACTGGCCAACGTAGTGGCTTTGGCGGGCGGCGCGACCCAAGACGCCGACTTGAACCAAGTCAATCTGGCGGCGTACGTATCCGACGCCGTTCATTATCGGATTCCCACGGTCGGGGAAACCACCGCCAATGCTGAGGATTCAGTGGTGGTGGTTGCGACCGCCGTCCCCATGGCGCCAGCAGGTTCGGCCAGCGCCGATCGCGAGGTCGAGCGGCCCACGGCATCGCCGGCCAGCGTCTGCGCCGTACCCCTGAACATCAACACCGCCACCGCCGAGTGCCTGGAGACGCTGCCCGGCATCGGTAGCGTTCGGGCCCAGTCAATCGTTGCCCATCGGGACCTGATGGGACCATTCGCCACCACCGACGGCATTACCGAAGTCTCCGGCATAGGCGATGGAATCTACAGCAGGATCGCCAACCTGATTGTCGTGGGCAATCAATGAAGTGGGTGGCCCGCTCCAGTCGCGCCCAACGCGGCTTCCCTCAACGCGGCTTCCCTCGGCGCTGGTTCCCTAGTTGCAGATTCGCTGGGGAAGCAGCGCCGGAAATTGACCGTCGCCACAAACCGTTCGTGACTGGGTCGTGCGGCTAACGCCCGATCTCATCCTGGGGGCCCTGGTGGTTGGCGTCGCGGCTGGCCATTGGCTCGATTGGTGGCCGTCCTCGGCGGCGCCGTTGCTGCTGTTGGCGTTGGCGGCGATTGGGTTGGCGGTAGGATTTCGGTTGTTCGGGCTGCCGGCCGGGCCGGTCCTGCTGGCCTGCGCGCTGCTCTTCGGGGTTTGGCGCGCCGAATCCGCGGCCACGCCGTCGCTACCTCTGATTCCCACCGGGTCAAATGTCACCGCCACGGTGCAAATCATGGACGCGCCGGTGGCATCCGGCGGCAGGTATCGTTTCCGGGCACGCGTGGTTTCCGACCCAGATGACGCCCCAAACGAATTGCCGGCCGGCGCCAATCTCCTGGCATTCACGGTTCCGCCAGACGCGCTGACCTCCCAGCGCAACCGTCCGTTTCTCCGCTACGGGGATCGCTTGCGCTTAACTGGCAACGTGGAACGCCCAGAACCCATCGGCGACTTCGACTACGCGGCCTGGTTGGAAGCCCAGGGCATTGTGGGCGTCATGTGGTCGAGGCAATCCGAGGTCGTGGCAGTGGGCGGCGGCTCCAGGCTGGCGGGCGGGTTGCACGGCGTCAGGACTTCCCTGGCGTCGGCGATCCAAAGATCGATTCAAGAGCCGGCGTCTGGCCTGGCCCAAGCGTTGTTGCTGGGCATCCGATCAGACCTGCCTCAGCCGGTCAAGGAGTCGTTCCGCGCGGCGGGCATGTCGCATCTGCTGGCGATTTCGGGTCTACACGTGGGGATCGCCATGGCGTTGACGCTGACGGCGGCGTCCACGGTGGTCGGCCGCAACCATCCGCTGGCCGTGGCCGCCGCCGCTCTGGTGGTGTGGTCGTATGCGATCCTTTCCGGTTTGGATCCTCCGGTGGCGCGGGCCGCGATCATGGGCAGTTTTTACCTGGCGCAGGGGCTGATGGGGCGAGGGACGCGCGGCTTGACGGCGCTGCTGTTGGCCGCGGCGTTGATGGTACTGGTTGATCCTACCCTCCCCGGCAGCCTGTCGTTCCAACTCAGTTTCACCGCGATGGCGGGTGTAATCGTGGGGTTGCCGCTGATCGCCACGCTGAACGCCGCGATTGCGCCGCCACTGTCCGCTTCCGGATCGTGGCTCGGGCGCTGGGCCAGGCATGCGTTATCGTTGTTGGCGGCATCGGCGGTGATCTCCACCACCACTACGTTGGCGACCATGCCGCTGGTGGCGTGGCACTTTGGCGAGATCCCGCTGATGAGCGTGCCGGCGACCATCCTCGCCATGCCCGCCATGCCGGCCGCGCTGCTCGGCGCCGCGGCGACCTCGGCGCTGGGCGTAATGGCTCCGCCGCTCGCGGTCGTGCTGGGCGCGCTGACTTGGGCTCCCTTGGCCTGGCTGATGTGGGTGGCCGACGCGATGCCGCCGGTCCTTTTATCTGCGCCCTGGCTTACGGTTCCGGTGGCAACCGCCTGGCTCGGAGGGTTGGGGATGCTGGCTGTTTTGGCGTCATCCCGACGGGCCCGCCGCGCCACCGCCGCCCTGCGGAGGAGACCGCGTTGGCGACCCCGCCGCTCGGGGGCGTTGCTTGCCAGCGCAATTCCCGTGATGGCTGTCGTCGCGCTGCTGCTCTTCGGAGCGTTCGCGTCTGCCCGCCCCGACGGATTGCTGCACGTCTATGCCCTGGACGTTGGTCAGGGGGACGCCATCTTCGTCGTCACGCCCGAGGGCCGGCGGGCGTTGGTTGACGGCGGCCCCGACTCCGAGACCACGCTGGCCGCCGTGGCGTCGCTGATGCCGCCGGGAAGCCGGTCGCTGGACGTGGTGGCCGCGACGCACCTGGACAGCGACCACGTGGGAGGTCTGCTGGGGGCGCTGGATCGTTACCGTGTCGGTGTCGCCCTGCACACCGGAGATTCGCCGGTGGACTCGGCGTTGGGGCCCCAATGGCAGGCGGTCCTGCGAGCGAGGGAACATCCCACCGCAGTCATACACGCCGGCCATCGCATCCAATTGGGCCGCGAGGTCACCCTGGAGGCTTTGTATCCTCCGCCCGAGGGATTGCCCGCGGGCGTGGATCAGAACGCCAACAACGGCAGCATGACGCTGCGGTTAGAGCACGGCGCAGTGTCCTTCCTGTTGACGGGCGACCTGGAGGTCGACGCCGAACGACACCTGGCGTCGGTCGCCGGAGACGGCGTTAGCGCGGATGTGCTCAAGGTCGGCCACCACGGTAGCCGCACCTCAACCACCCAGTCTTTCTTGAATCTGGTAAATCCTCGGAGCGCGGTCATTTCCGCGGGCCGCGACAATCGCTACGGCCACCCTCACCCGGACGTGATGCGGCGGCTGGAAGCGTCGGTGGGCGCCGACCACGTCTTCCTTACGGCCCGGGACGGAACGGTGGAGTACGTCAGCGACGGCAAAAACTTGTGGGTAAAAACCCACGGCGTGACCGAACGCTAGCGGTCCACCTGAGATATTCATGCCAGACATGGCAAATGCGCGAGAACAATTTGGACGCAACCAACGCCAGATTCACCCTGCGGCATCAAATTCAGCCAATGGCCACCAATCTCAGGCCCGCCGTTCAGTTCTTCGGGTTAGGATTGCTTGACTCCCTTGGCCACCAAATTTACGAATCAACCAAAAGTGGAGCGCAAGCCTTCGCCCGGTAATGGGCCGAGCGTAGCCCACAGGGTCTGAATTCGCGGTTCCCCTTCAGTACCCGCCTTCTGCGCCGGTTGTCGCAGGAACCACGTCGGGGTTTTCGGTCTGGAGCGACTGGTATTTGGAAGGGCATTTCACCAGGATGTTGTCGGTGGTGAATACCGCGTTCTCAGCGTCGTAGCTGCCTTCGAGAATGATCTCGGAATGCGGGTTGAAGAACAGGTCGGGCAGCACGCCCACATAGATAGCCTCCAGCCGCTGACTGCCGGGAACCGGGCCGGGCGCCTCGGGCTCCTTGTCGCCCAGCGCGAAGCGAGAATCGGCAGATCCATCCTCCCGACGAAAACTGGCCGGATCCAGAGCGCCGGCGACCCGCAGCGTCTGTCCGTCGTGCAGCGTGGCGTCGCCCAGGAACTCGCTGACCGACACGAAGTATTGCGTGTTGCCGGGGAAGGCCGCGTACACCATATAGGTTACGGCCAGCGCTATCACCCCAACCAGGATGATCAGGCGCATCCGGTGACGCAGCCAACCCGAACGCTCCTCGACGGCCTCCGATTGCAGGTAGGCGGACACCTCCGCCGGCTGGTTGGCATAGTTCTCCGACTGCATTTTGCCCCGCTCTTGTTGTCGCCTGGCTCTGGTTGTTGCCTGGCTCTGGTGGTCGCCCGGCTGTTTCCCGGTTCAAACGGTTGCTTAGCTCAATTATACCGGGTCGCGCTCATCGACATCACCACCGTTGGCGTCGCTTTCGGGAGCATCGCTCCCTGGGACATCACGCCCTGGGGCATCGCTCTCGCCCCGTGCAGACGCGCGTAGTTCTTCCAGCTCCCGCTGCGCCGATTGGCGGCGCCAAGACATGTACGCCGCGTAGATGAAAAACACCACCCAAACTACGGCGAAGGCGGCGAAGAGATACGGCAAATTGCTTGCAGGCAGTTCGGTCATGCTAGTCTGTATTTCCTTCCCGTCTCAGTTGGGACAACCCATCCTCGATGCCCCTCAGCGCTACTCGTTCCCAAACCAGGTAGGCGAACAGCGCCAGGGCGGCAACCAGTGAGAATATCAGTATTTGGGCCATGATCGGCTCCAACGCGCCCTCTTCAGCCGCGGGGCCCAACACTTGCCCGGGGTGGAGGGTACGCCACCATTGCACCGAAAAATACACGATGGGCACGTCTATGAACCCGATGATTCCCAGGGCCGCCGACCAGGTTCGTCCTTGCTGAGACGTGGGCGCGTATTGGCGTATCATCAAGTACGCCACGTAGATGAACCACAGGATCAACGTGGTGGTCAATCTGGCGTCCCATTGCCACCAGGTGTTCCATACCGGTTTGCCCCAAATGATGCCCGTCACCAGCGCCAGCGAAACGAACACCACGCCCACCTCCGCTGAGGCGTGGGCCACCCGGTCCCAATGTTCCGTCCGACGGATCAGGTACCCGATGCCCGCCAACGCGCACACCAGAAAGCCCAGGAACGACAGGATCGAGATGGGCACATGCACGTAGAATATCCGCTGCACATGGCCCAGTACCGCGTCGGTGGGCGCCACCATGAATATCAGGTAGCCGTCCACCAGCGTCAGCGCCGCCGTCAGGATCAACAACCAGAGCCGCGCGTCCCGCAGCCCCCTTCGCCGCCTCGCCTCGCCCGACGAGGGGATCGTCATCGTCGCCAAGTCCAGTTATCCCTCAAACACAAAACCGAAGATCCACGGACATATTACCAAATACAGCGCGTCGAATACCAACAACAGCGGAACCCAATGGGTCCATACCGCCGTCGCCGGGCCTCCGTTTAAGGCCAATGCCGAAGCTTCCACCGCCGCTATGATCACCGGCACCACCACTGGGAAGAACAGCGTCGGCAACAGGATTTCTCGCGAGCGCGTCTGCACCGCGATGCCGGCGAAGAAAGTCCCCACCGTAGCGAATCCGATGGTCGCCAGAAAGATCACCAAACCCAGGGTCGGCGACAGCGTGGGCAAACCCAGCATGACGGCGAACACTGGAAGCAACATCGCCTCTATTGCCAGCATGAAGGCCAGGCTGCCCAGCGCTTTGCCGAGAAACACCGCGTCCCGGCTGAGTGGAGCCAGCAGCAAGCCATCCAGCCCACCGTGTTCCAGTTCCCGCGTGAACGCCCGGTTCATCGCCAGCGCTCCGATGAACGCGTAGGCCACCCACAGCAAACCGGGCGCAACCGGACCCAACCCGCCGGCGGACCGGTTTAAACCGAAATTGAAGATCACAACCGTGATTAGCCCGAAAACCAAAGTCGAGGCGATCACGTCCCGGGAACGCAACTCCAGACGCACATCCTTCCATGCCACCGTCAGCGCGCCGCGCAGCACAGCCATGGCGTCAGTCCGGCGTCGGCGATTTCGATGCCGCCAGCTTGTCCAGAGGGAGCTCAGGCTCCATCCGGCCGCCGGTCAGAGTCAGCGCCCGGTCGGCCCAAGCCAAGCCGACGTCAGCGCTGTGGGTGGTCAGGAGGGCCGACCGACCCGACGCGGTCCAGTTCTTCAACAACTCACCCAACGCGTCCACCGAGCGCGCGTCCAGGCCCGACTCTGGTTCGTCCAGCAACAGCACGGCCGGCTCGTGCAGCAGCGCCCGCGCCATGGCGAGCCGCTTCTGCATCCCGTGGGACAACGTGCGGACCCGGCGGTCCAACCGGTCCGAAAGGTCCACCTGCTCCAATACCTGGGCGATCCGGTGCGTCGGATCCGTCAGACCGTACAGCTTGGCGTAAAACGCCAGGTTCTCGCGGCAGGTCAGGTCGCCGTACAGCATGGTCTGGTGCCCGGCGAAACCCACCAGTCGGCGGGCCCTGGCGCCACGGCGGGCCATGGACCTGCCAGCGATGTGGGCAGTTCCGGCGTCGGGTCGGGCCAGCCCGGCCAAGATGCGCAGCAGCGTAGTCTTGCCCGCCCCGTTGGCGCCAAAGAGCGCGGCGATTTCACCCCAGCTCACCGTCAGGTCAATGCCACGCAGGACCGCCCGGTCGCCGTAGTCCTTGCGGATCCCGGTTGCTGAGATCGCGGCCGAAGGCGCGTCCGGGGGATCAGCCGTGGTTCTCAAATCGTTCCCGCAACGCCTTCTTGTCGAACTTGCCTACGCTGGTCTTCGGTATCTCGTCGATGAATACCACGTCGTCGGGCAGCCACCAGCGGGCGAATTTGGGCTGGATGAATTCCAGGATCACGTCTTTGGTCAAGGTCTCCGCAGCATCGGCTCGCGGCGCCACGCAGGCCAGCGGCCGCTCCTGCCATTGTGGGTGTGGCGTCGCGATTACCGCCGCCTCAAGCACGTCGGGATGGGCCATGATCGCCGATTCCAGATCCACCGACGAGATCCACTCGCCTCCGCTCTTGATCATGTCCTTCACCCGGTCCACGATCTGGATGTAGCCGTGGCGATCAATGGACGCGATATCCCCGCTGTGGTACCAGCCATCCACAAAGGTCTCTCCGCTGCGTTCGTCGTTCACGTACTGGTTGGCTACCCAGGGGCCCCGGAACCACAGCTCGCCGCGCTGTTCTCCATCCCACTCAACATCGGCGCCGTCTTCGCCGACCAGCTTCGTCTCGATGCCGGGGGCGACCACGCCTTGCTTGGCGCACAGCTCCAACTGTTCACGATCCGAAAGACCGTCCAACCAACTGCGGCGCCGGTTCACCGAAATCAGCGGAGCCGCCTCGGTCATGCCGTAGGCGTGGATCATCTCCACGCCCAGGCGATCCCGGTAGGCCTGCAACACCGCCAGCGGCAGCGCCGATCCGCCGCTCACCACGCGCCGCAGCGAAGACAGGTCGTACTCCACGCCCGATCGCTCCAGGTAGTCCAGCGCTCCGATCCAAATGGTCGGGACGCCCGCGCTCAGGGTGACCCCCTCCCGCTCGATCATCTCGCAGATCACCCGGGCGTCGGGGCGCACGCCGGCGAACACCTGGCTGGCTCCGGTCAATGTCGCCGCGTATGGCATACCCCAGCAATTGGCGTGGAACATGGGCACCACCGCCATCACCCGGTCCCGTTCCGACAACGCGAACATGTCCGTCATGGAAGCGGCCATGGAGTGCAGATACACCGCCCGGTGGGAGTATGCCACCGCCTTCGGGAGTCCCGTGGTGGCCGAGGTGTAGCACAAGCCCATCGTGGCGTACTCGTCCACGTCCGCCGGCCGGTATTCTGGCGACGCCGCCGCCAATAGCGTCTCGTAGGAAATGGCGCCGGGCAGGGTCGTGGCAGCATCCTCCGGTTCGCCCAAAATGATGAAATGCCGCACGGTGGTCAGCCGATCGGCGATGGCTTCAATGAGGGGCGCCAGGTCGGGATCAATCAGCAGCGCCTTGTCACCGGCGTGGTTGATGATGTAGGCCATGTCATCGGCGGCCAAGCGGATGTTGATGGTGTGCACCACGGCGCCAATAGTGGGCGGAGCGAAATACGCCTCCAGATGCCGGTAGTGATTCCACGCGAAGGTGCCCACCCGGTCTCCAATGCCGATGCCCAACTCCCGCAGCGCGTTGCCCAGTCGAGCCGTGCGGCCCAGTAGATCCGCGTAGGTGTACCGATGCGTTCCTTCACCCACCCGCGTCACGATTTCCTTGTCGGGGAACCGTACCGCCGCGCCCTCCAAAATCCGTTGGGCCAGCAACTCATAGCGCATCGTCATGATGATCCTCCCTTGATGAACCTCCCTTACGGATGCTTGATGCTGACGCCGCCATCGATGGCCCAGGTTTGACCCGTCACGTAAGCCGCCGCCGGCGACGCCAGATACACGGCCAGGTATCCAACCTCGATCAACCGTCCCACGCGACCCAGGGGGACGGAATCCCCGGCCGCCACGTCCCGGGCGGCGAAGGCCTCCGCTGACATTTGCTCGGGATCGGGAAAACTTCCCGGCGCGATGGCGTTGCATCGAATGCCGTAGGGCGCCCATTCCTGGGCCACCACTTCGGTGAATCGCATCAACCCTGCCTTCGCCGCGTCGTACGCCGCCGACATCGGCCGGCCCCGAAAGGACGCCCAACCGCTGATGTTGATGACGTTGCCCTGTCCTCGTTCCAGCAGATGCGGACCCACGGCGCGACAACCCTGGAACGCTTCGGTCAGGTTGATGTCAACGATGCTGTGCCATTCGGTTTCGGTCATGCCGGGTATGTCGCTTCCCGGCAGCTGCGCCACCGGTTTGCGTATGGCGTCGCCGACGCAGTTGACCAGCGTGTCGATGTGCCCGAACTCGGCGATGGCGCGCTCCACGATGGCGTCGGTGTCGGCAGCTGTGGTCGCGTCCCCGGTCAGCGGAAGACACTGCCGGCCCAGGGATCTAACCTCTTCCGCAACCTTGTTCACGCCTGTCGCGGTCAGCCCGGTTACCGCCACGTCCGCGCCGGCCTGGGCGAAGGCCAGCGCAATGCCTTTGCCAATGCCCCGGCCAGCTCCGGTCAACAGTACTTTCTGGCCGGAAACGTCGAATATGTCCAGGCTCATCGATCCCCTCCTGGTCATGGCAGGCGCAGCAGCGGCGCCGCATTGATACGGCAATGGTGCCACATCGCGCCCAGCCCGGCAACCGCCAACGGCCTTTCACCTCAATGCGAGCCCTCTCCCCCACCTGTCATTGCTAGCCCTTTCCTCCTCCTGTCATTGCTAGCCCTTTCCTCCTCCTGTCATTGCGAGCCCTCTCCCCCACCTGTCATTGCGAGGCCGAAGGCCGTGGCAATCTCGTTGACCGCAACCAACGGCCGTTCGCACCCGCTCCGCCCCAGCGGCCGTTCGCCCAAGCGTCGAGATTGCCGCGTCGCTATCGCTCCTCGCAATGACAGTTCGGTGATGCGAGCGCCCCCACTGCGCAAAGCGCCAGCAATTCCTCTCGACTCTCAAGACAGTTGCTGTCATTGCGAGCCGCCACCCACCTGTTGTTGCGAGCCGCCACCCACCTGTTGTTGTGAGCCGCCACCCACCTGTTGTTGCGAGCCGCCACCCACCTGTTGTTGCTAGCCCTTTCCCCCACCTGTCATTGCGAGCCCTCTCCCCCACCTGTCATTGCGAGGCCGAAGGCCGTGGCAATCTCGACGACCGCAACCAACGGCCGTTCGCAACCGTCCCCAACGGCTGTTCGCCCAGGCGGCGGGATTGACGCGTCGGTAACGCTCCTCACAACGACAATAGACGGGAGGCCCCTCGCGTTGACGGTTCGGGGTAGGCCCTCCTTGGCCACTCCCGCTGCCATTGCTGGCTTCCCTTTTCCAGTCATTGCGAGCGAAGCGCGGCAATCCCGTCGACCATAATCAGCGGCTGGCCGCCCCGATCTTTCAACGGCCATCCAAACCGGCGCGGACTTGCACCGTCGCTACCTCCATTTTGCGCTGAAGCATAAACGGCGGAGAACCCTCTCCCAATCGCAATTGACAGAATTTGAACGCTACTGCACTGGTATCGGCAGAAACTCGCTGCCAGGAGGGGCGGGACGATTTAGGAACGACGGTTCTCCGCTCGCCTCATTGCGAATCCTGATGGCCTCGCGTCATGTTGCTTGTCAACCGATTCCCACTGTGTTAGATTCCCAACCGTAAGTTGATTGACCGGAGCTGTTCTGAAGACCACGTAGCTGCGCGCCAACTTCTACGGCAACCCATTGGCGGGGCGGACGCCGCACGGTTGGGGATTTCAAATCACGTGGCGACGGCAATCACTGTATTGTCGCGCGTTGGGACCACCCGACGCCAAAACCGGAGGGACACTATGACTACTCATCACGACGACCATTGTCATCAACACACTGGCGAACACTGCCACGATCATAACGGTCAGCATTGTCACGAGCACGGCGCCGGTCATTGCCATGTGCACGGCGATGCGGCCTGCGTGACCATCGGCGGCGCCGAGGACCTCGATGAACATGGCACCGAACACTGCCATGTCCACGGTGGAGAGCACTGCGCGACCGCGGGCGACCCGCATCACGCCGCCCACGCCGCCTGAACGCCCGTTGTGAGTTTCCGGGCGGGCGGGGTTGACCGCCTGCCCGCGCCCTCGATTGTCGTTTCGAGGGGCTACGAGACCGACCCGACACGGCGCTCCCGCCAAGGCGCCGTGGTTCGGTACCCGTTTGTCTCGTTCCCCCGTCATGACAATTGCCCCATCGAATTGCCCGGCGCAATCCACTGCTATCGGGTCGGCTTCTCGCTGCCCATAATGCGCCGCTCTCTTCGAAAAGGAAGACACGGCTTTGATGGCTCCAAATCATGATGCGCATGGTCGCCATGACCACGACGCCCACGACCACGACGCCCACGACCACGGCCACGACGCCCACGACCACGACGCTCACGGCCACGACTCTCACGGCCACGACTCTCACGGCCACGACTCTCACGGCCACGACTCCCACGGCCACGACTCCCACGGCCACGACTCCCACGGCCACGACTCCCACGGCCACGACTCCCACGGCCACGACTCTCACGGCCACGACGCCCACGGCCACGACGCCCACGGCCACGACTCTCACGGCCACGACTCTCACGGCCACGACGCTCACGGCCACGACGCTCACGGCCACGGTCATGGACACGGCGGCCACGACCATAGCGGCCATGCGCACGACCTGCGTAGCGCCAGCAAACGCAGCCTGATAATCGCGCTTACCCTCATCAGCAGTTTCATGTTCGTCGAAGTGGTGGGCGGCATCCTCTCCGGCAGTCTGGCCCTGCTCGCTGACGCGGCGCACATGCTGACCGACGCCGCCGCCATCGCCTTGGCGCTTTTTGCCATGTGGCTGTCCGGTCGTCCAGCTTCCGCAAACACCACTTTCGGATTTCACCGGACCGAAGTGCTGGCAGCCTTGGCCAACACCCTCAGCTTGTGGTTGATTGCCGGCTGGATTTTCTATGAAGCCTACAACCGTTTCTTCGAGCCGCCTGAAATTCAGGGCACGCTACTTTTCAGTGTCGGAATCGTCGGGTTGCTGGTAAACATAGTCGCCGCATGGGTCTTGCATCGGGCGGCGGAAGAGAGTCTCAACGTGGAGGGCGCGTTCCAGCACGTCATGGCCGACCTGTTTGGTTCGGTCGGCGTGATCTTATCCGGCGGTCTCATTGTGTTGGGCCCCCGATTCGTCCCTGGCTTCAACTGGCCCATCGTGGACCCCATTCTGAGCATTCTCATCGCCCTGCTCATCCTGAAAGTGTCGTGGAGCCTATTCATGGGCGTGCTCCGGGTACTTTTGGAAGGCACCCCGGACCACGTGGACATCATCCGGTTGTGCGACAGGATGGAAGAGATTCCGGGCGTAACCCTGGTTCACGATGTCCATGCCTGGACCATTACTTCCGGGTACAACGCCTTCACCGCTCACGTTCTGATCGATGACAGTGTGGTTTCTGATCGGAGCCAAATGCTGCTCCAATTGCGAAACATAGCCAAGGATTCCGGCTTGACTCACCTGACCCTGCAATTGGAAGGCTCAGCGTCCGACTGCCAGGCAGAGAATCACCATGTTGAGCACCTCTTCGTAGCCGCCGACGATTAGGCTGGTCAACGCTAGCTTGTGGATACTTGAGCCGTCGGGTTGCGGTGGCAGCCCGACGGCCCATGCTGTCGTTGATTGCTAGGAGCGCCACCGTCCCGCCAATCCCGTCCCGGCGCAAGCGACCGTTTGGGCTCGTCCCGTATGGCCGCTAATCGTAACCTTTCACATCACGGCGCCGCGCCCGTGAACCCGCGGGCAGGATTGCGCAATCAAGCGACAAGGCGTCTGAATACCGGGCAGCGAAGCCATCGCATTGTTCCGGCGCCGCGTACTCGCAACTGCGCGCGTCTGATCACTGATCGGGTCCACCCAAGCAGGGCCTCCCAAGCGGGTCCACCCAATCGGGGCCGCCCCAGCCGAAACCAACGGTTGACAGCGGGACGCTGCCGGGGTACAGTAGTGATACGGAGTATCATATGGTTGCCGCCAATCTCAAACACGCTGGACACGACCATCCCACGCCCCGGCCCGCCGCCGTGGTGGACGATATCGTCACCCAGCTGGCGCGGCAGGGCTACCGCGACACGGAGCCCAGGCGCCTCGTCATCAGCGCCGCCGCCGCCCAAGGACGGCCCTTCACCGCGGAAGAACTGTGCGCCGTCCTGCCCTGCGTTGGTCGAGCCACCGTTTACCGCGGCTTGCGCCTTTTGGTGGAAACCGACCAAGTCTGCCGGGTCCTCCTGGAAGACCGCGAACTTCGCTACCAACTCAGCCGGCAGGAACACCACCACCATATGCTCTGCGCCTTGTGCGGCGCCTCCGCCGACCTGGTGGACTGCGACGTGGCCGACATCCTCCGCGCCGCCGCCGACAAGGCCGGTTTCCAGATGAGCGGGCATTGGCTGGAGGTTTACGGCCGCTGCGCCGATTGCCAAACCTGACCTTCTCAGCCCCCCACGTGATCAAGCGTCGCAATAATTGATACAGTATATCCATAACATGCCTTTATTGATACTAAGTCTTGAATATCAAGCGCAAACACTGTCCCAATCTGGAGTCGAATTCCATGAGAACCTGGCCGCTTTCACTTTCTGCCTTCGCCAATCCGCTGCCGCTGGCTCGCCGACTGTTGTTGGGGACTCTCGTCGCCGCAACCGTGGCCAGCGTCATTTTCTTGTCCGCCTGCGGTGGCGACGAGTCGGCGCTCCCTCCGGCTGACTCGACCGCCCCCGCAGGTTCGGCTCCGGCTGCTGCCACGCCGGACACCAACGCCGCCGTCCAATCAACTCAGTCGCCCACTACAGCCCCGGCCGCGGCGCCGGCCCAAACCACCAATACGCAGGCGCCCGCGGCGTCCCCGCCATCTGACCCTGTCTCTGTGGTGGTCGGCAATGTCCTTTTGGCGGACCTGGCTAGCAACGTCGGGGGGGACCTGGTAACCGTGCACAGTCTCGTGCCCGCTGGAGGCGACGCCCACACCTGGAGCAGTACCCCGCAGGACAGCGTTCGCATCGCGGAGGCCCAGGTCATCGTCAGCAACGGCGCTGGTCTATCCGTACAGGTTGAGGAGCTCATCGAGAACGCGGCGTCCTCCAACGCCGTGCAAGTCGTCGCATCGGAAGGCCTGGACCCGCAGGAACTGGTGGAACTCCCCTTCCCCGAAGGCGACCATGACGACGACCACGAGGGTGAAGAGGAGTCTGTCGAATTGCGCGGCCGGCTGCTGATCGGAGACGGTGAATCCGGCGCTCTCTCGGTGATTGACCTGGAGTCCGGCGCGGTTCACCAGGATGAGATCGACATGGGATCCAGGGCTGGTCGGATTTACGCCACCAAGTCCGGGCGGTACGCCATCGCGGTGTCCTCTGACGCCAACGCGGTTCACGTCCTTGATGGCGGCATATACCTGGAAGAACACGGCGACCACGATGACCTCATCGAAACCGACTTGAGCCGTCTCGACCTCGACCTGTCGGGCGACCGGCCAGTTCACCTCTACGTCGGGGGGGAATGGGCCACCGTGTTCTATGACGGTTCGGGCGACGTGGCGTTCATCAACGAGCACGAACTGGAGGAGGCCGGGGCTTCCTACACCCCGGTAGTCCTCAATGCCGGTCCTCATCACGGCGCCGCCGTTCCAATGGATGATGACCTTTTCGCCATCACTCCCCAGCATCCTGACTACGACAACGACCCCGACGAGTACCGCTTGCCGGTGGGCGCAGAGATTTGGGACCTTGAGGGCAACACGCTGCACAGCGCCTCGGGTTGCCCTAACCTTCACGGCGACGCGGGCAACGGACACATGGCGGTCTTTGGCTGCACCGGCGGAGCGCTGGTACTGGAGGCCCACGACGGCGACTATGATGACATGTTCGTCCCTGCGCCGGCAGGGTCGCCCGACGATTTCCGCCTCACCTCCGTATGGGGTTACCAAGGTCTCGACCATTTCTTCGCCCTGGGCTCCGCCGTAGGCCTCTATCTGGTCGATCCGGAGGCCGGCGACATGGAACAGATCATTCCCAGCTCCGAAGACCTGCGGCCCGTGCAGGTAGCGCTGAGTTACGACGGCGAACTGCTCTTGGTCGTCATGAGCGACGGCGAAATCCGCATGTATGACGCCCACGATCTGGACCTGCTGGCATCTGCCGCCGATGTCCTCAGCGAGGACATTGACCCCAGCTTCTGGTCGCGGCCCCATGTGGCCACAGCGCCAGGCCATGTCTTCGTTACCGACTCAAAGGCGGGTGAAGTCATCGCCCTGGACTCCCACGACCTGGAGGAGGTGGGACACTGGGAAGTAGCCGGAACTCCCACCAAGATCGCCTTCGTAGGCATCCTCGACGCTGACGACCATCCCGAGGAAGGCCATGACGACCATGGTCATGCTGAAGGCGACCCCCACTTCTGGATGAACCCACGTATGGCCGTTCACTACGTGAACCAAATCGCCAACGGCCTCATCGCGGCCGATCCGGGCAACGCCGAGCGCTACCTGGACAACGCGGCGGCGTATATCGCCGAACTCGAAGACCTGGACTCCTACATCCAAGACGCTCTGGTCGCGATACCCGCAGACCACCGAGTGATCGTTACCTTCCACGACGCCTTCGGCTACTTCGGAACCCGGTACGACATGGAGGTCATGGCTTTCGTCGGCGGGCACGGCGGCGAGGCCTCGCCCGACGACATCGTCCAAGTACTGGACCTCGTGCAGGATAATGGCCTGCCCGCAGTCATGGCCGAACCGCAGTTCGCCACCGGTGTCGTCAGTCAGATCGCCCGGGACAACAACATTCAGGTCGGCGAGATTCGCTCATTGCCCGACGCCGGTCAACCCGACTACATTGGGATGATGCGGGCGAATGCGGACAATTTGGCCGAGCTATTGCGCTAGTCCCGGTTCACGCTACTGCGGGGGTGGCCTTTCATGCCGCCCCCGTTTTGTTAAACTGCTGTCTTTCCGCCAATAACATTTACACCATGCGTAACCTGATCTATGCTTGACCTGATTTATGCTTGACCTAATCGTCGAACCAATGCAATACGGGTTCATGCAGCGAGCCCTGCTGGTGTCCGCGTTGGCGGCCACCGCCTGCGGCGTTGTCGGAACCTTCGTAGTGCTGCGAGGCATGGCTTTTCTGGGTGACGCCATCGCCCATTCCGCCCTCACGGGCATGGCCGCGGCCTTCCTCATCGGGTTCAGCGTATTTGTCGGAGCGTTGATTTGGGCGGCGCCAGCTTCGCTGGCGATAACCCTGGTGTCAAGACGCGCCAACATTCGCATGGACGCCATCATCGGCGTGCTGTTCGCCGGCGGGTTTGCCGGTGGCGTGATCATCATCAACACCTCCGACCGATATTCGGGGGACCTGCTGGGCATCCTGTTCGGCAACGTTCTGGGCGCCTCCTGGAACGACGCGCTGGCGGTGGGACTACTGGCCGGCGGCGTTGTCCTCGTGGTGGCATTGTTGTACAAAGAACTGGTCTTCACCACATACGACACCTCCGTCGCAGAAGCTTCCGGGTTGCCCGTTCGCCTTCTCGAGTATCTGCTGCCGCTGCTGGTGGCCCTCACCACCGTGGCGGCGTTGAAAACCGTCGGCAACGTCATGGTCATGTCCCTGCTGGTCGTGCCGGCGGTTACAGGCAGTTTGCTGGCCAAACGCCTTGCGACCATGATGGCTGCCACGGTCGCCGTCGCGCTGACCGCAATTGTCGTCGGGTTGTACCTGTCGTTCCACTTCAGCCTACCCACTGGCCCGGCCATCGTTGTGGTGTCGGTGGGGCTTCTCATGGCCACCGTGATTGTTTCCCCAAAGCGCTGGACGCTGCTGTCCCGCCTGCGCGGCCGATGACAACCCGGTTGGTCCGGCTTGGGCCGCCCTCCCGACGTTGGCAAAAACCAACAACCGCCTGGAATCGGAACCCCGTGCAATGGCCGTATGCGGCGACCAGCAAAATTCACGGGTTTTGAAAGTAAAATCCGACGATTCCGCAGCCCTTCGGCGCGCGCCCTGGTCGTAACCGCGCTGGCAGCCTGGGCCGTTTCCGTAGCCTTCGGCTGGGGATGCAACGGGTCCGAACAACCGGCGCCACAGAGCCTGCCCGGCGAATTCACGGGATCCTACGAAGAGACCATCGGACCCCGCGGTCCTGCCGTCGCCGGATTCTCCGACGCAGAATTCGCCCAGCTGCTGTTGCCCGACGCCATCCCGCCGATATACGCGCCCCAGTTCGTACCGGCGGCCGCCGCCGACCTGCCCGGCGACGAGCTGGTGATCGGATTGTCCGTCAACGGCGACGCTCGGGCCTACCCCGCTGGATTTCTGTTCACGCGCGAGTTGGTGAACGACGTGGTGGGTGGCGTCCCAACCCTGATCAGCTGGTGTCCCCGTTGCTACGCCGCCTTGGTCCACGTCCGCCGGGTCAATGGCGCCGCCACCACCTTCGGCAATCAGGGCGCACTGTATCGGGGAGCCATGACTTGGTTTGACCATGCGACGGGCAGCGTCTGGTCGCAACCATTGGGCGCGGCCCTGACCGGCCCCATGGCTGGCGCCGCCCTCCCATTGTTGCCGTCCCAGTTCACCACTTGGGCCGAGTGGCGCTCCGCGTATCCCGACACAATGGTACTGACGGCGCCTCAAGGCGCCCCAACCTTCCGAGGACGTCGGCCAGGACGGGATCACGTGGTCGGCGTGGCAATCGGCGACTCGGCCGTGGCGTGGTCATACTCCAGTGTGGTCGCCGGACAGGTCGCCTACGGCAGCGTCGGCGAGACGCCGGTCTTGATGTGGCGCGATGGCGCAACCGGAGCGTTCCGAGCGATGGTCGCTGACGACAGCCGGCGCGAACTACCTACGCTGATCGCCTACCGCTCGGCCTGGTTGAAATTCTATCCCAATAGCATCTCCCACGACGAGAGCGACTTGAGCATGATGGATGATGCCGCTCCCAACAATCTCCTACCCAGTTCCAAGCTGCGCCGCCAAGCGCTCACTGCCAGCCCTGGGCTAGGCGCCGTCGCGGCAGTGAGTTGAGGGAAGCGCCAAATCCGCCGACCGAACTACGCCCCAACGATGCCACGCCCCAACGATGTCGAAACGGCCGCGGCTCGATCTCCGTCGCAACCACGGCGTCATAGCGCCGCGCCCAATGAAATATGACATTCTTAAAACGCCGTCCCGGTTGACAACGCCATCCCTTTTCAGTACATTCCAACGGCGCCCCGCGGCAGCGCTCGCGTGGCCTGCACATCTACATCGCCACGTCTGACCCGGTGGCACGGAGGTCCGTCACTTTGAGTAAAGTCGCATTGCTACGCACCGCCATTTTCGGCGCCCTTGCTCTGGCCTTAGCCGTCGCCCTCGCTTGCGGCGCTCCCCAAGAAGAAGCGGCGTCCAGCGCGCCCGCCTCGGACGGTGGACAACCGGCCCAACAGCAACCGGCAGCCGACAGCCAGGCCACCACAGCCCCGGCTCAACAAGCCGCCGCTGAACCCACCGCCACCGCTGCCTTGGCGCAGCCTGCCGGCATGTCGGACGCCAGCGCCGGCGGGTCGGTCGCGCCCACCGCCGAGCCTGCGGCCACAGAAGAGCCGGCCCAGGAGTCTGGCGCCGCGGTTCAGGCTGACCTGCGCGTCGCCATCACCCCGCCTTACGCTGAGAACCTGCTCGGCTGGCGCGTCGGTGGAACCAACCAGGGTATGCTGCAACCCATGCAGGAAGCGCTCTTCCAGCGCGACTATAACACCTGGGAAGCCCTTCCCATGTTGGCCGAGTCTTGGAGCGTCTCCCCAGACGGCAAGCAGTGGACCATCAAGCTCAGGGACAATGTGCCTTTCCACCACGAAGAGGATAACTTCAGCGTTTCCGACTTCGTGTTCAGCTTCCAGCTCTGGTCCCACCCCGAAGCCAATACCGGTTTCGGCGACTTTTGGCACCAGATTCTCGGGCCCGACGGCGAACAGCGCAGCATCGAAGTCAGCGCCCTGGGCAGCGTTCCTACCGTCACCGAAGTCAGCGACACCGAGATGGTTTGGAACATGAACCGGCCCGAACTGTGGATCCCCTTCTACGCATCGGAGGCCACCACCGACCCGCTGATCTACAGCTTGGACTACTGGAACAAGGTCGGTGAAGTGGAATACGGCCAGAATCCCGTTGGCACCGGCCCCTGGGAGTTCGTGAGCTACGAGCAGGGAGCCAAGCTGGAGTACCAGCGCGCCTTCGAAGACCACTGGCGCATCAACCCAGACTTCGACACCCTCACCTTCTTCTTCGCCGAAGAGGACCTCACCCGCGTCGCCATGCTGCGGGCCAAAGAAGCCGACATCGCCGAAATTCCCCGCGAACTTCAGGGCGAAATCGTAAACGCCGGCTTTGCCATCACCCAGAGCACCCTGCCGGCCTTCATGGTTTGGGCCGGCATCGGCGGTCAATACCTGGAAGACAAACTTGACCCCAACGACCCCAACAACAACGTCCTGGTCCGCCAGGCCATGAACCACGCCATCGACCGTGAAGCCCTGAATGAAGCCTTCTTCGACAACAAGATGGAACTCATGGCCAATACCGGTTGGCATCCCACCGACCCGTCCTACGACCCGGCTTGGGTGATTCCAGCCCACGATCCGGACCTTTCCAGGCAGCTCCTGGCCGAAGCCGGCTACTCCGAGGGAGCCGGCCCCAGCATCGAGTTCATGTCTGGCAAACTGGTCGGTGTGCCGGAATTGACGGAAATCGCCGTGCCCATGATCTCCTGGCTCGAAGACGTCGGATTCCAGGTGGACGCCCAGATCGGCGAGTTCCAGCCCATTCGCACCCGCTATCGGGCCCGTGAAATGAACGGCGTCGTGTGGACCCACCGCACCGGCTTCTGGCCCGCCGGACGCAATATGCGCGTGTACTTCGTCAGCCCTGCCAACGCCGGCGCGGTTTACATGTACGAAAATCCCTACACCGAAGACCTGTTCAGCCGCTGGCAGAGCAGCGTCGACGAAGCGGAGCGCCTGCAGCTGATGAAGGACGCCGGACAACACATGTACGATCAGAGCGCCACGATCCCTCTGGGTTTCCTGTTTGCCGAATTCGGCATCAACCCCGAGGTCATCGCCGGGTACTCGGTCAACAACAGTTACTTCGGCGGCATGAAGGGCCACGAATACACCCAGGTCGTCCGACAGTAATCCGCAAAACAGGCGGGGCGATCATCCGGTTGCCCCGCCAATCGATCCTGACACGCTGACGCAACGAAGGCTCTCATGCAGCGCTTTATCATCCTCCGGATTGCACAGTCCATAGTGGCGATTTTGGTGATTTCCGCCGTCGTGTTCGCCTTGGCCAGGGTGACCGGAGACCCAGTGGCGATCCTTTTGCCTGAAGACGCCCCGGACTCCGTCGTCGAGCAGGTTCGCGCCAAATGGGGCCTGGACCAGCCAATCTACATCCAATACGCCCGATACATAGGCAACTTCGTCACCGGAGACTTTGGCGAAGCATGGGCCTACGGCGGAGTTCCCATTACCGAACTGATCGCTCGCCGCCTGCCCAATACCATCATGTTGGCCTCGTTCGCTTGGGCGGTCAGCGCGGCCATCTCATTGCCCATCGGCGTGTTGGTAGCCGTCAAGAAGGACAGCGTTTTCGACTGGACCGGCAAGGTGGTAGCTCTAATCGGGCAATCGGCGCCATCCTTCGCCATCGGTCTGTTGTTGATGTGGGTGTTTGCCGTCATCTTGGGGTGGCTGCCCACCTCCGGCAACGACGCCGGGTTCAAATCGATCATCCTTCCCGGCGTGGCCCTGGGCTACTACAACGTGGCCGCCGTCATGCGCCTCACCCGTTCATCCATGTTGGAAGTGCTGGACACGGAGTACGTCAAGCTGGCCCGCATCAAGGGGATGCCCGAATGGAAAGTCATCTGGAAGCACTGCTTCCGGAACGCCCTTATCGTCCCCTTTACCTACATGGGCCTCATTGGCGCGGTGCTCCTCACCGGTTCCGTGGTCATCGAGACCGTGTTCGTCTGGCCCGGTTTGGGCGACCTAGCCATCGACGCCATTCGCAACCGCGACTTCCCGGTGATCCAAGCGGTCGTCATTCTCTTCGCCACGTTCTACATCTTCATCAACCTACTGGTCGACGTGATGTACGCTTACCTCAACCCACGCATCCGCTACAATTAGCCCGGCATTCAGTTCCCAGGCTAGTCCCCCATCAGGACAACAGCAATGACCACTTCCGCAGCAACTCCCGGCGCGGCAACGCCCGTCGCCGACGCGCTGGCCGAACGCCAACGAGGCCACGTCGGGCGGTTCATCTACAACGTCCAGCAATTTCCCATCATCCCGTTGCTCATCCTCGCGGTGATGCTGATCATTCCGGCCATCTTCGCCAACCTGATCGCTCCTCATGATCCTGAAGAAGTGAACCTGAGGGCCCGGCTCATGCCGCCAGCCTGGTTGGAAGGGGGCAGCTGGCAATACTTCCTGGGTACTGACCGCCAGGGTTTCGATATTCTCAGCCGCATCATTCACGGCGCCCGCATATCGTTGTCCATATCCCTGTTGGCCATCGCCCTGGGCGGCGGCGTTGGAACCGTCCTGGGGCTGGTTGCCGCGTACAGCGGCGGCTGGGTCGATACGCTGATCATGCGTATCGTGGACATCAAACTCGCATTCCCTTCGATCCTGCTGGCGTTGGTCCTGGTGGCAGTGAGCGGCCCAGGCTTTCAGACGGTGGTGCTGGTCATCGCGCTGCTCCTGTGGGCCAGATTCGCCCGCATGGTTCGAGGCGAAGCCCTTGCCATCAAGCAGCAGGATTTCATCGCCCGCGCACAAGTCGCCGGCGCGTCGCCGCTCCGCATCATGGCGCGCCACATCTTCCCCAACGTCGTGAACACGGTGGTGGTTCTGGCTACCTTGGAGGTTGGGCACGTCATCATCCTTGAATCGACCTTGAGTTTCCTGGGAGCCGGTCTGGTCAAACCGACGCCAGCTTGGGGCCTCATGGTAGCCGACGGGCGCGCGCTGA
The DNA here is from genome assembly GCA_965221295.1 of Dehalococcoidia bacterium. Taxonomy (GTDB): domain Bacteria; phylum Chloroflexota; class Dehalococcoidia; order Lucifugimonadales; family UBA3495; genus Bin87. The sequence goes on along the minus strand of OZ244879.1, from coordinate 1,135,477 downwards.
TCGTCACGGCTTGGTGGTTGTTCTTCTTCCCCACCCTGGCAATCGTGCTCACCGTGCTCTCCATGAACCTCCTGGGCGACTGGCTGCGCGACCGGCTGGATCCCAAGCTGCGCAACGTGTAGAGACTCTCCACGATCCCGACTTGCGCCGGCGGGGTGTCCATGAGCATCCCGCCGACCTTTTGCCAATGTCCACCTCACCGACCAACACCACGCCAACTCCCGGCGCCCCACCGGAGTTGCGACCCGACGGAGCCGGCGTCGAACCGCCATTGCCCGGTTGGGCCCAAGAAGCGCCGCGCCGGCGCCGGTTCTTGTCCAAACGCAACATCGCCATTGGGATTTTTGCGTTATTGGTAATCGGTATCATCGTTTGGCTCAACTTTCCCTTCATCCCAGACCCGGTCAAGCTGGCCCGCCAACCCGATTCGTCAGCTTCCTCCGCTTCACCCGTCGGGCAGTGGACCATGACCGGCCGCGCCTTGGGGCAAACCCGAAACGTTCCCGATGTCCTCGCTGAACCGCAGGGAACGCTGACTTGGAGCGTGGACACCGGCCCGCCGACGCTGGCTGCCCCATTGCTCTCGGAAGGACGCATCTACCTGGGCGGCAGCTTCCGCATCGCAGTTCTGGACGCTGACACCGGCGCCGAGCTGGAATCCATGCCGGCCACCGGACCCATCGGCAACTCCCCGGCCCTCGCCGACGGCGTTCTGTACTACTCCATGCCCGATCGCCGCGTGGTGGCCCGAGACGCCATTTCCCACGAAATCCAGTGGGAATACGAAATGTCCGATTCCACGGCCGGGCCCGTCGCTGTGGCCGATGGCATCGTTTACGCCGGGGCGCTGGACGGGGCAACATATGCCCTGAACGCCGCCACCGGCGAACTGGTTTGGCGGCACGAAACCCTGGGCGAGGTGCGCTCTCCAGTCTCCGTGGGCAACCGTATCGTGTACGTCGCTTCCGCTGACCGCAGCCTGTATGCCCTGGACGCCCGCACCGGCCAGGAACGCGCTCGGTTCCGAACCTCCGCTTCGCTCGCCGCCGCCCCGGTGACCGCCAACGACTTGACCTACTTCGTGTCCGACCGGCAGCTGCGCGCCATGGCGGCCGACGCGCTGGAGTACCCCGGCCAGTACGCGGTTACTCGAACTTGGTCGCAACTGTGGTTGTGGGGATTTCCGCTGCCTTCGCCGCCCTCGCAACCTGGCGACCGTTGGCGCTTTGGGCCCGATTACGCGGAGGGCATTTCCAGCCGGTTGAAGCGAACCGAGGGCATCATTTCGGCGCCCGCCGTCTCCGGAGACCGGCTCTACATCGGGGATACCTTGGGCAAAATGTACGGCGTGGATGCGATCACTGGCGAGGGAATTTGGCAATTCCAAGCCGCTGACGGCATCGTCGCCTCCCCGTTGGTCGTGGGTGAGTCGCTCGTGTTCGGAGACAAATCCGGTTGGCTCTACGGCCTAAATCGCTCCGACGGCGCAGAACGCTGGCGCATCCGGCTGTCCGCTCCGGTCCGCGTCAACCCGGTGTACGCGGAAGGCCGCCTCCTGGTCCGCACCGAAGACGGCCGACTCCACGCCGTCGACTAGAAGCGTTGCAACAACGGGAGCGCTTTACTGGGCGGTATATCCCCCGTCGATGACCAGCTCGCTGCCAGTCATGTACGAGGCCTCGTCCGAGGCCAGAAACAGGACTCCGTTGGCGATGTCTTCCACCGTGCCGATGCGCCCGACTGGCGTCGCGTCAATGCGCATCTGCCGGATCTCCGGATCCGACATCATGCGCTCCGTCATTGCGGTGTCGATATAACCCGGATGCACCGAGTTGCACCGAATGCCATCGCCCGCGTACTGCACCGCGGTGGCTTTCGTCAGTAGCCGCACGGCTCCCTTGGAGCTGGCATAGGCCGCTCCCGCCCCCGAACCGGGGTTCAGCCCAACCAGGCCCGCTATGGACGAAATGTTGATGATGGAACCACCGCCCGCGGCCCGCATCGCCGGTATCGCGGCTCGCGAGCCCAGGAAAACGCCCTTTCCGTTCACATCCATGATCTGATCCCAAATTTCGGTGGGCGCTTCGTGGATGCGCGGGGCGTTCAAGCCGCCGACGTTGGTACTGCCAATGCCAGCGTTGTTCACCAAAATATCCAGCTTGCCGTAGCGATTCACCGCCTCGGTGACCGCAGCCGCCCACTCGTTGGCGTCGGTGACGTCCAGGTGCACGAACGTGGCCCGGCCGCCCAGTTCACGGATTTCGGCTTCCAGCTTCAACCCCTCGTCATCAAGAATATCGCCAATGATCACGGCGGCGCCTTCTTTCACGAAAAGCCTCGCCTCTGCGGCGCCCTGCCCTCGCGCGCCGCCACTGATGAGCGCAACCTTGCCTTCCAGTCGCATTTTGGACCTCCCTACTCTGATGTCGTTCACTATCGCGGCGCCCATGGTAGCGCATCGACGGCTGTCTTGCGACGCCACCGGATACGTTACACCTTCCCGAAGGATGGGTCGCGGCGGTTCCGCCGCTCCCGTCATCCCCGGGCGCGCCGGAGAAACGGCGCATTGGGGACGGGACGAATGGCTACTGCGGCAACCAAAATGCCGCGACCACGTGGAGTCGCTACCGGATCAGCGTCTCCGCCATCCGCTCCAGCTGCTGCCCCATTTCCTCCTCGGTGTCCGAGTGATTGGGCCACACGCAGACGCGCAACGCGCCGGCGTTTAGGAAATCGTCGACGGCCTGTCTGGTAACCTCTGGCGGCTGGCCAAACACCGATATGGTCAACCCTTGCGGATCGCGGCCTCGCTCTGCCGCCAGGGCGTCCAGCTGGTTGCGGCCATCCTCAATTTGAGCGGGCGTGACGCGGTTGGGCAGCCAGCCGTCGCCATAGCGCGCCACCCGACGCAGCACGTTGCGAGCGTTGCCGCCCAGCAGGATGGGCGGGTTGGGCTGCTGCACCGGTTTGGGGTACATGTACACCGGCGGGAAGTTATAGTACTTGCCGTGGAACTCTGCCTGCTCTTGCGTCCACAACTCCTTGAGCGCGCCGATGGCTTCCTCGGTTTGGGTCCAGCGATGGTCGAAATCGCCGCCCATCATCTCGGTTTCCTCGCGATTCCAGCCCGCGCCGATACCGAAAACGAAACGACCGTTGCTGTGCCGGTCCAGCACCGAGATCTGTTTAGCCAGGATCAAGGGATTGCGCTCTGGCACCAGCGTGATGCCGGTGCATAATTTGATGCGATCCGTAACCGCGGCGGCCATAGCCAGGGACATGTAGGGATCCGAAAAATGCCGATAGGTCCAAGGTATCTCGCCCCCGGTGGCCGGGAAGGGACTGGCGCTATTGACGGGCAGGATTGGGTGTTCGTGGTACCAAATCGACTCGAAGCCCAGGTCCTCGGCCTTCCTGGCGATGAACGCCGGGTCGAGGGTATAAGCCGGCAGGGGCACGATAATTCCAACAGACATTTTTCTCTCCTTCAAATTGCTGATTCGCCATAAAGACGATGCTCGGTCGCAGACCATTGTACATCTGCCTGCTCCCGAATGCCGTTGGGCGGCGTTACGCGCACATCCGCCACAATCAGATCCCCGATGCCACAAACTCGCCAGCGTTGGTCCAATACGCCCGGCGCCTCATCGACCGTACATCCCTGGGACCCATCGCATTGTAGCCTACAAGAAAAAGAGGCCCCTCGTAGCCGGGCAAATACCGAAACAGCAGGTCAACGTCAACCGGATCAAACCACTCGGGATTCAACAGGTCCTCGACCGCGTTTTCGTAACCGCGGTTCGCCATTTCACGCGGCCCTTCATGGCGGGCGCCAAATCCGGCCCACCGCATCAGATGGCCCGCCAGCGCTATGTCTTCTCGATTCGCCGCCGTTTCCCATCCTGCGCTGGACTCGTCAGTGTGGCGTGTTCAAAGTGTCATTAAACGTCATTTGTGGGCCAACCCTACGAATTAGGTTGACCGCTGTCAAGGAAGACGGAAATGACTGTCTATCGGGCAACTCGTCGCTTCCAGTAGTAGTACACGAAGCAATCGGTGGGATTTTGCGGCACGAACAGCGGCATGGCCGAAACCAACTCCCAGCCCGACGCTCCCCGCTCGTTCAGGAACCCTTCGTCCACCGCATCTACGTTCATGCCATTGCCCACGAAACCGCCTGAGCGGATGGGCATCTTGTCAACCCGGTATTCCCATTCCATGCAATCAATCCTTAGGAGCCCGTCCTGAGCCGTTTTCGGCCTGGGTTCGGGAACCGACCCCGTTCTTCGATTCGGGCTGGCATTCAACTATTGACCAGATTTCACCCAGTCGGCGCAGCGCTCGCCGATCATCATGGTCGTGCAGTTGGTGTTCGCGCGAATGACGTTGGGCATGACCGATGCGTCTGCCACTTTGATATTCTCCAGACCGTGGATGTTCAGACGGGCATCGACCACCGCCATGGGATCACTGGCCGGCCCCATCTTGCAAGTGCCAGAGGCGTGCGTGGTGTTGAAGACCGTCCTACGCATCCAGCTATCCAGCGCCGCGTCAGACGCCAAATCCTCCGGGGCCGGCTGGATGATCTCCTCCACAATGGGTCCAAATGCCTGGTGCTCCAACAGCCCAACGCTCAAGCGTACCGCCTCCCTCAATCGTTCCCGATCTCGGTCAGGAACCAGGTAACGGTAATCCAGCGAAGGTTGCGCGTGGGGGTCGTTGGCCGAAAGCCGTACCTCTCCCGCGCCGTCGGCCAGTTCCAATATGCACTGGATGCGCACGCCGCCCGCCTCAAAGGGATCCGCGCCTCCGATGGGCGTGGAGAAGGACGAGGCCATGATCTGCATGTCGTTGCGATCCGGGGAACCCGTCGCCGTGTACCGCAGCGCCGTCTGCGTACGCGGAGCCAGCGGGTCCTGCTCGTGGTCATCCCGTACCTTGCAGATAATGGCAACGATGGGGTGGTCGCGCAGGTTCTGGCCCACGCCGGGCAATTCATGGACCACCGGAATCCCCATTTCCCGCAGGTGATCCGCCGGCCCAACTCCAGATAGCATCAGCATCTGCGGAGACGCCATCGCCCCCAGGCTCAGCACGATCTGGCCAGCCTCCACCTGAAAGATCTCGCCGCCGCTTTCCACCTCGACGCCGACCGCTCTCTTGCCTTCGAACAGAATGCGACGCGCCACCACGTTGGGCCGCACCGTCAGATTCAAACGGTGGCGCGCTTCCCCCAAATAGGTTAACGCGGAGCTCATGCGGACGCCCTCGGGGTTGTTCATCGGAATGGGCCCAACGCCGCCCGAATCGGGGTGGTTCATATCCTCATCCGCCGGGAACCCAGCCTCCAGGCATGATTCCACGAATGCCTGCTGGAAGGGCAGCCAATCCTGCCGCGGGAAGCGGCGCACTGGTACGGGGCCCTCCGAACCGTGAAAATCGTCGATTATGTCTAAATCCGTTTCCATCTTGCGAAAATACGGCAGGACATCTACGAATTGCCAACCGTCGTTGCCCTGGGCGGCCCAGCCGTCGTAGTCCTCGGGAACGCCGCGCAGCAAAACCTGCCCGTTGATGGCGCTGGTGCCACCCACCACCTTGCCTCGGGGCGCCGGCAGCAGCTCGGTCTGCTCCGGGGAACCCTGGGCCCACCAGGTCCAGTTGTGGGGCGCTCCCTGGGCGGAGGCATCGGGCTTGTAACCATATTTCAGGTCTTCGGGATAGCGCTCGTATTCGGGATAGTCCGGCCCTGCCTCCAGCAGCAGCACGGACCGCCCCGGGTCTTCGGCCAACCTGGAAGCCACCACGCAACCGCCCGAACCGGCGCCGATTACCACAACGTCGTACTTCATGGATCCACCTGCCATCGCATTGATTGGTTGACTGATTGACTGATCGTCAGTTCCAAGCTTGCGAAAGGATAAAGCGCTATGGTTTCGTTGAAAAGGGCGTCATCCCAAGGCGCGGCTCGTTGCGTCGCCCGGCTACCGCCGGCCGCATGCGGATTCCAGCGGCAAAGGATCAGCGCCAGCGTCTCTGCGGCGTTGGGTTGCTCCAGCGCAACGAACCTGGCAACCACCGGGCCGACCAATTGCCGGCCGCTAGTCCGGTCCTAGCGCGCTGGCGGCTCCAGTAATTCGTCAACGCTGCGACCCAGAATTCGCAAGGCCATAAACAAAGCAAGGGCGGGTTCTGACCCCGCCCCTCCGCTGGCGTTGACGATGGCGGGGTCAATGAGCCGCCCCAACCAACGCGGCTTGGGCGGCGAGTTCCTCGTCCCACGGTCCCGGCAGGCGTCCCTTTTCCGTGCCGCCTATCATGTACCCGCTCTCGTCATGCCCCCATTGCTCGCGGGGCAGTTCGTAGGACAGCTCAATCCCGTTGCCGTCGGGGTCGCGGATGTAGATGCCGATGGCATGGCCGTGGTCCGACACACGGTCGATGGCAATGCCCTTGTCTTTGACCCGGTGGTAGAGTTCCTTCAAATCGGCGAGCGTGTCCATGTACCAAGCCATGTGGTTCAGGCCCACCTGCCCGCCCTGGGGCCCCATGGCGTCTTCGCCAACCTCGGTCAGCGCGATCTCGTGGGAGTTCCCCAAGTCAGCCGACATGAAGGCCGCCCGCCCCGGGAAGAACCCATAGGTGTGCAGGCCCAGCAGATCCTCATACCAGTCGCGGGAGCGCTCCGCGATGCGAACGAACAGGTTGATGTGCCCCAAATTTCTCGGTGTATAACCCATGATGCCCTCCTTGTAGCGATGGAGCCACAGATTAGACGAAAGCGGCCATGTTTCACAACGGCCCCAAAAGAGTTGCCAGCTTTGAGAGAATGCTATCAACGACGTCTGTCGGCATTCGGGAGACTATGTGCGCGTTCCTCGCCCGCCAGTCCAAGCTTTTCACGTGATCAGCCAAGATGACGCCGTGAACTCCTAATCCATCGGGAATGTTGACTTCAAATGGGTAGCCTTTGGCCTGGCGGGTAACTGGTCACACTATTGCCAGCCCAACAGTTTCGTTGTAGGCACGGGGTGACAAAACGATGGCAGGGCGACGCCCTGCCTGTTCGTGTCCTGCTTGTGGATCAAATTCGATGCTGATGGCGTCGCCTCGTTCCGGCGCGATGCCCGGAGACGCTACCATACTTCTCCACCAATTGCCGGGCCAGTGTCCGTTTCGCCGTGCCGGTTTTCGTCCGTAATGCTGGCCAACAACTCTTCCAATTCGAGGCGTCGCTGTCCTGCCGGGCGGATGACCAACGACCTCCCTATGACCGCAATGTCCACCGCCGAGTCCGCTCGCAATCCGATTTTGGCTGCGACAGCATCGGGAATCCTTAGCAGGTTGCCACTCAGATTGCTGGTGATCACCTCCATATTCTTTGCCTCCTCCGCGCTGCGCGTAGCCTATACTCGCCGCACGCGCCTTTCAAACCATGATAAAGCAAGTTGTGGTGGGCCGTCGTCATCCGCTGGCGCTTCATGCGCCGGTATCACCGCGCCGGGGACCCAAAGGCGGTTGCCGTGAGGGTGCCGTCCGCCCCAACCAACCGAACCTCCGCCGGATTACTCGCTATACCACTCCCACACCGATACCGGCGTCAATCTTCACCCCTGCTCGCCGCTCAGGCTGTAGATCTGGCCCGGCCGGCCCCCGCTTGGCAGCCCCAGCGGCATGCGGACGTTCAGCAGGTAGGGACGTTTCTCGTCCTCGACCACACGCAAACCCCGCTCAATGGCGTCGCCAATAGTGGCCTCGTCGGTGGCGTCGGCCGCTTCAACGCCGAACCCCTCGGCCAGCTTCACCGGGTCTATGTTGTCCAGCACCACGCCGCGGTACTCCCCCGTATCCTTCATCTGCGCGCCGGCGTTGGCCCACGAGTTGGCGACGATGCCATAAGCGCCGTTGTTGGAGATCACGTACATCACCGGCACATTGTGGCTGGCCGCTGTCCACAGCGCTGAGTCGGAATAGTACAGCGAGCCGTCGCCAACCAGGCCCACCACGGGCTTGTCCGGCGCTCCCAGCTTGGCGCCGATGGCCGCGCCCACGCCATACCCTTCGGAGCCGCCAGCTGGCCGGATGTACTGGTTGTTGCCAGTATCGCCGGTATTGTCCAAGATGTCCTGGGCTACCGCGAACTGCTCAATGGTAACCAAACCCCCGCCGCGCCTTTCCAGCGCCGCGTCCAACGCGTCGGCCAGCGCCACGGCGCGCACGCGACCCGCCTGTGGCGCCACGCTTTGGGCGTTGGCGCGAATCCGGGCCCGCAGCGACGCCGCCTCTTCGCGGGCCCACCCGCGCCGGTCCGACATATCATTGGCGGCGGAGTCGGTGGCGTCCAGCAGGCTCTGAGCGGCGCGCTTTTCGTCCGCCAGAACCGCCACGTCCAGGCCCGGAATGTTTTCCAGGTTCTCGGCGTCGGCGCCGATAGCGATGGTGCGCCGCGCATTGAAGAGCGCGGTGTAGTCGCTGGCGTTGCCGGCGCCGTTGTGCGTCACGCCAATGCACAGGATCAGGTCGGGGTCGATGTCGGCGGCCTGCTCCAACCGCCGCCCTCCGGCATGAAGCGGATGCTTGATGGGGAAAGCCCGGGGATCGCCCACCACGGGGACTCCGAAGCGTTCCGCCAGCGCCGTAACCTCCGCGATGGCCCCGCTCTTCCAAACTCCGTCGCCCACGTACATCATCGGCCGCTTGGCCTCCCGGAGCGAACGGGCCACGGCCTCAACGTCGGAATCAGACGGGTAGCCAGCGCGGAACTCTGGCAGACCGCCGTCTATGACATTCGCGGTGTATTCCTGCGGTCCCAACAGCCGGTCGTACACGGCCAGATGTACGGGACCCACCGGCGGGGTCATGGCCACGCGCAGGGCACGCTCCACCGCTGCGGGCAGGCCCTCCGGCTCGATGACCGTCCAGTTGGCTTTCATCATCGGCGCGGCGATGGCGGTAGGGCCAGCGTTGTGGCTCACGTCCAGACTGATCTTGCCGGCGAAACTGCCGGTGTCGCCCGCGAAGGTTATCACCACAACCGGCAGGCTGCCGGTCCAGATGTTGATCAACTGCCCCATCGCCTGGGCCAGTCCCGCCCCCAGGTGCACTACCATCACCCCCGGCGTTAGGTTGGCTTGCGTATAGCCACCGGCCATCGCGGTGACGGCGCCTTCGTGGAGGCCCAGGATGCCATGGATGTCGGAGCGGGCGTGCAGCGCGTCGAAGAACAGCGCTTCACGGGATCCCGAATTGTTGAATACGTACTTGACGCCGGACGCCACAAGCTGCTCAACCATCAATCGCGACGCGCTGGCGGTCATCTCCCTAGTCTGCATGGGTCTGCTCCTTGAAGTGCGGTCTAGAGTACTGCAATGATACGGGCATGGTAAGCCGGCGCCCCCCGGTATGTCCACCCAAGCGCTCCCGGAATCGCCGTTTCGTTGCCGAGCAAGCACGCTCTCGGCTGACCTCAAGCTAGGCGGGCATCCAGTCTGCCATGCCTACGCGCAACGCCTGCGCCGCCTCGCTACCGAAACGCGCCGCCATCGTCGACGCGCCCTCTTCCGCGATACGCCAATCTCGCATCACAATCTGTTCGACGGATTGCGTGGCCAGACGGCGCCCATAGTCCGCTACGAACCGACCCAGAGCCGCGTCATCCCCGCCGCCGGTCATCTGTCGAAACAGGCGGAACATCGGGTCGACACGCGCCGCGTTCCAGGCATCCTCGAAGGTCAGCCCATCGGGATGGCGATCCAAAAGGATGGCCACGCCGAAATCGATCAGCCGGATTCCCCCTTCCGGCTGCGCCATGATGTGGGAGCGACCGTCCGGATCCGAAATCGTAGCGTCGTTGTAGCAAACGCCGGCCGCATGGAGGCGCGACAGCGCCTGTCCCAACTGCGACCCTACAGACCACATGAGGTCGCCGGTTGCCTCCTCTGGCGCCAAGTTGGTCAAGAAGCGCCCATCGACAAACTCCTCGCTGATGAATCCCTCCACGGTCGGCAACTGCGTTGGGCCGACTCCCAGTCTGCCAGCTATTGCCGCGATCTCCCCTTCCCGGCCGCTCTGGCATGGTTTGATCACGACGCCCGTCGTATCGTTGGTGATGATGGCGACCCGGCCCCGCGTCCTGCCATCAAACCGAATATCGGACCTCAAAGGATCTGGTCCGTACACCAGCGGATACGCGGCGGGAAACAGGCCATATACCGAGAAGCGCTCAATGCGTTCGTCGGCCAGCAGCCGGCTCCACAGTTCGCTGTCCGCCCGCGCCAACGGCCACAATGGCCACAGCCGCTGCGGGCAGTTGCCATCAGCCACCGCCGCGTCGCGTTGCCCGATCTCACCGGAGTCCAGGGACGGCAGCCCGCTAATGACTTCCCGGATCTCGACCAGTTGCGAGTCCGAGTAATGGCGTCCCGCTGCTAATTCGCTCAATCGAGGTCGCGAAGGTCGAAGGTTCCAGGGCCGGCGGCGACTGGAACCAACGCCCGCACTCGGACCACGGCGTCGGGATCGATGGGCCCGTAGATATGCGGGTAGATTTCGCCGGAACGGGCCGCCTCCCGCACCACCGGGGCGTCATCCGCCAACCGTTGGGGGTCAACGTCCAGAACCAACAGGTCGGCGCGGCCGGCGAAAAGGCGCGCTGCGACTCCCAACATCTGCTCCTCGCTTCCGCTGGCGTGGATGAAACCTTCCTCGGCCAACGACGGAGCGCGATATTCACCAGCGGATAATCCGGCGCTCCAATCCGTCACAAAGGCCAGGTGGTAGATGACATCGCCCATCGGTTTACCGACACGCTGCCCGCACCGCCCGTGAAATCGCGGACAGTCGGGGGTTGTTGGTGGCGCTGGCCCGGAACCCGTTGGTTATGTACGCCACCGCCAGCCCGGTTGACGGATCCGCCCAGCCCACCGAAGTGCCGGCGCCACCGTGCCCAAAGGCGCCGGCCCCGCTGCCTTCTCCGACCCCCATGCGACTGTCGTCCAGGACCAGACCCAAAGAGCGGCGCATTCGCGTACCCAGCGAAAAGTCATTGGCTTCAAGTTGCAAGCGGGTGCCTTCGGCCACGGTTTCCGGCTTCATAATCCTCACGCCATCCAATTCGCCGCCGTTGCACAGCATGGCGTAGAACCGCGCCAGTCCCCTCGCGGCGAAGATGCCGCCGCCCGCCGGATGCACCGCCTGGTGGACCTCGGGCCGGTTGTAGGGGCGGATCATCCCGGGCCGGTCGCAGTCTTCCATGGCGTGGATGCGGGACACCCGGCTCTCCAACTCCGGCGGCAGCCCCACGTACCCGTCAAATATGCCCAACGGGTCCAGAATCTCCTGGCGGAGAAATGCCCCAATGTGTCGGCCATCGATGCGTTGCACCAGTTCTCCGATGACCCAACCGAAGTTGCGAGGGTGATAGGCCATGATCTGGCCCGCCGGGTAGTCGGGGATGATGTCCTCCATGCACTTGACCACATAGCCCCAATCCTGCCAACGGTCCCAGGAAAGTTCCGGTGGCGTCTCAGGAAACCCGCCGCGGTGGGTCAGGATATGCCGAATGGTCACGCCGCCCTTGTTGTGCTTGGCGAAACCCGGCCAGTATTTGGCCACCGAGTCATCCCAATCCAGTTGTCCTCGCTCCCAGAGGATGTGCAGGCAAGCGGCGGCCAGAGGTTTGGTGGACGAGTACAGGATGAACATTGTATCTGCGGTGACCGGAGAGCCGGCGGCGTCATCGGCCAGCCCTCCCCAGATGTCCACGGCCAGTTTGCCGTGGCGATACACCGCCAGCCCCGCGCCGGGGTGCAGCCCTTGGGCAATCTGCTGGTGGAAGAGCTGTTCCAGTTCCTGAACGGCGGCGGGGTCCATCCCAACCTGATCTTGAACGGTGGCAGTGGTCATCTGGGTTCCTCTCATCTAGTCGGCGATGGTCTAGTCGGCGAAGGTCGTTTCCAACTGGGCGGACAGGTCAAAAAAATGCTGTAGGCTCTGGTTGTATCGGAAGAACAGGTCGGCCCGCAGCTGGTCTCCGGTGGCGTTGTTGGAAATCTCGTGGATCATGTCCAGGCTGACCAGCGTTTGGCCAGCTTCAGCTCCGTCATTGGCCTTGATGTTTTCCAACATCCGGCGCCAGGCGTCTGGCTCCATCTCGATGAAGAAATCTACGTTGATCAGGTCGTATTCGTTGCCAGCCCGAACCGACTTGCACTGGAAGGCTTCAAAGGCGATTACGTACACATCGTCGCCCACTTTGGCGCCCATCTCGGCGTCCACGGTTCCATATTGGCGGTATCCGGCGTCCTCGTTTACCAGCCCTCGCAACGCCTCGAACCAAGCCAGCGAGGGGAACGCAATCGCATCATCAGCCATCCTATAGTGCCTCCTCGGACGACCGGCCAGCCTCGGCCGGCGTTATTCGTTGAAATATGGGTCGCCGGATTTCTCGGCGGCGGAGAAGGGCGCCATCTGTCGCAGGTAGTGGTCGGGATTCGATCCCGAGGAGGCCTTGCCCAGCGCGTCGTCCACCATCTTGTAGTAGCGCGGGTCCAGGTTCCGGTATTCGTCCGCCTCGGTCCGCCCTTGGGAGAAAGAGGACATGATCCGTTCCATGTCTGAGTCTCCGCAGGTCTCGCAGTGCACAACCCTAGACGCGGACGCCACCTTGAAAAAGAAACTGCTCACCCGGTGGCAGCCCTGGCATCGGTATTCGTATATCGGCATCGCTCGTTATCCAACTCAACCAATGTCGATCAATTGTCATGGCTGGCGCCCGTGTGAATCCCACGGGCTGACGCCGGGACCGCCACGCGCTCGGGATCGTCAGCGTCTCGCGGAACCGGTATCTACCCAACGCCTTCAGAGTAGTCAGCGGCGAACGCAACGCGAATCAACCCGTCGATGATGGTATCCCAACCGTTCGGTGGTGTCAAAACGTGCGCTACTTCTGGACACTCATTTTTCCGGTTCCGGGCTCCGGCGCCGCAATGGGGGTGAGGTCCAAGCGCCCGCGATGCAGCAGGTTTACTTGCCGACGGTTGGAACGATCCACCGCCGGCCTCCCATACCTGATCCGGCTGCGCGGTGGCCGATGGGCCCAGCGCTTCCCAGATTCTGGATCTGTTTCAACCCACGCGGTCAGTTGGCTGCGGCGGCTGGCGATTGGGCCGTGGCCAGGGATGCCAACCAGTTGAGCGCCGCTTCGCCGGCCTCAGGCATCATGTTGGTCAACGAGTGATTGCCGCCTTCCAGTGTCAGGTATTCCGCGCGGGGGCTATTAACCGCCGCCGTCACCATGTCCTGCGGCACGTCCACCAACCGGGTGTGCGTTTCCAGCGATCCCGATAGCACGAACATCGGAACTCGAATATTGGGCGCATGGCGGATCACGTTGTAGCGTTCCAGCGGGCCGTGCTTGTCCAGGTAAGCCGCGGCCGAAAATATTTCCTTGATGGGGAAATCAACGTAGAACAGGTCCAGCGCCCGGCCTTCCGCCTCCATGTTGTCAGCGATTTCCAGGTTGTTGCGAAACTCCGCGGCGTCTTCCGATTCCAGGTAATACGAGCACGACAGCCGCACCGGAGACACCGGAATGACGGCCGCCACCCGGTCGTCATCCTCGACGGCCGCGTAGTAGGTCACCTTGACCGCTCCCATGCTGTGGCCCAGTATCCCGATGCGTCGGTATCCCCGGCTCGCCAGGTAATCGATGCCCGCCCGCAGATCCTGACGACTACGGTCCAGGGTCTCGAAGGCGTTGCCCTCGGCGGCGCCGGTTTGCCGATCCACCCACACCGTATCGTGCCCCCGCGTGTTGAGCGTCAGAGCCCCGTAGCCGTGATTGCGCAGATCATTGGCCATGTTGGCCGTGGCGGGGGTGTAGAAATTGCGCCCAGACCCGTGGATGCACAGAACTGCGTCAATCGGGCCTGGAGGGTTGAGGTTCGCCGGCGGCTCAAAATAGGCCCCGTCGAGTTCCATTCCATCGGCGGAGGTGAGACGAATCAGGTCTACCAGCATGATTGCATCCTCTACTTGTGGAGCATTGTCGGGAGCGCATGGGTCGCCGCCGCCATCTTACCCCGGTCGCGGCGGATTCGCCACCATCAAGCGAATGGGGCAGGCGCGCAACCTGCCCCACAGTATGTCGGACGCCTCGAACGGCCTGCCCCGGCAGGAATCTACTGCAAACTCAGCAAGTATTCCACCAGATTGTCGATGTCTTCATCCGACAGCGCCGGTAGGATCCCCGCCATGGTGGACAGCATCAAGTTGCCGTCGTAGTCTTGGGCGAGCCCGTCGGCCGTCCCAGCTGCGTAGGCGTCGGGCAACAGAATGGATTCCCGGATGTACTCCTCGGCGGAGTAGCCAGCGATCCGGTTGGCCGCAGCCGACCCGATCCCGTCCAGCGCCGGCCCCAGGATTCCTTGGGCGACGCCATCGATGGCGTGGCAAGACGCGCAACCGCCGGCGCCCGCGAACAAGACCTGACCAGGTGGTAGGCCGGCATTGCCTTGCGTCGGCGCCGCCGGGGCCGCGGCTCCAGGAGGCGCAGGTGTCGGGATCACCAGCCGCTCGAAGTGAGGAGCTTCTTCCTGGTGGTGCACGAAAGGTTCTTGCCGGGGTTCAGAAAACGCGCGCGGCGTTGGCCGGAACACTCCGAAAAGCAGGACCAAAGCCAGCGCTACCACCAGTCCCAACGCCAATCCGGCTACGAAAATCTGCCACAGCAACGGGCTCTCGAACTTCAAGTGCATGAAGAACGCGACCACGCAGAAGAACTTGATCACCGACAGGATCACCAGCGGGGCGATCACCACGCCGGAGCCCTGCAGCCCCTCGGGAACGATGACCAGGAACTCTATCAGCGTGATAATCGCCAGGAAGGCCGCCAGAATGCCGTACTGCTTCAGCCCGCCGTGCACCCCTTCCGGCACACGCCCAAAGAAGAACCGCCCGATGCCAGCGTCCTCGTGGGAGCCGTGCTCTTCGTGGGGCAGCGCGCCTTCGTGGCCGAGGTTACTGCTCATTGCGTGAGTGCCTCCTGGGAATCTTTGAAATGTTGGGAGTGTGGCAAGATCAGGGCTTGGCCTAAGTGAAGATCCCGGTGAACCACTGCCAGCCCTCAGCCGCGGCGTGGCTCACGTCCGGCCCGGCGTCGAAGCCGCCGATGAGGTACAGCAGCGTGAAGATCACGATCCACACGATGTCAACGAAGTGCCAGTACAGGCCCGCGATGTCCACATCCTCAGCGGACGGGCGGCCGGCTGGGTTCCGCCAGGCGACTATGGCCAGGCACAACAGCCAGAACAAACCCAGTGTAACGTGGGCGCCGTGGAATCCAGTCAGCGTGAAGAAGGTGCTGCTGAACAGGTTGGTCTCGTACCGCAATCCTTCAACCCGGAAAAGGTTGAATTCGAACACCTGGAACCCGATGAATATTCCGCCCAGAATGATGGTGGCGATCAACCACTGGATGAGGCGTTTCTGGTTGCCGTTGCGGGCGGCCGCCACTCCCATCACCATGGCGAAGGAACTCATCAGCAGCACGAAGGTGCTGATCGTGGTGATGGGGACGTCGATGATGTCCTTGGGGTAGGGGCCAACGATGCTTTGACCCCGGTACACCATATAGGTGGCGATGAGGGAGCCGAAAAACAGGCAATCGGAACCCAGGAACACCCACATCAACAGCTTGCGATGGCTGATGCCGGTGTTGGTTTCCTCCTCGTGCGCCGGAGGATGCGCCGCCGGCTCGTGGGACGGAGGGGCGTGGGAGGATTCTACGTGGGCCAACGGGGGCCTCCTGCTTGCGAATTTTTCGGGTCGACCGGAAACTTGCGACGAAGCGTTGCCGCCGACTTCAGTGATGCGCCGGATCCGCGTGATGTTCTTCGGCGGCCGGTTCGTTGGACCAACCAATCACGCCGATGATGGTTATGATCCCGCCAATGAAGCTCACGGGGAACCGTATGTAGTCCCAACCCACGTCGATCAGCAGCCCTCCAGCGATCCAAACCACGCCAAAGGAGGTGATCAACGGCCAGTATGAGGGACTCGGCATGTGAATCGTCGAGGCGTCAACGTGGGCTTCGGCCGGAACCGTCTCGCCGCGAGCCGCCGCCTCACGCTTGGTGATCCAATAGGCGTCTTGACCCTTGACCACCGGAACCTCGGCGAAGTTATACGCCGGCGGTGGCGACGAGATGCTCCACTCCAGGGTGGGAGCGTCCCACGGGTCGTGTCCCGCGTCTTCGCCCTTCTTGATGCTGCGGAAGAAGTTGTGCATGAACACCAGCAGGCTGATCACGATGACGAAGTAGCCGATGGTCGCCAGCAAGTTCATGCCTTCCCACCCGAATCCTTCGGCGTAGGTGAAGATGCGCCGGGGCATTCCGTTCAATCCCGCGTAGTGCATCGGGAAGAAGGTCAAGTTCATGCCAATGAACATCAACCAAAAGTGAATCTTCCCCAACGTCTCGTGGTACATCTTGCCCGTGATCTTGGGGTACCAGTAGTAGATGCCAGCGAAGATTCCAAATATGGCCCCTCCGAACAGCACGTAGTGAATGTGGGCCACGATGTAGTACGTGTCTTGTTGCTGGAAGTCCGAAGGCGAAACCGCGTGTGACACGCCCGATAGCCCGCCTACGATGAAGAGCGCCACGAACCCAATGGCCATCAGCATCGGTGTTTTCAGGTCTATGGAACCCTGCCACATCGTGCCAATCCAGTTGAAGATTTTAACCCCTGTCGGCACTGCGATCAGCATCGTCGTGATGGTGAATACCGAGTTGGCGATGGGACCCAGCCCCACGGTGAACATGTGGTGGCTCCAAACCGCCCAGCTCATGATGGCGATGACCACGCCGGAGAAAATCACCACTGGGTAACCGAACAGCGGTTTGCGGCTGAACGTCGGAATGATTTCGGAGACCACCCCCATGGCCGGCAGGATCAGGATGTACACCTCAGGGTGGCCAAAGAGCCAGAACAGGTGCTGCCACAGGATGGGGTCGCCGCCCGCCGCGGTGTTGAAGAAATTGGCGCCGAATTGCCGGTCGGCGGTCAGTTCGATCAGCGCGACGGTAATGATCGGAAAGGCCAGTACCAGCAGGATGCTCGTGACCAGCGTCATCCACACGAAGACCGGCATCCGCATCAGGGACATCCCCGGCGCCCGCATGTTGATGATGGTGACGATGAAGTTGAACCCAGCGGCCAGCGAAGCCACACCCAGCACCTGGAGGCTGAGCGCCCAGAAGTCCAGCCCCTTGCCGTCGCTGAAGGGAACCGCTGTCAGGTTAGCGTAGGAGAACCATCCGGCGTCGGGCACCTGCCCAATCAGGAACCCGCCGTGCATCAGCAGCGCGCCGAACAGGAAGGTCCAGTAAGAGAAAGCGTTGAGACGGGGAAACGCCACGTCCCGCGCGCCGATCATCAGCGGTATCAGGAAATTGAAGAAGGTCGCCCCGAACGGCATGATCGCCATGAAGATCATGGTCGTGCCGTGCATGGTGAACATCGCGTTGAACCAATCCGGCGATACCAGCGACGCGTCCGCGGTGGCCAACTGCACCCGCATGATGCCAGCCTCGATCCCGCCGATCAAAAAGAAGAAGAACGCGGAAAAGCCGTACAGAGCGCCGATACGCTTGTGGTCAACCGTCGTCAGCCAGCTCCACAAGCCGGTGTAGGTGGTCGGGCGGGGTATCACGCCGGTGATGGTTACCATTGCTCCAGTTCCTCCGCTACTGCGCGGTTATTGCAGTCAACGCCATGCGTTAGCGGTGTTCGGGTTCATTCGGGGATGTGGTGGCCCAGAGTAGCGCTGCGAATGCGCCCAGCCTACTTTTGCGCCATCAGGTATTCCACCAAGTCGCTCAGCTGTTCTTCGCTGAGGTCAGCCCGGTGGTCCAAGCGGCTTTGGTAGATCGCGGCCAGTTCGGACATACGGTTGCCGGGCTTGATGTCGTCCGGGTTGCGGAGCCACTGGCGCAATGTTTCGCGGTTCAAGTCAATCAAGCCCGACCCAATGGTGGTGCGCGCTCCCAGGTCAGTAAGATTCGGCGCGGCGAAAGCCGTCGCCGGTTCCTGACCGGCGCGCACGTCGGCCAACCGTTCTTCCGCCGGCTTCTCCAACCATTCGGTGTAAGCGATGTAGGTATCCATCCGGGCTTTTTGCACTGTCTCGCCCAGCTCGTTGGCTTGGTCGGCTGCGCCGACGGTGTGGCAAGTCAGACACTGACCGTCGCCCAGGAACACAAGCTGCCCTCGGGCGGCTTCGGCGCTGAGTGGTTCCGCCAGTTCTCCGCCCCAACTGTCAACCCACGCCCGGTATTCGACCTCGGGCAACGCGTGCACCCGGAATTTCATCTGCGCGTGGGCGGTGCCGCAGAACTCCGCGCACTGTCCGTAGTACATCCCGGCGTCCTCAGCCAAGAACCACATCTGGTTGGCGCGGGTGGGCACCACGTCCTGTTTGCCGGCCAGTTTCGGAATCCAGAAGCTGTGGATCACGTCGTCGCTCTTCAGCGTCATGATGATCGGCCGGTCAACTGGAATTCTCATCTCGTTGGCCGTCGTGATCAGTTCGGGGCCCTCAATATCCGGATTGGCGTCTTCGTACCGGAACTCCCACCACCACTGGTGGCCCACCGCTTCGATATGCAACGGTTCCATGCCTTGGGCCCTGGCCAACGCCACCGCCTCGCCAGGCTCCAATTTGAACAGCACGAACACCGACCATACGCCCAACCCCAAGATCAGTATCGTGGGGACGATAGTCCAAGCTATTTCCAGCGGGGTGTGGCCGTGAGTTTGCGGAGGCAGCGGGTCGCCGGGCTTGCGGCGGTAGCGGATGGCGGCGTAGAGCAGCGCACCTTCGACCAGAACGAACACCACCACCATGGTCCACAACAACACGTTGAAGAGCAGCAACTGGTCTCTGGCTACCGGGCCGTTCGCTCCGTCCAGCGTCCACGGCGTGGAACTGAGCGTTGACTGGTGGCCGTCCGAGTCGCACCCCAGCGCGGCCAGCAGCAGAAATACGCCAAGGATCGCCAAAGTAGCGATCAGGCGCCGGCTTCCGCCGCGCGTGGAAGGATCAGGGGGGCTGCTCACCGCATTTGCGCTGGTTGGCTCGGAGCCAATGCTGGTTTCGGACTTGGTCGGTGAGTCTTTCTCAGAGAAGGGCAACAGCCCCATCGTGAACCCCCGGATACAACGGCGTCGAAAAACCGTCGTATGTGCAAAATTTCACTAATGGCTACCATAGCACACGGTACCATAGCTGTCAATTTGCCCGAGACCGCTCCCGCGACGCCATTCGGCGTTCGGCCGGTCGTGGACTTGCGCCACCGAAACCGCGCCTGGAGAGCCTCTTCTGCCCGGCGCTACGGGGCCGATGGCTGCTTCAGTGTCCATTGGCAACCTGGGCGAACCTGCGCGGCGCCAGCCGTGCCGAGGCGTCTGAACGGGCGACCTGCTCCCCGGCCACTTGGTTCCTTGCCTGCGGGACCGGGTGGCGCTGCCCACTCGCCACGACGAAGCGATAATCAGCAAAACGGCAATCGGCAAAACTAGGGCGGCCTCGCTGGATCAATGAGTCCATCCGCTTTGGTGGGCGCCAACCCTTCACCCTCTCATTCCTCGCGAAAGTCGGGAAGCCCAGGCCGCCGCCGGATGGTAGAGCGCGCCAATCGGCCTGATGCCCCCGTTTCTCCCCAGCTCACCGTCTGCGGGAGGCGCCTCGGGCCGACTTCCAGTATCCGCCGTCAGGTCAACCCCACGGAGTGTCTGCCCGGCAATTTCCTCGCTGCGGAGCCTGCTCGACCTGGCGCCAACTCAATCTAACCCAAATTAGGCCGGCAACAACATGCCTTGGTTCAACTTGACCACGCTGTCCACCATTATCGCTACGAACAGCAACGCCAAATACGCCAGGGAGTATAGGTACGCGGCCTTGGCCCGACTCCTGGTGTCCTCTCGCCACAGTCGCCACGCCAACCAGATGAACGGCCCTCCCAGCGCCGCCGCCGAGGCCAGGTAGATCAACCCGACGTGCGGCATGAGGGCGAACATCAGCGTCAACCCGGTCAGCGCGATGGAATAAAGGAACACGTGCAGCGTGGTCTGACTGCGCGATGACACCACCGGCAACATCGGCACGCCCGCCTGCTGGTAATCCTTTTCGATCAAAAGCGACAACGCCCAAAAATGGGGCGGCGTCCAAAAGAAGATGATGGCGAAGAGATACACTGCCGGCAGGTCCAGGCTTCCCGTCACCGCGACCCAGCCCACCATGGGCGGCGCCGCCCCCGCCGCGCCGCCGATCACTATATTGTGGGGCGTGGTCCGCTTCAGCCACAGTGTATAAACGAACACGTAGAACAGGCTCGCGGCGAGCGTAATAACCGCGGCTAACGGATTCACCAGTGTGGTCAGCAACGCGAACGCCGCAACGTTCAGACCAACGCCAAACGCCATGGCGTAGCGCGGCGACACCCGCTCTCCCGCCACCGGGCGACTCTGGGTGCGCAACATCTCGCGGTCAATGTCTCGGTCCAGATGCTGGTTGATGGCGTTGGCGCCGCCCGAAGCCAATGCTCCGCCAATCCACACCCACGCCAGCGTCATCAGCGACGGCAACCCCTGCTCGGCCAGAAACATCCCTCCGGCCGCCGTTACCAACAGCAGCGAGATGATCTTGGGTTTGGTCAACGCCACATAATCCCGCAGCACCGACCCGACCGATTGTCCAGGTGGACTCCCGGTCCCGATCATCCCAACTGCCGGATCAGCTGCCTCGCCGTCCGGGCGAATCTGCGGCGCCTGTTCGGCCATGCTAGCCTTCCCGCCCCGGCGCGCGGCCGGCGGACACCGTGCGGGCGTTGAGGTAGGCAACCACCGCCATTCCTACGGCGCCGGACCATACCGCGGTCGCCGCCGTCAGATGCAGCGCTCGCCAGTGCGCCTGGAAATCGAGCCAGATGGTCGCCGCCCCTACGATCACCTGGGCGACGAACGCCGCCAGCGTCAGCGCGGCCAGCCAGCGGAGGGTCCGGTCTCCTGCGGTCGCTCTGCCAGAGCGCCAAACCGCATACAGCAGCAGGACTCCAAACGCCAGCACGACGTAACGGTGGAACATGTGAATCGCCGTGAGATGCTGCGTCGGGAACGCGCTGCCCTGGCACAACGGCCAGGTGATGCAGGCTCCGGTGGCTCCCATGGCCGTCACCAAGGCGCCGGAAATGATCGTCGCATACACCCCCAGCGCCCCGGCGATCGCCCATTTGTAGTAGCCGTCTGCGGCCACTGCATCGCTTCGATAAATGGGAGTGCGGAACGATGCCACCATCAGGAACACGCACACCGCCAGCAACGCTTCCGCGGTTCCCAAATGCAATGCTACGATTTCACCCGGCAGGTGCGTCAAGACGGTTACACCGCCCAACAACCCTTGTACAATCAACAGTGGCGCCGAAATCGCGCCGGGAACCCAGACCCAACGATCATGCCGGTACCGCATCAACGCCACCAATGCCGTAGCCAGAACCAACGGCCCCACAATTACCGATGCCACGAAACGATGGGTGTATTCGATGATCGCGGTGTACTCCAGTGGAGGCAGCGCCTTCCCGTAGCACAGCGGCCAATCGGGGCAACCCAGACCCGACTCTGTGACCCGAACCACGCCTCCAATGATGATCAGAATAAACACGCTGATCGCCGACGCGGTAGATAGGCCCTGCAACCAGGTTAGCCGCCCGGTTCGGCGCGGCTGCCCGGCAACTCCAATCGCTGCCATTTATTTCCAAGCTGATCCGCGGTTGGATTCAAACGAGTTCGGTTAGCGGACCATTCTTCCGTTAATGATAAAGCGCCTCGGTTCGATTTGCTACATTGGGACGCTGCTTTTGGCGTCGTTATTGGCTTGCGGCCCGGCGCAACCACCTTCCGACGGGCATGGCGACGGTTACGCTTTGTATCCCAAACTGCCCCACGTCACCGGAAACATCGACCGGGTGGACTCCCAGACCGACAATCCTCGCTACTTTGGCCTGCTTCTGATCACGGACCAAGACGGCCAACAGTGGCGGTTCCGCGCCAACGGCTGGGTCGGCGTGTCCGCAGGTCACCTGCGGGATCACCAAATCCATGGCGCCCCGGTGACGGTGTGGTACGAACATCAGCCAAACGGGGAGCTACTGGCCCGGTTCGTCGGGGATTAGGCGCCCCTGATCGTTTGAACGCCAACGCACAGTTCAAAACTCAACGCCTAACTTCAACCTCAAGGTAAATCGCCCGCCAGAAGTGGGAATCCACGACCGCAAGACCATCCGGAAAACGCCGGCCACAGCATCCCAGCGTGCCCACGGTTCGCAAACCGACCAAGCGTGAACGTTAGGCTGAGGTTGCCCCTGATTGACATTGCCCCCGATTGAGGTTGCCCCCGATTGAGGTTGCCCCCGATATTGCGTTGCCCTAAACTAACGACCATCTGACCGCCCAACGTCCATCCAATACGGGAGGCCTACCAATGCCCCTGCCGAGACCGTTGCAAGGTATTCGCGTCGTTGACTTCACCTGGGTGAGGGCCGGGCCCTGGGCCGCGCGCTGGCTGGGTACCTTGGGCGCAGAGGTCATCAAGGTGGAATGGCCATTGAACCTGGACACCCTGCGCCAGAATCGCTTCACGGTGCCGCCCGGCGTGGAACCAGGACCCAATTCCACCGGCCAATTCGCCGACACCAACGCCAACAAGCGCGGAATCAGCGTCAACACCCGCACCGAAGAGGGTCTGGAGCTGGTCAAAAACCTCATCTCGGTGTCAGACATCGTCATCGAGAACTTCAGCAGCCGCATCATGCAGCGCTGGGGTCTGGGATATGACCAGCTCAAGAAGATCCGCCCCGACATCATCTACGTGTCCATGGCCGGATTCGGCCACACCGGACGCTACCATTGGTACGGAACCATGGGGCCCGCGGCCCAGGCCCTCAGCGGGCTGACCCACCTCTCGGGCTTGCCCGGGGCGCCTCCAGCCGGTTGGGGTTGGTCTTACCTCGACGACACCGGCGGCATGTATGGCGCCATCTGCGCCCTCACGGCGCTCCGCCATCGCTCCGCCACCGGCAAAGGACAACATGTCGACCTGTCGCAGATGATCACCGGCATCACCCTCACCGGGCCGGCGTTCCTCGACAAGACCGTAAACGGACGCCAGGCGCGGCGCGAAGGGTTCCCCCCAGGGAACCGAACCGTCTGGCCCGGCGCCGAGGTCGTCAACAACTACCGTGGCCCCATCGCGGCGCCTCACAACGCCTACCGCACCGACCCCGGCGGCTACAACGACTGGGCCGTCATCGCCTGCCTGTCGGATGACGAATGGCGCAATCTGGTCAAGCTCATGGGCAACCCCGACTGGGCTGACGACCGTTTCAACACCATCGAGGGCCGCCTGGAGCTGCAGGAGGAGATGGACGAGCGGATCGAACAGTGGACCAAGACCATGGGCAAGTACGAGCTCACGGAACGCTGCCAGGCTGGCGGCGTTCGCGCCATGGCCGTCCAGAGCAGCCAGGATCGCGTGGAAAACGACCCGCAACTTCGCCACCGCGACATGTACGTGCCCATGGATCACCCCATGCTGGGCCCCTGGAAGTTCCAAAACGCCCCGTTCAAGTTGTCCAAGTCGCCGGCCCGCATGTCCAGCCCACCGCCCATGATCGGCCAACACAATCGCGAGGTGTTGGAAGACCTGCTGGGCATGAGCCATCAGGACCTGCTCAACGGCTACGAGAACGGCGTCCTTTGGCCTGCCGCCATGGACCGCTATCCCTACATCGAGGAGGCCCTGCGATGACATCAGCCAGCGGCAATACATCCAACGGGAACTACGGGCAAAACGGCGCCGACATCGGCGGCGCGCGACCCGCCGACCTCAGCCTACCCGGCGCGCTGGGTGGCCTGCGCGTGCTGGAGATCTGCGACGAAAAGGGTCAGTTCTGCGGCAAGTTGATGGCCGATAACGGCGCCGACCTCATCAAGATCGAACCTCCCGGCGGCGAGGCGTGCCGCAGCTTCGGCCCGTTCCTCAACGACGTTCCCCACCGGGAACGCAGCCTGTCCTTCTGGCACTACAACACCTCCAAGCGAGGCATCACGCTGAACCTCGAAACCCCGCAGGGCCAGGATATTCTGAAGCGACTGGCCGCCACCGCCGACATCGTGCTGGAAAGCCGCCCGCCGGGATACCTGAAATCCCTGGGGCTGGATTACGAATCGCTCTCTGCCAACAACCCCGGCCTCATCATGTGCTCGTTGACTCCCTACGGGCAAACCGGCCCTTGGCGTGACTATCTCAGCAGCGACATCACCCAGATGGCCGGCGGCGGACAGATGGCATCCTCCGGCTACGATGACGTCGACGTGCCCGACCCCCCACCCATCGCGCCGGGCGGCGGCAATTCCTGGCACATCGGCGCCCACTATGCTTACATTGGCATCATGGCGGCGCTGTATTACCGCTTCCTCACCGGCGAGGGCCAGTAC
The DNA here is from genome assembly GCA_965221295.1 of Dehalococcoidia bacterium. Classification (GTDB taxonomy): domain Bacteria; phylum Chloroflexota; class Dehalococcoidia; order Lucifugimonadales; family UBA3495; genus Bin87. Next base: position 1,110,922 of record OZ244879.1, on the reverse strand, counting down.
ATCGACGCGTCCATCCACGAAGCCTGCGCCCTCACCACCGAGGGAGCCATTGCCATCTACCTTTCCACCGGCGAGGTGGTGCAACGCCACACCGGACGCCACGCCGCGCCCGACATGTCCCCGGCCATTCAGTTCCCCACCGGCGATGGCGGTTGGCTCAACACCACCCGGTCTGGCACCAATCTGACCCCGGCGCGTCTCAAACTGCTGGCCGAATGGTTCGACCAGTCGGGCATGGCCGAGGACCTCACCGACGAACGGTACCAAAACCCTGAGGTCATTGCCGCCGAGAACGACCACATCGTGCAGGTGATGAAGAACTTCTTCATGAACTCCACGCTCATGGATTCATTCCACGGCGGCCAGGAGCGGGACTTCCCTTGGGGAGCCATCCGTAGCATGGATGAGATTGTGGGCGACGACCACCTGACCGACCGGGAATTCTTCAAGCAGGTGGAGCATCCTGAGTTGGGCGATACGTTCACCTATCCGGGGCCGGCGATGCTCTTCAACGGTTCCCCATGGCGCATCAGCCGGCGCGCGCCTCTCATCGGAGAGCACAACGCCGAAATCCTGCAGGGCGAGCTCGGCCTAACCAACAGCCAACTCCTCCTATACGCAGAAGGCGGAGTGATCTAATGCACGGCCCGCAGTATGCCCCTCTCTATTCGATACCGGAGTGCGCCCGGTACCTGGGTTTGCCTGCGGCTAGGGTTCGCAGTTGGGTTACCGGGAGTGGGGACAGCGGCCCGTTGATTCAAGCTGCCGGATCGGAACCGACATCGCTTTCCTTCGTGAATCTGGTGGAGCTGCATGTGTTGGCGGCGTTGCGGCAGCGACACAAAGTGCCGATGCAGAGGATCAGGCCGGCAATTGATGCGCTTGAGGATCGTTTGGGCGTCCATCACCCACTGGCCAGGCGGGAGCTATTGACCGATGGGCTCAATGTCTTCACCGAACATTTGGGACAACTGCTGAACCTGTCTCGAGGGCAATTTGCAATCCGCGTCATGGAGGCGTACCTCGACAGGGTGGAGCATGACAGCAAGGGCATAGCATCCCGTTTTTATCCCTTCAGCAGAGGCGACGAATTGGACGCCCCCAAGCTAATCGCCATAGATCCTACCGTCTCGTTCGGTAGACCTGTCATCTTTGGTACGGGGGTGCGCGCTTCGGTGGTCGCGAACTTTTTCAAAGGCGGCGAGTCCATCGCCGATTTGGCGGACGAATACCGACTGGACGCAAACCAGATTGAAGAGGCGGTGCGGTACGAATTGGCAGCCTGACATCACTTTCTTCTCCGACGAAGACCTGGGTACGCGCGTTTTCCCCTCCGCTCTGCGGCACGCCGGAGTAAACCTTGAAACGCTGCTCGACAACTTCGCCAGTGGTACACCAGACGCAGAGTGGATCCGGACGGTATCCGAAAGGAGATGGGTCATCCTGACCCACAATCACAGAATACGGTACAACCAGCTAGAAAGGGACACCGTGATGGAATCCGACGCCCGCATGATAGTGATTCGTAGCGGCGACACTCGGGAAGAAATGGCCCAGATATTCCTGGCCTCGTGCCACAGAGTGCAGGGCTTTTTGCGAGAACACGATCCTCCGTTCATCGCCCGGCTGTATCGCAACAGCATCGAAATGTGGTTGAACCGTGGCGATTGGACGCCACGATAGGCTCTTCCCAGGCAAATCCCTCCCCTCTATCCCTCAAACAAGTCCTCCGGCAAGAACGCCGACACAACGTAATTGGGCACGTCCACCACGTTGCTCACCTTCAAGTCCACCGCCACGCTGCAAATCACATACGCCTGGTTGCGCGTGAATCCTCGCTCCTGCAACAGGTAGATCATGTTCAGCACGGCGTTGCGGCAAGCCAGCGTCAAATTCTCTCCGTCGTTGGTCCCGTCTTCCGATACCGGCATCCCCATGGTCGCCATGAAGCGACGTGGCGCGGCCCACTCCGGCGCAACGTAGTAATCCTCCCGGCTGAACCGCGGCCAACGGATGTTATGCCGCTCCGCCTCGCCCTTCAGCAGTCGGAACCGAACCGTGCAGGTGGCTCCCATCTCAACGGCCGTCACGCACACTTCCCCATCGCCTTGGGCGAAGTGCCCGTCGCCTGTGGAGAACAACGCCCCATCCACCGCCACCGGCAGCAGCAGTTTGGAGCCGGCGGAAAGCTGCTTCACGTCGAAGTTCCCGCCATTCTCTCGGGGTGGCAGCGTGCGCAAACCGTGGTTACCGGCTGCTCCAACCGCGGGAACCGCCCCAGCGCTGTCCGGAGGCAACGCCACGCCGCCGCGCGCCGCCAGTTCCGCCTCCCGTCGCGTCCACGCCTCCAATTGCGAGTGCGACGGCGCGACTCCCGACACGCCCATGAACGACGCCCCCGGAACCCGAATTCCGGGTATTTGCTCGGTGGTAGCGTACCCGTCGGCAATCGACCAATGAACCATGAACGGCTCGGTAAACACGTCCCGCAGGAACCCGAATCCTGGGAAGATCACGCTGAAGGCGTATGGCTGCGGCTGTATGTCCACGAACTCCACTTCCAACAGATCGCCCGGCTGCGCCCCTTTCACCGCAACCGGCCCGGTGAGCGGATGAATCACCCCGGCGTCCATGCCGGCGAAGTCGGCCTCCGTTACCCCTAGCCGCATCTGCCCGTCGAACGCGTCCCTCGTCTCCAGCAAAACCTCTTCGCCCTCTTCAACTTCCAGCGCCGCTTCAATGTCGGGATGCCACCGGTTATGCCCTGTGTTAGACTCTTCGCGCAGGGGCTTGCTGCGATCGATAGTTATGCTTTTCATCGGTTCGTCCCTCCTGGCCGAGCCGCTGCCGCGGCCGCCTGCCGGGATGCTATCGGCGCCTCCCAAAGGTGTCAAGAAACGCCACAACCGACACGAACCCCTCTGATACGAACCCCACTTACAGAGACCCCTCCGACAGGAACTTCACCATGCCCTCGCCTAACCCGAATCACGACCCCATCGCCGCCAACCTCGCCGCCGTAGAGGCCCACTTCCATTCCGAGCCCATCAACGAAGTTGAGGCCGCTCTCGACCTCTACACTGACGACGTGGTTTGGGAAGCGCCAGCCCGGGGGCTCCGTTTTGAGGGCAAACGAGCCGTCGCTGACAACTACACCCAGATGTTCGCCAAAATGGAAGACGTGGAATTCGAGACCCTACAACGCTTCGCCACCGAGGACCGAGTGGTGGACGACAGCGTGGTCCGATTCCGCCTCACCGGCGAGGGCTACCTGCCCTTGCAACCAGGCACGCAGGTGGAAATGCGACTGGTCCACATCTTCGAGATGCGGGACGGCTTGATCAGCAAGGAAATCGGCTTCGAAATGTGGCGTGGCGTCAGCTAAACCCCACTAGAATCAACTGCCAACTAGGCGCTAATGCTAACGAGGCTCAAATGCCAACGAGGCTTACCCATCAATGAAACTCACCTACTTCGGGCACTGCGCCTTCCGTTGGGAAACTCCCGGGGACGTAACGGCCATCATCGATCCTTACCGCAATCAGGCCGACCGTTACTGGTTCACCCGGCTGTTCCCTGAATTGCGCTGCGACTTGGGTTTGATCAGCCACGCCCACTTCGACCATGACGCCGTGGAACGTCTTCCAGAAGCGGCGTCAATTCTACGTTCGGCCGGTGAGTTCACCATTGGCGACTTACAGATTCGCGGCGTCGCAGACCTCCACTCGGGCGCGTCGCGCTTGCGCGATTTCCCCAACGTGATGTTCCGCCTGGAGGCCGACGGCGTCCGCTACTTGCACATCGGGGACAACCGCTCAGAATGGCCGCCGGAAGTTTCCCACGCCATCGGCGACATCGACGTGCTGATGGTAACGGTGGACGATTCCAACCACCTACTGACTCCCGAGCAGGTGGACTCGCTGGTGCAGCGGTTGCGGCCTAGCGTGGTGGTTCCCATGCACTACGCTATACCCGAGTTGAATGGCGCCGACTGCCACCTCCTGCCTCCAGAACGCTGGCTAGCCAGTCAGCGCAACGTGCGACGCCTGGAAACCGACCATGTCGAGCTCTCCGCCGGGAGACTGCCGCGGGAAACCGAAGTGTGGTTGTTTCAGCCAGCGGCCGAATCTCTGGCCGCTCCGGTGGCCGTCCCCTGACCGCCTAGCCGCGCGCGGCCAACGACACATTGCGCCGCCAACGCCACGCCGCTAGGATTTCTGCGGTTTTCAGGCGGCCGGCGCCTCATGCGACCACGCGAATTCGGCGTCCGGTTCGTCGAGCAAGCGCCACTGCGGCAACATGAAGCCGTCGTCGCCGGGTTGGAACGCCACTTCCACTCGCTTCCCGATACCCACGTTCTCTTCCTTTTCCATGTTGAAGTTGCGGTCCACCAGGTTGCCGGTGATGCGCAAACCGTCGAACTCCGTCGGTTGTCCTCGCTGCTCGTCCAGTTCGACCAGCACGATGGCGAAGGGGGTCAGGTCCCTGAAGCTGGGGATCACGGTGTGCGCCACCACCTGGTAAGAATAGATGTATCCCTTTCCCGAAACCTGCTGCCACTCCCAATTTAGCGACGTGCACCAGGGGCACGCCGGTCCCGGTTCGCCGCGCAGCAAACCGCAGTCGGAGCACTTCTTTACCACCAAGCGTCCCTCGCTGGCTGCTTCAAAGTACCCCTTGTATTCGGAGTCGTTCTCGGGGATGCTGAGCGTGATTCCCCGGTAGGTATAGTTTGGCATTATAGTTCTCCGTGGCTGATCGTTCTCCGTGCCTGATCTTCCGCCGCGGCTGATCGTCGTCCCGGCGACGGCGAGCCCTCGCGACAATCGACTGTCGTCAGTTGGGATGAGCAGGGCGCCTAGTTGAGCACATTGCCCAAGATTAGCGAACTTCCCACCGCCGGCGTGCCCCAACCCATGTTCATGCTGATCTTGGCGTCCTTGACCTGACGGCAGCCGCCCTCGCTGTAATCGTAGCTGTGTTCGCCTTCCAGGGCGCCCGGGCAATAACAGTCAACCGTGCCCCTGAGTTGCCTCACGTTCTCGATGACCATGTTCATGCCGTGGGTGTACCCCTCGCAAAGGTGCCCCCCGCTCAGGTTATTGGGACGCTTGCCACCCAGGTTGATGATGCCGCTGGTCACGTAGTCCTTGCCCTCTCCCTTCTCGCACCAACCATAGTCCTCGAACTGCAATAGCACGGTGTAGGTGAAGGCATCGTAACAGCCGGTGATGTCAACGTCCTCGTGCTTCACGCCGGCCAGATCGAAAATGCGCGGGGCGATGTAGTGTCCAGCCACGCGGGAAATTGGACCGTGCTGGTAGTGGAAATCGCCCCCGGGCTTGGTGCCACGACCCTGCACCGCCTTGATGTAGATGGGTTTGTGCTTGAGATCCCTGGCGCGCTCGGCTGACGTTACGATGACGCACGTGGCGTTGTCGGTTTCCAGGCAGCAATCCAGCAGGTGCGCCACCGGACGTATGATCCAGCGTGAGTTCATCACGTCGTCCACGGTCACGCGGTGCTTCATCAATGCCTTGGGGTTGTTGGAGGCGTGGTTAGAATGGGCCGCCTTGATCGCTGCCAAATCCTCGCTTTTCACGCCATACTCTGCCATGTGCCTGGTGAAGGTGTAGGCGAATTGCTGGACGGCGCTGATCAGACCGTAGGGCCGCTTCATCAAGTCCAACCCGCTGATGGGGGCCGACGCCCGGGCGCCCGTCCCGCCAATGCGGACGTTGGAATAGCCGTTCATTGAACGGTATATCGCCACCACGTCGCACATTCCCGCTTCTATCGCCCCAATCGCCAGGCCCACCAGCGCCTCGGTCGAAGAACCGCCACCGGAACAGTCCATGTAGAAGTTCGGGCGGATTCCCAGGTCGTATTGGATCGACGTGGACGGCGTGGAGTCGCCGCCGTGGTAGCTCAGCATCCCGTCCACCTGGTCGGGAGTCAACCCCGCGTCGTTCATCGCGTTGCGGATGGCCTCGGCGCCCAGGGCCCGGGTGGTGCGGCCCGAGGCTCGGCTGTATTCCGTCTCCCCGACACCGACGATGCAATACTTGTCCCGCGGGTTGCCTGCCATGATGTTCCCTCCGGTTGGTAACGGCTCAGAATTCTAACGTCTGCATCAGAAGCCCGTGACTTGACCCTCGGCAACTACTTCGGCGGCCGATTGGTCATTCTCCTCCTCGGGTTCCCCGGCGTCCGGCGGCGCTACCACGGTCACCTCAACGCCTTTGTCCTCGGCCAACTGGCGATACGCCGACGCTATGGAGTATCCCGCCACCACGGGTACCACCGGATCCCCGGTCAGCTTCTCCAACAGCCGAGACCGATCAGATGCCCGCATGATGTCGCTCTCTCCGATACCCGACGACACTTCGATCGCCAGGCGCTTGGGACGCCGGTTTTCGCGGTCCAAACCGTGAATAGCCAGGTCCAGCGCCAACAGCGAACATTGTTCTCCTTCGGTAAGTACCCCTGCGTCCACCGCATCGTCGGCCAGGTCCGCCAGCGCGAACCGGTCTGTAACGCGGATCCGCCGCAGCAGTCGGCTGAAACATGCCGGAGCGTTCCGACGGAACCTCCGCTCCGCTTCATCGCCCAACAGCCGCGACAACTGGTTCTCGTGTCGGTCCAACTTGCGGCCGTGGTCATCCAGCTTGACGGTATGCTCCGCCAAAATGCGCGAGTGTTCCGCCAGCGTCAGCGTGTGCTCGTCTAAAGTACCCGTATGTTGCGCCAGTGTCAGCGTGTGCTGCTCCAGGGTCCGCGAATGCTGCGCCAATATGACCGTATGCTCTTCCAACGTGCGCGAATGCTGCGCCAACGTCAACGTGAGATCCTGCAGCGTGAGCGAATGCTGCGCCAGCGTAACCGTATGCTCTTCCAACGTGCGCGAATGTTGCGCCAGTGTAACCGTATGCTCTTCCAACGTGCGCGAATGTTGCGCCAGTGTAACCGTATGCTCTTCCAACGTGCGCGAATGCTGCGCCAACGTCCGGCCGTGCTCTTCTTGAGTACGCGCTACGGTCTGCAGGAGGACGGTTTGCGACTGCGCCGTCTCCAGCAACATGCGGACCTGCGTTGGCAGCTGCAGGAATTCATCGTCCAACATGATCCGGTGCAATCTCTCCCGATACTCAGGGTTGCGTTCCAGCAGACCAACCAGATCCTCGAAGGTGGTGATTTCCTCGGTCGCCATCGCGTCGCTCAATCCAAATTTCCAAACTGCCGATTCAAGTGTACACCATCAGCGACCGGCCCGCCCGCAAAACGTCTGGAGCAGAAGCTGGGCAGTATCGCCTGCCCGATTCGCCAATGCTGCCCAGAATCCGCCCCAACGCCGCGATCCTCAGCGCGCTCGCGGGGTTGGCGTCCAGGCCCATTCCTGGGCCTCGTCCACCATCACACCGAGGCGGTCATGATCCAAATGTGATGCGTTCATTACCCAACTGCCATGTGGTCGCCAGGTCGCAGCTACGCCCATAACCGGGTTTTCAAGCGGGAATGGCCAGGCGCTGGTCTGGCCTTGCAGGTTCCCGATCTTGGGCGCCGTCCGACCCGGAAAGCTCCCGCATGACCACCTGCCTAGAACATCTCGAGCGCCAGCGATGTCGTGGGCAAAGTTCCAGCGTTGGGGTCCATTGGCGTTTTATCGAGGGCAGGTCATGTCCATCTTCGGCTCAGGTGTACACCACCTGCATGGCTTCCCTAACGTCCGACATTGTCTGTTGGGCGATGGCGCGTTCCCGTTTCGTGCCGGACAGCAGTACGTCCCGCACGTAGTCAGGACGCTTTTCGTACCATGCCCGCCGCTCCCGAATGGGTTCCAAGAAGCGGTTGATCGCTTCGGTCAACCGTTCTTTTACCTCTCGGTCGCTGACCGCGCCAGCGGTGTAGCGTTCTTTGAGCTCCGCCACCTCATCTTGGTTGTCGTTGAAGGCATCGTGGTACAAGAACGCTGGGTTGTATTCCACCACGCCGGGATCAGTGGCGCGTAGGCGCGGGTTCTCGCCCGTAATGTCGGTTACCATGCGCTGCACCCGGCTGGCCACGGTTTGCGGGTCGTCGGCTAAGTATATGGTGTTGTTGAGGCTCTTGCTCATCTTGGCCTGACCGTCGGTTCCCACCAGCCTGGGCACTCGGCCCACCCGCGCCCGGGGAATCGGAAATACCTCGCCGTACAGACGGTTGAATCGCCTCGCCACGTTTCGCGTGTACTCGATGTGCGGCACCTGGTCCTCGCCCACCGGAACCAGGTGCGCCTTGGGCAGCAGGATGTCGGCGGCCTGGCTGATTGGATAGTTGAAGAAACCCAACGAAATGGACTGCCGCTCCGCTTCCAGTTGCGCGGTTTCCGCCCGCAACGTGGGATTCTTCTGGTGCTGATTCAGTGGCATCAGCATCGAAAAGTACATTGCCAATTCGGCGTGTTCCGGCACGTAACTTTGAATCACAAAGGACGACTTTTCTGGATCCAACCCAACCGCCAGCCAGTCGCTGGCCACTTCAATCACCGAACGACGGATCAGGCCAATGTCGTCCAGGTGGTCTCCCATCGCCTGGTAATCCGCGATCAGGAAAAAGCACTCGTATTCGTGCTCCATCTGGATCCAGTTCTCCAACGCCCCCAGATAGTGGCCCAGGTGCAGTTGCCCGGTGGGGCGCATACCCGTGAGAATTCTTTGCTGATCAGCCATTGCCTTTCGGTCTCCTGGTCTTGGTTGGGACGCCCGCCGGCGGGCCCGAGCTCGGCTACGCAACCCGGCGTGTCCACATTGGCGTTCCGCTCCGATTCAGGAACTGCTCCTTCATTCCGGTTCTTCGCCTTTGGAAATTCCCGCCAATGCCCCGGCGCGTTCCACCACGGTCGCCGGTAGCCGTTCTCGCAACTCTCGATGCTGGCGGAGGTATTCTAGCAGTTTGTCCGCGGCGTCGGACTTGCACTCGCCGCACAGTAGCTGCCCAGCCCGGCATCGCCGCTGCAACTCGGCATACGTTTCGGCATCCGGCGCGCAGTGGAAGGCATGGAGGCTGGACACGCTGCAAACCCGAGGGTCGGGGTTGCCGCCCAAGTTGCGCTGCTCTTCAAGCGTCTTCCGACCTCCGGTGTACGCCCGCGCAATGCGCCGCCGGATGTCCTCGGTGGCGTCCCCATAGGCGACGCGGCCTTGCGGCACCTCATTGGTCATCACTTCCACGGCGCTGCCCGTGGACGGATCGTCGTAGGTAGTCAAGCTCCGCATCATCCGCAGGTACAACGCCGAGGGCTTGAAGAACCCAAACCGTTCGGCGATGTTGCGCGCCATGCGCACGTACACGTCGCCCCCGATGCTGTCGATTACCAGTGTGCGACACGGCCCTCCCATCTCCGGCTGCTGAACGTTCAGCATGTCGGCCAGCCGAAGCAGCGGCAAAAACGTCTCGGTGGCGCTGCTGTTCAATCGCAGTCCCAACGCGGAGTTGAGGACGCTGAGCGGCGTCGCTTCGCCCAGCTGAAAAGCGGTTTCCACCACGTCGCGCCGGTCCGGCTGCAGGTACGCGTCCACCCGCGCCAGGTCGAGACCGTCGGCCGCCAGGCTCAGCAACCGCTCCGCGACGTTGCGCCTTGCCTCCGTTCGGGGAACCCCAACCTCCCGGAACCCCAGCGACACTTCCGCTCCCCGCGATTGGAAGAACGCCAGTAACTTGCCGACCGCGCCGTGCCCCAGATGGGTCGGCCCGTCCGCCAACATGGTGACAACCACTCGACACCGCTGGCCATCCGTCAGGGCCTGCATGAACAGATCCGCGTCTCGACTGCCCACGATCTGGCCGGTCAAGATGTAGGGATGCGGTTCCTGGAACCATTGGGCGAACCGCTCACGCTGTTCCGGGTAGGCTTCATTGAGCCCCGTTACACGCAACTCCTTGATCAATTCATTCTCGCGGGCCAGCGGCTGGTCGCCGGTTCGCACCACCAGCGATGGGATGGCGATGTCCGCTTCTTCGGTGCGCGTCTCCGGAGAGTCGGCGTCCAGGATCCGACCGTGCAAACGGCTCAAGCGCTGCGCGATGTCGTTGAGCGTGCGTTCCTGAACCTCCCTGGCGTTGGACAACAGCAGCCGGGCGATGTCCTCCGCCGTGGACGCCGCCAAGCCCAACCGCCGGGCCTGGCGGCGCGCCTGCACGAACAGGTTCTCCTCCACCGCCGGCTTGTGGATGGTGTCGCTCTCCAGGTATTTTTCCGCCGCCACGTTGCGCGACGCTTCGATACGTTCGTGCGTCAACTCCAAAATCCGCTCGTGGCTTCGGGCGATGATGGCGCGCTGCTTGCCTCGATACTCGACGTATGGCAACCCGCCCAGCGGCATCTCGGAGCGCACCTGCTCCGGGTCTTCACCGTCCAGCAAGCGCGTCACGCCGCGGGATACATCCGCCACTTGCGACAGGCGGCGCCAATCGGCGGGAACCAAAGCCGGATCCTGTTCGTCCAACCACGCCGCCAGTCGCGGCATCCGCTCTTCATACATCGTTCTCGCCGCCGGCATCGTCAGCAGGTCGCGCAATCCAAGGCACGGCGTCAGGCATTCCTCCCGGTAGGCGAACAGGTAGCTGCCCCTGGCTCTGGGCTCCGCCGGAGTGTCCCTATGGTAATCGGAGTGCCTCTCCACGCTGGTGAGATCCAGTTGGACCGCGTGCCACACCAGTTTGCCGTTTGCGTCGGTTTCGCCGTAACCCCAAGCGCCCAATATGGCGCAACGCGTCGCCGCCACAAAGGATTCCGGGGCGCCAGCTCCCCTCAACCAGGCGGCGGCAATGGCGGCGGACGTCTCGGCCTGATCAGAGTGGTCGCCGCCACCAGCCAGATGGAACAATGCGGCCACGTTCACCACGGCCGGCTCCGCTTCTGGTTCGGTCAACAGCAAATCCGCGGCGATCCTCGCCACGCGGCGAGCCACCGGCAACCCCTGGGCGTCGGGGCGCCCGGCGTAAATTGCCGGCAGCGATGCCACCAGCCGATGCGCGTCGGGTGCGTAATTTTGCCGGTTCATGAGCTAAGTCGCCGTTACGCTACAAAAATAACCGCGCCGGCGCAAGTGGTCGCCACGCGCGCCTTCACCCTACCATCGCCGGCGCTCATTCCAGTCATTGCGACCGTCCCCACCCTGCCATCCCCAGCGCCCGCTTACTACCATTGCGAGCCCCTCTCTACTGTCATTGCGACCGCCCTCTTACTACCATTGCGAGCCCCTCTCTACTGTCATTGCGACCGCCCTCTTACTACCATTGCGAGCTCCTCTCTACTGTCATTGCGAGCGAAGCGCGGCAATCTCGTTGATCACAGCGGACTGCCGTTCGGCATCGCCGCCCAGCGGCCGTTCGCCCAGGCGTCGAGATTGCCACGGCCTCCGGCCTCGCAATGACAGTCGAGGGAGGCGCTGCGTAGGCCCTTCCTGTGTCCTGGCCCTCTCCCTGTCATTGCGAGCGTAGCGCGGCAATCCCGTTGTTCGCAGCGGACGGCCGTTCGGCATCGCCGCCCAGCGGCCGTTCGCCCAAGCGTCGAGATTGCCACGGCCTCCGGCCTCGCAATGACAGTCGAGGGAGGCGCTGCGTAGGCCCTGCCTGTGTCCTGGCCCTCTTCCTGTCATTGCGAGCGTAGCGCGGCAATCCCGTTGTTCGCAGCGGACTGCCGTTCGGCATCGCCGCCCAGCGGCCGTTCGCCCAGGCGTCGAGATTGCCACGGCCTCCGGCCTCGCAATGACAGTCGAGGGAGGCGCTGCGTAGGCCCTTCCTCTCTCCTGGCCCTCTTCCTGTCATTGCGAGCGCAGCGCGGCAATCCCGTTGACCGCAACTAACGACCATTTGCCCTCACCCAGCCATCGCTGCGCCCCCTCACTGCCATTGCGAGCCCCCTCTTCCTGTCATTGCGAGCGTAGCGCGGCAATCTCGTTGACCACAACTAACGACCCTTGGCTCCGCTCCTTTGCCGGGCGTTCGCATCGACGCGGTGTTGCCCGCTCCCCGTTGCTTCTCGCGATCACGGAGGCGAAACCGCATCTCGAAACGACTCATCGCCCAGACCGGACGCCCGCCCGGTCACCTGCCCAGCCGTTCCAAAAACCGCGCCACCGCCGCGTTGACCTGATCCGGCTGCTCGAGCGTTACGAAATGGCCGGAATTGGGTACAACCACCACTTCGGCGTCCGGCAATTCCCGGCCCAGGTATTCCGCGTAACGCACCGGAGTCATCACGTCGTCGGCGCCGACCACCACCAGGCTCGGGACGCCGATTTCCTTGACCCGATCCATGACGTCGAATTTGTCGCAACACGACAGGTCGTTGTGCTCCACCATCGGCCCAGACTGTAACGCCCTAGCGGTCAGTTGGGGCGCCATCTCTCGATTGATTGCCTCGTAATATCCCGGAGCCTCTGCCCTCCACTGGGATTCGTCCAGGCATCGGTTCAGATAGTAGGGGTGCACCCGCAGCCGCGCTCCGGTCCCGATCAAAACCAATCCGGCCAGATCCCCGGGAAATCGCAGCGCATAGTCCAGGGCGATCGCCCCGCCCATCGAGTGTCCGAACAACACGAAGGGCGGATACCCCCTGCCAGTCGCGTATTCGCGGAGCCAGTCTACGTACCCGCCGATGCTGTCTCTCGGTTCGCCATCGGGATGCCCCGGCAAATTCACCGCGTCGGCTTCCGCAAAGGCCGCCGTCTGGTAGTGGTAGGTCAGTTCGTTCTGGCCCGAACCGTGCACCATCAGTAGTTTCATCGGTCGTCGTCCTGCGCCCGCATTTCGGGCTGGTCTGCGCCGGGGGCAGAAATCTGATCCGCCCCAGACTTCAGAGGCGGCGCTACAGCAGTGATCCCTGGCCGTTCAACGGCGCGTCGGGTTGTTCGTCGTCCCCATCATCGTCAGCGTCATCCGGCATTTCTGCCTGGTCTGCTTCAGATTCTTCGTCCTCGTACTGACTGTCGGCCACCGCCGCCACAACCTCGGCCTCAGCCAGAGCTGAACCGGCGGGCGCCGCGCCATTCTGGCGGGTGGGATCATCCTGGCTGTAGTCGTTGGCGCGGAAGCAGTAGATGGACACCACGCTGTCGTCGCCGCCCCGTTCACGCCATATGATCACGCCCTTGGTCTGGCGCGTGTTGACCACCTTGACCTCGGCCAAATTTATCCTGACCACCTGGCCTTGCGCCGAGATGATGAAGACTTCGTGGCCCTCCTCCTCGTTCATTTCGGCCGAGTTAACCACCTTGGCGTCCACCACCGGGCCGGTGGGTTTGTCGCCCTGGTCCACGGCAAACGTCTTGACGCCCATACCGCCCCGGTTGGTTTCGCGATACACGGCCTCTCCCTTGCTGTTGTACAGGGGAGTCGCTTTGCCATAGCCCTTTTCGCTAACCACCAGCAGAAACTCGTCCTCTGCATTGTTCACCACGTCCATCGCCACAACCCGGTCTCGGCCGCCGTATTCGTCCTTGAATCTCATGCCAATCACGCCAGAGGCATTCCGGTTGCGCTCCGGTATGCTGTTGACCGGACACAACAACGCCTGCCCTTGCTCAGTCACCAGCACGATGGACGCGTCGCCCGCCACTGGTCGAACGGCGATCAACTCGTCGCCGTCCTGGATCTTCATGGCAATCAGGCCAGATTTTCTCAAGTTCTGCAGTTGGCCAGGGCGCAGGGCGTTCACCCGACCGTTGCGCGTGGCGAAGACGTACAGGTGACTGTATTCGTCCCTGCTGGCTGGCAGCATCGTTTGCACCTGCTCGTTGGGTTGCAGCGGAATCAGGTTCACCAGCAGTGTCCCCCGAGCTGTGCGCCCGGCATCGTTCGGCGTCTCATAGACGTTGAGCGGGTAAACCCGTCCCTTATTGGTGAAGAAGAGCAGTTGGTCGTGGGTATTGACCACCGCGATCTGCATCACCGCGTCATCTTCGCGGTTGTTGGCGCCCCGCACGCCCTTGCCGCCGCGGCGCTGGTTGCGATATGTGTTGATAGGCACCCGCTTGATGTAACCACGCTGGCTCAACGTGACTACCACGTCCTCCTGCACGATGAACTGCTCGATGGACTGCTCTTGCAGCTCTTCAGCAAGGATCACCGTCCGCCGAGGGTTGGAGTGCTTGCGCTTGGCTTCTCGGGTCTCCCGTTTGATTTCGTTGCGGATCTTCTGCGGGTTCCCCAGCAGGTCTTCCAGCTCGGCGATGGTCGCCAGCAGATCGTTGTATTCCTCGTCCAACCGCTGACGCTCCAACGCCGCCAACCGTCGCAGTTGCATGTCCAAGATGGCCTGCGCCTGTATCTCGGTGAGGTCGAAGTCCTGCACTAAGTTGTTCCGCGCCGCCTCTACGTCCTGGCTGTTGCGAATCGTTTCAATGATGGCGTCGATGGCGTCCAGCGCCTTGAGCAGACCCTCCACAATGTGGGCCCGGTCCCGCGCTCGGCCCAGCTGATACTCGGTCCGCCGTCGAATCACCTCTTCCCGGTGCAGGATGAAGTTGCGGATCAGGTCCTTCAGCGACAACTCCTGCGGTTGTCCATCCACCAGCGCCAGCATGATGGCGTTGAATGACTGACGCAAGGCGGTTCTCTTGAACAAGTTGTTGAGGATGACGGTGGCCTGGGCGTTCCGCGACAGCTCGATCACCACGCGGATGCCTCGCCGGTCGGATTCATCGCGTATGTCGCTGATGCCCACCAACGTTTTGTCACGCACCAGCCCCGCGATCTTTTCCACCAGGTTCGCCTTGTTCACCTGGAACGGCAGTTCGCTCACCACGATGCGCTGCCGATTGTTGCGCATTTCCTCGATTTCGGTGACGGACTCCATCACCACCCGCCCCCGTCCGGTGGCGTACATGTCGCGAATGCCGGAAACCCCACGGATGCGACCGGCCGTCGGGAAGTCCGGGCCGGGCACGATTTCCATCAATTGGTCAACGTCGCAATTCGGGTGGTCAATCACGTAACAAACTGCGTCGCAAATTTCCGCCAGGTTGTGCGGCGGCATGTTGGTGGCCATGCCAACGGCAATGCCTGAAGACCCGTTCACCAGCAGGTTCGGCATCCTCGACGGCAGCACCTGCGGTTCCCTGATCGAGTCATCGAAGTTGTCGGCGAAGTCCACCGTCTGCTGGTCGATGTCGGCCAGCATCTCATCGGCGATGGCGGTGAGGCGCGCCTCCGTATATCGCATCGCCGCCGGCGGATCCCCGTCAATGCTGCCGAAGTTGCCCTGGCCGTCAATCAGCGGCGCCCGCATGGTGAAGGGTTGCGCCATGCGCACCAGCGCGTCGTACACCGACCCATCGCCATGGGGATGGAACTTGCCCAACACCTCGCCCACAATGCGCGCGCTCTTCCGGTACTGGCTGCCCGGACGAATCCCCATGTCGTGCATGGCGTAGAGAATGCGCCGCTGCACCGGTTTCAATCCATCCCGAACGTCGGGCAGCGCCCGGGAAACGATCACCGACATCGCGTAGGAAAGGTAGGACTCCCGCATTTCGTCCTGAATCGGACGCGGGCTGAAGTCGCCGCCGGTTTGCGGTGGAGGGGCTGTGGTCATGTTCCGTTATCTCCTGTGGCGGCAAAATTCGTCCGCCCTTTCAACCAGCCCCAGAAACAGGCTGTTAAAGCTGGCCGGAACGCGCTCAGAGAGTTCCGGCAAAAATTGCACTCCGATAACCCAACTATGTTCTTTGCTTTCCAGACCTTCGATCACGCCGTCGTCCAACTGATAGGCTATGGACATCAACCGTTCCGCCCTTTGCGCCTCCTTGAGCGCCCTGCGGCAGGCCCAAGCCTCGCTATCCATACGGAACATGCCCGCGCCGCCGATGATGGCCGCCATCTTGGACCCGGGCGAAAGGTAGATCTGACGCCGCGGCGGCTTGCCGCCGGCATTGACCGCAACGTCGGCGGCACACCCACCGTCGCCAACTCTCGCTGAGTTGGCCGATGGCGGATCTCCACCGAAGCAGACATTGAGCAGATGCATTCCGCGGCCGGTCAACAACGTGGGCAGGTCCATCTCCAGGGCCGCCTCCAGCAGCGCCAGCGCGCCGGCGTCTGCGCCGTCAGCTCCCAGGCCAGCGTCCGAAATCAGCAGTCCCCCGGCCTCGGCAAAAAACCCCGCGCCCGACGATGCGGTCGCGGCGCGCGCGTTTCCTCCGGCCGCCTCAACCGCGCGGATCCCTGGGTCGGGGTGTCGGCCATTGCGCTGGGCGGCCAATACGGCGATGGTGGGCAAGATAATCTAACAAAGCGGGCCACAGGATGTTGTGATTATACTAAAAATCTACCCAACATGCATCATAGGGGCTGCCCCCTTGCGTCGAAAATTGCCTCTGCTGGCGAACTCGACGGCGGGAACGTTGGCATTATCTGATTTCATAGCGTGCGGTTGGATGGCGCCGTCAATCTTGGGGCGGGTGTGCGCCAGCGCCAAGTTGCCCGGTCTGTACCCTCCGCCTCTGTCGCAGGCATTCTAGATGGCGGGTCAGGCTCCGCCGTCCTCCAGCGCCATCCGCGCCACTTGTCGCCCCATCCGCACCGAGTAGTTCGTCCCCCGGTCTTCCGGGTAGATCTGCGTCGTGTTCGCCAGGTACAGCGACTCCACCGGCGTCCGGTGGTCCGGTATCCGCTCGCTGTAGTTGACGCCTATGATCGGCTGCGCGCCGTCCACCCGGTGGTGGTGGTACTCCACGATCCAGTCGCGGGTGAAGTCGGGGTTCAATTTCCGCAGGTGGGGAGCAAACTCCTCCAGCAATTCCTCCGGTTCCTTGCGGTATAGATCGCTATCGCGGTCCGGGTAGTTGGTCAGGTACACGATGTGATGGCCGCCGTACAGGTTGCGATCGATCATGTTGGTGTGCTCGATCACGCCCACGAAGGGCAGGGAGCGGTCCGCAACGTTCAACCAGTATTTGGACGTTAGCGGCCGGTCGAGGACCAGTATCATCAGCGTTGCGGAAAGGTACTGGGCAGATTCCAATATCGCTCGGTATTCATCTGATAGTTCGGGAACCAAACGCGTGAATACATACGAAGGCGTGGTGGCGATCACCGCGTCGTACTCGTAGTCCTTTGCCTCGCCGCCGCGCGTCCCGGCGGTTAGTCCCACCGCACGGCCTTCCCGGACGTTCACCCGCTGAACCCCAACGCCAACGTGCACCTTGCCGCCCTGCTCGACTACGCGCTCGCCGCACAGGTCGAAGACCCGTCCGAAACTGCACATCGGGTACCCCAGCCGCTCCTTCTGCATTCCCTTCCGCGATGCCACCCGGAGGTAAATCTTGCCCCATAGCCACGTCATGCTGATCTTGTCGTAATGGTCGCCGAACTTCCCACGTAGCATCGGCTCCCAGATCACACGGTAGGCCGCGTCCCCCATGTGTCGCCGCGTCCATTCCACCGCGGTAATGTGTTCATACTTCTTCCAATCGCGCGCCTTCTGCAAGAAGAACGTCCACAATCCCAGCCTGATGCGCTGGGTGAACGGCAGAGGCGAGAACTTCAGCAGATCCATCGGCGTCGCGAAGTCCCAGATCCGCCCGCCGTGAAACAATCCGACCTTGGATTCCAGCCACTCCATGGACTCGCCCAAGCCAAGTTCCTCAATCAACTCCACCATGTCGGTATCGCTGACGAACAGGTGATGATAACCTCGTTCCAGCTGGCCGCCGCCAACCTCGAAGGTGGAGGCTTGACCCCCCAGGAATGGAGCCGCCTCGAACACTTCCGCAAAGTGTCCCTGCTTGGTCAGTTCGTAGGCCGCGGCTAGCCCGGCTGCTCCTCCGCCGATGATCCCTACTCTCATGGCGCCGTCAATCCTGCGCGGCTCCGGCGGCGGGGTTGGCCACTTCGCGCCGCGATCCGGCCGGCTCCTGTCCTGCTTCGTTGGAGCGCTGAGTCTCGTCAGCCGGCGATGGACCGACCGTCGATGGATCAACCGTCGATGGATCGACCGCGTCTCCGCCATCGGGCATTCGCGCCAGTCCGCCCAGCGAAACGTTTTGCCACAAAGCCACTCCCAATCCCGCCAAGTTCACCGGCAACCAAAGCGCCAGCAGGTGAACCGCCACCGAGTACGACGCCGCCGTCGCTCCACCCACGGACAATCCCACCAGGGTCTGCTGCGCCACTATCTCAAAGGCCCCTATGCCCCCAATCGACGCGGGAATCGCCGTAATCAAGTTGGATGTCACCGTAACCAACAAAATAGCCAGCGCCAGATACCAAAATGAGGCGAAATAGGCGTCCAAATTGAAGGAGTACGCGACGATCAGGTAAACCCCCGCCTCCGCCAACCATATCGGCAATGATCCGGCAAACAGCGCGGCGTGCTTCGCCGGAGAGTTCAGGGTCCCCAGCCCTTCGACGAAGCTGACGATGATGTCCCCGGCCATGGCGCGGAAGCGGGCCGGCAGCAAACCCGTCAGGGCGAGGGCGCCGTTCAGCGTCCGCCGGCTGCACGCCAGCGCCGTCAGTATCACCAGCGCCGCCACAAAACTCATCAGGACGCCAACCACCAAAACTACAGCCGTGGAGCGGTAGGCCAGACTCGCCTCGTTGAACAACCCGGCCGCCAGCAGAACCGGCGCGGCTACCGCACCCATCGTCAGCAGGGTCAAGCCATCGTACAGCCGTTCCACGCTCAGCGTGGCAATAGACGCCGGCACGCTCACCGCCCGCTCCCTTCGCGACAGGTACACCGCTCGGACCAGTTCGCCCAGCCGCGCCGGCAGCACGTTGTTCGCCATGTACCCGATGATGATCACCGGATACAGTCGCCAGGTCGAGATTCGCGCAATGGGGGACAGCAAATACTGCCACCGCAACGCCCGAAACCACTGCCCCACAAAATACAACGCGATGGCCGGAGCCAGGTACAGATAGTTGGCGGCGCGCAGCGCCTCCCACAGCTCCCGGCGGTCAACCAGCAACACCAACACGGCCAGCGTAACGACGCTGACCAGTACGCCGGCCCAAAAGCGCCAGTTGCCCAAAAAATAGGTCATTGCCGTTGCCAACCGGACCATCCCGCCGGACATGCGCCGCGAAACCAAGACCCGCGCGTTCCAGTGGGAGCCGCAGACCCAGCAAGTGGCCGCGTCTGCGGAGCACACCCGCCCCGGCGATCGACACAAACCGGTGTGAGAGGCATTGCCCCAACTCCAACAGGCGATCCGCCTGCCAGTTGCCTGGAGTTCCGGGCAGTTATCCCTGGGCGCCCTGGTTGCATCCGACGGCGGCGACCCTTCCGTCTAACCGCCGGCTGATCCAGCCACTGGGCAATCGGCGCTCGCCTTCCAGAGGAAGCCTTCCCCACTTCCGCCAGCTCCGCGGCGGCAGTCACTTTTCAACCGCCTTCATCGCTACCCCTATCTCCGGAAGTATTGATAGTATTCCGCCGTGTACCAGTCGCTGTCCTGCCGCCGGGCCACAATATACTCGATGGCCTGTTGCCATTTCTCACGACTGACCGCGCTATCCGTGAAGAATTCAACGTCCGCAGTCAACTGACGCCACATGGCGGTTTCAGTGCGGGCTTCCTCCGGACGTCGGTAGGTTTCAGGATACCACAGCAGGTTCCGCATCGGGCCTTCCCTGCGGTAGTCGCCGGCGTCTTGTTCCTCCACGGCGTGGGACTTCTCCGTCAAGTAGGCCACCGGGCCAGTGTCCTCGCCCACCTTCTTGCAACTGTCCGACCCGCCGTCCGACCCAGCGGCGCAGAATCGGTCGAACCGCAAAGTCCCTGCCTCCGTCTCCTGCCGCACGTACCACTGGAACGGATACCACATGTCGTAGTCCACCTCGACCCTGGCGGACGCTCCTTCCCCGGCCCAGGCTTCCTCCTTCAACGCCGCATACGACTCCACCAAGTCAGCAGACCCCTGGGCGTAGGCCAGGATCTCGACGTTGGAGTCGTCGTAGGTGTACGCCGCCCGCATGGCCGCCACCGTACCGAAGATCAACAGCAACCCGGCGACGCCCAACGCCATCAGCCGGCCACCGTTGGGTTGAACCCTCACCAACCACGCGATGCCCACCGCCATGGGTAATAGAATCATCGCCGTCAACCATGCTGGCAGGTACCCCGCTCCGCCCCGGGCCAAAAGCCAAACGATCCATACCGCCGTCAGAATCCAAACCGGCGACAGGGCCAACAGCAGGCCGGTACGCCAGCGCTCCGCAACCTGCAACGGCCAGCGTATGCCATCCATCAGATTGCCAAGCAACATTCCGGCCGCCAGCGCCAACGGAACCGTAATGTTTACCAACAGCCAGGGCATCTTCTCCGCCGCTATCGTGTAGATGGCCATGGTCGCTATCACCCACGCGGCCAGTACCACGCCAAAGGGCTCTCGCCTCCGTATCAGCCACACCACCGCGGCCAGCCCAAAGACCAGCGCCAACGC
Organism: Dehalococcoidia bacterium; assembly: GCA_965221295.1. Classification (GTDB taxonomy): domain Bacteria; phylum Chloroflexota; class Dehalococcoidia; order Lucifugimonadales; family UBA3495; genus Bin87. The sequence continues at coordinate 1,090,490 of OZ244879.1, read as the reverse complement.
CTCGTAAACCGTCATCCCCACCAGGTAGTAGTACCAGGGCTGGTTGCCCCGGGCCACTTCCTGCTGCGCCAGCCAGTAGCCCAGGCTCTGCCATCCGCCGGTGAACACACCCGGCCAGTTGGTGAAGAACGTCGTGTAGAGCGTCCCCCAAATGACATAGAACAAACCGGCGCACACTATCCAGACGCCCCCGCCCCAGAGCGCCCCCACGACTCCACCCACCACCACCAGCAGCAGCAGCGTCAACGCGGGAACCAGGTAGTTCACCGCGATCGTGCCTGCTTCCAACTCCGCCGCCGGAGCCGCGGCCGGCAGCATTTGCGCCATCAAACTCAACCCGTCGCCGAACGCCACCAGCCACAGCCAGGTCAGTATCGCCGGCGCCCCCAGGAGAACCGCGATCCGGCGCCAGCTCCGCAGTTCCTCCGACAACCACCGGGGTATCGCCAACCCGACCGCCATCAGCGCGGCGCCAATCGCGCAATCCAGATACCTTGCCGTCGTTCCCAATTCGGGCAGCAGGCCCTGCGCCGGCCCCAGCGTCACCACCGCCACCGCCGCAACGGCGCTCACGCCCGCCGCCGACACTACCGCAAGGTCCAGAACGTTCCTGACCTTCCACACCCATCGCGCCACCGCCACCAGCGCCGCCAGCGACGCCAGCAGCGCGATGAAGTGCATCAAAACGGGCGGCTCCCAAATTGGCAAAGACGCGAACGGGGCCTCCCATACTGGCGCGCCGGTTTCTCCAGTGGACCCGGAATCCGTCGCCGCCAGCGTCAGACCCAACGGGCCCTGAACCACGGAAATCGCCGCCGCCGCTTGCGGCAACGTCAGCGTCGCCAGCAACACGAAGAACCCAGCGGCGCCACGCAGGTCGGCCAACGCCGCTTGACGTCTCGCCACCGCCCACACCTGGCGCCAGCCGAGGCCAAGAGCGGCCAACCCCATGAAGAGTATCACGAAATACGCCGTCTCTTTGGACGCCAGCATCAACGCTGTAACCGCCGCCGCTCCGAGCAAATGCGGGCGTTTGCTGTTTTCGTGGTATCTCCACAGAAAGATCAGCAGCAGCGTGGCCCATACCGCCATCAGGATATCGTTCCGTCCAAACCGGCTGAAATACAACAGCGTTGGCGAAAAGGCCATTATCAACGCGGCGCAAATCGCGCCTTTGTCTCCCATTTGACGACGCAGGAAGTAGGGCAGGGCCACCAGCGCGACGCCAAAGAGCGCATACGGCAACCTCGCCACGAAGTCCGTATCCCCCAACCACTTGAGCAGTATGGCCACCAGCTCAATTTGGAAGGGACCGTGCATCCACGGGGAATGCGCATACTCCACGCCGTTGGCCAACTTCCAGGCGTAGTGCAGGTGAATCGCCTCGTCATAGTGCATCACCCGCCCGTCCAGTTCCCACAGCCGCATCGCGGCCGCCACCAGCGCGATCAGCCCGAACGGCGCGAACGACGCGTCCGGCCAACCAAAACGCGGCTGCCACCCGATGCGTTCACCCATCCACCTGGCAACTCCAAGCCGCCAGTTGGTCGCCATGGACTTAATCATCACGTTTCCGGAAAATCCTTTCGCCGAGCAGCCATTCCCGGGCTCCGAGCCTCCTGCTGGTCACTCATCCGGGAAACCCTTCGTTCGGGACGCCCGTTTCGCAGGCAACCCATGGCCCGGGCGCCTCGTCCTTCTTTCCGCATTCCTAGTCGCCCTCTACCGCCTTGGCCAGCGCGGAACTCCAAACTCCCGAAGTGACGACGATTCATACAAAAAACTAAACCGCAACCGGGCCATGGTCTCCGGCGCGGATTCCCAACGGTCATTCCGGCCCTGAAAATTCCGGCCCTGAAAATTCCGGCCGCCCGTCGGAGTGTCTCGTACCGGCCGCCGCCACCGCTCGGCCCAGGTTCCTGCGGCTCGCCGCCGTGGCAGGATGATCCGGGCCCAGCGTCTCCTCGCGGTCCGCGGCGTTCCTCCGGTGCAACTCCTCCGCTTCGCGGACGCGGCCCGCTGAGAGCAGGGCGTTGGCCAAGCTGCCCCGGCTGCGCAACGTGTCCGGGTGATCCTCGCCCAGAGCCAACCACCGCGCCTCCATCAATTCCCGGAACATTCGGATGGCGCAATCGGTGTGGCCGGCCGCGTAGTGACAGTTGGCCAGGCTGCTGGCGAATCGCAAAGTCTCCGGATGGCTGACGCCGTACATTTCCTTGATTCCCGTTACGGCAATTTCAAACCACCGGATTGCCTCGTCAAATTGACGCGCCGCCCGGTAGGCGTGGGCCAACCGATGCTGGGCGGCCGGCGAGCCGCTGATGCACGACGATTCCATGCCCGTTTTCCGGTCAGGCCGCATCGGCCAGGGCGATGCGCAAGCGCTTGTTGATCCGGCCCTTGCTCTCATGGCCCACCACGTTGATGCGGCCCACCTCGCTGGTGTTGCGCACGTGCGTGCCGCCATCCGCCTGCAGGTCAAGCCCAGATATGTCGATGGTGCGCACCTCCGCGATGGACGCCGGCAGCAGGTTGATCTTGGTGCGTATCAAGTCAGGGTGAGCGTCGGCTTCCTGACGGTTCATGAACCCGACTCCGATCTCCCGACCCTGCGCCACCTCCTCGTTGATGCGAGCTTCCACCTCTTCAGCGAACTCCGTGGACATGTTCTCCAGCTCGAAGTCCATCCGCGCCGCGCCCGGTCGCATGTCCCCGCCGGTAACCAGGGCGCCATAGTCGCGCCACACCACACCGCACAGGATGTGCAACGCCGTATGAGTACGCATCAGCAGGTAGCGCCGCTGCCAGTCGATTTCTCCACGCAACGCCGTTCCAGGCTTCGGTTTCGCGTCGCCCTCGATGGTATGCAGAATCGATTGCCCGGCCCGGCCCACTTTGGTTACCGCGTACTCGGCGCCGCTGGCCTCATCCCGCAGCGCTCCGATGTCGCACGGTTGGCCGCCGCCGCCGATGTAAAATGCCGTTCGGTCCAACTCCACTCCGCCATCGTCCGCGACGCCAGCTACCACCGCGTCGAACGTCGACAGGTACGCATCGTTCAAAAACAGCAATTCCGTCATGTACGTCTCTCCGAATCGCCTGGTTCATCTGGGTAACCGGCTCCGGCATTATACCAACCGTCGCCTCCGCTACACCATCTGTTACCCCATCTGTCCCTGCGGTCATCACGCATCCGGTTAGCGTGGGTGGTTGAACGGTTGAAACCGCCCCATCTGTCCCCGCGGTCATCACGCATCCAGTTAGCGTGAGACGTTGAACGGTTGAAACCGCCCCATCTGTCCCTGCGGTCATCACGCATCCGGTTAGCGCGAGTGGTTGAACGGTTGAAACCGCGCCAGTAACGCCATAATCACCCATAAATTTGAAACCGCCCCAGCAACGCCAGATTCTCCTACATATTGCCCGGTGAATTCCCGTCCGCTCGTAGCGCAGAGGGTCGCCACCAAGTCGTACACCGGCGCATCCGACAGGACCGCCATCTGCAATTCCCAGCGGCGTTCTGCTTCTCACACACCCAGGCGCCGACCACCAACACCATCGTGCCCCCTCCCCCACCGCCATTTCGAAGCCCCCCCCACTGTCATTGCGAGGCCGCAGGCCGTGGCAATCCCGACGCCTGGGCGAACGACGGGCCGGACCCGTTGCTGTGCCCCCTCCCTCTGCCACGGCGAAACCCCCTCCAACTGTCATTGCGAGGCCGCAGGCCGCGGCAATCTCGACGCCTGGGCGAACGACGATCCAGAGCAGCAGCTGTGCCCTCTCCCTTCGCCATCGCGAAACCACTTCCCTCTGCCACGGCGAGGCCCCCTCCCCCACTGTCATCGCGAAACCCCCGCCAACTGTCATTGCGAGGCCGCAGGCCGCGGCAATCTCGACGCCTGGGCGAACGACGATCCAGAGCAGCAGCTAGGCCCCCTTCCCCCACCGCCATCGCGAACCCCCCTTCCAACTGTCATTGCGAGGTCGCAGGCCGTGGCAATCCCGACGCCTGGCCGAACGACGGGCCGCGATTCACAGGCGCTTTCCGCGCACGCGCCATCTCGCCAGCCACCGCGCGGCATTCCCTGATCCGCGCTTAACGTTCCCCGGCGGCGCGCTCCCACGCCACGGGCCATCCCGGGGGCGCGTCGCCGCGGGCCCGCGCCGGCAATCCCGGCCCGTGCTATAATCCCTGCCACTTACACAGGTTCTCGCGTTCATACTTTGTCACCATCGGCAGGGGGCGGCGGTTCATAGGCCGTAGTATCGGTTCCGGCGTTCGTCGAAGCGTCGCACCGCTCCGCACCGCCGGCGATGGCCCGCTATTCGGGCCGACTAACTTGGCGCGCAGAACACGCAAATTGGGTCAAATTGCGCCGGGATCGTCAAAAATGAAACTGTCTTGCCTTCAGGAAAATCTGGCTCGCGGCCTGGGTGTCGTGGGTCGCGCGGTGGCCACACGCTCCACCCTGCCGATAACCCAGAATGTATTGCTGAGCAGCCACCAGGGAATGCTGCGGCTGTCGGCAACCAACCTGGAGATCGCCATCACCACCTGGATCGGCGCCATGATCGAGGAAGAGGGGGCCATCACCGTGCCCCACCGGCTCGTGGCCGATTTGGTGAACTCCCTACCCGCCGACCGCATCGATCTCGATCTCCGTGGCCCAGACGCCGAAGAGTCCAGCAGCAGCGGCGGCGCCAGCGTCTTGCACATCTCGTGCGGTCGCTCCCGCACCCACATCAACGGCGCCTCCGCAGACGATTTCCCGCCAATCCCCGAGGTCGAATCGGGCGTTGCCACTAATATCGACCCTTCAATGCTGCGCCAGGGCATCGGCTTGGTCGCCTTTTCCGCAGCGTCCGACGAATCCCGCCCGGTGCTCACCGGCGTCGAACTCAAGCTGGAAGAATCCAACGTGGTTATGGCCGCCGCCGACGGTTTCCGCCTGGCCGTTTACACCGGCCAGCTCTCCGAACCCGTCGCCGACGCGCTCAAGGTGATCGTGCCGGCACGCACCATGCAGGAGATACAGCGCCTGGCTTCCGAGCAGAGCGCTCCGGTTCAGGTCACCTTGTCCCCCGAAAAGGGGCAGGTCATGTTCAAACTGGAGCACGTGGAAGTGGTATCCCAACTGCTCCAGGGAACCTTCCCCAACTACGACCAGCTGATCCCAGAGCGGTACGAGACTCGCGCCGTTATGGAACTGGACGATCTCAAGCGCGCCACCCAGTCGGCCGCGGTGTTCGCCCGCGATGGCAGCAACATCGTTCGTCTGGAAATGACGCCCCAAGAGTCTGGCGAAGGCGGCCAACTGAAGGTATCCGCCCGCTCTGAGGAGGTCGGCGACAATTCGGACGAACTGGACATCGACCAGTTGGAGGGCGAGGACGCCAAAATCGCCTTCAACGCACGGTACCTCATCGACGTCGTGAACGTGCTCGGTCGCGGCAAGGTGGCCCTGGAAGTGACCAATTCATCCAGCCCCGGCGTTTTTCGACCCGCCGACTCCGACCGTTACGTCCACGTGGTCATGCCCATGTACGTCCAGTGGTGACTGTCGTACGGGGCATGATTCTTCAGTTCTCGGAGTCATGCCCATGTACGTCCAGTGGTGACCGATTAGCGCGTCACGCCCCGCGCCTGTCATCGCGCCCCCGCCCCTTTCCCGTCATTGCCAGCGCCTCCCTGCCCCTGTCATTGCGAGGCCGAAGGCCGCGGCAATCTCGACGACCGCAACTAACGCCCATTCGCCCAGACATCGGGATTCCCGCGTCGCTGTCGCTCCTCGCAATGACAGTTGCCGTCATTGCCAGCGCCTCCCTGCCCCTGTCATTGCGAGGCCGAAGGCCGTGGCAATCTCGACGACCGCAACTAACGCCCATTCGCCCAGACATCGGGATTCCCGCGTCGCTGTCGCTCCTCGCAATGACAGTTGCCGTCATTGCCAGCGCCTCCCTGCCCCTGTCATTGCGAGGCCGAAGGCCGTGGCAATCCCGTCGACCACAACCAATGGCCTCACGCACACTCGCCTAGGCATCGGGATTCCCGCGTCGCTGTCGCTCCTCGCAATGACAATTGGGAGAGGCGTCACCACCCTTTGACTGTCATTGCGAGCGCAGCGCGGCAATCCCGCCGACCACAACCAACGGCCCCACGCCCCGGCTGCCCGCTCGCCGCGCCACTGCCTTCCATCCCAGCCCCCGCGGAAACGGCGATGCCGGCGCCCGTTGCCACTGGGCCAGCCCTACACCTCAGATCATGAAGTTCATCTCGCCCAATATCCGCTCTCCCAAGGCCTGGTCGCCGGCAATCGCCACCGATGCGCGAGCCAATGCCTGTTCCGCGGTCCACCGACCCGTGCCCAGAGCGTTGAATGACTCCAAATCCATGGTGAGCCGCACCGTCGGAGCCTCTGGCGCAGGTTCAATACGGTGGGCGCGCCCGCCATCCATGGTGAGAGCAATCGTTCCGCCCACGTCGCCGGCCACATCAAACACCACCGACGTTCCGTCGTCCGGTCGCACTTTGCGACCTACCACAAAAGGCATCGCCATTTCTGTGCGGCCGTAGGCATGTTGGGCCACCGGCCCGCTCAGGTGACCCGGGATTCTCAACGCCCGGCGCATGTCCTGCTCGTGCACCCACGCGTCGTAGATGCGAATCGCCAGCAGGTCGGTGTACGGCCCTCGACCCAACGGGTTGTCGGTTTCCGCGGCGAAGTCCTGCTCCGTCATGGCGCGCAGCCTGGCCAGGCGCTCCCCGGTGACCTCCCGAAACTCCGCAAGAACCTGCGCTCCGCTGAATCGGCGGCGGTAGTCCACCAATACCTCGTTGTTCTGGCCCACTTCGTTGCGCACGTGCGCAGTGTCCGACGGCTCATGCTCAGGCGCGGGCCGGCCCAGCAGGCGGCATTCGCTGCCCACCAGGTGAGATACCTGATCCTGCACCGCCCAGCCGGGGCATTCCGTGGGGGTCGCCCACTGCTCCTCGGTAAAGTTGGCGCATAGAGCGTCAATCGACCGCCACACGGTTTCCATCAAATCAACCATTCGCTGAGACATCGCCAGGTCGCTCCTCATCTTGTTCCTGCTGTTCTAGCTCTTTGATCCGCTCGGGCGTCGCGTGGTCATAGACGATGAACATTTGCTGTAACGACAATGCGTTGGGAATCGTGACCGTATTGCCGTTTTCGTCGGTCAACACTATGAAAAACGGAGTCAGTTCACGCACCACGCCGGAGAAATTGCGGTCGCTCACCAGTCCCACACGGTCGCCGACGTGGATGGGAAACCGCCAAAACATGATGATGCTGGTGGTCACGTTGCTCAAGATGGACCATTGCGCGAAGAACGCCACGCCTATCGCGGCCACAATCGCTCCAGACGCGATGACCAGGCTGCTGAATTGGACGCTCCAGGTCAGAGCCAACACGCCAACCAGCACAATCACGCTGATTATGCCAACCACCCTCCGCATTTCCGCCACCCGTGGCGGATGAAGGTTGCGGGCGCCCGCGATTCGGTCAATCGCCCGGTTTCTCACCACCCGAACCACCGCATAGATGACGACCGCCACCAAGGTGGCGATGATCTTGGTCAGGAGAACCGCGTCCGGCTGCAACCAGCCTATGGGAAACGACATAGGGCGCCTCCCGATTGCCTAATTCCCAGTATCCCGGACCCAACGGCATTCGGGCAAATGCCCACGATGGCCATGGTCCGGGCAGGTGCAGGCCACGTCGTCCCGGCGCGTGTAGCCCAGCGATTCCAGCCAGCCGTTGAATCCCGCGTAGAATCCGTAGCCATCGTCAATGGCCCGGTATCCTGCCCTCAGCGCCGCCAGCAGCTCGTCGGGGTCCGGCGCCGAATATTCCCCGGTCTCATGAGCAGACAAAACCATTGCGTTCAGTCAGTCAGCAGTTCCACCACGTCCTGCGCGAAAACCATGTCTTCTTCGCCCACCACGCTGGGATCATCCGAATTGGTCAGGTACCGCACGAACAACCACACGCCATCCCTGGGGTTGGACACGACCTCGGCGGTGGCGTCGCTGTGCAGCCGCACCTTCTGGCCGGGCTCAACTTCAAACAGGTTAACGATGTCGGCCATGATCCACCCCTATTCGACCTCCTGCCGTTGCCATCCTCATTATCTCTGTCATTGCGATCTCTAATCCTCTATCATTGCGATCTCTGATACTCTGTCATTGCGAACCTGTTTGTCCCTGTCATTGCGAGCCTCTTTTTTCTGTCATTGCGAGCTTCATGTTTTCTGTCATTGCGAGCTTCATTTTTTTTCTGTCATTGCGAGCGAAGCGCGGCAATCCCGTCGAGCGCAACCAACGGCCGCCCGACTGCAAGCCCGAACCGCAGCGCGATCCCAATCGTCTCTCTCATTGAGATCCGTTTTGGCCCTGTCATTGCGAGCGAAGCGCGGCAATCCCGTCGAGCGCGACCAACGGCCGCCCGACTGCAAACCCGAACCGCAGCGCGAGCCCAATGATCTCTCTCATTCCGAGCCCCATCATCTCTGTCATTGCGAACCTGTTTGTCCCTGTCATTGCGAGCCTCTTTTTTTCTGTCATTGCGAGCGAAGCGCGGCAATCCCGCCGCCGCTTCCGTTCCAACAACCCCAGCGAGCGGAACCAATGCCGGCCGGGCAGTCATTAAAAGAAGAAGGTCAGGTTCTTGGCCAGCAGCACGTTTTGGTCCAAGAACACGTGGCGTTGCGCAATGCGCCAGCCGTCTGCGACCCGTCGCAGCCGATCCTCCCGTCGCCCCACCAGGATGTCCGTCTCGGTGGCAACGCGATTCCGGTAGATGATGAAACGGCAGCGTAGCGCGACCTCGGAGGCCTCGGAGACGCTGGGCGCAGCCTCCACGATCTCAACGTTGGTCACCAGGTGCGATATGCGAGACAACGGCTCCTCGGCCCAGTGCACCCCGGTGAGAATCTGCTGAACCCGCCGGGTCAGGGTATCCTTGCCCTCGTCGAACCAGTTGATGTCCTGACCCTCTCGCGTGTATTCCCGCTCCAACTCGCCGAATTTCACGTTGCGGCGCATGGGCGCCCAATAGCGCACGTCATCGGCCAGCAGTTCCAGCCACTCCTCGTACCGCCGGTCGTCGAGCAGGTTCGCCTCGTGATACAAAAACGCTTCCACGTCCTGCTTCAGCAACAGCATCGCCAGCGGGTCATTCGCAACTGCCATCGCGCCACCTAGCAACCGGCGCCATTGCCGTTGGCCCGCCAGCCGGCCAGTTCGTCCCAGTCCCTTGCCGCCATGAAATCGGCCCAACGACTGTAGAACCCCCGTTGGTTCTGCTCGCCGGCGCGCGCCTTGGTCACGTCCAGTACGGTTCCAGGGATGCGCAGGCCGCCATCCTCAAAATCCGTCACTGCGTATCCCATGCCCATCTGGTAGTTGTAGGGACGCCGGCGCGCCATCGCGCCGCGGCTGGCGGCGTGGGCGTAGTTCCAGTTCTCCATGTCGTCCTGCTCGGTCAACCCGCTGGGACCCGAGTACCGGATGTAGTACTGCCTCAAGAACTCCTTCACCTCCGGCGGAGCGGCGCTGTCCACCAGGAACCAACGCCAAACCTCGGTCTGGTCAGGACCCCTGGGATGCCATACCGCGATGCTGCGCGGCTGTCGCGGCAGATACGACATGTTGGGAAAGATCGTGCCCGGCCCGCCCAGGATGCGCCACAGTTGCCCCTGCCGTTCCTTGCGGGCGATTTCACACTGGGTGAAGTAGTCGGCGATGACCGGATCGTTCTGATATGACGGTATCGGTTGCGCGTCCGCGCCTCTCAGGAACACGATGGTGCCGTGCCCTCGTTCCGGGAAGGAGATGTCCAAGGCGCGCGCGCCGTCCCGCTCCCGGGTGTCCCGGCGACCCTGGCCCGATGGCCCGATGCCCACCAGGTCTACCGAGCGATGGCTGATGTTATGGTAACGGTCGCCGATGAAGTTTTCAGCGGGAAACTTCCAGTTGCTGGGCACCAGCCATTTTTCCACGCCGCCGATCACCTCCGTGCCGCCCTCGGATCCATCCCACCCGTCGAACAGGATGTCCAGGTAGGTCCGGAATTCACCGATGTATTCCAGAAAATCGGGCGCGTTCTCGTCCCAGGTCGCCCAGATGCCGCCCTTGTAGTTGACCATCTTGGGAACGCGGATCAACCCCCACTGGGACTTGTCCAATTCCTCATGGTAGGCGTCCTTGTAGAAAGGCACGCCAACCAGCGCGCCGTCCGTGGCGAAACTCCATCCGTGGTAAGGGCAGGTGAAGATGGGGGTGTTGCCCTCGTCGTAGCGACATACCTTCATGCCACGATGCATGCACGAGTTGAGGAATACGTGGATCTCACCCTCACGGTCTCGGCACAGAATCACCGACTCCTCGCCCATGGAGGAGACGAAGAAGTCGCCCGGTTTGGCAATCTGGCTTTCGTGGCCGACGAACAGCCAGGCCCTCGTGAAGACCCGCTCCTGTTCTTCAGCGTAGATGTCGGGATTGACGAAAATCTCTCGGCTGACCATGCCGTTGTCCTGGTCAACCAATCCACTGTAAGCGCCGGGTTGCATCGTAGTAGCCATGTCCTCCCTCCGGGAGCGAATTGCCCGCCAAAATGGTATCACAACCCCTCAGCCGCCGCCGGTGTCACGAAGCCTTCAACTCAGCGCCAGCCAACCCCTCCAGGATGCGCGCCACCACCGGGTATCCTTCGTTGCCCCAGCCCGCTTCCTGGGCTTGCCGGTACAGCGCGTTGGCTACTTCGCCGGTCGCAGAGGGCGCTTCCAACCGTTTCGCCAACTCGCACGCCAACGCTACGTCCTTCGCGACTATGTCCAGCGTCCCGCCCGCGGAGAACGATCGATTCAGCACGCTGTTGGGAATGGCATTGAACGCCCGGCTGGCTCCCGCGCTGACTGGCGCTATCTCCGCTAGAACTTCAGGGTCAACGCCGCCCAACCGCGCGATGAGCATTCCCTCGATGGCGGCGATCAGGTTCGTGTAGCCCATGTACTGGGTGGCCAGCTTGGCCACGCACCCCGTACCTGCCGGGCCTACGTGAAACACCTGCGCCGCCACGACTTCCAGGTACGGCCTGGCCCGTTCGACGGCATCAAGCTCTCCGCCCGCCATCATCGTCATCGTGGGCGGACGTCCGCTCACCGGCGCGTCCAACATTGCGATGCCCCGGTCCCAGCAGGTCTTGGCCACGCGCCGCGCCAGGTCCGGGTCGTTGGTGGTGGTGTCCACCAACGTCGCTCCCCGGGGCATGGCTCCGATCACGCCGCCCTCGTCGCCCAACAGGACGGATTCAACCTGCGCCGGACCGGGCAGCGAAACCCAAAGCATCGCGCAATCCGCCGCCGCTTCCTCAGCGCTGTTGGCCCAACGGGCGCCTCTATCCAACAACGGTTCCGCAGACTCTCGCCTGATGTCGTGAATCGTCAGGTCAACTCCGGCGTCCAGCAGGCAACCCGCCATCACGCTGCCCATTGTTCCAACGCCTATGAATGCCTGTTTGCGCATGGATCCGTCCGTCATCCCAGGCGCCTCCGTGAGCGCCTCGCAATGGGAGCCTCGCAGCCGGGGCCCTCACTAGGGACGGGGCGGCCTGACGAGATCTCCGTCAATGCAACCCGGCGCACGCCGGCAGGGTGGTTAGAAATACCGCCTGCTGGTCGAATCGTTCTTTATAGGCGTCGGAGATCTCGCGGATTGCTTGGGCGCTGGCATCGCCGGCGCCGCTGGGCGCCAAAACATTCAGCAGCTTGGTGGATTCTCGGTACAGCCGGTTGTTTTCGGCGTCAAACCACTGGCCCCGAGCGTCCAAGGACGTGAATCCATCGGGGAATCGGGGGGCCACCGTGTCGGCGAGAAAATCTCGCCACTCGTCCTCCGATACGGTGGAACCGTCGCCCTTTTCCCGCCCGAAGTACATATTGAACTCGGTGAAGGGATCCGTCCCCTCGGGACATTGCGAGTCGGTTTCAGCCGTGCACGCCAGCCCAATCAGCAGCGCGGCGGCGACAACGGCCATCAATGCAATCTTGATCTTCATGTTCATGCCTACTCGCAACGGTCAACAACGTTCGTCAAGCACCTCTTCGCCGCCAGTATAGGCAAGCCTACCCCGGCCGGCAAGCGCGGCCGTTTCCCACTAGGCGTTCTTTGGCGCGGCAGCGCCAGTCTGCTGTGCGCTCTCCACCGCAAACGCGGCATGGAGCGACGCCATCGCCGCGCGATCACTCCGTGGGGATCCTGCGGTTGTAGATTCGGCCGTACTGGACAAACGCAACTATGGTGATGGCCGCTAGCGCGCACATCGCCACGCTGGCGAGCGCGACCGCCGCCGTCCACCAGGCGTTGTCCCCAAGCGCTGGGGCGAACAGCCAACTCTCCACGGCGCCGGCCAGGATGCGAAAGCAAACGACGCCAACAGCCAGCGCTAAACACCACCACCGGCGCGCCGCCAACCAGCCCTTCCAACCCCGCCGGAGCCGCGCCAATCCTCTCTCCAAGCTATCAACCCAGCCGGCGCGGACTCCATTGACGTCGAGCTAACGCCCCTGGAACCACGCTTGCCGTTTCTGCGCGAAGGCCCGTATCCCTTCCTGGAAATCTCCGGTCAATCCAATGTCGGCGATGGCGTCGGTTTCGGCGGCTAGTTGGGCCGCCAGGTCGGCGTCCCAGCTGCCATCGAATAACGCCTTCACCCGCCCGTAGGCCCGGGTGGGTCCCTGCGCCAGACGGTCAACTGTCTCCATGGCGTGCCGCTCAAATTGGGTTGCGTCGAATACCTGACTGACCAACCCCAGCTCCAAGGCGTACTGCGCACCGATGGGCTGTCTGGCGAGATAAATTTCCATGGCGCGGCCCTGGCCAACGATGCGCGGCAGCATGTAGGTTGAACCGCCATCCGCCGTGCATCCGATGTTGGCGTAGGCCAAAAGGAACCGGGCGTCTGCCGAGGCGACTCTCAGATCGCACGCCAGGGCCAGGCTGAAGCCGGCGCCGGCCGCCACGCCGTTCACCGCCGCAACCACCGGTTTGTCCAGCTTGCGTATGGCCATTACGACATCGTTGTGCAGCGCGTCCGCCAGGTTGCGAAGATGCGACGACAGACTTTCGGCGCCGCCCTCTTCGAGTTGCGCCGTGAAGTCCCTCACGTCCGCGCCAGCGCAAAACGCCCCGCCCGTCCCAGTTAGCATCACGGCGCGAACGTCCCCGGCGCGGGTCGCGTTCAATGCCTGCGCCAGTTCGGTGATCATCTCCGGGGACAGGGCATTGCGCGCCTCCGGCCGGTTCAGACGAATCACCGCCAACGCGCCGGAGCGTTCCATCAGGACGCGATTATCGGGACTGGTCATCAGTTACCCCTATTGTCCACCAGTTATTTGTCCACCAATCGACCATTGCAAGAATGGGGGCGTCAGCGCGGCGATGGCGATGCCGATGACCAATGCGCCGCGCCGCCCTTCCCTAGTTTGCGGCGCCCCTCGCTACCGCGTCACCGCGCCCTCGGCCGCCGAGGACACCAGCTTGGCGTACTTGGCCAGCACTCCGGTGGTGTATTTCGGCTCCATGGGACGCCAGGCGGCGCGACGGTCGGTCATCTCTTCCTCGCTGATGCGAGCGTCGATGCGCCGGCCGGGGATGTCCAACGTAACGATGTCGCCCTCCCGCAGCAATCCAATGGGTCCGCCATCCATGGCCTCGGGCGCCACGTGCCCCACCATCGGCCCGTGAGAAGCCCCGGAGAACCGGCCGTCAGTGACCAAGGCCACCGAGTCGCCCAGGCCCTGCCCGATGAGCGCCCCCGTCACCGCCAGCATCTCCCGCATTCCGGGGCCACCCTTGGGTCCTTCGTAGCGGATGATCACGATGTCGCCGGGCTTGATCTCGCCGCGCTGGATGGCCTGGAACGCCGGCTCCTCCTGATCGAAGACCCGAGCCGGTCCTTCGTACACCTTCTCCTGGTGCCCTGCGACTTTGATCACGGCTCCATCTGGCGCGAGATTGCCGCGCAGGATGGCCAGGCCGCCGGTGGGACTGCGCGGGGCCGCGGTCGTATAGATCACCGGCTGGTCGTCCACGATGCTGGCCTCGTTGATGTTCTCCGCTAGCGTCTTGCCGTTGACGGACCTCTCGTCTCCATGCAGCAGGCCAGCGTCCAGCAGGCGTTTGCCGATCAGCGCCACTCCGCCGTAGCGACTTAGGTCGGCCATGACGTATTGACCGCCCGGCTTCAGGTCAGCAATGTATGGCGTGTTGCGGCTGATTCGGTCGAAGTCCTCCAGGGTTAGATCCACTTCGGCCTCGCGGGCAATCGCCATCAGGTGCAGCACCGCGTTGGTGGAACCGCCCATGGCCACCACCACGGTGATGGCGTTCTCGAAGGCGCGTCGAGTGAGGATGTCGCGCGGGCGAATGCCCTCTTCCAGCATTCGCATCACCGCTTCGCCGGCGCGCCTGGCTTCGTCGTTCTTGTTGGGATCCACCGCCGTCAGCGAGGCGTCGCCCGGCAGCGACAGGCCCATCACCTCGATGGCGGTGGACATGGTGTTGGCGGTGAACATCCCAGCGCACGAACCCTCGCCCGGGCAGGCGTTGCACTCCAGCTCCGTCAGTTGCTCCCGGGTCATCCGGCCGGCGGCATACGCGCCCACCGCCTCGAAAACGTCCTGGATGTTCACGTCCCGGCCCTCAAAACGACCCGGCATGATGCTGCCACCGTACACGAAGACGCTGGGGATGTTGAGCCGGGCAATGGCCATCATGCAGCCGGGCATGTTTTTGTCGCAGCCGGCCACGGTCACCAGGCCATCCATCCGCTCTCCGAAGGCTACGGTCTCGATGGAGTCGGCGATGACTTCGCGACTGACCAGCGACGCCTTCATCCCCTCGGTGCCCATTGAAATGCCGTCGCTGACGGTTATGGTGCCAAATTCAAAGGGCGTCCCCTCGCCGTGTCGAATGCCGTCTTTCACCGCGCTGGCGATGCGGCTCAGGTGCACGTTGCAAGGCGTCACGTCGCTGGCGAGGTTGGCCACGGCCACGAAGGGCTTCTCCAGATCCTCCGCAGTCAGGCCCATGGCCATCAGCATGGCCCTGGCCGGCGCCCGTTCCGCGCCTTCGGTAATCTCACGGCTGCGGTGCTTCAACAGCGCCTTCGGGCTCTGTATCGTAGTAGTCAAAACGGCCTCCTCAACAGGCGGCGTGGCCGCCGGTATCAATCGCTAGCGTCGTAAGATTATAGTTTGGCCCCAACAGCGCGGCAACCAATCGCATCGGCGCACCCCTACCCGTTTGGCGAGATCTCCCTTCCTAAACCACACCGATGTGACATTTCATCGCGAGGCCCCCCAACGTCCTGTCATTGCGAGCGAAGCGCGGCAATCTCGGCCCACACAACGAACGGCCCCCAGCCAATGGGCCGACGCCGCCACCACGTTCCGTCATTTCAACGTCCTGTCATTGCGAGCCTTTTTTCTGTCATTGCGAGCGCAGCGCGGCAATCCCGTCCGACGCAACGAACGGCCGCCATCCCATGCGGCGACGCCGCCCCCGCGATTCTCGGCGCCCCGTTATAATGACCCCAGCCACTATCCTGGCGGCGGCGCCGCTTTCTTTTCGCCCGGGAGGTTCTTTCATGGAAATTGGCGTTTCGGTTCCCATTGTCGAAATCGGCGACGACTTCGGAGCGTTGCGAGATTACATCCAGGCCGCGGAAGATCTGGGTTATTCCCACGTCCGCATTCTTGACCACGTGCTGGGCGCGGTGCCGGAGAAGCATCCCGAGGTGCCCCAGTTTCCCTACACCCACGAATCCTACATCCACGAGCCGTTCACCCTAATGGCGTACCTTGCTGCCGTGACCAAGCGTATCGGCCTGACCACCGGCATCCTGATCCTGCCCCAGCGCCAAACGGCGTTGGTCGCCAAACAGGCCGCCGAAGTGGACCTGCTATCCGGCGGGCGCCTGCGTCTGGGTATCGGCGTTGGCTGGAACTCGGTAGAGTACGAAGCCCTGGGCGTGGATTTCGCCACCCGTGGCAGCCGCTGCGACGAGCAAATCGCGGTTCTCCGGCAGCTGTGGACTCAAGACGTGGTTGACTTCCACGGCAAGTATCACGACATCACCCACGCCGGCATCAACCCGTTGCCGGAGCAGCGCCCCATCCCCATTTGGATCGGCGCCGGCCGCGGCAACGCTCCCACACCGCCCAACGCCGCCATTCGACGCATCGGCCGCCTGGCCGACGGCTACTTCCCCATGTTCGCGCCGGACGCCGGCGGCCAGGCCATCCTGGCCCGCATCCGCGCCCAGGCCGAAGCTGTCGGCCGCGACCCGTCGGAAATCGGCTTCGAGGGTCGCGTCACCATCACCGCAGACAACAACCCCGAAGACTGGCTCACCGAGCTCAAATCCTGGGAGGTGATCGGAGCCACGCACATCGCCGCCGGGCTAAGGGGCGCCGCCTCGCCTGATGCCCACATCGACGCCATACGGCGCCTGAAAGAAGCCACCGGATAACCCGCTTCGGCTTCGCGACAACGGCCCAGAACATCCCATGCGTCCGGTGAGGGAAAACATACCCAATGGCCCGCGCAGAACGGTGGCCAGCAGTGGGCGTCGTCCCAGTCATCGGGTTCCCAACCTGAACCGCCGCATCGCCGGCGCCTTTCGACCCTACGGGCTGCGGGTTGCGGCTATCGGCATCCTGATCGTGGTCACCGCCGGCCTGGGGGTGGTCAACCCGGTGTTGATTCAAACGATGTTCGACTCCGGGCTGTTCGTTGAGGGCGGGCCGAACCTGCGCCTGGTCTGGACCATCGCCGCAATCATGGGCGCCGTTGTCGTCGTAACCGGGAGTCTGGGAGTATTGCAGACCTGGCTCACCCAACAGGTGGGTCAGCGGGTGATGCGAGACCTGCGGGATCGTCTTTATTCCCACCTCCAATCCCTGTCCTTGGGTTTCTTCACCGATTCCCACACCGGCGAAATCCAGAGCCGGGTGGCCAACGACGTGGCCGGCATCCGGCTGGTGGTGACGGGCACGGTCAGCAACATTCTGTCCAACGTCGTTATTCTCATCAGCACCCTCATCGCCATGCTCGTTCTGTCCTGGGAGTTGACGCTGGTGGCGGTGGGAGTTACGCCAGTGTTCGCGGTGTTCAGCTACTGGGTCGGCAAGCGTCGCCGCGCCATGTCGTCGCTGGTGCAGGAATCCACGGCGGAGATGACGGCCATCACCCAGGAAACTCTGTCGGTGTCCGGCGTCATGCTGACCCGCTTGTTCGGCGCCCAGAACCGCGAAATCGAGCGATTCCGGCGCCAGAACGTGCGCCTTTCCGACCTGGAAATCCGCCGCGAAATGACCGGTCAAGCCATCTGGGCCGGCATCCAGATTTTCTTTTCGCTCAGTCCAGTGGTGATTTACGTTCTCGCCGGCTACCTTCTCTACGGTTCCTTCGGCTCGGGAGGCGTGACCGCCGGCGCCATCGTAGCCTTTACCACGCTGCAAACCCGTCTGTATTTTCCCATCAGCGCCCTGCTGCGCACGGCGGTGGAGTTGCAATCGTCCCTGGCTCTGTTCGAGCGCATCTTCGCTTACCTGGACATCCGCCCTGAGATCGTGGACGCTCCCGACGCCGTGGACATGCCCGCCCAACAGGCCCGCGGCGCAGTGCGATTCCAGGACGTGCGCGTAAACTACCAGCGAGTGAATTACCAACAAACCACCCTCGCCGGCGAATCCCGCAGCGCCCATCCCGACCACGACGCCCGCGCCTGGGCCCTGGACGGCGTCACCTTCCAAGTCAAACCGGGTCAACTGGCCGCTTTGGTCGGACCCAGCGGCGCCGGCAAAACCACGATTTCCTACCTGATCCCCCGCCTGTACGACGTTACCGAAGGCGTTGTTTCCATCGATGATGTTGATGTTCGGCGCATCAAACTGGCTAGCCTGGCCGCAATGATTGGCTACGTGTCCCAGGAAAGCTACCTGTTCCACGCATCCATCCGAGAGAACCTGATCTACGGCAACCCCCAGGCCACCGAATCTGAAATCCACGCGGCGGCGCAAGCGGCATACGTCCACGAACGTATCCTGCAATTCCCCGACGGCTACGATACCGTGGTGGGAGAACGCGGATTCCGCCTTTCCGGCGGAGAGCGTCAGCGCCTGTCCATCGCCCGCGTCATCCTGCACCAACCCCGGCTCTTGATCCTGGACGAGGCTACTTCCGCGCTGGACACCACCAGCGAGCGCTTCGTTCAATCGGCTCTCAGGCCGTTGATGCAGGGGCGCACCACCATCGCCATCGCCCATCGCCTGTCCACGATTCTCGCGGCGGATGTGATTTTCGTGGTGGACCATGGCCGCATCGTAGAGCGCGGCAACCATCTCGAACTGCTGGCCCTGGGCGGCCTCTACGCCCAGCTATACTGGGAACAATACGAAGGCGGCGCCGTGGAGTGCATCTACGACGATGGCGTGGCGCTGACCAACGGCGACTTCCGATTGCCCGTCGCCGCCTAGCCAACCCATCACGGAGATCATGCCATGACATCACCAGTCAATTCAAACCGCATCCGGTTGCGGGTTGCCTTCCGCAACATGTTCTACACGACCATCTACGTCGCTGTGGAGGGTGGATTCCTCTCCGACCAGGGTCTGGACATCGACTTCGATCACGTCCCTCCCGGCCAAACCAGTACCGACCTGCTCAAGGCTGGCGAAATCGACATGACCCAGAGCGGCATCAGTCGCAGTTTCATGGATCTGGACGCCGGCAGCGACGCGCCGCCGCTGCACATCGCCGAAATCAACCAGCGCGACGGTTTCTTCCTCCTATCCAAGCGTCCCACCGATGGCTGGACGTGGGCGGATCTCGCCGGCGCCACGCTGATCCCCGTAGGCTTCACTCCAGTTCCGTACACCACGTTGCAGGCCGCCATGCGCTGGCACGGCGTGGACCCGGCCAGCGTGAAGCTCATGGGCGGTCTGACCGCTCCGGAGATGCTGAGCCGCTTCCGCAACGGCGACGCAGACTACCTTCAGGTTCCATATCCCTTTGCCGGTCAGCTGATCGCTGAAGGCGCGGGACACCTGGCGGCAACCCTGGGCAAAGAGAGCGGTTACGTGTGCTACAGCAGCATCGCGGTTACGCCCGACTACTTGGAGAATAACCCAGACACCGCGCAACGGTTCGTCAACGGCTACGCTAAGGCCCAGCGCTGGGTCGCCGACAGCCCGGCCGAGGCGGTGGCGGAGCGCATCGCCGGCGTGTTTCCCGAATACGACCGGGGCCTCTTGACCGAGGGCGTAGCCCGGTACCAGTCGGCTGGAGTGTGGGCATCCGACCCCACTATCAGACGCGAAGGATTCGACCGGATGCGAGACGCCCTGATCGCCGGCGGCCTGGTTCAAGGCGCCCACCCCTACGAACGCATCGTGCGCCCCGAATTCGCCGAGCGGGCGCTCGCGAATTTGGCGTGAACTCCGGCGCCAGCGTATAATCCTAATCAGGCAGCCGGTTCACGCCAGTTGAACCATTGAGGGAGGCCAACATGAGCCGTACCCGGATTGGCATCATACTCCTTTTTTTAGCGTGTTTCATCGCTTTGGGCACGTGGGGCTGGACCGAATTGGCTAACGCGGTTTATAAGAGCGACGCCAGAGACAATGATATTGTCGTGTTTTTGACTGTGTACGGCGTGGCCATTCTCTACTGGGTGGTCGGAGGCGGACTCACGTTCTTGATGCTTTCCTTCCGCAACGACCCCAGAGGCAAAAATGCCCGGAAGTGAGGCGACTCGGCTACAGCGGTCTTACGAACGCAATCTAAGTTGGTGCCGGTTTTGGCTCGGCATTAGTTTGGCCGTCGCCACCCTTACCTTCACTTTTGCGATGGACCAGGTTTTCTACCCATGGCTTGAACCCACTGCGCCTGCCGAGCAGGCTTTGGACCGTCAAGCGGACGGCAAAACGCCCACTATGCCCCAGGCAGGGGATGTTGAACCACCCGATTCATTCAGTCCAATCGGCGCCCTCGTGTCCGCGTTGCTCTTCTGTTTGTCGTTCTCTTGCGCTGCATTATCATGGTGGTTCCGAGTGCTATACCATGCCGACGACGCGGACCTCGCGCAAACTGCCGAGGATCTTGCTGATACCGCCAAGGAAAAGGAGGCTGCGCCATGAGGCTCCAAGGCAAGGTCGCTATCATCACCGGCGGGGCCCGCGGTCAGGGCGCCACCGAAGCCAAAATGTTCGCCCAAGAGGGCGCCAGCGTGGTCATCGGCGACGTGCTCGACGATCTCGGTCTGCAGGTCGAAGCCGAAATCCGCGAACTGGGCGGCCAGGCCATCTACCTCCATCTGGATGTCGCCAGCGCTTACGATTGGCAACGCGCCGTCAGCGTCGCCGAAGAGCGGTTCGGCAAGGTGGATGTCCTCGTGAACAACGCCGCCATCGTGCTCCGCAAGGACATCGAGGAAACCTCCGTAGCAGATTGGGACCACATCATGGACATCAACGCCAAGGGCGTCTTCCTTGGCACGAAAGCTGTGATCCCCGCCATGCGACGCGCCGGCGGCGGCAGCATCGTCAACATCTCGTCCATCAGCGGGCTCGTATCCATCGGGCCACCCGCCTACATCGCCACCAAGGGCGCCGTGCGCCTGTTCACCAAGTCCACCGCCATCCAGTACGCCGCCGAAAACATCCGCGCCAATTCCATTCATCCCGGCGCCGTGGACACCGACATGCGGCGCGGCGGGCTGGTCAATCAAACCGAGGCCGAAATCCAGGAGCGATTGAGCCAAATCCCGCTGGGACGGGTCGGCTCTACCGAGGACATATCTTATGGCGCCCTTTTCCTGGCCTCCGACGAGTCGTCGTTCATGACCGGCAGCGAGTTGGTCATCGACGGCGGTTACACGGCGAAGTGACGACGCCCTCCACCGCTCCCTCCGTCAACCGCGATGGCGCTACGTCCAACCCCGCTGACGTTGGAACGCCGGCCGTTTCCAGGGCGCCTACCTATCCCCAAGCGGCGGCGGCCGTTCCCAGGGCGCGCCGCCCGTTCCAAGATCGTTCGCCGGATGGCGCCTCACGGAACCAACCCGCCCTATGCGCCCGCAATCGCTCCATGGGACGGCTGCTTTCCCTCAACCTCGCCTCCGACGAACCCTCGCCGGCTCGAGCCGGGCTGAGCGGCGCTCCGTCCCTCCCCAGCTTCCACACCACGACACGGTCCAACGTCTGATCGCAGGAGTTCTAAAATGGCCGCCTACCACGCCGACACCGTTATCCGCCGCGCCAACGTCATCACCATGGATCCGTCGCTGCCGCGGGCCAGCGCCATCGCCATGCGCGACGGCAGATTCATCGGGGTGGGCAGCGATTCCGATGTCGAAACGCTCATCGGCCCCAACACCAAAATCCTTGACCTCGCTGGCAAGACCGTGTTGCCCGGATTCATCGACGCGCATATCCACGTGCTCAGCAGCGGCACGCGACACGTCATGGCCGCGGATTGTTCACTACCAACCATCGGTGACATTCAGGCGGCGCTTCGCGAACGCCTCGCGACCACTCCCGCCGGCCAGTGGGTTCAGGGTTTCAAGTTCGACGACACCAAGACCGCGGAGAACCGATTCCTGCGCCGGGAGGACCTCGACGCCGTTAGCCTCGATCATCCCATCCTGGTCGCCCACCGCGCCGGCCACGTGTACTTCGGCAACACGCTCGCCTTGGAACGCGCCGGCTACAACGACGAATCTCCCGACCCGCCCGGCGGTCGCCTGGGTCGCAATCCCGATACCGGCCGGCTCGACGGCGTGATCTACGAACGCGCCGCCGATGACCTACGTGAAAATCAGCTGCCCGTCGAATCGGCTGAAACTCGCCGCCAGGGTCTGCGCGTCATCTGCGATATGCTGAACCGCGCCGGCCTCACCAGCGTCCACGACGCCCGGGTAACCGACTACGAATTGGTCACCTACCAGGAGGGACGGGACGCCGGCGACCTCAGCCTGCGGGTTTACGCCTTGATGTGGCATCGCTATTTCCCAGCGTTGCGGGACGCCGGGATTCGCGCCGGCATGGGCGACGACCGTCTGCGCATCGGTGGGATCAAGATGGTTGCCGATGGCGCCATCGCCTCGCGCACCGCCTACCTGTCCGAACCTTACGTCGACAGCTGCTGCGACCACGGAATCCTCACCATGACGGCCGACGAGATCATGGAAAACGTCATGGAAATGCACGCCTCCGGGTTCCAGGTTTGCATCCATGCCAACGGCGATTCCACCATCGACCTGGTTCTCAACGCCTACGCCGCCGCCCAGCAGGCTGACCCACGTCCGGACCCCCGGCATCGGGTGGAACATTGCACTCTGGTCAACCCCGATCTGCTTACCCGCATGAACCGCCTCGGAACCGTGGCCACGCCCTTCTGCACCTACGTTTACTACCACGGCGAGAAGATGCGGTTCTACGGCGAAGATCGCCTACAGTGGATGTTCGCCCAACGGTCCTTCATGGACTACGGCGTGGTCTCAACCGGCGCCACGGATTATCCCCCAGGCCCGTTTGAGCCGCTCATGGGCATCCAGAGCTGCGTCACCCGCACCGACAGCGAAGGCCGAGAGTGGGGCGTGAATCAGCGCATATCAGTCGAGGACGCCCTACGCATCTACACCCTGAACGGCGCTTACGCGGGTTTCGAGGAGAACCTGAAGGGCAGTATCCAAGTGGGCAAACTGGCCGATCTGGTGGCCCTGAGCCAGGATCCCACCGCCATCGACCCCTTCTCCATCAAGGACATCCCGGTGGAGCGCACCATACTGGGCGGCAAGACTGTTTACGAGGCGTAGCGTGCCGCTTTTTGCTGACCCGGCGAATGCCCATGCTTCTCCCGCCGAAAAATGCCCATGCGTTTCCCACCGGAGTTGCAAGCCTCTCCGGGCCGGCTTCCCCCATACGCCGCCGGGGTTGACAAACCCTCGTCGCCTGGCCTACGTTGGTATTGCAGGGACTGATTTTTGACGCCGGCCAAACACGCCGCGGAACGATAATATGGCATCCGACCAAACCATGACGAGCGCCCCATCCTTCGCCGACGCCGCCGACGGTCCACCCTTCATCCAGGTGAATTCCGTCTGGAAGGTGTTCGGCAAAAACCCGGAGCGCGTCTTGGATCCGCAGTACGCCGGAGAGCACAAGTCCTTCTTCCAGAACGAATTCGGCAACGTGGTCGGGCTTCAGGATGTTTCGTTCACGGTGAACCGTGGCGAAACTTTCGTCATTATGGGGCTTTCCGGGAGCGGCAAGTCCACCATGGTCAGGTGCCTGATCCGCCTCATCGAACCCACCGCCGGCGACATCGTCATTGACGGCCATCGCGTTACCGACATGTCCGACCGGGAGCTGATGGAATTTCGCCGGGAAAAGATCGCCATGGTCTTCCAGCACTACGGTCTGCAACCACACCGTACCGTGTTGGAGAACGCCAGCTGGGGCTTGGAAGTCCAGGGCGTCGGAAAGTCGGAGCGGTTCGCTCGAACCAAAGACGTGCTGGATTTGGTGGGCCTCGCCGGCTGGGAGGATGCGTACCCCCGCCAGCTTTCCGGCGGCATGCAGCAGCGTGTCGGCCTAGCCCGCGCCCTGGCCGTGGATACCGACATCCTGCTCATGGACGAACCCTTCAGCGGACTGGACCCGTTGATCCGACGGCAGATGCAGGATGAATTGCTGAGGCTCCAAACCGAACTGCAAAAAACCATCGTTTTCATCACCCACGACCTCAATGAAGCGCTGAAGCTCGGCGACCGCATCGCCATCATGCACGATGCTCAGGTGGCCCAAATCGGTTCTCCAGAAGACATCGTGCTCCGGCCAGAGGACGAATACGTGGGCGACTTCACCCAAGACGTGCGCTTGGAAAGCGTGCTCACCGCCAGCAAGGTGATGGCTCCCCCCAAGGCAACCATCATGGGGCGCCAAGGTCCACGGGCCGCCCTACATACCATCGGCAGCAGCGACGGCGACGCCGCTTGGGTCGTAGACATGCAGGAGCGCTACATCGGTATGCTCTCCATCACCAACGCCGAACGGGCGCTCCGCGCCGGGGTCAGGCGAATCGACGAGGCTTGGGAGTACGTTGACCGCGAATATCCCGCGGTCTCGCCGAACACCACCTTCGACGAACTGATCCCCATGGCCATGGGCAGCGATTTCCCCATACCTTGCTGCGACGAGACTAACGTGCTGGTCGGCGAAGTCCATCGCAGCGCCCTAGCCGAGGCCATCGCCGAAACCTCCTCTCCCAACACCGACTACGAAGCCAACGCCGCCGAGAACGCCGCGCTGGCCGGGGAATAACGCCCCGGCCGAAAGCGAGGCAGTTTACAGCCGGCCGTTGGCGCCAGCCCGTCTGCCCAGCTTTTTGGGCCCTCTGTAGTCTGGACTCCACCCCAAGGAGACACTTATGGCAGCAATCACCGGAGAACGAGCCGACGCCAGCTTGACCCCGTCGGTAGAGCCCAGAAGCAATGGGCAAACCGTTCGCGCCTTCCTGGCCAGCCTCCCGACGCTCTATTGGTGGGCTGCCGGAGTGGCCGCGGTTCTCATCGTATTGGTGATCAGCCTGCTGGTCTGGGGACCCAACATGGATTACCCCACCACCGTTGCCCACGTCCCTTCCAGCGACGGGTCAACCAGCTTTCCTAAATCGCTGCGCGACGTAACCGGCAGCGCCATCGACACGGCCACCAGGTGGCTGACCAACAACGGGCGGTGGCTATTCCAGGGCATCAAGGACGGCATCACCTACGCGCTGAACTACATCGAGGACGGGCTGAAGTGGCTGCCCTGGCCCGCGGTGGTTTTGGCCCTGGCGCTGGCGGCTTTCGCCGTGGGACGGTGGCCCCTGATGGCTTTCACCGGCTTCGCCTTCCTCTTCATCGGTTTCATGGGATTGTGGGAGCCTACCGTCGATACCATTGCCCTGATGGTGGTGGCAGTCGCGTTGTCGGTTGGCATTGGCTTGCCGTTGGGCGTGTTGGGCGCGCGCAACCACACCGCAGACAACATCATGAAACCCATCTTGGACGGAATGCAGACCATGCCCAGCTTCGTGTACCTGATTCCGGGCATCCTGTTCTTCGGACTCGGCAAACCGGCCGGCATCTTCGCCACCATCATCTACGCCGTTCCGCCGGTCATCCGCCTGACCAATCTGGGCATCCGACAGGTGTCCCCGGAAACCGTCGAAGCCGCCCGATCCTTCGGCGCCTCGCCGCTGCAATTGCTGGCCAAAGTTCAAATCCCCATGGCGCTGCCCACCATCATGGCCGGCATCAACCAAACCACCATGATGGCCCTGGCAATGGTGACCATCGCCAGCATGGTCGCCGCCGGAGGGCTCGGCGACAACGTGCTCCGGGCGATCCAAAAGAACGAGGTCGGCAACGGCGTCATCGCCGGTTTGGCCATCGTGTTCATGGCGATTGTCATCGACCGGCTCACCCAGGCGGTGGCTCGCGGTCGCCAGGAAGCGCTTAGCGCCGGCAACTGACCCGACTTGGGCAGCTCTCGAATCCAGCGTTCCGCTCGAACCTCGCTAGGCAATTCCGCGCCAAGTACGGTCGACCAAAGGCGACCCGGTACGAAATACATCCCTTATGTAATGTATTTCTTGCCGAAACGCTCAATTTGACAACGATTATCACAGAGTTGATAATGTTCAACCATCCAGATGCTGCACCGGGACCCCCGGCAATTTGACCCAGATGGAGGAAATCGTTTTGTTCAAGAAACACAGACTACTGGCCCTGACCATGGTAATGGCGATCCTGACGGCGGTTGCCGTCGTCGCATGTTCGCCAGCGGCGCCGCAAACCGTCGAAGTCACCCGCGTCGTGACCGAGCAGGTTGAGGTGGAAAGAGTCGTCGAGGTTGAAAAGCCGGTCGAGGTCGTCAAGGAAGTTGAGGTCGTCAAGGAAGTCGAAGTCGAAAAAGAAGTCGTCAAAGAGGTCGAGGTCATCCGCGAAGTCGAAGTGATGGCCCCCGAAGGACCGAAAGACGCCATCATCTTCGGCGACCTCAACTGGTCCAGCGCGTTGCTCCAGAACCGCATCGCTCAATACATCGTGGAGAAGGGGTACGGATACCCCACCGAGGTCAAGTTCGGCGCCACGCTGCCCCTGTTCCAGGGCCTGCAGAATGGCGATACCCACGTCACCATGGAAATCTGGCTTCCAAACCAGGATGAAGCTTGGAACGCCGCTCGCGAAGAGGGCGCCGTCCTCTCCGTCGGCCAGAGCCTCGGCAAGGATTGGCAGTCCGCTTTCGTGATCCCAGCCTACCTTCAAGAGGAGTATCCAGACCTCGACAGTGTTGAGGACCTGAAAGATCAGCAGTACAAGGACCTCTTCACCACCGCCGAAACCGGCGACAAGGCTCGCCTGGTGTCCTGCATCATCGGCTGGGCCTGTGAAACCGTGAACGCCGCCCAGGTCGAAGGTTACGGCCTCTCCGACCACGTGGAAATCATCAACCCCGGCGACGGCGCCGCCCTCAACGCCGACCTGTACGGCGCCTACGAACGCGGCGAGCCATGGCTAGGCTACCAGTGGGGAACCAACGACCCCGCTCTCAAGTTGGACCTGGTGCGCCTGGAGGAACCGGCCTACAGCGACCAGTGCTGGTTTACCACCAAGGCCTGCGCCTACGAGGACGCCACCATTCTCATCGCCGTCAACCCCGACCTGCCCGGTCGCGCCCCCGACGTTGTCGAAATGCTGCGCAACTGGGACTTCAACATCAACATCTACAAGTCCGTGGTGCGATGGCAGGGCGACAATCCTGACGCCGACGTCAACGCCACCGCCATGTGGTGGCTCAACAACAACGCCGATGTCTGGAGCGCCTGGGTAACCTCCGATGCTGCCGCCAGCATCCAGGCCGCCCTCACCGCCGGCGAAGAAGCGGAAGGTTGGCCCACCGGGTAACCCATCGAGCCTTTTCGGCTTTGCCACAGGCGCCCTCCTTCCGGGGGGCGCCTCCTTTTCTGCTACAATGCGGACGCCTCAACGGCTATCGCGACCCATATGGAACCTTCCTCCAAAGGACCCTTCCCCCAATGTCCACCTCCCGATCCAATCAGTCTGAATCCAGCCCGTTCGTCACCGACGAAACCCTGGCGACCCTCAAGTCCATCCCCACCCAAACGTTGATTGACGGACTGTGGGTTATGGGTTGGCCAATGAGCATGATCGAAGGAGCCAAACCACTCCAGCCGGGCCAGAGCATGGCCGGTCGCGCCGTTACGCTGCGGTTCGTTCCACACCGGCCCGACCTTGCCGCCGACAAACCCAAGGCCGAAGCGTCGGCGGAATACGTGGCGTTCGAGTTGTGCGGCCCGGGCGAGGTTCTGGTGATCGACGCCATGCGTTGGCCGTTCAGCAGCATCGGGGGCGACATCAAGTTTTTCCGCCTCTACCAACGCGGCGTCGGTGGCCTGGTTACCGATGGCGCGGTGCGGGACACCAACACGCTCAAGGAATACGGGTTCCCGGTGTACGCCGCCAACGCCACCGCCAAGCAGGGCCCCGCCGAATTCTGGCCCTGGCAAGTCAACGACTGTATTCAATGCGGCGGCGTTTTGGTGCGTCCCGGCGACGCCATCGTGGGCGATGACGATGGCGTGGTGGTCGTTCCCGCCAGCGCCGCCCAGGAAGTCATCAACATCGCCCACCAGCGGGAAGAGGTCGAGGGCGTTATCAAGGCCCAACTCGAAATCGAGCAATGCTCCCCCGGCAAATACTACCCCTTCAACGACAACACCTGGAAGCTGTTCGAGGAAAAAACCGGCAAGCAACCGTATCGCTAACCGGTCGTAGCAACCGCTCCCACCTTGTGGCCGGTGGATGGCGACGCCGCCTCAGCCTGTCCAACGCCGGCCGATATGGTATTAGCGTAGCTCCGATCCTTTCGCAACCGCCACCCAAACACAACCGGCAACCGGGCGCAACTCCTTGCGCCATCGACCCACCCATCGGAGAATCAACATGGCGCGACTACCGCTAGCATCCCGTGCAACCACCCCGGCAGGGCAAGAGGCCGCCTTCGACGAGATTACACAGAATGGCGCAGCGGTGCCTCCCTATGGTCCAGGGTCGGTGTTGACCCACGTCCCAGAGGCCAGCAAACACGCCACGGCCTTGAACCAGTATCTCCGCAACCAATCCAGCCTGCCCATGAAGGCCGCGGAATTGGCGATGCTGGTAGCCGCCCGCGAAATGGATTGCCAGCACATCTGGAACGCTCACGCCGCATCGGCCCGTGACGCCGGCGTCCCCGCCTCCGTGGTCGACGCGTTGCGCGATGGCAAACCGCTGCCCAATCTGGCGCCCGATGAATCCGCCGTCATCAATCTCGGACGCGAAATCCTGCGGAACCACCAGGTGAGCCGCGGCGGTTACCAGAGCGCCCTGGAGATTTTCGGTCAGCAGGGAACCATCGAACTGACCCTCGTGCTCGGCAATTACACCATGCTCGCCATGGTCATCAACACCTTCGAGACCGACCTGCCTCCCAACCGTACAGACCCTCTGCTGCAGCGGATACCAGGCTAACCGGCGCATCTGTCATTGCCAGGCGCCCCCAACCGCCATTGCGAGGCCCTGCCGAACTGTCACCGCGAGGCCCTGCCGAACTGTCACCGCGAGGCCCTGCCGAACTGTCACCGCGAGGCCCCTCCGAACTGTCACCGCGAGGCCCCTCCGAACTGTCACCGCGAGGCCCCTCCGAACTGTCACCGCGAGGCCCCTCCGAACTGTCACCGCGAGGCCCCTCCGAACTGTCACCGCGAGGCCCCTCCGAACTGTCACCGCGAGGCCCCTCCGAACTGTCACCGCGAGGCCCTGCCGAACTGTCACCGCGAGGCCCCTCCGAACTGTCACCGCGAGGCCCCTCCGAACTGTCACCGCGAGGCCCCTCCGAACTGTCACCGCGAGGCCCCTCCGAACTGTCACCGCGAGGCCCCTCCCCAACTGTCATTGCGAGGCCGGAGGCCGTGGCAATCTCGTCGACCACTACCAACCGCCACGCGCCACCACCTACATCCATCGCCGCGCCTAACGCTACCCCAACGCCAGCCCCCTCCCGGCGCCGCCGTGCGCCCCCCAACTGTCATTGCCAGGCGCCCCCAACGGTCATTGCGAGGCGCCCCCCAACTGTCATTGCGAGGCCGAAGGCCGTGGCAATCTCGTCGACCACTACCAACCGCCACGCGCCACCACCTACATCCATCGCCGCGCCTACCACTGCCCCAACGCCAGCCCCCTCCCGGCGCCGCCGTGCGCCCCCCAACGGTCATTGCCAGGCGCCCCCAACGGTCATTGCCAGGCGCCCCCAACGGTCATTGCGAGGCGACCCCTCGACTGTCATTGCGAGGCCGAAGGCCGTGGCAATCTCGTCGACCACAACCAACGGCCGCCCGCGCCCCTTTTGTCACCACGAGACGCCCCCAACTGCCACCGCGAGCGGCGACAGCGACGCGGCAATCCCGATCCGGCGCCAACCACCGTCAAACCGCCTTCTGATACACCTGCACCCGGTGGCGGCAAGAGTCCACCACGTAGATGCGTCCTTCATCATCCACCGCGATTGACGTCGGCCCCCAGAACCGCGCTTCGATTCCTGCGGATGCTTCCCGATGTTGGTCTCGCCAGGGGTTCACCGTTGGCGACAGGTCGGCGGCGGCGCGGGCCGCGGATTCGTCTGGGTTGGCGGCCAGGTAGTCGGCGGCCCAAGTCGAAACGGTAGCGTCTCCAGTGAGAATCGCGGCCACCCCACCATCGGGGCCAAATATCACCGCCCGCTCGTTGCCCCAATCAGCGACGTAGATGTATCCTTCCGCGTCCACAGCCACCGACGCCGGTCGATGCAGTTGACCGCTGCCGTTGCCGCTCGTTCCCCACTGCCCCACGAATCGTCCTTCCGCGGTAAAAGCCTGGACCCGGTCGTTGCGCCAGTCGGCGACCCAGACGTTGCCCGCGGCGTCGCAAGCCACGCCCCACGGCGTGTTGAATTGTCCAGCCTGCGCGCCAAACTCGCCCCAGCCGCCCAGATAATCCCCGTCGGTGGTGAATCGTTGAATACGATGGTTCAGTCCGTCGCTGACCAAAAGGGAACCGTCGGGCGCGGTCGCTATGGCTGCCGGGCGGTTGAAATGGCCCGGAGCGTCGCCGGCTTCTCCCCATTTGCGTTGGAAGTTGCCTTCCGAATCAAATACGTTGACGCGCTGCAGCGCCTCGTCGGTAACGAAGATCTGACCGTCCTCAGTCCGAGCGATGCCACTGGGCCACCAAAACTGTCCATCCTCGACGCCGCCGGTTCCCCATTCGCCGATGTATCCTTCGTCAACGGTGCACACGCACACCCTCTTGTGATCCAAGCGCCCCGCAGACTCCGGCCCGCCCCGGTTCAGCACGTACATGACGCCGCCCTCCCCCAGGGCAAGGGCTACGGGGTGGATGAACCCTCGGCCCCGGTAGGCCAGAAAACCCACCGTGTGGCTGTACTCGAAGGTGTTGGTTGATGCTGTCGTAGTCATGCCAGTTGGTATTCGCGGGATGCGACGATGAGCTGCAACATTTCGACGATGCGCCCCCGCGAGCAGGCGGCATCGTCCCGATCAAAGCGAATCTCTCCCCACGGCGCCGCCATTTGCGTAAGGCTGTCCAGCGTCGTCTCCGAAACCTCGAACATGCCAACTGCGTCGAGACAAGCCTCAGCCAGCTGGCGGGGCGACAAGACATCATTGCCCGATTGAACCCGTTCAACGATTGCTGACACCCCTGGGCGCGTTAGGTCCCGCATCTCGGCGCCGGCGGCGTTGATCCGCTCCACCAAGTTGCCGGTGTCAATCCACTCCATGCCAGTGTGCCAGCCTTCCACGGTGGGTGGATTCAAGATTTCCTGGCCCATGAAGTTGACATCCATGGCCAGGTTCACGATTGTCCATTCCGGCGTGCGGTGGCTGCCCGCCAGACGCGCGGTGCCTCCCACCAATTCCGCCGGGCTCTTGACCCGAGCCAGCCGCGCGGATTCCTCCAAGAAGAAGTCTGAGTGAAAGAGTCGACGCATTACGGCGCGAATGTCGCCCCCGGTGCGCATGAACTCGTCGGCCAGGGCGCCGGTGGCGGCCTCGTCGGGCCGGTCGGAAACGAAAAAGTTATAGAGCTTTCCCGCAATGTAATGTGCGGTGGCCGGCTGCCGCACGATGATGTCAATGATTTCCTGCCCGTTGAACGCGCCAGTATGACCTAGGAAGGTCTTTTCGGTTGCGTCGTGGTCATCATCCCGGTACCGGAATTGCCAGTCGATGCGACCGTAGGGCCAGAACGAATCGCGGCTGGCCCGAATGCTCATGTATTCCGCGTTTTCGATGGTCCAGCCGGTGAAGGATCGGGCGGCCGCTTTCACGTCATCCTCGGTGTAGTTGCCGATCCCCATGGAGAAAAGTTCTAGGAGTTCACGCCCGTAGTTCTCGTTGGGCGCGTCCTTGTGGTTATCCTTGTTGTCCAGCCAGAAGATCATGGCCGGATCCCGGGATAGTTCCAGCAGGATGTTGGAGAACCGTCCCAAACCGTGCCTGCGGAAGGTATGGGTTTGGTTGACCACCGCCTTGGCGTGGTTAAGCTTCCCGTAAGCGGTGGCGAACAGGCCATGCCAGAACATGGCCATCTTTTCTTCCAGCGGCCGGCGGGTGTTGATGATGCGGTAAAGCCAATAGCCTTGGCTGCTTTCCAGCAACATCAAACTGTTCTGGTCGGTGTGGTAGCGGCGGATGAGGTCTTCGATTTCCAGATCGGGTTGCAATTCCGGGTGCAGCAGTTCCTCCACCGTGGCTTCGTAGCCTTGAGCTGCCGCCCGGTCGATCTCGGCCCGGGTGGCCCCAAAGCCGGCCCGACGCAGCAGGTGGGCGATGCGAGCGGTCGCGTCGTCCGCCAACGTGATTCGGTTGGTTCCAAGCTGCGGATGCTGGGACAGCGTCATCTTCTCTCTCCTATTCGACAAAGGCCCGGACCGTCACATGTTAATGAAACGGCCCAAGAAAGTCTGCCACGAGAACACCAGCAAACCAGATCCGGTTATGCCCACAGCGATCCCGGCGTTGCGGTAACGGTAAGCGGTTTCCAGTTGCGTTCGGTAGGCAGCGTCGTGTTGCTCATTTGGAAGCTTTTCAAGACCCGTAAGGCAGGCCATGCCTCTGGCGGAGGCCCAAACTCCGAAGATGGCCATTGCCAATCCCAAGCCGCCAGCCGCCACGTCAGCATAGCGAATCAGGGTCAGAATCGCGGCGGCGCCGAGAAAACACGCCGTCAAAATCGTTCCTACCAAGAGCAGGTATATCCGTTGACGGTTCATCTTGCTCCTATTCCAGGGAATTCCACCAAGCACCGATGAGGACGGTAAAAATCCCAACACCGCCCATGACCAAGCTTGACCAAAGATTCCCCAAGAAGGCCGAGTCCGGCCAGAAGGGATACATGATGGCGGCAAAGACCATCACGATTATACCCGCAAATATACCGGTCATAATGACCTCCACAAACCTCGAACGCCGGGAACGCAGATGGGGCTCGTCGTCAGCTTTCTACATCAGGTTCCACCGCGGGTTCGCGTCCACCTGCTCCCGCAGATAGTCAACCAACCACGGTCGCACTTCCTCTTCCATGTAGAAGGTGGGGGCGATCAACTCCGATTCGTCCTTGATGATTCCCTCTTCAAGACACCGCGCCGCCACGTCTGTGCCGGGCATGACGCTGACTCCAACGCGCAGGTTGGCCAGCGACGGCTTCAATCCCCGCAAAAATTCCAACTTGTTCTCCACCGTTTGACGGGTTTCGCCCGGCTCGCCAAATTGCTGCGAAATGGTGTAGTGCAGATCCCCCGCTTCGCACAGTTCGGTGGTCTCCTTGAGCGCCGCGTAACGGGAGGTGTCGTTGTCTCCTTCGTGCGGGTCGCCGCCGCGCGTTCCGCCCATCATCACCAGGCCGCAACCCGCTTGTTTCATCAACCCGATCAATTCGGCGTCGCAAGCGTAGGGCGCCAGGCACGTGTTCCACCGCACCTTTACCTCGGCTTCCATCAGGGCGTTGCACAGCTCCTTGGCGTGCTCCAGCGGCACGTTGAAGCAGTTGTCCACGAAGAATATCTTCTTGAGACCGTATCGTTGCGTCACCTCCGACACCTCCTCTACCACCTCTTCAATTGGGCGGATCACCCGCCACGCGCCTTCCGGCGTCCTGATGTCGTCGGCCGAGGTGGGATAGTAGAATCCTCCCAGCTTGGTCAGCACGCTGACGCCGAAACCCGCCCGGGCGTACTTGGACATGTCCAGGTCGTCCAGGCTGGGCCGGCTGACGAAATCGGAAGAACAACGCATGCCGTTGTACACCAATTGGCCGTCTTCTCGGTACAACAGGCCGGTCATTCCCCGGTAGTCAGGTTCCCCAATTTCAATGCGGTTCGCCAGGTCAGCGAAGCTCTCGCCCGCGTCGCCGGCCAAACCGAAGTCGGGCTGCACGTATTCAAACACCCGCTCCGGCATGATGCTGAACGCCGGGCCCCCGCAAACTATCGTCGCGTCCGAAACCCCGCGTATGCGCTCGATGACCCCCCTGGTGATGGGCAGTTGCCACTGTGGATCTATGTAGCTGTGATTGCTGAGGTTGCGTATCGAGATTCCGACCAACTCCGGGCGAAATTCACGGGTCGTTTCCTCAATCTCATCCAGATAATTCTCGCTGGCGAACATCAAGTCCACCAACTTGACCTCGTGGCGGGATCGGTCGAGATGCCCGGCGACGTAGGCCAAACCGATGGGGATAGGCTGGGCCCGCATCCGGCTCATTACCCGATTGTGACGATTGGTGGCTATCAGCAGGATACGCATCAAAATCTCCCATCATGACGGCAAGCGCGGCGTCCGTATTCGTCCCGATTGTACACCACGCCAATCGAATAAACTACGCGCCGGCGATCCGACGTCTGGCGTCCCTCGGTTATTCGGATTCCCAATTGCTCGGATTCCCGGTCACTCGGATTCCGGGTCTTTCAAATTCCCGGTTACTCAGATTCCGCCGCCTCGCTCCGGTGTTCGTCGGCCCATTCCAGTCCCGCCGACGCCCATTCCTCGCGCACGTAGGTCAACGCCCTATACCCAGCCGCCGTGAGCGGCGCCGCCACCAAGGCGCCCAAAAATCCGAAGAACAGCCCGAATACGGCTAGCACTAGGATTAACGCCAGCGGATGCAATCCCAGCGCCTGGCCCTGCATCCGGGGCGCGATCAAGGTGTTCATAAGGATCTGCGCCACCAGATATATTCCAAGCAGGTAGGGCAGCTTGGTCCAATCGATCAACCCGACCACCAGTCCAGCCAGCGCGATGAATATGGCCGGCCCAACAATGGGAATCAATTCGGCCAGCGCCGCCAGGATGGCGAGCGGCAACGCCAGCGGAATGCCCAACGCCAGGAGCGTGGCGCCTACCACAACCCCCACTAGCGCTCCCAGCAATAACTGCATCCGAATGTATGCCCCGACGGATTCACCGGCCAGCCGCCCAATTTCCCAAAGGTCTTCCCGCAGCGGGCCGGGAAGCAATCGCTTCACTCCGCTGCCCAGCGTTGCCGGTTGGTACAAAAGGTAGAACAGAATTATCGGCGACGCCGCCAGACTCACCACCTGCGAAATCCCGCTTTGCGCCACTCGCGAAGTCCTTTGCAGCGCCGCGATTCCAGCCTTGAACAGTTCCGCGCGCATCTCTCCCAGCCTGGGATCCACCAGTTCCCGGATGTTCTCGGGTACGCGGTTTAGGTACAGGCGCTGCAGCTCCTCCCAAACGGCCCGCCCCTCAGCCAATATTCCAGGGGCCCGTTCCGCCAGCGTAATCGAACCATCCACCAGGCGGAACACGCCCAACCCCAGCGATGCGGCCACCGCCAGAATCACCAGCAGCGTCGCTAATCCGGCCGATGCCGCCCGCGCCGCGTGAGGCCATTTCCTCGCCAACGGAACCCGGTCAATCAACCGAACCAGCGGCAGCAGCAGGTAGGCCACCACCGCGCTGAGCAAAAACGGCAGCAGGATGCTGAGCAGTTGCCAAATCGCCACAACCAGAGCAACCGCGAACAGCGCCGACAACATCAGTTTGAGGCGGCGTCCGGTTTTTGGTGAAATTTCGGCCATGTTTGATCCTGGCTCGCCTGACGGATCGCGTCGTGGGGGATTTCGCAGAACCCCGTCGGGACTCGCTCCGCTTAACAAACCCCGGCGCCTATGCTAATCTGCTCAAGTTGAGCAGCGCGGTGAAATCTTTCGTCGAAATTTGGAACAACTCGCCTGGCAAGGTCTGGCTCGCGGCAATTTCCATCCTGACTTTGGCGCTGTTGGCCGGAGCCTGTGGCGCCGATCCCGCCGCTTCGCCGGACCCAGAGCCCAGGGCGGACGCCGTTTATGACTTTTCGATCCATTTCTACCAGGGGCAGGATGTGGTCGGAGGGCAGACCCTAGCGCTTTCTGACATGCGGGGACAGCCAATCGTACTGAATTTCTGGGCAGGTTTGTGCCCGCCTTGCCGTGCGGAAATGCCCGAATTTCAAAGCTTCGCCGACGAGTACGCGGGCCGGACGCTGGTCCTGGGCGTGGATCTCGGGCCTTTCTTCAGCTTGGGCTCCCAAGACGACGCTGTCAAGTTGCTCAACGACCTATCGGTGACCTACCCCGCCGGCTATACCGAAGACGCCAACGTCGTCCGGGAGTTGGGTGTGTTGGGTCTGCCCGCTACCTTCTTCGTCAACCCAGACGGCAGCCTGCACCGCAAATGGCAAGGCGTTTTGAACGGCGAAAAGTTGGCTGAAATCACCGACGAGATGCTGGCGCAATAACCCCACAACCTGCAATATCCCCACAACGCGCAATATCCCCACAAGAGGAACCCCAATATGCCTGAAGGCGCTATAACTTTCGGTTGCAATCTCACCGTCGACGATTACTGGAACGTCGCCGAATTCGCCCGACGCGCGGAAGACCTGGGTTTCGACCGGGTAACCGTTGGCGAGCACATCATGGACGGCAACCCGCCTCGCCCTACCATGATGGGAATTCCCGCTATGGCCGCCGCCGCCGGCGCAACCTCCAAGATTCGCGTACTCACCGGCATCGTCATCGCTCCGCTGTATCACCCGGTGATGCTGGCGAAGATGGTGTCCATCCTCGACCTGATCTCGGACGGGCGCCTTGACTTCGGCATCGGCATCAGTGGCCAGCGCGACACGCAGGCCGAATTCGACGCCCTGGAAATCCCGGTGAACACCCGGGGTCGCCGCACCGACGAGATGCTGCGGGTTATGAAAGACCTGTGGACGGCCGAGAACGTCACCCACCACGGGCGTTTCTTCAATTTTGACGACGTTACCCTGCTGCCCAAACCGATCCAGCGGCCCTACCCGCCGATCTGGGTCGCCGGACGTAGCGACGCCGCCGTTCGACGGGCGGCCATCGCCGGCGACGGCTGGTATCCCTACCTTTTCACCGTCAATCGCATCCGTAGGTCCAACGCCAGCGTCCGCGATATGGCCGAACACTCCGGACGCGATTTGACCGGTTTCAACTGGGGTTTGAATCAACCCATCGCCATCGATGACAACCCAGACCGCGCCATGGCCACCGCCATCGCCCATGTCGGCCAGCGCTACGTAACGCCCGAACGCAGCGCCGAGGACATCGCCCGGGCCCTCTGTGTCGCCGGCAATGCCGAAGACTGCATCGGCGCCATCCAAGAACGCATCGACGCCGGCGTACGCGAGTTCGTCTTTGGCTTTTTGGCCGGAGATACCGACGACTACTTCCGCCAAATGGAGATGTTCTCCAACCGGGTGTTGTCTCATTTCAAGTGAGTCCTTTGTCAAGTGAGTTCATTTTCAGGTGAGTTCATGAAGTTTGGCATCTACAGTTCCATCGCAGACCCTCCCGCCGGCGAGAATCTGGCGGCCCGCATCGATGAGGTCGTGGCCGAAGCGAAGCTCGCGGAGTCCGTCGGCTTTGATTCTTGCTTCTTCGGAGAGCACCACCAGGATAAGGATGGCTTCCTGCCTTCGCCGTTGATCGTCTCCGCCGCCGTGGCCGCCCAGACCACCACGCTGAACCTGGGCACCTCTGTCATCCTGCTGCCACTGCACCACCCAGTGCATCTGGCGGAAGACGTAATCACCCTGGACCTGGTTTCCAGAGGACGGTTCATCCTCGGCGTGGGCCTGGGGTACCAACCGGTGGACTTTCGCACTTTTGAAATCCCCATCGAGCAGAGGCTCAGCCGGTTTGAAGAAGAAATCGAAATCATTCGCCAATGCTGGTCAGGTGAGCGATTCAACTTCTCCGGCGAGCATTTCAACCTGGAAGACATCGCCATCACTCCCAAGCCCTACTCCGACCCTTCGCCTCCACTGTGGATCGGCGCCAGCCGCATCCCCGGCGCCCGCCGCGCCGGTCGCATCGCGGACGGTTTCGTCGCCGGGCCCAGCACAGACCTCGAAAATACCATCGCCCTGACCCATGCCTACCAAAACGCCGCGCAGGAGTCGGGACGCCAGCCCGTAACTTGCCTGATGCGCGACGCCTGGGTCGCCCCAACCCGCGACGAAGCGGAACGGGTGTACGGCCCAGAGGTGATCGACGCCTACAAGTACTACTGGCGCAACGGCCTCAACGAATTCCGCCGCTACACCGAAGAATCCCAAATTAACATCGACAACCTCGGCCCGGATCGCCTGATCCTTGGGGAGCCGCAAGCGGTCGTGGACGAATTCCATCGCTGGCGCGAGGCCACCGGCGCCGACTACTTCCTCCTGCGTCTGCGCCACGCCCACTCCGGCGGGCCGCCCCACGAGCGCATCATGGAGGCCATCCAACTCTTCGGCGAAGAGGTCATCCCCAACTGCCAGTAACGGCCCGGCGAACCTACGCTTCGGTCTGGCCCGGCCCTTGAACCACCACCTCAGGAGAACGCGACATGCCCCGCTTGCCAACCGCCAGTAGAGACTCCGTACCACAGGAGCAGGTAGCCGCCTTCGATGCCATCATGTCATCCCGCAACAACGTCGTCCCCGAAATGGGGCCGGTTGCCGTCCAACTTCACGTGCCCGAAATCGCCCAGCGTGGCGAAATCCTGCGCGCCTATCTTCGCGCCGACGGGTCGTCCCTTCCCGACAATATCCAGGAATTGGCGATGCTGACCACCGCTCGCGAGCTCGACTGCCAGTTCATCTGGCACGCCCACGCCGCCGCCGGTCGCCGCGCCGGTCTCAGCGACGCCCTGGTGGATAACCTGCGCGACCGGCAAGACCTGCCACCCATATCAGCCGCCGAATCCGCCGTCATCAACTACGGCCGCGAGTTCTTCCGCACCCGCCGTGTATCCCAGGCCACCTTCGACGCCGCCCTCGCCCAGTTCGGCCGACGCGGCCTGGTCGAGCTGACCAACCTGATGGGCTACTACTCAGTCCTGGCGTTCAACATCAACGCCTTCGAACAGTTGCCCCCACCGTCCGACGAGCCCTTCCTACCGGTCTAGCCCAGCCCGGTCTAGCCCAGCGCTAACCGCGCAAAGCTGGCCTCCGCAATCCCGGAGCCGCCACCACCGTGAGCCCGGCTCCCGTTCCGTACGCCTGACTTTCCTAGTCCAATCACCCACCCATGGAGCCGGCGACCATGGACGCCATCATCGCTTCCGCCCTGGACACCGCCCGGCGACGCGGCGCCGAATACGCCGACGCCCGCCTGATCTCCAACCGGGAGCAGCGCATCGTGGTTCGCAACGGCGTGGTTGAAACCATGACCGGCGATGAGTCCGTTGGGTTGGGCGTCCGCGCTCTGTTCAACGGCGCCTGGGGGTTTGCCTCCACTCGCGAGTTGACCAACGCCGCCGCCGACCAGGCCGCCGGCCAAGCCGTGCGTATCGCTCGCGCCTCCGCGAGACACAACGGTTCTGGCGCCGCCGCCGGCCAGTTGCTCGGCCCGCCCGTGACCTCCCGCGGCAGCTACGCGACACCCATCGCCATCGACCCGTTCACCGTGGCCCTGGAGGATAAGCTGGCGCTCCTAATCGCCGCCGACTCCGAGATGGCTTCAATCCCCCAGGTCAGCGCCCGAATGGGCAACTTGATCTTCATCCGCGAAGAGCGCGCTTTCGCCAACACCGAAGGCGCGCTGGTCAGCCAGACCATCTACGAAGCCGGCGGCGGCGTGCAGGCCACCGCGGTCGGCAACGGTGAAACGCAACGCCGTTCTTATCCTCAATCCCACGGACGCCAGCAGGGCTGCGCCGGATGGGAATTTGTCACCGCCATGGACCTCGTCGGCAACGCCCGCCGAATCGCCGAAGAAGCGGCGGAACTGCTCACCGCCGACCCTTGCCCCGTTGACATCGCCACCGACTTGATCATCGACAGCAGCCAACTGGCGTTGCAGATCCACGAATCGTGCGGCCACGCCGTCGAACTGGACCGCGCGCTGGGCGACGAAGCCGCCTTCGCCGGCGCTTCCTTCCTGACCCCCGACTTGCTCAACAACTTCCAGTACGGTTCACACCACGTGAACATCACGGCCGACAGCGTCAGCCCCACCGGGTTGGGCTCTTTCGGTTGGGACGATGAAGGCCTCCCCGCCCAGTCAACCGACATCATCCGCGAAGGTCGCTTCGTGGGCTACCTCATGTCCCGTGAGTCCGCTACCCGCCTCGGCCTGCCGTCCAACGGTTGTATGCGGGCGTCCTCCTGGAACCGCATCCCCTTGATCCGCATGACCAACGTGAGCCTGCAGCCGGGAGAGTGGCAACTGGACGATCTGATCGCCGACACCGACGACGGCATCTACCTGGAGACCAACCGCTCCTGGTCCATCGATGATCGCCGTTATAATTTTCAGTTCGGCGCTGAGGTCGGACGCGAGATCAAGAACGGCAAATTGGGTCGCCTGTTCCGCAACACCACCTACACCGGCATCACGCCGGAATTCTGGCGCAGCTGCGACGCCGTGTGCGGGCCTGATCAATGGCGCATGTGGGGCACTCCGCGCTGCGGCAAGGGCCAACCTGGGCAGATCGCCCACACCAGCCACGGCGCCAGCCCGGCTCGCTTCCGCAACGTCCGCGTCGGCATGATGCGCTAGACGCCATGCTGGGCCAGGAGCAAATCCGCCCGCGGCTGCTTGAAGCCCTCCGCCATTGCCCGCCGGGCTCCGACGCCGACATCTATCTGTCGGTTACGGATCAGGCGCTGACACGTTTCGCCAACAATCGCATCCACCAGAACGTGGCCCATCAGGACGCCGTGGCCCACATCAGGGTGGCCACTGGCCTGCGGCAGGGACGGGCCGTCACCAACAACCTGTCCTCCGAGGGTCTGGCCGATGCGATGCAACAGGCCGCCGAATTCGCCAGGCTGATGCCGGAAGACCCCGATTTCCCGGGCCTGGTCGAACCATCGCCGGCTCCGTCCGTGGCGGCGTACGACTCCGCGACGGCTTCCTGCGACGCCCACCGGCGGGCCGCCGTGGTCGGCATGGTGTGCGGTAAAGCCGCCGTCCGCTCCATGGACGCGGCCGGATTCTATCGCACCGGCGCCATCGAAGTTGCCGTGGTCAGCACCCGGGGAGCCGACGCCTATCACGTCGGCTCCCTCGCCGGCCTGCTCATCACCGCCCGCGCCCAAGATTCGGCGGGCTGGTCCAAAGGCGGCGGGTGGCGCATGGACGCCATCGACCCCGAAGCCCTGGCCGACGAGGCCATCGACAAGGCTGCCCGCGGACAAAATCCTCAACCTTTTGACCTAGGCGAATATCCCGTGGTGCTGGAGCGCTACGCCGTGCATGACCTTCTGGAGGCCCTCAGTTTCTACGGCATGGGCGCCCACATGGTTCAGGACGGCCGCAGTTGGATGCGCGACGTTCAAGGGCAGGCCGCCATGAATCCATCCGTGAACATCCGCGACGACGGCCTGGACCCCGGCGGCTGGCCGGCGCCCTTCGACGCCGAGGGCGTCCCCAGAAGTAGAGTGGATATCGTCAAAGACGGCGTGGCGCTGGGGCCGGTCCACAACAGCTATACCGCCGCCAAAGTCGGCGCGGTTTCCACCGGACACCAGCGCGGCGCCACCGGCGGGCCCACCGCAACCAACCTGTTCCTGAGCCCTGGCGACTTGACCACCGAGCAACTGATCGCCTCGGTGCGCCGCGGCATCTACATTACTCGGTTCTACTACACCCGTTTGGCGCACAATCGCGGTTGCGTCATGACCGGCATGACCCGCGACGGAACGTTCCTGATCGAAAACGGCGAACTGACCACTCCCGTGAAGAACCTGCGTTTCACCCAGAGTTACGTGGAGGCGCTGGCCGGCTGCGAAGCCTTGTCCAACTCCCCTCAGCTCAACCTAAACGAGGCCGGCGTAGCCATTCACGCCCCGGCGGCTAAGCTGACCAACTGGCGCTTCACCGGCCAAACCATTTAGATGCGCCCGCCACCCAACCATCATCGCGGCGCCCCCTGCCCCAACCGCCATCGCGAGGCCATACCCCCACCTGTCATTGCGAGGCCGAAGGCCGTGGCAATCTCGACGACCACAACCAACGGCCACGCGCCACCTCCCCAACCGCCATCGCGAGGCCATACCCCCACCTGTCATTGCGAGGCCGAAGGCCGTGGCAATCTCGACGACCGCAACCAACGGCCACGCGCCACCTCCCCAACCGCCATCGCGAGGCGATCTCCCCAACTGTCATCGCAAGGCCATACCCCCACCTGTCATTGCGAGGCCGAAGGCCGTGGCAATCTCGACGACCGCAACCAACGGCCACGCGCCACCTCCCCAACCGCCATCGCGAGGCCATACCCCCACCTGTCATTGCGAGGCCGAAGGCCGTGGCAATCTCGACGACCACAACCAACGGCCACGCGCCACCTCCCCAACCGCTATTGCAAGGCCATACCCCCAACTGTCATTGCGAGGCCGAAGGCCGTGGCAATCTCGACGACCACAACCAACGGCCACGCGCCATCTCCCCAACCGCCATCGCGAGGCCATACCCCCAACTGTCATTGCGAGGCCGAAGGCCGTGGCAATCTCGACGACCACAACCAACGGCCACGCGCCACCTCCCCAACCGCTATTGCAAGGCCATACCCCCAACTGTCATTGCGAGGCCGAAGGCCGTGGCAATCTCGACGACCACAACCAACGGCCACGCGCCCCCTGCCCCAACCGCTATTGCGAGGCCGTACCCCCACCTGTCATTGCGAGGCCGTAGGCCGTGGCAATCTCGACGACCACAACCAACGGCCACGCGCCCCCTGCCCCAACCGCCATCGCGAGGCCATACCC
This sequence comes from Dehalococcoidia bacterium, assembly GCA_965221295.1. Lineage (GTDB taxonomy): Bacteria > Chloroflexota > Dehalococcoidia > Lucifugimonadales > UBA3495 > Bin87. Next base: position 1,048,011 of record OZ244879.1, on the reverse strand, counting down.
CCAACTGTCATTGCGAGGCCGTAGGCCGTGGCAATCTCGACGACCACAACCAACGGCCACGCGCCACCTCCCCAACCGCCATCGCGAGGCCATCCATACCCCCACCTGTCATTGCGAGGCCGAAGGCCGTGGCAATCTCCACGCCTGGGCGAACGTCCTCCCGGAGCCGCCACTGAACCGCCGCCCGCCTAATCGCCTACTCCACTTCGCAACCGCGCATTGCGGAAAACGACCGCTCGCGAGACAATGCCCAAGCATCAACTGCAACATCGAGGTAAACCCATGGCAGATTTGAACAACGACGAAATCCAGGCCCTGGCCAAAGCGGTGGGATTGACGCTTTCAGAACCGGAATTGACCCAGGTAGCCCACAGCCTCAACGCCATGCTGGAAGAGATCGCGGCCATCGATCCACCGGGCTTCAGTTTGGAAGAATACGTCGCCGTGGTACAGCCAGCCGACCTGGAGGTGGCAGAATGATTCCCGCAGACATCCCCTTCCTGTCCGCCTCAGAGCTGGCCGCCGCTATCCGTTCACGCCAAGTATCCCCGGTCGAAGCGGTGGACGCCTACCTGCAACGCATCGACGCGGTGGGCCACAAGCTCAACGCCTACATCACCGTCTGCGCTGACCAAGCCCGCGCCGACGCGAAACAATTGGAGGCCGAGGCCCTCGCCGGCAATTTCCGCGGCCCCTTGCACGGCGTTCCAGTTGGCGTCAAGGACCAGATCCACACCGCCGGCGTCCGCACCACCGACGCCTCCAAGATTCGCGCCGACTTCGTGCCCCATCAGGATGCAACCGTGGTTGCCAAACTGAAACACGCCGGCGCAGTCATCATCGGCAAGACCAACATGAGCGAATTCGCCCTGGGCGATCCCGTCAGCAGTTGGTTCGGCCCGGCGCGAAATCCGTGGGACACTGCCCGCAACCCCGGAACCTCCAGCACGGGTAGCGGGTCAGCCACCGCCGGGTTCCTCTGCGCCACCTCCCTGGGCGAGGATACCGGCGGTTCGATTCGCGGACCCGCCGCCAATTCCGGGCTGGTGGGGATCCGACCCACCTGGGGCCGGGTGAGCCGAGCCGGCGTGGACGGCGCCAGCTGGTCCACCGACACCATCGGCCCCATCTCCCGCACCGTCGCCGACTGCGCCCTCACTTTGGGCGTCATCGCCGGCCATGATCCCAAAGACCGTTACAGCCGCCGCGAGCCCGTGCCAGATTACCTGGACGGCATCGACGCCGGCGTCGCCGGAATGCGTATCGGCGTGGTGCAAGAACTGATGGGAGGACACGGCCTCCGCTTGGACGACCGCAGCCGCGATGCCACGCGGGCCGCCATCGAAGTGTTCCGCGAGTTGGGCGCCGAAATAACGCCTGTCAGCCTGCCCATGGCGCCTTCCACCGGCGCCATCGTCCGCGCCATCACCAGTACCGAGCGGGTGAGCCTCAACCCCGAGTGGCTGCGGGAACGCTTCGAAGACTATCACCCTAATACCAGGGTCGCGTTCGCGGTGGGCAACCTGATTCCAGGGCAGGTCTATTACAAGGCGTTGAAGTTGCGCGCCCTGGTCCGCCGCCAGGTCATTGAGGCGTTCCGCGGGGTGGACCTGCTGCTGCAACCCACCTCAACCAGCCCGGCCGGTCTCCTCGCCGACGAGCCCACCGTGATCGACAGCAAGGAGATGGCCGCCGCCGCGCTGCGGGAGGGCAGCTTCCGCGGACTGTACAGCCTCAGCGGTTGTCCGGCGCTCAGCGTCCCGTGCGGTTTTACCGACGAAGGCGAGGGCGGTTTGCCGCTGGCCCTGCAAATCGCCGGGTCGCACCTCGGCGAAGCCAACGTCCTGCGCGCCGCCTACGCCTACGAGCAAGCCACCCCATGGCGCCAACGCCTGCCCCCACCCCTCTAACCAACCAACCGCCACCCGAACCCACCGCCCACCCCCACCTGTCACTGCGAAGCCCACTCCCCACCTGTCATTGCGAAGCCCACTCCCCAACCGCCATCGCGAGGCCCACTCCCCACCTGTCATCGCGAGGCGCCCCCCACCTGTCATTGCGAAGCCCACTCCCCAACCGCCATCGCGAGGCCCACTCCCCACCTGTCATCGCGAGGCGCCCCCCACCTGTCATTGCGAGGCCGAAGGCCGTGGCAATCTCGGCGACCACAACCAACGGCCGCCCGCCACCACCAACGGCCGCCCGTCCCCCCACCTGTCATTGCGAGGCCGAAGGCCGCGGCAATCTCGACGACCACAACCAACGGCCGCCGGCCACCACCCTCAGCCACCCCGCCCTCTCCTGTCACTGCGCAGCCCCTCCCCAACCGCCATTGCGAGGCCCACTCTTCACCTGTCATCGCGAGGCCCACTCTTCACCTGTCATCGCGAGGCCCACTCCCCAACTGTCATTGCGAGGCCGAAGGCCGTGGCAATCTCGACGACCACAACCAACGGCCGCCCGCCACCACCCTCAGCCACCCCGCCCTCTCCAGCGATGCCAGCCGCGAAATGACAGCGTGGGAGCAAGCCGCTATAATTGCTGACCAAACGCATCAGATTGCAACCCTGTTGGTAAGGTGGCCTGGTTATGGAATTCGCATTCACCCCGGAACAGGAAGCCCTCCGCGCCGAGGTCCAGCAATTCATCGCAAACAACGTGACCCCGGAGATCGTAGCGGAACTGGAGGACACTGGCGTCCGCCGCCGCGGCCCCAAGACTCGCGAGCTGTACAAGGAAATCGCCGAACGCGGCTGGATCGGCATTTCCTGGCCCAGTGAATACGGCGGACAGGACGGAAGCCGCATCGACCAGTACATCGTCGAAGAGGAATTCGCCCGCGCCGGCATCACCGTCGGCGGCGCCGGTTCCGGAGCCCCCGCCATCCTGGCCGCCGGCACCGAGGAACAAAAACGCGAGTTCCTGCCCGGCATCATCCGTGGCGAAATCTCCTTCGCCTTGGGATTCACCGAACCCCAGGCCGGCGCCGACCTCGCCGGACTCCAGTGCCGCGCTGTCCGCGACGGCGACGAGTACGTCATCAACGGCCAGAAGATGTACACCACCGCCGCCCATTACGCCACCCACATCTACCTGATGGCCCGCACCGATCCAGACGCTCCCAGGCACCGCGGCATCAGCATCTTCCTCATCCCCATGGACACGCCCGGCATCACCGTCCGCCCCCTGTGGACCATCCAAAACAACCCGCCGGCGCCCCTGGGCACCACCTACGGCGACGCTCGAACCAACGAAACCTTCTTCGAAAACGTCCGCGTCCCCGCCTCCTGCATGTTGGGTGAGGAAAACCAGGGCTGGTACGTCGGCGCCATGGGTCTCAACCTCGACCGCGTCGGCGCCTCCCGCTACCTAATCTCCATCCAGCGCGACGAAGACATCGTGAACTGGGTGAAGGACAACGACGTTGAGGGTTACGCCATGCGCGACGACCCCACCGTCCGCGACCGCCTGGCCGACATGTGGATCGAAGGCCAAGTGTGCCGCTTGATGACCATGCGAAGCATGTCCATCGTCGAAAACGACGGCGTCTTCACCTACGAAGGCTCCGCGGAGAAGGTCTTCGCCCCTGAACACGGCGTCCGCACCACCGAAACCATCGCCCAGATCCTCGGACCCTACGGACAACTGTTGAATGGCTCCGAAGACGCGGTGGAAAGCGGCGTGTTCGCCCACAACCTCATGGGCGCCTTCCAAAGCGGCATCAACCACGGCAGCGTCCAGGTGATGCGCGACCAAGTGGCCCGCCGCGGCCTGGGCATGCCCCGGGTGTAAGCGCTACCCAACGCCCGGCGCCCATCCGTCCGAACCAAACACTGAGGCACGATGAACGTACTACCCAGCGAAGAAGAATTGATGGTCAAAAACGCGGCCCGGGAATTCCTCGACGTCGAATCCCCACCCAGCTTGGCCAGGGCCATCGAGCAGGACGAACTCGGCTACTCGGTCGACCTCTGGAACCAAATGGCAGCCCTCGGATGGTTCGGAATTTCCCTCCCCGAGTCCTACGGCGGTGGCGGCCTACCCGTTACCTACCTCGGTCTCATTCTTGAAGAGTGCGGGCGCGCCATCGCCCCAGTGCCGTTCCACAGCTCCGCCACCGCCGCGCTTGCAGTGGCCCGCCACGGCTCCGCAGACCAACAGCAATCCATTTTGCCCCGAGTAGCCCGCGGCGATCTCATCATGACCTGGGCCGTCCAGGAGCAGGACCCTCGCCTTCGTCCCGACGCCATTCAGTGCCAGGCCCAGGTGGACGGCGATAGCCTCGTCATCAATGGCGTAAAAAATTTTGTTGACAATTTCTCCGCCGCCGAACTCATGGTCATGGCGGTGCGCACCGCTCCCCCCAGCGACCATCACGCCGGCGTCACCCTCGCCATCGTGCCCACCAACAGCGCCGGCATTTCCGAATCCAGGCTGACCACCCTGGCCAAAGATTCCCAAAGCAAACTCTCGTTGGATGGCGTTCGCGTGCCTCTCGCCAACGTCATCGGCGAGATCAACCACGGCTGGCCTGCAACCTCCGACCTGCTCGACGTGGGAACGGCCTTGCTCTGCGCGCAGATTATCGGCGCGGCTCGCAAGGACGCTGAGATGGCCATCGACTACGCCAAGAATCGAGTCGCCTTTGGCCGTCCTCTCGCCGGATTCCAGTCGATTCAGCACCTCTGCACCGACATGATCGTCTGGGTGGACGGCGCCCAGCTGCTCACCTACGAAGCCTTATGGAAACTCGATGCCGGCCTCCCCTTCGGTGTGGAAGTATCTCAAGCCAAGGCCTTTACCAACGACAAATGCCAGGCCACCGTGCGCTCCTCCCAGCAAATCCACGGCGGAATCGGCTTCATGATGGAGTTCGACCTGCACCTCTGGTATCGCCGGGTAACCGCTTGGACCATGCGCATGGGCACCAGCTTCGAGCACCGGGCCCGCGTCGCTCGGTCCTTGCTCGACCAACCCGGCCAAGTGCGCCTGGGTATGAACCTGCAACCAGTCGGCTGAACGCGACTCGCTACCATCCCATCACCTGAGGAGACCAACCATGCCCGTTGATCCCGTTTGCAAAATCGAAATCAACGAAAACAGCGCCAGGGCCACCACCGGCCAAACCATGCACGGCGCCAACGAGGTGGACCCCAACGCCGGAACCCGCAGCTTCTACAACGGCGAGTGGTATTATTTCTGTAGCTTGGAGTGCCGCACCAAGTTTCTGACGGCGCCCAATACCTACATCGATAGCTAACGACCAACGATAGCTAGAGACCAGTCAAAACCAACCTCCAGTCATCGCCAGCAACCATCCATTCGCCGCTTCAACGAACCGCCAGGAGGGACCAATATGCAGCACGTCGGTTTGGTAATGGAATGCGACTACCGAGAGGGCCGCACCCAGGATGAAGCCTTCGCCGAAGCCTTTGACATGGCAAGGCTGGCTGACGAAACCGGCATCGATGGCGTCTGGCTCGCCGAACGCCACTTCGCCGCGCCGCGGACTCCTACCGACCCCGGCGGCGCCGGCATTCCTTCGGTCTCATCGGTTCCCCTGCTGATGGCAGGGATCATTGGAGCCCGCACTGAGCGGGTCCGCGTGGGAACCGGCGTCAGCGTGCTGCCGCTGTCCCATCCGATCCGGCTCGCCGAAGAAGCCGCCACGGTGGACAACATTACCCAAGGCCGGCTGGATTTCGGCATCGGACGCAGCAGCTTCCCGCGCTCCTACCAGGGCTACGACGTGCCCTACGACGAGAGCCGGCAACGCTTTACCGAGGCCCTTGAGATCATTCTGAAGGCCTGGAACAACTACCGTTTCGACCATCACGGCCACTACTACAATATGGACGACGTGGTGGTGACGCCGCGCCCGTACCAGCAACCCCATCCTCCCATCCGAATCGCCGCCAATTCCATCGACACTTTTGGCATCGTCGGGCAATTGGGCTTCCCGTTGGTGACCGGCGTTCGCGGACAGGGCCTCAATCAGGTGTCCGACAACCTGGAAAGCTACCGAGCCGCCGCCCGGGAACACGGCCACGACGTAGACGATGCCTACGTGCGTATGCCCATCTACGTCGCAGAGTCGATGGACCAGGTCCGCGCCGACACCGAAGAAAGCACCATGCGCGCCTTCCGTCGCACCGCTGATACCTACATACGGACGGTGCAAGCAGAGGGCGAGAACGCCTCGGCCGAACGCCGGGAGCGAGCCGAGCAGCTCCTCAACACCACCTACGATGACCTGCTGGCCGACCGAGTCGCCTACGGTTCCCCAGAGCAAGTCGCCCAACGCCTCATCGAAATCCGCGACCAACTGGGGTTGACCGGCGTTATCATGGAGCCAAACCTGGGCGGAACCGTACCCACCGAACGGGTGCAGAATTCCATCCGTCTGTACGCCGAAGAGGTGGCCCCCGCTCTCCGTTCCTGAACCACCTCCCATCGCGCCAGCGCGAGGCCCCGCCGGATTCGGCGGGGCCTCAGGTTTGTTCTCAACTGCCAGTCGCCCGAGCTGGGGCTCACGGAACGCGCCGCCAGTTTCCAATTAGCCTCGCCCGCTTCCCACCCAGGGCGCCCTGGTCACAGGTTCATCGCCTCCAGTCCAACCCGGGACAAGTCCTCGTCCGCCTGCCCGCTGGGGTAGCCACCCACGCCGATGCCTCCCAGGATCACGCCGTCCTTCATTATCACCAAGCCGCCCTGACCGTGGGTTAGCCTGGGGTCTCCCAAGTCTGCAATGTTGCGCCCTTGAGCGTGCAGACCAGCGGCGTGCTCGCCAGAATTCCGACCCATGATCGCCGAAGTGTACGCCTTGCGAAGCGCGTGGCGGCGGCTGAAGATCCGCAGGTTGCCCATCGTCAGGTAGGCCAACAGCTCGCCGCCAGCATCAACGATGGCCATGGCGACGGGAGCGTCGGGGGTTCGGTTGGCCTGGGCCAACATGGCGTCCATCGCCGCTTTGATCTGTTCGGTTGTCAGTACAGGTTGGGTCGCCATTGTTCAGCCTCCAATCGTGTCGGGCAAAAATTCAGCGCGATGATACCACGCCGAACGCCAACCCCGGTGGTCCACGAACGGGAGCTCGATCCCCCCGTCGGTCACCGGACCGGAACCCGACCGCTCAAAGCTCGTTCGGCTGGCGTTCTCTTGGCTGGCGCCCGTTTGGCCCGTGCCCATTTGGCCAGCGCTCGCTTGGCCCGTGCCCATTTGGCCGGCAACCATCTGGCCCGCGCTCGTTTTGCCAACGTCAGTTCGGCCGGCGCTCGTTTGGCCCGCCCCCGTTCGGCCAGCGCTCGTTTGGAATGATAGCGACCGTTGCGGTATAATCCCCACAGCCCGCCGACGGGCCCGTCGCCCAGGCGATTCAGCGTCCGTTCGGTCTCACACAGGAGAAGGTTGATGCCTGGCCAGATTGGGGATGTTGCCCCCGACTTCACGCTCCCATCGCCACACCACGGCGATGTTTCGCTGAACAGCTACCGCGGCGAAAACTCCGTGGTGCTGTCGTTCCACGTCCTTGATTTCACCGGTGGTTGAACCGATCAGGCTACTTCGTTCCGGCGTTACAACGCTCGGTTCGAAGAGCTGAATGCCCGGGTCCTGGGCATTAGTTGCGACCACGTTGCCGCCCATCGCGCTTGGACTACCTCCATGGGCGGACTGCCATACCCGGAACTATCCGATTGGCACCCCAAGGGGCAAGTCACCACCGCTTACGACCTGTGGAATGCCGAGCGGGGCGCCGGAACCCGCGCCGTCATCATCGTGGACCCCCAAGGCGTGATTCGTTACCGGGAAACCTACGCTCCCGGTACGCTCCCTGATCCCGAGACCATCCTCGCGGCTGTGGAGAACATCGGCAAGTGAACGAAACGCAGGGGCGATGTGTTAATCGCCCCTGCAACTTTCGAGGTTTTATCCCTACAGTCGCCGTTATTCGCCAATCCCTTCAATGCGATACTGCACGGCGCCGCGCGGGGTCGCCACCGTCAACTCCTCGCCCACACTGCGACCCATCAGCGCCTGACCAATGGGCGATACGGTCGATATCTTCCCGGCGGCCACGTCGGCTTCCCGAACGTCCACCAGGGTGAAGCTCCGCCGCTCTTCGTTCTCCATGTCGTGCAACGTGACTCTGGAACCAATGCTGACTTTCTCAGTGTCGGCGTTGGCCGCGTCCACGATCTCCACCCGCGACAGGTCGTTTTCCAGCTGCCTGATCCGCCGTTCGACCAGTTGCTGCTGTTCCCGGGCGGCGTCCAAAGGCGCGTTTTCGCGAACGTCTCCGTCGCTCCGAGCCACCCGAATGGTCTCGCGAATTTGAGGCACCTCCGCCCGCAGGCGTCGAAGCTCCTCCTGTAGTTCGTTGTGTCTTTCCTCGCTCAGCCGGGCGGTGGGCGCGCTCGCTCCCATCGCCTGGTCCGAGTTCTGGAAGCGCCGGCGGTTGCGCCGCGGCGCAGTCGCGTAGCGCGCCAGACTGATCTGCGTCCAACCGTTGCGGTTGGCGAACGTTAGGAATTTCTTGACAGGATCCAGACGAGAAGCCGGATTCTCTACGTTTTCGGTGGTCCACCGGGCGTAGTCTCCGACTTCAATAGCATGCAAGGTTGACATCCTTTTGTCTTTGCCAATCCGGGCTTGAAAGCGTAGCAACTCCTGCTGGCCCTGCATGGTTTGGCGGGCGTCCTTCAGGTGAGTGACAAAAATGTCGATGGCTTGCGATATCGAGAGGTGTGGTTCGTTGGTCAACTTTTGTCCTCCAGTCTGGTCGCAATCTCACGCGTCAGAATGGACACAATCATAGCATTTTGGCGGTTACACGGGCAATCAAACCAATATCCTCACCATGCTCCCAGCTGCCTCAAACTGACATTGCTCCACGCCCAAGCCCAGCCCAATGGGCCCTTGCCCGGCGGTCGGCTCAATTTCGCGCTCAGCCCGGACATCTGGGATATTCCAATACCCGGACCTCCCCCATTTCCTCCGTCCATGACCGCAATCAACTCATAGTTGATCCCGATAGCCAGCGCCACGCCGATCAACTCCATGCCCCGTTGCGTTCCCAACCCGGCGCTTCGCGCGTCTGCGGTCTCCGCTTCCAGAACCGGCGCCATCAGCGACCCGATCCAAGCCCGACCCGCTCAAGATTCTTCCCGTTGTTCCCCCGCTGCGAACCGGGCCAGGGCCACCGCTCTTCCCCGGCTCCACCGACACGGATGCCGGCGCTGCGCCCCATGCTGCCGTGGGGTTATACTGGCGCTCCAACATTTGTCCCATCGACATCACTGCCGCCCATAGGGAATACCCGACATCGAAACGCCAAGCGTCCCAGCGCCGGTCGCAGAGGTAAACAAAGCGTGGTTCATGGCCGTGCTTTCGTTTACCGTTTTCGTGACCATTAGCGCCATCCTCATCGTCCCGCCGCTCTTGGTGGAAATCGCGACGGATTTGGAAATATCGGTCGCAGTGGCCGGCCAACTGGCCACCGCCACCTTCGCCGCCTGGGCGGTTACCGGCGTCTCTGGCGGCCCCCTGTCAGATTCCTTTGGGCGTCGCCCCATGGCGGTGGCAGGTTTGTCTGTTCTCTCAGTGTCCGTCCTGGCGTCCGCGCTGGCTCCCAACCTCGAGACCCTCCTCGCGCTGCGGATCTTGACCGGTCTGGGTGGCGGCGCCATACCGCCCAACATCATGGGCGCGGTTGCCGACGTCATCTCTCCGGCCAGACGATCCCAGGCGGTGGGCGCCCTGCTGGGAATCCAGGGGCTGGCCGCCGCCATCAGCGTGCCTTTGGTCGCGATCCTGGCCGACGTGGGCAGTTGGCGGTTCGCCTTCGTGGTTTACGGTTTGGCTCTGGCCACCGGTCTCGTAGCCAACTGGCTCTGGTTGCCAAGAGACCGGGGTGAGCGGGTACGCAATTGGGCCTTCTTCTCCAGGTATTTGTCCCTGGTGTCCCTGAGATTCTTCCGTGTCGCCGTGGCGGTGAATCTGGCGCAGCGCATCGCTTTTTGGAGTACCATCAGCTTTTTCACCGCCTATCTGGTGCACACATTCAACCTGAATGTGGGCTTCGTCGCCCTGCCGTTGGCCATAGCGGCCATCGGGCAGATGGCCGGAAGCTACGGGGCCGGCCTCGTCGCCAACCGTAGCGTCCGCGGCTTATTCATCGCCAGCAGCTCGGTGGCCGGCGGATTCTGCGCCTTCCTGTTCTTCACCATGGATTTGGGACTCTGGACTGCTGTCACGATTGCATCCGTCGGAATCGGCCTGCTCAGCATGACGTTCCCCATCCTGGTCTCCGCCAGCGCCGAGTACTCCGGGGATTCTAAAGCCACGGGAGTTGGCCTCATGGGTTTCAGCAACCAGTCGGGCGGCGCCTTGGGCGCCGGCATCGCCGGCGCGTTGTTGGCCAGCGTCGGCTATGCCGGCATCGGCTACATGTGCCTCGTAGCCACCCTGGTTAGCGCGCTGTTGACGTGCCTGTTCGGCCGCGAATTCGCAAGAACCGCCGGCCAGAACAAGCGATAGCCCACTCTCAAACCTGCCGACTCACTCCAACCTGACACCGCCTCCCAACCCCAACCTACACTGCCAAACCCACCCCCAACTGTCATTGCGAGGCCGAAGGCCGTGGCAATCTCGTCGACCGCAACCAACGGCCGTCCCCTCCCAACCCCAACCGACACTGCCACCCCCCACCCAACTGTCATTGCGAGGCCGAAGGCCGCGGCAATCTCGTCGACCGCGACCAACGGCCGTCGCCTCCCTTCCCCAACCGTCACTGCCAGCGCCATTCCCCAACCGTCACTGCCAAACCCACCCCCAACTGTCATTGCGAGGCCGAAGGCCGTGGCAATCTCGTCGACCGCGACCAACGGCCGTCGCCTCCCTTCCCCAACCGTCACTGCCAGCGCCATTCTCCAACCGCCACTGCTAAACCCGCCTCCCCAACTGTCATTGCGAGGCCCACCACCCAACTGTCATTGCGAGGCCGAAGGCCGTGGCAATCTCGTCGACCGCAACCAACGGCCGTCGCCTCCCAACCCCAACCGTCACTGCCAGCGCCATTCCCCAACCGTCACTGCCAGCGCCATTCCCCAACCGTCACTGCCAAACCCACCCCCAACTGTCATTGCGAGGCCGAAGGCCGTGGCAATCTCGTCGACCGCGACCAACGGCCGTCCCTCTCCGGCGCAAGTTTGCCGGCCGCCGATTGCCATGCGGTAGAATATCGATATGCTTTCCCTGCCTCGCCGCGCCGTAATGTCACCCGTTCCTTCCCCCTTGCCGACCGGCTATATCCGCTGGGCGCTCAACCTTGCCATACTGGTCGCCATTCTCCCCGCCGCGATGGCCTGCGCAACCGGCGAACCCGCCGCCGACTTCGCGCTGACGACCTTCGACCGCCACGAGTTCCGCTTGTCAGAACAGCGGGGCGATGTCGTCGTCCTCAACTTCTGGTACCCTTCATGCCCGCCCTGTCGAGACGAGATGCCAGCCTTCCAGGAGGTTTGGGAACAATACCAAGGCCGCAACGTGCAGTTTGTCGGCCTGTTCGTCCCGCAGGGTTTCGATACCGAAGTCGAAGCTCGACGCTTCGTCGACGAGCTGGGGTTGACCTTCACTTTCGCTACCGATGTGCGCGCCAGGGTCGCCCAGGAATACGCCGTCGTGTATTTCCCCACCACGTACTTCATCGACCAGGCCGGTCGTGTCCACCTGATGGAGATCAGCCGCATGAACGCTGACCGGCTCACCGAGATACTAGACGAGCTTCTCGGTTAGGGCTAACATCTCCCGCGCCATGTGGCTGCCTCGTCAAAGCCGCGCGCCACCTTGTCCCAACATGCCCATCCTAGACATCATCCTGCTCGTAATCCGTTGGGCCCACGCCCTGGCCGCTGTCGTATGGATCGGTGGCAGCCTGTTCATGCTGCTCGCCGGGCGGCCCGCATTGCGTTCCCTGCACAACGCCGACTCCGACACCGTGAGTCTCGTGAGCCGAGCGCTCGCGGCGGAATTTCGACCCTTGGTCGCCACCGCCATCGCCGTCCTCATCTTCACCGGAGTCATTCTCACGGTGGACCGACTGACCACCGAAGCCGCCGGCATGGCCTACACCGCAGTCCTGATCGCCAAGATCGTATTGGCGGTGTACGCCTTCGCCATCGCCTGGCTGCTACCCCGACGAACCGAACGACCAGCGGGCAAATTGCGTAGCGTCCTGCTGGGCCCCACCGCCCTCGCCATCGCCGGCGTCGTCGTGATTGGCTTGGCCGACGTATTGACCTGGCTGATCGAACGCGGTCTGTTGGGCTGAGGTCGCCCAGTAAGCCCGCCATGAAAACCGATTTGCTCGACATCATCGTCTGCCCGGTCTGCAAGGGACCCCTGGACTTGACTGCCGACGAAATCGCGCCCCAGGGTTCCGCTGACGCCGGCGAGGTCCTCGCCGGGACGCTTGCTTGCGCGTCATGCGGAGCGGCCTACCCAATCAGCGATGGGATTCCTAACCTGCTCCCGCCAGACATCCGCGAAACCGAGTTTGCAACCGACGGCTAGCGTCATCAGCGGAATATCACCGGCCGGCGCCAATGCCCAACCGCGACGCTGGTTCTGTAGCGCGGCGCCCTCCCCCTGTCATCGGGAACCGCGCCACCGCGCCACCGATCGGCATCCCGCCACCGTCCGCCATTCCACCACCTCCAATCATGGGATACTATGGGTCAGTACCCAATCCATCATGCGCCCGGCAATCGGCCTGAATCGCCCCACTCGGCCTGAATCGCACCACTCGGTCTGAATCGCACCACCAGGAGGATCGACATGGCCAACAAGCAAATTCTATGCGCCTTTGGCGTTGACCTGGACGCCGTCGGCGGCTGGCTCGGCTCCTACGGTGGCGAGGACTCGCCAGACGACATCTCCCGCGGCCTGTTCGCCGGCGAGGTTGGGACCCCGCGGCTCCTTAATCTCTTCGACCGCCTCAATATCAAGACCAGTTGGTTCATCCCCGGCCACTCCATCGAGACCTTCCCCGAACAGTGCCGCATGATCGTCGAACGCGGCCACGAAGTGGGCATGCACGGCTACTCCCACGAGAATCCCATCTCCATGTCTCCAGAACAGGAAGAAGCCGTCCTGCTGCGCTGCATCGACCTCATCACCCACCTCTCCGGCCAAAGACCCCGCGGATACGTCGCCCCGTGGTGGGAATTCAGCCACGTCACCAACGAACTGCTGCTCAAGCACGGCATCAAGTACGACCACAGCCTCATGCACCGCGACTTCGAGTGCTACTACGTCCGCGTCGGCGACCGCTGGACCAAAATAGACTATGCCAAGCCGGCTGAAACCTGGATGCGCGCCCTGGAGCGCGGAGAAGAAACCGACCTCGTTGAAATCCCGGCCAACTGGTACCTCGACGACCTCCCTCCCATGATGTTCATCAAGAAATCGCCCAACAGCCACGGCTTCGTCAACCCACGAGACATCGAGTCCATGTGGCGCGATCAATTCGATTGGGTGTACCGCGAATACGACGAAGCCGTGTTCCCAATCACCATTCACCCCGATGTCAGCGGCCGCCCTCAGGTGCTCCTCATGCTCGAGCGCATCACCGAATACATCCGCTCCCACGACGGCGTGCGTTTCGTTACCCTCGAAGAGATGGCCGACGACTTCCTGGCCAAACATCCTCGCCCCTAGCCACTCGACCCGTCACGAACGGCCGCTCCCCCAATCTGTCATTGCGAGGCCCTCCCCACCTGTCATCGCGAGCCCTCCCCCACCTGTCATTGCGAGGCCGAAGGCCGTGGCAATCTCGACCCGTCGCCAACGGCCGCTCCCCCACCTGCCATCGCGAGCCCTCCCCACCTGCCATCGCGAGCCCTCCTCACCTGTCATCGCGAGGCCCACCCCACCTGTCATTGCGAGGCCCTCCCCAATCTGTCATTGCGAGGCCGAAGGCCGCGGCAATCCCGACCCGTCGCCAACGGCCGCTCCCCCGACCCATCATCGCGAGCCCTCCCCACCTGCCATCGCGAGCCTCCCCACCTGTCATTGCGAGGCCGAAGGCCGTGGCAATCCCGACCCGTCGCCAACGGCCGCTCCCCCACCTGCCATCGCGAGGCCCACCCCACCTGTCATCGCGAGGCCCTCCCCACCTGTCATTGCGAGGCCGAAGGCCGCGGCAATCTCGACCCGTCGCCAACGGCCGCTCCCCCGACCCATCATCGCGAGCCCTTCCCACCTGCCATCGCGAGGCCCTCCCCACCTGTCATTGCGAGCCGTCCCCCTCACCTGTCATTGCGAGGCCGAAGGCCGCGGCAATCCCGACCCGTCGCCAACGGCCGCTCCCCCGACACATCATCGCGAGCCCTCCCCACCTGCCATTGAGAGGCCCTCCCCACCGGTCATTGCGAGGCCGAAGGCCGTGGCAATCCCGACCCGTCGCCAACGGCCGCTCCCCCGACCCATCATCGCGAGCCCTCCCCACCTGTCATCGCGAGGCCCACCCCACCTGTCATTGCGAGGCCGAAGGCCGTGGCAATCCCGACCCGTCGCCAACGGCCGCTCCCCCGATCCATCATCGCGAGCCCTCCCCACCTGTCATTGAGAGGCCCTCCCCACCTGTCATTGCGAGGCCGAAGGCCGCGGCAATCCCGACCCGTCGCCAACGGCCGCTCCCCCACCTGCCATCGCGAGCCTCCCCACCTGCCATCGCGAGCCCTCCCCAATCTGTCATCGCGAGGCCCTCCTCACCTGTCATTGCGAGGCCGAAGGCCGTGGCCATCCCGACCCGTCGCCAACGGCCGCTCCCCCGACCCATCATCGCAAGCCCTCCCCACCTGCCATCGCGAGCCCTCCCCACCTGTCATCGCGAGGCCCACCCCACCTGTCATTGCGAGGCCGAAGGCCGTGGCAATCCCGACCCGTCGCCAACGGCCGCTCCCCCACCCGTCATCGCGAGCCCTCCTCATCTGTCATTGCGAGGCCGAAGGCCGTGGCAATCTCGTAGACCACAACCAACGGCCACCCGCCTGCTCCTCCGATCAGTGCGACGCCAAACGCCGCATCAAACCCGCAGCCAACAGCCAACCACCATCCATCCCATCCAGGGCGGTGACACCCACCCCTTGCGCCGGCCCACCCACGCCCGCTATCCTAAAATCGTCTAGGCAAACAGCTGTTCAATTCCGACACCAATAGAGGCAGGATCTTCCTTCGACGGCCAGCGCCGTCAGTTTTCCAAATCGCAACGGGTCTCAGTGGCAAAGCGCTGCTCAACGTTTTCGACCATTCGCCAGGATTGCCTCTGGACCAACCGGGACTGCCCGTGCCCGCCCGCCGAGATGCCAACTCGCATCCGGGTGCGCGAAAAAGTAGGGGTCAAATAGTTGCGTGCCCCCGGCCGTACCTGACAACGAAGGAAGCTCCCGCCTCTCACCTTACCGCCAATCGTCCAGCCAACCTCCAACTCCCAACCAGCCCAACCAATTCACAAGGAGACATCGCCATCGCAACCACCATGCGCCACCTGCAACACAACCGCCATTTCCTAACTCTGGCGGCTCTCCCACATCGCCGGCGGCGAGAGGCCCGGCTCCCACAGCGCAGCGCTGCGCCGTGCCGACCCAGCCGTGTCTTGGTATCATACCCAGACCCGGCGGCTCCCCCAACCCGCCCACGGCTCCGGCCAACAGGAGGCCGACATGCGCAGCATCGACATCCACGCCCACCTGACGCCCCAGCGCTTCTGGCGCGCCACCGAAGCGGGAGGGACATGGCATTCCCTCAGGCGCCACCAGGACTCCCGCGGCCGCCAAATCCTGGTGGCCGCTAACGGTGAACGGCTCGGTCAACTGCCTCCCAAGGCCACTTGGACCCCGGAACAACGCCTCGCCGACATGGACTCCCTCGGCGTGGATGTTCACGTCGTTTCCCCCTTCGGCGGTTTCTACAACTACCACCTCGACGCCGACGTCGCCACTGCCACCTCCCGAGAGTGCAACGATGAAATCAGCCAGATGATGCAATCCTGGCCCCACCGTTTCTCCGGGTTGGCCACCTTGCCCATGCAGGACGTTCCCGCCGCCATCGCCGAGCTGGAACGCGTCATGGTCAACCACGGCTTCAAAGGCGCCATGATCGACGACGAGATCAACGGCAAACTACTCGACGAACCCGAATTCATGCCTTTCTGGAAAGCCGCTGAACAGCTCGGCGCCGTCATCTTGTTCCATCAGGGCGGCGACACCATCGTTGACCGGCGCATCCAGGGTTACCACCTACCCAACTCCGTGGGCAACCTGGCCGACCGCACCCTCACCTTCGCCTCCCTGGTCATGGGCGGCGTCATGGACGCCTGCCCCGACCTCCGCGTCTGCCTCTCCCACGGCGGCGGGTTCGCCTGCTACGGCGCCGGCCGCATGGATCGCGGCTGGGAACGCATCCCCGAACCCGACCGGCGCGCTGCACAACCTCCCAGCGCCTACCTCAGCCGGTTCTACTACGATTGCATCG
The DNA here is from genome assembly GCA_965221295.1 of Dehalococcoidia bacterium. Lineage (GTDB taxonomy): Bacteria > Chloroflexota > Dehalococcoidia > Lucifugimonadales > UBA3495 > Bin87. The sequence continues at coordinate 1,031,478 of OZ244879.1, read as the reverse complement.
TGTACACCGAACAGTCCCTCCGTTTCCTCATCGACTCCGTAGGCATCGACCGCGTCGTGTTCGGCACCGATTGGCCCTACGACATGGCTCAGGATTGGCCCGTATCCTGGATCCTCTCCCTCGATTCCATCACCCAAGACGAAAAAGACGCCATCCTCTGGAAGAACCTGGAAAACCTCCTGGGTCTGTAAACCGCCAAGAACGCCTCACCCGCCGGAGCGCCACCAACCAGAGCCACCTTCCAGCAAGCGCCATCTACCAGTTAGAACCATCTACCAACAAGAGCCATCTAACAGCGAGCGCCATTTACCCATGAAAGTTTTCGACGTTCACGCCCACCTGGCCCCTCAAATCCTGTGGCAGGCCTTCCAAGCCGGCAAAGATTGGCACGGAATGCGCCACGAAGTCCACGGCGACCACGAGTTCATAGTCGGCAACGGCAAGCGAATCTTGATCAACTCCCCCAAGATCCGGTACACCCCGGAACAGCGCCTCGCCGACATGGACACCGAGGGTACCGACCTCCAGGTGGTGTCCATCCACACTCCCCTGTTCCCCTACCATTGGGATACCGCGGCCGCCATCCAGGCCTCCCGCGAGGTCAACGACGAAATCGCCAGCATGACCCAACGGTGGCCCGACCGCTTCGCCGGGCTGGCCACTCTCCCCCTCCAGGACATCGACGCGGCCATCACCGAACTGGAGCGGGCCGTCAATCAACTCGGTCTCAAGGGCGCCGAACTCGATATGGTGGTCAACGGCCTCAACTGGGACGACCCCAAGTTCCTGCCCCTGTTCAAAGCCGCCGAATCCCTCGGCGCCCTGCTGTTTTTCCACCCACAGCCTCAGGACAATCTGGTCGCCACCGACCGCACCCTCAAATACGGCTTGCCCAACAGCGTCGGCGTCGTACTGGAAGATGCCCTGCTGGTGGCAACCCTGATCTGTGGTGGCGTCTTGGAACAGTGCCCCAACCTGCGGGTCTGTGTCGCTCACGGCGGGGGTGGCGCTTGCTTCGCCATGGGCCGCGTGGACCACGCTTGGCAGGTTCGCCCCGAAGCCCGAGTCAACATCCTCAAACCGCCCAGCGCCTACCAGGACCAAATCTACTACGATTTCCTCACCAGCAGCGAGCCGTCCCTGCGGTTCCTCATCGACACCGTTGGCGCCGACCGGGTGGTCGTAGGCAGCGACTGGCCCTTCGTCGGCTGGCATCCATCCCCCGGCGGCTGGCTGGAAGGGCTCCAATCCCTATCTCAAGAAGAGAAAGAAAAAATCTCGTGGCGAAACCTGGAAGCCCTGCTCGCCCTCTAGATGCTCTGTCATCGCGAACCCTACCCCACCTGTCGTTCCGAGCCCTACCCCACCTGTCATTGCGAGCGCAGCGCGGCAATCTCGTAGATCACAACCAACGGCCACCCGCACCCGCGAGGCCCGACCTCAACCACCTTAGCGAACCCTACCCCGCCTGTCATTGCGAACCTTACCCCACCTGTCATTGCGAGCCCTACCCCACCTGTCGTTCCGAGCCCTACCCCACCTGTCATTGCGAGCGCAGCGCGGCAATCTCGTAGATAAAAACCAACGGCCACCCGCACCCGCGAGGCCCGACCTCAACCACCTTAGCGAGCCCTACCCCACCTGTCATTGCGAGCGCAGCGCGGCAATCTCGTAGATAAAAACCAACGGCCACCCGCACCCGCGAGGCCCGCCCCCAACCCTCTTAGCGAACCCTACTCCGCCTGTCATTGCGAACCCTACCCCACCTGTCATTGCGAGCCCTACCTCACCTGTCATTGCGAGCGCAGCGCGGCAATCTCGTAGATCACAACCAGCGGCCACCCGCTCCCGGAGGCCTGCCCCCAACGGTCATTGCGAGCCCTACCCCACCCGTCATTGCGAGCGAAGCGCGGCAATCTCGACCCGTCGGCGGTCAACCACAACGCCCCCACAATCTGGAAAAACGTCAACTATCCCCAATTCGGCGCCGCAACTTCAATGCTCCTGCCATCTGGCCGACCGGTAGCCAAAAAAAGCCGCCCCAACTGGAGCGGCCCGATCGCTAGTCAAACAATTGGCACCGGCGGCAGGAATCGAACCCACGCTTTCGGTTTTGGAGACCGATGCGCTACCACTACACCACGCCGGTGCGCGCCTGCCATTTTAACAACATGACGCCTTCAACGCAACCAAACCGTCAAGCCTGTGGTGGCGCTCCCTTCAGCGCAGCGGCGCTCCCATCAACCCCCAACCCGGCGTTACACAGGCTGCGGCGCCGCGTGAGCCACCGCGCTGCGCCCAATGTGATCCAGGTATTCCTGCACGTTCAGAACCTGAATGGTGTTGGTTGTGCCGGTCACCCCCGTCATAAAACCGTGAACCAGGGTAACCACGTCGCGCTCCGATACCATGCCAGTGGCCATTGCGGCGTCAACCAGCATCGTAACCAGCTTGGCGACGTCCGGCTCCGCTGGTATCACCCCCTTGGGATTGAGCCCCCACGCCATGCAGACTCGCCGTTGTACCGCGGCGTCATGCGAAAAGACCAGGATGTCATTCTCCGGCCGAAACCGCGCCATTTCGTAAGCGGCCCGCCCAGTGCTGGTGATCACGATCGGCTTGGCGTTCAGCGACTTGGTCAGCTGGGTGGCTCCCCAGGTTACCGCTTGCGTCTGATTGGTCTGCGGAAACTCGGTGTAATAGCGATACATCCTTTCGGCCTGAACAATCGCAGCGTCGGCGATCCGAACCGCCTCCACCGGGTATGCTCCAACCGCAATCTCATCGGACAGCAATATCGAGTCGCATCCGTCCAGCACAGCGTTCGCTATGTCCGACACCTCGGCCCTGGTGGGCGTCGGCGAATTCACCATCGAACGCAGCATCTGGGTCGCCACCGAGGAGATCCGACCGGCCAAATTCGCGCGGGTCACCATGTCCTTCTGGATTACCGGCACTTCCTCCATGGGCAGCTCCACGCCGAGGTCGCCGCGAGCCACCATGATGCCGTCCACCTCCTCCAAAATCTCGTCCAAGTTGCTGATGCACTCCCTCCGCTCGAGTTTCGCCATCACCGGAGCTTGACTATTCAGTTGGTTCAGGTACGCCCGCGCGTAGCGCACGTCTTCGCCGGTGCGCACGAACGACAAGGCCACCCAGTCAACCTCCTGCTCGACTCCGAACTGCAACGCTACCTTGTCGCTCTCGGTTATCACGGGCATGTCGATGGGTACGTCCGGCAGGTTGACGCCTTTATACGAAGACAGGTTGCCCCCATTTCGAACCTGGGTCTTTACCTCCAGGTCATCCGTAACGTCCAACACCTCCAGACACACGGTGCCGTCAGACAGATACACCAGGTGCCCAGGGCGCAGACTGGAGAGGATCACCGGCTCAGGAAACGGGAGCCGGTCCGCGGTCGCGACGCTGGGCTCGTTGACGATGGAAATCCGATCTCCAAAATTCAACTGCGCCGTTTCGCCCATGTGACCCAAGCGAAATTTGTTCCCACCCAAGTCCTGCAGCACCGCCACCGGGCGGTTGTGCCGCTCCGAGGCCGCTCGGACGCTGGCGATCACCTCGGCGTGTTCCTCCAGCGTGCCATGAGAGAAATTGAGCCGCGCCACGTCCATGCCAGCGCCCACCAGTCTGTCCAACGTCTCCGGCGACCGGGACGCCGGGCCGATGGTAGCGATAATCTTAGTCTTCCGCATGGCCTTTCCCCCTGTTTGACCCGAGCCGCCGGCTACCGCGCCTGGCGACTTTCCTGGTACGCCTGGGCTGCCCGTTCCAGGCCGGCCCGACGGTTGACCTGCAGGGTTTCGCGCAGGTCGGAAGCCCATTTCTGGGATGTCTGTATCCCGCTCAACGTTCCCTGGAACTGCGGCATCACGTATCGAGCCATCAGTTCATAAGACCGGTGCAGCTTTTCCCGCGGCGCCCAGTCTTCGGCTCGCACCAGCATTCCGCCAAACCCGCCCGACAGCTCTTGCAACTCGTTGATGCGCTGGATGCAGTCGTCGGGCGTGCCCACTATCCATTGTTTGTTGTCGGTCATGAAGTCCACGATCTGTTCTCGAGGAACGTCGGGCACCTCGTGCCCCAGCGTCTCGCCGAAGTATTCCGTTACCACGCGGGCCGAGCCTTCCCGTATGTCGGCCAAAGCTTCCTTCTTCGATTCGGCCAGGTGCACCCCAACGGAGAGGCGCCACTCCGAACGCTGGACGGTTTGCCCGTGCTCAGCCGCCGTCTCCTCCGCTATGGCCCACTGCTCCTTGAGGCTCGTAGAGCGAACCATGTCGCGAGGGACGCTGAGCGAAATGACTCCCGCCCCGTACTTGCCCGCCGTGGTGACTCCAGCTGGCGACTGCACGGACGCCACCACCAGCGGGAACGGCTGCTGGTAGGGCCGCAACTGCAGATGGGCGTCGTGCAACTCGAACCAGTCCGACGTGTACGTGTAAGGTTCCGGACTGTCCATCAGCCGCTTGATGACCCCCAGGGACTCGTCCATCATCTCCCGCTGCCTGGCCGGATCTATGCCGAACATGTAGGCGTCAGAGGCCAGGGCGCCCGGACCCACGCCAAGCATCACCCGTCCCCGCGTGAGATGGTCCAACAGAGCCATGCGGTTGGCTACCATGTAGGGATGGTGGTATGGAAGGCTGACCACGCCGGTTCCCAATCGCAGGTTCCGCGTGCGTTCAGCGGCGGTGGCCATGAAAACCTCTGGAGACGCAATGGTTTCCCAGCCAGCGCTGTGATGCTCGCCAATCCAAGCCTCGTCGAAGCCCAAATGATCAAGCCACTGCAACAACTCAAGGTCTCGCTCCAACGCCAGGGTCGGGTTTTCCCCGACTCGGTGGAACGGGGCCATGAATATGCCAAATTTCATGCGCGACGGTGTGTTCATCTGGGCCTCCTGCCTGGGCGCAAATTTCAATGATGCGTGGCGGTTGGGCCATTCTAACACGGGTGGCGGAGGGTGTCCGTTGTCAATTGGCCCTGCAATGTGGCGTCTCGTCCCGGATGGATTTCCGCAACCCACGCTCACAAGTCCTACCCGACCGGCCAACAGGCAATGTCCCTAATCTGTATTTGCCCAGTACGGTTTGACGGGCCGCCGCTGCAAGCTAAAATCCCACTACCCGACTGCGGCGCTCGACCATAACCGTATCCCTCCAAACGCCATTGAGCATGGCCACCTGCTGGCGCCGTCCTAAGACGCGAAAACCACAAGCCAAGTGAATCGCTATGCTGGCCCGGTTTTCAGGGAAAATGCTGCTTTGTAGTGTCCAAATGCCGGTGGCTTCCGACTCTTCCACCAACGCGGCCAACAGCCGTTTACCAATGCCCAAACCTTGATGGGAAGGAGCTACGTAGATGCTGTGTTCGGCTACCCCAGCGTAGCAGGCCCGGGCCGAAACCGGGGATACCGCGGCCCACGCGACCAGATCATTGGCGACATGGGCCACCAGACGGCATTCACGATGGTGGTTGCGATCCCACGTGTCCCAGTCGGGCGGTTCAGTCTCGAACGTGGCATTGCCCGTGGAGATCCCGTCTACGTAGATTCGCCTCACCGCGGGCCAGTCCGCCGTCACCATGGCAGTGATCGAGACGCAACGCTGGTATTCGGAATCGTGGTCCATGGTGGAACTCAGTGTAGGAACGCTGTGCCAACGGCGACAGGCTTCTTCCAGCCATCGCGCGGTCGGCAACCTCAAGAATTCCTAGCGAGAAACCTTACCGAGACCGGGTTTGCGGCGTGAGCAAGCAGATCTGAAGAGTGGGCGGTAGGTTGTTGCGTGTGACCTGCAACCGTCCTTGAGGTTGCAGCGAGCCGTCCGCAACGCCAAGTTCCCGGAGAAATGCGCTGGGGTCCGGGGGCTGCATTTCCGAATCCTCTTCCTGCGTCCGGTAGTGCATGGGAATCAGCCAGCGAGCGTCCAACTGCTGCGCTGTCTGGTTCACCGCACGATGCGAGAGCAGGTTGCATTCTTCGCCGCCGGCTGGCGCCAGAACAACGTCGGCCGGTCCTATCAGGTCGATCTGCTGCGCGGTTAGGGGGCCCGTAACGTTCCCCAGGTGGCAAACCCTGATCCCGTCCATTGAAATGGTGTAGGCAACGTTGCGGCTAATCCGTGGCGCGCCATCGGGCAGAGCGGTCATCACGGCCCTGATTGTCACGCCTTGATATTCGTACTCTCCCGGCGTGTTGAAAATCCGGGCGGCGCCGGTGAGATCCGCCGGGTCGTTATGCATTGGGTCGTCGTGGCTGATGGTCGCAGCCGCCACGTCCACGATTTGGCGAGGGTCAATCTGCATACCCAACCCCGCGCCCGCAGCATAAGGGTCGGTGACAATCGATAGCCCGGTCGTTGCCGAGCGGAGGCGGAATGCGGCATGTCCAAGCCAGTAAATGTCCATCAAAAAGCGCTCGTCCAGATGATGTCGTGAATCGAGTCGGAGCTACCCAGATCGCGCCAAGAGCTTGTCAAGCAGGGCCCAACTTGCGGGCAAAGCGAGGCTGGCGGCGATCAATTTCACCAGGTCGCCCGGGATGAACGGCAGCAACCCGCATTGCCAGACATCAGCGCAACCCCACGCGGCGCCCACGTCCGTTGGGAGAAACGCGTTCAACTGGATCAAGCCGGGGATGTAAAGGGCGACGTTGCCCATGAGCATTGCCAATAGCGCCCACGGCCCGCGCCCCCAACCCAACTGGCTCAGAAAACCGACCAGCGCAGCCGCCGGAATGAAGCCAATGATGTAACCGCCTGACGGCAGAAGCCAGAACCAACCGGAGACTCCACCGGCAAAGAAGGGTAGGAAGGCGCCCTCCAAAACGTATAGGGCCAGCGCCAGCGCCCCTCGCCAGCCACCCAGCAACGCTCCCACCATCAATACTGCGAAAGTTTGGCCAGTGATGGGAACCGGGGTGAACCCGAGCGGTATCTTGATCTGGGCGAACAACGCTACCAGTAGACTGCCGGCAACAATCAGCGCCGCGTCGCGCGCGATGCGGGGTACTCCCGTAGCATCGGGCAACACGATGTCCGGCAAGGTGCCGGGCAGCGGTAGCGCCCCGTGGAACGTTGCTGATGTTGGCTGGTAACGCATCACTGTATCCTAAACCAACCGTCTCGAAACTGTCCACAGCGTAACCGTAACCAAGATACCGATTCTGCGTGACGTTGGCTTCAGAGTGGGGTCGGCGCTCTTGCCCGGTTTTGTCGGCCAGTGGTAAGGTGATACCCATGATGACGCAAATCAACAACGGTGATCTCGTTGCGATATTCAACAACATGGCGGCCATGTTGGAGATCAAGGGCGATTCAGTATTCAAAATTCGCGCTTACCAAAGAGCTGCCGACACCGTTGATCAACTCTCCTGGTCCTTGGCGGCAGCCGCCGCCAACGGCGAAGACCTGCGCAAAATACCGGGAGTTGGCAAGGCGATCAGCGAAAAAATCCATGAGTACATCGCCACCGGCCGCGTCGCCGCGTACGATCATCTGGCGGCAGAGCTACCCGCCAACGTTCTGGATTTATTGGACGTGCCTGGGATGGGACCCAAGACGGTCAAGGCGGCCATTGAGGAACTGGGCATCGCTTCTGTGGCGGAGTTGGAACAGGCCGCTTTGGACGGTAGGCTGGCTCAACTACCCCGCATGGGAAAGAAGTCGTCGGAGAACATCTTGCGACACATCCAAGCCCAGCGCATGCGTTCAGACCGCACGCCACTAGGGGTTGCCGCGGAAACCTGCGATGCCGTTTCTGCCCAGTTGTTTGAGGCTTGCCCTGGGTTGGTGAGCCTGACTCCTGCGGGATCCCTGCGCCGGTGGGAGGAAACCATCGGAGACCTAGACCTAATCGCGATTTCCGAGAACCCAGTTGAAACCGGATTGGCATTGGCCGGGTTGCCTTCAGTGCGAGAAACGCTGGTGCAGGGAGATTCCAAAACCTCGGTGGTGGTGGAACCAGGCATACAGATCGACCTGCGTACCGCAGAACCGAATGGGCTGGGCGCGATGCTCCAGTATTTCACAGGTAGCCGGCAGCACAATATCCAGCTGCGAGACTTCGCGAACCGCCAGGGCTTGTCGCTGAACGAATATGGGATCACCAGCATTGAATCCGGGGTGGTCGAGAGATTTTCTGAGGAAACGGCTTTCTACGAACGGTTGGGGTTGCCCTGGATCGCCCCGGAATTGCGACGAGGAACCGGCGAGTTGGCCGCCGCCCGCGCGGGCGAACTGCCTCACCTTCTAACCGTGGCCGATCTGAAGGGCGACCTGCACTTGCACAGCGACTGGAGCGACGGCAAATACCCGCTGGAAGAAATGATCGCCGCCGTGGCCGCCATGGGCTACGACTACATGGCGTTGACTGACCACTCGCAGGGATTAGGGGTCGCTAACGGCCTTACACCCGACCGGTTGGCCCGTCAAATCGAGGTGTTGAAAGGTTTGCAGGATCACTACCACATGACGATTCTATGTGGGTCTGAGGTGGACATTCGAGCCGACGGCGCTATGGATTTTCCGGACGATGTACTGGCCATGCTGGACTGGGTAATCGCCTCGGTGCACAACGCCATGAGCCAAGATCGGGAGACGATGACTCGACGGATAGTTCGCGCAATGGAAAGCCCCTACGTGAGCGCCATCGGCCATGCATCAACGCGATTGTTGGGCCGCCGCGACCCCGTTGACTTTGACATCGAAACCCTCCTGCAAACCGCGCGCGCCACCGGAACGGCCATGGAAATCAACGCCGCCCCGGATCGCCTCGATCTCAAGGACACGCACGCCGCCCGAGCCCGGGAGTTGGGAGTACCGTTGGTCATCAACACCGATTCACACCACGTGGACGGTTTGCAAAACCAGCGGTACGGCGTGGCTGTGGCCCGCCGCGCGTGGTGCGGCCCGGAACACGTGATTAACGCCTATCCGGCCGCCGCGTTTTTGGAATGGCTCCGCACTCCCAAGCGAGAACGAGCCGCGCAATTCGATGCCATGGTCGGAAGCAGGCCCGCCGAATCCTCACGATGACTGCTGCGAGTCTTTACACTCTAAACCACGAGTCAGGAGTCCGCCCCGCGAATCCCACCGGCAACCAGGCGAATCTGGATTCGCTTCACCGGGGCGTCATTGCCACACTCAAACAGCGGGCCGGCCGGGAAGAAGCCTGGCATCTAGCGGTGCTGAGGGCCATGGGTCAGTGGACCATAACCCGTGAACACGTCGCCGGGCGAGTTTGGCACTACATCATCGGAGGCGAAGCGCTCGATGGGTTGACCCTGGCGCAGCGTTTGTGCTTGGAGATTCCGGACGTCGTTCCGCATTCTGAATTGCAATCCCTTCTATTTCGTGGTCAATGGCCGGAACGGATCACCCCAGAACGGCTACGTGATCTGATTGGCTCTTACCGCTACACCGCGTTGCTAAATTTCCGGTATGGGATCGTCGTCGAAGAGACTCTCCAATTGGTGGCCGAGGAATCCATCCGGAAAAACCGGCTGGCTCGATGTTACCAGGATGGCGACCAGGTCATTCAAGAGGCGTATCGCCATCTGTACGGCGACACCCAGAGCGGCTTGCTGGCAGAATTCTTTGCCACCGACGAAGGCAAGCAGGATACCCCACCGGAATCGCTTTCTCTGACCCAGTGGCATGAATTCACGTATTGGCTATTCAAACGACGGGTGAGCAAATCCCATCCGGCCCGAGTGGCGAGCGACACCCGCCGGGGCCTGGAACGGTTGCGGGAACTGTACGGTTCTGGAGAGCACGATGCCATGGATTGCCTTACCGGCGCTGGCCACATTCCCCTGCCATCTCTGACCGGCCGAACCCCAGCGACGAGCGCCTGAGCAAAAAACAGGAGCCACCGATTGGTGGCTCCCGGGCGCATTGCCAATTTCCTGAGGAGCGGACTAAAGGCCGTAAACTCGCCGATAACTGAGGCTCATGCGCTTCCTTTCGGTGTCGATGCTCAAAATCTGAACCTTGATTTGTTGGCCCTGGTAGACGATTTCCTTGGGGTGTTCCATCCGCCTGGCGGACAATTCGGAGATATGCACCAGACCCTCCACCCAGTCTTCCAGCTTTACGAACGCTCCGAAATCCATGAGACGGGTGACGGTGCCGTCAACGACGTCTCCCACATGATAGCGTTCCGGCACCGAATCCCAAGGTTCGGGCTGGGTTCGCTTTAGACTGAGGGAAATCTTGCTGTTTTCCCGGTCGACGCGTAGGACTTTCAAGGTTAGGTTGTCGCCAATGCTGACAACTTCCTCGGGGGACTTGACCATGGACCAGGACAGTTCGGAAATCGGAACCAGACCTTCGGCATCTCCAAGATCCACAAAAGCGCCAAAGCCGCGCATGGAGCGCACGGTACCCTGAACGATCTGGCCTTCTTGAAGTTCTTCCAGCAGGCGTTCTTTTGCCGCATTGCGCAATTGGCGCCAAATGCGCCGCTCAGTCAATACCAGCTTCTCCCGTTGAGAATCCAGTTCCAAGATATTGAATCTGGCTTCCTCTCCAAGCCTGGCCTCCAGGTGTTCGATTCGCCCTTCCTTTGGCACCGGCGCCATCTGGGAGAATGGAACGAAGCCCCGGATGCCGTTCCAATCCACGACCAAGCCGCCCTTGTTGTGCTGAACAACCTTGGCCGACAGTTCGGCATCATTCTGGTGCAGGTCGATAAGGTCTTCCCAAACCTGCTTTTCCTGAGCTTGGTCGTAGGAAAAGACGGCCATGCCGCCGGGGCCTCGGTTGTTGACGTGGATCACCATGACGCGCGTGCCGGGAATCATTTGTTCGCGCTTCTCGTCGGTCAGAGTCCGCATTTCCTGGGGCGGGACGATTCCCTCGGTTTTGAGGCCGGCGCTGATGACCATGCCTTCTTCATCAATGCGCACGATTTCCCCGGTCACCAAATCGCCTCTCCGGTATTCCCTGGGCGAGAACGCCGATTCGGGCAATTCTGACATATCGGTGACTGCGTACGGATCCTGGGCTACCATCGGTTATGTTGCTCCTTACACTTGCTACGCGCAACTGCGAATACGCTACCCTCAGCGAAGCCCACCCCGCTGCGGCGTCGGGCGTTTCACAATTCGCCTGACTAATAATACTTATAACGGGCTCAAATTGCAACCGCCAAAATAGCCCTCGCCGCAAATGGTGACAGTTGGAACGCGCATCGTCGACGCAAATTGCCAAATCGGCCAACCGCGGAACCGCCGCCCATTGGCCGATTTCGCTCTCAACCTGGCCTACATCCAGAGCGCGAAGGCACATCAAGTGACCTCAATTGGTTGGCGACCAAACCGAGATCTAGGAACCTGGCTCGGCGAGTTCGCGGGTCTGACGCTTATGGACAACCCGGCGGGAACGATGTTAGCATTTTTTGGTGAATTCTTGACAACATCAAACGCCGACTGGAATCGACTGTTCCCGTCAACTCCGGTGGGCCCCTTGGGGATGGCGCAATGACTCAGCCTGCCAATGCGATACCGCGCGCTTACGAAGCGGGCGCCGTGGAACGACGCATCTATCAAGATTGGTGGGATTCAGGTTACTTTGAACCTAACGCCGACGCCTCGGGCCAACCTTTTTGCATCGTCATGCCTCCGCCCAACGTGACGGGCGAGTTGCATTTGGGCCATGCCTTGGGCGCCAGCTTGCAGGACGCCCTGATCCGCTGGCGCCGGATGTGCGGAGATCCAACTCTTTGGCTGCCCGGCAAAGACCACGCCGGAATCGCCACCCAATGGGTGGTGGAGCGAGCTCTAGCCCAACAGGGCTTGAACCGGCAAGATTTGGGTCGCGACGCCTTCGAGCTGCGGGTCTGGGAATGGGTGGAACAATACGGGAATACCATCGACGAACAACACCGTCGACTCGGCGTTTCTTGTGATTGGTCGCGCCTCCGGTTCACCTTGGACCCGGGCCCAGTTCGGGCGGTGAGAACCACGTTCGTCAATCTTTTCAACAAAGGTCTGATCTACCGACACGAACGCATCATCAATTGGTGCCCCAGGTGCGCTACCGCTTTGTCTGACTTGGAAGTCGATTACGAGGAACAAGATGGCAAGCTGTACTACATTCGTTACCCAATGGCCGACAACCTAGACGAATACGTTACCGTTGCCACCACCCGCCCTGAATCAATGCTGGGCGACACTGGCGTCGCGGTGCATCCTGATGACGAGCGTTACCGGAGCCTGATCGGCAGGATGGCAACGTTGCCGATAATGGGTCGCGAAATTCCGGTGGTCGGTGACTACGCCATCGAGATGGAGTTCGGCACCGGAGCATTGAAAGTAACCCCCGGCCATGACTTGGTGGACTTTGAGATTGGCGAACGCCACGGTCTCCCTATTTTGAACGTCATTGGGTTTGATGGTTGCCTGACCAACGAAGCCGGGCCGCGCTACGCGGGAATGGACCGATTCGCCGCCAGAACGGCAATCGCGGAAGAATTGGACAGGCTTGGACTCCTACAGCAGGTTGAGGACTACCATCACTCAGTAGGACAGTGCCAGCGCTGCAGCGAGGTGGTGGAACCCCTGATCAGTATGCAGTGGTTTCTAAACGTTGGGCAGCACACGGACCCGGACAGCATCGCCGGCCGCGCTCACGCCGCCGTGGCCAACGGCGACATTGAAATCGTGCCGGAACGTTTCACCCGGGTTTACCTGAACTGGCTGGAGAACATCCGGGATTGGTGCATCAGCCGCCAACTATGGTGGGGCCACCGGATCCCGGTTTGGTATTGCGCCGACTGTGGGGCATTCTCCGCTCACATAGAAGACCCGACCGCGTGCGGAACCTGCGACAGCGCCAACCTCCAACAGGAAACCGACGTTCTCGACACCTGGTTCAGCAGTGGGTTGTGGCCCCATTCCACGTTGGGATGGCCAGAACCCGATGCCGACGACCTGAAGGAATTCTACCCCAACGCCGTCATGGAGACCGGCTACGACATCCTGTTCTTCTGGGTCGCCCGCATGATCATGCTGGGCATCGAAAACACCGGCGAAATCCCATTCCGGTCCGTGTACCTGCACGGAATGGTGCTTGACGCCCAGGGCCAAAAGATGAGCAAGACCCGGGGCAATACCCTAGACCCGTTGGATCTGCTGGAACAATACGGCACCGACGCTCTGCGCTTTGCCCTGACGACTGGAACTGCTCCCGGAAACAATCTGAGACTGAGCAGCGAAAAACTGGAATCGGCCCGGAACTTCGCCAACAAGATCTGGAATGCCGCTCGATTCGTGATCACCGCAATTGAAGGTAGGGATGACCTCGATGGTTGGCATGACTTATTCACCCCGGATCGCCGCGAGGACCGATGGATAATCGGGCGTTTGGATGCGCTCACCGAATCGGTAAACGCTTTGATGGCTGAATTTGAGCTGGGCGAAGCGCAACAAAAGCTTTACGACTTCGTGTGGAACGATTTCTGCGATTGGTATATCGAAATGGCCAAGGTCAGGTTACGAGAGGGCGACGCCGCGGCCGCCGTGACCTTGGTCCACGTGCTGGAACGTTCATTGCGTTTGCTGCACCCGTTCATGCCCTTCGTGACCGAAGAAATCTGGCAAAACCTGGTGGCTCGGCTACCGGTCCCGGCTTCTGGCGCGCACGGTTCCGTCATGATTGCGGAATACCCGCAGATTTCTGTTGTCCGCATGGCTCTGGATGCCGAATCCGAGATGGAGGTGGTCATGCAAGCAATCCGCGCAGTTCGCAACGCGCGCGCCCAGTTGCGCATACCGGCGGCGCAGAAATTGGAAGCGGTTATTGAAACCAACGGATTGGAAGCCGCCATAGAAGATGAACGTGAAGTGATCAGCGCGCTCGCCCGGTTAGAACCCCTGCGACTGGTACATGCGAATGAAGACGACGCGGCTACTTCACCGGAAGATCAATCGGCGGCTGGGGTCACCCTAGTGGTCAACCCGCTGGTGGTGCGCCTGCCGCTCGCCGGAATCGTGGATATGGACGCCGAAATCCAACGTTTGGAACAGGAACTGGAAGATACCCGCCGCAACCAGGAACGCGTCGAGCAGTTGCTCTCCAACCCGAATTTCACGTCGAAGGCCAAACCCGAAGTAGTCGCAAAGGAACGGGAAAGGCGGCAGAACCTGACCGAGCAGAGAGAACGCATCGAGGCTATCATCGCCCAACTCCCCTCCTGAGCGATGGGTTGCTGGACACGCGACCGAAAGTCGCGAGAATCAGTACGTCAATTTCAGCGCGCATTAGGCGATTTTTTGGCACAATCTAAGTATTGGACGATTGTCGCTTGTTCTTAGGAGCTCCTCAAATGAAACGCAGGAATACCCGACTGATCGCAGGAATTTTCGCCGCCGCCGTTATGCTTGGCGCCATTGCGGGTTGCGGGCAAGGGTCCGAGCCCGAACCAACCACGGACATCCAAGCGACCATTGACGCGGCCGTCAGAGCGGCGACACCCACCGAAACGCCGATTTCCGAACCAACGGCCACCACGGAGCCCACGGTCGCTCCAACTCCCGACCTGGCCGCGACCGTTGCCGCGATGGTCGCCGCCGCCGACCAACCAACAGCGATGGCGGCTACGCCGACGCCGGAAACACAACCTGAGCCTACAGCCATGCCGGCAGAGCCGACGGCGCCCGTCGATCCCACCGCTACGCCGATTCCGGCGGTCCCGACCGATACTCCCTCGCCTACTGCCACTCCGTCCAGTGGCCGGCCGTGCTTTATTGCCGGAACAGTAACGGTAGGAAACGTTGCTCCGGCGGAAGGAACGCCGGTGTTCGCCAAGAGCCAAACGGAGAACATCACCGTGGAAGGCACAACTACGGCTGACGGCAAATACGTGCTGGTCATAAGCCATTTTGGCATGGTGTTCGATCTGTTCGTCGGAGACGCCGATTCTGGGATGGACACGCCTACCACGTTCAGCGGATGTCGGGAAATCAGGAACTTGTCCGTCACCGGATAACCCGGAATCACATGACCATCAACTCCTCTTTGGGGATAATTGGGCGTCCAATCGGACATTCCATATCGCCAGCATTCCAACAGGCCGCGTTGGACAGTTTGGGCATCAACGCCCAGTACCGGGCTTATGAGGTCGAACCGAACGACGTGGCGGAGTTTGTAAACGCCCTACGCTCGGAAGCCGTGACTGGCATCAACGTAACTGTTCCGTACAAGGAAGCGGTTATGCCCTTCCTTGACGAAATCGACGAATGGGCGGCGGAGGCGGGCGCAGTCAACACCATCGTCAACCGTGATGGCCATCTCGCCGGCTACAACACCGACGGCTACGGGTTCCTGAGAGCGTTGCGCGAGTCGGGAGGTCTGGAGCCTGCGGGCAAGAGGGTCCTGATTCTTGGAGCCGGCGGGTCCGCCCGCGGCGTAGTTCAGGCGCTGCTCCGCGCGGGCGTAGGGTCGCTGACCATCGCCAATCGCACTCTGGCGCGAGCCCAATCCCTGGCGGACTTGGCCCGGTCCCGGAGTGTGGAAGCTCAAGCCGTGGGGCTGGCAACTGATAGTCTCGGCGACGCCGCCGGGTCGGCGGACCTGATCGTCAACTGCACATCCCTGGGCATGACCCACGGACCGGACGACGCCGCGACGCCATTGCGTTGGGACCAAATACCGGCTACAGCCTTGGTCTATGACCTGGTGTATAATCCCACGCTGACACCGCTGCTCCGTGAGGCCAATTGGGCTGGCGCATCCGATCTTGGGGGAATCACTATGCTGGTGTACCAAGGCGCGGCTTCGTTTGAAATTTGGCTGGAACGGCCGGCTCCTGTAGAGGCAATGATGGAGGCGGCCATGACAGCAATGCGCCAACGCGAAGCCTCACAGTAATTTCGAGTTGGTTTGGTGGCGTCCCATAGCCAACCCCTCGCGGTTGGCGCCATTCGGTTCCCACAGGAGGAACACGCCAATGATTAGATGGTTCACCGCGGGCGAATCCCACGGGCAGGGCCTGATGATAATCGTGGAAGGAATCCCCGCCTATCTGCCGCTGGACGAAGCGTACATCGCCAGGCATTTGGCTCGGAGGCAACGGGGCTACGGACGTGGCGGACGGCAGCAGATCGAGCGCGACCACGCCCACATCCAGACTGGCGTCCGGCACGGCTACACCCTGGGCAGCCCCATCGGTATGCTCTTGGAGAATCGCGATTGGGTCAACTGGCAGGAAGCCATGGCGGTCGAGCACATCGAAAATCCGTCCCAAGAAGGCCGCAATCGGCGGGTAACCCGTATTCGGCCCGGACATGCCGATCTTCCCGGCGCCATGAAATACGGTTTCCATGATGTTCGCAATTCACTGGAGCGCGCCTCGGCTCGAGAAACCGCCGGTCGCGTGGCCGCCGGAGCCGTTGCGATGCGCCTGCTGGAGGAATTCGGTATCGTTCTCCGCAGCCACGTAGTCTCCATTGGCCGCGTACACGCCAATCCTCCAGATCACGACGCTATCGACTGGGATGCGGTCGAGGAGTCTCCCGTTCACTGCGCCGACCCTGAAGCCGCGGTGAAAATGATGGCAGAAGTGGACGCCGCCCGGGAAGCGGGGGATACCGTGGGCGGCGCCGTCGAGGTGATCGCCGAAAACGTACCCATCGGCTTGGGTTCGCACGTCCACTGGGACCGCAAGATCGATGCGAAAATCGCTCAGGCCCTCATGAGCATCAACGCTGTCAAAGCCGTCAGCATCGGCCCCGGTTGGGATCTGATGGACGCGTGGGGTTCCGAGTTTCAGGACGTCATCGAGCCGGTAACAGACCCTGATCAACCCTGGCAACGCCGAACCAATCGCGCTGGCGGCACGGAGGGCGGAATGACCAGCGGACCCCCACTGGTGGCCAGATTCGTCATCAAGCCAATTGCCACACTGCACAACCCGCTGCCCTCCGTTGATTTGGACACCGGCGAGCCCGTGCAGGCCCATTTCGAGCGTAGCGACGTATGCCAGGCTCCCCCGGCCGGAGTCATCGGCGAGGCTATGCTGGCCCTCGTTCTGGCCGACGCCTTCATGGAAAAATTCGGTGGTGACAGCATCCCCGAAACCCGCCGAAATTTCGAGGGTTACCAAGCGACCGTTGGGCCTCGGCTTCGATACAGCTGAAGGGACGCCCTCTTGAAGATTTTCGCCACAATGCTGCAGAGCGCGCGTCGCTTGGCGCGGCGCCCCTACAAATTGCCGGAGAGTGGCCTGCACGTCGACACCGAACTGATGCGACATCGCCGCGAGTTGGCTCGTTCACAGGGCCAAGCCGGCCATAACCTGACAGTGCAGACCACGATCGATATGGCCCGCACCCAAACGTGGACCGGCGGAGGGTAGAGCCATGACACCACCCGTCATTCGCACATTGATCGCAGATCAGGAGAGAGCGCCTGGCCTATGAAATTTGGTGTAAACCTGCTCCCTACCTCGCTTGATGCCTTCCGGGAGCACGTTCGGCTGGCTGAGGCGGTCGGCTTCCACTATATCGGCGTTGCCGATTCGCAATCCTTGTTCCGTGAGCTCTTCGTTTCGTTGACCATTGCGGCCATGGAGTCCGAACGAGTGCACCTGGGGCCATGCGTCACCAATCCCATCACCCGGCACCCTGCAGTAATGGCCTCGGCCGTCGCATCACTGCAGGAGTTGTCCCGCGGACGGGCATATCTGGGAATCGGCACGGGCGACTCAGCCATCTTGAACTTGGGACTTCGGCCGGCGCGTTTGGCGGCGCTTCGCGAATACATCGGCGCCGTGCGAACCATGCTGGCCGGTGAAACCGCCCACTATCTGGGCCGCCAGGGATACGTCACCTGGAGCAATGACCCGGTTCCCATCATGATGTCCGCCGAGGGGCCGCGCACATTGCGGATCGCGGGCGAAATCGCCGACCGGGTAATGATTCACACCGGTTTGACCCCGGAAATACTGGAAGATACTGTGGCGCACGTGCGAGCTGGCGAGCGGAACGGGGGCAAACCGGTCGGCTCCACGGAGATTTGGGCCTTTGCCAAATGCAATATTGAAGACAATCATGACGCCGCCGTCGACGAAATCAAGATGGCTCTGGCCGCCAGCGCTCATCACGCCTTTCGTTTTACATTGGAAGGCAAGCATGTTCCTGAGGAACTGCACGAGGCGATGATGGCGATACAGGGGGAATACGTTCCCTCAGAGCACGAGCTGGTGGGCGATACCCGCAACGCAGCCATCACTGATCAGTTTGGCGTCACTGGTTACCTGGCCGACCGCTTCGCCGTGGCTGGAACACCGGAAGAATGTAGGGCCAAGGTGTCTCGGATCGAGTCCGCGGGAGTGGACGTGTTGCAAGTCATGGCCGTAGGTCACGACCCGAGCAAAATCATCCGCCGCTTCGGTGAAGAGGTCATCGGCAAATCCACGGGGCGGGTTTGAGACCCGCCCCAGTTGGATCAGAGCGCCGACTGTGGTTTACGGGAACAAGATCTCCCCAGTTTCAGCGTCCTCTACAGTGATCGCGGTTACCGGGCAGTTTTCGGCGGCCTCGATGATGGTCTCTTCGGGGTCTCCAGCAGCGTCTTTGACGTAGGATTGCCGGTCTTCATTGAGGCCGAACGTGTTCATGGCGAAGGTTTCGCACATGGCGTTACCCACGCAGACGTTGTAGTCCACGGTAATCTTCAATTGCCTAGCCATTGGGGATCCTCCTCAGGGCGTGTTGGGAACGCGCATTCAAATGCCAAGAGCGACAGCTTTGGTTCGACGTTACCGCAAGCTGACGGGGAGATTCAAAAGGGTGCGCTGTCCGACGCTGGGCAGGTATTCCAGCTGATCGGGGTCGACTTCCAATTCAAAGCCCGCGAAGCGACGGGACAATTCGGCGAACGCCTCCTGTCCTTCCAGCCTGGCCAGCGTGGCGCCCAGGCAATGATGCACGCCACTGCCAAACGCCAAGTGTGGATTCGGGTCGCGGGTGATGTCCAGATCATCAGGGTTTTTGAACACCGCAGGATCCCGGTTAGCAGACGAAATGACCCAACGAACACGGTCATCCTTAGCCACGATGTGCCCGTCGCCCATGTCGACATCCTGCGTGGCCACCCGTTGAATTGACTTGAGCGGCGAGTCGTAACGCAGCGCTTCTTCCACCGCGTTGACCATGTGGCGATCGGGATCGGCGCGCAGCAGGTCGAATTGGTCAGGCCATTGGGAAAACGCCAGGATTCCGTTGGCAATCAGGTCGTTGGTGGTTTCGTGACCCGCAACCAGCAGGAGCAAGGAATTAGCGAGGACTTCGTCTCGGGTGTAAGCTCCCGAGATTTCTCCTTGGCAGATGACCGAGAGCAGATCGTCGCCGGGTTCGCGAACCCGTTCAGCCACGATGGGCACTAGATAATCGGTTACGGCCTGCACCCCAGCGGCATAATCGCGGATCCGATTAGGATCGTTGCTATCGAGTCCGCACATGTTTCCGCACAGTTCCTTAACGAAGCTCCGGTCGCTGGGCGGAATGTCCATCAAGCCGGCGATGATGCTATAGGTGAGCGGGGTGGCGAAGTCGCGCATCGCGTCCATTCGGCCGGCTCCCTGCAATTCGTCCAACAGGTCGTTTACCGTCTGACGCACCAGCGGGCGCCAGGTTTCCATGGCTTTCGGGGTGAAGTACCCGTGCACAACCTTCCGTTTTTCCTTGTGTTTGGCGCCGTCATTCTGGGTGAAGCGATCGGCCATCCACGAACGAACCGCCGCCAGCAATTCCATATCTTCTTCCGGGATCGTGGGAGCGGGCGGGCGACTGTCGCGCAGAGCGACTTCTGAAGAAAAGAGCTCGGGGCGTCGGGCTGCCCAAGTCAATCGTTCGTAACCGTTCACCACCCACATGCGGAAAAGTTCATTCCAGTGAACGGGTTTTTCGGATCTGAGGGCGCCAAAGTAGGCGTAGGGGTCTCGGATCACATCCTGCGCAAAGAGATCGTCGTGAAGCGTGGGGGACATGGCGAACCCTCTATGGTTGCGAATCGGCGCCGGATAAAATTATCACAGGATTTGAAACAATTCAAACCGTACAAGTTTGCAGATACATTTGGCCCACCGCCTACGAGAAGCGATGGGCCCGATTCGTTTCCGTATGTGGGCAACTATTTGGCTCTGGTAACCGTGACGGGAAGGCTCTCCACGGCGCGGAAGGTCAGCACGCGGTCGTATTCGACCTGCTCCACCGGGATTTCCAGCTCGATACTGTCGAAGCGGTTGGCCAGATTACGGAAGATTTCTTGTCCCTCCAACCGGGCCAGGGTAGCGCCCAAACAGTGATGGATTCCGCTTCCGAACGCCACATGTTGGTTGGGGTAGCGTTCAATGTCGAAGTCATCCGCCCGGTCGAAGACCTTGGGGTCCCGGTTGGCGCCGGGGATGAACCAGCGCACCCGGTCATCCTTTTTGATTTGCTGGCCATTCAGCTCGATATCGTCCATGGCGATGCGCTGGATGGAACGCACCGGAGAGTCGTACCGCAAACACTCTTCGGTGGCGCGCACGGTCTTGCTCTCTGGGTCGGATTTCAGGATGGCCCACTGGTCCGGATGTTGGGTGAACGCCAGGGTCCCGTTGCAAATGAGGTTGATGGTGGTTTCATGGCCTGCAGACAGGAGCAGCATGATGTTGTTGACGGTCATTTCGCGGTTGAACACGCCCTTGCGCTCGCCTTCGCACACCACGGACATCAGGTCCAAAGAGTCGAACTTCTCGGGGTTCTGTATCCGGTCTTCCACCATGGGGGCGATGAAATCTTGCAGATTCTGCACGGCTTGGCTCAGTGGACGCATCCGGTCCGGGCCCTCGCGGTTCAGGAACCGCAGGTCCTTGGCCAATTCCCGCAGCCGGGGACGCTCGCTGTCAGGAATCCCCAACATGCGGGCGATAACCAGCAGAGGCAACGGGGTCGCCAAGTCCGCCATCACGTCCATGCGACCATTTTCCTCCACCGCCTCCAGCAATTCGTCAATGGCGGACTGCACCAGCGGACGCCACATCTCGATGCTCTTGGGAGTGAAGTAACCGTGCATCACCCGCCGCATGTCAACATGGTCGGCTCCGCTGATTCCGGTGTTGTAGCGCCGCTGGTCGTGCTGGATGAAACGGGAAACCTGCCACTTCTTGATGAAGTTGTAGAGCTCCATGTCGTCTTCATCGATCGGTGGGTTCGGAGCGCGAGGGTCGCGAGCGTAAACGCTGGAAGAGAAGGCCTCGGGATGGCGAGTCACCCACACCAGGTGTTCCCACGAGGTTATCATCCAAACCTCGAACTCCTCGTTGTAGTAAACCGGTTGATGGTCGCGCAACCGATTGTAGAAGTCGTATGGCTGGTAAATGGCTTCTAGCGAAAACGGGTTGTCATTGAATGTGCTGACCATTGGTGGAAACCTCCGGCTTGGACGTGTTGGTTCGGCCGGATAGCGGAGCGCCGGCCTTATGGGTTGCAGGATTATAAACGATTTTGCGGCGCAATACACCGCATTAGCGAGAATCAAGCTTGACGCCCCTCCACTACACAAAGCGGTCAACAAGCCAGAATCTCGATGCGCGTATCAAAGTTTACCGCCAACAGGGCATCCCCATCCAAAGTCGCGGAGGAGTTTGATCCGGTGGCGACCAAGTTGGCGTGGCGTGTGAACTGAGGCGCGTCGGCCATGCGGACAGTCGGCCGTGCGGACAGGGGTGGGCCCGCTGCCCACCCCTGTCCCAAGTTTGCGCTGACGCGAACGGCGATCTACGACAAGTTCACCGGCAGCCGCTCCAGCGTGCGGAATGTGATGCTGGAGGTGTAGGTGAGGTCATCGGGATCGCAGTTCATGTTGAGGTTGGGGAACCGTTCCGCGATGGCTTTGAACGCTTCCTGGCCTTCCAAACGAGCCAGAGTGGCGCCCAAACAGTGATGGATCCCGCTGCCGAATGCCACGTGTGGGTTGGGATAGCGCTCGATGTCAAAATCATCGGGCCTATCAAACACCTCCGGGTCGCGGTTGGCGGACGTGACAAACCACCGCATCCGTTCATCTTTCTGGATGGTTTTGCCGCCCAACTCCACGTCTTCGCCCGCGATCCGGGTGATGGATTTGACCGGCGCATCGAATCGCAGACACTCCTCGGTGGCGCGGATCATCCTTTCGGCAGGATCGCTCTTGAACAGTTCCCACTGGTCGGGATGCGTCATGAATGCGCGAGTGCCATTGCAGATCAAGTTGATGGTGGTCTCGTGCCCGGCCAACAGGAGCAGGATGGCGTTGGCGACGACCTGTTCCTCGTCCATGATCTGCTTGCCCGCCGCGTTGGTGGTGCGAGCGGCGTCAGTCATCTTGTCCAGCAGGTCGCCGTTGGGGTTCTTCAGGCGCTCTTTCACCATGGGGCGCAGGTAATCCTGCAACTCGGTGATGCCTTCAGACAGCGGCTGCATCCGGTCCGCGTTGCCCCGACCAATGAACAGCAGCTTCTCCGCCAAGGAACGGATGAACTGGCGATCGTAGGTCTCGATGCCCATCATGGCCGCGATGACCAAGAGCGGCAGAGGGGTCGCGTAGTCGCGCATCACGTCCATGCTGCCGCGGTCCTCGGCCTCGTCCAGCAACTGCTTGATGGCAGACTGAACCAACGGTCGCCACAGCTCCATGGCCTTGGGCGTGAAATAGCCATGAATGACCTTGCGCATATCGGTATGATCGGGACCGCCATGCTCAGCGATGTCCTTGTGGGCGCTGACGGCGCGGCGGTCGGTCTGAATGAACCACTGGCTGAAGAAGTTCCGCACGTCCTCGTAGAGCCCCATATCGGACTCGTCGATCGATGGATACGGGGGCAGCGGGTCCCGGTGGAACACCTCAGAGGAGAACGCCTCTGGCCGGCGCGTCACCCAAACCAAGTCCTTGTACTTGGTGATGACCCACAGCTTGTACGGGTCATTCCAGTGGACCGGATCCTGTTCCCGCATTTGCCCAAAATAAGTGTAGGGATCCTGGATCACTTCAGGCGAAAACAGGTTCTCGTTGAACGTGGTAACCATGGCGTTCCTCCCGTTGACACGCGCGGCCGACAAAACCGATCGGGGAGCCTCCCCGGCGGCATCATTTTTTGGTTTGCCAAATTCTAGCAATCACGGCGTTACGGGTCAATGTCGTTTTGTTCTATACTGAGCCGCCCGCCACATTATCAATGCCGATAGCCAACCGCTACGAATTCCGCAAATCACCCCGCTGATCTCACGTGAACCCGGTCGGCCTGTGTCAGAGCGGCGGCGACCAATCCGATCTCCCGATAGCCAGATCAAAACCCTCCCGCCCGAGGGCGGCTCTTCAATTCCAAACACATCCGCGATACACCATCGCCCTTATGCGCGGACTACAACGGAGGCGCCGCCATCTCACGCATTGTTGGTTCGCCTCCAGCGTGGCGCAGTTGAAGGATCCTACAACCAGCAAAGTATTAATCCATCGCATGACAACAAGCCTCCAGTTCACGTTGCCGATGAAGAGCCGCCACGTGGTTGATCGCAGCCAACGCAAATCCGCCCCGCCCACGACGACCATTAGCTTCGGCGCCAGATTATCGTTTCGTCGCTGCTCCTCCCGTTGCGGAATTTCGCAACCCCGATAAAGATGAGCGTCGCCACGGAATCCGGGCGCCACCGAAACGGCAAGCGAGACTTGCCATCAAGCTCGCTTGCTATAATCGGCGCAGCAACGTCGCGCGTTACCGGTGAGGGAGGAACATCATGGGCGAAACCCAGTCACGAACCGACAGCCTTGGCATCATCCTGGCGGCGGGAAACGGCAGCCGGATGCGGTCTCGCCTTCCCAAGCCATTGCATCAGGTCGCAGGCAAGGAGCTGATCAGATATTCAGTGGAGCTGATGACCCGATGCGGCATTGGCAATATCGTGGTGGTTGCCTCCCCGAACAACCTAGACAGCATCGCCGCGGCGCTGGGAGAGGGCGTCGAATACGCAGTGCAACCCACGCCCAACGGGACGGCAGACGCGGTATCTTGTGGATTGTCGGCGCTGGACCAGGCGCCCGACATGGTCATGGTGATGGCCGCAGACACGCCGTTGGTGCGGGAACGATCCATTCGCCAGTTGATGAACGAGCACGAGTCCGGGACCAACCGCCGCATGACCATACTCACCGCAAACGACGCGTTTTTGCCGGACCTCGGCCGGGTTCAGCGGTCCATCTCTGGCGACACGAGGTTGCCGGGGCCGGTGTCGGCGATCGTGGAGGCTCGCGATTTGGACTGCGCGGCGTCCCCGCACCAGCCAGAGGAGGTCAACACCGGTGTGTATTGTTTCGACGGACAGTGGTTGGCAGAAAAAGTCGCCCAAGCGCCCCGATCAGAGTCTGGCGAGTTTTACCTGACATCGTTGGCCGCCATGGCGGCCAGCCTCGGTGACGAAGTGGTGGCGGCCCCATTTGCGTATGCTGACGAAGCCATAGGAGTAAACGACCGCCAGCAGTTGGCCGGGGCTTCGGTGGTCCTGCGGGACCGAATCAATTCCCGTTGGATGCTGGAGGGCGTCACCATCATCGATGAAGCCACCACATATATCGACGCCGACGTGGTGATCGGCCCCGACACCGTGATCCAACCCAACACAATGTTGCGCGGCCGAACCGCCATAGGCGAGGGATGCGAGATAGGTCCCAATTCTTCGATCCGTGATTCCACCGTAGCCGACCGCTGCAGCATCGTGGCTTCCACGGTGGAGGAGTCCACAGTGGAAGCCAATGTAAGCATTGGGCCATACAGCCATCTGCGCCCCCAGTCGGTTATCGAATCGGGGGTTCACCTCGGCAACTACGTGGAAGTCAAAAACAGTCGCGTCGGCGCATCTGCCGCGGCGGGACATTTTTGTTACCTGGGCGACGCGGACATCGGAGCGGGTGTGAATGTGGGCGCCGGCGTCGTCACCTGTAACTATGATGGCGTTTCAAAACACCGGACCACTGTGGGCGATGGAGCATTCATTGGTTGCGACACCATGTTGATCGCCCCGGTGACGGTGGGCGCCCAAGCGCTCACCGGCGCCGGTTCGGTGGTCAATCGCGACGTGCCCACCGCTGGACGAGTCGCCGGGGTTCCTGCTAGACTCTTGGTATCGTCAAACGAGGAGACAATTTGACCCGTTGGAGTCCGGCGCCGTTCCCGCTAGCGTCGATGGCGCCGACAAGGGGCCACCAGCTTGGATACTGACAGTAGCCTACCCCCGTTATTGTTCCTTGCCCTATCGATGCTGATCTTTGGTTGGGTCAGCATCGCCATCGCTACACGCCGGCGGCGTCCCGGACTGGTGGAATTGCTTGGGTATTCTCCTTCCCCGGGCTTGGGCGTGATGAGGGCGCTCGCTTCGGGATCAGTCGGCGTTTCGGCAGGGTCGGCCATCGCCCCATGGGTCTCACATTGGCCCATCTGGTTGTTCCTGGTGGTAGTGGTGGCGGCAACCGCGGCTTTGCTCGTCTTCATTCAGGCGCTGACCGAACGCTGGTCGACTCTTTTTCCCAGCGCCGCTCGCCGGGTGGCAAACCCGCAGCGGTGGCTGTTCGGACGCAAACCGACGGCCGACGCCGGCAGCGGCTCTTCTCTGGGATGGGAAATCGGCCCCTTGCCTGAAGACGATCCGGTGAATGGAGCCGACGGAGACCAGGAATTTCACCAACCGCCACAACCCCTGACGGCAGATGAAATCCTGAACTTGGACCTAAAAGACATTGACATGGTTCGGTCCATCAGCCGCATGGATGACCGGGACGTCAAGGACATCATGGTGCCCCGTCTGGACGTTGACGCGATCCCGGTAACGTCTTCGTTGAGCGAAGCGGTGGCGGCCTTCGCTTCAACCAGACATACGCGACTGCCGGTTTACGGGGCCACGATGGATGAGGTCGTCGGCATCGTCCACATCGGTGATGTTCTCCCGGTTCTAACCTCCTCCGGCAACCAAAACTCGCTGGCTGACCTCATGCGCGACCCGGAATTCGTGGCGGAGAACATGGCAGTGGACGACCTCCTCCATCTCATGCGAGCCAAATCGCTACAGATGGCTGTGGTGGTGGATGAGTACGGTGGGGTGGAAGGACTGGTCACCCTTGAGGACGTGCTGGAAGAGATCGTCGGCGAAATTGAGGATGAGTTCGGCGACAACCATCCCGACGCTCCGATCCTGTCAGAGGATGGCTCGTGGATCCTGAACGCCACCACGCCGGTGGAAGAGGTAAACCGGATCGCCGACGCCCGCATCAACGGGCAGGACGTGAACACCATCGGCGGCTATGTCTATTCGGTGTTGGGACGGATGCCCGCCGCTGGCGACGTAATCACCAAAGATGGCCTGCAAATTGAAGTCCTCGAGATGGGCGGGCGCCGCATTCGACAACTCCGTCTCTCGCTGTTGGGCAGCCCAGAACCCCAAGCCCCCTAACGCCAGTCTCCAGGCGACAGACCGCTGGCATTGATCCTCGGTCCCGAAAAGCCAAGGATGGGTTTCCCGTGTTGGGGAGAAGCTACTTGACCCCGACCAGTTCGCCGCTCAAAACCAGGAAGTGGTCGAAAATGCCGGACGGCACGGGAACAGTCAGGTGAATACTGGAGCGTTCTGCCCCGCTCATGCGCAGGTCAGAGGCCCGGAAGACGTCGGTATGGGTCGCCGCATAGACAAAGATCCTGGCGCCATTGTCGACGAAAATGAGTATGTCCTTCCCTTCGGAAAGCAGCTCCGGCGCCTTGGTCAATCCGCTGAAACTGCTGGACCCTTGGCCGCCTTCCCCAAAGAACCACATTGCGCCCCTTTCACCCGGGTTGGCCCGCAACAGGTCCGTCCCGTCGGACTCGATACCGTTCGAATGCGCGACTATTGCAGCGCCCGTAAGCGTCGACTGATCCGTTTTGACGTTGATGCCCAGTTCAGGGACCATTACGCGTTGGGCGGGCGGCAGTGTGCCCAACGGATGGGAGTCCGACTGAGCAAGGGGGGCAAATTCCAACGTAGCCATGGCATCCGCAAAGGCGCCGGGTTCCAGCGCCAATTGGGACACTATTTCGCCGTCCTGCGGCGTCGGCGCCGCCTCAGCGGCGGCCAGTTGTGTGGCCCCAGGCAGCTTCGCGACGTAGTCATCGAGGTTGGACCGCAGCCAATACAGGTTCCCGTAATATGACATTGCGGCGACCAACAGCAGCGCTCCGGCGACCAACAAAGCGATCCCGGCCCAGCGCAGACCGTAGTATTGCGCCCTCGAGCGCATTTGCATGTAGTCCAATCCAATTTCCATCTTCATACCCTGCTGTTGAAAGGCGAACCCGCCAGGGCGCCTAAACCCAATCGCCTGCCGAAAATGGGCGCCGGTTCCCCCGATCTTCAAGCGGGGACTGACAGCGCCTCAAGGATTAGTGCCGACCCGAGCGAATGGGTTCGTTGACGAAGATGTCGCCGTTGCGGATTTTGATGTTGTAACCGCAACCGGGGTTGATGCACGTCCACGCTTTGTAATGGACCGGAGCGCCTTGGGCTCCGTAGTCGGACAGTGGCACCAATGCGCCGATGTTGCATTGTTGACAGACCGGGAACTCCATAGCTTCCACCAAAAGTAACCTCCCTGGCCCAGCGGACGCTGGGGTTTCGTGGTGGAGTTTATCGCCCAATCCCAGCAGTTCGCCTACATACGGGCGCACAACTTTGGCGGTTTTATGAAAACGGGGCGAGTGGCGACTCGCCCCGTTTGGCGCCCCGGTTTCGGCCAGAGGGTAGGTGGCCCGGAAGATTATTCCAGGTAATCGCGAAGTTTCTTGGAGCGAGAGGGATGGCGCAGTTTCCGGATGGCCTTGGCTTCGATCTGCCGAATGCGTTCCCGAGTGACGCCGAATTCTCGCCCAACTTCCTCCAGCGTGCGGGTGCGTCCATCTTCCAGGCCGAAACGGAGTTTTAACACTCGGCTCTCCCGGTCGGTCAGGGAGTTCAGCACCTCCTGCACCTGTTCTCGCAGCAACTGCGCCGACGCCGCGTCGGCCGGAGCCAGCGTGGTGCGATCTTCAATGAAGTCCCCCAGGAAGGAGTCCTCCTCTTCACCGATGGGAGTTTCGAGTGAAACGGGTTCCTGCGAAATCTTCTGGATTTCCTCCACCTTTTCCGGCGTCATCTCCATGGCTTCTGCCAGCTCTTCCGTGGTGGGCTCTCGCCCTTTCTCCTGTAGTAGCCGGCGGTGGTGCCGCATGAGTTTGTTGATCGTTTCAACCATGTGCACCGGGATGCGTATGGTGCGAGCCTGGTCGGCGATGGCGCGGGTGATTGCTTGTCGGATCCACCATGTAGCGTAAGTGCTGAACTTGTATCCCTTCCGGTAATCGAACTTTTCCACAGCGCGGATCAGGCCGATGTTGCCTTCCTGTATCATGTCGAGCAGAGCCATGCCCCGACCGATGTACTTCTTAGCGACGCTCACCACCAGGCGCAGGTTGGCCTCGGTCAGGTGGGTCTGGGAGCGTTCGCCGTCGCGCTTGGTTTGGTCGAAGTGCATCGCGGCGCTGAAATTCTCCCGTTCGACCACATCGCTCAGTCCGGGATCGCGGAGCAGCTGGGACAACAGCAGCAATGAACAATGGTCATCGTGGGCGTACAGTGGAGGCACGTCCAATCCTTGTTCAGGACTGTAGCAGCTACCCACGCCATCGGGGTGCAATTCCGCCCAGATTGGCACGTACGCGGTAACCGCGTCCACGACGCCCGGCGGCAGAACCCAGGTATCCAGGGAGAGTTGCACGATGCGCCGATACGCCACCTCTTCCGTGATGTCCAGATCCCGCGCGACCTGTTCGATCAATGCTGGCGCAACTTCGGCGTCGATGGCCTGGCGAAGCTCGGGTGAGACCTTGACTTCGGATAGTGTCATGAACTCATACAGGCCGAGGTATCTGGCAAGCGAACGCACCAAAGGCGCCGCGTTGGCGATTCGCGCCAGTAGCACCATGGCCGCTTCCCAGGCGGCAGCCTCCAGGGGCGGCTCCTGTTGGACATCCGGGAATTCGATCTGAGCGTCGTCGCTGTCGGCCTGTTCGGCGAGCTCCTGTTCCAAATGGAGTAGGTGGTTGAGTCCCTCCAATTGTCGCGCGAGGCGCCGTTCGTCCGCGGAAGTCAGCAGATCAACCCGTCCAATTTCCCGGAGATACATGCGCACCGGGTCGTCCAGGGCATCCGCGTTGTCGTTGGTATCGACTTCCGCCCAGTCCCGCTCCTCGCGCTCCATGTCGCGCGCCGACGGACCATCCAACTCCGGCAGGACGGTGCGAACCGCGGCGGCCCGGCGAATTTGCCATTCGTCCTCCGTCGAGTCCTGGTCCTCTACGCCAACGGGAGCCATGCTTTCCTCTTCCTCGTCGACCGCCTCTTCCTCTTCGTCCGGGTCCCGGTCAGTAGCCATGGCCGACGAAATGGAGATCGGTTCGCTGCCGTCATAGTCCTGCTCGTCTTCATCAACGATGACGTTGCGTCGATTGCTTATGATGGTCATAGAACCTCCGTTAGGCGGTGGTCGGCAACGACGGCTTGAGTAGCCGGTCGATTTCACCGATGCGGCAACTATTGTCGAGCAGCCGTTGGGCCAGCGGAGAGTGTAGGTTCTCCATGATCTCCGGTAGGCCTGATAGCTGCTTGACTTCGTTGCTCAGGTATTCTCTTTCCAGGGCCAGGCTCATTTGCAGCCAGGCGTTTTCCCGCTTCACTGGGGTTGACAGCCTCAGCTCCCTGGATCTTAGGAAATCGAGATGGGTAGCCAATTCCGGCGCCAGCGACGCCTCGGCGTCGGTCCCGCCGCCAATTACGCTGCGGTATATTTCCCGGTTCTCGGAACGGCTGAACCACTCAGGAGACGGCAGGAATCGCTGGCCATGCGACGGTTCACTGCCGTGTTGCAACAGAAAAGCCAGCAAAGATTCCTCAACAGCGTCATGATCTCGTTCCATCCTCGGCGAGGCGCCGTCACCGGTGGCCGGGGCCGGGCGGCTGCGTCGTTCCGCAGTTGATTCTCGCCTGACTTCCCGCAGCGCCGCGCGCAGGGTTTCGTTGTTCAGCCCCAAACGCGCCGACAGCCGGTCTAGGTAAAGATCGCTCCGCACCGGGTCAGGAATTTGCGCCACGAACCGGAGCATGACGTTAGCGACCCAAGAGCGCCCGTCCGGGCTTTCCAGGTCGGCGCGAGCTGACAGGGTGGTCAATAGGTAGTCGAACAATTCCTGAGCCTGCTCCACGAACACGGGCCACGCCGCCGGATCCGCGCGGATATAGTCGTCCGGGTCTTGACCGGACGGCAATTCCGCAACCCGGAGTTCCATCGCGTCGGGCTGCTGGATCAATGATCCGGTGGTCGGTTGGGAATTCCTCCGCTGGAACACGCCCCACGATGACTCCAAGCTACGCAGGGTGGCGTTGCGGCCGGCCGGGTCCCCGTCCAGCGCCATCGTGACGTTGTTGGTCAACCGCCGAACCAAAGCGACCTGACCTTCGGTAAGGGCGGTGCCCATGGAAGCGACCACGTTGTCATAGCCGTGTTGGTGCGCCATCAAGGCGTCCATATACCCTTCCACGATGACGACGCCGCGCTGTCGCACTGGCTCCTTGGCCAGGTTCATCGCGTAAAGGATCCTGGATTTGTCGAACACGGGCGTGCGGGGTGTGTTGAGGTATTTTGGCGTGGCGTTCTCGTCAAGGGCCCGACTGCCGAAGCCCGCGACCCGGGCCTGCCAATCGCGAATGGGGATCATCAAACGGCCGCGAAACAGATCGTAGTATCGTCCATCATCGGTCTCTCTCGCCAACCCGGCGCGAGCGATCATCTCATCATCAAAACCGGCCTGCCTCAAATGGGCCAGCAGCACATCTCCTCGCGGCGGGCTGTAGCCAAGCTCGAACGTAAGGATGGACCGTTCACTCACGCCGCGCTGCGCCAGATAGTCGCGGACGGATGCCGCCTGCGGTTCACTCAACGCATTCTGGAAGAAAAGGCGCGCCGCGTCATTGATCTCGAACAGTTGCCGGGCTGCGCCACCGGATTCTCCGCTGCTTTGAAGCGTAACTCCGACCCTCGCGGCCAAACTTTGGAGGGCGTCCCGGAAATCGACCCGCTCTGCCTTCATGACGAAGGAGAACGCGTCTCCGCCTTCAGCGCAGGCCCCGTAACATCGCCACGACTGCCGATCCGGGAAAACGAAGAAGGACGGGGTGCGTTCCTGATGGAACGGGCAATTGGCCTTTAGGGAGCTGCCGGACCGTTGTAGATTCACGTAGCCGGATATCAGCTCGACGATGTCCAGCCTGCTTTTTACGTCGTCGATCTGAGTCATGGCGATTGATTGAATTCCGGTCACAATAGTCCAGACTAATTTTATCACACCCGACGACCGCGCCGCGCCATCCCCGTGGCGGGTGCTTCCTGTCTTTCGATAATTCCGCCGCCAGAAAGGGAAGCCATTCGGACGTCCCTCCATGCCAAACGATTGGACCAACCAACCGGGCATTGAGGTCGCCACATCCGGTTCGCAAGCATGGTTCGGCCTCTGGCCGTCAAATCCATTCCGAGCGGTTCAGGGCCATCGACAAATGAGAAGGCCGCCACCTGTGCGACAGGCGGCGGCCCAAAGGATGGCAGGTCTGTCGTCGCTAGTTGTCAGCGGCAACTGCCAAATCGGCGCTGGCGATCTTGGCGGAGATGACTTCCTTCATCTTCCGTACGCGCGACAGGTCCGGATAGATGTTGCCTTCGGCCTTCTTGTCGAAAATCTTCTCGCCATCCAGGAACACCTCCATGATGCCCTGGCCGCGAGGGGAGATGGTGATGGCAGCGTCGCCGCCATAGGCCCGGAAAAATTCGTTCGCCATCCACGTGGCGGTAGCGTGGTGCTGTCAAGGCACGCAATAGGTGATCTCGAGTTGAACCTTCCCTTCCATGGTGTCTCCTCTCAGATGTTGGGATGATTTTGGCCGTAGCCTGGCTGATTCTACCACATACTAGCGTCAATTCCAAACACGGCGCCACGACTCACATCCTCTCCATCCGCCACAGGCGTTGCTCAATCGACGGTGACGGCGCGGCGGTGACGGCGCGGCGGTGACGCCGGCGTCTGCAGGTAGTTATACTGTTGGCAGCCAACCGCCACCGGCGGGAAGAATGGAGTGACCTCAAGTTATGGAAACCGTAGGATTCATTGGGCTGGGCAACATGGGCGGGGGCATGTCGGCCAACATTCAGAAGGCCGGCTACCCGATGACAGTTTACGATCTTCGTGAAGAGGCCGCGCTCCCCCTGCTTGAAGGCGGAGCCAGACTGGCCAATACCCCGGCCGAAGTCGCCGCCTCATGCGACGTTACCTTTACCTCCCTGCCCGGACCGTACGAGGTGGAATCGGTAGCCTTGGGCAACGAGGGCGTGCTGGAGGGGATAAAGCCCGGCGGCGTGTACATTGATCTGTCGTCCAGCCGGCCAACGTTGATTCGGGAGATCGCCCCCAAGTTCCTGGCCAAGGGCTGCCACGTGCTGGACGCCCCGGTCAGCGGGGGCAAAACTGGAGCGGCGTCGGGCAACTTGGCTGTGATGGTGGGCGGCGACCGGGAAATTTTCGAACGGGTCAAGCCAATCCTGGACGCTTTCGGCGACAAGGTCTTCTACGCCGGCGAAATCGGCGCGGGCAGCGTCGCCAAGTTGGTGCATAACATGATCGGCCACAGCGTGCGCCAAGCCATCGCTGAGGGTCTCACGCTGGGAGTAAAAGCCGGAGTAGAGCCCGAAGCCCTTTGGGAGTGCATCCGCCGGGGGTCTTTGGGCCGGATGCGCGTCCTGCATGAGGGTTTGCCGCGCACCATGTTCCGCGGCGAGTTTGAGCCGGCCAGTTTCGCGCTAAACCTAGCCTACAAGGACATCTCCTTGGCGACTGAGTTGGCGCGGGAATATGACGTGCCGATGCCCATGTCCACCCTCGCCGAGCAGATCGCCTTGCACGCCATGAACCGAGGTTGGGCCGAGTCGGACAGCAGCGTAACCGTCCGCTTGCAGGAGGAACAGGCCGGGGTAGAGGTCCGCGCCCCACACATCGACCCGGCGCGGGCGGGACGTTTCATCACCACCCATCCGGACGACGAATAATCCGGGGATTCACGGGTCAGCCTGCTCGCCCAACCCCAAGACAACAACAGACCGGGGGTTGACCAGCGTCGCGATTGGCTGGAACGAATAAAATCAACAATGCGCAGGCCCTCACCAACTGCGCGTCTCACTCAAGCGATGACACGGAGCGCACCATGCAATTGAACACGTACCTGCATTTTGAGGACAACTGCCGCGAGGCCTTTGAGTTCTATCGCTCCGCCTTCGGCGGCGAATTCTCGTGGGTGGCGACCTTCGCCGACGGGCCATCTGACATGCCGCCGCTGCCCGACGACGAAAAGGATCGCATAATGCACATTTCGCTGGACATTGGCGACAGCGTGCTCATGGGGAGCGACACGACCTCCGTATTCGGGCCTCCCCCCAACGTCGGCAACAACTACTCAGTCAGCGTCTCTGCGGACAGCCGGGAAGAGACGGATCGACTGTTCGCCGCGTTGTCGGCAGGCGGCAACGTGGCCATGCCGCCTCAGGACATGTTCTGGGGCGCGTACTTCGGGATGTGCACCGACAAATTTGGCGTCAATTGGATGCTGAGCTACGAAACGCAAGGCGGCCAGTAGAGCTAGAAGTTGTACGGCGTCCATGGTTTCAGGTGGACGGCAAACATGCGGTTGGCGCGAAGCAACGCGCCAGGGGTGTGTTCCTCTACCAATCCGGCCTGCGCGAGGGTTGTGAAACTGGCGGCGCCGGTGTACGCTGACGACAACGACGCCACCGTAACGGTCAGGTCGGGCGCCGCGGTGGTGGCCCGACAATGGACGCCTTCAGGAGACCCGTCGAGGTCATACGTCGCATCATTCCAAGGACAGAACGTGTCCTGAACCTTCAACTTGATGCAGTCGTCGGTCAGGTAGCGGCGCAGCTGCAACGCCGCCGCCACGTCGACCATGCGTACCCACAGCGCGTCCCGCGTTGAACGCTGCAGACGGCGCGGGTCAGCCAACAGCCATGGCATTGGGTCGTCCACCGGCCGCCTGACCGCCTCCGTACGTTCCATGAGGTCCATGTCGAAGCAGAAGCGCCAGAGCGCAGCGTTGGCTTTGGGCGTAGTCGCCATCAACTCGTTGACTATCAACGCGGGCCTCTGCGAACGATACATCACGTAGCCGTCAATCCGCTGGTCCTCAATATAGGCGGCGTAGAATAGCCCGCCGGGGCCGCCTTGTTCGTGCTCCGGCAACCGGGATTCGCGCCGCCAGTGGTGCATGGCGCGCTGGAATACCGCAGGTCGACCCGCAGCGCCCAGCCGGAAAACCTCCGGCAACCTATCGACTATTTCGGCGGGATCCAGAAACACGATGCGGCCAGCGCTGTCCACCGACCGAGCATAAGCGTTGTGATGCCTTTCGAGGGACCAGGACTC
This sequence comes from Dehalococcoidia bacterium, assembly GCA_965221295.1. GTDB lineage: Bacteria > Chloroflexota > Dehalococcoidia > Lucifugimonadales > UBA3495 > Bin87. The sequence goes on along the minus strand of OZ244879.1, from coordinate 996,903 downwards.
GTGTATGGATCCAACCCCATACCCAAACCTACCGTAGATGACGCTTTCAGTGGCAAAGAGCGCCGCAATTGACTCGCCACGTTCGTGGATGCCATCAAGTTGGTAGCGCATCATATTGGTCATGATGCCCCGCCTGGTATGGGTGGGTTGGACCGCGACATTGGACACGCCGGCGACTGTGGCGACTCCGCCGGGTACGGACATCTCCAGCAGGTGGGAATGGGAACCTCCCACAATCTTGCCGTCCTCGAATACTGCGATGGAGCGGGACAGGTCGAAGCGCTGGGCCAGTTCGGTGGGATCATCCGCCAGACGGTTGCTGTGGGCGCGGGATTCCGCCCGCGCCCAAGCTTCGAATTCGTCGGGGGTGATAGCCCGCATTTCCAACATCGGATTTTCGCTCCCGGGGATTTTTGAGTGTCGAAGAATATAACGGATTGCGGTGGCTCGCGCCATACGTGATTGCGAGGCACAGGCCCTTTCAAAAGCGGCCGCAAACATCGTCAGAGCTAGCTGCGCTATTGCTTCCCCGGAAACTTCCGCAGATTGTTGAACCTACGATCCGAACCGCCGCCATGTCGCCGCGATCTGTCGCGTGTTTGAGTCGATGGCAACCCTCCATCGGCGGGACGATGCGGATGGCGGAACAGGGAGAACCGAGCGGTATAATCGCGCGCTGTATAATCACTCCAGCTCAAATTCGGAAGATTTTCGCGCCAATCGGGATGAGGTGGTCTCAATGGTCAACGCGAACAATTTCGGTGTCCTGCTGCCCACCAGAGGAGTGTTGGTTTACGCCGGAGGTAGCCGCCCAAGGGTGGAGTTGAACTGGCAGATGGCGGAGACCGCCGAACGGGCCGGGTATGATTCTGTGTGGGTCGGCGACAGCATCACCTCCAAGCCCCGTCTGGAACCTCTTACGGCCATGGCGGCCATAGCGGCCCGCACCGGTCGGGTCAAAATCGGTACCGCCGTGATGCTCAACGCCTTGCGTCATCCGGTGCACCTGGCCCACGCGGCGGCCACCATCGACAATATTTCCGCGGGGCGAACCATCCTAGGACTTGGCGCCGGTCGCGGCAACAACCAAATGTTTGTGGATGAACACGCCGCCGTTGGCGTTCCGATCTCGGAACGGGCGCCTCGCATGGAAGAGAGCATCCGGGTGATGCGCGCGTTGTGGACCGGTAGAGCGATCAGCAATTCTGGCGAATTCTACCCGCTCACGGATGTGTCGCTGGAACCCACGCCCGTGCAGCAATCGATCCCTCTCTGGATCTCCAGCAACTGGGTGCGCCGCGGCCTGGCGCGCGTCGCCCAATACGGCGACGCTTGGATCACCAACGTTCCATCGGTGGAGTTGTTCGATCGTTGCTGGCAACGAATTGAGCAGGGCGCTACTGATGCAGGACGCGACCCGTCGGAAATCGGCCGGTGCCTGTATATCTCCGTCAACCTGAAAGACGATGCTGAAACCGCCCTGACCGAAGGCGACCGGTTCATGCAAGCCTACTACAGCGTCCCTTACGACATCATCAGCAAGCAGTTGCTTTGCGTATTCGGGCCACCCCAAGCGTGCGTCGACGCCATCAAGGCCTACCAGAACAGCGGAGCGGATTACTTCATCGTGAGGTTCGCATCGCCAGACCAAATGGGCCAGATGCAGCGGTTCACCGAAGAAGTTCTCCCGTTGGTGGTCTGAGGGCGATCAACGGTAACGGCAATCGATAACCCGCGCCGCCACTGTGAAGACCGGACATTCGCTGAGGCGCAACGGCCTGGGTCCGCTAACCGCCGTCCACCTCGATAACGCAGTCGCAGATTACGGCGGTATCGCCGGGCAAGGCAGCCATCCCTGGGGCGGAACGGGCGTGCTGACCCCGGTCGCCATATAGGGCAACGAACAGATCGGAAGCGCCATCCACCACCGCGGCCTGTTGCAAAAAGGACGGATCACTGTTGACCATGCCCACCAGCTTGAGAATGCGCGTAACGCGGTCAAGATCGCCCAGTTCGGCCTTCATCCTGGCGAGCAGGTTCAGCGCCGCCCAAAGCGCCGCTTCGTAGCCTTGTTCCACCGTGAGGTCGGCGCCCAACTTGCCCGAGATTCGTTCGCCGGTCGCCATTCGGGAGCCCACGCCAGCCAGCCACATCACGTTGCCGCTGCGGGCAATTGGCAGGTAGTTACCTACCGGGTCAGGCGGCGGCGGCAGTTCATAACCCAACTCGATCAATTTCGCTTCAACCTTGGCCATCTTGCATTGCCTCCTGTTATTCGTCCCGGCGCTTCTCGTCAGAGCCGGCTTGTTGATACAGCTCGTTATAGTTGACACCGGGTTCCAACGCAACGCGCAAACCGCCGGACCGTACCCCCGCCGGAGCGTTCCCCCGGCCGGAACGTTCCCCCGGCCGGAGCATTCCCCCGGCCGGAGCATTCCCCCGGCCGGAGCATTCCCCCGGCCGGAGCATTCCCCCGGCCGGAGCATTCCCAAAGGACTCAACCGCTCAACGCCGAGACAAACCGGTTCCTCGAGAGTCCCGGTTCTTTACGGGTCAACGTGGCCGTTTGTAACCCGGTTCACGATACGCTATAATCGAAGGCACCCAGCAGGGTTGGGAGGGATCGCATAGTGGTCTAGTGCGGGCGCCTGCTAAGCGCTTATCCTGGGAAACCGGGATCGTGGGTTCGAATCCCACTCCCTCCGCCATTCCCGGACGGCATTTGAACCTTCGACACCCTGCAAAGACCGGAATCGGGCAGATGCAGACTTACCACATCTGGACCATCGGCTGCCAGATGAACACCGCCGACTCCGAGCGACTGGGGTCGGCTTTAGAGCAATTGGGGCTTACTGCCACCGAGCGACCCGCGGACGCCGACGTGGTGGTGTTGAATTCATGCGTGGTGCGCCAATCTGCCGAAGACAAGGTGACGGGAAACCTGAACCTGACGCAGCCGCTCCGCAAACGCCGGCCAAATTCGGTGCTGGCGTTGACCGGGTGCATGGTGGGTCCGCGCGCCGAAGATCTGCAACGACGTTTTCCCCACGTGGATCTCTTCCTGAGGCCGCAGCAATTTGAACCATTGCTGGAATTGGTGGGTGAGCGGCTGGGCCTCGACTGGCAGGGCTGCGTCGGCTCGCTGGCGCCACAACAGCCGGGCGTCACAACCTATGTCCCCATCATCCATGGTTGCGACCTGATGTGCTCGTTCTGCATCATACCCTACCGCCGGGGTCGGCAAGTCAGCCGCTCGGTGGATGATATCGCCCATGAGGTCGAGTTGCTGGCGGCCCGGGGCGTGCGCGAGGTCACCGTATTGGGACAGACGGTGGACGCCTACGGACATGATCGGGACGACGGAGATGACCTTGCCGACCTGTTCCGGCGGTTGAACGATATTGACGGTCTCGATCGCATTCGCTTCCTGACCTCGCATCCTTCCTACATGAGCAGCCGCATCATCAAATCCGTTTCCGATCTGTCCAAGGTCTGCGAACACATCAACCTGCCGGTGCAGTCCGGTGACGACGAAGTGCTGCAACGAATGCGGCGCCCCTACACCATCAGCGAATACCGAAACATCATCAGCGAAATCCGCGACGTGATACCTGACGTTACGATCAGCACCGACATCATCGTTGGATTCCCTGGGGAAACCGAGCGCCAGTACGAGAATACGCTGAAACTGGTGGAAGAATCGCGGTTTGACAAGGTGCACGGAGCAGCCTACTCCACCAGGCCCGGAACCATCGCGGCGCGCAGCATGGTCGACGATGTTTCGTTGGAAGAAAAACAGCGCCGGTTGAAAGGCTTGGAAGCTCTACAGGAAGACATTCTAGCGGACATCAATTCGGCGTATCTCGGCAGTACCGTAGAAGTCCTCGCCGAGAACCGGAAGCGGGGCAGTTGGACCGGACGCACACGCGGCAACAAGCTGGTCTATTTTGACCGATCGGAAACTGCGGCCGATTCCGATGGCGAGGATTTGGCCGGACAACTCGTCAACGTCCGGATCACTCGCGCTGGGCCTTGGTCGTTGGCCGGGATGACAGATTAACCGGGCTTGATTCATCCAAATTAGGAGGCGGCATACATGGTTACGCGGACCAGGCAACCCAGCATCCCTCTCACCGAGATCGAGCACGCCGCCTTCTGCCGCCCGGAGGACGAACTGCCGGCTAAATCGCTGGCGGAGGAACTGGCCATCAACGTCCGTTGGCAGAAGATCCCCGGCGAATACCTCGCCTGCTCACCGGCTGAATTGGACGAACGGATCGGGGCGGCCCGACGCGTCCTTGGGGACTCCGTAACCGTGCTCGGCCACCACTACCAGCGCGAAGAGATCATCAAGTATGCGGACTTCCAGGGCGACTCTTTCCTGTTGAGCCAGGAGGCGGCGTCCCGGCCCGAGGCCGATTTCATCATTTTCTGCGGGGTGCATTTCATGGCTGAAACGGCCTGCATCCTGGCTGGCGATCATCAACAGGTGATTCTGCCCAACATCACCGCCGGATGCTCCATGGCCGATATGGCCCCCATTCAAGACGTGGAGGACGGCTGGGACGACCTTCAGGACGTTTTAGGGGAACACGGCGGCATCCTTCCCGTCACCTACATGAATTCCGTGGCGGCGATCAAAGCGTTGTGCGGGCGAAATGGCGGCGCCGTTTGCACCTCTTCCAACGCCACGGCGGTCTTGGAATGGGCATTCGGGCAAACGGATCGCGTCTTGTTCCTCCCGGACCAGCACCTGGGGCGCAACACGGCGCTCAAACTCGGCGTCCCCCTTGACCAGATGGTGGTCTGGAACCCATTCAAGGCGATGGGTGGCAACACCATGGAACAGCTCCGCAACGCCAAGATGGTGTTGTGGCAGGGGCATTGCTCGGTGCATACCCGCTTCACCGTCAAGCAGATCGAGTCCGCGCGTGAGCGGTATCCCGACGTGACCGTGCTGGTGCACCCGGAGTGCCCCATGGAAACGGTGGCGGCGGCCGACCTGAATGGATCAACCGAGTTCATCCGCAAGACCATCAACGAAGCGCCCGCTGGCTCCGTTTGGGCGGTTGGCACGGAGATCAGCCTGGTGAACCGTCTGGCCATGCAGAACCCGGACAAGACGGTGTTTTGCCTTGACCCCGTGAGCTGCCCCTGCTCCACCATGTACCGGATCCATCCCGCATACCTGCTCTGGACGCTGGAGAGCCTGGTGGCCGGCGAAGTGGTGAACCGGATCACCGTGCCAGAGCAAATGCAGCAAGAATCGCTGGTGGCGCTGCAACGGATGCTGGCCCTGCGGTAACCGCCGCATTTTGACCGCCGCCTCAGCGCTGGCGGCGGATGGATCTTATTCGGCGCACAGGTCGAAGATGCGGCCGCGCACGTTGAACGCGAAGCCGGGCAGTTCCGGCTCGCCGCTGACGGTTTCCGGGTCGTTCAGGATCTGCGGCTCAACTCCGGGACGATAGATGTGAACCTGGCGCAGGAATGGATCGATCAACCACCCCAACGCAACTCCATAATCCACCCAGTGGTCCATCTTGGTCTGTTGAGATTCCAGCGAATTTGACCTGGAACGGATCTCAACGACGAAACGGGGAGCGAACGGTATGCCGTGATCCTGCCAATCCGAGGGAAGGGAATCAACCACCTGCTCAGGCGAAATCCAACCAGCATCAGCCGCGCTTCGGCCGCCACTTGCAGTTCTGATTAATGCATTGCCCGGAAATACGAAACCTCCGGGTCCATTCTCCGACCAGGTCACCAGGTCATAGCAGAGATTGATCGATCCTCTCCAACCAAATATCCCTTCCGACGCCATTGCGCGCAGTCTCCCGTTCTGGTCTATTTCGAACCTGTAGCCAGAGTCCTTGTTGGCGTCGGCGAACTGCAAGAACCAGTCGTCCAGCGCGTCATCGTCCCGCAGTAGAGCCAGTATGGAGCTGATGTCCAAGGAGAACTCGCCCGGCATGGCGGCGCCGGCTGGCGCCGCGGCAACGTCGAGTTGGGAAGGAGTGGCAGTTTGCGATGTCATCATCCGCCTCCCTATGCGGCGTCATCCAGGCAATCCCTCAAGGGGCGATTGATGCAGGAAAAGATGGGGGTATCTTTCAACGTGTAGGGGCGCGCCTTCGATTCGCGAAGATCCATGACCAGGTCCAGGAAGACGCCAGGCTCGTCAGTCTCGAAGCCGAGGATGAATTCGGGATCGTCCAGCCCGAAGGAATAGGCGGTGGAGATTTTGACCTGCGGGTACTTGTGGCCGATGACAAAATGTTCGTTCATCAACTCCTGCCGCTCCGCCTTGGGCAGTTGATACCATTCGTGGGTCTTCCAAAAGGGATACATGAACAGGTAACGCCGCCCCACGATTCGCATGGACGCGGCGTCGCCAGCGCCGTCCTGTCCTTCGTGCTGGTGATCGTCGATGTAGGGCGAGCGACGGGTCATGCCAAGGTACGAATGGGGCGTATCAAGATAAGCTCCCAGGCGAGTCTGGTTGAGCTGGGCCGCCAACTCGTTGATGGTCTCCAGTTCGGGACACACACCCCACAGCATGAAGTCGGCGTCGCCTCGGGCTCCAACCAGCGTGTAGGTATTCAGCGCCACGCGGTCGGCGTGTTCGGCGGCCACCGCGGCGAACTCGTTCTTGGCGAAGTCGCGTTCGGCGGAGGGGAGGCGGCGCCATTCCGGCCGCACCTTGTAGAACGTGTACTTTACGAAATCGCGGCGGGGGTCGGCCATTTTGGGCTCCTGTTGCGGGACGCGGATCCCGTGGATCGCGGGTTGAAGCATTGTACCATTGGGCAGGACGTGGAAAACTGCGGCTCACGGATGCGCTCTGGCGGGATACGCCTCGACCGGATGCGGTTCGGGGAGAATGCGCTACAATCTCCCGGCCGCCACTTGAGGCGGCGTGGCGACATCAGGAGGGACAACAATGGTTACAATCGGGGAAGGGCAGTTCAGCTACACAGTTCAGGAAGGATGGGGAAACCTGCCGGACGGGTATTCTTTCAAGGAAGTCGCAGCAGTGGGTTGCGATGAAAACGACAACGTTTACGCGTTCAACCGGGGCGAGCATCCCATGATCGTGTTCGACAAGGATGGCAACTTCATCAAGTCATGGGGTGAAGGCGTATTTCCCAGAGCCCATGGCGTCACCATGGCTCCCGACGGCGCAATGTTCTGCACCGATGACGGCGACCACACCGTCCGCAAGTGCACTTTGGACGGCGAAATCTTGCTGACCCTGGGAACATCCGGCCACCCGGCTGGTTTCATGTCCGGCGACCCATTCAATCGCTGCACCCACGTGGCCATTGACCCGCGCAATGGTGATTTCTACGTTTCCGACGGGTATGGCAACGCCCGAATCCACAAATACAGCCCCGACGGGAGGTTGTTATTCTCGTGGGGCGAATCCGGCAACGGGCCGGGCCAGTTCAACATCGCGCACAACATCGGCGCCAGCAGCGACGGCAGGGTGTTCCTGGCCGACCGGGAGAATCATCGGGTCCAGGTGTTCAACTCCGACGGTCGCTTCCTGGACCAGTGGGTTAACATGGCCCGGCCCTGCGGCCTGTACATCGACCAAGCCGCCGGATTGGTTTACCTAGGGGAGCTGGGCGCGGCGATTGGCGCCAACGACCAGGCGCGCGGGCTTGGCCCCAGGGTCACCGTGTACGACACCGATGGCCGGCTGCTGGCCCGGGTCGGCGACGGACCCGAGGGACTGCAGCCCGGACAGTTCATTGCCCCCCACGGGGTCTGCCTGGACTCTGTCGGCAACATCTACGTGGGCGAAGTGTCGTGGACTCACACCGGCCAGCATCTGAACCCTCCGCAAGAGATACGTTCGTTGCAAAAGCTGGTCAAAACAGGATAGCTGGCTATGCCGCCAGGCGTTAGATTAAACCAAATTCAAACGGGCCCGACCTGACGCCGCATCTCAAGGAGACAATGGAGCTTATGGAGATTCGCATCGGAAGCTTGTCCAGGGACGCCAACGAAGCGCAGGGAGCGGCGTTGGTGATTGACGTGTTCCGCGCATTTACCACCGCGGCAATCGCCTTCGACCGGGGCGCTGAACGCATCACCCTGGTAGCGGAGGTGGATGAGGCGCTGGAAATCCGACGCAATAAACCCGCCATCGCTCAAATTCTGATGGGCGAGGTTGACGGCCAACGGCCAGCCGGGTTTGACCACGGCAACTCCCCCTACGAAGCGTCGTCGGTGGACTTCGCCGGCAAGAGCGTCGTGCAGTCCACGAGGGCCGGAACGGTGGGAGCTGCGGCGGCAGGCGCCGCGGGCTGCGATCCCATTTACGTGACTTCCTTGGTGGTAGCTGGAGCCACGGCCCGGGCGTTGCTGGCGGAAAACCCGCTGCCACAACGGGTAACCATCTTGGCCATGGGCGACCAGGGCGTCAATCGTTCGGACGAGGACGAACACTGCGCCATGTATCTCAGAAATCGTCTGGAAGGCCGCAGCCCCGATCCCGAAGCGCTACGCAAGCTGATCATGGCCGGCGGAGCGACCCAGAAATTCTTCGACGAAAAGCAGCCTCAATATCACCCCAGGGACGCGGGTCTGGCCCTGGAGGTGGATCGATACCCGTTCGCAATGCGAGTAACGCGAGAGGATGGCCTCCTGGTGGCGCGTAAGGTGAATGTCTGAGGAACGGCGGCAGGAGACGCCGCGATTAAGCCGTTTCAACGGCGGCCGCGTTCTGCAGGTCCAATTCTTCAATGGCCAATTCCCGCATCCGAAACTTCTGAATCTTTCCGGTGACGGTCATGGGAAACTCGGTGGCGATTTTTACGTAACGGGGTGTCTTGTAGTGGGCGATCCTGCCACGACAAAATTCGCGGATTTCGTCAGGGGTGGCGTCAGCGCCGGGTTTGAGCATCACCCACGCCATGACTTCTTCGCCGAACCGCTCATCGGGCACGCCGATTACCTGCACGTCGGCCACCTGCGGATGGGTGTACAGAAACTCTTCGATCTCCCGAGGGTAGATGTTCTCTCCACCACGAATGATCATGTCCTTGAGGCGGCCAGTGATGCGGTAGTACCCGTCCTCATCCACCGTGGCCAAGTCGCCAGAGTGCAGCCAACCTTCGGAGTCAATCGCCTCTACCGTCGCTTCGGGCATATTGAAGTACCCCTTCATAACCATCGAGCTCCGAGTTTGCAGCTCTCCCTGCCGGCCGGGTCCCACTAGCTCGCCGGTTTCAGGATCCACCAATCGAACTTCAATGCCCGGCAGCGCCCGGCCTACCGTTGACACTCGTCGCTCGATGCTATCGTCGGCGAGTGTTTGCGTAACCACCGGCGATGCCTCCGTTTGGCCGTAGCAGATGGTGATGCGCTCGGCTCCCATTTGGTCGATGACCTGGCGCATCACTTCGATGGGGCAGGGAGAGCCGGCCATTATCCCGGTTCGCAAGGAACTTAGGTCGAAATTGGCGAATTCTGGATGCCCCAACTCCGCAATGAACATGGTGGGCACGCCGTGCACCGCAGTGCATCGTTCCGCGTCGATGGCCCGCAGGGTTTGCTCCGGGTCGAAGTATTCCGACGGGATCACCATGGTGGCGCCGTGGGTCACGCAAGCCAGGCTGCCCATTACGCAGCCGAAGCAGTGGTAGAAGGGCACCGGAATGCAGAGACGGTCGCCTGCGGCCAACTCCATGCTGTCTCCCACCAAAATGGAATTGGCGATGAGGTTATGGTGGGTCAGCATGGCGCCCTTGGGCCGCCCAGTAGTGCCCGACGTATACTGAATGTTGATCACGTCATCGGGGTCGCATTGCGATTGACGGTATCGTAATTCATCGGTTCCGACGGATTCAGCCAGGTCAGCCACTTCGCCCCAACCCCACATGCCCGGGGGAGGGGAGTTGGTCGAGTCATTGGGCGCCGGGATGTGGATGACGTGCTTGAGGTGGGGAAAGGCGGCGCTACGCAACTCGCCGGGGCTTGATTCGCGCATCTCAGGCGCAACTTCGTTGACCATGGCCACGTAATCGGACGTGCGGAACCTGTCGATGACCAGCAGGGCGTTCATTTGGGCCTGTTCGAGAACGTAGGCCAATTCATGGGTGCGATAGGCAGGATTCACCGTAACCAGTACCGCGCCGATCTTTGCGGTCGCGTATTGGGCCAGGATCCATTCGGCGTAGTTGGTGGCCCAAATTCCCACGTGTTGACCCTTGGCGATGCCGATGGCCATCAACCCTCTGGCGACGCGATCCACCTCGGCCTTCAATTCCCCATAGGTGTACCTGGCCCCTGTGGCGACGTGAACCAACGCCTCGCGTTCCGGGTACCGTGCGGCCTGCAAATCCAAAACGTCGCCGATGGCGCTCCACGGGTTGATGGCGTTGCCCATTTCTAATCTCCTATCTGGGCGCTAGATCCCCACCGTTCGAGGCGCTAGAACCCCACCATCCAGGCGGCGAACCGCCGCAGCAGTTCGTCGGGGCCTGAGGTACGGAACCGCCCCGATGCAATCGCAGCCTGGACATCCAACCGACCGTAGGCCAACAGCAGGTAGGAGTTCGCGTCGCATCCTACCTCCAGGTCCACGTTGCCCTGACGAAGACTCGCTCCCACCTCGACACCGTCTGGTGTGACGAGAACTTCCTGGGACGCCGCGTCGTCGAGAGCAAAACGGTACTTGAGATCGCCTTCCGGCGGCTGGTTGCCGGGGTTGAATGCGGACCTAAGCCAATGCGCCGACATGCCGAGCAATACCGGGATTGCCTCTGGATGCAGTGCGGCTGCCGGATCGAGGCCACTGCGTATGTCCCAATCGTGGACGGCGAGTTCCTGGATGCGCTGGCTCACGTACTCGCGGGCGGTCATCGACCCACGGCGCGGGTGCCAGCAAGCGCAACGCCAATCATTACCGCTGAAACTGTCCAGCAATCGGTGCAATTGGCGGTACTTCTCGGCGAAGGTGGGCAGCAATGCGTCGCCCAACCACCGGGCGTATTCGATGTCCGCGTCGGCGTTGGCGGCTGACATCGCGGCGTTGTTTGACGGGGCGTTGAATCCCGGCGGCGGCGCGGAATCGCCGGCGCGCCCTCGGGTCATGCTGGCGATCTGGCGTTCTGCGCGGTTGGTCAAGTGCCCGGCGACATCGCGGATCGTCCACGCGTCGCAGGCGGATTGTGTCGCCAACTGATCTTCCGTCATCGCGCTCAGGCATTCATGCAGTTTCCGCGCCAACTTTCCAATGACCCTGACTTCGCCTTTGATCACCGTCTCATCGTAGGAAACCATTATTCGAAAACCTCGCGCCGTATTGTGCTCAAGTTCGCTGCAACTGATTCTAAAGGCCGCCAAACCAGCGGCCCAGGTTGCGTAGCGCCACGTGAGCGATGGTATCGGGAGACTGAGAGACGCGGATCCGGCCGCCGCGTTTGGAGTCGTTCCAGTCCAGGCGGTTGTAGAGGCAGAGCAAATAGGTTCCTGCATCAGCCCGAACCGTCAGTTCCGGTTGGCGTTCCGGAGAGCAAGCCGATACCGTGAAGGTGTCGCCGGTGACCACAACGTCATGCTGAAGGGTTGCGCCACCACCACCACCGATGTCGAATCGGTAGGTCGCCGGGGTCGTCAGGGGCGCCGAAGGCCGGAAGCATAGTTGATACCACATTTCCGAAGCTGGCAGCAGCGCCGCCGCCCCGTCCGAATCCAGGTCGCCGGCTCCGGTCCCGCCGGACCGGATGTCCCAGTCGTGGATCACCAACTCCTGGATGCGCAGGTCAACGTAGCTTTCAGCGGATATTGTTCCCCGGCGTCGGTGCCAGCATCCGATTGACCAATCCGACCAACCACGGAGCAAGGTATCGAGGTCGCTGTAACCCTGCCGGAAATTGTCCAACAGCGCGTCGCCCCAATCGTTGCGGGTCTGAACGTTGTTGATCGCGTTGGATTGTTGCACCTGGTCTGCGGTCGCCAGCGTTTCCTCGCCAGGGGGCGGGCCACTGTGCCCTTCCTGGCCGCGGAGCATGGCGTCCCGCTGGCGCATGGCGCCGCCGGCCAAGTGGGCGGCAACGGTTCCCACATCCCATTCCGAACAGGCGGTGGGGCCGTTGAGGGCATCGGGAGAACCTGCGGAGAGGCGACGGTGAATGTCGCCGGACAACCGTTCAATGAGCGCAATCTTGGCAGCGATTTCCATAGCGTTGTGCCTCCGGCGCGCAACCTGCAGGTTGCGGCTCCAGAAGTGTACCACGCGAGCGCGCCAGAATAGAGCAGAGGGCGGACTCATCGCCCGCCCTCTGCTGCCCAGCGTCTCCCGTTATCGCCAAATTAGGCGGCGTCGGTAGAGGAGGAACGACGCTCCGATCATGGCGAGCAGCGCTCCCATCGCCCCGACGAACGCTGGCAAAATCGGCAATCCGCCGAACCGTACGCCGCTAACGTAGGCTCGCGGCGAATTGCTCGGGAGCAGGCCCAGTGCGGAGGCCGACGGAGCTGCCAAATCGGCCGTGAAACTGCCGCTCCGATTTGCGGATGGCGCCCCGTTTGTGGCGACCGGCAAACTGTCGAAATTCAGGTCAAGCACGCGGGTTTCACCGCGACCGCGGAAAAGCACATCCTGGTCCGCCTCAACCCATTGGTCGCCATCCACCAGCCAGAAGGTAACCATCCTACCCTCCGGGCGCAGTGGGCCGGGCAGTACCATGACCTCGTAAATCCCGTCAGGCCCTGTTGTGACCGCCGGGGTCACGTGGCCGAGTTCGCAACTTCCAAGACACGCAACCAAGGACACGCCGGCGGGAGCGGCGCGGTTGTCGGCGTAGGCGTGTCCCTGGAAAATCTCCCAATCATCGGCAACATTCGAGGCCTTAGGTTCGTCTGGACCGGCGCCCAGCGACGCCGCCATACAGAACATCGCCAAGGCGGCGCCCAACAAGAGAATGGATCGTCGCGTCACGCTGTCGAGTAAAGTTGATAGGTTCATGGGCCCGCTCCCGTGGAAGTTTCTCCGTGCGAGTTGCCGCGTACGCGCCGACAACGCAACCCAAATATAAGCCGCCAGAGGTGGTGGTCGCCTTGCGAACAATGAACGTGTTTTGAGGATTTTCTTGGAAACTGAACCGATTGGGGCGGCAGCAGGAAATCCATCAACCCCTTCTCCAATGGCTGTCCTCCGCGGATGACTGAACCGAGCGGATGATGGAATCTCGGCGTTGCGCCGCCGCGACGGGAGGACCATTCTGTTTCATGGCCAGGCTATAGCGCGGACAATGCGAGGCTTCCCCGTCTGCTACGGGCAGCTCTCCTGATTATCCCAGTGGGTTTTCTCATTTGCCATTGCAAGCCTCCCGGTCCTGACATTGGGCGCATCACTGACCTGTCATCGCCGGCGCCCCTAGTCTGTCATTGCTGCGAAAGACGGTTGGGATGGTGTTTAACCGTAGGTCGTGGGCTACGCGATTGCCACGGCCTTCGGCCCCGGAATGACAGATGCGTGGCCAGGATGGGCAAACGAGGGCGCTCAGCTATGAACGCCCGAAGAAAGCATGATCGTCCGAAGAAGCCCGACTGGCGCGAGGCCCCCATCTCTGTCGGGAGACCGTTACATGGTGTACAATCCCGCCCACCATGATCGCCCCCGCGTCTGCCACAACGCCGTTTACCGAAAACCTCGCCGCCATCGAGTCCGCCGCCGTTGACTTTGCCCACGGCGCCGGCGATCTGCTCGCCGGGTATTTTGGCCGCGCCATCAACGTCGAATACAAAGACAAGGCCCAGCAGGACCCGGTGACCGCCGCAGACAAGGAAACCCAGGCCTACCTGGAGCGCCGCATACGCCAACAGTTCCCAACCCACGGCATTCTGGGAGAGGAAGGAGAGTCCGCCGCCGACGCCGACACGCCCGCCGCCGACTTCCTTTGGGTCTTGGACCCGTTGGACGGCACCACCAACTTCATGAACCGTCTGCCGGTTTACGCATCCTCGATTGGCGTGCTTCATCGAGGGTTCCCGGTCGCCGGAGCGGTGTACATCCCCTGGCCCACGAAATCGGGTAACGGCATCGTGGTGCACTGCCGCGCCGGCGGCGGAGCCTTCGCCAACGGCGCGCCAATATCGGTGTATCAAACCGACAAGCTGCGCGGCGACCGGCTGGTGGGGTTGCCCGGCTCCTTCGGGGCGACCACCCGCGTGGGCAAGGGACTCAAAGGGCAGCCGCTGGGCCAACTCCGCGTAACCGGCAGCATCGCCTACGAGTTGGCCATGACCGCCATGGGAGTGATGCAGTTTGCCGTTATTGGCGCGCCCCGCATGTGGGATATGCTGGGCGGCGCCATCGCCGTGCAGGAGGCGGGCGGCTCCGTAATGACGCGCCTACCGGGACGCAAACGTTGGCATCCCATGACCTCCCTGGCGCCAACCTGGGACGACCGCCCGCCGACCATGGCCGAGTTGAGAAAGTGGGTGGCGCCTCTGGTGGCCGCCAATCCCACGCTGGCTCCGCTGATCGCGAACAACCTGCATCCGCGCCATCGCCCACTACGGAGGATGGTGCGCGGGGTAAAGAAGGCTTTGGGCGGCGGACGTTAGCCGATTCGCGGCATCGGCGCCCAATGGCGCAACGGACGATGCGCCGCCAGCGCTACCACGGCATCCGCCCTGAGCTCGGGGAAGCTCGCTAACATGGCTAGCGTCCATCTTTCGTAGCTGGCCACCGCATCTGTCTTCGCGAGCCCTTCCTTACCTGTCATTGTGAGCCCTTCCTCACCTGTCATTGCGAGACCTTCCTTACCTGTCATTGCGAGTCCTTCCTTACCTGTCATTGCGAGCGCAGCGCGGCAATCTCGTCAACCACAACCAACGGCCGTTGGGCTCCCGCTGCTGACGGCCGTTCGCCCAGGCATCGGGATTGCCGCGTCGCTAGCGCTCCTCGCAATGACAGATTAATGAGGCGCTCCTCGCTATAACAGTTGCTATGGTCTGTCTTTGCGAGCCCTTCCCCACCTGTCATTGCGAGCCCTTCCCCACCTGTCATTGCGAGCCCTTCCTTACCTGTCATTGTGAGACCTTCCTTACCTGTCATTGCGAGCGCAGCGCGGCAATCTCGTCGACCACAACCAACGGCCGTTGGGCTCCCGCTGCTGACGGCCGTTCGCCCGGACATCGGGATTGCCGCGTCGCTAGCGCTCCTCGCAATGACAGTTGAGGGAGTCATTGCGAGCGCAGCGCGGCAATCCCGTCGACCACAACCAACGAACCATCGCTCCCTCGCTATCGCTCCTCGCCGCAACCGCGACTATCCTGTGGGCGCGTCGGCCGCGGAGGGTCTTGCTGGCGGGGTCGTGTATAATGCGGCCATTCCTGAGCGCTGGTTGATCCCCTGTCGAAAGCTCCCTTGCGAGGTGCACCATGGCCGAATACGCCCATCCCGAATCACTGGTATCCACCCAATGGGTCGCCGACCACGGCTCGGACCCCAACGTCCGCCTGGTCGAGGTTGACGTTGACACTTCCGCCTACGAACAGGGCCACATCGCCGGCGCCGTCACCTGGAATTGGCAGAGCCAACTACAGCAGAACGTAGCCCGCGACATCGTGTCCCGCGGCGAAATGGAAGCGCTCCTCGCGGGCAGCGGCATCTCTCCCGATACTACCATCATCCTTTACGGCGACAACAACAACTGGTTCGCCGCCTGGGCCTTCTGGCAGCTGCGCTACTACGGCCACCGCGACGTTCGCCTGATGAACGGCGGCCGGGCCCTCTGGCTCGCCGAAAATCGTCCCGTGGTCACCGAAGTTCCAGCATATTCCGCCTCCAATTACGCCATCACCACTGAGAACACCGAACTGCGCGCCCTGCGAGACTACGTGCTGCAGGCCGTCAACAGCGGCAGCCACGCCCTGGTGGACGTTCGCTCTCCCGATGAGTTCTCTGGAGCCCTCAACGCGCCGCCCAACCTCCCGCAGGAAGGCTCCCAGCGCAACGGCCACATCCCAGGCGCGGCCAACGTCCCCTGGGGACAGGCCGTCAACGAGGACGGCACCTTCAAGTCCGCCGACGAGCTCAGCGAACTCTACGGCGGCAAGGGCGTCGACGGCTCCCGGGAGACCATCGCCTACTGTCGCATCGGAGAACGTTCATCGCACACATGGTTCGTGCTCAGCCAACTGCTCGGTTACGACAACGTCCGCAACTACGATGGCTCATGGACCGAATGGGGCAGCATCGTCGGCGCTCCCATCGAACGCGACGTGTAATTCGCGAATCCTGGCCTTTGCCGCCCGACATCGTCATGGCGAGGCTCACCTCATTACTGCCATGGCGAGGCCGGAGGCCGTGGCAATATCGTCGACCGCAACCAACGACCAACCGCTCGCCATTGTCACGGGGAAGAGCTCGCCCCATTTCTGTCATTGCGGCCCTCCCCCACTGTCATTGCGAGGCCGAAGGCCGTGGCAATCTCGACGCCTCCGCCCATTGCCGCCTCCCCCATTCGCCTGTCGTTGACCGCCAACGGCTCGATTGACAGATGGCGGAAACCCAGCGCTGGCGCTTGCCGGCGCGTTGGCGTTATCATCTAGGCAATTCCCTGACCGCCGCATCCCGCCATGACCACCTCAGCCCAAGTCTATTACCGCAAATGGCGTCCCGCCACCTTCAGCGACCTGGCCGGACAGGGGCATGTCGGCAACACCCTGAAGCAGGCCGTCATGCAGGGTCGGGTCGGCCATAGCTACCTCTTCTGCGGCACCCGGGGCAGCGGCAAAACCACCACCGCCCGCGTCCTCGCCAAGGCCGTCAACTGCCTCAACCCTCAGCAGGGCGACCCCTGCGACCAGTGCCCAATCTGCGTTTCCATCAACGAGGGACGCAACCTCGATATCATCGAGTTGGACGCCGCCAGCAACCGGGGCGTCGAGGAGATTCGGGAAATCCGCGACAAAGTGCACTTTCAGCCCGCCCAAAATCGGCGCAAGGTGTACATCATCGACGAAGCCCACATGCTCACCCGAGAGGCTTCCAACGCCTTCCTCAAAACCCTTGAAGAGCCTCCCGAACACGTCATCTTCATCCTCTGCACCACCGAGGCCGATCGCCTACTGCCCACCATCCTGTCCCGCTGCCAACGCTACGACTTCCGCCGGCTGCCCGGCCAAACCATCTACGACCGCCTGGCCTACATCACCGACCAGGAAGCCATCCCTATTCACCCCGACGCGCTTCGCATGATCGCCCGCAACGCCGGCGGCTCCATGCGCGACGCTCTCAATATTCTCGAACAGTTGGCGGTCGCGGCAGATGGTGAAATCACCCTGCGCCACGTCGAAGAGTCTCTAGGCCTCGTGCGCAGCGACGCCTACCTGTCTCTGGCGCAGAAGCTCTTGGCCTGCGACACCACTGCCGCGCTGGAAACTATCAACGAGGTGGTCTGGGAGGGCGGCGAACCTCGCCAATTGCACCGCCAAACCCTGGACCTCCTGCGCTCCATGCTCCTGCTCTCGTGGGACGCCGGCCAAACGCTGGACCTGCCCGACGACACCCTGACCGGACTGCGCGCCGCGATCCAGTCCACCGATGCCCAGCGCATCTTGCGGGCCACCCGCGTCTGGGGCGAGGCCGCCGCCGGCCTGCGCTACGACGCCCCGTCGGCCCTGGCGCTGGAGATCGCGGCCGCCGAAATATGCCGCCAAGAAGATGCCTACGCCGAAAACGGGCGTTCCCTGGACGCCACGGCCGGCCACCGGCGGCCGGCCGCCAATCCTCGGCAGCAGCCTCAACGGGGACAGGCGCCGTCGACCCAATCAACCGGCGCCCGCCCGCGTCAGGCCAACTCCGGCCCGCCACCGGCGCCGCCACGTCGATCCGCTCCGCCAGCGTCGACCCGAACCACGTCGTCCCCAGACGAGCTACCCCGGGACGAACGACTCCGGGATGAGCGACCTGCGCCAGCCCGCGCCAATGCCGCGGCGCCCGACAGCCTCCGCGGCCGATGGGAACACGCCGTTCGCCAGTTAGCTCGAGCCAAAGGAGGCAAGTATAACCTCGGGGCCCTGCTGCGCGACTGCAAGCCCGAAAGCGTCCACTTGGCCGAGGACGAATCCACCTTGGTCCTGCCCTTCAGCAACGCTGCCAACCTCGACCGAATGCAGGAAGAACTTAGCGACGCTCGCGTTCGTGATACTATTGAGCAGGCCATCGAACAGTCCTTTGGCTCTCCACATCCCTTCAGGGTGACCCTAGCCGGCGCCAACGGCGATGTAGCCCAACCAGCCCGCAGCTCCGCCCAGGACAGCCCCCTGGTTCGCACGGCCATGGGCCTCGGCGCTCGCATCCTGGACGAACAATAGGAGGCTCCGAATACCACCATGATGAACAAACGCATGATGCGACAGGCCCAGCAACTGCAAAACCGCCTCGCCAAGGCGCAGCAGGAACTCGAAGCCATGAGCGTCGAGGGGTCCGCCGGCGGCGGCGTGGTCCGCGTCACCATGACGGGCAAGCAGGAGGTCACCGCCGTCGTCATCGAAGCCGAAGCCGCCGAGGACATCGACCTGCTGCAAGACCTGGTGGCCGCCGCCGTCAACGACGCTTTCAATCGCACCCAGGAACTCGCGGCCGAAAAGATGGGCGCCGTAACCGGCGGCATGAACATCCCAGGCCTAATCTAGCGCAATCCCCAATCGTCCGGCGAGGCAACCTCGCAGGCGACCATGGCGGCTGACGCCATACCGCCGGTCAATCCGTTCCCACAAGTCGATGTTGCGACCGATGCCGATGCCCGATGCCCAACGCAGAGAGTGAATCTCAACCGAACCAGGAACGCCGGCTGCCAGAGACCATCACGGCAGCCGGCGTCACCAGATGGTTGACCAGGCACCTACGTGAACAGCCTCACGAAGGAGTCACCGCTGACATGATTCAATACGCCCTTCAAAATTGGATTATTCGCGGAGTCTGCGCAAATCGGGGAGACAGGGAAACCATAACTTATTGGGGCTTTGTCCCCGGCCGCGATGAGATGTTGCGAGTCCCCGTTTCGTTGGATGACTCCGAGATCATAACAGCTCATTTCGACGCCCAGGCCGCCGACCGGCTTCGTCATGAAGGTCGTCCCTGGTTCCAAAGGCGTTGCAAAAACTTGGAGGTGCGCTTTGGAGATCAAGTACTACCCTGAAGAAGATGTTCTGCTTATCATAAAATCCCCGTCAGGATGCAGCGGGGGATCCCTGCGGGACGACTTTGGCGTCATCTACACGTCGGATAACTCGCGCCATGACAATGTCACGAGGGTGGACATCCACCACGTTAGCTACTTCTTGCCGCTCCGCCCAGAACGGGGTTACGACGCCGGCTCCGACACTCTGACGCTGGGCGACAAACCCGACGGCGACTATCGCGTCGTGGACAATGGCGATTTCGTAAGCTACCGGCAATGGTTCGACGACGGCGGCGGGTGGGACATCGTGGCTGTGGATCTGCGGCGGGCGTCGGAGCTTCTGGCGCCGGCGCTGGCCGCCCACTCGCAACCAGCCTCGGCCAACGCCGGCTAACTCGCAGCCTCCGCTTCCGTCAGTGGCAGGATCACCATGACCCCCGACCCCAGCCCGGGCACGACCCGATCCATCGGCCAGTTGATCGACCAGCTGCACCGGCTACCTGGGGTCGGTCCCAAGAGCGCCCAGCGCATCGCTTATCATATCGCCCAAGCCCCCGACGATGACGCCCGGGCCCTGGCCGACGCAATCATGGCCGTCAAGGATTTCGTCCTCTTCTGCGAAGAGTGCCGCAACCTAACCGACGCCTCGCCCTGCGCCATCTGCGCCAACCCACAGCGCAACCGCGACCAGATTTGCGTGGTCGAGGAATCCCGGGACCTGGTAGCCCTGGAACGCACCCACGTCTATCGTGGCCTGTACCACGTCCTCCACGGCGCATTGTCTCCTCTGAATGGCGTAACCCCCGAGGACATCCACATGCCCCAGCTTTTCGCGCGCCTCCAAGATCATGACAACCCCCTACAAGAGCTGATCGTCGCCACCAACCCCACAGTCGAAGGCGACGCCACCGCCGACTACATTCAACGCCGGCTGAACGGCGCTGGCATTCCCATCACCCGTTTGGCGCTGGGCCTGCCCGTGGGCGGATCCCTGGAGTTCGCCGACCAGACCACCCTCACCCGCGCCCTGTCCGGCCGCAACCCGGTCCAATGACCCAGTCCCGAACCTACCGCGCTGCCGGCCTCACCCTCCGCAAGACTCCGGCCGGCGAGGCCGACCTCGTTTCGTCCATTTTCACCCGCGAACACGGGAAACTGGAACTATTGGCTCGCGGCGCTCGTCGGCTCACCAGCAAACTCACGGGCCACTTTGAGCCCCTGACCCTCGTCCGCCTGTCAGTGGCCCGGGGCCGCGCGCTGGATATCGTCGCCGAGGCAGAGGTCGTCAATGCTTTCCCGAAGGTCAAGGCCGACTACATCAGCGTCGGCCGCGGCCTCCATGTCGCCGAACTCATTGACGGCTTCAGCGCGTCCGAAACCCCCAATCCCCAAGTCTTGGAATTGGCCTTGCAGACTCTGGAGGCAATCGGCCGGCAGCCGCTATCCTCGCCAACCCAGGCGCTGGATTTGCCCCTGAGGTATTTCGATCTCCAACTTCTGCAGCTCTCCGGCTTCCTGCCCGAGTTGTACCAGTGCGTCGAATGCGGCGTGGCGCTGCGACCAGACCGTCACCGCTTCGCCGCTGGGCTGGGCGGCGCCCTCTGCGCCGAATGCGCCCCGCCGCCGGAGGTCGTCCTCCGCCCGTTGTCCCTGCCGGCGTTGAAAACGCTGCGCCTGTTCCATCGCACCGAATCGGTTGACCAGCTGCCCCAGCTGAACATGCCCACTGCCGTGCAGCGAGAAATTCAAGGTATCCTGACCGAGACTCTCCAATACTGGCTAGACCGGCGATTGCGCTCCCAAGCCTACCTCGACACCGCTAAACTGGCCTGAATCCGCCTGACATTCTGTTGAACCCGCGGCCCGCAAAGGCGTAAAACCTTTGCATGGTAGTAGCCCCCAATCCGTAATGCGGGACTGTGAGGCCGCCCCTCACGTCATGGAGGGCCAATGCCACCCACCCATTGCGACCAAGCGTCCGCAACGACCTCGTGTCCAGAGCAATCAAGGTTCAGCAGGTTTTTGAGTCGGAAGTGTACCCATGTTCAACAAAGTCCTAATCGCCAACCGGGGCGAAATCGCCGCCCGCGTCATTCGCACCTGCCGCCGCCTGGGCGTTTCCACCGTGGCGGTCTATTCCGAGGCCGACGCCGGCGCCATGCACACCCGCATGGCCGACCAAGCCGTTTGCATCGGCCCGGCTCCCGCCACCGAGTCCTACCTCAACATCGACGCGGTGATCGACGCCTGCCGGGCCACCGGCGCCCAGGCCATCCACCCCGGCTATGGGTTTCTTTCCGAAAACAGCCGTCTGGTTAACCGCTGCAAGACCGAAGGCATCGTGTTCATCGGCCCTGGCGAAGAGGTGATCAATCAGATGGGGGACAAACTCTCCGCTCGCCGCGTCGCCCGGAAATCCGGACTTCCGGTCATGCCGGGCGCCGAAGAACCGGTTAGCGACGAAGACGCAATCAGCAAGGCCTGGGAGCTGGGCTTTCCCCTGATGGTCAAAGCCACGGCCGGCGGCGGCGGCATCGGCATCTACGTCGTCAACAACATGTCGGAGCTAGAACCCATCGTCGCGCGCGCCCGCAAGGTCGCCCAGGCCGCATTCGCAGATTCCAGCCTATTCTACGAGCGCTACCTGGAAGGCGCCTCCCATATCGAGGTTCAGCTCATCGCCGACCAGTACGGCAACGTGCTGCATCTGTTCGAGCGCGATTGTTCCATCCAGCGCCGCAACCAAAAGCTCATTGAAGAGACGCCAGCTACCGTCAAACTCCCTGCCGAAGTCCGCGAACAGATCGGCCGCCTTTCCCGTCAGCTTGGCCGCGAGATTGGCTACACCAACGCCGGCACCGTGGAATTCCTCGTCACCCGCGACGGTCACTTCTTTTTCCTGGAGATGAATCCCCGCCTCCAGGTGGAGCACGGCGTGACGGAACTGCTCACCGGCCAGGACATTGTGGAACTGCAACTGCAATCCGCGGCCGGCGTCCCATTCCCCATCCGCCAATCCGACCTGAAGGCCAACGGCCACGCGATTGAAGCCAGGGTGTACCCGGAAGATCCCGACACCAACCTGCCCAACGTCGGCGTGGTCAGCGAATTGCGGTTTCCCCAGGGCGACAACGTACGCGTCGATTCCGCGCTTTGCGTCGGCTACGAGGTTTCGCTACACTACGAACCGTTGCTGGCCAAGGTAATGGCCTGGGGCGCTGACCGTGCCGCCGCCATCGCCAGGCTTGACCAGGCGCTGGACGATTTCCACGTGGCCGGCGTAACGACCAACATACCGCTGTTGCGCGACGTGCTGGCCAGCCCAGACTTCACGTCGGGCGCCTACCATACCGGCAGCCTGAAGGCTATCATGGAGCGACGATTACAAGCCAAGAGCAAAGCCACGAACCTGCGCCAGGATCCTAACAACAGCCAACAGCCGGCTTCCGAACGAACCGACTGCCCAAACCCGCGAGCGCTGGCCGCCGCCATCGGCGTCGCCGCCGCTCAGCAGGCGAGCCAACAGGCCGGAGCCCGCGGCCGCGAGTCCGCCTCGCGCTGGCGTATGCAGGGACGCCGCGATCTGTTCCGCTCTAGGCTGGGGAGCGTGTCCGGGTAAATTGACCACCATCAGAGTACGCATCGGAGCGGAGTGGTACACCGTTCAAGTCGGCGACCTGTCCCAATCGCCAGTTCAGGTAACCGTTGACGGCGAAACCTTCGAGGTGGAAGTCGAGGGCGACGCCGGCCCCACGCCCCTACGCCGGGGACGGCCTGCCGGCGGTTTGTCCGTGCCCGATGCGCCTCTAGCCGCGCCGTCCGGGGCCGCCGTTCCGGTCGACGACGACATCCTGCGCTCGCCCATGCCGGGCCGGGTCATGTCCATCCTCGTGCGCCCCGGCGACGCTGTATCCGCTGGCGACGAGGTGTGTGTGGTAGAGGCGATGAAGATGGAGCAGAGCATCCTCGCCCACCGCGACGGCGTGGTCAAGACCGTTTTCGTCCAACCCCTGGATTCCGTTAACGCCAACGATCCGCTGGTAGAATTGGAGTAGCCAATCACCGCCACAGGACGGCCCGCCATGTCGGAAAAGACCGGACATCACCCCGTGGAAATAGTCGCCGAGGTCCAGTCCATGGAACTGAACCTCGATTACAGCGGCGTCTACAAGTTGCGACTACCTGACGGCTCAACGATTCACGCCGACTTCACGTCGAGGCAGTGGCCCCACCTGCAAAGCATGCACGATTCCGGTCAGTACCCCATAAAATTCGTGGGCGTTGGCGACTACGCCGACGGTCGCCTCAAGCGCATCACCCACATCGACCTGCCCAAAACCGAGCGAGTGATTCTACCTGGCGCACAGGGTCAGCGTCCTTTCTGGGAATATTGGATTGAAGCCAGCAAGCAAATTCCTCAAGAGGAGCAAGACCGAGTTCCTCCTGATTTCATCGAAAACCTTGACCATTATCTCTACGGCGTCCCCAAACGCGATCAGGAATGAGAACCCTCTTCGCGGATACCTCTTATATCTCGAGAGTGGTGTCACCGCCGACGATTTTTTGGTACAATGAGGTCAAAAGTTAGTGCGTAAGTCGCGAGATCTTAAGGAGTTTAGCAATGTCCAAGTCAATGTTTATTCACGCCGTTTTCGATGGCATCTCATCCATTTTCGTTTTTTTGGCAGTTATGGCCTTTATTGCGGCACTTTCCAATGCGAACAAAGGAGAGGCCGGGCAATCTGCCGCGTGCTTCGCTGTGGTAATGGCAGTTTTTTTGGCGGCGCTTTCAGTTCTATTGACGGTAAGATCCTCCCCGACATGGACCGGCATGGGCTGGGGTTTTGGTGCCGGTATATTGGGCCTAATGGCAGCCTACTTAGCTCTCTGCGGAGCAACGGGGGTCAACCCAAACGCACCATTTTCTGATGATTTGCGTACCTTTTGGCTAGTCTTGGGAAACGGGTCGATAGCCGGTCTAGGAGCGTTTGTGATCAGCGTATTTGTCAGGACCAAATCGTTTCGCTTTATGCGTCGGTAAGGACATCACGGAGGGCCCTCCATGCCGCAGGAAACCATCTATATCAAGGGCGCTCGAGAGCACAACCTCAAGAATGTCGACGTCACGATCCCGCGGGACCGGCTCGTCGTTATCACCGGGGTCTCCGGCTCCGGCAAGAGCAGCCTCGCCTTCGACACCATCTACGCCGAGGGCCAACGCCGCTACGTCGAGTCCCTCTCCGCCTACGCCCGCCAGTTCCTCGGTCGCATGGACAAACCCGATGTGGACTACATCGAGGGCCTCTCGCCGGCCATCTCCATCGACCAGAAGGGCGTCTCCAACAACCCTCGGTCCACCGTTGGCACCGTAACAGAAATCTACGACTACCTGCGCCTGCTGTTCGCTCGCGTCGGCCGTCCCCACTGCCCCAAGTGCGGCAACCCGGTGGCTCGCCAGACCGTGCAGCAAATCGTCGACGCCATCCTGGCCCTCCCTGAATCCTCCCGCATCACCCTGCTGGCCCCCAAGATCCGCCGCAAGAAGGGCGAACACCGCGACGTGTTCGAGGGCGCCAGGCGCGCCGGGTTCGTTCGTCTTCGGGTCAACGGCGACATCATGCTGCTGGAGGACACCGACTCCCTAACCCTCGACAAGCAGAAGTGGCACTACATCGACATCGTAGTTGACCGCCTCATCATCCGCCACGACACCGAGGCCAGCCGCGTCACCGAGTCGGTGGAAACCGCCCTCCGCGAGGGCGAGGGCGTCCTCACCGTGGCGCGCGAAGACGAGGAAGACCTGACGTTCAGCGAGCAGTTCGCCTGCGTGGCCTGCGGCGTCAGCCTGCCCGAAATCGAACCCCGCACGTTCAGCTTCAACAGCCCCCACGGCGCCTGCTCCACCTGCACCGGCCTGGGCTACCAGTTGGAGGTTGACCCGGCGCTGGTCATCCATGACCGCTCGCTGTCCCTGCTGGAAGGCGCCATCGTACCGTGGGCCCGTTCCGGGGCGGCCAACTCCTGGTACGCCAGCATGATGGAAGCCGTGGCCCGCAAGTTCGATTTCTCTCCCCACGCCCCCATCCGCGAGCTTGCCGATGAGCAACTCAACATCATTATGTACGGCGCCGGCAAGCAGCAGGTGCAGGTGCGGCACCGCACCGGCCGGGGACGCACCTACTCTTGGAACACCACCTACGAGGGCGTAATCCCCAACCTGCAGCGCCGCTATCGCGACACCGAATCCGACCACACCCGCAGCGAAATCGAACGCTACATGACGCAGCGAGCCTGCAGGTCCTGCCAGGGCGCGCGCCTCCGGCCTGAAGCCCTGGGCGTGCGCGTCTGTGGCCGCAACATCATGGACGTAACCGGTCTCACCATTGGCAGCGGTCTCCAATGGGTGCGGGGCATCAAGCCCGGCGCCAACGTTTCCCCAAACGGCGCCGCCAACGGCCACCGTCCCGACGCGGAGAGCGCCGCCGTCACCGCGTTTATCCCCTCAAACGACCCGCGTTCCTCCGACGGCCTCCAAGCTGCGACCAGCCCGACGTCCGATGCGGCAGCCAACAGCAACGGCGCCGGACCCAAACCCCGGCGCGCCCGCCGCAACGCCAAGCGCTCCGCTGAAATCGACGCCCCCGCAACCCTCACCGAAAGGGAGATGGTAATCGCCGATCAGATCCTCAAGGAAATCGAAGGGCGTTTGCAGTTCCTGGACAGCATCGGTCTCGACTACGTCACCATGAACCGCGCGGCGCGCACGCTGTCCGGCGGCGAGGCCCAGCGCGTCCGTCTCGCCACCCAAATCGGCAGCGGACTCACCGGCGTGCTCTACGTGTGCGACGAACCCACCGTCGGACTGCATCCCCACGACGACCACCGTCTCATCGGCACCCTCACCCGCCTCCGCGACATGGGCAACACCGTCATCGTCGTCGAGCACGACGACGCCATGATGCGCGCCGCCGACCACATCGTCGACCTCGGCCCCGGCGCCGGCGAGCACGGCGGACGCATCGTCGCCACCGGGGACGTCTCAGAGGTGATGGCCAACGAAAACTCGCTGACCGGCGCCTACCTCAGTGGACGCAAGCGTATCCCCACGCCCGAGGCGCGACGACCCGGAAACGGCAACTTCATCACCGTCCGGGGCGCCCGCGAGAACAACCTCAAAGGCATCGACGTGGACTTCCCCCTGGGGCTGCTCGGCTGCGTCACCGGCGTGTCTGGCAGCGGCAAGAGCACCCTGATGTACGACATCCTCTACAAACGCCTGGCGCAGGCCGTCGCCCAGGGCCGCGACCGCCCCGGCGACCACGACGAGATCACCGGCATCGAGCACATAGACAAGGTGGTCAACATCGACCAGTCGCCCATCGGACGGACTCCGCGCAGCAATCCCGCCACCTACACCGGCGCGTTCACCCCCATCCGCGAGGTGTTCGCCGGCCTGCCCGAGTCCCGCATCCGCGGCTACAAACCGGGCCGCTTCTCCTTCAACGTCAAGGGTGGACGGTGCGAAGCCTGCCAGGGCGAGGGCTACAACCAAATCGAAATGCAGTTCCTCCCCGACGTTACCGTCCCCTGCGAGGTGTGCCAGGGCCGCCGCTACAACCGCGAAGCCCTGGAGGTCACCCTGCGCGACCAGTCCATCGCCGATGTGTTGGCGATGACCGTCGAAACGGCCCTCGACTTCTTCTGGAACTACTCCCGCATCCGTAACCGCCTGGAAACGCTGCGGGACGTTGGCCTGGGCTACATCCGCCTGGGCCAGCCGGCCACCACCCTGTCCGGCGGCGAGGCGCAGCGGGTCAAGCTGGCCACCGAACTTTCCCGCCGCGCCACCGGACGCACCCTGTACCTGCTGGACGAGCCCACCACTGGCCTGTCCTTCGAAGATTGCGCCGCCCTGCTCCGCGTCCTGCACCGCCTGGTTGACCAGGGCAACTCCGTGTTGCTCATAGAGCACAACCTTGACCTGATCAAGAACTCCGACTGGATCATCGACCTCGGACCCGGCGCCGGCGACCGGGGCGGCAACCTCATCGCCTGCGGCGCCCCCGAAACGCTGGCCCAGGTCGAGGCGTCCCACACCGGCCGCTACCTGCGGGAAACCCTCCAACAGACCGAACTCGCCGCCACCGCCGACTGACCAACCCACCAGGTGAAAACCATGTCAGACCCAGCGCCCGACCAGAACCTCCACCTGCCCAGCCTGGTGATCAAGAACTTCCGGGGGATCGACGAGCTGACCATCCCGCGCCTGGGCCGAGTCACGCTGCTTGCCGGCAAAAACGGCGTAGGCAAATCCACCGTCCTGGACGCGGTGAAAATCTACGCTGAACGAGGCCAAATGTCCGCGCTCGAGGCCGTGTTGCACGAACGGGGCGATATTTTCGTCGGGACGGGGCGAGAAGAAGACCGCATGTACCTCAAGGAGTCAGGCGACACCGGCGCCACTAAACCGGACTGGTATTCACTATTCACAGATCGTCGCAACTCACCAAGCATTGAAATTTCAATAGGGTCGATGGACAACGAAGAACTGCTGCGCATCGGGTGGGCTCCTGAGGTCAGGTTATCCGCCGATCAACCTGTAACGTTCAATATCGACGATTTTACGCTCGGGCCGCCAAACCTTGTCGTGAAGTTTGGAAACTCGGAACACCACCTAGCTGATCCTGCCAGCTTTCCGCCAATCCGGTTCACCATCCCCAACAACACCTTGGGGCCAAATGTCCCGACTGACGAAACTGCTATAGGGTTTTGGAATGACGTCGCGCTTACCCCCGTTGGCGACCGGGCGATTGAAGCGCTCAACATCGTGACCGGCGTAGATACGGAACAGGTGGCGGCTCTTGATCCGCCGGCGGCACGTGGGCAAACCCACAAGCGACGGCTCATGGCGCGAGTCAAAGGCCTCGACTACCCCGTTCCAGTCCGTTCCCTCGGCGACGGCGCCATGCGCTGCTTCGTCGTGGCCCTGGCCCTGGCCAAAAGCGGCAACGGATTCCTCTTCATTGACGAGGTTGAGAACGGCCTGCACTACTCCATCCAGTACCAGTTCTGGAAGATGGCGCTGCAAGCCGCCCAGCGCAACAACGTGCAAGTACTCGCCACCACCCACAGCGGGGAATGCGCTTACAGCTTTGGTCAAGCGGCCAAAGAGTTGGAACACGTGGAGGGGGTTTACTACCGCATCCAACGGAATGGCCCCCGGCTGCGCGCAGTTCCATACCCCGAAGACGAGCTAGTGATAGCCGCCGAACACGGTATTGAGGTGCGGTAAACCTGTGTCAACCCCCCGCCCGGCATTAGCCTCCGGTCTCCTCGTAGTCGAAGGTCAAAACGATCTCCACTTGGTAAGGCACTTAGCCCGTGGCGACGGCTCGGCAGGCGCGTTGGATTTTGAGTTCCACGACGCCCAGGGCGTTGACCGGCTGCTGGCCTCGGTGCGTGGATTCGTAAATCAAAACGACTACAAAAATGTGGGGTTCCTCGCCGATGCCGACGCTGACGCCACCGAACGTTGGCGGCAGATCATCACGCGTATTTCTCGCGCAAACGCAGACATCGGCCTGCCCCCTTCACCATCGCCTGACGGCACCATAATTCCAGAAGACCCGGTTGCCCAAAGCCCCCGCATCGGAATCTGGATCATGCCCGACAACGAATCAGTCGGCGAATTGGAAGATTTCGCTGCCCAAATGATCCCGTCCAGCGACCCGGTGTGGCCGCTAGCGCAAGCCTATATCGACAACATTCCACCGGAAGCGCGCAAGTTCGACGATAGCGCCATCGTCAAAGCCCATGTCCACGCTTGGCCGGCAGCAAGACGACGCACAGGCCTGATCGGTCGTGCCGTGAGTGATGGGGACCTCAACGTAGAAGGGCAATTGACCCAGCGTTTCCTCGCCTGGCTATCTCGCCTCTTCGCCTAACCGCCGCTCTCAATCCGCTGCCCGCCGCCGGCCGCCTCCCTCCCCGGCCGCGTCGCCGTCAGCGTCAACAGCGACACCACCGCCAGGTTGACCCCAAAGGCCAGAAACGCCCCCTGGTAGCTGCCCGTCGTGTCCACCACCAACCCGGCCGCGGTGGGCCCCAGCGCCTGGCCCCCGACCTGCGCCGCGAGTCCCCACGCCCTGATCGCTCCCATGTGCAGCCGGCCAAAATAGTCCGCCCACGCCAGGCGGCTGATGATGTGCAGCCCGCCCACGCCAAATCCCAGGATGAACGCTCCAACGACTCCCAACTCTATTCCGGTGGCGAAGGCCGTGGTGACGGCGCCGGTGGACACCACCAGACCCGCCGCCATCATCACGTACCTGGCGTGCGCCCGTTGCGCCATCGCCGACCAGGCGATGCTTGCCGGCACTTGGGAGATCGCGAACGTGCTGGCCGTCCAAACCGCCACCGACGCCGGCGCTCCCTGGTCAACGAAGTGCGGCACCTGATGCAATGATACCCCCGCTTGCACGATGAATCCCGCGAAGGCGAACAGCATCATCAGCCAGAACGCCCGCGTCCCCATCGCCTGCCGCAGCGTGAAGTTGATCTCGTCGGCTGCCGACTGAGGGCGCCGGTCCGACGCCGATTGCGATTCCGGCCGGCGCGTCGCCTCGCCGCCGTCCGGCGTCAGCCCCAGATCTTCCGGACGACGCGCCATCAGCAGTATGGCGGGCAGCGCTCCCACCGCCACCGTCCAGAGTCCCAGGGCGCGCCAGGCCGTTTCCCAGCCCCACGCTCCGATGATCGCCTGACCCACCAGGGGCATCACCGCCAAACCTGAACCCTGGGATACGTGATTCAGCGCCAGCGCGAAGGGACGCCGCCGGACGAACCAGTTGCTCACCGCCACCGAAGTCCCCAGTTCCAACGGACTGGCGAACACCGTCCGCCCTGGCACGTACACCAGGTAGAACATCCAAATCTGGCTCACCGCGCCCAGCGCCACCGCGCACAGACCGGCAATGCCAGATGATATGCCCACCACTATCCCAGACCCATAGCGGTCCAACGCCGGCCCCACCAGCGGGGAAATCACCGCCGCGAAGACTCCGCCAAGGCTCACTGCTCCCGCAAACTCCGCCCGCGTCCAACCGAACTGCTCCGACATCGGCACCACGAACACCGTCAGCACCGCCACCGACATCAACGGCCGCGACGAATAGGACGCGACCCCGGACAAACCCAGAATCACCCATCCGTAGTAGAAGGGCACGAATCGCGTGGCCCGGGTTTGCAGCGTACGCATCAGAAGGC
Organism: Dehalococcoidia bacterium; assembly: GCA_965221295.1. GTDB lineage: Bacteria > Chloroflexota > Dehalococcoidia > Lucifugimonadales > UBA3495 > Bin87. The sequence goes on along the minus strand of OZ244879.1, from coordinate 966,484 downwards.
GCAGTATCGGTCAATCTCGCCGGCCGCACCTGAGCGTGAGCGGCAACATTCGGGCCAATTTGGATAGTTCCAAAACGTTGGCGCGGGCGTCAAAGTATACTACCGAATTTTGACGGTCGTGACATTTCATTACGCTGTATCCCGCCACAGCAATACACTCTCCTCTCCGGAAACTGCGACCCTCTCTCGATCTGTCATGAAGAGCCTACCCAATCCATCTATGCGAGCGCAGCGCGGCAATCCCGTTGACCACCCATCTGATGTGTCCCCACTGAACCCTGATCCCGACGCCGCCATCCTCCTCAGATCCACCATTGCGAGCGCAGCGCGGCGATCCCGACACGTCGGCGTCAACCAGAACGACTGCTCACCCGCAGCGACCACCGACTCACCAGGCGCGACGGATGTGCGGCACAACGCGGCACACTACTGATCCAGATCGGAGTGGCCTTCCGGTTGGCAATAACACAGCATAACCGCGTACCCCAACCATTGGGGCGGGCGACTCCCGATACGACCTGCGTGCCCATGACCCCCTTGATGTTCGGGCCACCTCAAACCGTCACAAATCCCGCCACGCGCTCGCTGATCCACTCCTGCGCTGCGGCGCCAAACTCTGGCTCCGGCGGCGGCGTGTCGTACCGAATTTCTTGGTTATATCGGGCGGTATGGTGCAGGTTGTTGATGATCGTTCCCAGGTCAACTTCCGGCTCCAGCGCCGCGTCCTCCGACCGCAACGGCAACGCGAACCTGGGGATACGCTGCCGCGCGGTGAAAGGATACAAAAGGGCCCCAGGACTCTCCGCCCCGCGGCACACCAGGATGCGGTAGTCGCTGTCTGGTCCTGGCGTTTCCAGCGGCATCGCTTCCCAGCGGCGCAGCAGGTCGATTTCCACCAAGTTCACCAGTCCGGCAACTATCGCCTCCCGTTTCCGAAGGTACCGCCGGCGCCCCTCACCCGGCCTTTTGTTGGTGGGAGAAACCACCTCGACGACGGTCACCAGCTCCCGGTTCGGCGCGGTTTCCACCCGCAGCGACAGGATCCGCGCCTCCCGCGGCATCCGGACCCTGACCGCCACCGCCTCGTCCGGCGGCGCGGCGACCGCGGCGACTCCGGCATGGCTTCTCGCCGGCGTTTCCCGGCCAGAATCACTGATCACCGCAGCGTCGGGGATCATCACGTTCAAGTCCGACTGGGCGGCGAACGGTTCGTCAACCTCCACGCGCTGTTCCAAGGCAATCCGGTAGTTATCCGGCAGCCTCGGACCCAATTCATTGGCCAACCCCGCCGTAAGGCCCTTCTGAAAATCTGGCCACAGCTCCGGGCGTTCCAGATAAGGGTTCATTCCCGGGAACGGGTTTTCATATTTCATGGCGTCTGCTCAGTCAGCCACCGCGCCGCCGCTTGTGTTGCCGCAAGATGCAGTCATCCATGATCACGCCAAGACCAGCGGCTCTGGCGCGTTCCGCCGCGGCTTCGTCCACCACGCCGTCCTGCATCCAAACGTAGCGCGCCCCGATGCCTATGGCATCGTCCGTAACGCCGCCGGCGAATTCGCTGCGACGGAACACGTCAACCAGGTCGATAGCCGCCCCCTGCGCCCGGACCGCCGCAGACGCCGACGCCAAGTCGTCATACGACGGTTCGCCCAGAACCTCCACCTGGTTCAGCGCTGGATTTACCGGAATGATGCGGTAACCCTGAGATTGCATATACGCCGATACACCGTGGCTGTCCCGGGCCGGATTGTCGGACAATCCCACCACCGCGATCGTCTTCACGTTGTCCAGTATTTCGTCGATGAGGTCCATTTCCTGCCTCCTTACAGCATTCGATTCTCGCGATGGTGGTTCTCGCCATGGCAGCCGACCAGGGCGGCATCCCGCCCCGGACATTATCATTTCGCCATCGCCCGGGCCATCCTCCATTATCTATCATCGCCCGACCACTGCCAGACGCCCTCTTGAACCGCCACCGCCAAACGCCCCTTTCCCTTGCCATCGCGAGGCCCTCTCCCCCAGCTGTCATCGCGAGGCCCTCTCCCCCAGCTGTCATTGCGAGGCCGAAGGCCGTGGCAATCTCGACGATCACAACCAACGGCGTTTCGCACTCCGCCCTCAACCCCGGCGGCCGTTGGCCCAAGCATCGGGATTGCCGCGTCGCGATCGCTCCTCGCAATGACAGAAAAAGGGGCGCTCCCCTCACTGCCATCGCGGGGCCCTCTCCCCCAGCTGTCATTGCGAGGCCGAAGGCCGTGGCAATCTCGACGATCACAACCAACGGCGTTTCGCACTCCGCCCCCAACCCCGGCGGCCGTTGGCCCAAGCATCGGGATTGCCGCGTCGCTGTCGCTCCTCGCAATGACAGTTGCTAGAGCCATTGCGAGGCCCCCTCCCCACCTGTCATTGCGGGGCCCACTTTTAACTGTCATTGCGAGGCCGAAGGCCGTGGCAATCTCGACGATCACAACCAACGGCGTTTCGCACTCCGCCCCCAACCCCGGCGGCCGTTGGCCCAAGCATCGGGATTGCCGCGTCGCTGTCGCTCCTCGCAATGACAGTTGCTAGAGCCATTGCGAGGCCCCCTCCCCACCTGTCATTGCGAGGCCGAAGGCCGTGGCAATCTCGTCCCGCAACTCGCGCCTCCCGTGGACCTACCGGCTGGCCGTGCTGTCGTTGGTCGTAATGGTGATGTGACCCATGTAGCCGTCCGCCGTGGCCCCATGCCAATGGTTCTCGCCGGCCTTCACCTGCACGACATCCCCGACGCCCACGTGATGCTCCTCCGTCTCCGTGGCCACGATGCCGTTGCCCACCGTGATCACCAGAATCTGGTCGCTACTGTGGCGGTGCCAGCCCGTCTGCGCTCCCTTCTGGAAATTCACCACGCTGGCGTTGAAGAAATCGCTTTCACCCTCGGGAATGATGGGCTGACGGGTGCGATGCACCTCTCCACCGGTCCACCCGGGCACCGGCTCAGCCGGACCCAACGGCACGTGTTCCACGTTGGCAATCCGTACTACTCGCATCGTTTATGCCTCCTCATGCATGGGCTCTGGCCCTGACGTTGTCTCTGCCTGATGTTGCTTCTGGTCTTGTAATCGCCTCTGAGTGATGTTGTTTTTGCCGGGCGCTCTCATCATTTGACCGGCACGGGAATGCCAGCGATCTTTACGGGCACGCTGCCCATCGTGTTGCGGCTGGTGAAATACAGAGTCTTCCAGTCGTCCCCGCCAAAGCACAGGTTGGTGGTGGCCGTTTGGCCGTGAACCACGACGCCCAGCGTCTCGCCGCCGGCGTTCAGGATGTGCAGTCCGCCCGAGCCGCCGCAGTACACGTTGCCCTCCGTGTCCACCTTCATGCCGTCCGGAACGCCTTCGCGCTCGCCTCGCAGGTCGGCGAAAAGCCGATCCGACGCCAGCGCCAGCGAACCGTCGTCCTGCACGTCAAAGGCGCGAATGATCCCCCTTCGGGAATCGTTGATGTATAGCACAGATTCGTCCGGCGAAAAGGCCAGCCCGTTCGGCACCACGAAGTCGCCGACCAACAGCGTCAGCGTGCCCAAGTCGGCCGACAATCGATAGACGCCCGAAATGGTCTGCTCCCACTGCTCACGGGGACGCCGGAAGGTCCATGGATCCGTGAAGTAGATGCTGCCGTCCGACTTCACCACCACGTCGTTGGGGCGATTCAGTTGCCGGCCCTGGAACTGGTTCGCCAATACCGTGGTGGACCCGTCATGCTCCAGGCGGCTGACCCGCCGGCCGTCGTGCTCCGCCGCGATCAACCGACCCTGCAGATCCCTCGTCAGCCCGTTGTGTCGGTTCACCGGCTCTGCCTCCACGGTAACGCCCGAGCCCGGGGTGTACCGCATCCGGCGGTTGTTGTGAATGTCGCTGAACAGCAGGTAATCGCCTTCGCTCCACCATAGCGGGCCCTCGGCGGGACCTTCCGAACCGCCGAAGCCGGAACCGTGCTCAGCAATGGGCGCGTTGGTGTCGATTATCGCATCCAGGGCGGGGGAAATCTTCTCAATTGGCATGGTTGCGCCTCCTGATTCAGTCCGGTGTACGAGCCGGAAGTCGCGGGTTGGGAGTTGTAGCGGGCGTCGCCATCGCCATTGTAGGCGGCCCGTCGGCGGCGCGCAACGACAGATTGCCCAAAATCCGCTAACCCATCGCGGGGCGCGGACGCAATCGTTTCGTGTTCAATACCACCGTTATTTCCCGCCAAATTTTTGTAATTTCGCCAAACAATGCGCAACTGGATCAACCAAATCCATCAGGGCGACTGCCTCGACCTGTTGGCCGAGATGCCCGACGCGTCGGTCAACTTGGTGGTCACCTCGCCTCCTTATAACCTGCTGAACAGCAGCGGCAACGGCATGAAAAACGGCAACGGCGGCAAGTGGTCTCACGCCTCCCTGATGCAGGGCTACGCCGACCATCCCGATTGCATGCCCCATTCCGATTACGTCGATTGGCAGCGCCGGTGCCTCCACGAGTTGTTCCGAGCGCTCACCCCAGATGGCGCCATCTTCTATAATCACAAGTGGCGCGTGCAAAAGGGCCTGCTCCAAGACCGCGCCGACATCGTTGACGGCCTTCCCGTCCGCCAGATCATCATCTGGCAACGCTCCGGCGGTTTCAATCACAACCCCGGTTACTTCCTGCCCACCTACGAGGTCATCTACCTCATCGCCAAACCCGAGTTCCGCCTCGCTCCCAAGGCCGGCGGCATCGGCGATGTTTGGCGCATCCACCAGGATCGGGGCAACCCTCACCCGGCCTCCTTCCCCGTCGAGCTCGCCCGCCGGGCCATCGCCGCCACCACCGCCCAGGTGGTGCTGGACCCGTTCATTGGCAGCGGAACCACCGCAGTCGCTGCCCTCCTGGAAGGCCGCCAGTACGTCGGCATCGACCTGTCTGAGGAGTATTGCCAGCTCGCCCGACAGCGCGTCTCGACACTTGCCGCCGAACTCCAGCGCGGCGCCGACCCGCTTGAAACCCCGTCCGGCCTCGAGGTCAGGGAGATGCTCCAGCGACGGCCAGCAGCGCCACCCGCTTCGCCGTCGCCCGTACGCTAGCCTCCGGCAGTGGTACAATCACCGGGAATCGTCTACTGCAATCTGGCGATTCCTCGCCAGAAACGATCTCCCATCACAAGCGAGGTTTTCCCGGTGCCTGTTCAAGAATACGACGTGCTCATCATCGGCGGCGGCATGGCCGGCCTCACCGCCGGCATCTACGCTTCCCGCCATGGCCTGAAAACCGCCATCGTGGAGCAGATGATGGCCGGCGCTCAGATTATCAACCTGGAAAAAATCGAAAACTTCCCCGGCTTTCCACAGGGCATCGCCGGTTACGAGCTGGGCCCCTCCACACAGGAACAAGCCATGAACGCCGGGGTCGAAGTCCTCATGGACACTGCGACCCGCGTGGCTCCTGACGGCGACTACCTCCGCATTGAAGGCGATGGTGGCGACGCTTACCGTGGCAAAGCCGTCATCATGGCCGCCGGCTCTGCCCTGCGCTCCCTCGGCATCCCCGGCGAACAGGAATTCGACGGCCGCGGCGTCTCCCACTGCGCCACCTGCGACGGCCCGCTTTACATGGGACAAACTGTCGCCGTAGTAGGTGGCGGCGACTCCGCCGCCGACGAAGCTCTGACCCTCACCGAGTACGCCGACCGCGTTATCCTGTTCGTCCGAGACGACTCTCTGGACGCCCAACAGGTTCTCCAAGACCGCATCGCCGCTGAACCCAAAATCGATGTCCGCTACAATTCTCAAGTCATCGAGATCATCGGCGAGGACACCGTCACAGGAGCCAGGATTCGCCACGCTGACGGCGAAACCGTGGAACCACTCAGCGGCCTGTTCATCTACGTCGGCCTCGACCCCAATTCCGCTTCCGTCGCCGACCTGGTGCCCCTGGACAACGCCGGACACATCCCGGTGGGTCTGTCCATGGACACGCCCCATCCGGGCCTCTTCGCCGCCGGAGACATTCGCCAGCAATCCGCCGCCCAGCTCGTCGCCTCCGCCGGCGACGGCGCCACCGCCGCCATCTCAGCCTTCCGCTACATCAACAGCCGGCAGTGGTAGCGAACCCAGTTCCTCCTGCGATCCGGTTATCCACTTTCCCGGAGCATTGATCGATGCAGATCACTGACCACGTGTACAGCGTCCACATTGCCGAAGACCCCAACAACTTCGGCGCCATGCACCCCGGCGGCACTCAAATCTACTTCGTGGGCGATCCCAACGGCCGCATGGTCATGATCGACTCCGGGGAACCCTACCGCCGCTGGCGCCACCAAATCCTGCAATACTGGCGCGAACTCGGTGAACCCACCATCGACGCCATCCTCATCACCCACGGCCACGGCGATCATATCGGCGGGCTGGACCGCCTCCAAGAAGCATTCGGATGCGCCGTCCGCTGCCACCCCAAGCTTGCCCCCCGACTGCAGCACATCCTCGGCGGCGATTCGGTGGTAGCCCTCAGCGCCCGCGAATCCATCGAGACCGGCGGCGGCGCCACCCTGCGGCCTCTCTTCACCCCAGGCCACGAGGAAGACCACGCCTGCTACTTCCTGCGGCCCGATCGGGTCCTGTTCAGCGGCGACAACCTGCTCGGCAACTCCTCGTCCAGCGTCCGCAACCTCAAGCAATACCTGAACTCATTGAACCGCATGGCCAATACCCGCCCCGTGGTGGTCTGTCCAGGACACGGCAACACCATCCTGCGCGGCGCCCAGCGCATCCAGCAGCAAATCGCCCACCGCCAGGGCCGGGAAGATCAGGTCATCGCCGCCTTGGCCAGCGGAGCCGCCACCGTAGATGAGGTCGTGTCGGCAGTCTATCCGCGCAACCTGCGCAAGTCATTGCGAGACGCCGCCGGCCGCAACGTGCGCACCCATCTGGAAAAATTGCGCCAGGACGGCCGCATCACGGAGCGCCAGGCCACCTACTCCCTGGTCGAGTGACGCGCGGATGCGCGTCCCATCCCTGCTCATGCTGCGCGCCGCCGGTCCTGCGGGAGCCTTCAGCTGCGGCTTGGCGCTGCTGCTCCTGGGCCTGTTCCTGCTAACTCCCCTCGCCGTCTTGCTGATCCAAGGCGTCGGCTGGGCGCTGATCGTCGGCGGCGTTTTGCTTACAGCGTTGGCGACCTGGGCCTGGTTGCGCCAGCGCCGCCCCTGACCTTCTCCCAGAGTCTCCTGGGCCTCTTAATTTCCCCATTACGCCACCTTATTGTTCCATCAGGCCCGACCCGTCGCGCTGCAGCAACTCGATCCTCACGTCGTCTGGGCCCCTAACGAATGCAATCCGCACGCCGGGCCGGATCGTACGCGGCTCCGTGTAGATTTCCGCCCCTTTGGCTCGCAGATCTTCAACCGCCCCGTCGATGTCGTCAACGCGGAACCCGAAATGGTCAAGCCCCAGGTGTGGGTCTCGAGGACTCAGATCAATGTGCTCTTCCGGCGGCACCGAGGCTATGAAGATGGCCAGACCGTTGATGTCCAAGTCCACACGGGGCGCCCCGTCGCTCTGCACGAGACGCAAAACTGTCGCCCCGAACATGGTCTCGAAGAAGCTGGCCATCCCTTCCGGGTCCTTGGTGCGGACGTGGATGTGGTCGTAAGTGTACGTGTAAACCGGAGCCCTTGCGGTCATATTTCTCCCTCCCTGGATAATCGCTGCGGAAGATGGCTTGGCTCAGCCCAACCACGCTGACGCCTCGCCGACGATGCGCCTGAGGGCAGCCGCCATAACGGACGCCAACAAACCCAGCGCAACCGCAATCCTACCACGCTCACCAAAATCACGGCGGCCCATCCATCGATGCGAGCAACCCCCATCCGCCATTGCGAGCCCTTCCCCACTGTCATTGCTAGCCCTTCCCCACTGTCATTGCGAGCGTAGCGCGGCAATCCCGTCGACCGCAACCAGTGGCCCTCCGCCCTCCCGCTCCGGCGGCCGTTCGCCCAGGCAGCGGGATTGCCGCGTCGCTGTCGCTCCTCGCAATGACAGATGAAGGGAAGGCGCTCCTCGCAATGACAGATGAAGGGAAGGCGCTCCTCGCAATGACAGATGAAGGGAAGGCGCTCCTCGCAATGACGGATGAGGGGAAGGCGCTCCTCACAATGACAGCTGGAGGAGGCGCTCCTCTGCCCTAGTTCCGCCGGCCGTTCTCCCCTCCTGATCTGTCATTGCGCGCGTAGCGCGGCAATCCCGACGAACGCAACTACCGGCCGATAGCCATCCGCTTTTCGCTATGGTGGGGTGAATCGCGGCCGATTACAAGTCGATGATCAGCGTCCACATGGGACCATTGCCCAACGGATGAACGCCCAGCGGCTGCAACGCGCCAGTTCCGTGATCGACGCGGTAAGTAGCCAGGCTGCCGGACTCCAGGCCGGTGGCGTAGAGGAAGGCGCCGGAGGTATCAAGGCTGAAGGCGCGAGGGATGGGCTCGGTTGCCGTTTGACCCAGGGGCGTCAAACTGCCGTCGGACTGGTCCACCGCGAATCCGGCGATGCTGTTGTGGCCGCGGTTGGGCGCGTAGAGGAACCGACCCGACGGCGTGATCTGAATCTGCGAACATGAGTTGCTGCCGTCGAAGCCATCGGGCAGTGTGGGTACGGTTTGGAATGGCGACAGCGTTCCCCTATCGGGGTTGAGGTGGTAAGCGGTTACGCTGCAGCCCTGCTCGTTCGACGAGTACAGCACGTCAAGGTTGGGGTGGAAACAAAAATGTCGAGGGCCCTCAGGCGCGTTCGGCGTCACCCGGTCGGGGACATTGGGCGTCAGGTGGCCGGAGTCCTCGTCAAACCGGAACTGGAAGATCGCGTTGACTCCGGTGTGGTTGCCCTCGGCGATGTGGGGGACGAATGCGTACCGGTTTTGCCGGTCGGTTTGGACATAATGGGCGCCGATGCCGGTTTCCCGCCATTCTACAGGCGTTGCCGCCAAGTTGCCGTCCGCATCGAAACCGTGGACGCCGACCCGCGCTTGATAGTAGTAGGCGGACAGCAGGTAGCGTCCGCTGCGATCCACGGATACATGAACCGGGTCGCCATCCAATGGGACGCTGTTCAGCTGTTCCAGGCGCCCGGTCTCTGGCTGAATGGAAAAGCCGGTGAGTCCGTATTCGCCGGCCTGGCGGCGGCCCACGAACAGAAAGCGGCGCTGCGGATCTACCGCCATGGGGGCGGGCATTCCGGTCAGGGCGTAGTCGGCGCGATGCTCCGCGGCGCCGGTGGCCGGGTCCAGGATGTACTGGGCGATGCGATCGTCCCGCTGGAGGGAAACGTACATGAAGGTGGGCATTGCAATTCCTCAGTTTTTCAGAAGCGACCCAGGTTGGCAGCGGCGACAGTAGCTGGTGATGCGTTGGTTGGCGCGCAGTTCGGTGATGGCGTTGCCGCATTGAGGGCACGGTTGACCGCCCCGGTTGTGCACGGCCAGAAAATCGCGTAGTTTATGGTCAATCTGGTTGCCCACGCGCCGACGCACCTGCTCCGTGGCGTCCAGCGCGACCTGGCGGGAACATTCGTGGATGCGCCGGAGCTCGTCATCGGAGAGGGCGCGAATCCTCTTGAACGGATAGACGCCGGCGCGGAACAGTATCTCGTCGGCGTAGGCGTTTCCGATGCCGGCAATGACCCGCCCGCGGGTCAGGACGCCCTTTATCTCTCCCCGGAAACCCCGGAGTCCCGCCTTAAAATCGTCGAACCCGCAGCCGTCCAGCACGTCCGGCCCCTGCTCGGCCAAGCCGGGAACAGTTTCCACCAGTTCATCGGGCACGTAATAAAACTGACCCATCTGGCGGTCGTCCACGTAACGAAGGTCGTCTCCTCCCGCGAGGCTCAACCTCACGCACGTCCTTTTGAGCAGACGTTGCTTATTCGGTACCCACTGGAGGCCGCCGGTAAGCTTGGGATTGATGACCAGCGAATACCCACCGGTGAGTGTGAGCAGCAGGAATTTGCCCCGCCGGGCGATGGCGGAGAACTCGCGGCCAACCGCGTCGGTTGCGAGGGGTTCCGCCAGCGAGCGCAAGACGCTGGGCTTGAGCGCCACGGCCTCAGCGATGGTTTGCCCCGGCAAGCGGGATCCCAGGAACTCAACGGCGACCTGCAGTTCGGGGGCTTCGGGCATCGGGCCACCTCCCGGTCAATATGGGTCGAGCCGTCCAGTATGGGTCGAGCCGGTCAATATGGGTCGAGCCAGCCGAACCTGCGAAAGCTGACGCGGTCGGCGTCGCTGAACTCGACGCCTTCAGCGAGGAGCAACTGTCGTTGGCGCTGGGCGCCGTCCCCCACGCCTCGTGGGCTGATCTTGCCCTGGCGGTTGATGACGCGCTGCCAGGGAACGTCGGAATCAGGGTCCAAGGACGCCAAGCAGAAACCGACCATGCGCGGGGTGCAGCGGCCGACGATCATGGCGATCTGACCGTAGGTTGCCACCTGGCCGGCGGGAATCTGCCGCACCACCTCCAGTACGCGGTCATACACGGCTGGGACGCCGGGTGATTGTTTCGTGGAGTCCATCATCCGGAATCACCTGATTGACTATCCTTCACAGTGATTCTTGGTTTTGTCGGGCAACTGTGGTCGTTGGCGTGGTGGATTGCAGGGAGGCGATCCACCTGCGCCAGAACTAAGCGCCTTCAAAATCACCGTGGCCTAACCGGGAGGAGCGATGGCGCGGCGACAATCCGACGGCCGGGGCGATCGGCCCAATGCGCGCGAGATCGCCATGCCTCGCCTGCCACGCCGCAAAAGAACCCAGGAAAACCCTGGTTGAAGACGCGGCGCTCGGATTGCTACCAATTGACGAGTCCGGGCTTTTGGGCGCGCCAACCCGCGTCGGAGGGGAAGACGGTCTCCATTTCGACACGGCCGAGGTCTCCGTCGAACATGTGCTCAACGGCAGAACGCCAGGCTACATAGTGAGGCTGCTCGCGATGGGTGGCGTGAGCCTCGCGGTTCGCGTAAACCTCGTAGAGGTAAAATTGGTTGGGGTTGTCAGGACTGCGTAGAATGTCGAACCGGAAGCAATTTTGCTCGTCGCGGACACTGCCTTGGCCGTCGCCTAGGCTGGCGGCGGCGAACTCGTCGGCGTACCCGTCCTTGATATTGATGGTGACGAAGATGGCGTACATTTTAGGGTTCCTCCTGTTGGTCGGCAGGGCCGGATGGATGCGGGAGTAGCGGCCAAAAGGATTATAGCAGGGCGCAATGAAGCAGACACCGGGGTTGCCAGAACTGCGAAACGGGATGTCGTTGAGCCGTGTGACGTTTGGTCATTGACGATTGTCATGGCAATGGCCAAAATGTGCGGCAAGGACATACGGCCAAGGGCGGACGCCCCGGAAATATTTCAATGACAGAATCGCTCAGCGGTCCGGCCGCAACAGGCTTGTTGGAAGCTGCGTCCCTTCACGATCCATCCGGTGGCCGCGACGATACGCAACAGCGAGACCAATTGCTGGCCCGTTTCGGCGACCGGATCGTGGTCAATCCAAATCTATCTCGCTCGCTGGTTTCATGGCAATCCAACCGGACTGTAGCGGGATTCAGATGGTTCAAGTACAAAGAAGGGTTCAGCGTCGCTCTGGTGCGGCATCTGTTGAACCACCTGAACCGGCCGGGTTTGCTGCTGGATCCCTTCGCGGGGACCGGGGTGGCTCCCATCACGGCAGCGAAGAGCAATTGGCATACCATCGGAATTGAGATTCTGCCGGTGGCGGTTAAATTGGCGAAGGGTTTGGTCGAGGCTGTAGATATCGATGCCAAACGTTTCCGCACGCTCTCTGACCAACTTCTAGAATGCGTCTTAGCGCCGGGTCTTTCGGACAACATACAGGTTTCACGGTTTCCCCACCTACGTATAACCGAACGGGCGTTTCCTCACGAGAACGAAGCTGCGATCGCCAAGGCTCGAGGTTGGCTCCAGCAAGCGCGTTGCAGCCCAGAAACCAACCTGTTGGACTTAGCCGCGATGGCGGCTTTAGAGGACGCTAGTTGGACCAGCAAAGACGGCCAGTATCTCCGGTGGGACCACCGCTCCGGTCGGCGCCTCAAGGCCAAGATGGAAAAACGGCGCGTCCTTTCCTATGCTGATTCTCTGCGCGCCAAGTTGCACGCCATTGCGTCTGATTTGCCAATGATGGGCGGAACCCATGGGGGTGGCGGCGTCAATATCGTTTCAGGTTCCTGTTACGACGCCCTGCCGGAGATGTCCGCCAACTCAGTTGACGCCGTGATAACTTCGCCTCCGTATGCCAATCGTTACGACTATACCCGAACATATGCGTTGGAATTAGCCTGGCTGGGATACGACAATCAATCCATCGGGGAGTTGAGGCAACAGCTGTTGTCTGCGACTGTGGAGAATCGGTCCAAAAGGGATCAATTGAAAGTCCAACACAGCGACGCCATTTCACTGTTTGACCGCCAAGCGGCAATAAACGAGATAATCGTGGCTCTCGGAGCGGCAAAAAGCCGGGGAGAGTTGCCAAATCCACACGTGATCCGGCTGGTGCAAAATTATCTGATGGAGATGTCGATCGTGATCGTTCAACTGGCGCGGGTCTGCAAACCTGGGGCGTCGGTTTTCATGGTGAACGATAACGTTCAGTACCATGGCCAGGAGGTTCCGGTCGATTTGATACTCTCCGATATCGCCGAGCAGTGCGGATTTAGAACGAAAGTGATTTGGACCTTGGCCCGGGGCAAAGGAAACGCCAGTCAGCAGATGGGACGGTTCGGGCGCAGAGAACTGCGCAAATGCGTCTATTGGTGGGTGAAGCGATGACCGCTGAATATCGGCGAGCCAACAGCCGGTTGCGCTCGACAGACTTGACCCGGAGTTTGCAGCGGCGGCTGGATTTGCAGGCGCGGGGCATCGTTGATCGATTGAGCCACCGGTTCAGCCTCGACACGTCCTACGCAGACCACCTTATTTCGGAAGGGGCTTGGGATCACGTGCTCAGACTTACTGCCAATCCTTCACAAGTATTTTGCCACCCGGATTTCCTGCTAGAAGAACCATTCGTCTCCTTGTATTACCGCGGCATCAGCGGTTTGTCCCTCAAAGAGGTCGCAAATCAAGCCAGGTCCGTTGTCACCTGGGAACGTTCCCCCACAGAGCGGCGGCGAAAACCGCAAGTGAATGAAGAAGCCGCGCGACAAGTGTCTGGATTGTACAACAGCGTCATTTCGTCAATAGTCGAAAACACTACGGATTGGACTTTGGAAAACGGGTATCGCAACATCATCGCATCGCTGGGCATCTCGTTTGATGGCTCGATGAGGAATACGGCAGGACGCATCCCCGAGCTGCGGATTCGCGGCTTATTGCTCCAACTGGCGCATCGCCATGGCTTGCTGGTATCGCCGGAGTATCCTGATGCTGATTCGTTGCCGGCATCGCCTCCCAACGGCGACTACGCGCTTGCCGATGGTGTTGTGATGACGTTCAGCTCAGAACCCGACGTTGCCTTTCGCCGAGGCGCGTCGTTGGAGGCCACCGTAGAAATCAAGGGTGGCATTGACCCTGCTGGCGCTCTGGAGCGATTGGGCGCCGCCGAGAAATCCGCCCAATCGGCCATGGAAACGAATCGCCGTTGCAAAAATTTCTTGGTCGCCGGCGTCATAACCGACGAAATGCGCCGGCGATTGGACCAAGGGCGGTTTTTTGAGAAGGATTTCCTGTTGGTCGAGTTGCTGTCGATCTCAGGCCGCCAGGACGAGTTTTTCGACGAAATTTTCAACCACACTTTGAGGATTACCCATGCCCTCCCCTGATGACCTCTTTGCTGAGCTGCGCGGTCTCCCCTTCCACTACCGTGATTGGGGCGGCGCCGGTCGCGAGATCCTGCTGCTGCACGGGTTGGCCTCCACCTGCCACATTTGGGACTTGGTGGCTCCCCAGTTGGCCGCCGATTTTCGTATCGTGGCCATGGACCAACGCGGGCACGGGCGCTCGGCCCAGGTGGATGATGGGTACGAATTCGCCACAGTTGTGGGCGACGCCGCCGCCATGCTCGATGACCTGGGTTGGGATCGGGCGATCGTCGTGGGGCATTCCTGGGGGGCAGACGTGGCCCTGGAGTTGGCGGTGGCCAGGCCCGAACGCGTCGCTGGCCTCATCTTCGTGGACGGCGGCACGATTGATATTTCCAGCCGCCCCGGTTGGACGCTGGCGAAAGCCCGCGAGGAAATGGCGCCACCGATCTTCACGGGTTTCACGTTGGAGATGATGCGCGAGCGTGTGGAATCCAACGGACGGTTCGGTCCCAATGCCCCACCGGCGACTACGGAAGCCGTGCTGGCGAATTTTCGCGTCTTGGAGGACGGCACGATTCAATCCAACCTGCGGCGCGAAAACCACCTGCGCATCATCGACGCGCTGTGGGATCACAGACCTCGCGACCTCTACCCCCGGCTGGCATGCGCGACCTTGTTGCTGCCGGCGCGACAATCTTCTCCGGACGCTCACGAACGTCGGTTCCGACGCGAGGAATCCATTGCCAGGGCAGAATCGCTGCTGCCCCGCAGCAAGACAGTGTGGCTGGAAGACAGCATCCACGACGTTCCGTTGCAGAGGCCGGCGTTGGTGGCCGAAACGATACGGGACCATGTCGTCAGCGGCTTCTTCGATTGACGCCGGTCTGGACTGAAGCAACCTATACTGCAACCCGCCTTGACCGCAGCCCGCCTCCCCGAGCCCCTCGCGTCTGCTACAATGCCGCTTGACGCCGTTGGCGTGGCCCAGTAGACCACGCGCAACAACCCCCACCGCGAAATAATGAACCTGCTCTCCCCGGCCCTGGCAAGGAGGTCGCGATATGACTACCGTAGGTTCCGGCAAATACACCTACGTTTTGGAAAAGGATTGGGCCCACCTGCCCGAAGGGATGACCATGGGCAACGCCTCGGCGGTGGCCACTGATTCCCAGAACCGGGTTTACGTGTTCCAACGCAAGGATCCGCCGGTGTTGATGTTCGGACCCCGGGGCAACTACCTGGGGTCCTGGGGCTTGCGGGCCATTGACGAAGCCCACGGCATCTACATCCAGGACGACATCGTATATCTGACTGATCGCACAGATTCCGTGTGCGTGATCTACACGCTGGACGGCAAGCCGCTGCAGGTCATCGGCGAGCGGGGCGTCCATTCCGACACCGGCTGCGAGATACCCGGCGAGGTGTGCCCGCGTTCGGCGGGGCCTTTCAACTACCCCACAGAGCTGGTCCCAGCGCCCAACGGCGACCTGTACGTATCCGATGGTTACCGCAACGCCCGAGTGCACCGCTTCTCCCAGGACGGTCAGTTGAAGCAATCGTGGGGCGAGCCGGGCAAGGGCGGCCCGGGCGAATTCCACCTGCCCCACAGCATCGTCGCCCATCCCAACGGCAACCTGTACCTGTGCGATCGAGAGAACAACCGTATGCAGGTGTATTCTCCCGACGGCGAGTTCCTGTCAATGTGGGAGGACATGCGCCGTCCGCTGGACATTTCGGTGGACAGCGAGGGAGCGTTGGTCATCAGCGAGGGTGGCGTCAACGGGATGTCGCCGCGGGTCAGCATCATGGACGTGGACGGCAACGTGCTGGCGCGCTGGGATTCCGAATCCGCTCACGGCAGCTGGGTGGACGCCGAGGGCAACATCTACATGGCGTTGGGCGCGCAGGAGCGCGTCGATAAGTACGTGCGCCAGTAGGTTTTGTCGGCCATCTAATTCCGGCCAGCGCCGGGGATTGACGCCCAACAGCGCCGCATCGCCGCGCCGCCTTGGGACGCGCCAACTCCGAGCCAAAGGAGGCGGTGGAATGGAGCAGCAACAGACCTTCGAGCAGCAACCCGACAAACTGGCTGAGGCAGTCGTTCATCTGATTTTGGGGTCTCAATCCGACCCCAACTTCGGCGAGACCAAGCTGGTGAAACTGCTCTACTACGCCGACTGCGCGGCTTACCGCCAGCTTGGACATCCCATAACCGGCACGACTTACCTGCATTATCCCCATGGACCTTATCCGTCCGAATGGTACAAATCAAAGCGCGAAATGCAGGATGCGGGCGATGTGCAAGTGCAGCAGGAAGACGTTCTTGGCGCTTATCGGGTGTACCGACGGCATCGATGGATCGCGAACCGGCCGACCAATCCGGAAGGGTTGACCGCTTCGGAATGCGCAATCTTGGACGAACAGTTGCGGCGGTTTGCCAACTTCAACGCCGCCGGCATCGAAGAATACTCCCACCAGGAGCTTGGCTGGCTTTCTACCGAGGACGGGGAACCGATACCCTACGAACTTGCTGGTTTCTCTGATGCCCCGTTGAGCGCTGTCGAACTTGAAGAAGCCCAACGGATGGCTGTTGATGTCGCGCGCAAACGCAGCTCCATATGAAATCCGCGAATGGGCTGCATTCACGGACGGGTGGAAGGATGCGGTTCGCGATGGTCACATCAACCAAATGACAGCGGGCTCTGATTTGGCGGGAATCAAACTCCTGTTGGCGCAAAATCCCTACCGGGTCCCACAAAACGCCGATCTCATTTCCGACCTGCGCGTGATTACCTACCAAAGAACAGTTCGGATTTGGTACTCCGTCGTCGAAGACGACCGCATCGTATATTTGGAGAATGTGACCATCGCCCGCGGTTGATCGGCGCGACCGCTTCCGGGCCTGTGCTATAATCTTGGCCCATCGCCCACTTGCGATTGCAATCTCCGACGCGCGTTGAACACGCGCCACGTGGTAGCCATGAAAGCGTCTGAACTAGTTCCCCCCGAAGTCAACGAGAACATCCCAGAATTTGGCCCCGGCGATACGGTGCGCGTGAATTTCCGCATCAGGGAAGGCGCTCGGGAGCGTGTGCAGGCGTTCCAGGGCGTTTGCATCCGGCGCACCCACGGCAAAGGCCCGGCGGCCAACTTCACCGTGCGTCGGATCACGGCCGGCATTGGCATTGAGCGCGTGTTCCCCCTGCATTCACCGCTCATTGAATCTCTGGAGGTGACTCGGCAGGGCAAGGTTCGCCGCGCCAAGCTCTACTACCTGCGGGGACGCCAGGGACGAGCCGCTCGCATCAAGGAGCGCACCTCCTACGGCAATCGGTAAAGGGCGTCAGGACGCTTTGAGCCGCCGCCCGCGCCCATCCGGCGCGGTTGCGGCGGTTTTGTTTATCATGGAATAGCGTCCGTTGTACGGATACTGAGAGACCGTCGTGAACTACGCCGACATTGCAATTGACGCCGATTGGATTCCTCCCGGCAAGACTTTCTCCTACCGGATCCCGCGCCATCTCGCAGTGGAGCCGGGGCAGTTGGTTTGGGTGCAATTCGGCCGCAACTACGTGCAAGGTGTGGTGATAAGCCTGGCGAACGCTTCGGCGGTTCCCGAAGAGGAGACCAGGGATATTCTGCATCCAGTGGAGCCCTCGCCGCTGGTTGGATCATTGGGACTGGAGTTGGCGGCTTGGATCGGCCAAACTTACCTGTGTTCGCCCTTCGAGGCTGTGGCGCCCATGCTGCCCCCGGGTTTTCGCGCCCACCAACGATCCAGTCTGACCGCGGTGTCGGGCGTGGATGATGACGCCAGCCTAGCGTCGTTCCGCGAGGCCACTCGGGAGGCCTGGCGAGAACTGGCCGAGTCGGGCCGGGCCGGCGCCGAGCCTGAGTTCTTGAAGCGCATCGAGTCCAACCCAAATCGCATCAACGGCGCCCGCCGCGATTTGCAGCGACTGGTGGATAGAGGAATGGTGCGTAGAACGGTCACCCTGCCGCGTCCCCGCACTCATCGTTTTCGTAGGTTGTTGATTCCGGGTCATTTGCCTTCTGACCCGTCTGACGCGGCGATCCCGCCACCAACGGCCCGCCGCCAAACCGAGTTGCTGCGGCTGGTGAGTGAAGCCAGCGCGGGTTATGAAACCACCGGCGTTGCCGCCACGTTCGGCGCCGCCGCTGACGCCCTGCTCCAACGCGGCTTGATCGCTGAAGAGTGGCGTCGCGCGGCGCTGGACACGCCGGCCGGGGCCGCCCCGACCTCGGTACCGCCGGCCTTGCTGACGCCGGATCAGGAAGCGGCCCTGGCCCGCATCACGGCCACGCTCGACGACCCGGATGCAATGCCACGCAGCCTCCTGCTCCACGGCGTCACCGGAAGCGGCAAAACCGAAGTGTATCTGCGCGCCATTGCTCACGCCATCTCGTTGGGCAAGCAGGCGATCTACCTGGTGCCCGAAATCGCGTTGACGCCACAAACCGTGGGCCTGGTCAACGAACGGTTCCCGGGTCGCGCCTCGGCGCTGCATCACCGCCTCTCAGAACGCGAGCGGTTTGACCAATGGTGGCGCATTCGCGACGGGCTGTCGGATGTCGTGGTGGGCCCGAGGAGCGCGCTATTCGCGCCGACGTTCAACCTGGGTCTCATCATTGTGGACGAGGAGCACGAGTACGCTTACAAGCAGGGGGAATTCCCTCCGTATTATCATGCCCGCGACGCTGCCCTGGCGCTGGCCCGACGGTGTGGCGCGGTGGTCGTCATGGGGTCGGCCACTCCCGATGTCTGCACCTATCGCGACGCTCTACGCGGTCGCCACCACCTGTTGCTCCTGCCTGACCGAGTACCGGGTCTCGACGGCGCCCCGATTTCCATGGCGTCCGCTCAGGTGGTCGATATGCGGCGGGAATTGAGGGAAGGCAATCGCAGCGTGTTCAGCCGGACCCTGGCTGACGCGCTGGATTCCACCATCGCCGCCGGACAACAGGCGATACTGTTTCTGAACCGGCGGGGCAGCGCCGCCTTCATGCAGTGCCGCGAGTGCGGTTGCGTGGTGACCTGTAGCCGGTGCTCGGTTTCGTACGCCTACCACGCTGAGACGGGACGATTGTTATGCCACTACTGCAATCACGCTCGCCGCCTGCCGCGAGCGTGCCCACAATGTCGAGGCGGACGCATCCGCGAAATGGGCGCAGGCTCCGAGGCGGTGGCGGCAGAATTGCAGAATCGCTATCCCGGCGTGGGCATCGAACGTTGGGATTCGGACACGGTGCGAGATCCCGCTGAACTGGAGCGCGCCATGGATCGCTTGGCGAACGGCGAAGCGCGGATCCTGATCGGCACCCAGATGGTGGCCCGCGGCCTGGACCTGCCCAACGTTACGCTGTCGGCGGCGCTGCTGGCAGATCTCGGTTTGAATCTGCCAGATTTCCGGGCCGGAGAGCGGGCATTCTCGCTGCTTTGCCAGGTTTGCGGCCGTTCGGGCCGGGGCGACCAGCCCGGTCGCGCCATCATTCAGACCTACCAGCCAGACCACTACGCCATCGTGGCGGCGGCCGCGCAGGACTATCAGGCCTTCTTTGAGGTGGAGGAGCGGGCGCGCCGGTTGCAGGGCAACCCCCCGTTCAGCCGCCTTGCCCAAATTACCTGCGCGGACCTGAGCGTTCGGGCCGTTCAGCAAACCCTGGAGGAACTGGCGGCCCGGCTGATTTCCAGGGTGGATCGTGAAGGACGCAGCGACGTCGAAGTAATCGGCCCGACGCCATGCCAGCCTGAAAGGCTCCGCGGAAGGTATCGCTGGCGCCTGCTGCTGCGGGGCGGTCGCCTCTGGGAGTTGCTCGCCAGCGAGTCCATGCCCCGCAATTGCCGAGTGGTAGTCGATCCGATCCGTTTGGACTAGGGGACGGAAGCCGCCGTCCGAGTTGTTGCTGGCCCTTGGGCAGCCGATCTCTGATTCTGGGACAGGCTATCAAAGCGTCGCTTGGACGGGGACTGCCCAACCTTGTAGCGTGGCTTATAATCGAAGCATCAAGCGATATTCATTGGGGGCATAATGGACCCGATCAACTCGGTTGCAGAACGGCTTGGCATCGACCAAAAGAGCCTGATCCCATATGGGAACTACAAGGCCAAGATAAACCTGGAGGCCATGAGGCCCAGCGCGCGGCAGGGCAAACTGGTGGTGGTGACTGGCATCACGCCCACGCCGGCCGGCGAAGGCAAGACCACAACGTCTATCGGATTGACCGACGGATTGGGTAGGCTGGGCTACAATCCAATCGTGAACCTGCGCGAACCGGCGCTGGGTCCGATATTCGGAATCAAGGGCGGCGGAACCGGCGGGGGCAAGGCCCGCATCGTCCCAGAGGACGAAATCAACATCCACTTCACCGGCGACGCCCACGCCGTTGGATCCACGCACAACCTGTTGGCTGCCCTGGTGGAGAACGCCGTCTATCGCAACAACGCCAACGACATGGCGCCGGAAGGGGTCACCTGGTCGCGAGTTACGGACGCTTCGGACCGGGCGCTGCGCCAGATCACCTCCGGCCTGGGCGGCGGCGCCAACAGCCCGCTGCGGGAAACCCGTTTCGATTTCATCACGGCCTCGGAAATCATGGCCATCCTGGCCCTGTCCGCCGACCTGGACGACCTGCGTCGCCGCCTTGCCCTGATGGTGGTGGGAACCAACCGCAGCGGCGCGCCCGTTTCCGTGGGCGACCTGGGGTTCGAGGGTTCGCTGATGGCGGTGATGCGCCATGCCATCATGCCCAACCTGGTGCAGACCCTGGAGGGCCAGCCGGCCATAGTTCACGCCGGGCCGTTCGGCAACATCGCTCACGGTTGCAGCTCCATCATCGCGGATCGGCTTGCCCTGGGTTATGCTGACCACGTCATCACCGAGGCGGGATTCGGGTCAGATCTCGGCTTTGAAAAGTTCATGCACATCAAGACTCGACAGAGCGGCCTGCCAGTGAGCGCGGTGGCGCTGGTGTCCTCGGTGCGGGCGATGCGCTGGCATGGCGGGGCCACCCGCCGGCAGCTGGGCGAACCCAACCTCGACGCGATGAAAGCTGGCGCAGCTAACATGGTCCACCACATCAATAATGTGCGAGCCTTTGGATTGCCTTGCGTGGTGGCGTTGAACCGCTTCCCAGGCGATAGCCCCGATGAACTCCGGGCCGCGGCGGACATCGCCGACGCCGCGGGAGCCTATGCCACCGCAGAATATTCAGGGTTCACCGACGGCGGCGAGGGCGGCATGGCCCTGGCCGAGGCGGTCGCCCGCGCCGCTGGGGACACGGACGCGGCGCCGGATCGCATCGACTACGCCTACGAGCTGGACGGATCCATCGAGGATAAAACGCTGGCGTTGGCGAGGCGAGTGTACGGCGCCGAATCCGTAAGCTGGTCTGCCGAGGCGCGCCGACGGGCGCGGTTCTTCACCGAACAAGGTTGGGGCAACCTGCCCATTTGCATGGCCAAAACGCATTTGTCCGTGTCCCACGACCCTACCCTCCGAGGTAGTCCGTCTGGGTACACGTTCCCGATATCTGACCTACGCGCTTCAGTTGGAGCAGGGTTTCTCTACGCCCTGGCCGGCAGGATTGAGACGTTGCCGGGACTGCCAACCCGCCCGCGCGCCATGGACATGGATGTAACGGCAGACGGCGAGATCACCGGACTGTAGGCCGCGTTGCGGCATCGCTGCGGCGTCCTCGGAGCCACTGGGCGCAACGGCCGGCAGCGCGTCCGCGGCCTGCGTTTTGAGAAAGACAGCGGCGCGGCAATCCCGTCGTTTGGGCGAACGGCCTTCAGCAGAGGAGGTCGAATGGACGTTGGTTGCGCTCAACGACATTGCCGCGCTGCGCTCGCAATGACAGCACGGAAGCGACGACACGTCCCTCAACCGACACTGCCAGTAGCGCCAGCGGCGCTGCAATCCCGTCGTTTGGGCGAACGGCCTTCAGTAGAGGAGGTCGCATGGTCGTTGGTTGCGGTCAACGAGATTGCCGCGCTGCGCTCGCAATGACTCCCTCATCCGTCACTACCAGGAGCGCCAGCGGCGCTGCAATCCCGGCGCGTGGGGCGAACGGCCGATGGTCGCGGTCAGCGAGATTGCCACGGCCTTCGGCCTCGCAATGACACAAGTATGGTTGGCTGCAATGACAGTTGCGGAAACTGGGTAGGCGTGAAGCGAAGCACCGTTTCGCTTTACACCCATCACCGCCTGGGCATATAATTTCAACATAACCTTTACGAATCTCGCAACGCTGACTGCGCCGTTGTCCTTTCGTGGAGCCCGGGCCACAGGTCCGGTAAGTTATCGCGGGATGCGCGGGCGGCCGACGGTTCGGTTGAAAGTTGGGACAACTACTACCCGGATCGCCGTGGCGGCGTTTGAATTGCCCTGGAGCCCGGTCCGACGTTTCCCTCGTTTGGGGGTACTGTGTCTATATTGGAAGTGCGTAAATTCCCCGACCCAATCCTTCGTAAACGGGCCATCAAAGTCACCCGTTTCGACGCCAAACTGGCTGAGTTGGCTGCCGATATGGTGGAAACCATGGCTGCGGAGCGCGGCGTTGGTTTGGCCGCCAACCAGGTCGGGGCGCTGCAACGGCTCTGCGTGGTCCAACCCGAGGACTGGGAAGAACCGCTGATACTGGTCAATCCTGAGATCATTCGCAGGGAGGGCCAGCGCGAGGTCGAAGAGGGTTGCCTGAGCCTGCCGGGTTACCGTGGCATGGTCAACCGGTCGGTGCGAATTCGCGTCCGTTACCAGGACCTGACGGGGAAGCAGTTGCGCCTCAAGGCCGATTGCATCCTGGCGCAGGCCATCGAGCACGAGACCGACCACCTCAACGGAATACTGTACATCGACCACCTGATCGCCCACGATCAGTTCTTCCGCATCCACGTCAACGAGGAAGGCGACGTGGAATACATTCCCACGGGGGAACCAGACGCCGCGGAGCTGGAGGACGCCGCGCGACGCATGAGCCACGCGCCGCCTGTTCCGCAGTTCGGCGCCACCGAGGGCCGGCCGCAGTCGGTCCCAGATGGCGCGGCTTCCAGGCCGGGCGAGGCGGCGGACTAGCTCGGTTCAGCGGTTGTGGTTGAAAAGAACGCGGACCGCGAACGCGCAGCGATCGTTGTGATCTACCGCGTCAAAATTGTCAATAACGATTCTAATGCGGGATAAATCCATGAGTACGTCGGATCGCCGGAATTCCGCGTCGGGCGCATAATCCGCCAAATGCCTTTTTTCCTGCATGGTTACAAACTCGCTGGCGAAATCCTGGATCGCGATTTCAAACCTCGAAATTTCCGCTCGTCGACAATTGTCTAGCGCGGTTTTGTGGTCCAAAGAGCGGTACATCCGGTTCCAAGCTCTCTGATCGCGGTTGGAATTGGGGCGCCGACCAACGTATCGGCGCAGCACGCCGCCAGGCAGTGGAACAGCGCGTAATAAGCCGTGCTAACTGCGCGGCGCAGATCGGTCTGCCGTGGCCGGCCTTGACCCTGTGGTTCGGCTAGACGTCGAGCGGTTGCGATGAAATCCGTGGCCTTCACGGTTACTCGTCGTCGTCAGCGTAGTAATTTTCGTCGTTCCATTCGTCTTCATCCACATAGGTGAAGAGCGGAGGATCATCCACCCCCAGTTCGTGCAACTTCGGACGAATGCGCCGGGACACGCCGACAAGCCACTTGGGGTCTAGAATTTCCCCGTTTCCGTTGACCACCAGTACGATGATGGGAATATAATCATCCCCGTAATACCCGGTGACCGGGTCCCGCACTATGAATTTGAACTCGAACTCGCCGGCGAATCGCTCGTCTAGGTCAGCCTTGACAATTTCGGCAATCCCGTCAATCTGCTTCTGTTCCAGCATCGTCATCGCGCGCCTCCTGGCGACCTACGGCTTTCGCTTCCGCGCTATACGTTGCCATATTTTATACCGATTATGGGCGGCGGGTAATACCGCCAACAGGGAATATCTTGCAGCACGGAATTAATGATTGCGGGTTGGCTGCCGGCCGACTGCTTTCCTGTTTGGCCGAGTTTTTCGCCGCCCGCGGCGACCCCGACGTTTGGATTGTTGGCGGCGCCGTCCGCGACGCAATTCGCAACCGCGCAGTCCACGACATCGATCTGGCGGTGGCGGGAGACGCAGAGCCCGTGGGTCAAGCGGTTGCCGATTTCCTCGGCGGCTCTCTGATTTCCATGGCGCCGTGGAACGTATCCAGGGTGGCCTTGCCCCCGGCGACGGACGGAGCCGCTCCATTCATCGTCGACATCAACGGCTATCACGGTTCGCTGGACGAAAATCTGCGCTCCCGCGATTTCACCGTCGACGCCATGGCCATCCCATTGCGCAGCTGGGGCGCCGACGACCGGTTCGCCTCCATCGTGGACCCCCTGAATGGTCGGGCCGATCTGGTTCAGGGTGTACTGCGGGCAACGGGCGATGGCGTGTTTCGGGATGACCCCGGCCGTATGCTTCGCGGCGTCCGCCTGTCCAGCCGCCTCGGACTGCGCATGGAGCCCAACACGGCCCGCGCCATACGTCGCGACGCGCCTCTGCTGGATCGAGTCTCCGCCGAGCGAGTGCGGGATGAATTCATGGCGATACTGGCGGCGGACGGCGCGCGGGCGCAACTGGAAGTCCTGGACCGCCTCGACCTACTCTGCCGGGTGATACCGGAGCTGGAAGCCACCCGCGACTGCGAACAGCCCCGCGCCCATCACTATTGGGACGTTTGGGGCCACCTCCTGCACTGCGTCGAGTTCGCAGAGGCGGTTACGGCCGGTCATCGCAACAACGCCATCTACACCATGGCGCCATGGACTCCAACTGAGGACGCCTACTTCGCGGAAATCATCGGCGACGGCCATACCCGCCGCACCGTCCTCAAGCTGGCAGCCCTGCTCCATGACATCGCCAAACCCCAGACCAAGGCGCCGGACGAAAACGGACGCATCAGGTTTTTGGGACATAGCGAACAAGGCGCCGAAATGGTTGAGTCGCGCCTGGCGGCGCTTCGGTTGGCCCGGCGTTCCATATCCTTGGCTTCCGCCATGACGCTGCATCATCTGCGACCCAGCCAACTCCGACACGGCGACCAGATGCCCTCGCCTCGGGCGATTTACCGGTACTACCGGGACTTGGGCGACGCGGCAGTGGATACGCTATATCTGGCGATGGCGGACTTTCTGGCGGCGCGAGGGCCGGAATTGTCCCCAGAACGCTGGAATAACTATGCTAGAATGATTGCCACCGTTCTTGAAGCGGGAACCGCGCCCCCGCTCGGCGAGCGAGCGGTCAGGGCGCTGGTCAATGGAAACGACTTGATGGCAACTCTGAACATACCGCCCGGCCCACGCGTTGGCGCGCTGCTTGAGCGACTGCGCGAGGCAGAAGCAATGGGTGAAATTGGCAGTCGGGAAGACGCCCTCTCGCTGGCCACGCGATTGCTGGCGGATGATGATGTACTTGAGGATTGATTACGCGATATGCGACGCCGCACCATTCTGTTGGCCACACTGATTGTGGTCGTCCTGGCCGTTTCAGCCGTTTCCCTGGCCCTGCCTGAAATCCACATCGGAATACCGGGCCTGCCCCGTCTCGACCGCGCCGAAACCGGCCCGTTGGGTTTGAAATTGGGCTTGGACCTGCAGGGCGGCGCTCACCTGGTTTACCAAGCGGAAACCGGGACCTCCCTGACGGTTGCCTTTGCGGAGGATGTGGAGGTGGACGCGGCGGCGATCGAAGAAGCTCTGGCCGGCGCCGACTACGACGCCACCGTAACCCAAGGTGGCGACGGCGCGACTTTTGAGATCGAGGGAGCCTACCTAACCCCGGAGCGGAGGGAGGAAGCGCGCCTGGCGTTGGTGAATGACATCGGAGAACCAGAGGCGTTCATCAACAGCGACCTGGCGCCGCCGACTTCGGATCAGATGGACGGCGTGCTGAATATCATCAGCCGGCGCGTCAACCTCTACGGCACTGAGGAACCCATCGTACAGCGGTTCGGCGACGACCGCATCATCGTGCAGCTGCCCGGCGCCAGCGGTTCCGTGGTCACCGTTCGATTCGCCGAGGCTGCCGACATCGAAAAACTTGGCAGCGTGGTGAACGACCGGGGATACGGCGACACCGAAGTGACGAGCCGGGGCGACGGTGAATTTCGCATCACCACCGCGGACACCCTGAGCATCGTCCAACGGCAACAACTGGAGACGGTTCTGGAGGCGGAAGTGGGACCGGTGGAGGCCTACCAGGTCACCGGAGGCATTGAAGACGCCAAGCGGTTGATCGGCGAAACCGCCCAGTTGGAATTCCAAAGGCGCCAGTGCGCCGGGCCCGTCCTCCGCGTAGGGTGCCTGCCTCCCTTTGCGGACAGCAGCATCGGGCTGACCGGAGACGATCTGGTGGACGCCTACGCCAGCACCGATTCCGTTACGGGCGAGTGGGTAGTTAACATCCAGTTTGACGACCGGGGAGCGGGCATCTTCAGTCAAATGACCGAGGAGATCAACGTACAGACCAACCCGGGATCGGAAGAGGTGATCGCGGTCATACTGGACGGTCAGCAGCTGATCGCGCCGGTGGCTCGAGCCCACATTAGAGACGGGCGCAGCCAGATTTCCGGCAATTTCAATCGCGAGAGCGCCCGTACGCTGGCGATTCAGTTGAAGTCTGGCCGCCTGCCGGTTCCCTTGACTTTGATCCAGGAATCGGACGTTGACGCGCTACGGGGCGCCGAGTCGCTGCAACGCAGCCTGATGGCCGGCCTGGTGGGACTGGCTCTGGTCTTGATCTTCGTCATCGCATACTACCGGGCGGCTGGCGTCGTTGCCGCGGTGGCGCTCATCTACTACGCCCTGGTTACGCTGGCGATCTTCAAACTGGTGCCGATCACGCTCACGCTGCCCCACATCGGCGGCTTTATACTGTCCATCGGCCTAGCCGTGGACGCCAATATCTTGATATTCGAGCGCATCAAAGAGGAGATACGCCTGGGCCGTAGCCTGGCGTCGGCCATGGACGTAGGATTCAACCGGGCTTGGCCGGCTATCCGGGACGGCAACGTCAGTACGCTGATCACCTGCGTGGTCCTGTTGTGGTTCGGTAACCGTTTGGGCGGCGGTCTGATCAACGGATTCGCGCTGACCCTCTTGGTGGGTGTAATGGTCAGCATGTTCACGGCGGTGCTGGTGAGTCGCAACCTGTTGCAAGCCCTGCAGGCGATGGGCTTGGGGGGCATGGCCAAATTGTTCACCCCAGAAAAGATTCAGCCTCGCGCCTCGGGGCCACAGTCTCGGTCAGCCCAGGGAGGCGGTTAGCAAATGTTCAACATTGTCGGCAAGCGGGGCTGGTACTTCGTCCTGTCTGCGGCCCTGATCATTCCCGGTCTCCTCTCGATGATCGCTCCGCCAGGCTGGGCCAGCGGAGGTTCCGGCCTCAAACCTGGAATCGATTTCACCAGCGGATCGGTGCTCGACATCGCTTTTGAGGAACCGGTCCTGCCGGACGACGTGAAGAGCGTTCTGACCCGAATGGGACATCCCAGCGCCTTGGTGCAGGCAGTTGGCGATAATTCCGTTCTGATCAGGACCCGGGTGCTGGAAGAGTCGTCCGGCGGCCAGGTGTCCGAGCGGCAGGTCATTCAGGACGCCCTGGAAGAGTCGGTCGGCCCCATCGCGGGGTCCCGGGCCGACACGGTGTCGCCAATAATCGCGCAGGAAACCGTGCGCAACACCTTCCTGGCCTTGCTGGTGGCGTCGATTTTCATCCTGGCGTACATCTGGTACGCCTTTCGTCGCGTGCCTCGGGCGTACCGCTACGGCGTGGCCGCGGTAGTGACGCTGATCCACGATACCCTGATCGTGCTGGGGGTGTTTTCGATCCTGGGTCGCGTGTTGGGCATGGAGGTCAACTCCATGTTCATCGTGGGCATTCTCACCGTCGCCGGATATTCGGTCAACGATACCATCGTGGTGTTCGACCGCATCCGGGAAAATACCATAAGATTGCCGGAACGCCGATTGGAAGACACCGTGAACCTCAGCATCATCGAGAGTGTGGGCCGCTCCATCAACACCAGCTTCACCACGCTGTTGGTCCTGCTGGCCATGCTGCTGATTGGCGGCGATTCCATACGGGAGCTACTGCTGGTGGTGGCCATCGGCGTCGTGGTGGGAACTTACAGCTCCATTTTCATCGCAGCGCAGTTCTTAGTGGTCTGGGAACGCCGCGAGTTTGGCCGCGCCTTTAGCTGGGGTCGCCGGGAGGCCGCGGCGTAAGCGCCACCCGACCCAGTGGGCGCCGCTCGGATAGCAGCCGAAAAGCTTCGCCGACGCCTTCCGGCGACAGCGGTAGCGTTTGCGAGACCACCGGCCGCAGGCGGTTGGCGGCCGCCAGATCCATAACCCGGCGCAGAGTCGCCAGCGACACCCCTGAAACGCCGAGGATTTGGGCATCCCGGAAGATGACCTCGGCCAGGTTCAACGCAGCCGGCTCACCGGAGACATCTCCCAGCAACGCCAAGCGTCCGTATTGACCTAGGCAACGAAGCGTCGCCGGCCAAAGGGGAGAACCAACGGTGTCGATTACGGCGTCCGCGCCGGCGTCGTCGGTCAGCGCCATCACCACTTCGTTGAAATCCGGGATTTCCCCGGGGTCAAGCGCCACGAACGCTCCCAAGGATTCCAGTTCGGGCGTCTTTTCCGGCGAAGTGGATACTGCCACTACCCGAGCTCCCTGGATGGCCGCCAACTGAACCGCATGGATTCCCAGGCCGCCCCCAGCGCCCGTCACCACCACCGTGCTGCCCGGTCCGACTGCGGCCGCCGACACGCCGTTGAGCGCGACGCCAGCCGGACACGCCAACAGCGCCGCCAGGTGGTCGGGAAGGTTGTCTGGCGTCGGAACCAATGCTGACGCGGGCAGCGCGACGTATTCGGCGAAACCGCCGTCCCTACCGTGCCCGACGCCTGCCCCCACCAGGCAGCGATGTTCCCGGCCGGCCCGGCAGCGGGCGCACTCCCCACAGGCAGCCGTGAGTAGGCTCACCACGCGCTGCCCGGGGCGCAAGTCGGTGGCATCGTCGTACACGGCAACCACCGCGCCAGCGATTTCGTGGCCCAACGTGACGCCTCGGGCGACGCCGCGACGCAGCTTCCCGCTCATCACCAACAGGTCGTGGTGGCAGAAACCGCAGGCGTCCACCCGCACCAGCGCCTCGCCGGGTTCGAGTTGGGGAACCGGGCGTCGCGCCATGGCCAGAGTGGGTGGCTGGCCGGTCTCCACCACCGTCAGGACATTCATGGCGTCCGGGATGTTCATAGCAGGGATGTTCATGGCAGGGATGTTCATGGCAGGGATGTTCATGGCAGGGATGTTCATGGCAGGGATGTTCATGGCAGGGATGTTCATGGCAGGGATGTTCATGGCGGGGATGTTCATCAGATGGGCGGGCATTTGGTGGCGCGAGTCGCGGGCGTAGGTTCAGCGATTGGGCTAGTTGTGGTAGTGTTGCTGGGTACATTAGCAACTACGGTGAGGGAAGCGCAATGATAATCGGAGCTCACGTATCCGCCGCCGGAGGAATTGCCAACGCAGTGGACCGGGCGGTTGAAATTGGCGCGGAGGCAGTCCAGATCTTCGGCTCGTCCACACGGTCCTGGCGGTTCAAGGCCCTGACTGACGCGCAGGCCGAGGAATTTCGGACGAAGAACGCGGATGCGGGTTTGGCTCCGCCCTTCCTGCACGCCATCTACCTCATCAACTTGGGCAATTCCAACCCGGAAAACGTGGAGAAGTCGATAACGTCGCTGGTTCAGTACATGAACCTGGCCCATCAGATCGGCGCGGGCGGCGTCATATTCCATCCCGGCAGCCACGGCGGAGCTGGCTACGAGGGAGTGTTTCCCCAGGTGGTGGAAAGCGTCAACCGGACGCTGGAGCAGTCTCCCGACGGTCCGATATTGTGCCTGGAGAACATGGCCGGAATGGGCCAGCATATCGGCGCCAAGTTCAGTGAGTTGGGCGACGTGCTGCGCGCGGTTGATAGCCCGCGCCTGGGCATCTGCCTGGATACTCAACACGCCTTCGCCGCCGGATACGATCTTACCAACCCCGATGGCGTCGCCGGCATGATCGACGAGTTTGACCGCGATATTGGGCTGGATCGGCTTACGGCGGTGCACGCCAACGACTCCAAGCGGCCCTGCGGGTCTGGCGTGGATCGGCACGACAACATCGGTGAAGGACTGATCGGCGAGGAAGGGTTCGCCAACATAATGGCCCATCCCGCCTTCGCCGACCTGCCCTTTTTCCTAGAAGTGCCCGGTTTCGACAAGGAAAGTCGAGGTCCCGATCGCCCCAACGTGGAGATCCTGAAAGCGATCCGCGAACGGGTGGCCGGCTCAGGCGGTTAGATTCTGCGGAGCGCTCGCATCACCCATCTGTCATTGCGAGGAGCGCTAGCGACGCGGCAATCCCGTTGCCTGGGCCAACGGCCGCCGGGCAGGGAGGGCGGAGCGCCGTTGGTTGCGAACGACGAGATTGCCGCGCTTCGCTCGGAATGACATTAAAAGCACCCTCGCCATGACAAAAGCAACTGTCATTGCGAGGAGCCCCAGCGACGCGGCAATCCCGGACCCTGGGCAAACGGCCGCCGGGCCGGGAGGGCGGAGGGCCGTTGGTTGCGAACGACGAGATTGCCGCGCTTCGCTCGCAATGACAGCAAAAACACGCTCACCATGACAAAAGCAACTGTCAGGGCGAGGAGCGCCTCCTTACCTGTCATTGCGAGGAGCGCTAGCGACGCGGCAATCCCGTTGCCTGGGCCAACGGCCGCCGGTCTGGGAGGGCGGAGGGCCGTTGGTTGCGGTCGACGGGATTGCCGCGCTTCGCTCGCAATGACAGTAAAAGTACCCTCACCATGACAAAAGCAACTGTCATTGCGAGCAGCGCCTCCCACAACTGTCATTGCGAGGAGCGACAGCGACGCGGCAATCCCGTTGCCTGGGCCAACGGCCGCCCAGCGCGGTGGGCGGAGGGCGGCGCTCCGTCCTCAGTTGGGGAACCACATCACCGACGAGATTTCGCTGAACTCCCGGTCAAACTTGCTCCAGGAAGCCCCGGCGTCGCCCGATTGGTACAGGTACCCGTAGCGGCTGCCGGCCAGCAGGAAGTCGGGATTCTGCGGCTGCGAGTTCACCACCCACATCGCCGTGTTCGGCTCCACCGGCAGGTCGAGGTTGCTCCACGTGGCGCCGGCGTCGCTGGAGCGCATCACCACTCCCGTTGATCCCGGCGTGGTATCGCCGAAGGTGGTGTAGATGGTTTGCGGATCGTCGGGCTTGACCTTGATGCCCCGCGGGTAGCCCAGCGGGAAGTTCTGCCGCACGTTCAGATTACGCCAGGAACCGCCGTTGTCGTCGGTCAGGAACACGTCGTCGTTGACCATTACCACCACCCGATGCGGCGGGCCCTCGGTTACGGTTACGTTGTGTATGTCCATGTTGGGGATGGCCTGGTGCGGCACGGTTTCCCAGGTGTCGCCGCCGTCCGAACTGTGGCGCAATCCATCCACCTCGATGCCGACCCAAACGCTGTTGCCGTCCGCTGGATCAATGGCGATGCCGGTGACCCGGGGCACGCCCACGGCCGGACACTCGGCGGCGACTTCCACCGGGCGCAGCTCCCACGTCGCTCCGCCATCACGGGTGCGGTAGATGCGGCAGGGGTCGGGAGTGCCGGTGCCCGCGAAGCCGACCTGAGGATTGGACGGATCAAAAGCGATGGCCCAGACCGCGGTCCCGTTCATCGCCGTATCGACGCTGCGCCAAGTGTCGCCGTTGTCGTCGCTTCGGATGATGCCCCGGTCGCAACCGGCGAGGACGCTGCCTTCGGCGCCGGGCACGGGGGTCAAGCAGCGCACGACGGCGTCCGAGTGGATGCCTTGGGTGATGCCGACGCGCCGCCAGGACTGGCCACTATCGGTACTGCGCATGACGCCTTGCCCAGCGGTGCCAACCAGGATGGTGATTCCGTCTGCCATGGTAACGCCTCCTTGTGTTGGGAGTCTAGTGTTGTAAGGACGGTACGATTGGCCACATCATACCGCCGGAACGGGGCCGTGACTAGCCGAACATTGGAGCCTGACTCTGGGCATAGTGTCGCCTCAGCTAGGAAGTGAAGGAAAGTCCTAGCTCGCGCATTGTGCCACCCTTGCCGCAAGCGACATCCTGTTCCCTGTCGGTTCAGGCGGTCACCGGATGTCGAACTGAGACGCTACCATTGAGTACGCTGAGTTGAGGACCATATCATCGTGTGGTAGAATGAAAGTAGCCTAACATTATTTGCTAAAAGCCGTAGTCGGTCGGCAAACGCCTTGAGAATCATGATTCCCGCAACGATGCTATTGGCGATTCGTCGGCAGAATCTCGCCAGCCGAACCGGCCGCAAGTCCAGTGGCGACCATCGACGAGAGTGTGCGATTTTCGTTCGTGGGGCCCCGTTGGCCCAGTTCTTTTGGCGCATGTCCTTGGTCGCGGCTTGATTCCAGAAATTTTCTCGCCATCATGTTCCCATTTGGACCGATGATGAAAGAAGTGAGATACGGGATGCAGACCACCCCACGGACCCGCCCTATACATCCACATCTCCGTGGCATTCCAGCCAATCGGAAGATTGGTCGGAAACCGGACGCCCAAGCGCGTTGCCCCGTTTCCCTTCAAGGCACTGTAGGCTGTGGCGGCGGTGGACTTGACGCCGTTGCCCAAGAACGAGATTATCGTCCTACGCGAAGTACTGTTCGGCATCAGGTTTGGCGACGCGCGCCATTGACCACTACCCTCGGGCAAAACTGCTATAGCCGGGCTTCTTTGGGGAAAACCCTGGTTGTCGCCGCCCTGCCGACAACCGCCGTGGCTGAGCCGACAGTCAGCTACATGATGGCGGAACATTGCAGGAAGCGACGTTCGGCGGGTGGCAAGCGGGCCGACCGTCAGGTCATGCATCCCAGAACCGTCCCCGAGGTGACGTCTTGAAGTCCCCGCGCGCACTATTTTCGGGAACTTGGTTCTACGGTTGGACGCTGGTCGGCGTGGCCGCCTTCGTCATGGTCATCGGCATTGTCCCCATTTTCCAAGCCATGACCGCTTGGTTCGTGGTGATCAGAGAACATTTTGGCTGGAGCAATACCCAACTCTCCATAGCTTTCTCGCTCAGCCGGGCGGAAGGCTCGATCATGGGTCCCATCAGTGGCTACCTGATTGACAAGCTGGGATCCCGCCGAATGGTGGCGATTGGACTGTCTATCGCCGGAGGCGGTTTCGTCCTGATGAGCCAGATGAACAGCCTCTGGCAATTCTACCTATCCTTCGTGGTGATGAGCGGCGGAATGGGTTTGGGCTGTTGGATGCCCATGATGACCGTGTTGAACAACTGGTTCGTGCGCCACCGCTCGACCGCCATGGCGCTGGCGATGGAAGGGTCCCTGCTGGGGGGAATGGCGCTGGTGCCACTGATTGCCTTCGCCATTGATCCCGACGTTCCCGGGCGTCCTGGTTGGAGAATCACCGGCCTCTCCATTGGATTGTTCCTGGTGGCCGTAGCGTTTCCGGTGTCCTTGCTGATAAAGAACGCGCCTGAACCTTATGGCCAGCGCCCCGACGGAGCCGCCCTCGCCGGTTTTGCCCGAGCCACGGCCAGGTCGGGAGACAGCGATAATGAGCCGAGTTACACCTGGCAGCAAGCCCTCAGAACCAAGTCCTTCTGGCTCATAACGATGGGGCACGCCTGCTCCACCACCGTAATCGGAACCGTCACCGTGCACGCCGGGCCCATGCTGTATGAGCAAGGAATCTCACTCCAGACCGTGGGATGGGTCGTCGGCGCCTACACTGGCGTATCCGCAGTGTTCACAGTCGTAGGCGGCTACGTCGGGGATCGTATGCCGATCCGCACCGCCTTATTCGCCTTCTCGTCTGTTCAGTCGGGCGCGGTGGCCGCGCTGATGTTCGCGGAATCCCAGCCCATGGCTTTCTTGTTCGCCGTCCTGATGGGCATCGGATTCGGCGGTCGCCATCCTTTAACCACCTCCATACGGGGAGTCTACTTTGGCCGCAAGGCCTTCGCCAGCATCACGGGCATATCCATGATCCCCATGAACGTCCTCATGTTGGCGGCGCCTCTTTTCGTGGGCATATTGGCCGACGCAAGAGCGGACGGCTACTTTTGGAGCATGGGAGTCATCGGCGCCGTGAGCCTCTTGGGGTCCAGCCTGTTCTTGTTCCTCGGCAACCCGACGCCGGAGCGCGGTGCGCAGCAGGGAAACGAGGCCCAACTGAGCGGCCGGTCTGGTTGACCCACTAACTCCAGCGGGAGCCGCGGCTTCTGGCGCACTGGCGCTCATGTCGCTGGCGCGCGTCCAATTGGGACGGCCCGACGATGATGGCGAGGTCCACATCGCTGTTGGGGCGATGCTCTCCACGCGCCCGAGAACCGAAAAGGATGACGCAGCGCGGCTGCAATTCAGCGCCGACGGCTTCCGCCGTCCGCCGAATGAGTTCAACGTCGGCGGGCCGGCGGCTCGTCTCGGCGTTGTAGGCGTAGGCTGACATCATGGCCCCTGCTGATCATCATAGCAAGATTGCCGAACGCTAGAGATCCGTCACTGCCGTTGCTGGGTAGCGGCGCCGCTCGTATGACGGCTTGCCCAACTGCAGCCATGCCCTTCACCCCCACGACCGGTGGCGAAGGGCGGCCGCAGGGTCGGGATGGCAGGTGAATCAGTTGCCGTCGCCGGAAGCGGCCGGGGACGGTGAACCGCTGGACCCGCTGGGAGCCGCCGGCGCCGTTGCAGCCGCCGCCGCTCCGCCGGTGCGGAATTCGGGCGCCAGTTGTTCCTCCCAGTCCGGCATTTGATGCCGGTGCGTATCGGGCAGGAACAATATGGCGACCACGCCGCCCAAGCTCATGATGAAGGACAGGAGGATCGTCCAGCAGTACGGGTTGTCCAGTATGGTGGGGAATCCCAATTCGCGAACGCCGATGAGCAGCAGGCTGCCCAACCCCGCGCCCGAGGCCATGCCCGCGCCGGCTCCCATCATCTGGAATCCGTAGGCGCTGCCGATGGGAGCGCTGCCGTAATACTGGCGGTTGATGATGGGGAAAGCGGACATCTCGCCGCCGAACCCGATGCCGAACAGTACCGCGAACAGGTAAAACATCCAGGCGTCGTTGGCGAACAGCAGGATGATCACTGGGGCGAATTGCAGCGAGAAGCAGACTGCCATCACCCACTTGCTGCCCAGCAGGTCGGCCGCGATGGGCACGCCGAAGCGGGTTATGGTGCTCACCAGGCTCATGGTGGCCGCCGCGCCGGCGCCGATGGCGGTGGCGCTGAGCAACGCCGGGTCCTGGATGCCCTGGTAACCGCCAGCCGGCCTTAGCGCCTCCACCACCATGATGGGCAGGAAGACGATGATGATGCTGTGACCGGCGCAGCCCCAGTAGTGTATGCCGATCAGGTTCCAGAAGGCGGGAGTCTTGCGCACCTGCTGCAGGAACACCCGCGCCCGCTCCTTGGCTCCCGCGCCCGTGGTGGGCGCGCGCCGGGGCTCGTCAGACGCGCTGGCTCCCAACTGGCGCAAGCCAACATCCTCCGGCGAGTTGTAGAAGATGCGGGTCAGCAGCAGTAGTATGATGCCGCCGATGATGCCGGGCACCCAGAAAGCCATGCGCACGCCGATGGTGTCGGGCTCCAGGAAGGCGGGGAATATTCCCGTCCATTCCTTGCCCGGGCCCACTGCGAACAGCGCCACCAACCCCAGCATGATGGGCGGCGCGATCACTGGCCCGAATCCCTGCGAGGATTGGAGTATGCCCATTCCCAGGCCCAGATGCCTGCGGAACCAGGACGTAACCGCCACCGTCAACGGCACCTGGAAGATGCCCATGGATGCGCTCAGCATCACCCCAAAGAACACGTAGAGCTGCCAGATTTCCGTCATGAACCCGGTGAGGATCATGCCCGCGATATACAGCGACGCCCCCAGCGTCATGGTGAACCGCGCGCCATAGCGGTCGCCCAGCCAACCCGACGGCGGACCGAACACGCCCGAAACCACCCACTGTAGCGAAAAGGCCAGCAGGATCAGGCCTTCGCTCCAGCCGAACACCTCGGCGATGATCGGCACCAGCGCCGGAAAAGACATGCGGAACGACGACGACACCAAGCGCATCAGCGCTGTGATGACGACGATCGCCCACGCGTAATGGATGCTGTATCCAAACAGCGTGAACTGATCTGGGCGGAGATTTACGGTGGCCATGGTCCTCTCCCTGAGTCTGGGCAGTATGCGCCCGACTGCAATGGAATGTCAAGGATAGGGCGGCATTACTATTATCAATCGATATAGTAACGCTCGATATGGTAACGCTCGTTGCGGCGACATTCGCTGGCGCGGCAGGAAGCTTCCAACCGCCACCCGGCCAGCATCCATCGCTTCCGTGGCGCTACACTAACGCCACGCCAACGGCGCTCTGCTGTTCCCAGCAACCTGACGGGAGGTCGTCGTGATGTCTGAACCAATTGGACCCGACCTGTTTCGCCATCTGACCGGCGTGAGCGACCCCACCATGTCGCCCGATGGCGGACGGTGCGCTTACGTGCTCTCGTGGGTCGATGCGGCGACTTCTGAAAACCGCTCGCGCATCTACCAGGTCAGGGTGGCCGACGACGCGCCGCCGCCGGACCCGCTGCCCTTCACCCGCGGCGACTCCGACAGTCACCCACGCTATTCCCCCGACGGCGCCCGCCTGGCCTTCCTGCGACCCGACGACTCTCCCGATGCCCACCGCCAGGTCTGGCTCATGCCCGCCGACGGCGGTGAAGCGGCCCAGCTGACTTCTTTGCCGTCCGGGGTCCGCGAATTCGCATGGGCGCCGGATGCAACGCGCCTCGTTGTCGTGGCCGACGTGGAGCCGGATGATTCCCTGGCTCCGAATTCCGATGCAGCGCATCCCGACGCCCCCGAAACCCGGCCAGGTGAATCCCAGGCGACCAAGCCACGGACAGACGAACTCCGGACAGACGAACTCCGGCCAGACGAACCCCGGCCAGACGAACCCCGGCCCAGAGAAATGCGCCGCATTCGTTACCGCCACGACGCCATCGGCTGGCGCGGCGACTCACACTTCCATCTGTTCCTAGTTGACGCGCATACTGGCGAAGCGACGCAGGTCACGCATGGCGACTGGGACGATATGGCTCCCGCCTGGTCGCAGGACGGCCAACGCATCGCATTCATATCCGGGCGCGCCGCCTCCCGAGACATATCCGCTACCAACGAAGTTTACGTTCTGACGATTGATCACGCCGGCCAAGCGCTGCAAGAGCCGAAACTATGGTCGCAGGGGCTCACCGACGCCGCGGCGGTGGCGTGGTCGCCCGATGGGCAGCGCCTACTCGCAGCCGGCGGCGAGGACGACGGACTCACGACGCTGTGGCAGTCGTACCTGTATGTCCTGGAGGAGAACCAACCGCCGCGCCGCCTAACCGACGACGGCATCAGGCCCTGCATCGGCTACCCAGGCATCTACCCGACGTTGGAGCTGCGCTGGACGCGGGGCAAGGACGGCGGCAACGACCAGGTGGTATTTCTCGCCGACGCCGCCGGCCAAACCCGGCTGTACTCGCTGGATGTTCCTGATGGCCCGCTAAACAGCGAGACATCCGGTAAGCCGGCGACCCAGCCAGCGCCGCTCACTGACGGCGGCGAGTTGTTGTCGGGTATTGCTATCGATGCGACCGCCGAGCGAGTGGCGCTGGTCGCCTCGGGCCCGGCCGCGCCATCCGACCTGCACCTGGCGATCCGGCATGGGCGACAACGTCGGCGACTCTCGGCGCACAACGACGCCTGGCTGCAGGGCCACCGCCCGGTTCCCATGCAGAAGTTCAGCATCGCCAAAGCCGATTGGGATATAGAATGCCGGCTCTATCACCCGCCCGGTTTTGATCCCGCGCTGAAATATCCGTTGGTTCTGGAAATCCACGGCGGACCCAACGGCGCCTTCTACGACTCGTTCGTACCCTGGCATCAGGTCCTGGCTGGCGCTGGTTACCTCACTTTGGCAGCCAATCCCCGAGGGTCGTCCACCTACGGCGCGAAGTTCGTCAACGCGGTTCTGGGCGATTGGGGCGGCAAAGATTACGAAGACCTGATGGCCGCCGTCGACGCCGTTTGCCAGCGCGACTACGTTGACACCAACCGTTTGGGCATCCATGGCTACAGCTACGGCGGTTACATGACCACCTGGACCATTGGACACACCGGCCGCTTTCGTGCCGCCGTCGCCGGAGCGCCCTGCATCGACCTATGGAGCATGTACGGAACCTCCGACATCGCCGCCAGCTTCGGTGAATCCCAGTGGGCCGACCGCCCGGGCGGCGGTATGCCCATCAGTCGCCCGCTGGCCAACGAGCTGGCCGAAGGCGTGGACGGCCTGGCCTACCGGCTCCTACAACGCTCTCCCATCACCTTCGCTCCGCAGGTGGAAACGCCCGTCCTGCTGCTGCACGGCGAGGCCGACGCCCGCTGCCCCATCGGGCAGAGCGAACAGTATTTCCAGGTGATGAAACGCCTGGGCAAGGAAGTTGAGATGGCGCGGTTCCCCGGCTGTGGGCACGGGTTTCTGCGCGTCGGGCACGTGGCCCTGCGTCAAGCCTACCTGGAGCGGATGCTGGACTGGTTCCGAAGGTGGCTGTGATTTGCAGCCGTGTTGCCTCTCTCCAGTCAATTTGACACTGCCGGCCCCAACCCGTATCGTACCGTTGCCGGCGCCACGCTTGCCGTTTCGCCCGCGCATTCTGGCGATGAGGAAAGTCGCGCATCCGGTGGTAGGGCTACGGCTCCCGCCACAGCGAAATCGCCATGCTCGGCCCTCAACTACCAAGCGTGGAACATGGTTGCGCGTGAAATATGGCGTCATATGAACCGTCGTGAATTGCTGAGGTCATTACTATGCCCGAACCAAGCATGTCAGAAACGCAGGTGCGAAACCTGGCGGAACTCGTGGGCATCCCCATCGACGAGGCGGAGCTGCCCGAAGTGGTGAACCGTTTCTCCAGCCTGATGCAGGAGCTGGACCGCCTGCGCGACCTCGACCTGGAAGGCATAGAGCCAGTGTCGATATTTCCCGATCCCGGCGAGTAGGACATCGTTTCCGGCGCCACTCATAAAGCTAGGGAAATAACGCCGGGGACAATAGCGCCGGGGACACGGGCCCCAAGGCGGCCCACGGACAAAGGCGCCCGCGAACCCATCGGAGCTTTCTGTATGGCATCAAACTCTATGGCATCGAACCCAATGGCATCAAACTCAGACCGCGACGACATCGTTTTCCTCTCCGCGGCGGCAACCTCTGCTGCCATCAGGGGCGGCCAGTTCACCGCCACCGACGCCGTTAACGCCTACCTGCGGCGCATCGACGCCATCGATGGCGATATCAAAGCCTACATCACCGTGGCCAGGGAGGAAGCCCTGGGCGCCGCCGCCGACATCGACAACAAACTGCGTCGCGGTGATGCGGCCGCCATCAACGCGCCCTTGTTCGGGGCGCCGGTGGCCATCAAGGACCAGTTCAACACTGCTGGCATCCTCACCAGCAACGGCTCCCGGGCCTACGCTGACCACGTGCCATCTGACGACGCGACCGTGGTGTCTCGCCTGAAAGCCGCCGGCGCCATTCTGCTGGGCAAGCTGAACCTGAGCGAATTGGCCATGGGCGGCACCGCCGACCCGCCCTACGGCATCCCACAGAATCCCTGGCGCTTTGGGCATACTCCCGGCGAGTCCAGCAGCGGCTCCGGCGCTGCCCTGGCGGCCCACCTCTGCGCGGCGTCCGTCGGCGAGGACACCGGCGGCAGCGGACGCGGCCCGGCGTCGTACTGCAACGCCGTTGGGCTTCGGCCCACCTTCACCCGCATCAGTCGCTACGGCATCACTCCCATGTGCTGGTTCATGGACGCCGCGTCGCCAATGACCAAGACGGTGGAAGATTGCGCGCTGGTACTGGGAGCCATCGCCGGGTATGACCCACGCGATCCCACCACCAGCCGCCGGCCGGCGCCCGATTACTACGGGATCCTCGACGGCGACATCCACGGTATGCGAATCGGCCGCATGACGGAACTGTGCGACGCCCCCGACATGCACCCCGACGTTCGCCGCGCCACCGACGCCGCCCTGGAGACGTTGGCCGGCCTGGGGGCGGAGATTTCCGACGTGTCCCTGCCGCTTACGGAACTCGCGGGGGCGATCTTCGTAGGAATCGCGGACACGGAGGGCGCCGGCGCCCGGGACGATCTCATGCGTCGAGCGCCCGAGTTGTTGGACCGGGCGTCACGCACCCGCTTGCAGTCCGCGGCGCTTGTGCCGGCCAAGGTGCAGAACCGAGCCATGAAGGCCCGTGTCCTGCTTCGGCGCCAATTGGAAGACGCCTTCAGCCGGGTTGACGCGCTGGTGTCGCCCACCGCTCCCTATCCAGCTCCCCGGCATGACGCTCTCACCGCGCCCTTCGAGTCGGCGGATGATGTGCGTCAGCGGTTCTTCTTCCGACGATCCTACACCGGATGTTATCCGTTGGCCGGGATGCCGGCGGTGTCCATTCCCGGCGGGTTTACCGGGGATGGCCTCCCGATTGGGCTGCAAATCGGTGGCGGCCCCTTCGCCGAAGCCACCATCTTGCGGATCGCCTACGCCTACCAGCAGGCCACCGACTGGCACACCCGACGCGCTCCCGTGTAGACGCGCTCCCGTGTAGCGGTCAATCTGGCGCGGCGGCCGTTCGCCCCCTCCCGCTGTGATCGCGAACGTTCCCCAACTGTGATTGCGAACGTTCCATTACTGTCATTGCGAACATTCTATTACTGTCATTGCGAGCGAAGCGCGGCAATCTCGACGACCACAACCAACGGCGCTCCGCCCTACCGCCCCGGCTGCCGTTCGCCCAGGCATCGGGATCGCCGCGTCGCTATTCGCTCCTCGCAATGACAGTTGGGGAAGGAGCCGCCCTCCTGCCCCAGCGGCCGTTCGCCCAGGCAACGGGATTGCCGCGTCGCTATTCGCTCCTCGCAATGACAGTTGGGGGAGGCTCCGCCCTCCTGCCCCGGTGGCCGTTCGCCCTGGCAACGGGATTGCCGCGTCGCTAGCGCGCCTCGCAATGACAGAAAAAAGAGGCGCTCCTCGCGATGACAGGTGGGGGAGGCGCTCCGCCCTCCCGCCCAGGCGGCCGTTCGCCCAGGCAACGGGATTGCCGCGTCGCTATTCGCTCCTCGCAATGACAGTTGGGGGAGGCTCCGCCCTCCTGCCCCGGTGGCCGTTCGCCCAGGCAACGGGATTGCCGCGTCGCTAGCGCTCCTCGCAATGACAGTTGGGGGAGGGCGGCGCTTCCGCTCCACCCCTGACCGACCGGCGCCCAGGCCAGGGGGCGAACCGCCGCTATTACCTACCTGGCGTCGGTGGGTATAATGGCGATGTCGCCATTTGGCCGTTATCCGGATCCCCACCTACGCATCCTAAAGAGGCATGTCATGGACACCGAACTCGCCTTCACTCCCGCCACCGAAATCCGACGGATGATCGCCGCGGGCGAAGTCTCGTCCGTTGAACTCGTTGAGCTGTTCTACCGGCGCATCGATGAATTCAACCCGCGGCTCAACGCCTACCTGGCCCTGTGTCCAGACCAAGCCTTCGCTGACGCCCGCGCCGCCGATGAGGCCGTGCGACGCGGCGAAACCCTGGGGCCGCTCCACGGTGTTCCCATTTCCGTCAAGGACTTGGAACTAACCCGTGGCGTCGCGACCACCATGGGTTCCGCCATATTCCGCGATCGCGTACCGGACCGGGATTCCATC
The DNA here is from genome assembly GCA_965221295.1 of Dehalococcoidia bacterium. Classification (GTDB taxonomy): domain Bacteria; phylum Chloroflexota; class Dehalococcoidia; order Lucifugimonadales; family UBA3495; genus Bin87. The sequence goes on along the minus strand of OZ244879.1, from coordinate 924,750 downwards.
GTCGTAGAGCGGGTCAAGGCGGCCGGAGCCATTGTGCTGGGCAAAACAAACACGCCGGAGTTCGGGCAGTCTGGCACCACCGAGAACCTGGTCAGCGAACCGTGCCGCAACCCGTGGAACACCGACTACACGCCGGGCGGCAGCAGCGGTGGGGCGGGATCGGCCCTGGCCGCCGGCCTGTGCCCGCTGGCTATCGGCAGCGACGGAGGCGGCAGCATCCGCATCCCGTCCAGCTTCAGTGGAGTAACCGGCATCAAACCATCCCAGGGGCGTGTCCCTCGTTATGGCGGGTACGGCGGCCCGGCAGTCAACCACTTCTCGCAGTCTGGTCCGATGAGCCGCACGGTGGGCGATACGGCGATGCTGCTCCAGGTACTGGCCGGCCCAGATTCCCGCGACCCCAACACCATGACCGACACGCCGCCCGATTACACGGCCATGCTGGCAGGCGGCGTGCAGGGCTGGCGCGTCGCCTGGAGCGACGATCTTGGCTACGCCGCCGTTGATCCCGAAGTGGTTCAAGCGACCCGCGCCGCGGCCCAGGTATTCCAGGAAATGGGAGCCATCGTCGAGGAGGCCGCGCCGGAGATCGAGGGCGACCCCTTTCCGCCCTTCTCAACCGTGTTCGGTACGGCGTCCTACACATCCTACGCAGATCTGTACCCGGATCGACGGGATGAACTCAGCCACTACGTGCGCAGTACCTTCGACGCCGCATCGCGGTACACCGCCGCCGACCTGTCCCGGGCCCTGGCCTACGTGGACCGTCACAAACGCCGGTTTGCTGATTTCTTCAACACCTACGACCTGCTGCTGACGCCGGCCATGGCCGTTACCGCCTTCCCCATTGGCGAGCATCCCACCAGCATCGCCGGCCGGGCCGTCGATCCGTGGTGGGGCTACCTGCCTTTCACCTTCCCCATCAACATGAGCGGTCAGACGGCAGCCAGCGTGCCCTGCGGGTTCTCTGCGGCCGGTTTGCCCATCGGCCTGCACCTGGTCGGTCCGGCGGGAGCTGAGGGCCGCGTGCTTCGCGCCATGGCTGCTTTTGAGGACGCTCAACCGTGGAGCCAGCACAGACCATCAGTGTCATGATGACCGGCAACCACCCGGCGTCATAACGCTTGGAGCCTAGCCAGCGGCGACGCCTAGCGCAGCGGTGAAAAAAGAGCGTCGGAGCGGCTGAGTGGCCGCTCCGACGCACTTTCGCGGGTTGCGCTCGGCTTTTACTTCAGATGTTGGTTGAAGAACGCCAGGGTGCGGGCCTGGGCGTCGTCAGCGGCGGCCTGGTTGTAGCTGTCGCGGTCTTCGCAGTTGAAGCCGTGGCCGGCGTTTGGGTACGACTTGAAGTCGTGGGCCTTGCCGGCGGCGGAGAGGGCTGCGGAGATCTTGCCCACGTCATCGGGTGTCGGATTGCCGTCGGTATCTCCGAAGTTGCCCATGACGGGGATGCTGATGTTGGCGGTGCCGTCGATGGGGGTGACGCCGTCGCCATATGGGGCCATGATGGCGCCGCCGTAGTACACCACGCCAGCGCTCAGTCCGTCGCAGGAGCTGGCGGCCAGATAGACCACGCGGCCTCCCATACAGTAACCCACGATGCCGATTTTCTGGCCCCGCGTGCGCGGGTAGGTGCGCTGCAGATAGTCGACGGTGGCGTTGATGTCGTCAATGACGCCCTGACCGGTCAGCTCCGGCATGTAGGTGTTGATGGCGGCGTCGAAATCGTCAGCGGTGTAACCCAGCATCGGGTTGGGGTTGCGTTCGTTCCTGTGGAACATGGCCGGGGCGACCGCCACGAAACCCTCGGCGGCGAAACGGTCGGCCACCCGCTGGATATGCTCGTTGACGCCAAAGGCTTCTTGCACAACGATGATGGCGGGCAGGCTGGTGCCCACGCTGGGGGGCGGGAAGCTGACGTAGGCGGCCATGTCACCGCCTTCGGCGATATTGGCGCCGGATTCTCGCTCGCCTGTAGGGTCGGGCATTCTGATATTTTCCCAGAACGACGGCATAGTATTTCCTCCTCCATTGGTTACGCAAATTCCCTGGCTCGGCGAAAAGTCGGCGAACAATCGCCTTCCGCCGTCCGTGCCTTTCGCGTGTCCGTGCCTTTCGTGCGTCGGAATTGTAGCAAAGGTAGCGAAGCCAAACAAGCGGCGTTGGGGACCGAACGCACTCCCAGTTTGACACCGGCGTTGCGTTTTTGCGTGGCGCCCCATCCACCGCCGCGTCGGACCCAGGCGCTGCAGACGGCTTCCCCGGCTACAGTTGCGATGAACTGCTGGGAGGCGGCAATCCTCATAACTGGGCGGTCGGCCGCGAGCGCTGTCTGAGTCCACGGCCGTTGGTCGTCGTCAATGCGATTGCGGCATGTTGCCGGTTACGGCAGGGTGGGCATGGGCCCGCAATGGCGACGCGGGCCCACCTGCCCTTTTGGGCTAGCTGCCGGCTCCTTCCTGGTTCTTCATGTAGTTCATCGCGCTGCCGGCTTTGAACCATTCGATCTGAGATTCGTTCAGGGTGTGGCGCAGGTTCAGCGTTTCCTCGCTGCCGTCGGCGTGCTTCAGGATGGCCTGCACCGGAACGCCGGGCGACAGATCGTTCAGGCCCACCAAGCTCATGCGGTCATCTTCCAACACGCGTTCCCAGTCCGCTGGATCCTCAAAGGTTAGGGGCAGCAGGCCCTGTTTCTTGAGGTTGGATTCGTGGATGCGGGCAAAGCTGCGGGTGATGATGGCGGCGGCGCCCAGCATCCGTGGCGACAGGGCGGCGTGCTCCCGACTGGAGCCCTCGCCGTAGTTTTCGTCGCCGATGGCGACCCAACGGATGCCCTCGGCCTTGTAGGCGCGGGCAATCTCCGGGATAGGCATGATTTCTTCGCCGGAGAGCTGGTTCTTGCCGGTTCCGGTGTCTTCGGTGTAGGCGTTGTTGGCGGCCAGGAACATGTTGTCGCTGAGGTTGTTCAGGTGGCCGCGGAAGCGCAACCAGGGGCCAGCCGGAGAGATCGAATCGGTGGTCGTCTTGCCCTGGGTCTTGACCAAAACTGGGATGTCCTCGAAGTCCTTGCCGTCCCACGGTTCCCACGGCTCCAGCACCTGCAGACGGTTGCTGTTGGGGTCAACCCGCACCTCGACATTGCTGCCGTCCTCCGGTGGTTCAACGTACATGTCGTTGCCGGGGTCGAAACCGGTGGGCGGCACCTCCGGGGCTTCCGACGGCGGCTGCAGCATGAACTCGTTGCCATCAGCGTCCACCAGCGGATCGGTGAGCGGGTTGAAGGACAGGCGGCCGCCCAGTCCCATGGCGATGGCCAGTTCGGGGCTGGCGATGAAGTTCATGGTGCCGGCGTTGCCGTCGTTGCGGCTGGGGAAGTTGCGGTTGTAGGAGGTGACAATGCTGTTGTCCGTGCCGCGCGCCTCGGGCCGGTTCCACTGGCCAATGCAGGGGCCGCAGGCGTTGGCGAGCACGGTGGCGCCGATGGACTCCAGGGCCTGTTGCTGCCCGTCGCGTTCGATGGTGGCGCGCACCTGCTCGGAGCCTGGGGTTACGAGCAAGCCGGAGGCCGCCGTGACGCCGCGGGCCGCGGCCTGACGGGCCACGTCGGCGCAGCGTTCCATGTCCTCGTAGGACGAGTTGGTGCAGCTGCCCACCAGGGCCACCGATACTGTCTCCGGGAAGCCCTCGCGCTCCATCTCGGCGGCCAGCGCCGAAATCGGCCGGGCGCGGTCGGGCGAGTGCGGGCCGGTGATGTGGGGTTCAAGGGTGGACAGGTCGATTTCCACGATGTGATCGTAGAACTGCCCAGGTTCCTGTTCAACCTCGGGGTCGGAGCGCAACAGATGCGCGTACTCTGCGGCGATTTCCACCAATTCGCCCCGTCCGGTGGCGCGGAGATAGGTGGCCATGCGCTCGTCGTAAGGGAACACGTCGCCGGTGGCTCCCAGTTCCGCGCCCATGTTGCAGATGGTTCCCTTGCCGGTGGCCGAGATGGACGACGCGCCGGGGCCAAAGTATTCGATAATGGCGTTGGTGCCGCCAGACACGGTAAGCTCGTAGGCCAACTTGATAATGACGTCCTTGGGAGCCGTCCAGCCGCTCATGGAGCCGGTGAGCTTGACGCCGATGATGCGCGGGTAGCGAACCTCCCAGGGCAAACCGGCCATTACGTCGGCAGCGTCCGCGCCGCCCACGCCGATGGCCAGGGAGCACAGCCCGCCACCGTTGACGGTGTGGGAGTCGGTGCCAATGATCAGCGCGCCGGGGAAGGCGTATTTCTCCAACACCACCTGGTGAATGATGCCCGAACCGGGCTTCCAGAACCCCATGCCGTAGCGGCGGCTGGCCGACTCCAGGAACTGGTACACCTCGTTGCTCTCGTTGAGGGCGTCTTGGAGGTCGGAAGAGGCGCCGACCCGGGCCTGGATCAGGTGGTCGCAATGGACCGTGGTGGGAACGGCCACGCGGTCGCGACCGGATTGCATGAATTGGAGGATGGCCATCTGGCCGGTGACGTCCTGGTGGGCTACCCGGTCGGGTCGGAGATTTATGTAGCTGTCGCCAGGGCGGAGGTCAGCGTCGGCCACGTCATCCAAGTGGGAGAGCAGCAGCTTCTCCGCCAGGGTCAATGGACGGTTGAGACGAGACCGAACCTGCGTCAGTTTTTCGTCCATCTTGCGGTAGGTTTCCCGCACGAATTCGGGCGTGGAATCAATGTTGCTCATTGCGTTTCACTCCTCCTCTGGATGTGGCGGCTCTCCCGGTGATTGTGGCGGCTCTCCCGTGGATGTGGCGGCTCTCCCGGTGATTGTGGCGGCTCTCCCGTCGATGTGGCGGCTCTCCCGGTGATTGTGGCGGCTCTCCCGGTGATTGTGGCGGCTCTCCCGGTGATTGTGGCGGCTCTCCCGTGGATGTGGCGGCTCTCCCGTGGATGTGGCGGCTCTCCCGTGGATGTGGCGGCTCTCCGGGGCTGTCCATCGACGCTAGGAACGGCTCAGTTCCGGAGGTGGATGGGCGGCGGGAAGGCGTTAAACATCCGCCCGGCTGCGGAGCGCCGGGCGGAGAGATTCTGACGACTGTCGCAGAGACTGCGTTCGGGTCGGGTTGGGTCGCCGAGCCGAACGGCGGGCAGCCGGCGCGGCGCTACTTGCTGAAGTAGTCGTAGTTGATCTTGATGTATTCCTCATACATCGCCGGCACCGCTTCCTCGGCGAAAATGGCCGTTACGGGGCACACCGGCTCACAGGCCGCGCAATCGATGCACTCATCGGGGCTGATGAAGTACATGTCGTCGTCATCGGTGGTGTAGATGCAATCTACCGGGCAGACATCGACGCAGGCGGCGTCTTTCACGCCGACACACGGCTCGGTAATGATGTAGGTCATAGCGGCTTTCCCCTCGGTTGATGTGGTGTGGTACGGTCAATCGTCCCTGATCAAGCGGCCAGCGACTTGGCGGCGCAAGGCGCTTGCCGTAATTGCGAAATTATAGCACGGCGGCAATGTGATGCAACCGGGAAGAGCCCGCCGCGGCGACCCCGACCCGGTTGGTGGAGAACTCCCCATTACACCCGGGTGAATCGCTTCTTGGTGGAAAGCGTGACGAAGGTTTGCGTCTTCTGAACGCCGTCAATCACGCCAATCTGCGTGCGCAGGAAGTCCCCCAAGCTTTCCGCCGACTCCAAGGCGGTCCAGACGAAGACATCGTAGGGGCCGGTGGCGACCACCACGTAGTGGGCTTCGTCCAGGTCGGCGATACGCTCGGCAACCGCGTCGGATTTGCCAGGACCCGTCTCCAGTCCGATCAAAGCCGTGGTGCCATATCCCATCCTCTCCAAGTTTGGCACCGCCACCACGTGGACGATGTCATCTTTGATCAGGCGGCGCAACCGGCGGCGCACCGTGCCCTCGCTGACGCCAACAGCCCGAGCTATCTTGGCGTTCGAAGCGCGTCCATCGGACTGAAGAATTCCGATAATTTTCAGGTCAAGTTCATCCATTGGCTGGTCGACTCCATACGGAATTCGCCGAGCGCAGCGCTAATCCCGCATCCTCGGCGAATAGATTGCCGAAAGATGATAGTCATTCCGTTGCCGATTGTCAACCATCAATGGCATTCAATTGTATTTATTCGGCTAACCTATGACGATTAATTGTTCAATTGGCGGCGCTAGCGCATCATATGCGTAAATTGACGCGACTATCCCAAACTGAGGGCGCCGACTCCCCCCACAATCATGGCGATTGATGCGCCCTTCAACGCCAGAGCCTGCGGCGATAGCGATTCGTCTAGCAAATGCCAGCGCACCCTCGATAGGATGGTTGACGCGATGAACACGAACAGCGGCCGAGTGGCCAAGGCCGCGGCCACCAGCGAAGCTGGGCCCATGCTGTACGCGTACACCGACAACAGGATGGAGACCGCCGGCATCAGCGACTCGCCCGTGGCCAGCATCCCCAGCGCCGTGGGCCGGCGGACGGCCGCCCAGAGTTGTCGGGCCGCGGTCGGGCCGCCACTGAGCCCAACGACAACGAAAACCGCCCCAACCGTCGCCTGCTGCATTCCGAAAACCGTCAACACTGGAAGATCCGCGTTCAGCGAGGCTTTGATGACCACGAAGCTGCCAGCGGCGCACAGCGCGCTCAACAGTAGAATCGCTGGCCCATACACCGCCGTCCGGTCGCCCAGGGCAAGCGCCGCCGCGGTGGGCAGGCTCATACCCGGCCCGACGCGTCCGTAGGGCCGCTCCTGGAACAGCCGTAGGGAAATCAGGGCCGCGCCCACCACCACCAGAGCAATGCCGCCCCATTGTCCGATTGAAATACGCTCATCCAGGAACAGCTGGGCCAGGATGGCGACGTAGATGGGGTTGGTCTGCGCGATGGCCACGGCGCGGGAGGCTTCCATCAGCCTTAGGCCGCGAAACAGGAGCGTAACGGAGCATCCCATCAGCAGGCCCGCGGCCACCGGGGATAGCGTCACCTGCCAGGAAGCGCCGTCGGGAATCCCCACCAACAGCAACAGCGCTGAGCCATACGCCATCCCGCAGACGCCGCACCACAGGCAGAGCGGCGAGACTCCCTGGAAGTGGAAGGACAGCAGCCGCTTGTCGCAAACGCTGACGAAGCAAAACGCCAGCGAACTACCCAGCGCAAGTATGACCCACATAAGGTTACCGCTGACCAGCTAGCAAGAAATGAAACCCGTATCGCATTTCGTCCTTCCTGACGAGAAAATCACGAGAGCTGCTATAGATCGATGGATACCAACGCCGAATGGCCGAAAGCCAGTAATAATCCGGGTCATCACGATCCGGCGGCGCTTCATCTAACCGATTTTCATGGTATTCCCGTATCACGTAAGCGCACATGTCGGCAATCTGAATGCCAATGCTATTTTTGGAATCAACGAAGAAAGGTGTGTCAGTTATATTTTCCATGGCTCTGCCACGATTGGACCGATAAAGAAATCGCGTGAACTTACCACTAAGGGTTTCAAAATCCCTTTGCTCCCCATCGAATATTACAGTTGCCATTGAATTATTTTCTTCAGCCAGCAAATCGATTCTTTCCAGCAGGAATTGGAAACGTCTTTCCAAATAACTGTTATCGAGCGAGGCCGGCTCAAACGGCCCTCTCATGATTGCAGCAAAAATGGTAACTGGCATGTTGCATACGGCGCTGAAAAACTCTGCGGCAAACGCGCGGTATTCACGTTTACGGCTATTTCTGTAAGTAGCACGATCAATGGTGGCTCTGCCCTTGAGTTCTGCGCTTTCACGACCCAACACATCTCGCTTCAAGCCGTGCAGGCGACCGCTGATATTTCGAGCATCGCGTTCCTCAAAGCAAGCCGCCACTACCACCGGGCGGGGCCATTCGACCCCCTGCCTGTCGTTCTGGTTGGGAAGGCCACTTTCGTCTATGAACGCTAACATTGTCGATAATCTCCCTTGAATTCGCATGCGGTCAGGGTTGACAAGTTTTGCCAGGAGCCTTAGCATATTAGTTGCGCCGGACGGAGCGTTCCGCGAATGCTACACCTTGCGCCTGGATACCGGGACGGCTGCGGTTGGCAATGCCAACTGAGTACGCCCCGGTTTTTCTTTTGCAGCTCTTCAACAGCCAACAGACAGGAGCGTGATGGGTCAGTATCCTTGTCAGTATCATTTGCGTATAATGTAGCCAGCGGTGGGCGGAATGTCCCAACGTTACATCCACCGCTCGTGTCAGGAGGTTGGCGCGTTTAGGCTCATCGCCAGGTCGTCAACCCCACCCGGGACGGTTGCGGCGCCAACGCGCCGAACGCGTCCCGGTTTTCTTTATGCGTCGCCTGCTTGGGTACACCTAAACCCCGCACTCGTCCCGCCGGCCCAGGGCGCGGCTGATGCGCATTCGGTTTCGGGCGAACCAGCGGTAGAACCCGTCGCATACTGGACGCGCCGGCCACCAACCCGTCCATGCGATCAGCCAACCCAAGCCCGCCAGGCGGTAAGCTTCCCTCAGGCTGGCCATGCCCACGGTCAGCGTGCCGTCGGGCTTTACTCCGTACAACGCTGCCCGGGCCTGCCGCGCGTCGAGGCCGTAGGCGGCAGGGTCAAAGTCAGCCGCCATGATGTCCACCGCTTCTATGACATCGGGAGCCCGTCGGCGCAGAGCCAGAACCTCCCGGCTGCACAGGGGACAGTCGCCATCGTAGAGCAGTTGGTAGCGGTCGCCCATGTCATCGTCTCCAGGATCAGTCGTACCTGCGGACCAGTCGTCGCACCGGACTATTGGTCCCAGCCGACCTCTAGTTCCAGTGGATCAGTCGCCCGCGGTCACCGGCGCGGCGTCGGCGGCCATCTGCGCGGCCTGGGCGGCCGCCAGGGCTGCCACGTCAGTCCCCACGTCCTGAACTCCGTACTTCTTTTCCAGTTCGTAGATGGCGTCGAGGCCCAGTACCGAGGCCACGTCCCAGCGGGTGCCGTAGCGGTCGGGGTTGACCATGCCGTCATGCATCAACTCTTCGTAGGCGGCGCGCACCTGCTTGTAGATGAGCCAGATGGTGCTGCCGCAGATCATGATCTTGTAGCCGAGTTCGTCCATGGTCCGCGTCGTGGCCAGGTCGCCGTTGTACATGCGCGGCACGTCGGCCAGATCCCGGGCGTAGCGCTGGATGTCGTCCTGGGACTTTATGCCATCCACGAACACCAGGTCGGCGCCGGCGTCCACGTAGGCGCGGCACCGCGCCACGGTGTCCTCCCAGCCGGTGACGGCGTAGGCGTCGCAGCGGGCGATGATGACGAAATCGGGGTCGGAGCGGGCGTCGAGGGCGGCGTGAATCTTCTGCACGTGTTCCGCAACGGAGACGACCTGCTTGCCGGCGAAGAATCCGCACTTCTTGGGAAACACCTGGTCTTCCAGGTGGATGGCGGCAACGCCGGCCGCCTCGTACTCGCGAACCGTGCGGCCCACGTTCAACGGGTTGCCGTAACCCGTGTCAGCGTCGCAGATGACCGGGATGTCCACGGCGTCGGCGATGTACTTGGCGTTGGCGACCATCTCGGTCATGGTCAGCAGACCCACGTCGGGGAACCCTTTTTCGGCGGCGGTTCCGGCGCCGGTCATGTACACGGCCTGGTGTCCCACGTCCGCGGCGATGCGGGCGTGCAGGGCGTTGAGGACGAACGGGGCGACGACCATCCGGTCGGACGCCAACATCTGGCGCAACTTAGCAGTGGCTTTCATAACGGTTCTCCTTGGACTCTCAGCGATTAATGCGGGGTTGCATGGATTTTGCGGGATAGATAGGCTGCGACTTTGGGTCCCGTACTCTCAAGTCTAGGCGAGCCAACTCTTGGGCCGGGCCGCATCAAACTTGTGCCGCTTACATTTCGTAGCGTTCCGTGATGGCTTTGGTTGTCTCATCAAGTCCGGGGAACAAGGATTCACGTGTAATGCCGGCGATTTGCAAGTCTTCGATGATTTGGGTTTTCTTGCCCGCAGGTATCGTCAGTTGATAATGGGCATAAACCGGGATGTCATCGTTCCACTTCAAGATTTCTTGTTGTTCAAATCGTGTGTGGAACGCGGAAACCAGGAACGCCCCGGATTGCGCGCGAATGCGCTCCGATGTCTGTTGGGGCTCCACCACAAACACTCGGTAGAAATCTCTAGGATCTATACGCTCTTCAAAATACGGCTTCTCCTGTTTGATGAACTGGTAAAGCCTGAGCTTGGCGAATTCATGGTCGCTCGTTCTGACGGTTCTTTTCTCGCCCACCAGATTCTGCTCACCAAGCAAAACCTGTTGGTGATAACGATCTAACCTCGCGAAGTTGGCAATGACGCTGATTACGTCGCTTGTGTAGGGTTTCACCAACGAGCTGGGCACTGCAAACACATGCAAGCGAGCATCTGCCTTTGGGTTTTTGGCATCTGCCTTTTCTTCCTTTTCTTCGCAGGCGTGGAACATGGCGACCAAGGGATTGCTCGTAATGTCGAGAAAACGAGTCTTCAACCCGTGGTGCCGAGCGAGCACCCAACGGGATAGCGCCGTCTCCGCGCCGCTAAAGTCCTCGGGGCGACGGGTTAGGAGGTCGAGCAGCATGCGTTGTTCGTAGCGTTGCAGCGCACCACCGCGTACCAGCGACGGGATAAGAGGCCACCCACGTTGTGATTCCCCGCGAAAAAAGTAGATCAAATCTTTCCGGTGCGTCTCGTAGCGCGCTTTGATGGCCCGGATGATTTCGAGCAATTGACCTATGGTTTTTACGGTTTTGCACACGTCCTTAAACCGTAGCGGAGATACCGTTTCATCAGTCGGCCTAGGAAAGATCTTCGCTTCCCAGGGTTGGCTCTGCATGAGATTAACGTTTTTCAGATCTACACCGACCAGATCCGTATCATTGAGGACTGCGCCTCTTAGGTTTGCCTTAGAGAGGACTGCGCGCGATAGCCAAACGCGAGTCAGATCTGCACGGGTAAGGTTTGCGCCGGTCAGGGCAGCAGCGGTCAGGGTAGCGTCGGTCAGGGTAGCGTCCGTAAGGTTAGCGTCCGTAAGGTCGGCGCCGGTAAGGTTAGCGCGGGTGAGGTTAGCGTGGATGAGGTTAGCGCCGGTGAGGTTAGTGCGCCATAGCGCTGCGCCAGTGAAATTGGAGTAATCCAACAGAGCGCCGGACAGCGGTTCACCGGGGAGATCCGCCTCGCTGAAGTCGGGGGTGAACCACAACTCAGGATCAAAAAAGCGGTCCATGCGGCGCTTGTTCCAAGCCTCAACGCCTTCTAACAACCATTGGATATGCTGCGGGTTAGCCATCAGTAAATCTCCCAGTAACGATTGGCGGCAGCCCCAATTCATCGGCGACCCAGCGCGAACCGTGCTTTTCCGCAGGCGACAACTTCAATCCCCCTCTGGCCTGTCGGCCCATCCTTGCGAACCCACGCCGGCTCAGTAGATTCGGTCGGTTTCTGCTACCAGCGGGGGTAGAATGGATTCGATCCAGGGCGTCATGTCCCGCAGAACCTCCACGGGGATTTCGTGGCCCATGTCGTACTCGTGGTACGCGAGATTGTAGTTCTCCGCCAGCAGGAACTCCCGCGTGCGCCGCGCGCTCTCCATGGACACCATCTGGTCGTACCGGCCGTGTGCGACGAACACCGGCTGGTCGCGGTGGTCCGGCAGGCGGGGCCGCAGAACCTCTGGATCGGGCAACGACGCGCTGAGCGCCACCAGGGCCGCGAAACGATCCGGCCGGCCCAGGCCCATGCGGTAGGTCATGCCGCCGCCCTGGGAGAAGCCCAGCAGAACGGTCCGGCCATCTCCGGCGCGAAACTCGGCCAGCGTCTCATCGAAGAAGGCGCCCAGCAATGACTCGGCCTGCTCAAAGTGCTCGTCGGTGGCCTGGCCCCGGGGCGGATGCCAACCGTAGCCAACCGTGCCCGGCGCCAGCTCGAAGGGTATTGGCGCGTTGGGGCACACGTACACGTAGCCCTTGCGGTTGATGGACGGCGCCAGCCCGGCCAGGTCCTGCATGTTGGCGCCAAACCCGTGGAGCATGGCCACCACCGGGTAATCCGCCTCGGCATCGTAGTCGTCGGGAAATATCGCCAGGTAGTGGAGGCCGTCGCCGGCTACCCTGCGTTGTTCGGCGCGCATAACTTTGGCTCCTACTGTTCGAGTTTGGCAGCGCCCATTGTAGCGCCCACTAAGCCGGGCACACGGGCCATGCCTGACCCCCTTCGCATGAAACGCCCGCCATGTCGCATGCTCACGAGCCGCGCCGACGATCTTGATGGTAGATGATCCCGTCGACGCGCTCGATGGACAATGACCGTGATGATGGAAGGGTTTGGCGCGGAACGGGAACTGGATGGCCGGGCACGCCGGCGTCGCTCAGCGCCGTCAACACCCCGGCTGGCCATGGTTGCCGCAACAGCCGCGCATTGACAAGATCTTGCGCAGGGAGTTGGACGCGACCGCCACCACCACCTTCGGCCAGGGCTGCCCGGCGCCGGTCAGGTTGCCTACCAGGGCCCGGAGGTTCGGGCGGTCCTCGTGGCGATGATCGCGTTGGCCGTGCTTATGGGGGCTATGCTCATGGGCGCGACCATCATGCTCGCCGTCCGGCGCGTTTCCGTGGTCAGGGTTCTGCTGGGCCATGCTGACTTGCGCCGCGACGTCAGGCTCGGTTTGCGGAGGCGGCGGCCGGCGCGTCGCCAAACACGCCGAACGGGTTGAGCGACCTGGGGGCGTCGTACACGTCCATCCGCTCCGTGCGCTTCAGCCAGCCCACCACCAGGTAGGTCAGCGGCGTGGCGATCACTTCATAAACGGACTTGGCGATCCAGGCGCACGCCGCGGCGTTGAACACCGGCAGCCACGACCCATTCTCACCAATCCAAAGGCCCGAGAAACCGAAGGCTATGGTGAAGAACAGCAACGAGTCTATGCCCTGGCCCACCACGGTGGAGGATATGGTGCGGAGCCACAACATGCGGCCCTGGGTGCGGTTCTTCAACAGCACCATCACCACGGCGTTGGTGAATTCGCCCACGATGTAGGCGACGAACGAGCCCAGCAGGATCCAGCCCGTGGCGCCGAGGATTGCCTCGTAGGCGTGCTCGCTGGGCAGATTGGCCACCACGTTGCCGGCGTCATCGGAGATCACCACCGGGTCGGCTGGCCAGAACACCGCGCCCGGGATCAAATCACCCACCCAAAACAGGAATACCATCAGCACGTTGCACACGAAGCCGAGCCAGATGACCCCACGTGCCACGCGGAATCCGTAAACTTCGGTCAATATATCGCTGATGATGTAGCCGACTGGGAAGCAAATGATGGCGGCCGACACCACGAACAGTTCGCTCCCGATGAAGTTGAACGGCAGGGTGAAGAGGGACACCGGCTTAATGGCGATGATGTTGCTGACCAGAAGCGCCGTTACCGCAAGGGCGGCGATGATGACCAGTTTTCCAGAAAATTGCATGGCTTCTCGCACCTCTGCCGGTTCGACCGAATTGACGCCCGGTTTCACAGCAACGGCAGGTAACGCGATATTTCGTAATCGGTAACCGCAGAGCTGTACTCTTCCCATTCCTTCTTCTTGTTGCGGATCAGCGTTTCGTGCACGAAATCGCCCAGCGTCTCGCGCAGCAGGGAACTCCGCTCGGCCAAGCCGATGGCTTCGCCCAGGTTGGTTGGCAACCGCGCGATGCCTTTGGCCGCGCGTTCTTCGGGATCCATCCTCGCCACGTCGGATGTCTCCGGCGATGGCAGTGGGTATTCCTCCTCTATGCCCTTCAGTCCCGCCGCCAGCAACGCGCTGAAGGCCAGGTAGGGATTGCAGGCCGAGTCGGGAGCGCGGTATTCCACCCGCAATGATGTTTCATAACCGGACTTGTAGGACGGCACCCGGATCAGGCCCAGGCGGTTCGACACCGTCCACGAGACGTGCACGGGAGCCTCGTAACCTGGCACCAGACGCTTGTAGGAATTCACCCACTGGTTGGTCACCAACGTTATTTCGGGCGAGTGCCGCAGCAACCCGGCGATGAAGCGCTTGCCAGTGAGCGAAAGGCGCAGGTCGTCGTCGGCGTCGTAGAAGGCGTTGGAGTTGCCGCGAAACAGCGATTGATGGGTGTGCATTCCGCTGCCGTTTCGGGTGCGGAACGGTTTGGGCATGAAGGAGGCGTACACGTTCTGCTGCTGGGCCAGCTCCTTGATCACCAACCGGGCCGTCATCACGTTGTCGGCCATGGTCAGAGCGTCGGTGTATTGCAGGTCGATTTCGTGCTGGCTGGGGGCGCCTTCGTGGTGGGAGTATTTCACGGGGATGCCCATTTCGGCCAGGTTGAGGACGGTATCCCGGCGCAGGTCGGAGGCTGGGTTGCTGGACAGCTGGTCGTAGTAGCCATAGGTGTCCAACGGTTCGGGCGATTCGGGGTCGCGCAGGTAGAAATATTCCAGCTCCGGCCCCACGTAGTAGATGTAGCCCAAACTCGCCAACCGTTCCAGGTTGCGTTTGAGAGCCTGGCGCGGGTCGCCTACGAACGGCTCGCCCCGGGGCGTGCGAATGTCGCAGAAGATGCGGGCCACGGCGTTCTGGCGCGGCCTCCAGGGCAGCAGCGCGAAGGTGGTGGGGTCGGGGAAGGCGCGCAGGTCGCTCTCCTCGTCGGTGGTGAAACCGTCGATGGCGGCGCCGTCGAATCCCACTCCCAGTTCCAAAGCGTCTTCCAGGTCATCCACCGTGATGGCAAACCCCTTCAGGTTGCCCAGTATGTCCGTGAACCACAGGCGAATGAACTTGACGTCGAAATCGCGGGCGCTTCGCAGCACGTACTCACGTTCAGCAGCATGATGATCAGTGAACAAGGGTGATCTCCTGTTGGAGCGCTTCGCCGATGCCTCCGGGTTTTTTCGGCAACATTGTATCAGCCGGGGCGGGTCTCTCCCGTCGCCCCATGGCTCGTCGTCGGATATGGTGCCGCGCCTCGTGAGAGCCACGTGTCCGGCTCCAAGGCGTTGCAACGCCAAGGCTCGGTGGGGCGCGCAATATTCCAGTGGAAGGGCCCACGGGCTGGACGTGTAGGGGTGGACGCGAGCCCGCCGCCCAGGTGCCCAGCGAGCGCTCCAGCTTCACCGACGCCTCAACGCCATCAGCCAGCCGGTTGCAGCCGTTGGCCGAGGGAACGGCGATGACCCGAGCGGCCGCCGTGAGGGAAGGCAGCCCGCCGGCATTGCGCCGGCGGGCTGTGGACAGCGTGGCATAGCCGAGGGACCCATCGAACATGTAGCGCCGCATCAGGCTCCCGGTTTATGTTGCATGAGCGGCGCCATAATCGTTGTTCGCGGCTACTGGTTCATCCCTTCGCCGTGCTGGCTCAGGTCAAGGCCAACTTCTTCTTCGATGTCGTTGACGCGCAGGCCGATGGTGAATTTCAGGGCCAGCAAGATGACGCTGGACACGACGAACGACCAGGCGAACGCCGCGCCGATGCCGATCACTTGGTACAGAACTTGCTCGATGCGCGAAACGTCGGCGTCCAGAGCGCCGAAACCGATGCCAACGAACAACCCCGTCGCCAGGGCGCCCCACATTCCACCCACGCCGTGGATGCCGAAAACGTCCAGCGAATCATCAATTCGCAGCTTGTGGACCAGTTCAACCGCCATGAAGCACGCCGCACCGGCTCCGGCGCCGATGACCATGGCCGGCATCACGCCCACGAATCCCGCCGCCGGCGTGATCGCCACCAGGCCGGCCACGGCTCCTGCCGCGGCGCCGCTGGCCGACGGGCGATGCGAGAAGAACCAGGACACGAACGACCAGGACGACATCGCGGTGGCCGCCGCGACGTTGGTCACCACGAAGGCGTTGGCCGCGTCGTAGCTGGAAAGGTTGAAACTGCTGCCGGCGTTGAATCCGAACCAGCCGAACCACAGCAGCCCCGCTCCCAACAACACCAGCGGCACGTTGTCCGGGGTCAACGTTGCGGACCCGAAACCGAACCGACGGCCGACGATAAACGCCGCCGCCAACGCCGCCGCTCCTGATGCGATGTGGACCACCGTGCCGCCGGCGAAGTCCAGGGCAAAACCCGCTTCGCTCATGCCCAGCAAACTGCCCAAATTGCCCAACCAACCGCCGCCCCAAACCCAATGGCACAAGGGAGCGTACACGATGGTTACCCACAACCCAGCGAATACCAGGTACGATGAAAACTTGAACCGTTCGGCAAACCCGCCGGCGATCAGCGCCACGGTGATGATGGCGAACATGCCCTGGAACACCATGAACGCCTGCTCGTCGGGCAGCACGCCCACCATGCCGAACTTCGTCAGGTCTCCGACGAACCCCAGGTTCCCCACGCTGTTGCCGAACGCCAAGCTGTAACCCCACAGCGCCCAAATGACGCTCACCACGCCAATGGCCGCAATCGAGTGCATCATCGTTCCGATGACGTTCTTGTGGCGCACCAGGCCTCCATAGAACAGGGCTAGGCCGGGCACCATGATGAACACCAGCGCCGACGAAATCAGGAAGGTCAGTACTTCCAGTTCGGTGAACTCCATACAGTTAGCTCCTCACTGACGTTGACTGTCATGCGCCCCTATCGTCCCGCCGCCGCGGTCCGCTCGAAGGCGGATGGCCTTGCCGTCGGCGGCGCGTATCGCCATGATGGCGAAGGCGCATGGTACGCAGGCAGCGTAGATTTCCCGTGTTACGTACAAATGACGGAACTGTTACAAAGTTGTTACGCCCCCGGCCAGAAATCCACCTGACCGGAAAGCGACTGCCCTCTTCGCCATCGGCGGAAGCATCGCCGCAAACACGCTGCGGCGCGAACGGCTTCCGGCGGGCGAAGAGTGGTTCGCTGCGGCCGACGAGATTCCCCTGCTGCCCTGGTCGTGTCGGGCGTCGGCGACGCCAGTTGGTCGCCCCTCTCAAAATTGGCGGGCGGCCAAGGGTTTTTCCATAAACCGCGATATGGTGACGATTGGTCGTTGTTTGAAAAAATGCCGCTGTGATAGAATCGCCGCCGTGATGCAGCGGGATAACAGTTCATTGGGACATTGGATAGCCCTGAGTCAGACGCCGGGCCTGGGCGCGGCAAGATTCCGGTTGTTGGAGTCCCATTTCGACGGGGATTTGGAGGCCGCGTGGAGGGCGTCGCAGCGGGAGTTGCGGGCGTCCGGAATCGGCGGCGGCGTGGTGAAGGCCATCGTGGAATCCAGGGAAAAGGTCAGCCCAGACGGAGAATTGGAGCGACTGGCCCAGGCTGGGGTAGCGGCGTTCACGTGGCACGACGCGCAGTACCCCCGGCGATTGAAAGAGATCGCGGACCCGCCCCCGGTATTGTATTGTCGCGGCCAATTGCTGCCTTCGGATGAGGCCTCGGTTGCGGTGGTCGGCACGCGAAGGCCGACGCGATATGGGTGCAAGGTCACGGCGCAACTGTGCGCCGAACTGGCGGCGCGCGGGGTGACCGTGGTGAGCGGGTTGGCCCTGGGCATCGATGCGCAGGCGCATCAGGCCGCGTTGGACGCCGGAGGCAGGACGCTGGCGGCGCTGGGCAACGGGTTGGACACGGTTTATCCTCCCAAAAACCTGCGCTTGGCCGAGCGGATCGTAGGCGAAGGCGGCGCGCTGCTCAGCGAGTTCCCCTTGGGGACGAAGCCAGAGGCGTCGAATTTCCCCCGGCGCAACCGGATCATCAGCGGACTGACGCTGGGAACCCTGATCACCGAGGCCAACGAAACCAGCGGCACCCGGTGGACCGTGTATCACGCCCTGGATCAAAACCGGGAAATCTTCTGCGTCCCGGGCGACATTTACTCGGACGCCAGCAAACTCACCAACCGATTGATCCGGGAAGGCGCCAAGCTGGTGTGCGACGTTAGTGATATATTAGTTGAGATTGGACTGGACACCGCGGAACGTCAGATCGCGATGCATCTCAACGAATCCACCGAGCCCGCGCCAAGCCGGGAATCAGACGACCCCGACGAATTGGACCTGCTGCGCCATATCACCAACGAACCCACCCATATTGATGATCTGGCGAGGTTGACCGGCCGGCCCATCACGGAAGTGAGCGGCCTGCTGACCATGCTGGAAATCAAGGGGATGGTTACGCAGGCTGGTATGATGCACTACCAGTTGCCTTGACCTTGACGCAAAACCAAGCGGAGACAAGACTGCCCAATGCCACCGAAGATCGGCGACAGCAATAGGACGACCGGAAAGACATCCGCCAAATCCCGGGCCGGCAAGGCTACCCGGAGCTCCAGCGGCAGGACGAAAGCCGGCGCGACGCGCGGGCGATCGGGCGTACCCTCCGCCGCCGGCAAGAAGCTCGTGATCGTTGAATCGCCGGCGAAAGCGCGCACGGTTGGCCAGATTCTGGGCAACAAGTACGTGGTGGCCGCCTCCATGGGCCACGTGCGCGACCTGCCCAAATCGACGCTGGGTGTGAAGACGGACGAGGAGTTCACCCCAAAATATTTGACCATGAAGGACAAAAGGGATCTGGTCAATGGCCTGAAGAAGGCGGGGGAGAAGGCATCGGACATCTTCCTGGCCACCGACCCCGATCGGGAAGGGGAGGCGATTTCGTGGCACCTGCAGGCGGCGGCCGGTTGGGACAAAAATCCCAAGCCTCCCAAGCGCGTGGTCTTCCACGAGATTACCAAGCAGGCCGTGGAAGAAGCCTTTCAGCATCCCCGAGAAATCGACATGGAGTTGGTGAACGCCCAGCAGGCCCGTAGAATTCTGGACCGCCTGGTGGGGTACGAGATCAGCCCGCTGCTGTGGCTGAAAGTGCAGCTCGGATTGTCAGCCGGGCGGGTCCAGTCGGTGGCGTTGCGGATGATCGTGGAGCGGGAACGCGAAATCGAGCAATTCGTGCCCGAAGAATGGTGGTCGCTGGAAGCGGAACTGTTCAAGGACACCGATCCGCCGGGCAACCCCAACGCGTTCACCGCCACGCTGCATTCTCGCAAGGACGCCCGGCGCAAGCTGTCGATTCCGGACGAAGACACGGCGCGAAGTCTCGAGGCTGAGCTGAAAGATGCCCGGTACTCGGTGGAAAAGGTAGAGAAGAAGCCCAGGCGCCAGCGGCCATCCCCGCCGTTCATCACCAGCA
Organism: Dehalococcoidia bacterium; assembly: GCA_965221295.1. Taxonomy (GTDB): domain Bacteria; phylum Chloroflexota; class Dehalococcoidia; order Lucifugimonadales; family UBA3495; genus Bin87. The sequence continues at coordinate 905,619 of OZ244879.1, read as the reverse complement.
CCCTGCAGCAGGACGCTGGCCGCAAGTTGCGGTTCACCGCGCAGCGCACGATGGCGTTGGCCCAGCAGCTGTACGAGGGCCTGAACCTGGGTCGCGAAGGGTCCGTGGGCCTGATTACCTACATGAGGACCGACAGCGTAAACGTGGCCGAGTCGGCGGTGCGTGAAACTCGGGAGTACATCAGGGAGCGATTCGGCCGGGAATACACCCCCGACAAAGCCCGCTCCTACCGGACTCGAAGCAAGAACGCCCAGGAAGCCCACGAAGCGATACGACCTACCTCCATCCGGCGGACGCCGGCGGCCATGGCTGCCTATTTGGACCGCGACCAACTGCGGCTGTACACGCTGATCTGGGAGCGCATGGTGGCCAGCCAGATGGCCGACGCGCTGTTGGAGGCGACTACAGTGGACATCGACGCCACGTGCGCCGCGCCATCGGACAGCGTGTTCCGCTTTCGGGCTACCGGGTCGGTCCTGAAGTTCCCCGGTTTCCGGGCGGTGTACCAGGAAGGGCGAGAAGACTCGGGAGCGGCGGAAGACGGAGCCCTTCCCGAACTCACAGCCGGCGACGGTCTCACCAACCGGGAATTGAAAGGCATTCAGCATTTCACCCAGCCGCCACCACGGTTCTCCGAGGCCACCCTGATCAAGGAAATGGAAGACAAGGGCATCGGACGCCCCAGCACGTACGCTCCAACGATTGCCACGCTGGTGGAACGAGAATACGTGGAACGGGAACAGCGCCGCTTGCGGCCTACCGAGCTGGGTTGCACGGTGACCGACCTGCTAACCCAACATTTTGCCGACGTGATGGACTTGAATTTCACGGCGCGGATGGAAGAAGACTTGGACAGCGTGGCGCAGGGCGATCTGGACTGGGTTCCCATGCTGAGCGAGTTCTACGGACCATTTCACCAGGCGGTGAACGCGGCCGAAAAGGAGTTTTCGCCCAGTTGCGAGAAGTGCGGGGAAGCAATGACCATGATGATGGGCCGATTTGGGCGGTTCCTCGCCTGCACCGGTTACCCGGCCTGCCAAAATACGCGCAACATGCGGAACAACGGCGACCGCCCGGCCGACGAGGAAACCGACGAAGTGTGCGAACGGTGCGAGCGGCCCATGGTGATCAAGACGGGTCGCTACGGGCGATTCTTGGCCTGCACTGGTTACAACGCGGCGGACAACCCCTGCGACAACCGGCGCAACATCGTCAAGAAGAGCGAGGCCCCTTGCCCGAAATGCGGCGGCGACTTGGTGGAGCGGCGCGCCCGCAAATCGGGCCGCCCGTTCTGGGGCTGCGCCAACTATCCGAAGTGCGACTTCTTGGTGAACACGGAACCGCTGCCGATGCCCTGCCCCCAATGCGCCGGGATGCTGGTGACGGCGGCGCGCGGCCAGGCCACCTGCCCAACTTGCAAGTGGAAGGGCGATCCCCCCGCGGCTGAAGCGAATCAGACGGACGGCGTGGCGTCGTCGGAGCCGGCAACCGTTGGCGACTAGCGCGATACATCCGGTTGACCGGAGCGCCTCCCAACGAGAATGCGGGCCGGCTACGCCCGACTTGCTGGAACGTTACGGACGTTATCTGACCGGCCAGAGGTCGCTGTCGCAGAACACCAGGCGAATTTACCTGGATGACCTGCGCGCCTTCCTGACCTATTGCCGGCGCCAGGATCTGAACCTGCGCGACATGAATCGCCAGATGCTGCGCGGTTACGTAGCCTACCTGGCGACCGAGGGTCGCGCCGATGGCAGCGGCGGCCCGGCGGGTTACGCGCGGGTGAGCATCGTGCGTAAGCTGACGGCCCTGCGGACGTTCTATAACTTCCTCGTGCAGCAGGGATGGTTCAAGTCCACCCCGGTGCCTTCGGCGAGGTCCTTTCCCGTCAAGGTCGAGAAGCCTCTGCCGAGTTTCCTGGGCAGGAAGGAGGCCGCCCGTCTGCTGGAGGCTGCCGACGACGATACCCCGACCGGCCGGCGCGACCGGGCGATCCTGGAGATTTTGTACGCCTGCGGCGTGCGGCTGGCCGAGATCGAAGGGATGAACTTGGGCGATGTTCACCGAGCCCGCCGGGAAATACTGGTCAGAGGCAAGGGAAACAAGGAACGTTGGACCCTGTACGGCGGACCGGCCGAGGCGGCGATTGACGGCTATTTGAGCGAAGGCCGCCCCCACCTGGCCGCCGGCGAGCACAGTGACGATCCCCTTTTCGTGAACCGCTACGGAGGACGGCTGTCCCGGCGCAGCATTGAGAAAATCGTCAGCAACCAGGCGGCCCGCGCCGGCCTGAAGGACGGCATCCACCCGCATACCCTCCGGCACAGTTTCGCCAGCCACATGCTGGAAGGGGACGCCGATTTGCGCGTGATCCAGGACCTGCTGGGCCACAGCAACGTATCGACAACCCAGATGTACACGCACATCACCAAGCAGGAGGCGCGACGGGCTTACTTGACCTTTCACCCGATGGCGGCGGCGCCCAGCGTACAAGATCGAACGGACAAGGCCCTGACGAATGAGGCCCTGACAAATGAGGCCCCGACAAATGACGACGATACTGGCGCTGCACGGGCCTAACCTGAACGCTCTGGGTCGCCGGGACCGGCATCACTACGGAACCCTGACGCTGGACGAGATCAACCGACGCCTCCAGGAACGAGGGGAGTCTCTCGGCGTTGCGGTGGAGTGTTTCCAATCCAACCACGAAGGCGCGCTGATCGACCGATTGCAGGCAGGCGCGGGCCGCATCGACGGCGTGATTGTCAACGCCGGGGCGCTAACCCACTATGGCCTATCGCTCAAAGACGCCCTGACGGATTCCAACCTGCCGGTGATCGAGGTTCACTTGAGCAACATCCACGCGCGTGAGCCTTGGCGGAGACACTCGGTTTTGGCCGATACCGCCCGTGGCCAAATTGTCGGGTTGGGTTGGAGAGGCTATACTGCTGCTTTGGAAGCGTTGGTCGGCATCATCAACGACGAAGCGGGCGAACTTGCGAATTAGAAGGGGATACCACGAATGAGCATCAACTTTGGCGACCTGAACAAGGGCATGGTGATCGAGTTGGAAAACCAGCCCTGGCAGGTCATGGATTACGAACGGCACAAGATGCAGCAACGAGCGCCGGTTACACGGATCAAGATGCGGAACCTGATCAACGGGTCAGTGATCGAGCGCACGTTCCAGCGGTACGACACCGCCTTCAGTCTTGCTGAGGTGGACAACCGGGAGACCCAATATCTGTACACCGACGGCTCGCATTACTACTTCATGGACCAGGAAACCTTCGACCAGCACGAGTTGACCAGCGACCAGCTGGGAGACGCCCTGGGCTACCTGAAAGAGAGCATGATGGTCGAGCTGGTCTTGTACAAGGGGTCGCCGATCAACGTGAACCTGCCCATCCACGTTGAGTTGGAAGTGGTGGACACGCCGCCGGCATTCAAAGGCAACACCGCCCAGGGGGGAGGCAAACCCGCCACCCTTGAAACCGGGTTGCAGATCACGGTGCCCATGTTCATCACCCCCGGAACCGTGGTGAAGGTGGACACCAGGAACGGCGCGTATTCGGAACGCGTTTCCTGACCGGCCTCGACATGCTTTCGCCAATTGTGTATTCGGTTGGCCAGGTGGCCGCGTATCTCAAGGACAAACTTGAGTCTGACGCCGTGCTGTCCCGGCTGACCGTGCAGGGCGAGGTGGCGAACCTGCGCACCGTCGCCTCCGGCCACTCCTATTTCAGCCTTCGCGAGGACGGCAGCGCCATTCGCTGCGTGATGTTCCGCAATCGGTCGGGGCAGGAAGACTTGGAAGAAGGACGGGAAGTCCTGGCCGGCGGGAACTTCACCTTCTACGCGCCTTACGGGGAAGCCAACCTGCAGGTCTCCGTGGTAGTCCCCGTGGGGGAAGGGGCGTTGGCCCTGGAGCTGGCACGGCTGCGTCAGCAATTGGCCGGGGAAGGACTGTTCGAGGCCTCTCGCAAACGCCCGTTGCCGGTATTTCCCAGGGTGATTGGCGTGGTTACGTCGCCCAGCGGCGCAGTGTGGCAGGATATTCAAAACGTGGCGCGCCGCCGGTATCCCCTGGCGCAGCTGCGGATTTCGCCGACCGCGGTGCAAGGCGACACCGCCAGCGGCCAAATCGCCAGCGCCATCAAACTGCTGAACGACGAAGGCCTGGCGGACCTGATCATCTTGGCGCGCGGTGGCGGGTCGCTGGAAGATCTGTGGTGTTTCAACTCCGAAAAAGTGGCGCGCGCCATTTTCGCCAGCGCCGTGCCCGTGGTATCCGGCGTGGGCCATGAAACCGACCACACCATAGCGGACGATGTGGCCGACCAGCGAGCGCCCACTCCCTCCGCGGCGGCTGAGTTGGCCACGCCGGATCGGCAGCAATTGCTCAGCAACGTCTTCTCCGCGCGCCAGCGCCTGAACTCGGCCATGCTGGGTCACATTGACCAGAAACTCGGCGCCCTGGAACAGCAGCGGCAACGGCTGCGGCGCGTTGGGCCTGACGTGTCTGCGTTGATGCGCAACATCGACGACCTGGCGGAACGCGCGACGGCCGCCATGGCCCGTAGGAAGGAACGACTGCAGCGGGATTTGGCGGCGCAGCAGGCCAAGCTCACCGCGTTGGATCCGGCGGCCACCTTGCGCCGGGGGTACGCCGTAGTCAGCCTGAAGTCCAAGCCCGGCGCCCTGACGTCCCCGGACCAGGCCCAGGACGGGGACCTGCTAGAAATCACCCTGAGCGGCGGCAAGATGCCAGCGGTGGCCGGTCGCGACGCCTCCCGCTCCGGTATGGCGACCCCGGAACGGGAACCAGCGTCGGTGGCGGACATCGACGAAAGAGCCAAGCCCAATCCGCGTCCGACCAACCGGCGGCGGCGCAACGTCCCGGCGCCGAAAGCGATGCGGCCACTGCTGTGATCGCGGATCTTCCGCGCCAACACCATGACCGAACCCAACGAAAACTGGCCCGAAGAGCTGGCCTCCCTTTCCTTTGAGGACGCCTACCGCCGCCTGGAAGAGACCGTAGGCCAATTGGAACAGGGGGAGTTGCCGTTGACCGAGGCCGAATCGCTCTACCATCAGGGGATGGACCTAGCCAACCGCTGTCAATTGCTCCTCACCGAGGCGGAGTTGCGCATCTCGCAGGTTGGAACCGAGCGTGGCGTGACGGGCGCGTCCGCCGGCGGCGACTTTCGCTCCGACGACGACCGTCCTTCCCAAAACGACCTTCCGCCCCAGGACGAGTGGGACATGCCGCCGCCACCGGAGCCGGACGACCCTTCGCTGTTTGAAGATGACCAAGCGCCGTTCTGAAACTGGACCCGTTGCGGCGGGAGCGCCGTCGGCGCGGCCGGGGGTATCGGCAGGTTGATGATTGACGCCGCCGCGAACCCTGTCGGCCTTCCGTCGCCGCGAACCGAGCCGGCCGCCCCAGAGTCACGATACTAGCCTCCAGGTTGCGCCAAGACTGGGTTATGTTGCGTATAGGTTGGTTTTCCACTGGTCGGGGCGAAGGATCAAGAGGGCTGTTGCGGTTTGTGGCGGACGCGATTCAGCAGGGTCGCCTCGACGCCCGGATCGAGTTCGTGTTCAGCAATCGCGAACCCGGCGAAGCTGAAGGATCCGACGCCTTTTTTGAACTGACGCGGTCATACGGCCTGCCACTGGTTACGCTTTCGTCAGCGCGATACCGGCGCGAACACGGCGGCGGCGCCATGTCCCGACACCGCGATGGATTTGACCAGCAGCTGATCAACCTACTGGCTCCCTATCAACCCGACGTGTGCGCGTTGGCTGGCTATATGCTGATTTGCAGCGGGGCCTTGTGCCGACAGTTCCCGCTCCTCAATCTGCACGGCGCGCTGCCCGATGGGCCGACCGGCCCCTGGCAATCTGTTATCTGGGAGTTGATTGCGACCCGGGCCACCAGAACCGGCGCGATGATTCACCTGGCCACCGAGGAAGTGGACCGCGGGCCTGTGTTGTCCCATTGCGAGTTGCCCATCGTCGGTGGGCCGTTTGATCCAGAGTGGGCGGCCATGGTCGGGCGACGCTTTGCACAGGCTCGCGAGGACGAAGGCGAAGAAAATCGCCTGTTTCAACTCATACGGGCCGAGGGGTACCGGCGGGAACCGTACCTGCTGCTGGCGACGTTGAGAGCGGTCGCCGACGGGCGATTGGGCGTTCGGCCCGGCGAAGCGCTGGACGACATGGGCAATCCGCTGGCCCTGACTCTTCCGAATGGTCTGGAACTGACGGAGGAAATTGAAGCCGCCATCGCCGCCGCTGATTCGGCTGGGTGAAGCGAATCAGGCGGTCTTCCTGCGGGTTTCCTGATTTGACCGCGCCAGGGCCGACTTGAGGGTCAGGTAGCGGCCACCACCACGGCGGTAGAGGCGCGGCGAGGCGTCGCCGTTGATGGCGTCCCCGTGGACAACGCAGCGCCCAATATCGCCCAGGGAGGGCAGCTCGTACATGACCTCCATCAAAGCGTCTTCAACGATATGGCGCAACACGCGGGCCCCGGTTTGGTAAGTGAGGGCGCGGTCGGCGGCGGCGGCCAGGGCGTCGTCGGTGAATTCCAGCGCAACCTCATCGAGGGCGAAGAGCCGCTGGTACTGCTTGACGATGGCGTTCTTGGGTTCGATGAGCACGCGAACCAACGCTTTGCGGTCCAGGGGCTGGAGCGCGGAAACGATGGGCAAACGGCCCACCAACTCCGGGATGAATCCGAACTGGAGCAGGTCTTCGGGGGTGACCTGCTCCAGAGTGGCGCTTTCGGCGGGTTTTCTTTCGGCGCGGTCGTGGCCGGTGGCCAGGAAACCCATGGATGATCCTATGGACAACCGCTTATTGATCATGTCTTCCAGGCCATCGAACGCTCCGCCGCAGATGAAGAGGATGTTGCGGGTGTTGATCTGCAACATTTCCTGGTGGGGATGCTTGCGCCCACCCTGGGGCGGTACGTTGGCGATGCAGCCTTCGATTATCTTGAGGAGTTCTTGCTGCACGCCTTCGCCGGCCACGTCCCGGGTGATAGACCGGTTGACGCCCTCTTTGCGAGCGATCTTGTCCAGCTCGTCGATATAGATGATGCCCTGTTCGGCGCGCGGGATGTCCCAATCGGCGGCCTGGATGAGGCGCAACAGGATATTCTCCACGTCCTCGCCGACGTAGCCCGACTCGGTCAGGGAGGTGGCGTCGCAGATGGCGAAGGGCACTTCCAGAGTGCGGGCCAGGGTCTCGGCCAGCAGGGTTTTGCCGGAACCGGTGGGGCCGATCAGCAAAATGTTGGACTTCTGAACCTCAACGTCGGAAGGTTCGGCGCCGCCGCGAATGCGTTTGAAGTGGTTATAAACTGCCACGGCCAGGGTCTTCTTGGCCTTCTCCTGTCCGATTACGTAGGCGTCCAGGTTGGCGTAGATTTCCCGGGGAACGAGGGTTCGCGGCTGGGGTTCAGCCTGCGCATGGGCGTTATCCGTCAACTCAACCCGGTCGGAGGCCCTGGGGACGCGACGCGCGCCTTCTTCCGGACGTTGCTTGCCGCCTCGGTCGGCTACGTAGGCCGCCAGTTCGCGGATGCAATCGAAGCAGATCCCCCCACGGTTCTGGCCGGGTGGACGCATGAGGCGACCCTGTGGGAACAGGCTGCTGCAAAAGTTGCAGCGGTAGGAATTGCGATTGGAGTTGCCGTTGCGACTTCGAGTGGTCATAAGTGGCCGCCTAGTTTCTGGTAGATCAGGAGGGGTTGCGATCAGGCGGCTTCTGCGGCGGGTTCCTCCGTTGGCGCGCCCAGTATTTCATCCACAATGCCGTACTCGATGGCTTCCTCGGCCGTGAGGAAGAAGTCGCGGTCGGTATCGTCGGAGATCCTTTCCATGGGCTGGCCGGTGGCTTCGGACAGGATTCGGGACAAACGTTCCTTGAGACGCACGATTTCCCTGGCCTGAATTTCAATGTCAGCGGCCTGACCCTGGAAGCTGCCCACGTTGGGTTGGTGCATGTGAACGGTGGAATTGGGCAGGCAGTAGCGCTTTCCCTTGGCGCCGTTGGCGAGAAGCACCGTGGCCATGCTGGCGGCGGTGCCGACGCATATGGTCGAGACCTCGGAATTGATGAGGCGCATGGTGTCCAGGATGGCAAGGCCCGAAGCGATGTAACCGCCCGGGCTGTTGATATAGAGGCTGATGTCCCGGTCGCGGTCCTCCCGCTCCAGATAGAGCAGTTGGGCAATGATGACGTTGGCCACCTGGTCGGTGATGGGCGTGCCCAGGTAGATGATTCGCTCCCTCAGCAGCAATGAGTATATGTCGAAGGCGCGCTCGCCCCGGGGGCTGGTCTCGATGACCATGGGGACGATGTTGCTGGGTTGGAGCAGTGGTGAATCTTCAAAGGGAAGGGCCATTGGGGTCTCCTGACATTTTGCGGAACGCTGCCTAGGCAACGGCGCGGGTGAAGACATCGGGCAACTGGTCGAGTACATGGTCAACGATGCCGTAGGCGACGGCGCTTTCGGCGTCCATCCAGTAGTCTCGGTCAGAATCGCGGGATACCTTGTCGAAGGGCTGATCGCAATTTTCGGATAGGATGGTGTTCAGGCGTTGGCGCAGGCGCAGGATTTCCTGGGCCGTAATTTCGATGTCGGAGGCAGACCCCTGGATGCCGCCCATCACCTGGTGAATCAGGACGGTCGAGTTGCGCGTGCAGTAGCGTTTGCCCTTGGCTCCGCCGGAAAGCAGCACCGCGCCCATGCTGGCGGCCTTGCCCAGGCACACGGTGGCTACATCCGGTTTGATGAGCTGCATGGTGTCGTAGATGGCCATGCCGTCCAGCACCGAGCCGCCCGGGGAGTTGATGTAGAGGTAGATGTCCTCATCGGGGTTTTCCCAGGCCAGGTAGAGCAATTGGGATACCACGGCGTTGGACACGTCGTCGTCCACCGGGGTGCCCAGGTAGATGATCCGAGCTTGGAGCAGCAGGGAGTAAGGATTGAACGCGCGTTCGCCTTCGGTGGTGGGACGAATAATGCCAGGCAGGACGTTGCTGGGAGGCGGGAGGTCCTGGGGTTCGGGGAATCGCAACATTTGAAAGGGCTCCTGAAATAGTGGACAGTCCGTTGGCAGAGCGCGCCGGATACCCGATCACTTTGGGGGGTGGCGACGCGGCTGGGCGGGCGTTGACTCAGCCAGAGGCGTTGTTTTCGCCTTCGGCCTCTGCTTCGACCTCGGCCTCCGCGGGGGGTTCCGTTTCGACTTCCGCCGCAATGTCCTCGGCGGCGGTTGGCGGTTCCTGGGCAGCGGCGGCCTCCGAGTCGTCCTCTGCGCCGTCGAGTTTGCCCTGGGTGATGTCGGTGAGCCGTTCCATCACCCGGCGGCTGTGCAGGTTGGAACGGATATTATCGCGCATCATTGGCGAGTCGAGGAACTCGCGCAGGCTGTCGGGGTTCGTCTCTTCATCCTGCTGGGCGGCGGACGATTCCATGATGCGTTCCGTTTCGGCCTGGATTTCCTCGTCGGCTACTTCGATTCCCTCGACTTCGGCGAGCTTGCGGAGGACCAGCCCGGTCACGAGGCGACGTTCCGCGTTGGGCCGCAACTCTTCGAGGAATTCCTCGGCGGATTTGCCCATGAAACTAAGGTAGGTCGGAAAGTCAATGCCCTGCCGCCGAAGCGCGTTCTCGCGTTCGGTTTGCAACGCCTCGAGTTCGCGGTCGTAGAGGATGGCAGAAGCGTTGACCACGGCGGCTTCACACAGGGCTTCCAGGCTTTTCTGCTCCAGTTCATTGCGGGCCGTGGCTTCGTCCTGCTGGGTCAGCGACTCCCGCAGGTTGGCGCGGAGGGCATCCACGTCATCGAACCCTTGGCCCAAGGATTGGGCGAATTCGTCATCCAGTTCGGGCACGGTTTTTTCCTTTACGGAAAGAACCGACACCTTGAACTGGACGTCTTTGGCGGCGAATTGCTCCCGGGGGTAGTCCTCAGGAACGGTCACCATGAACTCGCGCTCTTCCTCCTCGACCAAGCCCACGAGATTGGGAGCGAAGCCAGGGAAGGGGAGCACGTTGTCTTCGTTGGGAATGTATTCAATGTCGTGGTCATCCACCACGGTTTCGCCATCGATTTCCCCGTTGACATCGAGATTGAGGCGGTCGCCATACTGGGCGGGCCGCTCGACGGGTTCCCACACCGCCTGCTCTTCCAGTAGGCGGTTGATCAGATCATCAATCCGCTTTTCATCAAATTCAACGGCGTCAACATCAACGCGTAAGGAACGATAGTCGCCCAGGTCGATGTCAGGTTCTAGGGGGACAGTGGCGGTGAAGGAAACGGGTTCGAGTTCGGTAACCTCGATGCTGGGTTCCGCAAAGGCCGAGATCTCTGCCTCCGTGAGCGCTGTGTCGAGGGTTTCGGGAACCATGAAATCCAGGGCTTCCTGCAACAATGCGGCGCGCCCAACCATGTTTTCGACAATATGGCGGGGAGCTTTGCCGCGCCGGAAGCCAGGGATGTTGATGCGCGAAACGGTGCGGCGGTACGAACGTTCCAGGAACGGCGCCTCGTCCGCGGGTTCCAGTTCAACCGTCAGCGTGATCTCAATGGGTGATGCGTTGTCCCTGGTGACCTTCACCGCCGATACACTCCTGTGGGCGAGGTTAGCAAAAAGCGACGGGCAGAGCGGTACGCGCCGGCCTACCCGAATTGGCCAGCAGTATAGCACATTGAATAGGCAAGGCAAAAGCGGCGCCAGCTTCCAGGGTGCACGCCACAGCGCTGACGCGGTTGAGCCTGTTGGCTCCGCCATAGCGAGGCGCCCGGCTTGACACCGCTGCCCCCGCTCACTACGCTGGCCCAATCAGGATGGCCGGAGGGAACAGAACCATGCCCACTTACGACCTGCTCATCAAGGGCGGCAATGTCATTGATCCAACCGAGGGTTGGCACGGCGTTCTCGACGTTGGCGTGGCCGATGGCAAAATCGCCGCCGTAGCCGCCGACCTACCGGCCGACGAGGCGGCCCGGGTGGTTGAAGTCGCAGGCAGATACGTGACTCCCGGCCTCATCGACCTGCACACCCACGTGTACGAGGGCGTCAACGGCAACGGCGTAAACGCCGACCTGGGTGGAGTGCGCGCCGGCGTCACCACCATGGTTGACGCCGGCAGTAGCGGTTGCGATACCTATGGCGGGTTTCCGGCTCACATCATCCCCAACAGCCGTACCGAGATCATTCCGTTTCTCCATATCTGCCGCACCGGTTTGGCCACGACGCCCGACATATTCGCGCCCAGCAGCATCGACCTGGAACGCACCATCCAGGTAGTTGAGGAGAGCAACGGGGTGATCCGAGGCATCAAGGCCCGCATGGTCTCTCCGGCGCTGGAAATCATGGGCATGGAGATGCCCCGGCAGGCCAAACGCGCCGCCCGGGAAGCCGGCGTGCCGCTCATGGTGCATATTGGAGACACCGAGAAACGTTACCCCGCTGAGGTGATTCGGGAATTGCTGCCCATTATGGAGCCTGGCGACATCGTGACCCACTTCTTCACCGCCAACCCCGGCGGCGTGCTGGACGGCGACGGCAAACTGGTTCCTGAAGCTCGCGAGGCGCACGAACGCGGCGTCTGGCTCGACACCGCCCACGGCCGGGCGAACTTCAGCTTCGACATTGGCGAGCGGGTGCTGGACCAGGGCGTAGAACCCCACTGCATCAGCACCGACCTCACCGTGCCCGGGCGCATCCGCACCGTCCACAGCATGACCGAGATGATGACCCGCTTTCTGGCGCTGGGGTTTACGCTGGACCGTGTCGTGGAAATGTGCACCATCAACCCAGCCCGCGCCATCGGAGAGGAAGCTCGGTTGGGGAGCCTAGCGGTGGGCAAACAGGCCGACATTTCCATATTGGCCATCGAGGAAGGAGACTGGATCGTGTATGACGTTCTCGGCAGCGGACGAGAGTCTCAACGCGCTGTCGTGCCCGTCATGTCGGTCAAGCGTGGCGAAGTCTACGAAGCGGGTTGGGGTCCCCGACCCTGGGGATGGACTCCCGACAGCGCCTGACGTGGGTTTCCCGCCAGGTAGGTCCGCTGCCGGGCGCTTCTTACAGAGACCAACAGATTCAACAGGAATGTGCTGAATGAGTTTCCAAGAGCTCGCTGGTTTGAACGACAACGATGTGGCCAGAGAGGGTTTCAAGATGGTTGAAGTGATACTGAGTTCGCCTCGGGGGTTCTGCGCCGGCGTGGTGCGGGCCATTGATGTCGTCGAAGAGTGTTTGAAGCGGTTCGGACCTCCGGTGTACGTCAAGCACCAGATCGTGCACAATCCCTATGTGGTCGCCGAGTTGGAACGCAAGGGAGCCATTACGGTTGAGGAGGTGGATGAAGTGCCGCCGGGATCGTTGGTCGTGTTCTCTGCCCACGGCTCCCCGCCTGAGGATTTTGAGCGGGCCAACGAACGCGGTCTGCGGGTCATAGACGCCGTTTGCCCTCTGGTCACTCGCGTCCACAATGAGGCCAAGAAGTACCACCAGGAAGGCAAACGAGTCTTGCTGGTTGGGCACCAGGGGCATCAGGAAGTTCGCGGCACCATGGGGCAGGCGCCGATGACGTTGATCAACGATGCCTCGCCGCTGTCGGAGCAAGCCGTTAGCGCCGACATCGATTGGCCCTCAGATACGGAGGTCGCCGTCATCACTCAAACTACCCTGTCGGTCGGGGATACCGGCAACGCAATCGGCGCGATCCGGGAACGCTTTCCCAGCGCCCTGGTGCGGAACGACATCTGCTACGCCACCACCAACCGGCAGGACGCCGTGACCCAGATGGCGGGCCTGGTTGACGTGGTCCTGGTCATCGGCGCTCAGAACTCGTCCAACTGCAATCGTCTGCGCGAAGTCGCCGAAGCCAACGGCGCTCCCGCCTACCTCATCAACGGACCCGATGAAATCAACCCGGATTGGCTGGTCGGTTGCCAGCGGGCGGGAGTCACCTCCGGAGCATCCACGCCGGAGGTGCTGGTAGAAGCCGTGATAGAAGCCCTGCAGCCCAATCGGGTAACCCTTCTGGAAGGCGCCGAGGAGGACATCACCTTCACGCTTCCCAGAGAGCTGCGCTGAGCAAGTCGCTCCGCGTCAACCACCTTTTGCGTTGGCGGGGTCGGGGCGACTTGACCGCCACGCTTTGGCCTGCCGGCGCAGAATGATGTCATACCTCGCGTGGCGGGCGCCCGTCCTGCTCGCGGATCACCTGCTGAGCGCACCTGGCTCCCATTCCGTCCGTGGAGGGCGCTCCCCGTCGACGCATCCCAGCAGCGTTGGATCACCGTTGCCAATGCCGCCGTCGAGGGCGCATCGTCGGTGTGGGTGTCGGCGTGGATGTAAGCCGGTTACCATTCCGCCCGTGGAGGGCGCTCCATAAGGGCTGGAATGCACTCCGAGGCCGGCCAGCCTTCGAATAGCACCTTCGCCATGAGACGCGTTATCGGCATGTCCACTTCCAAGGAATCGGCCATGGTCAGGGCGGCCAACGTGGTGTTTACGCCCTCCGCCACGGCGTCCATATCGGCCAGAATATCCTTGAGCGCACGGCCTTTCGCCAGTTCTTCGCCCACGTGGCGATTCCGGCTCAACGGGCTGTTGCAGGTCGCCATCACGTCGCCCAGGCCGGCCAAGCCGGCGAAGGTCATCAGTTGAGCGCCGGCGGCGATACCCAGGCGCCCAATCTCGTTCAAACCCCGCGTAACCAACGCGGCCTTGGCGTTGTCGCCCGCTCCCAAACCGTCGGCCATGCCCGCGGCCAACGCGATGATGTTCTTCAAGGAACCACCCAGTTCAACGCCGACCACATCATCGCTGGTGTACACCCGGAACGCCGGCGACATCAGCGTGTCCTGAACCATTCGGCCCGCCGATTGATCCAGCGACGCCACCACCGTCAAAGCGGGCTTGCCGAGGATCACCTCGCCGGCCAGGTTGGGGCCGGACAGCGCGGCGAACCGTTCGGGTGGGTGATCGGGCAGCTCCTCAGCAATTACCTGGCTCATGCGCAGACCGGCGGGCAGCTCCAATCCCTTCGTGACGCTGAGCGCCACCGCATCCGGGGGCATACTGCGGGCGATTCTACGCAGGTTTTGGCGAAACCGGTCGGAAGGCGCCGCAATGATGACCAGCTTGGCGTCGTCCAAAGCTGCGCTGGGGTCACTCTCCACTGAAAGCGTAGGCGGAAACTGGACTCCGGGCAGCCGCTCTTCATGCCTTCCCTTACGCCTCAACCCGAGAGCCTCGTCTTCGGTTCGGCACAGGAGCCGCACTGGAGCGCCGGCGCGGGCGGCAAGAATGGCCAGCGTGGTGCCCCAAGTTGTGGCGCCGACAACAGTGGTGGGCGTCGGTTGGTCTGGAGAAGAAACGGACAAGGAAACGCTCAATGAGGCAGGTTCGAGATCGAAATTGACCTGCTTGCTGTAGTCCATGCGCGAGGCAAGACCGCGCCCATCCCGCTGAAACGCCGCATTCCGCAAGGGCGCGCTCTTTGGACGCGAACACGACGAGATTCGCTTAGCGTCAAAAACGTGGCATTAACCAGCCCCGTCCGGTCGCCATGCAGCAAAGCTCGGCAACAGCGCCGAAGCATTTTGGAGGCATCGGAGGACGCGCGCGCACGCCCGCGGACGGTATGCATGGATGCGGATCGGAACATTTGCCAAACTCGCCGGCGCTCCTCGTTGACCCCATTCGTCCAGCCGGGAATACGGCCATGAGTAGGATACGGGCCGGGGATTGACGGTCGGCCGACCCGCGTTGCGCCGGAATCGCTGGGTTAATTGTCAGTTCCCTGCTTGTTGAAATGCGGCATCACGTCTTGGGCAAACCATTCCAGTTGGTCCAGAGAAGCGCTGGTGGGCATACCCATGTTGGTCACGCCGATGTTGATTTCGTGCAGGCCTGGATAGCGTTCTTGCACCTGCATCAACTGTTCGGTAATGCGGTCCGGCGGGCCGACCAGGTATTGGCCGGCGGCCACAGCCTCTTCGATGGCGGGCATCTTCAGACCCTTGGGGACTGGGCGTCCGAAGGCGTTCAGGGCGTCCAGCTGCTCTTGGGTCAATCCGGCGATGAAGCCCAACGGCCCGAACATCTTGACCCGTTCTTCCATCCACAGCCGCGCCTGATCCATCGCTTCCTTTTCGGAGTTGGCAATCTGCACCGAATAGCCCACGGCCAGACCTTCGCCCAACTCCCATTCCTTGCCGTGCTCAGCGTGGATTGCCTGCCAGCGATGGATAACGTCGTCGCTGGCGCCACCGGTAGCCGCGCCGCCGCCAATGATTCCCTTGATCCCCCACTTGGCCATGAAATTGATGGCGCGGTCGCTGGCGGACACCACCGGTTGCCACCATTCGACCTCGTACTTGGGTCGCGGCACCAGCGTAATTTCCTCCAGATCGTAGCCCCGATAGGGCACGTTTGGGGGAATGTCGTAATGCTTGCCATGGTGCGAGAAACTGCGCTGGTTGAAAGCCTTCCAAATGACTTCCACTTGCTCCTCAAACAGTTCGCGGTTCGCGTTTTGGTCAAGGATCGGCGCGCCGAAGACCTCGATCTCGCGGGTATGGTAGCCACGGCCCACGCCAAAACGCACCCGTCCATCGGTCAACCAGTCTGCGGTGGCATAATCTTCAGCCAGGCGAAGCGGGTTCCACATTGGGTTGATGTTGAATCCACAACCGAATCGCAGATTCTTGGTCAAGTGCGCCAAGTGAACCCAGAGCATCAGCAGGTTGGGAATAACCTCGTAGCCTTCTCGCTGGAAGTGGTGCTCCGCTGCCCAAAAGGTGTCGTAGCCCAAACGGTCCATGGCGATGGCGATCTTCTCGGCCTTTTCGATGCCGCCGCCGGCCAGTTCTTCATCCGATAGCCAGCGGTCATTGGCCGGTGTTCCCTGGTAGCCGGGGTTGTCCATATCGACGTTGCCGGCCCAAAGGCTGCCAAACTTGGTAATCATTAACTGATTCCTCCTCAATCCGCCCGGTTATCCGGGCTGTGGTCCGGGTTTCGCGCGGACATGGTAGCGGGTTTTGCCAACTCTGTCAGCATCGGACGGCGGGATCGCACAGCGCCTCGGTCGTTGCCCAAACATTTTAACGGGTTGGTGATCCCGTTCCGCGGGCACACATCCTAGCCCAAACCTCACGTCCACTATGAGATTGCTGCGTCCTGCTCGAAATTGTAATGGCATAACGTCGCTCCGATCGGGACGCAGCGAGATTCCACGGCGCAGATCCCGTAATGACTGGCAAGAAATAGCCACACTTGAGGGGCGGCGCTCCGTTCAGTCGCTTCCGTTTTCGTTGCTGGCGGATTCTCCGTTGCCGTTGGGGGGTTCTAACGCGTCGGTGAGTGGAGCCATGGGCATACCGTCTTCACCGTGCCGGTGCAGGGCGAAACGTCCCAACAAGCGCCGGTTGGTGATGATTTCGGCGCGATTGTCCCGCGTCTCCTGTCTCAAGCTTGCCGCGTCGGCCTTGGCATCCGCTCTGGCGCCGGCAATCTCGCCCTTCAGTTTCGCCCCGAGTTCTCCAATATCGGCTTTCAGCTCAGCGCGCGTTGCGTTGTTGTCGGCCTTGGCATCTGCTCTGGCGGCGGCAATCTCGGCTTTCAACTCAGCGCGCGTTGCGTTGTTTTCGGCCTTGGCCGAGGCAATCTCGCCTTTCAGCTCGATTCCGAGTTCGGCTATTGCGGCTTTGAAGTCCGACCTGAGATCGGCCATGTCTGTCCTGATTCCGGCTATATCAGCTTTCAGCTCAGCGCGCGTAGCGTTGTTGTCGGCTTTGGCGCCGGCAATGTCGCCTGTCAGTTCCGACTTGAGCTCGGCGATTTTGCTTTCTAGTTCGGTCTTGAGCCGGGCGATTTCCATTCTGACGTTGGCGATTTCGGCTCTCAACTCATGCCTAGTGGTCGAGTTGCTGAGCCTGATCAGGCTACCAAGGGCCACGAACAGCGCGATGCCCGTGGCGATGACCGTCCACTCCGTAGGTCCCATCATGAAGTTTCCCACTCCTCCCGCAGGGAAGTTCGCCACTGTGATTCTACCGCAGTCCTCGGAAGAATTCGCGCATATCGGCCACCAGCTCCGCCGGCTTCTCCAGGGCGGCAAAATGGCCCCCGCTATCCATCTGGGTCCAACGTTGCACGTTATAGGTCCGCTCGGCCCATGAGCGCGGCGGCGTGGACAACTCCTTGGGAAATACCGCGATGGCGCACGGCACGTTGATTCGGTCTTCCGGCCCGAAGTACCACGGCGTCCGTCCGTTCTCATAGTACAAACGGACGCTGGAGTTGATGGTCTGGGTGGCCCAGTAGATCATCACCGTGGTCAGCAGGTCATCCTTCGTGTAGACGCTTTCCACGTCGCCGTTGCAGTCGCTCCATGTTCGGTATTTCTCGACTATCCAGGCGCACAATCCCACCGGCGAGTCGTTCAGCCCGTAAGCCAACGTTTGAGGCTTGGTGCCCTGGATGTGAGCGTACCCGCCCTCGGCCGCCGCCCAGGAAACCCGCTGATCGATCATCGCCAGCTCGTCGTCCGACAGGATAGCTGCGAAATCGCGCCGGTAGCCGCCTTGAGGCGTACCGATCACTTGCTCCAGCCGCTCGCGCATCCCTAGCCCCTGCAGGCTCGCGCCCTGGTAGGGGATGGCCTGCGTCACCGACGTGGTGTGGATGCCCAGCACGTGTTCGGAATGATGAAACCCGAGGCGAGCGGTTACGCCCGCGCCCCAGTCGCCGCCCTGAGCCGCGTAGCGCTTGTAGCCAAGTTCGTTGGCCATCAGTTTGTCCCATAGCTCCGCAATCCTACGGGTATTCACGCCGCGTTCGCGAGTTTGCGCGCTGAAACCGTATCCCGGCATGGAAGGCACAACTACGTCGAAAGAGTCCGCCGGATCTCCACCGTGGCTCGCCGGGTCAGTCAGCATAGGGATGATCTTGTGCATCTCGTAGATCGAACCTGGCCACCCGTGGGTTACGATGATGGGCATGGGGTTGGGGCCTTTGCCCTTCTCGTGGATGAAGTGGATGCCCTGGCCATCTATGGTGGCGTAGAAATTGGCGAATGCGTTGAGGCCGGCTTCGGCTTTGCGCCAGTCGTAACCATCACGCCAATAGGCCACCAGCTCTTTGATGTAGTCAAGGTTTGACCCGTAATCCCACTTGGCCCCGGGTATTTCGTCGGGCCACCGCGCGTGGGCCAGCCGATGCTTTAGGTCTTCGAGAACGTCATCAGGCACGTTGATGGTGTAGGATTGTACGGCCATAGTGGAACCTCCGCCGGGAGTCTGCAATCAATGGGAAAGTTGGCAAAGCGTTCCGCGCCGGCGGACGCCAACGGCAGTTTAGCACAGGCGACGCGCGGCAGGCCTGCCGGTGGCGTTTGTCGGTGCGTTTCGCCAGGTGGTAAGATGGAGCTCAGGAGGCGGGCGAAATGGCTACATCCGATGTGCAATACGACCCAATTGACGCTAAAGGTCCCTCACCGGAAACTGAAGCGCCGTCAAACCCTGATGCGCAGGCTACCGGAGTTGGGGGCGGGGAACAACGCTTGACGGACGGTTATTCCCTGCTGAATCGCGCCTTCTATGTCGCCGCCGGGGTTGCCGGAATCGGCATGTTGATAGTGCTGTTCGGAGCTTACGCACTCCCCAAACTGAGCGGCAGTTTGGATGGGGAAAACGCAGTCTTGGCGGGAGCGATAATCGTAACTGTGGGCATAATCGCGTGGGTCGCCGCTGCTGTCGTCTTGATTGTGTGGACGATCAAGGACGTTGCGAGGGCTTTGAAGATAGCCCGGACCAAACAGCGATGACGGAGAAGACCAAGACACAAATTAACGCGACGACGGTAAGCGCAATCAAGGCAACGCCCATTGCACAAGTCACTGCTCTCGGTACGTCGTCCGGAAGACCCAAAGCCAATCTGACAACCGCAAACGCTAAAAATACCATCATACTTAGAACAGCCGCCACGCCCGCAGGCCTCGCGCGCTCTGGCAGTTGGCCAATGAGCCAGGGGATTAACCCTATAAGTCTTGATATAGACTCCCACATCAGGCCGCTATTCTACCAAAAACCGGGTGAACACTTGGTTTGCCAGCAGGTACGCCTTCTCTGCCAGCCGCAGGCGTCCGTCCACCTCCCTCACCAGCAACCCATCGCCCAATAACTCGTCAATCTCCCTTGCGTAGCGCGCCGCCAGGTCGATGCCCATCCTGGCCGACGCTTCCGCCAGATTCATCCCATCCAACAGGCGCAGCCCCAAGAACATCGTTTCCGCCGCGGCGGTACCTTCGTCTATGGCCTCCAAGCCGTCAACGGTCGGAACCGACTCGATTCGCTGGGCCGTCGCCTCTGGCCAAGTGGTCGCGATCGCTGCCCATTCCGCCGCCTTGCTGGCGTACTCTCGCGGCGACCGCGCCGTCCAGAACCGGACGCCACCCACAGCGTCCGCCGCGCGCAGCGAAGAATGTGCCCCAGGCCCGACGCCCAGCCATTGCAAGTTGCGCCAATACGCCAGGTTGTGTTTCGACTCCCTGCCCTCTCGACTCCAGTTGCTGATCTCGTAATGGCGATAACCAGCGTCTCGGAGCATCCGACGCGCCAGGTCGTACATGTCGGCGGCTAGGTCGGCATCAGGCTCCGGCAAGGCTCCCTGTTGGACCCAGCGCTTCAGTGGCGTGCCGTCCTCCAGGGTCAGGGAATACATGGAGATGTGCTCCGGAGCCTGCGTAATCGTCCGCTCCACCGTGTCTCGCCATTGCTCCAGCGACTGGTGAGGCAACCCATACATCAGGTCCAAATTCACGTTGTCGAATCCAGCCAGGCGGCAGGCGTTCAGCGCGTCGATGGCCTCCGTAGCATCGTGCCGACGTCCGAGCAGCGCCAACAGGCCATTGTCCATGCTTTGGACGCCCATGCTGATGCGATTTACCCCCGCGGCCCGCAGTTCCACGCACTTCGCCGCCGTCAGGTCATTGGGATTGCACTCGGCGGTTACCTCTGCGCCTTCACGCACCGGGTAGGCCTCGGCAATGCCATCCAATATCTGACCAATATCCCCGGTGGGCAGGTAAGACGGTGTGCCGCCTCCCAGGAATATGGTGTTCACGGGCGGATGCCCCAGCGCCCGTCCCCAAGCCTCCAGCTCGCTCGTTACCGCCTCGCGGTAATCGTCAAACTGAGATTCAATTCCCTGATAGGTATTGAAATCGCAGTAGGGGCATTTGCTCAGGCAGAACGGGACGTGCACGTAAAGCGATATGCCCTCGCTTCGGCCGTCATACATCAACTGCCTCGTTGGTTTTCCCGGTCTCTTTGATTTTCCCGGTCGTCCTTGGGTCGGGCTTCACCATCCACCACGCTGCTCGGGTCACGGTCCTCCGGACGAGGCGGCGGTGGTTCCCCCATGTGTTCCCGCACCACCGCCGGCGGGCAGAGTTTCCAGAAGATGAAAAGCGCCAACCCCAGGATGATGATGTCATCGTAACGTCCCAACCCGTAGGGAATTCGGTCCCGGATCAGGTCAACGGGAAGGACCGCGTAAACCAACGCCAGGGGCACCAGCAGTTTGAGCAGCACGTTCACCCGATGGTCCTTATGCAGGAGCCACACCGCGCGAACGAACTTGATCACCCTCGGCGCCAATTGTGGGCCGAACATCAACAGCAACGGCCAGAGAAATCTCAGCATAGAACCACCACCTTGCCTAATGATGTTAGCACATTGAGATTTCCCGACGCATCCGCAAACGGCTCTGCCCTGGCAGGTTCAGGCGGGGCGCCAGCGCTCCATCCGGTCCGGCCAGAATCATCGGAACCTGTACCAGCGGAACCTGTACCAGCCTGGTCGAAGCCGAAGAATAGACCATAGGCGGGAAGCGTGTCGTCCAATGGTTATGTATTCCGGGAGCTCACGCACACCCAGTTTCGGCAAACCGGCATCGCGAAAAAAGCGCGGCGATCCCGGCGTCCGCCCCGCACGGGGCGTTCGACCCTGCTTCACGCAGCGGCGAGTGTCGGCGCGGATTTGCCGCGTCGCTCCCGCCCGTCGCAGCGGCTGATGTGGGCAATGCTCCTCGTGATGGCGCCAGGGTACGCCGCTCCGCGCAACAACATCGCCAGGGTAATGGGTACACGCGAGGTTCCGGGCTGGTCAAATTTCAACGCCCCGTTCTGCTCAGGGGGTTCCAACAATGGCGGCGCCCGGCAGCCTTGCCTCAGGACGCCAGGGGAATGAACCCCCACGACTTCTGCGACAGTCGCGCTCTGTAACAGCCTTGGCGGGCCTTTGGCGACGGTTGACAACTATGGAACGCAGGTTCTACAATATGGCACTATACAGAACGCACGTTTCGGAGCGCTCATGTACGGAGCAAACACAATCGACACCGGCAATCGCCGATGCAGAGAATCGGGCTTTGACTACTATGCTGATACGGGATGCGAAGTGGCGCAAGCGTGTCTGGAGTGCCCAATGTCCCGCTGCAAGTTCGATGACATGGTTTGGTTCATCACCCATCGCCGGCTGGCGCAGGACTTTCGCATCGCCGCGGCGATCCATGGGGAGGGTTTGTCGGTGAACGAAGCCGCGCAACGGTTCTCGGTAACGCCGCGCAGCATCTTTCGCTGCCTTGACCGCTGCCGCCGGGCCATGCAGGAACTCACCCCGGAGGAAGCGGCCATCTTCGCATCTCTGGACCTGTAACGGGTCGCGGCTCCCAATCCTCAGCCCGGGAGTCCGTTCGCTGCCTCGCCAGCCCTTGAGCAAACGAAGTCTCTCCCTATGCCTGAATGGCCCAGCGGCCCAGCGCCCGAGAGTCGCCCTACCCTCGCGGCAGGCCCAGGCCGCGTCCGGCAATGATGCCACGCTGCACTTCAGACGTGCCGCCGGCGATCTTGTGGGAAAAGCTGATCATCCAGTTTTCGGGCAGCCTCCCTTTCAACGGAGCGCGGGATTCGTCCCGGGCCAGCGCGCCCGGCAGGCCGGCCACCTCCAGCGCCGCGTTCGCAGAGCGATGCAACGTCTCGCTGCCGAAGGCTTTGCTCATGGACGCCTCCTTGTTGGGAACCAGCCCCTCCCCCTGCATCCAGGCCACGTTGTAAGCCATCAGGCGGGCCACTTCGCATTCCACGTAGCGGTCGGCCAGCAGGTTGCGCACCCAGGGCAACCCGGTCGCCTTCGTTCCATTTCGCGAGATCCCGCTGGCGTAATGCCGGGTGTCGTCCAGCAACCTCCGGGCGATGGCCGAGTAGTCGATGCCCGAGCGCTCGAAGTCCAGCAGCGTCACCGCCACGTACCAACCGCGGTTCTCTTCGCCCACCAAGTTGCTGGAGGGCACTCGCACGTTGTCGAATATCACCTGGTTGAACTCGTGCCCGCCCGCCATGTTGATCACCGGCCGCACTTCCACGCCGGGGGATTTCATGTCCACCAGGATGAAACTGATGCCCCGGTGACGGGGAGCGTCCGGGTCCGTCCGGGCCAGGCACATGATCCAGTCCGACCGGTGGGCCAAAGTGGTCCAGATCTTCGCGCCGTTGATCACGTACTCATCGCCGTCCCGCACGGCCCTGGCGCTCAGCGACGCCAGATCCGACCCCGATTCCGGTTCGCTGTACCCCTGGCACCACTGAATTTCTCCCCGGGCGATGGGGGGCAGATGAGCCTGCTTCTGTTCCTCGCTGCCGTGAATCATCAGGGTGGGGCCCAGCATACGCACGCCGAAAATATCCCGACCGGGAGCCCGCAGGTAGGCCAGCTCTTCGTTGTAGATGGCCGACCGCACTGGGGAAGCGTCCTGGCCGCCGTATTCCTCCGGCCAATGCATGGTCAGCCAACCCCGCTCGGCCAGCCGGCCCCTCAGGTGCATCGTAAAATCCCAGTCGCACTCTTCCGGCCAGCGTCCGCCGCCCTCCCAATCGTCGGGCAGTTCCGACTCAATGAAACGGCGCAACTCGCCCCGAAATTGGTCGTCATCCTGGGTAAAGCGATACTCCACCGAAGCCTCCTGTTCCCGTCCCGTCCGTGTTGGTTATTTTCGGATTGGATGTTGCCGGATTGGTCAAGCGTCCACCGCCACGCAGGTAACGGTGCGCACCACGCCCACCACCGTATGGATTTTTTCGGTCACCAGTCCGCCGACCACCGACATGTCGTCCCCGGATATGATCGCAATGATGTCGTAGGGCCCGGTCACCACGTCCACTGACTCGATGCCGTCGAGCCCTCTCAGAGTAGTTGCTACGTCCCGCGTACGGCCCACTGCGGTTTCAACCAGCAAAAAGGCTTTCGTTGCCATGGCTTTCATTCTCCTTGGTTTTCGTTGATCGGGCGGCTCAGGGCCGGGCGCGTTGGGAATCGCGCGCCGATCAATCGCCCGCCAATTCTACGGCTGCCCTTTCGATAGTGTCAATTGAAACGGTGTCCTGAACCTATGACCAGAACCTATGAAATTATTTGGACATAGTTTATGATTCTTTTGATACCATACGTTGATCAACCGCCTCCAGGAGCGTAAATTTATGGACCTCGGCCTTTTTTACCAAATCCAGGCGCCCAAGCCTTGGGACGCTGGCAGTGAATCCCGGAAATTTCACGAAATGATGGAACAGGTTTGCTTCGCCGAAGAGATTGGCATGACGTCGGTCTGGTTCGTGGAGCACCACTTCCGATCGGAATGGTCGCATTCCAGCGCCCCAGACATCACCCTGGCCGCCATCAGCCAGCGAACCGTCAATATGCGTTTGGGCATCGCGGTGGTTCTGGCGCCCCTGCATCACCCTCTGCACGTCGCGTCACGCATGGCCACGCTGGACATCCTGTCCAACGGGCGGGTCGACCTGGGCATAGGCCGATCCGGCTACCCTTACCAGATGATTCCCTACGGAGCCGACCTGCCCGATGTGTCGGAGATGGTCGAAGAATACCTCCAGATCATCCCGGGGGCCTGGACTGAAGAGATGTTTTCCTATCAGGGCAAGCATTACCAATTCCCGCCCCGGGAAATCATCCCCAAACCCGTGCAGAAACCGCATCCGCCGATCTGGCAGGCGGTCAGCCAGGAGTTCACCGCCGAGAAGGTAGGACGCCAGGGATTGGGCTGTCTGGCCCAAACCAGCGTCGGTCTCGACCGTGCCGAAGACCTCATCCGAGTCTACCGGGACGCCATCCAAGACCCCGAACCGGCAACCAAGCTGGTATATCCCCGGGTTGCCGGCAATACCGTGGGTCTGTGCATGGAAAACAGGCAAAAGGCTTTCGAGCGCGCCGAAACCATAATCGATTGGTACCGGGAGCAGCAGCGCATCCGCGACTCCTACGTCTGGCAGGGTTACGATCCGGCCCGCGTGCCGCCCGATTACCAGTGGCACTACCAACGCGCCGTCAAAGCCGACACCGCCCGCGCCGATGAAGTCAGCTCCCGCTCCTTGATCGAGGACGGCGGACGCTTCTGCATCGGAAACCCCGACGACTGCATCAAGTACATCGAGGACTACGAGCGCATGGGGGTGGACGAGATCATGCCCCTGTTCCAGGTAGGCCCGGTTGCCCACGAAGAGGTGATGGAATCTCTGCGCCTATTTGGAAAGTACATCATCCCCCATTTCCGGGACAAGGCGCGGCGAGCCGCTCCGGTCGCCGCACAAACCTAGCAAACGACCAGCGTCGCGTAACGAAAAGGGGCGACCTTGCGGTCGCCCCTTTTTTGGCAAAGCGGATGCAGCGCCGCCAGCCTACGAACGGAATCCGCCTACGCCGTTCTCGTGGCCGTTGCCATACGGCCGACCCTGGGCGACAGCGGCGGCCCGGTTCTGCTGTTCCCGGTCGTTTCTGACCTGAGCGCCCCGGGACACGTACCCAAACTGGGTTTCAGCGTTGTATCCGTTGGACGCCATGAAGTGGCCCGTGCCGAATCCGGTTTGCTGCAGGCCGTCGGCCATGTGCGACGGCGTGTAGGTGTCGTACATGATGTCCGTGATGCTGTAAATCTTCTCCGTTTGAAGCGGGTACAGCAGCGAAACGTGCATGTGCCGGTCGCCGGGGTTCTCCTGGAAGTTGGCGGAAGCGAAGGACCACGTGAGGTTGGGGTACGCCAGCTCGAAGTCCTCTCGGTCAAGCTGGTCGCGCACGTCGTTTTCGATTTCCGCCAGGCCGTCCGGTTCCACGGGGAGCGTTATCACCATGCGCATCACGGACTCGCCGTGCACGAAGTCGTGGTTGGCCAGGTTCATGTCCCGGCGGTTAGGGTCCAGTATGTCCCACATGGCCTTTTTGGTGGCCCAGGAGAGCTGCTTGGCGTCGTCGTTGACCACCACCAACTCGGAGCGACGCATACGCCTGGGCAGCCATCGCGGGCTCAACTGAGGCACGTTGTTCACATCCAGCCGCCGGCTCATCACCCGCATCCCGAACCAGCCATTCGAGTACCCCCCGAAGCTGGCCACGGTTTCAGACAGCGAACCGCTGTCGATGCGGTCACGCATACCGGCTTCCATGGAAGCCAGGCCGATTGCCAGTTTATTGTCCAGCCGCTGGTAGTCGCGAGACAACCGGTTGTCGGTGATCAGGGCCGGGTAGCCCCTCAATTCCCCCTGGTCGCCGACGGAGCTGCCGACAGACCGGGGACGCGCCAACCCCATGGTTTCTTCGTAGGCGCCCCAAGTCTCCCGTCGCATGTTTTCTTCCAGCACGTGCTCGCGGGGCATGAGCATAATCGGGAAGAACAGGGCGTCCGGGAACCTCTCCAGCAGCATTTGGTGAAGCACGCCGCCCAACTTGGCGTGGCCGCCGAAGCCAAGCCATTCGAGGATCACCTGCGGAGGCGAGCCCACCTCTTCCGACCGGCGCGCGATGGTATCCACCATCCGTTCCATGTCGCGGTGGATCAGCCCAAAGTAATCCTTGTAGGCGTTGGGATCGCGAAGGAAGCCGTCCACCTTGGGCAGGTAGCCAGGTACGATAATCGGCAGGTTGGCGAGCCGATCCCGCCGTCGCATGGCCTGCGCTTCGGAGTCGATGGCGTCGATGCTGCCCTGGTTGCAGTCATACATCAAAAGGCTCTGCACCCGGTCCAGCACCCCGGCTTCGCCCATCCGTTGGGCCCATTTCCAACTGCGCTTGTAACCGGCGGTTCCCACCGCCACCGACACGATGGGCGGGGGGACGCCATCCCGATTGTGGTCTTGTTGCGAACCAAGACGATGGGGGCTGTTTCTGCGGATGTGAAAAGTTCGATTCTGAAATTTCGGCGGCATAGCTGTTGCAACCCCCTTGCCAGTTTGAGTAATCCGCGACTCCGCCTTGGTAGTTCGTCCTGCACGTTTTAGCCCGCGCAGAGGCGTCACGTGTGGTCGAAGCGCAAGTCGCGCGAAGATTCAGTTATGGTAAATCCTTTTCGTCGTAATCGACGGTTGCCTTGTTAGCCACAGTCATCATAGTAGATAAAGTTGGAATGTGTCAAACATCCTACCTACGCACCTGCGCACACTCATTTGGTGGATTTATGGAAAAATCCCTAGATGTAGCGCACGTGTTGTTTCCATTCTTCCTCAGGATCGCGGGGCCGGCCGGCCGGTCCCTCCGCGCGGGACATGCGGGATATGGGAATGCCATCGTCGATGGTGTCCAGGTGGTAGTACGTACCGAACCCGGTCTCGTGGGCGCCCAACGCCTGACGCTGGTCCGCGGAATGGCCAGGGTGCAGTATCTCCATCACCGGAGCCAGCTCCCCCTGCACCGGGTAAACGCGGGTGACGTGAAGATAGGGCTCCTCGGACACCCCCTCTGGGAACCGGGCCGTGTTGAACGCGATGTCCATGTTGGGGAATTGGTTGAACAGGTTGCTGCGCTCCAGCGTCTCCGCGGCGCTCGCCGCCACCGGCTCCAACGATTCCGGGTGCACCGGCAGGGACACCACCACCTCCTGGGGCGCGTGGCGCAGGTCGTTCATGCCCTCGGCTATCTGCGATGGCGGGTCCAGCGTTGACCAGATGGCGTGGCCCACCGCCATCGACAGTTCTTCCTCCGGCCCCACCGCCGCATATTGACGCCACCACGGAGGCAACCGCAGCCATTCGAATTTCCTGACCACGGGCATCTTTCGCTTTACCGTGGCCATGCCGAGCCAACCGCCCGATGCGGCGCCCAGTCGCTGGCAGGCCGCCGCCAATGGGCTGCTGGCGACGCCTTCCTCGTCAAAATCGGCAACCTCCACGCCAGCCAGCCCAGTGGCCAACCTGGCGTCCCCTTCCCCGAAAGTACTGCCCGATTGTCCGGTCAACAGGCAGTCTGATCCCTCCAGCAGTTCCTCAAAGCGTTCCCAAATGTACCGCCTGGTCCATTCCTCGGAAACGTGATCTTCAGGCAGCTTGAGTATCGGCAGAATCACGGCGCCTGGGAAGACTGCCCGCAGCTTCCGGTATAGCCGACCGCCCACGGCCGCATGGCCCGAAAAGCTCATGAATTCGATGATGGTCTCCGGCGACCTCCCCGACCGTTCCGATTGGGCCATGATTTGGCCAACAACGTTGTCCATGTCGCGTTCCATGGGCCCCTCGTATTCCTCGAACAGGCGGGGGTCGCGCATGAATCCGTTGGCCACTGGGATGTAGTTGGGAAACAATATCTGCACGCCCCGGCCGGGCCTGGACTTGCCCAGGAACTTCCGCAGAAAACTCCCAATGTAGCTGACCGTTATCTCATTGCAGTCGTAGAAGATCGCGCTTTGCACCCTCCCAATCTCCGACAATTCCGACATGCGCTGCAGGAACATCAACGCCCGCTTGGCGCCCGCGGTTCCAACGCCCAGGACGACCAGCGCCGGCAGGTTGCCTTCCGACTTGCGCCGGGCGGTGCGCAACAACTGATGGCCCCTGCTGCGGGGCTGGACGAAGATGCTGGTCATAGCGGTAGTTGGAATCGTGCGAACGGCGCGCAAGCGGAGGGGTAGGCGCGGTCAAGGATTGGTTTTAGGGATTGGCCATCGGGTTTTGTCTTCTGGTTCACCGGCTCCGGTTTGTGGTTCACCCGCCCGGTTTGAGGAAGGACAGCAGCGCGTCGACAAAGCCCTCTGGGTCCTCAATCTGAGGAATATGCCCCACACCAGGCATAACGTGCTTGCGGGCCCGCACGATGTTGTTGCACAGCAACTCCTCACCGTCCCTCAGACGGTCCACTTCACCATAGAGAACCAACGTTTCCCGCGCGTTCACCCGGGGCAGGCGAGCCATGATGTCATACCAAGCCAGCGAATCGTGCAGCTTTTTGACCCAGGCCCCAGCCTGAGCCCGGGTGCGGTTGTTCGCGTCAATCCATTCCTGCCTCGGTTCGGCGAAGGTGGTCGCCGCCTTGGCCTGTTCCACCGTCCTGGGGACCGGCAGGCCGTCGGTGTCGTAACCCGCCGCCGCCTCGGCGATCCGCTCCGGAGCCGACCGCGCGTCCCACACCGGGGCGCCCACCAGCGCCAGCTTGTCCAGCCGGTCGGGGAATGACGCCGCCATCTCGGTGGCCAGCACGGCGCCTACCGAGTTGCCCACGTAATGCCCTCGATGGATGTTCAGCACCTGGCAGGCGTCGTCCAGGGCCTGGGCGTAGTCCGGGATGTTGAAGCGCCGCGTCGGCTTGTCCGACTCGCCGTGCCCCAGCATGTCGAAGGCGTAGCAGGTGTAATGCTGGCTGAAGGCGTCAATCACGGAGCTCCACGCCCAAGTGGAGGTTCCCAACGGGTGCAGCAATACCAGAGGGTAGCCGGAGCCCTGCTTCACGAAGTGCATGTCGCCTTCGCGAGTGGGAACGGTATCGGTCAAATCTCGCCGCACGAACATGATCGGGGCCTCCTCGTTGGTGGCGGGATGGCAGCGCTGGCGGCGCTTAATGCAATGCTAACTACGGGCGGGTACAATGTCAAACGCGCGCCATGCCGATTCCGTCGATTTCGTTCAAACCAAAATCGGCTCGGCTAGGGCTAGGCGATGCTGCAACTCCGCCGACGATCCCAAGCGACAACCGGAGCGGGCGCCTGCCGGACACGGGAAGCGCGCCTACTGAACCGCCGCCAGCAAGTTCGCTGACTTGGCGTCAGCGCAGGGAGGTACGCAAACTACATGGGTATTCTGACCGACGCAATGAAAAAGGCTCTTACCGAGCAACGGCTGATCTTCGTTGCCACCGTCTGCCCGGACGGTTCGCCCAATCTGTCCCCCAAAGGCACGGTAATGGTTTGGGACGATGACCACGTTTTATTCACCGACCTGGCGTCGCCGGGCACCATGCGCAACCTGGAACACAACCCGGCCGTCGAAATAAATACGCTGGACGTGTTCGCCCGCAAGGGATATCGCTTCAAGGGGGTCGCCGCCATCCACCGTGGCGACGAGATATTCCACGCCGTCGTGGACCGAATGGCCAATGGCGCGGCAACCCTGCGGAATCTGGCCGGGTCCGTCCGCGCGGTTGCCTTGATCCGGGTGGATCAGGCGTTGCCACTGGAGTCGCCAGCCTACTGGAGCGGCATCAGCGAAGCCGAAACCCGGCGTGATTGGGAGTCCTATTGGGAAAACGTCAACGCGGCATGGCGCGCGGACCAGACCCCAGTTTCCGCCGCCACATCGTAGTTCCAATTGGGGCAGCTCAGTTCAGGGCAGCCCCAATTGGAATATCCCCGGTTAGAGCGTCCCCGGTTAGAGCATCCCGGTTGGGATAGCCCCGTCAGGATTTGCGTAACATGCCTTCCGAAATCCAAGCCTCTGATCTCACCGTGAAGGTCGTGGAAACCTCGTCCGAGTTCGAAGGAGCGGTCTCGCTGCGTATGCGGGTATTTGTCGGCGAGCAGGGCATCCCGGCCAGCGTGGAGGTGGATGACGCCGACTCTGCGCCCGACACTGTCCACGCGGTGGTCCTGCATCGCGGAGTGGTGATCGCCACCGGCCGCCTGCTTCCCGACGTTGCGGGCAAGGGCCCTCAAATTGGCCGGATGGCGGTGGAGCAGGCCTGGCGACGCAGCGGCGTAGGCGGCATGGCGTTGACCTTTCTGGAGGAGCAGGCTCGGCGCCTGGGGTTCCGGCAAATCACCCTCCATGCGCAGGAATACGTAAAGTCTTTTTACGCCCGCCACGGCTACGACGAGGTGGGCGACATGTTCCTGGAAGAGGGCATTCCCCACCGCGAAATGGTCAAGCAGCTCTAGTCCCTAGCCTCCAAACACCGCCCCTTGTTGCCCACGGCGGGCGAAACAGCGCAGCGCCGATCCCCTTCTCGGAACAGGACCGGCGCCATCGAAGTTGTAACCCAACAACCGCCCTTTGACGGCGGCCTGACCCTGGCGACGCATCGGCGATAACGGCGCGGGCCGGCGAGCCCTGGCCCGCTTTAGTTCGCGCCGCGCTTCAGTCCGGGGCGCTCCCGGCGGGATCAGGCGACCCCGGCGGTTTCCGCCACGCCATCCATCACGCGCACTTCCATTTTGGCAATGTGGCTGGTGGGACGGTCTCCCAGCGCCGAACGCTCGGGCGACGCGAAGTAGGCGGCTTCCTTCTCAGCGATCTCATCGGCGCTTGCGAAACGGCGCACCCAGATGAACTCGGTGCGGTCTGCGTTCACGTAACTGGACACCACCGGAATCCCCAGACGGTCGTGCAGCGGCCGAATGTGCTCGTTGAACAGGCCCAGCCAGGAGTCCATCATGCCGCGGTTGATGGTGTAGATGCGCAGTTGGTAGGTAGCCATGATTCAGCCTCCGTTCAATGTTGATCGGGTTATTCGATGTTGGTCAGGCGATTTCGTATTGGGCAATGGCGTCTTGGCTGAAGGAAAGGCCCAGACCAGGACGGTCGGGAACGACGATCTCGCCGTCCACGATGTCTGGCGTTTCGTCAAAAAGCCGTAGCGACCACGGCATATATTCGACGGTCAACCCGTTGGGGATGGCCGCAATCGTGTGGGCTTGCACCTCCGGTATCAAGTGCGATACCACGGGCAGATTGAACGCTTCGGCCATGCCGGCGATCTTGCGGAAGGGTGTGATTCCACCGGCCCGGAGCAAATCGATCATCACGATGTCCACGCTCCGATGCTCCACCAAATGGCGGAATGGTCGAATGCCGTAAACGTACTCGCCAGCGCATATGGGCGTAACCAGAGCGTCGGCGACCCTTGCCAGACCCTGGTAGTCGTCTCGCGCCACCACGTCCTCCAGCCAGAACAGGTGGTACTCCTCAACCATGCTGCCAATCTGAATGGCCTGGTTGACGTTCCACAGCTGGTTGATGTCGCACATCAGGTCAACGTCGGGGCCGATGGCGTCGCGCAGGGTACGGATCCGGGCGACTTCGCGCGCCGCGGTGGGTTCGGCGCCCATTTGGGTCTTCATCTGCCGGAAGCCCTGCTCCACCAGTCGGGGCCCTGCTTCCGCAAGGTATTCCAACCCCATGGGTCGCATCAGGGCGCCGCTGGCGTAGGTTGGCGCGCGGTCGCGGTAGCCGCCCAGCAAGCTGCACACGGTTTGGTCCAGCGCTTTGCCCTTGATGTCCCACACCGCCATGTCCACCGCCGCCAACCCCAAGGACAGGATGCCTTCCGGACCGGCCGAAGCGCAGGCGTCCATCAGCTTGCCCCAGACGGCCTCGGGATTCATCGGGTCTTCGCCTACAGCCAGTCCCACCAAGTCGTCCACTGCCCTACGCAGCGCGTGAACCAGCGGCCCACCGAAGAAAGTGAGACCAACGCCCGATATGCCCTCGTCGGTGTGCAGTTCGAGCGTAACGAACTCACGTGCGCCCGGCTGGTCGATACCCACGACCAAAGGATTGTCGGCGGGTGTTTGAAGCGTTCGGGTGGTTCCGCCGGTGATTCTCATCGCTTTTTCTCCGCATTCCTGCCACGGCAGGCCTGAGATCGATAATGGCGCCGCGTGTGCGATGCCGCAACGCAGATTAGCACGGGCCATTGGCGACGGCAACACGCCCAGCGCCGGCCCGGGAACGCCGCGTCGCCGTCTTTTGTTGCCACCGCAGCGGGAACGGCCCCACGCGACGGTGACGCTCAAACGCCCCTCGCGGCGCGGGGCCCATCGTAGTTCCGGGCCTCGTAGTTCCGGGCCTTGTAGTTCCGGGCCTCGTAGTTCCGGGCCTCGTGGTTCCGGGTCTCGGTGTTCCGCGGGATAAAAACGCTCCCCAAGGCATATTTTCGTGGGGAGCGCTCCTTTAGTTCGCGTGCGAGGACCGGGCGTCTCATGGATTTGGTCAACCGTTCAATTGTCCTGGGACTGGGGGGGTCGCCCGGAACTTGGGGATTACCTGCTCGGCCAAGAGCTTGAGGGATCTGCGTGTCGTTTCTGGGGACATCAAGCCCCGGTTCGTCAGCATCAGGTTGCGAATGCCGACGGCTCGCATTTGCTCCAGCTGCTCGGCAACTCGTCGCGGGCTGCCCACCAGGTTTTCAGCCGCGTCAGCGTCGGGGCGCTCGGCGTATCCGTCGCGTTGCGTCGGAGGCGCCTGGTTGGACATTGGAAACTCCTTGGGATTCCAGCGATCTCGGTAGTCCTGCATGATCGAGTAGGCGCGCAGGTTGGCCGGCAAGAATTCATCCATGGCCTGATCGTCGGTTTCCGCCAGGTGCATCTCGCGCCACACCCAAATCTGGTCCAAATTGCGTTCAATCGTCGCTTCGTCGAATCCCGATTCCACCATCGTGTCCCGGTACAGGGCGATGTCCGCGCCAACGCTGTTAATCGAGCGTCCTCGCAGCAGGATGGGACGGCCGCGCCGCGCCATGTCGATTATTGAATCACGGTTGATGCAGGCGCGGGCCAGTGGCGGGTGTGGTTTCTGATACGGCCGCGGTCGCACCGATGGAAAGGACACTTGATACGTCTCGCCACGAAAATCCACGTTGTCGGTCGTCCACGCCTTGATCAGGAGTTCCTCGGCCTCCTCCATCTGCGCTTCCCCCAAGGCTGGGTCGGTTCCGAAGCCCAGGTACTCAAAGGCGTTGTAGTTGGAACCCTTGGCGGTTCCCACCACCAGGCGCCCCTGCGTCAAATTGTCCAGCAGGGCGGTTTGCATGGCCACCCGCACGGGGTTGTGGAGCGGCAACTCGATGATCCCGAAGCCCAGCATGACGCGGCGCGTTTTCATGGCCACGGCGCTGGCGAACACCAGCGGGTCCCCGTACACGCATTCACCGGTGAAGTAATGCTCGGCAAGCCAAATGGCGTCGAAACCCAGAGCTTCCACCAACTCCGCTTCCTTCAGACATTCCTGTATTTCCACATGGTCTTGAGAGTCGTCGAACTTCATTGGGTAGAAGAAATGGCCAAAGCGCATGGTGATTCCATTCTGACTTTAGGATGTATGCGATTATAGCATCGGCCCGGGGGTGTACCCAATTGAATTGCGGCGCGTCGAGTTGGCCCGGCATCCGGGAGGCTGGCTCAACGGAACGCTCGGTGATTGACCGTCGACTGGCTGATATTGCAACAACTCGGTGGCGGCAATGTTCCGGCGCCGCAATGCGTTGTGGTGAACGCGAGCGCGCGGAACACCTGCCGGTTTGACGGGACGGAACTGCGAGCGTAGCATGTTTCACAAGCAAAATCGTCCTATTGAGACGCACGGAGGCGCCGATGACTACCACGCAGGACAACACCGCAGACATCCGCCAGGCAGTGCAGGAGCATTACGGCCAGCGCGCTCGCCGCGTCATCCAATTGACCGACATTTCGCCAGTGGACGCCGGTTGCGGCGCGGAGAACTGCGGCCACGGCCAATGCGGCGCCGACGACTGCGGCCACAACGCCTCTGCCTGCGGTTGCGAAAGCGCCGAAACCTCCGCGTGCTGCGGGCCCGCCGACACCGAGCGCGCCATGGCGTTGTACACCGAAGCCCAGTTGCAAGGGTTGCCCGTGGAGGCAATGGCTGCCTCCGCCGGTTGCGGCAACCCCACGGCCCTTGCCGACCTGCGGACCGGCGAAACGATCTTGGACCTGGGTTCCGGCGGTGGCATTGACTGCTTCATCGCCGCCGAGCAGGTAGGCGCGTCGGGACGGGTTATCGGCCTCGACATGACGCCGGACATGCTGGCCCTGGCCAACGCCAATCGCGACCGCATGGGAATTACCAACGTCGAGTTCATCGAAGGACACCTGGAAGACATCCCCCTGCCGGACTCCAGCGTGAACGTGGTCATCAGCAACTGCGTCATATGCCTGTCCCCCGACAAAGACGCCGTGTTCCGCGAAGCCTTCCGCGTTTTGGCGCCCGGTGGACGACTCCACGTTTCCGACATGCTCGCCCTCACCGAAGACGGGCCGAGCCTTACCGACGCAGAGTCTTGGGCTTCCTGCATCGGTGGCGCCGAATATCGGGGAACCTACCTGTCACGAATGATTGCCGCCGGCTTCACCAACATCGAAACCACCGACGAGGCAATACGCCTCGATGAGAACGAGGTTCCATTGAACGTGGCCAGCGTAAAGGTTTCAGCCCGCAAGCCGGACTAACCCGAACGCCGGCGCGGCGTTGATCTCCAGTAACGGCGGCAAGGCGTGACCATTACATTCGGCTTGCCGCCATTTCACAGCCCCAAATTCTTGGTACGCTGACTTTCCCACTTGCCCGGTCCCAGTCTGATGGCGCCGCCAAAGCGCGGAAGGCCCGACTGAGTCAGATTGGTAGCGATCGCCGGGAATGGCGCTGGCCATGGGCGTATGCCGGTAGCGCGGAGATGCAACAACGTTTAGAATACAGAATACCCCAATAGTGGGCTGCGTAAAGATGAGCGATCCAACACCAATTTATTCCTTCGAGGACATTCTCACCGCCATGGAGAAGGACCCCGGGCTCCAAGCGGCCATGCGCCAGCATGTCCTCGGTCAGGAATTCCTCCAACTTCCGGCAATCGTCCGGGAACTGCAGCAAACAGTCGCGCTGCTGGCGCAGACCGTCAATGAATTCATATCGGCCACCAATCTGCGGCTGGAACGCCTGGAAGAGGACGTTGCGGAACTCAAAACCGACGTAGCCGTCCTCAAAACCGACGTAAAGGAACTCAAGGACGGGCAAGCCCGTCTGCAAAAGGATGTGAACCGCTTAGACGGCAATATGAACCGCCTCATCGGCTCAGACTATGAACGCAAGGCAGCGCGCCGGGCCAGCCGTTTGGCCCAAAGGCACCTTGGCCTGAGAGCCATGACCCTCATCTATGCCATTACGAAACCGGACGACAGCACACTCGCGGAGTTGTTGGACAACGCCGTCGCGAGCGGGCGGATCAGCCTGGACGACGCCGAAGCGATTGAAAATGCCGACATCATCCTGAGCGGCCCTGAAGGCTACGCGGTAGCCGAAGTGTCCGTAACCCTGGATGCTGAAGACATCCGTCGGGCCCGGGAACGGGCCGACCTGCTGTCCAGAGCGACTGCAACCATCGTGCCGGCCACCGCAATCTGCTCCAGTTCGTTGGATGAAGCGGTCAGCGCGGCAAGCCAAAGGAGCGTCACCATAATGACGCTGGCGGATTAGTCCCGATCCGCCGCCCGGTCTGCATTGCTTCAACCCTCATTGCTCCAATCCTCGGAGCGATCCCATGCCAGTGCGGACGCCAGCGTTCCTAGGCATCAAAAATGTCGGCCAGATAGAGCGATCCCATGCCAGTGCGGGCGCCAGACCAAAACAGCGCCTGAACCCGGCGCAACGTAGGTCAAACGGTCTTTCGCCAAGCAAGCAGAGAACTCTAACTCTCCAAGCGTGGGCACGCTGAACCTCACAAAGAGCGGATGACTGGCCACCGTGGAGTCCCGAAGTTGCGTGACTCCGCATAGGACCTCGGGAAACGCCTTACCATTGTAACTGCGAGCGAGCCGCGGCGATCTAGCCAATCGCAACTAACGACGTTCGGAATAGCCCTTGGCGTCTCTTGGCGCTGGCGCGGCATCGCCGCGTCGCTGTCGTTCTGCGCCATGACACACGAACGCCAGCGGTCTCAGCGTCGACGCGGCGACTCCAAGCCTGTAGCGGAGCCGCTTCTGGCGCAGAGATTCGGCGTGAGGCGTCGACCGCGAGGCGCCAAACGCGAGGCGCCGACCAGTAAGGACGCATTGGCGCAACGCGCGGATCCGTGGGCCGAAGCGCGGCGTGGTACGTCAAATCGGCGTTCGCCGCAGTCGCAGCGAGTTGCTCACCACGCTCACAGAACTTAAGGCCATGGCCAACGCGGCCAGGATCGGATTCAGGAACCCGGCCTCTCCGAAGAAGAAGGTCAACCCACCGGGCACGCCACCCAGCGCGGCGAACAGCGGATACAACGCGCCCGCGGCCACCGGAATCAGCAGGGAGTTGTAGAAGAAGGCCCAGAACAGATTTTGTCGAATCGTCCGCATGGTCGCGCGGGACAGGTTCAACGACGTGGCTATGCCCCCCAGGTCGTCTCCCATCAGGGTGATGTCCGCCGTCTCCCGGGCGATGTCCGTTCCGCCGCCCATAGCGATGCTCACGTCGGCCTGCGCCAACGCTGGAGCGTCGTTGATGCCATCCCCGGCCATCGCCGCCACGTTGCCGCCGGCCTGCATCAGCGCTATCGCCTCCGCCTTGTCGGCCGGCAGCATCCCAGCTCGGTAGTCGGCGATGCCGCACTGCGACGCCACCAACGCAGCGACCTCAGGCCGGTCGCCGGTGAGCATCACCACACGAGTTCCCCGCGTCTGCAACGCGGCGACCGCCGCCGCGGCGCCGGGCTTGATCTCATCAGCCACCGCGATGACGCCGACGGTTCGCCCGTCGCGCGCCACCAGCATCGGCGTCTTGCCTTCAATTGCCAGTTTCTCAGCGGCGTCCGCTAGGCCAGCGTCCACCGCGACTCCCTGGCGTTCCATCAGGGGCGCATTGCCAACCACGACGGCCTGCCCATCCACGGTGGCCGTCACCCCGGCGCCTCGGTGGGCGAGGAATTCGGTCGGGGCGTTCAACGGCGCGCCCGATCCTTCGGCGCGTTGGACTTCGGCGCGCTGGACCACGGCGCGACCTATCGGGTGCTCTGACATTTGCTCCGCCGACGCTGCGGCAATCAGGACCGACGCGGCATCAATGCCTTCGCCGGCTAGCGTGTCAGTTACCCGCGGACGGCCGGTGGTCAGCGTGCCAGTCTTGTCCACGGCAACCACGGCAACCCGGTGCGCCGTTTCCAGCGCGGCGGCGCTCCGGATCAGGATGCCGCGTTCGGCGGCTCTACCGACCCCCACGATGATTGCCGTCGGGGTCGCCAAACCCAGCGCGCAGGGGCAGGCGATGATGAACACCGCAACTAGCGTGAGCATGGCATACTGCCACGCCGCTCCCGACAACGCCGGCGCTGGCCCCAGGAAGAGCCACGTCACCGCAGCGGCCAGCGCGACCAGTCCAACCCCGGGCACAAACCAAGCGGACACCCGGTCCGCCAATCGTTGCACCGGAGCGGAAGACCCCTGCGCTTCTTCCACCAACCGAATCACCTGGGCCAGGGCGGTGTCGGCCCCCACCCGTCGGGCCCGCATGATGAATCCGCCGGTACCGTTCAGCGTGCCGGTGAAAACCGAGTCGCCGGGAGATTTCTCCACCGGTATGCTTTCCCCCGTCAACGGAGACTCGTCCACGTCCGTAGCCCCGCTGACGATTTCGCCGTCCACAGGGATTTGCTCGCCGGGCCGCACGGCCAGCGCGTCGCCGACGGCAACCTGCTCCACCGCCACCTCGCGGATGCTGCCGTCGTCCGACAACAGGCGCGCTACCCTGGGGCGCAGGTTCACCAGCCTGCCAATGGCGTCCGACGCCCGCGACAGCGCCCGGGCTTCCAGCCACCTACCCAGCAGTATCAAGGCCACTATGATGGCCGCCATGTCGAAGTGCAGTTGATGCCCGCCCAGCGCCATCTCCGCCCCGGAAATCGGTAGCCAAGCCAACAGGACCATCGCCGCGCTGTAGCCGTAGGCCACCGAAGTGCCCAGCGCGATCAGCGTATGCATGTTAGGCTGCAACCGGCGCAAGCCAGCGAAACCGGCTACGTAGAAGGGCCAGCCCGCCCAGAGTTGCACGGGCGTCGCCACGGCCCACAGCAGGGCGGGATACCAGCGCAGCGACAGCAACTCGTCTGTCCAGGGCAGCGCTGGAAACGACCCCAACAACAGCAGGATTCCTCCGCCGCCGGCGACGAACAATCTCCGCAGCAGGTCCTGTTCTTCTCCAGATCGGCCGGTTTCCGGGTCGGCGTTGGTGGCGTCGGTGTCCAGACGATAGCCCGCGTCGGCGACAGCGCGGGCCAGGACATCCAGCGGGGGAGCCGCTGCGGCGCTGGCGTCAAGGCTCACCGTAGCCCGGGCGGTGGCCAAGTTGATGGAAACGCCGGACACGCCGGGCACGGTTCTGATCGCCTCGCCCACGTGGTGGACGCAGGCGGCGCAGGTCATCCCAGAAACGGGAATGATGAGGGTATCGGTTCTTGACTGGGCCATACGGCCCAATTATAGCAAGTGTGCGGGTTTGCGCTTGACCATCTCCTTGCCGAACGGCGCATACCCGCCGCATAGCGTATCTACGCCGGATGGAACATGGGCAGGGAGATATTGTCGTCCATGTCCTGGAAAGATACCTGAACCGCCATGCCGCACTGGACCGAATCGGGCCGTATTTCGCCCTCGCCGAACTCGATGCCCACCAGCCAGGTGGGGATGCGCGGGCCCTCCTCGAGTTCCACCACCGCGGCGATATAGGGAACCTTGTCCCGGAAAGCGGGCGTGGGTCCCCGGTGCACGATGGCGAAGGTGTGCAACGTGCCCCGGCCACTGCTCTGAATCCAGTCGGTGTCCCGCGAGAAGCACTCAGGAAATGGGCAGATGTCGCGGGGATAGAAGTAGGACCGGTCGCAGGCTACGCAATGGCGCAGCCACAACTCGCCGGCCTTGCATTTCTCCCAATAGAAATCGGATTCAGGTTGTGGAGCGGGCAGGGGGATTTGGGGGGAGGCCTGTGTCATGTTGCGAATCTCCGGTGGAGGTGGCGGGCCGAAGCCGGCCGGTGAATCGCGGGCAAGGATAGCGGCAGAGGTCGGGCAACGCAAGCGGGCGCTCCGCGAACGCTTATCGGCCCCGACGCCTGTGGCGCCGCCTCTGCGAGGCCGTTGCGAGATCTACGCGAGCGCAGCGTGGCAATTCCGAAGTCTGGGAGGGCGGTCATTCGCCAGCAGATTTGCGACACAGACTTGGCTTTGCGCCATGACAAGCATCATTCCTGGCCTTGCATATGTTGCGGAGATAACAGGACTCTACTCGGTGAGCGGTGATGGGTTCCTCGAAAGTAGCGGGAGCCTGGTTTGTAGGGAGTCCGACATCAATCTTCGAAAAACGGACGGGGGTTGTCCACCATGATGGCCTTCACGTCGGCGTCGGTAGCGCCGAGTCCGATCAGGCGAGGCAGCACGTTGCGGGTGATTGGCGGGCAACCGTCGGGGTTGAACCCTTCACGTTCGCGGCGGACTTCTTCAGATGGCTGCGCTATCGGCGTGGAATGGACGTGGAGCAGCATCAAACGATGGGGCCAGGCGGCGTCGATCAGGCGTTTGACGATTTCGGCGCGTGCTTGCCATTTGGGAGCGCCCGGTAGCGAACCACCTTGACGATGCCCGCCCGGACGCCGGTATCCTCGATCCCCTCGTGGATTCCCCAATGAATGGGGCGGCCACCTTGTCCACCGGACCTCCCCAGAAAATGCGAGGAACCGCCAGGTGATTGCCCGTGCAGGGTATGGCGTGGACGCCGGAGCGCCCAGGCCAATGCGCCCAGGCCGATTGGCGCGTCTAGCGTATGGCGTCCTGCTGATGCCAAAACTGGAGCGGCGCGGCGATGACGATTTTATAGAGCAATATGTACGCGCCGTGGCGCCATGAGATTGCCACCCTGCGCACGCGATGATAGGGTTTGGTGGCGCCGCGCCCAACTTTCATCGTTTCGAGGAACGGCGGCGACGCGGTGAACCAGAACCTGGGGACGAGCGTTTGGCGCTTCCGCATCGCCACGCCCCGTACGCGACGCCAATCTGGATTTCGCCATGCCAATCTGGATGAGGTGGCTTGCCATCATGATTGTCGATACCCATGTGCATATCGGACGCGACCACTACGAGCCGGTCGAAATTCTGCTCGCCCAGATGGAGTTGAACGGCGTATCCAAAACGACGCTGGTGCAATCCACCGCCACGCTGGACAACTCCTACGTGCTGGAGTGCGTCCACCGGTTCCCCGGTCGCTTCTCCGTGGTATGTCGGGTGGACATTGACGACCCCGCGGCGCCGGACACCCTGGACGGCTTGCGGGCCGCCGGCGCCGAGACCCTGCGGATTCGCAACTTTCACCGCTCGCCGGGCAATGATCCGCTGGCGATTTGGCGCGCCGCAGACCGACTGGGCATGTCGGTGAGCGTTGGCGGCCCGGCCGACGTGTTCGCCTCCGCGGAATTTGACGCGCTGGTATTTGAATTGCCCAACCTGACGTTCATCCTGGAACATCTGGCCGGCATGGGCATCCATGCCATTGGCGCGCCCGAGATGCCGCCGGAATCCACGTTTCGCCGGGCCTTGGAACTGGCCGGTCATCCCAATACCGTCATCAAGATTCATGGCATGGGCGAAATCAGCGACCCGCCGTTCCCATACCGGTACACGCCTCCCTGGGTGCGGATGGCCTACGATTCGTTTGGACCCGACCGCATGGTATGGGGTTCCGACTGGCCGCGTTGCGCGAACCGGGAGGGTTATCGCAATTCCCTACGATACACGATGCAGGAGATGGAGAGTTGGTGCCCGCCAGAGGACATCCGCAAAATATTCGGGGGGACGGCGCTCCGGTTGTGGCAATTCCGATGATCCGCCGCATGTCCACGCCGTTCCAATCCATTCCGATTCGACGCGTACAACGGAAACACCTGAGACTTGCTGCGCAACGTCCTTTCGCGTCATGAGCGCCCGCCTACGCCGCTCCTGCGAGTCCAGAACCGCGCTCCAGGGCGCAACTCGCGGCGCGGGCGCCCACAGCGACCCTGGGCGATGTTCGCCCATATCGAGCATGAATCGTGCACATGTTCGCTTACATCTCGCTCCAAGCGTGTTACAATGGCGCGGTTGGAAACTAGGCTTTGCGCCGGATAATTCAGGAGGAACGTCAAGAATGAAGCCCATCATCAAGTATTTGGCCGGAGCGTCGTTGCTGATCGCGCTGGTGTCTGCCCTAGCTTGCGGACAGCAGGAGCCTCCAGCGCCCGCCGTAAGCGAACCCACCGCCGCCGCTGCCCCCACCGAAGCGATGGAAGCGACCGCCGCGCCCACGACAGAAGAAGCGACCGCAATGTCGAACCAGGGCGAAAACCGGCTCGATTTGGTCCGCAGCCGGGGCAGGGTTGTTTGCGCCAGCAACACGCAGCTCGCCGGTTTCGGATTTCTGGACGCCGACGGCAACACCACCGGTTTCGACATCGATCTGTGTCGCGCCGTGGCCGCCGCCGCGCTGGGCGACGCCAACGCTGTGGAATACCAGCCCACCACCGCTTCCGAGCGCGGCCCGACCATGCAGTCCGGCCAGGTGGACATGATGTCCCGCAACACCACGTGGACCAGTTCCCGCGACGCCACTTGGGGCAACTTCGCGCAAACCATGTTCTACGACGGCCAAGGTTTCATGACGCCGACCAGCCTGGGAGTTTCCGCCGCCTTGGAATTGCAGGACGCCAAAGTGTGCGTGCAGGCGGGCACCACCACCGAGCTGAACCTTCAGGACTTCAGCAACCAGAACGGTTTGAACTTCGACATCGTAACCTTCCCCGACGCCACCACCACCAGCGAGGCTTACCTGGCGGGTCAGTGCGACGCGCTGACCACCGACCGCTCGGGCCTGGTAGCCACCCGCGTTGGCTTCGACAGTCCCGACGATCACGTCATTTTGCCGGATACCATCTCCGAAGAGCCTCTGGGCCCGGTGGTTCCCCACGGCGACGACCAGTGGTACGACATCGTAAAGACCACGATGGCGATGCTGATCTACGCCGAGGCATTCGGCATCACCTCCAGCACGGTGCCCACGGCTCCCACTGGGGACACTGGCGTTGACCGGTTGTTTGGCTTGGAAGGCGGGTACGGTCAGGAAGACCTGGGCCTCAGCGAAACCGCCGCCCAGGACGTGATTCGCCAGGTGGGCAACTACGGCGAGATCTACGACCGCCACCTCACGCCGCTGGGCGTTACGCGCGCCGGCAGCCGCAATGACCTGTGGATCAACGGAGGCGAAATCTACTCCGCGCCGCTGCGGTAGAGAACCTCCGGTCCCGTCGGACCCAATGGCGTTACTCAGCGCCTCTGAGGGGGACGATCAGCGCGATGCTGGTCGTCCCCCCTTTTGACATTTTGCGATGTCCGGTGCAGACTCGGCAAACGCTCCCCAGATGCGCTAGAATCCGCAGCACTCCGTTATTTCATGCGCGAGACAACGGACTTGCCAGATAGCGCGGGCCCTAAACAACGCTCCCTCCGGACAACGCACCGTCGGAAAACATGGCGACACCCCAATTGCCACGAGTCCTGATCTACCAGGACATTCCCGTTTGGCGCCACGCCGTAATCATCCAGTGGGCGTTGCAAATCGCGTCCGCTGTGGTTGTGGTCGTGCTGGTGGTTTGGTTCTTTGCCAACATCGCCAACGCCATCCAGGACCGGAATATCTCGTACAGCTTCACTTTCTTGTCGCGCGAATATCAAACTCCCATCAGCGACTTCTTCATTCCCTACGAATCCTCCGATTCCTTCCTCTACGCCTTTTGGGTAGCCATCACCAACACGCTGATCGTGGCCATAGCGGGAGTGATTCTGGCCATTCTGCTGGGCATATTCATGGGCGTCTGCCGGTTGTCCACCAACTGGATAGTCTCGAAGATCGCGCTGGTCTATATCGAATTCTTCCGCAACGTTCCTCTCCTGGTCCAGCTGTATTTCTGGCTCTACATCGTCCAGGAACTACCGTCGGTGCGCGACGCGGACGGACGCGAACAGGGGACGGTGATTCCGGGCATACTCTACGTTTACAACGATGGCATCTCGTTGCCCT
Organism: Dehalococcoidia bacterium; assembly: GCA_965221295.1. Classification (GTDB taxonomy): domain Bacteria; phylum Chloroflexota; class Dehalococcoidia; order Lucifugimonadales; family UBA3495; genus Bin87. The sequence goes on along the minus strand of OZ244879.1, from coordinate 862,450 downwards.
GGCCATCAGCCAACGACTGGATCGCCGGCCTGGTGTGGCTGGCGGTGGCGGTCGTCGCCGTCATCGCCGGCGTTGCCGCGCATCGCTGGATGACGCGGCGCGAAATCGAAACCGGCCGCCCGTCGTACCCCGTGCTGGCCGGCTTGACCGCCACGTTCGGAATCGCCGCCATCGCTTGGCTGGCGCTGAGTTTCATGGCCGGCGAGTCGCCCTTCTTCATATCTACTCCAGAGCCGCAGGGACGCTTCGGCCGCATCGCCAACGGGTTGACCGCCAAGGCCGGGCTAATGGTGCTGCTGGTAGGCTTGGTAATCTACACCTCCTCGTTCATCGCCGAAATCGTACGCGCGGGCATCCAGTCGGTGGGGCGCGGCCAGACCGAAGCCGCGCGCGCCCTAGGCCTCTCGCAGCTCGACACGCTGCGCCAGGTCACGTTCCCCCAAGCCCTGCGAGTGATCATTCCGCCGCTGATCAGCCAATGCCTGAACCTGACCAAGAACAGCAGCCTGGGCGGCGCCATCGGCTACGCTGAATTGACCAGCGTTGCGGTGGTCATGACCCAAACGGCCCCAGCGATTCCGATTTTCGTCCTGGTAATGGCGTCGTACCTGGCCATGAGTCTCACCTGGTCGTTGGTGGGCAACCTGTATAACCGGCACATAAGATTCGTAGGCGCCTGAGCAACGGCCTGATCCAACATGGCAACTCAATCCACAACCCCGCCCGGCGCCGCGTTGCCGCCGCCTCTCCTTGAATCCGGCGTGGCGGGATGGGCGCGCGACAACCTGTTCAGCAACTGGATCAACGGCTTGCTCACTGCGGTGGCCGGCGTGGTGACCGCAATCGCGCTGTGGTATGGGCTCAAGTGGGTATTTCTGGATGCCGAGTGGCTCGTGATCGCGGAACTGGGCGGCCGCTTCATCCTGGGCCAGTACAATACCGAGAACGCCTGCCCTGGTCAGAATTGCTTCTGGCGACCCCAGGTGGCAACGCTGTTGGCCACCGCGTTGCTGGGCATGGCCTGGGGCTTGGCCGGCGGAGGCATCACCCGGACCATGGCGCTTTTGGTCGGGATTGCGTTGGCGCTGCTGGCATTCCTACCCTACAGTCTGGAAGCCATGGGCTACGACGTGCGGTTGCTTTTGCTGGCCAACCTGCCGGCGTTGCTATTGGGTTGGGCGCTGGCGAGATATACGCCGTTGGGGTCCGCGCGCTGGATCGCCATCCTGGCCGTGGCGTCGTTCGTGGTTTCGCTGGCGCTGATACGAGGTTTGCCGGGCATTTCATGGCTGCAACCGGTGTCGGTCAACCAGTGGGGCGGATTGATGCTCAACTTGATCCTTGCCACTGGCGGCATTACGCTGAGCCTGCCCATTGGCATCGCCCTGGCGCTGGGCCGGCGCAGCCACCTGCCGGTAGTAAAGATGCTCTGCGTGGGGTTCATCGAGGTATTCCGCGGAGTGCCGCTGATCACGCTATTGTTCATGTCGCGCCATCTGGTTCCGCTGGCCTTCCCCGAGGATTTCCCGCAGAACGCCCTGCTCAACGCCGCCATCGTAATCACCCTGTTCAGTTCCGCGTACATGGCGGAGAACATCCGCGGCGGCTTGCAATCCCTACACCCCGGCCAGGCTGAAGCCGCCCGCGCTCTCGGAATCTCCGGTTGGCAGACCACATTGCTCATCACCCTGCCGCAGGCCATCCGCAACGTCATTCCCGCCATCGTGGGCCAGTTCATTGGCCTCTTCAAGGACACGAGCCTGGTGTACATCATCGGGATGCTGGACATCCTCCGCATTGGCTTGGACTTCGTAAACGGCAACATCGAATTCCGCGATAGCAAGGCCGAGGTCATCATCTTCGTGGCCATCGTGTTCTGGATCTTCACCTACGCCATGTCCTACATCAGCGGTAGAATCGAGCGACGCCTGGGAGTGGGCGAGCGGTAGGCCGGAATTCGCGGGAGGCAAGTCTTTGCTAGAATGGTGGAAACGGGCGATCGCAGCGCTGCGAATGAGGGTTTTCATCGGCCGGATGGGATCGTTCGTCTTCTATGCTGGACTGGACATCGCGGTGGGTGTCATCATCTACGTTGTGAGCAGCGAGGAGATTGACCTGACCCCCGGGAATATGATGCTGCGCATAATGACTGCGATCATGCTGGCAAATGGAATAGTAGGAGGGCCCGACATCATGATTTTCTGGCGAGAATCGGGGCGTCGCGTGGCGGCCGAAATGGAACGAGACGCCGTCCGACAAGAACTGGCGGAACGCAACGAGGAGCTCTCAAAGCGCAACCAGGAACTCTCAAAGCGCAACCAGGAACTCTCAAGGCGCGACCAAGAACTCTCAATACGCAACCAGGAACTCGGAGAGCGCGACCAGGAACTCGGAGAGCGCAATCAGGAAATCTCGGAACTGCGCGCGCTGATCGCCGATTTGCAAGAGCGCGTCGCCGCCCAAGAACGACGCGCATCCCGCGCCCGCCGCCGCCGTCCCCTGCGCGACGATGGCAAGTGAGCCGGGAACGCCAGCGCCAACGGAGCGTCCACCATGTCCACCACCGGGCACGTTGTCATTGACGAAGAGATCATCACCTGCCGGGATGTCCACAAGTGGTTCGGCCACTTTCACGCCCTGCGCGGGATCACCACGTCGGTCAAAAAAGGCGAAGTGGTGGTGATCATCGGACCGTCGGGCTCCGGCAAGTCAACCTTCATACGCACCATCAACCGCCTGGAACACCACCAGCGCGGCGACATCGTGGTGGATGGCATCGAGTTGACCAACGACGTGCGCAACATCGACGCCATTCGCCGAGACGTGGGGATGGTGTTCCAATCTTTCAACCTGTTCCCCCACCTTACCGTGATGAAGAACATCACCTTGGCTCCGATGAAGGTTCGCAAGCTGCCGGCCAGCGCGGCCGACGACATCGCCATGGAATTGCTAGAACGGGTGGGCATTCCGGAGCAGGCGGACAAGTATCCCGCGCAGCTCTCCGGCGGACAACAGCAGCGCGTCGCCATCGCCCGCGCCCTGGCCATGCAACCCAACATTATGCTCTTCGACGAACCCACCTCAGCTCTCGACCCTGAAATGATCAAAGAGGTGTTGGAGGTCATGCGGGAACTGGCGGCCTCCCAAATGACCATCCTGGCCGTAACCCATGAACTGGGCTTCGCCCGTGAGGTGGCCGACCGCATCCTCATGTTCGACGAAGGACTGATCGTGGAAGACCAGCCGCCGGACGAGTTTTTCAACAATCCGCGCCACGAACGGGTCAAGCATTTCCTGTCTCAGATACTGTAGCCTTCAGATTTCATAGCCCCCCGTCATCATATCCCTCCGACCTTGATGAGCGGTTCCCGACTAGCCCGCCGATTCCAGAGGCCGTCAACATGGAGTTAGTCCGCAAATTCCGCCGTTGGCTCTGGGCCGGAGGCGCCCCCGAAACCGGGTGGGCCCGCGAACGCCGGCTGCCCTTTTGGGAACATCCGTGGTTCAACCGCCTCTACCGCATCGCCATGCTGACCGGCTGGGCGGCGATATTGTTGTTCTTCCTGCTCTGGAACCTGGTATTGGCGACCCCGTAGCCGTCCTCCTAACGCGACGTCATCACGTCGCCATCGCCACCGGTGGCGGGCGAGATCCGCGGACGGATCAGCCGCGGAATAGTTGACGCCATCAACCCGATGTCCCACGCGCCGGATGCCGGGAGTCTGTGCGGGCAATCCAGCACAGAGTTTTGTGGTATGCTTTCTCCGCGCCGGTTTAACTCCGGCGCGTACCCTGTCAGCAAACTCAGGAGGCCCAGCTTTGTACCAAACCGTGAGCGACGCTACCCTGAAAGCCCTCGCCAGGATCGATTCTCCCAGCATCTGCAACGCCATCGAAGGGTTCAACTTCCGGCCCAAGAACTCCGGTTTCATGTTGCCGGAGATAAAAACGGTGTTCCAGGATTTCCCACCCATCGTGGGTTATGCCGTCACCGGCGTAATCTCCGCCAACCGCCCCGAGGGTCGCAGCGTCCCGCGCGAGGATTGGTGGGACCTGATCGTCTCGGTTCCGGAGCCGCGCTTCATCGTGCTGCACGATATTGACAACCCTCCGCTGGGCGCGTACTGGGGCGAGGTACAGTCCAACATCCACAAGGCGTTGGGAGCCGTCGCCGTCGCCACAGACGGCACCGTGCGCGATCTCGACGAAGTGCGTGAGCTGGGTTTCCAATTCTTCGCCAAGGAAGTGTCCGTATCCCATGCTTACGTACACATGGTGGACCTGGGCATCCCCATCGATGTGGGCGGCCTCACCGTGTCCACGGGCGACCTGCTGCACGGCGACAAGCACGGCGTCACCAACATCCCGTTCGAGCTCGCCGACCGGATTCCAGACATGGTGGACACAATTGCGGATTACGAGCAGAAAACCATCAGCCTGTGCCAGTCTCCCGACTTCTCGCTGGAAGCCCTGAAAGAAGTCGCCAAGATCACCCGTCCCTACTGACCTCTTGTGCCGGATACCATGACAGTACGCAGAATATTGCCAACCCTCCTGGCGGCCGGACTCGTGGCGTTGTTCCTGGCCGGATGTGGCTTCGTGCCAAATCCCGTGCCCGCCGAACCGGCCGCGCCTGCCGCCACCGCGGCGGCCGCAACCCGCGCGCCCCAACCCTCTCCCGCCATGGCGACGGACGCCGGACAGTCTTCGTCCCAGCCCACTGCCGCCACTCCGACCGTGATGGTGGACCAGGGCCATTCCGTCAAGCAGTGGGCGGCGCCGCCTCCGTTGACCATCGATGCCGCGTCGTCCTACACCGCCGTGCTGAACACCTCGGCAGGCTCTATCACGGTGGAGTTGCTGGCCGGAGAGGCGCCGAACACCGTGAACAACTTCGTCTTCCTGGCTCGTCAGGGTTTTTACGACAACGTGATCTTCCACCGCACCATCGAGGGGTTCATGATCCAGGGCGGCGACCCTACGGGCACTGGCGGAGGCGGACCCGGCTATCGGTTCCCCGATGAGCCGGTGCAGCGCCCCTACTCCCGCGGCGTGATGGCCATGGCCAACGCCGGCCCCAACACCAACGGCAGCCAGTTCTTCATCATGCACGCCGATTACCCATTGCCGCCCAACTACACCATTTTCGGGCAGGCCGTGGCGGGCCTGGAAACCATCGACGCGATCGCGACCGCGCCCACGCAACCCAGTGGCGAAGGATCAACCCCCGTCAACCCGGTGGTCATTCAGTCTGTGGAAATCGTGGGCCCCTGATCCGATCGGGTTATCGACCAGAAGGGTTTTCGAGATGGCATTTGAAACACTGCTGTATGACGAACAGGATGGCATAGGCTACCTGACCCTGAACCGTCCCGAAAAGCTCAACGCCTTGAGTCCCACACTCATGGCCGAGTTTCGCGAGGCGCTGGAGGCGATCGAGGCCAACCCTGACGTGCGGGTGGTGATTCTCACGGGCGCCGGCCGCGCCTTTTCGGCTGGTTTTGACATCGAGAGCGAGGCCAGCGGCCCGTCGGGTGAGCCGCTGTCAGTGGACGGTCGCCGTTCCCGTCTGAAGGCCAACATAGAGACTTTCCTCATGGTGTGGAACCTGAGCAAGCCCGTGATCGCCGCCGTCAACGGCTACGCCCTGGGAGGGGCCTGCGAACTGGTGCAGGTCTGCGACGTGAAGATCGCTTCGGAACGCGCCATGCTGGGCGAACCGGAAATCCGGCTGGGATACGGCGCGCCGTTTCTCATCACTCCCTATTCGCTCAACCTCGCCCTGGCCAAGGAGATGATGCTCACCGGGGACATCATCGACGCCCACGAGGCTGCCCGTATCGGCATGGTGAACCGGATGACTCCCCACGAAAGCCTCATCGAGGAATGCGAACGGGTCGCCCGGAAGATGCGCGGGATCTCCGCCATCGGCATCAAGACCACCAAACTGTCGGTCAACCGCGCTCTGGAATCCGCCGGGTTCCTGTCAGCGCTAAACCACAACCTGGAGTTGATGACCCAGTTCGACACGGCGGAAACTCCAGAGCACGCCGAATTCGCGCGCGTTCGGGAAGAACACGGCTTGCGGGCTGCCCTAGAGTGGAGTCGGGCACGGTTCCCAGACTGACGCTCGCTGCCCTTTGCGTCCCCACTGCAGCGCAAGTCGTTGACTGGGTTGGCGGTTTGGGCGGCCTGCCCCGCGAACCTGGGGGCCGTTTCGCCAACTGCCCACCGCCAATACCCTGCTGGCCCGGATCCGTTCGCTGCGCATGACACTCGCGACGTTGGTCGCCATAGCCGGCCGCCCGGTCTGTCATTGCGAGCGAAGCGCGGCAATCTCGTTGACCGCAACTAACGGCCGCGTGACCCCCACCCCAACGGCCGTTTGCCCAGGCATCGGGATTGCCGCGTCGCTGTCGCTCCTCGCAATGACAGTTGCTATGGTCTGTCATTGCGAGCGCGTCCCCCACTGTCATTGCGAACGAAGCGCGGCAATCTCGTCGCCGGCGCCACCAATGGCCCTTGGACCCATCTCCCGACGCCAACCCGAGCCGGCGCAGCGATGCCGCGTCACTGTCGCTGCGCCGAATAACGAGTTGGGGACATTGGCGCGCGCCAGTTCCCAACTCGTTATTCGGCGCCTGCGGGTTCCTATCCGCCTCGGGACACCTCAACGCCGGCCAGTTTCTCCACGAAATGCAGGATGGCCGAGTGGTCGGCGTCCTGTTCGCCGTCGTTGACGAGCGACCCCAGCATCTGTTGAACCAGGGCGGTGACGGGCAGCGGCACGTTCAGTTCGGTAGCGGTTTGCAGCACGTTGCGCAGGTCTTTCTGGTGCAAGCGGATGCGGAATCCCGCGCGGAAGTTGCGGTCCAGCATCATGGGAGCCTTGGCTTCCATGACCGCGCTGCCCGCCAAGCCGCCGCGAATGGCGTTGAACACGCGCTCGGGATCAACGCCGGCCTTCTGCGCCAACACCATCGCTTCGCTGAGCGCCTCGATGTTGGCGGCCACGATGATTTGGTTGGCCAACTTGGTGATGTTGCCGGCTCCCACGTCTCCGGTGAGTACCACGTTGCCGCCCATCACGTCCAGCATGGGCTTGCAATCCTCAAACACCGCCTCGTCGCCGCCCACCATGACGGCCAGCGTTCCAGCGATGGCCCCGGGTTCGCCGCCGCTGACCGGCGCATCCAGGAACTTCACGCCCTTGGCGTCGCACGCCGCGCCAATCTTTTGGGACATCGAAGGCGCGATGCTGCTCATGTCGATGATCACAGAACCCGGATCCGCGCCTTCCAGCGCGCCACCGGGTCCCAGGATGGCCCGTTCCGAATCGGCGGAGTCGGGCAGCATGGTTATGGTGCGGATGTTGCCCGCCGCCGCGCCCGCCGGCGAGGAAGCCGGCGTCGCTCCCTCGGTGGCCAATTCTTCCATGGGTTCACCGACGATGTCGTACACCGTCAGTTCATAGCCCGCCGCCATCAGGTTGCGGGCCATGGGCTTGCCCATGATTCCCAGCCCGACGAATCCAATCCGCTCTGCCATTGCGTTTCCTCCATTGCCAGGCGGTGGTTGGTCCGGCTGGCTGTTGCGCTAAAAATTTACCATACCCCCGGCCTACCGACTACCGAACCGCAGGATCAGGGCCGAATCCACCGTGGCGTCGGACGACCCCACCGGCGTGTCGGCCACCTCGCTCAGCGTGGCCGTCGCCACTGACGGCCGTTCCGCGAGGTTGGCAACCAGGTCTGCCGGCGTATTGCCGGCGACTCCAGATTCCTGCAACTCGCGGGCGACATCACGCCAGGCGCCCACGTCGTCGGCGCCCAGCGCCACCACAGCCCGTCCGGACACGGAGAGGGCAGCAACGGCGCCGGGCCGTTCTGCTGTTCCGCAGATGGTTTCCAGCGGTGAAAGGCCGACCTGCGCCAGCGCCAGCCGGTAAAATCCCGGCGCCGGAACGAGCGAGACGCTTTCGATGGCGGCTTCCAGATCGGCCAGTAGGCCGGGCGCCGACTCCGCAGGGTCGCCCAAGGTTACGACCATTGACCACAGGCCGGCGCGTACGTCTCGCGCCAGACGATTCACCAGTTCCGCCCGGTTGTCTCGATCCAGCGTCAACTCCACCGACCGGATCCACCGTCGGGCCACGGACAGAGCGGCCGGAGAGCCGATCACGTAGTCGGCGTTGGCGAGCAACTCTCGCGTCGGGACTGGTACGGATGCCGGGTCTCCCGCGCCCAATCCGGCCACCGTAACCGCCCGCTCCACAGACCGGAAGGCGTCCACGAACCTGCGGGTTTCGGCCACCTGCCGCGCATGGTTGCCCTCGTGTCCCGAGGTGCGTTCAATGAGATCTAGCAAAGACAGGGCCGGATAGTTGTTCTCGGGGTTGTAGGGCGTGGCCGGCAGGTCGAGTTGCGCGGGCGACAAACCGGCGATCAACGCGCGGAATCGTTGGTAGTTGGCTTCCAGCCGAGCTACGTCGGCGGCGATGCGGTCCTCGCGGGCGTCGAACGGCGGCAGCATTTCGCGCTCGCCGTTGGCGATCTCTTGCAGGGCCTGCACGAAGTTCTCGGTCAGCAGGTGCTGCATGACCTCCCAAACCGACCACCTGGAACCGAGGAACGCCTCGGCTTCACCCACGCCGTCCAGCGCTGCCAGCAAGGCGGCATGACCTTCGTCAAGTCGACGTAGGGCGCGACTCTGCCGCTCGACTGGAGTCAGGGCCGCATCCTGCGCGTCATGGGGTACGCCGTGGGAAACCATTGGAACTACCTGCCCGATTGGCCTATTACCGGATTGAACCGTAACATTATGGCACATCAGCGAATGCGGCGGCCTATTGTGAAGGCTGCATGACCGCGCAGCTTCGATGACAAGACGGGCCCCTGGACAAGATCGGCGCCTGGACAAGATCGGCGCCGGCGAGACTAGACGTCCTCGCTGACCCAACCGCAATCGGTTATCATTCAATATGGCTTCGCGAGGAGAAACCTTTATATCCGCGGTGCGGCCCGGTCAGGCGCTGTCGCCACGAGGCGTGGAACGGCGACTGGATCAGCTCAGGGAGTTGGCGAAATCGGGCGCCGCCGCCTCCACACTGTACGTGCCGGATTCCAACGCGCGTGACGGCAACGCCGTAGCGCTGTTGGCTCGCGGCAGAGACGGCCCAGCGTGGATTGACGGCCTGGAACGGGCCAGCAACCAGATACTGCGCTCGACCACGGGCGTGGCGGCCTTTCGGGTTGGAAACAACGGATTGGCCATCCTGCCGCCGTTTCCCATGAATTCCATGACCTTGGACAGCGGCATTAACGAACAGCCGCTGGGTGGGCTTTTGGCGTCCCAATTCACCGTGGGAGTGGCCCTGGTCAGGCTAGGACGTTACGCCATCGCGGTGTATGAAGGGCAACAACTCGCGGTCTCCAAGACCGACACCCGCTATGTGAAGAGCCGGCACCACGCCGGCGGCACTTCTCAACAGCGATTCCGACGCGTCCGCGAGAACCAGATCCACCGATTGTACGTCGAGGCCGCCAATGTGCTGGAACGGCAGTGGCGCCCATGGCTTGACCGCCTGGATTGTGTCGTTCTGGGAGGCGAGGCCGCCACCGTCAATGGGTTCGTCAAGCAATGCGACCTGCTGGGGCGGTTGTCGTCCATCACGTTGCCGCGTCGCCTGGACGTGCGCGAACCCAACCGCGCCGCGCTGGACCAGGTGGGCGCGTTGCTCTACCAGTGCCGAGCCTACCCCCTGACTTGGGATGCCTGACGCGGCGGCATAATGGTCGTCATTGACGCTCAGAATTGACGATGGACCCGTTGCGCATTCACTGCAGATACGATAGTATTGCACGACCTCATCGTAAGGCGTATGGCGTATGGCAGGAGGCTATCCCATGACTACCGTAACTTTCAACGCCGAGGTTGACCGCCAAATCATGGACAGCGCTGCTGAGGTCTTGGCTCACGACGACCTCAGTGTTGGCGAGATATTTCACAGGATGCTGACCTACATTTCGATTGAACGCCGGATTCCGGATCTGGAATTGTTCGAGCCCGGTCCCGAAACTATTGCCGCCATGGCGGCGGCCGAACGAGGCGAGATGGCGGCCTTCAACAGCATTTCGGAGTTGATGGCCGATCTCAATGAGGAGGATTAGACGCACCGCAGCCTTCAAGCGGGATCACAAGCGCGAGCAAAGAGGGCAGTACCGAGAAACACTTGAGGCCGATCTGAAAGAAGCGCTGGAGCTTTTGGTCGCGGATCGGCCTATGCCGAAGCATTACCGGGACCATCCAATGGTTGGGCAATGGGGAGCGAAGAGCCACCGAAATTGTCATGTCCGCCCCGACCTGATTTTGCTCTACCGCATACCCGACGCCGCGACTTTAGAATTAGTTCGCTTGGGCTCCCATAGCGAACTACGGCTGTAGCCCTCTGTTGCATCAGTGGGCGCTATAATCCGCCCATGACCTTGGCGGACGAGCAACCGATCACTCCTACCGATACCAGCTTCCAGCCGGCCCTGGGCCTGCTGGAATTCGACGAAATCCGCCGCCGCCTCGCGGCCATGACCCGCACCGCCGTCGGCGCGGAGGCCGCGGCCGAACTCACGCCCTCCGCAGACCCTCGCGACGTGGTCTCGCGTCAGCAGGAAACAGCCGAGGCCCGCCGCCTGCTGGAGACTGCCGCCACCCTGGAGATGGGACCCGCCGAAGACCTGCGGCCCGCGGCGCGGCGGGCCATGCTCGGCGGCCTGCTGGCCGGAGAAGAACTGCGCAACGTCGGAGCCTTGGTGGCCGCCGCTCGCTGGAACCGCAACGCGCTGTCCCAGCGAGACGACCTGCCCATCCTGGCTTCCGTTGCCCAGCGCCTACCTGAGCTTCCCGACCTCGAAAGCGCCATCAACCGCTCCATCGGCCCAGCCGGAGAGGTGCAGGACGGCGCCTCGGCCGAACTGGCCAGATTGCGCCGCGATTCCCGCTCCTCCTACTCCGCTCTCAACGACGTGATGCGCCGGATGCTGCGTCGCTACCAGCGCTCCGGAATCGCGCAGGAGGACATCGTAACCGAGCGCAACGGGCGCATGGTCCTGCTCATCAAGTCTGAGTTCAAGGGCAGTGCCCCGGGCATTGTGCATGACGTGTCCGACAGCGGCGCCACCGTGTTCGTGGAACCCATGCCCGCCATCGACCTGGGCAATCGCTGGCGCGAGACTCACCTGGCGGAACGACGCGAAGAAGAGCGGGTTCTGCGGCAGCTATCGTCCCTGGTAGGACGCTATGCCGAGGACATCGACCTGATGGCGGGTCTGCTGGGGCGCCTGGATTTGGCGGTGGCCAAGGGTCGCTACGCCGTCGGTATGCGGGCGGTCGCGCCGAATCTGCTCGAACCCGACGCTCCGCGCCGCCTGCTCCTGACTGGAGCCCGGCACCCTCTGCTCGCCGGCGACGTGGTTCCCACGACCATCAGGATCGACGCTGGCCGTCCGGTTCTGCTCATCACCGGCCCCAACGCCGGCGGCAAGACCGTGGCCCTCAAAACCGTGGGCCTGTTGGCCCTGATGGCCCACGCCGGACTGCAACTGCCGGCCGACGACGCTGACCTGCCGCTGTTCGACGGAATTTACGCCGACATCGGCGACCAGCAAAGCATCTTCGAGTCGCTTTCCACGTTCAGCAGCCACATTCGCAACATCGAGCGAATCCTGGCGTCGATCACACCCCGGTCGCTAGTGCTGATCGACGAGTTGGGCTCGGCCACCGATCCAGAGGAAGGTTCCGCCATCGCGGTCGCGCTGTTGTCCCACCTCAGGGATCACGAAGCCATGGTAGTGGCCACCACCCACCATCGCAACGTGGCCCGCCTGGCGCAGGAAGAACCAGGCATGGTCAACGCCAGCGTGGATCTCAACCCCCGCACGCTGGAACCGACTTACCGCCTGACGCACGGCGTCCCTGGCCGCAGCTACGCCCTGACCATAGCCGCCCGTCTGGGCCTGCCCGATTCGGTAATATCCGGCGCTCAAGCCCACCTGGAGCCGTCCCACGTGCAGACAGACCGGTTGCTCCAAGAATTGCAGGATGAACGGCTCACCGTGGCCGAACTGCGACACGAGGCCGAGCAGGCGCTGGCGGAAGCGCGGCGCCAGGAGCGGGAGGTGGCCGAACGCCTGGCAGCGGTGGAGGACACCAAGGCCCAGTTGGTGGAGGATGCCAGGCGCGAACTCGCCGAGGAAATTTCCGAGGTTGCCGTGCGCATCCGACAAGCGGAACGGTCTTTGCGGCGACAGCAGGATCGACCAACCGCCGCCGACCGCGCCAGCAGCGCCGGCTCCGAACTGCGGACGGAGCGCGAGCGGTTGATTGAGGCTCAGCGCGAAGTGATTTCGCCAGACTGGGCTCCGATTCCCGTGGAACAGGCGCCCTGGTATCACGACCTGCGGCCCGGAGACCGCGTTTACATCCGCGGCGTGTCCCGTCCGGTGGAGGTGGTGACGCCACCCAACGACCAGCAGGAGATCGAGGTCGTCATCGGCAGTATGCGCGCCCGGCTTCCGGTGTACCAATTGGATCGTGCGGCCGACCGCGTCCACCCGGTGGCCGAGCAGGCTGGCGTCGTGTATCGCCGACCGGAGTCGAAACGCACGCTGAGCCCGGAGGTGAATCTGCACGGCTACCGGGTGGACGAGGCCCTCAACGTCATCGATTCCCTCCTGGACGACGCTGCCCTGGAGGGCATGGCTTCCCTGAAAATCGTCCACGGCAAGGGAACGGGCGCCTTGCGTCGCGCCATCCGCGAGTACCTGGCTGGCCATCCGCTGGTGGCGGCCACTGAGCCAGGTGAAGGGGGCAGCGCCGCCGGCGTGACCGTAGTACAATTGCGATGAAAATCGCTTGCGGACGGCTTTGCCCTGCCGATGGCGTTGCCCCGCCGATGGAGAAGCCAGCATGAGCAAAATCGCGAGAGTGGGGACACTGATGGCGCTGGTCGCCACCGTGCTGGTCGCCGGCGTGGCCGCCACCCCGGCGGCTCTGCCCAAGCCCGGCGCGCCCACCGTAACGGGGACCGGCAACGGCGGGGAGATTCGCATCTCTTGGAATCGAACGCCGGGAGCGCGGTACTACACCGTCGGGTGGGTGAACTGGACCGACGCCAGACCGGTCGCCGACGCCGGCGGAGACTGGCTCAGCATGTTCCATTACACCACTGTGCTGGGCAGCGAGACCAGCTACACAGTGAACGGGCTGGACGGCGGCGACGACCATTACGCCATCATGCGGGCCACGGACGTTGCGGGAGGCGGCGCCAGGTTCGGCGGCGGCTACTCGTCATGGTCGGCTTGGTCCTCGTCCGCGGCCCAACCGGACGGCCAACACGGCGCCGGCTTCTGCCCGATAACCGGGCTGCCGCTGCCAGACGGCGGTTACTTGGAGGTGGGGGAATCCATCAATTGGAGCGACGCCACCTTCACCCTAGACACCGCGACAATCATACCGTCGATCACCCTTTTCGGTATTGAGTTGTTGCCCGGTGAAGGGAACAAGTTTTTGCGACTGTGCAGCACTTTCAACAACTTCACCGGCGCCGACTTCTACATCTTTGCTGGCATTGACAACAACCTGTCCACCGATACGGGCATCGGGTTCCAGTCCTTGAGTGACGATGACTGGTTGGACGTATCGCCTGTTCCGCATGGCCAGGTCGAATCCGCCTGCGACGTGTGGCTGATCCCGGAAACTGCGAACGTTGCCATCTATGCCGTCCTCAATGGCGACACTCGCGAGCCATTCCTGTACGAGATCGATCTGAGTGAAGCCGCCGCTGCGTCAACCCTGGTTCCGCTCACCGGGCAGGAGTTGACGCGGCGGGTGAAGCCGGCGTTGGGTCAGGTTATCGTCACTGATTCCGATGGCTTCACCGCCAGCGGAACCGGGTTCGTGGTGGATTCCAGCGGACTGATGGTCACCAACCGCCACCTGGTTGACGAAGCCGAAACCGTCCAAGCGGTGATGAACACGCTGGACGGAGACACGTTGCAGCTCACCGGAACGGTGCTGGGCCGGGGAATCCTGGCAGATCTGGCGGTGGTGCAACTGCCTGCCGGCCGCAGCTACACGACCCTGCCGCTGGCCAATTCCAACGACGTATCCGGCGCCGACGAGGTAACCGCCTGGGGTTACCCCGCCGGCAGCATCTCAGGAACCTATCCCACCATCACCCGGGGGATCATCTCGTCCAAGGGCATCTACGGCGACGTGGACTTTTTGCAGACCGACGCGGCGATCAATCCCGGCAACAGCGGCGGCCCGTTGATTGACCGCTACGGGCGGGTCGTGGGCGTCAACACCATGAAGACGGTGCATGACGCGATAGAAAACCAGGGATTCGCCATCGCCAGCAACGAGGTCAGGGCCCGTTTGGGCGCTCTAACGGATGGTGGCAGGTCTAGTGAAACCTACAATAACCTAAGATATGACTATGGCTTTAGTATGGAGATCCCGCGCGGCTGGTATCTGGGTCGGGAAAATGCCGACCGCGCGGTATTCTATTCTTTGGATGGCAGTGGCTTCGGACGGGCAAGGGTTTGGCCTGACCTATCTGGCCTCTCCAGCAGTAGTGACACGCTGGGCGCGCTGGCCCGATGGCGATGGCGAGACCTGGCGGGAAATGCTGGAACCGAAGATTGGGTCTTGTTCGCCCCAAAGTCCATCAGCGCGATCGGGACGGGCAACGAACGGCGCTACCGGCTGGAATACCGGAGGCAGTCCGAGTCCCAATACTGCATCGAGGATGTCGTCGAGATCGTCGCCCTCGCCTCGGAATTCACAGACCCCGTTGGTCTGTCCGCTCGCATCGGTGTGTGTGAAGACGCCCTGAATCTACACGCATCGGCTCGGGACGCGATGCTGAACAGCTTTTCGCCATAAGGGGAAGGCCGAACCGGCGGCGTTGCGGGGTGGCCGCGGCTCGACTCCCGCGACGTTCGCTGCGGCTCCACAGCGTGGGGCAGGCGGGAAGAGCTGGCTCTGGACGCGGTAACGGGCGCTCCCTAACGACGCCCATCGTATTCGTCGTCGCCATCCCACGGGTCATCGTAGCGCCAGTCGTACCCTTCCCCTTCGTCGCGTCCCCGTAGCTTGCTCCAGGCGAATTTGCCGGCCACCACGACCACGGCCAGCAATACCAGGCCGCTGATGATCCACAGGTCCAGGTAGGCGAGAAAGGTTAGGTCTGCCGACTGGGGCGTCGCCCTCGTTGCGTTGGTCAGCGCTGTGGCGGCTTGTGCGGCCACGGAAACTATGCCTAGTGGGTCCATAACCGCTCCGGAGCGCAAAAATCGTCGAATTCCGCAGGTAGCCAAGTAGGCCCCGGATCCAACGATTTACAATAATAGCATCCGGCCTGCCGAGTTATGTTGTTCGACGACTCGTCGCCACTACAGGTGGGGCACAACTGGCGGATGGTGAACGTTATGAAAGAAACCGTAAATTCCTTCCTACAGCACCTGGTGGTCGAGCGTGGCTTTTCGCAGAATACGCTGGACGCTTACAGCAACGACCTCAACCAGTTTCGCGAATTCGCCGCAGAATGCCTGAAAGTCCCCGAAGACGACGCTGAAGCCTGGCGGTTGGTGGACTTGGACCTGCTGAACTCCTACATCAGCGAGCTGCGCGACAACCGCGGGTACCGGGATTCCACCACCGCGCGCAAAGTCGCCGCCGTTCGTTCCTTCTTCGGTTACCTCAGCGCCAACGAGCTGATCAGCGAAGACCCCACGGAAAATTTGGGTTCGCCGCGGGTGGGACGAACCGCGCCCAAGTTCATTTCCGAAGATGAGGTGAAGCTCCTGCTCAGCGCCGCCTCCGATACCGGCACTCCCGAAGGCCGCCGGGACGCCAGCATCCTGGAACTGCTCTACGCCACCGGCGTCCGAGTCAGTGAACTGGTTGCCCTCAACGTGCAGGACATCGACTTCGAGGAAGGGTACATTCGTGCCTGGGGCAAAGGCTCCAAGGAGCGCATCGTTTATCTGTACCCCGAAGCCCTGAGGAATCTGCGCGATTACATCGGCGGCGCCCGTTCCGATCTGGTTAGCAACAAGAAGGGCGAAACCGCGCTTTACATCAACAACCGGGGCGAGCGTCTGACCCGTCAGTGGGTCTGGAACGTGCTCAAATCGGCCGCCAAGAAGTCAGGCGTGGACTCCGATATCACGCCCCATACGCTGCGCCACAGCTTCGCCACGCATCTGCTCCAGAACGGCGCCTCGCTGCGCCATGTTCAGGAACTCCTGGGCCACTCCAACATCTCAACCACCCAGGTTTACACTCACCTCACCGACAGCCACGTGCGAAAGGAATACCAGCGCAGCCATCCCAGAGCCTGACGATGATTCAGGCGGCCTGAACTTTGGCTGAGGCGGAGGGGCGGAGGCCAGAGCGCCGTCGGAGGCGGTCGACGAGATTGCCGCGCTCCGCTCGCAATGACAGTAAAGTAACGCTCGCAATGACAGGGAAAAACGCCCGCAACGTCAACAACTATCATTGCGAGGAGCGATAGCAACGCGGCAATCCCGTTGCCTGGGCGAACGGCCGCCCGCCCCCCGGACGACGGAGCGCCTTCGGCCGTTGGTTGTGGTCGGCGAGATTGCCGCGCTTCGCTCGCAATGACAGGAAAAAATGCCCGCAACGCCACCAACTGTCATTGCGAGGAGCGATAGCGACGCGGCAATCCCGATGCCTGGGAGAACGGCCGCCCGCCCCCCGGCCGCCGGAGCGCCCTCGGCCGTCGGCTGTGGTCTACGAGATTGCCGCGCTTCGCTCGCAATGACAGAGAAAAATGCCCGCAACGTCAACAACTGTCATTGCGAGGAGCGACAGCGACGCGGCAATCCCGTTGCCTGGGCGAACGGCCGCCCGCCCCCCAACTGTCATTGCGAGGCCGCAGGCCGTGGCAATCCCGACGCCTGGGCAAACGGCCGCCCGTCCTCCGGCCGCCGGAGCGCCCTCGGCCGTCGGCTGTGGTCGACGAGATTGCCGCGCTTCGCTCGCAATGACAGGGAAAAATGCCCGCAACGTCAACAACTGTCATTGCGAAGAGCGATAGCGACGCGGCAATCCCGTTGCTTGGGCGAACGGCCGCCCGCCCCCCAACTGTCATTGCGAGGCCGCAGGCCGTGGCAATCCCGACGCCTGGGCGAACGGCCGCCGGGGCGGCGGGGGGCGGAGCGCCGTTGGAGGCGGTCGACGAGATTGCCGCGCTTCGCTCGCAATGACCGGGGAAAACGCTCGCAATGACAGTAAAGTATCGCTCGCAATGACAGGGAAAAATGCTAGCGACGACAGGCGCCTAGCTCCTGCGACGTCCAGTCCACGTTGCCCATCATTGACATAAACCCGCTATCGGGTCGGCGTACAATCGCGCCGCGTTTGCTGGTATCATTGATAAATGTCAACGGCCATGCTGAGCGTCTGCCGTTTACATTCACTCACTGACTTCAGACTGCGCTGACGAACGCCCTCCGGCGTCGCGGCGTCCGGAGGCTCCCATGCCAAGCAAAGGCAAACGAATAGCGTCGCGGCAGAACAACCTGCGCCGGCGCCGCAGCGCCGTCAACCGCGGCAGCAATGTGCCCGACGCTAGGGCAACCGCGGTAGCGGAACCTGAATCAGCGGCGGCGGAACCGCCCGCAGCGCCCAGCGCGGTGGCGTCCGTCGCTCCCGCTGGAGTCAGCCGCGCCGTAGGCCGTCCCGAAACGCAACCCCGGGGCCGGCGCTTTGACCGGCCGGCCGCCTACAATCACGTGGGATCAGAGATCACCCGCATCGGGATCTTCGCCGGCGTACTGCTCGTGGCCCTGATCGCCGTGTCCTTCGTAGTGTAGCCTCGAAGCGAGCTTCTAGAGCCGGCGCTTGAGTCGAGTATTAGGCCCGTCGACGCGCTGCCATGGCCAGGCACGAATTTGACCATCGCCTCCTGGTGACGCCAGAACGTCCGGGCGTTTACCTGATGAAGAACGCCCGCGGGGCGGTTATCTACGTAGGCAAGGCGGCGATACTGCGCAACCGTTTGCGGTCCTATTTCGGATCGCCGGCCGGGCTAGATCGCAAAACCCGCAGGATGGTCGGCGAACTGGCCGACTTCGAGTACATCGTCACCGACACCGAGGCGGAAGCGCTGATCCTGGAAAACACCCTGATCAAGCGGCACCGGCCCTATTTCAACGTTCGCCTCAAGGACGACAAGACCTACCCCTACCTGAAGGTTGACCTGGCCGAGGAATTCCCGCGAGTGTACATCACCCGGGGAGTCCACGCCGACGGCGCTCGCTATTTCGGCCCCTTCGCCAGCGCCGGCAGCGTCCGGCAGTCCATGGACCTGGTGAAGAAGCTCTTCCCGTACCGTTCCTGCACCAAGAGAATCACCGGAACCGACCCGCGCCCGTGCCTGGAATATTACATCCACCGCTGTGTCGGTCCCTGCGCTGGCCTGGCCACAACCGAAGAATACGACGAGGTAATCAAGCAGGTGATCATGTTCCTGGAGGGCAACACCGAGGCGGTGACCGGTCAGCTCCGGGATCAGATGGAACGCGCCGCGGAATCCCTGGAATTCGAGCGCGCCGCGGCCTTGCGCGATCAGGTCGCCGCGATCCAGAAATTCGAAGAGGAGCGCACCGTCAAGGTGGACTCGGGTCGCATCGCCGATCTGGACGCCATCGCCGTTTCCGTCGCAGACCCCGACTCGCGCATCCGAGAGGCGTGGGTTGAGGTGTTCTTCATCCGACGGGGCAAGCTGGTCGGGCGCGACCACTTCTTCATGGAAGGACCCGATGACGACGAACCCGGCGCCATCATCGCCCAGTTCGTGCAGCAGTTCTACGCCACCGCGCTGGAGATCCCGCCCACCATATTGATCCAGCACGACCCTCCGGAGGCCGACGCCCGATTGCTGCAAGATTTCCTGCGCGACCGGCGCGGCGGCGCGGTTCGCCTCTATCGGCCCCAGCGCGGCGAAAACCGCAAGCTGGTTCAGGTCGTTGCCGAGAACGCGGTGGAGGGTCTTGCCCAGCATCGCGTCAAGTGGCTAAATCGCTCCGACGCGGTTCAGGGAGCCCTGGCCGAATTGGAGGAGGAACTCAGCTTGCCAGCCTTGCCAGTACGCATGGAATGCTATGACATCTCGCACATCCAGGGCAGCAACTTGGTCGGCAGCATGGTCGTATTCGACGACGGCAAACCGCGCACCCGAGACTACAGGCGATTCAAAATCAAGGCGGTGGATGGCGTTGACGATTACGCCAGCATGAAAGAGATGCTCTCCCGACGCTTCAAGCGGCTTAGCCAGGCCATCGAGAGCCCAGACCCAGACGGCAAGGTGGACACCTGGGGGGTGATGCCCGACCTGGTGGTCATCGACGGCGGCAAGGGACATCTATCCGCCGCCCAAGAGGTGATGCTGCACCTGGGTCTGGAGCAGATTCCCCTCTGCTCCCTGGCCAAGGAGAACGAGGAGATATTCGTGCCGCACGCGCCGGAGCCCATCGTATTGCCACGGAACTCGCAGGCGCTTTATCTAATGCAGCGCATCCGGGACGAAGCGCACCGATTCGCCATCACCTTCCACCGCAACCTCCGCTCCAAAGGTAGCCTGAAATCGCCCCTGGACATGGTCACCGGGATCGGAGCCAAGCGCAAACGGATGCTGCTGCGACGCTTCGGTTCTCTGCAGGGCATCAAGGAAGCCTCCGTAGAGGACATCGCCGCCGTTCCCGGTCTAACCAGATCCCTCGCCGTCAGACTCAAACAAACCATATAGGCCGACGCGCATCGTGAGTCGGTCGCGCGCAGGAATCGCACCATGAATCGCCGGACCGACCCAGAAAGCGCAGCCAGGCTGGAATAGCTATCGGCGTCATACTCCGTGAGCGACGCCGCTGTGGTCAACCTGTTTGAGAGTTCCGTCGCCGCCATCGCCATACCGGCCGTATTCCTGCCGGTGGTAGCCGGACAGGGGCATCGCCGGAACCCAAACGGTTACCCTGGTGGTGCGGAGCATGGCGATCGGCGAAGCGCCCGCGGAGTCCAGCCTGCGCCTGCTGAGGCGGGAGCCGCTCCTGGGCCTGTTCCACGGCATGGCTCGGGCGGCGCTGGCCGGCGCGCTGGGTTGGGTCTGGAAGGGTAGTCCGGGTCTCGACGCGGCGCTGGGGGTCGCAGTGGTTGGCAACCTGCTGGTGGCGCTGGCGGGGGCCGGGGTTCCGCTTTTGCTGCGCCGACTCGGCGTCGATCCGGCGGTATCGTCCGCGGTTCTCGTCACCTCGTTCACCGACGTATTAGGCTTCCTCATATTCCTGGCCGCCGGAGTGTTCCTGTTAACCAGGTTGTGCTGATCGGACGTTCCGTTACGATGGTCATGACGCCGGAGCGGTTGGCCAGCGGAAGGCATCCGGACGCTTGACAGAGCGGGACATCATGTGGCGGGGCGATGGCCCTAGATCGTTAATCGACCACAACCCCAACGAAAACGAAATGAAACCAGGGAACGCTGCCATCCCCAAACGCGGCAACATCGATCCATGCACTCGCATCACGGCCACTCCGAACTCCGGGCCGACCGCTACGTGGGATCTGTAGCCGAGAACCGAAAGAGCGGGTGGTATCCGCCCAATACAAACCGTCCAGTTGTAAGGCCTCTACTCAGCTGTGGTGAACCACCAGCGCCGGACCGACTTTGCGGGGCGTTCGTCGTTGAACGTGGCGATGTCCAGGCAATACCAACGGTTCGGTTGCATTCAACCAAGCCGCCGGTAAGCGAAACGGACGGGCGCTCGATCAGTTCACCCCAATTCCATGTCCAGACGCGGATTGCGTGCGGGCGTGGTTCCCTGGAGACGGGACATGTCGCGCATGACGCAGCGTCACGCCGGGCAGCGTTCCAAAATCGCAACTCACCGCGTCCGGGACCGACGAAGACGAAAATAATTGCAATACCTGCTACAATTCCATCGTCATGGCAACCAACATTCGAAAGCTGGCCCAGATGAAGCGGGACGGGGAGAAAATCCCCATGGTCACCGCGTATGACTACACGGCGGCGCGCATCGCCGATAACGCCGGCATTCCCATAATACTGGTCGGGGACAGCTTGGGGATGGTTGTGCTTGGCTACGATTCCACCATACCCGTCACCATGGACGACATGGTGCGCCACACCCGCATGGTGAGCCGCGGAGCGTCCAACGCCCTGATTGTCGCCGACCTGCCGTTCATGGCCTACCAAGTGGACGCCACAGAGGCCCTGCGCAACGCCGGCCGTCTTATGCAGGAAGGCGGCGCCCATACGGTCAAGCTGGAAGGCGGCGTCGCCGTCGCCGACACCGTACGCCGCATCGTGGATGCCGGCATTCCGGTGATGGGACACATTGGTCTCACCCCACAATCGGTGAATGCATTGGGCGGCTACCGAGTGCAGGGACGCACCCGCGCCACGGCCCGGCGCCTGCTGGACGACGCCATGGCGTTGCAAGGCGTGGGAGCGTATTCAGTGGTGTTGGAATGCGTGCCCAGCCCGCTGGCCAAAGCCATCACCGAACGCCTCAGCATACCCACCATCGGTATCGGGGCCGGCCCTGGCTGCGACGGCCAGGTTCAAGTATTTCACGATATGCTCGGCCTGTTCGCCGACTTTCAGCCGAAACATGCCCGACGCTACGCCACCCTTAGCGACGACATCGGCGTCGCGTTCCGCCGTTATGTCGAAGATGTCCGGTCCGGCGCCTTCCCCAGCGAATCCGAAAGTTTCGCCATGAACGAAGCGCTGTTGTCCGACCTTTTGGATGGCTAGCGCGACCGCCAAAATTGAGCCGCCACGCGACGCCCGGCGTGGTCTGTTTGACGTGCTGGCTCGCCGCAGTGGACGGATACTGCTCGCATTCTACCTGGCTTGGGCCTTGCTGGCGGCGCTGTTGACCTACGCTCGGATATTGACCGTGGAAGATACGCCGTCGAGCTGGCCTGAAATTGTTATAATCACCATTGTTTCGGCAGCCATCACCGTCGGTATCGCGCTACCGGCGGCGTTCGGAATCATGGAGGGCATACCGATGGTACTGGCAGAATTGCGAAAGGCCCTTTATCGCGCAGAAGGTCGCGAAGAGGGCCGCGAAGAGGGCCGTGAGGAGGGCCGCCAGGCGGGCCGGACGGAAGGCCGTGATCAGGCAAATCGCGCCTGGGCCGCTTGGAATCGGCGCCGGCTCGCCGCAGAGCGGGAAGGCAGGCCGTTCACAGAGCCGCCGCCTTCGCACCAAGCCGACGCCAACGAAGAAATTGCTGAGCCGTAAACCGATGGTACTGGCAGAATTGCGAAAGGCTCTTTATCGCGAACAGGGCCGTGAGGAAGGCCGTGAGGAAGGCCGTGAGGAGGGCCGCCATGCGGGCCGCGAAGAAGGCTTGGAAGAAGGCCGTGATCAGGCAAACCGCGCGTGGGACGCTTGGAATCGGCGTCGCCTCGCCGCAGAGCGGGAAGGCGCGTCTTTCACAGAGCCGCCCCCATTTCACCACGGCGACACGAACGAAGCTCCAGTTTGACCCCAAAGAGGAACTCTCAACATGCCCCGACTCGAAGGAAAAACCGCCATCGTTACCGGAGCCAGCCGCGGCATCGGCGCTGAAATCAGCCGCCTCTTCGCCGCTGAAGGCGCCCGCGTCATCTGCGCCGCCCGAACCGTCAACGAGGGCGACCACCCGCTGGAAGGTTCGCTTGCCAAAACCGTGGCGGACATCAACGACGCCGGCGGCGAGGCTACGCCAGTGGCAGCAAACATCTCGCTACCCGAAGATTGCGAAATGCTGGTGTCGGAGGCGCGACGCATCTACGGCCCCGTGGACGTATTGGTGAACAACGCCGCCCTCACCTATTATCTGCCCATTAAAGACTTTCCAATCAACCGGTGGATGCGCTCATGGGCGGTCAACTTCCACGCTCCGTTCATCCTCAGTCAATTGGTATTGACCGACATGATAGAACGCCGAACCGGCAGTATCGTCAACATATCGTCAGGCTCGGCGGTTGGACCGGGTCGTGGCCCGTACACCACGCCGGCCAACAACGGCACCTGTTACGGGGCCGAAAAAGCGGCGCTGGAACGGTTCACCCAAGGCTTGGCTCAAGAGGTGTACGAGTACGGAGTCTCGGTGACTGCGGTGGCGCCATCTCTGGTGGTTCCCACTCCGGGAACCGTGTTCCATCATCTGGTCGAAGGGATGGACGATCCTCGGGGCGAACCGTCCGATCTGCTCGCCAAGGCTACGTTGCTCCTCGCATCTGAACCCGTGGACAACGTCACTGGCCGGGTCTGCTATAGCCAGCAAATCCTGCTGGAATTTGGCTGGGTCAGCGAGGGTCGCGGTTGGGGCGTTGACGATACCCGCGGTCCCGGCAGCGGTTATAGCCAAATGTGATCCCCGAACGTGATAAGATGGGCCGGCGCCCCGCAGCCATCGGGCCGCCATAAAAATTAGGGTAGGGCTCGACACATGCTAGGACAATGCGCTGGTCGGCCTGATTGTCAAACGCTCCTACACATCAGTATAGTCTCACCAGCGCGCCCGTTGCGCCCCGCGCTACCAGGAGATCACTACCATGGAGTTCCAGTTCAGTACCGAGGACGCTGTTTTCCATAGCGACCTGCAACAGTTCATCTCCGAGGAATACGCCCCCGAATGGGAGTTGGGCGAACGAGGCGCCGGCGAAGAAAACTGGCAACGCACCCTAGACGTGCGGCGCAAGTTGGCCGACCGCGGTTGGCTCACCATGCACTGGCCGGAAGAATACGGCGGGCAAAAGGCCTCGCCAGTGCGCACCGCCATTTTCAACGAGGCCATGACCTACCACCGCGCCCCCGGGCGTGACAATTTCGGCGTTCGCATGATGGGCGCCACCCTGATGATTCATGGCACCGACGAACAGAAAGCAGAGCACCTCCCTCCCGTGGCCAAAGGCGAAGTCCAGTGGTGCCAGGGTTACAGCGAACCCGAATCAGGTTCCGACCTGGCCTCTCTGAGCACTCGCGCCATCCGCGACGGCGATGAGTTCGTCATCAACGGCAGCAAGATCTGGACCTCCATGGGACACCGGGGCGACTGGATCATGCTGCTGACCCGCACCGACACCGACGCGCCCAAACATCGGGGCATCAGTTTCTTCCTGGTGGACATGAAGACTCCAGGAATCGAGGTTCGTCCCATCATCAACATGGGCGGACGGCATGAATTCAACCAGATCATCTTCGACAACGTGCGCGTTCCGGCTCGCAACATCGTCGGCGAGGAGAACCGGGGGTGGTACGTTGCCGTCACCCTGCTGGACTTTGAACGTTCCGGCATCGACTACTCAGCGGCCGCCCGCCGGCATCTGGACGATACCCGCCAGTGGGCGGACGGCGTCTCGCGCAACGGCCGGCCGCTCAGCCAGGAACCCTGGGTTCGCAACGCCCTGGCCGACCGCTACATCGAATGCGAAGTCGCGCGCCTGATCGCCTACAACGTGGCCTGGATGCAGGGGGAGGGCCTGGTTCCCAACAAGGAAGCTTCCATGTCCAAGGTGTTCGGCAGCGAAACCGTGCAGCGCACAACCGCGTCGTGTCTCGAAGTGATGGGCATGTACGGCGGCCTGCGCGACGCCAAGTGGACGCCCATGGCAGCCGACATGCAGGAACACTGGCTCCGCGCCTTCTCCCACACCATCGCCGCCGGAACCAGCGAAGTCCAGCGCAACATCATCGCCAGCCGGGGTTTGGGTCTGCCGCGTGGCTGAGCGAGAGACTGCCCAACGCCGACCAAGCCTGTGTTGAACGCGCGAAAGCAGTCAACTACCTGCTATCGCTGGAACATCCCGACGGCAAGGATAAGGCGAAGTTCTTCATCAATCGCGGGTTCGATAGCGAAAACTGGCAGCAGTTTGCTCATACGCTGCAAATGCACGGCGCAAGTCATGACGTTGCAAGGGTCGAAACGTCTCAGTACGGTGCCAAGTATGTTGTCGAAGGCATCATGGAAACCCCGGATGGTCTCGACCCACACGTGCGATCAGTTTGGATGATCAACTCCGGCATTGCTGAACCCAGACTCGTTTCCGCGTACCCAATTGAGAGGTGAGTATGCTTTTGGAACACGAACGCATCGCGCTTACGACCGACATCCCCGAAAAAGGACTCAAGGCAGGAGACGTTGGCGCTATCGTACACATCCACCCGGGCCACGTTGCCTACGAGGTGGAATTTTTCTCGCTGGACGGCAACACAATTGCCGTGGCAACGGTCGAACGGGATCAGGCCCGCCCCGTAACCGGGCAAGATGTTACCCACGCCCGTAATACTGCCGCGGCCGTTTGATACTCCCGTTCCGGTTATCGCGCTGCTGAGCGCAAAGGCGAATATGATCAACGAACACGGCGCCATTGGGGTCACAGTTGATGTGCCTGAACTTGGGCTGGAGGCCGGCGATGTTGGCGCCATGGTGCATATCCACCCGCAAGGCGTGGATTGAGATGTCAATACTTCCCTTCAGCCGGTAACGCAATCACCAGGCAACGCCATAACCGTTGCCACCTTGGTTAACGCTCAGGCCCGAACCGCCCGCACGAGGTTGAACCGATGACGGTTGATTACAACTGTACGCAAGACGGCATTGCTGTCCTAACGCTGACGAACCCGAACCGACGCAACGCGCTCTCCTCCGTCACGTTGGCGGCCCTGGAACAATCGCTGGACGGGATCTCCAACGACCCCGCGGCCCGGGTTGTCGTCATCCGTTCCGAGGGCCCAGTGTTCAGCTCCGGCCATGACCTGAACGAATTGGTCAACGGCGACGCAGAGGACTACGCTGCGGTATTCGAGGCCTGCACCCGCGTCATGGAGGCCATTCGCCTGCTGCCCAAACCGGTCATCGCCCAGGTGCAGGGGCTGGCTACCGCCGCCGGCTGCCAGTTGGTCGCAACCTGCGATATCGCTGTCGCCGCAGAGACCGCCGCCTTTGCCACTCCTGGAGTGCAGATCGGCTTGTTCTGCACCACGCCGGGCGTTGCCGTCGCGAGATCCGTACTGCCCAAAAAAGCCATGGAGATGTTGCTTACCGGCCAGCCCATCTCGGCCCAGGAAGCGCTGGACTTTGGCCTCATCAGCCGCATTGCGCCCGGGGCGGAACTGGAGGATCAAGTGATGGCGTTGGCTCGCCAAATCGCCGCCGCCAGCGCGGACACTCTGGCTTTGGGCAAGGCTGCCTTCTACCAGCAGATCGAGATGGATCGCCCTTCGGCCTACCGGTTCGCCAGCAAGGTCATGGTGGACAACCTCCAGACCGACGACGCCAGGGAGGGAATAACGGCGTTCCTGGAAAAGCGCCCACCGGTTTGGACGACGTGACGATGCTCTGGGCGGATATATGCCGGCGCGCCCTTGCCTCAGATTGGCAATGGCCAGGAGGACCGTGATGGCGTTGAGAGAGTTCATCCAACAGTCTTTCGATAACAACTGGGAATGGTTGGTCCGCTATGTGGACGGCCTGACGCAGGAAGAGATCGAGTTCACTCCCAACGATCAGTGCCACTCCATTGGCTTCATAGTCTGGCATTACGGGCGCGCCTTGGACATGTGGGTTCAATCGCTGGCCAAGCAGGATGAGCAACTCTACGCGCGCGAGTGGGCCCAACGCCTCGGCTTCGCCCCTGATCCGATGAACGTCGGCTTCGGGTACACCGTCGAGGACTTGACCAACTGGAAGTGTCCCGACAAGGCTCTGCTCATGGAATACGCTGACGCCGCCCGCAACAACTTGCTACATTTCCTCAGCCAGCACGACGACGATTCCCTGGTCAACACCGAGATGACCAACCGCCGCGGGGAGCGCATGGCTCTGGCCGACATGTTCCGTCTGCTCATCTGGGAAGTCAACCAGCACGGAGGCCAGGCCGGCTACCTGCGCGGAATGCAGCGCGGCCTGAATCAATAGGAATGCCAGGAGCGAATGTTGGTTCGCTCCCTATTCATTTGAAAATCGGGAGACATCTCCATGACGCCTTCAACACTTCAGTATCGTTACAACCCACTCCGCCAGGACATTGTGTGCTCCGAGGCGGCCATCGCAGGATTGCCGGCGGTGGTGGACAGTCTGGGCGGAGGCCGCGCCATGATCACCTGCGGCCCCACCATACTCAGTTCATGCGACGTAGTGCCCCGTGTGCAAGATGCCCTGGGTTCCCGCTACGTGGGCGTTTACTCAGGCGTGGCTCCCCACTCCCCCGTGGAGACCGTTGAAGCCGGCGCCGCCATGGCCCAGGAAACGCGGCCCGACGTCTTCATCAGCGTCGGCGGTGGCAGCACTCACGACACCACCAAGGCCATCGCCACCCTGCTGGCCGAGGGTGGCGACATTCGCGACTATGCCATCATTTTCGAGCCGCCCGACAAAATTATCGTCCCGCCCACGCCAGCTCCCAAGCTCCCCATCATCAGCGTACCCACCACCATGGGTTGCGCCGAGTTCAGTCGCGGCGGCGGCGGCATAACCGATCACCAACAAGGCCGCAAGTTGAGCATCGCTGGGGATGGCGTGACCCACCGCACCGTGGTCATCGACGGGAAGGCCCTGGCGACCACGCCCCTGCGCATCCTGGTGTCCACGGCCATCGGGCAGTTGCGCATCGCCGTCGAGACGGTCTATTCCACCGGGCGCAACCCCATCGGCGACGGCATGGCCCTGCACGCCATCCGCCTCCTATTTGAGAACCTTCCGCGCTGCAAGGACGGCGACATCGACACGCTGCTGACCGTCAAGACCGCCTGCGCCATGGCATCGCTGGCATCCTTCGGCGGCCTGGGCCTCAACACCGCCACTTGCCACCACGTGGGCGGCCTGTACGACGTGCCTCACGGCGAAGCCAACGCCATCCTGCTGCCCCACACCATGCGCTACAACCTTGACGCCTGCGCTGACCGGCAGCGTCTCATCGCCGAGGCCATCGGCGTGGCGAATTCCGCTATGACCGATGAGGAGGCCGGACTCGCCGCGGCGGATGCGGTGGACGAACTGTGCCGAGAGTTGGGCCTGCCGCGCACTTTGCGGGAGGTCGGCGTCCCGGAAGATGGCCTGGAATACATCGCCACCGCCACCTTGCAGGACCGCAGTCTGAGCACCAACCCCAAAACAGTCATCGACGCCGGCCCGATCATGGAAGTCCTGACGGCGGCTTACTGACGGGCCCGCAGCGCCCAACGTTGGCCCGTCGGTTGGGGCGTCCCCCAGCTCTGCGTTGGCGAAGTCTTCGGCGACTCTGACGTACCCTCTGGGCCTTCGCCCACGCTCGTGGCTATTGAAGTTGCGCGCTCGGATCCGCGCGGGGTTCGCAATGCCGTTTATCATTGCCGCAAATCACGGCGCGGGCCGTCTTTCGCGACGCCGGCTGCACGAACGTTCAACGGCGCGCGGCCTCTGACCAGGGGCGCCCCGGCTGACGGCGCGTCCGGTCAGTCCGCTGGCTGCGGAGCCACCCGCTCCGCCCGGGATTGTCGCGCCAACTCGCGCTCCTGTTGCAGCCGCAGACGCCTAGGCAGTCGCGGACGCGGCAAGAACCAATAGCCGATGGCGGCAGCGATGTAAAGCAGTACCAACGGGAAGAGCGCCCAGTAGAAACTGTCGGTATAGTCGTAGATGGCGCCCATCCACATTGCCGTCCACATCGACGCTAGTTGGTCGGGCAGGTGTTGCCAACCGCGCAGAGTGGCGTAGGCGCGTCGCCCGAAGAAGTCGCCCATGATGGCCCAGTTCAGCGGATTAGCGCTCTCGGCGAAGGCCAGCAACAGGACGAACAGCGCCACCTGCCAGATTTCGCCGCTATGGGTAACCAGGGAACCCATCGCCAGGGCCCCTGACACCATGCACGCCGCGCTGAGCTTGCGCCGGTCCACCCGGTCGCCTAGCCACCCGACGCAGGGGTTGAAAACCATGTTGGCGAAGGAAAACGCGCTGACGAAGCCGGCCGCGATGATGATGTTGCGCTGACCCAACGCCGTAGTGGGATCAACCGGCGCCCCGGCCTCAAGGAACCAGATGATCAGCGGAGCCATCAGGAACGAGGCGCCGGCGTGTACGATATTTCGGAAACCCGTGGCCATTACCAGCAGCCAGTAGGATGGCGTGCGCATCGCTTCGCCGGCCCGGAAGTCAGTGTCCCCAAGTTGGTTGAGACGGCGCGGCGTGGACCTTCGCTGTACCGCGGCAGGCGCTTCGGCAAGTTCTGGCGGGTCGCCATCGGGCAACTGGCCCATTTCTTCCGGCGCGCGGCGCAGGAAGTAAGACAACGGAATGACCACCGCCAAGATCAGGACTCCCAGGATCGTGCAGGCGTCCCGCCAGCCCACCAAGAATATGAGCAGGCCAACCAGGTATGCCGACGCGCCGCCCAGTCCGTTGCCCATGCTGACCACGGACATCGCCAGCCCCCGCCGGCGACGGAACCAGTTATTCACCGCGGCAATGGAGGCGTTGTTGTATCCCGACCTGAATCCCACCGACAGGAACACCACGAACACGAACAGGAACCACCAGAAGTTGGTCGTGCGAGCCATCAGGATGAAACCCAGCCCGGACATGAGGCCGCCAAAGGCCAGCATCACCCGCGGGCCATAGCGGTCGGTGCAATATCCCATCAGCGGACCCTGTACTCCGCCCATGAACCGGCCTAGTCCTTCGGCCAGCCCCAACATCGTGCGGCTTTGAGCATTGAAACCGAGCAAGCTTCCGGGAAAGAGAATGTCGTTCTCTACGGGGACATAGAAGACGGTGAACCCGCGGTTGAAGCTGCCGTGCTTCATCCCATCGGCGATCAGGCTGACCAGTACGATCCACCAGCCGTAGAATATTTTGGGTCGCCGGATCCGCATCAGCGCGGGACTCTACCCTGGGCAAGCCAAAGGGCCGCTGCCGTGGCCTCTCCCAGACAGGGCGGTTCAGCCCTGCTAACTTCAGGTCTAAAGGCGGTCAGTTTCCGGGCGCAGTAGGGCGCCCTATCCACCTCTGGCCACACGACACGAACGCCCTCCAGTGACTCAGAGGGCGTAACCAGCGGACGTGACGCTGTTGTGTCGGCTTCTGACAATTGCGACTACCAAGGCTGGGGGACTGGGATCCTGCGGGTTGCGGCGCTCGGTGGCGCTGAATTCCCAAATGATGCTGATGCGGAAGTATAGGCCGAGCCGGCGCCCAAGCGCAAGTTGGCCTGCTCCGTCCCACGTGCCGGGTTCGTCGTGGGCGTTGCCACAATATTACGGCCCTGCGTCCGCCATGGCCGGGGGGCTCGGCACATTGAGACGCTTCGTATTTGATTGCGGGTCAACCGCCGCAATCTGGCCGACCACGCCCAGCGGCCGTACGGGCCGGCCCGAACGGCCGCGTGGTCTGCGCTTGGCGTCTACCCGATGGGGCGGTTGGTAACCTCTCGATCAATCTTGCGGGGGATCCACTGGCCGAAGCCGGCCGGCGCGTGCAGTTGACCGTTCTCCACCGCCACAGCGCCGCGCATGATGGTCATCACCGGCCAGCCCTCGATCTCGAAGCCTTCCCAAATGCTGTAGTCGCTGATGTGGAAATCGTCCATGGTGAGCCGCTTCTTGATGGACGGGTCAATCAGGGTAATGTCGGCGTCGCTACCCGGCGCCAGCGCGCCCTTGCGCGGGTACAGGCCCATGATGCGGGCGCAGTTGGCCGACGTGACATCCACGAAACGCTGCAACGACATGCCGCGCTTGGACACTCCCTCGCTGTAGGTTATGCCCACCCGGGTCTCGGCGCCGTTGTGCCCGCCGGTGACGTCGCGCACTGATTTGCCCTGAATCTTGAGGTTCCAGTCCGTGCAGTATTCGTCGGTGGCCATGGTGTGCAAACCGCCCCAGGCAATGCCTTTCCAGAGCATGGCGGCGTCTTCCGGCGACTTGAGGGACGGGTACGTGTGGTACTTCATCCCGTTTTCTTCCTTGTAGTTGTTGGCGTTGAAGCAGGCGTAGTTGTGCAGCGTTTCACCGTAGGCGGGAATGCCCCGATTGCGCGCCTCGCCAATGGCGTTGATGCCCTCGCGCGCGCTCACGTGCACGAAGTACACCGGCGCGCCGGTCCATTCGGCGACCCGCAGCACTCGCCGGAACGATACGTCCTCCGACTCGTTGCTGTGCACCAGCGGCATGTTCCACCACTCGTTCCGCTCCTCACGCTGCAGTTTTTCGTACATGTACTGCACCATGTCGTCGTCCTCCGAGTGGACCAACAGCATGGCGTCGTTGCGCTGGATGACCTCCATCAGGTCGTGAAGGTGGCCCATCCCCACCTTGCGCGGCTCCCCCGACAACTCCGGCGGCCGGATGTTGGTGGTAAAGATCTTGATGCTGGACCAGCCGCCCTCAATGTATTCGTGGAGGGATTCCAGGGTGCGCTGGGGAATTTCCCCCAGTAGCATCAGGTGGTGTGCGTAATCGGCGTAGGAATTGCCGCGCCAGGAATTGGTCCGCTCCTGTATCGCCTCGTCCAGCGTGTTGCCGGGGTGATGAATGGCGAAGTCCAGCAGGGTGGTGGTGCCACCGAAGAGCGCGGCGCGGCTGACCTGTTCCGGCGGCGCGGTGCGCAGGTTCCCCGGCCCCATGATGGGCGCGTCGATGTGGGCGTGGGGTTCGATACCGCCTGGCACGACGACCTTGCCGGTGGCATCAATGACACGGCCTACCTGATCTGATTCAGAACCGCTAGTCATGGCGTTGGGAGCGGTGATGGCGACGATCTTTTCGCCCTGGATGCAGACGTCCCAGTCTCCCACGCCCCATGGCGTGACGACCTGGCCGCCGCGAATAATCAAGTCCAGCATGATTCAGGTACCCTCCGGGTTCGGCGGCCACCCGAGCGCAATGGGCGCGGCGGAACGTCGCCGTTGGATGGCCGCAGTATATCGCAAAACCGCCGGCGGCGTAGCGGGGGCGCCTCACGGTTGACAAAGAGCGCGATATGGGCTAGCATGAAGCCAATGTTGCTCGCCCTTCCCGTCCCTTGAGGCACGGAAAGTGGCGAGCGGTATTGTTTGGAGACCTTCACAATCCTGCCATGCTCGAACCTTTAAGGCTTGTCCTGTTCATTGACGCCCAGAACGCTTATCGCGGCGCGCGGGATAGCTTCTTCCCTAGCGGCGGACCATCGGTCCACGGGCAGTTCAGCCCAAAAAGCGTTGGCGAAACAATTGCAGGCCGGGGTGGCCCCGGTGGGAGAGAATGCCTCCTGTCAGAAGTGAGGGTTTATACGGGACGCCCTGACCCAATTCGGGAGTTCAGGACCTACGCTGCCCATATGAAGCAGTGCGCTCGTTGGGAAGCAGATGGTGTGAACGTTATCTGGCGGCCTTTGCGTTATCCGCCGCGCCGGACCGGCCTGCCACCGCAGGAAAAGGGCATTGATGTAGCCTTGAGTATAGACTTTGTCTCCATGGCAATCGACGGACTTTACGATGTTGGCGTGATTATGTCCACCGACACCGATTTAACCCCGGCTTTGGACTTTACGCTGCAACGCTATGCAGGCTCCCGCCACGTTGCGGTATCTGCTTGGGACGGACATCGACGGCTAGCATCGCGTGACCGCAACATCTGGTGTCACTGGCTGTCCAGAGAGGACTATGACGCTGTCGCCGACACCACCAATTACAACCGCTGAGCGGCCGGCGCCGTGTCGCCACGGTTTCCTATGCTGGTCACGAACGCTGTGGCGCGGGCCGTCAACTACCACTGTGTACCGGCGCTTGGGTCTGGCAACAGACGCCTCAGCATCGTTTGCGGATTCAGCCATTTCAAATCGGTAGGGTTTCTGACAGCGCCGTAGCAAAAATTGATCCCGTCCATGTAGGCGACCCTTTCCGGCATGGAGGTTCCTCAAACGGAAATCCCAAAAATGCGGAACCGGCCACAGGGGCCGGCTCGCTGCCCATCCGTCTAAACAGGATGGGGGGTCGATCACTACGTTAGCAAATTGTTTTCGGGTCATCAATAAGACGTTTGCCCACCGCCGGCGACTGGCGCACGCCCGGTTCGCGGCGAACGGAAGCCATCCCGGTAGTGTCGCTACGCGATTCCCAGGGCGACAACGACGCTATGGAGGATGACCATCAACAGGGCGCCCCACGCCCCGGCGCCCACGTCGTCAAGCATGATGCCCCAACCTGCCGGCAACGTCTCCAGGCGACGGCAAGGCCATGGTTTCAGAACGTCCAGCGCGCGAAACACCAGGAAGGCGATGGCCAGCCAAACGGGAGAACCCCAGGGGATGAACAGGCAGGTCAGCCACATCCCCACGAATTCGTCCCAGGTCGCGCTGCCTGGGTCGGGGTTGTTAGGAGTGGACATCCGTCCAGTCGCCCAGACGCCAACCGCGAGACCGCCGACCGACAGCAACCCTATGCCTAACATGCCCGGCCAGGCTCCCCATCCGCTGGGAATGGCAAACGACATGGCGTAAAGCAGCGCCGCCGCAACCAGCGATCCCGCCGAACCCGGAGCCAGGGGCGACAATCCGCTACCGCAACCGGAGCCGATGAACCAGGCTAGGCGGTCTGACCACGAGCCACCCGGCAACTCAGCCGTAACCGAGTCGTTCCAGATCTTGCTCTGAGAGGCCGAGGTAATGCCCAATTTCGTGGAGCAACGTGACGCGAATCTCCTCCACCACTGCGTCGTAAGAATCGCAAACCTCCAGGATGGGGCGACGGTATATGTAGATGCAATCGGGAAGCGGGGGTTGGCCATCGTAGCGCTCGACGAGCGGCACCCCCACGTACAGGCCTAACACGGTTGAGTGGGCATGGTGGGCATCGTGCACATCGGACATGGCCCCTTCGGCTTCTGGCCCAGGGCGGTCCTCGACCACTATGTCGATGTTGCCTTCATCCAGGGTGGCCAGAGCTGATTCAGGTAGCTGCTGATAAGCCGACAACACCTGCCGCTCGAACTCTTTTCGCCGCATCCGCATGGTTCACGCCTCGCGATCCCCGAAGATTCGAGCCAACGCGATCCGTTCCAGATTCTGCATCGCTGCCCGCTCCTCCTGGTCATAGTGGTCGTGTCCCAGCAGATGCAACGCGCCGTGGACCAACAGCAACGCCAGCTCTCGACACAGCGACGTCCCCTGTTGCTCGGCCTGCCGCTTGGCTTGGGGCAAAGAGATTACGATGTCGCCCAGGGGCGGTGGCTCTGCATCAGGGATGGGAAAGTACGGCTCGACCTCGCCGGGAACTTCGCGCGCCAGGGCGGGCGATGGTCGGTCGCGGGTGGGGTCGCCCGCGTCGCCACAATCTGGTTGCCAGTCAGATGGAGACGGCACGGAAGGGATTGCCAGATCGCGATCACCGTGGTGGCTGGCCGAAACCGGGCTTTCGTGAGCCTCGATTTCTCCATGGTCTGGCGTGGGAGATGGCGCAAGTTCCACGCCCTCCCAGTGTCCGGCGTGTTCGGCGGAGAAGGACAAAACGTCAGTGGTTTCGTCCAAGCCTCGATACTGGCGGTTGAGCGCCCGCACCGTCGCGTCGTCGGTGATCAGCAGGCTAACTTGCCCTGAGGCGCTGGGCTCGAGGATTTGGGCGAGACCGTGACGGACGGAGGCCGCCAGCCAATCCGTGGGTGGAGCGTCGCCGTCGCTCTCCAACGCTTCGAACAGCACTGATATGGCAACGTTGGGTAGCGGAAGGTTCATGGGCTCGCTTGGCTAACCGTTGGCGGCGTGTGGATGGACGCGATAAATTCGGAGCGGCGCGCTGTACGGCGGCCGCTCCGGATGATGCGGTATTGTTCCTCCTGCTTTTGCAGTGGTTACGGTTCGATTATCGTGGTGCCTTGGGTCTTGCTGTTGGCTCCACCGAATTCATCGTAAGTCAACTGCGCCGTGGTTTCGGCGGCTCCTGCCGCAGTAGCCTCAGCGGTGATCACGAAGGTATGCTGCTGCCCTGCTCCCAGTGAAGCGAGGTAGAAGTCGACGGCGTTGCCGGAGATTGCGCCGTCGCCGGCGTCCTCAATGTCAAACTGTTCCGCCAGAGTTACCGTAACCTGGACGTTGGTCATCGGAGCGGTTGAACCCTGGTTGTCCACTGTGACGGTGAAGGTAATCGTCTCCCCAACAATCGCCGGGTCGGGATTGTCCACGATGTCGATATCAGCGCCGGCGGCGGGTATGACCGTGATGCCCAGCGAATCTTCGTCACTGGTATCTTGATCGGCCCGCACGGAGGCTGTGTTGGTGACGCTGCCTGCGGTGTCGCCGCGGAAGGTAACGGTAACGGAGTGGCTTTCGCCAACCGCCAAGTCCACCGCGGGCCAGGTGACCACGCCGTTGGCCTCAGTTCCGTTGCCGGTACTGCTCACGTAGGACAGCTCACCGGGGAAGGTGTCGGAGATTACGACGCCGGTCAGAGCGGCCGCGCCGGGGTTGCTGGCCGTCAGGGTGTACGTTGCCACCTGGCCGGTATAGAGCGCGCCCCGTCCGGTCTTTTCGATGGACACCATCGGCTGGAGGACCACCAAGATAGCTTCGTCGGAGTTGGATTCATCGCCGGTGGACACGGTAACGGTGTTCCTGTGGGTTCCAGCGACATCGGCTCTGACGCCTATCGTGAAGGTTTGGGTGGCTCCGGGCGCGATTGACGGGATCGTGTGAATAACGTCGCTGAGCAGCGCGCCGGAAGTCTGAGTCAAGCCAACCGGCAGCGCGTCCAGAACGTCGACGTTGCTAGCCGCGCCGTCGCCGTCGTTGCTAACAACGATGGTGAATACGGCTGACTCTCCCACCAGAATTTCTTCGGGGGTGACCGTCTTGGTTACGGTGACCGATGGCGACACCACGTTGGTGGTGAATGTTGCGTTTGCGGTTGGTCCGTCGGTCGAAGCGACGTCAACGGCGTTGGTGTGACTGCCGATTTGATCGGCCTTGACCTCGACCTGAATGACTCGGGAATCGCCCTGCGGCATATCGCCCAAGTCCCAGCTGGGGCCGGCCTCGTCCGTGGCGGCGGGAGAGCCACCCACGAAGGAGAAGGCAGCCGGCAGGCGCTCAGTCAGCGTCACGTCGGATAGGCCGCCGTCGCCGTTGTTGGTGACGGTAACCGTGTAGGTGAAGACATCGCCCAACGCCACTTCGCTGGGGCCAGTCTTGGCAACAGACAGGTCGCCGGCGAACACTTCGGTGGTCCAGGAATCCGTTCCGGCGTAGCGTCCCGATTCGGCGGTGGCCGTGTTGGTGTGAGTTCCAACCACCACGCCCTGCAGCGCCACGGTTACGTTCGTCGAATCTCCGGCGGCGATGTTCCCCAACGACCAGCTCAGGGTGTCTCCCGACTGGCTGGCTGGCGGATTCGAGCTTACGTACTGCAAGCCGGCCGGCAGGATGTCGGTGAGCGTGGCGTCGGTGGCGGTGGAGTTGCCAGTGTTGGTCACCGTGATGGTGTAGGTTCCTTCATTCAGCAGACCGATTCTTTGGGGCCCGGTCTTGCTGACGCTCAAGGCTTGGGCAACCCATTCCTTGATTACCTCGCAACTGAACATGGGGCGGTCGCTTTCGTCGACGACCGACACCTGGATGGTATTGGAGCCAACGACGGGGCTAACCTGATGCAACGTTGCGGTGGCCCGTCCCTGGTCATCAGTAACTACGGTGGTCGAGTATCGTGTAGCGGTGGCGCTGAACGAACCTTCTGGGCCAACGTCGGAAATCTCCCAATGGACGGTTTGTCCCGCCAACGGAGTGACCGGGTCCCCTTCGAACGTCTTACCGTCGGTGGACCGGTACACAACCACGGTCATCTCGTGGGGAGATCCGGCTTGGTTGGCCGGAGGCTGCGCGGGCGGGCAATCCACATCGATGTCCACCCAACGCTTGACGGCGAACACCTTGTGAGCGTCGGCGTCGGCGATGGCGGGAGCATAGGCGGTCACGTCGGTTTCGCCTTCGCGCGTGGCGGTGATGGTCAGCGTAGCCTGGCCGTCGGAATCGGTGGCCACGATGCCGAAGGTGTTGTCCACCTTCTGCTTGCCGACCCCGCCGATGTCAACGATGTCGCCTACCGAATAGACGGTTCCGCCATCGCCGGTCTCTGAGCCGCTGAAGCGGTTGAGAATGAACTGCACCTCGGCGCCGGTAGCTGGCGCGCCGTTGGCCTGCTTCACCGTGACGGTGAATTGGTGCTGCGTCTTGACGGGGTTGGTGTCCTCAACTGGAGTGATTTCAATGCTGGCGGGCACGTTGTTCTGGCCCGAAACCGACTGGTTGCCGTTGGGCCGTTGCACTGATCCAGACAGGTTTTGCGGCTCTGGAACCACGCCAGCGTCCACCGGGTTGGTGGAGACCTGTGGTTCGACCATGATGGCCTCGGGCGAGACCGAAGCGGAGCGCTCTGCGCCGCCCATGGACATATTCTGGCCGATGAGAACGGCGGCAACTATACCCAGAAGCGCGACGCTGCCGAGTATCCACCCAAGTGATTTGCCATTGAGTACGGTCATGTTATCGTTCCTCGAGTTAGGGGGTATTGGTCGCTTCGGAGAGAAGTCCATAGCGGCGCCAATAACTTCGCCCCCGGGCATAGCGTCCGTAATTTTGCCAGCGGTAATGTACTATGTCAACCGCGATTTATCGCTCGCGCGTTCCCGATTTTCCCGTTTCCGGTTTGCCAGGGAGTCGCCCGGCCGAATCCGTCGAGGGCGCATCGGCCGCCGAGCACAGCGCGTTTGCCGTCGGTTAACGCGCGCTTGCTACCTGTCATTACGCGATCGCCATCTGCCGATGCGGGCTTTCCACCTGTCATTGGGCGATTTCTACCTGTCATTGCCAGCGAAGCGAGGCAATCCCGCCGACCGCAACTAACGGCGATTCAACCTCGCCCCCGGACAACCCCGCTCCCCGGCGCGGGACTGCCGCGTCGCAGTCGTTCCTCCTATCGCCAGTGGCGAGAGGCTCCTTGGGTCATCAGCGTTGGGAGACGCCTCGTTATAACATCGCGGCAAGCGCCCCACGCCGCGCCAAAGGCTGGAGCGGCCCCGTGATACAATTGCTTCGTGGACCGGCAATCCTCGCCGGCCGGAGTCGCCATCCCTGAAACACACTCCGGCGGGCCAAGTCAGCCCATGAGAGACCGAAGGATGAACGAAGATCAGTACAGCCCCCTCTCCGAACCCGGGGGCGACCCTTGGGTCGAGTTCGCCCTGCCCGAAGAGGGTGTCGCCGACCTGACGGATCGGTTGACCGAATTTTTGCCGGAACAAGACGAAAACGACCCTCCCTTGATCATTGGTCAGGTGCTGGACGACTTCATCGACCAATCTGGAGCGATGCCCGAGAATCTTCGCGAAGATGACGCCCACGCTCTGATCTGCCAG
Source organism: Dehalococcoidia bacterium (assembly GCA_965221295.1). Classification (GTDB taxonomy): domain Bacteria; phylum Chloroflexota; class Dehalococcoidia; order Lucifugimonadales; family UBA3495; genus Bin87. Next base: position 824,000 of record OZ244879.1, on the reverse strand, counting down.
ATGCAGATGGCGGTGACCCTGGCCTACCAGTTGGGCCGGCTGGAAGCCCGCTCTCCCGAGATGGTACGCCGGTTCATCATGGAAGCGATCCAAAAGTGGGAAGCCCGCCCTCTGCCAGACTCGTTGGATTTTGTCGAGGCCGACTTCCGCAAGCCCAAGGAACTGGTGCTGCCCCGCCTGCGCCGTTGGTGGCAGGAGAACCTGACCGCCGAGGATTACTATTGGGACGAGGACTGATTCTCCGACGCTGGAGGATCCACGTCGCCCAGTAGCGGCGTCCTGGTCGCGCAACGTTGAATATTTTTTGCGACGCAGTTCCCGGAACCAAGTCATAAGCGGCGTCTTCGCGGAGTCGTTGGCGCCGCTTGAAACCGGAGGAACGTGATTCCCATGACTACCGCAATCTACGACTTGGCGCTTACGGGCGGGCATCTGCTCGACCCCGAGCAGGGCATCAACAACGAACCGAGGGACATCGCATTTAAGGACGGCAAAGTCGCCGCCGTTGCGGAGAGCATCGACCCGGCCAGCGCCACCCAGGTCGTCGATGTGTCGGGCAAATTGGTGACGCCGGGTCTCATCGACCTGCACGGCCATTTCTACCATGGCGGCAGCGGTAGCGCGGTGCACGCTGACCAAACCTGCCTGGGCAGCGGCGTCACCACCGGCGTGGATGCCGGCAGCGCCGGATTCCTGAACTACGGGGCCATGCGGGACTACGTCTTCCCGGCGCATCGAACCCGGCTGCTTGCCTTCCTGCACATCGGGGCCGTCGGGCTGGCGGCCAACCGAGTCCTCGGAGGCGGCCTCCACGACATGCGCATCATCGACGTGGGCCAGACCGTGCAGGCCATCAAGGAAAATCCCGGCTTCATTTTCGGCGTCAAAGTCCGAATGCACCACGACGCGGTGGCTCGCTGGAACGCCCACGAGGCAATGTCCAAGGCGAAGGAAGCGGCCACCGAGGCCGGCGTCCGCCTGATGGTTCACGTCAGCGGCACTCCGATTCCGCTGCCGGACGTGCTGGGGCTGCTGGGCCCTGGCGATATTTCAACCCACGCCTTCAACGGCCTGCCGGAAAACATCCTGGACAACTCCGGCAAGATTCGCCCCGAAGTGAAGGCCGCCGCCGACCGGGGCGTAATCATGGACGTGGCCCATGCCGGCGTACACTGCGACGTCGAAGTGGTGAAAGCCGCCATGGACCAAGGACTGACGCCCGACACCATCAGCACCGACATCCACATCGCCCCACCGGGACGCATCGTCTATCTTATGAACGACCTGGTGAGCAAGTTCCATGCCTTGGGAATGCCCCTGGCCGACGCCATCGCCGCCAGTACCAGCCGCCCCGCCAAGGTGCTAGGGCTGCAGGACTGCATCGGCTCCCTGGCCGTGGGCATGGAGGGCGACGCCGCAGTATGGGAGCAACGCCAGGGCCGGTTCGTGTGGCACGACATGGCTGGACACAACGTAGATGGATCCTTGCGTCTGGACACGTTCGCAACGGTGAAAGGCGGGGTGGTCGTCTGGCTGGAGGGCCGCCTGACCGAGATGGGCAACTGCTGACGCGATCAGGCGGCGTCCGGCTCCCCGGCCCGGTTGGCCACGGGCAGCAGCAGGAATACCACCGCCGACACCGCGAACAACGCGGCGATGAAATACACCGCGCTCGCGAAACCCGCCGTTTCATAGAGCGCGCCGGCGATCACCGACGCGGCAGCCGCCATGAGGAAGCTGGCGAAGGCCACTACTCCCAACCCGGTTGACGCGACCTCACGTCCCACCACGTCAAATATGGTTGCCGTCAGGATCGGCTGGTCGGGATAGAGGAACAACCCCAGCAAGGCGATGGTTACGGTAAGCATGAGGCCGCCGTCGAACTCCACCAAACCCAACGCCACCACACACGACCAGATCAAGCCCGGCACTAAAACCTGCTTGCGCCCAAATCGGTCGGACAAATAGCCGGCGCCGGTTTTGGCGACCAAGCCCACGGCGATCAGCAGGCCGATGTGGAATCCACGGTTCCATTCTGACATCCCCAGGTCGTTGTCCAGGTACAGCGGCAGGATGGTGACCAACGCCACCAGCGCCATGGCGCGAAATCCTCGCACCGCCATCAGACCCCAAAGAGCCGGATTCTTGAGCAACTGCCGGGTGGCCGCCACGCGGCTGCCCATGTCCGCGCCGGACTGGGCGTCTTCGTCCGTTACGCGCCCGATGTTGCGGAAGGCCCAAATCGCCAGCGCCGCCAGGATCAGGGGGACGATCGCGTACACTTGGAGCAGTTCTTGCCAGGTGAGGAACAGCAGCAGGGCTCCGGTGGCCACGGGGCCCACCACGTCGCCGATGCTGCCCCCAACGCCATGGATCGACAGGGCCGTGCCTCGCCGTTGGGCGAAGTGGTAGGAAAGCGACGACGATGCCGGCAGGTGCCAGATGGAATGGGACGCCGCCACCACGGCAATGCCGAGCATCAGCAGAATGTACGCCGGCGAAACGCCGATGACCAACGAACCCAAGGCTGACGCCCCAAGACACACCGCCAGCAACAGCCCCCAATACCTGCGCACGATGTCGACCGCAACTCCGCCGGGCAGGGCGACTATGCCGGCCGCCAATTCCCGCGCCGACATCAATCCGCCCACACCCACTGCGGAAAGACCGAAGGCTGCCTGGATCTCGGGCAGCACGACGATGAAGCTTTGCACTATCCAGTGAAACACCACGTGGCCCGAAGCCAGACCGGGCAGAATGGTGCGTCCGCGCAGGGGCAGGTGCGAGCGGTCGGGTTGGGTCGTTGCCGGAGCTTCTTGCATCGCCTTCACCAATTGGCATGTTGAAACATGCGGAAATCAACGTCGGCGATGATACCAGTTGGGACAGCTACAAGGAAGTTCCCCAACCCGCTCACGGGTTCCGAGTTCGTTGTGGGGGTCGCCGGTTGCAACCGAGGGCGCTCCGCTCTCACGTTCGTTGCCTAGGTCGGTCATGCGCCAACCATAAACGACTCAAGGAAACGCGCACAATTCGCAGAAACACGCACCCAAGTTATGTATGGTTCGCGCCGTGTGGTCAGTATAATGCGCTCACCCTGCAGGTTGACGCGTTCTGTTGAAGGGCCAATCACAGCTATCGATTTCTGGCGAGTTGCTGATGATGGAAATTACGGGAAATACTTCTACCTCCGGCTTGCCACCGTTGGCCGCGGCAGCCTGCGTTTCGGCGCCACCAATAACTCCGGCCGCAGACGACGCCAGCGGCAACTGCGATGGCCTCGTATTCAAGCAGGCCACCGAAGCGTGGGAATTTGAAGAGATTTACCAGTTGAACTACGCTTCCTTTGTGGAGGAGGTTCCCCAGCATCCCTCAAACGACGACCGCGCCTTGGTGGACCGGTTCCATGACGAAAACACGTACTTCGTGTGCCGCCGGGGAACTGAATTGGTTGGCATGATCTGCGCTCGCGACCGTCGCCCCTTCTCGCTGGACCAGAAGCTCGGCCGCCTGGAAGACCACCTGCCCCAGGCGGAGGGCGCCCGGATCTGCGAGGTGCGCCTCCTGGCCGTCCGGCCCGAACTGCGTCGCACTCGGGCGCTGCCTGGCCTGCTGACCATGATGGCCCGTTACTGCCAGGAGGGCGGCTACGACTACGTGGTGATGTCGGGGCGCGTTTCCCAACAAACCCTGTACCGGCACATCGGGTTCATACCCTTTGGCCCAGTGGTGGGCGACGTATCGGCTCCTTACCAACCCATGTACCGCCCCGTCGGCAACGTGGGAACGGAGTTCGCCGGCAAGTTCCACCGGGGAGTCTCCGCTCCGCCCAATGACCCGGTTATCCTCACCCCCGGCCCGGTGGCCATGCCCGACACAGTGGTTCAAGCATTTCACCAACCACCATTGTCTCACCGCTCTCCCCCATTCCGTGAACTGATGCTCAGCGTGCGGCGACGCCTGAGCCAACTAACCCACGCCAACCACTGCGCGGTGATGGTCGGATCGGGCACTCTAGCCAACGACGCCGTGGCGGCGCAGTTATCCCGCCTCAAGGCGCCCGGCGTCATCGTTACCGCCGGCGAATTCGGCGAACGGTTGCTCGACCACGCCGAACGCATGGGACTGGACTACGTGGCCGTGCAGCACGAATGGGGCGAGCCGCTGGACTACGATTGCATCAAGCGGGCGTTGGCGTTGAATCGGGGCGGATGGCTATGGGCGACGCACTGCGAAACATCTACGGGCGCCTTGGCCGACCTGCCTCGCCTGAAAAAACTGTGCCGCAAGTACGACGCCAAGCTCGCCGTCGATTGCATCAGCAGCATCGCGGCGACCCCGGTTGACCTGCGCGGCGTTTGGCTGGCCAGCGGCGCCAGCGGCAAGGGTCTCGCCGCCTATCCTGGCTTGGCGCTGGTGTTCCTGGAACAGATACCCACGCCAGACCCTGCGCTGCCACGCTATCTGGACCTCGGTCTCCATTGCGCCGGCGAAATCCCTGGAGCAACCCCGTTCACTCTTTCCTCCAACCTGTTGGCGGCCCTCAACGCCGGACTTCAGCGCCAGTCTCCGGAGCTGCTGGAGCAAAGCAACCGGGACGGAAGCTGGCTGCGCGCCCAACTGCGACAGCGAGGCTTCAACCTGGTAGCTTCGGAGAAGGAGAGCGTCGGTTCGGTTACCACCATCGCGTTGCCCAAGGCGGAGGTCGATTCCCAACAATTGGGGAAAACCCTGGAAACGCAGGGGTTCTACACATCTTACGCCAGCGGTTATTTGAGCGAACGCAATTGGCTGCAGATCTGTCTGATGGGGGAGGTAGGACGCCCGCAGTTGGAACGGTTCATCCCGGTCCTGGTTGCCAGCCTGGACGCGCTGGCGCGGCTGCGGCCCACAGCCCGAGAGGCCGCGACCGACGCCCCTTAGCTAGTAGGACCGCTGCCCACGGGGCAACACTTCTCTCGAAGCGCGCCGTATTCCCCCCGTCGTTGTGGGCCGATTCACTCCCTGCCATCGCCAGCTTGATCCCCCGCCGTCGGGGGCAGATTCACCCGCTGTCGTTGCGGGCCTATTTTCCTCTGTCATTGCCAGCGAAGCGTGGCAATCTCGTCGACCACAGCGCGCGGCCTCGCGCCACCCCCAACGGCCGTTCGCCCAGGCTGCGAGATTGCCACGGCCTTCGGCCTCGCAATGACAGTTGCCATGCACCGCGGTCCGGTCGCCCTTCACCCTTGCGGGCAGATTCACCCGCTGTCGTTGCGGGCCTATTTTCCTCTGTCATTGCCAGCGAAGCGTGGCAATCTCGTCGACCCCAACGCGCGGCCTCGCGCCACGCTCCAACGGCCGTTCGCCCAGGCTGCGAGATTGCCACGGCCTTCGGCCTCGCAATGACAGTTGCCATGCACCGCGGTCCGGTCGCCCTTCACCGTTGCGGGCCGATTCACACGCTGTCGTTTCGGGCCGATTTTCCTATGTCATTGCGAGCGAAGCGCGGCAATCTCGTCGACCCCAACGCGCGGCCTCGCGCCACGCTCCAACGGCCGTTCGCCCAGGCTACGAGATTGCCACGGCCTTCGGCCTCGCAATGACAGTTGCCATGCACCGCGGTCCGGTCGCCCTTCACCGTTGCGGGCCTATTCACCCCCTGCCGTTGCGGGCCGATTTTCCCCTGTCATTGCGAGCGAAGCGCGGCAATCTCGTTGGCCGCAACCGACGGCCTGCCGGGGGCGACCACGTGGACGGAAAGACAAATGACCGTGATGGCGTGGGCGGATTTGACCGCAATCAGCGCGCGCGGATGCGTTCCTCGATGTCATCCGGCGCGAAGTCGGCTGGCGCGGGCACGCTGGGTTTGCTGGGAGCGGCGGCTAACGCGGAACCGGCCAGCATGTCGATGCCCTTGCGGACAGAACCGGTGGCCGCGGTCAACTCGCGCTCCAGGTCGCGTAGGGTGCGCAGGGCGTAGGCGTCCGCCTGGTTGCGTCGGTTTTCCGCTTCCTGCTCGGCAAGGTCCATGATCCGCTGGGACTTGGCTTCCGCGTCCCTCAGCATTTCCTCGGCCCGGCGTCCCAATTCGTGGTCATTCAATCGGCTGCGAAACTCCTGCTCCAAGTGGTGGCGGGATTGGTTGGCTTCGGAAACCGCTGAGGAGATAATATCGTCCTTCCGAGACAACATCTCCTCAGCCCGGCGTACTTCCTGGGGAATCTCCATGCGCAACTGAGCCACCAACTCGTTGAGTTTAGCCCGGTCCACCATCACGTTGCTGCTGAGCGGCACTGATTTGCTGGATTCGACCAACAATTCGATGCGGTCGATGATATTGTTGATGCTGATGATGTCCTCCTTGGGCCAGCGACGTGATTGCCGTTGTCGGCTACCGCTTAGGCAACTGGAATTTTTCGGCCATGGCGTCGGCCACGTTGGGCGGCACCATCTGGGAGATGTCGCCGCCCAGTTGCGCCACTTCTTTGAGCAGGCTGGAGCTGATGAAGGTATGTTCCTGGTCGCTCATCAGAGAAACCATGTCGACGTCCGGCTCGAGCCGGCGGTTCATGAAGAACATCTGACATTCGTATTCGAAATCGGGGCCGCTGCGCAGGCCGCGGATGATGGTCGCCGCGCCCACCTCCCGGGCGGTTTGCACCACCAGACCCCGGAACGGCTGCACCTCGATATTGTCAGCGCCGGCCACGGCTCCGCGCATCAGGCCAACCCGCTCTTCGGTGTTGAAGAGCAGACTTTTTGACGGCGTATCGTAAACGGCGACGATCAATCGATCGAAGAGTCGGGCGGCCCGCTTGGCCACGTTCAGATGTCCCATCGTAACGGGATCGAAACTACCCGGATAAAGAGCGGTTACCATTCACCTATTCTCCAAGAACCGCCCTGCCGACTTGCGCCGGTTTGGGCTGTTTGTACGTTTTCGGTTCTGCTCGCATTGTGTTCTGTGGGCGCCGATCAACCCGACCGGCGCCGGTAGAACGAGACCGCGTTGTCTCCGTAGCGGCGGCGGTCAAATTGCGCCAGATCGCCCACCCCTTCCGGCGCCGCGACGCGACTGCTGTGTCCTACCACCACAATGGCTTCGGTCGCCAGAACTCCCGAATCCCACATCGCCTGCAGGATGGGAAGGGGATCTCCCATGCGATACGGTGGGTCGAGCAGCGCCAGGCTGTATTTCCCTGAAGGCGACGCATCTGGGGTTCGCTGGGCCAGCCAGCGCTCCACATCGGAGCAATGCACCCGCCCGGCGCTCGCATAACCCGCGCGGTTCAGGTTTTCCTCCAAATCGAGGCCCTGTCGGCGGTTCCGTTCCACGAAATCGACCCAGGCGGCCCCTCGGCTCAATGCCTCGATGCCGAGGCTGCCCGTGCCCGCGAACAGATCCAGCGCCACCCGTCCCGTCACTTGTTCATAGTCGAGTATGTTAAAAATGGCGGCGCGGACACGTTCGGTGGTGGGTCGAACTCCAGCCACCGACGGGCCCTTCAGCCTGATTCCGCGCGCCTCGCCGCCAGCAACGCGCATCATGTTGGCTCTACGCGGACGCATTGTAGTATCTGGAGTGCAGGTATGGCATTGGCCGGCGTCTGCCAGTTTTGGCTGTTTTGCGAGGCCAACCGGACGCAAGCGCGTCGCTGGCGATTGCGACACAGGCAATGGTGGGTGGGGAGGCCGGATCCGGAGTCGCGGCGCGCCCGCAAAGTATAACGCAATGCCGAATGCGATTGCCGGCAGGGTCGCGGCGTGGCAAACTCTATCAATCAATCGCTCCATAAAATCTTTGTCCATGAGGACTTCGCGAGGCCCAAATGACCCAGAAACTCCCACCGGAAGCGCTTGCGCTCATCGACGCCGCGCTCACCGAAGACCAGGCGTTCAATGATCCCACCACCCAGGCGCTCATACCCGACAGCATTGTCGGCGACGGAGTTCTCCGCGCCAAAGCCCCCGGGGTGCTGGCCGGCGGAGGCGTGGCCAAGGAGGTGTTTCACCGCATTGACCCTGCTTTGGAGGTCAACATCCTGCTGAGCGATGGAGCCGAGCTGGTTCCCGGCGCGGAGATCGCCACCATCCGAGGTTCGGCGGCGTCGATTCTGCGGGGCGAGCGCACCGCGCTGAACTTCATGCAGCGGATGAGTGGCATCGCCAGCGCCACGAACCGCTACGTGCGCGCCGTGGAGGGAACCAACGCCCGCATCGTGGACACTCGCAAAACCGCGCCCGGACACCGGTTTCTCGACAAGTACAGCGTGCGCATGGGCGGCGGTTACAACCACCGCCTGAACCTGGCCGACGGCATTCTGATCAAGGACAACCACCTGGCCGCCCGCGCCTCTCTGGAAGAACCGTTGGATGTCGTGGTGCGTCACGCCATCGCCCGGGCGTCCCACACCATCCGCGTTGAGGTGGAGGTGGAGTCCATGGACCAGGTACAGCAGGCGGTTGCGGCTGGCGCCCACATCATCATGCTGGACAACATGGACGTGGCAACCATGCGGGAGGCGGTGGCCATCGTCGACGGGCGCGCATCAGTGGAAGCGTCCGGCGGCATCAACATGAGCACCGTGCGTGCGGTGGCCGAAACGGGCGTCGACCTCATCAGCATCGGCGGCCTGACCCATTCCCCGGAAGCGCTGGACATATCGTTGGACCTGGAATTCCCCGGTACCGGAGCGGACTGACCCGCAACGGCCGGTCAGGTGAGCCGCTAGGCCAGCCTGGCCCGTCGCTCTTCGGTCATGCGCCGGGCACAAATGGGCCGCCGCGCAATCGCAAACGCGCACACAATGCCTCATCCCACCCGTCATCGAGAGGAACGCCTCCCACCTGTCATCGCGAGGAGCGCCTCTTTATTCTGTCATTGCTGTAGCTGTTAGATAATTCGTTGACAGAATTGGTCTGGCGAGGAGCGCTAGCGACGCGGCAATCCCGTCGCCTGGGCGTACGGCCGTCATCCGCCATTGGGCAACCGCCGCTGGTTGTGGTCAGCGAGATTGCCGCGCTTCGCTCGCAATGACAGAAAGTAAAGCGTGTCCGCTGGTACGGCGACGAGACCCCGCCGGGAGCCAGCCGGATCGATGCCTGCACTCAGTTGGCCGGCCCGTGCGCCATGCCTACGAACTGCTGCCATGCCAACACGCACTGCTCTGGCGCCGAGTGCTGGACGTAGCCACCGACGCCCGGGATGCGGGCCAGCGTGCAGTTGGGCATCAGGTCGGCCTGACCCTGCGCCCGCTCGGGTATGTCGCCCTCGCTGAGTTCGCCCACCATGGCCAGCGCCGGAACGCCAATGGCAGGTAGCTTGTCGGTGAGGTTCTGAGATCCCAGGTAGGCGAGCGTCTCCAGTACCACGTGGCGAGCCGTCTGCCCCATCTGCTGGATGTACCACTCGTGATGCCCGGGCGCGGCGTCGGCGCTAACCCGACGGCCACCGGTGGCGCGAGCCCAGGCCTCCACGCCTTCCTCTGCCACCAGTTGGTGATAGTTGCCGTAGGTGTCCACTCCGGTGAAGTTGTACGGCGAAGTACAGGTGGTAACGGTGTGCAGACGCTCCGGGTATTGGTAGGCGAATTCCAGCGCGATGGTTCCGCCGATGGTCTCGCCGATAAGATGCGCCTTGTCCAACTCCAGGTAATCCAGCAGGTTGCGCAGGTCGGCGGCGAACCCTTCCAACGACCAGTCGTAGCCGGGTTCTGGAACGGTGGAGCGTCCGAACCCGCGGGCATCCACCCGGATCACTCGGTATTGCCGGGCCAGCAGTGGAGGCCAAGCGTACCACAACCGGCCATTCTTGGCGTTGCCGTGGTGCAACACGACGGTTTCCACCGTCGCCGGGTCCCGCCACGGGTCGGTGAAGTTGTCGTCGTCGTAGTACATCTCAAGGTTGTCGGCAAGGGTAGCGACGGGCATTGCAACCTCCGTGTCGTTCTGGACGTGGCGGGAAGGTGAATGGTTATACTCCCAGCCCGCCGCCCGGGGTCTGGTCGGCCAGGGGTATCTGAACGCTAACGCGGTCGACGTCGCCGACGCTGCGGGTGGTATGCCCGCGACCCGTCAGATCCTCGCACAGTTCGATGTCCCCGACGTTGAAGATTCGCTTGGTTCCGTCGCCCAGGCCGATCTCGACCTGTCCCTGTAAAGTGATGACGTACTGGCGGCGCGGCGCGGTGTGAAAGTCCACCAGCTGGGTGGGCTTGAGGCGGCTGAACTGCACCCCCGTCGCTTCCTGCGTAGCCGTCCGCATCGCGTGGCCCACCTGCTCGAAGGGAAGCTCCAGGTCCTCAATGTGAGACTCGCCGTCTGCGCCTGTGTAAATCCGTACTACCTGCATCGGTTCAAACCTCCGGTTGCTTTTCGGGTGCGCCCATAATAGCGCCTGCGCTGCCGACGCCGGCGAGCGGGCGCCACCCAGCGCGGAGCGGACCCGCCGCTGTCGGAGTCAGTGGTCAAACCTTCGGCTGGCGCCGCCTTTCGCGGGGCGGAACCTGCCATCGCCGGGTCTTTCTAGCATGGCGAGCTTCACCCTTTGCAATTGCCCACCCTTGCCCACTGTGATTGTCAACGCTGCTCCGCCGCCATTGCGAATCCTTCCCAGCCAACCCTTCCTGCTGTCATTGCGGACCGTTTCCCACTGTCGTTGCGAGCCCTTTGCCACTGTAATTGCGAGCGAAGCGCGGCAATCTTGTCGACCGCAACGCGCCGCCCTTCGCGCTCGTTCTCTCGCCCAGCGCCGACGAAAGCTCGTCCCGGCGCTGGGATTCCCGCGACGCTGGCGCCCCTCGCAATGATAGCAGGGGACTGCGCGCCCTCGCCGTGCCCTGTCATCGCGAACCCATCTCCGATGTCGTTGCGCGAATAACGCGGCGGTCCCGAAGGCGCGGCGAACGGCTGGCGGGGCGCGTGAGGCCTCTCCCTGCCGTCGCTGCAAGCGGCGACCGACTGTCTGTCAGCACGAGGAACGCTCGCGACCCGACTATGCCGCCTACCACAACCAACAACCCCATCCCGGTAGCCCTGCAATATCATTGGTTGACAGTCCACACCGGGCGGCTAGAATGCTCCGCAAGGAAGTGAACCATGGCTATGAACCACTCGGAAGAAGAACTGCTGGCGCTGGCCCAAAAGTACAGCTTCCGCAGCCGCATGGACCGCAGCGGGGTAACCGGCCCCATCTTCGTTTGGGGTCGCGGTTCCGTCGTCCGCGACATCAACGGCAAGGAATACCTAGATTTCAATTCCGGTCAGATGTGCGCCGCCCTGGGCCACAATCACCCGCGCATCGTCCAGGCGCTCCATGAAAGCTGCGAGTCGCTGATCCACAGCCACATGACGATGTTCAACGACCGCGAGATCATCCTGGCAAGCCGCCTCGCCGAAATCGCGCCAGCGGGCCTCAACCGCAGCTTGTTCCTCACCTCCGGTAGCGATTCCAACGAGGCCGCCATGGCCATCGCCAAACGCTACACCGGCGGCTACGAGGTCGCCAGCCCGGTGGTCAGTTTCCACGGCATGAGCGACGCGGCCCGCGCCGTCACCTTCTCCGGTTGGCATGGGGGATACGGACCCTACGCCCCCGGCAACTACCCCATCATCGCCCCATATCGCTACCGCTGCGCCTTCTGTCAAAACCGCGCCGCCTGCGACTACACCTGCCTGGATACCAGCTTCGAGTTGCTCGACGCCCAGGCCGACGGCCGCATGGCCGCCGTCATCACCGAACCGCTGTTCAGCGCTGGCGGCGTCATCGAACCTCCACCCGGCTGGCTCCAAGAACTCAAGCAGCGTTGCGAAAGGCGCGGTATGCTGTTGATCTTGGACGAAGCGCAGACGGGTTTGGCCAAACTGGGCGCGATGTGGGCATCGGAACAAGAAGGGGTGGCGCCCGACATATTCACCATCTCCAAGCATTTCGGCGGCGGCATCGCCATCAGCGCCGCCATCACCAGCGATGAGATTGAGGAACGGGTCGCCGAGACCGGCCTGGTGGTCGCCCACTCCCATTCCAACGACCCGCTGACCTGCAACGCCGCCATCGCCAGCCTCGACATCATCCTCGAGGAAAACTTGGTGGACGTTGCCGCCAAAATCGGTCGGTATTGGCAAGCCCACCTGCGGCAGTTGCAAGGGCGCCACGAATTGGTCGGAGACGTCCGGGGTCGTGGCCTGCTCCAGGGCGTCGAGTTCGTCACCGACCGCGAAACACGAGAGCCGGCATACGAACAAGGCCAACGCATCGCCCGCATATGCCTCGCCAACGGCCTCATCATGAGTGTGCGACGACGCGGATCGGTACTTCGCTTCGTGCCGCCTTTCACCACCACCGAGGACCAGATGGACCTCGCCGCCGACATCCTGGACCACGCCATCGCCTCGGTTGCCCAAGCCTAGCCCTAACCCACTCATCGCCGCGAGAGCCTCCCATCCGCGCCACCGCCAGCAGCGCCCTCCATCCACCGTCGCGAGGCGCCTCCTCAACTATCATTGCGATGCGGCAGGCCGCGGCAATCTCAACGACCACCATTAACGGCCTTCGGCCCGGCTCATAACCGCGGCTGGCGCCATCTCCGCATGGCATCGTCGCATGGCATCTCCTAATCCGCTGCTCGCAATAACAGATTTCGGAAAATGGGCAACCGGAAGGGTGGCCGCCCTTGCCTACCCGCCACGTTTCCGTTACGCTACGCGCCACGTTGAGGGGGAAAAATGGTTGTTGCTGACACGGGCCCGATACTGGAAGTCAAGGACCTCCGCACTTATTTTCACACCCGCACCGGAGTAGTCAAGGCAGTTGACGGAGTAAATTTCGAGCTTTACCCGGGCGAGACCCTGGGGGTGGTGGGCGAGTCTGGCTCCGGGAAGAGCATGACGTCGCTTTCCATCATGGGATTAGTGCCCCAACCCGCCGGCCGAATCGAAGAGGGTTCCCAGATACTCTACCGGGGAGAGAACCTGCTGGAGAAATCCGCGGCTGAAATGCGGCAAATTCGCGGGAAGGAAATCTGCATGATTTTGCAGGATCCCATGACTTCGCTGAACCCCGTGTACACCGTAGGCAACCAGGTGATCGAAACCCTCCGGCAGAACGACCAGGATCAGCGCGGGTCCACCTTGAAGGAACGCGCGGTTGACCTGCTTTCCAAGGTGAAGATACCGGCGCCCGACAGCCGCTTCACCAACTTTCCGCACCAAATGTCTGGCGGAATGCGCCAGCGCGTGGTGGGCGCCATCGCAATCGCTGGCGCGCCTAACATCCTGATCGCCGACGAAGCCACCACCTCGCTCGACGCCACGATTCAGTACCAATATCTGGCCCTATTGAAAGAGCTCCAGGAAGAAACCGGCATGGCCATCATTTTCATCACGCACGACTTCGGCATCGTGGCCAAGATGTGCGACCGCGTCGCGGTGATGTACGCCGGCAGGCTGGCCGAAATTGCAGATGTGCGGGAGCTGTTCAACAACCCTCAGCATCCATACACCGAGGCATTGATGCGTTCCGTCCCCAACGTGGACGAAGACATCGATTTCCTTTATTCCATTGAAGGCCAACCCCCGGCGCTGGATAACCTGCCACCGGGATGTTCCTTCGCCGACCGTTGCCCCTATGTGTTCGAAAAATGCCTTGAGGAGTTCCCCCCGTCGGTGTTGGTGGGAGACCGGCATTCCGCAACCTGCTGGCGATTGACGCCGCAACCAGCCGCCCAGGAGGCCCGTTAATGACCCAGGCCGTTACGGATTCCTTGGCCTCTGCCGGCAATGGCAGTGGCGCCCCAATCATTGAACTGGAGAACATTCGCAAGTACTTCCCCGTGACGCGCGGGGTTCTGATGCGCCGCTTGGTGGGGGAAGTGAAGGCGGTGGACGGCGTATCTTTCCGGATTCGGGAAGGCGAAACGTACAGCTTGGTTGGCGAATCCGGCTGCGGCAAGACGACCACGGCCCGCATGGTGCTGCAGGTGGAAACCCCCAGCGATGGCGTCATGCGATTCAACGGCAAGGATGCCAGCCGGTTCACCGGAGCCGAACGCCGTGAATATCGCGCCTCGGTGCAGGCGGTGTTTCAGGACCCTTGGAGTTCGTTGAACCCCCGGATGCGCGTGGGGTCCATAATCATGGAGCCCCTGCTGACCAATCACCCCATGGGGAAGCGCGAGGCGCAGGAACACTTGGAAACGCTGCTGCGCGACGTGGGCCTTCGCCAAGCCCAGGGCGAATACTATCCCCACGAATTCAGCGGAGGCCAGCGGCAACGAATTGCCATCGCCCGCGCCTTGTCGCTACGCCCCAAGCTGATTGTGCTGGATGAACCCGTTTCCGCCTTGGATGTTTCAATACGCGCGCAAATCATGAACCTGCTGCGAAAGTTGCAGGACCAATACGGCGTCAGCTTCTTGCTGATCGCTCACAACCTGGCCACGGTTCGGTATATGAGCCACCAGGTGGGCGTGATGTATCTCGGCCGCATGGTGGAACAGGCCCCAACTCGGGAGCTGTTCGCCAATCCTAGCCACCCGTACACCAAGGCGCTGATCGCCGCCTCGCTGCCGTCGCACCCGGACATCGAGCGCGAGGAGATGGTAATCTCCGGAGAGGTTCCCTCGCCGCTGAACCCGCCCACGGGTTGCCACTTCCACCCACGTTGCCCTGTGGTGATGGATCACTGTTCCTTGGAAGATCCAGCGTTGCGGCAACTGTCTCCGGCGCACCAAGCGGCCTGCCACTTGTTCTAACCACCCGGGACGCTGGGAGCGCTCAGGTACGGAACGTTACCCTACGGAAGGCCTCAGCCAGTGTCAGGCCGGCGGCGTCTTCGTCGGACGCATTGCCGAAGTCGGCGGCCTCTTGCGCCCTGGCGTGGATGAATTCACGCATCTGCTCTTCCGTTCTTTGGCCGGTTTGGGTGCGATGGGCCAGAACGGCCTGCAACTTGGTATCGATTTCGGCGCAAATATCAACGAAGACGTTGGGATTTTCAGAACCCCAAAACATGATGGCGGCGGTCTTGTGTGGCTCGATCCCTTCGTTGGAGAACAGGTCTCCAAAATGGAGGTGGTCCCTCGCATAGGGGAAAACCGCGTCCAGCGCCACTTGCCCAGCGATGCGATGGTCCCGGTGCCACTGCATGTTCCGCCGGTAAGGCTCGGATGTCAGGACCACATCGGGTTTCACCAACCTGATCTGGCGCACCAAATCCCTGCGGAAGTCGGCCGTATCTTCCAATTCCCCGTCAGGGCGGCCCAGAGTCACCACGTCGGTCATGCCCAGAATTTTGGCCGCTTCCATTTGCTCCCGCGTCCGGGTTGCGGCCAGCTCAGCGCCACTCGCATTCGGATCCGACGTTCCTTTGCTGCCGTCCGTGCATAGAACGCAGTGGACTTTCGCTCCCGCGCCGACCCATTTCGCGATCAACCCGCCGGCCCACACCTCCGCGTCATCGGCGTGGGGCGTGATCACCAGTACCCGTTCCGGGGTATTTTCCATATGGCCTATCCTCCTGGGAAGCCAGCGACGCGCAGGCGAGGCGCCGCCTGATTCGCGCCAATCTGGCGGATACTCTGCTATAAACGCCTTGGCCTGTCAAGGAAAACTGAATGCGGGTGGCCGCCTATCTGCAATGTCGTTTCCGGCGCCCTCTGGAATGATGGAACGGTCGCGCTAGTCCCGGGACTCGGTGGTTGGCTCCGGGGCGGCGCCGGGTCGGGTTTGAACGACGGTGGTGGCGGCCTGGGCGCCCTGGCCGCCACGGCCGCCCCAGCCCCATTCCAGCCCCGGCCAAGTCGCGCTTTCCATCATTACGCGCTGCGCGAACACGTCTCCCGCCAATATGCCGCCGGATATTATCATCCGCATGGCCTCGTCGACGGAAATGTCAGTTGGGATCACCTGCTTGACCGGCACTACCACCAAGTAGCCGGATGAGGGCACCGGCGTGGTGGGCACGTACACCGAAAGGTATTCCTCCAAACCGTTCAGTTTGCCCAGCGCGGAGGTGATCAATCCGATGGACAAAACTCCCTCCCTGGGAAACTCCAAGAGCACTACGCCGCGATATTGGTGGGCCTGCGTTTCGGAAAGGAAATCGATCCCATGGCGGGTAGTGCTGTAAATGGGTCCAATAACTGGGACACGCCCAATGGCGTCATGAACGCGATCGATCACCAGCTTGGGCAGCGCCCAACTGATTAGCAATCCGGTGAGGTAAATGAACAGCAGTATTATTATTACCTCGGCAACGTCAGTAATATCGATGCCCGCGCCGTAGGGGATGTTGAACTGCCGGATGAAGGGGTCCAACAGAGAATCTACGATGCCGTAGAAAAAATCGACGACGAAGTAGGTGACAAAGATCGGCAAGAAAACCAGCACGCCAGCGACCAGGCGTCCTTGCACATGGCCCATGGCCCGCCCAATCCTGGGGCGAGGAGGGCTGCCGGTCCTGAGGATGCGATCGTGAAGATTCTGAGGGGACCCACCCTCAGGTGAGCGCCGACTGAATCGGCCCGGCATCACACCACCCCCTATCAGAGAACCCCGCCGACAGGTCCCGGTAGATCTTGAGGAGTTGTCCGGCCACTGCGTCCCAGCTCATGCTTTCGGCCCGTCGTCTGGCGGCGCGCCCCATGCTGCTACGCAGGTCCTCGTTGACCAGTATCGTTTCCAGCGAGTTGGCGAAGGTCTCCGGGCAGCGCCACGATTTCAGATAACCAGTGTGGCCGTTGTGGATCACGGTCGGCAGGCCCCCTACCCGCGAGGCCACCACGGGGGTCCCGCAGGCCATGCTTTCCAACGCAACCAACCCGAAGCTTTCATAATACGACGGCACGACGCATACGTCCGCGGCCGAGTAATACCAGGGCAGCCGGTCCTGCGCCACCCGGCCGACAAACTCCACCGATTCGGCCACGTTCAAGTCCCTGGCCATGGCTTTCAGGCGTCCCAAATCGCCGCTGCCATCGGCGTCGTCTCCCACCACCAGCACCTTGACCGCTCCAGCGTCCAGGTGCGCGGTGGTCTGGATCAGAAGGTCCAATCCTTTGAGGGCCTCGATGCGACCAACAAAGAGCAGCACCTTTTCGCCATTCAACCCGAGCTGATGGCGCGATACGCCGCGACCCAGGGGGCGAAAGCGTTCCAGGTCAACACCGCACGGAACCAGACGAATCAGATCGGGGTTGCCGTCGTACAGCTTTACGATAGAGTCGCGCTCATGCGCGCTGAAGGCGATCACGCCGTCGGAGTCAGCGATGATCTCGGTTTCTGACTGTTCGCGAATCGCCGGCTCCTGTTCCCCGGAGCGCGATTGCATCTTGATTCGCGACAGGGTGTGAAACGTCATGACATGCGGGGCGCCAACCGCCGACGCAAATTGACGACCCGCCAGACCGCTCAACCAGTAATGAGAATGGATGGCGTCGTACTCCGCCTGTCGGTCGGTACGGAAGGACAGCATTCCATCCAGGAAATCCGGCAGGTACTCGAATTGCTGCGAGAGGGGAGCGTCCGCCGGGCCGGCGGGGATGTGCGCTACGTTCACACCATCCGCGATTATCGGCGCGTCAGAGTTTTGGCCCTCGTGGTTTCGGGTGAAGATATCCACCTGCGCGCCCTGGGCGGCCAGAGCCCTGGCGATCTCCCGAACGTGCACGTTCATGCCGCCAGACTTGCCTTGGCCGGGCGCCGCAAGCGGACAGGCGTGGTAGGCCAGCAGGGCTATCCGGTTCTTGAACGCGCCGCTCACGTGGGGACGCCCTCGTCCGTTCGCTGCAAACTGATGTGATACAGGTGGTGGTCGGTTCCGCCCAGCCGGTATTTGTACGGCTCGTCGCCCCGCAGAAAATCGAAATAACGATACCCGCTTTCCAGCGCGTCTCGCAGGCACAGGGAGTGCAGGAGCAGCCCCACGCTGTAGTAACGATATTCAGGGTCGTGCCCGCTGTTGTACAACATGCGCGCGCCGTCGTAGTCGAAGCACAGGGAGGCCGCCACCGGCGAATCGTCCATCTCCATGACGAACAGCCGCAAAAAACCCTCCGTGGCGGTGACCTTGACCAAGCGCCGGAAGAAGACCTCGCGCTCGTCGGTGAGGAATTCGTCCTTGGCGGGGTCGCTGCGGCGCATGAGGTCCAGGAACGTGTCCATGAATCCCGTAGCTTCCGAAGGGTCGGAGACGCAATACCATCGCCAGTTGCCGTGGGCTTCCAAGCGGCGGAGCTTGCGGCGAAGTTCGTGGCGGTCTTTTTTGCTCAGACCCGCCAGGTAATCATCCCAGGTGTCGGGCAACTCGATGCGGGGCGCCACGTCCTCTTCGGCGACATTTACGGAGTAGCCGTTGTCTCGAGCCAAGCCTGGCAATATGGCCAAGGTGGGCGAGTCTTCACTGATGGAATGCAGGTCAAGTCGGGCCGCCCCGTTGGCGGAGATCGCGCTCAGTAGCGTGGGATAGAAGATATCCTCCGCCTCCGCAGATACTATGAAATCGTTGTAATCGAAGGTATCGCGATTGCCCACCAGTGAAAAATGGTCTTCAGCCCTGGAAAGGGACGCGATGGCTGTCACTTGCCCAGCAGCGTCGGTGAGGTAGAAGCCGGCCAGAGATCGTTCGTCCTGGAAGGAGTTCCACCACAGTTCTTGCCATACCGGCGTAACGTACAAGTTGTTCACAGCCGCCCGCCCCAGGAGCGATTGCCACTGCGGACGGATCTGGTCGAACGAATCAAAAGGAATCGGGGCTGCCGAGTTGCGCATGGGAGAGCCTCACGATTCCAGCATGGCGAGCAGATCTTGGTTGGAGTATCCGCTCGGCTCGCCGCTCGTCCGCGTGGCGGTAGTGATCATGCGGTGGCCGGGCTTTTGCACGCCACGCATTGACATGCAGAGGTGCTCCGCTTCGATGCGACAGACCACCGCCAAAGGACTGACCCGACGGGCCACGGCGTTGACCAATTGAGCGGTCAGTCGCTCCTGGACCTGGAGGCGGCGAGACGCGGTTTCCAAAGCCCGGGCAATCTTGCTGATGCCGGCGATGTGTCGATTTGGAACGTACACCAGGCTAGCTTGCCCGAAGAATGGGAGCAGGTGATGTTCGCACATGGAATAGAACTGCAAGCCTCGGATCATGACCGGGTCTTGGGAAACATCTTCTGAGAAGATCGCGTCGATTTCATCCCCCGGATCCCGACCTACGCCGGCGAACAGCTCGCCGTACATTTCGGCCACCCTTTCCGGCGTGCGCCACAAGCCTTCCCGGCCGCTATCCTCGTCAACATACTTCAGAACGGTTCCTATCGCCACCTCAATGGCGGCGGAGTTCATTTTGGCTGAGTTAGTGGACATGGTTCCCGCGATTTGACCCCAGTCAGGAGCCCTTCGGGAAAGATTCCATGATCGCGGCCTCGATGGCCTCCAGGTTTGGCTGGACTTCCATCGTGTGGGCCTGCGCGCTGCTTACCGCCAAGTCGGGGTCTTTGAGGCCGGAGCCGGTGATGACGCACACGACCCGTTTTCCGCGCAGCTCCATGCCGGCGCGACTCATCTTGAACAATCCGGCCACCGAAGCCGCGGAGGCGGGCTCGCCAAATATGCCTTCCTGCGAGGCCAACCGCCGGTAGGCGTCCAGTATTTCGTCATCGGACACGGCGTCGATCACGCCGCCAGACTGGTCGCGGGCGCGTTCCGCTGATTTCCAACTCGCCGGGTTCCCTATCCGTATGGCGGAAGCGATGGTCTGGGGATGGGTCACCGGTTCACCCCGGACGATGGGAGCGGCCCCTTCCGCCTGAAATCCCATCATCCTGGGCAACGTTTCGTTGCGACCCAGCTGATGGTACTCGACGAATCCGCGCCAATAGGCGGTGATGTTGCCGGCGTTGCCCACTGGGATGAACAGATAGTCCGGGGCGTCGCCCAGCATGTCGGAAATCTCGAAAGACGCCGTCTTCTGGCCTTCGATCCGGTTGGGATTGACCGAGTTAACCAGCGTGATCGGGCCGGTTTCGGTGAACTGCCTGACCAACGCCAGGGCGGCGTCAAAATTGCCATCCACCAGAATGATGCGGGCGCCGTAGGCCATGGCCTGCGCCAACTTGCCCAGCGCAACCTCGCCCTTCGGAATGAGGACCCAGCAGGCCAGACCGCAGTACGCTGAATAAGCGGCCGCCGACGCGCTGGTGTTGCCAGTGGAAGCGCACATGACGCCGACGCATCGCTCTTCCATGGCCTTGGCGATAGCCACCACCATTCCCCGATCCTTGAAGGAACCGGTGGGATTGCATCCTTCCAGCTTGAAATAAAGGTCGCACCCCAATTCCGCGCCCAAGTTCCGCGAACGCACCAAGGGCGTGTCGCCTTCCCCCATGGAAAAGACGGGGGTCTCTTCGCTGACCGGCAGCAGTTCACGGTATTGTTGCAATACGCCAACGCCCATCAGATTTCCCACCAGTTCCTGAAGATCAGTGCCCTGATTTACTCCTCGATCCGGATCAGGTTGTCGACGCTAATGACGACGCTTAACTGGCTCACTGAGCGCAGCGCCGCTTGCACATCGGCCTCTCTTGAGGGATACGCAGTGATCACCAATTGAGCCGTGCCGCCGCCGGGGTCGGTATCCTTTTGAATGACGGTAGCGATGGAGATATTGCCATCTCCGAGAATCTGAGCGATCTGAGCGAGAACCCCGGCCTGGTCGGCGCAGGTCAGGCGCATGTAGTAGGCGCTGACCAAGTCATCAATGGGATGGGATGGCAGTGGCGCCAATGGATCGGCGGCGTCATCCGGCAGCCCAGCGTCCGGGAGCGGGGGCGGCCCTTGGGAATAATCCAGTCCACGGACGATGTTTAGCACGTCGCCCATCACTGCGCTGGTGGTTGCGGCCCGTCCGGCGCCCTGGCCGTGCAAGATTATCTGGCCGCACAGGTTGCCCGTCACCTCAACGGCATTATACACGCCGTCAACTTTCGCCAACAGGTGGTCTTCAGGCACCAACGCCGGATGCACTCGCGCCCGCACCGCGCCGTCTGGTTCGGCCACCGCGATAGCCAGGGACTTGATGGCGTATCCCAGTTCGGCGGCGTAGCGGAAGTCCTCCGGAGCAAGGCGGCTGATCCCTTCCGTGTATATGGACTGGTGGGGAATCGGCCGATGGAAGGCCAAGCTGCCCAGCACCGATAGTTTGTAGGCGGCGTCTATGCCCTCAATGTCATTGGTTGGGTCCGCTTCTGCGTACCCGCGCTCCTGGGCTTCGGCCAGCGCCGCGTCGAATGGAGTTTGCTCACGCGCCATTCGCGTGAGTATGTAATTTGTGGTGCCGTTGATGATGGATCGAATCGAGCGTATTTCGTTGGCCAACAACTGGGACATCAAGCAGCCGACGATGGGGATGCCACCGCCGGCGGATGCCTCGAAAAGCAGATGGACGCGCCTTTCCTGGGCCAGCGCCAGCAGGGACGGGCCGCGCCGTGACATGACCTCTTTGTTGGCGGTTACCACGTGCTTGCCAGCGGCGAGGGCGCGTTCCAAGTATCCCCCGGCTGGCGAGTCGCCGCCCATGGTTTCCACCACGATATCCACGTCCGGGTCGGCAAGAATATCCTCGGGGTTGGCGGTAAGCAGGCCCGACGGCGGCGCCGGGTGGCGCGGAAGGGAAAGGTCGCGCACCAGGGCCCGCTTAAGTCTCACCTTGCGTCCGGTCTTGCGTTCGATCGCGGCGGCGTTTTCCATCAGCGCCGCGGCGACGCCTCCGCCCACGGTGCCCATACCCATCAGGCCAATATTGACGGTTGAGTTGCCTGCTGACATGAAGGCCCCATCACCGGGGTAGGCCACCCTGTTGCTGCGGCGGTGGCGGGGTAACCCTGGGCCGGGTGAGTCGCACCTGCTCCGTAACCCAGGCATACCGGTTGCTGTCGAAGTTGATCTTCACCCAGCCTTCTCGGGTGCCCTGATTCAGCTGGGCGTCCTTCCATTCCTCCACCTGGGCCCCAGCCATTTGAAATTGCATCGCTGGCTCGATCTCCCGGGTTTCGACATCGCCAATGGGTTGGATCAAAAATATCGACTGGTCTACGTAGATTGGCTCTGACACCTCTCCCGCCGTCAACAGTGGAGGCTTGCGCTCGGTTTCGCCGCTTTCCGAGACCTCGGTTTCCCCAAACAGATAACGGTCGAAGTCGGGAAACGCTCCCTCTGGCGACCATCCCACGTAGCCGTCGCTACCGGAAATTTCCCGGGACACTGAGGCGAAATCCTCGCCCAGGTCCAGCCTTTCTTTCACCGCTTCGGGGGCGGCGGTGGAATTGATGCTCATGGCGATGGCTTGAAATTCCACTTGTTGGGCTTCTTCGGGCAGAGTGGCCAACATGCGATTGAAAAGTTCACGCTGTTGCAGTTGTTCCTCCACGATGCGCCGGTAGGCGCCGTCGGTGAGGTTCACTTGAGTCAGGAACCCGGTATAGGTGTTCTTGTATTCGGCGTCCAGTTGGGCGTCGTCAACCTCCTGTCCGGCTTCCGGTTCCGGTCGAAATCGTTCCCTGATGCTCTCCTCGATCTGATCTTCAGTGACGTCGATGCTCAGTCCAGGGGCAGCCTGCCTCAAGATCTCGGCGTGGAGCAGGTCGGTGAGCAGCTGGAATGGTATGGCGCTCAGGTCAACCTGCCCTCCCTGATAGCGATCGATTCCCTGCAGTACCCGTATGCGTTCAACCAGGTCTCCCATGCTGAACGTGACGCCGCGAACCTCGCCAGCCATCACCCGCGGCGGGTGGATGAACGCTTGGTAAACGCCGGCCATCACCACGGCCACAATGACCAAGATGAGGGCTCCGCCGATGACGAACGCGAGCCGTTGCCGCTTCCGTTCCGCGCTGCGTCGGGCCCTCGCCGCCGCGGCGGCGTTTTCGTCTCTCACGCCAACACGCCGGTTGCGTCCGCCCCGCCTTCGCGCCGGACTTCGTTCTGCCGGGCGTCGTTCGTCGGACTCGGTTGGTTCGTCGGCTACAGCATCAGCGCCGCGTTTCCACGGCAACGGCAAGTTCAACATGTCTCATCGCCAGCAGTAGCGTGGAAACCCGTTGCGGATATTAGCGACCAGAACGCATGCCGATGTTGATGCTGTGTTCTGGCGCGTAGGGCAACAGGGCCAGATAGCGAGCCCGCTTGATGGCCTGGGCCAACAGCCTTTGGTTCTTGGCCGAGGTTCCCGTCTTGCGGGTTGGTTCAATTTTGCCCTGTTCCGAGATATACCTGCGCAGGCGGTCAACGTCTTTGTAGTCGGGAACCACGCCTTCGACGGTGAACGCGCAAACTCGGCGCCGGGGGCCATAGCGTCGCCCGCCTCGGCCGCCGCCACGTGGGCCACCCCGGCCTGGAGGACGTCCACCGGGGCCGCCAGGACGACCCCCTGGGCCGCCGGGCGGGCCACCGGGTCGCGGCCCGAAGGAACCGGCAGGCGGGCGGGTTGAGGACTCCGCTGGCGCGGCCGCCGGCGGGGCGGCTCCCTGAGGAGGCGAGGATGGAGCTGGTGTAGTCATTTGGAGAATTCCTCCGGTGGTTCTATGTTGCGCCACTGATCAGAAGGGCAGGTCGTCCACATCAGTGTCTGCGTCGGCCGGCGCGCTGGCGCCATAGGAGCGGTACCCGCCGCCGCCAGGTTCCCCTTGGCCAACGGACTGGCCGGCGTCATATCCGCCACGCTGATCGCTATACCCTCCGCCGAATCCGCCGCCATCGTCGGTTCCGTCGCCACGGCGTCCCAGCATCTGCATCTCGGTCACGTTTACGTCGAGGGAAAAGCCGGGCGTACCGTCACGCCGTTCGTACTGCCTGGACCGCAATCGACCTTCCACGTAAACCTGCTGGCCACGAGTGAGGTATTGGTTGCACACGTCCGCCAGCCGGCCAAAGGCGGTGCAGTTGAACCATTCCGTTTCTTCGCGCTGCTCGCCGGCGGCGGTGGTGTAACGCCGGTTGCTGGCGATGCTGAACGACGTCATCGGTTGGCCGGAAGGCGAATAGCGCATTTCCGGGTCGCGGCCCAGATTCCCAATTATGATGATCTTGTTCATAGCGGGATTAGGCTTCGCTTTCGCTGTCGGATACGTCGGCGGCTGGCGCGGCATCGGGAGCCGGGGGATCAGCCGGCGCCGACGCTTCGGTGGCAGGCGCTGGTTCGGGCGCTGGGGGATCAGCCGGCGGCGACGCTTCGGGGGCAGGCGCTGGTTCGGGTGGAGGGGAATCCGCTGGCGCCGAGGTTTCTACAGAGACCGCCGACGCGCCATCGGGTTCCGTGGAGGGCGGCTCGGCGCTGGCCGGAGCCACCGCGGCCTCGGCAACCGGCGCAGGGTCGGGGCTAGGCGCTGACGCCGCGTCCGGGACTGGGACGGGGTCTGGGGCGGCGGCTGTGGTTTCCGGTGGCGTAGCTGGCGCCGCGCCGCCAAACGGAGTGGACGGAGGGTTGGCGCCTCGTTCCATCGCGCTCGCGGGGGCTTCCGGTATCGGGCCGCCGCCATCGTTGCGCCGGCCTCGGCCCGGCGGGATGTATCGCGATGGAGCGGTCAACGGGCCCGGTTCTGGGCGCTCGGCCAGGGGCCCATCGCAGCGCACTACGAGGGCTCGCAGGACGTTATCGTGCAGGCGCAGGTAGTTTTCCAACTCGCGGTTGAAAGGATTGTCCACCGCAAAGGAGCTCAGGTAATACGCTCCTTCCAGGAAGTTGTAGTTCCCCTTACGAATGGGATACGCCAATCGGCGGGTTCCCCACGTTTGCTCCGCCGTGATTTCACCCTCACGGTTGACGATGAAGGACTTTATTTCATCCCACGTGGCGGATGCGTCTTCCTGGTTCAGCATCGGGCTGAGGATGGTTACGAGTTCGTAGTGCCGCAAGTCGAATTCTCCTGAAATGATAAGAACGGTACACGATTATAGCACAACCGACGTTCATTCCACGCTCAGTTCGTTCAGAACTGCTTCGATCAGCTCAACGCCGCGCGCTCCCGTGCTGGTACGCGCGATGCGTCCCGCTTTGTCCAGAAAGACATAGGAAGGCACCCCGTTGACGCCGTAGGCGGTAGCCACCGCAGCTTCGGGGTCGTAAATGTTGGGAAAGGTGAGCTCATGGCGTTCCACGAACGCCACGGTGTCCGCGTAGGTGGTTCTGAACTGGGACACGCCAATCACGTTCACGCCCGCGTCCAACAGTGTTTCGCGGTAGAGCGAAGCGACGGCGGGCAACTCCCGCCGGCAATGGGGTCACCAGGGGGCCCAAAAGGCGAGCAGCGTTGGGGCGCCGATGGAATCGGACAGCGAGATCTCGGATCCGTCTAGGGCTCGGGCCTGAAAAGTTATCGCCGCTTCACGCTCGCCCGCGCCTTCTGGAATCGGAATGGGGCGCGGCGTGTATGTGGGCAAGGCGGCCGGAGTGGCGGTGGCAACCGCGGACCCGTTGGCAGGTTCCGCTGACGGGGTGGCCGTCAGCGTTGGTGCAACGGACGGAAGCAAGGCATCGACCCTGGCGGCGTAGTCAGGCCGAGTTTCATTATTGGCAGGATTGGCGCATCCCAGCAGCGCCGCGCACAGCAACGCGGCTATTATGATGGCCAACATCAGGGCTGATCTGGAAATCTGACGCATGGATGCTTAGTTGAGTCGCGCGCTGCAAGCGAAACCCCGGCTTGGGCCGGGGACGACACGACGTGTGCAGGCCCAGACTATACCAGCAATGAACCCAGCTGTAAAAGGCGACGGAGCAGAGGGCCTGATCCTGCCGCTCCGGCGCTGCTGGCGGCGACCATCCCTCGTGTCGTCAATGGGAGCGCAGAACCGCAATGTCGCAGACGCCCACTGACTGTACTTCCGCGTTGTGATCCCCAGCGGACACTGCCCCAAGCCGTCAGAACGCCTGGCGTCCGTCGTTGACTACTACGACCCGACATGGGGAACATTATGCGCGTCGCGACGGTCGCCGCCATGGACCGCCCAGATTTCATTCGTCCTACCAAAATATTTTTGGTCGACGCCGTGGGGGCCTTGTCAACGACGGCGCGTCGTGGCAACCTTATTGACCGGGCGGGACATGTCTGAACAGCAGGAACGGACGCAGACCAAGATCATCGTGGGCCTGGGCAATCCAGGGTCCCGTTATCGGGATACGCGCCACAACGTGGGGTTTGATTGCGTTGACTTGCTGGCGCAGCGTTGGGGAATCGCCATCAATGACCGGAGACGCACGACGGCGTTGGGGCAGGGGTATCGCGACGGCCACCCGGTGGCGCTGGCCAAGCCCAGAACCTTCATGAATCTATCCGGCGAGTCCGTGGCGTATTTGCTGGCGAGATTCGGCGCCCGCCCGGTCGACCTCGTGGTGATATATGATGAGATGGCGCTTCCCATCGGACGCGTTCGCTTGCGGGCGCGCGGTTCCGACGCCGGACACAACGGCATCAAGGACATCATCAGAACCGTGCATACCGTTGATTTTCCGCGCCTTAGGATAGGAATCGGCGGGCCAGGCGACTCGAGCAGCGTTGGCCATGTTTTGGGCCGGTTTTCCGACGACGAGACGGCAACGGTCCAAGCCGCCATCCACCGCGCCGCCGACGCCGTGGATTGTCTGTTGTCCGAAGGCATCGACATCGCCATGAACCGATATAACACTGACCCAAGTCGCGATGAACCAAATGCCGATGAGCCGTCGCCCAGCCCGGACCCATAGCGCACCCGGCCAATATCGGAGCCCGGTTTCGCGGCCTCGGAGCGCCGGTTGGCGAGCAGCGTGGGCGATAGCGCCGGCGCTCTTGGCGACCCTTTTCCTCGGTTTCGGCTGCGCCGCCGACCCAACGCCCGCCGAAACGCCGCCTCAGGCAACGGCGCCAGTGATTCAGGCATCCCAGGTTGAGGCGGATATTCCCGTTGCAACCCCAAAAGCCGCCATGAACCCTTCCACCCGCGTGGCCACGAGCGTGTCGCCGACATCCACCACCGCGCCGCCCGGTCAGGGTGAGGCAGTCCTGGCGCCCGAGCCCCTGACTTCCCCGGCGCCCGTTGCCGCCATGACCGCAGCCGATTTCCCGGTTCCGCCGGCCCGCGACCTTCCGCTGCTGGCCCAACAGATGCGCTGGAACGGCGCCAATGCCCTCGCGCCTGGCGAACACCAAAACGACGGCTGGCAGGTTGGAGACGTTCGGAATTTCTGGACTCTGGACTACCCTCGGCTCGAGATGGTGAACAGCCCATTCCGGTTGTTGGCGGTTTCCGAGAACGCCTACTGGTGGGCCTCCCAGGACGCCACCGTGCCAGACGAGGCGATTGAACAGGCGGTTGGGGAGGCTGAGAGCCGCGTGTTTCCGCGCGTTGAGGCTGTATTCGCCAGCGGCCATGAACCGGAACGGCTGCACATAGTCAGCGGACGAATTCCCGGCGTGGGCGGGTATGTATCGGGAGCCGACCGATACCCTCCCTCCGTTAGCCCCTACAGCAATGGCGTGTCGGCAGTTTACGTGAACTCCCGGGCGGCCGCGCTGGGGCAGGACGATTTCGTCCATATCTTGGCTCACGAATTGCAGCACGCCATCCACCAAGAGGCTGACCAATCAGAAGCGACCTGGTTGAACGAGGGATTGTCGGAACTGGCGGTCAAGGAAGCGGGTTTTAGGGTGTCAAGCGTCTTCGGTTATCTGCGGCAACCGAGCGCTTCCCTGGTGAACTGGCCAGACCACCTTGGCTCCGACGTGGGACTGAACTACGGTGCGGCGGCGCTGTTCGCCCACTATCTTCGAGAACATTACGCGGCGGATGGCGGCCTCCAGGACCTGCTGGCGATCCAGAGCGACGGCATTGAAGCCGTTGACCAATTCTTGACCCAACGGCAAGCGACATCCGCGTCTGGACAGCCAGCCAGTTTCGCAACGGTGTTCGCTGATTGGATGGTCGCCAACTTGCTGGACGCAGACACCGGACCCTATGGATACCGAGGCCTCGACGCCAAGGCGTCCATCACCCGTTGGCAAGAGACAAGCGGCGAAAAATCAACGGCGTCTCTGCCCCAGTACGGAATTGATTACGTGGAGATACCAGACGCCGAGGGGGTCGCCGCCGTCCGTTTCGAGGGAACCGCCACCACGCCGATACTGCCAACGAACATCGTGGGCGACTGTTGGTGGAGCAACCGCGGCGATTCGATCTCCGCGACCCTGACTCGGACAGTCCAGGTCCCGGACCTGGGGCCGGACGGGACAGACCCCGTGCTCACCTATCGATACTGGCACGATATAGAAGAGGACTGGGATTACCTCTACGTATCGGCCTCAATCGATGGAGGCGCCACCTGGGACGTACTACCAGCCTCGGGGACCACCGATTCTAACCCGGTGGGCAACGGTTACGGGTTCGGCTACACCGGGGATTCCAACGGTTGGCAAGACGGCGCCGCATCGTTGGCCGCCTATCGCGGCAGCGAGGCGCTGGTGAGGTTCCATTATGTCACTGACGACGCCATCAACGGGCCAGGTTTCTGCGTACAGGGGATGCGTGTCGCTGGCGAAGGCGCGGGCGACGCGGTTGTCACATGGGCGCCAGATGGGTTCGTCAAAGTAACCAACCAGGTCCAGCAGGACTGGATCGTCTGGGTCCTCAACGATGCAAAGGAACCGACTGCAACGCGAATGGAGTTGCGGAGAGATGCCGAAAACGACCTCGTTGTCGGTTCAGTTTCCCCGGTCAGTCGGTCCCCAGGCCGGCTAGTGGTAGCGGTGGCCCCGACAGCTCCGGCGACGATGGAGGAGGCGGGGTATCGTTTGCGGGTTGAAGCCATTCGGTAGCAATAACCTACAGCTCGTCATTCCGCGTTGGCGCTACCTCACGTCGGTCCGGCGCGGATACAGGAGGAATTCGGCGAATTCCAGTAGGGCCCCCTGCCGGTCACACGAAAAGCAGCGCCAACGCACTGTCGGCAGGAATACCCGGAATTCCGGCCCGCCACAAAAGGGACAACGTCCGGCCAAATTGTTCCGTTGCAACGCCGACGCGCCGGCGGCAAATAGCGTGGAGCAGGTCGCGATGGTCTGAATCAACCGC
This sequence comes from Dehalococcoidia bacterium, assembly GCA_965221295.1. Taxonomy (GTDB): domain Bacteria; phylum Chloroflexota; class Dehalococcoidia; order Lucifugimonadales; family UBA3495; genus Bin87. Next base: position 794,933 of record OZ244879.1, on the reverse strand, counting down.
CCGCGGCGCGCCGCCCCCAGTGGATCGGCGCCCATTCCTTTGCCGTCCCGCCAGCGCAATTCAGCGATCAGCGCCTCCGGCAGGGAAGGATCGGGCTGTAGCGAATCGTCTCGGATACCGACGCCGACGGCGGCCGCCAGAAGATAGAGTCCCGGTTCACTTAGGGTGGGCAAGGCGGATACGAGGTTGCCGCCGGAGGTGTCCCCCAGGCGTTTCAGAAAACCCCGAAGCTCTTTCCTGGTGTACGGAGCGAAATGAACGTACCGACATTGGCCGGTTGATTCGTCGATATGGCTGAGTTGGGAGCTGTCGGCGCTGGGCATAATCGAAGTCAAGGAACGGTGAGCCTCCGTTGCAAGCTAACTCCAGCGTACCGACTGGTCGCCGGTTGGCGCAACGTCCCCGCGTCACTGGCATACCCAAACCCAGTTGTTGTTATCCGGCGCCAGTGTCGGGGGTTCCCTCGGTTGCCCAAGCCTTGATCAAATGATGGGCGATGGCGATCGGGCCTGGAACCGTCAGTTCCTCGCTGCGGCCATCCAGCGCTTTGAGCACCTCAGAGCGCGAGAACCACTTGACGTCGGTCATCTCTTCGTTGTCCATGTTGATGTTGGTAGTGTCGGCCTCTGCGATACACCCAATCATCAACGACGACGGAAAGGGCCACGGCTGGGAGGAATGGTAGCGCACGTTTTTCACGCGGATTCCAGCCTCTTCCATGACCTCCCGAGCCACGGCTTCCTCGATGCACTCGCCCTGGTCCATGAAACCGGCGAGCGCAGAGTAAGTCCGCATCCGCTGGAGGCGGCCGCGGGACTGTCCGAGCAGGCAGCGGTCCCCTTCGGTGTCGGCCACCACCGTGATCACGACGGGATCGGTGCGCGGGAAATGCTGGGCTTGGCAGGAAGGGCACCGGCGGACCTGCCCTCCGCGTCCCTTATCCGTTGGGTGGCCACATACCGAACAGAAGCTGTGGCGCAGGTTCCAATCGAGCTGGGCGCGGGCCTGAGACAACAAACCAGTGTTGGGTCCGGACATGGTTTCGCCGGCGGTGCGGCAGTCCTCGAACCGCCAGCCTGTGCTCTCCACAACCTGCTCGGCGGCGGCGGCATCCTTGGACAGGTCGTAGGCGAAAAGAGCGGCCCCGTCCAGCAGGCCGAGGAATATCCATTCGGCGCTGGCCGGCAGCGGTTGCGCGTCTTTGGTCGCCAACCACCCCAATTCGGGGGGAGCGTCTTCGGTGAGCAGCACGTTCAGGTTGCGAAAGGGCAGAAATCTACTGTCGGCCGCGTGGGCTTGTTGAAGGATCCAGTCCTCATCGCGACGTTCGACCTCGCCCCGGTCGATGGGGTTGTCGGCGAAGATATGAGGTGGGTACATTGAAAGCGCATTCTCCTTAAGGTCAGGGCAAGATCTGATCATGGCAACGCTGGGCGTACCAAGGGACCACGGCCACCGGGTCGCGCCCAGTGGTAGCTAAGTTTGCTGCGCTGACGGATATTCCGGGCGGCGACGCTCGCGCAGGGCGGCCAAACCTTCCTTCACGTCGTCGCCAAAGAAACCCAGGGCCTCCGCCAGGAGGGAATAGTCGAACGAGGTGTGGCCGGCTTGGCGCAGCCATTGGTTCAACGCCCGCTTGGTGAACCGGATAGCCGGCTGCGGGCCATCGGCCAGGCGACGAGCCACGTGCATGGCTGTGGGCATGAGTTCATCGCGCGGAACCGCCATGCTGACCAGGCCGATGCGTTCCGCCTCCTTGCCATCCAGGAAGTCGCAGGTGAGCAGGTAGTATTTTGCCTTGGCCATGCCACATAGCAGCGGCCAGATGATGGCGGCGTGATCGCCGGCGGCCACTCCCAAACGAATGTGGCCGTCGGTGATCCTGGCGTCCTCGGCCGCAATTGAAATGTCGGCCATTAGCGCAACCGCCAGCCCGGCGCCAACAGCCACCCCGTTGATGGCGGAAATGACCGGCTTGTCCAAGTTCAGAATGTTGTAGACGATGTCGCCGGCTTCCCTGGTGTTTTGGGCGACGATTGCCGGGTTATCGATGGCCTGCTCGATCATCTCGAAGTCGCCCCCGGCAGAGAACGCCTCGCCGGCGCCGGTGACCACGGCAACGCGGACGTCTGCATCCGCGCCAATATCGAGCCAAATACGGCTCAGTTCGTTATGCAGCGTGAAGTTTGTGGAGTTGAGAGTTTCCGGGCGGTTCATCGTCAAGGTGGCGATGCCGTCGTCCTTTTCGATGAGCAGGTGTTCGTATGACGAGTAGTCGGTCATGGTTGCGCTCTCATGCAATGGCTTCGGCCAGTGGGTGGCCGCGTTATTGGCCGCCTTCGGTGGAGGTCGGTTCGAAGTCGGGAGGCAGGTCGAACGTGGGCCGGCCGTCGGGTCGGTGGCTGTGAGAAAGGATTGCCATCATCAACTGGTAGTGGTTGCGTTGCATTTGAAGCCGCATCTCCACAACCGTGGTTTTCACCTCGTTGAGGGACGTTTGCAGCGCCTCTGTCTTCTCATTGATGGACGTTTGCAGCGCCTCCGTCTTCTCGTTGATGGACGTTTGCAGCGCCTCCGTCTTCTCGTTGATGGACGTTTGCAGCGCTTCCGTCTTCTCGTTGATGGACGTTTGCAGCGCCTCTGTCTTCTCGTTGATGGACGTTTGCAGCGCTTCCGTCTTCTCGTTGATGGACGTTTGCAGCGCCTCTGTCTTCTCGTTGAGGGACGTTTGCAGCGCCTCTGTCTTCTCGTTGAGGGACGTTTGCAGCGCCTCTGTCTTCTCGTTGATGGACGTTTGCAGCGCTTCCGTCTTCTCGTTGATGGACACCCGATTTCCCGCCACGTCTGCGTCTAATCGGCCGATGTCGCGAAGGATGCTCCCCATACGATTCCACAATGCGGCGAGAGCGCCGAGTATGAAAAGGAGAACAGCGCCGTAGATGATCGAAGGTATGAGGTCGGTTATGGGCATTTTGGGTTCCTTGGCTCTGATAGCCCTTGCGGTATCAGCCGATATTACCAGACCAACGGCGATTCCTGTAGCCCGAAGGTTCCGCCATCCGATGTTGCCCAGCTTGACCTCACCCATTGGCGGATAACACAAGCCAAGGAAATCCGCGACGCCGAGCCGCATATTGTTGCAAACCGCGTTGGATACCCCAGCTCGGTCGCAGGCCATCGCGGGGCCCCGGCGGGTTGCCGAGGTTAAAGGTTGTGGATAGCAGCCCGCCGTCGACCGGATCGGGTGACCGGCAAGGCCATCCCTGCCGGATCCTCGGCGGAGGCATCCTTCGCCGCCGCCGGATCAGCTTGGCAGAAATCAGTAGTAAACCGCGTTGCCGGTTCCACCGCCGGCCGCGATCAGTTCGCCGGTGATGGCCCACGCCTTGTCGGAGGCCAAAAAAGCGGTGAGGTAACCGATCTCGGAGCCGTCCACCATCCTGCAGATGTGGTTGCCGCGCGGGGAACCCGGGGCAAAGTCCTGCCGCTCTGCCTCTTCGGGCGACACGCCGAGTTGCTCGGCGCGGGCCGCCAGCAGGCTGGGCGTGCGCTCGGTGCGCGTGGTCCCAGGGTGGATGCAATTCACCGTGATCCCGAATTGTCCCAGTTGAGCCGCAAGGGTCTTGGTCATGTGGACCAGGGAGGTATTGCGGGCGCCTCCACTGAGGTTGCCAGCGTTGCGCGCATTGAGGCCGCTGATGTTGATGATGCGACCATAGCCCTGGTCTTTGAGCAAGGGAATGGCGGCGCGGGAGCAGCGCAAAGCCCCGACGAACTTCACGTCGAAGTCGCTGAGTAGATCTTCGTCCACCAGATCCTCGATGGGCCCCGTGGCGCTGGGTGAACCGCCGGGCAGGGATGCGCTGTTGACCAGGATGTGCAGGCCACCCAGGGCGTCGGCGGCGGCGTTGATCACGCGGTCCACCGAGGCGCGGTCGGTGGCGTCAAAGGACATGGGGATGGCGCGGCGGCCGGTGGTTTCCGCGATTTCGGCGGCGGTTTTCTCCAGGTCGGGCATGGAGCGGGAACCCACCACCACGTCGGCGCCCTCCCTGGCCAGTTCCAGCGCGATCGCCTTGCCGATGCCGCGGCTGGCGCCGCCCACGAATGCCAGCTTGCCTTCGAGTCCGAAGTCCATAACGGTTGCCTCCAATTGCCGCGAACAAGCCGCCAGAGACGGCAGGTTCGCCAGGATGAGAGAATTATACAGCCCCGGCAAGGCGGAAGGTTGCCGCTACGGACCGGTGTGACCGCGGCGCTAAAGCGGGTGGTATAGTGCGGAATATAACCTAGCGTTTGACATGGGCCGGAGGATAACCAACTCTGGCTGCATCGAATGATGTTGACCGCGCTAACGGCGCCTCAGCAGAGGAACCGTCCGGCGCCGCTGGTGACGTTGAGCTTCAAAAAGTGGAGCGACGTCTGGCGGAATTGCGCCAACAGGGCGTAATTGCCGATGGTCACAACCCTAAAGGCAAACCTCGCGTGATCGCGCGCGTCCCCGGAGCCTTGGCCCGTTTCATGGAGGGCCGAGGCTAGAGATGACGCAGCGACGGCTCCCAACTGGTCAGGTTGTGGTGAGCGTCAAGGCCTGCCGCCTCCTATTGGCCGAAACCCCATCTTGCATTCTTGCCGGCGCACGCCCTGCCCCGCTGTGCGACAAGAATCATCCGGTTTCGGTGAACCGGACATGCACGCCGCAGCGCCTCCCGGGTGTATCCTCCGTGGAAATCTTGTCCGGCCAGCTGCATTGCAGGGCTGCCGGTGGGTTCTGCGAACCCGTCGGTCGAATCCATTCAGCAGGCGGGAACCGACAGACGTGAAGGAGCAGACACATGCGGGTTATGGTTTTAATCAAAGCCACCCACGATAGTGAACAGGGCTGTATGCCTTCCACCGACCTCATGGAGGCCATGGGGAAATACAACGCGGAGCTGGCCGAGGCTGGAGTGATGTTGGCTGGGGATGGCCTCAAGCCCTCGTCATATGGCAAGCGCTTGCGCTTCGATGGAGCTGATCGCACTGTTTGGGACGGCCCATTTTCTGAGACTGGACAGCTGGTCGCCGGCTTTTGGGTATGGGAGGTGAAAGACATGGATGAGGCGGTAGAGTGGCTGAAACGCTGCCCCAACCCGATGCCGGGCTCCAGCGAAGCGGAAATCCGGCCCTTGTATGAAGCCAGCGACTTCGCCGACCTGATGACGCCGGAGTTGCAAGAACAGGAAGCCCGGTTGAGACAATGATCGGGCAACTAGTCCAAACCGTTTTGGCCGCGCGAACCGGTCTGTTGGCCGTTACAAACGGACGGCGATGGCGACCGTTCGTAGCGTTGGCGAACGCCTTCGGTAGGGCTTTGCCACCAACTCTTATTGCGGCGGCGTTATTCCGGAGAAAGATCGCGGCCGGCCTTTGGGCGCCGGCCAGAGTCAACTAGTGGCTTCGCTTCAGGGCCCGGGAGAACAGTCTGGTTCCCAGCGACCTGATTGGTCATCGAGCCGGCGAAGCCACTTGGCGCCGTGGCGAATGGGACCTGTCAGCGGGTTCTGCGCAGGCGTGGGTCCAGCGTATCTCGCAGCCAGTCCCCGAAGAAGTTCATGGCCATCACCACGATGGTAATGGCGAGTCCAGGGAACAGCGCCAACCACCAGATTTCAAAGATCTGGTCGCGGCCCTCCGACACCATTATGCCCCAAGCAGGGTCGCCCGGCGGCACGCCCACGCCCAGGAAGCTGAGCGACGCCTCCAGCAGGATGGTTTGACCCACCAGCAGGCTGATCACGATCAGCACGGTGTTGATCACGTTGGGGAAGACGTGCCGCCACATGATAACGGGCGCGGAAACTCCCGCCACTATCGCCAGGGTGACGAAATCACGCTCCTTAATGCTGAGGACTTCACCCCTAGCCTGTCGGGCGAATCTTGCCCACACCGTGGCCGCCACCGCCACGATCACGTTGCCGATCCCGGCGCCGCCGGCGATGGCGACGATGATCAGCGCCAACAGCACGGTGGGAAATCCCAAAACCGCGTCAACCAACCGCATCAGCACGATGTCAACACGGCCGCCGAAGTAACCGGAAGCCACGCCGATGGCGCTGCCGATCACGGCGCCCGTGCCCAGGGCCACCAGGCTGATGAACACCGACGTGCGGGCGCCGTAGATCAGCCGGCTAAGGATGTCCTTTCCCGACTTGTCGGTGCCCAGCAAGAACTTGCTGGTCTGGAACGGCGCCACTTCCCGCTCCCGCTTGTTCAGCTGGTCGGGGTCGTGCGGCGCCAGCAGTGGCGCGAATACCGCTGCGACGATGAGCAGAATTAGGACGAAGATCGGGACCCACGGCAACTTCAACTCCCGGGTCTTCTGCCAGATTCGGGTGGCCGTATTGGGCTGCGGCAGGGGCGCTGCCAGGTCTTGCGTAGCCAAGGCGTTGGTCTCCTTAGACTGTCAATCCAGAGTTGTTCATCCCCAGTTGGTCGACCACACTTTGTCGATCACAGTTGATCGATGCCCATGGGGTTAACCGTACCGGATCCGTGGGTCGACGTATGCGTAAACGATGTCGACGATGGTGGACATCATGATATACAGGAACCCGGAAGTCAGGATGGTGGCCTCGATGATGGGAACGTCACGGGTTCTTATGCCTTCCAACATCAGCAGACCCAAGCCCGGCCACGAGAATATAACCTCCACAACGATGGAGCCATTCAACAGGCCAGCGAAGCTGATGCCGCCAAAGGTCAGCACCGGGATCACGGCGTTCTTCAGCGCGTGCTTGAAGATCACCAACTGCTCGGCCAAGCCCTTGATGCGGGCGAATTTCACGTACTCGCTGTCCAGCACCTCCAGCATCGCCGAACGGGTGAGCCGCATGAACCCAGCCATGGTGAAAACGGCGATGGAGAAGGCGGGGATGACGAAGTACCGTGGGTCCAGTCCTTCCTTGCCAAAAGTGGGCAGCAGTCTAAACTCCACGGCGAATATCCACATCAGGATGATGGCGAGCCAGAATTGCGGCATGGACATGCCCAGGATGGCGAATGACTTGCCCAATCGGTCCAGGATGCTGTCTCGTTTGACTGCCGAAAGTATCCCCAACGGGATGCCGATTACGATTGCGATGATCAGGGCGCTGATCGCCAGTTGAATGGTGTTGGGAATCCGTTGCAGCACCAAGTCAAACGCGGGCTGCCGCTTGTTGTAGGAGCGTCCGAAATCGCCGATGAACAGGCCGCCCAAGTAGTCGAAGTATCGAATCACTACCGGCCGGTCCAGTCCCAGGTTTTCCCGGATGGCCTGGATCTCGGAGGGTTTGGCGTCTCCCGGAGCCATCGCCAGAGCGGCGTCTCCGGTGAGCTCGGTGCCGAAATACACCGCCGCGCTCAGCACCACCAGCGTGGCGATTGCTTGAATAATCCTAAACAAGATGAAGCGAGCCAATTTAGTCGTCTCCTAAAGCCCAATTTCAGATTGCCGGATCTTAGAAATGGGACCCAGCATATGGATCTGGAAAACGCGGCGGGAGATAGCGTCCCGGACGCCAACGCCGCCTATGCGCAAATCCTGCAGTTCGATCTGAACTAACAATTCACAGTATGGAACGGTTGCGGTGTGCGCAACCGGATTCAGATGCGCAACGAGTCGAACAGTAATCGCGGGACCGCGCGAATTCTGCGGGAGTGGCGTTGAGCGCCACTCCCGCAGGCGAAATCCAGATGGCCTGTTAGTTGGCCCAACGAACCGTCCACAGCGCGCTGGGGGAAGGCCGTATCGGCCTCGGACGCCAATCAGAGAGGCGTTCACTGATGGCGTAAGGCGCGTCCAGGTAGCCGGGAGCAAAATCCCAGTGCCCTTCGTGGGCTTGCCGGAGGGCTTGGTAATATTTCTCCTCTTGGTCGGCTGGACTGATGGACGCTGTAGCCGCTTCGATCAGCGGAGCGGTCAGCGGGTCGTAGCTGATGTAGGAACCAGCCGGGTCGCCGAAGCGTCCAATCAGCTTGGAACCGACGTCATAGGAGTGCTCGTTGGAGCGCACCAGATACTGCCCGGGGATTTCTCCGCCGTATTGTATGTCCTTGATCGCGGCTTCCTCACCCACGTTGACCTTGCAATTGAGGCCCAGGTAGGTTGACCAGTCGTCGCAAACGAACTCGACGATCTGCAACATCTTCGGCACGGTGGCGCCGGCTTCCCAGGTCCACACGTTCCACTCGTCCCCACCGCCCGGCATCACCGGATCCTGGAGGTTGGTCACTGCTGGGAAGGTGCCGCCAGCCGGGTTCGGCGATTCGGGAACGTTATAGCCGGCTTCGATGAATAGCTCGCGGGCCCGTTCGGGGTCGAATGGGAACGGGTCCAGGCCGGCGTTGGGGCGATACCCGATGCCAGACGGGGTGGCCGCCGACGTACCGGCGATGTGGAACACATCGGGCCCGCCCACCAGTTCCTGGATGGCCTCCTTGTCGATGGCGTAGTCCAGAGCGTGTCGGACACGCTTGTCTTGGCACATCAGCGGGGTTCCCACCGGGTCGCCAATATAGTTGCCATCGTTGTCTTGCGACCGAGAAGCGTCGTAACCGAGGTTTTGCGGAGCGTCGGCGCTGCAGTTCCAAGCGTTGATCCAGATCACAGTGGATTCTGGGCCGAAGCGGTATTGCAAGCCAGCCGCCTCCAACTCTTCGCGGGAGTCCACGTCGATGGGGGAGATGTCGGCTGCGCCACTGAGCAACGCGGCTTTGCGGGTGGCGGCCTCGGAAACCAAATTGATCTCCAGCTCGTCAAACGGATACGGGCGCTGCTCCAGGATGAAGTGGTCGTCGCGCTTCTCGTAAACGATCTGCGAACCAGAGGTGAAGGACACCAGGTCGAAAGGACCGGCCGCGCCGGGGTTGGGGTCCGCGATCAAAGCGTCGGAGCGCTCCTGCGGAGTGGCGCCCAAGCTCTCGAAGTACGCCTTGGACATTATCGAGCCGCCGGTGCCGCCGCCAACTTCGCTGACGTCATACATGAAGTTGACTGTCGGCCTGACGAAAGACATCGTCACTTCGTTGGGGCCGGTTACCCGGGCGTGACCTTCTTTCTCGATATGGGTATTGTCACCTTCGTATGCCGCGTTGTCCGGGTTGTCCGCGGCGACCAAGCGCCAAATGCGGATGCGCACCACGGAACGGGCGCCATCGTCATGTACGTACCGCAGGTACCACGCCACATCTTCGGGGGTCAGAGGGTCGCCATTATGGAAGGTAATCCCCTCACGGATCGTCCAAGTGATGTCCAGCCCGTCTGGCGAAACCGCCCAGCCAGTGGCCAAGCCGTCTTGAGTATACGTCAACTCGTCATCTGACGTGACCAAATGAGAGTGCAAGGGGAAGTGCCACAGATGCTTGTCTCCACTTTCGTACTTGGGATCCCACACTTCGTTGCCGTAGGACTCCGTGAGCACTACCAGCCGCTTGCCTTCTCCGGTGTCCGTCATCGCCGCCGGTTCTTGGGCGGGCAACGGGGTGGCGGTGGCGCCAACCTGGGCCGCCGCAGGCGGCGATGTCGCGGCCGGCGCGGCGCTGTCGGCGCTTCCGTCGCCGGGGGCGCTGGCGGCCGGGGCCTCGGCTCCGCCGCAGGCTACGCCTACAATGAGCGCCACTACGGCCGCCGGAATCAACAGCTGGTGGAAGCGCAAACGTGGAATGCGGATACGTCTCATGATAGCCGTGTCCCTCCTTCTATCGTTAGGACTATGGTGGGGTATCCTCTCGGCCCGCCGGTCAAACGGCTCGCCGGATTGTCGGCATACTAACGACACTGCATTGGCTTTGTCAATTGCGTTTCGGCATAATGAACCGGAAACGTGGGGGAACCCGCCCTTTTCTGGTCATAGCCAGTAGCGATCGCGGCGCCTTTATCCCCGAGCCGGCGTCCCAAGCCGCATGTGGCTATTGCGGATTTGGAAGGCTATCGGTTGAGGTGAACCAGACAGCGCGCCGCGTTCCAAATGGCGCAAACGCAAACGGCTCCAATACAATTTGACGACCTTGCCCCTACATGATAAATTCTTCAATCGAAAAACTGCGATGGAGACGAGTAAGCGGGACGAACGCGCAGTAGCGAGTCTGGCACGGTGAAAGCAGACGCGCCGACCCCGCCCAAAATCACTCCGGAGTTGCCGGCTGAAAACCGCCTTCAGATCTTGGCGGCTAATAAGCTCAGGCCGGGTTCGTTGCCCGTTAGAAGCGACGGGACATGATGGTGTCCTGCTAGAGTGGCCATGAGCCGTCGTCTGGCGGTTATGGCAAATAGGGTGGTACCGCGGGTTCTGGCCCGTCCCTATGGGGACGGGTTTTTTTTGTGGCCCAACTTGCCATCAGCACGAGCTGGCAGGCAGAACGACCAACCGAATACGGAGATACGCCGTGAAGCTCAAAGGCTCAGAAATCATCTGCGAAAGCTTGCTGCGTGAGGGCGTGGACGTGCTCTTCGGACACCCCGGCGGGGCCATTTTGCCCTTCTATGACGCGCTGTGGTCCTATCCGCAGTTGCGCCACGTCCTGGTCCGCCATGAGCAATCCGCGGCCCACGCCGCCGACGGCTATGCCCGCGTGACCGGCAAGCCTGGGGTCTGCGTCGCCACCTCCGGCCCCGGCGCCACCAATCTCGTGACCGGGATAATGGGGGCAAAGTCCGACAGCGTGCCGATGGTTGCCATCACCGGGCAGGTGGCCCGCGCCGCCCTGGGCACCGAGGCCTTCCAGGAGTGCGACATCTGCAGCATCGCGGCGGTATGCACCAAGCGCACCTACCTGGTTTTGTCCGCCGCCGACCTGCCGCGCACCATCCGCGACGCCTTCCGGGTGGCGCAGGAAGGTCGGCCCGGCCCGGTTCTGATCGACGTGCCCCGCGACGTACAACTGGAGGAGGCGGAGTTCGAATACCCGGAGGTTCCCCAGACGGCGCCGCCGGCGATCTCGCCTGAAACGTTGGAAAACGTCCACAAGGCCGCCACCCTGATCAACGAGGCCGAACGCCCCGTGATTATCGCCGGGCACGGCATCGTTCACTCGGGAGCCTTCGAGGAACTGCGCCAACTGGCCGAAGCGACTGGCATCCCCGTGATAAATACGCTGTTGGGCCTGAGCGGTTTCCCTCGCAACCATCCTCAGAGCCTTGGGATGCTCGGCATGCACGGCATGTATTGGTGCAACATGGTGGTGGACCAGGCCGACGTGATCATTGGCCTCGGCATGAGGTTCGACGACCGCGTCACCGGGCGAGTGTCCGGCTTCGCGCCTCACGCGCGCATCATCCACCTCGACATCGAGGCCAGCCAGGTGGGTCGCATCGTGCCGGTCGAGGTTCCCCTCGTCGGCGATGCCCGCCCCGTATTGCAGGCCCTGATTCCCCTGGTCAAGCGAGCCGAACGGTCCGAATGGATGGCAGCCATCGGGAAGCTGAAGTCCGAACATCCTTCCCTGGCGATCCCTCCGTCCGAAGGGTTGATGCCCCAGCAGGTCTTGGCGCAGATGAACGAAGTCATCCAGCAGAACGCCGACCCGGTGGTGGTGACGGGAGTAGGCCAACATCAAATGTGGGCGGCTCAGTACCTGTTTTTGAACCGGCCCAACTCGTTGGTGACCTCCGGCGGCCTGGGAGTCATGGGATTCGAGGTTCCCGCGGCGTTGGGCGCGCAGCTGGGTCGGCCCGGGTCAACCGTCTGGTCGGTCGCCGGCGACGGTGGCTTCCAGATGACCCTGCAGGAACTGATCACCGCCGTGCAGGAAAAGTTGCCCATCAAGATCGCCCTGTTCAACAACGGCTACCTGGGCATGGTGCGCCAATGGCAGGAAATGTTCTTCGACGGGCACATCAAGGAGGTGCCCATGCCCGGCCCGGACTACGTCAAACTCGCCAATGCCTACGGCATCCCGGCGTTGCGAGTGGAACACCAGGAGGACGTGGCAGACGCCCTGCGACAAGCCCAGGCGTACGACGGGCCGTTCCTCATCGAATTCGTCGTCGAGCAGGAGACCAACGTGTTCCCGATGGTGCCTCCCGGCGGATCGCTAGCCGATACCATGGAAGACCCGCGCACCGCCCTCGCGGCCCGCTGAGCGCATCGGCTCCCCGTGGAGAGGGGACTTGCCCCCCTGCGACGTTAGTGATAGAAATAGCCCCAGCGCCCAACGAGAATCGCCGATAGAGGTGCAACGACATGCCCCGCGTCACCATCCAGGAAGCTTCCCGAATATTGAACGTGTCCCAGAGCGTCATTCGCCAGGATGTACGTGATGGGAAACTGCAAGCCACCAAGGACGGTTCGCGTTGGATGGTTGACATCCCGGAAAACGCTGAAGAATACTCCGACGGGTTCAAGGAAGACATTCACGCCCTAGCCCGCACCCTGACGCCGTGGTGGTACGACAACCCCCGCAAGGAAGGCGTGGTTCATTACCTGGAGAGCCTTGGGATCGAAGAGGTGGAGCCCTTCTTCCTCTGCGGGATGAAGGGCGAGGACATCTGGCCGGCCACTGGCCACGAGGCCTGGCAGCGCTGCCCCGAGTGCCTCCTGGAGGTCCAGGATCAGGGCCTACCCATGGAAACCCGAGAATAGGCCCCCGGTAGCAACCTTCTGATCCGCCGTCGATACAGGCGAACTTGAAACGGGTATGGACGGTGCGACCATACCCGCTTGGATTGCTCGGCGTCAGGAGCGGCGGTCAGTTGACCCGGTACACCCAGATCTGGTGCATCACCTCCGGCTCGCCCTTGGGCAGGGGTTGGAACGGTTCCGTAACCTGCACCAGCGTCCAAGCCCCGCTTTCGACCAGGGCGTCCTGCTGTTCTTTGAAGCCCAATTCCAGGTGCGTGTCAGGGCGCAGGCTGAACACGATGTGGCCTCCGGGCTTGGTGACGCGGCACAAATCCACCAATGAACTGGGCGGAGCGTGGCCAGGAGTGAAGACACCGATGCTGATGACCGCGTCGTAGGAATCAGAGTCGAAGTCGAGGCGACCTCCCAAGGCCATTTGGCGGAAGTCGTTGTAGCAGCCCTTGGCCCTCGCTTCCTCCAGCATCCCCTCGGACAGGTCCATGGCGCAGATGTCGCCATACCCCAATCGTTGCAATTCCACACCCACCAGGCCGGTGCCGGCGCCAGCGTCCAGAATTCTAGCGTTCTTGGTCACGTGGCCGGCCAGCGTTTCCGCTCCCATGCGTGGAGCCAGCCAAACGAAGGTGTTTTCCAGGTCGTCGTCGTATTCCCTTGCCCACTGATCGTACCGCTCGGCGAGTTCCTGGTTATTGGTGGAGGAATATACCCACTGCACCCGGTCTTCCGACCCGATGTTTCCCGATTCTTGCATCGTTTTCCCGCTCCGTTGTGAACGTAGCACTGGGCGTGGCTCCCAGCCTACTGCTTGACGCAGAGGTACTGGGCCCAGCCGAGTTCGCCGTTGTTGATGGCTTCCACCGTCTTCATGTAGGCGTCCGCAAGGTAGTCGAACCGCTCTTGGTAGCCTTCGGGACCCTCCGCGATGGAAGCCAACCTGGACAGATAGGTGTAGCTCGTCGCCAAATGGGACGAAAGGTCCCTGGCCTGCAAAACCCGGAAGCCGGTCTCCCGCAGCGCGTCGATGTAGGAGTAGAAGCTGAAATCGGTATCGAACAGCAGGCGGTCGTAAACGAATTTGCGGGCCGACTTGCTGACGTTGGTTCGCGGCTTGGTGAGGTCGTCGAAGATCATGCACCCGCCGGGTTGCAAAACTCGGTAGGCTTCCTCCAGAACCTTCACCTTTTCCGGCACGTGGTAGATGGTGGCCTGGCTCCAAACGTGGGTGAACGCGCCGTCCGGGAATGGCAGTTCAGTAGCCGAGGCTTTCTCGAAGGCGAGTTTCTTGGCCAAGTCTGGAACCTTTGACAGCGATTCCACCGCGTTTTCGATGCGCACGCCGCTCAGGTCGATGCCGGTAACATGGGCTCCGCTGGCGCGACACAGCCAAGTCGCCGTGGTGCCGTTGCCGCATCCTACGTCCAGCACCTTTGAAGTTTCGTCGATGCCGGCGCATTCCACCATAAGCTCGTTGAGCCGGATCCCGGCCGCCAAGAATTCGTCGCGGATGTTGGCGCCCTTGGACTTCCCGTCAAAAACGCCCCAATGCACACTGCCGTCGGCGTCCCACACCGAACGGTAGATCACGTCCTCGGCGTCGTAGTATTCCTCGGTTTCGTGCTCAGAAAACCGGTGCCCGGTTGCCGTTGCCATAGTATCTCCTTTTGGGGGTTGGGTACGGTGCGCCGATTCAAGGTTGGCGTCTATTTCACGCATCGGTATTGCGCCCAACCCAGTTCTTCATTGTGGACCGCGCTGACCATCTTCAGATAGGCGTCGGATAGAGCCGCGAAACGGGCCTGCCGGCCCGCGTCTTCGCCCGTCGCCGCCATCGCGGATAGACAGGTATAACTATGCGCCAGGTGCGACGACAGGTCCCGAGCGTCCAGTACGCGGAATCCCGCCTCCCGAAGGGCGTCCATATACGAATAGAAGCTGAAATCCGTGTCGAAGAGAAGTCGGTCGTACACAAAGGCCCGCGCCTCATCGCTGATGTTGGGCTTGGGCTTGGTCAGGTCGTCGAAAACCATGAACCCGCCGGGTTGAAGGACGCGGTAGGCCTCGCGCAGGGTCGTCGCCTTGTCGGGGACGTGGTAGATGGTTGCCTGACTCCAAACGTGGGTGAAGGCCCCATCACCGAAGGGCAGGTCCGTCGCTGAGGCCTTGTGGAAGGCAACCCGCCCGGCCAAATCAGGCGCGTTGGCCAGGGATTCATTGGCGTTGTCTATTCTGACGCCGCTCAGGTCTATGCCGGTAACGGCCGCGCCGGTGGCGCGGCTCAGCCACAGCGAGGTGTTGCCGTTGCCGCACCCCAGGTCCAGTACGTGAGAGTCGCCACCGATGCCGGAATTCTCTAGCATGATCTCATTGAGTTTTGAGCAGGCGGCGAGGAATTTGTCCCGGATCTGCCCGGAGTCTCCAGACTGAGGGTCGCTTTCAAACACGCCCCAGTGAAGGCTGCCCTCTGCATCCCAGAAGGAACGGTAGAGGGCGTCCTCGGCGTCATAGTATGCTTCGGTTTCGCTTTCAGAAAAGCGCGACGGGCTCTCGTTGGGGCTCGGCATACATCGATCCTTCGATCCATTCGAGGAACTTGTTGTTTTCGTCCACGAGGATCATGCGCTGGTCAACTTCCGTGTCTGTGACTTCGTAGGCCATGATGATGGCGCAGTCCCCGACCTGGCACAAGCGCGCCGCCGCGCCCTGCACCGATATGACACCGCTGCCGCGTTCACCAGGAAGAGCGTAGGTCTCCCACCGCTCGCCGTTGTTGCAGTTCACGACCTGGACCTTTTCGAACGGGACGATGTCCGACATGTCCATCAGGTCGCGGTCGATGAGAATGCTGCCCACGTAGCCCAAGTTGGCTCCGGTGATCCAGCAACGGTGAATCTTGGATCTCAAAATCTCCCTCATGTTGTCTCCTCTGGGGTGAGTTGCGCCGGGCCCCGAGCAATCCGGACACGGCTGGCAGCGCTCGGCCCATCCGGCGTCGAGTCCGACGCAGGCACAAGCGTTCCCCAGGAAGGTGAGGACAATGCTTATACCGCGGCCGACGTCGCGTCGAAGAGCCGGGTTCAGGTGGGCATCGCGCGGGTCGCTAATCCCGCAGCCCGTTTACGCTTGCGGCAGCTAAGGCTCGCAAGGAAGCTGATGGCAGCCCCGGCCACGTAGGAGGGCAGTAAGCCTCCGCCGGTAAGCTGAACGGCCGAAGTGATCGGCAGACTCTCCCCGCATACCGCGGGGCAGCGTAGAGTCAGGGTCCGGCGGTTGCCGGTGCGCTTTTGGCGCGGCTGCACTCATATGGCCTCCTTGTTTAAGGGCAGGTTGATGGGCGTGCAGACCTGCTTTTGCTAGTCAGGGAGTTTAGCCTCATTCGTGCCCTCTGTCAAATGGCCCCCGAACGGCGGGGCGACAAAAGGCCCAAAAATCGGTTAATTCCGTCAAATTGACTGAAATAATCCTTGACAAAGATTACAGTGATGGTTCTCAAAGGATTTGCGCTATATTGCGACGAAACAACAATACAGTCGACGGTTCAGAACGGAATCGGGATACCGCAACGTGCCGTGACTGAGCGGTCAACGGTTCGGGCTCGCCGTGGTCAGGCGCACCGGCGCTCGCGTCAGCGCCTCTAAGCATCAAAAAGCAGCAGTTGCTGCGGTCCCTGCCGCTGGAATTCGTGGACGCCGGAGCACCATCTGGGGATGCCCCGGGCCGAGGCGTGCGCTCCAAACAAACGCCCGTGCCCGGAGTAACCGTGGCGCGACCACAACCATGCGTGCAACAGCTCGTGGGCCAGGATGCCTTCCATTCCCTCGCGGCCGCAACGTTGCAGCCTTGGCAGTGATAGCCCGATCAACCACGTTCCGTCCGGGTAGCAGAAGCAACGGCCGCCGGTCGCTACGGTACGCTCTAACACCACCGAACCGGCGGAGAGGTCCAGGTTCTCCAACCGGTATTGGTCGGCGATCTGGTGAACCCAGTCGAGATCGCTCAGCACGATGCCTTTCGGCGCCGGTATCGACAGGCGGCCGATCCGGTCGCGGTTGGCCGCCTGGGTTTCTTCAGCCGTTACGGGCATGGAGACTACGGCGTCAGGATGATCTTGCCGGTGGTGGCCCGTCCGGCCAGTTGTCGGTGCGCTTCCGCAGCGTCGGACAAGGCGAAATGGTGTTCTACCCTCAACTTGAGGTCGCCCGATTTCACCCAGCCCAATACGGCGCCGGCCCGCTGTTCCAGTTCCTGGCGATTCGCCGTGTAGTCTCCCAGCCCGGGCCTTGTCAGGAATTTGGAGCCGTTGCCCAGTACTCGCGGATCCACGGGCGGGACTGCGCCGCTGGCCTGGCCATACAGCGCCAGGTAACCCCGGGGAGCCAGGCAAGCGATGCTGCCGTCAAAAGTATCTTTGCCCACCGCGTCGTAAACTACCTGCAGCCCGGCTCCATCGGTGGCCCGGTTGATCTCGGCGGCGAAGTCTTTTTCGGTGTACAGGATCACCTCATCCGCGCCGGCGCCCCGGGCCAGTTCGGCCTTGGCTTCGGTGGACACCGTAGAGAAGACGTAGGCGCCGAGGGCCTTGCACATCTGGATCAGCAACAATCCGACGCCGCCGGCCCCGGAATGCACCAGCACGCGATCCCCGGCCTGGACCCGGTAGGTGTCGTAGCACAGGTAGTGGGCAGTCATGCCCTGCAGCATCGCCGCCGCTCCATCCTGAGCCGTCATGCCCTCCGGCATTTTGATGAGCCGCCAGGCTGGAGCAACAGCCTGCTCAGCGTAGGAACCCGGATGGCTGCAATAGGCCACGGTGTCTCCCACCGCCACGTTGTCCACCTCCGGGCCCACTTCCCGAACCACGCCGGCGCCCTCGACGCCGGCCACCCAGGGCAGCCCCGGCGGGTTCACCCCCATGCGGCTGTAGATGTCCGTAAAGTTGACCCCCACGGCCTGGATTTCCACCACGGCCTGACCGGGCCCGGCGCTGGGGTCGGGAAGGTCCACGTATTTGAGAACCTCGGGGCCGCCGTACTCGGTAATCTGCACCGCTTTCATTCGCGTCATCCTCCTGCATCGAGCTTCTGGGTAGGGCTCCGGGCCAGTAGAATAGCACACCGGAACCAGGACGCCACAACCTCAAAGTGTCACTGGTTTTGCCGTGTCCATCGCGCGGAACTGGTTTCACTGGATCTGTCGTCGTGGAGGCGACAGCGACGCGGCGGTTCCGCTCCAAGACCAATGGCAGTACAGAACGGAGCCGAACCTCCGTTGGCTGCGGTCAACGAGATTGCCGCGCTTCGCTCGCAATGACAGGATGGGAATGGGATCGCTGGTTTGGCTGCGCGTCCACCGGATGGGAACGGGATCGCTGGTTTGGCGCCGCGTCCACGGGATGGGAATGGGATCGCCGGTTTGGCTCCGCGTCCACGGGATGGGAATGGGATCGCTGGTTTGGATTTCGTCCGGGGGATGCGAATTACGGCTGCACGGTGGGAACCTCGACTGCGGGATGCGATTCGCAACTGCACCGTGGGTATTGCGGTTGCGTGCCGGGCAACGCCAAAACAGGATGAGGGTCGCGACAGAGCGAGTATTGCGACTGCAGGGCGGGCAACGCAACGACAGCGTGAGGGTCGCAACGCGCGGCAGGAATCGCCGTTATGAGATGGCCTATGCGATGCGCCAGTCGTCCGTTGGTTGCGGCGCGCTTGAAGGTGGCAAGCCCGAAGCGTCACGCTTCACAGAAAGCCGCCCATCATGTGTCCAACTGGCCGGTTCAACCAACCCGACCACAAATATACGATGCCCACCAACACGACCAGCGCGATGATCACGCCGATAACGAGGCAACCGTAACGCGCCATGGCCAATCACGCCGGTATGACCGGCAGACGAATCCGTGACGGGAATTGTCCGTCGTGGTGGATGGTTTGCAGCGCCGGCGCTGATTCGGTGGCGGCCCATGGGTCGCTGGCGACGTTGAAGTTGCGGTCGAACCGAGGGAAGTTGCTGCTGCTGATCTCCAGGCGGATGCGATGTCCGGCCTTGAAGACGTTGCTGGTAGCCACCAGATCGATGGTGTACTCCTCGACGGCGCCTGGCGTTATTGGGCGGGATGCGTCGGTTCCCTGGCGGTAGCGGGCCCGGATGATGCCATCCACCAGGCTGCGCGCCGCTCCGCAGGGTTCCACGTCCACCAGCTTGGCCGTGAAGTCCGTATCGGCGGCGGTGGTGGCCGCGTACAGCGTGACGGAGAGCGGCCCCGTGACCTCGATGTCAGACTCCAGGGGCGGCGTGGTGTAGCAGAGCACGTCGCTGCGGGCTTCGACTTCCCGCTGGTCAAAGGCGCCGCCGGGCACGAAGGATGGCCCGCAGCACAGCGCGCCACCGCGGGTGGGAACCGGGTCCCTGGGGTCGTACAGAAATACGTCGGGCGATTCGGCGCCCGGAGCCGCCGGAGAAAGCGAGCCATCGCCGGCGGCGGTATTGGCCTGGCCTCCGCTGTGCAGGTAGTAGTCCGTGTACTGCGTCCGCGCCAGCGGCCATTCCCGTTCGTCGCGCCATTCGTTCCTGCCCATGACGAAGATGCGCACAGGCGGATCCTGCTCCGCTCCATTCCGCTGGCCCTTGAGCCAGTGATCGAACCAGCGCAACTGGATGCCGTCGGTGTCGATGGCCGGGCCAGACGCGCCCAGTCCGAAGAAGAACTCGCCAGACATCTCGCCGAAGGGCCCGTGATGCCACGGGCCAACGATCAGTCGCTGGCCGTTCCGGGCCGTGGCGTCCTGAGCCTGCGACCGCATCCCCACGAAGTTGCGCAGGGTACCGAGCAGGAATATGTCGTGCCAACCGCCGATGTGCAACGCCGGCGTGGTGATGTGCGGATAGTGGTCTTCAATTCGCCAGCGTTGCCAGTAATCGTCGCTGGAAGAATGGCGAATCCAATCGTAGAAGTAGCCCGCCAACGGCGGCTTGAGGTGGGGAATGTCCACGATTGGCTGGTGGCGGAAGGTACAGTCCAGTTCGTTGAAGGCAGCCAGCAATCCCGCGCGCGTATCTTCCGGGAGGTCATGCCGGCTCGAAATCGCGCCCAGGTTGGCCATGGTCAACTGCCGCATCGTCCACGACAGGGCGAATCCCCAAGCCAACGCGCCGCCCTGGTACGTCCAGCCCTCGTAGTAGTCGGACGCCGTGATGCCCGGCGCGATGCAGGTCAGCCCCGGCGGGTTCGTGATGGCGCACAGCCACTGGGTCGCGCCGACGTAGGAACGACCGAACATCCCAACCTTGCCGGAGCTCCAGGGCTGCTCCACGCACCACTGCACGGAGTCGTATCCGTCGTTGGGTTCATCGAGGAACGGGTAGAATTCCCCCTCGGACGCATACCGGCCGCGGGTGTCCTGCACCACCACGGCGTACCCGTGGGACGCGGCCCGCATCACGTCGAGGCTGCCCACGCGGTTCTGCGTCTTGTCGTAGGGGGTGCGTTGCAGCAGGACGGGCAACGGCTCGTCAGCGTCGGGCCGGTAAACGTCGGCGTAGAGGGTGACGCCGTCGCGCATGGCGACCGGCAGGTTGAACTCGCTGCGGATGTTGGTGTAAGGGCCAATCATGTCCGGCATGGCGACGCCTCCATAAGCGCCGGCATTATACCAGCAGGAACTCGAGGACGGCCTTCTGGGCGTGCAGGCGGTTGTGCGCCTGGAAGTACGCTACGGACTGGGGGTGTTTTGGCCCCCACGGTCTAGCCACAAAGCAGCTGCGCTGAGAACCAAAGCGAGAAACACCATTAGGCAAGGAACGGCTAATCCGCCGAAATCGTTTTTCCAAAATCCATACCCCAAACCGATCAGGATCAAAATCACCAAACCGGCGAGGACCATCAACAATTCCTTCTGCCGTAGGCACGGCAACAAAGCGGCCAGCCCGGCACCTAGCAACACGCCTCCAATCGCCGACGCCCATTCCCCTGCGGCAATGCCGGAAACAGAGAATCCGGTCAATATCAACCCGATCAACGCTGTAATACCAAATGCAACAGCCACACGATCGCGACGATTCATAACTGCCTCCCCATTCGCCTACGATTTTCGATCCTGCCAATCAGGCATCTCGCCAACAGTATACATCAAGCCAGCAGAAACTCAAGGATGGCCTTCTGGGCGTGCAGGCGGTTGTGGGCCTGGGCGTAGGCTACGGACTGGGGGTGTTCCAGCATCCCTGGTGGCACCTCTTCGCCGTAGTGGGCCGGCATGTCGTGCATGAAACAGGCGTCCGGGGCGGCCTGCTTCATGAGCGCGTCGTCCACCGTGTAGCCCTGGAAGGCCACCAGCCGCTGGGCGGTTTCGGCCTCGTCGCCCATGCTGGTCCACACGTCGGTGTACACCACGTTGGCGTCGATCACGGCGTCCTGCGGGCGCACCAGGGGATGCACGGTTGGTTTGGCGCCGCCGTCCGCGCGGTTCCCCCGGGCGCTGGCGGCGTCGAACACGGATTCCGCAAGCTGGTAGCCGTGGGGCGCCGCGATGGCAACGTTCATGCCCACGGCCGGCGCTCCCAGGCACAGGCTGCGGGCCACGTTGTTGCCGTCGCCGATGTAGGCCACGTTCACGCCGTCGGTCTTCCCGTGGGTCTCGGCGATGGTCAGGAGGTCGGCCATGGTCTGGCAGGGGTGTTCCACGTCGGACAGCGCGTTGATCACCGGAACGCTGCCGTACTGGGCCAGGCCCTCCAGCGAGTCATGGGAGTTCACCCGGGCGACGATGGCATCCACGTAGCCGCTGAGGACGCGCGCCACGTCGGAAACCGGCTCCCGACGCCCCAGACCGACCTCTTCCGGCGACAGGTACAGGCTGTAGCCACCCAGCTCGGCGATACCGATTTGGAAGCTGACCCTGGTGCGCAGCGATGGCTTCTCAAAGAGCAGCGCCACGCGCTTGCCGGCCAGCTGCAACGCGCTGCCCGGAGCGGCCGCTTTCAACTCCACGGCCCGCCGGATCAGGGAGCGGGTTTCGTCGGCGGAGATGTCGGTGATGGAAAGGAAATCGCGCTTATTCGCCATGATGCCTCGACCAAAGGGTCAATCGATTTGCAACCCAAATTATGCCAGATTATTGGCATATGCTGCCGACTCACGCGCCTCGCGAGGCGCTTCTTTTCTGTCATTGCGTGACGCTTCTCTCCTGTCATTGCCAGGCGCTTCCATACTGTCATTGCGAGGCCGAAGACCGTGGCAATCTCGTTCCCGTGCGAACGGCCGCTGGCGCTGGGCGCGAGAACGAGCGCGTAGGGCCGCTCGTTGCGGTCGTCGAGATTGCCGCGCTTCGCTCGCAATGACAGTGGGGAAGGGTTTGCAATGACCGTGGAGAAGGGTTTGCGATGACAGTGGGTGGGGAGCGCCCCCAAGTCCCCGGCCGTCATTGCGAGGCCGAAGGCCGTGGCAATCTCGTAACGTGGGCGAACGGCCGCCGGAGTGAGGAGCGAAAGCGAGCGCGTAGGGCCGCGCGTTGTGGTCGTCGAGATTGCCGCGCTTCGCTCGCAATGACAGTGGATGGGGAGCGCACGCAATGATAGTATGGGTACAGCGGGTACCAAAGGAGAGATCCCATGCTTGCCATCGCCATACTGCTTACCATCGTATCCGCTCTATTGTGGGCGGGAGTTTTCGCGCTGGCATTCTACGGCATCCGCCAGTTGATGCAGCAAGATAAGGAACGCAGTCTCAATCCAGACTCGCGCGATAGCGTTGGCGTTGGGCTCCCATGAACCGATGGTGGTTTTCCATCTTCGTCATTGGTTCCCCCAACCAAAGGGCCGGTCTTGCGACCGGCCCTCTCGCTTTGCCAACGTCCAAGGTTCCTACAGGTTGAACTGTGGGTCCAGGTAGGAGTCGTCCTTGTCGTAGATCTGCAGCCGAGACCGCAGGGTGTCGCACACGACCAGGCGGTTGTTCGTCCGGTCGAAGGTGCAGCCCATGGGCATCCGGAAGGTTCGCTGCTGCTGTTCCAAGTCAGGAACCCGGCGGCGGGCCTTAACCATGTCGGGGTTGGCGTCCAGGGACAGGTTGCCCCAGTCGGACACTTCCACCGCGTCGCCGGTCAGGTAGGCGATGGGGCGGGCGTCGGCGTCGTAGATGACGATGCGCTCGTTCATCCAGTCCGCAACGTACACGTCGCCTTCGTTGTCGATGGTGACGTCCAGCGGGTGGTTGAGTTCGCCAGAGCCGCTGCCCTTGCTGCCGAAGGTGGCGAGATGGGTTCCGCCGGCGGTGTACTTTTGCACCCGGTGGTTGCCCCAGTCGGCCACGTAGAGGTCGCCGGAAGGGTCGATGGCGATGCCGGAGGGCATTTCCAGGTCGGCGGGGCCGCTGCCCTTGCTGCCGAAGCCGCCCAGGAAATCGCCGTCGGGGCTGAACTTCTGCACGCGGCTGCTCTTCGCTGAGACCACCCAGAGGTTGCCGTCGGCGTCGATCTCGATTCCGGCGGCGCCATTCAGCTGGCCCTCGCCGTCGCCGGATTCGCCCCACTGACGCAGCAGGTTGCCGTCGGCGTCAAAGACAGAGATATTGTTGTTCCATTCGTCGGAAGCATAGACGTTGCCCGCGGCGTCGGTGGCGATGCCAGTTAGCCACTGGAACAGGCTGCCCGAGCCGGCCTGGTACGCGATGCCTTCGCGCCCAAATTCGCCGATGTATTCCTGATCGATGGTGCACTTGGTGATGCGGGCGCTGGGATTCTGCTCGCCGGACCGATTGGCAACGTAGAGCACACCGTCGGGACGGATAGCCACGCCAATGGGTTGGCTGAACCCCATGCCCACCTGCGCGTTGCGGCCAATGTTGTGGCTGTACAGCCACGCGCGGCCTCCCGCTACGGTGTTCAGAGGCATAGTAGGTCCTCCTGCTTGCGATTATCTGCCGGTTGCAGCGCAACCCAAGGGTTGCGCTGCAATTCGATGCTCTCGCCGGCCTTACTTCTTGATGACGTCCAGCTTCGGGAAGGCGCCGTTGACGATGGGGTTGGCGTCCATGCCCAGCCAGTCCTCCACGATGGTGGAGTACGCGCCGCGGAAGTCGTAGTTGGGAACCAGGTCGCCCTGTTCCAAGTCCTCGGCCTTCCGGGAAGGATACTCGCCGTAGAGCCCGCCCTTGACGGGATCGCCGATGACGAAGGCAGCGCCGGCGGCGCCGTGGTCGGTGCCGGAGCCGTTGTCGCGGACGCGGCGGCCGAACTCGGAGAACAGGTACATGACGATGTTCTCGCCGGTGTTGTGCTCCTTCATGTCCTGGAAGAAGGCGCTGATGCCCTCGGAAACTTCCTTCCACAGCACCGGGTGGGCCGCGGCCTCGCCGGCGTGGGTGTCAAAGCTGCCGTGCTGGGTGTAGAAGATCTTGGTGCCCAGATCGGCCATGTAAACCTGGGCGATGTCGCGCAGGTGCTGGGCGATGGGGCTATTGGGGTACTCAACGTTGCTGGAGTACCGCTCGGGGGCCACCTTCACGATGTCGGCGCCGACCATGGCGTCGGTGCCAGTGGAGCGCAGGTAGTCGTTGACGAAGCTGCCGCCCACGGTCGGGGCATACATCTTGGAGAAGAGGTCCAGGGCCTTGGAGCGCTGATCGGAATCGCTGATGCCGGTGAGCAAGCCGTAGGTGCTCAGGTCGGCAATGGCGGCGACCGGAACGCCGGGGACGGCGAGCGCGCGGGGCAGGCCGTGGCCGAAGTTGATGGCGGTCAGCACGTTTTCCTTGTTGGGGTCCATCTCGCGAGCGACACGGCCAGCCCAGCCCTCGGTGCCAACCTTGTCCGGCTCGCAGGTGTGCCAGATGTCCATGCTGCGGAAGTGCGAGCGCGGGCTGTCGGCGTAGCCGATGCCGTGGATGACGGCGACCTTGCCATCGTCGTACATTTCCTTGAGCGGACCCATGGTGGGCATGAAGCCGAGTTCGTCGTTGATGGGAATGATGTCTTCCCGCTCGTAGCGAATGGTCGGCCGGTTGTCGTAGTACAACGGGTCGTTGTAGGGGATCACCGTGTTGAAGTAGTCATTGCCGCCGGTGAGCTGCAGGACCACTATGACCGGATCTTTCTTCGTGGAGGTCATTGCGCATGCTCCTTGTTGCTTGGTGTCTGAAAACTGGCTGGAACGGCGCGTTGCCGATTAGCCGAATTGGTACTCGGTGGTGGCGCTGATGAGGGCCATGGTCTCGCCGATGCGCGTGGCGGCGCCGGCGCGGTCGCCCCAGTTCATATCGCCGCCGGAGCGAACGTGCTCAGCCAGTTGGCCGCGGGTCTCTTCGCTCAACTCGACGAAGCCCATGTAGTCGGTGCAGGCGTCCAGCAGGTGGTCCGGCGTGGTTACGCCCTCCGCCTCCATGTTGGCGATGATGTCGCGCATACCCGGCAGGTCAGGGTTGGAGACGCGGTCGGCTACGAAGTTGATGCGAGCCAGCAGCGCGCCGGAGTTGATCCACTCCAGTCCGGTGTGCCAGCCTTCCACCGACGGCGGGTCTAGAATCGACTGACCCATGTAGGTGGGTTCCTTGCCGATGTTCAAAACGCCGGGGTCGGGGTTCTCGAACAGGCCCACCATGCGTAGGGTGCCGGCGACCACTTCGGCCGGGCTCTTGATCTTCTGGAAGCGGGCGTCCTTGAACCACTGTGAGTTGAACATGTGGCGCAGTACGGCCTTCATCTCGAAACCGGAGTCTTCGAACACCTGGCACATCTCTTCCAGAGCGTCCTCGTCGCGGGCCGGCTCAATGGTCCAGGCGGGTACCTGCGGCTCGTCGGCTACGAAGAAGTTGTAGAGGTGGCGGCAGATGAAGCGGGAGGTCGCCGGCTCTTCCAGGATGATGTCGATGATATCTTCGCCGTTGAAGTTGCCGGTGCGACCGAGGAAGGTCTTCTCGCCGAAGTCGTGGTCTTCCTCGCGGTATTCGAACTTCCAGGGGTAGCGGCCGTAGGGCGCTCGGGGCAGCTTGGCCTGGATGGTCCAGCCGGTAAAGGCCCTGGAGCACTCGCGAACGTCCACTTCGGTGTAGTTGGAAACGCCCATGGAGAATAGTTCCAGAAGCTCGCGGCCCCAGTTCTCGTTCACGGCGTCCCGATGATTCTCGTTGTTGTCCAGCCAGAAGATCATGGCCGGGTTCTTGGACAGCTCAATGAGGATGTCCCGGTAGTTGCCCATCCCCTGCTCGCGCAGCATGTCGATCTGTTCCAGCAACTGGTCGCAGTTGTCAACCTTGGAGTTGCCGGTGGCGAAGACATGGTGCCAGAACAGCGTCATCTTCTCTTCCAGGGGCCGGTCGCTGGAGACCATGTTGTACATCCAGTTGGCCTGGCCGGAGAAGGGAACGCCGCCGGGGAGCAGGAAGCTGGGGTGATACCGCAGCAACAGAGCCATCTTGCCGCCCTCGTTTTCGGCGGGCGGGTTCAGAAGCTCTTCCACGGTGGCCTCGTAACCCTGGGCAACGCAGCGCTCCAACTCAGCGCGGTTGGCGCCGAAGCCGGCGCGCCGCATCAGGTGGGCCATCAATGCCAGGTCATCTTTGTGCGACATCCTGTGCCTCCTTCCTGTGTGTGCTTGCCATAGCCGCTTTCGGGCAACGATGACCCAAACGGCTCACATTTGGCGGTAGTTTAAATTACCGCCAACAGCGTGTCAACCGAATTTCGATGTATCGGTCAAATTTGATAACGATTATAATGTAGTAACCGTTGCCCGGCTAGCTCAGGAGTCGTCCCGACCCCGGCCCCGGTTAGACAACCCCGGCAGGCGTATTCTCCGCGTTGCGGCTCCACAACGGCCAGCGTTGCTTGGCCCGGCTACTTGGGCTTGGCTACTTGGGAACCGCCCAAGCCGGCGGAGGGGCGTGGGTGACCGAAGCATCATTGTCCGCCGGAATCTGCGCCACCAACCGGCCGTTTTCCACCAGCACGTCATGGTAGAAGAGTTGCGCCCGCGGTCCATTGACGCAGACGCCCTGGCTCTCCTCGAATCGCCAGCCGTGGTCGGGACACAGAAAGCTCTTGTCCCACTTGACCACCCGACCGAAAGCGTGCGGACACACCATGGACAGCAGGCGATATTGTCCGTCCTTGGCCTTGGCCAACCAAAATTCCTCGCCTCCGTCCAGCCTCACCCGCGCCGGCAGCGAAGGGAAATCCCCCGCGGCGCCAATGTCCACTTTGCGGGCCGGGGCCATCTTGTTCCGCCCGATGTCCGCCGGATCGGTCACCATGCGCCGCCGCCGATGGTAGATGTTCTCGCTCATGGAACCTCTCCTAAACGCTCCTGGACACGCCAGAACCAAGGCGCGCCATAACTAAACCAATTGGAAGTCAGTCGGTTTGGAGCTCAGTCGGTCTGGATGTCAGTCGGTTTGGACGTCAGTCCGTTGCCAAGTCAGTCCGTTGCCAAGTCAGTCCGTTGCCAAGTCAGTCCGTTGCCAAGTCAGTCCGTTGCCAAGTCAGTCCGTTGCCAAGTCAGTCCGTTGCCAAGTCAGTCGGTGGGCAATCCGCCAAAAGCGGCGTCCATGGTGATGATGGGGAAGATCTCGGCGCGGTTCCAAGTGGCCAGACCCATATCGATCACCGCGTCATCCACCGCGTGGGCGTCTGGTCCGTCCAGCAGGAGCCAGGTCCGGTGCGACGACTTCCCGACCCAGCCGCCTTTGAACTCGCAGCCGCGCCGTTGCAGGGTGTTGGTAAGCTCCGAGGACATGCGGACGACCCGGTCGCGAACTCCCAGATCCACACCCGGACAGCGTTCGGGAGCGTGTTCCAACGAAACCATGTACAAGCCCATTGGCGCATCCCTCCAAGTGTCGTTGCGATTGTCGTTCCACGGGGCGCAACCAGCTATGGCGTTGCGCTGGCCATGGCGCCGCGTTGGCTATCCGGCCGCAACTGGCGTAGCCGGCGTGGCCGGACGAAAAATTCCCGGCCGGGTCAGCCCGTCGAACATTTGAGGACGCATCGCCTCCGCCAGCCCTTCCAGCACGTCGATGACCCGGGGCCCGTGCCGGCTGGGGATCTGGCCGTCAAACAGGAAAATGCGCCCGTTGCGCACTGCGTCCAGAGCGTTCCATTCCGGCCGGGCCGATAGACGCGACGCCTCGGCGATGGTTCGGTCCATGTCGAACGCGCAGGGCATCACCATCACGTAGTCCGGCTGGTAATCCAACGCTTCTTGCCAGGCGACTTCTCGCGACTTGCCCCACTTTTCCGCCAGGCCTTCTTCACCGCCAGCCAATTCCACCAGCTCGGGAGTCCACTGCCCAGTGTTTCGCAACGGCTCCAGCCAATCGATGCAGAAGACCTTGGGTTGATGCCCGTCCTGCGCGCGCTCGGAAACATAATCGACGCGACCGGCCAGTTCGTCCAGCAGCGCCGTGGCCCGTTCGGGGGCTCCAGCCGCGTCTCCAATCCGCCGGATATTGTCGAAGATGTCGCCCAGTCCGGCGGGCCGGATGCTCAGGATCTCGGGGGTGTAATCCAGCGCCTTAGCCGCCGTTTCAAAAACCGAACCAGCGCCCACGGCGCACACCTCGCACAGCTCTTGAGTCAGGATGAGGTCCGGCCGCAATCGGCGCAGCAGGTCGCCATCTATGATGTAGGACGGGTTGCCAGTTGCCCTGGCCTGCTGGACGATGGCGTCAATTTCCGCGCTGGACAGATGCGATTTGCTTCGTACGCTGCGGCTCACCACCGGGAGCTGGCGCGCCGCCGCCGGGAAGTCGCACATGTGGGAAACACCCACTACCGAATCCCCCAGCCCGAGTGCAAACACGGTCTCAGTAGCGCTGGGCAACAATGACACGATACGCATGGTGGGCATTGTAGGCCCATTCCCAGCCGATGGCAAACGTCATTGGCGTGGCGACGGCGGCGTAGCGACGGCGGCATGGCGACGGCAGGACGGCGGACGGCGGGAAGGTAACGGCATGATGGGGTCAGTCGCTAAAATGGTATCATTGGGCGGTATAATCCAAGGGTGATCGCAGTAAAGTGGCAACGGCGACGGCCATTCGAACCGCCTGAATCCTCGATGGGTCAATTTTGCGGATTGACCCCCAAACGCCGAGGAATCGAGCTTCACGCCCCTGACAGCCTTGACCACATCTCGCCAGCCGGACCCTGACACGCCGACGACTGGCCGCCAATCGCGATCACCGTTCAATATCGATCACCGTTCAATACTAGGAATACAACCAAACCGCCGATGACCGCCCAAGTTATCAACGGCAACGAGTTGGCCGCCAGCGTCCGCGCTGAGGTCGCGCTCGGCGTGGCGGAACTTGCCAAAGACGCCGGCGTAACGACCGGACTCGCCGCGGTACTGGTCGGCGACTCCCCGGCATCCGCGGTGTACGTTCGCAACAAGGCGCGTGCCTGCGCCGACGCTGGCGTCTTCTCCGAAACCTTTCAGCTACCCGCCGAAATCACGCAAACCGAACTGTTGGCCAACATTGACCGCCTCAACGCCGCCCCACAGTTCCACGGCATCCTGGTGCAACTGCCGCTGCCGAGCCATTTGGACGAGACCGCCGTCATCGAGCGCATCGCGCCGGAGAAGGACGTCGATGGCCTGCATCCGGTGAGCCAGGGCCGGATGCTACAGGGCCAACCGACCTTCTTGCCCTGTACGCCGGCCGCCGTGCAGCAGGTTCTCCTCCGGTCCGGCTATGATCCAGCCGGGAAACGCGTGGTGATCGTCGGCCGCAGCAACATCGTCGGCAAGCCTCTGGCTGCCCTGCTGATGCAACGGGCCCCCGGCGGCAACGCCACCGTCACCGTGTGCCACACCCGGACCCGCGAACTGCCCGATCTGACCCGCCAGGCCGACATCCTCATCGCCGCCATGGGATCGCCGCAAGCGGTGGGAGCCGAAATGGTGCGGCCGGGCGCCGTGGTCATCGACGTGGGCATCAACCGCGTTGACGACGCATCCAACCGGCGGGGCTACCGGTTGGTCGGCGACGTGGATTACGAACCCGTGGCCGCCAAGGCCGAAGCCATAACGCCCGTCCCTGGCGGCATCGGCCCCATGACCGTCGCGATGCTAATCAGCAACACGCTGGACGCTGCGCGGCTCCAGGCGGGGCAATAGTCCGCGGCTCCAGCGAGATGCGAAATCGCGATTCTCAGGTCGGGGCCCGGCCAGCGTTTCCGGTGAATTCACCATGACACTCCGCACCGGCGACTTCGACTATCACCTGCCTCCCGAACTTATCGCTCAGGCGCCCGCCGAGCCGAGGGATTCGTCCCGTTTGCTGGCGCTCAACCGTGAGGCCAGCGTCGGTGGCTGCGAACACCGATCCTTTCGCGATCTCACCGAGTACCTGCGACCCGGAGATCTGATGGTTTTCAACCGTAGCCGGGTGATCCCGGCGCGCCTGCACGGAACCGAAACTCGGTCCGGCGCCGCAGTGGAAATACTGCTGGCGCGGCGCGTGGAACCAGGAATTTGGCAGGCCTTGGGACGCCCCGGCCGCCGCCTGCGAGCCGGCTCCCAGGTGATCGTCCCCACTCGGTCGCTCGAGTCCGATGGTTCCGATGGCGTCCTCATCGAGATATTGGATACCCACGAGAATGGACTGCGCACGGTACGGCTATCCGACGAGGCCGATCTGGACGGCATTGGCGAGTTGCCCCTGCCGCCGTACATCAAAGAAAAGCCGGCCGACCCGGAGCGCTACCAAACGGTGTATGCCGACGCGCCGGGCAGCGTCGCCGCGCCCACCGCGGGCCTTCATTTCACCGAGGGGATGCTGGAATCTATTCGGAGCCTGGGGACGCTTACCGCCTGGGTCACGCTCCACGTGGGCCTCGACACCTTCCGGCCTGTCCACGGCGAGGACATCGGCCAGCACAAGATCCATACTGAGTGGTTTGACCTACCCCAGGAAACTGCCGACGCCATCAACCAAGCCCGGCGCGACGGGCGTCGCATCATCGCGGTGGGCACCACCTCGGTGCGAACGCTGGAGCACGTGGCGGGCGGGCAGGATGGCGACCTCTCCGCAACCGCGGGCAACGCGGATCTCTTCATCGTGCCCGGCCATCGATTTCGCCTGGTGGACGCCATGCTCACCAACTTCCACCTGCCGCGTTCCACCCTGCTCATGTTGGTGTCGGCCTTCGCCGGCCGGGAGCGGATCCTCTCCGCCTACCAGGAAGCCATACGGTTAGGGTACCGTTTCTATTCCTTTGGCGACGCCATGCTGATCCACTAGCGCCGCCAACACCTTCCGCCAGCCGATGCGGGTAGCGTCCAGGTCACGGCTGGCGGCCGGACACCTCCGAGGCGGGCCTTGGCAGAGCCTGCTAAGTGAACCTGGGCGGTGAATCTCCGTCGGGGATATGGGAGTCATCGGTCTGGGCATCGTCCTCCCGCAGGCTGCGACGCCGAGAGCGGGGACTGCGCTGCGGCTCGTTTCCAGCGTCATCACTGGCGTCAGCTGCCGTGGATTCAACCACATCGGGAGCGGCGCCGTCTGCGCCTTCCTCGTCGGGCGGCGGAGCGTATTGCGGGTTAGCCCGCCAGAAATCTTTGACCGCTCCGTCCAGATAGCGGTGCATTTCTTCCGGCTCGCGCACCTGCAACGGAACCCGGCGCCGGTTCACCGTATAGACTCGCAGCGGGTCTCCCATGAATCCCCGATCCAGGACAACCTCGCGGATTTCGCTGAAGTGCAACGTGCGTCGGCGCGGCGTCCCAAACATCGTGATCAGCGCGTCCGAATAGACCCGATACTGGCGCGGCGAGGTCAGCCAGGAATACGCGCCCACGCCCAACCCGACGAGCACCAGAAGCCAGGCGCTGCCCCGATTGGTCGCGGCGGCGTTGTCGTCGCTGGCGGCAGGTTGGCCCTCGGCCTGTTGCGTGGCCTCGCCGCTGGAGCGCGGACTGCACGCCGCCGCCAGCGGGTCGAACCCCGCGGCTTGCAGGAGTCCCAGCGCCACCACCACCGCCGCCAAGATCAACGTGAGATTGAATCGCACTCTGCTCGGCGCCCAATAAATCAACGTAGTTTCGGGCTGCTGCATACTTCTACTGCACCTGTCGTGTCGTCAACTTTTTCACCGGCGCCGGTTTCAACATACGGCGCGACGGCGCATATGTTACCACACGAAGATGCTCGAAATTGCTGCCATCGCGCCGCCCGACGCTTAGACCGCAGGTCCCTGTCCGCTTTCCCTCCTTCCGCCATCCCAAACACGGCGACCCGGGCCGCCTTCCCTACCTGCGCCATGACGAGGGCGGGTCTTGGGTCGCCTACCATCTCCTGGCATTGCCAGCGAAACGCGGCAATCTCGTTGACCGCTTTCAGTCATCTGTCATTGCGAGCGAAGCGCGGCAATCTCGTTGACCGCTTTCAGTCATCTGGCATTGCCAGCGAAACGCGGCAATCTCGTTGACCGCTTTCAATCATCTGTCATTGCGAGCGAAGCGCGGCAATCTCGTTGACCGCAACACGCGGCCGCAAGCTCCCCTTCCCCAACGGCCGTTCGTCCAGGCATCGAGATTGCCGCGTCGCTATCGCTCCTCGCAATGACAGTTGCCGTCATTGCCAGCGAAGCGCGGTAATCTCGTTGACCGCTTTCAGTCATCTGTCATTGCGAGCGAAGCGCGGCAATCTCGTTGACCGCAACACGCGGCCGCAAGCTCCCCTTCCCCAACGGCCGTTCGTCCAGGCATCGAGATTGCCGCGTCGCTATCGCTCCTCGCAATGACAGTTGCCGTCATTGCCAGCGAAGCGCGGTAATCTCGTTGACCGCTTTCAGTCATCTGTCATTGCGAGCGAAGCGCGGCAATCTCGTTGACCGCAACACGCGGCCGCAAGCTCCCCTTCCCCAACGGCCGTTGGCCCAGCCGTCGCAATGGTGGCGTCGCCATCGCCGCTCCCCTTGACAGAATGGACACGCAGCGGGCAATCGCAAATTTGAACCGCTGCCGGCAACCACACAGAGCGTACCGCTCCTTGCGAAGCCAGGGGATGGAAGCGCTGACGCCCGGTTTCAGCCCGAAGGCTGCGATCAGCTGGGGACGCGCTGGTCAGGCGTTCGGAGCGGCGTTGGTTTGCAGCAGGGTGGGGTCGATCAGAATGACCAGCAGCATTCCCCATCCCAGCAAGAAACCCACCGCTACCAGGGTCAGTTCGGGCAGGCTGAACCGTAGCGACCCCAAACGCATTCCCAGTTGGCGTCGCCAGAATCGGTTCAAGTTGCTCTGAGCCTGCCACATGATCCACGCCAACAGGATCGTCTGGCCGACGCTGATGATCACATACGTAGCCTGCTGCTGTGCGGTCAAGCTCGATTCCACTGGAATCATCAAGGACGCCATCCCCAGGAGCACGACCCCGAAGTACTTGAGCGCTGCCCCAAGCGGGCTGAGCGTGTTGGGAACCCCGCGTTCAGCCATCAATTCCTGGTATACGCGCAGGTGCGCATGGAGCCGGAAAAACTGATAGACGGGCAACAATAATGACAGGGCGTGGCAGATGGGGTACGCGCTTTCCCCGGTGTGGTCGCGGTAGTGTCGCCAAGTAATGTACATCCAATAGAAGGTGTACAGACCGGAACTCAGCAAGGTCAGCAGGACGATGCGGCCAGTGGGTATGTAGTAGTGGAAGGCGTCGTCAACGCGCGCCGCGGGCGCAGTCCCAATCTGCCATGACGGATCATGCCGGGCTGAATCGGTCCGTGTTGGATCGGGCCGTGTTGGATCGTAAGGAACGCCCGCCAGACGCTCCACTTCCTCCGACGCCGGCGCGGTGGGACGCGGGCGGGCAGGTGGCTCCGGCATCGTTGCGGGACCACTTTCGACACCGGTTCGCACCTCGGCGCCGCATGACCCGCAGAACCGATGCTCGGCGGCGTATGACGCGCCGCAACGATGGCAGGTGAGGGAATTTCCAGAGGCCGCCATGTTCCGTCAAGCCAACGCGCGCGCCGGAAGGTTCCCGAGACCTGGCGTCCTTGACGCGGCGCCGAAGCTACCCCAGAAACCGACGCCGGTCATTTGCCCCACACCACCGGATTGCTCAACGTGCCGATGCCGGTTACGGTGATGTCGCACACGTCGCCGTCCTTCATGTTTTCGGTCGCGCCGTCGGTTCCCATCCACAGAACATCGCCGGGTACCAGCGTCAGGTATTTGCTCATTTCGCTGATGTACTCGCGCACGCCGAAAATCGCGGTGTTGAGGTCATATTCGCCGACAACCCGCTCGTTAACCTGGATTGTTACGTGCATCTCATCGGGGTCAACGTCGGTGGCGATCCAGGGGCCCATGGGCTTGAAGGTATCGGTGTTCTTGGCCCGCCACATGGTGCGGTCATTGCGCTGCCAATAGCGTTCGCTCACGTCGTTGCCGATGGTGTACCCCAGCACGTAGTCCAGGGCTTGGTCCTGGCTTACGTTGCGGCACTCCTTGCCGATGACGACCACCACCTCGCCTTCGTATTGCAGTTCGTCGGTGGCGTCTGCGGGAACCATGATCGGGTCGCCCTGGCCGGTGAGGGCGTTGACGGCGCGATAACCGACGTCGGCCTTCTTGGGAAGGTTGGGTTCCTCGCCACGCATACGGGCGGCCCAAGTCACGTGCTCCGGGAAGTTGATGCCGGCCGCGTAAAACGTCGGCGGAATCACCGGGGGCAACAACTTGACGGAACTCAAGGCGTACTTGCTACCCGATTCCTTCAGGCCATCGAACAGCCCGCCCTGTACTTCAACAACCGTATCGCCGTCGACGATCCCATGAGCTACCCGGTCGCCAGTACGAAACCTGCAAATCAGCATGGCTGACGCCTCCTGCGCGTGATGTGTCGCCGGCGCCCGCCGGCCGTTCAATTCTGGCGCCTGAATCCCCGCCGGTCAAGCAATTCACGCGCCCACGCGGTCCCGGTTGTCCCAAGCGATTGCGCGGTTGATTCCGCGTATGGGGCGCCTCGATGGGACACCTCGATTGACGCTCATCAACAAGGATGATACCCCCTACCTCGGCGCGGACGTCGATACGCCTTTACCACCGCGAAGTCGTCGGAGCATCGTTAAGGTGCCCGATTCCATTCCAGTTTCAGAATGCGATAGAATGCGCAGCGTAGCGGAAGGTTGCAGACCCAGATTTTGCGGGCCGCATCACCGGAGTCTCGCAAGGAGTTAAGCGCGCC
The DNA here is from genome assembly GCA_965221295.1 of Dehalococcoidia bacterium. GTDB lineage: Bacteria > Chloroflexota > Dehalococcoidia > Lucifugimonadales > UBA3495 > Bin87. Next base: position 760,154 of record OZ244879.1, on the reverse strand, counting down.
GGAAACGATGGTGATTGGAGGCGGCGAACGGAGAAAGAACCGAAAGGAGGAGGACAATGGCAGATTTGGTATTGGGCCTGGCATCATCGCACAGCCCGCAGCTCAGCACGCCCGCGGAAGGCTGGGCAGGACGAGGGGAGCGGGACAAGGGCAACCCCGAGCTAATTGGAACCGACGGCATCACCTCGGGTTACGAGGATTTGCTGGCGCGGGTTGACACCGAACGCATCGCCAGGGAGATCACGCCCGAGCAGTTCGCCAAGCGGCACGAGCAGAACCAGCGGGCCATCACCCACCTGTCGAAGAAGCTGTACGAGGCGGAGATAGACGTGCTGGTGATGGTGGGCGACGACCAGCATGAGTACCTGCTGGACGACAACATGCCGGCTTTCTGCGTGTATTGGGGGGACGAAGTCAAGGTATCGGGGCACGAGGCGGGCCCTTCCACCGGCAACCAACTGCTGATCGGGTACAGCACGGAGGATGTGGTGGCGCCGACGGTTTCGTCTCTGGGCCTGCACATGATCGACAGCTTGATGGACGAGGAGTTCGACGTGGGAACCTCAAAGTTCCTGGACTCGAGCAAGGGAGGCAGAGCCAAGGGAGGCATTGGCCACGCCTTCGGGTACGTTTACAACCGGTTGATGACAGAACACGTCATTCCCACAGTACCGGTGATGCTCAACACTTACTACCCGCCAAACCAACCCACGCCGAAGCGCTGCTACGACCTGGGGCGGGCTCTGAGTCGGGCGATTGAATCCTGGCCCCAGGACCTGCGCGTGGGCATTTTGGCGTCCGGTGGGTTGAGCCACTTCGTGGTGGACGAGGAGCTGGACCAGCAGGCGCTGGCGGGGATGCAGGCGAAGAGCGTTGAGCGACTGATGGCGCTGCCCCGGGCAAAGATCAACTCCGGCAGCTCTGAAATCCGCAACTGGATCGTGGTGACCGGGGCGACGGAGCGCCTGGACATGGAGGTGGTGGACTACGTTCCGTGCTACCGGTCGCCGGCGGGCACGGGGTGCGCGATGGGATTCGCCACGTGGGAATAGCTCGAGCTACGACCGCAGGGGTTTTGCGATGAGCGCCTTGATCCGGTTGGTGATTTCCGACTGGTCGTAGTTGCGCAGGAGGTTGATGCGGTTGCGGTTGGGGTCGCCGCCGTGCCAGTATTCGTAGATTTCCTGCCGCATCCCAAAGGACGAGGCGGCCAGGTCGTGGGCGAGGCGAAAGAGCCGCGATTTGTACTCGACGCCGACGCCACGACCTGGCATGTAGCGGTCCAAGTACGGCCGGAGTTCAGGATTGGCGAGGTCGGCCTCGCTGGGCTGCATGACCATACCGGACCCGGCTATCTCGCGGAGCAGTTCCACCATGCGGGCCGACATCTGGGCGAAGTAGATGTTCATGCCGGAGGTGGAACCCATGGACATCAGGCCGTTGTCGGCCAGGTAGGCGTTGTGTTCCACACCGTCCATGGCGTGGCGCCACATTTCGGTATGCATCGCCATCTCGCCGAGCTTGGCGGCCACCTCGCGGTATTCGATGACGCCGATGGACTCTGCGATGAGGGTGGCGACGGCGGTCATCAGTTTCATGCGCTGGTGAATGCGGCATAAATTGCCCCAGCCGCGGAAGTTAGCCTCGGAGCCCAACCGCTGGAGTAGCGGGCCGGAGTCGTAAAGCATAAAGAGGCGATCCCAGGGAACCAGCACGTGGTCGAAGAACAGCATGGCGTCTTGTTCGTCGTAAGCGGCGCCCAGGGGATGACCGTAGCTGCCCGCCCATAGGGAGACCGGCTCGCGGCACAGGATCTTGAGGCCGGGGGAATTGGTGGGAATGGAGAAGGCGAGGATGAACCTGGGGTCGGCGCGGCGCATGAAGGTGGCGGAGAGGGAGACGTAGGTTTCGTTGCTGATGGGCGCCGCGGTGGCCAGTTGCTTGGCGCCGTGGACGATAACTCCGTCGGCGGTTTCCTCAATGACATGGAGGGCAACCTCGGTTTCGTCCTCGGAGCGGATTTCGTTCTGGGGTTGCTGGCTGCGGTCCACTTGAGGGTCGCCTAGGGCGTGGGTGAGGAAAAGGTCGTTCTCCATGCAATAGCGGTGGTAGTTGACGATGTTCTCGGCGAAGTCGCAGCGGGGGTGATTGACCTGGGCGAGGGCGTCCTGGATGGCCACCAGGCCGTTGATGTAGGGAGCTAGAATGTCGGGGCTGCGTCCAAGTTGACCCCAGGATTCCTCGTTCCAGACCTCGCTGTTGCGGCGCTGGAGGGCCAGGTCGTGATGGCTGCGGGGCAGCAGCCACGAAAGGCTGCAGCGGTTGCCGGTATCTGGGGAAACGAAGGTCATCGCGTCGCGGTAGGGTTCGGAGCGCTGCAGGTCGTAGATGCGAGCCAATTCGTGAACCATGCCCGAGAAGGCGGGGTGAGTCGGCACGTCCTTGACTTTCGCGCCGTCCAGCCACACTTCGCGGGAGTCGCGCAGGCTGGAGATGTAGCGGTCGCCGGTCATGGCGCCCTGGGCCGATTCAACTTTCAACACGGTCATGTCCTCCTGCAGAGCTTGGCGTTGGCTATGGGCCGGCATCGGCCGGTCGGTCAGTCCAGGAAGCCGGCGTCCTGACGCCAGCGGACGTAGTGGGAGAGGCCGGAAGCCAGGTCATATTGGGGAGTCCAACCGAAGTCTCGCCAAAGGCGGTAGCCGGACAGCGGCCCACGAGTGGGACCCTGAGAGGCGTCCTCGGGCAAGTCCGTTGGTGGCGCAACCAAGGTGGTTTGGGGGTAGAGTTCGGCCAAGACGCGCTGAATGCTCCCCTCGGTTACGGGATCGCCGTTGGTGACGTTGTACAGGTCGTGGGGCAGGGTTGGCGCGTCGACGACCTCGGCCACAGCGGAGGCGGTATCCAGGACGTAGGTGTAATCGCGGCCGTGCTGGGAGTGGTTGGACACGATGGGTTCGCCGCGCAGCATTTGCCCGGTCCATTGGAACGGGGTGGACATGTTGCCGCGGTGGCCAGTTACGCGTTCCATGGGGCCGTATGGCGTGCTGAGGCGTAGGCTCACTGTGTCGAAGCCGTGCAGAATGCCGTACCGTCGGGCGAGCATTTCGCTGGCGAACTTGGTGATGCCGTAGAGGTTGCCAGGCTGCGGAGGGTCGTCTTCGTTGTAGGTCTGGTCAGGGTCGCGGGCCAGGCCGTAGGCGGCCCCGGAGCTGATGTAAACGAAGCGTTGGACACGGCAGATGCGGGCCAATTCCAGTAGATTGCCAGTTCCGGCGAGGTTGATGTCGAGGATATCCTTGCTGCGGGCGGTTTCCAGGTCAGCCCGGTTGACCGTGATCACAGCGGCGTGGACGATCTTCTCAATGTGGTAGGTGGCGCGCAGACCGTCCAGGGCTGACGTGTCTAGGATGTCGCCCCGGACGAAATTGACGCGACCTGCCAAATCGCCCAGGAATCCGAGCAGCAATTGGTCAACGGGCAGCAGGTCCAAGCTCACCACTTGGTGGCCTCGGGCCGCCAGTTCCTTCACGATGTTGGCGCCAACGAAACCGACGCCGCCGGTTACCAGCGTTGCCATGGGCGGTTCCTCCCTTTGCGAATGCTGAACGCGGTTGCCGCCGAATTGCGGATGATCCGATGGTTGTCCCGGTTTCGTGGGTTGCGGTTGGATGTGTGCCGGATCAGTCGAGGGTTGCGCTTGGCCGGCGCATCGGAATTACCACGATGATGGCTGCGGTAATCAGCGTGAGGATTCCCGCGTAGTAGAAAACTACGGCGTAGCTCCCGGTGTAGCTGATGAGAGCCGAGGCGAGGAAGGGCGATCCGATTCCGATAACGCCGTTGATTCCGAACAGCAGGCCAATGGCGGTAGCTTCGGCGCCCTGCCCCACGTAGTCCAGCACGGCGGCCTGGATGATCTGGTGGAGGGCGAAACTGAACAGGCCCAAGCCGGCCATTATTGGTATCAACAGCAGGCTGCCGCCCACGCTGGCAACCACCAGAGACAGTACGGCAGCCACCACGAATCCGGGGACAAGCACTGTTTTGCGTCCCCATTTGTCGGACAGCCAGCCCAGGACCGGCGCCGAGACGATGCCCATGCCGGTGAGGAGGGCATAGTACACCCCAGCTTGGAGGGCGCCCATGGCGAGGGTTTCGCGGAGGTAGAAAGGAGTCCAGTTGAACAGGGCGTTCAAGCCGATGCCGCGCAGCAGCGCCGCCAGGATCAAGGCCATCACCACCGGATTCTTGAGGAGGGTCAGGGCGTTGGCGAACCGGCTGGCGAGATCAACGGGTCGGCCCACGTCCTGGTCGCGGCCGAGTTCTCGCAGGGACCACCAGACCAGCGCCGCCATGAGGATCGCCAGGGCGCCGTAGATGAAGAACACGTGGCGCCAGATCAGGAAACCCGTGCCCAGGAGAGCGCCGGCGACGACCGGCCCGCTGACGTTGCCGAGGTTGGAGCCGAACCCGTGCATCGAAATGGCGAAACCCCGCCGGTCTGGGAACCTCTGGGAAATTGCGGCGGCCGAAGGCAGATGCCACAGGGAGCCGGGCACCGACACAAACAGGACCACCAATGCCGCGACGATGAAATTGGGGGACGCGCCCATGGCGGCGTAGGTTACGGCGTGGCCTAACATGCAGGCGGTGAGGATCAGTCCCCAGTAGGATCTGAAATAATCGGTCAGGGGGCCGCCGCCCAGGCTGACGGCGCTGGAGCCGGTTTGCCGCATGGAGAACAGGGTGGCGGTCATAAAGGCGCTCAGGCCCATTGCCTTGGCGATCTCGGTGATAAGCAAAGGCAGCCCTTGATCGAACATGTGGGACAGGCCGTGTCCCACGGAAAGGCTGGAGAGAACGAATACGCGGTTATTCTTTAAGCCGGTCGCATTGGGGGCAACCGGAGTGGCGGCATGCAATGTGAAACTCCTGAGGCTCGCCCGGGGAAGCAATTGGCTGCATTGTAATCACGCGGTTCAATGTGGGCAAGCGAGGCAGCACGGTGGGCCGCTGGTTGCCATGCGGGAGCGGCTGGGGGGCGCGGCAACCGTAGACCGCGGGCGGCATAGCGTCGTTTTTGCCTTCCTCGCGATGGTGGAACCAAGAAGCCTGCGGCGAATCGCCGCCCCGCCCCGACGGCCGTTCGCGGGGCAAGGGGATTGCCGCGTCGCTGGCGCTCCTCGCCTTGACTATCGCTTCTGTCATTGCGAGCGCAGCGCGGCAATCTCGACGACCACAACGCGCGACTGTTCGCCCAGGCAACGAGATTGCCACGTCGCTGGCGCTCCTCGCCATGACAATCGCTTCTGTCATTGCGAGCGAAGCGCGGCAATCTCGACGACCACAACGCGCCGCCGTTCGCCCAGGCAACGAGATTGCCACGTCGCTGGCGCTCCTCGCCATGACAATCGCTTCTGTCATTGCTGTATCTGTTAGATAATTCGTTGACAGAATTGGTCTGGCGAGGACCGGAGCGACTGGAGGCGATCGGAGAAAATGAGGGACAATCGGAAAGACAAGACCATCGAGCGGAACTACGTGCAAAAGTGGCTTCACCTGATGTCTGAGTACCAGCTAACCAAGGCTGGCCAGCATCCCAGGTTTCGCTTCCTCAACGACTTCTACCAGCATCACGGCGTCAACCGACAGACCTTCGCCAAGTATCACAATCGCTACTTGCAATCCGGCGATTCTGCCGATCTGCTGCCGCGCCAGCGCGGTCCCAAGTGGAAGACCCGGCGCACCAGCCCAGACATCGAAGAGAAGGTGCTGGAACTACGGCGCCGAGGCATTGACCGCTATGAGATCTATGCCATACTGAAGCCGGAACTCCGGGAGGCCGCGCCAGCGCCCTCCACCATCTACGCCATCTGCAAGCGGCATGGCTTGAACCGGATGAGCCAACCCATGAAAGAGACCCAGCGTCGCATCATCAAGACCCGAGCTGGGGAATTGGGCCACTTGGACGCCCATCACCTGAGCAAGGACCTGATCGTGGGCGCGGCCCGGCGCTACTATCTGGTCTGTGTGATGGACGCCTGCACTCGGCTGGCTTGGGCAGAGGTGTGCGAGAACATCAAGAGCCTCAGCGTGATGTTCGCCACCCTCAAGAGCATCAACATGCTGCACGCCGAATACGGGGTGCGCTTCGAAGCCATGCTCACCGACAACGGACCGGAGATGGCTTCACCCAAGAACATCGACAACCACCCCATGGAACGGATGCTGAAGGAACTAGGCATCAAGCATCGCTACACTCGACCCTACCGGCCCCAAACCAACGGTAAGGTCGAACGGTTCTGGAGAACCCTGAACGAAGACCTGCTCGATGGTAGCGTCTTCGAGACGGCTCAACAGCTCAAGGACGAGTTGCTCAACTACATGGTGTACTACAATACCCTCCGTCCTCACCAGGCCCTGAACGGCAAAACCCCACAACAGGCCATGCAAGATCTGTCATCGAATTAGCTGACATTTACAATTGCGAGCGCAGCGCGGCAATCTCGACGACCACAACGCGCGGTCGTTCGCCCAGGCAACGAGATTGCCACGTCGCTGGCGCTCCTCGCAATGACAATCGCTTCTGTCATTGCGAACGAAGCGCGGCAATCTCGACGACCACAACGCGCGACTGTTCGCCCAGGCAACGAGATACCACGTCGCTGGCGCTCCCCGCATTGGCCTATCCGGGCGGCTCATGCAACCTACAAATGTCAGGGGAGTAGCGCCTCGCGATGATAGGTAGGAGAGCCGGATGACGGCGGTTACGCGGTTTGACAGCCGCCGGCTATTTCGGTAACTTCCGTTGGGTTCTCGTAAACGTTGAGGGCACACTCGCGCGCGAAAGCGTCAAAAGGCCAGGAGTTCAGCTAACATGACCACACGAGGGTTCTTCGGACGGCGACGCGAAACGCCGCCGCGCCCGATTCCGCCCGGCCAGTACCTGGAACGTGGCTTCCCGGTGCTCACCGCCGGTCCCACGCAACGCGTACCGCTGGATCAATGGTCTTTCGCCTTGTTGGGCGCTGATGGCGAACCGCTGGGGGAATGGAACTGGCAGGAGTTTCGCAGCCTGCCGGAGACGGAAATTTTCACCGACATCCACTGCGTTACGAAGTGGAGCAAGCTCGATACCACCTGGAAGGGCGTTGCCATTGACGACCTGCTGATTGCAGCCGGCGTCAGCGAGCCGGCGCCGTATCTGATGGCGTTTTGCTACGGCGGATATACCACTAACCTGCCGACGTGGGACGTGGTCGAAGGCCGCGGCATGGTGGCGTACGAATTCGACGGGCAGCCCATCGCGCCCGAGCACGGTGGGCCGGCGCGCCTGGTGGTTCCCCATCTGTATTTCTGGAAGTCGGCCAAGTGGTTGCGGGGCATCAGGTTTATGACCCAGGACCAACCTGGGTTCTGGGAGCAGTACGGCTACCACATGTACGGCGACCCCTGGAAAGAGCAACGATACTGGGGCGACTAGGGGGTTGTTACTGGTGGTCGTCGGTTGCGGGCTACGAGATTGCCACGGCCCTCGGCCTCGCGTTGACAGGTGGGGGATGCAGGTAGCCGTCGGTTGCGGGCTACGAGATTGCCACGGCCTTGGGCCTCGCAATGACAGGTGGGGGATGCAGGTAGCCGTCGGTTGCAGGCTACGAGATTGCCACGGCCTTCGGCCTCGCAATGACAGGTGGCGGATGCAGGTAGCCGTCGGTTGCAGGCTACGAGATTGCCACGGCCTTCGGCCTCGCAATGACAGGTGGGGGATGCAGGTAGCCGTCGGTTGCGGGCTACGAGATTGCCACGGCCTTCGGCCTCGCAATGACAGGTGGGGGATGCAGGTAGCCGTCGGTTGCGGGCTACGAGATTGCCACGGCCCTCGGCCTCGTGATGGCAGGTGGGGCAGGCGCCTCGCGATGATAGTGAGTAGGGCGATGGTCGGGCGGTTTCCGCTGCGTAAGGGTTCTTGAGAATCATGTCGACACCTCTTCCGGGCGCCGGCGCCGCTCCGTCACCCTGGCGCAAAGCGACCGTGGAGCGGGTAACCATAGAGACCCATCGGGCCCGCACTTTCACGCTGCGGCTGGACCATCCGGTTCCCTTTCGCGCTGGTCAGCATTACGACGTTCGATTGACGGCGCCCGACGGCTATCAAGCCCAGCGTTCCTATTCGATAGCGTCGGCTCCGACCGACGCGGCTGGCGTCATCGACCTGACCGTGGAGTTGATTGACGAGGGGGAAGTATCGCCTTATTTCCACGAGGTGGTCGAGCCTGGCGACGAGTTGGAAGTCCGCGGACCGATTGGCGGTCCGTTCACGTGGGATGCCGAGATGGGCGGGCCGCTGTTGCTGGTTGCCGGCGGTTCGGGCGTCGTGCCGTTGCGTTCCATCCTGGCGCACCGGGAGGCGGTGGCGGCGGACCTGCCAGCTTTGCTGCTCTACTCGGCGCGGACGCCAGACGACGTGATCTACCGGAACTGGCTGGATGGACTGGACGAGCGCTCCCCTCGGGCCACGGCGCGGTACACGTTCACCCGGCGACAACCCGCGGGATGGACGGGGTACCGCCGGCGCGTCGACGTCGAGATGCTGCGGGAATGCCTCAATGAGTTGTCCAAGCTGGGCGCCGGTGGCGTTTGGGGCAACGCCAATCAACCACTTTGCTATGTTTGCGGGCCGACGGGATTCGTTGAAACCGTTGGAGATGCGCTGCTGTCCGTTGGCATCGCCGAAGCAGCCATCCGAACCGAGCGGTTCGGGCCGACCGGTTGACCGAGCGCGCGAGCCCAAAGGTACCGACGGGCAGCGCCCTACCGTTGTGAGGTTGACGTGGAACTTTGGTTGACCGGAATGGACCGCAATTCACGTAGGGCCCGAGATTGCCGCGTCCCGATCACTTCTCGCCACGACTGACCGGGTAAGGCCAAGGCTAGAAGCCGGTGGCCAGCGTCGCCAGCCAATGAACGGCGGGTAGTATGGTGGCCCAGAGCAGGCCGGGTCGCAGCGCGTAATCTGAAGCGATCAAGGCCACCAGGAGGATCGGGGCGAATCGTTGAAACCGCTGGTGGGTTTCGGCGGCGGCGGCGGGAAGGAACACGGCGAGGACACGGTAGCCAGCCAGGGGTGAAAGCGGAAGCAACTGGAACACGGCGTGGAGGAGGTTGTAGATGATGAGCAGGCCCACCACGTCTGATAGACCGGAGCGGAGTCCGCCGGTCATCACCAGGGTGAGGCTATCCGGAGACGGAAACGCCCAAGACAACCACCCTGCCTTGACCGGCGCCGCCAGCAAGAATCCTACGCTGAGATTGCCCAAGGGGCCGGCCATTGCCACCGCGACCGAGGGCCATCGGCCCTGACGCCCGGGCGGCCCGGGCGGCGGCCTTCCCCAGCCCAAGCCGGAAGCGGTGGCGACCACGAGTCCCACCGGGTCGAGGTGTCGCAGCGGGTTGCCGAACAGACGGCCCTGGGCCCTGGGGGCTGGGTCGCCGAACACCGTAGCGGCGACAGCCTGGAACCAGCCGCTGACCCACATGGCAACGGAGGCCGAGACCGCGCAGAGCACGGCCAACCTGACTAGGGCGGGTAGGTCGTCGGGCAGTAGATTGGCAGAGGAAATGAGCATGGAGGCGCCATATTCTACGCTATGGCGGCAGTAGTAAGGGCGGGTCGTGGAACCCGCCCGATGCGATTTTGGCTCCGGCGACGCCGTGGCGGCGGATTATTGCAGTATTGCGGCCAAGTCGGGATGCAGGGCGTTCTCCCGCTTATCGATGCCGGCGTATTGCAGGCGCTTGAGGTACTGCCGGACGTAGGTCGAACGAAGCCGTTCAACCGCAACCTTGCCCTGGGCCATCATGGGGACCGAACCGCCGCTGATGATGGCCAAGGCCTCCCACAGCGCTGGGTCTTTCAGTTCTGCGGCCATGTCCTTTTCGATGGAGCCGAGAATCCTGCGCAAAGAGGTTCCGAAGTCGGCGCCTTTCACTGCGACCGAGAGTTTCAGCATGGCGAGTCCGTAGGCCATGTGTCGGGCTTTGTCCTGCAGGCTCAGGCTGAACAGTTTGCGGTCAACCGGGTTGGCGGCGAAGTGGGCGCCGAACCGGTAGAGCAGCAGGGTTAGGGTTCCTCTGGCGATGTAGAGAGAGACGGCGACTTCGGGCCAACCGGCGCGGGTTTCCAACATGCGGCGGCTCATGTGGCCCGGTGATTCGAGACCGAGGGCGCCGCCGTTGCACAGGGCTCGATGTCGCATCACCTCGAAATGCCGGGCGGAGTCGAATTCCTGGGTAGCGAGGAACATCTTGGGTTCGATGTAGGCGTAATTCATGCGATGGAGCCACTGGCCGATGGTGTCGATTTCGGCGGTGGCGTGCTGTCCCAACTCGGTGCACAGCTGGCACCAAGCGATTTCGAGGTCTTGAGGCAGGGTGGGCAGGTCGTCCCAAGCGATGTCCTGCATGGCGTTCCAACGCCGTTGAATCGCCTCTTCGTAGAGGGAAGAGGCGTTTTCAGACCAGAGCTCGTCCTTGCGGTTGACGGAGTAGTTGTCGAGCCGGGGCATACCGGGTGTGGCGAAGGATCCACGCGGCATCCGGGTCATTTCGCGGCTCTCGTCGGGGATTTCGCCGTACACGCCAAGGGCGATGGATTCAACGGTGAGGCCGTGGGCAGTGAGGGGAGCGCGAACGCCCCATTGCCTGGTGTCCTTCATCCACGGGAAACGCTCGGCGGCAGATGGCCCGTCGGGCTGCTGGTCTGGGGCGTCGGGCGACGCTTGCGTCGCGGGATCGGCGGAGTCGCCGGCGGCGGCGTTGCGCTGAACCCGGTCGGCGGCAGAGGATCGGTAGCTGCCGGTGGGATCGCTGTCGTCGGCCGGCGCATCGGCGGGAGCGGGTTGCTGAGCGTCGTTCTGCGTCATGGTGATGCCTCGGAGTAAGTGATGCCTCGGGGTAGAGGAACGGCCCGCCGAAACCAGGTCGACGGGCCACCGTAGAGACTGATTTATCCAGTGGGCGGAATCAAGCGGCTTTGTAAACTTCCAGGAGCGCCGGGTTGACGCGGCCATTTTCGATGCGGTCGTCGAAGCCGCAGGACTTTAGGCGTTGGAAGTATTCCTTGACCTGTCGTTGCCGGATGGCGGCAAGGATCTTCTGACCTTCGTCGGCGTTGTCGGCGCCGCCGCCGAGCAGGATGGCGAGGGATTCGGCGGTGAGGTTGGCGCTCCTGGCGGCCGGGTTTTCGCCGCCGTTGCCGGTGGCCTGACGGTCTTCGGCTTCGTCCAAGTAGGCGTGGATTTCTTCCCGGCGCTCGGGGGCGCATTCGTTCATGTAGCGGGCGTGAAGGACGCCGAACGCGACGTGGCGGGCCTCGTCCTGAGCGGCGCGTCGATAGATGGCTTTTTCAGCGTCGTTGTACGCCATGAGTTCACCCAAACGGAAAAGGGTGAGCACGTTGCCTTCACCGACGATGTGAAGACGGCTGGACATTTCAGTGAATTCGCGGGCGTTGTCGGTGCTGCCTCCGGTGACGTCGCTGACGGAGTCGATCATGCGCATCAGGCCGCCGCCATTGGAGAGGGCGCGCTTGCGGAATACCTCCATGTGGCGGGACTCGTCCATCACCTGGGTGAGGAGGAACATCCGGACCTCGTGGTAATCGGGGGACATCTGGGCGATGAAGCGGCCCGGCACGTCGGCGGCCACGAATTCGACCTGGGCGAAGAAGGTGGCAAGCTGGCATTGGGCGGCTTCGACGTCGTCGGGGAGCGGGCGCAGGGAATCCCAAGGAATATCAGTGGCGGACGACCACTGCCGGGAAACGGCTTCCTGGTAGAGCTTGGTCAGGTTGTATCCCCAGACTTCCTTTTTGTCGCGGAAGGTGTAGGCGGCATACTGGGGTACGCCGGATCGAGGCAGAGCGCCGCGGGTGCGCTGGGTCTGGTTGGGCGACTCGTCTAGCAAGTCTGCCGAGCGCTCAGCAAGGGTTGGATCGTTGGCGAGTTCCTCGGCGGCGCCGGGGATTTGGCGCTTGAGTTGTTGCAGCCAGGAAAGGTCGAAACCGTTCTGGACCGCCTCTTCCATCTCGGCGGTGGGGCGATCCTGCAAGATGGTCATTTTCCTGCCTCCCATTCCCAAAAGGACGTAGTATCCGGGGCAATGTACCCGATTGACGGCTGAGGCGTCAAGGCGCAATGGTCTAGACAGATGTGATAATATTGTCGGCGAACGGTTCTCCCCCACTTGCAAAGGGGCCTCGAGCTCCGATATCCGTTGGGAGGGCCGTGACAGCAGCCCGGGGGCGTCCTACTGCGAGATGGCGCAATCGAATCCTCAGCGGTTCGGTTCGCCCAAATGACGGCGCGCTCCCGGGTTTTTCGTGCGAACTGGCCAATCCGGTGAAATCGGGGCGGACGGCGATTGGTTGTGGGCTGCGGGATTGCCGCGTCGCTGGCGCTCCTCGCAATGGCCGGCGACGGATGGGGGGTGGCCGTTGGTTGCGGTCGACGAGATTGCCACGGCCTTCGGCCTCGCAATGACAGGTGGGGGGCGCCTCTCAATGTCGAGGGGGAGCGCATCGCAATGTCGGGTGGGGAGATCGCCTGGCAATTACAGAACAAGCCGCTGCTCGCTATGACAGTGTGGGCGATCAGGGGAAGGGAGGGAGACGCGATTTGACAATGGTTGGGGATGTTGTTATCGTCTAGGCGTTAACAGGCGAATTCATCAGCTTCCGCCGGTGGTTGGCGTTTGGTCGCAATGGAGCGCCCAACGCGAACTGAAAAGGAAATCCGGTGCGAATCCGGTGCGGTCCCGCCACTGTAATTGGCGAGACGCCCTCCGAGCGACTGCGGGGAGCATTCCCTGCGCGCAGCCACTGTCCGCCATGAGGCGGGTGGGAAGGCGGAGGAGCGTCGTTATCAGCCATCAGCCAGGAGGCCTGCCAGCGGAAGTGATCCAGCTGCGCTTCGTGGAACGAGTGGGCGGACCCGTGACCGTATTGACGGCGGTATCATCGTTACCAGCCCGATTCGTTACCCGACTGCAAAAGCGCAGCCGGGTTTTTTTGACGCCAGGGAATCTGACATCTTTCCCGCGTCGCTCCGGCGGGCCGGTTACCTCCTCCTCCGGCCCGCTGGGGGACGCATCGCATCAGCGCCTCGAAACCGCCGGCGCCCGGAAACCGCCGACGCCCGGAGACCAACAACACGCAGAGATCGGCAGCGCCAGCGCAGCCAGTGAATCGACATTTCGGCCGCTGATATAATCCGTCCACCCACAATCCAGCCACCCCCACGCCGTGCGTCCGCCGCGACTTGTCGCCGCAAGCAAGGCATGAGAAGGAGCGTCCCTCATGGTCGAACGCAATGGTTCCACCCTCCAGAACATTCTCGAAGCGTGCCGCGACGGGGCCGACGGGGTTGGCTTCAACGAAGTGGTGGTGATGTTGGAAAGCTCCGCGGCTTCCGCCGAGGTTTACATGGACTTCGACGATCTCCGGTTCACGCCAGACGGGCGGATCGTCACCCTGATGGTTCCGGGCGGGACGCATATGCACTTGGACATGTCCAAGATTCGCGAGGCCGAATTCATTCACACGACCAACGACCAGGGCCTGCCGTCATACCAGTTGTGGATGCGGGACGGCGATGGCAACCCGGCCATGCGGATCTACCTGCGTAAGTCGGATGACGACGCCACCAACCCTCCGCGGCACGAGTTCTTCATGTCGCTGTTGAGCAGGTATCCCAGCAAGATCGCCCTGCCCGCGGACGAATTTGGGCGAGCCGGAGAACATCCCTAGCCGGAGAGCATCCCTAGCCGTGGAGCATAGCTGAGCCGAGGTAATGGCCATGTTGAACGACACGTCGCCGCGCAGGACCCAATGACTTCCGCCGTAGTGATCGCCGGCGTACGCTCGGGAGTGGGCAAGACGACCATTGCCAGCGGCATAATGGGGGCGTTGGCGCGGCGGGGGTTGCGGGTGCAGCCGTTCAAAGCTGGACCGGACTACATCGACCCGACTTATCACACCATCGCGTGCGGAACGCCCTCGCGGAATCTGGACACCTGGTTGTTGCCCCATCCCGTGGTGGCTGAGTTGTTCCACCGGGCCGCTGGGGCCGCTGACATCGCGGTGGTGGAGGGTGTCATGGGGGTCTTTGACGGGCATTCCTCGCTGGGCGAGGATGGGTCCACCGCCGAGCTGGCCAAGCTGCTGGACGCTCCGGTAATTCTGATCGCGGACGCCGGAAAGGTGGCGCGAAGCGTGGCCGCTGAGGTTCTCGGCTACCAGAAATTTGACCCGGAGCTTCGCGTCGCTGGCGTAATACTCAACGGGTTGGGCAGCGAGCGTCACCTGGAATTCTGCAAGCCTCAGATCGAGGCCACCACGGGGCTGCCCGTCGTCGGGTGGCTGCCGCGGCGGGATGATCTGGCGCAGCCAGAGCGCCACCTGGGATTGATACCCACGGTGGAAGGCACCGTGGTCAAAGAGTGGTATGAAGCGCTTGACTCCCAGATCGAGCAGACCATCGACTTGGACGCCATTGTGGGGATCGCCCGGGGCGCCGGGCGACCCGCCAACGCTGGCGCCAGGGTATTTCCTGACGAACTGCAGCCGAGGCGGACGGCCATTGCGGTGGCGCAGGATCGGGCGTTTTCCTTCTATTACCAGGACTCGTTGGACTTGCTGTCCGCGTGGGGGGCGGAGATAGTTCCTTTCTCGCCGTTGGACGATTCCGCGCTGCCGGAAGGGATAGGCGGCGTGTACCTGGGCGGCGGCTTCCCTGAGCTGTTCGCCGAAGAGCTGTCGGAGAACCATGGGATGCTCCAGTCCATCCGGGGCGCCATCGAGAGGGGAGCAACCGTTTACGGAGAGTGCGGCGGCCTGATGTACCTGGGCCGCAGCCTGTCGGATCTGGATGGCCGGCAATATCCCATGGTGGGGGCGATACCCGTGGTGTCCTCGATGGAGGATCGGCGGCTGCATCTGGGCTATCGCGAGGTGGAGGCTTGCGCCGAGGGTCCATTGCTGCGCAAGGGGCAGCAGGTGCGCGGCCACGAGTTCCACTGGTCGGCGCTGCAGGACCCGCCGGGGATGGAATCGGCGGCGTACCGAGTGATGAACCAAGCCGGCCGCCCCGAGGGGTTTCGGCAGGGCAATGTGTGGGCATCATACATACACGTGCACCTGGGCAGCCGGCCCGGATTGGCTCGCCGGTTCGTAGAAACCTGCGCCGCCGCATCTAGCGGGTGACCTGTCCTGACGACGATTACGCCTGACAAGGAGACCAGACAATGACGACGCAAGAGACCCGCCACGGCCCGCAATCGGTGCGTGGCCCTCGCATCAACAAGGGGCTGGTGATCGTCAACACCGGCAACGGCAAGGGCAAGACCACGGCTGCGATGGGCGTGCTGATGCGGTCGTGGGGCCGCGACATGAAGGTCATCATGCTGCAGTTCATCAAGCACACCACGGCCAATTTTGGCGAGCAGAGAGCGGCCCAAAAAATGGGCGTGGCCGTGCGGGCCATGGGTGACGGTTTCACCTGGCGGTCCCAGGACCTGGACGCCAGCGCCGACCTGGCCCGGGCCCTGTGGGAGGACGCCAAGGAAGTGATCGCCGGCGGGGAATATGACCTGGTGATCCTTGATGAGTTCACGTACCCGATGCATTACGGGTGGCTGCCGGTGGAGGACGTGGTGGAGACACTGAAAGCCCGCCCGGAGATGCAGCACGTCATCATCACGGGACGGCACGCGCCGGAAGCGTTGGTGGAATACGCCGACCTGGTAACGGAGATGAACGTGGTGAAACACCCCTACGACGCTGGAATCAAGGCGCAACCGGGCATCGAGTTTTGAAATTGGCGGGCCATCGTATCGGCTCAGGCGGGCGTCTCGCGATGACGGAGGGCGGGCGGATGGCCGTTGGTTGTGACCTGGGAGATTGCCATCGCCTTCGGCCTCGCAATGACAGATGGGGGGCACCTCGCATTGACGGATGGGGGGGTCGCTCGCATTGACAGAGGGCGGGCGGACGGTCGTTGGTTGTGGTCGACGAGATTGCCACGGCCTTCGGCCTCGCAATGACAGATGGGGAGGGCGCCTCGCAATGACAGATGGGGGGCGCCTCGCAATGACAGATGGGGAACGGTTCGCATTGACAGAGGGCGGGCGCCTCGGAATGGCAGAGGGCGGGTGGCTCGCATTGGCAGAGGGCGGGCGCCTCGGAATGGCAGAGGGCGGGTGGCTCGCATTGGCAGAGGGCGGGCGCCTCGGAATGGCAGAGGGGCGCTCGCGACGACAGGACGCTGGGAGGCGCAATGACGATCTCTACGCTGGTTGACCGAACCATCGCCGCAATCAAGCCGCTGGACGCGGACGCAATGTCCGCCGCCGAAGCCCGCCAGGGCCAACTCACAAAGCCGCCGGGCAGTTTGGGTCGGCTGGAGTCGCTGTCGATACAGCTGGCGGGAATTTTCGGGCAACCGATACCGCGGGTGGCGGGCAAGGCCGTGATAGTGGTGGCCGGCGACCACGGCGTCGCCGCCGAAGGAGTGTCGGCCTTTCCGTCCGAGGTAACGCCGCAAATGGTACTGAATTTCCTGGCTGGCGGAGCCGCGATCAACGCGCTGGCCGGCCACGCCGGGGCCGCCATCACGGTCATCGACGCCGGCGTCGCCGTGGACATGGAGCCTCGACCGGGGTTGACCATCGCCAAAGTGGGATACGGCGCTGGGAACATCGCGACCGGCCCCGCCATGAGCCGCGAAGACGCGATACGCTGCCTGGAAATCGGCATCGAGGCGGCCAACGCCAGCGCGGATGCGGGCGCCAATCTCATCGCCGGGGGCGATATGGGGATTGGCAATACCACGCCGTCGGCGGCGATTACCACGGCGATCACCGGAGCGGATGTGGCGGCGGTTACCGGACGGGGCACGGGAGTGGACGACGCCGGGTTGGAGGCCAAGATCGCCACCATTCGCCGGGCGTTGGACCGGAATCGACCGGACGGCAACGACGGGCTGGACACGCTGGCCAAAGTGGGCGGCTACGAAATTGGAACGCTGGCCGGGGTAATGCTGGGCGCGGCGGCTCGCAACTGCGCGGTGATAGTGGACGGATTCATCAGCGGGGCGGCGGCTCTCATCGCCTGGCGGTTGTGCCCCGAGATCGGCCAGCGGTGCATCGCTGCGCATCGTTCGGTTGAGCCGGGCCACAACGTCGGATTGCAGGCCATGGGGTTAACACCGCTGCTGGACATGGAGATGCGCCTGGGCGAGGGAACCGGCGCGGCCCTGGCCATGCACTTGGTGGAAGCCTCAGCCAAGTGCCTGGCGGAGATGGCGACATTCGCCGAGGCCGGCGTGTCGGACGGCGACGACGGCTAGCGGCGGCGCGGCGGCATGTTGCGAGCGACATTCGCCCCGCTTTTGGTGGCGCTTTCCTTCCTCACCATCCTTCCGGTGGGGGTGGCCTCCGCAACCGACGGGGAAATCTCCCGTTCCCGCGGTTGGTATCCGTTGGTCGGGTTGCTCTACGGCCTGTCGCTGCTGGCGATACTGGCCTTATGCCGGCTGATTTCCCCGGGGTTGGGTTACGGCCTGCTGTCGTCGGCGTTGCTGGTGGCGGCGTTGGCGTTGTTCAATCGGTTTCTGCACCTGGACGGGTTGATGGATTTTTGCGACGCGATGTGGGGCGGACGGACGGTTGAGCGCCGGTTGGAGATAATGCGGGATTCGCGGGTCGGTTCCTTTGCGGTGGCGGGCTGTAGTTGCGTGCTGCTGATCAAGTTCGGCGCGCTGTCGGGGTTGGCGCCATCCGGCTTCGAGGTTGGGGCGCTGCTGCTGTTCCCGGTGGTGTCTCGGTGGACGATGACCCTGTTGCTGACCGTCTTTCCCTACGGCAGAACGCAGGGCATCGGAAGCGCGTTCGCCCGGAGTGGGAAGCCCTGGCTGGCGTCTGGGTTTGGGCTGCTGACTGCCACGGCGGTGGCGTGGCTGTCGCTGGGGCCGGTGGGGATGGCGGCGCTGGCTGTGGCGTCGCTGCTGGCGCTGGCGCTGGGACGCTGGTCGCAAAGACGACTGGACGGCGGGCTGACCGGAGATTGCTACGGGGCAACCAACGAGATCATGGAGGCGTTATCGCTGACGCTGCTGCTGGCGCTGTTGACATCGTCGGCGGGCGGGTTGGTTGACGTGGGTTACGGCAGCGGAATCTTGGCCGACGCGCTGTGGGTGGCTGGGCCGCAAGGACGGTGGTTGGAGGGAGGATGATGGTGGCGTCCGCTCTGAACACGCTGCCCGCGCCGCCGGACGCGCTGATACTGGCGTTGGCGTTGCTGCTGGACGTGACCCTGGGCGAGCCGCCCAACCGATTGCATCCGACGGTCTGGATCGGCAAGACGGTGGCGGTTGCGGAACGGATGGCGCCGGGCGTACGTGCCCCGGCGGCGCTGCAGCTGTTGGCGGGGGCCGCTATAGCCCTGGCTATACCCGCCATATGGGGCGCCGCGGCTTGGGCGGCGGTGTACGGGCTGGCTCAAATTCATCCGGTGGTTCACGTAGTGGTAACGGCGGCGCTGTTGAAATCAACGTTTTCGGTGCGGATGCTGCACCGGGTAGCCGCCGAGATCGGAGGCATCCTGGCGTCGGGAGACGTTGAGCAAGCCCGGCGACGGATGTCGGCGCTGGTCAGCCGGGACACGTCGCAGCTCACGGTGGGACAGATGGCGGCCGGAGCCATCGAATCGGTGGCCGAGAATATCACAGACAGCGTGGTGGGTCCGTTGTTGGCGTTCGCGTTGTTCGGCCTGCCTGGAGCGGTGGCCTATCGCGCCATCAATACGTTGGACAGCATGGTCGGCTATCGTGGCCGTTACGAACACTTGGGGAAGGCGTCGGCTCGTCTGGATGACCTGGTGAACGTAGGGCCGGCGCGGCTGGCGGCGACGCTGTTGTGCCTCGCCACGGCGATCCTGCCGGGGATGGCCGCAGGACGATCATGGCGCGTCATGTTGGCGCATCGCGGACGTACGGAATCGCCCAACGCCGGCTGGACGATGGCCGCCATGGCTGGCGGTTTGGGAGTCACGCTGGAGAAAACGGGGCATTATCGGCTGGGAGACCCGGCCCCGGAACCGTTGCCGGAACACATAGGCGCCGCGACTCGGGCGCTCTACGCCACCACGGCGCTGTCGGCGCTGGTTGCGGTCGGGGTCATTTGGCTCAAGTGGTCTTTGTGAGCTAAGGATGGGACCGCGAAGGCTGGGATTGGAGTTGACCTGGCTCCGATTGCCAGGCGGGGTAGCGACCCGCCGACTCTGCGCGGGGGTGAACGGGCGCAATGAGGAGGTCTGACGGCCGGCAGGTGTGGCGGTTGGGATTGCCGGGCTGCGCTCGCATTGACAGCGGGGCTGCGTTCGCAACAATAGGATGACGCGCGCCCTCCAACCGTCATTGCGAGGAGCGCCTCCCCCTACTGTCATTGCGAGGAGCGCCAGCGACGCGGCAGTCTCGCCCCGCCAGCAACGGCCGTCGCGGCCAGACGGCGAGCGCGAAAGGCCGTTGGTTCCGGTCAACGAGATTGCCGCGCTGCGCTCGCAATGACAGAAAAACGTGGCTCGCATTGACGGAAGTGAAAGTTGCTGGTGATGGCGGAGCGGATAGCGGCTCGTGGTGGCGCGGAGAAATTCGTGATCAGGGGAAAGACCTCGCGGCGACAGACTGCTGACGGTGGGCGCCCTTGAGGGTGTAAGATGATTCGGCGCTGGGCTACAGACCCAGCATGGGCGAGCAAACCGATGGGACACAACTGCGACACGCCGAATCCAGTACAGCGTCCGGTGCATGGCGGCATCAAGGAGGCGGAACTACGGGCGCTGGGCCTGCGGCTGGAGGACTGCCTCGACTTTTCCGCCAGCGTGAGTCCGTTGGGACCGCCGGAGGGGGCGCTGGCGGCGATCTCGGCTGTGGATTTGGCGGCATATCCCGACCCTCACTGTTTGGAGTTGACGGAGGCCATTGCGGAGCATCACGCCGGAGACGGAGTGAAACCGGAAAACGTGATTGTGGGCAACGGCTCAACGGAGATCATCCACCTGCTGACGCGCGCTTACGTCGGCGGGGATGCCGAGGGGACAACCCGGGAGGCGCCAGGCGCGCTCATTCTGACGCCGACTTATGGGGAGTATGATGGGGCGGTACGAATTTCCGGTGGCGCGGTTTCGGCGCTGCCGGCGATGCGCAGTTGCCATGGGTTTTCGTGGGACGTGGGCGCCGCGACGGAGTTGATCTCGGCGCGTCGGCCCGCGCTCATATTCGTGTGCAATCCCAATAACCCAACCGGCGCGTTGGTGAGCAGGGCGGATCTGGAAGCCGTGGCAACGGCGGCAACGCAGGTTGGGGGACTGCTGGTGGTCGATGAGGCGTACATCAATTTGTCGGAAAGCTGGGTTGAAGCAAACGTTGTGGGAATGGCGGCGGGCATGAACTCGGTGGTGGCGTTGCGGTCTATGACCAAGGACTACGCGCTGACCGCATTGCGGCTGGGCTATGCGGTGGCGCCGGCCCCAGTGATCGCCCGACTCCAAGGCCTGCAACCGGATTGGAGCGTGAACGGGTTGGCGCAGGCGGCTGGGGTGGCGGCGCTGGCCGATGGCGGCTACCTGGAAAGGGCGCGGCAGGCGGTGGCGGCGTCGCGAAACTGCGTGGTGGAACGGCTGGAACCGCTGGGGATACGATGCTACCCGACGGCGGCCAACTTCGTACTGGCGCAGGTGGGCGACGCGTCTGGGCTGCGGGAGAGGTTGGCCCGAGGCGGGTTATTCGTGCGCGATTGCGCGTCGTTCGGGCTGTCGGATTGCATCCGCATTGGCCTAAGGCCGGTGGCGGACTGCATTCGATTGACCGACGCCATCGCCCGATTATGAATTTCGGCAGACCGGTTAGAGGAGAGTGCATGGGAATCATCTACATTACGCGGCACGGCGAAACGGAATGGAACGCGGCCGGCCGGATCCAGGGCCATACCGACGTGCCGCTATCGGGACGGGGCCGCGAACAGGCGGGGATGCTGGCGCGTCGGCTGGCGTCAGTGTCCATTGACGTGGCGTATTCGTCTGACCTGTCTCGGGCCGCGGAGACGGCGCGGGTGGCGCTGGGCGAGCGAGACGTCCCCATCACCTACACAGAGGAACTGCGGGAGTACAACAAAGGGGTGTTCGAGGGCCTTACGGAAGCGGAGTACCGGGACAAGTACCCGGATTTGTACGAACCGTCGTTGGCCAACGACTTGGACTTCGCTCCGCCTGGTGGAGAGAGCATCCGGGAGACCAGCTCTCGCCTAGCCGGTATTGTACAGAGGGTGAAGGACGCGCACATGGATGAGAGCGCGCTGATCGTGGGACATGGCGGGAGTCTGCGGGCGGGGATCGTTTCGCTGCTGGACTTGCCGCTGGAGGCCAACTGGAAGTTCGCGATGCACAATTGCTCGCTGACGGTGATTCACGTGTACCCGAATAACGCGGTGATGCACCTGTACAACGACACTTCGCACATCAGTGGCGTGGCTCTGGCGTGGGATCGGTGAAACGCAGGCACGGCCTCTGCAGCATGTGATAGCGCAAAATGGCTGGGCGGATGCCGCTCGCCCCGGCTGCGAGATTGCCGCGTCGCTATCGCTCCTCGCAATGACAGTCGCCACGCACCGCGGACCAGCCACACTCCACCGTTGAGGACCGCTTCACCCTCCATCATTGCGTGCCACTTCACACGCTCCATCATTGCGGGCCACTTACCCTCCGCCATTGCGGGCCTATTTCCGACCTGTCATTGCGAGCGAAGCGCGGCAATCTCGGCGACCGCAACACGCGGCCGCGCGCCGCCCCCTAAAGGCCGTTCGCCCCGGTGTGAGATTGCCGTGTCGCTAACGCTCCTCGCAATGACAGTCGCTATGCAATGCGGACCAGTCACCCCCCACCGTTGCGGGCCTATTTCCCCGCTGTCATTGCGAGCGAAGCGCGGCAATCTCGGCGACCGCAACACGCGGCCGCGCGCCGCCCCTAAAGGCCGTTCGCCCCGGTGTAAGGTTGCCACGTCGCTATCCCTCCTCGCAATGACAGTTGCTATGCACCGCGGACCAGTCGCTCTCCACCGTTGCGGACCGCTTCACCCTCCATCATTGCGTGCCGCTTCACCCTCCGCCGTTGCGGGCCGATTTTCCACCTGTCATTGCGAGCGCAGCGCGGCAATCTCGTTGACCGCAACGCGCTGCCGCGCGCCGTCCCCTAAGGGCCGTTCGCCCCGGCTGCGAGATTGCCGCGTCGCTAACGCTCCGCGCAATGGCAGTTGGCCGAAGCTCTCCGGCCAAGACGCGATTACGCGACTCCCAACTCATCAATCGTCGTCATCGTCATCATCGTCGTCGTCATAATCATCGTCGTCATCGTCGCGGTCTTCACGTTCGACTTCGCGGGCGTACAGGGTCGCCGACGCCGCGTCGTAGCTGCCTTCCGCTTCAACGTAGAGGCCGTTGGAGATCCAATTGGCGATGAAACTGACCCGGTTGTAATCGACGGTCACCTGCGCGGGTGGGGGATTGGCGCCGAAATATTCGTGCTCGCGCACTTCCGCAACGAACGTGCCCGCCTCGGCGTTGATGGAGGTTACGATGCCTTCGATCTCCACGTATCGACTGCTGCCGGAAGACTGGCTGCCGGGACTCGGGGTACGGGTGGGCGCGTTGCTGGACGAACCAGGCGCTACTGCCGTGGCGGTCACGGTGGGCTGTGGCCGCAGCGGAGGCGGAGGCAGGCCAGGCAGTACCGGCGTCGCCTGGGCCCAGTTGCTCCACTGGGACCATTGGTAGGGCTCGCCGTCGGCGCCCGGACGCCCGGCCACTACAGCGAACCAGTAGGCTTGGCCAATATCCAAGTCGGTGATGGTGGTCGCGTAGGCGCCGTCTGCTGCCTGCCAATACCGACCTCCGGTCCCATCCGCCTTGACCAGGTAAACCAGGTGCAGGCTGGCGGTGGTTGCCGGAACCCAGCGGACCACAACCGAGCCCGGAGGGGCGTCGGGCACGATACCGGGAGCGGCGGTCAAACCGTTGGGACTACCCGGTTGCGCGCTCAAGGTTGGCGAGGGCGTCAACGAGGGGGTAGGTGAGAGTGTCGAGGAGGGGGTTGGCGAGGGCGTCGGCGCGGACTGGCCCAGACCTGCGGTAAACGTCGGTGGGCTATCGGCCACCAACAGCAGCGCCGCAGCAGCCGCCAGCAGCGTCGCCGCCAGCGCGACAACAAGGAAACGTGGCCTCTTTCTCAACGCGAATTTAGTGAACATGGCTACCCTCCGCAATAGATCGAGCGGGTAAACGGCCTCGGTTTGTCATGTTGGCGCCAGTTTAGATGATGCCAGTATAAACCATGTCGGAGGAGTTTAGCGGCTGAATGATCCTGCATCAGTCATGGCGGGGCTTTTTCCCTGGGTCATCTCGAGCGAAGCGGGGCAATCTCGACGACCGCAACGCGGGGCCGTTCGGTCTAGCCGTCCGACGGCCGTTCGCGCCAACCCTCCGGGATTGCCGCCTTTCCGTCGCGTTTAGCATTGACCGCAACGGGTGTCGCTCCCGGCGTTCTGTTCTGCTTTGGCTGCCCACCCCACCGGTTCATCTTATTGGAGGGCCGGCAGACCCAGCGCCAGGTTGCGCCTCGCCAATTCCAGCATCGCTTCGCGGCGTCGGCGCCTAACCGAGCATTCACCAGGCAACGCGCGCGCTTCGGCCGCCGCCAGACCGGGCAACATGGGCCAGCAGCCGGCTCCCGAAATCGCTCCGCAGGATGGCGAAGTCGCTCTGCAGGATGGCGTCGAAGTCGTCAATCGGCGCAGGAGCCACAGACCGGAACGCGCGTCGTTCGATCACCGAGCGCTGGGCGCCCCCGAAACCCCTTGAGCATCCGTTATACTCTGTTCTGCCCAGCCTCGGGCGGTCGCCAACGATGCCAGGCCCCGGCTAATATCGCGGCGCGGCGTTCCCGTATGGCGACCATAACCGAAGCGACATCGCCAGAACCTACGCCGGGCCAACCCATTTGGCCGCCGGCGCGTCGTCCCCAAAACCGCCCAGACGCCACTGGAGTCAGGAACTTGCAGCGAACAACAACGTCAGCGCCAGCGGTGAGCGATCCGGCGTTCCGATCGGACGCAATTGACAATGGACCCGCCACCACATGACGACGGTCTCCACTACGCGTAGCCGTCTGTCCGACCTGCTGGCCGGCGACTTGGCGTTTCAAGCGCCGGCGAGGGAAGCCCACCCGTTGCATGCCCTGCATCCCTTCGCGGCGCGGTTCCCTTACGGGCTGGCTGGCCACTTCGTAGGCGGCCTCACCCGGCCCGGCGACACGGTTCTGGACCCCATGTGCGGCTCTGGCATCACCTTGCTGGAAGGTTGGGAGACCGGCCGCTCCGTCATCGGGGTCGACCTGGACCCGCTGGCAAGACGGCAGAGTTCGGCTCGCACCGCCGCCTTTGATTCCCACGCGGTGCGGGAGTTCGGTGATGCCGCGCTTCGCCGCGCCGCCGACTTGTACGCCGGCGTCAGCGGCCCCGTCGATCCTCTGGCCGCAGTTCGGGACGCCATGGACACCGCCACGCTGGAGTTTCTGGACTACTGGTTTTTCACGGAAACCCAGCAGGAACTGGCCGCGTTGGTTCTGGCCATCCGCGCCGAACCCGACGATCACCGGCGCAACCTGCTGGAGGTGATCTTTTCCTCCACCATCGTCACCAAGTCCGGCGGAGTTTCCCGCGCCCGGGATTTGGCCCACACGCGCCCTCACCGGGTGGCCGACAAAACGCCGCGACGACCCATCCGCCTGTTCGCAAGTCTGCTGGAACGCGCCGTCCAAGCCTACGCAGCCGTCGATTCTGGCGCCGTGGGCCAGAGCCGCATCATCGACGGCGACGCCCGCAACCTGCCGCTGCCCGACCACAGCGTGGACCTGATTGTGACGTCGCCGCCCTACGCCAACGCGCTGGACTACATGCGCGCCCACAAGTTCTCGCTGGCCTGGCTCGGCGACCCTATTCCGAACTTGACCGACCTGCGCGGGCGGTACATCGGCGCCGAGTCGGGGCGCAACAGAGCCGGGCCTGGCTCCGCCGAATCGCCGGCATCGGTTCAGGCCGTGGTTGAGCGCCTGTCCGTCGCCGACGCCGCCAAGTCCCGCGTACTACGACGATACTTCGCCGACATGTCGGCCGCCATCGGCGAGATGGCTCGAACGTTGCGCCCCGGCGCGGCCGCCGCCATCGTGATCGGCCCTTCCACCATGCGGGGTGTGGAGATACCCACCCACCAATGCCTGGCCGATTTGGCGTCTCGAGCCGGCCTCGACGTGGTGGCGGTGACCCTCCGCAAACTGGACCGCGACCGTCGCATGATGCCGGCCCGCAACGGCGGCCGGGCTGGCGCCGCCGACGGCATCGAGCGCCGAATGCACACTGAATACATAATCGGCGCGGTCAAGCCCTAGCAACTCTGGCTGAGGAGAGGCCCGCCGCCAACGGGAGGACGCCATGGACGCCGTTGACTATTCCGCCCTGGACGACCCTGAGGCCTCGGCGCGGGCTTTTCATCCGTCGCGGGGTTGGTCTGACACGCCCGACGGAGCGGTGGACTATGGCGTGACCGTCTCCGATGGAGCCATCCTGTCGTGCCGGTTCTTCGCCGTAGGGCGCAGCAATCCCACCGTGCTGTTCTTCTACGGCGGTGGTGAGACGGTGGCCCGCTACGACGACATCGCGCCGCACTACAACGCCATCGGCGCAAATTTCTTCATCGCCGATTACCGGGGCCACGGCGCTTCCAGCGGTTCGCCGAGTTTCAGCGCCCTGCTCTCCGACGCCCGCGAAACGCTGGAATGGTTGCAAGGAACGATGCGAGACCTTCGGTTCACCGGCCCACTGTACGTCATGGGCCGTTCCATGGGACGCCACGCCGCCGGGGAATTGGCCGTAACTGCGGCTGACCGGATCAACGGCGTCATCATCGAGAGCGGGCGAGCCAACCTGGGGCGGATCTCTCAGGGACTGGCGCCGGAAGTGGCGCAGACGCTGGAGGACGACTATCAAGCCAGGTTCTATTCCATCAACATCCCGACATTGGTCATTCACGGGCAATGGGATGAATCGGCGCCTCTGGCCGAAGCCGTGGACATGTTCAACAGGCTGAAAACCACGCGCAAGCATTTGGAAATCATTCCAGGCGCCGGGCACAACGACCTAATGTACGTGGGCTTCCGGGAGTACTTCAACGCCATCCGAACCTTCATGGCACGATACGCCCAGCCGCACGAGATGAACCAATCGGCGTGAGCCATGCGCGGCGGCCACGTAGTCAACATGAGCGCCTCCCTTGCTGCCATTGCGAGCGCTCATTGGACCTGCCATTGCGAACGCCTCTCACCTGTCATTGCGAGCTCCTTTTCTCTGTCATTGCGAGCGCCTTTCACCTGTCATTGCGAGCGAAGCGCGGCAATCTCGTTGACCACAACCAACGGCCGCAGGGCTCTGGCCGCTGACGGCCGTTCGCCCAGGCGACGGGATTGCCACGGCCTTCGGCCTCGCAATGACAGTTGCCATGCACCGCGGTCCAATCACCCTTCAACGTTGCGGGCTGATTCACCACCTGCCGTCGCCATCTTACTCCCCCGCAGTTGCGGGCCTGTTTCCCTGTCAATGCGAGCGCCTTCCACCTGTCATTGCGAGCGAAGCGCGGCAATCTCGTTGACCACAACCAACGGCCGCAGGGCTCTGGCCGCCGACGGCCGTTCGCCCAGGCGACGGGATTGCCACGGCCTTCGGCCTCGCAATGACAGTTGCTATGCACCTCAGTCCAGTCACCCTTCAACGTTGCGGGCTGATTCACCACCTGCCGTCGCCGTCTTACTCCCCCGCCGTTGCGGGCCTTTTTCACCTGTCATTGCGAGCGTAGCGCGGCAATCTCGTTGACCACAACCAACGGCCGCAGAGCCCCAACCGCTGACGGCCGTTCGCCCAGGCGACGGGATTGCCACGGCCTTCGGCCTCGCAATGACAGTTGCCATGCACCGCGGTCCAGTCACCCTTCACCGTTGCGGGCTGATTCGCCACCTGCCGTCGCCATCTTACTCCCCTGCCGTTGCGGGCCTTTTTCCCCTGTCATTGCGAGCGTAGCGCGGCAATCTCGTTGACCACAACCAACGGCCGCAGGGCCCACCGTTCGGCAACCGTTCGCCGACGCAATGGCGCTGGTGGGTCTGTCGATCAATGGATACCGTTACTCACGGTGACAAACGGGATACGCTCGCTCACCGCGGCGGGTGAGCGAGCGTATCCCGGCGTGGCTGTTGCCAAAAACTAACTGGGCAACGGTTATTGGTCGAAACGCAGCGTTGGCAACCGCCGCCGGTCGATGGCTGATATAATCGGCGTCAGCACATTTGGAGGCGGGCAATGGACCTGGAACTGAACGGTAAAGTCGCAATCGTGGGAGGCGCCAGCAAGGGGCTCGGGCGTGCGTGCTCGGAGGCGCTGGCCCAGGAAGGGGCCCGGGTGGCCATGTGCGCCCGCACTGCGTCGGCCCTGGAACGCGCCGCCGACGAGATTCGAGCGGCGACCGGCGCGGAAATCTACACCTTCGCCGGCGACTTGGACCGGGAAGAAACCATCGCGGATCTGGTGGCCAGCACGGTGTCGCATTTTGGTCAGCTGGACATCATGGTGAACAACTCCGGCGGCCCGCCTCAAGCGTACGCCCAGGACGCCACGGAAGAACTGTGGCAGGTTTCCGCGGATCGCTCTCTCTTCTTCTTCGCCCGCATGACCAGAGAGGCCCTGCCCCACCTGCGAGCGCAGGGCGGCGGTCGCATCATCAACATCCTGGCCAGCACGGTGTACACGCCCATACCCAACCTGGCGTTGTCGGCGGCGACCCGCATGGGCGTGGTCGGCTTTATGAAGAACCTGGCCGATGACGTGGGCCACGAGAATATCCTGATCAACAACGTATGCCCCGGCAGCATCATGTCGGAACGGATGATGGAGAACGTGGAGGATCGGGCGCGGACGCAGGGCATCCCCATCGAGGACGCTCTGGCGCAGCGGGCCGAACAGACCGCGCTGAAGCGCATCGGCGAACCCCGCGAACTGGCGTACCTGGTGGCCTTCCTGGCGTCGTCCCGCTCCAGCTACATCACGGGAACCACGATGTTGGTGGACGGCGGCCTGGTTCGCTCGGTGATGTAGCCAATCGGCGATGTAGCCAAGTGATCAAGCTCCCGCTTTTGCGTTGCATTATGTCAGATCGTTTCGGCCTTCGATGACCACGTCGCGACCGCAATTCGCTCAACCGCCGGAGCCTGCCACGGCCGAGGAGTACGTAGAGCGCGGCAACCGGTACAGCCGCAACGGAGTGTACGACCGGGCCATTGCCGACTACACCATGGCCATCGAGCTGGACGCCGCCTGCGCCGACGCCTGGTTCAACCGAGGGATTTCATGGTACGAGGTTGGCGATTATCCGCAGTCGATCGCCGACCTGACGGAGGCGATCCGTCTGGATCCGGTGGACGACAACTATTATTCTCGCCGCTCGCTGTCGTACCTGTTCAACGACCAGCCGGAAGAAGCGCAAAGGGACATGGACACCAGCGAAGAGATCCGCCTGCGGGCATGGCAGTAGTCGATACGACCCGCCCCACCTGCAACGGCCCGCCTCGACCCCCAACAGCAACAGCCACCTCACACTGCCATTGCGAGCGGAGCGCGGCAATCTCGTTGACCGCGCCCAACGGCGCTCTGCCCTCCCGACCCGGCGGTCGTCCGTCCAGGCATCGGGATTGCCGCGTCGCTATCGCTCCTCGCAATGACAGTTGTTGTCTTTGCGAGCCCTTATCCCCACGTCATTGCGAGCGAAGCGCGGCAATCTCGTTGCCCGCACCCAACGGCGCTTTGCCCTCCCGCCCCGGCGGTCGTACGTCCAGGCATCGGGATTGCCGCGTCGCTATCGCTCCTCGCAATGACAGTTGTTGTCTTTGCGAACCCTTATCCCCACGTCATTGCAAGCGAAGCGCGGCAATCTCGTTGCCCGCACCCAACGGCGCTCTGCCCTCCCGCCCCGGCGGTCGTTCGTCCAGGCATCGGGATTGCCGCGTCGCTATCAGTCCTCGCAATGACAGTTGTTGTCTTTGCGAGCCCTTTTCCCCACGTCATTGCGAGCGAAGCGCGGCAATCTCGTTGACCGCACCCAACGGCCACTGCGCCCAGCGCCGAACGGCCGCTGGCGGCGCTGCGTGGTTGCCGCGTCTCGTCACGACAAGGAGGGAAGCCCGCGTATCGATGGGGCCGTCGGGAATGGTCAGGAGGCTGGCTTGAAGTAGGGAATCGTGATTTGGGGCGTGGCGGTCTGGAAGGTCACTTCCACGGCCATGCCGATGTGAACGTCCCTAGGGTTGCATTCCACGATGTTGGTGAACATGCGCACGCCCTCCTCCAGTTCGACCAGCGCCAGGACGTAGGGAACCATTTCGGCGAAGCCCGTGGTGCGGTTCTGCTGGGTAACGGTGTACGTCCAAACGGTTCCCCGGCCCGAGGATTGGACCCACCGGATGTTTTCGCTCCAGCAATTGGCGCAGATGCCCCGCGGGTACCATTGGTACTCTCCGCAGTCGTCGCAGCGCTGGATGACGAGCTGACCACGGCGGCAGGAATCCCAGAAGGGCTTGGTCTCGCCCACGATGGACGGCAGGGGTTTGTTCCAGGTGGTGGTCATATCTAATCCCTCGCGAGTATGACGGTGCCGCCGGAATGGCGGGAACCCAGCGCGCCGCCGGTGCCGTGGGCCAGGGCGATCTTGCAGTCGGGGACCTGACGGCCGGAGCCGTCGAACTGGTGGCGGAGTTGGCGAGTGGCCTCGAGCAGCAGGAAGATGCCGCGCATCCCCGGATGGTTGGATGACAGGCCGCCGCCGTCGGTGTTGATGGGCAACGCGCCGCCCACCTTGAGGCGGCCCCCACTGACGAACTCTCCGCCCTCGCCTTTCTTGCAGAAACCCAGGTCCTCCAGGGTTTCCACCACGGTGATGGTGAAGGAGTCATACACCATGGCCATGTCGATGTCGTCATGGGTTACGCCGGCCATCTCAAAGGCGCGAGGCGCGCTCTGGTGCGCGGCGATGTAGATGAGGTCGCGCTTGCCGGCTCCCTGATGGGCGATGGCCTCGCCGGCGCCCAGTACCCACACCGGTGTGTGGCGGCAGTTGCGGGCGACCTCGGGGGAGGCGACCACCACCGCGCCGCCGCCGTCGGTGATGATGCAGCAATCCATGAGGTGCAGCGGGTCGGAGATCACGCGGGAGTTCACCACATCCTCAACGGTGATGGGGTCCCGGAAGAGCGCCTCGGGGTTCATGGAGGCGTGGTGTCGCATGGCCACGGATACCTCGGCCAGCTGGTCAGCGGTGGTGCCGTACAAGTGCATGTGGCGCCGGGCGATCATGGCGTAGAGGCCCACGGTGGTGAGGCCGTAGAGCTCCTCGAAGCTGTCGGGAGACGGGTCCAGGACGGGGTGGCCGAAGCGTCCGACGCCGCCGGTGCCCACCGAGACGCCGCCGGAACGGGCCAAGCTGCTGTAGGTGATGACTGCTACGTTGATGCGGCCAGCGGCGATGGCGGTCAGCGCGTGGGAGAGGTGAAACTCGAAAGAGCCGCCGCCGACGGTGGTGTTGTCCACGTAGCTGGGGTATATGTTGAGGTAGTCGGCCAGGTTCATGCCGCTGTTGCGGACGCTGCTGGACGCGGTGAACAGACCGTCCACATCGTTCTTGGTGAGTCCAGCGTCAGCCAGAGCCTTGATGACGCTTTCGCCCTGGATTTGGAGTTCGCTTTTGTCGGGCGAGTAGCGGGTGACGTGCTCGTGGATGCCCACGATGGCGGCGGCGCGCCTGAGGTCAACCATGCGGTGCGTACCTCCGTTGGGGTGTAATGGGTTGGCGTATTATGCCACAAACGGCGGATGGGCGGAGCGCGCTCCCGACGCCGGAGCGTACCCAGTTTGCCGGTTGCGCTGCGCGATTGAATCATCCCCGGCCGCGACGGCCAGCCGCCCACGCGCCGAGAGACGCCCGCGCCCGCCGTCGCCAGCTTCCCCGATCTGCAATCCCGAAGAGTGTTTCCCTCGCTGCCACCGCGAAGGGAGATTGTCGCCGTCATTGCGAGCGCGGCGCCGCGAGCCTGTTGATCGCAACCAACGATCATGCGCCCCAGCAGCCCGGCAGCCAATCGCTCACGCCAGGTTTGGAACGTTGCTATCGTTCCCCGGAATGATGGACGCTAGGGACGTGTTTTGGGACGTTATCTACCAACTTGGCAAATGGAGTCATTCCAGAGTATTGACGACTTCAAATCGGGACGGCAAATTGATAGTGAAGGAAGGGGGCGCATTGTCATGCGCCCCCGGTTCTACGACTTGCGGTAGCAGCTGGCGGTTAGGTAGCGGCAGCTCCGGCGGCCACCTCCACCAGGCGCTGGAAGGCATCCGGGTCGCGGACTGCCAGGTCTGCCAGCATCTTGCGGTCGATTTCGATGCCGGCTACGTTCAGGCCGTGCATGAACTGGCTGTAGGTCATGCCATGCTGCCGGCAGGCGGCGCCAATGCGGATGATCCACAGCCGGCGGAAGTCGCCCTTGCGTTGGCGGCGGTGGCGATACGCGTGGCTCCACGCGTGCATCACCGCTTCTTTGGCCCACTTGTAGTTTCGACTTGAAGACGCCCGGTATCCCTTGGCGGCTTTCATTACCTTCTTGTGGCGGGCGTGCTTGGTCACGCCCCTCTTGACTCTTGGCACGGTGTAGCGATCTCCGGTGTTTAGACGTCGTAGGGCACCAAACGGCTCAGGCGCTTGACGTCCGCCTGGTCGAAAGGCATCTTCTGGGCGTATTTGCGGGTAACCTTCTTTGGCTTCTTGCGCCGCAGATGGCTACTCATGCGCTTGCGGCGCATGAGCTTGCCTGATCCGGTTACGTGAATGCGCGCTTTGGCGCCTTTATGCGTTTTGAGTTTGGGCATGTTCTTCTATTCCGCGGTGGCGGGTTCCCTGGTTTCGTTGCGTTCCTGGCGGGTGGTCGTGGCCGGGCTTGGGATGAGCACCATGGACATTGCCCGGCCCTCCATAGACGGTTGCTGTTCCAGGCGAATGTCGTCTTTCATCTCTTCGGCCACTTTCTTCAACAAGGAGAGGCCGTTTTCCTGATGAACCGCTTCGCGGCCTCGGAACCGCACCGTCAGCTTGACCTTGTCTCCGTTGCCGATGAATTGTTTTACCTTGCGCATCTTGGCGTCGAAGTCGTGGGTTCCGATGTTGGGTCGGAAACGCACTTCCTTCAGTTCGTTGCTCTTCTGGGATTTTCGGGTCTCGCGTTCCTTCTTGGAAGAAAGGTACCGTAGCTTGCCGTAATCGAGGAGGCGGGCAACGGGAGGGTCAGCGTTTGGCGCCACCTCCACCAAGTCAAGTTCCTGCATACGCGCCCGGGAGAGCGCGTCGGACACTGTCATCACCCCAAGCTGCTCGCCGTCTTCTCCAATCACTCTCACCTGTGGTACGCGTATCTGTTCGTTGACCCTGTACTGCCTGGCTATGGCGCCACCTCCCTGTGTAGGTCGTTTCGGGCCGCTGCCCGGCGAACCGGGGCAACCCTCGTTTGATGAGCCTATTTTAGCGGTGGCTCAATACTCAGTCAACGATTACCCACCAACCTGCGCGATATTAGGTATTCGCCCTTTTGGCCATAGCCGCAACGTTGCCTGGCTAATCATCATCCGGCCAATCATTATCCGGCTAATCGTCGTCCGCCCCCTCGTCCTCGTCCTGGTCATCCTCTTCGTATGGGTCGTCTTCCTCGTCTTCGTCCTCGTCGTCCAATGGGTAGTCATCCTCGTCGTCTTCCTGGATGGCGGCCATGATTTCGAGCATCAAACTGCCTTCAACGTCCTCGGCGGGCGTCAGCATGGGCAGATCGGGCTCCACGACTTCCGGTTCCGGCGGCGTCAGGAGTTCAAAGCCGTAGAACACGTCGTTGTCCAGTATTCGGGCCAGGCCGGCGACGGTTACCGTGATGGGTCGGATCGGAGAGGACCAGCGCTCGGTCAACTCGTGATGCAACTCCTGCAGCGTCAGGGTGTGGTCTTCGGCCAGCAGTAGGGTGCGAAATACGATCTCCTGGAGGGGCATGGCTTGCAGGATGTAATCAGCGTCGTCGGCGCAATTGGCGCGAATTTCCTCGATCAGGCGGGCTGGGTCGTCAACCTCCGCCGCGCCCTTCCCGTAGGAGGGGCACGTTCGATTGAGCCGAGCCAGCAGCAGCGACACGGGCGATCGGTTCAGCTCGACCAAGCGTTCCACGCTGAAGCGATATTCCAGTCCTTCCAAACGGGGATTGACGGAAATTGTGCTCATTCGGCAACCTCTTCGTTCCAGTCCAGCATGATGATTTTGACGGCCTGCCCGGCCGCTTTGCGCGGCAGGTCCGCCGGGCAGATGGCCAGGCCGTTGGCGCGCGAAAGCGATGTCAGGATGTTGGAACCCTGGGGACCGGTGGGCGTGGCAAACCAGGTCCCATCGCGGCGCTCCACCTCCACCCTGGCGTAAACCCGGCGGCCGTCGCTATTGAAAATCGGGCCGGTGAGCACGCCTTCAACGGTTGGGCGGCCCAGTTTCTTTCTGCCCAGCATTCGCCGTATGGCCGGCCGCCCGAACATTTCAAAAGCCAGCAACGCGCTGACAGGATTTCCCGGCAACCCCAGCAGAGGCAACGGCCGGCCACCCTCACGGCGCAGCAACCCAAAGGCCAGGGGTTTGGCCGGACGCATCCGCACCGACCAGAAGTTCATCTGGCCCCTCTGTTCGAGCACATCCTTCACCATGTCGTAGTCGCCCTTGGATACTCCGGCGGAGGTTACCAGCAGGTCGGCGTCGGCCGCGGCGTCGATGCAGCGGTGCAGGTCTTCCAGCGTATCCCGAGCGATCCCGATGATGCGTGGAACGCCGCCGGCCGCGACCACGGCGGCGGCGACGCCGCTGCTGTTGCTGTCGTAGATGTTGCCAGGTTTCAGCGATTCGCCGGCTGGCGTGAGTTCGTCTCCGGTGGACAACACCGCCACCACCGGGCGGCGGGTCACGCAGGCTGTAGCCAACCCCAGGGAAGCCATGACGCCGGCTTCGGCGGCTCGCACCACCGTGCCGGCAGGCAGCGCCAAATCGCCGGCGGCAATGTCCTCTCCGGCCGGGCGGACGTTGCTGCCGCGGGGCAGCGTTTTGCGAATCACGATCTCATTGAGCGGTTCACCCCGCCCTCGCCGGTCAAGTTCGTCGGTTTCCTCGAACGGGACCACGGTATCGGCGCCGTTGGGAACCGGCGCGCCGGTCATGATGCGAATGGCCTTGCCCGCGGCAACGGTTTCGTGGGATACCTGCCCGGCTGCCACTGCGGAAATCACCGCCAGGGTCGGGGGAGCATGGTCAGCGCCGGCGATGTCGGAATGCAGCACGGCGTATCCGTCCATGGCCGAGTTCGCCAGCGGAGGCAGGTCCAGAGGCGAAGCGATGTCCTCAGCCAGAACCATCCCGAGGCATTCTAGAACCGGAAGTTCTATCGGATCCAGCGGCTGGAAGTTGGCGATTATTCGCGCGAAAGCGTCTTCCACCTCCAGCATGTCTTCGTGGCCGTGGGAATGACCGCCGTGGCCGCCGTGGTCATGTATGCTCTCGTGATCTCCGTCTCCGTGAGCATCATGGGCATGAAGGTGGCGCGAGTGTTGGTGAGTACTCATTTTGAACACCATATTGTATCACAGTGGGGCCCGATCTCCGGCGCGCGTTCCAAGCGGTTCCGGCTCTCACAGTTGGCCTCCCGCCGCAGTTGGCCTACGTCGAGCAGTGGCGGCGATGCGGTGAAATCGCTGCGTCAACTAGATGGCCGCGCTGCGTAGAGATAATCGAAACGTACTAGCAATTGGGGGCGTGGTGGCAATCGGGGCGTACTGGCAATCGAGCAATCAGGCCGTCCGACGGCCAGGGTCGGTCAGGCCCGTACCGTGGCGCCCACTTCCCGTTCCAGGACCCGGGTCAATCCGTTGACGGCCCGGTTCACGTCTTCGTTGGTCAGAGTCCGGTCGGCGGCGCGGAACCTGATG
Source organism: Dehalococcoidia bacterium (assembly GCA_965221295.1). Classification (GTDB taxonomy): domain Bacteria; phylum Chloroflexota; class Dehalococcoidia; order Lucifugimonadales; family UBA3495; genus Bin87. Next base: position 724,911 of record OZ244879.1, on the reverse strand, counting down.
CGGAAGGCCAGAGAACGGGAACCCTCGGGGAGGTTTTCGCCGGAGTACACGTCGAACAGCTCGGCTCGTTCCACCAGGCGGACACGCTCGATCAGGCTCTGCACGTGTCCGGCGGGCACGTTCGCCGGCGCCACCAAGGCCAGGTCGCGATTGGCTGCCGGGAAACGGGAGAGGGGCTGGAAGCGTTTTTCAGGGTCGCTGTCATCTTGGGTGGCGGCCAGCAGGTCGTCAACGCGCAGTTCAAAGTAAATTACCGGGTCTGAGGCCAGGCCGAAGGCGTCGCGGATGTCGGGGTGCAACTCGCCCACCGCGCCGATCTCCCTCGCCCGGTCTCCGGCGACCACGATGTTGGCGCAGCGACCGGGATGGAACAGGGAGCCGTCGAAGGGCTGATACGCAACCTTGACGCCCAGCCGTGCCAACGCGGTGGTCAACGTTCCGCTCAGGTCGAAGAAGTCCAGGGGTTCGGACTCGCTCAACCAGTGGGCGTCGTAGCGGGGCCCCGACATCACGCCAGCCACCAGTTCTCGTTCCTCGGGCAGGCCGGATTCCTGGGGTATGAAGGCCCGACCCACTTCAAACAGCCGGAATCCTCCGTCGTTGTGCCCCTGGTTGTAAACCAGGGTATTCAGGATGCTGGCGGCGAGCGTGGGTCTCAATATGTCCTGCTCGGCGGACATCGGGTTGGCGACACGAAGCAGGGCGGCTGGCTGATGACCCGAGGTTCCCAGTTTTTCTAGGTCATCAAACCCTATCAATGGGTAGCTGATGGTCTCCTGCATACCCGCGGCCGCCAGTGCATCTCGCAATTGATCCTTGAGCGAGGTCATCGCGTGGCCCTGGTGGTAGGGGATAGGCGAGGCCAACATAGTGGTGGGCGCCTCGTCATACCCAATGATGCGGATGACCTCCTCGATAAGGTCTTCCTCGATTGCGATATCGCTGCGCCAGTAGGGTGGATCGGCTTCCAGGCTGTGCGGCCCGACGCGTCGGGTCGCGATGCCCAAGCTTGCCAGCGCCGATTCTGCGCGAGCGATGTCCAGGTCCATGCCCAGCAGTTGCCGCAGCCGATGCTCGGTCAGCGGCACAGGCGGCGCGGGCTCATCATGGGCGGGAAACACGTCGATGATGCCGGGCGCCGCCTCGCCGCCGGCGGTTTCCAGGATCAGTTGGGTGGCGCGGCGCAGGGCAATGGGAGCCAGTTCGGGGCGCAGTCCCTTCTCGAAGCGCTGGCTGGCTTCCGTGCGCAGGTTGTGTTCGGCGGCGGTGCGCCGGTTGTTCAGGTTATGGAAGGTCGCCGATTCCAGCAGCAGGTTCGTGGTGGATGAAGTAATTTCGCTGTTGGCGCCGCCCATGACCCCGCCGATGCCGATGGCCCGCTCCGGGTCGGCGATCAGTAGGTTATCGGCGCTGAGGGTTCGTTCAATGCCGTCGAGGGTGGTGAATTTTTCGCCAGCGACGGCGCGGCGCACCACCACGTGCCGGTCGGTCACGGTATCCAGGTCGAACGCGTGCAGCGGTTGGTTGAACTCCAGCATCACGTAGTTGGTCACGTCCACCACGTTGTTGATGGGACGCATCCCGGCCCGAACCAGCCGGTCCTGCAGCCAGTGGGGAGACGGGCCGATGGTGATTCCGGTGACGACGGAAGCGGTGTAGCGGTGGCAAAGGTCCGGATCGGCGATGGTAACCCTGGCCTGGTCCGCGGCCGGCGCGCCGGACTCCGGGTAGGACGGCTGCGGGACGCGCGCCGGTTGGCCGGTGATGGCGCCGATCTCACGGGCGACTCCCAATATGGAGAGGCAATCGCCCCGGTTGGGCGTCAGCTCGAGTTCGAGGAAGGTATCGCCCAGAACGTCATCCAACGGGGCCCCGACTGCGACGTCATCGGGCAATACGATGATGCCCTCGTGTTCGTCGCTGATTTCCAATTCCGCCTCCGAGCAGATCATTCCCTCGGAAACGATGCCGCGGATGCGGGCGGGCTGGAGTTCTTCCCGGCGACCGGTGCGCATGTTGAGCAGGGTCACGCCAGGGCGCGCGAAGCAGATGCTCTGGCCGGCCGCCACGTTGGGCGCGCCGCAGACCACCTCAACGGGAGGCCCATCGCCGGGGTCCACTTCGCACAACGTCAGCGAATCGGCGTTGGGGTGCGGCCTGGTAGCGCGCACGTAGCCGACCACGCATCCCTCCCAGCCGCCCCGGGTGATTACGTCGCCGACTTCGATGCCGCCCATGGTGAGCCGATGGGCCAACTCGTCCGCCGGCAACGTGATGTCAACGTATTCGGAAAGCCAGGAAAAAGGTATGAGCATATCGGCCAGCGGCGAAGGTCAGGCGGGGATTCCCGGAGTGGGCTAAAACTGCCTCAGGAACCTAACGTCGTTCCGGTAGAAATGGCGAATGTCGTCGATGCCGTACTTCAGCATCCCGATCCGTTCGGGGCCCATGCCGAAGGCGAACCCGGTGTAGCGCCGCGGATCGTATCCCACGCCTTCCAGGACCCGCGGGTGAACCATGCCGGCGCCCATGATCTCGATCCAGTCCTCATCCCGATTGATGGGACGCTTGCCAGTGGCCGGGTCAACAAAGTTGGAAATGGACATGTCCACGCCGGGCTCGACGAAGGGAAAGTAGTCGCACCGGAATCGGATCTGGCGTTCCGGTCCGAACACCCGGCGCGCGAATTCGTACAGCGTCCCCTTCAGGTTGGCGAATGTGATGCCCTCGGCAACCGCCAGCCCTTCGATCTGGTAGAAATGCCATTCGTGGGTGGCGTCGGTGGCCTCGTACCGGTAGCATTTGCCCGGCACGATCACTCGAACCGGTGGTTCCTGCGCCTCCATGACGCGGGCCTGCATGGGCGAGGTATGGGTGCGCAGCAGCATGGGTTGCTGGCCATCCTCGTTCAGGTAGTCCACCCATAGCGAGTTCCACATGTCCCGCGCTGGGTGCCCTGCCGGGATGTTCAGCATCTCGAAGTTGTAGTGGTCCAGTTCCACCTCCGGGCCTTCAACGACGCTGAAGCCCATGGACATGAAGGCGGAACAGATTTCGCGCACGATCTGAGTGGTGGGATGGAGGCGCCCGGTGATCGACGGCCGGCCGGGCATGGTGACGTCCAAGGCGTCGCGGGCCGAGATTTCCGCCTGGGCCAGTTCACGTATCCTGCGGTCCAACGCTTCTTCCAAAGCGTTTTTAACCCGGTTGGCCTGCGAGCCGACCTCGCGCCGCTGGTCCGGCTCCAACTCCGATATTGAACGCAGCAGGCCTGTGACGCGTCCACGCCGACCCAAGTAGCTGACCCGCCATCGCTCGGCCTGATCCGCATCGGACAAGGCGTCCAGCTCTTCGAGGGCTTGGCGCGTCAACGCCGAGATGGACGCTGAGGTGTGTGATTCGGCGCTGGTTTCAGACACGATTACAATCTGCAATGCGAACAGGAACAGCAGATTATAGTCAGTCGCTCGACGACGGGTCAAGGCGGTTGGCCGCCACCCAGAGCGGTTCCACAGTATTGGCAACGCCGGGACGGGAGCGCGGCACTAAGGCGGTTTATGGCCTATGGCGGTTCCCGGAACGAATTGTGTATAATGCCCGGAATGCTCATCAGTACATAGCCGGCATTTGCCCAAAGGCGCAGGACGATTCGGAGGGGGCGCCGGCAGGGAGGTATGGATCATGCCCACTGAAATTGGTCGCTTGATCACAGCTATGGTGACGCCATTCGATGCCGACGGAGCAGTCGATTACGAACAGGCCAAGCGGTTGGCAGTGGCCCTCCTTGATTCCGGGTCGGATGGGCTGGTGGTGACCGGAACCACCGGGGAAGGTCCGGCGCTTTCCGCGGCGGAAAAGGCGCGCCTTTACGGGGAAGTCAAGGAAGCCATCGGTTCGAGGGGCGCGGTGATCGCCGGAACCAGCGACAATAACACCGCAGCGTCAATCGAACTGAGCCGGGAGGCGGAACAGGTTGGCGCCGACGCCCTGCTGCTGACCGTGCCCGCCTACAACAAGCCGCCTCAAGAAGGCCTCTACCGGCATTTTAGAGCTTTGGCCGAATGCACGAATCTGCCCGCGATGTTGTACAACGTGCCGAGCCGCACCAGCCTCAACATGACCAACGATACTACGGTGCGCCTGGCCGAGATCGAAAACATCATCGGCATCAAGGAAGCCAGCAGCGACCCCGTGCAGATCGCCAAGGTCATCCGCGATACCCCGGACGACTTTCGAGTGTGGTCGGGCAATGACGACGAAACCTTCGGCATCATGACGATGGGAGGATACGGAGTGGTGAGCGTTGCGGCTCACCTGGTCGGCAACCAGATCAAGCAAATGATGGGCCTCACCCTGGAAGGCGATGTCGAAGCGGCCGGCGCCGAACATTTGCGATTGCTGGACATCTTCAAGGGATTGTTCATCGTATCCAACCCCATTCCAGTCAAGTACGGATTGAACCGGTCCGGGTTCAACGTGGGCGACCCGCGGCTTCCGCTGACGCCGCCGGATGAACGGACTGCCGCCCAACTTGACGAGTTACTGCAACGGTACGATATCGACATCGCCGCGCCGGTGGACTGAACGACCACCGGCGCGTTTCTCCACGACTTCGGCGCTTGGGGCAGCCGCGCCGACGAGGCGAATTGAAATGTCCCCTTTGGGCTGGCGGTCCGATCAGAGCCTGGCGCATCTGGGTCTTTGCCGTAACGGTCAGGAGCAGGAACATGCCGTTCAAAACCGTAGTATTCGTGGAAGGGCAAAGTTTCAGACACAACCTTCGAGACTTTCACTTCCGGTCAGACCCTCCCCATCCCAATAATCCCGAATACCGCCTAGATGAGAAGCACTTCCGCTGGCAGGAGTTCTTTCACGACGCTTTGGTGAAATTCGACGAAGTTACCGGCTGGGATCATCAATTGGTCAGGGTGTACTGGTACTACGCCGAAAACATCACCCCATGGTCGCCCAATCTGTGGCGAGCCCAACGCATCGTGGACGAGTATGGCGCCCGCATCCCGGAGTTGACGCCGGAGTTGGTTATTCAAAAAGCGCAGGACTGGTACGAGCACGAATTCCGCCGTTTTCACCAACTGCGCAAGTCGGTTTTCGAGGACATTCAGCAGAACACCAACTTCCTGGAGTTCAAGTACGTTGGCCAGTATGTGGTGCAGCCGTTCCGGCCCTACCGGTTGGAATACGATTATGACGGCAACATCACCTTCCAGGGCACCCAGGTCGGCGAGAAGGGCGTCGATATTGGGATCGCCGTGGACATGATATCGAAGATGGACAATTTCGACGTGGCGGTTTTGGTTTCCAGCGACGGCGATTTCTTCCCGGTGGTGCGCTATCTCAAAGACCATCTGAAGTACGTTTACCACTTCTCCATCGGCCGTGGCGTGGGTCAGGACACCCAATACCCCGCCTCGTCCCTGCGCGGAGTGGTCGATTGCTTCCAGGGATTCGACGAGCTGGAGCTGCTGGGAAACTACGTGAACGAAGACGCCGGAATCCCGCCGGCTATCCTCGACACCATAAACCTACGGACCGCCGAGCTGGAACGCATACTGGACGAAGAACCAGTTCGGTACCGGCATCGGCAGGACGCGCCGCTCTGCTGATCACGTCCGAAGACTCTGCTCCGCCGGCGTTTGCCGGTCGCTCTGGTCATCGCCGGGGATACGCGGGCGCAGCGCGTCGGCGTAGGCGCCGCGGTAGTCGTCGGGCACCAGAGCCGCGATGCGCTCCATCACCATGTTGGTCACGGCCTCCAGCAGCGGTTTGGTGATTGGGCCTTCAACCTGCGGCGGCGTGAACGGGGTGCCGATGTTGACCTGCCAACTGCACAGCGGCACGGGCATGCGCCAAGAGGGGAATTTTTCGGAGCCGGCGATGCCCACCGGGAGGATTGGAGCCTGACTCTTCAGGGCGAGCCAGGCCAACCCGGCGCGGCCCGGTTCCATCTGGTTGGTTCGGCTGATGCCTCCCTCGGGGAACATCAAAACCGCTTGGTCTTGCCGCAACGCTTCCAGGGCATGTCTGAGCGCCCCGCCACCTCCCCGCTGACGGTCCAGTGGAACTGCCCCCATCGCGTTGCAATAGAACCGTCCGATGCGGCTGTTCCACAGTTCTTTCTTTGCCAAAAATACCAATGGTCTCGGCAAGGCGACCGCCAGAGCGCCAGCGTCGTTCAGCGATAGGTGATTGCTGGCCACCAGCAGGGGGCCATATGGGGGTACCGCTTCCCGGCCGGTCACTTTCATCCGTCCGGTGAGCGCCCAGATGATCTGTCCAAAGCGACGGCTGGGTTGATACAACCAGGCCAAAACTCTCCCTCCCTGTCAGCGCCGGTTATCGATGCACGGTGGCGGCGCAAATTCTCGACACCACTGCATCCACCGATTGGCAAAAATCCAACTCTCCGGTGTCGATGATGACGGCGTCGTCGGGCGCCACCAGTGGCGAGTCTGCGCGCTGGCTGTCCAGCCGATCCCGGCGGTTGGTGTCGGCCAGGGCCTGCTGGTAGTCAACCTCGCTGCCACCTTGCCGCCGCTGGAGCTGCCGCCGGCGCGCGCGCGCCTCCGCAGAAGCGTCCAGGTACAGCTTCACGTCCGCGTCGGGCAGCGCCACGGATCCGATGTCCCTGCCCACCACCACGATGCTTCCGCCGACGGCGATGGCCCGCTGCTGCACAACCAGGGCGCGGCGAACCTTCGAGTTGGCGGCTACCGCGGAGACGTTGCGGTCAATCTCCGCCTCGGTCAATTCCTCGGCGCTCAGCGAGTGTCCGTTGACCACGATGATGGCGGGTCCCTGATCGTCGGCCAGTCGCATGGGGCAACTCTCCGCCAGTTGGCCCATGGCCTCGTGGTCGTCGATTTGTTGACCGTCGCGCAGCGCCAGCCAGGTGATGGCGCGGTACATGACGCCGGTGTCAAGAAAACGGAGGCCCAACCTGTCGGCGGCGGCTCTCCCCACGGACGTCTTGCCCGAAGCCACCGGCCCGTCGATTGCCACCACCGGACCTCGGCTTGCGCCATTGCCAAAACTGCCACTCATGCTGGGATTATAGCATCCGCCCCGGAGGGCCCATGGATTTTACGGCGCGCGCTACAGGACGGTATGGCAAGCCTGGAGACTCGATTCGCCGGACCGCTTGCGAACGCCCAAATTTTCGCGGACAATTCGCGCATGTTTGACTGGATTTCCGAATCGCCATGGCGGCTGTTGGGCTTGGCCGGCTGGTGTTTCCTGATGGCGTGGGGATTTCGCGTCGGTCTCCTGCGCATGTCGTTGTCGCTTGGCGCCGTCGGTTTGCTGGTTGGTCTGGCTTGGGCGTTCCGAGACGCGGGTTCCGCGGCGCTGGTGTACGGGCCGCTGGCGTTTGTTGGAGTGATCTGTGTAATCAGCATCGGCTATTTTGGGAGGAGCTTGGAACAGAGGATCGGCTATGATTCCAAGACCGTTCGCATCAATCACGCCGGCGGCTTGTGCTTGGGCCTGGTCATTGGGGCGTTGGTTTGGGCGATCCTCTTGTGACCAGGCCCAGCGCTATTGCGCGCGCCAGGCGGTCTGCCAAAAGCGCCGAAATGCCAGTATAATAACGAGAGACCAATTCGTTTCCATCACATCTTTGGGCAAGACGCGGCACCTAACTCATCACCCCTGCGTTGAGGTTGGCGGATGGCAAGCCGGGGACGAACCAATCGAGGAAAGAGCGCCACCAAAATCAGAGGGTCGGCGCGACAGCCCAAGGGGAATGGCCGGCAATCGGGTCCTCAACGCAGAAATGCTACCCAGGCCACCGAAACGACGCTCGAGGAGGGTAAACGACGGCGCGGCAACCCATCGATGCCGGGCCGCCTCACGGCGCCGGTTCTGGTGCTCAACCTCAACTATGTCCCCGTGAACGTGTGCACCGTGCGGCGCGCCATCGTGTTGGTCGCCAAAGGCAAGGCCGAAACGCTGGAATCGCGGTCCGGCGAAGATCGGCTGCGCACCTTCAATGCCGCTTTGGAAGCGCCGTCCATCATTCGCCTGGTGTATTTGGTGAAGCGTCCGTTCGCCCCTCGCCGGCTATCCAAGAAAGAAGTCTTCCTGCGCGATCACTACACCTGCCAGTACTGCGGCATACGTTCCCAGCGCCTCACGCTAGATCACGTGGTGCCCCGGCGACAACACGGCCCGCACACCTGGGACAACGTGGTGGCCGCATGCGGCCGATGCAATCTGGACAAGGCCGGCCGCACGCCCGAGGAGGCGAATATGAAACTGCGGCGCCCACCCACGGCTCCGCAGCCCAATCCGTACCGGGTTCTGGAGAATCGGACCATCCTGGACGAATGGCGCCAATACATCCCGTGGCAAGCAACCGGACGGCGGCGGGAGGACGATACCGCGGCCCTGGCGGTTGCCGACTAATCCACCATGATCAGCATGGACTTGCACGGCCAGACTTGGCCGGAAGCGTTGGCCGACTTCATCGATGCCTACAACCGGGCGGCCGCCGCCGGTGGATCTGCCGCGCTGGACGTGGTGCACGGTTACGGTTCCACGGGAGCCGGCGGAATCCTGCGCAAGCGACTCAGGGCTTTCCTATCCAAGCATGACGGCTACCTGGAGTACCAGCCAGGCGAGGACGTTGACGGAAACGCCGGGCATACGCTGGTCCGCCCGATACGTCGCCTGCCAGACACCGGCGGCCTGCTGGCGGAGCAGATCTGGGAATACTGCGAAACTCCGCGCACTGTCAGCAAAATCAACGGGCGCTTCTTCAGGCGCGGCGATCCCCAGGTGCAGCAGGCCATCCGCGCGCTGGTCAAGCAGGGAAGATTGCGGCTGGTGAACAAAGGCCGATTCAAAGAGTACGTCGCGGCCTGACGCTGTGGCTCGCCTACAAACTTGGCGTCCCTAGCATCATGTATTCCAGCGCCAGCCGTGGATTGGCGTTGGCGTCCAGCGCCGCCAGCGTGGTCTGCACCCGCTTCAGGAACTCCACAATGTCCGGCGACGCTACGTTGGACGCTGCGGCGTCCAGTTCGGGTCGCCGGTCGGCATTTTGAACGTGGGCGGGAGCTCCTTCCTTGATCAACAACAGGTCCCGCCACCATCCCTGCCACAGGTAGAGGGTCTGCCGCACGGACTCCCGGTCGCGCGAAAAATCGCCGGCCAGGGCGTTGGCCAAGGCAAACCGTTGGTCCAGCGCAGCCTCGCCGGGATCAGTGATTCGATCCAGCTGGGCCGCCCGCGCTTCCAGCGCGTCGGGGTTGGTCAGGGCGTTGATGGCCCAACCCGGGCAACCTCGGGCCAATCGGGCGAGCCGTCCGGCTGCCTCCGGGTCGGCGCCCCATTGCGTCGCCAAGCGCTCAGCGAGGCGATCTCCGGCCATGGGTCGCAGATGCAGCAGGCGACAGCGCGACCGAATCGTCGGCAAGATCGCGTGTTCCTCGGCGGACAGGAGCAGCAGGAGCGACCGTTCCGGCGGTTCCTCCAGCGTCTTGAGGAGGGCGTTGGCCGATTCGCCCTGCCCCGCCGACAGCGTTTCGGCTCCGTCGATGATGATGACTTTCCAGCCACCCTCCACTGGCGTGACCGACAGGAAATGTTCCGCATCCCGAATTTGCTCGATGCTGATGCGCGTCTGCGCGCGCGAGTCTCCGCCCACGGCGACGACGCTCATATCGGAATGGACGCCCCGTTGGATGCGCAAACACGGTTCGCACTGCCAGCAGGGGCCGTCTGCCGAGTCGCTAGAGCTCTGGCAGTTGACGGCCGCCGCCAGGTCCAGCGCCAGGGTCATCTTGCCCACGTGGGGCGGCCCGGCCAACAGGTAGGCGTGCCCGATTCGCCCCGACCGCAGGCTTCCGGACAGTTGCTTCAGCAGGTGATCCTGACCGACCGTTTGCCACATGCTCTGTCTGCCTTCGAGTTGGCGGCGAACTTGCCGGGATTGGGCCGCCGCTGCCAGGGAACCTGGTTGACTAGATATCGCAGAGCATCATGTCCGCGTATGACTCGCGGCGGCGAATCAGGCGACTTTCGCCATCCCGCACCAGCGCTATGGGGGGGCGCGGGTTCAGGTTGTAGTTGCTGGCCATGGACGGGCAGTAGGCCCCGGCGGCCGGTATGGCGATCACGTCCCCCGGAGCCGGTTTGGGCAGCAGGATGTCGGAGGCCAGCACGTCGCCCGATTCGCAGTACTTGCCGGCGATGGTGACCGTGGTGTCCGCGGCGTCGCCGGGACGGTTGGCCGACAGGACTTCGTAGGATGCCTGGTACAGCGCTGGCCGGATGTTGTCGCCCATGCCGCCATCCACGCTAACGTAGGTGCGGATGCCCGGAATGTCCTTGATGGCGCCGATCCGGTATAACGCTACGCCGGCCGGGCCGATTATGGACCGGCCCGGTTCAACCACCAGGCTGGGCTGGTCCAAACCCAACTCCGAGCAGGTCGCCGTCAGCGTACCCACGATGGCTTCGGCGTAGGCGCCGGGGGACGGCGGTCGGTCGTCCCGGGTGTAGGCGATGGCGAACCCGCCGCCGGGACTGAATTCCTGCAGGTCGAGGCCCTGTTCCCGCAGACCGGCGGCGAATCGCAGCGCCAGGTCGGTGGCCGCCTGGTAGGGTTCCAGCTCGAAGATCGGCGAGCCGAGGTGGAAGTGCAGGCCGCGCAGATTCAGGTGCGGCGCGTCGATGGCTTGCACGATGGCCCGCTCCGCGTCTCCGGTCTGAATGGAGAAGCCGAACTTGGAGTCGATGACGCCCGTGGTGGTGTAGGCGTGGGTGTGCGGGTCGATCCCCGGCGACACGCGCACCAGGATGTCCTGAGTCCGGCCCGAATCGGCGCAAATGCGTTCCAGCAGTTCCAACTCGTGGAAGCTGTCCACCACCACCCGGCCGATGCCGGCGGCCACGGCTTCTTCCAACTCGGCTGGCGTCTTGTTGTTGCCGTGGAAGTAAACCCGTTGCACCGGAACGTCGCCGGCCTGGGCCACCGCCAACTCGCCGCCCGATACCACGTCCAGCCCCAGGCCTTCCTCGGCGAAAATCCGCGCCAACGCCGGGTTGATGTACGCCTTGGACGCATAGACGGCCTGGGAGTTGGGATAACGCTGGGCGAAGGCGTCGGCGAACTGCCGGCAACGGGCCCGCAGGGTCGCCTCGTCCAGGACGTAAAGGGGAGTGCCGTACTGTTCAACCAGGTCGATGGCGTCGCAGCCGCCCAGAGTCAGGTGGCCGGCGGAGTTGGTATCGGCGCTGTCGGGGAAAACGTGGGACAGGTAGGATGGCAGCATGGGGCGGGATTCTCCAGTCGTTCGATGATGAAGCCCCGTAAATTTAGCACACCCACCCCGCAAGCGAAAGTGAGCAAAGTTGACGGGGGGTGGGGGAGATACTACCATCTCGCCATGGTGGTCGCGTGTCTCGCAGACAGGCAACGGAACGAACAGGAGGGCCCGATGTCGTTGACCTCGCAACTAGAAAATAAGGAAAGCCCGATTAGTTTATTCCTACGGGATCAGTTCCCCCACACCAGGGACATGACAGTATTGGCGAACGTTGAGACAAAACAATCGAGCATGATTTCTTCACCGGATGGCGCCGAATCATACGAGCTCGGGAGCGTCGGGCAAGCGGTCGATTACCGCATCAGGTTCAACTACGCCGAAATGGATGTCAAACAGACCGTAGCCAGGGCCGCCGCTTTCTGGGTGCGGGGGGAATTGCGGGAGATACTGCCAGACTTTTTTGATGAATTGGCAGAGTTCCAGGCTCGGATACGCCCCGAACGGGGTGAACTGGAACGCGATGATGAAGACAAGCTGTGCCGCTTTTGCTACACCATGGCATTGCTTGACGTTATGATCCGCACCCACAAGATACACAAAGATCTCGAATGGTCACCACAGGACGTACACGAACTCATCAACAAACCGCGTCAGTCGCTGATTGACGACATAGCGGCGCAAAACGCGTTGTATCGTGAGGCTATGTCGAATTTTCTCGATCGGCCTGCCGTGTTGAACCCAACATTCGAGGGTAGTAGCGACGTAGGAGGTGCGGACGCTGACTTGATGGTAGATGGCTGCTTAATCGAGCTAAAATCTGGCAAAAAGCCCATCAATAGTAACGATATCCGGCAGGTATTAGGGTATTATCTGTTGGATTACGAAGACAAACGGGAAATTACCTCGTTGGCCATTTACCGAACCAGACATGGAGTGTGCCATCGTTGGTCTGTTGATGACATTTTGCTGCGAACGAAGGATCCGCGCAAGCCGGTGTCAGTAATTCGAGCAGAACTGCGCGAGACCTTACACGCGGCGCGGTGGCGGGAAATGCGCGTTGGTGATTCAAACTAGCCGATTTAACCAACCGCTGCGGTCGCAGGCCCGGCGCCCCGCTACCCCGCCGCTGCTAGCGCTCCGCCTATTGTGATGTCTCCGGTGTATAGGGCGCGGCCTATGATGGCCGCTTCGGCGCCGGTGGGTACCAGCTTCGCCACGTGCTCGGCCGCGCCGACGCCGCCGGCGGAAAGGACAGCCAGCCCGCTGTCGCGGACCAAAGCCGCCGTGGCCGCGTAGTTCGGCTCCTCCAGCGTGCCGTCCCGGGAGATGTCGGTGTAGAGCAGGCGGACCACGCCCAGGTCGGCCATGCGACGGGCCAACTCGGTCGCGGTGATTTGCGAAATCTCCGTCCAGCCTCGGATGGCCACCAGGCCGTCCCGGGCGTCCAGCGCCACCACCACTCGTTCGGCCCCGAAGCGGCTACACAGCTCCTCAACCAGGTCGGGATTGGACACGGCGGCGGTGCCCACCACCACGCGGTCGGCTCCAGCGTCGAAGAGGCCAGACGCCGTATCCACGCTGCGGATGCCGCCGCCCACCTGCACCGGGATGGTCAGCCGGCCGGTGATGGCGGTGATGGCCGCCAGGTTGGCCGGATTGCCGGTGTGAGCGCCGTCCAGGTCAACGACGTGCAGGCGCTGGCCGCCCTCGGCCTGCCAGCGCTCCGCCACGCCCAGCGGGTCGTCGGAGAACACCGTCTCTCGCTCGTAGTCGCCCTGGTACAGGCGGACGCAGTTGCCGCCCCGCAGGTCGATGGCCGGTATGATGTCCATTGGCGTTGCTCCAGCGTATGGTTCGGTCCCTCGCATGATTGCTCGGTTCCCCGCATGACTCCGGGGAATTAGTCTGGGGAATGAGACCAGGAAACGGCTCCGGGGGCGTCCTCAGGCGGGCCGGGCGGCGGCGATCCTGAACCGCGCTGCCCACCACGCCGCGGCCGTGATGATCGGTCGGGTCAGCGAGCGGCGGTCAGTTCAACGGACGGCGGCGGCCGCCTGCTTCACGAAGTTGGCGTAGATGCGCAGTCCGTTGGCTCCGCTCTTCTCCGGGTGGAACTGGGTCGCGACCACGTTGTCCCGGGCGTAGACGCTGCAAAAGGGAACGCCGTACTCGGTGACGCCAGCCACGCTGGCCCGCTCCAACGGGTCGGCGTAGTAGCTGTGCACGAAGTAGAAATGGCTATCCTGCGGAATGCCCTCCCAGAGGGGATGCGCGCGTTGAAAGTGGACGGTGTTCCAACCCATGTGGGGCACCTTGAGTCCATCGGGCAGCCGCCGAACCCGTCCATTCACCAAACCCAGGCACTCGGCGCCGCCGCCATCCGCGCCGCCCTCGTCGGTGGCATCCAGCAGCAGTTGCAGACCCAGGCATACCCCCAGAAACGGGCGTCCGCGGGCGATGTATCCCAGCAGCGGACGGGTCAGCTGGCGCGATCGCAGCGCCGCCATGGCGGCTGGCCCGGAACCCACGCCCGGCAGGATCACACCATCGGCGGAACCCAGCGCCGCCGGATCGGAGGTCACCCTGGGCGTTACGCCGGCCTTCTCCACGGCCCGAGCGACGCTGCGCAGGTTCCCAGATTCGTAGTCGATGACGACGATAGTTGGGTCTCCGATGACTGGGGTTTTGTTGGTCAAAGTTCCGTTGGTCAGAGTTCCGTTGGTCAGAGTTCCGTTGGCCGGAGTTCCAGCGGCGGTGTTTCCGCAGGCCGGCATACGAGGATCAAACCCGGTCGCCGGTAGCCCGCTCGATGGGGATATCCCGGTCGTGGTAGCGGGCCAGCACGAACAGCAGGTCGCCCAGCCGGTTCAGGTACGCCAGGATTAGCGGGTTGGTCAGGCCGCCACCCTCCGACAGCGCCACCACCCGCCGTTCGGCGGTACGGATCACGGTTCGGGCGGAATCCATGGCCGACGATGATGGCGTGCCGCCGGGCAGAATGAACACTTGGGGCATCTGGAAGTGGGTCTCCAGTTCGTCGATTATGGTTTCCAGATTGTCCACCATCGTTTCGGTCACCGGCTTGAAATGCTGGTGAAAGAGGTCGTACTTCTCGGGGTCGGTGGCCAGTTCTGCGGCCACGGTGAATAGTTCTCGCTGCAGGTCGCGCAGGATGTTCTTGACCTTGTCGTCGTCGGTCAAGGCGCGGGCCAACCCCATCAGGCTGACCGCCTCGTCGGTGATGCCGTAAGCCTCGGTATGCGGGCTGGCCTTGGAAACACGCCCGCCGTACAGCAGGCTGGTTTCGCCCTGGTCCCCGTACTTGGTGTAGACCCGCTTGCGACGTGATGCTGACGATGACGAGCTCATGGCAATGCTCTCCCGACCCAGATGGCTGCGTTTGACAATTCTAGCATCGCGACGGTTCCTTCGCCACGCGGGGTCGCGCTGGCGAGCGCCCGGTGTCCGCAAACCGCCATGGCGAGCCCAACGTGGCGCACTCAATCCATGCGCTGGCCAACTGCAGCGCCGGCTGGTTCAACTCGGCGGCCATCGCAGCGACGATTTGATCCACGGCGCCGCCCAAACCGTTCCTGATCGCGCGGCGCCGAAGTTTGCGCAGCAAATGGGCTACGGACTCGCCGCCAAGGAGTTTCCAATTCGACGCTGCCCCAAACCAAAAGCCGTGCAGGGCATCCCGTGGGTGTTCCCCGCTGGGTTGTCCTTTTGGGAAACGGCCCTTCGCTCACGTTGGCGCCGGTCGCTTGGGTTTCACGAAGCTAAAAGGTGTAGGCGTCCATGAGCTGTTCGACGGAGCGTTGGCGGGCCTTCGACCTGATGATGCTCATGTTGGCGTCCAGGGACTGGCGTTGCTCGTCCCGGTAGATGATGCCTACGGGAAGCCCGCCCTGCTGCACCAGTTCCCGGGCGGCCTGTTTGTCGCTGGGATCGTGATCTTCGGGGATGTCCCACAGCGCGGGAGCGATGCCCTCGCGTGGATTGCCCTTGATCAGCTGGTAAGTGTCGTTGTACGTCACGCAGGGCGACTGCACGTGGATCATAGACATGCCCTGGTGGTTCATGCCCTCGTTGATCAGGCTGGCCAGCACGCGGGGCTGCCCCGAGAAGCCGGACGCGATGAATGAAACCCCCAGCGTGAGGTACAGCTCCAGCGGGTCCAGGTCCGCTTCGATTTTGCCGAAGGGGGTGCTGCTGGTTACGGCTCCCATCTCGGTGGTGGGCGAACTCTGGCCTTTGGTGAGGCCATAGACGCCATTGTCCATGACCACCGCGGTGAGGTTGACGTTGCGGGCCGCCTGGGGCGCGATGTGCTCGCCGCCGATGCTGAGGAAGTCGCCATCCCCGGCGACCACGATCACGTTCAATTCGGGACGCGCCATCTTGATGCCCATGGCGACGGGCAGGGTCCGCCCGTGGATGCCATGTATGCCGTAGGGCTGTTCGCCCTCCAGCAGGTGGACCAAGTTGCCGCTGCAACCGATGCCGGCCACCACTACGTTATTCTCAATGGGCAGGCCGGTATCCTCGAGCCGGTTGATCATGGCGAATTCCAGGGCGCGTCGAACGCCGAAGTCGCCGCAGCCGGGGCACCACTTGAAGTCGTATTCTGGGTTCTTTTTGCTCATACCCGCGCAGCCTCCGTATGCTCTGACACAATTTCCGTAACTCGGGATACCAGGCCGCTGACCTTGAAGGGCAGGCCGGTGTACTGGGTAATGGGCTGCGCCTTGACGCCTTCGGAGCGCAGGATGCTGGCCCATTGTCCCTGGTAGTTCAGTTCCGGCACGATCACCAGCTCCTTGCTGCGTAGTTCTTCCAGCAGCCGTGGCGGCAGCGGGTTCAGGAACATGGTGAAGTACCAGCCAACGTCAACTCCCGTTTCACGCAGTTGGTCGTAAGCTTCCCGCGCCGGCCCTTTGGAGCCGCCCCAAGTCATGATGGCGACTTTGGCCTCGGTGTTGTCGCTTTCGTAGTTGTCCTCTTCCAGGAGCTTGAGCTTGCCGAACCGCCGTTCGGTCATCTGGATGTGCCGGCTGGGCAGGTGAGTGGTGTCGCCCATCTCGTCATGTTCGCTGCCGTTGGCGACATAGGCACCGGGCCCGCCCGGCAGGGGCATGGGGGACAGTTCGTGGCCGGAGTAGCGATGATACCCGTTGCTGCCTTCGTAGGTGAGCCGCTCCTCGACCGGAATCTTGGCGAGGTCGGGGCGCGGTATGTTCTGCACCCGCTCTGCCATGGACATTTCGCTCATCAGGATTACGGGTCCCTGGTAGCGTTCCGCCCAGTTGACGGCCTGCGCCGCGGCGTAGAGGCATTCCTCAACAGAGCCGGGAGCGATGATGGGCATTCGGACATCACCATGAGCCGGGTACATGCAGCCCATGAGGTCGGATTGCTCGGTCTTGGTGGGCAGACCAGTGGCGGGGCCTCCGCGCTGCACGTCCACCACGACCAGGGGGATTTCAGCCATCCAGGCCAGGCCGAGGCCTTCGCTCATCAGCGAGATGCCGGGTCCGGCGGTGGCAGTCATGGACTTCTTGCCGGCGAAACCAGCGCCAAGAATGGCGGTAATCGCCTCGATTTCGGAGGATACCTGGTAGGCGAACTTGTCGTCTCCCACCAAGTTCCGTTCCATCCATAGCAGGATGGTGGTGGCGGGCGAAATGGGATATCCGGCGTAGAACCCCAAGCCGGCGTGGGTGGCGCCCAGCGCGATGGCCTCATTGCCCTTGAGCATCATCTGCTTGTAATCGGGTGGATTTGGAGGGGCCAGGTCGCCCAGTACGAAACCGCTTTCGGCGGCGTGCTGCCGGCCCAGGCGCATCGCCTGAATGTTGGATGAAATAATCTCGTCGTCGTTATCGCGCCCACGGCGGAACCGGGATTCCACGAAGTCTTCCAGATACTCCTGGGGCATGTGGACCAGTTGTGCCAACGCGCCAATGACGACCATGTTGGCGGCGCGGTTATTGCCCGTGGAGCGCGCCAGCGAATCGATGGCGAGTCCGAACGACCTTGGGTCCGTCATGGTGAAGTCGTCGGAGTTGTAGATGATGACCCCGCCCTCGCGGACTTCCTCGGCGTGGGTTTCGTAGGCCTCTTCGTTGAAAGCGACCAGCACGTCCACCTCGTCGCCGGAACTGAGGACCGGTTCGGTGCGGATGCGGGCCTGAGTCCACGTAGGGCCACCAAGGATCTGGGAGGGGAACGTGGCATAAGTCAGGGCGTGGTAGCCGACTTGAGTAGAAGCCTGGGCCAGACCTTCGGCTGAGGTAACGACGCCCTGTCCGCCCTCGCCAGCGAACCGGACGACAAAGTCGTTCATTTGCATCTGGAGGTTCCTCCGAACCGGCTATGGTCTGCTGAACGGCTGGCGATTCGGATGATCGCAAGCCAGAGCGTTATCGGTCTCGCACACAAATTAACACCGTCCCGGGTGCTGGATGGGAGGTGTTGCCGCTAGGGATTTCCAATTATTGACAATGATAAAGAAAGCGCCCGGTTGGGCTGCGTTCGATACCGGCCCGCGTCATCTTCCAATGGCGCGCGCGATTGCGCCGTAGTGTTCAGCGCAGGGAATATAGCATCGCAGCCGCGAATCTGTCAATTTGGCGCTCTCGTTGGCGCGCGTGGCCGTTCCCAGCGTGGCGATTCCCGGCCCGGTAGTTCCTTGGCATGGTAGTTCCCGGCGTGGCAATTCCCGGCGTGGCTATTCCCGGCGTGGTAATTCCCGGCCCGGTAGTCCTCGGGCATGGTAGTTCGCGGTCCGGTAATCCCCGGCGTAGTAGATCCCAGCGTAGTAATTCCCAGCGCAACAATTCCCGGTCTGGCAGTTCCCGGCGTGGTAGTTCCTCGCGACGATGAGCGCTGTCGCCATTTGCCCGCGCCGCCGCCAGCCGTTACACTGCCTGACATCGCGCGTTGACCCGGCCGGTTCGCCCAGGGCGAATTGACTGGCCGGGTCAAACTTTTGGCGCTCCGGCAGATTGCGTCCAGTGGCAACATCCGATCATTCGTCAGCTCGCGCTACAGCTCACCCGACTGAGCCACGCCGAGGACAAAGCTCCGGCAGCGGCATCTACTACGGTTGGTGGATGGTTGCCATCACCTCGGTGATGTCCTTCTTCGCCAGCGGCATTTTCTTTCGCGGCTTTGGCGTCCTGGTCATCCCCATCCGAGACCAGTTGGGGATAACGCAAGCCCAAACCAACCTGGTGTTTTCCATCGCCCGCGCCGAGGGTGGGCTGGAAGGACCTGTCGCCGGCTGGCTGATCGATAAATTCGGCAACCGCAAGGTTCTGGTCCCTTCGTTGCTCATCGCCGTAGCCGGCTACGGCGTCATGGCCTTCTGGCTGCCCGGATTCTGGGGTTTCGCGCTAATCTACCTGGGCCTGGTGTCGCTGGGCAACAGCATGGCCTTTCAGCACGCTTGCTTCGCCGGCCTCAATCAGTGGTTCCAACGACGGCGCTCTCTGGCGATCTCCATCCTGGCCGCCGTGTCGTCCCTGGGCGGGTTGGCGTTGATCCCCACCATGAACCTGCTGATCGACAAGTCCGGCTTGCGGTGGGGTCTGATAGTCTCGGGATCATTCTATCTGGTGATCCTGCTGCCTCTGTGCATCTGGTTTCGCAACAAGCCCGAGGACATGGGCCTACTACCCGACGGCGCAACCCGACCGGCGGTCTCCAGAAGCGGCGCCCGGGGCGCGCCGGCCCAACGGGAGACTCGGGATTACTCCGTACGCGAGGCTCTGAGAACCCAGGCGTATTGGCTCCTGCTGGTGGGGGCCGGCCTGCGGCAGACGGCGACACTGGGCATCCTGGTCAGCCTGTTCCCCATCCTGGTTGACGACAAGGGCATGAGCGCCCAGATGGCGGCGAACCTGATCGGCGTGATGTCCTTCATCAACTTCGTGTCCCGCTTGGCGATGGGATACATGGGAGACCGGGTATCCAAGAAGGCCATCATGTTCATCAGCCTCACCGTGGAGGGGTTCGGGTACCTGTTGCTCTGGTTGGGCGACTGGCAAACGGCGGTTGGGATCACCCTGGTGCTCGGGTTCATACTGTGCGAAGGCATGATGGACGGCGCCGGCGTCATCGTGTGGGCGGCCCTGGGCGAATACTACGGCCGCGCCCGATTCGCCACCCTCCGGGGATACATCACCTTCGCCTACGCCTGGGCATTGGTGGCGTCGCCGGTGTACGCCGGTTGGGTCGCCGACCGCTTTGGCAACTACGACTACGCCATCATCCCGGGCGCCATTTGCGCCTTCACCGCGGGCGCCTGCTTCCTGTTCATCAAGCGCCCGCCGGAGCTCGCCGCCGAAGCCGACCAATAGCGGAAGGGTTGCCTTGTGCTATAATTGGCTTGGTGCACGCCCGTAAGTGTCCACCATTACACACAATGAGGTCAGCAACATGACTAACCAGAACCGATTCACCTGGTATCAGGGCAAGAACTACTGGATTAGACGAAATAGAGGGATAGCGTTTGAAGATATCGTACATCAGTTAACGCGAAATGAAATAATCGATATAATTCATAACCATAAACCGAAAAAATATCCTGACCAACATTTATTTCTAGTAATTGCAAGAGGTTATCTCTACGCGGCGCCATTTTCCCAAGACAGCGACGGCGTTGTTCGATTGATTACGGCCTACGCTGTCGGTAAATTGATGCGCAATTACGGATTGCGGTGACGACAATGATTGACGAAGAGTTCCCGTTCATCGACGACGACGAAGAACTGATAATCGAGTTCTTGCATCGCGGCGAATGGAAGCAGGTGAGCGACGAAGACTACGCCAGCATCGTGGCCCAACTGTCGGCGGCGGCCCGCAACCAACTGGGCTTGCCGCCGGCAGACCAGCCGATCCCGCCGCGTCGCCGGCCCTTGACAATCGACCCAACCTCAAATGGGAGCGGAAAAATGACAACCATCTTGGAACAATACATCGCCACTCACCCCGGCTCCGCCGAACGCTATCGGGAGGCCGTGGGCATCTTCCCCGGCGGCGTGACCCACGACAACCGCTACGCCGAGCCTTTCCCCCTATACATCACCCACGGCCAGGGTCCTCGCAAGTGGGACGTGGACGGCCACGAGTACATCGACTACGTGTCTGGCCACGGCGCCCTGATCCTGGGCCATTCCCACCCCGCCATCGCCGACGCGGTGGCCGAGCAGATCCGGCGCGGCACCCACCTGGGCGCCTGCACCGATGAGGAGGTGCGTTGGGCCCGCGCCATCATGAACCTGATGCCGGCCATCGAACGGGTCCGCTTTCATAGCAGCGGCACCGAAGCCACCCTGATGGCCATGCGCCTGGCCCGCGCGTACACCGGCCGCAACAAGGTGATCAAGCTACAGGACCATTTCCACGGCTGGCACGACTACGCCATGGCCGGATCAGACCGCCCCGCCCCCGGCATACCAGCCGAGTCCTGGGGCAGCATGATCATAGCGCCCGCCGGCGATCTCAACGCCGTGGCGCAGGCCATGGAACGCGACTCCGACATCGCAGCCATCATCCTGGAACCCACGGGAGCTCACTACGGCCAACTACCCTTCGACGTTCCCAACTACCTGGCCGGCCTGCGTCAGTTGTGCGACCAGCACGGCGTGACGCTGATTTTCGACGAAGTGGTCACCGGATTCCGCGCCTCATCCGGCGGAGCCCAGGTTCGCTACGGCGTCGCCCCCGACCTGACCACCATGGCGAAAATCGTAGCCGGCGCGCTGCCCGGCGGCGCCGTGGGCGGCAAGGCCGACATCGTGGACATGATCGCCCAGCGCGGCGACCCGCAATGGGACAACACCGAGCGCGTCTATCATCCCGGCACCTTCAATGGCAATCCCCTTTCCGCAGTTGCGGGCGCCACCTGCCTGGAAATGATCGCCGGCGAACCAATCAACCAGCAGGCCGACGCCATGGCCGCCCGCCTCAAGGCCGGCCTCAACGAGGTCTTCACCCGCATGGAGGTCAGCGGCCATGCCTATGGCGTCGCGTCCATGATCCACTTCACCCTGGCCGACGGCGACTTCGATCACGAATTTGGCCCCGACGTGAACCGCCGCATCAAGGCCGCCGCCGCTACGCCAGCCGTGACGGGCATCAAGCGTGGCCTGCAGAACCACGGCATCGACATCATGGGCCGCGACGCCTTCCTCGTGTCGGCAACTCATACCGAAACCGACATCGACGCGACGCTGGCCGCCTTCGAAGCCACGCTGGCAGAGGTCAGGGCTGAAGGGTTGGTGTAGCTATCGACCAAACGACAGGCGAACCAGCCGGAGGCAAGCCATGAACATGAGCATTGTTGTGATCATTGCCCTCGTGATGGGCGCCGCAGTGTTTACGGTGACGTACAGCTCCGTCTGTTGCGACGGAGGCGCTTTGCGCGCCGTTATGGTGTCTACGATGGGGGCCGTGCTTGGCTTCGGCATAACAGGTTGGCTCGCCCTCATTTGGTCGGGTCGCTGAAATGCGAAATTTGCGAATTGCCTGGTCATCCCTTCTGCTGGTCGGGTGGCTTTTGCTGTTCACAGACCTGCTCTACGAAACCGTACGGGATATACAGGGGGTGCCGGTGTTGTCGACGATTGGAGCGGCCCTGTTCTTGTTGGCGCTTACGTCGATGCTGAGCTGGCTTGCCAAAGTGGCATGGGAAGAACGTTCCAGGCGAGATTCCTCCAATCGTGAGCGGGACTAGTTCCACATGACCGCCCCGGAATACTGGGAAGCAAACCAATGTAAACTGCCGTCAAATATTGCCGGCAACGGAGGCAACGAGGAAGGACCATGTCGCCATTGAAGACTTTTGCAACCGTGTTCGCCGTCGTGATGGGCGTCGCGTTTCTGGGGCTGACTTTTGGCGCGACATACGACGATCGAGGCCACTACCAGGGATTGCTGTTGGCGTTGCTGGCCGGCATGATCGGCGCTGGCTTCACCTACGCGTTCGTGATGCTTATCTGGGGGGCGGACAAATGAAGGTCCTGGAAAGAAGCTGGTTGGCGCTACTCATGCTGGGATTGGCGTTAATCCTCATGGACACGATTGCCGAAAAGGTTCCAACGTTTGCCGGAATCCCAGCTTTCGCGGCGGTTGGCGCTGCGCTGGTCATCACGGTTATCAGCTCTTGGTTGGCTTGGCGAGCCAAGATCGCTTGGGAAGACCGCTTGGGCGCCAGTTCGATTGAACAACATGGCAATTCATCTCACTGAAACCGAACCGGCAGGAGAGACAAACCATGGCAAGCATTTGGGAAAAGATCACCGTCAACGGCGCCGAGATGGACATGTACGCCAGCGTGCCGTCCAGCAGCTCCGGCTTCAGCGCGCCCTTCCCGGCGGTGGTGGTGGCGCAACACGCCACCGGCGTTGACGCTTTCATCCAGGACATCTGCGACCGCCTGGCCGCCAAGGGCTACGCCGCCGTCGCTCCCAACCTGTACCACCGCCACACCGAGGCGGCCATCGCGGCCTCCGCCGGCGGCGGTCCGCGACCCAGTCCGCCGGCGCTGCTGAGCGACCCCGACATCGTGGCCGACATGAACGCCACCGTGGACTGGCTAATCAAGCACGACGCGGTGCGGAGCGACCGCATCGGCGTGACCGGTTTCTGCATGGGTGGTCGCGTGGCCTGGTTGGCCGCCGCCAGCAACCCCAACTTCAAGGCCGTAGCGCCATACTACGGCGGCAACCTGATGTCCACCTGGGGAACCGGCCAAACGCCTCCCTTAGACCTGGCCCGCGACATCAATTGCCCCATGTTGTTCCACTTCGGCGAAATCGACGCCAACCCATCCCAGGAGGACATGCGTAAGCTCGACGCTGAACTGACTCGCCTGGGCAAGGAGCACACCTTCCACACCTATCCGGGAGCCGACCACGCCTTCATGAATCCGGCCGGCGGACGTTACCAGGAGGCCGCTGCGGTCGCTTCGTGGCCCCGCACGTTGGAGTTCTTCGCCCAGATACTCAAGGCGTAACCAGGCGCCGCCAGCCGGCCGAGCGGGACGGCTCGCCGCCCAGCCACCAGCGACGCCTACAACCAAGCTTGGCTTTGACAAGGCCCCGGCGCGTACACATTACGTCCTAGGGCTCTTTGTGCCGAAATCAGGCGCCGCAAGAGTCCCGCCTGCTGTCACTGCCAAGCCGCAGGCCGTGGCAATCTCGATCCGAGACGAACGGCCACCCCCAACTGTCATTGCGAGCGAAGCGCGGCAATCTCGCCGAACGCAACCAACGACGCTCTGCCCCGCACCCCGCCCCGGCGGCCGTTCGGCCAGGCAACGGGATTGCCGCGTCGCTATGGCTCCTCGCAATGACAATTGCTGTCATTGCGAAGCCGTAGGCCGTAGGCCGTGGCAATCTCGATCCCACACGAGCGGCCACCCCCACCTGTCATTGCGATCCCTCCACACTGTCATTGCGAGCGAAGCGCGGCAATCTCGCCGAACGCAACCAACGACGCTCTGCCCTCGGCCCCCCGCCCCGGCGGCCGTTCGGCCAGGCAACGGGATTGCCGCGTCGCTATCGCTCCTCGCAATGACAATTGCTGTCATTGCGAAGCCGTAGGCCGTAGGCCGTGGCATTCTCGATCCCACACGAACGGCCAACCCCCAACTGTCATTGCGAGGCCGTAGGCCGTGGCAATCTCGTGGACCACGACCAACGGCCGTCGGTTGCGGGCAACGAGATTGCCGCGCTCCGCTCGCAATGACAGAACCCATGCCCGCAACGGCCCACTGGGAGCGCCCGGTCAGCGTAGAATGCCTGTTGCGGAAATATGGAGGGCGCTATACGCTGGAAATCGGGACGGCGGCGACTGAAATTCCTCTACGCGCGTCATCGACACGGGAGTCATCAGCATGACGGAGCAAACCCACCAATACACGATGGGATACAGTCCTGAGTTTTTGGAGCTACTCCACCGGCGCAACGCCCAAGACCACGCCACTCACCTGTTGCCCCACCTGCGAGCCGGTATGCGGGTTCTGGACTTCGGTTGCGGCCCAGGTAGCATCACGATGGGCCTGGCGGCGGCGGTGCATCCTGGGGAAGTTCACGGCATCGACATGGAGGAATCGCAGATACAATTGGCCCGCGCCGCCGCCGCGGCCGGCGAACACGACGGGATTACCTTCCACGTGGGCAGCGTGTACGAGCTGCCTTTCGATGACAACTATTTCGACGTGGCCCACTGCCACGCCGTGTTGATGCACGTGCCCGATACCCAGGCCGCTTTGCGAGAGGTGCAAAGGGCGCTCAAACCGGGTGGGTTGATCGCGTGCCGGGAAATGATTGCAGCATCGTCATTCATGGAGCCTGTTTCCGAGCGGATTCCCGAAGCTTGGGCAGTGTTCTCCAATTTGCTGGCGGCCAATGGCGGCCACCCACAAATGGGCAAAGAGCTGAAAAGCGCGCTGCTGGCTGCCGGGTTCACTGACATCAAAGCCAGCGGTTCCTTCGACTACTTCGGAACGCTCGAAGACGTTGCGTTCCTGCATAAGGTCGTCAGCGACTGGTTTTTCACGCCCCAGGTCATCGCGGCGGCGACCCAGTACGGCCTGGCGGCCGAAGCGCAATTTGAGGAGTGGCGTCTCGATTTGGACCAGTGGCGCGATGAACCCGCCGCCGTGGGAACGCTGGCGTTCGGCGAGATATTAGCAACGAAACCATGACCGGGTTTGCCTAAACAACTCCCAAGATACGCTGAGCGCAAGCGGGGGCAAAATCCCTGCTTGCTAGGCATACGTCTGGGCGCTACAATCAAAATACGTCGCGGCACGGAGCATGTATCCACAGCGACACTACCGTTCCCCTGTAGCTCAGCGGTAGAGCGGGCGGCTGTTAACCGCTAGGTCGCAGGTTCGAATCCTGCCAGGGGAGCCATTGACTGTCCCAACTCAGACCGGGTTCACATCCCGGTTTTTTTTGTTGGATCCCCCAATTGGCTTCGGTAACCCGGTAGCGGACGTGTGCTAGAATCAAGGCGGCATAGAACCACCATACTAACGGTGGGCCACCGTCTCATTTGAGAATTTAATCCGCAACGACCTCGCCAGGAGAATGGAATGTTGATCTCGCCTTTGAAATTGATCATCACGTTGGGGCTGTTGTTGGCGCTGCCGCTGACGGTCGTCGCCTGCGGCGGAGCTGCCGAACCAACCCCGGCGCAGTCCACGCCGGAAGCGATGGCCGCGCCCGAAGCGACCACCGCCCCCGAGGCGATGGCCGCGGACTCGGCAGCTTCCAGCGAACCCTTCCGCATCGGCGCCATGGACGCCCTCACCGGCAACGCCGAAAGTTACGGCAATCCCATCATTCAGGCCAAGCAACTCGCCGTTGAGGAAATCAACGCCGCCGGCGGCGTCAACGGCCGGATGCTGGAACTCATCGCCGAAGATTCCAAGTGCGCCGCCCAAGACGCCATCACCGCCTACAACAAACTAACCGATGTGGACGGCGTCAAGATCATACTGGGCACAACCTGTAGCGGCGCGATGCTCGGCGCGGCGCCGCTGGCCGAAGCTGAGGGCGTGATCCTGCTTTCCGCATCCGCCACCAGCCCCGATATCGCCACCGCCGGCGACTACATCTTCCGCACCGCCATCAACGACAACCAACTGGGCATTGACACGGGCAACGCCATCTATGTTGACGGCCACCGCACAGTGGCGACCATCTCGGAGTCCACCGACTACGCGGAAGGCGCGCGGAGAACCACCGCAGCCCGGCTGGAGGAGCTCGGCGCCCAGGTCATCGCCACCGAGAATTACAGCCCTGAGATTACCGACTTCCGCAGCCAACTTACCAAGCTCACCGCAGATAGTCCCGACGCGATCTACCTGGCGGCTCAGACGGAACTCTCCGCTGGATCCATAATGAAGCAGCTCAGGGAGCTGGGATACGAAGGCGCCATCTACGCCGAGACCGTGGCCACCGGCCCCGAATCTTTGGGCATCGCAGGGGAAGCCGCCACCGGCATGAAGGGCATCATTCCCAATCCTGATCTTTCCACCCCGGCGGGGGTCAACTTCCTCAACAACTTCGAGGCCCGCTACGGCAACGTGGCGACCATCCCCTGGTTCCAGGCCTCCGGATACGACGGCGTGTACATCGCCGCGGAATGCCTGGCTCAAACCGGCGACGACCAAGACGCCGACGGGTTCCGGGATTGCCTGTATTCCCTGACTCGCAGCGGCGCCATCGGCGACAACTACAGCTTCGACGCCAACGGCGACCTGGCCGGGCTCAGCAACGTGGTCGTGGAGGTTCTGCCCGTCTCCGAGCGCACCGAAGAAAATCTCGGTTACAACGTATTGGGCCAGGCTCCGACCCCCTAGCGTAGCCAGGACACAGTGTTGAGCGAGCTTCGACCGGCGCGTCAGTCATGTTGGGCCGTCCTCAGGCGTCATGCCCAGACGGCCCTCAACCGTCGCCACGAGGCGTCCCTCAACCCTCGTGGCGAGACGCCTCTGAGCTGTCGTCGCAAGACACCTCCGAGCTGTCGTCGCAAGACGCTCCTCAGCTGTCATCGCACTACGCCTCTGAGCTGTCATCGCACGACGCCTCTGAGCTGTCATCGCACGACGCCCCTCAGCTGTCATTGCGAGCGAAGCGCGGCAATCTCGACCCGTCGGCAGTCCACCGTCGCGTCGGCTCACCCGCAGCGCCCGCGACCCTCTGGCGGCGGAGTCGCGCCGCCCACCGAACGATCCTGCCTGGGATTGCGGCATAGTGAGGATTCTGTATCGACGTAAAGCTACGCGCTTCCTCTGATGGCTTCCACAAGATCGGTTAGTTCGACAAGATCGGTCGGATCCACGCGCGCTTACACCGGCGACGCGGATAGACTTGGTTGAAACAGGAGTATGCAGCCGCGCCGGGAACTTGCGACAACAACGCAGCGCGGTCCTTGGCGCAACGAAGCCGATAAGGACCGGCAATGGTTCAGCGAAATGATCCTCACCCCCCAAACTGGCCGGAAAGTGATGTGAGAACGGTTCCGTGTCTACTCAACGCGATGCCGCAGGCGGTCTTCCCGCCCTGATCAACACCTCTGGCGCTCGCTGGCTGGCCCTGGGCTTGGCGCTGGCGGTTGTCGCTTACGTGGCCTGGAAGGTCAGCCAGTCTCCGCCCCAGGCGTTGCAATTCGCGTTCAACGGTCTTGCGGTGGGCGCCGTGTACGCCCTGCTGGCCATGGGCTTCACCCTGGTGTACAGCGCCGTTTGGTTCTTCGACCTCTACTACGGCGCGGCGGCCGCCCTGGGAGCCTATGGCGTCTTCTACCTGCGAACCACGCCGAACTTCTTGGGCCGCGGCGATGTCAACAGCGTGTATGTCAACGTCGCCTTTGCCGTGGTGGTTGGAGGCGTGGTCGCCTGGACCCTCCACACGCTGCTGTACCCGCGACTTCAGCGCCGGTTCGCCCCAAATGTCATCGGCGTGGCCCTGGGCTTGCTGGGAGGCGCGGCCGGAGCGTACACCGGCATCATCCTGTCGTTTCCCGGGATTCTCCACGTTACGTTGAGCCCGGCCGTTGGCCTCGCCGTAGCTGTGGCGGCGGTGGCGCTCCCTTACCGAGCCGTTCAAACCTTCGCCCCTACCATCAAACTGTGGCCCGTCGCCGGCGTCGCGGGTTTGCCGGCGGCTGCGCTTGGGGCCTGGTGCGGCTACCTTATCGCCTCAGAGCCCGGGGCCGGTCTGTACCTCAGTTGGGCCGTGTCCTGCCTCTTGGCCGGCGCCGTGGGGCTAGCCCTATACCGGGGATTGTACGTGTACATGCGGCAGCGGGCGCGCTCTCCGCTGATCATGTTGGTGGCGTCCCTGGGTATTCTGCTGGCCATCGCCGCGTTGATCGTGATCGTGTTCGACGCCGCGCCCAAGGCGTTGCCACAAGCATTCGGCGGCGCGCCGTGGCAGATCGCCGGGGCGCGCATCAAGGGGTTCAACGTCTTCGCCATCGGAGTTGCGCTGGCCGGATTCGCGGCGCTGTGGTTGCTCCTGCAAAAGACCTCGCTGGGGCGGGCCATCCGCGCCATCGGGGACGATGAGGAGGTTGCCCGGGTCGTCGGAATCAACACCACGTCAATCATCGCCGCCGTGTTTTTCATTGGCGCAATGTACGCCGCCATGGCCGGCATCATCACCGGCCACGATACCGCCGTCCAGCCTCGCATGGGTCTGCTGCTGCTGCTCAAGGGGTGGATCGCTTCCGTCGTTGGCGGAATCGGCAACCTCTATGGCGCGGTGGTCGGCGGTTTCGCGCTGGGCCTAGTCGAGCAGTTCGGCATATGGGACCTGGCCGGGGAATGGAAAGACGCCATCGCGTTCCTCCTCCTGATCCTCTTCCTGTCGTTCTGGCCCCAGGGCATACTGCCGCGGAGGTAATGCCGTGTCCATCGATATACGACGCTGGCGACAACTGTCCGGCTTGGCGCGCAACCCGGTGGCATCGATTGGCCTCGCCCGGGGCCAAGCCAGACTGTGGGGAAACATCGAACTATGGGCCAACCTCTTCGTGATCGGGTGGGCAATCGCCTTCATGATCTGGCAGGGCGTTGGTTTCGCCGTCATCATCGGCACGGTGTTCGCAATCTGGGCCATCCTGTCCGTCAGCCTCAACCTGGTGGTCGGGTACACCGGATTGCTTTCCGTGGGCCATATCGGGTTCTTTGGGATCGGCGCCTACACCATGGCCATTCTCACGTCCAGCCCGGCCAACGAACAACTCCGAGCCGAGGCGATTCCCATCCTCGGTTGGTCATTCTTCGCGGCGTTGCCGGTATGTGCGCTCCTGGCCGGCCTCGCGGCCATCCTGGTGGGCGTGGCGCTCAACCGTTTCCGCGACGATATCTTCGTCCTGGCGTCCTTCGGGTTCGCCATCATCGCCTTCAACGTCTTCCTCAACTGGCGGGCGGTAACCCGAGGCGCTTTCGGCATCCACGAAATCGCGCGGCCCCAGATCGGTGATTGGGTTCTGGACGGCGACCTGGAATTCCTGCTGCTGTGCCTGGCGTTCCTCGCCGTGGTGATGCTGGTGTCCTGGTTCATCGTGTCATCATCCTTTGGCCGGGTTCTCACCGCCATTCGCGAAGACGAGCAGGCCATCGAGGTCTTCGGGTACCGGGCCACCCACTACAAATTGGCCGTTTGGGTCATCTCCGCCATGATGGCAGGCGTGGCCGGCGGACTGTTCAGCAGCTGGACCACGTTCATAGACCCCAATTCCTTCATCCTACTGGAATCGGTCCTGCTGGTGTCCATTGTGATCCTCGGGGGCTTGGCCACCATTTGGGGTTCGCTGCTGGGGGCCATGGCCTTCGTGCTGCTGGAGGAGGGCATGCGTTTCATTCCGTTCCTGCCCACCGAGCACATCGGCCAAGTTCGCCAGGTGACGCTCGGCATCCTGCTGGTGCTGCTGATGCTGTACCGGCCCCAGGGACTGGTTGGGAGGTATCGCTTGTGACCGCAACGCCGGCGACCCAAACCGAATTCGCCCTGGAAACCCGGGCCATCTCCAAGCGCTTCGGCGCCGTTCGCGCCGTGGATGAGTTGAGCCTGGTCATCCCCCGTCAGGGAACCACCAGCATCGTTGGACCCAACGGTTCCGGCAAGTCCACGCTGGTGAACCTGCTCAGCGGAGTATTGCCCCTGGATGGCGGCATGGTGATCATCGACGGCGTGGGCCTGCGCGTCGTCAGGGCGCGCGAAACCCCGGACCACGGCCTCACCCGCACCTTCCAGGAGGTGCGCCTTTTCGACCAGATCACCGTCTGGGACAATATAATGGTGGCGCTGACCGAACGTGGTCTGTTCCCGGCCCTCTTCGAGTGGGCCAAACCGGCCACGCGGAGGCGGGCGCGGGAAATCCTGGAAAGAGTGGACATGTGGGACAAACGCGATTCACTGGCCATGGACCTTTCCTATGGCCAGCGCAAGCTGGTTGAAATCGGTCGGGCCCTGGCCATGAACGTCAACACGTACCTGCTGGACGAACCCTTCGCCGGTCTCTTCCCCCAGATGGTCGAAAGGGTGAAGGAGATCATGCGGGAGCTACGGGCCGACGGACGCGCCGTAGTCTTCGTATCCCACAATATGGCCATCGTGCGCGAACTCTCCGACCGGATCATCGTGCTGGACAGCGGCGCCCTCCTCGCCGCCGGTGATGTCGAACCCGTGCTGCGTAGCGAGGAAGTGATCGAGGCCTACCTCGGCGAATGACACACCCCGCGCCGTTTCGGCGCCGCGAAGAGGATCACGACGTGGCAATCGCGCCAGAGCGCGCCAACAGCGAACCGCCGCTCCTGGAACTATCCGACGTTTCGGTGCGCTACGGCGCCGTCCGCGCCCTGGACGGCATCGACATGGCCGTCCAAGCCGGCGAGGTCGTCGCCGTCATGGGACCCAACGGAGCTGGCAAATCCACCGTGCTCAAAGCCGTCATGGGTCTCGCTCCGGTCGTCGCCGGAACCGTGTACTGGCGTCAACGCCCCCTGGCCGCCGAGACCCACGAAATCGTCAAGCAAGGCATATCCTTCGTGCCTCAGGGTCGTCGCGTCTTCACGCACCTGTCCATCGCGGAGAACCTGGAGATGGGCTGCCTCTACATGAACGACCGCGCCGAAAGGGCCCGCCGCCTCGATTCCGTGATGGAGCTGTTTCCCATCCTGTACGAGAAACGCCGCGACCTGGCCAGCCAGATGTCTGGGGGACAACAGCAAATGCTCGCCATCGGCCGCGGCCTGATGGCGTCCCCAGAGTTGCTGCTGCTCGACGAGCCAACCCTCGGCCTCGCTCCCATCATCGTCAAGGACGTGTTCCAGAAGATCGCCGAAGTCAGCGAACGGTTCGGCGCCACCATCATGATCGTGGAGCACAACATCAAGGGAGTCCTGGACATCGTGGATCGAGCGTACATCCTAGACAAGGGTTCCGTCGTGCACAACGGCTCTCCCCAGTCAATCCGCGACACCGACATCCTCACCCAAGTGTTTCTCGGCAGCGCCTGACTCGCGACGGCGCCTCTCCCGACCGCTACCCTCTAGCTGCCGCGCCTCCGTGACACGCGCGCCGCCGGGAGTCCGAGGGCGCCGCGGCCTGGGCGATCGCTGTGGTTCACTGCCGTTGCGTCAAGATGCCCTCGCCATCGCCGCGGCCTGGGCGCGGGAGCGGCGGTCGCCATTCATTGCCGCCGTGGCCGAACCTGGGCGCCCATGGGGCGCTCCCGGTCGTTGACAAGCGAGGCAGGCCCGGCCAAAATTGCGGGAACCGGCCGAGGGCCGGCAAACTGTAGGCCTTCCCTTCCATGAGAGGTATTCCGTGGCAGATTTAACCGACGCAGAGGTGCGGGCTCTGGCCAAAGCCTCAAACATCACCATTCCCGATGACCTGTTGGCCGAGGTGCGAGAATCCCTCAACGGCTTGCTCGAGGCTCTGGAGGCCGTTGCCGAGCCGGACGTCGCCAGCATCGAAGCCCTACCAATACTGGTTTCAGGGACAGCCCGCAAGCAGGAGGCTTCCTAATGGCGGACCAGAACGTCTGTTACCTATCCGCGACCGAACTGGGCGAGCGGATCGCGGCGGGTGATGTATCGTCCGCCGAAGCCACCGAAGCCTACCTCCAACGCATCGGCGAGCTAGACGGAAATTACGCTTCGTACATCACCGTCACCGCAGACCGGGCCCGCGAAGACGCCCGCAGGGCAGACGCGGAGTTGGCGGCCGGCAACCGGCGCGGGCCGCTGCACGGCGTTCCGGTAGCGGTGAAGGACCAGTTCGACACCGCGGGCATCGCCACCACCAACGGCTCCACGATTTTGGCCGAAAACATCCCCGGCGCAGACGCCACGGTGATGGCCCGGCTGAAGGACGCCGGCACGGTGCTGCTGGGCAAGCTGAACATGAGCGAATACGCCAGCGGCGACGCCTTCCGCCATCCCTACGGGCGGCCACGCAACCCATGGGACACCAGGCGCAACCCGGGAACCTCCAGCAGCGGTTCCGGGGCGGCCACCGCGGCCTTCCTGTGCGCCACATCTTTGGGCGAGGACACCGGCGGCAGCATCCGCGGGCCGGCGGCCTTCTGCGGATTGGTGGGCATCCGCCCGACCTTTGGCCGGGTGAGCCGGCACGGGGTCTTCGGCGCCTGCTGGTCGATGGACACCGTGGGGCCCATCTCCCGAACCGTTGCGGACTGCGCGCACACCCTGGCCGCCATCGCCGGCCATGACCCCAAGGATCCTCAGACCTGGGACGCGCCCGTGCCTAATTACGCCGCCGCCTTGAATGGCGACATCCGCGGTTTGAAGTTGGGCATCGTAACCGAGCGGGTTCACACCGACGCCAACGACCCCGAAGTGCGCGACGCGGTTATCGCCGCCGCCGAGGTTCTCGAAGGCCTGGGGGCGGAGACCCGCGAAGTCTCCCTGCCGCTGATCGTCAACTCGTCCGAGATCTCCTACGCCATCATCAGCAGCGACGCGGCAATGCTGAACTGGGACATCATATCGTCCGAACAACTACGGGAGCTGGACCACAACAACCAGGTTCGCTTGCTGATGGGCAGCGTGATTCCGGCCAAGGCCTACCAGAAGGCCGCGCGGCTGCGAGAAGCGCTGCGCCGCCAGATCGTAGCCGCCCTGGAAGAGGTCGACGCGCTCATCATGCCGGCATCCTCGGTTCCGGCCACTTTGATACCCGAATCGGCCGGGTTGGGAGACAAGGCGGCGGTGGTCGCCGGATTCAAAGGGCGGCGAGGCTTCACAGCGCCGTTCAACCTTGCCAACCTGCCGGCCCTGTCCATCAACTGCGGATTCACCGCATCGGGATTGCCCATCGGTTTGCAAATCGCCGGCTCTGCCTTCGACGAAACTACGCTGTTCCGCCTGGCCTACGCCTACGAACAGGCTACGGACTGGAGCGAGAGACGGCCGCCGGGAGTGTAACCCCACGAGCTCGGCCGTCCTGGTCGGCCCGCGCGGCCTCTGCCACCCACCTCATACCTGATACCCGGTGAAGCAGGAGCGACATGCCCGAATTGATTGAACTCACCGCTACGGCCGCGGCCCAGGCAATCGCCAGCCGTAGCGTCACCGCCACGCAACTGGCCGAGGCCTGCCTGGACCGCATCGACGCGCTGGAAGACCGACTCCGGGCATGGGTTTACGTTGACCGGGAGACGGTACTGGCGGACGCCAGAGCGGCCGACGTCGCTGTGTCTGAAAAACGAACCCTCGGGCCGTTGCACGGCGTTCCCATCGGCATGAAGGACATCTATTACACCGCCGGCATCCCGACTCGCGCCGGCAGCGAGGTGTACAAGAACTTCGTCCCCGATTACGACGCCACCTCGCTGAAGCTACTGAAACGCGCGGGCGGCTTGATGTTGGGCAAGGCGGTCACCACGGAGTTCGCTTGCCTGGACCCATCGCCCACGTTCAACCCGTGGAACGCCGCCCACACTCCCGGTGGCAGCAGCAGCGGATCCGCGGTAGCGGTGGCGGCGCGAATGTGTCCGGCGGCGTTGGGCTCGCAGACGGTGGGATCGGTGTTGCGGCCGGCCGCGTACAACGGCGTGGTCGGGTTCAAGCCAACATTTGGTCGGGTCAGCCGTTACGGTGTGGTGCCGGTGAGCTGGAACCTGGACACCGTGGGTTGGTTGGTTCGCTCCGTTGCGGACGCGGCCCTGCTCCTGCAGGTCATGGCGGGCCCCGACCCCCTGGACCCGGTGTCCTCGCGGGAGCCCGTGGGCGATTACCTATCGGCGATCCAGGACCCGCCGGCGCCTCGCATCGGTCTGCTGCGTCGGTACTTCTACGACAACGCCGACACCGAGACCCGACGACGCCTGGACGGTGTCGCCGAATCGTTGGCGCAAGGCGGCGCCGACATTGACGAACTGCCCATGCCCGACAGCATCGAGTCCGCCTACGATGACCAGCGGATGATCATGGCGGTGGAAGCCGCCGCGTTCCACGAACCGATGTACCGGGTTCAGGCGGAGGACTACCAACCGAAGCTGCGGGCGATGCTCGCAGAGGGCTTGCAGGTGGATGGCATCACCTACACCCGCGCTTTGGAGCGGCGCCGGCGTTTCACCGACGACATGCAGCAACTTGCCGAACGGTGCGACATACTGCTGACGCCAGCTACCCCGGCTCCATCACAACCAGACCGCACCAACACCGGCGACCCCGCCTTCCAGGGGCCTTGGACCTCTTGCGGCTTGCCTGCCATCGCTCTACCCTCGGGCCTGGCGGACTCTGGCCTGCCCCTGGCGATTCAGCTGGTGGGCTCGCCATTCGCCGAGGCGCGCCTGCTCGCCGCCGCCGCCTGGTGCGAGGCCGCCCTGAACGTGCGTCTGCGCCCGCCACTCTAACCACGCGGCGCGATAGACCGCCTGGCGTTGGGATGCCGACGGGTTCGGAAGCTCCGGTCAGCACGGCGCAACGGTAGGTAGCATTCTGCTGGTCGCGGTGGAACTGGCGCGGCGCCCCACAACATAGGGGGCGCAAGTGAGCAGGGATTGGATGAGCCCATTCTGCGGCTACGCGAAGCTAATCCGGCGCCCTGGGGAATCCCGCTGGGCCCCGTTGCCAACGCCGACGCCGCATCTGCGCCGACAGCCGAGGAACCGCCAGGACGGTGCGTCTGGCAACCAGCGCCAGCCGCGATGCTGGTACAGTCGGCGACTTTTGGTGTACGATGGATGACGGCAATCGCAATTTAGGAGTATGAGCGCTATGGCTACCACCCGACCACGCCGGTTGGCCCGGCAGGTTTCCATCGTGGGCGCTGGACTGTCCCAGTTTGGCGCATATCCCGACAAGTCCAGCCGAGACCTGTTCGTGGAGGCTTTCCAGGACCTTCAGGAAACCATCGACACGGGAATCTCCGCGACCGATATCGAAGCCGGGTACCTGGGCAACTACTCAGCCGACTTGTTCGAGCATCAGGGCCACACGGCCCCGATCATGGCCGACTGGCTGGGGATGACGCCAACGCCCATCACGCGGGTGGAAAACGCCTGCGCCAGCAGCGGGTCCGCGCTGCGCGAGGGCGTTATGGCCATCGCCAGCGGGATGTACGACGTTGTGCTGGTGGGCGGCGTGGAAAAGATGACCTCGCTGCCAACCGAAGGCGTGACCGACGTGTTGGCGTCCGCCGCCGACGGGTTGTACGAAGTGCCGGCGGGCTTGACCTTCCCCGGCATTTTCGGCGCCATCGCCAAGGCCCATATGGACCGGTACGAAACCAACCTGAACCACCTGCTCAAAGTGGGCGTGAAGAACCACGAGAACGGCAAACTGAACCCCAAGGCTCAGTTCCAGGTAACCGTCAGGGAAATGATGGAACGGCGCAAAGCCAGGGCCGAACAGCGAGGCGAAGAAGCCCCCGATTGGGCCGACGAACTGGACTTCCTCAACGACGCCAGGGCCAACCCGTGGATCGCCTGGCCGCTGCGCCTCTACGATTGCGCGCCGATCACCGACGGCGCGTCGTGCGTGTTGCTGGTGGCCAGCGAGATCGCCGAGCAGTTCACCGACAAGCCGGTGCGCATCGCCGGGATCGGACAGGCCACTGGGCGTCCGCTGCACGACGCCGAAGAGTTGACCTCGCTTTCCGCCGCCAAGATCGCGTCGGCCCAAGCTTACGAGATGGCCGGCGTTGGTCCGGAGCAAATCGGGGTGGCGGAAGTCCATGACTGCTTCACCATCGCTGAAATCGTGGCCAGCGAAGACCTCGGATTCTTTGCGCCAGGCGAGGGGCCCCACGCCGTGGACGAAGGACGCACAGCCCGCTCGGGAGACCGCCCGATCAACACCAGTGGCGGCCTGAAGGCCAAGGGGCATCCGGTAGGGGCCAGCGGCGTAGCCCAGGTCATCGAGGTGTACAAGCAACTGCGTGGCGAGGCCGGAGACCGCCAGTTGAACAACCCCAACCTGGAGTTCGGCCTGACTCACAACGTAGGCGGCACCGGCGGCACCTGCGTGGTGAACGTGCTGCAGCGCGGTTAGGAGGTTCTGTCATGAGCTCTGAAGCCTCCCGTCCGTTCAACGCGGCGTCGTTCTACGAGTTCCTGAAGGAGGGCAGGTTCATGGGGGTGCGCTGCCGCCAGAACGGCAATGTGTACGCCGAGGCGCGGCCCATCGACCCGGTGAGCCACAGCAGCGACATGGAATGGTGCGAGTTCAGCGGCCGCGCCACGCTCAGCACGTTCACCTGCATTTCAGTCGCTCCGGCATCCCTGGAGGCCAAGGGGTACGGACGGAACAACCCGTACTGCACTGGCATTGTTACGCTGGAAGAGGGCCCGCGAATCTCTGCCAGGATTGCCGGCGTGGACGCCAGCAACCCGCAGAACATCAGGACGGGGATGCCGCTGCAACTGGACCTCAATGAGGTGGACCCAGAGGAGCCCGGCCTGGTCTTCCGGCCAGCGTAAACCTGGCTTTGACCGAATGAAAGGAGGCGGGTGAATCACCCGCCTCTTCTCATGCAATTGGGATATACGATCCCTGACGCGAGCTCCATCGGACGGCGCCGGTACTCAAGCGCCAAACCGGAGCAAACTAAGTTACTCCCATTCCAAGTTGGCGCTAGGCCTTGCCGGACTGCTTGCAGATTCGGCACGCGGTATCGTGCCATGCGTAGGAGGTGTTGGACGATTGGTAGAGGTCGAACAACCCCACGTCCCGGTATTTGCGGCAAACGAAGCAGAGTTGGGTGTAGCGCGGGTCGAGCTGCGCGGGCACCCCTTGTCCGGCCGTGATGAAGATTTTACGAATTTGAAGCTTGGAAAACGGGATATGTTGGAGGATTCGTTCCTGTGCCATCAGCTTGAAGGCGGCGCTGCTGGACATGGGTTGATACAGCAATAGCTGCTCGTCATCAGGTTGCCTTTCGTGTACGTAGTCGAGGTAGTTTTCCACGGTTTCGCAAAGCGTCGCGACCACCTCCTCGTATGAATCCCCGATGGCCGGAACGTCGATCTCAACGCAGAACCCTTCCCAGGTTTCCGGATCTGCCTGGGTTTTCTTGATGTAGCAGGTCAGGTTGCGGGACGTGGCGTTCATGGACAACTCCGGCCAATGCAAGGAGAGCCGTCGCCGGCTGTTCGCGACGTTGCGCGATTGGGTCAGCCGGCGCCCGCCGCCTTGCAGCTATTGCAGGTTTTGTCGTACCACACATACGCCGAGTTGGGTTCGTGGAACACTTCGAATTGGTTGATGCCGCGATATTTTTTGCACGTCAGGCACAATTCGGTGTAGTTGGGATCCAGCTGTATCGGAATGCCTTTCTCCACGTTGAGGAAGAGCTTCCGCACCTGGCGCTTGGAGAAGGGAAGGCGTTGCAGGAAGCGCTCCTCAAACTGCAGCTTCCAGACATCCGCCTTGGGCATCGGGCGGTAGAGCAGCCGCTGTTCATCGTCGGGTTGGTTTCGATACACGTAGTCGATGTAGTTGTCCACGGCCTGGTACATCATCGCGGCAACTTCTTCGTAGGTATCGCCAACGGCCGGGATGTCGAGTTCCACGCAGAACGCTTCCCACATGTCGGGGTTGGACCGGGTTTTCTTGATGTAGCAAGTCAACTGCCTGGGTTGAGTATTCACTGCCGCTCTCCAGGCGGCGCGCCGGGCGCCGCCTTGCTTGGTGGTGGTTGATTGGGGTTGCCGGGCGTCAATGGGGCGGGACTAGTCCAGTCCCCGGGTGCCGACCCAACCCGTTTCGGATACGTCGATCATTTCCCCGTTGGGGCCTTCGTACTTCGTTTCGACGTTCTGCGTCCGGGGGCCGGTCATGCCGGCATGGAGGGCGTGGTTGACCTCATCCATGGGCTTGGAGTTAGCGGCAGAAAGGCGCGCCTCGGTTTCCTCCAGGCTCTCCACTTCAAACCCAATGTGGTGGATGCCTTCCCAGTCCTTGCCGCGCTCGCCCGCGACAGCGTCGTTCTGGAAGTCCAGGATGGCCATGTTTACGTTGCCGTCGCTCAGCATGTACCCGTTGGCGTTGTCGCTTTCCAGCTTGGCGACTTCCCGCAGGCCGAAAACTTCCGCGTAGAACTTGGCGGTCTTTTCCGCGTCGTTGGTGGCGATGGCGATGTGCTTGATCTGAGGCATGATTCCCTCCTCCTTGAATGGAAAGTACGCAACCTGAACTGGGCCGGCGGCGCCGGCCAACCGATCTGGCCAACGATACCACTTTTGCCGCCGCTGGGCTAGGGGGTTAGCACCGTTGGACGCCGTTCTGCCACCCGGGGAGCTTACCCCAGGCTGAACCTCTTGAAAACTTCAGCGTAGTCAACGTTGATCCGTTGGCCGTCGCGTCGCCGCCATTCCTTCAGGTGGCGGTCGGCGGCCTCTGGATCCACCTGGCTGCGGTGGGCCCGCAGGGCCGCCACCGCGGTTTCGATGTGGTCGGTTACATCCACAACGTGGTCGGGTTCGGCGCGTCCCATCACCCATACCTCTCGCACCTTATGCGGCTCCAGTCCTTCCTCATGCAGCAGTTCGGGGAAGGTCAGACGGTCGCGGGCAGCCGGATACACCGCGCCCATGGCGGCGTCCCCGGAGGCGAAGTGATCCGGGTGGTCGATATACCCGCTGCCGTCCAGATTGCGCACCGGGTTCATGCAAATGAGCAGTTCGGGCCGGTGCGTCCGAATGGCGCGAGAAATATCCCGACGCAGCTGCAACGTGGACTCCAGGTAGGCGTCAGGATACCCCAGGAAGAACACTTCCGACAGCCCCAGGATTCTGGCCGCCGCCCGCTGCTCCGATTCCCGCGTCTTCACCAGCTGTTCGGCGGTGATGTTCGGGTCATCGCTGCCCTTGCTGCCATCGGTGCACACGACGTAAGCGACCGAGCAACCTTCGGCGCACAGGCGGGCCACCGTGCCGGCGCACCCCCACTCGGCATCGTCGGCGTGGGCGACCACCACCATAGCGCGGTTGAATTTCAAGCTGGATTGTTGTGCCACTGGTTTTCCATCTCCTGAGGGTTGTTCAGTCATCGTTCGGTCTGATCGCGGTTCGGTCTGGGCTCTTGGCCCGCTGCGGTCATGCTGATGTCGCGGCCTGAATCGGCGGCCCCGGCCTCGCCATCCCTGGTGATCCAATGAAGGGTGAAACCCAGCGACGCTCCGATCACCGCAACTCCCGAGGCCATGGCGAAGGACCAAGCCAGCGTGCCAGTCGCGTCGGCGATGGGTCCCGAAATGGCCGGGGAAACGGCGCCGCCAATTCCCGCGCCCATGCCCATCAATCCGAAGGCGGCCGGAGCCATGTACATCGGCACGTAATCCCCGGCCGCGGCCGCGCAGATGGTATAGGTGGAGCGCAGCGCGAATCCGGCCAGGGCCGAAGCGATGACGAAGGAGACCAGATCCGGAGCCAGCCAGAAAAGGGCATGGCACACCGCTTCCAGCAGGAACGTTACGCCAAACGCCATGCCGCGTCCAACCCGATCTGACAACGCGCCCGAACCTACCCCGCTGCCGACGCTCAGGATGCCGATGGCCATAAACAACCCGCCCACGATGGCGACGTCGATTCCGCGCTCTCCGCCAAGATAGGCTCCGTAACTGGAGGTCAGGATGCCGTGGATAAACCCGGAACAAAAGGCCATGGCGGTGATCAGCCATACCAGGGGATTGGTGTACACCTGCACCGGCCAGCCCGCGGGTCCGCGCCGTGTGGGTGGTTGCGGCCTTGAATCGGCGGCCGATGCCAGGCGTTCCGGGTAGGGCGTCGCTTCACCCGGAGACTCCCGGATGAAACCAACGCAAAGCGCCCCGATGATGACGCTACCAACCGCCAGGACGTACCAGGTGTACCGCCAGGCTTCCTCGCCGAACATTGCGGTCAGCGGCGGAACGATAGCGCCCGTGAATATGATGGCCAGGCTGCCGCCGGTGGCCGCGATGCCAGCGGCCATGCCTCGGTCGCCGGTCCGAAACCAGGGGGTCAACATGCCCATCATGGGCGTCAGAGCCGCTCCCGATGCAACGCCGACCGCTACCATTGCCAGCAGCGCCACCCAGTAGTTGGGCGACCACCCCAACAACGCCATGGCCGCCGCCTGTAGGAAGACGCTGCTGGTGACCATCCAGCGGCCGCCGTAACGCGCGGCCGCGGCGCCGGACAGCAGCCCCGAGAGGACTCTCGAAACCGACACCGCCACCACCAGCACGAAAACCGTGGTGTAGGAGAGATCGAAACTGCCCTTCATCCCTGGGATGGTCAACGCTTGAACATACAGGGAGAAGCTGGTGATCAAATTGACCGCCAGCGCCACCGCCAGGACCACGGCGCCATACGTCCTGATCCATTGGGGCCTGATCCAGCGAGGCTTAATCCAGCGGGCAATCAAAGCGGCCGGGAAATTATCCATACCGTAACGATGGGAACGGGCGGTTGCCACCACCCGTCGTTGGGGGCGGGCCAATCATAACATACCGCCCCGCGTCTCCGGCGACGCGCCTCCTGGCGCCCTTCCCCAGGCGCCAATGCAGGATAACGCCAAAAATGCGGCGGAACCATGAACGATAGCGCCACGCCGAAGGTCAGGTCGAAGTGTGATACCATTTTTGCGGCTACTGGCGGACCCCCGAACCCACCGTACAGAGCCCGAAGAAATGGAAAACGCGAAGTTCGTAGAGCGAATGCGCGACAAGCTGCAACGGGTAACCGGCCGCGAGGTGTTTTTGTCGGTCAACGAGCGCGACCCCAACTGCCTTGAAGTGGACCTGCAGGCGGTTGTTCCTAACGTTGTACTGGGAAGCAACGTTTACGAGTACCCCGGGTTTGCTCGAATGTGCTTAGAATACGCGGCGGCATCGATCAACGAGGGCCGGCATTTGGGCGAACTGGAATTCCACATGCTGCTGGCCCGAAACTGACCGGAAGACTCCTGGCCATGCCAGTACCTGATCGCAACGAACAACAGCCGCCGGATGCGAACGACGCCCGCCATCCCAGCGCCCGGCCCGATGCCTCCGGTCAAGTTTCGGCGCCGCCAACCCCGCCGGATGCCCTCAAACCCTGGTACTACCAGGGATGGTTCATCGTGCCCACCTTTGTCTGGTGGCCCTGTAGCGCGGTGTTGTTCATCCGGTCGCCGTGGCACGACGGGGTGGTATCCGGCGCGCTGTCATGGGCATGGATCATCGTCGGCGGAGGCTGGATCTTCCTCAGGACGCAATCGCGCTGGCAGAACGGTGAATCGCTGGTGGATCCGACCATGCTCGCGCTGGCGGCGCCCGGCGTCGCGTTGACCATCCTCACCCAATCGCTGTGGCTGTTGAAGGACCGGCCGCGCATTCGGCGGATCCGGGATGCCGGTGGGTTCGCTTGGTACGAACGCCAAGAGCCTACGGAGGCAGCCGGCCACAGTCGCCAAACCGCCGGCGAGCCGCGACGCCGGTCAAACCGGGGCAGCGTTCGCAGCCGGCGCCGCAGACGGTAGCAAACCAGCCCGGTCCACCAACCCCTGCACCAACGCCATGCGCTCGTCGGTGGTGGAAAACGCCAATCCCATCGGCGTGATGGTGATATTGTTGTCCTTGTGCGCTGTGATGTCGGTGCCCTCGCCGCCGGATAGAATCGGGCGGTTCCGCGAGATCCAATAGCGGCGGTGTCCGAAGGAATCTTCGGCTCGAACCGATTCTCCGTAGGCGCGCCCACCCAACCGGGTGACCGCCACGCCGGCGACATTTTCCGCCGGTTCGTTGGGCACGTTGACGTTGAGAAAGTAGGGAGGGGATACCGCTGGCGCGTCCCCCAGCCTGCTGGCCAGCGCCGCCACCACCTGGGCAGCCAGACCGTAGCGCGGCGCCTGCACGGAACCGACAGAGATGGCGATGGTCGGATAACCCCGCACGAATCCTTGCACGGCCGCGCCCACAGTGCCGGAGACGATGACGTCCCAGCCCATGTTGGAGCCCCGGTTGATCCCGCTGACCACCAGGTCGGGCTTTGGGTCGACCAGTTGCTCCAGCGCCAAGATGCACGAATCGGCGGGGGTGCCCTGCACGGCCCACGCGTTGATGGGATGGGGCAGGTCCAGCGTCGCGTCGTCCGAGGGTTCGGGCACAGCGTCGGCGCTGCGTGGAGGCGAGTCATCGCCGGGGGCATACTGCAGCAGGTATTGCTCCGCCGGAACCTGGTGGACAAACAGTGGCGCGTGCAGCGTCATCGACGCCCCCACGCCGGACTGCTCGCGGTCAGGGGCGACCACGGCCACTTCACCGACTGCAGAAAGGCTGCGGGCGGCGGCCCACAGCCCCGTGGCATGGATTCCATCGTCGTTGGTGAGCAGTATTTTCAAGAGGCGGGCCTACTGGGGGTCGACCATTTCAAATGCTGTTGGCGTAGTGGCGAGCAGAACGCGACGCTGAAACCGATCAGCGCGCGCTATCGAAGATCGTCTGGCGAAGGGAACGGTTCATCGAAATCCTTACCTGCTTGCAGGGCGGCGTCCCGACGCTCCACCCACTGGCGGATCAACTTGTGCATTTCCGCCCGCCCGTCGGCGCGGCCTTCGGCGCGATGCTGTTCGATTATGGGTTTGACCCACTTGCTCCTGAGATAATCCAACGTTGCCATGATGTACTGAATCGCCTCGGCAAGAATGATGATCATTACGGCGGAGGCCCCTCCGCTGGGAAAATATTCCGGATCGTCGCCGCCGCAACATCAGAACTGATGACGTAGTGGCGAGCAGAATGCGAAGCTGAAACCGATCAGCGCGCGCTATCGAAGATCGTCTGGAGAAGGGAACGGC
This sequence comes from Dehalococcoidia bacterium, assembly GCA_965221295.1. Taxonomy (GTDB): domain Bacteria; phylum Chloroflexota; class Dehalococcoidia; order Lucifugimonadales; family UBA3495; genus Bin87. Next base: position 681,795 of record OZ244879.1, on the reverse strand, counting down.
TCGTCGAAAGCCTCTCCCGCTTGCAGAGCGGCGTCGCGACGCTCCACCCACTGGCGAATCAACTTGTGCATTTCCGCCCGCCCGTCGGCGCGATGCTGTTCGATTATGGGTTTGACCCACTTGCTCCTGAGGTATTCCAATGTTGACATGATGTACTGCACCGCCTCGGCAAGAATGATGATCATTACGGCGGAGGCCCCTCCGCTGGGGAAAATATTCCGGATCGTCGCCGCCGCAACATCAGAACTGCTGAAAATGGACGAAAGCCGCAGGTCGTGCCAAGTCAAAAACGTCGTGATTCCAATGGTCATTACGCAAAACGCAAGGAAACAGGGTCTGCCCCATCCGGCCGGAACGCTCCAAATCGACTCTCTAGATTCGCTTTTTGGCCACGGCAGCGGGGTTTCATCACTTTCACGATCGATCATTGGTACGGCCCGCACGTAGTATATCACCGTTTTTGGGCGGGCGTTTCGCGACTCTGCGAAGAGATTGGCGGGCGCTATAACGCGGCAGGCATTGGCAGTGAGCGGCGTCGCTTTGCCGCACAACGCGGTGATCGGACGGTTCGGTTAGGGCCGCGAACGGCTGGAAGCGCCTGGCCTGCTGATGCCGCGACGCCAACGCCATTGTGAACCGCGAGCCCGCCATCACGAAGGCGGTCCAGTCCATTGCCTGCGCCGGCCTCAACAGGTTCCCCGACACCAGCTGAACCAAGCTCAAACCGCGCTAGGTTCGGCCGGCCGGCTGGCGGCGGTCTAATCGAAATGGTAGGGGTAGATCACCTGGATGACGCGGCCATCGCGCAAGGCTTCAAAATAGCTGTGGGGCGCGTCGGGTTGCTGTAGCCAACGACGCACGAAGTAGGCGCAGATGTTGACCAACTGAGAGCCGATGCAGGTCGCGGGCGGCGCCACGATGAGGTCGTCGTAGATGGAGGGAGCGATGGAATCTGATTCATCACTCAGGAACTCCGACAACGCGGCGGAAATGGAGGGCGATTCCGAACCGGCCATCAGCATCGCGTAGTCATTCACGTTCCAGGAAGACTGCATGATGTCATCGGGGTTCATCTGCGCCATGACGTTCTCGTCGAGGAACATGGTGAGGGCCAGGAGAAACCGACTGAACGCCAGGCGAGAAGGGTCGGTATGCCCATAGAGCGGGTTGCCCTCGGTGGCCACGGCGGTGGCGTATTCTTCCTTGTTGATGTAGGAAACGATCAGCGGCGTTTCCCGCCGGATGAGAATGCTCAGGCAGTCTTGGATCAACTCGGCGCGTTGGTCGGGCCGCCAGGACCTGAACGGGCCGGCGCCCTGGTAAACGTGGCGCGGATTGAGTTCGGCAGGCGCCCCGTCGCCGCCAGGAGGGCTGCCAAAATGGCGCCGCACCAGGGCTTCGTACTCGCCGGACATCGATATGTACTGACTTTCCTGAACGAGGAGGCCGGCGTGTACGTGGTGCGGCTGACTGGGGTCGTTGGCGCTGGCGCCGGTGATGCCAGACTCGCTGAGGAAGATCAGGTACATCGTGGGCCTCCTGGGCCGAGAGCGGAAACGCGGCGGCGTTTGGATACGGACCAAATGCGGCGCCCAAATATCATTGCCGCATGATCAGGGCGAAACGATGCGAAAGTCAACGTGCAGCACATCGCCGGTACGCGGGTCCCACTGGATCTCGGAAGCTTCGGCGGTGTATTGGCCGGATTCGCCGGCGATGCTGACGGTCATGGGCTGGCCGTACTCGCCGCCAGCCCTGCTGATGGCGCGTAGCAAGGTCCGCGTCTCACATTGCAGGGCACGGGACTCGGAGCCTCGCCCGTAGAGGTGCGCCGGCACGATGCCAGCGCGACGCAAGGCTCTAACCTTCTTGCCCAGTGTCTCGCGGGGTTCGAGTTCAAGGGTAACCGCCTGGGTGGTCATAGTGCAGGGACTCCTGAATGCGGAGCGCCATCCCGCGCCCGCGTGGCTTGCATTCTGAACGCATATCATAGCACATGCCGGCCCAACCATCCCGATTCGCCCACGAGTCGTGTCGCTTGCCATTGAGATTGCGGAGATGAATCAACCTCCACGCCTCATGGCCCCGCCGCCGATTGACATGGGCGAACGCCATCGACCGTCGCCGTCAATTCCGCCTCCGGCTCGCCGCCGCGAGGCTCCACCTTCCATCACTCGTTCGCTAGAAGATCCATCGTTCGCCAGGAGATCCCCGCATGGCAATGCGATCCCTGCGCGGCAATCTGGTTGACCGCAACTGACGCCCCGGCGCGGGCCCGGCACGGCCGCGCCGCTTTAGCTATGGGCTGGGACGTTTGCGTGTCGGACGCAACGTCACGGCCGCTAGGCCAACGTTCGCACCCGGCCCAGGCTGGCCAAACAGGCCAACGATAGGCTCAGCCCCAAGGCGCCAATGGTCAATATGGCCATGGACGCGGACGTGAAGTCGGCAAGGATGCCCACGACGATGCTCACACCGATCAGGAAAGATCGTTCATACGCCAGCAACGCCATGGTGCGGGCGCGGTACTGGTCGGGAACAATGGTCAGCACCAGGGCGCCGGCAGTGGTGCGGAAGTAAGCTTGGAAGAAGGACATCAGCCCCAGCACGATGAACGCCGCCCACTGCCACGAGCATTGAGAAAACAACATGGTGCTCAGCGAGCTCAAGATGGCCGCGGCGAACAGAATACGGCCTCGCCGGAACTGGAAACCCCACGTCGCGATGCACAGAGTGGAGACCAGACCGCCCGCGCCCGTAGCGGCCAGCAGGTAGCCGCCCGTGTCCGCGTGGGCTTGCAGTACCTCAACGGTGAACAGGGGCAGCAGGAACCACAGGGGATGCAGAACGGTGTTGGGAATCACGGACAGCAGGGCGATCTGCAAGACTTCGCGATGGTCGCGCCAGAGGCGCCGGATGCCGTTGACAATGTCCCCAACCGGGTTGAAGCCGTTGGAAGACCCCGGTGGTTCGGAGGAGGAGTACGGCGTGCGCATGGGTATCAGCATGATGACCACGCCCAGATACAGAGCCGCCTCTAGAGCGAAGCTCCAGTGAAAGCCAAGGCTCGCGATCAGGATGCCGCCGGCGAACGCGCCTATCCTGGTGCCGGTTATCGTTAGCGTGTTGATGGCATAGGCGTTGGTCACCGCTCTCTGGGGCACGGTGTTGGATATCATCACCTGCTGGATGGGCTGCGTGATGGCCAGGCAACAACCTGAGATCAGGACGTAGGCGTAGGCATGCCAGGGCCGGATGTAGTCCGAATACACCAGGAGAGCGAACGCCAGCGCCAAGGCTGCGGCGATGGATTGGACCACAATGGCGAGTTTGCGACGGTCGAAGCGATCGCCCAGCGCTCCCGTGAGCGGGTTGACGACGATTCCCGGCAGGGTGTTCAGCGCGCTGGCGGAGAGGACGAGCAGGCCGCCCACACCCGACCCGGCGGACAATTCCTTCACCAACCAGCCAATGCTCAACAACTGGAGCCATTGGCCGGCAAATGCGCAGAAGTTCGCAAACCAGAGCAGGCGGAAATCGCGGTAGGCCAGCCACGAATCGAGGGTGTGCAGGCGGGGCAATCTTATTCCGAAAATAAGGGCAACCTCGAAGGATGGCGAAACCGCCTGATGGGGCGCGGCCTCAGCAATGGACAACCAGCAAACGCCGCAACATAGTGCGCCGACATCAATTCCTTGTCAATGGCCCCATCGTCCAGTTATAACGCCTTGCCACCTGCCCGCCAGGCGGCGCAAGTGCGCTACCCCAAACAATGCCAACCTGTCGCCCCAAACACCGCGAGCCAATTTTTCCTGTCATAGCGAGCCAATTTTTTTTCTGTCATTGCGAGCCAATTTTTTCTGTCATTGCGAGCGCAGCGCGGCAAACTCATCGACCATGACCAACGGCCGTTCCCTTCCTTCCTAGCGATGGTTAGCGTTGCGTCACGTCGCCGCGTCGCATCCCCCTTCGCGATGGCGAGACCTTGGGGCGGTCCCGCGCGGTTCCAACGGCTTGACTCCAGGGCAACGGTACGGTGGGACGGCCCAGTCGCGAAACAATCGGTTCACGTTGACTTGAGCAGCTCAAAGCGCTACATTCAAGGGACAATCGAATGCCTGACGCGATTTCTGGCGGGAGCTTGGGGAAACCAGGCTGAGAGGGCGACCAAATTCGTCGCCGACCGTCTGTACCTGACTCGGGTAATGCCGGCGTAGGAACAGTAGGTAGCGCTCTCATTGGCCGCCGGGTTTCCGCCTGGCGGCGATTTATTTCAGGGCGACGGGTTCGGCCCTTGAGCGCAAAGACAGGAGAGTGGCAACCATGGCCGATGAACTGATGATAGGCGGCGTGTCGTTCAATTCCCGGCTGATCGTCGGAACGGGTCGGCACCGCAGTATGCAGGAGATGGTCGATTCGCTGGAGGCGTCGGGAACCGAAATGGTTACGGTCGCCATCCGACGGTTGGACCTGGACAATCCCGAACAGAACATCCTGGAACACATAAACCTGGACAAATACCGGATTCTACCCAACACCGCCGGTTGCCGCACTGTGGACGAAGCCCTTTTCGTCGCGCGCTTGGGTCGCGAGGTCGCTCAAACCGATTTCGTCAAGCTGGAGGTCATCCCCGACGCCAAGTACCTGTTCCCGGACCCCAACGGCACCCTAGAGGCTGCCCGCCAGTTGGTTGAGGAGGGATTCAAGGTTCTGCCTTACATCCACGCCGATCCGGTACTGGCCAAGAACCTCGAAGAGGCTGGCTGCGTTACCGTTATGCCCTTGGGTTCCGCCATTGGATCGGGCCAGGGAATTCACACTACCGAGGAAGTACGGATTATCCTGGAAAACGCCAATGTCCCAGTGGTGGTGGACGCCGGGCTGGCCGTGCCATCGGACGCCGCCAAGGCTCTGGAGATGGGAGCGGACGCCGTGTTGGTGAACACCGCCATCGCCCAGGCCGAGAACCCTTCCCTCATGGCCGACGCCTTCCGCAAAGGCGTGGAGGCGGGACGGCAAGCTTACTTGGCCGGCCGCATTCCGGTGCGCGCGGAGGCCATCGCCAGCAGCCCACCCACGGACGTTCCTGAGCCCGCGGTGGCGGACTAGTGATCACGCATGTCGGTTCCAATCGACGCCAGCCGAAGAGCCCTGCCTTACCCGTGCCTTTGCCTGGTGACCGACCGCAGAGTCTGCCCGCCGGATGAGCTGCCGGCGCGGGTTGACGCAGCGGTGAGCGGCGGTGTGGATCTGGTGCAATTGCGGGACAAGGAACTGCCGGGTGGCGCCCTTCTGGAGCTGGCGCAGCGGCTGCGCCAAGTAATCGCCGGCCGGGCGCTGCTGCTGATCAACGAACGCGTCGATGTGGCGGTGGCGGCGGGAGCCGACGGCGTCCAGTTGGGGGAATCCGCCCTGCCAACGAGCGCCGCTCGCGCCATTGTGGGCGAACGAGCCGTCGTTGGCCGGTCCGTTCATTCGATTGAGGGGGCCGCCGCCGCCGCCGAATCCGGCGCGGACTTTCTGCTGGTGGGCACGATGTTCGCCACCAATTCCCACCCGGGTGAAGAGCCCTCTGGCCCGGGCCTACTATCGCGAATCGCGTCGGCCGGCATAGCGTCTCCGATGCTGGGAATCGGTGGGATAACGGCGGGCAACGCCGGGCCGGTGATGGCCGCCGGCGCCCAGGGCGTGGCCGCAATCACTGGCATCTTGGCTCACGAGAATCCCACGGCCGCCGCGCAACGACTCAAGGACGCCATGGCGTCTGCCATCGCGTCGACATCCACGCGTGAACTTTTTGCCGACCCGGCGTATCGCAACTGATCGGAGGTGTACCGCCGCCATGATTACATTGAGAGTCAACGGCAAGCATCGTGAGGTGGATGACGGTTTGGATTTGCAATCCTACCTGGCCTCAATCGACGTCAACATGCGGTTCATAGCGGTCGGCTACAACGGGCAGGTCATCCGCAAAGAAGACTTCGCCTCGGTCAAGCTCAACGCCGGAGACGCGCTGGAAATCGTGCGGCCTGTGGGAGGCGGATAGACCGGTGGCGGACGATACGAACGCCCCGGACGACGGTCTAGACCGGGTATTGGCCTGCGTGGCCGACGCGCACCCGGATCGTTTGACCGGCTGGATTCGCGATGAGCCGGGCCACTGGGGATTCTTCGCCGGCCAAGCCGTCCTGGCGGTCCGGGAACTGATAGGCCGGCGATTGGAGGAACCCGAGCGCCGATTCGTCTGGCGCCGCATGTGGCAGGTTCTACAAGAACGGAAGCGCAGGTCCCAGGGATACTAGAAAACCGGCCACGATTGTGAAACTGCTGGCCGCGTCAAATTGGCGCGGTCAAGCTTGGTCATCCGATCACCGCGATTGACTCGATTTCGACCACGTAGGCCGGATTCGCCAGTTCGCTCACCACCAGCAGCGTACTGGTGGGCGGGTTGGTTGGGAACAGTTCGCTCCGCACCGCCCGCACCGCCGGAGCGTGCTCGATGCCGGTGACGTAGGTGGTGGTCTTGACGATGTTGGCCAGGCTGCCGCCAGCGGCCCGCACCGCGACATCGATGTTGCGCCAAATCTGTCGGGTCTGGGCCTCGGCGTCGCCCGCGCCGACAACGTTGCCGTTTTCGTCCTGGGCCACCATTCCCGCGATGTACACGGCGCTGCCGGCCTTCACCACAGCGGTGAAGCCGGAGGCCGAAGGATTGGCGATTCCGTCAGGGTTCATGTAGGTGATGTCCGGCATGGTCTTCCTCCGTTGAATGGGTTTGGCGATTATACTGCGTCGCGGGCCGCAACAGCCTCGGGCGCCGACGCCGTGGCGCGTGGCGGAAGTTGGGGCGCCTTGGCCAGAAAGATGAGCATTCCCGCGCCAGCGTACATTATCATCAGGACGGCGAATACCAAAGTGTAGTTCTGCGTGAACGTGTACAGGTAGCTGCCAAACACGGGAGCGACGCCCAACGCGGTGGTTTGCATGGGCCCCAGCGAACCCAGGATCGCGCCGAAGGATCCCCGCCCGAAGTATTGGGCCAACAGCATGTGCTCCAGGGTGCCCACGGTGTTGGAGAAGAAGCCCCATAGTATGGCGAACAGGTAGGCTGTCCAAACCGAGTTGACTCCGAACATGAGGAACGCTCCAGATAGCACAGCGCCGGTTATGGTCAGGGTCATGCAGTAACGCGGGCCCAACTTGTCGGCCAGGACGCCCCAAATCAGCGTGGTCATCGCCAGCACCGCCCCCAGGCTCCCTACGCCCACCGCCTGGGGTTTGCTCAGGTTCGGCCCTGATTCGCTGACCAGGTACGGCACCAGTATGTACCCCAGCCCGGCCGAGGCGATCACGGCCAATATCGCAGTGCCGGCGATGCACCAGTAGGCGCGGGTGCGCATCGCCTCGCGAACCGTCCAGCTGAATTCGGGGGTCGCGCTGGCCGAGGCGCGCCTGGCCCCGCCCCGGCCGGTTTGGGTTTGGCCCGCCGCTGGTCGATCCCCGTCGGGCAGCATACCGATCTCCTCGGGCGTTCGTCGCATCAGCAGGAAGGCCGGGATGGACAGCGCCAAGAGGAATAGGCCCACGTATCCGTAGGCGGCGCGCCAGCTCTGGGTGGCGGCGATGAGTGAAATGACCTGGATATTGATGGCGCCGCCCACTGGCCGAGACATCCCGGAGATGGCGATGGTGATGTTGCGGCGCCGCCGGAAGAAGTTGACGGTGGCGGTTCTGGGCACCACGCCAATCAGGAACGGATTGCTGATGGAGCGGCCGATGATGTAGGCGGTGAAGAATGGCCAAAGAGTGTGGGTGGGGACCGTTGATAGTACCAGCAGCGAGCAGCCCACCACCAGCAGCCCCATGGTTACCAGGTATCTGGGGCCGTACCGGTCGGCTAGGCGTCCGGCGAAGGGCGCCAGGACTCCGGAGCACCAGGTTCCCGCGGTGACCGCGATGGACAGGGTACCGATGTCCCACCCGGTATCCTCGACGATGTATACCTGGATCGCGCCCAGCACCACCTGGGACACGCTGGCGCCGGCCGCGGAAGACAGCGAACCCATCCCCAATATCAGCCACCCGTAGAAGAACGGAGTTGGCAGATACCAAGCGAGCATCCTTTTGATCAGCGAGTCTTTCAGGGGAATCCTCAGGCGGCAGCGGCAACGGCGATTATGGGGCGCGATCAGTATCAAGCATCGCGCGGCGCGACCGCAATTATACTCGCATCCAGCCTCAGGCGAAAACGTCGCCGGTTTGGCGTAGGCTCTTTCGGTTTTCTGGGGTTGGCCAACCGCAGCCTACGCCGGTTGGCTCCGGGTTCAGCCGGTTCTTTGCGCGGCCGCCGCGGTGTTGGGTTCTCCTCAGATGCGCAACACGCTGATCGCTGCATTGCGCGTTGGCGCCACCACCGGGGTCGCCGCCCCCTGGGGCGGCCCGCTGGCCATCTCCCCAGGGTTGCGTCCCGCGTCTGGCCCGGCGGGTTCGCGATGTCCCAGGTTGCGTCCCGCGCACGGCAAAGCCCCTGCGGTGAGCGCGAACTGGGCGCCAAGTTCAAGAGATTGGCGGCGCTGAAATCCAATGCGTTGACGCCCATACCCTCGGGTCAGCCGCATTCTGAGCGCACCAAGGTTAAGGGCGCCCGGCTACGTTCCCATGTTACGTAAACCGACATCAGCAACGGCGGCGGGGCGACCGCGGCGCCCCGCTGGCTGGTCCAGCCTACCTGAAGGTAAACGGCCGTGGTTGGGCGTTGACTCATCCGCCGCCGGCCCGAATTTCCAAGCTGGGTTTGGTCATCTCCTCCGGATTGAGCAGTTCGTCAAGTTCCGCCTCGGTTAGGGAGGTTTCGGCGCGCGCTACGTCCCTGATGGTGAGGCCGGAGTCGGCGGCTTTCTTGGCGATGCTGGCGGCGGCGTCATACCCGATGGACGGCGCGAGGGCGGTGCCCAGCATCAGGCCTTTTTCGACCATGGCCGGCCCAGTGTTGGTGGCCGCGATGCCAACGACGCATTGCCGGGCGAAGTTGCGGGCGGACGCCGCCAGCAACGATACCGACTGGAGCAGGTTGTAGGCCGCCAACGGCATCATGGTATTGAGCTCAAAGTAGCCACCGGCCCCAGCCAGGGCCACCGCCGCGTCGTTGCCCACCACATGGGCGGAGACTTGTATCACCGATTCCGAGATGACCGGATTGACCTTGCCGGGCATGATGCTGCTGCCCGGCTGCACTTCCGGCACGTTGATCTCGCCCAACCCGGCCCGAGGGCCGCAGCCCAGGAAACGGATGTCGTTGGCGATCTTGTGAAGGCTGACGGCAATGGTTTTGAGTTGGCCGCTGGCTTCCACGATGCCATCCAGGGCGGCCTGGGCTTGGAAGTGGTTGCTGGTCTCCCGGATGTTGACGCCCGTCATGGCCGAGAGCCGGGCGCAGGTGCGTCCGGAAGATTCGGGGTGCGTGTTGACTCCGGTTCCCACCGCGGTGCCGCCCAAGGCCACTTCGGCCAGGGCTTCCTCGGCGCGGCGGGCGCGGGCGATGCTGTACTGAGCCTGCCCGGCGTACCCGGCAAACTCCTGCCCCAGACGCACCGGGGTAGCATCCTGGAGGTGGGTGCGGCCGGTCTTCACGATGGGCCAGAATTCCTCGGATTTCTGCCGCAACGCGGCCTGAAGCTCTTCCAGCGCCGGAATCAGGTCTTCTTTGATTCCCAAAAGCGCGGCCAGATGGATCGACGTGGGAATCACGTCGTTGGAGGATTGCCCCAGGTTCACGTGGTCATTGGGGTGAACCAAGCGAGAACCCAACCCGCCGCCCAGTAGCTGCGAAGCGCGGTTTGCGATCACTTCATTGGCGTTGGTGTTGGTTGACGTGCCGGAGCCGGTCTGGAAGATGTCCAGAACGAAGTGCTCGTCGTGCTTGCCGTCGGCGACTTCCTGAGCCGCCTGGACGATGGCGTCGCCAATCTTGGGGTCAAGGGCTCCCAGTTCCATGTGCGTCTGGGCGCAGGCCAACTTGATGAGGCCCAGAGCCCGGATGAATTGGCGGGGAAAACGGAGGTCGCTAATCGGGAAGTTGAGCACGGCCCGCATGGTAGAGGCGCCGTAAAGGGCGTCGGCGGGCACCTGCATTTCGCCCATGGAATCGCGTTCAACGCGGGTGTTGGAACTGGTCATGTTCTATTTGCCCTCCTTGATGAAGTCAGCCACCCGCTCTGCGATCATGATGGTGGTGGCGTTGGTGTTGGCGCGAATGACGTCGGGCATCACCGAGGCGTCCACGACGCGCAGGTTCTTCATGCCGTACACGTGGCAATACTGGTCAACCACCGCGTCGAGGTCGGAGCCGGGGCCCATCTTGCAGGTTCCAGACGAGTGGTGCTGGGTGTAGGCGTTGCGCAGCATCCATTGGTCGAGCGCCGAGTCCGAGGCCAGGTCCTCATCGGTTGGCGAGAGTCTTTCGGCGACGAACTCCCGGAACGTGGGCTGGTCTGCTATCTGGAGTCCGAGCCGCACTGCCGCCCGCATCCGCTGACGATCCACCGGGTCGGAGAGATAGTCGTAGAACAGGTCGGGTTGCGTGTGAGGGTCGGTGGAGGCCAAGCGCAGGCGACCGGCGGTGGTTGCGTTCTGCAGAGCGGCGCTGAACCCGAAGTGGAAGTCGTCGGTTTCGATGTTGACGCTGGCCGGCCGGTGTTCGCTGGTCATCAGGATGGGGGACAGTTGAATGTCGCCGCGGGTGCCGGTTCCTTCGGGGCTATAGCGCAGGCCAACTTGGATGCTGGGAGAGTCCAGGTCCGGTGGGTCTCCGACGCCGCGGAACAGGGTGAACACCGCCGGATGGTCTCGCAGGTTCTCGCCCACTCCGGGGAGCTCGTGGATCAGGGGAATTCCCATTTCCCGCAGATGGTCGGCGGGCCCCACGCCGGAGAGCAGGAGGATCTGAGGCGAGGCGATGGCTCCGCCGCTGAGGATGATCTGCCGGCCGGATATTTCAAAGATTTCGCCGCCGCTTTCGGCCTCCACGCCCACGGCGGTTTTGTCATCGAAGAGGACTCGCCGCACGACAACGTTGCCGCGCACGGTGAGGTTCAGCCTGTGCCGGGCCATGGACAGGTAGGTCAGCGATGTACTCATGCGCACGCCGTCGATGTTGTTCAGGGGCCGCGACGCGATGCCATTGGAGTCCGGGTGGTTTTGGTCCGGGTCTTCCGGGAAACCCAAGACTCGGCAGGTGTCATAGAAGGCCTCGGCGACGGGCAACCACTCCTCACGCTTGTAACGTCTCACTGGTATCGGTCCGCTGTCTCCGTGGAAATCGTCGCCGGCGAAGTCCAGGTCGTTTTCCAGTTGGCGGAAATAGGGCAACACCTTGGTGAACGACCATTCGTCGTTTCCCCAAATTGCCCAGTTGTCATAATCCTCTGGGACGCCGCGGAACAAGACCTGGCCGTTGATGCTGCTGGACCCGCCCATGGCCTTGCCGCGGGGTATGATGATCGGCTCGTCCTGTTGCGGGGTTCCCTTGGCTGAGTAGCCCCAACTGTGGGGCCCGTAGGCCGACCGCCACACGTTGTTGCCTTCTTTCAAATCCACCGGCAGGTGGTCGAATTCAGGGTAGTCGGGCCCGGCTTCCAGCAGCAGAACCGAAACATCGGGGTCTTCGGTCAGGCGGGAGGCCAGCGCGCAACCGGCGGAACCGCCGCCAACGATAATGAAATCGTAATTCATTGGTATCCTCTCGCGTTTGGCTTCACAAATCACAGCAATCGAGCAGGCAGTTGAAGAAGTCCACGTCGTCAATGCCATTCAGGTCCTGAGCATGGGCGTCAGCAAGATGTTTCATGATGCGCGGGGTGTTCATGGGCACCAACAGAGCGGTTGCGTTGACGCTAACGATTCCGATCATTCGATATTCCTGGTAGCGGCCGCCGGCCTGATCCTGCTGGTCGCAGCCGAGGCAGCGCACGGTGATCTGGTCGTCTCGCGCGTCGTAGATGAGTCTGATCAGCGGAGACCCGCCGATGCTGGCGTCGTACATTTGGCCGTTGCCAAAACGGTCGGGACCGATGTGCTCGGACTGGAGAGAGTTTTGCCAACCTTCAGGCGGAAAGACCACACGGTTGCTGTCGTTGGGCATTTCCTGCACCTCGTCGCTGCCCAATTGGATGGGCGCAGCCTGATTTTATCGCATTTGTCGCGAGGCGTCAGGTTCGGTTGCCCCATGCATTCCCACGTTCCGCTACCCATTACGGTGAACGCGCTGGAGCCATCCCATCGGCCGCTATCGCGGGTCGGCCGGTATGGATGGTCGGGCGCAACGGAGGGTTCCGCCGGCTTGCCGTGGGACTTGAACGTCATCTGGAGCAATCGACGCCGATGTCGGGTCGCTACAGCGTCCCGCAATGAATGGCTCTTGGCAAATTGAGCGCGCGACAGCGATGCTTCAGCGATTTGGGAGCTGGCAACCTCGGGCCACAGCTCCGCCACATAGTGGCCCAAGGCGTATTGCCGGCTACACGGCGGAGGTGGATCTGGGCAGGTGGGACACCCCCGCCGACAGGTAACGGTCGATGCCGCGCGCTACGTCGCGGCCTTCGGCGATGGCCCAGACCACCAGGGACTGACCGCGCGCCATGTCGCCGCCAGCGAAAACTCCGGGCACTGAGGTCATCTTGTTTTCGTCCACCTGGACGTTGCCGCGACCATCCAGTTCCACGCCCAACTGTTCCAGCATCCCTTCGCGCTCGGGGTGCAGGAATCCCATGGCGAGCAGAACCAGGTCGGCGTCAACGGAAAACTCGCTGCCTGGCACTTCAGACATCTGGAATCGGCCGTTCTCGGCTTTGGTCCAGTCCACTCGGACGGCGTTCAGCTTGTTGACCTGCCCGTTTTCGCCAGACAACGACTTGGTGAGGATATTGTAATCGCGGACGCCGCCCTCTTCGTGGGCCCCGGAGGTCCGCAAAATCATTGGCCAACGGGGCCAGGGGTTGTCGTCCGGCCTGGTTTCGGGAGGTTCAGGCAAAAGCTCGAATTGGTGGACGATCTCGGCGCCCTGACGGTGAGCGGTTCCCAGGCAGTCTGCGCCGGTGTCGCCGCCGCCGAGGATGATGACGCGCTTGCCTTCGGCGGTGATCTGGTTGTTGATGGATTCGCCGGCCAGGGCGCGGTTCTGCTGAGGCAGGTACTCCATGGCGAAATGAACGCCATCGAGATCACGGCCCGGAACATCCAGGTCCCGGGGGTGGGTCGAACCGCCGGCCAAGCACACGGCGTCGAATTCCTGCAGCAGCTGCTGGGCTGGGTAATTGACGCCCACATTGACGCCGGTGCGAAACTCGATGCCTTCGGCCGCCATTATGTCGACACGGCGCCGAACCACCGATTTTTCAAGCTTGAAGTCGGGGATTCCCAGCATGAGCAGGCCGCCGATGTAGTCGGCCCGCTCCAGAACGGTTACCGAATGGCCAGCCCGGTTGAGCTGCTGGGCTGCGGCGAGGCCGGCCGGCCCACTGCCCACCACGGCCACTGTCTTGCCGGTGCGGGTTTCCGGCGGCATGGGTTTGATCCAACCCTGCTCGAATCCGCGTTCGCTGATTTCCTTCTCGATGTACTCGATGGTCACCGGGTCGGAGTTGATGCTGAGGACGCAGGCAGCCTCGCAGGGGGCGGGGCAGATGCGGCCCGTGAATTCGGGGAAATTGTTGGTGCCCAGCAGAATTTCCAGGGCGCGTTCCCAGTTGCCCAGATAAACTTGGTGATTGAATTCGGGGATGACGTTGCCCAGGGGACAACCCATGTGGCAGAAGGGAACGGCGCAATCCATGCAGCGCGCGCCCTGTTCTGTGGCCTGCTGGTCCGACCAACGGTTGTAGTATTCCCGGTAGTCCCCGACGCGCTCGGCGGGTGGTCGGCGGTCCGGTCCGAACCGCCCAAACTCGATGAATCCGGTGACTTTGCCCATTATTGAACCGTTACCAACTCTGCCGGCTGCCGTTGCGCGCGCTCCTGAAGCACCCGGCGATAGTCGCGAGGCATCACCTTGCGGAACTTGGCCACGTTGGAGTTCCAATCGTCAAGAATGCGCTGGGCCGGGCCGCTGCCGGTGCGTTCCAGGTGTTCCGCCAGGAGACCGCGAAGGAGTTCGATGTCTTCCGGTTCGGTCAGGTCTTCCAAGTCGGCCATCCCGTCGTTGAAGCGGATGTGAAAATCGCCATCTGGGTCATATACGAAGGCGACGCCGCCACTCATGCCGGCGGCGAAGTTGCGCCCGGCGCTGCCGATGACGGCCACGATTCCGCCGGTCATGTACTCGCAGCCGTGGTCGCCGATCCCTTCGACCACCGCGCGCGCGCCGCTGTTGCGGACGGCGAACCGCTCGCCGGCGCGACCTCGTATGAACACGTCTCCGCCGGTGGCTCCGTAGAGGGCTACGTTGCCGATGATGATGTTGTCTTCGGGCACGAAGCCGGAACCCTCGGGCGGCACGATGACGATGCGGCCGCCGCCGATGCCCTTGCCCATGTAGTCGTTGGTGTCGCCAGCCAGGTTGATGGACACTCCAGGCGCCAGGAACGCGCCGAAGCTCTGCCCCGCAGAGCCTTGCAGGTTGATCCTGATGGTATCGTCGGGCAGGCCGTCTTCTCCGTACTTGCGGGCGACCCGGCCGCTGAGCATGGCGCCCACGGTGCGGTTGGCGTTGCGCACGGGCAGGTTGATCTCCACGGGAGCGCCCTGGTCGATAGCCGGCTGCGCCTGAGCGATGAGTTGATGGTCCAAGGCCTTGCGCAAGCCGTGGTCCTGTTCCATGCAACAATAGGTCTGTACGCGCCCGGCTTGTGGGGGAATCGTGAGCAACCTGGAAAGGTCAATGCCGGACGCTTTCCAGTGGTCGATGGCCTTGCGGGTCTCGAGCTTGTCCACCCTGCCGACCATCTCGGCGACGGTGCGGAAGCCGAGTTCGGCCATGATGGTTCGCAGTTCTTCCGCCACGAAGTAGAAGTAATTCACCAGGTGGCCAGGCTGTCCGTTGAACCGCTTGCGCAACTCCGGGTCCTGGGTTGCGATGCCCACCGAGCAGGTGTTCAGGTGGCACTTTCTGAGCATGATGCAGCCGTTGACGATGAGAGCGGCGGTGGCCATGCCGAACTCTTCGGCGCCAAGCAGGGCGGCGATGGCGACATCGCGGCCGGTTTTCAACTGACCGTCGGTTTGCACCACGATGCGGCCCCGCAGGTCGTTGGCGACCAGCACCTGTTGGGTTTCCGCGACGCCCAATTCCCAGGGCAGGCCGGCGTGCTTGATGGAAGATTCAGGCGACGCGCCGGTTCCACCGTCGTGTCCGCTGATCAACACCACATCGCCGTGGCCCTTGGAGACGCCGGCGGCGATGGTGCCCACGCCCACTTCGGACACCAGTTTGACGTGGATGCGGGCTTCCGGGTTGACGTTCTTAAGGTCGTGAATCAGCTGGGCCAGGTCTTCGATGGAATAGATATCGTGGTGAGGAGGCGGCGAGATCAACTCCACGCCAGGCGTGGTATGGCGAACCCACCCGATGTATTCGTCAACCTTGTGTCCGGGCAGTTGACCGCCCTCTCCGGGCTTGGAGCCCTGGGCCATCTTGATTTGCAGGTCGGTGGCGTTGACCAGGTAGTTAGGGGTTACGCCAAAGCGCCCGGACGCCACCTGCTTGATAGCGCTGGAGCGGCGGTCGCCATTATCGTCCGGGGCATAGCGGCGATAATCCTCTCCGCCCTCGCCGGTGTTGCTGCGGCCGCCGAGGCGGTTCATGGCGATGGCCATGGTCTCGTGGGCTTCGCGGCTGATGGAACCTAGGGATATGGCTCCGGTGGCGAAGCGTTTGACGATTTCGACCGCGGGCTCAACCTCCTCAATGGGAATGGGTTGGCCATCCTTGAATTCCAGAAGGCCCCGCAGGGTGGCCATTTTGCGACTTTGGTCGTTCACGTCGTCGGCGAATTCCCGGTAGGCTTGAGGATTGTTGGAAGCGGTGGCGTACTGTAGCTTGGCGATGGCCTCGGGATTCCACTGGTGGAATTCGCCGTGGCGGCGCCATTGGTACTGTCCTCCCATGTCCAGTTCCTGCATACCGGGAACATAGGGATCATTGAAGGCGGAACGGTGCCGTTGGAGGGCTTCCTCCTCTACCACATCCAAGCCGATACCCTGGATCCTGGAGGGAGTGCGGGTGAAGTAGCGATCAATCAGATCGTCGTTGAGGCCGATGGCCTCGAAGATCTGGGCGCCCCGGTAGGATTGCACCGTTGAGATGCCCATCTTGGACATCACCTTGAGGATGCCTTTTTCGTTGGCTTTGATGAAGTTGGACACGGCATAGTCCGGCTTGGCGCCGTTCAGTTCGCCGCGTTCCGCCAGATCGCGCACTGATTCCAGCGCGAGGTACGGGTTGACGACGCCGGCGCCGTAGCCCACCAGCAGGCAGAAATGCTGCACTTCCCTAGCCTCGCCTGACTCAACCACCAAGCCCGCCCGGGTGCGGGCGCCAGAGCGGATCAGGTGGTGGTGAACGGCGCTGGTGGCCAGCAGGCTGGGGATGGGCGCGTGGTTCGCGTCCACGCCGCGGTCCGAAAGGATGATGATGTTATAGCCGTCTTCGATGGCTTGGGAGGCCGCCGCGCAAAGGCTGTCCAACGCCGACTGCAGCGAACCCGGTTCCACTGGGAACAGGGTGGACAGGGTAATCGACGACAGGCCAGGCAGATCCAGGGCGCGGATTCGAGCGAGTTCTTCGTCGGTGACCAGCGGCGACTTGAGCCGAAGCTGGCGGCAGTGCAGTGGAGTCTCCTCGAACAGGTTTTGTTCGCTGCCGACGAAGGCCTCCAGGGAGGTGACCAGTTCTTCCCGTATAGCGTCCAGCGGCGGGTTGGAAACCTGCGCGAATAGCTGCTTGAAATAGTCGAAGAGCGAACGATTTTGGTCGGATAGAACGGCCAACGCGGCATCGTTGCCCATGGATCCCACCGCTTCGTAGCCAGCGGCGGCCATGGGGGTGGTGAGCATCCGCAGTTCTTCGATGGTGTAACCGAAGGCGCGCTGCTGCTGTCGGAGGTTGGCGCCGCCGGCAGACGGTTCGGGACGCGCTTCGGGGAGGTCTTCCAGCGCCACCTTATTGTCTTTCAGCCATTGGCCGTAGGGCCGGCGGGAGGCCAGGGTGTGCTTCAGCTCTTCGTCGCCGATGATGCGGCCCTCGTCGAAACTGACCAGGAACATGCGGCCCGGCTGTAGGCGGCCCTTCTCTTTCACGTCTTCGGGGGGAATGTCCAGCACTCCGGTCTCCGACGCCATGACCAGTTTGTCGCCGTGGGTGATGGTGTACCGGAAGGGGCGCAAGCCGTTGCGATCCAGGACTGCGCAGACATCCTTGCCGTCGGTGGCCAGCATCATGGCTGGTCCATCCCACGGTTCCATCATGCCGGAGTGGTACTCGTAGAAATCCTTCTTTTCCTGCGGCATGGTTTCGTGCTGGCCCCAGGCTTCAGGTATCATCATCAGCATGGCATGGGCCAGGTCCCGACCGGTCATCACCAGCAGTTCCAACGCGTTGTCGAAGCTGGCGGTGTCGCTGGCCGTGGGGTCGCAGATCGGGGCCAGTTTGCGCACGTCGTCGCCATAAAGCGGAGAGCTGAACTGTTGCTCGCGGGCGTGCATCCAGTTGATGTTGCCGCGCAACGTGTTGATCTCCCCGTTGTGGGCGAGATAGCGGTAGGGGTGGGCAAGTCTCCAGTGTCCCAGGGTATTGGTGCTGAAACGGGAGTGCACCAGGGCGAATGCGGACACCATGGAATCGTCGTTCAGGTCCAAATAGAAGCGGGCGAGTTGGTAGGATACCAGCAGGCCCTTATAGACCACGGTGTTGCAGCTCAGGCTGCACACGTAGAAGAAGTCGGCGTCGTCTTCGCTGATTCCGGTTGCGCCCAGGGTGTTTGAGATGACCTTGCGCGTTACGTACAGTTTGCGTTCGAAGGCCGCCCGGTCCGGCGTGTGCGCCGAGCCTTTGCCCACGAAAAACTGCCTGATGGCGGGACACACGGATCTGGCGTCTCGCCCGATTTCGTTATGGTTCAGGGGCACGTCGCGCCACCCCAAGAGTTTGAGGCCCTCCCTGGCGATCACGTCCTCAATGTGGGACACGCAGGCTGCCTGGGCGGAATCATCCTGAGGCAGGAACACCATGCCCACGCCGTATTCGCCCTCTGGCGGCAGGGTAATTCCGGCGGCTGGCGCAACCTTGCGGAAGAAAGCGTCGGGCATTTGCACCAGGATGCCAGCGCCGTCGCCAGTTTCGGGATCGGAACCGGACGCGCCGCGATGCCCCAGGTTGTCGAGCACCTGCAGCGATTCGGTGATGATGGAGTGGGTCTTATCGCCCTTGATGTTGGCTACCATGCCGACGCCACAGGCGTCGTGCTCTTGCTCCGGCGAGTACAAACCGCCGGAATGGGCCAGTTCTTTGAGCGAATTCATAACCGCACCGTGCACAAAACAAATGAAAAGCAGCCGGCAGGACATTGAGAGCGAATCTCAACCCGCTGGCGCAAAGCGACATAGCCGAGCCGCGCGAAAATTGACTTGTGTAATATATCACAATCGGTGGGGATTGCAAGGAAAGCCGGTCTGCCCCTATACTGCTTGGACTGAACCTTCGAACCAGTGAACCTTCGAACCGGCGAACCTCAAATCCGGGAAGCCACCGCCGTCAAGCGCGGGCGGAACACGTGCAGATGACGACTACCGAAGCCATCAATCCCACTGAAGCCATTGATCCCAGCGAAGTGGCCCGCCTTGCCGTCGACGTCGCGGCCGAGAAGTTGGCCACCGACATCGTCATGATGGATCTGAGGCGATTATCGACGTTTGCCGACTACTTCGTGGTGATGACGGCGGATTCCGTGCGTCAGATAGAAGCGCTCGAAGAAGATCTGACCAACGCCATGAAGGGAGCCGGAGCGGCCCGCCATCATCGGGAGGGCGCCCCGGCGTCCGGGTGGGTGCTTTTGGATTTCGCCGACGTGGTGATTCACATATTCGGCCCCGAAGAACGGGATTTCTTCGGCTTGGAACGGCTGTGGAGCCGGGCTCCTCAGGTGGTCAGGATTCTGTGATCCAGGGGTCGGAACTGCGCGGATAATTCAAGCCTCCGTCCTGGCCGAAGAACAGGCCAATCTCGCGCCCGGCGGACTCAAGGCTGTCCGAACCGTGGACGATGTTCCGGCCAATGTCAACGCCAAAGTCGCCGCGTATGGTCCCTGGCGAGGCCTCGCCGGGGTTGGTGGCTCCCATGGTCTGGCGAGCCAGAGCCACCGCGTTGTTGGCTTCCCAGATCATGGCGACGATCGGCCCGGAAGTGATGAAGGACACCAGCGAGGCGAAGAAAGGGCGGCTGACGTGTTCCGCGTAGTGGCGGCTGGCCAAATCCTCGTCCACCTGCATCATGCGGATGGCGACCAGTTTGAGGCCACGCCGTTCCAGTCGGGAGATCACGTCTCCGATCAGGCCGCGCTGCACGCCGTCGGGTTTGATTGCGACGAAGGTTCGTTCCATTGAGTTGATGGTCTCCTATCAGGTTTGAGGTGAAGATGCGGGCGTCCGTCCCTGCCTAACCCGGCCCCGTTGCTTGGCGACGCCGATGGTTGGCATTCGCAGGTAATAGGGCTGCAGGGTGGCCAGGTCGTCGGTTTCGGCCCGCCGCAGACGTTGGGCGGCGACGCGAGACAACGCCCAAATGCGATTGGCCGGGGTCCAGGCGGCCACCGTGGCGGGACGCAGCGGGTCGGTCGGGTTTTCGGGGTTGGCGATCATGTCCCGCCGCCCGTGAGCCGCTTCACCGCAGTAGATCAGCGGCCCATTGGGCAGCGTGGATGCTTGGGCCAGCAGCGTTTCCGGGTCGGCGATTTCATCATCGCGGATCCGTTCGCCATTGCCGGCGAACCAACCCACGGCGATTTCATTGCGGCCGGCGTCCAACCAGGCTGCGGCGATGCCGTCCGGGGTCAGGTTGGGCCACGCCTCCAACTCCAGCGTGTCAACGCCAATGATGGGGAAGCCAACCGCCATGGCCAAGCCCTTGGCGGCGCTGACGCCCACTCTCAAAGCGCTGAACGGCCCCGGGCCCAGGGCAACCGCCACTCCATCCAAATCCGCGGCTTGGGCGCCTCGGGACTTTAGCAGTTCGGCGATGGCGGGCGCCAGTTGCGCCGTATGGTTCGCCGACGAAAGCCACAACCGGGCCTCCATTACCAAGCCATCCGTGTCGGCGAGGGCAACCCCTCCGTGACGCGACGAGGTGTCGATGGAGAGGATCATCAGCCTGCGATTGCCTCCAGCCTTTGCAGCAAGTTGGCGAAACGGTCCGGCGCGTCGGAAATCGAAATGACGTGGCGCGCCGGGACGCTGCCATCCTCATCAGGGATCACTTCGCACGGGGCGCCGGATTCGTCCAACGCGTAGTCCAGGTCTATCCAGAGAGCATGGTCGGGAAAGATGTCGGGGGCCCGGTCCGCCCATTCCACGATGAGGATGTCCTCGCCGGCCGACACGATGTCTTCAAACCCCAGGTCCCAGGCCTCCGCCGTGCTGTCTATCCGGTAGAGGTCGGCATGGTGCAGAACCAGACGGCCCTGGTATCGGGTCATCAGCACGAAGGTGGGGCTGCGAGCGTAGCCGTCGACATTGAGCCCGCGGGCAATGCCCTGCGTGAGGCAGGTCTTGCCGGCGCCCAGGGGCCCGGTGAGCAGATAGACGTCCCCCGGTGAGGCGGCTTCTCCAATGATCCGCCCGACCTGACGGGTGGCTTCGGCGGTGTCGGTGTGTATGAGGATATTGCTAGGCATGTTGGGTCAGTCGGCGAAATGATCCCAGCCTCCGCCGGCTGCGGGTATCTGGACGCCCGATTCGTCCAGTATCGTCACGGCGCCCGGCTCTCCTTCGGTGATTTTGCCCACCACCGCAGCGCCTTCTGGGAGCGCAGCCATGGCGACGTCCATTATATCCTGCGGAGCCGTGAAGAGGATGACGTAATCCTCGCCACCGTACAGCGCCAGGGCCAGCCAGTCGTCTGGGAACGCGGCGCGCAGCGACGGCAATACCGGCGTCTGGTGGGCGAAGATGGTGGCGGCGACCCCGCTGGCGTAACAAAGCTTGCCCAGGTCGTCGGCCAGGCCATCGCTCACGTCCATTGCCGAGGCGACGCCGGCGGCCACCAGCGTTCGCCCCGCCGACACGTGCGGATGGGGGCGCCGGTGTTGCGTCACCAAGGGCGACGGTTCCGCGGCAGAAGCGGCGGTTCCCTCCAGGAGTTGGCGCAGACCGCCAGCCGACCCTCCCACGGGCCCGGTAACTCCAATGAGATGCCCCAGCTGCGCTGCGGTACGGACCATTGGGGTCCCTGCAGCGATGCCGGTGAGAGCAACGGTGACGAAGGCGACTGGGGAACGCACCATATCGCCACCGACGATACACGCGCCGAACTGGCGACAGATGTCGGTCATGCCCTGATACAGGGCGCGCACGTCGTCCACGAGGGTCTCTGGTGGGAGACCCAAGGTGATCAGGGCCACCGACGGGTCGCCACCCATCGCGGCGATGTCGCTGATGTTGGAGGCTAAGGCCTTCCACCCCAGGTCGCGCCAGGGTGTGGTGGACGCGGTGAAGTGAATGCCATCGACCATGGTGTCGGTGGTGTAAAGTTCGACGACGGGGCCTGCAAAGGCCACGGCGGCCGCGTCGTCCCCGTTGGGCGTCACGAGGCGATACGTAGGGGTGGCAATCGTCCCTCGATCAGGGTTCGGGCAATCCGGGTTCGGGCAATCCGGGTTCGGGCAATCCGGGTTCGGGCAATCCGGGTTCGGGCAATCCGGGTTCAGACGATCCGGGTCCGGGCAGGCGGATTTGGTCCATTGTTGGACCAGATCGATCAGGCCGAATTCGCCTAGGTCGGTAATACGCATGGCAGACGGGCAGGCGCGGTTCGCCGCGTAGTTGAGGATAGGAGGATACTATACTGCCGATTTGGGGCAAAGCAAAACCGGGCTTCTGTGGAGAGGCCCGGTTTATGGTGGTTGGCTTTAACAGTTGATTAGTGAAAGGAAGCAAGAAAGTTTGAGATTGTTTCCGGTCGAATCGCCGGATGCAACGGATTTTCACAGGGGACCTGCGTCATGACTGCGGGAAGCCGGAGGCCTCGACCTGACCAGCCGATAGGCAGGAACGTCCGTTGATTGACCTGGGAGTGGATCGAATCGCGCGGTTAGGCGGTCAACGACCATAGGTCTCCCTGAAAAGGAGGTGATCCAGCCGCACCTTCCGGTACAGCTACCTTGTTACGACTTCGTCCCAGTTACCGAACCCGACCTCGGCGCCTGCCTCCCTTGCGGGTTAGCTCAGCGACTTCAATCGTTCTCGGCTTCCATGACGTGACGGGCGGTGTGTACAAGGCCCGGGAACGTATTCACCGCAGTATGCTGACCTGCGGTTACTAGCGATTCCGCGTTCATGCAGGCGGGTTTCAGCCTGCAATCCCAACTGGGGTCGGCTTTGATGAGATTGGCTCCAGCTCGCGCTTTGGCGACCCATTGTACCGACCATTGTAGCGTGTGTGTAGCCCTGGGCATAAGGGCCATGATGACTTGACGTCGTCCCCACCTTCCTCCTCCTTGCGGGAGGCTGTCTCGCTAAAGAGTGTAACTAGCGACGAGGGTTGCGCTCGTTGCGGGACTTAACCCAACACCTCACGGCACGAGCTGACGACAGCCATGCAGCACCTGTGATGGCTCCCCGAGTTACCCCGGGGTCGTCACCCTTTCAGGCTTCTACTACCAACATGTCAAGCCCAGGTAAGGTTCTTCGCTTAGCATCGAATTAAACCACACGCTCCACCGCTTGTGCGGGCCCCCGTCAATTCCTTTGAGTTTTAGCCTTGCGGCCGTAGTCCCCAGGCGGGATACTTAACGCGTTAGCTACGGCACGGAGGGGGTCAATACCCCCCATACCTAGTATCCATCGTTTAGGGCGTGGACTACCTGGGTATCTAATCCAGTTTGCTCCCCACGCTCTCGCGCCTCAGCGTCAGATACAGCCCAGTAAGCCGCTTTCGCCACTGGTGTTCCTCCCGATATCTACGCATTCCACCGCTACACCGGGAATTCTGCTTACCTCTGCTGTCCTCCAGTCGAATAGTATCCCTTGACCTCTCCCAGTTGAGCCGGGAGCTTTCACAAGAGACTTATCCAACCGCCTACGCGCACTTTACGCCCAGTGATTCCGGGTAACGCTTGCCCCCTACGTATTACCGCGGCTGCTGGCACGTAGTTAGCCGGGGCTTATTCCCGAGGTACCGTCTGGTATCTTCCCTCGGAAAAGGGGTTTACAACCCTAAGGCCTTCGTCCCCCACGCGACGTCGCTGGGTCAGGCTTTCGCCCATTGCCCAAGATTCCCTGCTGCTGCCTCCCGTAGGAGTGGGGGCCGTTCTCAGTCCCCCTCTGGCTGGTCATCCTCTCAGACCAGCTACCCGTCATTGGCTTGGTGAGCTATTACCTCACCAACTACCTGATAGGACGCGAGCTCCTCCTCCGGCGACCGAAGCCTTTCAACTACACCCCAAGGGATGCAGGTCGTATGCGGGATTATCCTCAGTTTCCCGAGGCTATACCCCACCGGAGGGCAGATTACTCACGCGTTACTCAGCCGTCTGCCGCTTTATCATTGTGGCCGAAGCCACGATCACGCTCGACTTGCATGCATTAAGCGCGCCGCCAGCGTTCACCCTGAGCCAGGATCAAACTCTCTTAATGAGAACCTTACTTCCTTCCACTATTCAACTGTTAAATTTCCCGCTGCCGCCGGAGGCTGAACGCCGTCAACGCCGATAGCGTTCGGCTACTTTACTCCATCGCCGGCCCGTTGTCAACACCGAATTCGCCCTGATTTTTTGAACCTGCCAGCGCTCGTCCCAGTCGGCTGTCGGCACAGGCAGCTTTGGGCCGTCTTGGCGGGGGGATCACGCCTTGCGTCTCCCATGCGGGCGACGCAGCGCAGCGTCTTGGGTGGCCAGCGTCCTAGGTGGTCATTTAGATCGTTCGTCATCAAGATCGTTGGCCATCGATAACGGCCGTTCGCTCTTTGCGTCGTTCCTGCGGCCAACGGATGCCCCCGCGCTGGCGTCTCCCTGCGATGGCTCCGTGGGTAACGCTCGTCGCAATCGCAACGAGGCGGCGCCGCTCGCGATGGCTGCGGGGGAAACGCGCCCCGGGATCGCGGGTGTTGGAAAACGGTGGCGCGGACGCGCACGGCTCTTTTGCCTACCTGGCCACGGAGGTGGTATCATATGGAAGTTCCCATGAGCCGCTTTGGTTGATGGGATCGATAGTTGGGGACGCGTAGGTTCGACAGGAGCGGTCTCTGACGGATTGCAGGCCGAGGCTGCCGCTGCCCTCGCTAAAAACGGTGGCGAACAACTAACTGGCGAACGTGAATTCGCTCTAGCCGCCTAGTCGCGGCTACGTCTGCCACCGGTAGGCCCGGAAGCCGGGAAGCGGACGACCAATCATTCCGGGATGCTACCCCAGCGACGCCGATAACCGGGGCCACAGATTTCATCGGCTGGCCGCTGCCGAATCCCGTCGGCGAGAGTCGGCGGCAGCGAGACTAAAGCGCCGAACAAGCTTGTAGCAGATCCGATCAGGGGAGTTTCTGGACGGGGAGTGCGACTCTCCCCCGTCTCCACCATTTTTGCTTGTTTTCCCAGTCCGCATGAGGCTGGCGCGATGGTCGCCCAATAGCCTTGCGGGCGCCCAATAGCTTTGCGGACGCCCAATGGCCTTGTGGGCGCTGCACCTTGGTTTTCGGGGCGCCCCGTGGCTTAACTGGGAGATCGACTCGCCAGCCCAGCAGTTCGAGGGCTCCAAATTTTGGACGTGGCATTCGACCGTGGAGTTTATCTGCCGCAGCTGGACCTGTGGTTGGACTGCCAGCGCAAGCGCAACGCTTCGGTCGTGTCCCACGCTCATTCCGACCACGTTGCCCGGCACGACCGCCCGACCCTGACCCCGGAAACCCGAATTTTGTTGGGCGACTACTTCAGCCGTTCTCAGCCCATTGAATTGAAATACGGCGAGCCACTGGAAACGCCCGACTACACGTTAACCTTCCACCCGGCCGGCCATTGCCTCGGGTCCGCCCAGACGCTGGTGACCAGCCGCGCTACCGGAGAGCGACTCCTCTACACCGGAGACCTGCGGACGCAACCGTCGCCCATCAACGAGCCGGCGGAAATCGTCCCCTGCGATGTCCTGGTCATCGAAAGCACCTACGGACATCCCCGCTACGTGTTCCCGCCCCAGGAGGAATCCATTGCCACGGCCCGGCGCGTGATCGGCCGGTGGCTTGACCAAGGGGCGACCCCGGTGGTTCTGGGTTGGCGACTGGGCAAGGCTCAGGAGGCCCTGCATCATCTGCTCTCCGCTGGGTTCCCGGTGGCGTGCGAGGAGGGCGTGTACGAAATTGCCGCCCGGTACGAGTCAATCGGCGTCAGGTTCCCCGGAACCTACCGCGCGTTCGATGGCCAGTACCGCGACGGCGAGGTACTGCTCTTCCCGCCGGGCAGGAAATCCCGGGATGCGATTGGGCAGCGGTTGCCGGCGGGTCGTCCGGCGCGTTATCTGGAACTCACCGGATGGGCTGCCGGCAAAGGAGCCAAGCCCTGGGGCCGAGGACGCCCCGGCGATTCCAGCCTGCCCTACAGCGACCACGCGGATTTCAACGACCTGCTGGCCTACGTGGAGGCGGCGCAACCTCGCCGGGTGTACACCGTGTTTGGCTTTCCCGACCTGGCCGCTCGCCTGCGCCAGCTGGGTTACGCCGCTACGCACCTGGGCAAGAACGCTACCCCGGTAGACTTGTCGATGCAAATGCCGCTGCTGTAAGGTTTACCGGCAGAGCCTGTGTTTGCAGAGCTCGCATTGGCAGATCCCGTATTGGCAAAGCCCGCCAGCGACGCGAGGGCGGGTTCCTGACCATCTTCGCCACGGTCGTTGGCGTTGACCGAAAATTAGGGGCGGGTTGTGGAACCCGCCCCTACGCAATGCGCTCCCCAATCAGGGTGGTTGGCTTGAGTTCAGCCTAGTCCCCGGAGCCAAGCCTAGTCCCCGGAGCCAAGCCTAATCCGGGGTGGTTCCCACCGCTGGCAACGACGCTTCTTCGTCGGCCGCCAGCAGCCGGTTCACCGCGCTCAGGTACGCCTGGGCGCTGGCAACCACGATGTCCGTGTTGGCTCCGCGACCGGAGAACACCCGGCCGCTGTTTTCAATGCGCATGGACACCGAGCCGACGGAATCCCGGCCTTCCGTAACGGCCTGAACCTGGAAGTCGGTCACCGTTGCGGTGGTGCCCACCACCCGGTCTATGGCGCGGCACACGGCGTCCACCGGGCCGTTGCCTGTGGAGGCGTCGGTGTGGGCCTCGCCATCGGGGCCGATGAGACGCACGGTAGCGGTGGGGATGTCCTTATCTCCGCCGGTGAAATACACGGTTTCCAGAGAATATGTGACAGGTTCCGACGCGGAGCGGTTCGCCTCGTCCATCAGGACTTCCAGATCGCGATCCGTGATCTCGCTCTTCTTGTCGGCCAATTCCAGGAAGCGTTGGTAAACGCCCGTGATTTCTTCCCGGTCCAGCGAGTAGCCCAGGGCCTCAAGTCGCGCCTGCAATCCGGCGCGGCCGCTGAGTTTGCCCAAGACCAGCTGAACGTCGGGCGGCAGACCGACGCGTTCGGGCTGCATCACTTCATAGGTTGATCGATCCTTGAGCACGCCGTCCTGGTGGATGCCTGAGGCGTGTCGGAAGGCGTTTTCGCCCACGATGGCCTTGTTGGCCTGTACGTTCATTCCGGTAATGCGGCTCACCAGGCGGCTGCTGGGGTAGATCTGCGTGGTGTCCACGTTCAGCTCGACGCCGAACAGGTCCTTGCGGGTGTCCAGCGCCATGATGATCTCTTCTAGGGAGGCGTTGCCCGCGCGTTCGCCTATGCCGTTGATGCAACCCTCGACCTGCCGGGCGCCGGCTTCGATTGCCGCCAGGCTGTTGGACACGGCCAGCCCCAGGTCGTTGTGGCAGTGCACCGAAAGGGTGACGTTCTCGATGCCCCGGACATTTCCCTGGATGTCGCGCAGCATGGTTTGGAAATCTGACGGAATCGCGTAGCCCACGGTGTCGGCCACGTTGATGGTGGTTGCCCCGACCTTGATCACCTCTTCCAGCATCCGGTAGAGGTATTCGGAGTTGGTTCTGGTGGCGTCCATGGGCGAGAATTCAACGTCCTCGCAGTAGCTCTTGGCGCGGGCGACCATATCCACGGCCATGGTCATCACGTCTTCGCGATCCTTCCGCAGCTGGTGCATCTGGTGGATCTCGGACGAAGACAAGAACACGTGAATTCGGGGTTTTTTGGCGCCTTTGATAGCGTTCCAAGCCGCGTCCACATCCCCGGCCACGGCCCGGGACAGCGAGCAGATGATGGGGCCTTCCACTTCGTTGGCGATTCGGGACACGGCCTCAAAATCGCCGGGCGAGCTGGCGGCAAAGCCGGCCTCGATGATATCGACCTTCAGCCGGGCCAGTTGGCGCGCGATTTGCAGTTTTTCTTCCACCGTCATGCCGATGCCGGCAGACTGTTCACCATCGCGCAGGGTGGTATCCAGAAACTTTACCTGTGCAACCATTTTGGTTCCTTTCCTTCAGTAGGGTGGCGCGCCCAGAGGGATCAGCGCAACGATGGGCGCGGTTGGCGTTGTCCGCAAAGTCGCGGCCATTACGGTCCCGTGCGGACTTCACCTATGGAGACTTCACCTGGGGGACTTCACCTGGGGAACTTCAACGGAAAGGCGCGGCAGGCCCACGCAGTCCACCGCAGCCAGCCCTGCCAAGACCAGACTGCGATGGTGAACTGCTCTGCACAGTACCTCCATTTTCATCATGTCACCTCGTACGTTTCGCATGCGCCAATTGGGATACAGAATCGCGGATGCCTCCCCGGCGGTGATGAGAATCGAACCAGCGGTCGATCACTCGATTTCCCTGGGGTTCAACCACGGCATGATTTCGCGCAGTCCCCGGCCCACCTCGTGGATGCGGCTGGTGCGCGCCTCCTGGCGCAGGCGCAGGAAGTTGTGCCGTCCCTCATCGCATTCCGCCATCCATTCCTGGGCGAAGGAGCCGCTTTGGATGTCGTCTAGCACCCGGTGCATGTTGTCGCGAACGTGGTCGTCCACCACCCGGGTTCCTCGGGTCAGGTCGCCGTACTCGGCGGTGTCGCTGACCGAGTAGCGCATGTAGTTGAAGCCGCCCTGCTGAATCAGGTCAACGATCATCTTCAGTTCGTGCAGGCATTCGAAGTAGGCGATTTCAGGCGGGTAGCCGCGTTCCACCAGCGTTTCGAAGGCCAGGTTGATCAGCGCTGTAACGCCGCCGCACAGCACGGACTGTTCGCCGAACAGGTCGCTTTCGGTTTCGTCCTTGAACGTGGTTTCCAGCACGCCGGCGCGGGCGCAACCGATGCCGGCGGCGTAGGCTAGGGCGATGTTCTTGGCGTTGCCGGTGGCGTCCTGATGCACCGCCAGCAGGCACGGCACTCCGATACCCTGCTCCACGAAGTGTTCGCGCATACGGTGTCCCGGCGCCTTGGGGGCGATCATCATCACGTCCACCGACGGCGGCGGCACGACGAACTTGTAATGGATGGTGAACCCGTGGGCGAACATCAAGGATGATCCTGGCGCCAGGTTGGGTTCGATCTCTTCCCGGTACACGTCCTTCTGAACGTGGTCGGGAATCGCCACCATCAGCACGTCGGCGGCCCTGGCCACCTCGGCCACGCTGCCGACTTCGAGGCCGGCGTCCCGGGCCGCCTGGCGGCTGGCGCTGCCTTCGTACAGGCCCACCATCACCTTGACCCCGCTATCGTGCAGGTTCAGGGCGTGGGCGTGTCCCTGGCTGCCGTAGCCGACCATGCCGACGGTTTTGCCGGCCAGGAACGACATGTCGGCGTCTTTCTCGGTGTAGATATTCACTGCCATTCTGATCAATCCTCTGTGGGCCCGTAGGTTCGCCAGGGGCGCCGGGCGTGTTTGGTTAGACCCCTTCGTAGTGTCCGGGGACAGAGCCGGCCGGCTGCGCGGCGACGCCGTTCCGTCCCATAATCGTCATGTCGGCGCCCACGTCGTCGCTGATGCGTCCGCCGGTCTTGCCGCGCACCATGGCGACCCGGCCGGTGCGCATCAGTTCCAGGATGCCAAAGGGCCGGAGCAGGTCGTACAGCGCGTCGACCTTGTCCTCCTCACCGGTGGTTTCGATCACCAGGGAACGGGCGCCCACGTCCACGATTTTAGCCCGGAACAGGTTCGCCATTTCCAGGATTTCGGTGCGGTTTGAAGGCGTGGCGCGCACCTTGATCAGCGCCAATTCGCGAGCCACCGTGTCTTCATCCGAAATGTTGGATACCTTCACCACGTCGATCAATTTGTCCAGGTGGCGGGTTGCCTGTTCGACGGTGTACTGGTCGCCGGTGACCACGAAGGTGAGGCGAGACAGGCCCGGCTGTTCGCTGGCGCCCACGGCCAGGCTGGCGATGTTGAAGCCGCGCCGTCGGAAGAGGCTGGCGATCCGCGCCAGAACGCCGGGGCGATCATGCACCAAAGCAACGATGGTGTGCTGTTGAGCGTTATGCGGTTTCAATGGCGACCCCCTCAACTTCGGGCTCTTCCAGCATTTCGTGCACCGATTCGCCGGCCGGGATCATCGGGTACACGAACTCGTCTTCTTTCACGACGAAATCCACCACCACCGGGCCGGGCGTCTCCATGGCTTCCTGAATCGCCCCGGCGACTTCCTCCTGCTTCGTTACCCGGATGCCCCGGATGCCGTAGGCTTCGGCAAGTTTTACGAAGTCCGGGTTGCCGCTGTAGATGGTGGCGAAAAAGTCTTTTTCGTAGAAGAAGTCCTGCCACTGTCGCACCATGCCCAACGACCCATTGTTCAGGATGGCGTACTTCACGTCGATGTTGTTCTCCACCGCGGTGGCCAGGTCGCAAAGGGTCATCTGGAACCCGCCGTCGCCGGCGATGGACCACACGGTCTTGTCGGGCCGGCCCACCTTGGCTCCCAACGCGGCCGGCACCTCGAACCCCATGGCTCCGCTGCCGCCCGACGTGATCAGGGAATTGGGTTCTTTGTATCCGTAGTGCTGAGCCGCCCACATCTGATGCTGGCCAACTCCGGTGACGATAATGCTTTCGCCGCCCGTGAAGTCCGACAGTTCCTTCAACACCTGCTGGGGCAGCAGTTCATCGGATTTGCGTATGAATAGGGAAGGATGCTCGGCCCGCATCCGGTCGGTCTCCCTGATCCAGTCCAGGTGCACGTTTGATTGAACCTGGCCGATCAGGGCGCGCAGGCTGGCTTTCAGGTCGCCCAGCACCGGCGCGTCCGCCACCACGTTCTTGTTGAACTCGCTGGGGTCGACGTCGAAGTGGATTATCTTGGCCTGGGGCGCGAAGTCGGAGAGGCGGCCGGTTACCCGGTCGTCGAACCGCGCGCCCAGGGCGATCACCAGATCGGAGCGGTCTATGGCCAAGCTGGCGTAGGCCATGCCGTGCATCCCCGGCATACCCATGTTGAGGATGTGGTCAGTGGGCAGAGCGCTGATGCCGAGCAGAGTGGTGATGACCGGGATCTGCGCCTTCTCTGCCAGCTGCCGCAGTTCATCCCAGGCCCGGGAAATCAGCACACCGTGTCCAGCCAGGATCACAGGGCGTTCGGCTTCGTTGATCAAACGGGCGGCGGCGGCCACCTGCGCGGGTTCGGCTTCGCCTGGCGGGGTGTAGCCCGGCAACTCGATTGACTCGGGCCATTCGAATTCGGTCTTTTCGCCGGCCAAGATGTCCTTCGGTACATCGATCAGAACCGGTCCGGGCCGTCCGGTTCGGGCGATGTAGAACGCTTCTTTGATCACCGGGGCGATGTCGCGCACGTCCATCACCAGGTAGTTGTGCTTGGTGACGGGCAGGGTGATGCCGGTGATGTCCGTTTCTTGGAACGCGTCGCGGCCGATGGCGGGACGGGGCACCTGTCCGGTGATGCAGACGATGGGCACCGAGTCCATTTGGGCTGAGGCCAACCCAGTGACCAGGTTGGTAGCGCCGGGTCCGGAGGTCGCCGAACACACGCCGACCTTGCCGGTGGCGCGGGCGTAACCGTCGGCCGCCATAGCGGCTGCCTGTTCGTGCCGTACCAGGATGTGGCGCAACTGGGGGTATCCGGAAAGCGCGCCGTAAAAAGGCAGTACAGCGCCGCCGGGCAACCCGAATATGGTGTCCACGCCTTCGCGCAGGAGGCTTTCGCAAATTATCTCGGCCCCGGTCATTTCCATCGTTGGCATCTCCTGGTGTTGCCTGGATCCTGCATCGGCGGAGCATAAAAATGACCCGCCCCCCCGAAGGGACGGGTTTGAATTCCCGCGGTACCACCCTTCTTTTCCGCGCCGGCCCTCAAGTTCGGGCCAGACTCGAAACTCTTTGTGCACAGCCTATATCGGGGCCGACCCGCCCGCCCTACAATCGTCGCCTGAATCAGGCGGACTCTCAGGCCGGACGCTCCGGGGCGAGTTCTGCGGTTCCGTCCACCGACTTTCACCAGCCGTCGGCTCTCTACGCGACCGTACCCCGCTTACTACTCCCCATCACAGCAAACAACGTGTAAGGATATTAGCGCCGGGCAGAAACCCTGTCAACAACGCCCGCGGCTGCCCGGTGATACCCGGCTTTTCATGCCCGGCTTTTCATGGGGGTTGCGCCGGCGAAACACCCGGGCTTGCCATAGCGATGCGGCAAGTTGAGATGAGCCCGACGGCGTTCCGCCTCGATCTGTCGCTTGGGAGCCGCCCCCCTCAGGACATTCGCGGGATGCTGCCCGCCAGGCGCTCGAGGCCTCGGCGCCCGTTGACAACGCGCCGGCGCCTCGCCCATAATCCCGGTTATTATGCGTTTTGACGTTCGGTTGTTCGCCCTGTACCGGGAACGGGCCGGAGCCTCCGTGGTGGCGGTCGATCTGCCGGACGGCGCGTTGGTGGGAGATCTCACCGACGCCGTGAGAAGAGACCACCCCAGGTTGGCCCCGCCCGAGGTTCGCATCGTGGTGGCGGTGAACGCGGAATACGCGGATGATGACCTGCCACTTCGACCCGGCGACGAAGTTTGCCTGATCCCTCCGGTCAGTGGGGGCCGATTCTAGTCGGCGCCTTTTCGCCACCGCCGATCTTAGGCGACGCCAATCCTAGCCGACGCTCATCCTAGCGCAAGACCATCCCAACAGGCGACTACCCCAACAGAGGCTGCAGTCCATGATCATCCTAACCGAAGAACCATTGGACCCGACGGAAATCACCGATTCAGTTCGCCAGGATGGCAATGGGGCCGTGGTCACCTTCCTGGGAACCACTCGCGACAACTATGGCGGCAAGGAAGTCACGCGGCTGGAATATGAAGCCTATGACGTGATGGCCGTAAAGAAGCTGCACGAGGTTCGGGACAGCCTGCGGGCCGATTACGGCATCGAGGACATCGCCATTGCCCACCGCACCGGCCGCGTGGACGTTGGGCAGATCAGCCTGGTGGTGGCGGTGGCCTCACCCCACCGGTTGCAGGCTTTCGAGGCGTGCCACGAAGCGGTGAACCGCATCAAGACCATCGTTCCCATCTGGAAGAAGGAATGGTTCGCCGATGGCTCGCGCTGGGTGGCTTGCGAAGACCACGAGTTCGCCGACGAGACGGACCACGAACGCGCGCACGCCGAACGCCACCTGGCGGCGGCCGGCGACTGACCGCGGCCGGCGACTGTCCGCGCTCCGCTCGCAATGACAGACCATAGCAACTGTCATTGCGAGGACGAAGGCCGCCAGGCGCCTTCCTGCGGTCGCTCATTCGGCCCCTCGGTTCTGGTCATTGCGAGGAGCGCCCCTCAACTGTCATTGCGAAGAGCGCCCCCCAACTGTCATTGCGAGGAGCGTTAGCGACGCGGCAATCTCGATGCCTGGGCGAACGACCGTAAGATGGCGGAGCCGAGCGGCCGTTGGTTGCGGCCAACGAGATTGCCGCGCTTCGCTCGCAACGACAGTAAAGGAAGGCTCGCAATGACCGACCATAGCAATTGTCATTGCGAGGAGCGTTAGCGACGTGGCAATCTCTATGCTTGGGCGAACGACCGTAAGATGGCGGAGCCGAGCGGCCGTTGGTTGCGGCCAACGAGATTGCCGCGCTTCGCTCGCAATGACAGTAGAGGAAGGCTCGCAATGACCGACCATAGCAACTGTCATTGCGAGGAGCGGTAGCGACGCGGCAATCTCGATGCCTGGGCGAACGACCGTCGGGTGGCGGAGCCGAGCGGCCGTTGGTTGCGGCCAACGAGATTGCCGCGCTTCGCTCGCAATGACAATAAAGGAAGGCTCGCAATGACCGACCATAGCAACTGTCATTGCGAGGAGCGGTAGCGACGCGGCAATCTCGATGCCTGGGCGAACGACCGTCGGGTGGCGGAGCCGAGCGGCCGTTGGTTGCGGCCAACGAGATTGCCGCGCTTCGCTCGCAATGACAATAAAGGAAGGCTCGCAATGACCGACCATAGCAACTGTCATTGCGAGGAGCGGTAGCGACGCGGCAATCTCGATGCCTGGGCGAACGACCGTATGGTGGCGGAGCCGAGCGGCCGTTGGTTGCGACCCACTAGATTGCCGCGCTTCGCTCGCAATGACAGTAAAGGAAGGCTCGCAATGACCGACCATAGCAACTGTCATTGCGAGGAGCGGTAGCGACGCGGCAATCTCGATGCCTGGGCGAACGACCGTGAGATGGCGGAGCCGAGCGGCCGTTGGTTGCGGTCAACGAGATTGCCGCGCTTCGCTCGCAATGACAGTAGAGGAAGGCCCGCATTGACAGACCATAGCAATTGTCATTGCGAGGAGCGTTAGCGACGCGGCAATCTCGATTCCAGGGCGAACGACCGTAGGATGGTGGAGCCGAGCGGCCGTTGGTTGCGACCCACTAGATTGCCGCGCTTCGCTCGCAATGACAGTAGAGGAAGGCCCGCAATGACCGACCATAGCAACCGTCATTGCGAGGCCGAAGGCCGCGGCAATCTCGATTCCTGGGCGAACGACCGTAGGGTGGCGGAGCCCAGCGGCCGTTGGTTGCGACCCACTAGATTGCCGCGCTTCGCTCGCAATGACAGTAGAGGAAGGTTCGCAATGACAGAAAAGGGAGGGCGCGCCGCATCCTGCGCCTGACCAACTGCTATCTCAAACCGTCGATCAGATGGACCAGCATTGCGCCCGACTCCAGATCGACGTGTTTGATCACCTGGGAAATCGCGGGTAGCAGGATGTCGGACCCGGAACCGGAGTCGACTACGTAAACGTCGTTGCTGCCGGTGGTTAGAATCTCCCTGATGGTTCCCAGGGCTTCTCCCTCATCGGTGGCGACGGAAAGTCCGATCAATTGATAGTGGTAGTACTCCCCGGGAGGCAGGGCGTCGGCGGGGTCGATGGCGGCGTACAGCCATTCGCCGGTCAGGGCGCGCGCTGAGGCAGGGTCGCTCAAACCTTCCAAGCCCAACAGCGCCTGGTCGCCGGGCGTTGCCCGGAAGCTGGCGACAGTCCACGACCTGCCGGCGACGGTCAGGGATTCGCCAACGAGGAACCGCTTCGGGTTGTCGGACAGCGGCCGGATCCTCAGGGAGCCATCGAGGCCGTGTGGGCGCAAGACTCGCCCCACCAGGGCCATGCCAGCCGGCGGTTCGGGATCATCCGGGCCGGGCGGCGCTTGCTTCGCGGACTGAACGCCGGCAGCGCCCCGGCGGTTCCGTCGGTATTGCCGCGGGTTAGACAATCTCCAAGACTGCCCGCGTGCCGTCCTTGACGGCGGCGACCCGTAGCAATACCCGCATCGCCTGGGCCACGCGGCCCTGACGTCCGATAACCTTGCCCTTGTCTTCGGGCGCTACTTCCAGCCGTATCACGATTTGGTCGCCCTCGTCGGATTCGGTGACGCGTACGGCCTCGGGATTGGAAGTTAGGGATTGGGCGATAAACTCAATCAGTTCTTTCATCGGCGTTTGCCTTTTCGAAGATGCCGTTGAAATCGAAGATGCGACGCACCGGGTCAGAAGGCTGAGCGCCCTTGCGCAGCCAATCGATGGCCCGATTTTCGTCCAGGGTTACCGCCGGAGGGTCTGCCATTGGATCGTAGTGACCGATGCCGTCGATGTACGCGCCGTCCCGTGGGTTGCGTCGTTCGGTGACGACGATCCGATAGTAGGGGCGGCCTTTCTTTCCTACTCTCCGCAGGCGAATCCGTAGCATTTGAACTCCATTTCAGAAATTACGAATGGGGCAACTTTCATCAGGGCCCCTTTCAATGTATGTTCAGCCGCCGATTTTGTCAAACGAATTCCGCTTGGGGCGCGGTTTCGGGCTGAATCCCGGCGAAGCCCCATAGCGCAGAATACGCCGGCGTCATTAAAAGGGTATCGGGCCCAGACTGGACCTTTGGCTTGCCGCCCGATGCTCCCAAGACCTTGGGGCGACGGTAGACACTGGTCTGGGCCCGACTGACGGGCTAAATGCCGTTTTGAAAAGCGATGACGCTAAGAGGCGTTCACCCCGTCGTGTCCAGACTGGTGCCTACCATCGCCCCAGCATGTTAAACTGTGTTCCATTAGCCATCACCTCCTTTCTCAAAGTTCCGCACAGCGGTTGATGCAAATTTACAACCAGGTCCAAGTCTTGTCAACCCATTTTCAGGCCGAATCTTCGGCGTTCGTAATCGCCAGCGAGTCCCACCGCGCGGTGTTCATGGGAACGCCCGGTTTCGTCAACCCGGCATTGGACGCGCTGCTAGATTGCCCGAGAGTTGAGGTGGTGGCGGTCTATACGACCCCGGACCGCCGGCGCGGCCGAGGACAGGTCATGGAAGCGTCCCCGGTCAAGCAGCGCGCTCAGCAGTTGGGGATCCCAGTCGAGCAGCCGCGCGCCTTCAGGGATGCGGACGTTGCGCAGCGTCTGCGATCCTACCGTCCCGACGTCATCGTGGTTGCCGCCTACGGGCGGTTGCTGCCGCGAGAGGTTCTGGAGCTGCCGCGCTTTGGCTGTTTGAACCTGCATCCCTCGTTGCTGCCCAGGCATCGCGGCCCGGCGCCAGTTGCCGGCGCCATCCTGGCCGGCGACGCCGTTACCGGGGTCTCGCTGATGCTGCTGGACGAAGGCATGGACACCGGGCCGGTGATCGCGCAACGCGAACGCGCCGTAGAGCCGCTCGATGACGCCGCCGGTTTGACCGACGCGCTGTTCGCCGATGGCGCCTCCCTGCTGGTGGAGATCCTTCCCCAATGGATCGACGGTTTGGTCGAAGCCACCGTGCAGGACGCGGACCGGGCGACGTACACCACCAAGTTGGAACGCGCCGACGGGTTGGCGGATTGGGAGTTGAGCGCCGATACCCTCGCCAGGCGTCAGCGGGCCTACGCGCCCTGGCCGGGGTTGTACACGCATTGGGGCGGGAAGGAATTGAAGCTGCTGGAAGTCGCGCCGATCAACGACCTGGACGCGGGGCCAGGGCTGGTGACCTCCGTTGACGGCGCCGCCATCGCCATCGGCTCCGGACGAGGACTGCTGGCGGCGCGGCGCCTGCAATTGGAAGGTCGCCGGGCAACCAGCGACTCGGAATTTTTGCGAGGCCATCCCAATTTCATCGGGTCCCGGTTGGCGTGAGAACCCGCGTCGGGCGCCGGGCTCGCATCAAGCGTACGGCGCAGCCCTAATCGCGCGGCGCGACCCCGTTCCACGCGGCGGCGGCCTTTGACCGCGTGGCTGTCTGGCCATCCCTCACGTTGGTGTAGAATGCCGCCACAACCGCCCGCCGCGGCGGTGTGGCGAATGCGCATCGAAAACGGAGGGAAACATGGCATTTTCGGGAGCGCCAACTGAGGCAGAAGTGTTGGAGTGGTACCGCAGCGAGAACAATTGGGGTCGCTGGGGCCAGCAGGACCAATTGGGCGCGCTGAACCTGATTACCCAGGCCAAGCGGACGCAGGCGGCCGCCCTGGTTCAAACCGGCGAAACGGTCAGTTGCGCCCGGCCCATCACCACCGATATGGCGCCTGACATCAGCTACCAGGTGCAGCGGTTCATGGTGGACAGCGGCGAGGGACGGGACACCGACCCGCTGGAGCGGCGCAATTCCCGGCGCGGCGCCGCTGAGTTCATCGGGATGGTTTTCCATGGGCAAACCATCACCCACATCGACGCGTTGTCGCACTACTCCTACGACGGCCTGATGTACAACGGGATTCCGGCGGCAGTGGTCACATCTCGGGAAGGCGCCCAGAGCCACGCCATAGACCTGACCGCCCAGGGCCTGGTGAGCCGGGGCGTCCTGCTGGACATCGCCAAGGTCCGAGGCGTGGACTGGCTTCCGCCCAACGCGCCGGTGATGCCCGAGGATCTGGACGCGGCGGAACGCGATCACGGAGTAACCGTGGAATCTGGCGACATTATGCTGGTGCGGACGGGGAACTACCGGCGCCGGCTGGTGGAAGGGCCGTTGCCGCCCAGCGAACCCAGCGTCGCCTGCCACGTGGCCTGCGCGCCATGGTTCAAGGAACGAGGCGTCGCCATGCTCGGCACGGACACGTCCAACGACATCCGGCCCAACGAGTACGCCAACATCGTGTCGCCGCTGCACATCGCCTGCCTGGTGTACCTGGGCGTGTGGCTGATCGACAACGCCAATCTGGAAGAGCTGGCAGAGGCTGCAGATCGGCACAACCGCCACGAGTTCATGCTGTCCATCGGCGCCCTGCGGCTGCGCAACGTAACCGGCAGCCCCGTGAACCCCATCGCGATTTTCTGACCCAATCGTAGGACCCCGGCAACGCAACGCGATGTCCTGAAGCCTGGCGAGATTAATCGGCCGCCGAGAAAAGATCCGGCACCCGTGGGTCTTCCCGTAGCGGCCAGGATCTGGGGCTCCGCAACCACTTCAGGGGGTTTTTCCGAATCGAGATCGGAGGGACCGGAGATCCCATTTCTTTGACGATTTCCTTAACTGCCTCCTGATCTGACGCGCTCATGGATTCCCACTTGGGCTTGAGGATGAACATGGCGTGATGCTGTTGCAGGGCGATCTCTGAAAGCAACCTTGTCCTGCCGGCTTTGGCATATTGTCCCATCAGCGCCCCAACCACCCCCTGAACCACGTTGGTGAGCTTCCTATGGTGGGTGACGAAAATCCGGTGTCCAGCGCTTTCTGGAATTATGGTCAGGGTGATCGGGTCGCCACTATAAAGAGGCCGCCATAATGCGGTGCCGCCCATGGAAGGCTGCCCCGGCAGGAAAGTCTCATTCGCGACGATTTCTGACCATCGCTCGTTTCGAGCGAGATCCACGAGTTGTTCGACCTCTTGCGCCAATACCGGGAGAGTGTGCTTTTCGAGCGCCTCGGCACGTTCACGATCCTTTTTGTGATCAATCTCCCACTGTTCAAGACAGCCGCATTCTTGCGGTCGTAACGGAGCCGGTCGCGATG
Organism: Dehalococcoidia bacterium; assembly: GCA_965221295.1. Taxonomy (GTDB): domain Bacteria; phylum Chloroflexota; class Dehalococcoidia; order Lucifugimonadales; family UBA3495; genus Bin87. The sequence continues at coordinate 643,128 of OZ244879.1, read as the reverse complement.
CTTGCTGGCAATAATCTGACCGCTTTTGGTACAAGTCGTGGCTGCGTTCGGCCAGGAAATACGCCATTGAGGTTGCGCGCAACGCAATCCGCATTGCTGTCGAACTGTCTTCTACCAATCGATACGGCAGGGTATCGATGGGGTTAAACCACTGATCATGCCATGCGCAGGCGTAACGCCCGACAGTAGCCGCACCCACAGGAGTATCTGGAAAAGCGGGTCCAACTGTTTCGCGCGGCGACCAGCGGTCTAAATCGACGCGCGGTACGAACGCAACGACCTGCTTGTGGTCTCCGGATACGCGTCTGATGACATTGGCAGGTATCGTATGGGATCCGATTGGTATGCCCCGTCCTTGGCAATAGTGCGGCGCAGCGCCTCTGGGCGTTGCGATGCCTTCCATCAAGCACCTTTGCCCAGCGTTTCGCCATTGCTCATGACTGCGCTCATTCATCTCCCTCTCGGCTTTTTTGCTGCGGTGTCGCATGAAAACGCTCGAGTCAGGCCGCGGCTATCCCTTCGTCAGAAATTGGGGCGGTCGTTGCTGTCTGGGATTTCGTAGTTGGGTTGGTTGTTGCCTGCTGGCGCGTCGAATCCCGACGCATCGTAGGCATCGAACCTGGGCCGCGCGTTCATGGCGCGCAGGCGTCGCGCCCGCTCTTCGGTGGGCGGATGCGTCGAAAAGAGGCGTGCCATGGACCTGCCGCTCAACGGATTGACGATGAACAGGTGAGAAGCCGCCTCGTTGACCTTCATGGGCCGGATCTCGGCGCCCATTTCCAGCTTTTCCAGGGCCCGGGCCAGCGCCTCCGGGTCGCCGCAGTTGTGGGCGCCGGTCTGGTCGGCTTGGTACTCGCGGGCGCGGGAGATGGCCAAGCGGATCAACGTGGCCGCGATGGGCATGACGATGGCGATGATGAGCAAACTGATCATGTTGCCGCCGCCTCCGCCCTCTTCATCGTCGTGGTGGCCGCCGAAGCTGCCGAATATCGCCGCGAACTGGGCCATGAACGCCAGCATGGAAATCGCTCCGGCGATGGTGGCGACGGTGGCCATAATCAGAGTGTCGCGGTTGCCGACGTGGGCCATCTCGTGCGCCATGACGCCGGCCAGCTCGTCCCGCGTCAGTAGGCGCCGGATGCCGGTGGTGGCCGCGACCGCGGCGTTCTGGGGATTGCGGCCGGTGGCGAAGGCGTTGGGCGAATCCGAATCGATTTCGTACACTTTGGGCATGGGCATGTTGGCCAGGCGGGCTTGTTCTTCCACCAGGTCGTAGAACTCGGGGTCGTCCTCCCGGGTGATGGGTTTGGCGTGGGTCATGCTGAGCGCGATTTTGTCGCTGAACCAGTACGCGCCAAAGTTCATGGCCAATGCGAACATCAGCGCGATGATCAGGCCGGCCTGACCGCCGATGGCGGCGCCGATCAGCAGGAGCATGCCGGTCAAAACCATCAGCAGGAAGAAGGTCTTGAGAGTGTTCATGGCTTCCTCGTGTTGTCTCCGTGGGTTTTGTGTCCGCGCGGTGTTTGTCCAATATTGGTAAATTCGACGCCTCGCCGGGCGGCTACTATCGAATTGTAACATCGCCGCCGAATTTACCAATAACTACGAAGTGGCCCCAACCAGCGAGGCTGCTGAGCGGGTCTGCTGAGGGTATAATTCAGGGCGATCCATCGCGCCGGGAGGCGGCAGAATATGCGAATAACCAACGTGGAGGCGGACATCGTCCGCTTCCCACTGAGCGCCAGATTCAGCGGCAGCGTGTACCAGATTGAATCACGCTGCGCCATCGTTACGCGCGTTCATACCGACGAGGGACTGGTCAGCGAGGTCTATTCCGGGGATGAACGCGCCGGATACCAACTGCTGAAGGACCTGGTGGTGGGCCCCATGGCGGAAGCCGTGATGGGCGAGGACCCGATGGCCATTGAGCGATGCTGGCAGCAGATGTTCGCCCTGACTCCCCGCATCGGCAACAAAGCAATCGCCATGCGGGCCATTGCCGCCATTGACATCGCGCTGTGGGACATCGCCGGCAAAGCCCTGGGGGTTCCCGTGCGAACGATGCTGGGCGGGTACGCCGACCGGTCGCCCGTGGTGCGGTTCGCCTACTACGTGCAGGGACGGGATACCGCCTTCATGGTGGAAGACCTGCTGCATCAGCGGCAACGAGGCATCGGCGGCGTCAAGCTGAAGGTGGGCGGCGTGGCCGTGCCCGACGACCTGCTGCGGGTGCGGGCGATTCGAGATGCCCTGGGCGACGACTTCATAATCGTGTGCGACGCCAACCAGGCCTGGACGCTGGAAGAAGCGTTGGAATTTGCGGCGCCGGCCAAGGAGATGGGCATTGCCTGGCTCGAAGAGCCGTGTCGCTGGCAGAACGCTGACCACGACATGCGCCAGGTTCGCCTGCGCACGGGGGTTCCCGTTGCCGCCGGCCAGGGGGAGAGCAGCTCGTGGGGCGGTCAGCGCCTCATGGACACCGAGGCAGTGGACATTCTGAACATCGACGCGGCCATCTGCGGCGGCATTTCGGAATGGCGGCGCGTGGCCGGGGCCGCTCAGATGCGCGGCGTCCGCATGGCGCACCATGAGGAACCGCAACTGGCGGTGCAGTTGCTTCCCGCCCACGCCCATGGCCTGTTCGTGGAGGTGTTCGAGGAGGAGAGAGACCCGGTGTACTACCGGTTGAACAGCGTTTTGCCGGCATGGGACGGCGGTGAAATCATCGCTCCCAACGAGCCGGGCCTGGGCCTGCGCCTGGACGCGGCGGTTCTTGAGGAATACAAGGTCTATTGATGCAAGGCGGCTCTGGAAACAAGACGGCTCCGAAAACCGGGAGGTCGCGGCGGCGAGAGCGCGCATCGACATGCCAACGGCGCCGCGAACCGAATAAACCCGCGCGGCTGGCGGCGCCAGCCGGGCCCTCGGCAGCCAGATGCCCAACCATGTCTCTGGCTGACGATGCGTGACGGCGATGAATGAATCTGCGAACGAATCTGGGCCAATCTACCAAGATGACGAAGCCCTGGCCCTGGCTTACGAAGCGGGATGGACGGACGGGTTGCCTGTGGTTCCGCCCACCGTGGAACGGGTGCGCGCCTTCGTGGAGGCCTCGGGCCGGTCGGCGCTGGAGACTGTGGGCGTCGTTCCGCCCCGGGGCGGGCGCGCCACGGTGGAAAAGCTGGCGGCCAACGCGGTGATGGCGGGATGCCTGCCGGACTATTTTCCGGTGGTCATCGCGGCCATCGAGGCTTTGCTGCTGCCGCGCTTCAACCTGGCCTCGGTGCAGTGTTCCACCCACATCGCCACGCCCTTGGTGGTGGTGAACGGACCAATCGCCAACGAGTTGGAGATGAACTCCGGGGGCAACTGCTTCGGACAGGGCAACCGGGCCAACGCCACCATCGGCCGGGCCGTCAAATTGGCGTTGACCAACCTGGGCGGCGCGTTGCCCGGGGACGAAGACCGGGCCACCTTTGGGCATCCGGGGAAGTTCACCTACTGCATCGCCGAAAACGAGGCGGCCAACCCGTGGGAACCGTACCACGTGGAACGGGGCTACGACGCCCAGCAGTCGGTGGTGACGACGCATCCCGCCGAGGCTCCGCACAACCTGAACAACCACGGAGCCGACAATCCCAGGGACCTGCTGACGACCTTCGCCGTTTCGATGGCTATTCCAGGATGCAACAACATCAACGTGATGGGCGACGTGCTGCTGATCCTGGGCCCGGAACACGCCGAGATCATCGCCGGCGCCGGATGGAGCAAGAACGACGCGCGTTCCTACCTGTACGAGCTGGCGCGGCAACCGCTGTCGCTGCTGAAGCTGGGCGGCATCCACGGCCGCCACACCCACCGGAATACCCTGTGGCCGCGCTGGATCGATCGCGATGACGACGACGCCATGGTTCCCCTGGTGCGCCGCCCAGAAGATATCCATATAATGGTTGCCGGGGGACCCGGACGGCATTCCGTGTATATCCCCGGGTGGGGATCGCGGATCACCTCGGCCCTGGTAAACTGATGCGCATCGCCAACGGAATGCTTTGGCGACGGACTGCATTGATGCTGAACCGCATTGACGACGAACCGCATTGACGAACACAGTTCGCAGGATGGTTGAGATGGCCGATTCACTAACGCGCATGGCCGAGTTGGGCCTGGTGGACCCCACGGATCGCCAGGAGGAGCCGGAACGCCGGCGGGCAAATCCGTTGGAGACCCTGGAGGGCCTGACCGGCGGGTTCCTGGACAACCGGAAGGGCAACGCCGACGTCATACTGGAAGCGATCCGGCGGAGGCTATCCGACGGGTACGGAATTGACGAAACCGTGACGCTATCCAAGTGGGTATTCTCGGCTCCCGCCGCGCCTGACATCATCGACCAATTGGCGGAGTGCGACTTCGTGGTGACGGCGATTGGCGATTGAGGAAGCTGTGTGGCGCGCAGTTTGCGCGACGCGGTGGAACTCGAAGACCGTGGCGTGAAGACGGTGGTGGTGCACACGCAGGCTTTCCGAACCGCGGCAGAGCAGCACATCGTGTCCCTCGGCCGGGCCGACTACGCCGGTTCGGTGTATCTGCAACATCCGGTGGCGGCGCTGGATCCCGAGGCCATCGAGCGCCGGGTCGATTCGGTGATGCCGGACATCGTAGCCGCGTTGCAGGGGGTCGCTGCCTAATCCCAGCGCAGGCCGATGCCCGGTGCAGGCCCAGGCACGGCCCGGCCCGCGCCCATCGGCATGTGAAAACAGATCAGATCCCGCGCGCAACCACCCAGCGGCGCTTTTGGGTTTGACGCCGGGTTTCATCCGTGGGTTGGTAGTTGGCGAGGAAATCATCCCGGAAACGCTCGAACCGGCCGGCGGATATGGCCTCCCTCAGGTCAGACATCAGCCTGATGATGAACCGCAGATTGTGGATCGAAGCCAGCCGCGGGCCCAGCAATTCGCGGGCTTTGAAGAGGTGGCGCAGGTACGCCGCGGAGTAGTTGGAGCAGGTGTAGCAGTCGCAATCGCCGTCCAGCGGGTCGTCATCTTCGGCGTAACGGCGGTTGGCGATGTTGACCCGTCCGGCTGGCGTGAACAGGGCGCCGTTGCGGGCCACCCTGGTGGGCAGGACGCAATCGAACATGTCCACCCCCAGGGCCACCGAGTTGACCAAATCCTCCGGCGAGCCCACGCCCATGAGGTAACGGGGTTTATCGCTAGGCAGGCCGTCGCACACCAGGCGCGTTACAGCGTGCATTTCAGCCTTGGTTTCACCCACCGCCAGCCCGCCGATGGCGAGGCCGTCAAAGGGGATGTTGGCGATGAACTCGGTGGATTCGGCCCGCAGCTCTGAATCCGTGCCGCCCTGGACGATCCCAAAGAGCGCCTGCCGGTCCACCGTGGGCCCGACGACGTGGGCGTCGTAGCACTCCAGCGCCCAGCGATGGGTGCGTTGCATGGCGTCGCGCACGGTGTCACGATCGCCGGCGGAGAACACGCACTGGTCGAAGCACATTATGATGTCGGCGCCGATGTCGCGCTGGTTGGCAATTGCCGATTGAGGGGTGAAGAAGTGACGGCTACCATCGATGTGAGATTGAAAGGCAATGCCAGCGTCGTCAACCTTGCGCAATGACCCCATGCTGAACGCCTGGTAGCCACCGCTGTCGGTCAGAATCGGACCCGGCCATCCCATGAATTGGTGCAGGCCGCCGGCTTCCCGCACGCGCTGGACGCCCGGGCGCAGGTACAGGTGATAGGCGTTGCTGAGGGTTATTTCGGCCCCCAGGCCTCGCACCTCTTCGAAGGTCAGCCCCTTTACGGTTCCCTGGGTCGCCACTGGCATGAATAGCGGCGTTTGCGCAGAGCCATGGGGCGTGGTAATCTGGCCCGTCCGGGCAGCGCCGTCGGTGGCGAAGAGCTTGAAACTGATGGATGGCGCGGTCATCTCAGGTAAATGTACACGGGCCGCCCTGCCAACGCAACGACGCAATCGGTTTGGCGCACCCTCGACTCCAGGTTGCCCTGTCTAGGTTGCCCCGAACCGAGCGACACCGATGCCCACAATCTTCTCCGAGATTCTGGTGGCTCTGACGGCTCACACCCTGTTGTGGGCGATCATAGTGATCGCAGCCATGGCGGCCACGGCAGTCACCCTCTTCGTTTTTTGGGATCTGTTGGGCCGGGGCATCACCCTGGTGGCGCGGGCGTTCAACGTCAGTAGAACCGGACGGCGGAACTAACGTGTATTTCCCCATCGCCGACGTTGCGGTATCCCCTTTCCTGCTGGCATTGCTGGGCATAGTGGTCGGCACGATGACCGGCTTCTTCGGCGTCGGCGGAGGCTTCCTGATTACTGGCGGGCTACTGGTGCTGGGCGTTCCCACGATTTACGCGGTGGGAACTGGGTTGCTGATGGTGATGGGAACGGCCATAACCAGCACGTTGCGGCACCGGCGGCTGGGCAACGTTGACCTTCGCCTGGCCGTATTGATCGTTTGCGGCACGATTCCCGGGGTGTTCCTGGGGGAACGGGTGAATGCCATGCTGGAGGACGCGGGCATATCCGGGCCGGTGATCGGCGCCGTGTATTTCACCCTGCTGCTGACCTTGGGAACCCTCATGGTGGGAAACTGGCTGCGACGCCTGCGCTACCGCCCCAACAGTCGGGATCTGGGAGTCTTTCCCCGTTGGTTCCAAAGCGTGCGTTTGGGGCCAAGCCGAATCGTCCTTTCCGGGAATCTGGCGATCAACCTGCGGCCTGGGTTCCCCAATGCAGGAATCGTCGAAATGTCGGCGTTGGTGCCGATGGGTACCGGGTTGGTGATTGGGTTCGTTGCGGCGCTGCTGGGCGCCGGAGGCGGGTTCCTGCTGATGCCGTTTCTGGTGTACGGGTTGGGCGTCCCACCGGCAGTGGCCATCGGCACCGACCTGTTTCAGATCATCGTGACCGGCACGCTGGGGGCATTTTTGTACTCCCTGAGCGGGAACGTGGACCCGGTGATCGCCATCATCATGTTCGCCGCCGCCTCAGTAGGAACGCAGGTAGGCGCCCTGGCCACACGGTTCGTGAACTCGGCTCGTATCCTGGGGCTGTTCGGCCTTACGGTGCTCAACGCTGGCGTGGCAGTGGGAATCGGCCAGTTGGCGCGATGGATCGGCTCTGCGGGATTGGCGCAGATTGGGCAGTTGCTGCTGTTGGGAGTATCGGGCCTGGTGGCGTTGACCATTGTGGCGCTGCTGGTGGCGGCAGTGATCTCCCAGATGAGACGCGGGCGCCGCCTGGCCAGACTGCGGCAAATTCGCGGCGCCAACCGGGTCGGCGCCAGCGGAGGCTGAACGGGATCAGTCGGTCAACCACGCCAGCGTCTCGTCAACGATATCGGTGGGGACATCGCGGCGGACGGTAGCCCGACCCACGTCCTCAAGCAGCACCCAACGGTTGGCCCCGCCAACGGTTTTCTTGTCCAGCGACATGGCTCCCCGGATGGCCCCGATGTCCACGCCGTGGGCGGTTATGGGCAGGTTGAAGCGACGCAATATCTCGCGCTGCCGGTCGAGGATGTCGTCGCCAATCATTCCCATCTCCCGGGCAATGCGGCCGGCGCCCATCATGCCCACGGACACCCCTTCGCCGTGCATGAATCGCCCGTACTCGGTGGAGGCTTCCAGGGCGTGGCCGATGGTGTGCCCGTAGTTGAGCAGGATGCGAATGTCCAGCGTCTCTCGTTCGTCCTGGCTCACGATGTCGGCCTTGATCGCCATGCTGCGGCGGATGACCTCCGTGGAGATTTCCGGTTCCACTTCCATGAGCGCCTCGGCGTGTTCTTCGAATACCTCCACCAGCGAAGGGTCGAGGATGAGTCCGTGCTTGATGGCTTCGGCCCACCCTTCCGACAGCTCACGCTTGCCCAGGGTGGCGAGCGCCTGCACGTCGGCCAGGACGGCCCGGGGCTGGTAGAAGGCGCCGACCATGTTCTTGGCCTGGGGCAGATTGACCGCAACCTTGCCGCCGATGGAGGCGTCGACCATGGCGGCCATGCTGGTGGGCGCCTGGATGAAGGGCACGCCCCGCAGGAACGTGCTGGCGATGAAACCGCCCAGGTCGCCGGAGACTCCGCCGCCGATGGCGATGATGGGCTGACCGCGCTCGGCCTTCAGGCTCACCAGCCATTCGTAGATTTCCTGGGCCTGCTGGAACGACTTGCTCGTCTCTCCGGCCGGTATTACGAAGCAGTGCGCCGCGATGCCGGCCCGCTGCAGGGCCCACTGGGCGTTGCGGCCGTAGGGACGCATCACGTTTTCGTCGGTGATGATGTAGGCGACGTTGCCCAGTCCCAAATCCTTGATGTAGTCGCCCAGGCGGTCAATGACACCCCAACCGGCGATGACGGGGTAGCTGCCCCCGGAGTGGTGAACGGTCGCGGCGAGATCGGCGTTGGTTGTCATGCCGTCGCTCCTTATGTGCGGTGGGTATTGCTCGGTCAGGTTAGGTATTCGCCCCACTCGCGCAACGCGATGGCGAATTGGAGTTGGGTCCATGTAGCAAAGTCGGCAGTCAGTGAATCGGGGTCATCCTCTCCAGTGAAGACAAATGGTTCCGACGTGCAGTCCATGAACGACGGATCATCGGCCCCGGCAACGTACTCAGCAGCGTCCGGAGGTTGACGCTCAACGGTGGCGAATGCGGTTGCCGCCATCACCCCCGACAATCTGCGCCCAACGTGATGCAGCGATATCACGAAAACTAGCCGCGGTTGGCCATACCGAGGTTCCGGCGTTAGGGCGAGCCTAACGAAGAATCTGGATTCATTCAGATTCACCCAATGACCGGACTTCCGTGCGGTTTGAATCACTTGTTGGCGGTACCAGTATCCTCGTTCTTCCGGGCCGCCATTGATGATCTCTGGCACCACGGTTCGCCCCGCGTCGCCCAACCGTGTCGCGACTTGGCTGCCCAGCGTCTCCAATGTTGCGCCAGCGGTGTCTCGGAGTGACGCAGCAATGGTGTTGGCCGCGCGCAATTGGGCCGCCCGGACTGCATCCCCACGTTCGATCCGCGCGACTACATTATCCAGGATCTGGTCAACGAGGCCGACTGGTTCTGATGGGTCAGCCTCCCCCAGAGCAAAATCCAAAGCTTCCGATATGGCGCTCGATTGCAGCTGCGTCAGTAGTTCGACAAATGGACGCAGGTTGCCGGCGTCGGCCGTTTCAAGGGCCGCCAAGTAATGGACTCGATCAGCCTCTTTCACGACTACAGGCAGATAGCCTTCACGGGCCAAATGCCAGGTCAGCAGCGTGCGGACCACTCGGCCGTTGCCGTCCTGGAAGGGATGAATTTGGGTAAAGCGATGATGGAGCCATGCTCCCGTGAGCAGCGGATGATACCTATCGGGGCGCTGCACGTAATCGTGGTACCACTCCAGCAAGTTGTCCAGCTCGCTATCCACCTGTTCCGGTGGGCAAAATTCGTGGATCAACCCGTCGCGACGAGTCGGGTTGTTTGGCAACTTTTTGAATGCGCCGCGTTCCAGCTGGGCGTCGAACTGCTTGCCGAACTGGTCAACAGCCGCGTAGGTCGGTTGGTTTCTGGTGAGGACTTGGTGAATCTCACGGATCGCGCTGCGTGAAATCGGCCGACCTTCCTTGATTGCGGTGTAGACTCCAGTTGCAGCGTCCACATGGTCTTGCAAAATTCTGACCAGTTCCTGGGGGTCTTTGTTCGTTGATCCGTGTTCAATTAAGTCAGCCGAAAGGCCGCGCGCGATCAGCGTTTTAGTCGTGCCTTCGGACAGGATGTACAGCCTTTCGATCTTACCGGTTTCGATAGCCCCGCTACGATCCAGACGATCCAGGAACGCTTGGTAAGCGTCGGGCCGTTCTTCCTGAAAGATCCTGCGAACGGCAGTCCCCCGCCGTTGCCGGGCGTCGATTTCGGAAAAATCGTAGCCGCAATCCTCTGACAGCGGGGTGATCGGTTGCCACTGGTGGGCGATCATCATGCCGTCAACCACTGGAATCGCAGCCCGAGGCGGTCTGATCGAAAATGCGCAGGACTTCCTCCGCCACCTGCTCCGGCGTGCGGTCGTCGGTGGCGACGGAATAGTGGGCGTGGGCGTAGGCTTCGGCGCGTTCCTGGAGCAGGTCGCGGATGCGGTCCAGAGGGTCGCCGCCCGCCAGCATGGGCCGAACCGCGGCGTTCGGGCTGCCTCGCGTGATGCGATGGTGGATGGTTTCCGGTTGCGCGGTGAGGCAAAAAACCGTGCCGCTCTCCAGTAGAATCTGACGGGTGAGTTCCTGTGCGAAAGCGCCGCCGCCGGCCGAAATCACCTTGTTGCCGCCTTCGCACAGGGTCAGGGCCGCGTGTCGCTCCATGGCCCGGAAAACGGCCTCGCCGTCTTGGGAGAAAATGTCCTGGATGGGTTTGTGGGCCCGCCGCACGATTTCTTCATCGATGTCCGCCACACGCCGGCCAGTCAGCCGGGCGATCAGGCGGCCGACGTGGCTCTTGCCGGTGGCCATGAACCCTACCAGGATGATGTTGTCAGCAGACATGGACGGCGACGTTTGCTTTGACCCGCCGCCTGCGCGCTCTTGACGTATTGCTAACGCGGACGGTAGCCGGTATGCGGATTGTAGCCGGTATTATGCCATACGCTGGAACTCTGGTTGGCCCCGTAGGTTGCTGGCGAATCGGCCAAAGCCTACGATTAGCGCGTTGCCTGAAATTCGCGTTGCCTAAAATCGCATTGCCTGGAATCGCGTTGGTGGAAGTTCGGTCGTATGGCCAGCGTCGCTCTGCTGGTTCGCCGGGCGATGTGATCGGTCGTCAGTCCAATCGGGCCTTCTCGAACGTCGCGACGCCAGTCTGACGCGAAAACCCTCACCGCCGATTATCTGGTAGCCGCCGGGTTCCGGCGATTGTATCGCCTGCGGCTGCCAGCAATCGCCAAGCGGCGCTGAGTTTAGAGAGGGGCGGCTTTGGCCGCCCCTCCCGGTCGCTTCTCCAGGCCTCGCCTCCCGGTGGGAGGGTCATTCACACTTGGTCCACCCGCAGGAGTGGCACGTCAGGCAACCCTCCTGGTTGGCCACGCCGCTGTTGCACTCCGGACACCGCTGGGAGTAGGCCAACCCGGTCGGCATCGCCAGGTGGTATCCATTGGCGCTGCCGTTGCCGTTCACGGATGCGTAGCCGTTTTGCGACCCCGTCTCGTTGCGTCCTACCGTCGCTCCCGGAGGCAGGAACGAGCGCGGGTCGGACGCATCTTGAGAGTAGCTTGAGAGTCCCGAGGCCAGCGTTAGCTGAACTCCGTCCGGCAAGTTGGTTCCTCCGGCCAATCCTTCGGTCAGCTTGTCCAGGACAATCGCCACGGCGTCGGGACCCGAACGCACCAGGGTTCCGTCGTCCCACGCCGGGCAGCAGGTGATGCCCCGCAACTGCCTGGTGACCTCGCCGCTGTCGATGCCGGCGCGCAGGGCCAGGGAAACCAGGCGAGACACAGCCTCCATCAACGCCGCGTCGCAACCGCCGGCTTTGCCTGTAGTGCCGAATACCTCAAATGGACGGCCGGCGTCATCCAGATTCACCGTTACGTACATGTTGCCGTGGCCCGTGCGCACCCGCTCGGTGACTCCACTGATCTGACGGGGGCGGCCCCGAGGAACGCGAGGGCCGGGCGGCGCCTGGTCCAACACAGACAGTTGGGCGTCGGGTTCGTTCGCCTCGTCGGCGGCGCCCGTGCTCAACACCTGCTCGGCCTTGCTACCGTCCCGGTACACCGTGATTCCCTTGCAGCCCAGCGCATACGCCGAGCGATACGCCTCGGCCACGTCGGCCACCGTCGCGTCGTGTGGGAAATTAATCGTCTTGGACACCGCGTTGTCGGTATATTTCTGGAAGGCTCCCTGCATCTTGACGTGCCAACGGGGATCGATGTCGTGCGAGACCCTGAAGACTTCCTTCACCCAGGCGGGCACGTCCAGATGTTCCAATGACCCCACGGCGGCCAGCTGCTCCATCAACTCTTCAGAGTAGAACCCTTCGTTGCGGGCCACCGCCTCGAAGTAGTTGTTGCCCTCCACCAACCTGGTGTTGTCCATCACGTTGCGCACGTAGGACAACGCGAACAGCGGCTCGATTCCGCTGGACGCTCCGGCGATGATGCTGATGGTGCCCGTGGGCGCGATGGTGACCGGGGCCGAGTTCCGCATGTGGCGCTGGTTCGGGCCGCGGCTGTACACGCTTCGTTCCCATTCCGGGAAGGGGCCGCGCGCTTCGGATAGTCGCTCAGAGGCGCGGTAAGTCTCCTCCTGGATGAATTTCATCACCTCTTCGGCCAGTTCCAGCGCCGCTTCGCTGTCGTAGCGAACGCCCATCTGAATCAGCAGGTCCGACCAGCCCATCACACCCAGACCTATGCGCCGCGTCCGACGGCTCATGTCGGCGATCTCATCGATTGGGTAGTCGTTCATATCGATGACGCAGTCCAGCATGTGAACCGCCGTCTCGATAACCTCCGACATTCGTTCCCAATCGATTTCGGCGCCGACCCCGTCGTACCGCACCATCCGCGCCAGGTTCAGCGAACCCAGGTTGCAGGATTCATAGGGCAGCAGGGGTTGCTCCCCGCAGTTGTGGGCGTAGAGGCCGTTGGCGTCAAAAGCGTTGACGCCGGGCACCTGAACGTCGAAGACCGCCTCGCAGCCGTCCGGTTGCAGCGACTGTACCCGCGCAACGAAGCGTTCCTCGCTGAAACCGGGCCGGTGGGCGGCGAGCGATCCAACGAGCTGCGTCTGCTTGTCCACGTCGGAAAATCCGACGGTCGCGGCGAAGCGGGCGATATTCTCGCCGGCAATAGCCAATTCGGGTTTGGTTTCCATGGGTTTGGTTCCCATGGGTTTGGTTCCTACGGGTTCGGTTCCCATCGGGCCAGGGACAGGGTTCCGCTGGCCATCCGACAATGTCCCAGCGCCAGACGGGTGGCTTGGGTTGCGCAGCCGCGACGCTATGCCCAGCCGCAGCAACATCCGTTGCGCCGCTTCAAGGAAGGACGCATCGAAGGGCGCATCGCTCCAGGACAAGCGAACGCTGAGGCCATCCGCCGGCGCGTCGTTGACCGTTCCGTCAGCGTCGAAGAGCGCGCGCAGGAAACCGCGATAGAAGTCGCTGGAGGCGCGCTCCATTGCCGGCGTAATGGTCTTGCGTCCTGGGGCCATGCCCACTTCCAGCGCCAGTAGCGACGCTGCGCCCAAGCCGGGCTGGCGTTGGGATACTCCCGGCGCGTCCATGGAGCCATCGAGGGCGTTGCGGCGATGGCGAGTCTGGACGGCCGCCGCGGTTCGTTCCATGACGGGAGCGGCTCCGTGCGTCTGGTCGGTTCCGCTGGGGAACCCTTGGCGCGTCCCGAAACCGAGCGGCGCCCGATTTTCGGACAGGGCGTCGTTCCCCATCAGCGCGCCGATGCGGTATCCTTCGCGCTCGCTATACGGGCCGGGCCAGCTGGCAATGTTGCGATGGTCATGGAGCTGAATCTCGTCGCCGGGTCGCAGGTCGCGGGCGGGGACCCACGCGCGCCCGGAACCGGCGCCAGCGTCGGCGTTCACGCGAAGCGTTGGGTGGTCCTCCGTTAGCCGTAGGTTGTAGCCTTCTTCGGTGGCCAGCCGCAAAACGGGTTTGACGCCCGTTGGGAAGAATCCCTGCCGGCCAGTGTCGTGGGCCTCGCCATCAACCATCACGGCGCAGGGAACGCCGACCAGCTCCACCACCTGCCGCGGGCCATCCGCAGTCTGCACCCAGGTGTCGGCGGACACGCACGGATTCGTGCTTTCGATGTCCCCCAACTGAGGGTTCGGGTTGTCCCGGTTGATACGGTCCAGGAAGACGATGCCTGGATCCCCGGTGCGCCAGGCCAGCTCAGTCATGCGTTCGAAGACCTCGCGGGCGTTGAGCTGTCCGGTGATTTGTCCTGTGCGAGGATTCACCAGGTCGTAAGCCTGGTCGTTTTCCACCCGACGCATGAAATCCTCGGTTACCGCCACCGAGATGTTGAAGTTGCTGAGGCGCTGTCCGTCCTCTTTGGACGTGATGAAGTCCATGATGTCGGGGTGGGTGACGTGTAGGATGCCCATGTTGGCGCCCCGGCGCGTCCCGCCCTGTTTCACCACGTCGGTGGCGGCGTCGAAGGCGTTGATGAAACTCACCGGTCCGGAGGCCACGCCTCCGGTTGAACCAACCACGTCTCCCTCTGGGCGCAGGCGAGAAAAGGCGAAGCCGGTTCCGCCGCCGCTCTTGTGAATCAGCGCAGTCTGCTTCACCTTGGTGAAAATCGAGTCCAGAGAGTCCTCAACGGGCAGAACGAAACAGGCCGAGAGCTGTTGCAGTTCCCGTCCCGCGTTCATCAGGGTGGGCGAATTGGGCAGAAACTCCAGCCGACGCATGACCCGGTAGAACTCATCCTCGACGCGCTGGCGTTCGGCTTCGGTGGCGCCGTATTCCAAGTCCGACTGGGAGAGGTTGCGCGCGACCCTGCGGAACATCCCTTCCGGATCTTCCAACACCTTGCCTTCCCGGTCCTTGGCTAGGTATCGCCGTTGCAGCACCACACGGGCGTTGTCGGTCAGTTCGCCGGTGCGTTCGCCATAGGACTGTGCGATGCCCGCCGCGGTCATCGCGTCTCGAATGCGTCGCTGCGCCGATGATTTCGGGTCGCTTGATTTTTGGTCGCCGCTCACCTGCTGCGTCATGCTCGTTGCCCTCGCCTCCACGATTTCCTCCCTGCTAAATTGCGCTGGCTCTTTCCGTATGGTTCAGGGCTTGCAGCCGCGCGGACATCTCCAGATCGAACTTCAACCCCTTGTAGAAATATAGCACCGGAACCTCACGCGCTGGCCTCCAGTCGATGCCGGTGAGGTTGGCGGCAAGGTCTTGGGCCCGCTGCAGGGCGCCGACGCGGAAGGTCTTGCTTCGCGTCACGAGCCGCACCACGCCCATGGTCATGACGATACCGAAGCCGGTCAGCGTCTCTCCAACCAGATCCGCAAAGTCCTTCAACGCTCCGTCCGCGAATCGGCGGCCTGAGACCATTCGCATCTCTAAACCGTTGCTGGTGCTGCGGCAGCTGGTTACTGGGAACGCCGCGCGCAGCCGCCGGGATATTCGCGACAAGCACCCTTCCGGGCACGGGCCGCAATTGATTTCAACGTTGTACTGAACAATTTCCTGCATCAATTGAAACTCCGGGGTTTTGGCCCCTGGTCGACGCGCGAACCGAAAACGCGGTGGGTCGGCGCGCCGAGTCGAGTCGGATCGGGTCGCGGTTCCTGGTGGGTCAGGCGAAAAGGTCGTCTTCCTCACGCTGGATCGGCAAGGCTGCCCAGCAACTCACCAGGCAGGCGCGAGACTCGCGGTCCATGTCGTCTTGCAGTTCGGCAAATGGATTCGGTATCCACGATGAACCGTTGTCCGCGTCGCCGGTTGTCCAGTCCGACGGGACCCACATCTTCCGTAGCATCTCCTCCATGTCGTGAACCCGATTGTTGTAGGTCAATAGCCTGGTAAAGGCGGAGTACTGAATGCTGCTGCCCATGATGGTGTGAAGCTCCTCCATTGGAGTTGGTGTTGGCGAGCAGATAGCATTGCGGAAAGCCTCCACGGCAACGGTGGCTGAAGCCGTGGATTGGGTTGGTTACTTCTTGGACCGGTTGGCTGAACCGGCCCGTCGGGTGGCGCGCCGTGGTCGGGCGCGCTGGCTGGAAATGGCGGCCAAGCTCAGCAACGGTTCGGGTTGGCCGTCCCTCAGCGTGCGAGCCCGCTCCTCGAAATCAGCGGCGTCTTGAAAGTCGTAGTAAACCGACGCGTAACGCATGTACGCCACTTCGTCCATCGGCCGAAGGCGTTCCAGCACCATCAGCCCCAGGTCTTTGGATTGCACGGCGCCGCTGCCCAGGCGTTGCAGTTCTGACTCGATGTCGTCGATCAACCGATCCACGTCGCGCCGAGGTATGGGCCGGCGAGTGCAGGCCATGTTGACCCCGGCGAGGAGTTTCACGCGGTCGAATTCCTGCCGCCGCCCGTCCCGTTTTTCGACCAGCAACGCCGGCAGCCTCACCTGCTCGTGGGTGGTGAAACGGCGCCCGCAGGACAGGCATTCGCGGCGGCGGCGGATGCCGTTGTCGGCGTCCCGGGAGTCGGTAACCTTGCTCTGATTATCTTCGCAGTAGGGGCATTTCATGGAGTTGGCTGCCTTTTGGTCGAATTCTCAAACAATTTTAGTAAACCGAATATATTGTGCCTTCGGCTGAAAATACCACAATTTCTTGTATGCGGGATTATAGACCAACCCCTAAAGAGCGTGTCAATTTGTGCCGCCTGGGAATTTAAGCGATTTTTGGGCCAGCATTGGACGGCCATACCGGGCCCGGGGCAGAACGCTCCGGCAGTTCCGGTTTTGCCGACACCGAAAAGCCCCGGCTCCACGCGGGAGCCGGGGCCTCAGCAGTCGAAAAACGACCGGGTTTGGCGCCGAGCCTAGCGGTAAAAGCCTCTGCGGTTCTGGCGATGCTGTAGGAACGTGGGCAGTTCGAAGTCGCTACGTTCGGGGATTTCCATCTCGTCCAGCAATTTGGCGATATCGTCCTCGGCAGCTGGCGCCGCCACCGGGAATTCCGCCGCCACCATGGTCATCTTCACCTCGTCGTCCAATCGGGCGTCCTTGTTGGTTCCGAAGATGATGTTGGCGTTGGGATCCGCCAGTTCTTCGATTACCGCCGCCGCTTCCTGCACTTCCTGCAGCGACAGGTTATTGCCGCCCGTCAGCATGAACAGGATCCGACGCGCGCCTTCCAGGGACATGTCCAGCATCGGGCTTGCGGTGCACTGGCGGGCGGCGTCTCGCGCCCGGTCGGTTCCCCGGCCTCGCCCTATGGACAGCCAGGCTTGTCCGGCTCCGGTGAGGATCGTCTTGACGTCGGCGAAGTCAACGTTGATTTCGCCCGGAACGGTCACCACCTCGGCAATGGCGCTGATGCCCTGATGCAGCACCGAATCGGCCAACTTCAGGGCGTCCTCCCAGGAATAGGAGTCGGCCTGTTCCTCGTTCAGGGCCAGCAGACGGTCGTTGGGAATCACGATCATGGTGTCCACGTGGTCTTGCAGTTTTTCCAAGCCGTCCTCGGCGTTGCGCCGGCGGGTCTGGGCTTCGAAGCCGAAGGGACGGCTCACCACGGCGATGGTGAGGGCGCCGCTTTCCTTGGCGATCTGGGCCACCACCGGGGCCGCGCCGGTGCCGGTTCCGCCGCCCATGCCCACGGCGACGAACACCATGTCGGCGCCGCTTACGGCCTGCTCAATTTCAGACCGCGATTCCTCGGCAGCCTGCCGGCCCAATTCCGGTTGCGCGCCGGCGCCCAGGCCGCGAGTCAAGTTCCGACCCAACGCAATCCGGTAGTGCACGTCGCACCGGGCCAGGTGTTGGGCGTCGGTATTCAGGGCGTAATACTCCACCACGGGCAGCTTGTCCTTGTACATCCGGCTGACCGCGTTGGATCCTCCGCCGCCGACACCCATCACCTTGATGAGCGGAACTCCACGACCGATCTCTGGGATCATGCCGTCGCTCTCCTCAAAACCGGCAGCCGGTTCCCATGATGCGGAACTGTCGGGGAAAATCATTTCGTGGTTCCTCCTGATGTCGGCGCGATTGGGCGCTTTGGTTGCTTTCGTTGGTCAATCGTTTCTGAGCGTCTCGGCTCTGAGCGTCTCGGCATTGAACGTCTCGGCATTGAGCGTCTCGGCGGGGGCGTCTCCAGAAGTTCCGGCCGCGCCAACCTTGGCGAAAGGACGGCGAAACAGAGAGCGGGGCGACCAGCCCTTCCCTGTCTTGTCCACGTCGCGGTCTTCGATATGGTCCCGGTTGGCATGGCCCCGGTCGGCGTGGCCCCGGTCGGTATGGCCCCGGTCGGTATGGCCCGGATTGGCATGACCCCGGTCTGCAAGGCCCCGATTGGCATGGCCCGGGTCGGACAGATGCCGGTGCTTCACCGACCATTGCAGAGTCCCCAGGGCCGCGGCCAACTCGGGCTGTCGCAGCGATTCGGGCAACCCCGCATACCACAGCGGCGCGCCGATGCGCACCGGCGTCCCAAACCCGCGGGAGGTCATCTCCGCCAACCCGCGCATCTTGGCGCCTCCGCCCGTCAGAACAATCCCACCCGGCAGGTCCAAAGATTCGGCTTTGGACAGTTCGGCGTGAACCAGCTTGAGCATCTGCAAGCAGCGCAGGTACAACGGTTCGCAAAGTTCTCTGCGTTGCATCGTCCGTTTGGGATGCATCTGGGTGTCCGGCAGCAGAACATCCTCGTTGGACGACAATTCGTCCGGTAGCGCGTGGCCCTGCTCGATTTTCAGTTCCTCCGCCATCTGGTACGGGATTCTCAGAGAAACTGCCAGGTCGCGGGTCAACTGATTGCCGCCCATGGCCACCACGGATGAGTGGCACGGCGTGCCGCCCCGATACACCGCGACCTTCATCGTGCCCGCGCCAATATCAACCACCGCAACGCCCATCTCGCGTTCGTCCGCGGTCAGCACGCCCTCAGCGGAGGCCAGCGGATGGGCCACCAAGCCCTGGGCCGGCGTCTTGCACGACTGCAAGGCTCGAGCGATGTTGTCCAGTGGGATCGACAAGCCGCGCACTATGTGGGTTTCCAGTTGCAGGTCGTTGGTACGCAGTCCGGTGGGATTGCGCACGCCTTCAACGCCGTCCAGCCGGTAGCGCATGGGGATGACATGCAGCGTCTGCTGGCTCTTGCTATCGGCTTCTTCGCGCAGCGCGCCGGCCGCCTCGCTGATCAGGGAACGCAGGCGCCGTTCGGTCACCGCGACCGGTTCCACGTCGTTGCTCAATCCCTCCGAGGAATTGCGACCCGTCAGGTGCTCCCCGTTGACCACGGCGTAAACCCCGGAAAGCGAGTTGCGACCCATGTACCGCAGGCATTCGTCGAGACTCTCTCTGATGCCCTCCTGAACCGATTTGAAGTCGTCGATTACTCCCTGTTGAACGCCAAGGGACGGCGCCACGCCCACACCCAACGGTTTGAGCTCGCCCTCTGGCCCCAGCCTGGCGGCTATCGACACTATCTTGCTGGTTCCGATGTCAACTACGGCGAATATCGGTTCCCTTGCCATGCTCGACGTTTCCTCTCTCCCAGTGTTCCTACAGAGTGTTCCTACAGGCGACGGAGCCGCTCCGACCACCGGCGGTTCATAGCCGTTCCACTGCTCGCAGTCGGGCGCTCCGGCTACGGGGGTTGGCGGCGCGCTCGTCTTCCGAAGGTCGGACAGCGCGACGACGCGCGGTCCGGAATCGCGGTTGCCGTTCACATACGCAAACCGGCAGGTCGGGGGGGCAAACGCACGTCGCCGTCTCCCGATCCATCCAGTCCTTGACCAACCGGTCCTCCAGGCTGTGGTAGCTGATTACCAACAGGCGCCCGCCGGGTTTCAGTAGCTCCGCAGCAGCGTCCAACCCGGCCGCCACGTGATCCAGCTCCCGGTTCACGGCGATGCGCAACGCTTGGAACGTGCGAGTCGCCGGGTTGCGGCCGCCGCGTCGGCCACCAGTCGCCCGCGCCACCGCCTGGGCCAGCTGTGCGGTGGTTGCAACGGGCCGGCTATTCACGATGGACCGGGCGATGGCCCGGCGCCTGCGCTCTTCGCCGTACCGGAAGATCAGGTCGGCCAGGTCCCGCTCGTTCAGCGAGTTGACCAGATCCGCCGCCGTTTCGCCCACCGGGTCGTACCTCATGTCCAGGGGTTCATCCGTTTGGAATGACAGGCCGTACCCGGCCGCGCTCACTTGGCGCGATGAGAATCCCAGGTCAAGGAGTACCCCATCGACCCCCGCGATGCCGTTGGACTCCGCGATGGCGAGCATATCGGCGTAGTTGCCATGGGCCAGCTTGGCCCGGGCTCCGAATGCCGCCAACCGTCGCCGGGCCACCTCCAGCGAGCGAGGGTCCCGGTCTATTCCCAACGCTACGCCGTCCGGCCCCGACGCCTCCAGTATCCGCTGCGAATGCCCGCCCTCGCCCAAGGTTCCGTCCACGAATACTCCGCCGGGCGATACCGCCAGGGAACGCAGCGTTTCCGCGAGCAAAACTGGCTGATGGATCGCTTCCGCCGTGACCAGCCGCGCGTCGGTTCGCTCGGCATCGGCCCGGTTTGGGGCAGACTCGTTGGCGTCAACCCGGTTGGAATCGGCCCAGTTGGCGTCGGCCCGGTTCGCCGCGTGGCCGGCTGGCGGCGACGCGCGCAAGCCGACCCAGCCGAAGTTGGGGCTAATCAATGTCGCCGCGGATGCCGTCATCATTTCCAATTGACTCAGTAGATACGCTCAAGTGTCGACGGTTCCAGCCCAAAATGGCCAAACCGGGTGTGATGCCGAATTTAGCAGAGCCACGGATCATCGCGCCCATTGAGGGCGATGCGTAATTTACCGATTTTTTGAAACCGTCTAAAATCGCCCGCATTTCCCGGGGCCGGTCGCCATCAACGCCGGCTGGCCAATCCCGGTACAATAGGGACGCCCGACACGATTCTTTCCGAGGTGCGATACATGGTTCAGCAGGGACAGATCGACCATCTTCTGCAAGAGGTTGGCGAGATTGCGCCGCCGCTTCACGTTTCCGCGCAAGCCGCGCTTTCCGATTTTGACGGCGAATACGCCCGCTCGGTGGAAGACCCCGAGGGCTTTTGGACCGAGGCCGCAGACGAATTGCACTGGTTCCGTCGCTGGGACCAGGTGTTCCAGTGGGATTATCCGAACTTCCGCTGGTTCGTGGGCGGCCAGACCAACATCGCCTACAACGCCCTGGATCGGCACCTGACCACCGAGCGACGCAACAAGGCCGCCCTCATCTGGCTGGGCGAAGACGGCTCCGAGCAGGTCTATACCTACGCGCGGCTGGCTCAGCAGGTCAACCGGTTCGCCAACGGGTTGAAGTCTCTGGGCGTCGGCAAGGGCGACCGGGTGGTGATCTACATGCCGTTGACGCCGGAGGGGGCCATCAGCATGCTGGCGTGCGCGCGCATCGGCGCAATTCACAGCGTGGTGTACGCCGGATTCAGCGTTGGTTCGCTGCGAGACCGCATCCAGGACGCCGACGCCAAGGCGCTGATCACCGGCGACGTTGGCTATCGCCGGGGCAACCGCGTGGACCTCAAGGGCATCGCCGACGAGGCTGTGGACGGCTGCGATACCCTGGAGCGCGTCATCGTGTTCCGCCGGGAACTGGCCCGTGAAGACCTGCGCCCCAACGAGGTGGACTTCGAGGAGTTGCTGGCCAGCAGTTCGATCGATTGCCCGGCCGAGATCATGGACTCCGAAGACCCACTGTACATCCTCTACACCAGCGGCACCACCGGCCGGCCCAAGGGCGTCGTGCACGTCCATGGCGGGTACATGGTGGGCACCCACTATCATTTCAAGAACTTCTGGGACGTGAAGGACGACGACGTGTTCTGGTGCATGTCCGACATCGGTTGGGTCGTCGGCCATAGCTACATCGTGTACGCGCCGCTGGTGGCGGGAGCGACCACCGTGTTCCGCGAAGGCGCGCCTGACTTTCCTCACAGCGCGGTGTTCTACGAGGTCATCGAGAAGTACGGCGTCAACGTCATCTTCACGGCGCCCACGGCGGTGCGGATGCTGATGCGCTACGGCGAAGAGCCGGCCCAGCGCTACAACCTGCGCTCGCTCCGGTTCCTCACCTGCGCCGGCGAGCCGCTGAATCCAGAGGCGCTGCGTTGGGCCTACGAGCACATCTGCGGCGGCGGCGAATGGGCGCACATGGTGGATAACTGGTGGCAAACCGAGACGGGCGGGCCGTGCCTGGGCACCACCGCCACCATGGCGACGCGACCCGGCAGGGTGGGCAAACCGCTGCCCGGCGCGGTGATGGACATCGTGGACCGGGAAGGCCAGCCCATCGAGGAGCCCGACAAGGGCGGCCTGCTGGTCATCCGCCGTCCCTTCCCCCATTTCTCGCGCACCGTGTGGGGAGATCACGACCGCTACGCCGACACCTGGAATCAGGTGCCGGGGGTGTACTTCTCCGGCGACGTGGCGCTGCGCGACGCCGACGGCTACTACATGGTGGTGGGCCGCGCCGACGACGTGCTGAACGTGGCCGGCCACCGCATCGGCTCGGCCGAGGTGGAATCCGCCCTGGTTTCCCACCCGGAGGTCGCGGAGGCCGCGGTGATCGGCAAGCCCGACGAGCTGCGCGGCGAGGTTATCAAGGGGTTCGTAACCCTACGTATGGGCAGCGAAGGCTCCGACCGCATGGTCAACGACCTGCAACTGCACGTACGGCGGGAACTGGGCCCCATCGCGGTGCCTGCGGAGATAGAGTTCACGCCAGCGCTGCCCAAGACTCGCTCCGGCAAGATCATGCGGCGCCTGCTCAAAGCCCAGGAGTTGGGCCTGGACCCGGGCGATATAACCACGCTGGAGGATTAGAGCGGCGGAATCTCCAGGAGCTTGCCCGCACACTCTTCTTATGTCATCGCGAGCGCAGCGCGGCAATCCCGCTGATCGCAACCCATGGCCGTTGGTCCCAGCGTCGAGATTGCCACGGCCTTCGGCCTCGCAATGACAGCTGCTATGGTCTGTCATTGCGAGCGCAGCGCGGCAATCTCGTTGACCGCAGCGGACGGCCGCTCGGCCTCGCCGCCCGGCGGCCGTTCGTCCCAGCGTCGAGATCGCCACGGCCTTCGGCTTCGCAATGACAGCTGCTATGGTCTGTCATTGCGAGCGCAGCGCGGCAATCTCGTTGATCGCTGCGGACGGCCGTTCGGCCTCGCCGCCCGGCGGCCGTTCGTCCCAGCGTCGAGATCGCCACGGCCTTCGGCTTCGCAATGACAGCTGCTATGGTCTGTCATTGCGAGCGCAGCGCGGCAATCTCGTTGATCGCTGCGGACGGCCGTTCGGCCTCGCCGCCCGGCGGCCGTTCGTCCCAGCGTCGAGATCGCCACGCCTTCGGCCTCGCAATGACAGCTGCTATGGTCTGTCATTGCGAGCGCAGCGCGGCAATCCCGCTGATCGCAACTAACGGCCGTTCGCCCTCGCCGCCCGGCGGCCGTTCGTCCCAGCGTCGAGATCGCCACGGCCTTCGGCCTCGCAATGACAGCCGCTATGGTCTGTCATTGCTAGCGGAGCGCGGCAATCTCGTTGATCGCTGCGGACGGCCGTTCGGCCTCGCCGCCCGGCGGCCGTTGGTCCCAGCGTCGAGATCGCCACGGCCTTCAGCCTCGCAATGACAGGTAAGAAGGGTTCGCAATGACAGTTGATGTCCTCATCAGGAGGCCGGCCGCGTTTGACCTTCCGCCTGCGTGAACGGCCGCCTGCGTGAACGGCCGCCTGCGCCAACGGCCGCTGGGCGGTGGAGCCAAGCGGCCGACAGTCGCGGTGAACGAGATTGCCGGTCTTGGTTCGCGATGGCAGGCGAGAGGCGGCGGCCTCCAATCGCTGGCGTGGTGATCAGGCGAGCGCGGCGGCCGGCGTGTGGGCCTTCAGGAAACGCCGGGCGTGAGCCACCACTTCGTCGATGTGCTCCTGGGAGTCCTTCCACGGGTAGATGGTCACCTCGGAGTTCGGGGCCAGGTTGGCGACTTCCATCGCGCGCTCGTAGGGGTGGGCCGGCACGTCGTCGGGCGCGATCAGCAGCGGCGTCTGCAACGAACTCACGAACTCGCGGGAAACGGTGAAGACGAAATCGGCGCGGTTGGTGTACATGTTGGTCAAGAAGTCACGCGCCATGGCCATGGTGATTTCAGGGCGACTCTCGGTCAGCGACGGCGCCCATCCGGTGATGTTGTTCTGGTAGAACAGGTCCGGCAGTTCAGGCCGGTACCCGCTGGGCTGCATCAGCGCCGCCGCCGCCACGCGCCCGCCGGCCCGGTTCAGTAGGTTGAGGATCATCGGCCCGGCGATGCAGAACCCAATCACGCCGAATTTATCGATTCCCAAGTGGTCCATCAGACCCAGGTGGTCATCGGTGAAGGCGTCCCAGGGGCGGTCGATCTCTAGCGGGCCGGTGGACTGACCGCCGTTGGCATTGCGAAGGTCGGCGGCGATGCAGCGGAAATCGTTCCCGTAGGTTTCCAGCGGATTGAAGGGATGCGAGGTTCTCAGCCCGTTCACCGTGGAGTTGAGCCCGCCCCCCGGCACAATCAGCAAGGGAAATCCCGAACCGACCTCTTCGTAGTAGATGCGCGTGTCGCCTCTTTCGTAGAACGGCATGGCGAATATCCTCCCAAAGCGAGTTGCAGTTGCAAAGCCAACCGGATGCAATGGGGTGAATCTAACCCACCATGGCCGAGCGGTCAACAGACCGACGTTCGCCGGGTTGAGATTTTGGCGGGTAGGTATTTTGGCGGGTAGGGCTCGTGGCGGGGGAGCCGGTCCGCTCGACCGTCAACCCAAGGGATGGTCACTGGGCGCCGGAGCGCTTTGCCCGCAGCGCCCGCCGGGCCCGGCCCACGCCGCCGAACCTGAGCCGAAGCAGGCCCTTCACGTCCTCCCAGGCTGTGCGCAAGATGCGCACCCGCGTATCGGGGTCGTCCTCCCAGCGCACCGGCAACTCCCGGATCCGGTAACCGCACTTCTGGGCCAGGATCAACAGCTCCGAATCGAAGAACCACCCGTTGTCCAGCGCCAGCGGCGCCAGGTCGTCAGCCGCCCGCCGGCTGGCCGCCTTGAATCCGCATTGGGCGTCGCGGAAGGTGGTGAAGAACATGGAGCGAAACAGTAGGCTGTATCCTCGGGACGTAATTTCCCGCTTCACGGTCCGCCCCACCACGTTTGAATCGGGCAGCAACCGGGAGCCAGTCGCGATGTCGTATCCGTCGTCCGCGATGGACGCGACCAGGGGCGGCAGGCTGTTCAGGTCGGTGGACAGGTCCACGTCCATGTAGGCCACGATGTCGGCGCGACTCTCGGTCCACGCCCGCCGCAGGGCGCGCCCCCGGCCGCGTTGCTCCAGGCGGATCCAGCGAACCTGGGGAAACTCCAGGGACAGCGCTTCCGCGGCGTCCAGCGTTCCATCGGTGGAACCGTTGTCCGCCACCAGGATGCCCCATTGGTAGCGTCCCATCCGTTCGGACATGAACTGATGCAGCCGCCGGATGCAAATCGGCAGCGCTCGCTCCTCGTTCAGACAGGGTATTACGACGTCCAGGCTGATTGACATGACGCCAGATTATAGCAGCAGCGCCCGGCGCGTTGATCGCCTTTCTGACGCGCGTGTCACGGCGCCGACCCTTTGAGGTGAGCTGAACACCCACATCGTTTATCGTTTTGGGCCAGCCACAGTCCTTGCTGCGCCGACGCATTTGGAGATTGCACTACGGTGCGAAGGCTTGACACCTTACCGGTTTTTTGAGGATCCAAAGACACCCTTCATCAGGCGTCGCTGGGAGCGCTTCTTTCCCCAATATGGGTTGTGCCGAGTGGTAGCGATGCGGCAATCCGGTCCCGGATGCGACTAGGGCCGGTGCCGTACGTCGGTTAGTTGCCATCAGCAAGACTGCCGCGCTTTGCGCGGCATGACGCACTAGAGTTTTTCGCTATGCGGCATAAACTCGTGGATGTTGCTGGCAGGATCACGCGTCGGCATCGCACTTCAAAACGGCAGATCATCCACATTTACCAAGTCTCGCGCTTTCTGGTAGCAAGGGCCGCACAACGGACGAGCAACGCTGGTTTTTGCCTGTTTGCGGCAGTTATGGCAGAATTTCTCTCCAAACGTCTCGTCTCCGTATCGTGCCCAAATTTTATAGCACTCGCGACAGAGCGGCTTGTCAGGGTCAAAATCTACGACCTTCTCGCAACGAATGCAGTGGCCCTTGGCGCCGTATGATAATTCAACCGTTGGTGGTGGTCGCTTTGGCTCCCCAATTGATCGTACCGTTTGCTCCTTTGGCTGGGGCCGGGACTGTTGGGCCTGTTCACCATTGTCCGGCGTGGCCGCCCGCCGGAGGCGCTGGGCCTCCCGGGCAATATCCCGGTAAAGGTCTGGATCCTCTTCACGGTTTACCAAGATTCCCATTTCGTCGTTGTTTTGTTGCGAGAACTCGTAAAGGTTCATCGAGGTGATGATAGCTGTATCTTCGTTGAGATAGCATTTGGCGTGCAAATTTTGGAGGAAGCTCACGTCTTTGGTGGTCAATGCATCGATCCATGAACGTTCTTCGGGCTTCAAAGTTTGCTTGCCGTAAATCAACGTAAACCGAACCCTCCGTTGCAAGTTAGCATCGCGAATCAGGTCTTGCAAACGCTGGTTGACCTTCAAGTAAGGGCTGATGAACGTTAAATCATCGTGTGCGTTCTTGATCAGATCTTCCAATTCTGATGAGATCTTCGTGGTTGTGAGGAATCGAGCCATTATACTTCTCCAGATAGGTTTCCCATTTCCCCGGAATCATAGCATAAAGGAGGCAGTGGCGTGAACGTCACCACGATGTTGAATCGCCTCTGCACGGCAACTAGCCGATTCGCTTCGAATCCGGCGAGATTCCCACGCTTGGTGGCTGTCCCACGATGATCGGATGGTTCGCAAATGAGTCGATTGTGTATAGCGGCTCTGGAGACCGCCCATGGCGGCGCGATTCTTGAGCGGTCCCAAAATTGACCCGCCGGCGCAAGTGCTAGCGGCGGGTTTGCAGCCCGCCCTTGTTGTCTTGGAGCTTGGTGTGGAGCCGCGTGGTTCCCGATCAGATTGCTTGCCAGTACCGCTTGCCCTGCAGCCGCACGATCTTGCCAAACCCCGGCGCCGGCAGATGCACCGCGGCCACCGGGATGCCCTCGCTCTCCAGGCGATCCAGCAGGGTCTGGCGGGTGGCGATGGCCTGCTCCGGGATGATGTCGGCCCGCGAGGCCCAATCGGTCTGCTGGATCTGCGCTGTGTTATGCAGCACGTCGCCCAGGATCAATCCGCGTTCGCCGCCCGAGTTGATCATGATGCTCATGTGGCCTGGAGTGTGGCCCGGCGTCGGCAGGGTGGTCAGTTCCCCGGTGATGTTGAACTCCCCTTCCATCCATTCCACCAGACCCATTTCGGCGATGGGCCAAACGCAATCAGGAGCGTTGGGGAACCGGTCCGGTTGCAGGTTAGGGTCGTGGCTCGCGTCGTAGTCCACCTTGCTGAAGTAGTAGCGAGCGTTGGGAAAGGTGGGTCGCAGGGCGCCGCCATCATCGCGCACCGTGTTCCAGCCCACGTGGTCCCGGTGCAGGTGGGTCATGACCACGGCGTCGATGTCGTTGGGTGAAACGCCATTGCGGGCCATATCGTCCAGCAACTCGCCCCACGGGGTTTCGGGCGTGTCCTTGGCGCCCAAGCCGGTGTCGATGGCGATGGTCTTGCCCTCAGAGCGCACCAGGAAGCACGCCAGGTTGAAGCTGACCTTCTTATCCGGAGTCAGGTGGTCGTGGAAGGGTTCCCACTCAGTGGCCGGAATTTCGGGGAAGAAGTTGCAGATGTCGAATTCAAGCAGCCCGTCGGAAAGGGACGCGATTTCCACGTTCCCAATGGTGATTTTGCTGGCGGTCATAATCCCTCCTGACGCCGTCGATTGGGCCATTCTACCACCCGCGGCCCAGGCAACCCGGGGCGACCCCGCGCCGGGGCCGGCGCGGGGAGGCGCCCTCCTCACCTGCCATTGCGAGCCCTTCCTTACCTGTCATTGCGAGCGCAGCGCGGCAATCTCGTTGATCGAAGCTGACCGCCGTTCGGCCCGCCGCCCAGCCGCCGTTCGCCCAGGCATCGAGATTGCCGCGTCGCTGGCGCTCCTCGCAATGACAGTTGCTATGGTCTGTCATTGCAAGCCCTTCCTTACCTGTCATGGTGAGCCCTTCTTTACCTGTCATTGCGAGCCCTTCTTTACCTGTCATTGCGAGCGCAGCGCGGCAATCCCGTTGATTGAAGCTGACGACCGTTCGGCCCGCCTCCCAGCCACCCTTCGCCCAGGCATCGAGATTGCCGCGGCGCTGGCGCTCCTCGCGATGACCTTTGCTATGGTCTGTCATGATGAGCCCTGCCTTACCTGTCAATGCGAGCCCTTCTTTACCTGTCATTGCGAGCGCAGCGCGGCAATCTCGTTGATCGCAACCAGCGGCCGTTCGCCCTCCGCGCCGCAGCAACCCTACCCCCAAGGCATCGAGACCCCGCGTCGCCACTTCCGCTCGCCATGCCTGAATATGGAAGACGCGCCCCGGCAACCCGCCTGAATCTTCCTTTTGGGAAGGTACAATACCCGGAAGATTACGTTGCTTCGGTGGGATGATGGGCGCTTACACCAGTTCGCAATTGATGGCGCGCCTGCTGGCTTTGCTGCTGGGCTTGGCCGGAGGGCTGTGCCAAACCGTCTGGTCCCAGGTGATCGGAATGCGTTGCGGCTCGGCTCGGGTTGGCGAGTACGTGATCCACACGGAATGCGTGGCCTGGACCGAACTATTCCTGCGGTTCCCTCAGGAAGCCAGTTCCCCGATGGTCAGCGTGGCGCTGGCCGCGGCCATTGCCGGCATGGTGGCCGGAGTCGGCGGCATGTGGCGGCCTCGATGGGCCGCCCCGCTGTTTCTGCTGGTGACCGTTTGGAACCTGGGGATGCTGACATTCGCCATGACCTCCGTGGAGCAAAAGGGCATCGCGGTCATGCTGGGCGCGCTGTCGATGGTGGTCCCTGGTTTGTGCGGGGCGCTGCTCTGGTGGCGCGGCGAGTATCTACCGCAACGCCGAACCATGCCGGCCGCCCGCGACCCAGGCCGGGAATGATTACGGGAGGGAGCAACCATGAGCAGGAACGGCCGCGGGCAGGAGCCGCGGGCCGAGACGGCAGCGGCTGGCTATGGCCACGGTCGTGAGTGACGTTCGCCCGTAGACGCGCAGGCGGCGAGGATGTTACACCTAAACGCAGGCAGCCCTCGATCAGCCAGGCGACCCTCGATCAGCCAGGCGACCCTCGATCAGCCAAGTGACCCTCGATCGGCCAAGTGACCCTCGATGCGCGATTCCGGCCCCAACGACTCCGCAAGCGCCGCTGAACCGCGGTCCATACCGCCGATTACCGAAAAACAACTGGCCGCCCTGTGGCAGCGCCGCGCCGCGCGCCATCAGGCTCTCCGCACCGAAACCGGCGCCCGGGTCCAGGTACTGTACCCCGGCAGACCGGGCGTAACCGCCGGGCCCGATTTCCGCAACGCCCTGTTGATGGTGGAAGGTCAGGGTTTGGTGCAGGGAGACGTAGAGGTACACCTCCGCCAGCGGGACTGGCAGGCTCACGGTCACCACCAAGATCCCAACTATAATGGCGTGGCGCTACATGTGGCGCTGCAACTCGACGCCCAGCCGTCGCGCACCGACAGCGGTGGCGCGCCGCCGGTGGTCAATCTCACGAGCTTGCTCGATACGGGCCTGATCGATACGGGCCTGATCGATACGGGCCTGATCGACGAAGCGGGCGACGACGACGGGCAGTCCGGTGTCCGCGGGCGGCTCTGGCGCAACCTGGCTCGGCACGGTTTCCGGCGCCCCCGGGGGCGGGATCAGATGTCCGCGTTGCTCAACCGCGCTGGCGACGAGCGTTTTCTGGCCCACAGCTCCCGGTTCCGTATGGTGATGTCGGCGCAGGCGCCCGAGCAGACCCTGTGGGAATCGCTATGCGACGCCCTGGGTTACCGGCACAACCGGCACCCGTTCCTCATGCTGGCGACCGCTTCGCCCTACGCGGTTCTGGCCGCCGCCGCCGTCCGGACGCCCAAATCCAGACGCCAGGCGACGTTGACCGATTGGCTGCTTCGGCTGGCCGGTTTTGCAGTCGGGCCCACGCCGTCCGGTCTGGGCCCGCCGCTGGACGCCAGGGAATGGAAACTGTTCCGGGTGCGGCCCACCAACCATCCGCGGCGCCGCATCCTGGGCGCCGCCGCGATCGTGGACCGCTATTGTGAATCAGGCCTGATCGCCGGCCTGCGTCGGGCGGCTGCCGCTGGCGACCCCAAGACCCTCACGGCGGCTCTGACGGCAACGGCCGGCGCTGGCGCCAGCGCCGCCATCGGCCCGGGCCGGGCCCGGGACATCGCCGTCAACGTCGCCCTGCCCTTCCTGCACGGCTGGAGCTCGCTGGCGGGCGATCACGCCGGCGCAGAGCGAACCCTGGAATTGTACCGGGCGTACGGCCCGCTATCCGACAACGAGATCATCCGGGAACTCGCTTCAACCCTACAGGAACCGTCGTGGGGTCGGGTCGCCAACAACGCGCGGCGCCAACAGGGATTGATTCACCTGCAACGTCTCCTTTCCGGGGCCGAAGCGCAGCCCAACGCGGCCCCATGAAACGAGGCGCCGCTCTACGAGCAGAATTGGGGGCGGGTGAATTGGGCCCGTCGATGTGGCGACCGCGGTAACCGGAACCGGCGTTTATTTCACCGGAATCGGCGTTTATTTCATCAGCGTTTATTTCAATGGAACGGCCAGCGAAATCCGCGCCTCCTCGCCGGTGTTGCGGATGATGTGGCCGTGTCCGGTCAGGTCTTCGGCCACCAGAACATCGCCTGGGCCGAACTGGCGTTTTTGGCCGCTGGCCACTTCGATTTCGGCGCCGCCCGACATGAAGACCACGTACTGATGGCGGGGGGCAGTGTGATAGTCCTGCCACCAGCCCGGCGGCCGCTGCCCAACCGTGATGTCTCCGGGCCCAACATTGTTGGCGATCCCGGCGAATTCATCGGGAGTCAGGTCCTGGAAGTGGGATTCGCCGTCGTCGCCGGCGTAGATTCGCACAATCATGGCCGTTGCCCTCTACTCAGCCAGCGGAACGGCCAGCGAGACGCGAAATTCGTCGCCGACGCTACGGGCGATGTGGCCGTGTCCCGTCAGGTCTTCCGCCACCAGCACGTCGCCGGGGAACATGCGGACTTTGGTTCCATCTGCAACCTCGAACTCGGCGATGCCGTTCAAGTTCACCACGTACTGGCGCCGCGGCGCGTTGTGGTAGTCAGAGAAGCTCGGCGACTCCCGGCGGTTCACGTGGATGTCGCCTGGCCCCACGTTGTTGGCGATGTCGGCGAACTGGTCGGGGGTCAGGTGTTCGAAGTGACTCTCTCCATCGCTTCCCGTATAGACCCGTACAATCTGTCCCATTGAATTGCCTCCTCTGGATCCTTCGCGTCGCCATATTACCCTGAGCGCCCTCAAGCGGCAACCACGTCGGCGCCAAGGGCCGGGGGCCGGGGAGCCATATGGTCGTTGGTTGCAAACAGGGTGAGCGCCGCGCTGAGATCGCTATGACAGTTTACGGAAGCTGCGCGCGCATACGCGAGACGTGGCGGCGCGCTGGCGCTTTCGCGTGCTAAAATTCGGCAATACACGGTTGGCGGTGGCCGAGATTGCCATGACGGAAATAATGCCAGGGCAGCGGGTTGCGGAGGTGATGGTCTCCCACTCGCAGCGAATCGAGGCGCAATGTTACGACCCGTTCGTCGCGCCTCCCCTGGGCGCGTTGCTGCGAGTCGGGTCGCCGCCGGTGTACGTGGTGGTGCGGGAAATCTGGCGCGAACCGCTGGACCCCAGCCGTCCGTTGGCCCCTCGGGGCGTGGCGCTGGAGTCGGAGGACGAGATTTATGCCGCCAATCCCCAGCTGCCGGCCATGTTGACCACCAGGTTCGCGGGCGCCGTGGTGGGCTACGGCGACGGTACGATGGTCCGGCGCCATCCGCCAGAGCTACCGCCCAACTTGCATGCCTTCGTGTTCGCCTGCGACGAGGCCGAAATGGTCGCTTTCGCCAACGATTTAAGCTGGTTGCGCCGCTTCCTGGCCGACGGTTCGCCAGCCGGCGATTCGGCCCTGACCGGATTTGTGCGTCAAGCGGCGGCCAGGATGCCCGACCATCCCGGATTCCTGCTGCGGGTGGGCAGGGCGCTGGCCACCGTATTGCCCCGAGATCCGCTGAGGCTCCAGGCCATCCTCAGGGAGTTGACGGCGTGATCGCCCGCAACGGACACGGCGCAACTGGATTGCGCAGGCTGGGAGTGGTCGTCGGCGGGTCGCTCTCCCGGGGATTGGACGTGCGCTTGGACGGCTCGGCGGAGGCGTCCCTGGAAGACGTGGCGGTGGGTTCCTTGGTCACCATAGTGGGACGCCGGCAACGCTACTTCGCAGTGGTCACCGACCTGGAACTGCGCGCCGTGGACGACAGCGTGCGCCACTTCCCGCCGGGCGCTGCCGCCGGCGCCAGCCCGGACGGATTCGCCGCCGGCGGACTGGGCGCCGGCGGTCTCGCCGACGATGGCTCCTACGGCGATGGCGTCTACAGCGATGGTTACTCAGCGGACGGCTTCATCTCCGAGGCGATGTCGGGCACCATGGCGTACGGCCAACTTTCGGTCATGCCGAGCATGACGGCGCCGCTGGATTCGAACGGCAGGGCCGCGACCAGCTCTGCAGAACAGGCCAAGACCATACCGGAGCACTTTGCGCCGGTGTACGCCGCGACCCAGGCCGACATCGACGCGGTATTCCGCGCCCGAGGCGGCGACTCCTTCGCCCTGGGCTCTCCCCAGGGTATGGAGGCGGCGTCGGTGCGCCTGGACTTGGCAACGCTGGCGAGCCGTTCGGTGGGCGTGTTTGGCGCGTCCGGGTCCGGCAAAACCTTCTTGGCCCGGATGCTGCTGGCCGGCTTGGTCAAAGAGGGAGACGCCGTTTCGCTGGTATTCGACATGGAAAGCGAGTACGGATGGCAGGGTCAGGACAACGACCGGCGCCGTCAGGTCAAGGGTCTGAAGCAGCTGTTTCCCAGCCGTGTGGTAACCTTCACCCTGGACGAAGAAAGCAGCCGGCGACGCAACATTACGCCCGATGGCGTGGTGCGCATCGGGTATGACGAGATTGAACCAGCCGACATCGAGGTACTTCGGGATCTGCTGAACCTGTCCGAGGTGGCGGCCGGCGCGGCGTGGAATCTGGAGCGGCATTACGGCGGCGGGCGCTGGCTGCGGGAGTTCCTGGCGTT
This sequence comes from Dehalococcoidia bacterium, assembly GCA_965221295.1. Lineage (GTDB taxonomy): Bacteria > Chloroflexota > Dehalococcoidia > Lucifugimonadales > UBA3495 > Bin87. Next base: position 610,070 of record OZ244879.1, on the reverse strand, counting down.
GAGCGGCGCCGAGGTTGGCGAGCTCGCCAACGAGATCGGGGTGAACCTGGCGGCGCTGCAGACGCTGCATCGCCGGCTGGCGGCGTGGGGCAGGTTCGGATTCCTGGCGGATCGCGGCGCCGGCGGCAGCGGCGCCGGCGGCATCATCGAACGCCTGCAACGGGGCGACCACGTGGTGCTGGAGTTCGGCAAGTACGGCCGCAGCGCCGCCGCCTACGTGCTGGTGAGCAACCTACTGACCCGCCGCATCCACGAGACCTGGGTGCGACGCAAGGAACTGGCCGACGGCGGGCAGGGCGACGAACCGCGCCCGCTGGTGATATTCATCGAAGAGGCCCACAGGTTCCTGACGCCGGAGGTGGCCTCCCAGACCATCTTCGGGACCATCGCCCGCGAACTGCGGAAATACAACGTTACGCTGATGATCGTGGACCAACGGCCCAGCGGCATCGACTCGGAGGTGATGAGCCAGCTGGGCACGCGGCTGTCCTGCGCGCTCAATGACGACCGGGACATCAACGCCGTGCTGATGGGCGCACGCGACGCCGGGCAACTGCGCGGGGCGCTGGCCCGTCTGGACAGCAAGCAACAGGCGCTGGTGTTCGGCCACGCCGTCCCCATGCCGGTGGTGGTCCGGCCCCGCGACTACGACGAGTCGTTCTACGCCGAGATGACCATTGGCGGCGCGCCGGTGGGCGTGAACGCGCTGGCCGAAACCGAAGCGGAACGGATACAGCGGGACATCGACGAGCTGTTTCCCCCGGAATAATAAGGCCGTTCGGAGCGACGAGGGGCGCGGCAATATGGAATCCGGCGCTGCCGCCAAGAGCCTAAATCCAAAAAACCATCATGCGAGTGATCACAACCCGCGCTGAAATGATCGCCCGGCGCCAGGAGGCCCAGCGTCCCCTGGGATTGGTCCCGACCATGGGGGCGTTGCACGAAGGACACCTTTCGTTGACCCGGCAGGCGCGGGCCGACAACGCCACCATGGCGGCGTCCATATTCGTTAATCCAACTCAGTTTGGCGCCAACGAGGACTTCGCCACCTACCCGCGCAGCATGGAGCGCGACCTGGAATTGCTGGCCGCCCAGGGAACCGACCTGGTTTTCGCCCCGCCGCCGTCGGAGGTGTACCCTGAGGGCTTCGACACCTGGGTCGAGCCGGGCTCGGTGGCGGAAGGCATGGAAGGCGCGGCGCGTCCGGGGCATTTCAGGGGCGTGGCCACGGTGGTGGCCAAGTTGTTCACCATCACCCGGGCCGACCGGGCCTACTTCGGGCAGAAGGACGGCCAGCAGGTGGCGGTGATCCGCAAACTGAACGCCGACCTCAACCTCGGCGTGGAGGTGGTGACCATGCCGACCATCCGCGAGGCGGACGGTCTGGCGATGAGCAGCCGGAACGCCTATCTGACCACGGAGGAACGGGTCGCGGCGCCGGTGGTTTACCGAGCGTTGAGCGCAGCCGAATCGCTGTGGCGGGCCGGCGAGCGGCGGGCCAACCGGCTGCGAGCCGCGGCTCTGGAAGTCCTCAATGGCGAGCGGCTGGTGGCGCGCGTGGACTACGTCAGCGTGGTGGACGCCAACACGATGGCGCCGGTGGACTCCGTGGTAGACGGCCGGCCGGCGATGATCGCAACGGCGGCGCGGTTGGGTTCGGTGCGCCTCATCGACAACGTGCCGTTGCCATAACGCGACGGAAGGCCATCCTTCGGCTCCCGGCTCCATAGGCGCCGAAAACCGCAGGGGGCGATCCCTAACGTTTACCGTCCCGGGGAGCGAGGGCCGCGCTGCATTGACCGTCGGGAGAGTCACTACGAGCCCTTGCCCAACTGTCATTGCGGCCCTTCCATAACTGTGATTGCGAGCGCCTTCATTTGTCATTGCAATGCCTTCCCCAGCTGGCATTGCGAGCGCAGCGCGGCAATCTCGGCGACCGAAACCAACGGCGTTTCGCGCTCCACCGTCCCACCCCAGCGGCCGTTCGCCCAGACGCCGGGATTGCCGCGTCGCTGGCGCTCCTCGCAATGACAGTCGGGGGGAGTCATTGCAATGCCTTCCCCACCTGTCATTGCGAGCGCAGCGCGGCAATCTCGACCACCGCAACCAACGGCGTTTCGCGCCTCACCCCAGCGGCCGTTCGCCCAGACACCGGGATTGCCAAGTCGCTGGCGCTCCTCGCCATGACAGTTGGGGGGAGTCATTGCGATGCCTTCCCCACTTGGCATGGCGAGCGCAGCGCGGCAATCTCGACGACCGCAACCAACGTCTCTTGGCGCCTCACCCCAGCGGCCGTTCGCCCAGGCGCCGGGATTGCCGCGTCGCTGGCGCTCCTCGCAGTGACAGTTGGGGGAGGCGCTCCTCGCAATGACGGTTGGGGGAGGCGCTCTTCGCGACGACAGATGGGGGCGCCAGGCATTGACCGTCGGTGGAACTTGGCAATGGCGGACAGGAGCGCTTGTCAGGCCAAAGTGGGCGTTGGCCCAAATGGACAGGCTCGCGCTCCCCGGTGTAGATTGCTTGCCGTATCCATCAACCTGCAGCAGCCATCAAACTACAGCAAACGGGAGAGCGTGAACATGGCCGAATACAATCTGGCAATCATCGCTGGCGACGGCATCGGACCCGAGGTCATCGCGGAGGGGCGCAAGGTCCTGGACGCTGCGGCGTCCGGAACCGACGGGCTCTCCTTCCGCGCCACCGAGTTTCCCTGGGGTAGCGATTACTATCGCGAAACCGGCCGCATGATGCCCGAGGACGGCCTGGATCAGCTGTCCGCCCACGACGCCGTGCTCTTCGGCGCGGTGGGCGACCCCAACATTCCCGACCATATCACGCTGCAAGGTCTGCTGTTGCCCATGCGCCGCGCCTTCGACCAGGCCATCTGCGTGCGGCCGGCCGTGCTGTTTCCGGGCGTCGAGTCGCCCATCGCCGGCAAACGGCCCGGCGACGTGGACATGGTGATTTTCCGCGAGAACACCGAGGGCGAATACGCGCCCGTGGGCGGCCGGCTCTACGCCGGCACGCCTCACGAAACCGTCATCCAGAGTGGAGTCTTCACCCGTCGCGGCACCGAGCGCATCATCCGCGCCGCTTTCGAGTACAGCGTCCGGCGCGGCGGCAAGAACAAGGTCACGTCGGTAACCAAGTCCAACGCCCAGGCTTTCAGCATGGTGTTTTGGGATGAGGTGTTCGACGAGGTGGCCGCCGAATATCCCCAGGTGCAGACCGAATCCCTGCTGGTGGACCGGGCCGCCATGGACCTGGTGCGGTGGCCCGAAGACTTTGACGTGATCGTGGCGTCCAACCTGTTCGCGGACATCCTTTCCGACATCGCCGCCGTGGTGACCGGCAGCATGGGTTTGGCGCCCAGCGCCAACATCAACCCCGACAAAACCCATCCGTCGATGTTCGAGCCCGTGCACGGCGCCGCTTTCGACATCACCGGGCAGAGCAAGGCCAACCCGCTGGCGACGATCTTCGCCGTGGCCATGCTGCTGGACCACCTGGGCGAGACCGACGCCGCGGACCGAGTCAACGGCGCCGCTCTGCGGGTACTGAACGAACGCATCGCCCTGACCGCCGACCTGGGCGGCACAGCCTCCACCCAGGAAGTGGGCGACGCGGTAGCGCGACTGCTGTGATGGGACGGTCGCGCCCGCCCACTCTTGAGGCGTTGCGTCGTCCCTGGCGATCCTCTGCAGCGCAACGCGCGCTCAAATGGTTTGTGACAACCCTCCCTTGCCAGCGGTTTGCTGCAGGGATTAGGATAGGCGCAATTCCAATTGGAGGCTCCAGTTTTGCTTTTAGATCGCGCGCTTGAGAAACCAGGTTACCAGCCCATCAGCAGCGTTTGGGAAGGCAACGACGGGGAGTTGATCGAGACTATGTTGCAATTCTACGCGTCGATCAGCCCAGATCCCGTCCTTGACGCTACGTACAACCGGGGGCGTTTCTGGAAGAAGTCCACAAGGCAAGTTGTGTCGATGGACATCGACCCCAAATACGAGCCGATGATCGTCGGCGACAATCGAGTTATGGCAGGCGTGCCCGACGCCGCGTTCGGGACGGTCGTTTACGACCCGCCGCACGTGGGGCCTCAAGGAAGGGATAAGAGCGTCAAAAAATTCGACGAGGATTTCGGAGCGACGGTGGCGTGCGGCAAAGAACACGATTGGAGCCTAAGCTATCTCTACCCTCCGTTCCTGACCCAGGCAAAACGGGTTCTGAAACCAGATGGCCTGCTGTTGGCGAAGATCACCGATATGGTCAACAGTCATCGCTCGAAGTGGAGCCACTGCGACTTCATGCGGATGGCGGACGAGGCGGGATTCACCGTCTGCGACCTGATCGTCAAGGTTCGAAGTGGTCCGATGGTGTCCAACAGGTGGGAAACCGCGCACCACGCCAGGAAGCGACACTGCTTCTGGATAGTTTGCCGCAACAGCGCCAGGTGCGAGCGATAGCAGATGCGTGCCTATAACCCGCTCGACGTGGACGAGTTTGCTCGCAATGCAGCCCGGGCTTTGATGGGGTACCCGGCCGTCGCGCTACCTCCGAACGAATCCTTTGCTGGCGCCGGGGTCTACACGCTGCACTATAACGGAAAATTCCCTGCTTACACTGACATCGGCGAGGAGACTCCCATCTACGTGGGGAAGGCCGACCCACCCGGGCGGCGACAAGGACGCTCAGTAGTGTCAACCCACGTTCTACACAGCCGCTTGAACGAACATGCTGGGTCGATTGAAGCGGCATCCAATTTGGATTTAGCCGACTTTCGTTGTCGCTGGCTGATTCTGGACCCAGTGTGGATCGGACTCACGGAACAGGCGCTGATCGCCCAGTATCGACCAGTGTGGAATGCCGTCGTCGATGGATTCGGCAACCACGCTCCCGGGGGCGGGCGCCGTAACCAAAAACGATCCCGGTGGGACACGTTGCATCCGGGCCGCTTGTGGGCGGGCAGCCTTCAAGACCGAGGCGAGACCGTCGCCGAAGTTGTGGCAGCCATCAAGGCTCACGGAGCGGTTGCAACAGCCGGAGACTAATCTTCGCTCAGCTTCCGCCGGCGGTGAAACACCTCTAGCCTGGTAGTAGCGCTTTGACCATCGCGCCCGCTCGCCGCGCGTATCCGTTCGAAATCCGCGCGCCACTGTGGTATAAGGAGCGCGGAATGTTTCTTGAACTTCCGCTGGGAGTTTGACCGATGAGAGCAATCGTTATCACCCTTTTCCTTTCCGCAATCGTCTTCTCCGCAATCATCGGTGGCGGCGCGATGGCCGAAACCGCCCACGCCCAGGCTCCGCCGCTGCCGCGGCCAAACAACCTCGTCGCCGTCAACCTGGAAGCGCCGGGAACCGTGGAATTGACCTGGGACCGGGTGGACGGAGCGCCCACCTACCACGTGGGATGGGTCGCGGTTCCCAATCTTGAAGCCACCATCGCCGCCGGACGGCCCTGGCACGATGTCTTTACCACCGTCGCCTTTGAGAACCCCGGCGAACCCCGCCACGTGATATCGCACCTGGTTCCGGGGGTCGAATATTGGTTCATCGTCGGCATATCCCAAGATCGATTCACCCACCCGGAGCAATGGTCGAGGTGGACCGGGCCGTTGATGCTCACCCCTGGGCCGTCGGTATGCCCCGGCGAGCAGGTTGACTTGGTGGACCAGGCCGACACCGTCGCTAGGCTACAGCAAAACGCGGAGGCCTTCGAGTACACCGTGGGTCGACGTGGCGGCAGCCTAACCTTCTCCACCATCGGGCAGCCGCTCACCTTCAACTTGGCAATTGCCAACGACGCGTCCTCAGTCGCCGTGCTCGGCCCAGTGTTCGATGGCCTTACCGAGGTCTCCTGGCTGACCAACCGAGTGGAACCATCCCTGGCCGAATCATGGAGCCGTTCTGACGACGGCCTGACCTGGACCTTCAAAATCCGGGATGATGTTCGCTGGCACGACGGAGAGGCTTTCACCGCCCGCGACGTGGCATTCACCTTCAATCGCATCATCTACAACGACGACATTCGCGCGGCAAGTCGCGCATCGTTCACCTTCAGGGAGCGGGATGAAGACAGTGGCGAATGGCGCGAAGAACGGATGACGGTCACAGCTCTGGATGACCTTACCGTCCAGTTCGTCCTCCCGACGCCGTTCGCTCCCTTCCTGCGTTCCATGGGTACTTCAATCTACCCGGCGCACATCCTGGAAAACCACGTGGACGACGGCGCATTCGATGACGTCTGGGGCATCGACACCGACCCCACAGAAATCATCGGTACTGGCCCCTTCATGATCAGCCACTATTCGCCCGATGAGCGCATAGTATTGAGCCGCAATCCCGACTACTGGCTCAAAGACGCGGATGGCAACGCGCTGCCCTATCTGGATGAAATCGTCCAAATCATCGTTCCCGATTTGGACACTGAGCTGGATCTCTTCCTCGAGGGCATAGTTGATACCCATGGCGTTTTGGGTCGGGAATACGCCGAGTTGTGGAACCGGCAGCAGTCTGACGGTTTCACCATCCACCGGCGTGGCCCCGCCTTCGGCTCGACCTTCTTGGCCCTCAACATGAACCCAGGAACCAACCCCGAAACCGGCGAACCCTACCTGGCCCCGGAGAAGCTCAAGTGGTTCAGCAATCGGCAATTCCGTCAAGCGGTGGCTCATAGCGTGGACAAGGACGCCATCATCAATGACGTGCAGCACGGACTGGCCTACCCACAATGGTCTCAGATCAGCCCTGCCGCTGGCGACTTCCACAACCCCAACGTCATACGCTACGGATACGATACTGACGAGGCCAACGCCATTCTGGACAGCCTCGGCTGGGTCGATACAGACGGCGATGGCATTCGCGAGGACGATGACGGGAATCCGATCGTGTTCGACTTGGTGACCAGTTCCGGCAACTCACAGGGCCAGAAGACAGGAGGGATCATCCATCGCGGCCTGCAAGACATCGGCATCGGCGCCGCCTATCGATTCTCTGAATTCGGCCACTTGGTATCCCAGTTGACCAGCAGCTACGACTGGGAAGCCATCCTCATTGGCTTCACCGGAGGGCCGGAGCCCCACCAGAGCATCAGCCTGTGGCACAGCAGCGGCAATCTGCACCTGTGGCATCCAGAACAGGAGACGCCGGCCACCGAGTGGGAAGCGCAAATCGACGACCTTTACACCAAGGGCAAACAGGAATTGAATCACGAGCGGCGGGTGGACTACTATCACCAGGCCCAGGCAATCGCCTCTGAAAACGTCCCCCTCATTTACACGACCCACTCCGAGCGTATGACCGCAGTGCGCAACGTATTTGGGAACACCACGCCCACCCTGTACGGCCTCTGGGACTCTCGATACCTGTATCGCACCGACCAGTAACGTTGCTGAACCGCGTCGAGGTCAGGGGTCGCAAAACCTCGCAACCGGATAGGTTCGCGCGGGATGGCGCCCAAATCGCCGGCGATGGCGCAATTGTCTCATCGCCGGCGAATCTCACGCGCCCGTCAATATCCCGGCCCGGAACCCAGTCCAATTGCTTCGTTGCCTGCCGGAGGCGCCGCAATTTGCGCAGCACGACCCGGGCCGGCGCCACCTTTCCTTGCGCCACTTGCGCCTGCTGGTTATGATTCTGACCATAGTTCGCCGCCGCTAACCCGAAACATCACCGGCGGCGGATCCTGGAGGCAATTGAATGTCCGTGATGGTGACCGGCGGCGCCGGGTTCATCGGCAACCGCATCATCCGCAAGCTGGTCGAACGCGGCGAGGAGGTCGTGTGCTTCGACCCGGCGCCCCCGCGCGCCAACCTGCAGCCCCTGCTCGATCGCATCGCCATGTACCGTGGCGACGTGACCCGTCTCGACCATCTATTGGAGGCCGTGAACCGCCACGACGTTGATCGCATCATCCACATGGCGGCCCTGCTTCCGCCGGATACCGAAGACCGGCCCGCCACCGGCATGGCGGTGAATATAGACGGCTGCAACAACGTCTTCGAGGCGGCCCGCTGGGGCGACGTTAGGCGCGTCGTTTATGCCAGCAGCATCGCGGTGTACGGTGTCCAGGACACCTTCGGCGACCGGCCGCTGACCGAGGACGACCTGCCGGCGCCGGTGAACGTGTACGGCATGACCAAAGCCGTCAACGACTTCGCCGCCGCCCGCTACCGCGCCCTGCATGGCCTGGACATCCGCGGCATCCGCATCTGCACCGTGTTTGGACACGGGCGCGTAACCGGGATGACGGGCATGATCGGCGGATTGATGATGTCGTTGCCGGCGGTCGGGCAACCCGTGAGCATGGACTTTGATCCGCAGGAGGCGTCGCCCATGATTCACGCTGAAGACGCCGCCGAGATCTTCGTTCGGGCCGCCCTGGCCGACCGCCTGAATCATAACGTGTACATCAGCGGAGGGGAGCTGGCCACCATCGCCGACGTGGCCAACATGGTGCGCTCGTACATCCCCGACGCCAGCATAACCACCGGCAGCCGTCCGGTGCCTCACGTGTATCTGGTGGACAACAGTCGCATGATGTCCGACCTGGGCTACGAACTGCCGCCGCTTCGAATGCGCGTGTTGGACCACATCAACGACGCCCGCGCCGAGGCGGGTCTGGAACCGATCAATCCATAAGGAGGTCAACCATCATGAGCGTTGCCATCGGCTACGTCCCCGGCGCATTCGGACAGGGGGGCGACGATCCAAACTTCCTGCGCGCGCTGGTGGAACTGGGCGACAGGTATGAGTATGATTCGATATGGCTCAGCGACCGGATTTGCAGCGACCGGTTCAGCCTGGAACCCATGGTCGCCCTGTCCCTGGTTGCAGGTTATTCGGACCGCCTCAAGTTCGGCACCAGCGTGCTCGCCCTGCCACTGCGCAATCCCGTCGTCCTAGCCAAGCAGGTGGCCACGTTGGATTGGCTGTCCCAGGGCCGCTTCTTTCCGGCGGTGGGACTGGGCCAGGAGGACCCGGACGAATACGAGGCGTGCGGCGTCCCCAAGGCGGACCGGGCGCGCCGCACCGACGAGGCCATCTCCCTGATGCGGCGTCTGTGGCAGGAGGAAGCGGTTACCCACGAAGGGGAGTTCTTCACCGCCCACAACGTATCCGTAACCCCGCGCACTTTCCTCAAACCGTCTCCCCCGGTTTGGATCGGCGGGCGCAGTCCGGCGGCGGCCCGAAGGGTGGGCCGCGTCGGCGATGGCTGGTTGGTGTCCAGCGCCACGCCGCAGGAGGTGCGATCCGGGCGCGAAATCGTCTTCGAGACCGCCCAGCAGTACGACCGGGAAATCGAAGAGGATCACGTCGGCGTGCTCATCGGCTACTACATCTGCAACGATCGGCAGTCCGGCGAGGCCAGGTCGGAACCGTTCGTAACCCGCCAACGGCCCGACGCCCATTTCACCGAGTACTCCGCCATCGGCACTTCCGAGCAGATCGGCGACTTCATCCAGGAGTACATCGACGCCGGCGGCTTCAAATTCGTGATTCGCCCGCTTTGCGCCGGCGCGGAGTCCATGGAGCAGCTGGAACGGGCCGGCGAGGAAATCCTGCCGCGCTTCCATGGCCCTCTGGGCAAGGAGGCGATTGCAGAGGCCGCGCTATGACCACCTCCAAGCCCAAGATCCGCACGGGCGCGCGCCTGTCACTCGCCGAGTTTCTGGCCCTCGGCGAGACCGACCAGCGCATGGAGCTCGTTGACGGCCTCCTCTACATCATGCCTACCGCCACCAAAGACCACCAGTTTCTGATGTTCGCGCTTCGGCGGCGCCTCGAAGATCATTTGGACAATTTCGACATCCCCCCTTTTGAAGTGCACCACGACATTACCACCATCCTTTCTGAGGAAACGCAACGGGCTGTGGAGCCGGACGTGGTGGTGATCCTGGCGGGCCGCTACGATATTGGCGGGGCACGCTGGGTGGAGGGGGCGCCCGATATTGCTATCGAAATCCTCTCCGCAGACCGCAACCGCGACCTGGTCCTCAAACGCCAGCTGTACGCCGAAGCAGGCGTCCGGGAATACTGGATTTTCGACCCGGCCAACGACACCGTTCTACCCTTGGAGTTGCGGGGAGACCAATACGTAGAGCTCGCCACCCTCACCGCTGCGGATACCCTCACGACGGCGCTGTTGCCGGGCCTGTCCATCCCGCTGGCCGAGATCTTCCAGCATCGCCGTCGCCCGCCAAGGGACGGCTGACCCGCCAATCGGTCGGACGCGGCCCGCGGACGGGCGCTGCTGGCCGGGGATCTCGGTCCGCGGACTACACCCCCGGCAACCATGGCCATGGCTTCGAGACAATCTGTCGGGTTGCCCCAAATTTCCCGGCATAATATGATTGCCGCACCCCAATCTACATCAACGTATCCTGTTCAAAGGAGCAGCCTCACATGAAAGCAGCCCAACTAGTCGCCCCCAAGCGATGGGAGTTCACCGAAGTTGACACGCCAGCGCCAACGGATGGTCAAGTGCTGGTGAAGATGGAGCGTATCAGCGTCTGCGGCTCCGACATCCGGCACACCTATGGGCCAGTTCTTGACGAGTCGGAGTACCCGCTGCCTCCCTGCCGAGGCGCTCACGAACTGGCGGGCGTCATCGTGGACAGCAAAACCGACGAGTTTCAGGAAGGCCAGCGTGTCATTGTAATCCCCTACGCCGGCACTGGGGGGCTGTGCGAATACGTCCTTTCCGAACCGGGCCGCATGGCCGTGCTCCCGGAGTACGGCGGCTTGGATGAATGGGTGATGTGTCAACCACCTGGCACCGTCCTGTATTCATGCCGGCAGCTGGGTAGTCCGCTGCAACAAAACATCCTCATTTTCGGGCAGGGCAGCATCGGCCTCAGCTTCACAATGATCCTGTCCCGCATGGGCGCGCGGAACGTCATCGTGGTGGACCCGCTGGATTACCGTCTGGAAAAATCCAAGCAGATGGGATCAACGCACCAGATCAACCCGGACAAGCAGGACGTTCACGAAGCGGTCATGGAAATCACCAAGGGGCGCGGCCCCGATACGTGCGTGGAAGCCGCCGGCTATCCCGATTCGCTAAACGATTGTTTCCGACACATCCGCCAGTTCGGGCAGGTCGTGGTGTTCGGCGTACAGTCTGACCACATGGTGCCCATCGAGCACAACCTGTGGATGGACAAACAGCCCAGGATCATACCCACCACCGGCGCGCGCAGCGGGGACCCCATCAGCCAGATCCAGGACATGGTCGACCTCCGCGCCCGCGGTTGGGCCGACCCAGCCGAACTGATCACCCACCAGGTGGGCATGTCCGACATTCAGAAAGCCTACGACATGTACGAACAACGCGAGGACAACATCATCAAGGTGGTCATGGACGTGAACTCCTAACCCTCCCGATGCTTTTCCCGCGCCACGACACCTTGGGGGCGAGCCCGTCTCAAACGGATCCGCCCCCATCTGCATAACCAAACCAAGCAACCGTGTCGTCTCCGGACATTGCGAACCTCACGCCCGGCGGTCGGGTTCGGCTGGCCCGGGAGAATCTATGTTTGGCGATGGCGCTGTACGCGGCATCGCATCAGGGCTTGATCACCGCCACTTTGGTTCCCAACAGCGCGGAGCTCTTCCTCAACGACGGGGAACCGTTCGACGCCGGCGTCCCGCTGGAAATGTCGGATTATCGTGCGCTGCTCCGCGCGGGTGGCAACCAGGTTCGCAGCTCCTTCACCCTTTCCGCCCTGCAGACCCAGCGGGAACTGGAATCGGCGTTCGGCCCAGCGCTCCCGGCCGATCCACCTGGGAAGGACTCCTCGCAGGCCGATCTTTGGGCAGCCAGATCTGTTTTGAAGCTGATCGCCGACAGCGTTGGCCACGACCTGATGGCCCCGATCTGGCGCGTTCCTGAGGCGTCGCGCGGCCACTTCGCCATTCCCCAGCTGGGAATCTCACTTGACGCCAGCGGCAGGCGCGGCCAGGGCATCAGATGGGGAGACTTCGGCGGCCTACCCAGTTACCTGAACCTGACGCTGTTCGTCTCCTACTGCCTCGACGGAATGGACACCGGCCTGGCGTTGCAGGCGGCGATCACCGGCAGTCGGGACCTGACGCCATGGGCGGAGGGCCGATCCGGCTCCGTTCCGCCCGTCAGCCCAGTCGATGCGGATGCCGGTTACGGGAGCGGCTCCGGTCGATTGCGTCGCCGCGGTCCGGCGGTCCGGTACGCTGATGCCGACGCCTCGGCCGGGTGGATCGCGCCGGACGGCCCGACGGAACCACGCGTCGCAGTAGCGGCGCAGGCCACCGAAATGGGCTCCATCGACGAATTCGTGACCGGCGCCTGCTCCACGGGGGCCAAAGCAATGAACCTTGCCGGAGACCTTTACACGTCCTACGCCAAGTGGTGCCTGGACAACGGATACCTGGCTCACAGCCAGCGCAAGTTTGGCCTGGAACTACGCGCGCGCGGCTATCAACGCAAGCGGCGCGGCAAGGGACGCCATTGGTGGATCGGCGTGGAATCCCGAGTCTGACCAGCACGACACCCAGCCAATCGCTGGCCGGCCGCGCCCAAAAGTTACACGGACGTAACATAGCCGCAAAACCCGCGCAACAACCCGTCGCCATAATGGTGTCCATCGAAACGGGCGGACTTCGCCCAAACACCAATGGAGACAGGTTGAAATGCTTCCCATAATCGCCGGCGCCGCTTTCGTAGGACTGTTCGCTCTCTGGGTCATCATCCCCCGGTTCGTCCTCAACCGCCATCGCAATGAACCCAAGACCACCGCGATTGCTCCGCGGGAAGATTTCGCGCCACAAGCCGCCGACTAGCCGCCAAGGTTCCTCGCCGATTTCGGGCCCAGGGTTTCCCCTGGGCCTTTTGCTGCGGCTGCGCCTTACGGTCTGACCGGTTACGCCGGGTGGCGGTTACGCCGGGTCGCCTCCATTGGAACAGGGAATGGCCAGGGATTTTTCCTGGCAGCGGCCAGCGGGTTTATCTCCACCTCCGCTCGCCATGACGCTGGGAATCGCCCTAGCATCGCGCGATGGCGGGGGACAGCTCCCAACATCCGACGAACGGCTGACGCGGGCAGAGAAACGAAGTACGTAGCCATCGGTTGCGGCCGAGAAGATTACCGCGCCGCGTTCGCAGCCTGTCAACGGTGGGCGTCTTGCCCAGCTCTCCGTCGCCCGCAACTCGCCAGTGACGCCGCGGAGCCCGCGATTTGCGGGCGACGGTGCATAATGGTAAGGGACTGCCCAAAGGTTGGAGGTTGGTGAACAAGGTTGGACATCGTTACCCAGGCCATTCGGGAATGGCTACCGTTGGTTGGCGTCGCGGTTACGACGGCGGCGGTGGTGGCTGGCGGATTCCTGGCGTGGCGCAACTCGCAGATATTTCGGGCAAACGCGCCGCACGTCACCCTATCTCACGATATTTCCCATCGATGCGTTGGCGAGAGTTACGTGCACATCTTCGTAACGGCCCTCTTGCACAACAGTTCACGGGTTCACATCGAATTTCTGGATGGGTTCGCCAGCATTCAACAGGTGAAGCCGATTTCTGACGACGATGTGGAATCCCTGTATGAAAAGATGTTCATCCAAGAGGAATTCGCCAACCTCCAATGGATTTCACTGGACATGCTGCGCCACCACTGGAACAAGGACGGCTTGTTGGTGGAGCCTGGAGAAATGGAAACGGAGACCTTCGACTTCGTGGTTCAGAAAGGCGTCGAGTCCGTTGCGATCACGACGTATTTTTACAACTCGCGGGTCGTCGGAAAGATTCCAGACGAAATCGAGCTGGGCGCCGTGGCAAGGCGCAGGAAACGATTTCGACGCTGGCGCCGGGTAGGCGGGCCGTTGGGCTGGGGCAGGACCACGGTGTATGATATGGTGGTACTTGAGCAATCGGAATAAACAGCGACGCCAATCGAGCGCGACAATCGGGGATATTGCCGGCCGATCACGCCGGTCGGGAGGCCAACATGCCATCCAGGAAACGCTCGGCGCTGAAAAAGGGCCGGAATCCGGGAACCGTGCCGGCGGTCAGCGTCAAATCCACCGGCAAACCGCCGGGACCGCGAACCATTTCCGGCAAACCGATGGGATCAAAGGGCACAGCGGACTCCAGCAACGCTGGACGGTCCTGACGCCGCATTGAGGTTCTGGAACTGCGCTCTCTGGTGGAGGAGACCCCTGGTTGGGCATACCCCAGCGCTTTGATGGGTTCACCGACGGCGTTCGGCGCGCGGCGCCGGAATCATCATCCCAGCGCCGCCAGCAGGTCCGTCGCGCCCGGCGGAGCGGCCAACTGGTAGTACTCGGTTCCCATCAGGCTGTGGACGACATCTTGGGGCAACCTGGCGAAGGGGCCGTCGGCGCTGATCTGCGTGCGGTGGCAGGCCAGCGAAGCCAGCTTGGTCTCCACCCACCGCGAAACGTCCATGGTAGTGGTGACCTCATCGTCAGAGGTTCCCAGCGAGTCAATCGCGTCCACGGCGAAGGGTGGTTCGATGCCGCGTTGGACCATTTCCTGCCACCAGCGTTGGAAAACGCTTCGGGGAAAGCAGACGTAGTAGAGCAGCGGAGTGAATCCGTCGGGGTCGGAGGCCTGCTGGACGGCGGCGGTGGCGTGGGCGGACATTGTCATGTGGTCTGGATGGCCGTAGCCGCCGCTGGGATCGTGAGTGAGCACCACGTGAGGGTTGAGCTCCGCGATGATGCCGGCCAGGTGGCTCGTTACCGCTTCCGGGGTCGCGTTGCAGTAGGCGTTGGGGTGGCGGTTGTCGTCACTGCCATCCATGCCACTGTCCCGGTAGCCCAGGAAGCGCAGGTCGGTGACGCCCGTAACGGCCATGGCGTCCCGCAGCTCCTGCTGGCGCACCTGCCACAGATTCTCCGGCGTGGCCAGGGACGGATCGCTGATCTCGCCCACGTCGCCGTTGGTGGCGCAAACCAGGGCGACGCGGGCGCCGCCGGCCGCCAGCATGGCCAACAATCCACCAGAGGCAAATCCCTCGTCGTCGGGGTGGGCATAGCAGGCGAGGACAGATAAACGGGATACAGATGGATTGGTCATGTTGGCAACAGTCCATGAAAATCTGGTTGGAGGGAGTTTGGGCACGTGCACCCGACAATCAACAACCCAGGTAACGAAACGGGCGCGATGTTACAATGCGTTGGGGGCGACGCCGAGTTATCCCAAATTGCATTGCGAGAGAACCATGACGACAACCATTGAATACCATGTGGAGCGTAGCTGGCATTTTTTGGACCTGGTTGATGATGAACTGGCCCGGGGAGAGTTGGAAGAGGCCAGCAATAAAGTTTGGGGCGCCGCCGCTCACGCCATCAAAGCGGTCGCCCAGCGGCGCGGTTGGCCCCACGGGGCGCATAGCGACTTGGAAGATGCTGTGATGCGGCTCGTTGACGATGAGGGCGCTCCCCGGGATCTGTACACCTACTATACGTCGGCAAACTGGTTCCATTCGCGCTTCTATGGTGGCCCGCCCGACGCAAGCCTCATTCGCAACGGCAAGGAAGACATCGCCCAATTCATTCGCTTGTTGGAGAGGCTTTAGGCCGGCTCCGGCTGGTGGGCTGGCTTCAAGTTCAGGCTGGCTCCAGGATGAAGTTGCCGTAGGGGTCAACCTCGCCGTCCCAGCCGGGCGGCACGACGATGGTAGTATCGAGCTGTAGCAGCAGAGCCGGGCCCAGCACCCGGTTGCCGGTCTCCAGCCGATCCCGGTCGTAGAGAGTGGCGTCCACAGCGCCGCCGGCGAACACGACCTCGGCGGATCCCAGGACAGCGTGGGATGAATCCGGCCCCTGGGATGGCGCCGGTTCCACGGTCGGTTTTTCGACCGCCAGCTCCAACTTGAGGCGCAGGTTCACCACCTCGATGGGCAAGTCGCGGTCAGCGTAGCCAAACCGCTGTAGGTGGGCTTCGTAGAAATCGTCCGAGATGTGACTGGTGAGGTTGCCGGCGGCGTCCAGGGGCGGGCAATCCACCGTCAACTCGAAGGACTGCCCAACGTAGCGCACGTCCAGGAAGCGGCGTGGCGACATGTCGTCGGCCGGCAGGGCTTCGTCCAGCAATTCGGCGCGGGCCAACTGCTCCATGCCGCGAAATTCGGTGTCCAGGCGGTCTTGCTCCAAGTCGTCGCCCCGCAGCATCACGGTGCGGGAGTAGTCCTTAACCACGTCGGCAATGGCGACGCCCAGCGCCGAGAGGATGCCGGGGTGGGCGGGAACCAGCACGCGGGGGATGCCCAGCTCGGCGGCCAGTTCACAGGCATGCATGGGGCCAGCGCCCCCAAAGGGCGCCAGCGTGAACTCCCTTGGGTCATAGCCCCGCTCCAGCGAAATGGCGCGGATGGCCCGCTCCATGTTGGAGTTGACCACTCGGATGATGCCCAGGGCGGTTTCGGTGGGCGAGGCTCCAACCCCGGCGGCGACCTCGGCCAGCAAGTCTTGAGAACGCTGCAAGTCCAGCGTCATGCGGCCGCCCAGGAAGCCGTCGGGACGCAACCGTCCCAGCGTGAGGTTGGCGTCGGTGACGGTGATGCGGTCGCCACGACCGTAGCAGGCCGGGCCCGGATCGGCGCCGGCCGACTGTGGGCCGACGACCAACGCGCCGCCGGCGTCCACCCGCGCGATGGAGCCGCCGCCGGCGCCAACGGTGTGAATCTCTATCATGGGCACGCTGACGGGGTAGCCGCCCAGATTGGCCGACGTGGTTTCTTTGATGCGGCCCGGACAGAGCGAAACGTCTGTGGAGGTCCCGCCCATATCCAGGGTGATGATGTCGGGGTAACCGGCCTGCGCGCCGGTATAGAACGCGCCCACCACGCCGCCGGCCGGCCCGCTGAGGATGGTGCGCACCGGCTGCTCCGCGGCCAAGCTGGCGGTGATGCTGCCCCCGGAGGACTGCATGATGCGCAGGCCTCGTCCCAACACGGATTCCAGCTGGGTGAGGTATCGGGCCATCACCGGCCCCACGTAGGAGTTAACCACCACCGTGCTGGTCCGTTCGTATTCCCGGAATTCGGGAAGTATCTTGGATGAGATGGAAATGAACGGCTGATTGGGCAACTCGGACAGGCGCCGGGCCAGGGCTTCCTCGTGCGCTGGGTTGAGGAAGGAGAACAGGAAGGATACGGCGACGCCATCGACCTGAGCGTCGCTCAGCAGGGACAGCAGCGCATCGACGGATTCGGGTGTGAGATCCTCGAGGATCGCGCCGGTGTAGTCAATGCGCTCGGGGAGGCCGAAGCGGAGTTGCCAGGGCGCCAGGGGCGCGGGCCGCTCCATGAAGAGATCGTAGAGGTCGGCCCGGTTCTGGCGTCCGATTTCGAGCACGTCCTCGAACCCCAAGGTGGTGACCAGCGCCGTTTTGCCGCCCTTGCCTTCCAGCAGGGCGTTGGTGGCTACGGTGCTGCCGTGGATGAAATCGCTGGCGGCGATGTCCACGTTCGTTTCGCCGATTCCCTGCGTGATCCCCTGCGAAGGATCCGCGGGAGTGGAGGGTAGCTTGTGAACTGAGAGGCGTCCGTCCTCCAGTATGGCAATGTCAGTGAACGTGCCACCGACGTCGATACCGACTATGGCGCTTGGCATTGGTGATCAGTACTCCGTGGCGTCGTCGGAAGCGTTGGGCAGGATGAGGCCGGCGGCGATTTCCAGGTGGCGGATGCGTTCGAGCAGCGCGCTTTCGTATGAGTCTCGAATGCGTTCAACTTCAGCCCGGGCCTGTTCAACCTCTGCCCTAGCTTGTTCGGCCTCTGCCCGCGCCCATTCGGCCTGTTGGCGGTATTGCTCGGCCTCCTGGCGAGACTGTTCGGCTTGCTGGCGGGATTGTTCAGCCTCCTGAAGCGCATCGGCGATCTGTTGCGCCGACTGTTGGGCCGATTGTTTGGTGGATTCTTCGGCCTTGGCCGCTCTCTCTTCGGCTTTTTGGACGCGGTCGTCCCGCAAGATTCCCAGCAACAAGGCGAAACCTCCTACACCGTTTCCACTCAATGCGATGGTCAACTGGGCAACACCGACTGCAGCGCTGTATTGAAGCGTCACCCACGCGAATGCCGCCGCGACCAGCAGGGCCCGGTGTAGGCGACAAAGGCCATTATATACAATCGGTTCCTTGAGTTCATGAAGTTTCCGGGGATGAAACTCGGGTCTCTCAATTATGCCATCTCATCGCCAGCGCTACGCTGCAATTTCAATGCAATACGAACTGCGGCGCGACCGCCAGGCGTTGCAGTTCGTTCTATCCGCTGCTACGGCAGGCGGTTGCGCGGAATTCGGCCGCCGGTTTTTGGGCTGCGGCTACCGCCGGATTACCGCGTTGCTGGCTCGCTTCGCCATGACAGCGCATTGATCGTTGCACGCCAAACCCAAGATGCAAGCCGCGGGCTGCGGTCTGCCGGCCGTGTGGTGGTTTCCATCTCTGTCATGGCAAGCGCGGCAGGGGAATCCCGTTGACTGCAGCCAACGACCCTTCGATCCCGCCTGATGGGATCCCGCCTGACGGCGGCCGTTTACCCAGGCATTGGCATCGCCGCATCGCCATCGTTCCTCGCGGTGAACGATGCCAGAAATCGCGAGCGCCGCGCGGCGTCCTGTACCTTGTTGCGGCGGCGCGGCGCTGCCGCCACATGGCCGCAACCTCCCAACGGCGCTGGAAAACGCGCGCTCCCCGCCGACGGAGGCAGGGAGCGTTCAGCGGGGTGGAAGTGGCGCGGGCCGCCCCCTGCGCTGGTTCAGTTCAGTACAGGTGACACGCCACCCGGTGGCCTGGCGCCAACTCGCGCACCGTGGGAACCACGGATGAGCACTGATCAATCACGAACGGACACCGGGGATGGAAGCGGCATCCTTCGGGCGGATTGAGCGGAGATGGAACCTCGCCGGTGAGTATCATCTCCTCCTGCTCGATGTCAGGATGCGACGGCAACGCGGCGTTCATCAACGCCTTGGTGTAGGGATGTGAGGCGTTATCGAACAGCTCCCGGGTCGGGCCAAACTCGACAATCTGCCCCAGGTACATCACCGCCACCCAGTCGCACATGTAGCGGACGGTCGCCAGGTGATGGGCGATCAGCAGGTAGCTCACATGGTACTCCTGCTGCAGGTCTCTCAGCAGGTTCATGATTTGCGCGCGGATCGAAACGTCCAGCGCGGACACCGGTTCGTCCAGGACGATGACGCGGGGTTCGACGGACAGGGCCCGGGCGATGGCCAGCCGCTGGCGCTGTCCACCGCTGAACTCGTGGGGATACAGGTTGGCGTGATAGCTGCTCAACCCCACGTCTTCCAGCAGCTTGGCTACGCGGTCCTGCATTTCTTTTCTGCTGAGATTCAGGTTGATGACCATGGGTTCGGCGATCAGGTCGCGCACGCGCATTCTGGGGTTCAGGGAACTCCATGGATCCTGGAAGACGGCCTGCACCGAGCTGCGATAAGAACGGCGTTCGGCGGCGGTGGCGTTTTGAATCTCCTTTCCTTGGTAGCGTATGGTGCCTTCCGTGGGGTCTTCCAGCATCAGCAGCATCTTGGCTGTGGTGCTCTTGCCGCAACCCGACTCGCCCACGATGCCCAGGGTTTCGCCGGCCCGGATCTGAAATGATACGCCGTCAACGGCTTTGATCCAGCCGGTGGTCTTGGAAACCAGCAGCCCCTTGGTGACCGGGAAGTGTTTTTTCAGGCCCTCGGCCTCCAGCAGCACCTCGCTCGTGGTGTCTACCGCCGGCCTGGCGTCCAACGTGGTCATTCCAGCCTCCAACATGCCGCGTAGTGGCCATCCGTTACGTTGAACTCCGGCGGATAGCTCTGAGCGCACTTGTCCATAGCGTATTGGCACCGGGGCGCGAAGGGACACCCGGGCGGCAGGTCGTGTAGCGTCGGCGGCTGCCCTTCGATGGAATACAGCCGGTCCACGTCCTCCTCGAGCTTGGGCACCGAGGACAGCAGCGCTTCGGTGTAGGGGTGGGACGGGTTGTTGAATATGTCCCGAACTTCGCCCATCTCAACGATTCTGCCGGCGTACATCACCGCCACCCGATCGCACATCTTGGCCACGATGCCGAAGTCGTGAGTGATGAAGATGAGCGCGATGTCTGAAGCCTCCTGCAGTTCCTTGAGCAGCTTCAGGTATTGCGCCTGGATGGTGACGTCAAGGGACGTGGTCGGTTCGTCGGCGATCAGGACCATGGGTTCGCAGGAAATGCCGATGGCTCCCACCACGCGCTGCCGCATTCCGCCGCTCATTTGGTGGGGGTAGTCCCGCACCCGGGTGTCGGCGGCGGGGATGTTCACCTTGCGCAGCACGTCCAGCACCTGCTGAATCACCGTGCGCTTGGGAATGTCCTGGTGAATCTTGATGGCTTCTCCCACCTGGTTTCCGATGGAGAAGACCGGGTTCAGCGAGGTCATCGGGTCCTGGATGATCAGGGCGATCTGGCTGCCCCGAATATCGCTCATTTCCCGGTCCGACAGTGGCACCAAGTCTTGCCCTTCCAGCAGGATCCGGCCGTCCACGATTTGACCCGGCGGGCTGGGAATCAGCCGCATCAGGGAGAGCATGGTGACGGACTTGCCGGAACCGGACTCTCCCACGATGCCCAGGGTTTCGCCCCGCCTCAGGTCGAAGCTAACCCCGTCCACCGCTTTCACGGTGCCCCAGCGGGTTTCAAAGTATGTTTTCAGCCCTTCAACCTGCAGCACCACCGGGCTGTCGCTGCCTGCTCTGTTGGCGCTCATCTTTCCACCTGTTCACCCATGACGTGTCGTTGCGATATCCGAATCTGCGCCAGACCCGGCGGACTTGGCGCCGGTCGGGACTGCGCCCGTCGAAACTACCCCAGCTGCCGCAGTCGGGGATCCAACCGGTCCCGTAGCCAGTCGCCAAACAGGTTCATCGACAGCACGGTGCACATTATCGCCAGGCCGGGCATAGTGGAGATCCACCACGCCACCGCCAGCCGATCCCGTCCGTCCGACACCATCGAACCCCACGCCGGCGTGGGCGGCGGCACACCCGCGCCCAGGAAGCTGAGGGTGGACTCCAGCAGGATCACGATACCCACTTCCAGCGTCGCCAGCACGATCAACGTATTGATCACCCCTGGAAAGATGTGGATGAACAGTATGCGCGGCGTGGAGGCTCCCGCCACCTTGGCGAGGGCCACGAAGTCCATCGTTTTCAACTGTAGCACTTCGCCGCGCACGTTTCTGGCGAAGCGCGGCCAGACGGCGATGGCCAGCACCGCCACGATGATCAGGAAGGATTGGCCCAACGCCAATACCAAGACCAGCGCTAACAGAATGGTTGGAATGGCCAGCTTGATGTCCACCACTCGCATCAGCGCCTCATCGATCCAGCCGCCGTACCATCCGGCGGCCAAGCCGCTGGCGACGCCGATGCCCATGCCGACGCCCAAGGTGACGGCGGCGACCACCAGCGAGATGCGAGCGCCGAAAATCACCCGGCTCAGCATGTCGCGGCCCAGGTGATCGGTTCCCAGCAGGAACTTGGAGGTGCCCCCTTCTTCCCAGGCCGGCGGCAGGTTGCGTTCCCGCAGGCCGCCACGCTCCGGGTCATGCGGGGCGATCAACGGGGCGAAGATGCCGGTGACGACGAAAAGCGCCAGGATGAACATGGGAATCAGCGGCCATCGCCGCAGTTGCCAAACCTTCTTGGCGATGCGGACTGGCGCCGGCGCCGGCTGGATGACCAGAGTTGCTTCTGCTGCCACGATGCTCTACCCCCTAGGCGTACCGGATCCTGGGATCGATGTATGCGTACATGATGTCCACCAACAGGGCCGCCGCCACGTACATCAGCGTGAACACTATCACAACCGCCTGCAGCAGTGGATAGTCGTTGCCGGCCAGGGCCTGGATCGCCAGTTGACCCAAACCGGGCCAGGCGAATACGGTTTCCACCACCAACGAGCCAGTCACCAGGCTGCCCAGGGTGATGCCAGCGAAGGTCAGCACCGGAATCAACGCGTTGCGCAGCGAATGCTTCCAGATGACGGCGTTGTTGGACACCCCCTTGGCCCGGGCCAGCTTCACGTATTCGGAATCCAGCACGTTCAACATGGCCGACCGCAGCAGGCGCAGGTTGGCCGCCGCGTAGAACCAGCCCAACGCCACGGCGGGCAACACGATGCTGGTAACCTCCTGCCGTCCGTAGGGCGGCAGCCATTCCAGCCGCACCGCGAACAGGAACACCAGCATCAGCCCCAACCAGAACACGGGCGCCGATTGACCCACCAGCGCGATAATCTTGCCAATCATGTCCAGCATGGTGCCCCGTTTCACCGCCGAGAGAATACCCAACGGCACGCCCACGATCACCGAAAAGGCGAAAGCCGCCAAACCCAACTGCAGGGTGGCCGGCACCCGCTCCACGATGACCTCCATGGACGGGCGGCCCTCTTTGATAGACTCGCCGAAATCGCCCTTCAAGGCGCTGGCCAGGAATATGCCGTACTGTTGGTAGTAGGGCTTGTCCAGTCCCAGGCTGGCGGTGAGGCGATCCCAATCTTCCTGGGTGGAATAGTCATCCAGATAGACGTGCCTGGGATCTCCCGCCGCCCGGCTCATCACGAAGATGATCAGCGATACGGCGAGCAGAGTCACCAGCGCCAGCAGAATCCGCCGCACCAGGTACCGTTGCATGTTGTATTACCTCACAGGCCGGTTCGTCATGATGGTCTGCCGGGGGATCGCGCGTTGTCATCCCCAACGTCGGCCCCTTCCGGGCGCAACGTCGTCTGACTCTGGGGCCATTGACCCATTCGGCTCCAACGCCCGAAGAATCCCTCGTATCCGATGTTGTAGGCCAGCGCGATCGCGTTGGCCACCAACGTGGCTCCCAGGGCGATGTAAGTTCGGGGCTTGAACAGATAACCGCACACGCCCACGCAGTTGGCGTCCTCGATTGCTGAAATCCGGTCGCCCACCTGAAATCCGGCCCAGGCGCCCACAGCGCTGACCAGCCCCAGGGCCAACCCAAACAGCAGGAGCAGCGGCCAGCCTGGAACCGAATCGACGCGGAGCATGGTTACTCCGGCGCCGATGCCGGCGCCAACTCCGGCGCCGATCATCAGCAGGGCCAGCAGCGTGGGCAGGCCCGCCACTCCGAAGAATACCGACAGCGCCGAGGCTACCGCCATCCCGATGGTCCCCAGCACTGCCGCCAAGGGCAGTCCCACCAGGGTCCGCGCGATTGTCGATATCCAGGGTTTCTGCCAGTTCATCCTGACGTTGCCTGCCCGCTGCCGTCCGTTGTGTTGGGTTATTCCTTGGGCCGAATGTACTCGTAGCCGTTGATGTTGCGCAGGTCGCGATAGCGCACGCCTTCGATCCACGGCTGGATGTTGGGTCCAACCGGCCACAGGGCGTCGAAATTATACAACCCGACGCCGGTGATGGCGTTGTCGAACATGAACGTGGCGATTTCCACGGCCAGCTCGCGCCGCCGCTCGGTGTTCACCTCGGCCATGTGCGCCGAAACCATCTCGTCCAGCCATGGGTGTTCAACGCCCCGATTCCACACTGCTTGGTGGTTCAGCTGAGACAACATCCCAGAGAAGCCTTGCCCCGGCTCCAGCCGAATGCCGCCGGCGTGGCAGGTGGAACCCTGGTAGTTGCGGGCGATGAGGCTGGGCCGCAGGGTGGTGTAGGGTAGGCTCTGGAATTTCACGTCCACGCCGATGTCGGCCCACATGGTGGCGATGGCCTCGCAGGCCTCCACCTCGACCGGCGCGCCGCGCAGCGAGGGCGTCAGCGTGATGCTGAACCCGTCTGGATAGCCGGCCTCGGCGAGTAGTTCCATGGCCCGGTCGGGGTTGAATTCCCAGCGCAACGCATCCGGCAGCCAGGTGTCTTCGTACTGGCCGAAGTCCCACAGCACTGCCGGCGACCCGTAGCCGTGCAGCAGAGTATCCACGATGCCCTGCCGGTCAATGGCGATGGATAGCGCGGTGCGCACCTTGGCGGCGTTCTTCCATTCATCGGATTCGATGTCCGGGTTGGCGGATACCCAAGGCAGGTCCGGGTCGTAGCCGGGCTGCTGGTTCTCGGTGCCGATGCCCACGTAGTACTGTCCGTAGAAGGTGAGCGCAGATTCACCGCCGCCGGGAACGCGCATGATCTCGGCGCCATCCACCTGCTCGATCAGAGACAGGGAGTCGAAGGCGATGAGGCTGGTGTCCAAGTTGCCGGTTTGGAACCCCGCCACGCGGGATGACTCCTCAGGGATTTCCTGGAAGATCATCTCGGCGAAGTGCGGAGTCTTGCGCCAATGGCCCTCCACGGCCTCCATCCTCCACCAAGCGCTGGTCTGGAAATCAACCAGATTCCAGGGTCCGGTGGTGGCGATCTGGCCGTTGGCTTCTTCCGGTCCCAGCTCGTCGGACTGCTTCTTGCTTGCGATCCAGGTGCCGCTTCCGCCTGGGCTGGTCAAGAGCTCGTTGACCGGAACTTCCGACCAGGGTTCACCGGTGTTGACTTCCACGGTGTAGTCGTCAATGGCGATGGCGTGGCCCTCCGGGTTATTCCAGACGCCACGTATGTTGGAGGCCCGGGGGTGCTTGGAGCCGTCCGCCGCGAACTGCCGCATACTCCAAATGACGTCCTCGGCGGTCATTTCGCCGTAGCCCTTGTGGAACTGGACGCCCTGGGCCAGGTGGAAAGTCCAAGTTGACCCGTCCTCCGACACTTCCCAGCCTTGCGCCAGCATGGGCACCGGCTCCAAATCGGCGCTGACGGTCAGCAGGGACTCGCCAATCGGAGCGGTCTGCATGACGAAAATCTGGGGGTTGCCAGCCAAGGCGGGATGGCCCATGAAGGGGCCGAGTTCCTTCTGCCCGACCGTCAGCCGACCGCTGGGCTTCTCTTCCACAACAGCCTCTGTGGTCTGCGGCGTGGCGGTTGGCGCCACGACGGGAGCCGCCGCCGGAACCTCTGTCGCCCGGGGCGAGCCGGATGTATCGGCCGCCGGCGCGGTTGCAGCCGGCGCCGCCGAGGAATCCGAGCCCGAAGACACTGGGGCGGCGCTCTGACCCGCCGATGACGACCCAGCGTCTGACTGTTCCGTCTCCGCCGCGCCGCCGCAGGCCACAACCAGCGCCAGCGTCAATGACAGGATGAAGAGGGCCACGGTGGTGGCGGAGAACTTACCTGAAATACGCAACTTGTTCACCTCGCGCTTGTTCGATTCGTCGGGGGGGTTGGCCCCAACCTGGTCAATTATCGCCGGTGTCGAATGTATTCATAGCCGTTGATCTGGCGCACGTCGCTGGTGCGAACGTGCTCGGTCCACGGCTCGATGCGCGGTCCCACCGGCCACACCGCGTCGATGTTGTAGTAGCTGAAGTCAGTCAGCGCGTTGTCGAAGAGGAACTGTCCAATTTCCCGTTCCAGCTCTTCACGCTTGACCGGATCCACCTCGCCCATGGCTCGACGCATGGCGTCATCCTGCCAGGGATGTTCCAGTCCTCGGTTGAAGGGATTTTCGGTCAGGTAACTGCCGTAGCTGTTGGCTGGAGTTGGCACCGGAGAGCCCGCGTGGCAGGTCGCGCCCTGGTAGGTGCGCGCTACGAGCTGCGGGCGGAGGGTTCCGTAGGGTATCCGCTGGAACTCCACCTCCACTCCAATATCGCCCCACATTTGCGCGATGGCCTCGCAGCTTTCCACCTCGGCCGGGGCGCCCCGAATCGATGGCGTTAGGGTGATGGAGAAGCCGTCCGGGTAGCCGGCCTCTTCCAGGAGTTCCCTGGCCCGGTCCGGGCTAAACTCCCAGTCGCGTCCGTCGAGGTACCCCTCGAATCCGTTGTACATGTGGATGGGCGTGTTCGTATTGCCGTAGCCCGACAGTATGGTATCCACCAGGGCTTCGCGGTCGATCGCCGTGATGAGAGCCAACCGCACCTTGCGCGCCCGGTCCCACTCCGGTGATGTTACATCGTCCGTCGGCGATACCCAAGGCAAATCGGGGTCGTAGCCCGCCCGGGCTTCCACACCCTCAATGGGATACCAGTTCCCGTAGATTCTGAGGCTCTGGATGATGGCGTTGGGCACCGACATCAACTGGGCGCCCTCTACTTCCAACACGCTGGGGATCGAGTCGTAGGACATCAGGAAGGTGTCCAGTTTGCCGGTCTGGAACCCGGCCACCCGAGAGGCTTCTTCGGGGATTTCCCACATCACGAACTCGGCGAACT
The DNA here is from genome assembly GCA_965221295.1 of Dehalococcoidia bacterium. Classification (GTDB taxonomy): domain Bacteria; phylum Chloroflexota; class Dehalococcoidia; order Lucifugimonadales; family UBA3495; genus Bin87. The sequence continues at coordinate 583,840 of OZ244879.1, read as the reverse complement.
CGGGTGTGAGGCGCCAGTGGTCGCGCACCGCCTCCATCCTCCAGAACTCGCCGGTGCGGTGATCCGCGATTTCCCACGGCCCAGTGGCCGCAATCTGGGGGCTGGCCGCGTCAACGCCCAGCTCGTCGGTCTGGCGTTTGCTCGCGATGAACGTTGAGGCTCCGCCCGGGGTCATGTGCCACCGCTGGGCGATCACGTTGACTACGGCTTCGCCGGTGTGCACCTGCAACGTGTAGTCGTCGATGATCTCGGAGCCGATCCGTGGCGCCCAGAACTTCTCCAGCTGGCCAGCCCGCGGATGCTTGCTCAACCCCCATTGCTGCATCGACCAAACCACGTCCTCGGCGGTCATCTCGCCGTAGCCCTTGTGGAACTGGACGCCCCGGTTCAACTTGAACGTCCAGGTCAAGAAGTCGTCGGAAATCTCCCACGACTCCGCCAACAGACCCAGCACGTTGCGGTTCAAGTCCTCCTGCAGCAACCCCTCGCCAATGGGCGCGGTGCCGTGCACGAAGATCTGGGGATTGCCCAAGGTGCTGGGATGCAGGAAGAACGGGCCCATTTCCTTGAGGCCGGTGTTCAGGGTGCCCGTGGGTTCAACCGCCATGGCGGTGTCCTCCGCCGGGGTGGCCTGCGGCACAGCGGTCGGCGCAACCTGCGCGGGGGCAGCCGACCCAGTGGAGCCCGATGACGACGGAGCGACTGGCGCTTCCGTGGCCGGAGCTTGAGCCGGAGCCTGCTGCTGCGCTCCGCTGGGTTGCTGCTCTGGCTGCTGTGCCGCTGCCGGCTGCTGGCCAGTAGCGGGTTCCTCAGACTGCAGATCCGTTTGGCCAGCGGTTCCGCAAGCCAGGATGGGGGTTACGACAAGCAAGGCGATTGCCAGCGGAATCACGTTGGCGCGACTGATCCTCAACCAATTCATCGGGTCACCTCCGGGCTGCGTGCCATTTTCAGGGCATCGTGGGTTCGGAATGACGTTCGTGGGTTCGGTTTCAAGTACGAAGCGCGTGTCGCCAACCTGCTCAGCGCTAATCGTTGCCGACTCGCCGGCCTGTGCAGAGGAACGAATAGTTGGCCCAGTCTATCCAACGACTTCCTGCGTGTCAATGATTGGAATAACCATTATTACGTTCCATTTTCCGTCTGTATTCGCGAGCGCCCCTGACCGGTCATTGCGAGCGCCCCTCATCGGTCACTGCGAGCGCCCCTCATCGGTCATTGCGAACGCCCCTGATTTGTCATTGCGAGCGAAGCGCGGCAATCTCGTTGACCGCAACCCACCGCCGTTCGCCTCCCGCCCCAGCGGCCGTCCGCCCAGACATCGGGATTGCCGCGTCGCTATCGCTCCTCGCAATGACAGTTGCTGTCATTGCGGGCCCTTCCTTTTCTGTCATTGCGAGCGAAGCGCGGCAATCTGGCTGACCGCAACCCACGGCCGTTCGCCTCCCTCCCCAGCCCCAGCGGCCGTCCGCCCACACATCGGGATTGCCGCGTCGCGATCGCTCCTCGCAATGACAGTTGCTGTCATTGCGGGCCCTTCCTTTTCTGTCATTGCGAGCCCTTTCTTTTCTGTCATTGCGAGCGAAGCGCGGCAATCTCGTTGACCGCAACACACGGCCGTTCGCCTCCCTCCCCAGCGACCGTCCGCCCAGACATCGGGATTGCCGCGTCGCTATCGCTCCTCGCAATGACAGTTGCTGTCATTGCGGGCCCTTCCTTTTCTGTCATTGCGAGCGAAGCGCGGCAATCTCGTTGACCGCAACACACGGCCGTTCGCCTCCCTCCCCAGCGGCCGTCCGCCCAGACATCGGGATTGCCGCGTCGCGATCGCTCCTCGCAATGACAGTTGCTGTCATTGCGGGCCCTTCCTTTTCTGTCATTGCGAGCGAAGCGCGGCAATCTGGCTGTCCGCAACCAAAGATCTTCGGGTTCGCCCGCTGCGGGAGGCCGCGCTGCGATGGCTGGGCTTCAGCGGGCGTCGTCATCGGGCGCCAACTCCAGCAGACGCATACCCCGGTCAACCTGCTGGCCGGCCTCCACCGCGACCCGACGCACCACGCCACTGCGAGAGGCCGTGATGACCAGTTCCATCTTCATGGATTCCATCACCACCACGGTCTGGTTGCGCTCCACTCGGTCGCCCGGGGCGACCAGAACCTCCAGTATCGCGCCGGGCATGGGGGCTAGTATTTCCCCGCCACCTTCGCCGGCGGAAGCGCCGCTCCTCCGGCGCGCCGGCGCCGTCGAAGGGTCGGCCCGGCGGAACACGCGCAACGAGCCGTCCAGCCACAGGTGAAGTTCCTGGCCAACCCACGCCCAGGCGAAGGCGTGCACGGCCCCTAATTCGGCGCGGCACAAGCCTTCGCCGACTCCGCCGGGGTAGACTCCCCCGGTCTCTATGCTCAGCTCAATACCAAGTTTCGTACCCGCGTCCGTGTCTCTTCCCGCCGAGTCCTCCTCCAGGCTAAAGACGAGTTGGCCCTGCCGCGTTTCCATGCGGTAGCCGTAGGCATTCCCCTCATCGGGATACACCTGCCGCATCCGGCCTTGGCGCTGCGTCATGGCAGCCTCCGCTCCCCGGCGGATTGCCAGGGGCTGGCGAAGGTTGGTTGCATATCTCGATTGGCCAGGGTTCCAAGAGGTTGAGACGATGTCGGACCGCCTGGCTGATCAGACGCCCACCCCGCCAACGCCCGGGCCATCATGCGCGTTTCATCAGATTCGGCCGGCCTGGTGACCGCAGGATTCCATTCTAGAAAGCCGGTGTCGTATTCGCCCGTTGTGAATTGAGCATGTTCCATCACCGCGCGCAGTAGCGGGATGTTGGTAACCAGGCCCAGGACGAGGAATTCCGAAAGGGCGACCGCCATCCGGCGCCGGCTGAGATCGCGGGTCGGCGCCCAGGCTATCAGCTTAGCCAGCATGGGGTCATAGAAGATGGACACTTCCTGACCCTGCGTCACGCCGCTGTCCAGCCGCAGACCCGGACCACTGGGCGGACGCCAGCGCAACAACGTTCCGGTGGACGGCGCGAAGTCGCGGTAGGGATCCTCGGCGTAAACGCGACACTCGATGGCGTGGCCCTTGGGCTGAATGTCGTCCTGCCGCAGCGTCAACGGTTCCCCGGCGGCGATGCGGACCTGCCATTCCACCAGGTCCAACCCCAGGACAGCCTCGGTAATGGGATGTTCCACCTGGAGCCTGGCGTTCATTTCCAGAAAATAGAACTCGCCGCGGCGCGGGTCGAGCAGAAACTCAACGGTGCCGGCGTTGACGTACCCGGCCTGACGCGCCACCGCGATGGCGGCGTTGCCCATACGCCGACGCAGGTCGGGCGTCAGCGCCGGCGAGGGAGTTTCCTCGATTATCTTCTGGTGGCGGCGTTGTATGCTGCATTCCCGCTCGCCCAGGTGAATCACGCGCCCCGAGCCGTCGGCCAGTACCTGCACTTCCACGTGACGCGGGTTGACCACGTAACGTTCCAAGAACACGCGGCCGTCGCCAAAGGCCGCCCGGGCCTCCCGGCTCGCGGCCTCCATGTCGCTATCCAAGTCTTGCCGACGGTTGACCAAGCGCATGCCGCGACCCCCTCCGCCGGCCGCCGCCTTCACCAGCAGGGGAAACCCCCAACGCTCGGCGAACTCCGCAGCCACGGCGTCGCGCGGTTGGCATTCTGGAGAACTTGAAACAACGGCGACGCCGGCGCTGGCCGCAATCTCCTTGGAGCGCAGCTTATCGCCCAGGGCCTCCATACTCTCAGGCGTCGGGCCGATGAACGTTACATTCGCTTCCTGGCAGGCGCGGGCGAACGCGGGATTCTCCGACAGAAAACCGTAACCGGGATGTATGGCTTCGGCGCCAGAGTCCCGGGCCGCCTGCACCAACTTGGGAATGTTCAGATAGGTCTCATCGGCGGTGGCGCCGGGTAAAGCCACTGCCTGGTTCGCTGAGGCCACGTGGGGAGCGCCGGCGTCGGGATCGGAGTGCGCCGCGATGGGAGCGATCCCCATGGCCCGCAGGGTCTGATTGATGCGGACGGCGATTTCGCCACGATTGGCGACCAGAACTTTGGAAAACATCGGCAAGCGCCCTTGGGAGGCCAATTGGATTTGGCTGCGGTTCAACGGAGGGGTTCAGGCTTCGGCTGATTCTACCCGACGGCGCTTCTTCAGGAGGAATCCCATTTATTCGCCCAGTCGCCCGCCGCCGCAGGTTGTTAGACGTGGCTACTGGCGTCACCGCGGCAGGGTTGAAATGTAGAGTTGAGAACCGCGCCTCACATGTTGAGAACCGCGCCTCACATTCGGAAGACGCCCCGCTTGGGTTCCGGGAAAGGGGCGTTGATCGACGCAGCGATGCCCAGACCCACCATGTCCCGCGTGTCCACCGGATCGATGATGCCGTCGTCCCACAGGCGGGCGGAACTGTAGTAGGGATCACCCTCGGCCTCGTACTTCTCCAAGATGGGCCGTTGCAGGTCATCTCGTTCCTCTTGGCTCATGGCGCGGCCCTGCCGCTCCAGTTGCTGCAACCGGATGGTGAGCAGCACCTCCGCCGCCTGTTGCCCGCCCATCACCGAGATGCGGGCGTTGGGCCACGTCCACAGAAACCGCGGCTGGTAGGCGCGACCGCACATGCCGTAGTTGCCGGCCCCGAAGGAGCTGCCGATGATGACGGTGAATTTGGGAACGGCGGCGTTGGATACGGCCATCACCATTTTGGCCCCGTCTTTGGCGATTCCGCCCTGCTCGTACTGGCTGCCCACCATGAAGCCGGTGATGTTCTGCAGGAACAGCAGGGGGATTCCGCGCTGACCGCACAGCTCGATGAAGTGGGTTCCCTTCAAGGCGCTTTCGGAGAAGAGGACACCGTTGTTGGCGACCACTCCCACCGGATACCCCCAAATGCGCGCGAAGCCACAGACCAAAGTGGGGCCGTAATCGGCCTTGAACTCGTGGAAGCGGCTCCCATCAACGATACGGGCGATCACCTCGCGCACGTCGTACTGCCGCCGGTTGTCCGGCGACACGATGCCGTACAGCTCGGCAGGATCGTGGGCCGGCGGCTCCGGGTTGGAGACCTCGAAGGGCGGGGCGCGCCGTCGCACGAAGTTCTCCACGATGTCGCGGGTGATGGCCAAGGCGTCCTCGTCATCGGCGGCCTGGTGGTCGGCCACGCCGGAGATGCGGGTGTGCACGTCGGCGCCGCCCAGGGTCTCCGGGTCCACCTCCTCGCCGGTGGCGGCGCGCACCAGCGGCGGCCCGCCCAGGAAGATGGTTCCCTGTTGACGCACCATGACCACCTCGTCGCTCATCGCCGGTATGTAGGCGCCCCCAGCGGTGCACGACCCCATGACCACCGCCACCTGCGGAATGCCCAGGGCCGACATCTGAGCCTGGTTGTAAAAGATGCGCCCGAAGTGATCCCGGTCGGGGAACACTTCCGCCTGCAACGGCAGGAACGCGCCACCTGAATCCACCAGGTAGATGCACGGCAGGTGATTTTCCAGGGCGATTTCCTGGGCTCGCAGGTGTTTCTTGACGGTCATCGGGTAGTAGGCGCCGCCCTTGACGGTTGCGTCGTTGGCGAGAATCACCACCTCCTTGCCTTGCGTCACGCCCACGCCGGTTACGATGCCCGCCGACACGTCCTCGCCATCGTACAAGTTCCAAGCCGCCAGTGGGCTCAACTCCAGGAAGGGAGTTCCGGGGTCAACCAGCCGTTCGATCCGCTCCCGGGCCAGCAGCTTGCCTCGGCTGCGGTGCAACTCCACCGCCCGCTGTCCGCCGCCGGCGCGGACCTGGGCCAGGCGATCTTTCAGTTCCCGCGTCAGGGCCTCCATTCGGGCCCGGTTGTCCTGAAAGTCAGCGTCGGCGGTTCGCAGGTTGGAGCCGATTACTTCCATGCTTTCCTTCTACGCTGGCGGCGTGGTCGCAGTCTGCATTGGCCCGAGAGGGATCCGCGGGAACGGCCACCCGCCTCCGCGGTTTGGGTTCCACCAATCGTGATTCTAGATTGGCGGCCGTGTGTGGCGCCAGGGGGAGCTCTGCTGGTAGGCGTAGGCCGCCTGGATTACGCCCGGCTCGTCGAAGGGCTTGCCGGCGATCTGCATTCCAATGGGCAAGCCGCTTTCCGTGAAGCCGCAGGGTACCGAGATCGCGGGGAGGCCGGTCACGTTGAACGGCGCGGTGAAGCTACGGCCCCGCGCCACGCTCACGGGATCGTATCCCTCGAAGGCCGCCGCCGGTTGGGTCATCGTGGGCGTCACCAGGAAATCCACCTTGCGCATCGCCTCGGCGAATTCCCGCCGGGCCAGGGTGCGCACCCGTTGCGCCTGCAGGTAATCGGCGGCGGACATCAACCCGCCGATACGGAACCGTTCCCGCACGATCTTCCCGAAGTCCTGCGGACGCTCCTTCAAGTTGCGCTCGTGGTAGGCGTAGGCCTCACTGACCATGATCACCGAGTTGGCCGCGCGGACATAGTCCAGCGTGGGCAGGGAAACCTCCTCCACGGTCGCGCCCAAACTCTCCAAATCCGCGATGGCCTTCTCCACCGTGGCCACCACCTCCGGGCTGACGCTGGGGTCAGGGTCGAAGAAGTAGTGTCGGGGCAGGCCGAGCCGTACGCCGCGGATGTCCTCCCGCAGCGACAGTGAGTAATCCGGAACCGGCGCCCGGCTTGACGTAGGATCTTTCGGGTCGTGGCCGGCGATGGCCTGTAGCATGTACGCCGTGTCTTCCACCGTCCACGTCATGGGGCCGGCGTGGTCCTGCGACCAGCTGAGCGTCACCACCCCGTAGCGACTCACCCGGCCGTAGGTGGGTTTCAGGCCAACGATGCCGCACAGGGACGCCGGGCCGCGTATCGACCCTCCCGTGCAGGAGCCCAAGGCTCCCAGCGCCTGGCCGGACGCCACGGCCGAACCGGACCCGCTGCTGGAGCCTCCAGTGATGTGGTCCAGGTTCCACGGGTTGCAGGCCGGCTCGAAGGGCGTGGTCCAGTCGGGGCCGCCCAACGCGAACTCGTGCATCGCCAGCTTGCCCAGCAGGATGCCGCCGGCCGCCTTGAGGCGGGCCGTCGTGGTGGCGTCCTCGGTGGGTATCCGGTCGATGTCAACTCGGGATCCAGAGGTGGTGCGGACGCCGGCCGTATCGTACAGGTCCTTCAGCGCGAAGGGGATCCCGTGCATGTGGCCGCGATACTGCCCGCGCCGGATTTCCGCCTCCGCCACTCTGGCCTGCGCCATGGCGTCGTCGGCCAGCAGTAGGATGAAGGAATGCAGGCGATCATCGGTGTCGGCGATCCGGTCCAGGCAGGCGCGGGTCAATTCCACCGGCGATAGCTCGCCTTTGCGCATCAACTCCCCGGCCTGGTGGATGGTGAGGAAATGCAATGGGGCGTCGGCGGTCGCCGTGTCGGACGTTGCAGTGTCGATTGCAGCCATGAGGTCATAACTCCTGTTCACTCGCCGTGGATGCTCTGGACTGTTGATGCTCCAGCTTGTTGGCGCTATGGGTTTTGACGCTCCGGCCAAATGTCGCCACCCGTTTGCCCGCCGTTGGTGGCGGCCGTCCCACAGCGGCCACGGTCGCGCAGGCGGACTCTGGCGATGGACTCCGCGAACGTCGCGACACTTCCGATCACGCAGGGGGCGCGCGATGACGAGCGCCCGACGCTAACCCTCTGGCCAGTCAGGGTGGTACTCCACGATCATTTCGGTGGCGCCGAAATCGATTTCGTGGCACTGACGGGCGTAGGCCGCGTACAGGTCGTACACCGGCTTCAGCGCTTCCACTTCCTGCCGGCTCATGCCCAGTCCAGCGCGATCGGCGAGTTGTTGCAACTCTTCTATGGACATCTCTGACGACTCTGGCATTTTGAGCCCTCCGCGACAATATCGTGATTTCCGTTACGCATACCGTTTCCGGCCCGCAATTGCAACCCCTAGCCATTTCGCGCGCCGGCTCGAGATTGCCCCGCTCCGCGGACGCCACCCACGCCAGGCCGTAGCGACTCCGCGCTCAGCGCAAACGCGCTTGCCGTTATCCCGCAGACACTCCCAGCTTTTCGGCGAGCCACGCGGCCCGCGCCTGGGCGTGTTCGTGGCCTCCACCCTCGGCGGCTCCATCGTACACCCGCAGATCGCAGTTGGGCAGCGCCGCCGCCAGTTCTTGCGCGTAGGGCAGCGGGCAGAGGCTACGGTCGTGGCGGCCGGCGCTCATCAGCACGGGGACTTGCACATCAGAGGCGTAGCCCAGCGGGTTGACCAGAGCCATGGTTGACGCAAGAGCGTCCTTGCCTTCAGGTCGCGCGCGCAGGTAGTCGTCGTATTCCGCCAGCGGATAGCCCAAGCCAGGGTCCAGCGCCGCCGGATGCCCCAAAGGCATGGGCGTGTCGGCGGCCACCGCCGCAACGACCGGACGGCGAGCGGCGACAGCCAGAGCCAGGCTTGCCCCCAGGCCCGCTCCGCTCAGCGCCAAGGTGGTGATTGACCCCGACCGTTGAGACATCAACGCGTCCACCGCGCGCAGGGCGTCGGCGTAGGCGCCCAGCAGTGTGCAGGTTTCGGGACTCTCGACGCCATCGGTGAGCAGGCCGGGATAGCTGGCGCGCGCCAGGGCGTCGCTGTTGCGCTGTCCCCGATGGGTCGGGTTCATGACCACGGCGCGGTGTCGCAGCCCGGTGTAGATGATGTCATGGACGCTGCCGTAGTCAGGCATACGCGCTAGGGCCGGATATGGGCCACGTCCGTGTGGAATCGATAGCCAGGCGAAGAGATTATGGCCGCCGCTGCTGTTGTACCGCATCCGGAACACGTCCCATTCCGGTTGCGAGTAGAAGGCGTCGCGTTCCAATGACACGTCGGGCGGGGTCTCTGCCAGTTGCGCCTCGGTTCGCTCCCAAAAAGCCGCTTGCTCCCGATGGGCTGCGGGGGATGCTGGACTGGTATTCATTGGTCGTCGCTCACGGGAGTTGTGGATGCCGCGTCATGGTTGGCGGGTTATCGCTCGTGGGCCTTCACTCAAGCTGGCGCGACGCCGATCTGCCGTTGGAGCCAGGCGGTTTCGCGGGCGGGGTATCCGTGGGCGTTGCCGTGGCCGGAGTTGGGGAATAGCCATAGTTCGCGCTGGCCGTTCAACAGGCGGTAGGCCGCGTAGCCGGTTTCCGGCGGGCACACCTCATCCTCCAGGGCGATCCCCACGGCCATGGGACAGCGGATTCGGGGCGCGAAGTTCACCGCGTCGAAGTAGCGCAGCGTTGCCAGCATCTGTTCCGTTCGTTCGGGATGGGCGCGGGCGTAGCAGGATAGTTCGTCGTAGGGATAGCTGCGTAGCATCCGCATGGATTCGGGGAAACAGCACAGGAACGGATAGCCGGCGACGCCGGCTTGGATTTCTGGTCGCAGCCCGGCGGTGATGAGCGTCAGGCCGCCGCCCTGGCTGCTACCGCAGCAGTAGATACGATTCGGGTCGATCTCTGGCCGGGACAGCAGGAAATCGACGCCTCGGACGCAGTCGGAGATAACGCCCCTGTAGCCGTAAGAGTCCCGGCGTTCCAGGCCGTGGGTGAGCAGGCCGGGGTAGCCGGGGTTGAACCCGGCGCTGCTGGGCAGTTTGCCCCGGACTGCCACCGACAACGCGGCGACTCCCTTGCCGGCCCAGTCGCGACGGAGCGCCGGTTCCGATTTGTACCCGGGGAGGATCATTACCGCCGGAAAGGGGCCATCGCCGGCGGCTGGCAGGGCGTACCACGCGAAGATCTCCAACCCTCCGAGGCTGCGGTAGGTAGCCCGGTACACATGGGCGGTTTCGGCGCTGCGCAACGGGTCGAGCTCGACTCTGGGGTCGAGCGGGATTTCCGCCAATTCGGCGAGGGTTTTATCCCAGAACGCGTCGAAATCATCGGGGCAAGTAACCTCGGTATCGAATGAAACCAGATCCGATTCGGTAGCCATGACCACGCTCCTTGCCCTGCGCCGTTAGGCCGATTCTACGCGCATTATACACAGACCCAAGCGCTATAATGCCGCCACCTGCCGCCGGTCATGCGCGCGGCCCAATCAGGAGATGACGAATATATGAAAGCTGGATTTATTGGCGTCGGCAACATGGGCAACCCAATGGCGGCGAACATGATCAAGGCCGGCCATCAACTGACCGTCCACGACCTGCGCCGGGAATCCGCAACCAACCTGCTGGAGATGGGCGCGGAATGGGCCGACACGCCGGCCGGCTGCGTGGCCGGCAACGACGCCGTGTTCACCTCGCTGCCCGTGCCTCGGGACGTGCAGGCGGTGGCGCTGGGCGAGAACGGCATCATGTCGGCGGCCAGCGCCGGCGACGTGTACGTTGACCTGTCCACCAACTCGCCCACGATCATCCGCAGCATTCACGCCGAGTGCGCCGCGCGGGGCGTAACCGTGCTGGACGCCCCGGTCAGCGGCGGCGTGTACGGCGCGGCGGCCGGCACCCTGGCCGTTATGGTGGGCGGCGACGAGGCAACCTACAACAAGGTGAAGCCCATGCTGGACGCCATCGGCGCCCACGTGGTCTATTGCGGCGAGATCGGCAACGGCATGGTCACCAAGATCTGCAACAACCTGCTGTCCATGGGCATCGGCGTTTTGATGTCGGAGGCGTTGACCCTGGGCGTCAAGGCCGGCGTTCCGCTGGAGACGCTGGCCGACGTGATCGCCAACAGCAGCGGCGGCAACCGCCGGCTCACGGAGAAATTCCCGCGTTATCTGTTCTCGGGCAACTTCGAGCCGGGATTCGCCACCGCCCTGGCCGCCAAAGACGTGCGCCTGGCCACCGACTTGGGCCGGGAGTACGGCATACCCATGGAGCTGTCTAACCTGGTGGACCAGCGCCACGTCGAGGCTCTCTTCCGAGGCTGGGGCCCGGAGGACTCCGACGCGGTGGCCAAGCTGCAGGAGGAAAAATCGGGCGTGCAACTGCGGTTCGAAGGAATGGGCGTCTGAACGACTTGCGGCCAGACTGATCTAGGAGAGCCGGTACGGTGAGGTGATCGTTGTTCCGTTCGGCCTACCCTGCCAAAGACAAACCGACCTACACGACCCGCTACGTGTACGCCGACACCACCGTGTCCACTCATGGAGGGACAACCGGCAGGGTTAGCATCACCAGCGAGGAGCGCACCCGGTTGCAGCAGATGGCAGAGTTCCTGGAACGCTGTTGCAATGACTTGGACGCCGCCGGCTACGACGTTATTTCCATCACGCCCGTGGTCAGCGGCAGAACCTCTTACATGGCGTCGAATACCGAACGGGCGGATCCCGGGCATGGTTACAGCGTCACCGACGGCTTGCTGGTCACAGGCAAGTTGCGAGAATAGCTTCATGACCCAACAATCCCCCATGGAACCCTTCGAGCCTGATTTCGTAGCGGTTGGCGACTACCGTCAGCAGGCTCGCGCTTTTCTGGCCAAGAGTCGCCAATATCTGGCCGAGGATGACCTGCATCAGGCATCCGAAAAAGGCTGGGGCGCCGCGGCCTGGATGGCCAAAGCCGTCGCCGAGGCCCAGGGGTGGGATTACAATAGGCATTCCCAGTTCAACACCGTCATGTACCATGCGCAGGACTTGTGCGGGGACGCCCGGCTGGACGATTTGCGGGGCAACGCCAACGAACTGCACGGGTATTTCTACACGCGTAAGGCATTTTTGCGCGCTGACGTTATCAGCCGCGGGTTAGACCGGATTGCAGTCCTCCTCGACATCCTCGAACCGCTGGCCGAAACCTCATCAACCCTGGACTCCCACCCCTATGGGAGTCTCCAGTAAACCTAAAACAAGGAGATTGCGATGACCAGCAGCGCCGAACGCCACGTGGAAACCGCCGGCGCTATCGACGCCATTAGCGACGAGCGCCGGCCAGGCGGATCCCGGGCACGGCTACAGCGTCAACGGCGGCTTGCTGGTCACGGGCAAGTTGCGAGAATAGCTTCATGACCCAACAATCCCCCATGGAACCCTTCGATCCTGATTTCGCGGCGGTTGGCGACTACCGGCAGCAGGCTCGCGCTTTTCTGGCCAAGAGTCGCCAATACCTGGCCGAGGACGACCTGCATCAGGCGTCTGAGAAAGGCTGGGGCGCCGCGGCCTGGATGGCCAAAGCCGTCGCCGAGGCGCAGGGGTGGGAATACACCACCCACCGGCATTTCAACGTGGTCATGAATCACGCGCGCCAGGCCACCGGCGATGAGCGGCTGCCGGGAATGCGCGGGATCGCCAATGACCTGCATGGAAACTTCTACGAGCGCAAGATGTTTTTGAGCGGTTCTGCCATCGCTGCAGATTTGGAGCACATCGCCACCCTTCTCGACATCCTCGAACCGCTGGCGGAACCCTCATCAGCCCTGGATTCCCACCCCAACGGGAATCACGAATAGACCTCAAACAAGGAGATTGCGATGACCAGCAGCGCCGAACGCCACGTGGAAACCGCCGACACCATCGACGCCATTGAGGAGTGTTTCCGACTGGGCTGGACCGATGGTTTGCCCGTGGTGCCTCCAGCCGACTTCAAGGTCCGCGAGATGCTGTCCGTGGCCGGATTGACGGGCGAAGAAGAACTGCTCAACCTGGACATGCGCAGCCGGGTCATAACGTCGGAAAACGCCGCCGCCAACGCGGTGATGGCCGGCTGCCAGCCCGAGTATTTCCCGGTGCTGGTCACCGCGCTGCAAACCCTGGAGGAGGAACGCAACTTCGTCAACATGGCCGCGTCATCCACCAGTTCCCCCAGCATCCTGATGGTTCTCAATGGGCCGATTCGGGACGCCCTGGGCATCAACAGTCGCGACGGCCTCTTCGGCCCGGGCTTCCGGGCCAACGCCAGCATCGGACGGGCCGTCCGTCTCTGCTTCATGAACGGTTTCGACGCCTGGCCGGGACAGCTGGACCGGGGCACCATGGGCACGCCGGCCAAGTACACCTTCTGCATCGCCGAGAACGAGGAGGACTCGCCCTGGGAGCCGCTGCACGTAAGCCGGGGATTCCAAAAATCGGATAGTGTCGTAACGGTTGCCGTGGCCTACAACCCGGTCAGCGTACCCAATAGTTACGCCCATACCGGTCAGGCCATTCTGCTGTCCATCTGCGACGCGCTGCGTTCGGCGGCCCTGGCCCACCGCTATCCGGCTCAGTGGGTGATCGTCATCGGCCCGGAGCACGCGCTCACTCTGCAGGGCGACGGCTGGAGCCGGCGAGACATCCAGGAGTTCTTGATGGAAAATAGCGGCCGCTCCCGCGCTGAACTGGTGCGGTTGGGTTCCAAGCAAGGGCCGGAACGTCCGGGCGACGCGGAGTTGATCATGCGCTGCGCCAACGACCCCGACGACATCCTGATCATGCACGGCGGCGGAACCGGCGGACGCTACAGCGCCATCATCGACACCACCGGCTTCCGGATTCGCACCCGCAAGATCGGCGGCGACTAGTTGGCGACTAGTTTCGGATTGGCGTTGACGACCCCGACGACATCTCGCGCCAATGGGGGTTACGAAACCCAGGCGTTTGACGGTACAATCTGGCCCAACGCCAACATCACACACCACGCAACCCACGGAGGCGAAACATGACCACCGTCGAATCCAGCCGCCTGAGGCTGATCAACCCCAAGGGCACGGAACTACCCCAATCCGAGTTCCGCATGAACGACCGCTCCGGCGGGCTGGCGGGCAAACGCCTGGGCCTCATGGAAAATTCCAAGGCCAACTCCGACAAACTGCTGCATGAGTTGGGGTCCATCCTCAACGAGCGCCACGGATTCTCCGAGGTGAAGTACTTTAGCAAGCACCACGCGAGCTTGCCAGCCAAGCAGGACGTCATCGACTCCATCCTCGGCGAGGTTGACTATCTCATCACCGGCGTTGGTGATTGAGGGTCCTGCAGTTCGTGCAGTGTGCACGACGGAATCGACATGGAGAAGCGCGGCGTCCCCACGGCGGCCATCATCACCCACGTGTTCCTGAACACGGCCCAGGCCATGACCCGGATGATGGGAGTGCCCGAATACCGGTACGTGGTGGCTCAGCACCCACTGTCCAGCCTCACCGATGCGGAAGTCAAACAGCGCGCGACCGAGCTGGCCGACGAGGTTGAGTCCATCCTTACCGGGGCGCCGGTCGCGGCCGCGTAGGTCTCCCGGCTCGTAGTCTGTGGCTACCGCCAACGACGCCAACGCGCCTCGCCCGCCGTTGAATCCGGCCATTCGGCCCGGACTGGCGGGCGAGGTGGAACTCACCGTCGCCCAGGAACATTTGGCGCCTCACACGCCCAAGTTCAGCACGCCGGCCATGGTCATGCTGATGGAGCAAGCGTCATTCGCGGCGGTGCGGCCGCTGCTCGCCAAAGGGCAAACCGTGGTTGGGTACTAGGTAAACGTAAAGCATCTGGCGCCGGCCGCGGCCGGCAGCCTCGTTACGGGCCGATCGACCCTGACCGAAGTATCTGGCAACAAGCTGCGGTTCGAAGTCGTTGTTGCGCTGGGCGACCTGGCGCTGGGTACTGCGGAACACAAGATGGCGGTAGTTCCCCAGGCGCCCCGCGAGTAGCGGCGGCTCTTGGCCTGGCTTTGGCGCGCGAACATACGGCAAGCCCGGTGCGCAAGCTAGCCGGGCGAGCAAGCTGGTCTGGCGGACAAGGCGATCCCAAGGAGCGGAAAAATGTCCTGGATACGTGAAACCGACGCCGCCGTTCCCGCCGTCATGAAGTGCATGTCCATCAACCCCAACCTGATGGCGGCGGTGCAGAACCTGAACCACAACGCCACCTTCGGCTCATCGGCTCTGACTCGGACGCAGGAAGAGGCGATCGCCACGGTGGTGTCTCTGGTAAACCGCTGCCGGTATTGAGCCGTCGCCCACGGAGGGTTCCTCCGTCAACATTCGAACGACCCCGAGTACGCATCCCACATCATCCACGACTACCGGCAAGCCGATCTGGACGCTCAGACCCGAGCCATTCTGGATTATGCCGTCAAGCTGACGCTGACGCCGGCGCTGATGGAGGAAGCCGACATTGAGCTGCTCCGCTCGGTGGGGCTCACCGACCAGCAGGTACTATCCACCGTGGTCATCACCTGTCTGTTCAACTTCATGAATCGCCTGGCCGATGGCCTGGGCGTGGAAATACCCCAGGGCCGGGAAGCCGTCATGGGGCAATGGCTTTCCGACGCCGCCAAACGGGCCCAGGACTGGCTGCTCGCCCCACAGGCGGCGCCGGTCTCCTGACCGGAGAATTCTCCGGAGTAGGAAAACCACGCAAACCAACGCCGCGCGCATTGGGAGGTTAGCAATGACTTTGCTCCCCACCGGACGTCCCCGGCTCCAAGACAAGGTAGCCATCATCACGGGAGCCGGATCCAGCGGACCCGGCATGGGAACGGGCAAGGCCGCTTCGATACTCTTCGCCCGAGAGGGCGCCAAGGCGCTGCTGGTGGACCGAAACCGGCAGGCCGCCGAAGAAACCCTGGCGATCATTCACGAGGAGGGCGGAGAGGGCTCAGTTATTGAGGCTGACGTAACCTCAGCCGCAGACTGCGAGGCCATCGTAGCCGCCGCCGTGGAGCGCTACGGCTCGCTGCACGTCCTGTTCAACAACGTGGGCATTACCGGCCCCGGAACTCCCACTGACGTGGAGGAGAGCGTGTGGGACAACGTGCTGGACGTAAACTTGAAGAGCATGATGCTCACGACCAAATACGCCGCGCCGAAGATGATCGAAGCCGGCGGCGGCAGCATCATCAACATGTCGTCCATCGCCGGCGTCAGAGCCGGCAGCGGTTTGGCCAGCATCCCATACTCGGCTTCCAAGTCTGGGGTGATCGGCATGTCAGAGACCATGGCGGTGCACCTGGGCAGGGACAACATCCGGGTCAACGTCATCGCCCCCGGACACATCTACACCCCCATGGTCGCCGGAACGATGCCTGAACAAACCCGGGAACGGCGCCGCAAAGCCGGGCCCCTGGGCACCGAGGGCAACGCTTGGGACATCGCCTACGCCGCCCTTTTCCTGGCCAGCGACGAATCCCGTTGGGTATCGGGCGTGGTCCTGCCGGTGGACGCTGGGCTGCTGGCGGCCACGCCGTTGGCGATGTATCAAAACATCAGGGAAGGCGACTAGAAGGCGCGTTCTCTGGCGGCGGCGCGGATCTAATTTCAACCGCGGCGCGGGGACCGCCCGGCGACGCTGGAAGTCCGACGGGGCCGGGCAAGGCCACTTCGCAGCGTTGCTATTCCGGTTCGATTACCGGTCCGACCAATACGTCGTTGCCTTCAACGCGGACGGCGAACTTGCGCAACGCTTCGGTCGCCGGCGGGGTCACCGGATTGCCAGAGGCCACGTCGAATACCGCCCCATGCAGCGGGCAAACTATCTCGCCGTCTTCCAAGTCTCCCTCGGACAAGTTGGCGTAGGCGTGGCTGCATATGTCGTCGCACGCGTGCAATTCGCCGTCCAAGTTCACCAGCAGCACTTCTTCCGACCCAACCCGAACCGCCACCATGTCGCCCGGGGGTATGTCGCTGAGTGAGGCGATTTTGACAAATTCGTCGGCCATCGCGGTTTTCCTCCTTCGGAAATACTAGATCGTTGAAATGGGACAACCGACTGCGCAATCGCCCATTGTAGCCACAGTTGAGGTTGCAGCGGCCCGATCATTATATGACAAATCGTCGCCGGCGGTCAGATTGGCAATCCCCGCCTTGCGCCAGCGACCGCAGGCGCGGCGGCGCGGTCGTGGAATCGCCACGGCAAGGTTCAACGGTACGACCCTCCGGGAGTTTCGGGAAATGGGGCGCAGCTGAATGCGCGGCGCTTCCTCAGTAGAGAAGGCTTTGGCCGCTCTGGGCGAAGCTATTTGCCCGCTCTTACAGCGCCCCTCATCACATCCTGCTATCTCAGGATTGCTTGCGGCGGCCATGCACTGCGTTTCGTTCCACCGCGCACTCCGCGATTTGCAGCGCGTTGAGGGCCGCGCCCTTCACCAGGTTATCGGTAACCACCCACATGACCAACCCGTTGGCATTGGATGCGTCCCGGCGGATGCGACCGACGAACACGTCGTCCCGTCCGGCCGCGTCCACCGGCATGGGGTAAACGCTGTGGGCAGGGTCATCGAGGACGGTTACTCCAGGCATCTGGTCGAGCAACTCCCTGGCCTCGCCCGGCGAAACCGGCTGCTCAAATTCCACGTGAGCGGCCACGCAATGCGAAACGAAGACCGGAACCCTCACGCAGGTAGCGGACACCGCCAGGGCCGGCTCGTGCAGAATCTTGCGGCTCTCGTTGATCATCTTCTCTTCTTCACGGGTGTAACCAGAGTCAGTGAAGGAGTCGATATGGGGAAACACGTTGAACGCGATGGCCTGGGGTTGAGCATCGGGTTCCGCCGGCCCGCCGTGCATTACCGCGCGCGTCTGCTCGCGCAATTCGGTCATGGCCGCGCCACCGGCCCCGGAAACCGACTGGTAGGTGTCGGCTACGATCCGGCGTATGGGGCTGGCCTGGCGCAGCGGATGAGCCACCATCACCAGCGGAGTGGTGGAGCAGTTGGGAATCGAAACGATGCCGTCATGCCAATCAAGGTCGCCTCCATTGACTTCCGGCACCACCAACGGAACTTCGGCGTCCATCCGGAACGCGCTGGAGTCGTCGATCACCATCGCCCCGGCGGCGGCCGCCACCGGCCCAAAGCGCCGGGATGCTTCGGTACTGACCGAGATGAACGCGATGTCAACGTCGTCGAACGACTCTGCGGTGGTTTCCAACACCGTGTGCGTCTCGCCGTTGACGGCGATCTCGCGGCCCGCGGATCGCTTGGAAGCCAACAGTTTCAGGTTCCGGTGTTCGGGGTAGCGAGCCTCGATGAGCCGGAGGGTCTCCTGACCCACCGCTCCAGTGGCGCCAACCACCGCTAATTTGAGTCCGTTCAGGTCCATTTCGCTCCTGTCTGGCGGCGTTATTTTCGGGATGGCGTTGGGCAACTCCGAAGTTGAGCAACTCCGAAGATCGAAGTCGCGACAACAGCGCGTGTTTTCAGGTTACACCCGCCGCGTTATCGCGTCCATACTCGACGACAGCTCATTGGCATCGAGTTTGCCACGACGAGCCAGGAACGTGTCACTAGCGACGTTGCCGGCAAGGACGGACCGCAAGAGCGCTCGTCGGAGCGGCTGGGGCGCATTTCGGAACAGCCGGGGCACATTTCGGAACAGCCGGGGCGCATCGTTGCCGACAATGCTAGATGCCAAAATCGCTCTGACGCGCCCAGTCGCCATGCGACGCTCCTGCGCGGGTTGCCATGCGTACCGCAGATCGCCTTCTGGCAAGGGTGCAAGTTTGACCGGCATTGGCGCGATTGCTACCATCTTGCTCAATTGAACCGCTTGTCCGATGGAACCGTTTGCCCAAATAAACCACGCTGGCCGGTTGAACCGTGCCCGACAGTTGAACCGCGCCGGACAATTGATCCGCGCCGGACAGTTGAACCGCAACGCCAGGAGTGCATCATGCCCGTAGTTGCCGTGAACATCAAAGAGCGACGTCCCTATCACCATGGCAAGTCTTTCGGCGACAGTGGGGAATACGAAAGGATCGAAGGGACACTGGATTTCGCTGTGAACCCTAGCGATTCGGCCAACGTCGCCGTGGTCGATCTGGAACATGCGCCGGTTGACGGAACGGGTCGTGTCCGTTTTGAATCCGATTTCACGCTGGTCGCCCCGAAAGACGCGGCGCGAGGCAACGGGCGGCTCATTGTTGAGGTGGTCAATCGCGGGCGTCGGCGCACCATCGCGTTTTTCAATCGCGCTCCGACTCCAGCCATTGATTCTGCGGAAATACCCGAGGGCGACGGTTTTCTGTTGAATCATGGCTACTCAGTGTTGTCAGTCGGTTGGCAGTGGGACGTGTACCGCAGCGACGCCCTGTTGGGGTTGAACGCCCCGGAGATTTTCATTGATGGGCAGGCGGTTACCGGCCAAGCCTGCGTGGAAATGCGGCCCAATGTCGTGGAGACGACGCGCCAGCTTTCCAACCGCGACCACCAGCCTTACCCCGTGGCGCATCTGGATGACCCCGACGCCGTGTTGCTGGTTCGGGACTGGGAGGACGGGCCCGACACGGTGATTCCGCGCTCCCAGTGGCGCTTCCCGGACGCCGCGCGCGTGACTCTTGACACGGGATTCCAGCCCGGAAAGATCTACTACGTCATCTAC
Organism: Dehalococcoidia bacterium; assembly: GCA_965221295.1. Lineage (GTDB taxonomy): Bacteria > Chloroflexota > Dehalococcoidia > Lucifugimonadales > UBA3495 > Bin87. The sequence goes on along the minus strand of OZ244879.1, from coordinate 564,592 downwards.
ACCGCCGCCAAACCCGTTGTGGTGGGCTGCGGGATGCTGGCGGTGCGGGACGCCGCCGCCTGGTTCCGCAACCCGTCCGAGGGATTTCCCGCATACTCTCGGATTTACGGCCACGGGGTTTCGCAGTGCGGCCGCCTGCTCCGCCACATGGTTTATCTTGGCCTCAACGTCAGCGAAGACGGCCGGCAAGTCTTCGACGGTCTGCTGCCCCACGTCGCCGGCGGACGAATGGGCGAATTCAACCATCGTTTCGCCCAGCCTTCCTGCCAGTCCAATCCTGGGTTTGGGCATCAATTCCCCTTTGCCGACAACAACCTTGCCGACACGCTTACGGAACAAACCGATGGGTTGCTGAATCGGCTGCGTGAACTAAACGCCCTACCCAAAATCATCTACACCGACTCTGCCGCCGAGTACTGGCGGGGCGACGCGTGCCTGACCCACATCGGTAGCGACGGCGCCAGCGACCTGGAACTGGCGCCGGAGATCAGGCGGTACCTATTCGCCGGAACGCAACACCTCCCCGGGTCGCCCGAGTTGATGATCGGTCAGGGACCCGATGGCGCCACGGGACGGCACCCCTACAACGCGGTGGACTACATACCTTTACTGCGGGCCGCGCTATTTAACCTCGACCGCTGGGTGAGCGACGGCGTGGAACCACCTCCCAGCCGGTTCCCTCGCCTGCAGGACGGCGCCGCCGTGACCCAGGCGTCATACCTGGGCGCAGTTCCGCGGATACCTGCCCGGAGCCTGCCGGACCCGGAGCGGCTGTGGCGAGTGTGCGAAATCGACGTGGGCCCCGATGCGCGCCAGGGCATCGCCAGGTATCCCGTGGTGGAAGGCCGCGAGTATCCCCACCTTGTTCCGGCGGCCGACGCGGACGGCAACGATCTGGCGGGCGTCAGGCTCCCGGACCTCACGGTTCCCGTGGGCACCCATACTGGTTGGAACCTGCGGCATCCCGACACCGGAGCGCCGGAGCAATTGATGTCCATGCAGGGTTCCACCCACTGGTTCCCAGCTACAGTCGCCCAGCGAAGGGACACCGGAGACCCGAGGCCATCCATCGAGGAACGCTACGCCAGTCGGGAGGATTACTCGGCGCAGGTGAGGGTTGCCGCAACCAAGTTGGCCGAGGCGGGTTACCTTCTGTCTGGCGATATTGACCTGGTGGTGAATTCATGCCTGGAACGCTACGATGTCGCCACAGCCCAAGCATAGGGAACCTAGCCAGTTCCTTCAAGCTGGCGTGGCGAGCGAACGCAGCGTGGCCATCCGGGTTCGAGCGTGGCCATCCGGGTTCGTAGGTGGTCAACCCCGGCGCCGGCACAACGCTGGCGGTGGCCGACGCGCGGTTGGCGCCGGACCTGGAGCAAGGGGGCACGGTTGCATTGAGGCGGCGGCGGCCATCGGGTTCGCTGTCGCGGCCACGGCACCGCTCGGCACGGATTCAACAACGTGCATCCGAGCGCCAACTGAGCGCGCATGAGGAGCCTCGAGCGCTTGACACCCGGTAGGTCAGGGCTATGATGATTTGACGCCACGGGCGGGCGGGCCGAGTCGAGCTGGAACGGGCAAGCCAAGCTTCCCGCTCAAATTTGGCCAACCACAATCGCAATAGTTCAGGAGCGCTGGATCATGACTTCCCCGGAACGAAGCGGCATCATATCGGTCGTGATACACGGCGCCACCGGGCGCATGGGCTCGGAGACAGTACGGGCGGTGGCGTCTTCAGATGACCTCAAACTGGTGGGCGCCACTTGTCATACCCCCAGGGGGGACACGCTGCCAACGCCCGCCGGCGAGGTTCCCCTGTCAACCGACCTGGCGAAGATCCTGGGCGAAACGCGCCCCGACGTGATGGTGGAATTCACTCACGCCGCCGCTTGCATGGTCGCCGCCAGGCAGGCCGCCGACCGCGGCGTCCACATGGTGCTGGGCGCCAGCGGGTTGGACGCGCAACAGCTGCAAGAATTGGACACGATGAGCCAGGAGCGCGGGGTTGGCGTCATCGTGGCGCCAAATTTCGCCCTGGGCGCCGTGGCGCTGAAGAAGCTGGCGGAGCAGGCCGCGGCCTTCTTCGACTACGTGGACGTGGTTGAAGCGCATCACGAAATGAAGATCGATTCGCCGTCGGGGTTTTCCATGGCCATCGCCCAGGGTATGCGCGACCAGCGCAGCGCCGATTTTCTGCGGAACGAAACGACGACGCATCACCTGCCGGAAACCCGTGGCGGCGACATCGGCGGCGTCGGCATCCACAGCCTGCGCCTACCGGGACGCAGCGCCCACCACGAGGTGATCTTCGGCGCGGCGGGCCAGACCCTCAGCATACGGCACGACACCCTCGGTCGGGATTGCTACATGCCCGGCGTGCTCCGGTGCGTTCGCGAAGTGGTCAATCGCCCCGGACTGACCGTTGGGTTGGAAACGGTGTTGGGCTTGTAATCGCGCTCGGGGGCCTTGACTCGCGGGCGCCAAAATCCCGCAAGCAGCGGTTTGCGGAAGGCCTCGCCATACCAGATTGGGCGCCAATCAACCGGGCCGATTCACCCGTACCCAATATCCGGCGGAAACGCCGTGCTATAATCCCCCATCATTGGGTTTTGCCACCCTACAACCCATGGGAGGACCGCCATGTCTGGAGCGTACGACTCAGCAGCCGCCGACCACCGTCCGGCTGTTGCCATCACCATGGGCGATCCGTGCGGCATCGGGCCGGAGGTGGTGGTGAAGGCGCTGGCCGACCCTCGCGTGTACGCCGCCTGCCGACCGGTGGTGATCGGCAACGTGTACGCCATGCAGCAGGCGGCCAGGATGACTGGCCTGCCGCTGGCCATAAACCACACCGACGACCCAACCATATCGGGCGAGGATCCGGGGCAAATCGATGTGGTGGACATCGGCAACCTGAACTCCGAGGACATCACCGTGGGGCAGCTCAGCGTGCCCTGCGGCAAGGCTGCTATGGAGTGGGTGAGCAAGGCCGGCCAACTGGCCATGGCTGGCGTGGTGGACGCCCTGGCCACAGCTCCGCTGAACAAGGAAGCAGCCGCTCTGGCCGGTTACGAGGCTATCGGACATATGGAGCTACTGCAGGAGCTGTCCGGCGCCAAGACCGTCGCCACGATGCTGATGGCCAAAAACCTGCGCGTGGTGCACCTGACCACCCATCGTTCCCTGCGCGTGGCGTGCGATTACGTGAAGCAGGACCGCATTCTCGATTACCTGCGCCTCACCGACGACAACTTCCGCAGGTGGGGTTTCGCGACTCCCCGCATCGGCGTGGCCGCGCTGAACCCCCACGGCAGCGACGGCGGTTTGCTGGGCAGCGAGGAAGCCGAAGAGATCGAGCCGGCCGTGCGTAAGGCGCAGGCCGAAGGCATCAACGCCATCGGGCCGGTACCGGCGGACATCATCTTCCACCAGGCCATTCAGGGACGGTACGACGTGACCTTGTGCATGTACCACGACCAGGGACACATTCCGGTCAAGGTGTACGGGTTCGAGGAAAGCATCACCGCCAACCTGGGCCTTCCCTTCGTGCGCACCTCGGTTGACCACGGCACCGCTTTCGACATCGCCGGCAAGAACCTGGCCGATCACACTTCGATGGTGGAGTCCATCCGGATGGCGGTGGCCTTCGCCAGGGGCGACGGACTAACCGACGGTTGGGACGAGGCGTAGCGCCATGAAGATCGGATTCATCGGCGGCGGAACCATGGCCGAGGCCATCCTGGGCGGGATGCTGGACGGCGGCGTGGCCCAGGCCGGCGACATTATGATCGGAGAACCCGTGCCAGCCCGTCGCGATTACTTGGCAGAACGCTACGGGGTGGATGTTTCCGATTCCAACAGCCGGGTTACGCAGGCTTCCGAACTGGTGGTAATTTCCGTCAAGCCCCAGGATTTGCCGAAGGTTTACGCTGACATAGGCGGGGAGTTTTCGTCCGGCCATCATTCGGCTCTTTCCATCGTGGCGGGCGCCCGCATCAAGGCATTGTCGGATGGATTGAGCGCGCCAAACGTGATACGCGTCATGCCCAACACGCCGGCGCAGATCGGCCAGGGCATGACCATGTGGACCTGCGCGCCGTCGGTGTCCCAGACGCACCGGGAGACCACCTCCGCAATTCTGTCCACCATTGGCGACGAGATTTACGTTGACGACGAGAAGTATCTCGACATGGCCACGGCGTTGAGCGCCAGCGGGCCGGCGTACGTCTTTCTGATCTTGGAAGCGCTGATCGACGCCGGCGTCTACGTGGGGTTGCCCCGGGACGTGGCGCGACGCCTGGCGTTGCAAACGGTGCGGGGCAGCGCGCAACTGGTGGTTGAAACCGGCAAGCACCCCGCCGAGCTGAAAGATATGGTCACGTCCCCCGGCGGAACCACCGCCGAGGGTCTGCAAGCGCTGGAACGCGCCGGCGTTCCGGCCGCCCTGGTCGATGCCGTCAACGCCGCCTACCTGAAATCAATCAGGTTGGGTCAGGATTAGCCACTTGGGAGTCATGTCCGTACCGTTATGCAGGAGCTATTCAGCCTCATCATCACGCTCTGCTATCTGCTGCTGCTGGCCCGCATCATCCTGGGGTTTGTGGTGCAGTACATGTCGATGCAGGGCAACACCGCGCCGGAATTCCTGCTTCAGATCTACGAGGTGGTGTTCAGGGTTACGGAGCCGGTATTGGGTCCGATTCGCCGGGCGCTGCCCCAGACCGGGATGATCGATTTCAGCCCCCTGGTGGTCATGGTGATCTTGGTCGTCATTCAATACGTCGTCCGGGCATTGCTATAGCGCCTTCGGGGCCATGGGGACGCAATTGTCGGGTCAGCCTGTAGGGTCTCCCACCAATTTCTGGACCGCTGGCGGTCTGCGCCCCAAAGATCTGGAGTTCCTGCGCTCCGTGTACGACGGCGAGCGACCAGAGCCGACGGCATCGCCCGCCCTGGTGGCGCTATGCGGCCTGCCCGGCTCCGGCAAGTCCCACTTCGCCCGTGAACTTTCGGCGCGGGCGCCCTTCCTCTGGCTGAACAGCGACCGCACCCGTCGGCTGCTGGCGCCTAGGCCCCAGTACAGCCGGCGCGAACACCGGCGGGTGTTCGCCGCCATGCACGTATTGACCAGGGGATACCTGCGTGAGGGCTGCTCAGTGGTGTTCGACGCCACCAACCTCAACGAGAACGTGCGCCGTCCGCTCTACGCGGTCGCCGCCGACGCCGGTGTTGATCCGCTGATCATCCGCTTCACCGTCTGCCCGTGGTTGGCCCGCCAGCGCCTGGACGACCGGGCCCAGGGCATCGGCGACGCGGCGCACAGCGAAGCCACCTGGGAAATCTACAGGCGGATGGCAGGGGCTGACCAGCCGGCGCCGCGTCCGCACCTCTGGGTGCGAGGGCCGGCGGATCTGGAGCCAACCCTGGCGGAGACGCTGCGCCGAACCGGGCTGGGGCAGCATCGCCGGACGGAGTTCAGTTGAGGCGGCGCGCTAAGTTTCCGGCGGTGGCAAAACGGAGGGGTTGGCGACGGGACACCGGTTTGGGTAGGTTTTAGGCCACGGCGTCATTCCAATCTAGCGAGGTTGGTACGAGGTAATTTGACACCCGGGAGCGTCAACACGACAATAGTAGCGTGAACGGCAGGGAATTCATCCGGCGCGCTAGGCGTTACGCTAGGGCTAATGACTTGAAATGGCAGTTCGACCCGGCGCGGGGCAAGGGCAGCCATGGGTTTTTTTGGTTGGGAAATCGAAAAACCACTGTACAGAACGGCGAGATTCCTCGTCGAACATATTTTGATATGCTGCGCCAGTTGGGAATTGACCCAAGGGAGTTTTAGCCATGCGGTACACGTACCCCTGCAACATTGATGGTTCCGAATCGGACGGGGATGGATTTGTGGCCACTTTCCCCGACGTCGACGGGGCCAACACTGGCGGATTCTCGTTCAAGGAAACCCTCATTCTTGCCGAAGATTGCTTGGTCGTGGCCTTGAGCGCCTACATCAGTTTCGGCGAAGACCTCCCGACGCCCAGCCCGTACCAGGAAGGGCAGGAACTGTTTACGGTGCAGCCGGTCATCGCCGCCCAGCTTGACCTGTACACCGCCATGCGCGCGCAAAACATCGACCTGCCCGAACTGGCGGAACGCTTGGGCATCGCCGAAGAAGACGCCGCTCCGCTGTTGAGCCTCGACTACTGTACGCCCATCGCAAGGGTGATCGAGGCCATGCGGGTGGTGGGTTGCGCTCCGGCGGCCGTTGAACAAGTCGCCTGATGGCGCTGGGAATACCATGCCTGTTGGCTGGTACAACCCTCTTCATACCGGAACCCCTGTCCATCGAGACGAAGCTGGCACACCTGTGGTTATTCGCATTCGCTCGTAACGCGCCGCCTTCGGCCCTCCATCGCCAGCTCCGGCGGCCGTTCGCACAGGCGCCGGGATTGCCGCGTCGCTAGCGCTCCTCGCAATGACAGAGTGTGGGTCATTGCGAGCGGCCTTTTCCACTGTCATTGCGAGCGCAGCGCGGCAATCTCGTTGACCGCAACGCGCGGCGCTCCCGCTTCCGCCCCCAGCCCCGGCGGCCGTTCGCCCAGGCGCCGGGATTGCCGCGTCGCTAGCGCTCCTCGCAATGACAGTTGCTACGGTCTGTCATTGCGAGCGGCCTTTTCCACTGTCATTGCGAGCGCAGCGCGGCAATCTCGTTGACCGCAACGCGCGGCGCTCCCGCTTCCGCCCCCAGCCCCGGCGGCCGTTCGCCCAGGCGCCGGGATTGCCGCGTCGCTAGCGCTCCTCGCAATGACAGCAGTAAAGCGCCCTCCCCAGACTGTCATTGCGAGCGGCCTTTTCCACTGTCATTGCGAGCGCAGCGCGGCAATCTCGTTGGCCGAGACCAACGGCCCGTGCCCACGCGTCCGCACGGGCATTGCCCGTCGTGATAGACTGCCGCCAGGTTTCGGAGGAATTGCGATGCTGGACGACCTGGTTGGCGTAATCGAAACGCTGCAACAGCGGATTCGAGAGCACGGCGCGACGCTCCGCGAGAACGAAACGCGCACCCGCATGGCTTTGGTCGATCCTTTGTTGACCGCGCTGGGTTGGGACGTATCCGACCCAGCGGTGGTTACGCCGGAGTACAGCGTAGGCGGCGGCAGAGCGGACTATGCGCTCAACGGGCGAGAGGCGATTCCGGCGGCCATCGTGGAAGCCAAGCGGCTCGGCCACTCCCTCAATGACGATGAGCGGATGCAGATGCTCAATTACGCCAACACAAGAGGCGTGCGCTACGCGGCCGTTACCGATGGCGATCTGTGGGAATTCTATGAAGTCTTCAGACAGGCGCCATTGGAAGACCGTAGCCTGTTGAACCCGCGAATTTCCAGCCGCCCAGCCCACGAGTTGGCCCTGCAACTGCTGCTGCTGTGGCGGCCCAATTTGGCGTCGGGAAATCCAATGCAGGCGAAAGAACCCATCTTGCAACCGCAAGAATCCGTGCCAGCGCCGGTCCCGTCGACGCCACAAGCGATTCCGATACCACCGCCTCCTGAAGACGGTTGGCAGCCACTTGGCAATGTTCATATCGCCCGTGGCGCGACAAGGCCGCTGGCTATCCGATTTCGCGATGGACGGGAGCGGGAAGTCAGCGCTTGGTTCCGTATGGTGCAACACACGGTAGACTGGCTTGCCTCGGAGTCATTGCTCACAGAAAACGACGTGCCAGTATCTTCGGGTGGGCGTCGCAATATCGTGAATACGGAGCCAACGCATCGCGCCGGGCATTCCTTTAACAAACCAATCGAAATCTCGGGAACCCGGTTCATTATTGAGGGAAATTTAGGCGCCGGGGGAGCGGGCCGGAATACTCGTAAATTGCTTGAAGTCTGCGGCGTGGATCCCAACACAGTTTGGCTTCGATTGCCGCAGCCGTAACCGCTCGGGGCGCTATAATCCCACCAACTTATCCTTTTGCTCGGCAGGTTTGAACCATGAAACCCTTGCGCGTTGCCATGCTGCACCTGGCCCCGGTGGTCGCCGACGTGGAACACAACCGCGCCCTGGCCGAGCGAGGACTGGCTCGCGCCGCCGACCTGGGGGCGCAATGGGTGATCACCCCCGAACTGTTCATCACCGGCTACAAGTTCGTCGAGGTCATCGGCGCCGACTGGATCCAGCCCCAGCCCGACGCATGGATGCAACGGTTCTGCGGCCTGGTGGCCGACCGGGGCGTTACGGTGTTTCTCTCTCACCCAGAGCGCGACCCAGAAGCCGGCTTGATGTACAACACTGTCTTCGTGATCGGGCCGGACGGCGACATCATCGGCCGGCACCGCAAGGTGAAAGCCCTGCGCGGCCCCGAAGCCTGGTCGTCGCCCGGCGACGTGATCGCTCCGATTCCAACGCCGGCTGGCGACTCTGGCGACCAGGTGCCGGTGGGCGTTGTCATCTGCGCCGACGCCTACCGCAACGACGTGGCCGGCATTCTCCAGGAACGCGGCGCCAGGCTGCTGGTGTCCCCCGCGTCCTGGGGGCCGGGCGATTGCGGGCCTGTGGGCGAGTGGGAGCAACGCACGCTGGACACCGGCCTGCCCATCATGGTCTGCAACCGCTCCGGCTGGGAAGCCGACGATCTGGACTTCAACGAGGCGGTCAGCGTCGTTGCCCGCGACGGCAAACGCGTGCTGGAAGCCTACTGCGGCGAGGAATCCGCCGTCCTCGTCTTTGACTGGGATTTGGACGCGATGGAGCCCATTTCGACCGACTACGAGGTGGCTTGGCTGTAACCTTTCGGTCATCGCCTCCGCTCCGTGGCCAGCCCAGGTTTGCCGATGGGCGACCGTACTACTCCACGGCGTGCAGCATACCGTCGGCGGTGCGCGCGTAAATGCGGCCTTCAGCGTATGCCGGCGGCAGTTCGAGCGCCGCTCCCAGGTCCAGCCGCCACGCCAGCGTCCCGTCGGCGCGGTTGAGGGAGTGCAGCATGCCGTCCCGTGAACCGAAATACACGCGGTCTCCCAGCGCAATGGGTGAGCTGACGATGCCACCGTCGGCCCGATGCCGCCACAATTCGTCGGCGGTTGCGGCTTCCCGCGCCGTGAACAGGCCGTCGCCATCCCCCAGGTAGATTACGCCGTCGGCCACGGCTGGGGACGCGATTATGCCTTGGGAATTGCGCTCCTCCGGGGCGTACCGCCAGAATTCGCCCCGCTGCGCCGGCGGCACGGGCACGAAGGGAACCTGCCAGATCCACAGTTGCACCCACGTCCGTTTCAGCCAGTATAGCCCCGGTAGCCCCTTCACGGTGGCATCGATGGCATACAACGAACCGCCTGACGGGAAATAAACGACGCCGTCGGTCGCCACGGGAGGGCCCGACGCCGACCCTGCGGCGAGGTACCGGAACCGCCGGCGCCCGTTTTCGGCGTCGATGAAGTACAGGTTGCCCTCGTCGTCGGCCACGTAGAGACGGCCGTCGCGGACGGTGGGGGTGGATTTCACATTGCCCCGGATCCTGTGCTGCCACAGTTTTTCTCCGCTCTGGGCGTCCAGGCCGTAGATCCGGTTGCTGGCCGAGGCGACGTAGGCGATTCCGTCATGGACCAGGGCAGCCGCGGAGATGGGCAGGTGGGCCTTGAACTCCCAAACCGTGTCGCCGGTTGCCCGGTTCAACGCCAGCATCCGGTGGTTGGTCAGCCCCGCGTACAACAGGTTGTTGTTGGCGACGGTCAGCGCGTGATCCATGGGCCCGGGGACGTCGACTTCCCACACCAATTCGCCGGTGCGGGCGTCGAGAGCCATGGCCTTGAAGTGGCCGCCCACGTACACCATGCCGTCCACCGCCAGGGGCGCGGACCGCGTCGGTTCGCCCAGGCTGCGAGACCAGAGCAACCGGCCCTCGGGTGGTCGCGATACCTCTGCGGCATAGCCGTTCAGGCTCGTTCCGTAGCCCAGCATAGACCATTGGCCCGTCCGTGAGGCCGACGAAACGGCCGTGGACGGGCTGCCCGCGAACCACCGGGCTGGGTTGGGCAGGCTGAACCAGAACCACCAAATGAGAATTCCCAGAACCGCCAGTATCAAGATGGTCGCAATGGGCTTGATGCGGCCCATGCGATAGCGCCGCCGCGCCGTGCGTTGACTGCGCTCGACCCATCCGGGAAATTGAGGCGTTGGTTCCGGTTGATTCATTGTCGTTTCAAGATAGCCACATCTCAAGATAGCCACATCGTAAGGGGCGGGTATCGGTCCCGCCCCTGGGCCGCCGCTCATACGGCGCTGAGATCCGCCACGTTGGCTAAACGTTGCGCTGCTTGGGGTCCAAGCGGTCCCGCAGCCAGTCGCCCAACAGATTCACGGAGAGCACGGTGAACAGGATCGCCAGGCCGGGGAAGAAGGACACCCACCAGGAATCGATGATCAGCTCGCGTCCGTCCGCCACCATCACACCCCAGGCTGGATTCGGCCGGGGGATGCCGGCTCCCAGGAAGCTGAGGCCCGCTTCCAGCAGAATAACGAAACCCAGTTGCAGCGTCGCCAGCACGATGATGGTGTTGACGAGATTGGGAAAGATGTGGCGCAGCATGATGCGCAGCTGCGAAGAACCGGCGACCCGCGACCGGGCGATGAAATCCTGCGTCTTCAGGGCCAGGGTTTCGCCGCGCACCAAACGGGCATAGCGCGACCACAGGAACAGACAGACCACCATCAGCACGTTCTCGATGCGCGGGCCCAGGGTGGCGGCCAGCACCAGGGCCACCAATATCAGCGAGATGGACAGGGACATATCGACCAACCGCATGACTATGGTGTCAATCCAGCCGCCGAAATAGCCAGCCAGTATCCCCAACGCCGTGCCTATCAGCCCCGACACGAAAATTGCCATCAACGACACCACCAGAGCCAGCCGGGCGCCGTGAACGATGCGGCTGAATATGTCCATGCCGTTCTTGTCGGTGCCCAGCAGGTATCTGGCCTGGCCGCCGGGCTTGATCACGATGAGGATTTGGTCGCCGAGAACCGGGGCTTCGCCGGCGGCCTTGCCAACCACCGAGGCATCGCCGATCCGCACGGTGCGTTCGGCGTCGCTGAGCCTGATCTCGTTCTGCCGGTTCTCGCGGTTGATTCTTTCTACCACGGTGCGCGTGGAGGTCACGTGGCTGGACCACGCCGGCGGAACCAGGCGGTCGTCCAGGTCGCCGCGCTTCGGATCATGAGGGGCGATGATCTCGGCGAATACCGCGGGAATCAGCAGGAAGATCAGCAACATCGTCACGGGGAAGAGCGGCAGCCGACGGGCTTCCTGGAGCCATTTCTTGACGCGAGGCAATGCTCCGGCCCGCGTTTCCTCGGCCTGGGCGGGTTGCGCTACCGGCGCCGTGGTAATCGCCATAGTTCAGTACTCCACCGTCGTTCTGGTTTCTCAATCTGCCGACTCATCAAGCCGCAACCCGGGTTTGTCGCCGTCAATTTCGGAGTCAGTTGTAGCGGATCCGCGGGTCAAGGTAGGCGTAGAGGATGTCCACCACCAGGTTGGCGAAGATGTAGATGGATGAACCGACGATGACCACCGCCTGCAGCACCTGGAAATCGCGGCCGCGCACGGCGCCAACCGCCAGCTGGCCAACGCCCGGCCAGGAGAACACCGTCTCCACGATCACCGTTCCCGTGAACAGGCCGCCGATGATGATGGCGAAGTAGGTCAGCGGGGCGATGAAGGCATTGCGCAGGCAGTGCTTCCAAATCACCTTCCATTCCGGCACGCCCTTGATCCTCGCCAGCTTGACGAACTCGGTGTCCAACACGTCCAGCATGGAGGAGCGAATCAGACGCAGCAGCGCCGCCACCTGGAAGAAGCCCAGGGTGAAGGCGGGCATGATCATGTGATCAATGCCGCCCTTGCCGGAGGATGGTAGCCAACCCAGCTGCACGGCGAAGAGCCAGAGCAGCATGATGCCCAACCAGAAGCTGGGGACCGATTGGCCCAAGAAGGCCACGGCCTTGCCCTGGTAGTCCAGCCATCCGTCCTTGCGCGCCGCGGTGATCACGCCCAGTGGCACGCCAAGTACCACCGAGATGAGCATCGCCAGGCCCCCCAGCTGCAAGGTGGCCGGGAAGCGGTCGATGACCATGCCCATGGCGCTCTGGCCGCCGAAGGCGTAGGACTGCCCAAAATCGCCCTGGATGGCGTTGCCCAGGAAGATCAAATACCGTATGTGCAGGGGCTTGTCCAACCCCCATTGTTCCTTCAGGGCGGCGATGTCCTCGGGCGTCGCCTCGCCCATGGGCAGCATCACCGAGGTGGGGTCTCCGGTGATATTGGACAGCATGAAGACGATGATGCTGACCAGCAGCACGGCGATAATGGCCTGCCCGACGCGGAAGATGATGAACCGCTGCATTCCCGCCTCCTGATCTACGTCCTGATGTTCAATGTCCTATGGTCGCCGGCTGCCCGGCGTATGATTGCGTCGGACAGCCCCGTTGGCCAGGCCAACCGGGCCGCAATGGCAGCGGGCGCCGGGCTGGCGGTTGGGTTTCCCCACGTGGGTTGCGTTGGAGCATGACTGCCGGCCCTATCGGGCTCGCTTGGCGTACTCCAAGTGGCCGAAGACGCCGGTCAGGCTGCCGAATTTGTACTCGGCGACTTCATCAGGATTCACCACCAGCGTGGAGCGGATGTTGACGACGGGGATGGTTCGGTAGGTGTCGTAGATGTCATCGCCCATGGCCATGATCAGCCGGTTGCGCTCGGCCTGATCGGTTTCCACCAGAAGTCGCTCGTAGGTGGCGTCGTAGAGCGGATCTTCCACGTAGATGACGCCGCCGTTGGGCAGGCCGGTTTCCGGGTTGATGGGACCGGTGTAGTAGTAGATGCGGGCGTTGGCGTTGATCTGCCGGATGGTTTGGCGCACGGGCAGGATGAAGTGGGCGTCGTGCCGGTCGCGGAAGGCATCCAGAGCGCGGGCGAACTCCACCTCCACCAACTTGGCGTCGATGCCGATGTCCTGGAGGGACTGGGCCACGGCCTGCGCCACTTCAATGGTCTCCGGCAAGCCGGGCAGACTGCTCTGCCAAACCTCCACGAAGAAGCGGTTCTGGCCGTTATCGCCGGGGAAGCCGGCCTGGTCCAGCAGCTGCTTGGACAGTTCCGGGTCGTAGGCGTACTTCTCGGCGAACTCATCCTCCCAGCGGGGGTTCCAGCCCTCCAGCGACTGGTGGAAAATGGTGTTGTACATGGGCTCGCCTCGGCCCTTGAACAGCTCGTTGATGATCTGCTCGCGATTGATGGCGTGGTTCAGGGCCTTCCGCACCAGCAGTCCGGTTTCGCCGGGCGCGTTCCAGGGTTCGGTTTCGGGGTTCCAGTTGACTTCGCTAGCAAAGTACTGGCCCAGGGGGATGATGGTCAGACCAACGGACGGCAACGGGCTTTCGAACACCTCCATGCCCGCGTCAACGGCCTGTTGGTGCAGCACCTTGGGCACGTCCACCATGTTGGCTTCGCCAGTGAGCAGCATGGCCAACCGGGTGAGGTCTTCGGGCGCGGTGGTGATGCGCAGTCGGCTGAACTCCGGGTTCACCCGCCAGTGGTCGTAGGGCACAGCCTCGTACTCGGTGAACTCCTTGAGCTCCCGGCGGGAGAACTGGTAGGCGCCAGTTCCGGCGGGGCCGCTCTCGAACATGGCATCGCCCTCGGCCTCGTGCTGGGCGGAGCTGCGGACGGCGGCGCAGGGCACCACGAGGATGTTGAACCACCAGTCCGCCACGTCCACCTGAGGTTGGTCGAGCTTCAATTTCAGCGTGTAGTCGTCGATTACCTCGGCCCGTCCGGCGGTGATCATGTCGCTCATGGAGTCGAAGCCCATGAAGCGCTTGAGTGGAGCTTTGCAGCCAGCCTGAGGGTCAGACATCTGCTGGTCAATGGTCATGATCACGTCCTTGACGGTGAATTCGCCCCAGCCGAAGTGCATGTCGACCCCTTCCTGGAGGTAGAAGGTGTATTCGCTGGCGTCGGGACTGACGTCCCAATCGCGCGCCAGTTGGGGCAGGATGGTGGACACGCCGGTATCCGGCGAGATGGTGGTGATGTTCTCCCACATGGGCCGGAAGGGCAGGTGTCCGCTGCTCGTGGCGAGCCAGGGCAGGAAGGTATCCTGAGGCAGTGGGGTTACGGCCAAGTGCAGGAAGGAATCTTCATCGGCCATGGCTGGCATGGCGGTCGGTTCCGGGGCGGCGGTGGCTACCGGGTCGGAACCCTGTGCCGGCGCCGTGGTTGGGGACGCTGGCGCCGCGCTCTCCGGCGTCTCCTGGGCCGTTCCGCCGCAAGCCCAGAAAGCCGCCAAGGTCATCAGGAGCAAGACGGAAGTTACGATTCGCGGCAAGCGGATGGCTTTGAAGTCTTCCATTTCGTTCGCCTCCTCTGCATAGATTGCGCAATGCGTGATCTGTTTGGTAGCTTAGTCCGAGCTTCAGCAAAAATTATCATCGTCATTTCGCAATGTCAACTATCATATATGTCGATATTATCGGGAATCAATTATTGAATCCAAATCGGTTATGATCCGGCAACTATTGAGGTTTTGGCGACGGTATACGCTCTATAATACCGGTGAGCCGCAGGGAATTGATCAGTTAGCGTCGGCCGGTTCGCCAGACCGACGGCGCCTCAATTCGGCGCCTCATTTGGGGTGGCATGGGAGTCGCGCGACTGCTACGGGAGATTGCGGAAAATGGCCATGACCGAGGCCGCCGGCTTGTTGACACGCCAAATCGAATGTGATAATTTTCACCAGCCCAAAACGGCAGCCGATTTTTTCGGTTCGTGGAAGTCGGAAACCGCTAGGGCTCGCACACTGCGACTACTAGCATTTAGCATAGGTCAGGCAACCAAATGCCACAAACCGACCCCAACGCGATGAACGCGATTTTCTGGGCTGACGTCAGCCTGTGGTTGACCTACCTGTGGATTTACTTCCCGCTGATCATCGTGTTCGCCTTCAGCATGCTCATTGCTCACGGGCTTATCCCCTCTGGCGTGCAGACGGGCACGTACCCTGCGGCGTTCAGTCGGTTGCGAATTCCCATTACCGTTATCGGATTGGCCGCCTTGGGCGGAGCCGTAGCGATGATGGCGCTTGCCGTCACGCAGACCCCTGTGACCCTGCTCAACGTCTGGGACCGGCTGTTCGTATAGTAGGCCGACGCGCCGCCAAAGAGCTGGGCTGTCGCATTCCATCCATCGTCGCCAAGCATTTTCGATCAAACAACCCATGCCGCCATTGCCGCCAACCAGACAGCTGATCCCCATGGCCCTGGCCGGGCTCTTGGCCACTGCGATTGTGGCCTTCATCGTGGTGACGCTGTTCATATCCTGGTTTTCCAATCCGCCCTTTGGCTGGGGCAACGCTCCGGCGCAACCCATCGCCTTCCCGCATACGGTGCACGCCGGCGCCGTGGAAGATGGCGGCCACGCGATCCAGTGCGAATTTTGCCACCGGAACGTCACCACCGGCGCCGCCGCCACGGTGCCCGCCGTGGAGGTCTGCGTCATCTGCCACAAGCAGATCAACGGCGGCAACGCCAAGGCGGGAGTCGCCGAACCCGAAACTCTGATCAATATTCAGCGGGTGCTGGACAAAAGCAACGATGGCCGCCCCATCGACTGGGAGCGAGTGCACCGCGTGCCCGACCACGTGCGGTTCGTTCACGAGGCCCACTTGCGGTTCCTGACCCAGGGCGAAGAACGCACCGTCACGTTGCCCATCGGCAACGAGGAACCCATCACGCTGCCCGTGCCGGTGCAGGAAGCTTGCACTGTCTGCCACGGCGACGTGGCCAACATGGTGGAGGTCCAGCCGCAACAAGGCCAATCCCTCAAGATGGGCACTTGCTTGGACTGTCACCGCGAAAACGACGTGAGCACCGACTGCACGGTGTGCCATAAGTAGGCGGCGCCCATAACGCCGAAGAGCCATACCACCGGAACCGTCTGACCCCGGAACTTTCTGACCCCGGAATTATCTGACCAATGAAACTTAGCCGCCGCAATTTCCTGGCTTGGGCAGGCATCGCCGCAACCGGCGCGATCGCCTGCGATCTCTTCGACGATGAGTTGCGGGTGCAAAGCCCGGCGCTCATCCCGGAAGACCTGGTAAGCGGCCGGGACAACTGGTACGCCACCTACGACAGTTCCGTGCCGGGCGGTCAAGGCGTACTGGTGCGGGTCATGGAGGGCCGGGCCAAGAAGGTTCGAGGCAACCCCCGGTTCCCCACCAACCAGGGCAAACAATCCCCGGCAGCCGACGCGATGCTGCAATCCCTCTACCACCCGGACCGCATCGCCGGGCCGATGCTCCGAACCGGTCCCCGCGGCTCCGGCCAGTTCCGCGCCATCTCGTGGGAGGAAGCGCTGAATCGATTCAACGCCGCGGTAAACGACCGGGGCAACGGGATGCTATTGATCACCGGGGCGCAATGCGCTGGCTTCGCCACGGTTTGCCAGGCTTTCGCCGAGGCATTCGGCGGGCGCCACCTTCGTCATGACGGCATGGACGACTCCGCCTACGGTATGGCTGTGCAGGAGATCCTGGGAACGACCAGGATGCCGTGGCACGACATCGCCAACGCAGGGACACTGGTCAGCTTCGGCAGCGACTTCCTGTCCACTTGGGGCAGTCCTACCGCATATTCCGTGGGCTACGGGAAGTTCCGGTCGGGCGAACAACGGGGAACCCACTACCATTTCGACCCTCGGTATTCGTTGACGGCGGCCAACGCCGACAAATGGTTGCCCATCGCGCCAGGCGCCGAAGGCTACGCCGCGCTGGCGCTAGCGTGGACGTTGTTGGAAATGGGCTACGCCGGCGGCGATGTTGACCGCCTGACCTCCGGGCGCGGCTCGGCCGCTTTGGCTGATTTCCGCCCCGACGCCGTGGCGGGAGCGCTACAGATTCCGGAGGCAGCGCTGGGCGGAAACACCATCGCCGACATGTTCGCCAGCATCGCTGCGAAGCTTTCCCACGACGGCTTGGCCATCGGCGGCGGCGGAGCCGCCGGCGCGTACAGCAACGGCAAGTTCAACGCCGAAGCGACACTGGCCCTGAATTACGTCATGGGCCGAGTGGGAGTCCCCGGCGGAATGCTGGTGGACCAGGGTTCCCCCATCCCCAACGCCCCGCAGAACGCGCCGCTGGCCACCATGCGGGACTGGCAGCAGGCCGTTGCAGACATCAACCAGGGAACGGCCCGGCTGGTCATTGTTCATAACGCCGACCCCGTTCAGACCCTGCCCGCCTCTGTCGGCCTGGGCGGTGCGCTGTCCAATGAGAACGTGGCGGTAATCAGCGCCAGTTCGTTCATTGATGAGACTTCCGCCATGGCGGATCTCCTGATCCCGGACCGCGCGGCGCTGGAAAGCTGGGGCGACGATCTGCCCAACCCGGCGCCCGGACGCCAGGTGTACGCAGTACAGCAACCGGTGGTGAATCCACTTAGCGATCTGGACCCGCGCAGCTTCCCGGACATCCTGTTGTCGGCGGCGACCGAATTGGGCCGCGGCGACGACATGCCGGCGGCCAGTTATGAAGAATTGATCCGCGCCAACATCGCCGCGCTGGGCGCCGACTACACTGAGGTCCTTCAGCATGGCGGTTGGTGGAGTGATAGCGCCGCCACCGGCGCCCCAGACGCCCCAGAGGGGTTGCTAATCGACATTGCCGGGCGAGCCGCGCCGGCCCAGTTCCAGGGCTCCGGCGATTTCCACCTGTTGCCCTTCGCGCATCACACGGTGCTGGATGGGAGGAACGCCCACCTGCCATGGGCCCAGAACGCCCCCGATCCCGTCACCACGGTGGCTTGGCAAACCTGGGTGGAAATCAACGAGACGCAGGGTCGCGACATGGGATTGCGCGAGGGCGACGTGGTTTCCGTAGGCGCTCCGGGGGGTAGCATCCACGCGTTGGTGTACCTCAACCCTGGTATGCCGCCGGGCATCGCCGCGGTCCCCATGGGCGGCGGGCGCAGGTCGGGCTCCGAATTCGCCAGCGGCCGGGACTCTCGAGAGAGCGGCAACATCATGGGGATTCTTGCCAGCGCAGAAGTGGCTGGTTCCGGCGGTTTGGCTTGGAGCGGCAATCGATGCTCCATCACGCCGACGGGCGACAGCATGGCCGTCTCCAAGCTGGAGGGTGGCTATACCTCACGTGAAATCGGCGAGCACCCGGCCGAGCAGGTATTCAAGACCGTTACCGAAGGGGAGGCTCACTAGGGATTGAGAGAACGTCGCTCTTCAATTGGCGCGGCAAGTTGGCCGTGCCGAGAGCGGCAAACACCCTGGGGAAGACTGAACGATGCCCAACGCTCAATTCGACCACAAGTGGGGAATGGTCGCCGACCTGGACAAGTGCACGGGATGTCAGGCCTGTGTGATCGCGTGCCAGGCCGAAAACAACATCCCCATCAACACCAAGGATTACTTCCTCCAGCGTCGGGCCTACGAGTGGATCCGCATTGAGCGCTACTGGGAGGGCGAGTACCCCAACGTCAAGGCGCGGTTCATGCCGGTGCTGTGCCAGCACTGCGAAAACGCCCCGTGCGAACCGGTATGCCCCGTGTACGCCACATACCATAACGAGGAGGGACTCAACGTCCAGGTGTACAACCGCTGCGTGGGCACCCGTTATTGCATCAATAACTGCCCCTACCAGGTCAGGATGTTCAATTACTGGCATCCCAACTGGCCGGCTCGCATGGAGAACTACCTGAACCCGGACGTCACGGTGCGCTCCCGAGGGATCACCGAGAAGTGCACCTTCTGTGTGCAACGGATCCGGCGCGGCGAGCTGAAGGTGGAAGCCCAGGCCGGCAACCGACTCACCGACGATACCATCGCGGCCGGCAACTACGACCCGGCCTGTGTGCAGGCTTGCCCAACCAACGCCCTGATGTTCGGCGACCTCAACGACCCCAACGCTGCTATCAAGCCGTACTTTGACGATGTGAACGCGCACCCGGGCCACGCCGAGCACGACCGCGCTACCCGAGGGTACCGGCTGCTGGAAGAGATGAACACACGCCCCAGCGTCATTTACCTCAAGAAAGTTGACCAGTATCCGCTGGCTGGCAAGGGTGGACACTGATGGCTAGCGAAACCCAGTCGCATTCGCCCATGGCCGATCACGGCGTGGCTGACCACGGCGCGGCTCACCATGGCCATGACTCCGCCCACGAACACGGCCATTTCGGACCGGAAATGTGGGTCATTCCCGAAGCGTCGGGGCTGGTTGCCGAAGTCAACGAAAAGCAGCGATCCGCGGCCAGCGTCTTCAGGATTGCCCTCTTCGTTGGCGGCGCCCTGACCATCCTGGGCATCGTGGGATTCGTCATCAAGGCGCTGTCGGTTGGTTTCGCCGACCACCGGGCCTGGGGATTCTACGTCGCGGCCTTCGGCTTCGTGTTCACGCTAACGGCGTCGGCTCCGCTGGCCGCCTGCGCGTTCCGGTTCACCAAGAGCCACTGGCGGCGTCCTCTTTCCCGCATCGCCGAGATCTTCTCGCTGGTCAGCGTCGTCAACATACTGCTGTTCATACCGGCGCTGATCGCCCTGCCCGACCTGGGCGTAATGACCGAAAGCGGGGAGCAGATGGTGCGCCGCTCCATCTGGTTCCAAGAGCTCATCAACCCATCGGGATGGCTACTCGCTGGCATGATCGGCCTGTCCTTCTGCTCGGTGGCGATCCTGTGGTTGGCCGCCCTGCCCGACATGGCCCAGAGCCGCCCGCACGTTTCCGGGTTCCGCGCGTCCCTGTACGCCAGGCTGGCCGGCGGATGGTATGGCACCAAACGACAGTGGCAGATCCAGAAGGGCGGTTTGGCCATATTGGGCGCGCTGTACTTCATGATGGTCGTGTTCGTACAGTTCCTGGTGGTCAGCGATTTCGCCATGGCCATGATACCGGGCTGGAAGGACTCCATACTGCCGCCGTTCTACACGGTGATCAGCTTCCAGGGCGGCCTCGCCATGATTCTGCTGGTGGCCTACGCCATGCGGCGCTGGGGAGGGTATCGCGAACTGATCGGGCAGGCTCCGTTCTGGGCGGCCAGCAAGGTGCTGCTGGGGCTGACCCTGCTGCATACCTATCATCTCTTCGCGTTCTTCATCACCTACTGGTATGGCCGCCTGGAGGTCGAGCAGGCGATCCTGAACTACCTGATGTTCGACTCCTACATCGGCATCTTCTGGGCGCAGCTGTTTTTCACGTTCTTCATACCCTTCCCGATCCTGGTGTCCAACCACGCTCGGCGCGAAGGCTGGGGCGCGCCGCTGGCGGCGATCTTCATCGTGATTGGACTGCTCCTGTGGCACATCCGCATCTTCGCGGCGGCCTTCGCGGCGGCTCCCGCCGAACTGGGCGGATTGTACTTCCTGCCGTCGGACGCTTTCTCGTTCCCCGCGCTGCTGCTGCCGGCCCCGGCGGCAACCTTCCCCGACCTCTGGGACATCTTTATGATCCTCGGCGGCGTGGGCATTGTCCTCCTGGTGTTCCGCATCGGCATGATGCTGCTGCCACCCATCTCACTCTGGGAAATGAAGGAAGGATCCATGTACCAGAAGGTTGACACCCTGATCCGCGGGCGTTACCTGGTGCTGGCCAAACCGGAGTAGGGCCGAGGCGGCGGCAACATCAGACCATGAATGAGAATCCCAGCCGGGCTTACAGCGAAAATCGCAATTCATCGAAAGAGGCACGTTAGGTAAGAGTAAGGCAACATGCAGGAAGGCAAAGTCCTACCCGCAGCGCAGATCAACCGGGACCTGCTGCGGTCCATACTGGAAACGCCCCGCTGGTTCTGGCCGGTGGTGTCTCTGCTTGGCGTGATTGTGTTGGCAGCCGCCATCACCGTCGGCATCATGATCAACACCGGCCTGGGCATAACCGGGTTGAACTACAAGGTGGTGTGGGGATTCTTCATCACCAACTTCGTGTTCTGGATCGGAATCAGCCACGCCGGTGTGATGCTCTCCGCCATCCTGCGCCTGGCCAAGGCGGAGTGGCGACGGCCCGCGACCCGCGCCGCCGAAGTGCTCACCATCTTCTCGCTGATGACCGCGATGATCATGCCGATCATCCACACGGGCCGGCCTTGGCGCATCCTGTACTGGGCGTTCCCTTATGACTTCGCCCGCGGCATCTGGCCCAATATCCGCACTCCGCTGGTGTGGGACCCTTCGGCCATCCTCACCTACCTCACTTCTTCCACACTGTTCGTGGTCATTGCTCTCGTGCCAGACTTCGCGGTTCTGCGCGACCGCACCACCGGTTGGCCAAAGCTCGTCTATACCCTGCTGGCCATGGGCTGGGAAGGCAATCCCCGTCAATGGAAGCTCCAGATCATCGCTGGCGTATTGCTCTCGGCTTTGATTCTTCCGGTGTTCGTGTCCGTTCACTCCATCGTGTCCTGGGACTTCGGGATGGCCGTCGCCATCAAGTCTTGGCATAGCACGGTGTTCGCGCCATACTTCGTGGTGGGCGCGGTTCACTCCGGCGTGTCGGCGGTGGTTTTCGCCATGATCCTGCTGCGCTGGGCCTATGGTTGGCAGGACTACATCCGCCACGAGCACATCGACGCTCTGGGTCGCTTGCTAATCGTCGTCGCCACCGGATGGTTCTACTTCCTGGTCATGGAGATCATCTTCGGCATCTACGGTCTGGAAGGCGACGAACTGGCGGTCCGCGCCCTACAATTCCTGCCCGGCGACCACGGGGTGGCGTACAACGTGTGGATGATCGTGTTCGTAGGCATCACGTACTTCCTGCCCGTCATACTGTGGCTGCCCAAAGCGTGGCGACGCAACCTGTGGATCATGTCAGCGGCGTGTATCTCCGTGAATGTTGGCATGTGGTTGGAGCGTTACCTGCTGTTCGTGCCCGGTCAGGCCAACAAGCAGTTCCAAACCTTCACGTGGAACGATTACCTGCCGCAATGGCCAGAGGCCCTCATCGTGGGCGCGACCTTCGCCTTCGTGTCCATGCTGATGCTGTTGTTCAGCCGCGTGTTCCCGCTGGTGCCGTTATACGACATCAAGGAAGGAGATATTCTCAAGACGGAAATCCAGGTGGGCCGCCGCACCGTGCCGGCCACCTTCAGAGAGGACTAGAGGGTTACGCCATGGCGATGCCAGGATTCCTGCGGCAATTGCGAGACGCAATGTCTCCGCCCAACAACAAGCTGGCCATACTGGGCTTGTTCCAGGACGCGGAGTCGGCGGCAACCGCCGGCGACGCCCTCAAGGGCGCCGGCATACCCGAAACTGACTACGACTTCCTCACCGATTCACCCTACCCGGAAGGGTCCCTGGGCGAACGCGAGGAAAAGCACCGCCTCTACCTGTATCCCTTCGTTGGCGCGTTGCTTGGCCTCTCCTCCGGCATCATGATCACCGCCATGACTCAAGTGGCGTATCCGCTGGTCACGGGAGGCAAGCCGGTGCTTTCGCTACCTCCGATGGCCATCGTCTGCTACGAAGGCACGATGCTCGGCGCCATCCTCTTCACCGTCATCGGCATCATTTTCGAATCTCGGCTGCCCAAGTTCCAGCTTGGCCTTTATGACAACCGCATCACACAAGGGTTGTTGGGCCTACGGGTAAACGCTGAACCCGAGCGGCGCTACGAGGTGATGCAGATCATGAACTCCGCCGGCGCGGTGGATGTCAAAACCGACCAGTAGGGCGACGAACGGATTATTCCCATGGCAACGCAAGCAATTTTGGGTCTTTTCAACGACGCCTCGGCCGCGGCCGACGCCGGCGACGCCCTGAAATCGGCCGGCATCTCGGAATCCGATTACAATTTCCTCACCGACGTTCCCTATCCCGAGGGCGCGTTGGGCGAGGGCATGGAGCGCCACCGGCTCTACGTGTGGCCCCTCTTGGGCGGTCTGCTCGGTTTGATCGTCTCCGTGATAATCGGAGGCGTAACGCCCTTGGCCGTCCCAATGACCATCGCGGAGAAACCCATCTTAGCCATGCCTCCGTTGGCCGTGATTTGCTACACCGGGACCCTACTGGGCGCCATACTGTTCACGGTCGTTGGCGTAGCGCAGGCGCTGCGCCCCAAGATGCGCAACGCTCGGTCTGACCACCGCATCAGCGAGGGTTTGATCGGAGTGCTGGTCAATGCAGGCGCCGAACAAGCTCCCCGCGTGACCCAGATCCTCAACGAAGCCGGCGCGGTCGACGTGGCGTCGGCCTGACGCGGGCAAATCCGAACCATCGAACACGCACCATCAGCAATACCAATCCTGGAATGAGAATTTCAATGACACGGACTAAACTGATGCGCGGGCGACTGCTGCCCTTGATCGGGTTGACCATCGTGGCCGGGTTGCTGGCTGTCGGGTGTTCTCAGGGTTCGTATCCGCTGGACATTTTCTACGAGATGCATTACCAGCCGTCCTACAAGGCCCACGAGCCGCCGCGCCTCAGCCCACCGGCCTCGGCCGTGCCGTGGTACGGTTCAAGCCCTCCGCAGCCCACGTCCTTCGCTGGCTCAGGCAAGCACATCTTCGAGACCAACTGCGTGATGTGCCACGGGATGACCGGGCAGGGCGACGGGCAGGTGCTGGGCCGCATGATCGTCGATTACAACTATCAAGCCACCGACGCGCCGCTGCTGAACCCCGACCTCACTTCGGAAGCGGCTCGGAGCTTGGACCGCAGCGGACTGCGCGGCGTAGTCGTCGGCGGCGTCAACGTCATGCCCTCCTTCGCCAAGCTGCTGACCGAAGACCAGATCGAGTTGGTTCTGGACTACGTGGAAGGCTGCATCCAGGGCGGCGACGCGGCGGCGTGCGAGTAATCCGGCTCCCCCGGGCGGTTTCGGGGGATTCTATGCTCATTGCGGTTACCATATCTGCCCCGGCGCGCCGGGGCATTTTTTTGATTCTGGCGGCAATGGCAATGGCGTCATGGTTGGCAATGTCCTACGGGTTCGTGGCGGCCCAATCCGGGGACGGAGCCGGGTCGTATGACGAGGCGGAGGCGCAGGCTATCGACCGGATGTTGATGTGTCCCGTTTGTCCGGCGCAAACCATTGATCAAACCGAGGTTCCGCTGGCCAAACAAATGCGTGCGCAAGTTCGAGAAATGCTGGCTTCAGGCGCCACCAGGCAAGAAGTGCTGGATTGGTTCGCCGCGTCCGAACGTTACGGTCCCGGCGTGCTGGCGGAGCCGCCACGATCCGGATTTTACCTGATAGCCTGGATTGTGCCTGGCGTCGTCACCGTGGCCGCGCTGCTCGGCGGTTTCCTGATCCTGCGGAGCATGCGCCGGCGTCCCGAGGATGTCGCCAATCCCTACGCTCACGACCCGGGCGACCTGCAGCCCTACCTCGATGCGGTTGACCGTGATTTGGCGCTGGACCAACTTGACGGACCAGGTTCGCCCAACCATGCCTGCAACCGCCCTGAAGGGAGAGAGGAACGAGCCGATGGCTGATTTGGGAGCCGCCTGCCTCTGGATGGCGTTGTCGCTGGCGGCCTATTCCACCTTTGCTTCGGTATTGGGGCAGGTCAGGGGCGCCCCTGCCTTGCTGGACAGCGCGCGCAAGGCTTCTTACGCGCTCGTGGTGGCGCTGCTGGTGGCCACCCTGTCGCTGGTTCAGTCGTTCATCACGCGGGATTTCTCGCTGGCCTACGTCGCGGCGCATAGCAATATCGCCATGCCCAATATCTACACTTGGGTGGCCTTCTACGCGGGCAATGAGGGATCGCTGCTGTACATCGCCTTCGCCCTGTCGGTAATGGCGGCGCTGGCGATCTGGCTGGCCCCGGCGTCCACGCGGCCCACGCTGCCGTGGACGGTGGCCACTCTCATGTTGATCGAGGTTTTCTTCCTGGCGGTCATGGCGTTCATGGCCAACCCCTTCCAGAAACTCGCGTTTCCCGTGCCCGACGGTCAGGGCATCAACCCGCTGTTGACGCATTTCGGGATGTTCTTCCACCCGCCGGCGCTGATGGCCGGTCTGGTGGGCATCAGCATACCCTTCGCCTTTGCGTTGGCCGGTCTCATCGGCGGGCGGTCAGAGGACGAATGGATCGACGCCGGACGCGCTTGGGGCGTGGGCGTCTGGGCGTTGCTGGCGTCAGGCCTGCTGTTGGGATCCTGGTGGGCCTACACCATCTTGGGCTGGGGCGGGTTTTGGTTCTGGGATCCGGTGGAAAACGCCGCCTTTATGCCCTGGATCGCGCTGACCGCCTTTGTCCATTCGATAATGGTGCAGAAGCGGCGCGGCATGTTCCGCATGTGGAATATCACGCTGATCAACATCGCCTTTGGCCTGGCTCTGTATGGCATGTTCATGAATCGTGGTGGTCCCGTGCCGTCGGTGCATTCCTTCGGCGCGTCCACCCTGGGTTGGGTATTCCTGCTATTTTTGGGCGTGGGTGTGGTCGTTCCCATGGCCATCTTCTTCTGGCGCTATGACCTGGTGCGCAGCGCGCAGCGGTTGGATTCGATGCTGTCCCGAGAGGCGGCGTTCCTCGTCAACAACTTGCTGCTGTTGGGCGTGGCTTTCGCGACTTTATGGGGCACGGTTTATCCGTTGCTGTCTCGGCTGTTTGCGGAGCAGGAAATCACGGTGGCGCGGCCCTTCTATGACCAGGTGAATGGGCCGTTGATGCTCGCTTTGGTACTGCTGATGGGTGTGGGACCGCTGCTGCCCTGGCGTCGAGCGAATCTGCAATCCCTGCGGCGCGCTGTGCAACTGCCGGGCGCGGCGGCGATTCTGACCGCAATCATTCTCATGGTAGCCGGTATCCGGCAGCCTTACGCGGTGATCGGGTTCTCTCTGTGCGCCCTGGTCGCGGTGGGCATTCTGACTGAATGGGTCCGGGGAGTCATGGCGCGCCGGCGCGCCGTCGGGGACAATCCTGCTGTCGGCTTCGTCCGCCTGATCATGGCCAACCGCCCCCGCTACGGCGGCTACGTGGTGCATCTGGCGGTTGTGATGGTGGCGTTGGGCGTGGTGGGCCAATCCTTCTACGGCATTCAAAAGGATGTGGTGCTGTTCCCGGGCGACGATGCCACCATCGGCGACTACCGCATGGTGTACGTGGATACCACCACTCTAGCCTACGCCGACCGCACCGAGTATCGCGCCACCGTTGAGGTGTACCGCGATGGCGAGTTTCTGGAGGTGATGCACCCTCGCCGGACTTTCCATCCCGACCACAACATGGCCTCCACCCGCGCGGCGATACGCTCCACGCCACTGGAGGATTTCTATGTGGTGCCCAGCGAAAATCGAGAGGACGGCGCGGTTGGTTTCCGTATTCTGGTCAATCCGCTGGTATGGTGGATGTGGATCGCCGGCCCGGTCCTGATACTGGGCACGGCAATTGCCCTGTGGCCATCGCGGGCTCCGGCGCCTCGCCCGGTGGTGGAGACAACCGTTGCCGCCGGACCGGCCGGATAGCGCGCCAACCATGCAGATAGGACTGGCGATCGCCGTCGCGCTGCTGATCATCGCGGTGGTGGCTTGGCCGCTGGTGTTCCGCCCGACTCGTCTGCCCGAGGATCCCGAGGCGAACGAATCGCCATCCGGCCGGAGCCTCGCCGCCGAGCTCAATGACGTGTACGACGCCATCCGCGCCCTGCAGACCGACCACCGCTTGGATCGAGTCAGCGATGCCGACTACCACGAGCAGTTGGACGACTACCGCCGTCAGGCCGCCCTGATCCTGCGGGCAATGGAGCTCGCCAACGACCGGCCGGATCGGGATGATTGATACGACCACGTACACGCCGCCCGACGCGCGCCCCAACCTCAAGGAGGTTGCTGAAACCGCGTGGTTGCCGGCGTTGTTGGCCATGGCCACCGCGGTGGCGACCTGGATCATCTGGTACTATACGACCATGCCCTGCCCGGCTGAGTTATCCAGCCTGACGGGCTGCAACCCGTCGGGGATCGCCCGGTACATTGATGTTGACATCTACGGACCGATGATAACCTACGCGGCCATCAGCTCTGCCGCTGGAGGAGTTTGGTATTACACCATGTTCAGCAGGATGAGGGCCATGCTGGCCGCAGAGAGGCAGCGCGCTGAGGAGTTGGAAAAGCTGGTGGGGCAGTATCGCCTGGAGGCCGACGAACAACGCCGGCAGGTCGATGAACAGCGCCGAGAGGCTGATGAACAGCGCTGGAGAGCAGAAGAACAGCGACAACAACAATGGCAGGATCTGCTGGCGAATTTCACTGTAGAACGCCAGCAGGCAGCCCAGGACCGCCAGGCTTTCCTGTCCGTCCTATCTGACGTCACCGCTGAACTTGCCCGCCTGCGCGAACAGCGTAATGGCAACGGCAACGGACACGAACAGCGCGATCGATAATCTGCCGTGGCTCCCGTTTGGTTGATTGGAATCCTAATTCTGGCGGTCTGGCTGCTGGCAGTCGTTCCGCCAGCGATTGATGCCCAGTCGCCGGCCGCCACGGCGGTGTCAGGGACCCTGGTCAACGGTACAGCGAGTGGCGGGGCGCCATCGGGCGTGAAGGTGCTCCTGCATCAGTTCGGCCTCGATGCAGGCTCGGTGGACACCTACGAGACAACTACCGACGCCGATGGGGCGTTCCGGTTTGACGATGTTCCGGCCATGCCGGACGGCGGCAGCGCAGCCATCGTGGCCCTCTACGGCGAAACCCGCTACAGCAAAACGTTGTCGCCGCGGGAACTAGCCGATCAACAGACCCTGACCGTGTATGAATTCACGCGCGATGTCGGCGTGGTGGCAACTACCGAGCAGTCCATTATCATAGCTGGCATCGACGCCGCGAATCGCCGTTTGGCGGCGGTGCAGCTGTTTACCCTGCGAAACCGCAGCGACACAACGTTGGTTCCCGACCTGTCAGCCCCGCCCGTGATTGGACAATTCAGCTTTCTGCGATTTTCGATGCCCGCTGAAGCGACCAATTTGGATGTATCAACGGACTTGGTTGGCGGCGAGGTGATTCCGGTGGGTACCGGATTCGCCATCACCGCTCCGGCGCCGCCGGGACGCCACCAGGTGAGCTTCACGTTCACCGTGCCATACGAGGATGATGCCCTGGCTTGGCGGGACAACACGCTGCAGGGAGCGGAGTCGCTGCGCCTGCTGATCCCCGACGAGTTTGGCGACATCGGAGTCGGCGGTCTCGCCGCTCAAGGCAGCCTGACTCTGGGAGAAATCACCTACCGGGTTTGGGGAACCGACAATCTGGCGCCGGGCGAGGGCGTCGACCTTAGGCTAACCGGCCTGCCGGAGCCGTCGTGGGTTACCAGGCTGGGCAACCCCTTGTCGGAAGCGCGGTTCTGGTACGGAGCGATTCCCGTGATGGTGGCAATCGCGCTGTTCGCCCTGCTGGTCTGGGGCGTCTGGAGACGCCCGGCTGAAAGCGGCGCCTGATGGCTCGGCGCAACTGGATCATCTTTGGGACGGCGGCGGTCCTGATCCCCCTGTTCGCCCTGCTGGCCTGGGCGGCGCTGCAGCAGCGGGGTCAACCAGCCGGAACCGGCATCAACCAGCAATTCGGCGAGATCCGCGTAGAGCGCGCCCAAGCCGCCGACTTCGAACTGCAGTTGCTGAATGGCGACGTGGCGCGACTGTCCGACCTGCGAGGCAAGGTCGTCATGGTGGATTTCTGGGCATCTTGGTGCGCGCCCTGTCGCCAGGAATCGGCGGCGTTGAATCGGGCCTACGCCGCCTACGCTGACCGACCCGTCGAATTCATCGGGGTCAACGTCTGGGATACACAGAACGCCGCGGAACTGTTCTTGGTGGAGTTCGGCGTTCCCTACCCAGCGGGCGTGGACACTGATGGCGTTATCGCCCTCAACTATGGGGTGCGCGGAATCCCCGAAAAGTTTTTCATCGACGCCAATGGGGCGATCCGGCGCAAATACGTTGGCCCGATGCCAGAGGAAGTTCTGCGCGGCGCCCTGGATCGCCTATTGGCGGAGGCGTCCGGGCAGTGACTAAAGCAAAAGCCCCTGCTGGCCTACGGGTTCCAAGTTCGACATGATCGCTAGCGCTGCCATGATGCTCACGAGAAATCCTTGCGTAAGGAAAGCTATGATTAGCAGTTGCAAGTTTTTCTGTTTCTCTCGTACACACGCCGACAGCATTGACAAACAACCAAACGTCATACACCAGACGTACGAAGCGACAGCGCTGATGGCAATGGGGATAATTGCGTTGGACAGAATCCCAAGCAACCCACTGCGATCCGTACCAAGTTCATTTGCAGTTTGCAGGATTGCGAACATGCCCACGATCACTATCGTAGCGATGGTCATTACCCCGGTGCAAACGTTATCTAGATGCCTGCGTTCGGCCTTGTCCTGGTTAGCAGGCCTCCCAGTCGCCCCGGTAGGATCCGCCTTCACCGCAACAGGCCTTTGTCAATAACGCAGCGCTTCAACACTAAAATGGCAACGCCCAGCGCGACACTTATCGGCACGCCAATCCACCACAACTCCGGGTTGCCGTACCGAACGCTCAAAGAAATGCCCATGAGGGTGCCCGCCACTCCGGCCAACAGGAAGCCGGCTATTTGAACCGCCATTCCCATGGGGTACCTCCCTACGCTTTATTCTGCTGATCGGCCAGCCCAAACCATGTTACCACAGCAACACGCCACGGTTCTGCCAATCGTCATATTCAGGCCGGGTACGTTTCCTACTCCGGAATGACGGCTGTTCCCCTGGCCGCGCGGACGGCAAACAGGCGCAGTGGTACAATCCGATCCGTTGGAGGTTGAACTAGCATGACCATGCCGCGTGGCGACGCTGACGCCAATGATTCCCCGGTTGCGCTCGCAATGGACTGGGGCGGAACCTGGGCGCGCGCCGCCGTCGTGGACCGCCAGGGGCGACTGATCTGGCAGGGTCGCGTCGCCAACCAACCCGGAGCGCTGCAGGATGAACTGGTCACTGCCGCCGGCGCCCTGCTCCGGGACGCCAAGGATCATGCCGGCGGGAGGCGCATCGTTGGCGCCGGCATAGCGCTGGCTGGTTCCATTGACGCCGACACCAACATGCTGCTTTCCTCGCCCAACCTGCCTGCCCTCAACGGGGTGACGTTGTCCGATGCCTGGCAGCCCATGCTGGAAGCGCCGGTATGGGTGGGCAACGACGCCAATCTGGCCGCCCTGGGCGAGCGGTATTTTGGCGCCGGAAGACCCGTGCCGCCGGAGAATCAGCCGGCCCGCACCCTGGTGTTCGTTACCTTCAGCACGGGGGTTGGCGCTGGCGTAGTCGTTGGCGACGAGATCTTCGTTGGAGCCGCTGGCGCTGCCGCCGAGGTGGGTCACATGACCATCGACTACCGTCCCGACGCGCCGGCTTGCGCCTGCGGCAACAACGGATGCCTGGAAGCGCTGGCGTCGGGCACTGCCATTGGCAGAAGCGCCGCGGCCCGGCTGGGCGATGCCACTCCAGGCTCGCCCCTGTTGCTGGCCTACGAGTCCAACGCAGTGGTCACGGGCCAGGACGTGTTCGACGCTGCGGAACGCGGCGACTCGGTCGCGCTCGAAGTGGTCAACGATGCCGTGGCCGCCATCATCGTGGGGATGGGCAATGTACTCAACCTGTTCAACCCGGACGTGGTGGTATTGGGCGGCGGCGTGACCCAAGGCCTCCTGCAACTGAACCTGATGGATCACATTGAGGACGGGATGCGCCGCCGAGGTATGAGCTCTGGACACCGTCGGTTCCGCCTGGCGCCGGCGACGCTGGGCGACAGCCAGGGTCTGGTGGGCGCGGCCAGCCTGGTTTGGGCGAAGGCTGGAGACCAGATGGAGCTGGAACAACCTGCTTAGCGCACACCGCTCCGCTTTGCCCAATTCCGTCTACTCTAAACTACTGTAAACGAAGTCTTTACAGTAGATTCAGCCGGCGTCAGGAAGCCTCAAACGGACGCTGATGTCCAATACGACCTGGGATCATTGGAGCTATTGGCGATATGTTGCACTAGTCCCCTGGACTCCAGCAAGCGCAGATTGCGCAGAACCACCGGACGCGAGTAATGGCTCTGCTGGGTCAGCTCGCCGGTACCGGCCTGCCCTACCATTGAAATCAATTGGAAAAGCTCCCGGGCTGCCGGTGGCAAACCCGCCAATTCCCTTTGTCCTACCGCCTTGCCCAATAACTTGATCTGTACGCCATGGGCTGTTTGTTGAACTATCGGCCGTTCTCCCCCGTAGCTTCCATCATTGAGACCATACGGCGGAGCCCTTCACCCAGTTCTTGCCCGTAACCCAAAAGGGGAATTACCCTACGGCAACATTACGCGATGCGCCTTTTCCGGAACGGGGGATCGCTAGACGATGTACCGTCCTCCCACCACGTTCATGCGGTCGCCGGTAATGTAGGACGACTCGTCGCTGGCGTAGAACAGGCAGGCGTTGGCGATGTCTTGAACACTGCCCTGTCGTCCCATCGGGATGGACTTCAGGTGGTCCGCGGAACCCCGCGCGAGATCCTGGAATTCCGGATACCACTCAGGATGTTCTCTGGAAGTGTCGGTCGAACCGGGGTTCACCAGGTTGGCGCGCACGCCTTGTCCCGCGTATTCGGCCGCAACGGCGCGGATCAACCCAAGCAAGCCGGTCTTGGCGGTGGTCACCATGGCGGTTTCCGGGCGGCCTGTGATTGCCGCCTGTCCGCCCAGGGCGATGATACTGCCGGAACCCTGTTCAAGCATCCCCGGCAGCACGGCGCGCATCAGGTAGAATGAGGCGTGCAGGTTGGTGGCGATGACGTCCTGCCATTCCTGCGGCGATACCTCTAGGAATGGCTTGTGCGGGCGCACAGCGACGTTGCTGACCAACACGTCCACCGTGCCGAGGGCTTTGATGCCCTCGGAGACCATCGCAGCCACCCGATCGTGGTCCGACACGTCGCCGATGACGGTGTGGACGCGGACACCCAGTTCGCGGCAATCGGCGGCCACGGCCTCCAGCTCTTCCACCGATTGCCGGGTGTTCAGAATCAGGTTGGCGCCCTCACGAGCGAAGGTGCGGGCGATTTCGGCGCCGATGTTGCGGCTGGCGCCAGTGATGAGGGCAGTTTTGTTTTCCAAGCGCATTTTTGCCTTCCACTACAGCTATTCATCTCGGGCGCTGGTATCTAACCACCTTGCGATTCGTCTCACTAACCAGCGCAGAAGGGACGCTATGACGCCCGTGGCTCCCACTATGCCAAGCATTCGATCTACGTCAAATTTGTCGCCCTGGCCAATCGCTAACGCCACAACTGCTACGACAGCCAATGCGACTAGAACTGTGGCAAGAGTGGCGGCAATAGCGAATGCGATATATTTCCACGGCGTCACGAGCTATCTTCGCACCCTGGCCTTAACCACCAGAGCGATAACCATCCCAATCCCGGATAGCCCCAAAAGACCCCCTGTTACGCCCAGCATTGCAGCTCCAGCTAGGGTAACCGGAGAGCCATCAGGTAAGAAATAGTGCCCAAGCACGAACAGCCCGCTACTGACCGCGTAAGCCACCAGCGAACCGGAGAAAGCCCTGTCCCACATAGCGTTACCCCCAGCGCTTGCTTATATGCAATGGTAAGTAAAACTGAGGCGGTTGTCAAAACCAGCGGGGGGCGATTCTTGTCGTCGCCCCCCTGCCTTGATGCTGCTGTGGCCGCGCGGCGCTTCAGTACGGGCCGTATCCAGGCACGTTGATGCACGCGGCAATGTGATCTGGCAGTACCTCCCTGGCCTCCGGGACCACGCGGGCGCAGTCGTCGGTGGATAGGGGACACCGTGGGTGGAACACGCAACCGCTGGGGGGATTCAGCGGGCTGGGAACCTCCCCCGACAGGATGATGCGTTCGCGTTGCGCGTCCAGCACCGGATCGGGAATCGGCACCGCCGACAGCAGCGCCCGAGTGTAGGGATGTTGCGGGTTCTCGTAGATGGCGTTCCGGTCGGCGACTTCGACGATCTTGCCGAGGTACATCACCGCCACCCGGTCGCTGATGTGTCGCACCACCGATAGGTCGTGGGCGATGAAGAGGTAGGTCAGGTCGTAGCGTTCCTGCAGGTCTTCCAACAGGTTGATGATCTGGGCTTGGATGGACACGTCCAAAGCCGACACCGGCTCGTCGCACACGATGAAAGACGGGTCAACCGACAGGGCGCGGGCCACACCGATGCGCTGACGCTGCCCGCCGCTGAACTCGTGGGGGAACCGATCAGCCATGTACGGATTCAAACCCACATTATTCAGGAGTTCGGCGACGCGCTCGCGGTACTCTCGCTTGTTGTTCACCAAACCGTGAACGGCCAGGGGTTCGCCGATGATATTGCCGGCGGTCATCCGGGGATTCAGGGAACTGTACGGGTCTTGGAAGATGATCTGCATCTGCCGGCGCATCGCCCGCATCTGGCTGGTGCGGGCTTGGGCGATGTCAACCCCATCGAACCAGATTTCGCCATCGGTGGGCTTGTAAAGGCGCAGAATGCAGCGTCCGGTGGTGGTTTTGCCGCAGCCCGATTCTCCCACCAATCCCAGGGTTTCCCCACGCATCACCGTGAAGTCAACGTCGTCCACGGCCTTGATGTGCGCCACCGCCCGCTGGAACAGGATCCCGGACGTCACTGGGAAGTACATTTTCAAGCCGCGGACGTTCAGCAGCACATTGTCCTGGTCGGGCAGCGTAGCGGAGGTCTGCGGCATTTCGGCAGTCGTCATTATAGAAGCTCTCCTTCTGGAGTGGCGCCGGCGCTAGGCGGCGCCCATGGCGTAGCTCAGGGCTTCCACGCCCAGAACTTCTGAACGCCAACAGGCCGACACATGCGGTTCCTCGCTGCCGCTTTCCACCTGCATCAGGGGCGGCGCTTCGGTGGCGCATTTGTCGACTGCCCACCGGCAGCGGGCGCGGAAGGCGCAGCCCTGAGGCAGGTTTACCAAGTCGGGCGGCTGCCCTTCGATGGGCACCAATTTGGCCGCGTTGCCTTCTTCGTCCGTGAGCCGCTGGTCCAGCCGCGGCACGGAGTCCAACAGGCCCACGGTGTAGGGATGCCGAGGGTTGGTGTATATTTCCAGCGCGGAGCCGCGTTCGATGATCTTGCCAGCGTACATCACGTTGACCCGGTCTGCGTAACGGGCCACCACGCCCAGGTTGTGGGTGATGATGATCAGCGCCACGCCCAAGGTTTCAGTTAGCGACTTCATCAATTCCAGTATCTGCGCCTGAATCGTCACGTCCAGCGCGGTGGTGGGCTCGTCGGCGATGATCAACTTGGGGTTGCAACTCAGCGCCATGGCGATCATCACGCGCTGACGCATGCCCCCGCTGAACTGGTGTGGATACTGACGGATTCGCCGTTCGGGGTCGGGAATGCCTACCTGGGCCAGCAGGTTTACGGCGTCCTGACGCGCCTCTTCGCGAGACTTCCCCATGTGCAACTGGATGGTCTCAGTTAGCTGCCGGTCCAGCGTCAGCACGGGGTTCAGCGAGGTCATGGGTTCCTGAAACACCATGGCCATCTTGGCGCCTCTGATCCGCCGCATGTCGTCCATATCGACTTTGAGGATGTCCTCGCCATCGAAAAGGACCTCTCCGCCGATGGTCTTGCCGGGAGGGTCGGGAATCAGCCGCATCAGCGACAACGCGCTTACGCTCTTGCCGCAGCCGCTTTCGCCAACCAGCCCCAGCGTCTCGCCAGGCATAACCTCGTAGGTGATGTCGTCAACCGCTTTGACGACGCCTTCGTAGGTAAAAAAGTACGTTTGCAAATTCTTGACTTCGAGCAGCGGGTCCACGTGGGCGCTCCTGTTCCAAGCTGACGGGCACGGGCCATGATACCGGCCCGCGCACCGTTTGCGGCGTGAAATTGATGCTGACAAATTACCATACGGCGGTTGGTACGGCAAGCGGCGAGCCAACTCTCATCCGCTCGGAGTTGACGGAAACGAGGAGCGGGCCGCCTTCAGCAATGCGTTCAGGCATGGCGCTGGCCAAGCTCGGGATGCCGTCGCCTTATCTTCGTCAACGCTCGCGCGCGTCCAAACCAGAAGCCGTGTCGCGGCGGAGGCCACACCGACGCGGCAATCCACGCTGGCGTGAACGGCCGTTAGTTGCGGTCGTCGAGATTGCCGCGCTGCGCTCGCAATGACAGCAATTGTCATTGCGAGGAGCGATAGCGACGCGGCAATCCCGATGCTCGGGCGAACGGCGCCCGTGGGAGGTGAGGGCCCGAACGGCCGTTAGTTGCGGTCGTCGAGATTGCCGGGCTGCGCTCGCAATGACACAAGGAAGGGGAGTTCGCGATGACAGGAAGGACGCTCGCTGTGGCGGGAAGTAGGCGTTCGCTGTCACTCGCGCGAGGATTCGCGATGACAGGCGGGAAGTCCAACCATGAGCCAACACACCGCCAAGATCGCCGATTTCCTCACTATCTCCTCATCTCCTAGGATTCCCGCTCTTCTCCCAATGCGGACAGGCGCCGTAGGCCAACCATTCGACGGCCTGTCCTCAGTACCCCACCGCATAGCCATCGTAGCGGGGATCGGCCGCGCCGTGGATGGCGTCGGTGTCGGGGGCGATGTACAAGACCATCTCCCGGCCGGTGACGCCATCCCACGCGTCCAGCTCGTGTACCGGATGCCCCATGCCGCGAAGCTGGCGCATGGTTGCGGCATCGAAACGACCTTCCATGAGGAGTCGGTCCTCGGCGGTGTGCGGCACGGTCGACTCGGTGCCATCGCCCACGTGCTTCCAGCGGGGCGCTTCCACGGCTTCCTGCACGGTCATCCCGTAGTCCACCAGATCGGTGATGATCTGCAGGTTGCTCTGTACCTGGCAATCCGCGCCTGGCGTTCCCAGTACGTAGGTGAGCCGACGCCGTCCGGCCCCGTTGTCGGCTGACGCGCCGCGTCGGAACACCATGACCGGGTTCATGGTGTGGCGCACCCGTTTGCCGGGTTGCAGACAGTCAACGTGGTCAGGGTCTAGGTGCCAATAGGTCATGCGGTTGTTGAGCAGGATGCCGGTATTGCCGGCGATTAGGGACGAACCCCAACCGCTTTGGATGCTCTGCAGCTGGCAAACCGCGTTGCCGGCCCGGTCGGCTACCACGAAGCAGGTGGTGTCCTCCTCCTCGCTGCGGGGGCCGCGGCGGCCAGCTCCGGCGGGAACAGCCGACTGGCGCCCGGGCTGGAAAGGCCACGGGTCGCCGGCCTCCATGCGTTGCGACGCCTGGCCGCGACTGATGAGGCGGGCGCGTTGCTGCGCGTACTGATCCGAGAGCATACCGGCCAGCGGAACGTCAACGTAGTCTGGGTCCGCGACGTAGGCTTCGCGGTCGGCGAAAGCCATCTTCTTGGCTTCCACCATCAGGTGTATGGACTCTGCAGAGCCGAACCCCAGGGCGCCCATGTCGTACTGGCGGATTATGTTGAGTTCCTGCAACAGTATGTGTCCGCTGGAGTTGGGCGGCGCTTCGTAAACGGTGTAGTCGCCGTAGTCTGTGGAAATGGGTTCCTGCCAGCGAGCGGAGCAGTCGTTGAGGTCGGCCATGGTCAACAGCCCGCCCTGCTCATCGCTGAAACGGACGATGGCTTCCCCGATGCTGCCCCGGTAGAAGGCGTCTCGTCCCTGCTGGGCGATGGTGGACAGAGTGCGGGCCAGGTTGGATTGGCGGAGGATGTCGCCCGGCCGGAGGGGCTCGCCGGTGTCGTTGCGGGTGAAGATAGCGCGACTGGTGGGAAACTCACAGAGCAGGGAGTCGCCCGCGATGGCGCCCGACAGGTAGTGGGTAACGGGAAACCCATCGTCGGCCAGCGCGATGGCCGGAGCGAGCGCGTCGCTCAGCGGGAGGGCGCCGTAGGCTTCGTGC
Organism: Dehalococcoidia bacterium; assembly: GCA_965221295.1. Lineage (GTDB taxonomy): Bacteria > Chloroflexota > Dehalococcoidia > Lucifugimonadales > UBA3495 > Bin87. The sequence goes on along the minus strand of OZ244879.1, from coordinate 527,709 downwards.
GTGTCGAGCCAGGCATTGAGCAGTCCCGGAACCGAGACGCTGAGGATGCCCTTCATGGGAATTCCCTGCCGGTAACGTTCCAAGGTGGCGGCGTAGGGCGCGGCTCCGGTTCCGTTGCAGACGCGCAGGCTGTCGTCCTCGGCCCGATAGGCCATTATGAAGCCGTCGCCTCCGATGCCCGACATGAGCGGTTCCACCACGCCCAGAACGGCGGCGGTCGCCAAGGCGGCGTCGAAGGCATTGCCGCCTTTTTGCAGAATGCTCACTCCGGCCTGCGCCGCCAGGGGATGGCCGGCGCACACCATACCGTTGCGGCCCATAACGACCGGACGATGCGCGTTGTAACGAACGCCGTGAGGTGTGTTAGACATGGTGGAGACTCCTGGGGACTGTGGCGCCGGACTGGTCAGCGCGCTTCCGATTATCATACGCGACTGGATCGGCGGTGGCCACCGGGCGCGTGGGTGGCAGGGCGGCGTAGCCATCCCCCACAATGATGACGCCAATGGTGATGGACATGCCGATCCTCTTCGCTGGCAGGGAGCGCGCGCCTGCCAGCGGTTGCGTGATGCCTTCTACTGCGGCGGGTTCTCGGGCGGGAAGTTCCCGGGCGGCGGGTTCGCGGGCGGCGGGTTCGCGGGCAATGGCTGGCAGGTCTCCGTCCCCGAGAAGTAGTCCACGTAGGCGGGGCCCACCAATTCAAACGAGCCGTTGATGTCCTTCCATGCGCGGACGTTCAATTCGTAGGTGATCCCACTGTCCAGGCAGACATCCTGTTCCAGATGTTGGATGTCTTTGCCCACGGCGCCCTCCAGTACCGGCGTGTCGCCTACGTATTCGATCAGGCGCACCCATGCTCCATCAGGATCTCCCGTGTACTGCCAATCCACGAAAAAGATGCCGTCGCTGTAATGCCACTGGACATGGGCCACGCCGTCAGGGGAAACAGGAACGGTTACGTGGGTTTGTCCCTCGATTTCGTGCGCGTCGCTAATCCTGGCGTTGAGGCAGTACTCCTTGGCTTCGTCGGCCAAAGGATCCATGCCCATGCGCAGCATGTCTTCCAGTGAAATCGCCGCATCAACCTTGTACTCGTGGGCGTTGCCCTGTGGTTGCGCCTGTACGGTGATCGGGTCGTAATGGATGACTTCACACACCTCCACGCCCGGCAGGAACGGGTTCGCCCAGATGTCCAAGGACAGCGGTGGAGGGGCTGGGTCGCTGGCGTCTGGTCCGGTGTATTGGGCGGAGTCGGCATTGGCGTTTTCGTCGCCCACCTCAACGTCCAGCGTCAACCTCAGATGCAAGGGGTCGTCATCCCAAACGGCCTGCGCGTCGGTGAGCAGCAAGTGAGCCTGCGGAACCGGTTGCAGGACAAACTGGTAACCTTGGTCCACGCAGTGGCCGTCTGCGCAGGGGCGCACTTCGGCGCACTGCGAGTCCGGGTCGATGTGGTGAGACAGGATCAGGTGGCGATGTTGGTCGCTGCGCAGCGGCTCTACGTCGGTCCAGGTCATGTCGCCGGCCTCGCAGCTCGGCCCCTGACCCAGCAGGACGTGGCTATCCAGCGCGGCGACCGTCCGGAAATACAGGTGGGAATCGCCCGGAGCGACGGCAAACACGTCATGGGTGGTGGCCAACAGGTTGGGAGCAGCTGGCGGTAGCGTTGGGTCATTGGGCGGGTCTTGCGCTCCGGCAAAGTCCAAACCTGTGATGGACAGCATGACGGCCACCGCCGCCACTGCCGCGAATCCAAGCAGCCATTTCCAGTAGGCGGCGACCGGCTGGGTTGCGGTTCTCGCTACGTTCTTCATGTGTTTCATCTCCCAATAACGTATCCGCTGCAAATCCACGGTTGCCCGCGCCTTGCGGTGGCCACGCTTTCCGATCTTCGGCATCTGTTCGGTGACTATATCAGAAAGTCAACGCGTGTCGGGCGCCCGGTCTCCCATCCTTGCTGCCATCTCAGGTGCGGTTTTGTAGCCACCGGCTGCTTTGGTCAACGTCGCGCGAGTGAGGCGCAAATTGTGGAACGTGAAGTACAGGCAGCCGTGTAGCAGCGCTTCTCGAATTCTGGCCACAGGCGTCGGCCAACGAGTGTACCGACCCGTAGACACGCGCATGGTGAGATAACGCCGCTCAACAGGGAAACGCCGATGTTCTCCCGGCGGGCGGATCCGTTGACGACTTCCCCGCGGCTTCCAACCCAATCTCAAGGGGAATATCGGCAGGCTTGCTTGTGAGGCATGTTGGCGTCAGGGTGAGATTAGCTGGGCGAAATCGACATCGCCGCCCAATACGCCCGTAACGGCTCCCGGATAGCGCTCAACCCGTCAGTGGCGGGTCGATGCCGAACAGCTGTCCACGCCCTTAGATCGTTCGTGAGTTCAATGGCGTTGTCGCCGTCCCTGGACGCGCCCAACAACCAGGCAATCAGCAACTCGTTATGGGAGTCGATGGCTGTCCGGGCCCAGAGCAAACATCCATAACCGGCTGTATCAACCAGCCAACCCACTGAATTCAGACGGATACACTACCCGTGGACGCCAGAATTTCGGGCGACACGCCGCTCTTGGTGAGGAACGATATTTGTTCTTCGGTAAACCTGCCGCCGGCGCTGCGCCAGGTCGTAAGCAGGGTATCGGTTCCTATGCTCAACTGGGAGGGCGGGTCGTGCGCCACCGACTCCAAATTGAGGGCGCCGCACAAGTCGATGGCCGCGATGATGGTGTCATACATTGAAGCCCGGTCGAAATTGGTGGCGTTCAGGGTCGCCAGGTTGAAGTTGGTGTGGGACAGGTTGGTTTCGGCGAAATTGGCATCAGCGAGCTGGCTGCGATAGAAGGTAGCGTTGGAAAGATTGGCGGATTTGAAATCGGCCCAGCTGAGGGTTGCTTCGGAAAAATCGGTGTAATAGCAGTAGGTTTCCCGAAGAATGGCCCAGCTCAAGTTGGCGTTGCGCAGATTCACCTGATTCAGATCAGCCCGTTGCAAGTTTGCGCCTTGCAGGTCCGCCCGCGTCAAATTGCTCTGGCTCAATTGCGCCCCCTGCAGGCTGGCTCCACGCAAGTCGGCGCCCTGAAAGTCGGCTCCCGCCAAATTGCTGAAATGCAGGTCGGCTCCCCGCAGGTCAGCCCCACTGAAATCGGAGCCGGCAAGATCCAATTCCGCCAGATTAGCCCAGGTAAGCTTGGCCCCCGGCAAGTGGGAATCTGGGAAGGCCATCCCGGTGGCGTCCTTGGTGGCGCGCAGTTCGTTCCACGCGACCACATCAGCTCGCAACATTTTCAAGCGGCGCCGGTTGATAAATTTGCGCCAAATCTCCATAGCCGAACTCCCGAAACGAGACTCGTACACTGAACGAAACAGGGGCGAAAGATTTTCGCCCCTGCCTGGCTAACAATGGTCAGACCGCTCTTTCGGAGATCAGTGTCCGCCACAGCCGCCACCGCCGCAGCCACAACCGCCCCCGCCACAACCGCAGCCGCCGCCCCCGCAACCACATCCGCCACCGCCACAGCCGCCGCCGGCGTACATGGGGTTGTTGATCACGAAGCCGACCCGGCCCCCGAATTCTTCCACGTAGTCAATCGTTGCTTCTTCCAAGAAGGGAGCGCTGTCGGAGTCAAGGAGGAATTCCACTCCTTCCATCCTCAGCACGGTATCATCCGGCTGGTGCTCCTTTTCCATCGTGAGCATGTACTGTAGGCCTTGTCCGGCGGGCATTGCCACAACGCGGAGCGCGGCATCGGCTTCGTTTTCGCCCTCCATGACTTCCTTCAATTTTTCGATGGCCAGAGGGGTGACGTTCATCGTACTCGCTCCTGGTGAAGTTTCACGCCGGGATTGTCGCTCCCGGCTCCGCTATCCATGGTTAGGCAAGCCTATCACGCGGCAGGCAACCCGTCAATCAACGCGAGGTCGTTTGTGTGTGGGTTGCTTCGCTGCGTGGGCGATAATCATCGCGAGCGCGCAGGTAGATGCGGGCGGATTTTGGCGCGGTAGCAATCCCCTGTTGAACGGCTGGCCGTTAGGCCATGGGCCACCGCGACCGCTGGCGTTGTCGGGCGTATTGGACCCGGCAGACACTCAACTCTATCTGGAGGGCCATCGCCCTGGCCTGCTGAAACGCCTCCATGAAGTTGGAGGTGAGGATGCCAGCCGGCAGGGCGAACAGCCCAATGCCCAGGAGCGCGATGAAGCCGGCTACCACCCGCCCGGCCAGCGTCCCGGGCACCACCTCCAACGACGGCAGGGTGGTAAGGATCACCACCGATGCCCAGAGCGATTCGCCGATGCTGCCGAATTGCGCGTGGTTGCCCCCGGGCAGATGGGTTTCGGCGGCGTGCATGAGATAGCCGGCGGCCAGCCAGAACACGCCCAAGGTCACCAGAACGCTGGTTAGCTGGGTGGCTGAACGCAACATCACCCGGCCCATCAGCCGCATGGCGGGGAACCGGCGGCCGGTCATGATCAAACGGGATATGAGGCGGAAAATGGGCAGGATTTCGACCTCCCCGAAAACGATCATTACCGCCAGGGTAGGCCATATGGCGACGAAGTCGATGACGGCCGCCGTGTTGGTGGTGGCGTATTTCAGCCGGGCCTTCCAACCGCCCTGCCGGTAATCCCGGTGCCACACGATGCACCACAGGCGGATTACGTACTCTGCCGCGAAAACGCTGACGAAGAAGAACTCCAGCTTGGTGTTGCCGATGGCGAGATTGACAGCGCTGATCAGCACCAGACCGAAGATGGTGAAGTCCACCATTCGCGCTGGCCCGCCATTGTCGGCCTCCAGCACGTGAAACACGGCGTGCTGGAGACGCACGTAGACGTTCCTCTCTGGCAGCCGGCAAGAGAGCAGGCTGAAATTACCCAGAACCCCCACAGTCGCGTGTGCCGCGTCGAGCTGGCCGACGGCTACATGGCGGTGCGGCCGCCATCGATGACCAGTTCACTGCCGGTCATGAAGGATGCCTCATCCGATGCCAGGAACAGTACGCCGTAAGCGATGTCTTCGGCCTGTCCCAACCGGCCCAGAGGCGTGCGGTTCAGCCGGTCTTCGCGCCCGCCGGCGGCCAGCAGATCCGCGGTCATGTCGGTTTCGATGGTGCCTGGGTGCACGCTGTTGCATCGGATGCCATCTCCGGCATGTTGGATGGCGGTGGACTTGGTGAAGAGACGAACCGCTCCTTTGGATGCGGTGTAGGCGGATGAGATGTGATTCCCGACGAGACCGGCGACGCTGGAAATGTTGACGATGGAACCGCCTCCGTTGCGTCGCATTTCAGGGATGACGGCCTTGGTTCCCAGGAACACTCCCTTGGCGTTGACCGACATGGTGACGTCCCAGTTTTCGTTGCTGGTGTTCTCCACCGTTTCCGGCATATAGACGCCGGCGTTGTTGACCAGAATGTCCAGCTTTCCAAATCGTTCGACGGTGGCGGAGATGGCATCTTTCCAGGACTGCTCATCGGTAACGTCCAAGTGGACGTACAGGCACTCGCCGCCCAACTCGTTGATCTCTGCCTCCACCTGTCGGCCCAGATCATCGCGCAAATCGCCAATGACCACCCGGCAGCCTTCCCTGGAGAACATGCGGGCTTCGGTGGAGCCCATGCCGCGCGCGCCGCCACTGATGAAGGCAACTTTGTTTTCCAGTCGCATTGTGAAAACACCTCGTTATCGTGAGAATTCGGCCAATCGTTCTGTCAGTCGTCATCGCGAGCGGGACGCTGGAATGCAGCCCCTGACCGCGCCGGTCCGGCGACGACTGTCCCTGTCCTAAACTGCGGGTCTCACCCGGTCGGCTAAAACATTATAAGGGGCATTTCAGTCGAGCGCCCCAATGTACTGTGCAATTGGTCGCGCTGGTGGTTAGATCCCCGCCGCGGGCGACGGTAACGCTAAGGAGGTCGCCGCGCCGCTCCAGGCAAAACGGAAGTTACGCAGTTGAAACCCAGCGGTTCGCGTCTCCACTGTTTGTCGTCAGGAGCAAATTCGCAAAGCGGCGATTACACCTTGGCGCGGACGGCTGTTACGGGTCGGATCTGCGCTGCCGTTTGCGCTGGTCAACGAGGTTTCCGCGGGTCGCCTGCGAAGGCCGCGACCGGCGGCGGGATGGAACGATCCGGTCACTGGGCGTACAGGCCCCCGTCGATGACCAGTTCGCTGCCAGTCATGAAAGATGATTCATCGGAGGCGAGGAACAGTACGCCCCAAGCCACGTCCTCGGCCTGGCCAACGCGTCCGATGGGCGTGCGTTCCAGCGACGCCTGTCGGGCCGCGTCGTCTCGCAGCAGGGTGGGCGTGGTCATGGGCGTTTCGATGATGCCGGGGTGCACCGAGTTGCAGCGTATCCCCTCTGCGGCGTACTGAATGGCGGTGGATTTGGTGAAGAGGCGGACGGCTCCCTTGGTGGCCCCGTAAGCCGGCGCCCTCCAGCTTCCGATCAAGCCAGCGACGCTGGAGATGTTGACGATGGAACCACCGCCGGCCCGGCGCATTTCAGGGATGGCCGCCTTCGTGCCCAGAAAAACACCCTTGGCGTTGATGTCAAAGATGTCGTCCCACAACCCCTCGGTGGTGTCCTCAATGCCAACTTGCCGGTAGATGCCAGCGTTGTTGACCAGGATGTCCAACTTGCCGAACCGCTGCGCGGCGGCGTTCACAGCGGCGTTCCAATCGTCCTCGCTGGTTACGTCCAAGCGGACGAAGAGGCACTGCCCGCCGGTTTCGTTAATTTCCGCTTCCAGTCGACGCCCCTCGTCCTCCAGAACGTCGCCGATGACGACCTTGCAACCCTCCCGGCCGAAGAGGCGGGCCTCGGCCGCGCCCTGGCCGCGAGAACCGCCGCTGATCAAGGCTACCTTGTTCTCCAAACGCATAGCTAATGCCTCGAAGTAGAAATCCCACGGCCATCGGCGCCTTTCGTCGCGCCTTCGCCGAGCGTGGATGGCAGTCTAGCACAGTCAGTTGAAATCGACCCGCCAGCAGCCAGCGGACTCCCTGCCGGGAAGGGCGGCGACCCGACGGGCTGGTCTTCTGCTTCTGCCGGAAGCCGACGTTGGGACAGCAGGGCCGGGCGCCGCCTGGTTACGGTGCACGAGATTGCCGTGCACGCCCCGGCCTGAGACCCGAGTTGCTTAGGCGCGCGCGCCTGGCGGCCCCGCGGTGGCGCCCCCCGCCGCGATGCCCTATACTGCGCGGCAACGCGTTTGGGAGACTTGCGGCGCAGGTTCGCCGCGGAGGTTGACATGGCTATTGGTTTGAGAAGTTATCGCCCGCTGGTGGGCGGAGCCACCCACATGGTGAGCGCAGGGCATTACCTGGCTACCGCCGCCGGCTACCGCATCCTGGAACAGGGTGGCAACGCCATCGACGCCGGAGTGGCTGCGGGCATCGTCATCAACGTCGCGCTACCCCAGTACACCAGCTTTGGCGGCGTTGCGCCCATCATCATTCACCACGCCGAAACAGGCGAGACCCGCGAAATCAGCGGGCTGGGCCGCTGGCCCGCCGAGGCGTCGATAGACTACTTCCGGCGGGAACATGGAGGCGACATGCCCCACGGGGTAATGCGTACCGTAACGCCCGCCGCGCCGGATGCCTGGTTGACGTCGCTGAGCCGGTACGGAACCATGACGTTTGAGCAGGTGGTTACGCCGGCCCTCGAGCTTGCCGAAGGCGGGTTCCCCATACCGGCGACGCTGCACCGCGCGTTGGTGAGCAGCGGAGACAACATCATTCTGGATGAGGGCGACACCAGCCAGTGGACCAGCACGATGGAGATCTTCTATCCCGGCGGTACGGCGTTGGGGATCGGCGATTTGCTGGTGCAGACCGATTTGGCGAGGACCTTCCGGCGGATGATTCGCGCTGAACAGTCGGTAAACGGGCAGGGCAGGGAGGCCGGCATACGAGCCGCGCGCGACCTGTTCTACAAGGGCGATATTGCGGAAGAGATGGTGAATTTTGTCCGCAGTCAGGGCGGTTGGCTGTCGATGCAGGACTTGGCTGACTTCTCCGTAGGCGTGGATGAACCGGCGATGATCGACTATAAAGGCCCGGATTCGTCGCAGATCGACGTGTACGCCTGCGGGCCGTGGTGCCAGGGCCCGATGAACCTCCACGCCCTGCGAATCCTTGAGGGCTGCGACCTGCGGAGCATGGGACACAATTCCGCAGAGTACATCCACACTGTGCTGGAAGCCCTGAAATTGGCCTTCGCCGATCGCCACGCCTACTACGGCGACCCAGACTTCGTGGACGTGCCTATGGCTGGCCTGCTGTCCCGCGCCTACGGGAACGAACGTCGCGGGGAGATTGACCCGCATCGGGCCAATCCGGAGATGCCGGCGGCGGGAGACCCGTGGGCTCACCAGCGTGGCGGCGCGCGCTACGGCGCAAAACAGCCGGAACCGGTGGCCGGCCCGCTGTCGGCTGACACCTCGTACATCTGCGCGGTTGATCGTTGGGGCAACGCATTTTCAGCGACTCCCAGCGACGGTTTTGGCGGGGCGCCAATCGCGCCGGGCCTGGGTTTCATGGTTTCGGCCAGAGGCGCGCAGAGCTGGCTGGATGAGGACCACCCCAGCAGCCTGGCGCCTGGCAAGCGGCCGCGCCTCACGCCCAATCCGGCCATGGCGTTCAAGGATGGCAAGCCGTGGTTGCCTTTTGGCACTCCGGGCGGCGACGTGCAACCGCAATCCATGGTGCAACTGTTCCTCAACGTCGTTGAATTTGGCATGGACGTGCAGCAGGCGATTGAAGCGCCGCGGGCATCGACATGGAGCTTCCCCAACTCATTCTGGCCTCACGCCTACCGGCCGGGCCTGGTCGGCGTGGAGTCTCGCGTGGATCCGTCGGTGGTGGACGACCTGCGCAAGCGAGGCCATGACGTGGACGTGTGGAACGAATGGACTCCGCGCATGGGTTCACTGTGCGCCATTGAGGTGGATAGAGAACGCGGCGTCATGTTCGGCGGAGCCGACCTCAGGAGGGACGGCTACGCCATGGGCCGGTAGCCGGTCCGGACTCTAATGGTTTCGAGGGGCGAGCAGTCTTCGCCCCTGGACATCGGAGACGCTCGCATGTCTTCGGGCGCACGCTTTCCGCAGGTTGCCAGGCAAGCGTTCTCCCGCTGATAGAGATCAACGCCGGGTCTGTTACGCAGAAGCGTCTGATCATGGTTGTCGCAATTGGTGGAATTGCTGTGCAGAGCGCGACGGGAGGTTTTTGATATGGCCGACAATTTGGGCGAACTGCTGGCGGAAACGGAGTTGACTCTGTTGGACGGCAGCCTGGCTCGTACCGAAGGTCCGCTGTGGCATCCGCAGGGATACCTGACGTTTGTTGACCTGGAAAGAGAACAGCTCTTGAAATGGGACCCGAATACCCGCGCGACCACGGTGATCCGGGAAAACACCGGCGAAGGCAACGGCTGCACGTTGGACCGGCAGGGCAACCTGTTGATGTGCGAAGGCGCTGACCACCGCCGCGTAACCCGGATGGACGCAAACGGCGACGTTGCGACGATTGCCGAGCGCTGGGATGGCAAGCGGTTCAACAAGCCGAACGACATCATTTGCCGCAAGGATGGAACCGTATATTTCACGGACCCGCACCTGCGCTTCCCGGAGGAGTTGCGAGAAATACCGTTCGCCGGCATCTACCGTATCGACGCCGATGGCTCGGTTCACTTGGCTACGGACGAATGCGAGTACGCCAACGGCTTGGCGTTGTCGCCTGACGAATCAGTTCTCTATGTTGCCATCAGCAGGGCCGAGCCAGCGGACTTCGGCCGTGAGGAGCGGGGGGAGTTTTGCCCGAACCGGCGCATCCGCTCCTTTGACGTGGCGCCGACCGGAACGTTGAGCGGCAATCGAATCTTGATCGAGATGGGGTCAACGGCGCCAGGTGTGCCGGATGGCATGAAGGTGGACACGGCCGGCCGAATCTGGTGCACCGGCTCCGGCGGCGTGTGGATTGTATCGCCAGAGGGCGAAAGGCTGGGCGTGCTGGAGACGCCTGAGGTTACCCGGAACATATGCTTCGGAGGCGACGACATGCGGACGTTGTTCTTGACTTCGGGGGCGTCCCTCTACAGCATCAGGGTAGCTACTCCGGGCATTGGGGCCTTCTGACGGGAACGGGCGAACCCCAAAAATGCCTACGAAGCGCGTGGCATGTCGTCGGAAGGCCCGTCTGGGAGCAGCAGGTTGTCCACGGCGATTCCCTTTTCCCTGAGTAGATCCAGTATCTGGGCGCGCCCTTCAGCATGTCCCTCGGCATGTCCCTCGGCGTGGCCCTCAGCGTGGCCCTCGGCGTGGCCCTCAGCGCGCCCGACGGCGAGACCTTCGGCATGTCCCTCGGCGCGTCCCTCGGCATGTCCTTTGGCGCGTCCTGCGGCCTCGGCCTCAGCTTTCCATTCGGCTCGTTCTCGTTCCCGACGCTGCTTGTTTTCCTTGTATCTATCGTAAGCTGTGAGCAACAACATTACGCTTCCTCCAACGGTGAGAATGCACAGAATGACCGCGATGACGGCGCCGCCGCCGACATCCCCCAACCTGTTCAGGAAATTGGCGAGGTAGTGAAACCCCTGCTGGCCGGCGGATCCAGCGGGCAGCAGGCTTTCACCCAGAATTATAATCACACTGGCCGCCGCCGCCACGTATAGGGCAATCGTCGCAATGGTTGCCCATCGTTCGAGGCGTCGCCAATCCATGATGCCATTGTAGCATTATTCGACATGAAGTTGATTGACCTGAGCAACGGTGGCGAGAACGTTATTCGCCAGGCCGCCGCGCTGCTAGTGGAAGGATTTGCGGAGCATTGGCCGGATGCCTGGCGTGACTCGGAGTCGGCGATGCAGACAGTCCTGGATTCGCTGGCGGACGGACGGATCTGCCGCGCCGCGATTGACGACGGCTACAACCTGTTGGGCTACAACCTGTTGGGTTGGACGGCTGCGGAACCGATATACAACGGCAATGTGTGGGAACTGACCGTGCTGGTGGTGAGGCCGGCGCGTCAACGGCAGGGCGTCGGGAGAGCGTTGGTGGCAGACATGGAGGAGCGGGTACGCGAACAGGGCGGACTCACGATCTGGTTGGGATCAGACGATGAGGACGGCATGACTTCCCTGGCCGGGGTGGACCTATTTCCCGACCCATTGGCGCATCTGACCGCGATACGCAATTTCAAAGGCCACCCTTACGAATTTTACCGGAAGGTTGGGTTTTCGATTGCGGGAGCGCTGCCGGACGCCAACGGTTTGGGCAAACCTGACATTTTCCTAGCGAAATCGGTGGTCCGCCCGTAAACCCCACACTACTGTGGTATTCTTTGGCGCACGTTCGGACAATCGCAACGCGATCGCTCGCTGCGCCAGGAATCACTCCGGCGCGGTCAGCGCGACGCAAGCTGGCATTGACGAAGGGTTTTGGCTCGGCAAGGAGGCTCTGATGACTACTGCAACCAACATCGTTGGCAATGGCGCGCATACCTATGAGTTCGACCGCAACTGGGCGCAGTTGCCGGATGGAATCCCCATGCCGGCTGCCGCCGTGTTCGGCGACGATGAGGACCGGGTGTACTGCTTCAACCGCAATCCGGAGAGCCCGATCATGATATTTGACCGGGAGGGCAAGTTCATCAAGTCATGGGGCGCCGGCATGTTCGAATTCCCCCACGCCATCATCATTGACCAGTGGGGCTACGTGTGGCTGGTGGACCGCAACTTGGGCCAGATTTTCAAGCTGACCAAAGACGGCGAGGTCGTGATGACCATCGGCAAGCGTGGTTATCGTTCGGATACCGGCGCGGACAATTCGTCGTTCGACTCCAATTCGTGGCATCAAGTGGTGCGAGGAGCAGAGCCGTTCAACATGCCAGCGGGAATCGCGCTGAACGACGCCGGCGAAATCTACATAGCGGACGGCTACGCCAACGCGCGGGTTCACAAGTTCACCCCGACTGGCGAGCACATCTTCTCCTGGGGCGAGCCCGGCGCCGGTCCTGGCCAGTTCAACCTTCCACACGGAGCATGGATCAATCGCCAGGGCAACCTGCTGATCGCCGACCGCGAAAACGATCGTGTGCAGGTGTTCAATCAAGACGGGACGCACGTCGCCGATTGGCCCAGCAAGCTCATTGGGCCGGCGGTCATCTGCGTCGACGACGATGACGTGGCCTATGTGGCCGAACACAACGGCGGGATGCTGAGCATCCTGGACTCCAACGGCGAGCGGCTGGCCCAGTGGGGCGACCTGACCCACCGGAGTTGCCACGGTGTTTGGGTGGACAGCCACAAGGACCTGTACGTGGTCGAACCCTACGAAGGCAGCAGCGGGCGGACGGTCGTGAAATACACGCGGAAGGACTAGCCCGCCGCGTCGGTTCAGGGGCAACGGCGAAAATGGTTATGGAACCGGCCAAGGGGTTCCGCAGTTGAAACCTAATGAGAGCGCTCCTGACATCAGCCCTAGTCAGTAGCGCTCCCGCCTTATCATCATGAGGAGCGGTAGAGACCCGGCAATCCCGACGCCCGGCCGAACGACCGTGAGTCGTGGTCAACCAAGTTGCCGAGCTTCGCTGGCGACGACGGCAACTGTCGCGATTTTTTCTCTAAAGCGCCGTACGCCAACGGGTGGCTCGCAACCGGCCGGGCGACGAATCAATGAACGTAGGCGCCTATTACCCTTATGTCTCCCTGCTGTGGACGCTGTATGGCATTGTCGCCCCAAACATCTCACCCCGGGCGGCCGGCGCCGGAATGCGCAACCGCTCCGCGCCGCCGCCAATGGGTCGTTGAAATCTGACCACTTCCACCACATCTCAGCGGGTCACCGCAGTGTCTGTCAACAACTGGCGCCGGCGGTCAATAAAACGAGTCAAGGTCCGATCATGCCGACGGTCCCTCTTGGTCGCCCACCGATAAAGATTCGATCATTGGCAAGAGAACCGGCGCAAGGTGTTGAGTGATCTGGTCAACCGTCTCAGGGACACCATCCGACGCGGTTCCTGAAGCAACCGCGCCGTCGGCGCTGGACGCATTCTCCTTCATTTCGCCTCGGATGATGGCCAGCCCCAAGAACACTGCCGCAATCGAAAAGGATTTTCTGGACGCTTCCAAAGATTGATTTTTGCGCCTGCTATAGTGGTGGATATATTCATTATCCACGTTGACGTAGAAATCCCAAGCAATCCGCTCCGACGCGTTGGATGAATCGGCGGCGATACGCACTGCTGTTTTGCTGTCAAATGGCGCCAATGAATGCGTCGCCCATTCTCCCTCATACACTTCGTAAATGTTTGGCGACGCAACGGTCTCAGCGCCCTGATTGCGCGGGCTGCCACCGCCTCCGCCACTGGTTTCTATCGGCTCGATGATGTTCACCTTGACTGAATTTTCCAGCCTGTCGATTCGAGACTCATCGGCGACGGATACCGTAAATTCGAAACTTCTCCCGGGTTCAATCACGCCTGGAGGTAGGGCGCCTGTATCCCAGCGGAAACGAGCGACCCCGTTATTCGGACCGGTACGATCCCAATGGTTGGTCCAATCGTCCCCGTTGTCGTCGCTGATCGACCAACCGCCGGGCGAAACGGTACGGTCGAAATAGTTGTTTTCGGCGTCGGTTTCGAATTCCAACGTTACGGTTCTGCCTACTCCTACGCTCCATTCTTGCCGGCGCGGTCTGAAGAACGTCGGGAACTGCTTGCCGACAAATTCGCCAATGCCGGCCCGATGTGGGCCGCGTCCCGTTTGAACGATATTGGCACCTTCCAACAGGTATTTTGATATTTCGGGATTACTGGCCAATATTTCTCTCAGCAGATCCTCTCGCACGGTCTCGTCGTTATATTTGCTGGCTATGGCGTCATCGCGGCGCTCTCGTTCCAGCAAACGCAGCGATTCGTTGCTCCTGAGGAACTCTTCGATCTTGCTCTCGATGTCCTTGGCCAGTCTTGAATCAGCGCGTAGGCGGTCTCGGCTGTTCATGAACAGCTCTTCAAAGTCGCGACGGCCTATGCTACTGCAGTCGACAACCACCAGGAGGTCATTGGCGAGATAGCTCTTGCGAACACTTTGGCGGCTGAAAAAGCGTGTTGGATAGGAAGCATGAACCTGTCCGTTGTACAAGAACAGCACGCCATCCCGGGCAATGCGATGGCTGCGGTAAGCGCCCGGCTTGAAGGCAAATACGCTGACCTTCACTCGATGTGAACCTAACCTCAGGTCTGCGCTCTGCGGGAAGCCGGTTTCCAGTTCATTAGGGTTGCGATCCAACTCGGTCAGTACGCCTCGAACACTGCGGAAAATTTCGTTGGAGCTGTAGCCGCGGCATTCGTAGAGTTTCACGGGCAACGCTGGTTCGGCGAGGGCGATCTCTATGCGTCGAATCAGCCCTCCACCCTCGCTAGGCATTATTATGCTGGAACTGGTTCCCTGCCAGCGGTATTCGTACAGCTTCACCAGGGAGCCATGCTTGGCATGGCGGTTGTAGGGGCCATGACGGTCAGGGAAGATGGGATACGATTCCGCCTTGAACGACAGGGCTGCGCCATATTTGGCCCCGTTAGGGTTCACTGGCGCCAAATATTCAAACACCGAACTGCGGGAATCGCTGGGTGGCTCAGCGCGCCTCACAACGGTAAACCCCCAATGCCGGCTCCTCGCGGAGGCATCGCCGCGCAGCGTGGCTGGGTTCCGCCGTGAAACGATCAACTGGAGGTTGTGCTTTTCGCTGCAATATGGCAGCGCGCCAGTGGCCCCCATGTTGAATTTGCCCTGCACGAACCGCGTCCGTATCTTGTTGTTGCGGTGCAAGGAAAGGAACGTATGGGGAAAATCGTCTGGAGTCTGCCCTTCGCCATAGTCGGATATGGTCAGGGACGGATGGGCGTTCCTGGAGCCATGGCGCCCGTCGGGACGGGCCCCGGTGGCCGTCAACGTGATGTATTCGCCCTCCTCGTTTAGCTTGGCGGCGCTCCAATTGGATAAGCGCCCGCTGCGGTCCGGGTCAAAGGGACCGCCATTCCCAAAATATCGGTGAACGGCTTCTCTGATTGAGTTGGGGGCTTCCGACGACTCGGGATCCTCACCCCTTGCCAGGCATTCGTTGGTCAAGCGGGCGTCAATCGCGTTGACCAACTTTTCCACCAGAGCCGCTACCGCCTCGCTCTGCTGATTGCCAATGGTGCCATAGTTGTTCTCCAGATCGCCGTAGGGACGCCACGCGTGTGGATCTTCCCAATATCCGGCTTCCTCCAGTGTTCTTATGACCGTTTCCTCGCGGTCGGCCAAGAGTAGTTTATCGCACAATGACTTGGGGTCCATAAATCACCTCTGCTAGTGATTCCAAACAAGGGCGCGACGGGACACATGCCACGGCAATCAAGAGAGTAATTTTGGCGATTATACTGTCCTTGTTTGTCCCTGGTCTATCTCCGCGCCAGCAAGATTCGTCCGTTGCGCCAACGCCGCGCCCATCCCGGCGCTGGCGTAACATTCTTCAACATACAGCGCCCTCCGGGTAACGCACGACGGTCCGTCTTGAGCGCGGCCCCTACCCATCGCGCCGGTTCCGTACTATACTGCCTGCGGCGGTGGCGGCGTCATCACGCGTGCCGCCATTCCGTCCATCACATACCCCGTTCCCAACACTCAAAGCCAGATTACAGGAGGCGTTATGACGCAGCCGGCGGCCCGAACCGTGATGCAGGAAGTTTCCCCAAAGCTCGCTGAGCTCTCGTCCGACGTGTTGTTCGGAGACGTTTGGGAGCGTCCCCAACTCTCCAAGCGTGACCGTAGCCTGATCACCGTGGCGACCCTGACCGCTCTCTATCGCACCGACCAGTTGCGCGGACACATCGGCCGCGCCCTGGACAACGGCGTGACCCGCGACGAGATATCCGAAGTGATCACCCATATGGCGTTCTACGGCGGTTGGCCCGTCGCCGCCAACGCGGTTCGAGTGGCGAAAGAGGTATTCGAGGAGCGTGGCGTCTAGAAACCGGGAGCCCTTCTCCCAACGCCCTCGCTCCGCCGTCCTCGGCGACCCCAATGCCTTCGCAGACCCCTCATTGAACGGAACACCCGTTGAGCGGGATCCTCAGTAAGCGATATCCTCAGTAAGCGAGCTCATCAGTGAACGGAACCCTCATCGGACGGGATCCTCACCCAGACGACCGCGGGTTGCGAATCCAGAGGATCGCAAACCAACTTGAACAGGAGGCAACCCCATGCCCAGAATGACCGGCGCCCGGTTCTTGGCGGAAACCCTGCGTGAATATGGCGTAACCCATGTCTTCTTTGTCCCCGCCATCATTCGCCGCGCTCTCGTTGAGATGGAGGATGTCGGCATCAAGCGCATCATCTCCCACGGCGAGAAATCCGCCGCGTACATGGCCGACGCCTATGCGCGAGTGACCGGCAAGCCCGGTCTGTGCTTCGCTCAGTCTGTCGGCGCCGCCAATCTGGCGGCCGGCCTGCAGGACGCCTACCTCGGCGTTTCACCGGTAATCGCCATCACCGGTCACCGGCCGCCCATGCACCGGCACCGCAACTCGTACCAGGAGATCGAGCATTCACGCCCCTTCGCTTCGGTAACCAAGTACAGCGTGGAAGTGGAGACGGTGGGCCAACTCCCACACCTGTTGCGGCAAGCGTTTCGTGAAGTCACCACCGGCCAAACCCTGCCGGCGCACCTGGACTTCTCCGGCATCTCTGGCGACGTGATCACCGACGGTGAATTGGACATCGACGTGATCGCGGAGGAGCCGTTCATCCAACGGCCGGCGTTCCGTCCCGAACCGGAACCGGAGCGAGTCCGCGAAGCCGCCCGCATCCTGTCGCAGGCCGAGCGTCCCGTCATCGTGGCCGGCGGCGGCGTTACGGCCTCGGGCGCTCAGGCCGAGGTGACGCGTTTGGCCGAAATGCTGAACATACCGGTGGCGACAGCGCTCAACGCCAAGGGCTGCATCCCAGAGAATCACCCGCTTTCCGTGGGCGTGGTGGGCAGTTATTCGCGTTGGTCCGCCAATCGCGTGGTTTCCGAGGCCGACCTGGTCCTGTTCATCGGCAGTCACACCGGCAGCCAGGTTACGCTGGATTGGCGCATACCCGCCGAGGGTACGCCAACCATCCAGATTGACATCGACGCCAGCGAACTGGGCCGGTCGTACCAAGGAGCCTACGGGTTGTTGGGCGACGCCAAGCGCACGCTGGAACGACTCATCGACGTGCTGGAACCCTCCGGCGGCAACGCAAGCTGGGTGTCGCGGGCGCAGGAGCATGTGCAGAACTGGCGGAACGAACACCAGGACGCGCTCAACTCTGACGCCGTTCCCATTAGACCCGAGCGGCTGTGCCAGGAACTGACCGACTTCCTGCCGTCCGACGCCGTGCTGGTTGCGGATACCGGACACGCCGGCATCTGGACCGGCAGCATGGTTGAGCTGCATCACCCCGGCCAGTCGTACTTGCGGGCGGCCGGTTCACTGGGTTGGGGCCTGCCGGCCGCTTTGGGCGCAAAGTGCGGCGCGCCGGATCGCCCGGTGGTGTGCTGGACTGGCGACGGCGGAATGTGGTACCACATCGGCGAGCTCGAAACCGCGGTGCGCTACGGCATCAACGCGGTGATCGTAGTGCACAACAACGGCGGGCTAAACCAGGACCGGCGCGGCGACGAAGCGGCCTACCAGGGACGCGAAGGCAACTCCGGCGAACTATGGCGCTTCACCGACACCAACTTCGCGCAGATCGCAGAGTCTATGGGCGCCCTGGGCATCCGCGTTACCGATCCGAACCAGATCAACTCCGCTTTGGACCAAGCCGTCAGCGCCAACCGTCCCGCGGTGGTGGAAATCGTCAGCGACGGCGACATTGCCGCCGCGCCGCCCTGGGGACCGTAGCCCCACCCAACTGCCTGAACGCCTGCCTACCCTCACGCCGCAGGGTCCCGTTGGGTTTCTGCGGCCGAAACGCCGATGGCCGGAAGACACCAGGTGGACTGCCAAGATGCGTTACACCAGGTGCACGACCTCAACGTCGCCCCAGTGGCGTTGCAGGAGCTCCGCCACCAGCCGGCGGTGGCAACGGTCGGGCGTGGGCTCGGCGCACAGCAGGCAGCCGCCGTCAAAAATACCCTTCGGGATGGACGCAGGTATGAGGCGTTGCTCCGTTAACCGGCCGAATCGCGGCACGTACTCGTCCCAGGTGACGAGCTTCTGGCGGTAGGCGTCGAGGAGCGCGTCGGAGGGCGCCAGGCGGGGCAGGTGGATATAGTCCATGTCGCACAATTCGCGCAGGAACCAGGCCAAGTCGTCTTTCTTGGAGAAGCCAGCCAGACCCGAGGTGTTGCGCCGGCGGATGTCAATCACCCGGCGAGCGTCCGAATCCCGCAGCAACCCAAAGAATCGGGCGGCGGACTTGCGGGTAAAACCAATGGTGTACAGCTTCACGGAGCGGCCTCAACATCATGCTGGGCGGGCGGCGAACGCCATGCCCACCGTGTCACCGGTGAGGTAGGCGCAGGAGATTATCGTAGCGCCCGCAGTCCCGCCTTCAAGTAGGCCGCAGCGGAGCGGACATCCAGTCGGTCGTCGCTGTCCCGCAGTCGGCCTTCGGCGTCGACGCTCACGTTGACCCAACGAGGCAGCAGAGGCGACAGCAGCTCGTCGATGTTTCCGGCGTGCAGGCCGCCGGCGACCACCAAACCCATATCGGGCGCGGCGTCTTGGATCGCCGACAGATACTCGGCGGAGCGGGCGGCGTCCAATGGCCGGCCCAGGCCCTCCGAGGCGTCCACCAGCGCGTCGGTGACGATGCCGGCGTACGGCGCGCAGCGTTGAGCCACGCCGATGGGGTCGCCACCTGTTGACGCCATGGCCTCGCGGCCAACCTGCAGCACGATGCGCCGAGCTTGCCACCGATCGCGGTATTCCGCCAGCGACGCCAAGTCGGGCCAGGGCACGCCGCGGGTGGCGTTGATCTGCACGCCGTGGCAATTGGGGCCGCCGATCTCGGTGGCGCGGCCCAGCGCCTCGGCCAGATCGTCCCCGGCTCTCGGGCGATAGTGAACCAGGTTGAGGCAACGCGGGTCGTCAGAGAAGATCTCGGCGATGTCGCCGGGAGACGGGCAGCGATTGGGGGCGTCGCTGCGCCCTCCAGAGAGCATCGCGTTGCTCAACAGGACGCCGCACATGACCAAGCGGCCAGGCGTGTCCGGCATTTCGGCGAGAACCGACGCGACTTCATCATGCGCGGTGAAGCCGGTAACGCCGATGTATGGAGTCATCATGCGGCAACCTTCCTGTAACGAAGATGGAATTCTGGTGAAGAGCCGGCTCTAGCGAACCCGCCTGGAGTCGAGTGGCTGAAATCGCGCGTGAAACTTCCCTATTGTCCTCCATTGCTGGGAACCATTGCGGAGCGGCAATCCCGTTGCCTGAGCGGAGGGCCGCTGGGCGGCGGGCGCCGAAGGGCCGTTGGTTGTGTTCAACGAGATTGCCGCGCTGCGCTCGCAATGACAGTCGGAATATTGCGCCCGCAATGACTGTGGGCATGTTACGCCCGCCATGGCAGGATCACGGTACTGCGTCAACAACCACCGTGGTGATGTCGGGCGCGCCGGGTCAGGCGACGGCGGTCTGAGCGCCGAGAGCCATTCAGATGCGTTGCTCCCGCGTCAATTTGGCCGGCGCTATACCGTCAAACCGAGCCGCTCGGCGGCCATCTGGCGTAGCAAGTATTTCTGCACCTTGCCGCTGGAGGTCATGGGGTATTCGTCCAGCGCCAACAGGTGGCGCGGTATTTTGAAACTGGCCATCTTGCCCCGGCAGAAGGTGTCCAGATCGGACTCGGTGATGGCCTGGCCTGGTTCCACGACCACGCAGGCGCAGGCGACTTCGGACAGCCTGAGATCAGGCACGCCGATGACCTGCGCTTTGCTGATGGCCGGATGCTGCAGCAAAAACGCCTCAACCTCCGTTGGGTCAACGTTTTCGCCGCCCACCTTGAGCATATCCTTGTATCGACCCAGGAAGCGGACGCTGCCATCATCGCGCACGGTGGCCACGTCTCCGGTATGAAACCAGCCGGCGCCGTCGATGGCCTCGGCGGTGGCTTCGGGGCGCTTGTAGTACCCCTGCATCACGGCGTACCCGCGCACGCAAAGCTCGCCCATGGTGGACGGTGGCAACGTTTCGCCGGTATCGGGGTCGATCACCTTGAATTCGTAACCAGGAAGTGGGTGTCCGCTTTCCACGCAGCGGTCATCCGTGGGGGCGTCCAGGAAGGTGCGGGTGGCGCCCACACCGACCTCGGTCATTCCCCACGCGGAGAGCGTGGGACAGAACTTCTCCTGCGCCAGGCGGGCCACGGGTTCGCTGCTGGCCATGCCGACGGCCAGCAGGATGGCGCGCAAGCTGCTGCGGTCGGTTTGGTCCACGTCCGGGTGATGGCACAAATCGTAGAAGTGGGCGTCGAATCCATTCATCACGGTAGCGCGTTCGGACTGGATCAAACGCAGTGTTTCGGTGGCGTCGAACATGGTGGTGAGGACGACGCGAGCGCCCGTGACCCACGACATCAGCGGTCCTTCATACAGGCCGAAACAGTGGAACAGGGGCAGGTACATCAGGATAACGTCCCGGGATGACATGCCCATGCGGTTCGCCGCGTCGATCATCGTGCGAATGGGATTGTGGCAGTGCATCACGCCCTTGGGGAAGCCGGTGGTGCCCGAGGTGTACATCAGTAGGAAGGTGTCGTCGGGGCTGACGGCGGCCTCGCGCTGGGCGAGTTCCGAGGCGGGAACTTCGTCGGCGCCGGCCAACATGGCGTCCCATCCAATGACGCCGGCGGGCATATCATGGCCCAACACGATTACGTTGCGCAATGCCGGGAAGGCGGACGGACGCAGGTTGGCGGCGTCGCCGGAATCGACTTCGGGGGCGACTTCCCTGAGCATGTCCAGGAATTTGACCGGGCCGGATTGGTCCATGAGGATCAACGCGGCGGAATCCGAGTGATTGACCAGGTATTCCATGTCGCCGGTGCGAAAGCGGGTATTGATGGGCACCAGAATGGCCCCGATCTTGGCCACGGCCCCGAACAGGAACAGCCATTCGGCGCGGTTGGGCATCCACAGGGATACCTTGTCGCCCGGTTGAATCCCCAGGTTGATGAGGGCGCGGGCTACGCGATCCACGTCTTCGCGGAAGTCGGCGAAGGACCAGCGCCGACCTTCGTACATCAGCGCCTCGCGAGGTCCATAACGTTCGGCGGCCTGGTTGAGCAGGTCGCCAATGGTCAGCTTGTCAAACCAATCGGGCATGGTTGTTGGCCTCAAATAAACAGCCTTGCGGTTTTGCTTCAGGATGGTATGATGGGTTGACCGTTGTGGAAACGGCGTTAGATAGGTTATTTGGTACGCATGGAAATTATAGTTGAGTCAGCGTATTCGCGCCATTATGACGATCTAGACCCAGAGACGAAGAGACGCCTCGTGAACGCGGTGGATGGCAAGCTACGGACTTGGACCGGACGAGGTGGCGTTCGTCGCGTGGTTCCGGTGGGACCCGGTATGCCTACCCCGCACGAACTTTACGTCGGAGGCTTTCGCGTCAACTTCTGCCGACACGTCGAGAACCTGCATCTGTTGGACGTTGTCAAGAAAGGCCAGGGGGGTTACAGGACAGAGCGCTGAGAGCATCAGGCAACTTCTACAGACACAATCATTGACGGAACCGGGCGAGGCAGGAATTGGCATGGACTACACGGCATTTGTGCGCAGCCAGCTGGCGCAAGACGAGACAATGAGCGCTACTATGCTGGAACAGATTTATCGCAACTTGGACGGTCGGGCATACGATGCCGACGACTTGGAGTACACCGGCGAGCAATTGATTGATCGCGCCCTGATGCAGGCCGCCGAATACTTTGATATTGCAGGGAACCCCGACTACGTCCGGCGCGAAATAGCCGCGATGCTCACTCCAACGGCGCCCGTACCTGGGGCTGACTGACCACACAGGCGCTCAACGCCGAGCTCCAGCTAGGGAGGGGTTCCTGCCTACGGGGTTTTCCTTCGTCGGATTGCTGAGGCTGAGTTCGGAATGCCATCGTATATTCGGCGCCTTCCGTGAGGTCAACCGACTGCAATGGCGCCAGCGAGCCGTTCGCGTAATAGGCCTTTTCGGTCTTGAGCATGACGGGATAAAAAATTAGTAGTCATTTGGCTACCGAGAGGCTCGCGGCCTAATTTGTGGCAATTCACCTTCGTAGCCCCTTTCTCCGTTTCTGATCTTTGTAGCGTAGTATGCAATGCCTTTCAGAGTAGTTTTAGCGGATGGATGTTCTGCCCGTACCCTTTCCAGGACTTCGTCGTTCGTCAAACCGACCGACTTGCCATCGCACACTGTAGCCACATGGCACAGCCAAAATATTGCCGATTCTTTCACAGTTCCCCTCGTTTCCGTGGTATTGCGGTCGACAGCGTTAGGTTCAACCGACGCGGAGCTCAATCGGGCGGTTTGGCTACTCACAGCACCAACGCTGGCAGGCAACAAACTGGCGGCCTGAGCTTCACGCCTCAGCAGGTGCATGGCTTTATTGTTGGCGCTGCCGAAGATCGCCTGCTTGTCCACGGCACGTTGTTCCAACTCGGTCAGTTCGTTTTGCCAATCGGTCAACTCTGACCGAAGAGACCCCACGAATTCAGCAATCTTAAGACCCTTCTCAATCGGGTCCCGCGGTTGTTCCGATTCTGGCAAAGCCACGACATGTTCTTTAAACAACGCCATTAGCTTGGCGTTATCGTTGAGGACGGCCTCCCGCTCCTTAATTCGACGACCGAGTTCCTCACGCCGCGCGTCGTCGGCGCCGGCGACGCTCTGACGCTCCGCTTCCAGCAGCTCCCGGAACAGGGCGGACAGGCGGTTTGCGAGGTCGTCATCAATCTCGAAATCGGTGGGGAACGCCATTTCGTCCTCCGGGAGGTATTGACCAACCAGCGCGTCCAGCGGCGGGGCGATGGGCAGGTGGGCCTGGATGTGGGCGTCGACGTGGCAAAGGTCGCAAACGTGTTGGTGTCTGTCGCCGCAGTGGGTTTCGTATTCCCAGCGGCGATGCGAACGCCACCGTCCGCAACGGTCGCAGTTCTTGCCGAAGGCATGGCCGCAACCCGGACAGTTGTGGCTTGAGGCTGCCGGTACCGTCCCGCACTTGGGGCAGACCACGACGGGAGCCTCGCCGCCTTCCCGGTTGGCGCCGCGCGGTTCCAGCGACCATTCGCGGGGATCCTCCGGCAGGCCATGGGTTACGACGTTGGCGGCCAGGTCCAGGATGAGGCAGTCGCCGCCGTCTTCTTTGGGGCGCAGGCCCCGGCCCACCATTTGCAGGTACAGGGCCATGCTCATGGTGGGCCGGGCGATGATGACGCACGAGGCGTCGGGAAGGTCGAAGCCTTCGGTGGCGACCATCACGTTGACCAGGACTTTGATGTCGCCATCCCTGAAACGGGCGATAGCGGTATCCCGTTCCTCCGGTTTGGTGTTGCCCAGAATGACGGCCGACGGGAAGCCGGCGTCGTTGAACACGGCCGCCAGGTTGTGGGCGTGTTCCACGGACACGGCGTAGGCGATGGTCTTCCGGTGATTGTTGCCGGGCAAGGCCGCGTGTTGCTGCCAAAAGTCCAGGGCGCCGGCGGTCATGATGTCGGGGCGGTCGCGGTTGGCCTGGATTATGCCGGCCTCGGTGTAGTCCCCGGTGCGGGCGACCGCGCCGCCGGCGATGCGCTGCTGTTGCGGCGGGACGATCACCTGGGCCTCGCACAGGGCTGGCGGGTCCAAAGCCTGCAATTCGGCGGTTTGCGGGCCGCAAATCAGGTGGTCAAAGATATGGTCGAAGCCTTCCTTTTCCGATAACCGCCAGGGCGTGGCGGTCATGCCGACGACGGGGCCGGGCCATCGGCGCATGGCGCGCTCCCAGCCTGGCGCGGTGGCGTGGTGGGCTTCGTCAATCACCAGCAGGTCGTTGGGCTCGTAGCAGTTCCAGATTTCACGGCGAGCGCGCTGGCCCACAGTCTGCGCCATCAGGATAACGACGCCGTTGGCCATGGCGGGGGCGGCCTCTCCCGGCGTCCAGTACACGTCGGTTATCGCCGAGACGCCGGCGTCAGTGAGCATCCGGCGGGTCTGCTCGGCCAGTTCCTTGCGGTGGGTGAGCCATACGGCCTTGCGTCCGTCTTGCAACCAGTCGGCCAGCAGCGCGCCGGCGATGACCGTCTTGCCGCCACCGGTGGGCAGTTGGAGCATCAGGCGGCCATGGGGTTCGGCAGCCAGGGCGTCTTGCACCTGTTGGAGGAGGGCTTGCTGGTAAGGGCGGAGCTGAAACATCGTTAGCCGAAGATTTCGCTCAGGTCAATTGTCAGGCCCGGCAGCAGCGGCGAGGTCAGGTTATCCTCGATGCCATAGACGCCCGAGGATACAAACCGGCCGTCTTCCAGCCGCAGAACCGCAACGGTGTCTGCAACTGGGTCAGCCATCCAATACTCCAGCACGCCGAAACGTTCGTAAAGCGCCCGCTTATCGGTTTGGTCGCGCTGGCGGGTTCCTGGCGAGGCGATTTCAATCGCCAGGTCAGGCGCTCCCTGAATATCAACGTCGCCGATGATGCCCGCCCGTTCGTTGGACACAAAAATGATGTCGGGCTGCAACAAATTGGTATCAGACAGATGCACATCAATCGGCGCGGAGAGAATCCATCCCAACCTGTTGCGCTTGGCAAACGGAGCCAGCAACGCCACGAAGTTGGTGGAAATCAACTGATGCAGTGGAGTCGGGGCGGGCGCCATCATCAGTTCTCCCTCAATCAGTTCGTAGCGGACGTCATCGGGCGTTTGTAGATAGTCCGCGTAGGTGTAGGGTCCTCTGAGGGTTCGCGTCACCATAGTCTGACCTCCTTTTGGCGCAGCCGAATTGTAGCAAATCAGCGCTGTTGATAAGCGCCCAACGCCTTCAGCTCGGGCATCACTTCGGCGGCGAACAGGCGCATGCTGGATTCCGCCATATCATAGGGCATGGCGGCGTAGCTGAACGCGCCGACGTAGGCGTCGTGTCCGGTCAATTCGCGGATCTGCAGGATCTTTTCCCAGCATTGCTCGGGAGTCCCCCACACCTGCAGGTTGACGAAGAAGTCCACCACCTCGTCATCGCCGTAGTCAATCATCTTCTCGGCGACCTTGCCATAATACTCGTAGCCGCGAATGTCCTTGTGGTGGTCGGCCTTGAACTGGTAGTGGTCCATCACGGTATGCCAGTAGCCGCCGATGTAGCGGCGGGCCGTTTCCCGGGCGTAGTCGGCGTCCTCATGGCAGAACGTCCAGCAGGCGACGACGGGAGCCGGTGGCCCAACGTCATCCAAGGTCTGACCGTGGCTGTTGCGCCAGGCTTCGCGGTAGTTTGCCAGGTCGCGTTCCACCTCGTCCCACGGTTTCTGGGGAATTACCAGCATCCCGACACCCAGTTGCGCCATGATGCGGCTGCTCTCCGGCGAGATGGCGGCGGCGTAGGCGCGACCCTTGAAACTGCGGAACGGATTGGGCCGTATTTCCCGGCGAGGCTGCTTGATGTACTCGCCATCGAACTCGCAGAACCCACTTTCCAGGCCAGCCAGGATGCACTCCGCGGACTCCACGAACCGAGCGCGGGACTCGTTCATATCGACGCGGAAGCCGTCATACTCCACCTTGGCCAGGCCCCGGCCCATCCCCAGGATGAACCGCCCGTCGCTGAGGTTGTCCAGCATGGATACCTGCTCGGCGACGCGCATCGGGTCATGCCAAGGCAGGACGCAAACCATGCTGCCCAGTTGCAAATTAGTGGTGCGGCCGGCCATGTAGGTGAGGAACTGGAGCACATCGGGGCACATGGTGTAGTCGGTGAAGTGGTGCTCCACGCCCCAGATGGACTGGAAGCCCAGGGGTTCGGCCAAATCGGCCAAGCGCAACTCCTCGCGGTACACCTGGTAATCGGAGGTGAATTTGCCGGGGTTCTGGAAAATAGTGGCGGCGCCTACGTGCATTTTGCGAGCCTCCCGTCGTCGGATGGGGTTGCGCCTATTTTAGTACGATTCGCGGCAAGGGAACGCCCTGAATGAACGACTTACAGCAAGATGGCGCAAAAACCGACACGCTCCACCCACGGGCAACGCCGCTTGCGCTCGTTGCCCTCCCGCGCCGATCAGGACCTGGTTCGATGGTGGTCCCTGACTGGCGCGGTGTCAGCGACGCTTTCCCGCGGCAGTCCACCGCTGGGTTGCGGCGCCTCGCTCCGCCAACGCTGCTTCCGATAGTGTTCCACTGATGCCAGAAACGCCTTCTTAGACGCCCTGGCATCCGGCTAGCCGCCGCCGGCGCTGGGCGAATACGGAGCGGTCTAGGTTGCGGTCAACGATGTTCGACGCCCGCAGCTACTTGTCATCCACCATACGACCTTGGGGGCGCCGACCGGATTTGCAACGCCCCGCTGTTGGCTACGCAAGCTGCTGGTAGATCTGCACCCGGTGGCGGTAGCAGTCGGCCACGAACACGAGGCCATCCTGGCTCACCTCGACGGCGCGGGGACGGTAGAAGCGGCGTTTCGGTTCGATGTTCTGTGTGGCTG
The DNA here is from genome assembly GCA_965221295.1 of Dehalococcoidia bacterium. Taxonomy (GTDB): domain Bacteria; phylum Chloroflexota; class Dehalococcoidia; order Lucifugimonadales; family UBA3495; genus Bin87. Next base: position 501,033 of record OZ244879.1, on the reverse strand, counting down.
CGTTGAGCTTGCTCTCGATGTCTGGGTTGGCGTCCAGGAACGTGCGCGCCCACTTGGACGTGCCCGAGTGTCCGATCAGCGTATCGATCACTCTCCCATTGGCGTCCAAAACCTGCACCCGGTCGTTCATCCAATCGCATACGTAGATGCGTCCCTGCCCGTCCACGGCGAGGCCATTGGGACGGGAGAAACCGTCGCCGCCGTTCCGTCCGTCAAACTCGGCGATGAATCGGCCGCTGGGGTCAAATTTCTGGATCCGGTCGTTCCGCCAGTCGGTGACGTACACGTCGCCCGCCGCGCCGACGGCAACCGCCCACGGCATCCGAAATTGGCCCGGCCCGTTGCCTTCCTCGCCCCAAGCGGATCGCGGCGCCCCATCCGGCGTGAACCGCTGCACCCGGTGGTTCAGCGAGTCCACCACCAGCACAGCGCCGTCTGGGTCGAAAGCCATTCCTGACGGGCGGTTCAGTTGTCCCGGCCCGTCGCCATGCTCGCCCCAACAACCGAGGAAGGCGCCGTCCGTCGTGAACACGCTGACTCGGTGGGTGTTCTCGTCCAGCAGGTACAGGTTTCCGTCGGGACCGAAGGCGATTTCAGTGACCCAGATGAACTGACCTGGCGCCTCGCCCCAACCGCCGAACTCACCGATGTAGTCGCCATCGATGGTGCAGCGGGTAACCCTCACGGCCTCCTGCTGATTGGGGTTGCCGCGGCTCGCGACATACAGCAGACCGTCTGGCCCCAGCGCCAGGGATACTGGGCCGCTGAACCCCGGCCCGCTGGCGGACAGCAGACCGATCACGCCATGGTAACGGTGCAATTCGGTGATCGACAGTGGGTATTCTACTACCGTGGTCATACTTCCCCTTTTGGTTTTGGTTGCGATGAGTCATTCACCACGACGTGGCATTCACTGCGTCGTGGCGTTCACTGCGTCGTGGCGTTCACTGCGTCGTGGCGTTCACTGCGTCGTGGCGTTCACTGCGTCGTGGCGTTCATAACGGCCGTGGCATTGCAACAGCCGTCAAGCCAATTCCAAGGTGAACGCCGGCAGGCCGCATTCCAGCTTGCCGATGGTTTCGAGGCAGCGGTCATTGGCTGGCGGCATCACCGGGCCGGACAAAGCGTCGCGGCGCAGTCGCTCCAGCGGGGTTGATTTCAGCAGTCCCTGTCCGCCAGCCAATCGCATTGCGGCGTCTGTTACCGATGCGCCAACCTCGGCGCAATAGTGCTTGGCGCGATTCACCTCCAGCGTCGCATCGGTGGGATCCGCTTGGCCGTGGCACAGCGCCGCGTCCACCAACAGCAGCCGCGCCGACTGGATTGCCACAGACATCTCGCCGATGACCCGCTGCGGGCCCGGGTGGTGGATGATGGCGTCGGCGCCGGGCGTCCAGGTTTTTTCGTTCACGTAGGCGGTGATGTGTGAGTACGCGGCCTCCGCGATGCCCAGGTACACGGCGGCGTAGCCGATGGAAAAACTGCCCCAATCGGCGCTCAACAGCTTGCCGGGCGGGCCGAAAATGTCTTGGGCCGGCGCGATCGTGTCGTAGCTCACCGGGTGGCTGCTGGTGGCTCGCATTCCCACGGCATCCCAAATGCCCGCAACCGCCACGCCGTCAGCGTCGCTGGGGATCATGGCCGAGATGATGCCTTCAGGCCCGCCGCCACTGCCTTCAATGGCGCCCGACACGAAGAAATAGTCCGCGGCGTCGGCCAGCGAACAGAAATGCTTGGCGCCGACTACCCGATACCCGCCGTCTGGAGTCGGCGAGAACACGGTGGACAGTACGAAGCGTTCCCGAGCCGAGGCTCCCGGTTCGCTGGTAACAGAGGCGAAGAGTCGGCCCTCGTCAATCGCGACGCCAAAATACCGGCGGCGCTGCTCCGCAGATCCCAAGCCGCCCACGAACGAACCCAGCACGTTGGAGTGCATGTTGAGCGTCAGGGCGGTGGACGAACAGCCCCGGGCCACGGCCAGGATGCACATCGCGTAGGTGAGCGGGTCCGCTCCCAGGCCGCCATACTCCTTGGGAATCCGGAGACCCAGCAACCCGGCGTCTCTGAGGTCAGCGTAGTTCGCGGCGGGAAACTCCGCCGCCGCGTCGTATCTGGCGGCGCGAGCCGCGAACCGTTCCTGCGCCAAGCGGTGGGCGGCGAGCGCCAACTCCACTTGGTCGTCGCTCAAACAGCGGGACGCCGCGGAAGGCATGGGTTCCAAGCGGATCGTCATGGATGCCCATTCCAAAGGGTCGCGTCGTCAAGCCGGTTTGCTCGGAATTCGGAACCGGATGCTGCTGTCTTACAACTCAACATGATTGCCATTATTCTATCGCGCGGCGCGCTACCATGCGGGTAATTTCCAATGCAAATAATACAGGAGCGGAGCAGCGGAAACCCCGCGCGGAGCGGTCTTAGCGTCTGTCATAGTCAGCGACTCATTGGATTTCCGTCGATAAGGGGAGCGCCATGGTCATCTTTGATCCTGGGCCATGTACCCGTTTACTGTCAATTGATGGAGGCCGCCGTAGTTTGGCATCGCGAGAGGGGTTGGTAAAGCGGGCGTCCCGCGCTGGCGTGAACAGCCCTCAGGGTCGGGGGCCCGGCGGCCGTTGGTTGTGGTCAACGAGATTGCCGCGCTTCGCTCGCAATGACAGAAAAATGGGTCGTAATGACGGGACCCCAGTTCGCAATGGCAGATCCAATGGTCGTGATGACAGGACGATGGGTCGTAATGACGGAACTCCAATTCGCAATGGCAGATCCAATGGTCGCGATGACAGGACGATGGGTCGCAATGGCGGAACGATGGGTCGGCATGAAGGAAGGACAGGTCGCCGTGGCAGCTGTGGGCAAGTAGCCGTGACGGATGCTGGATCAATTGATTTCCCAAGTCTGGGCGACGAGAATGAATGCTCTCACCGCGCTCACCTGCAACCAGCTGCCGCAAGCAGTTATTGCGGGCGCAGCGCGACAACCTGGGAGCGCTGGCGCTCAACCGCAGCGCCAACTCCAACGCAACGGCCAAGGACTCTACGATGACGGCGGGCGCAACGCAGAAATCCCCAGGCTACAGATCGACGTTGCCGCAGCCCTCGGCTTCCCAACCGCAGACGGAGCAAGCGCCGCCCACGGATTCATATGCGCGACTCCCGCGCTATTTGGCGAACAGGTATTGCAGCAACTCGACTGACTCTGTCACTTCGCCCACCAATCGGCTAACTTCCGCGTCATCCAAGTCGTTTTCGTAGAAATGCTGATGCAGGCTTCTGGCCAGATGCAGCGCATTGCTCAATCGGGCCCCGGCCGGGGGCATCGGCGCTGGCGGCCAGCGCGTTGAGCGCCTGGGCCGCGCTCACGATGTTGCTGTGCGTGGACACCCTGATCCCGTGATCAGCGCAAACCGCATTGACGGCTTGGGCATAAGCGCCCCATGTCTTCTCCGCGGCTTGCAGGTAGTCCCCTTCGCTGAGGCAATTCTGCGCCACGGCCCGGTAGTGGGCCAGGTTGCCTTCGTAGGTGGCGCTCTTTTGGCCCGATTCGAGGCCGTCAAGTTCGTAACGCTGCCCGCCGCCGCGCATCCCGTGGCGGATGGCTCCCGCCACCTGTTCAGCGGTGACGGATATATCGGACATCCTGGCGCCCTCCACCTGCGGGCTACGCCTTTTCCAAATTGGAGAACAGAGTTCGCGCCAGAACGATGGCGTCCGTGACTTCTGCAGCCGACTGTTCAACCTCCCCGTCATCTAAGTCGTTTTCGTAGAAGTGTTGATGCAGACTTCTGGCGGATTGGAAACCTTGCCTCAATCGGGCCCCGGTGAGGGCATCGGCGTTGGCGGCCAGCGCGTTGAGCGCCTGGGCCACGCTCACAATGTTGCTGTGCGTGGACACCCTGATCCCGTGATCAGCGCAAACCGCTTTGATGGCCTGGGCGTACGCGCCCCACGTCTTTTCCGCGGCTTGCAGGTAGTCCCCTTCGCTGAGGCATTTCTGCGCCACGGCCCGGTAATGGGCCAGGTTGCCTTCGTAGGTGGCGCTCTTTTGGCCCGATTCGGGGCCGTCAAGTTCGTAACGCTGCCGGCCGCCGCGCATCCCATGGCGGATGGCTCCCGCCACCTGTTCAGCGGTGAAGGATATATCGGACATCCTAGAGCCATCCACCTACGGGCTACGCGAACTGATATTCGCGCGTCGAACCGATCATTCGCAGCGCGTTCAGGATCACCGATTCCAGGTCGGCGCCGTTTTCCAGACGGTCGGCGGCGTTGGCGACCAGCGATGCCCGGTTGTCGTCCCGCAGCTCCACGTAGCCCAGCAAATCCAGGCACCCGTCCACGATGGCGGCGGCGTCGAGTCCCGACTTTCGCTCCAGCAGCGCGTCCACCAGGTCGCGGACGCCGGGATGCTCTGGGTTGCCCAGTTCGTCGGCAACAAAGTTGATGCGTTCCACCATGCTGCCGCTGTCGATCCACTCCTTGCCAGTGTGCCAGCCTTCCACCGATGGCGGGTTCAGCAGGTCCTGGTTCATGTAGCGGCACTCCAACGCGGTGTCCAGGACGCCGGCGCGTGGGAACTTAAGGTCTCCCACCAGGTGTAGCGTTCCCACCACCACTTCGGCGGGACTCTTCACCCTGGCGAACCGCGCCTCGTCGGCCTGGAAGAAATCCGAAGTGAATAGCGCCCGCAGCATCGAGCGGATGTCGTAGCCGGAGCGGAAGTACTCCGCCTCTAGCAGGCTGATGGCGTTGGGATCGGCCGGAGCGGTGTCCTGCCACGCCGGAACCTGCACGTCGTCGGCCACGAAGAAGTTGTACATGTGGCGACTGATGAACCGGGCCGTCGCCGGTTGCCGGCAAATGATCTCTATGATGTCGTCGCCGTTGAAGTTGCCCGTTTCGCCGAGGAAAGTCTTTTCTCCGGTATCGTGGTCGTCGGGGTCGTACCGAAATAGCCAGGGCGTCTTGCCATAGGGGATGCTGGCCACGTTGTCGTCGTCAATGGTCCATCCGGTGAACGCCCGGGCCGCCTCCTGCACGTCGTCCTCGCAGTAGTTGGGCCGTCCATCCATGCCAACGCCCATGGAGAACAGTTCCAGGAGTTCGCGGCCCCAGTTCTCGTTGATGGCTTCCCGGTGGTTGAAATTGTTGTCCAGCCAGAAAATCATCGCCGGGTCGCGGGCCAATTGCTGCAAAAGGGTTTGAAAGCTGCCCAGGCCATACTCCCGGAACATGTCGATCTGGTTCAACATCGTTTTTTCGTGCAGCACCTTGGCCAGACCGGTGGCGAACACCCCATGCCAGAACAGGGCGATCTTTTCCTGCAATGGTCGCGTTCCGGCGTTGCCGTTCATGCGGTAAACGGTTTCGGTGAGCGCGCCCTCAATGTTGCGGCTCTCCTTCCAGTCGATGTAGTACCTCTCGATGATGTCTTCGTCCAAGCCCGGCTGGGCCTCGGGATGCAGCAGCCAGTCCACGGTGGCTTCGTATCCCCACGCGCAATACTGACCCAACTCACTGGGCGTGGCGCCAAATCCCGCTCGGCGCATCAAGTGGGCGATCAGGGCGCTTTCGGAGCCGGAAATCCGGTCAGTGGCGGCGTTGCTGCTAACCATAGTCATGGGTACCACCTCGGCGGCGCGTGGGGACGCGCGATGGGCGCAAGGGAACTACGGGCGATTGGGAAAATCATACCACACGGCCCGACTTGGCTCATCTCAGGGGAGCCTTCGACGCAGCGGCGCGCAACTAGCTGCAAATGCGGCGGTTTGATCCGCGGGGACCCTTCCCGTCGGTGGTCTCTCCGCTCCGGCGGCAAATCGCCAGTTCAGTGCGGGCGCTGGGAATAATCCCAGCCCTCAGGAGCGTATTCGATTTCCACGTCGCTGCCCAGCATCAGGCAGGCTTCGCCCCACTGTCCAGCGGCGTCGGCGTCCCATGCGGCATCCGCATCGGCCGGCTTGAGCCTGATGCCGTCTTCTCCGCCGTAGATCAACATGATCACACCCTCGCCTGAATCCTCGGACAGGGCCGCCATCGCCGGACAGGGGGCGCCACGCTCCCAGCCCGTCACGTCGCACCACACGTCGCGGCCCATGGGGTCGGGCGCCAAGATTCGGAGGGCGGGTCTCGGGTCCGTCAGCAGATCGAATACACGGTTTAGGTCCATGGGGCTGTTGCCGTCGGCGATAACTTCAACTTCGTATAGCACGCTGACGCTCTCCCGTAGCAGAGGGATTGTGTTTGCAAATGGTCCGTATTCGCAAAGGGTCGACGGAAATATAGCACAACGGCGTTGGCGAGTAGCCACTGCCGTCGGAGCGCCACACGCTGCTGACGCTTGCCCCAATGCTACAATGGCGACACCACTACACCGAGGAACGCTGATCTATGGCTGGCATCGCATTTGAAAAACACACCCTGCCCAACGGGCTGGACGTGATCCTGCACCAGGACCGTTCCGTACCGGTCGCCGCTGTTAACGTGTGGTATCACGTCGGCTCCAAGGACGAGGAGGTGGGTCGAACGGGCTTCGCTCATCTTTTCGAACACATCATGTTCCGCGGCACCAAGCACCACAAGGCCAGCCATTTCGAGCCACTGCAGAAGATCGGCGCGACGCTCAATGGCTCAACCACCGGGGATCGCACCAACTACTGGGAGGATGTGCCGTCCAACTACCTGGAGCTGGCGTTATGGCTGGAGGCCGACCGCATGGGGTTCCTGCTGGACGCCCTGGACCAAGACGGATTCGACACCGAACGGGACGTGGTCAAGAACGAGCGCCGGCAAAGCTACGAAAACCGGCCCTATGGAATGGCGCACTGGCACATTCAGCAATCGCTGTTTCCGCTGCCCCACCCATATCACTGGATGACGATCGGTTCGCAGGAGGACCTGGACGCCGCCAGCCTGGACGACGTGAAGGATTTCTTCCGCCGTTACTATTCCCCTTCCAACGCTAGCCTGGCCATCGCCGGCGACATTGATCCTGGAAATGCGTTGGAGTTGGTGGAACGTTATTTCAGTAGCCTGGACCCGGGGCCCGCCGTCCGGCGCATCGCCCGGGCGGATTCGCTGCTGGCGGGTCGAGTTGACCTGGAAATGACCGACCGGGTGACGCTGCCGCGGCTGTACGCCGTGTGGCTGGCGCCAGCCAACCTTTCAGGCAATGAAGACGCCAGCGACATTCTCAGAGCCATTCTGTCCGATGGACACAGTAGCCGGATGTACCGCAAATTGGTGTACGAAAAGCAGGTCGCTCAATCAGCCTCGGTCAGCTACTACGCCGCGGAGATCGCTGGACAGTTCCGTATAGAGGTTACGCCGGCTGAGGGCCACACGCTGGCGGAGGTGGAGAAAGCCGCCGAGGAAGTACTCGCCAGCATTGCCGCCGAACCACCCACTGACGAGGAGTTCGAGCGGGCCATCAACCGCATCGAGATGCAGCACTACCGCACCCTGTCCCGCGTCGGCGGGTTCGGTGGGCGCGCCGACGCGCTGAACTACTTCAATACCTTCACTGGCGACCCGGGTCGCCTGAACCGGGTGATGGACGACTACCGGAAGGTAACTCGCGATGATGTGCTGCGGGTACACCGGCAAATCATGAGCGGCGGTCAGGTCAGGATGCGGGTGGTTCCCGAACGGGCGCTGTCCGCAGCGACGGCGACCATTGACCGCGCCACGCAGCCCGCCGGCGGCCCGGCTCCTAAGTTCGTTCCCCCGACGCCACGGCGCGAGCGCCTCAGCAACGGTCTCGAGATCATCGTCGCCAACAAACCGGGTTTGCCGTTGGTGTCGTTCGCGCTGTTGGCTCGGGCCGGCTCCACCGGAGACCCGGCCGGACTGCCCGGGCTTTCGTCATTCACGGCGGCCATGATGGACGAAGGCACCACGAACCGGAGCAGCCAGGAAATTTCCGCGGCCTTCGAACATATCGGATCCAGGCTCGGCGCCGAAACGCGCAAGGAAGTCACCCTACTGACCGCGGAAACCCTGGCGCGGCATTGGCAATACGCCCTGGATCTGGCCGCCGATGTCGCTCGTAACGCCAACTTCCCGGAGCGGGAACTGGAACGGGTACGTCGGGAGCGTTTGACCGACCTGCGGAGAGCCAAGGACGACGCCGGATTCGTGGCTGACTCCAATTTTGGGGCGCTGGCGCTGGGATCCAGTTCGCCCTACGCCCATTCCAACCTGGGTAGCGAAACGACGATAGAATCGGCCCAGCGCGCCGACCTAATGGCCCGGCTCCTGGCAACCGTGCGACCAGACCGCATGTGCCTGTTGGTATCCGGGGACATTTCCCTTGATGACGCGGTGGCCGCCGCCGAATCGAGTTTTGGCGACTGGGCAGCGCCGCCGGGACCAGCGCGCGGAGTTGACGACGGCGGTGTCTCTGACCACGCCGACGGCCCGCGCATCTACCTGATCGACAAGCCCGGCGCGGCCCAGTCGGTCATCCGAGCTGGGATGCCGCTGGTCGAGCGCAGCCACGTTGACCACATGCCCCTGTCGGTTCTGAACTACGCGTTCGGCGGGCAGTTCTCGGCGAGACTCAACCGGAACCTGCGGCAGGACAAGGGTTACTCCTACGGCTACAACTCCGCCATTGCCTGGTACAACGCCCCGTCGCTGCTGTCGGCCGGAGGCAGCGTGCAAACCGCGGTCACCCGGGATGCAGTGGTCGAGACCGTGAAAGAATTTGCCCACATCAGTGACGAGCGACCCTTAACCGATGACGAACTGAACAACGCGCAGAATGGCCTGCGGCTGGGCTACCCCGCCGGGTTCGAACGTCCGGCGCAGTTGCTGGGCCAACTGTTGACGCTAGCTCAGTTCGACCTGCCCGACGACTACTTCCGGTCCTTCGAGACACGCTTGGCCGGCGTCAGCCTCGACGACGCGCGTCGGGTCGGGGCCGAATACCTGAATCCCAACCGGCTGACCATCCTGGTGGTGGGCGACCGCGAGCAAGTGGAAGCGCCGTTGCGCAGCCTGGGCCACCCCCTAACCCTGCTGGACACGGAGGGCGCAGAAACGGAGTAAACAAGCATGGATCAAGATTGGAGCGTCATTACTACCCCAACGTTTGAATGGTTGGCGACTGCCATCAGGCAGTGCAAATCCAGACTGTTGATAGGCTGCCCTTACGTAGGTCAGCCGTTGGTGGAATTGAACCGCATGGCGGCAACCAGGGTGAAGCGCACCTTGATCACCCGCACCGACTTTCGTGATTTTGCGGTCCGAGCATCGAGTTTGGAAGCTCTGTGCCAGCTGTCTCAGGAGGGTGTTGACGTAATGACCCTGAGCGGCATTCACGCCAAGGTCTACGTCATGGACGATGTCGCCGCGTTGGTTACTTCCGCAAACGTTACCCATTCAGGCATGTACCGGAATTTGGAATGCGGCTTGGCAACTCGCAATCCACGCGTTGTAATGGAGTTGAGCCGGTCTGTATTGAGTGGGTTTGGTTCCAGCATCAAACCCAAGAGAACGCTGCAGAAGACATTGATAGAGCTTAGAACGGCGCTGGATGCCACCAACTATCCAGCCGCATCAGCTAACGCAACCAACTATCAACCCGACGATTTCCCAGGCGACCGGTCGTCATTCATAGTATCGGATCCTGAAGAATTGCTCGCCGGCTTCAGGGGCTGGTTGAGGCTGACGCTGACCGGAGCGCTAAAACTGCCGGAGGCAGGGTTTGGCGTCGAAGATTTGTACAGTGTTTGCAGGGAGCCCGCCGCAGATCAATATCCCAACAATCATACGGTGCGAGACAAATTGAGGCAGCAACTGCAATATCTACGCGATTTCGGATTGATTGAATCTCCCTCGAGAGGTCGATACCGCCTGACCATCAGTCTCTAGCGGGTTATCGGTATGAGTTGCGACTCACGATTTTCTGACCGCATGGTCTTTACTGTGATCTCGGTCACATCCTCACTCTAACGCGCCGGACGCCTTCAACTCCCTGTATTCCGCTTCGCTCAGGCCGACAATTTCACGCAGCGCGTACTCTGTGTCCTGGCCCAGCAACGGGGCTGGCCGATCCAACCGACCCGGCGTCGCCGACAGGTGGGACTCCGTGTAGTCGGTGGCGTATGGACCCATCTCAGGGTGATCCAACCAGGTGAAGTGGTTGCGGTGTTTCAGCTGGGCGTCCTCGAATAGATCTCGCGTGTCATTCACCACGCCAGCCGGCGTCCCGACCGACTGCAAGCGCCGCATCAATTCGTGCCGGTCGTAGCGGATCGTCCAGCCGGCGATCATATCGTCCAGCTTGTCCTCGTGGGCCTTGCGGCCGCGAAATGATCTAAACTCGCCAGATAGCGCCTCGTCCACGCCGTCGGCGGCCATTTCGTCGCGCAACGCCGCCCACTGTTCGTCGGTGAACGCGGCGATCGCGATCCAGCGGTCGGCCTCCCCGTTGGCGTCGGTGGCGCACGGGTAGGCGCCATGGGGCGATGCGGCAGTATGCCGGTTGCCTACCAGTTCCGGGTCCCGGCCATTCACGGCGGCGTCCAACAGCATCGGCCCTCCGAAGTGGAGACTGGTCTCCAGCTGCGACATGTCCAGATGCGTGCCCACTCCCGTGGCGCGTTGACGATCCACCGCGGCCAGGATGGCGGCCACGGCGAACTTGGGGCAAACGAAGTCGGTGTACGCGCCGTAGGGGTTCACTGGCCCGCGGTCGGGCCAGCCGATGATGTTGGTGTAGCCGGCCAGCGATGACAGCACGGCTCCGAATCCTGGTTGGGTTTGCATCGGCCCGCCGCGGCCCAACATGGACGCGCTGAACAGCACGATGCGAGGGTTGACGCTGCTGAGCGCGTCGTAGCCCAGCCCCCATCGTTCCAACGTGCCGGGCGTGAAGTTCTCCGTCACCACATCGGCCCATTCCGCCATGCGCAGAATCAACTCGGGCGCCTGCGGGTGGCCCATGTCTATGGACAGGCCGTACTTGTTGGCGTTGTAGTTGGCGAAGTATCCGGAGCGGTTGACGCCCGACTGCCCGCCAGCGAAGGGCCCGGCCCGGCGCAGGGTCTCGGGCCGCTTGGCCGATTCCACCCGCAACACGGTGGCGCCGTACTCCGACAGGTATTTGGTGGTCATGGGACCGACAGCAACCCAACAGAAATCGAGTACTTTCAACCCTTCCAGTGGCAAACCCGCCATCAGTTCAACTCCAAAACGGTGTGGAAAGACCTCGCCTGGCCGTCAACGGTAGATGCGTGTGGTAGCCGCGCCCGGAGCCGCGCATCGACTCCCCGCCAATGATCCGGGAGCCACGCAATTGCGGACCGCTCGATTTTGGTCAACTCTCATGGAGACGAAAAAACGTCCGCATCCCCGCAAGATCAGGCGTCCACCACCGCGAGGTCGCAAGGCGCTCTCCACCTCACAGCGCCCCCAACTCCGTCAACCGGGCCAGATCCCGGTCGTTGAGTCCCAACTCGCCGCCTAGAATTTCCCGGTTGTGCTCCCCGACCTGGGGCGCCGGCCGGCGCACTCCGACTCTTTGCGGATTTTGCAGGTCTTTGACAAAGTGGCCGGGATACGTCACCGTCTCGCCGATGTGGGGGATCTCGATGCGGTCATAATAGTCGCGGGCGGCCAATTGGCGGTGGGCCAGGATGTCCGACGGCGTCGCCACCGGGAATAGCAGGATGCGCCGCTCCAGGGCGCCGTCGGCCAGTTCGTTGCGGGTGTGGGACATGAAAAACGGGGCGACAGCGGCAACGGTCTGCTCCATGATTTCGGCGCGGGCGGTTCCGTAGCCAAGTTCCTCCCAGTTCACCGCGTCCAGTTCGGAGCTGCCCATGCCTTCTTCGGTCATCCACGCCAGCAGGGATCTGACGCTGCGGGCCGCACCTGCAGTTCCGCCACCGGGCTGGAAATTCACGTAGCCGTCGCGGCACGGCCAGTTGATGCGGGTGAACGTGCCGCCGGCCGATTCCCGGTACGCCCCCATGCGACGCAGGATGGTTTGCTCCAGGTCCCAGTACTGCGGCGCGTGGGCCAGGGTGCGCGCCACCGCTTGCTGGCAGGATATGTCCACATGCTGGCCTTCGCCGGTCAGTTGGCGATGCGTGTGGGCGATCATGGCGGCGGCGGCTCCGGCGGCGCTGCCGTGCTGGTAGAACTGGGGCATACTGACCCGCAGCGGCGGGCGGTCGCCGTCGCCAGTCAAATGCATGAACCCACCCAACGCCATGCCTACGATGTCGGAAGCGAGGTAGTCGGCGTACGGCCCGTCCTGCCCGAACGCCGTGATGGACACCATGACGAGCCTGGGGTTGATGGCCAGCAGGTCAGGATAGGCCAGGCCCAGGGACGCCATCAGTCCGGGATCGCCCGACTCGATGAGAAAGTCGGCGTTGGCCACCAGGCGACGCAACAAGGTGGCCCCATCGGTTTTGGCGATGTCCAACGTGATGCCGCGCTTGTTGGCGCAGTTGGCCCACCAGAACAGGCTCCGTTCCGGTCCCGGCTGGTCCTGATAGAACGGCCCAATGCGTCGCGCGGGGCTGCCTCCGGGCGGTTCCACCTGAACCACGTCAGCGCCCAGGTCGGCCAGGATCTTGCCGCAGAGCAGGCCCCGCCCGTCGGTGAGATCCAGTACTCGGTAGGGGGCGAGGAGGCCCGAACCGTAGTCGTCGTTTGCAATCATATGGGTGTCCCCGGTGGGAAACTAAATTCAAATGCCGCGCGAGATGCGCGGCAATCTTACCAGATTCCCCATTGGTTCCGCCGCAGACTAGTGGCCGGAGCCGGTGATCAGCGACGGCGGCGCGGCGTCCAGGATGTCGGCAACCAGTCGGGCTACGTCCCGCGGACTCATGATTGCGCCGCGCATGGGCGACGGATCAAACTTCCACATGGCAGTTAGGCAACCCCCGATGATGGCCAGATTCCATTCCCGCTCGTGGACCATGTCCGCAACGAAATCCCGGTTTATGTCTCCATCATCGTTGGCGTAGGGAAGAGCGCTTTGGGCGGCGCGGGCTGCCATCAGGATTTGGTTGCGCAGGCGCTCTGGCAACTCTTCACGATCTATCGCCCCGCCGTCGCCGCGAACCCCGTAGCAACCGAGTATGATCGCATCCTCTACGGCCTCTTCCGATTCATAATCTTCGTTGTCAATCGCGTCCTGGCTGGACGGCCAAAGATCAAATGCCAACTTGACGCCCAGATCCCAGGGAGAGTCGACTTCCTTGACCTCGCCATCAGGGGAAGGCAGGCGGAACCAATCGGAGCGGCGCAACCAATCCGCCCAAGCTTTCCGGTTGGCAGCCTGGTCGTGTGTGGAGAAGATAGGCAAGGTCATCAATCGAACTCAACGCAATCGGATCGTCAGAACGTGGCCAGCGGTTTCACCGGCGAGCCGGTAGCGTCGCGCCGACGCAGCGGAGGCGGCGTGAACATGAACTCCCAGCGGTTGGGGCAGCCAGAGCGCCGCCCTGAAATAACACAGCGCCAAGCGCTGCCCCCGGGCGGGCGGAAACTTGGAGTTACTTCCGTTTCTGTTGGCGCCAACTCTCCAACGCAATGCGGCGATTCTAGGTTCGGGCGACCGGCAAGTCAACACGCGGCCGTGCTAGAATCATTCCATGACGACTCCGAATTTTGCTGATAGGACCATCTGGACGGGGGACAACCTGGAAATCCTGCGCGGGTAGTTACGGTGTAGCCCTAACCCACATCCCCAGATCAGACCCACTACAGTAAACTACAATTGCGATGCAGTTTACGTCGTATTTTCAGACCCAGCATAACCGCCCAGACCGCTCCTACATCGCACTGGAATGGATCCAGCGGGTGATTGACCAACCAGTCAAGGAGGTAGTACAAGCTGACGGACGCATCAGACGGTGGGCGTCCATTTCGGAAATGAACGGTAGGTATTTGCGGGTGGTTCTTCTGCCCGATGGAATCACGGTCCACAATGCTTTCTTTGACCGGAGGTTCAGGCCATGAACGTCAAATACTTTGCGGATACTGACACATTGTACATCGAGCTGTATCCGGCCGAGGTCGACGAGACCCGCGATCTTGATGAGGACACGCTGCTGGAATTGGACGCCGCAGGCCGCCTTTGCGCGCTGACCATCGAACATGCCAGCGACCGCATGATTATCCCAGCGTTTTCCTACGAGCAAGTCCCAGCTTGCTCTGCATCTCCATGACAGTTGACCCCTTGACCATAGACAACGACAATCGGCCGTCGCTGGTCGACTACCGCAGCGGCGCCCAGGCGCTTGCCCTCCAACTGGCGCAACGCCCCGTGCCGATGCCTATTCGCGCTACAGAATAGGGAAAGACAGGGAAAGCAAGGCCGGTCTGGTTAGGAGCAGCGACCACATCGCGATAACCTTCAACTGCTTTGCGCGCGCTGCAACCGGGTCAAGGGCGACCGGCCGCAGGAATACTTGGTAGCGCGGCTGCGAGAGATGGGGATGGCGGCGTAGCGTCGGCGTGAGATGATCTCCAATGGCCGGACTGTCCAAAACCTTGGCAATAAAAGCGGACAGAATCACAACCAATTTCAAGCCTGCGCAGAGAAGTAACAGTGTCGATCGCTGAACATGTACAGACGATAAGTCACGGACTATTTGTGGAAGGATACCCGTCGGACAGAATGTGCCAAATCCTCGACAACGGAACGCGGAACGTCGTCCACTGGGGGCAGGTGCGCCCTGCCGTAGAGTCTATTGATCGGATGCCATGGCATGAATTGGACCACCAATAGCAGTATTTCTTGGACGAACAACGTTTCCCTATTGGCCGCCCAATGGACCTCCGCCCTGATGAAGTAGGCGTCGTTCAGAACCTCATACAGAATCTGCTCAACCAACCGTCATCAACGGCCGACCCGGCGGACTCACCGTCGCGCTATATGATAGTCCCGAGGGCATAGGGCGCGTGATAAAAGAACTTTCAGCGTCGCCCGACTAGATTCCGCGTTGAGCTGCTAACATAATCCTCAAGACGCACTTCAACCGGGCAGTCACGCCTCCCGCAGGCGGCGCGATAGCAGGCACAGGAACACTGCAACCGACCCGGCGATTCCCAAGTACAACGCCGTTAGCGGCGCTCCGATCTGCGTTACCATCCATCCATTCAGCGCGCTGGCCGGAAAATGAGCCTGGATGGCCAGGACTCGCATCCCGCCCATGCGGCCTCGAAACTCGGCATCAGAGTTGCCCATCAGCACCGTCATCACCAACACTAGCGACACCGAACGGCCGATGCCGGTGAGTACCTTGATCGCCATGGCGACCGCCAGAACCGCGCCATAGGGCATCAGCCCCGGCAGCGTCATCACTACGATGGCGAACAGGATCATCGAACCGTGCCAGCCGCCGTTGACCGCCCAAACCAGCCACCAGCCCTGCCGACGCACCCGGCCCAAGCCGGCCACCACCAGCGCGCCCAGCACGGCGCCCGCGCCCATCGCTCCGTTCAGCAGACCCAGGGCCTGCACTCCGCCCATCAGGGTGTCGCTGGCGAAGATGGGCATCAACGCCGTGGTGAAGGGAAAACCCGTAACGTTGTACATGGCGGCGATGAGCAGCGCCATGAAGAGCTCTTTGCGCTGCCAGACGTGCCGCAGACCAGCCGCCACGCCGAGGATGATCTGGCGTGGGGTCGTGTTTCCAACGGCGCTGTTGCGGGTTCGCACCAACAACGCCAGCGCCCCGCCGACAAAATAAAGCGCGCCGATGAAGGTGAACAGGCCTCCCGGAGTCAGCGGGCCGTACAAGAAGCCCGCCACTATCGGACCGACGAACTGGGTCAGGTTCTGACCGAATCCCAGCATCGCCACCGCGTTGGTCAGACGTTGGCGAGAAACCGTGTCGATCAGCAAGGCGTTGGTGACCGGCAATTCAAAGGTGCGGAACACTCCGCCGCCCATGATCACCACGAAAATCATCCACACCTTCAGCGCGTCCATCACCAGCAGCGCCATCAGGACGAGCGCCAGCGCTCCGGCGATGAACTGCATGGCAGCAAGCAGCAGGCGACGCGGCATCCGGTCCACCACCGCGCCGGCGAACACGGACAGGAACGCAAGACTCAGGGGAGCGGCGCCGGCCAGCCCCACTAGTACGGCGTTATTTGTCAGCTCCAGCACCAGCCAGAGAATGGCGATTATTTCCATCTGCCGGCCGACCATGGCGATGTTCGCCGAAACCCAAACCAGCGAGAAGTCGCGGTGTCGGAACGAGCCGAACGTTTCGCTCGCTCGCCCACCCAGCAGTGTGGCCAACTGCGTACTCCCTCCCTCGATTTCCCTCCCTAGATTTCCCTCCCTCGAAAGGCGGCGGTGATTATAGCATCGGCGCCTTGCCGACACCCTGCGACCAACCGAGCCCGGGATCGCCAATCCCGCGGACATTGCCGCGGCGCCCTGTCAAAGTAGCCGCCACTGGGCGCGAGTTTCCTGCGTGGTACAATCGTGCCCAAACCAAAAACTAACTGATCCCCGCAGGAGGAACCTCAATGGAAATCGGCGTCGGACTGGACCACACCCTGGGCATGAACTGGGACGATCAGGCGAATCTGGCCCGTGAAGCGGCGCAACTGGGCTACGAGAGCATCTGGACGCCCGAGAACATCGGAACCGACTCCTTCCAGGTCTGCGCCCGGCGTTGGCAGGCCAGCTGCGACGTGGTTGATGGCGGCCTCCCCACCGGCATCGGCGTCTCGCCCGTGATGTATCGCACTCCCATCGGATTCGCCATGTCCGGCGGCACTCTGAGCCAGCAAACCGGCGGCAAGTTCATCATGGGCATCGGTTCTGGCAGCGCCTATCGCCCCGCCAACCGCCGCGACCTGGGATTTCCCAGAGTGTCGGCGCTCAACCTGATGCGGGACTACCTGACCACAGTGCGCGGCCTGGTGCGCGGGGAGCGAGTAACCTACCAGGGCGAGCACATCAACTATAACAACATCCGCATGGCCATCCGGCCCGCGCCCAACACCCCGGTTTATCTCGGTACGCTGGGGCCCGAGATGCTGCGTCTGGCCGGCGAAATCGCCGACGGGGTTTGCCTGAATTGGTGCACCCCTGATCAAATCGCTTGGAGCCGCGCGCGCATCGCCGAGGGCGCGGAGCGGGTGGGACGCGATCCCTCCGAGGTCAAGGTTGTGGAGTACATTCGCATCTGCGTGGACGACAATGAAAGCGTTGCCCGCCGCGCCTTCGCCAAGAACTGCTTGGGGTATCCCCTGGGCGGATCAGTCCCCACCGAGCGGGAACGGCAGTTCGGCTACCGCGCCCACTTTGAGCGCATGGGCTACACCGAGGAACTGGCCGGCGCCGACGCCATCCGGCGCGAAGGCGGCGATATGGACGCCGTGGCCGACGCCTACCCGTCAGACGCGCTGCTGGCCGTGGGCTACTATGGCAAGCCCGAAGGCGCCGCCGCCGCCTTCGCCAAGCTGGCCGAGGGGCTGGACGTGGCCCTGGTGCGTGTCATCGCCGCCCGTCCCGAAATCGCGTCCATCCAAGCTGTGATGGAAGCCTGCGCTCCTGAGCGGGTGCGGGCGGCGCTGTGATGCGCCGCGACCATCGGCGGGGCCGGGGCTAATCCCTGACCGTTTGCGCGCTTCGCAACGGTTTTTCTCGGCGAACACTACACAGGCCTCCTGTGCGCCATACCCGACAACATGCTTCACTTTGTGGAATAGACCCAGGACAACTACGCGATGTCAACGCCATTACGGGGAGTTGAAAAACCGGATGCTGTACCCCGGCCCTTAGCCACGTCAGCGAATGGAATCAAGGCAAGCGCGGCGACTGTCGGTGGATCGCACCCCGGGCAGCGGCGCAGTTGTCCCACCATTTGAGCATCATCGCGCGATACCAAAGGAGTGGATAATGACCAGCGTCAATGGCAGCAAAGTCAGTACCCAGCAGGTTGGCACGACCGTGCTCGTGGTCATGATGGAAGTGGACGAAGCGGACGACGAGGTGTTCAACAAGTGGTACAACGAGGAGCACCTGCCCGAGCGAATGTCGATTCCCGGCTACGTCAGCGCGCGCCGATTCATGCTGGACCCTGATGATGACCAGGCCAACAACGTCATGCGATACCTCTGCATCTGGGAACTGGAGGATGGCAGCCCGCTGCAGTCGCAGTTCTACCGCGAGCAGAACGCTAAGCCCACCCCCACCAAAGATGCCGCCGGCGCGGTGGTGAAGCGGCGGGCGCGCGGCCTGTATCGGCAGATCTTCCCCACCGCCGGTGCCTATAGCGACCGGGTAGGCTACACCTACCCGGACGGAACTCGCATCGGCGCCTGATGACCCCTTTGCCCGACTCTTCGGAGGTCAGTCGCTCGTGCCGGTAGCGGCGGGTGGTCGGGATTGCCGCGCTTCACTCGCAATGACTATAGCAACTGTCATTGCGAGGAGCGCCAGCGACGCGGCAATCCCGATGCCCGGGCGAAGGGCCACCTGGGCGGGGGGGCGGGGGGCGAACGGCCGCGCGTTGCGATGAACGAGATTGCCGCGCTCCGCTCGCGATGACAGCAACTGTCTTGAGAGTCAAGAGGAATTGCTGGCGTTTTGCGCAGTGGGGGCGCTCGCATCACCGAACTGTCATTGCGAGGAGCGATAGCGACGCGGCAATCTCGACGCTTGGGCGAACGGCCGCTGGGTCGGAGCAGGTGCGAACGGCCGTTGGTTGCGGTCAACGAAATTGCCACGGCCTTCGGCCTCGCAATGACAGAGGGCGATACCTCCGCGTGGACAGCAGGGACAACTCCCCGCGGCGCTGGAGGCAAAACTCCCCAGAGCGTTATGCGGAAAACTCCCGGAGAGGAAAAGGGAAATAGTTCTTCGCAATCGCAGATAGGGCAGGCGAAACTTCAGGCGTGGCCGTGGAAATCGGCGACCTGCCGCAGGTAGTTGCGCAGTAGATCGTGCCCCACCGCGGTCATTATGGACTCCGGGTGAAACTGGATTCCCTCCACCGGCAGCTCCCTGTGCCGAACCCCCATGATGAGCCCGTTGTCGGTCCAGGCGGTGACTTCGAGGAAATCGGGCAGGGTCTCGGGGTAGATTACCAGGCTGTGGTAACGGATGGCTTCGAAGGGATTGGGCAATCCCTCGTACACCCCCCTGCCGTCGTGGTGAATCTGGGAGGTCTTGCCGTGGCGGATTTCGCCGGCTCGGTCCACGGTCGCGCCGTAAGCGTCGCCGATGCACTGATGGCCCAAACAGACGCCCAGCACCGGCAAACGCGGTCCGAAGTGGCGAATCACTTCGTTGGATATGCCGGCCTCCCGAGGCGTGCACGGGCCGGGCGATACCACAATGCCTTCGGGTCGCATCGCCTCGATGGCTGCCACGGTGGTCTTGTCGTTGCGGACGACTTCAACCTCGGCGCCCAGCTCGCACAGGTACTGGTAAAGGTTGTAGGTAAAACTGTCGTAGTTGTCGATGAGCAAGAGCATCAGTAGAGCTCCACCAGTTCCAGCCAGTTGCCGTCCGGGTCCTGGCAGTATGACGCCTTGCGGGCCAAATTGCCGGCGTCATCGTACATGGGAACCGGAGGCGTCGGGTAGGTCAGGCCGCGGCGCCTGGTCTTTTCGTAGAAGGCGTCAATGTCCTCAACATAGAAAGCCAAGTGGGCCGCGCGCACGTCATTCTTGTCGAAATCGGCGTAACCACCCACCGGATTGACGTACTGGATCAGTTCCAGTTGGTGGCCGTCGCCCATGTCGAAGAACGCGCCTCTGATGTGGGTGTCTGGGAAGCCCAGCAACGTGGTTGGAAACTCGCCAACCCGCTCGGTGCGCATGGTCAAGGTGAGGCCCAGAACATCGGTGTAGAAGTCAATGGCGGCCTCCAGATCCTTGACGATGAAGCCGGTGTGGAAGAAGGATTTGAGCATATGAACCTCCGTTGCGATGGCAACTATGGGAACGCGTTTCAAGCGGCGCCTTCAACCGCGTCGATGGCGCGCATCATGGCGCCGGACTTGTGGCGGGTTTCCATGTATTCGTCCTCGGCTACGCTGTCGGCCACCACGCCGCCGCCGGCCTGGACGTACATCACGCCATCTTTGAATATGCCGGTACGCAATACCAAAGCGGTGTCCATGTTGCCGTTGTATCCGAAGTAGGCCACCGCCCCGCCGTAGGGGCCGCGGCGTTCCTGTTCAACCTCGGCGATTATTTCCATGGCCCGTATCTTGGGCGCGCCAGACACTGTGCCGGCGGGAAAGCAGGCCCGCAGAGCGTCGTAGGGGGTCATGTCACTCCGCAGTTGCCCTTCCACGTGGGAAACCAGGTGCATCACGTGGGAGAATCGCTCCACGTCCATGTATTGAGTTACGTTGACGGTGCCGGGCACGCTGACCCGGCCGATGTCATTGCGCCCCAGGTCGAGGAGCATGATGTGCTCGGCGCGCTGTTTTTCGCTTCCCTTCAGTTCCGCCTCCAGGGCGGCGTCCTCGGCCGGGGTCTGCCCGCGAGGACGGGTGCCAGCGATGGGATGGGTGGCCACGATGCCGTCCTCCACCTTGGCCACGGTTTCAATGGCGGCTCCCACGATCTGGAAACCGTTGAGGTCCAGATAGTACATGTAAGGGGAGGGATTGCTGCCCCGCAGCGCCCGATACACCTGGAAGGGATGGGCGTCGGTGCGCCGGCTGAACCGTTGGGAATTGACCACCTGGATCACGTCTCCGGCGTAGATGTACTCGATGCACTTATCCACCACCGCCTCGTACTCGGGAACGGTGAAGTTGGACTGAGTCTCGCCGCCCGTAGGCAAAACGGGTGGCTGCGTCAACTCCACCGGAACCTCCAGGGGTCGGGAGAGCCGATCCACCATGCGCTCGATCTTGGCGATGGCGGCGTTGTAGGCGGCTTCGATATCGTCGTCCAACCGCGCGTGGCTCACCACCTTGATGTCGTGGCGCAGGTGGTCGAACACCAGCAGAGTGTCGGTGAACATGAACACCGACTCAGGCAGACCCTGTGGGTCTGATTCGAGCATGGGCACACGGGGCTCGAAGTAGTGCACGGCGTCATAAGCCACGTAGCCCACGCCGCCACCGTGGAACGGCGGCAAACCATCAACAGGGATCAGATCAAAGGTATCCATCTCCTCCTGCACCAGGGTGAGCGGGTCCACCGGGCCGGAAGGCTCATCATTGCCGGTGCTGAAGACGTCATACGGTTCGGTTCCGATGAAGCTGTAGCGGCCGATGCGCTCGCCGCCAGCCACGGACTCTAGCAGGAAGGAGTAGGGCGGACGGGCAACCTTCAGATACGCTGAGACCGGGGTTTCCAGGTCAGCGTTGATGGTGCGATAGACGGGACAGAGGTTGCCCTGATTCGCCAGTGACCGAACTTGTTCCAAAGTGGGGTAGTAGGAGCTCACGGCAGTTCGTCCATTGATTTGGTGGGGTGAAATTTTGGCGGAGTGACAATGCAGAAGGCCCGTCCCCTGCGGGACGAGCCAAACGGTCGCGATGCCACCCTGCGAATGGTGTGTTGCAGGCCGGTAACGGGGCCCATGCGGTCCGGCCTACTCGGTGGCTCTGGAGGCAGAGGCCAATCCTTTCGACGAACGGCTCCGGGGTCCATTTGACGTCTGCGCCTGGCGCCGGTTCACAGCTACTCCGGCTCTCTGGGCCTCGCTAGACGTGTACTAATCCCCTTCACAGCGGTAGGGTATTCGGATTTGTCAGCGTCATTGTATGGCGGAGAGGTTGCGGGCGTCAACGGCTTTAGCAGCGTCCGTTCCCGGCCAGCCAGTCCTCGAGCTGCGCGGCGGTCAATTCGGTTTCCCGCAGTATCTTGCGGACGCAGGACTTCGCGCTATTCTCCACATTGCGCGTACCGAAAGGCTCGTGATCCTTGCCTTGCAGCGCCTTGACAGCTTTACAGATGTTGGACCAACTTTGGTGAGCCTTCGTTCTAATCGCTTTCACGCGCTGTACGAATTCCTCGTCGTCATCGCCGTTGGTTGCATCCTGACGCTGCCTTGTCGGTTTGGCCGTAGCTTCCTGCGCTAGGATCAGCAGCGGTTGCTGACCCAACATCGATCCCAAATCTAGGCCGGGATTCTCGACAAACTCAGGGATTTGACATACTGGATCATCAGAAAAATAGAGGTCCCAAGATGCCTGTCGGATGGCCTTCTGCAATTCCGGATGGGGGTGCTGGTCTTCGGTCAACATACCGGCCCAGAATGGCATGTAGCAGAAATTCCAACCGGCGGTGAAGGCGTCGGGGTTGTGAGTATTTCCCCAGATGTGGCGCAGTCCGTAGCCGGAGCCACGCGCAAGGCGATGACCCGTGTACCCCGCCCATGCCGATTGGGCATATTGGTTGTCGTCCAAGCGGATTTCTCGACCGTCTCCCTGCCAAATGGCGGCGCTGCCTTTGTCGAGGCCTGGATAGTGTTCGCGGCTGCGCCTGGCCCGCTGTGGATTGTACGGCGTTCTCACGCGTACCGCGTTTGGATCCACAAAAAACGAATGCGCGAACGCCGCCTGAATGATTGAAACTCCGCCCGCCCGGAAATAGTCTTCCAGCGATTGCACCGGGGGAACAAGGTCGCCAGTGTGGAAACGTACGTTAGGCAACGCGGATCACCCCATTCAGCGGCTGGCCGGGAAACGATTCGGCTGGCCGAGCCAGTTCCGGCGGCGCTGGCGCCCGGAGAACATCGCGAATCATTCACTGTCTTGCTGACAGCAGCAATGGTTCAACCCGCCGGACACCAAAGCGGCCCGCCGAAACCCGCGGCGCCTGCCGATCAGTCTCAAGGGCAACCACGGCCGCGTTGGTGGCTACTCCTGAGTCGCCGATGTCAGGATCGAGATGACCATGTTCTTGTCCTCCGCAGACAGGTTCTCGTTGGCCAGCACCGCCGCGATTTGTGCCCGCAGCAGCGATTCCCGTCCCTCAGCGCGTCCCTCAGCGCGTCCCTTCTCGAGGCCCTCTCTGGCTCCAATCTCCTTGGCTTGTTCCGCCTCTTCTCGCCACTTCCGGCGCCTCTCCAGCGCGATGTCGTACAGCGTCATGATCACTCCAATCGCCAAAGGTACCGATCCGATGACAGCCTGCGAGATTATGCTGGTCACCAGCAACAGGTAGGCTACGTTGTACAACGGCATCCGGGTCAAAGCGTTGGCAATAGTCTGTCCTTCCCGAATCCCCGTGATGCTTTCGTTGATGACCAACGCCGCGGTCAGCGACAGCGTCACCCAAACCCGCCAGTCATTGATTGTGGATCGAATTGCTTGGGGCAGTTCTGCAATTCGCATCATATCATGCAATCCCGCTCAGGGGGTGAGCAGGATTTTGCCCGTGGTTTCCCTGCCTTCCAGCCTGCGATGGGCTTCGGCGGCTTCCGAAAGCGGCAGGTTCAGACTGACATTGAGCTTGACGGCGCCGGACTGCACCCAAGCAAGGCATTCCTCGGCGCGTTGCAGCAGTTCAGAGCGGGTTGCGGTGTAATCTCCCAACGTTGGACGGGTCAGGAACAGGGAACCGTTGCGCAGCATTCCCGAGTCCACCAAACCCACGGGTCCGCCGGCCTGCCCGTACAGACACATGCTACCCCGGCGCCCCAGAACGCGCAGGCCCTTCTCGAAGGTCGTGGCCCCCACAGCGTCGTAGATTATCTTGACGCCTTCGCCGTTGGTCATGCGCCGGATCTCCTCCTCGAAATCCTGCCTGGTGTACAGGATCACGTCGTCCGCGCCAGCTTCGCGGGCCAGGGCGGCCTTCTCGTCGGTGGACACGGTGGTGTACACGTGGATGCCCCGGCGCTTGAGCATCTGGATCAGCAGCAAGCCCATGCCGCCGGCTCCGGCGTGCACCAACGCCCGGTGGCCGGGCTGCAGAGGCGTGATGTCGTTCACTAGGAAATGCGCCGTCATGCACTGCAGCAGAGTCGCGGCGCCGGTCTCGAAGTCCATATCGTCGGGGATGCGAACCAGCAACCAAGCGGGAACGGCCTGCTGCTCGGCGTAGGATCCCGTGTGCATCGCGTAGGCGACGCGGTCACCCACCGACACCTCGGTTACGCCTTCGCCAATCGCCGTTACCACGCCGGATGCCTCCCGCCCTGGGGTCCAAGGGAAAGCGGCCGGCGGGTTGGTTCCCTTCCGGCTGGATACGTCAGTGTAGTTGACGCCGATGTTGCGAATTGCCACCACGGCCTGCCCGGGTCCGGGCGACGGTTCGGGCATGTCTTCATACTTCAGCACGCTGGGTTCGCCGGTTTCGTAAGCGCGGATTCCTTTCATGGTCATTTGCCTCCTTCAAGTGGGATGTCGGAACATTGAGACGCCACATAAACGGCGTTGAATGACGCCAGTCTTTGGGCGAGCGACTAGGGCGCCGCGCGACCCCAGAGATTGACAGGGTAACAGGTCGTTGCCAGCGAGTCGTTACCAGCGAAGGGAGGCAATCTCGTTGTCCGCGACCAACGGCGACGCTCGGCCGCGGCTTGACGGTCGTTGGCCAGAACACGGCTTTAGGATCAGCCGCCAAGCACCGAAGCCATGCCGGTCACGTTCTCGATTTGGGCGATGCCCCGGAAGCTCCCGATGGCCTCATCGATGTGGTCGGCCGGCAAGATGTAACGAGTGCAGTACAGGAACTTGGCCTCCAGCTCCTCGGCGTCCAACGGCATGGCGGGGACGCCTCGTGGATGGTCAGCCCGGTGGCGTAGAACCTGCCCGTCGGTCAAGGTTACCGACACCTCGGCTGGGTTGGACGCCAACGGTGAGGAGCGCAGAGTCGCCTCCACGGAAACGCGTTCCATCACGGCCCGCACTCCTTCGTCCCGAACGGCGGCTTCGGAGAAGAAATTGATCAGCGGTGGCCCGTGGCGCAGCGTCGCCGCGGCGATGAACCCGATGGACGCGCGGGCCTGCCATCCATCTGCTGGCAGCGAGTGGGGCAGACAGCGCAGGGTTTCCGCCGGCACGCCAACATGCGCGGAAGCTATCTGGTCGGACTCGAAGCGGTGGAGCTGCAACAGCGCCAAAATCGCGTCGATGACGCTGTGGGCGGCGGGATGGCAGGGATACGGACGCAGCGCCACGCCAGGATCGAGCAGACGCCAGTCCCGGCCCAGGTTGGCCAGCGCGTCGGCGGCGACAGCGTTGGACCACGGCGCGGCCTGGATACCCTCAGCGGCCGCGATGGCGGCCAGCGTCCCGTGCATGGCAGCCTGCCCGCCAGCGATGGCGGTGGCTCCTTCGGATTGATAAGCGATGCCGGAATCCGCTGCGGTCGCGGCCAGACCGATAGCGTTGGCGACGGTGGCCTCGTCGGGACTGACTAGCATGGCCGAGGCGACCGCGGCGCCCATGGATCCGGCGGCGCCCCCGATCTGCGGAACCGCTGACCAACGGGCGACTACTTCGCAACCCACCGCGAACGCCGCCAGCGTTGAATTCCCCGGATAGCCGTGCATCTCCCCCAGGGCCATCACCGCGGGAAACACCGAGGCGGTGGGATGCGCCAGAGATGCGTGGGCTCTGGTCCCGTCGAATAGGTCGTCGTCGAAATCAAGCAGTCGGATCAGGCTCCCGTTGACCAAGGCGGCGTAGATGGGAGAGGTGCGCTGTCCCATGCCGATTATGGTGCTGCGACCGTTGCCACCCATGGCGCGCAGCCCCCGGGCCAGGGCGATGCCGTCGGGGTGGGCGGCTCCGGCCAACGCTGCCGCGGCGCCGTTGAGCATCATGTCCCGGCAGAGATCGGCGACGGGTTCCGGCAGTTCGTCGGGGTGGTTGGCGACATCGGCGGCGAACCGGGCGATGCCGCGGGTGAAATCCTGCGGCGCTGTAGTCATAGCGCCGTAAGCATAACTACGGGCGATGATTGACGCAACGCGAATTTCAGCCTGACCCGCTCCGGGTTCCGTACACGGGTCATGGCGATATCCAAGGCCGCGGCAATCCCGTCGACCACAACCAACGACCATAAACCCATCATCGCAAGCAGCGCCATCATCACAGGCAGCGCCACCATCGCAAGCAGCGCCACCATCGCAAGCAGCGCCATCATCACAGGCAGCGCCACCATCACAGGCAGCGCCACCATCGCGCCAATCCCCTGCCTTGACCATCAACACAGATATTGCGGTCGAAGCGCGGCAATCTCGACCTGTCGGATGCGCCCCATCGCTCTGCCCATCCCGCAGCGTACTCAGACCCGACGGCGCCGGCGACCCGTAGGGCAACGTTTCGTCGGCAGTGTACCTGGCACGCGTCGGCCTTAGGCATCGCAAGCACGATCGCCGCAAAATGGGTATGCGTGAGGAGACCATGCGGCGCCGAGTGTATAATGCGCCCCGACACCCGGAAGCCCGCGGAGCCCGGGCCGCCCTCGGCATGAGGCCGCAGTCCGCGCAGGGTTGCTCCGCAGGCGCTGATTTGGAGGCACAAAATGGCGGCGAACACAAACGGTTCCGACTCGGTGGAAACCCGCCGTTACGACGTGGCGATTGTGGGCGGCGGCATCATCGGGTTGTCCACCGCCATGCAGTTGCTGGAGCGGTCGCCGGACTTGAGCGTCGCCGTCATCGAGAAAGAGGAGCGCTTGGCCCAGCACCAAACGGGCCACAATAGCGGCGTTATCCACTCCGGCATTTACTACCGGCCCGGTTCTTGGAAGGCTCGCTTCTGCGTAGGTGGCAAAGACCGGCTGTTGGCGTTCTGCGAGGAAAACGAAATTGAGCATGACCCATGCGGCAAGGTGATCGTGGCAACCCACGAGAGCGAGTTGGGTCGCCTGCAAGATCTCTACGAACGGGGCGTCGCCAACGGTGTGCCCGACCTGGAAATCGTGGAACCGGACCGGCTGGCGGAAATAGAACCCCATACACGGGGCGTGCGAGCCCTGTGGGCTCCGCACACTGGCATTGTGGACTACGTGCGCGTGGCCAACGCGTATGCCGGCAAGTTCCAGTCGGCCGGCGGGGATATATTCACGGGAGCGGCGGTAAAGCAGGCGAGGCAGACTGACGGCGGAACTGCCCTGGAAACCGAGCGCGGCGCCCTGCAGACGAAGCACGTCATCAACTGCGGCGGGCTGTACGCCGACCGGCTGGCAAGGATGATGGGCGAGGAGACCGACGTGCGCATCATTCCGTTCCGCGGTGAATACTACAAACTCGCCGCGTCATCGCATCACTTGGTGAAGGGGCTGATCTATCCGGTGCCAGATCCCAGGTTCCCGTTCCTTGGCGTCCACTACACGCGGAACATCCACGGATACGTGGAGGCAGGACCCAACGCGGTTCTGGCGTGGGCCCGGGAGGGTTACCGCAAAGGCAACGTCAGCCTGGGCGAAACAGCGGGCGCGCTGACGTTCCCAGGTTTCTGGAAGATGACCGCCCGGCACTGGCGCACCGGCATGAGGGAGATGCACCGTTCCTACAGCAAGTCAGTGTTCGTGGGAGACCTACAGAAGCTGATACCAGAAATACGTTCTGGCGACCTGGAACCCGGCGGTAGCGGAGTACGAGCCCAGGCCGTGTCGTCATCGGGCGCCATCCTGGACGATTTTCACATCCTGCGCGGGCAGAAGGCGCTGCACGTGCTTAACGCTCCTTCGCCGGGCGCCACGTCTTCGCTGGTGATTGGCGATTATCTTTCCAATATGGCGGTTGAGGATTTCGGCCTTTCCAAGGCCTGATCGGTCATGGTGTATAGTGTATCGGCGCGCGCCGGAGATACCGTGCAGCCGCGCCGTGGGACGCCCGTGGACCAGACCTCCATCGACTTGGGAACTTGGCACATCACCGCCGACGCAGCGCGGCATTACTTGGATGCGGTGGGCGACAACCTGCCGATCTACCGCAATATGGAAGTTTTGCCTCCATTGATGCTGACCGCGCGGCTGGTGGGGCTGTTGCTGGATCGCCTCTCGCTACCCGACGGAGCGATCCACAGTCTACAGGACGTCGAAACCGTTGGGCCGGCGCGCATCGGGATGAAGGCAACGGGCCGCGCAGTAATCGAACCGGCTCGCGAACGGAGCGGCTTGCGGTTCTTGACCGTGCGCTATTCCATCGCTGACGCCGACGGCGGGACCGAGTTGCAGCGTGGCCGAACCACCGTGCTGCTGCCGACGACGGCCACCGAACTAGACCCGGATAACCCACCTGGCCCAGATAACCCACCTGGCCCAGATAACCCACCCGGCTCGCATACCCAGACGACTGAGACCGAACCGTGATGGTCAACTATGCTACGGCGGGAGACGCGCTGCCCGTCATCCGACGCCGCGTCACCCGAGAAAGCATCGACGCCTATCGGCAGGCGTCTGGAGACGACAATCGCATTCATTACGACGACGAGTTTGCGGATGCCACCCGGTTCGGCGGGGTCATCGCCCACGGTATGTTGACGCTGGCGCTGGTGTCGGAAATGCTGACCAAAGCATACGGAACCGATTGGCTTGCCTCTGGCAACCTCCGCGTCAGGTTCCGCGGCGCGGCCTACCCCGGTGACACCCTGGAATCCCAGGGAACCGTCACCGCCGTCGATGCTGGCGAAGTCGTTGCTGGCGAAGTCAATACCGCCGAAGTCAATACCGAAAGATCCGACACGGTCATAACTTGCGGGGTGGAAGTCCGGAACGCCAAGAATGGAGACAGAATCATCACCGGCACGGCCAGCCTGCGGGTTGGAATAATGCGGCAGGGGGCAACTCGACAATGAGCAGTAATGGGATTACCGCGCCGGTGCGCATCGCTTTGGACGCCATGGGCGGAGACTACGGGCCGGAAGTGACCGTACCCGGAGCCCTGGCGGCGGTGGCCGCTCACCCCCAGCTCCACGTTGCGCTGGTGGGCGACCAGGAAACAGTTGCCGCCGAACTGTCCAAGCGCAACGCGGATGCCCGAGAACTGCCCATTAGGATCGTCGCCTCTGAGGGAAAAATAGAGGATGACGAGCGGCCGATTTCCGCCCTGCGTAGGAAACCCCGTTCGTCGATCGCGACGGCCATGGGACTGCTGCGGGGCGGCGAAGCGGACATGGTTGTTTCCGTGGGTTCCACCGGGGCGTCGATGGCCACCGCCACCATGGTCCTGGGGTTGCTGGAAGGGTTGGAACGCCCCTGTATCGGCGGCAATTTCCTGGGTTTGGCGCCCAATACCACCGTGGTTGATCTGGGCAGCAACGTGGATGCCCGGCCGTCGCAATTGCTGAACTTCGCTTCCCTGGGCGTGGTGTTCGCCCGACGCCGCCTGCTGATCGAAAACCCCCGGGTCGCCCTGCTCAGCGTGGGAGAAGAGGCGGCCAAGGGAAACCGCCAGGTGCAGGAAAGCTATCCTCTGTTCTCCAACAGTCATCTTAACTTCGTTGGCAACGTGGAAGGAATGGACTTCTTCACCAACAAAGCCGACGTGATCGTGTGCGACGGTTTCATCGGCAATATAATGATCAAATTCGCTGAAGGATTGGGCTCCGCTTTGGCGCCCTACTTGCAGCGTCAGCTGGCCGAGTTCTTGCCGGAGGACCAGGTTCGGCGAATCGGCGGCGCGTTGTGGACCAACATGAACCTGCCTCGCACCATGGGCGGACCGCTATTCGGTGTGAACGGCCTGGTGATGGTGGGACACGGTTCATCGACTGAAGAGGGCATCGCCGGAGCGATCAACACCGGCTTGCTATGCCACAGCATAGATCTGGTGGAGGGATTCAGGGAAGAGCTGGCCGAATTGCGCGATTCGGGAGCGCTTGATACCTGAAGGTATAGGTGCGCCATGTACACGATTGACTTGAGCGGCCAGGCGGCCTTGGTTACGGGGTCTTCGCGCGGCATCGGGGCAACCATCGCCAGAGAGCTGGCCGCGGCCGGCGCGTCGGTGGGCGTCAACTACCGGGCCAACGCGGATGCCGCCGACCGGGTGATCGACGAAATCAGAGCGGCCGGCGGCGAAGCCCTTAGGGTTCCCGGCGACGTGTCTGACGAAAGCTCCGCCGAAGCCGTGGTCAAGACCACGGCAGACCGCCTGGGTCGGCTGGACATCCTGGTCAACAACGCTGGCATCACCCGGGACCGCCTGGTGATGCGCATGAACGCCGAGGATTGGGACGAGGTGCTGACCGTCAATCTTCGGGGCACCTTCCTGCCCACCAGATTCGCCATTCCACTCATGGTGCGTCAACGCTACGGCAGGATCGTCAACATTTCGTCGGTGGTTGGGCTGTCCGGCAATCCGGGCCAGGCCAACTACGCGGCGTCCAAGGCCGGGCAGATCGGGATGGCCAAGGCCGTAGCGCGCGAGGTGGCCAGCCGCAATATCACCGTCAACGCGGTGGCGCCCGGATTCATCGAAGGCGGCGACGCTGGCGGCATGACCGCGGGTCTGAACGATGACCAACGGAACCAGGTACTGGCCCGGGTGCCGGCCGGCCGATTTGGATCCGCTCAGGATGTGGCCGCAGCCGTGCTGTACCTGGTCAGTCCCGCCGCCAGCTACATCACCGGGCAAACATTGACCATAGACGGCGGCATGACCGCGTAAACGGGGGCTGCGCCATGAAATCCACCACACGATTCCGCCAACTACTGGCCGAACCGGGCATCATCACCGCGCCGGGGGCCTACGATTGCCTAACGGCGGCCATCATCCAGCAGGCGGGTTTCCCTGCCGTGTACATGACCGGAGCCGGAACCTCGGTGGCTCGCGTCGGTTATCCCGACCTGGCCCTGGCGACAGCGACCGAAATGCTGGCCAACGCCGCCGCCATCGCCGGAACGGTGGACGCGCCCGTAATCGCCGACGCCGACACTGGATACGGCGGCACGATGAACGTTCGGCGCACCATACGCGAATACGAACGCGCCGGCGTTGCCGCCGTCCACATCGAGGATCAGCAGTTCCCCAAACGGTGCGGCCACCTGGATGACAAGCGGGTGGTTTCCATCGACGAGATGACGCAAAAGATCCGCGCCGCCGTGGACGCTCGCTCCGATGACGACTTCACCATCATAGTACGCACCGACGCGCTCGCCGTAACCGGCTGGGACGACACCATGCGACGCTGCGACGCCTTCACCCAAGCCGGCGCCGACGCCCTGTTCGTAGAGGCCATCCGCTCGGCGGAGGAAGCCGCCGAGGTGAAGGCTCGCACCAGCCTGCCCCTGCTCTACAATTTCGTCGAAACAGGAAAGTCGCCGTTGCTCAACGTATCGGAATTGGAACAGCTGGGTTTCAAGATGGTGATTTTCCCCGGCAGCGCCTTCATGTCGGTGGCTTACACGGTCGGCAAGGTCATGCGGGAGTTGAAGTCCAAGGGCACCACTGAGCATCTGGTCGGCCAGATGACCCCGCTCACCGACGCCTTCGAGCTGATGGGGCTGTCTCAAATGCTGGAGCGGGACTCCAGATACGCGCTGGAAAACGGCAACGCCGCAGTTTCCGCGTAGGCCAGCGGCGGCCTCGTTACAACGCCATCTGGCCTCATGTGGTGTCTGGCATTGCCGGGCGCAACCGCGACCCGGCAGCTTACGTCGGCCCGAACGTTCGGTTGCGCTAACGTTCGGCTGGTTGAAGCCATGTGGTGAATCCGGCGCGATGTGCTAGCATGGATGGGTAGGCGGAACCTGACGTTGCGACGAGAGCGAGCTTGAACCCATGACGGCCGGAGCGCCCAACAATCCCTCGCATCCTGGCGACGATTTCGTCCGGCGTCTGCCCACCGAGGTGGCTGGCTGGGTGGCAGACGGCCTGATCTCTGACGAACAGGCCGCCGGCATCCTGGGGCGTTACGACTCCGCTGAGCCCGTATCCGGGAGCGGCGCCATCGGCAACCGGGTGGTCAGCGTCATCGCCATCATGGGCGCCGCGCTGATCGGCTTGGGCATTATCGCCTTTATCGCCGCCAATTGGTCGGAGATTCCCAAGTTCGCCAAGCTAGCGATGATGGTGGCGGGCACGCCGGCCATCTACGTAGTCGGATGGCTCGTCGGATACCGGTTGGGCTACCAACGCATCGGCCTGGCGATCATCCTGCTCGGCGCGGTCGCCTTTGGAGCGTCCATTCACCTGGTCGCCCAGACCTACCACGTTCCGGTGAATCACCCCAGCCTGTTGGCCTGCTGGTTCCTGGGCGTCGTTCCGTTGGCCTACGTGACCCGCGCGCGGGCGATGCTGGGGTTGTCCATCATCCTGTTGCTGGCGGCGGCGGGATTTCGCGGGCAGGAATGGCTGCCGGACCTGGGTAACGAAGACACGGCATTGATGGCGCCGCTTTTTCTCACCCTGGGCGCGTTCCTCTTCGCGTCCAGCCGGATGCAAGCGCGCTTCGAAGCCACGCGCCACTTCGCCCGCCTGTCCGACCTATCTGGCCTGGTGGTGGTCGCCGCCGCAATCTACGCCCTGAGTTTCAGCGCCCTGTGGGTGGAGTTGGCAAACGGCGGGCCCTCATTCGCCGGATTGTCGGTTGAGTACTGGCTGGTGGCCGGCGTCGTCGGGTTGGCCGCCGCGGCCATTCTGGTCGTCGCGGGTTGGCGAGGCTCCGGCCAACAGTCCGGTCGAATCTGGTGGGAGGCCGGCGCCCTGGCGGCCATGGGCGTGGTCGCCGCCGCCATGTGGTTGGGGCTGGCCTTCGGCGGAGCCTGGTTGTGGTGGGCATTTAATCTGGTCATGCTGGCGGCAGTGTTGGCCATGATCGCAGCGGGTTATCGCTGGAACCGCGCCTACCTGATCAACTTGGCGGTGGCTATTTTCGCCATAACCCTGTTCACCCGTTACTTTGAGTTTGGGTTCGACCTGCTCGGGCAGTCGGTGGCCTTCATCGTGGCCGGCGTTATATTGCTGGCCGGCGGGTTCGGCATGGAATATCTGCGTCGCCGGCTGGTGCGCCGCATTCGTGGATCCGAGGCTACGGCATGAGCCGCCGCGTCACCGTACTGCTGTTTGCCTTGGTGGCGGCCCAGGTCATTGGGCTGTTGGTCTTCACCATTGTACGCGAGGCCGCCCTGACGCAGGGTCGGGAAGTGACGCTGCAAACCGTTCCCGTGGACCCGCGTTCGCTGCTGCAGGGAGACTACGCCATTCTGGACTACGAAATCGCCGAGTTGCGCCGGCGGCTCAGCGACCGTCCGGCGGGCAGCGAGGTGTTCGTGACGCTGCGCGAATGTGGCGACGTATGGTGCGCTGAGGAACAATCATGGCGCCGGCCGGAATCCACGGAGGTGTACATTCGAGGGCGCATCAACGACCGGGGCCGCATCGATTTCGGCATCGGAACCTACTTCGTGCCCGAGGGTACTGGTCGCGTCATCGAAAGGGCCCAAGACGTCAAGGTGGTGGTGTCGCTGGACGCTTCGGGCAACGCGGTCATCAAGCGCGTATTGGTGGACGGAGCGCCGTTCGCTCCGCCGGCGAACTAGGCTTGGACGCGCCGGGAAAGACAGGCCGGGCAGTAACAGCTCCACGGTTCTTTGGCCAAATGAAACAACCCGTGGATCCTCCCATTCGCCTGGTCAAAGCGAGGCATGATGGCGTCAAAGGTTCTGGCATCCCCATTTTCGTAACGCCTATAGACGGCGTTGGACACGAAATCGGCCAGTTGCAACAAGCGAGTGTTGCGTGCGGGGGCGAAGTAGGGTATATCGGCCAAGTTGCGCGTGGGCGCCCCAACGATGTCCGCCCTGCGCGATTTGGTATGTGTACCGCTTAAACACAGCGAGGCCCGCCACTTCGTGTTGGCGGGCCTCTGTGTACGTGCCGGACTCGTCCAAGTAAATGATATACATAAGAAGAGGGGCCGACTGGGCCAAACGGCCCAACGGACCAACTAGCGGGGCCCTGTCGACCACTTCAATCCTACCACGATGGCGTCTTATCGTCAAATTCTGTAGGGCAGGATTCGTTCCATTCTAGTCTTGCCTGATAGCCAATAGCTGGACGAAACTGAGATCCGATACCACACGGAGGCAAGCGAATATGGCTAACGCGGTTTTGGTGGTTGATATGGTGCGTGGGTTCCTGGAACCTGGCCACAAC
Source organism: Dehalococcoidia bacterium (assembly GCA_965221295.1). Taxonomy (GTDB): domain Bacteria; phylum Chloroflexota; class Dehalococcoidia; order Lucifugimonadales; family UBA3495; genus Bin87. The sequence continues at coordinate 467,010 of OZ244879.1, read as the reverse complement.
CTCTATTGCGGAGACGCCGCCCGCCAGATCATCCCGCCGGTGCAAGCCTTGCTGCGCCGCGAAGCGGAATCCGGGGCGGCCATCCTGTTCATATCCGATCACCACCTGCCCGACGACCTGGAATTCCAGATGTTCCCGGTGCATTGCGTCATCGGCACCGAAGAACCCGAGGTCATATCCGAACTGGCCCAGTGGGTGCGCGAGTCCAACGTGGTGCCCAAGAACCGCTACAGCGGATTCTTCAATACCGACCTCGAAGAACGACTGGCCAGCCTGAACCCAGACAAGGTGATCATCTGCGGGGTGTGCACTGACATCTGCGTCATGCACACCACCTCCGACGCGCGCAACCGCGACTACGCCGTCGAGATCCCCCAAGACTGCGTGGCCTCCTTTGACGACGAGGCGCACCGGTGGGCCCTGGATCACATGGTCAAGATACTGGGCGCCCAGTTGGTGTGAACGCTCCGCCCCTGTCGGCGGCCTGTGTTATCATCCGCCCATTGTCGCCGCCACGCACGCCGGCTCGGCCGGAGGTCGCCCATGCTGTACCAACGCTACCGTTACTCCCAGTGGGATGGCTCTCAGCAGATCTTTGACATTGACGCCAGCGATTTGATGGACGCGCTGTCAGATGATCTGCTGCAGCACGGCGACCTGTCCCGCGCCCTGCGCGACCTGTTCCGCAATGGGATGCAGGATCGCGACGGCTCGCAGATGCCCAACCTGCGGCAGCTGATGGAACAGTTGAAACAGCAGCGCCGCCAGCAGTTGCAGCAGAGCAACCTGGATTCTGTGGTCGATGACCTCAAAGAGCGGCTGGACAATATCCTGCGCGCCGAACGCGAGGGCATCCAACGCCGGCTGGACGAGGCGGCGGACCGCCCCGAACCTGAGGACATGGAGGGGAAGGAACAACAGCGGGCGTTGAACCGGCTGCTGCAAGAACGCGCCCAGCGCAACCTGGACAAGCTGGACGACCTGCCCGACGGCATCGGTGGTCAGATTCAGGTACTCATGGACTACGACTTCATGGACCCGGACGCGCAGCGGCAGTTCCAGGAATTGCTGGACCTGCTGAAGAGCCAGATGGCCCAGAACGTTTCCCAGCAAATGCGCGACCAGATGCAGAATATGTCCCCGGAGCAGATGGAGGCCATGCGCGAAATGATGCGCGACCTCAACCAGATGCTCCGTGATCGCATGGAGGGTCGCGACCCCGGCTTTGAGAATTTCATGCAGAAGTGGGGGCCCATGTTCGGTGACGACCCGCCTCAGAGTCTGGACGAATTGATGGAGCGGATCCAGCAGCAGATGGCCCAGATGCAGTCCCTAATGGACAGCCTGTCGCCCGACGCCCGGCGGGAGTTGGAAGACGCCATGCAGTCTGCCATGGACCCGCGGCTCATGGACGAAATGGCCGAATTCGCCAGCCTGATGCAGTCGTTGATGCCGCCCGACGAACTGGCCCGACAGTATCCGTTCCTTGGCGATGACAGCATGACGTTGGATCAGGCCATGGCGGCCATGGAACAGATGCAGTCGTTGGACCGGCTGGAACAATCCTTGCAACAAGCCATGCGCACCGGCAACCTAGACGACGTGGACCCGGAGCAACTGGCCGAACTGCTCGGCGAAGAGGCCCGCCGCGCCTGGGAAGAAATGGACCGCCTGCGACAGATGCTCAAGGAAGCCGGGTACATCACCGGCGACGACGACCTGTCCCTCACCGCTCGTGGCATCAGGCGCATCGGGCAAAAGGCCATGCGTGAAGTCTTCCAGCGCCTCAAAAAGGACCGTATCGGCAACCACGAGCTGGACACTCGCGGCGCCGGCGGCGACCTGCTGGGCGATACCAAGACCTACGAGTTCGGCGACCCGCTCCAACTCGACCTGCAGGCCACCATTAAGAACGCCGTCGTGCGTGGCGGTCAGCAAACCCCAGTCCAACTGCGTCCCGACGACTTTGAAATCTACCGCAACGAGCACATGACGCGGGCCGCCACCATCGTGCTGCTCGACCAGAGCCGCTCCATGGGTCTGTTCAACAACTGGGCGGCGGCCAAGAAGGTGACCCTCGCCCTGTTCGCCCTGATCCGCCAGCAATACCCACGGGACACCCTCCATGTGGTGGGCTTCTCCGATTATGCCCGCGAGCTGGAGGAAGAAGACCTGGCCGGATTGACATGGAACAACTGGGTTTCGGGCACCAATCTTCACCACGCGCTGATGCTGTCGCGCAAGTTGCTGTCCAGGGAGAAGGGCGGCGCTCGCCAAATTCTGGTCATTACCGACGGCGAACCTACCGCCCACCTGGAGGGCGACCAGGCGTACTTCGCCTATCCACCCAGCTATCGAACCGAGCTGGAAACGCTGAAAGAAGTGCGGCGATGCACCCAGGAAGGCATCGTAATCAACACCTTCATGCTCGAAAACAACTACCAGCTGGTGAACTTCGTGGATCGCATGACCCGAATCAATCGGGGCCGGGCATTCTACAGCAGCAGCGAGAACTTGGGAGAATACGTGCTGGTCGACTACATCGATAACCGGCGCAAGCGAGTGTCCGGCTGAGGGTAGTTACGCAATCCGCAAATTGCCTACGGAATCAGCAATTCACGTATTCCCAATTGTCCCCGCCCGTGTTAGCATTTATTCACTGAGTCAGAATGCCGCTTTTAAGGCAGTCCGGCGAGGCTGGCAAAGCAGGCGCATGGCACGGACGAGCGAATTGCCCGCTCGCGTCCGGCGCGTCGCGCAACCCCGCCACCGGATCCTGAACCGGCGCCGCGGGGCTTTCTAATAACTACCATAGACAACATGGCTGCAAGATCCGGCGCGGGCTCCGTCGGAGAATCCAACCTGCTGGGCCGGAGCATCATGGACGCCGACGAAATTCGGCGCGCCGTCACCAGAATGTTCCACGAGATCCTGGAGCGCAATCACGGGCCCAACGGCTTGCTGCTGGCCGGCGTCCGGACCAGGGGCGTTCCCCTGGCGGAACGGCTGGCGCGACACATCGAACAGTCCGAGCGCGTGTCGGTCCCGGTGGGACGCTTGGACATCAACCTGTACCGCGACGATCTTTCGGAGCGGCCTCGGATGCGGGTACGTCCAACCACGATGCCGGTGGACGTGGCGGGCCGCGTCGTAGTGCTGGTGGATGACGTGCTGTACACGGGCCGCACCGCTCGCGCCGCCATGGACGCCATCAGCGACCTGGGACGGCCCCTGCGGATCCAACTGGCCGCCCTGGTGGACCGAGGTCACCGAGAGTTGCCCATACGCGCCGACTTCGTGGGCAAAAACATTCCCACTCGCCAGATGGAACTGGTCCGCGTGCGCTTCCACGAAACCGATGGCGTGGATGACGTGTCCATCCTGGAACGGGGGGCGCTCTGATGGCAGGGACCGTTGGCGTCGACGCCCACGTTGTCCAGAGCAACGCCGTTGCGGTTCCCGGGATGCGCCGGCACGTGCTCGACTTGGACGATTTCACATCCGAGGAAATCACGGCCACGCTGGACAACGCCGCCGCCATGCGCGCCGTGCTGGAACGGGACGTCAAGAAAGTACCGGCGCTGCGTGGCCGCGTGATCGTAACGCTGTTCTATGAAGCCAGCACCCGGACGCGAATTTCCTTTGAGGAAGCTGGCAAGATCCTCAGCGCCGACGTTATCAACATGACCGCTTCCGCCAGCAGCGTCGAAAAAGGCGAATCGCTGCTGAACACCGGGTTGACCCTTCAGGCCATGGGGGTGGACGTGATCGTTGTTCGACATCCCCACGCCGGCGCGCCTCATTTCCTGGCTCGCAACCTCAACAGCGTCTCCGTAATCAACGCGGGAGACGGCGCCCATGCCCACCCTACCCAGGGCCTCCTGGACCTGTGCACCGCCCGCGACCATTTGGGCGAACTGGCCGGACGCAAGGTGGTGATCGTTGGCGACGCGCTTCACAGCCGGGTGGCCCGGTCTGCGATCTGGGGCTTCGCCAAGGCCAACGCGCAGGTTGTCCTCTCGGGACCGGGCACCCTCATGCCGGACCCGCTCACCCCGGCCGGGTGGGGGCGCGACACCAACGGCATCGCCAACCCGCTGGCTAACGTCAGCGTGGAACCCAATCTGGACGCGGCGATCGAAAGCGCGGACTTGGTGATGGCCCTGCGTCTCCAGTTGGAACGTCAACGGCGCGGCTTCTTCCCCAGCCTGCGGGAGTACATCCGCCGTTGGCAGGTCAACGACCAGCGGATGCTCCGGGCCAAACCCAACGCCCTGCTGATGCACCCGGGCCCCATGAATGAGGGCGTCGAAGTCAGCAGCGGGTTGGCCCACGGGCGCCGCTCGCTGATCGAACAACAGGTGACCAACGGCGTCGCGATTCGTATGGCCCTGCTGTACCAACTGGTGGGCGCGGCTGCGGTGGAGGACTGAACCATGGCCACGCCTCCTCAAAGCGCTCCCATCCTGATCGCCGGCGGCCGGGTGATCGATCCAGCCAACGGCCGCGATGGCGCGTTCGACGTGCTCATCGCCGATGGCCAGATCAGCGCGGTTGACCGCCAGATCCCCGCTGATGCTCTGCCTGGCGACGCGCGGGTAATCCCTGCCGGCGGCCTGGTGGTGTGTCCGGGTTTCATTGACATCCATACCCACCTGCGCGAGCCGGGATTCGAGTACAAGGAAACCATCGCCACCGGGTCGCAGGCTGCGGCGCGCGGCGGGTTCACCACCATCTGCGCCATGCCGAACACGGATCCAGCCATCGACAACGCCGCCGTGGTCGACTACGTAACCAGTCGGGCCGCCGGCGCTCCTGCTCGCGTCCGCGTGGTGGGTTGCGTCACCAAGGGTCGTCAAGGTCACGAACTGGCCGACATGGAAGAACTGATGTCGGCCGGCGTGGTGGCCTTCAGCGACGACGGCGACCCGGTTCATGATCCCAGCCTGATGCGATTGGCGCTAACGTACAGCCGGGATCTCGGGATCCCCATTAGCAACCACTGCGAAGACCACGCGCTATGCTCCGGCGGTGTCATGGCCGAGGGTTGGGTCAGCAGCCGTTTGGGCCTGGCCGGAATCCCCGCAGTGGCCGAAGAAGCCATGGTGGCCCGGGACATCGCCCTGGCCGAGTTGACCGGCGGCCGGCTGCATTTGGCGCACCTCAGCTCGGCGGGCAGCGTGGCGTTGGTCCGCCAGGCCAAGGAACGAGGCATCCCCGTCACCGCCGAGGTGTGCCCGCATCATCTCATGCTCACCGAGGCGTGGGCCCTGGGCGGCAAGGGAGATCCCAACGTCGCCGCCGGCCCCTTGGCTTACGACACCCACACCAAGGTTTACCCTCCATTGCGCTCTCAAGCCGATGTCGCGGCCTGCGTGGCCGGATTGGCCGACGGAACCATCGATTGCATCGCCACCGACCACGCGCCCCACGAGCGGGTGAGCAAGGAATGCACTTATCAGGAGGCAGCCTTCGGCATCAGCGTGTTGGAAACGGCCCTGGGTTCCCTGCTGGCCACCGTGCGCAGTGGCGCCGTGAGCCTGCCCACCATGGTCGAGAGACTGACCACCGGGCCCGCCAGGGCGCTGGGCAACGACCTACACGAGTACGCCGCCCTCACGCCGGGAACTCCGGCAGACGTGACGCTGTTTGACCCCGAAGCGGCCTGGACGGTGGACGTGAACCAGTTCGCTTCCATGGGGCGCAACACGCCCCTGAACGGGGTTGAGTTGCATGGTCGGGTCGCCGCGACAATAGTAGGCGGGCGTGTGGTGTTTGAGGAACCTGCCGTATTGAATCCTGCGGCATCGATCACTGCGGTATCGAACCCTGCGGCATCGAACAAAGGAGACATTGCGTGAGCAACGTGGCGCATCTGGTTCTGGAGGACGGCTCGATATTCACCGGGGAGTCCTTTGGGGCCCAGCGGGATGGCTGGGGTGAAGTGGTGTTCAACACCACGATGACGGGCTACCAGGAAGTACTAACCGACCCATCGTACGCGGGGCAGATGGTTGCCCTGACCTACCCGCTGGTTGGCAACTACGGCATCAACCGCGCCGACTTCGAGTCCCGCCGAATCCAGGCGGCGGCGCTCATCGTTCGCCAGCGCTGCGACCTGCCCAGCCACGGTTCCAGCGACATGACCCTGGACGCCTTTCTCAAGGAATTCGACGTGCCGGGCATCAGCGGCATCGACACGCGAGCATTGACCCGGCGACTACGCACCAGTGGCGTCATGATGGGCCTGCTGACCTCCGATGATCCGAACGCCGCGCTACGAAAACTGGCCGACTTGCCACGCTATGACAACCTGGATTTGGTGAGCACGGTCACCACGCCTGAGGGATATTCGTGGGATGGGTCAGAGAGCGCCGGCTTCCCGACCGCGCCTCCGCCTCAGGGCGTGCGCCGCATCCTGGTCACCGACGTTGGCTTGAAATACAACATCCTGCGCCTGCTGCAAAGCCGCGGCTGCGAGGTCATCGCCGTGCCGGCCACCACGCCGCCTGACGTGATGCTGGGAATGCAACCGGCGGGTTTGCTGTTGTCTCCTGGCCCCGGCGACCCTGAACTGCTGGGCAACATCGTTGACAACGTTCGCCAGCTGCTGGGCCGGACTCCAATCATGGGTATCTGCCTGGGGCATCAACTGGCGGCCCGGGCGTTGGGGGCGCGCACCTACAAGCTAAAATTCGGACACCGGGGAGGCAACCATCCGGTCAAGGACCTGGAAACTGGACAGGTGCGCATCACCGCCCAGAACCACGGTTACGCTGTGGACGCCGAAAACCTGCCACCAGGTTTGGAGGTATCCCAAATCAATCTGAACGATAATACGGTGGAAGGCCTCCGACACCGCGATCTGCCCCTGTTCACGATCCAGTACCATTCCGAAGCGTCTCCCGGCCCAAAGGACAACGAGGGTTTGTTCGACCGCTTCCTCGACATGGTGGACGACGCGGCGGCGGCGCCTGGGTCCCGGTAGCCCAAAACCGACGCCAAGAGCGCAGCGCCACGATTCCAAGGAGGCCGACATGCCCCGGCAGACGCTCAGCGACGTGGAATGGAGCCCGGGCGTCGGGACGCCGGCCTTCCAGGTTTCGTTCCTGCGCGAATATGCGGGCGGTTTGCAGTGGGCCCGGCCGCACGACGATGATCCTGTAATCATCAAACGCTCAACGCGACTGTTGAGCAAATTTTGATTGAACTGCCCGGGGCCATGCCCCATTTTTCATAACTGGCGAAACGACGCAGCGAGGATACCCCATTGAGCGACATTCCCCAACAACCCCGCAAAGTTTTGGTCATCGGTTCCGGGCCCATCGTCATTGGGCAGGCCGCCGAGTTCGACTACGCCGGCACCCAGGCCTGCAAGGCCCTCCGCGAGGAGGGTGTGTACACCGTGCTGGTCAACTCCAACCCCGCGACGATCATGACCGACCGGGACATCGCGGACCGCGTTTACATCGAGCCGTTGACCGTTCCAGTGCTGGAACGCATCATCGCGGCCGAACGCCCGGATGGGTTGCTTCCCACGCTGGGCGGCCAAACCGGCCTCAACCTAGCCGTGGCCCTGGCCGACGCCGGAGTCCTAGATCGCCATGACGTGCGGCTGCTGGGAACCCCCCTTGAGACCATCCGCAAGGCCGAAGACCGGGACTTCTTCCGGCAATTCCTGCTCGACATCGGCGAACCCATGCCGCCCAACCGGACGGTTTCCACCATGGAGGAGGCGCAAGAATACCGCCAGGAGGTCGGTCTGCCCTTGGTGGTGCGCCCGGCGTACACCCTGGGCGGCACCGGTGGCGGCATCGCCGAAACCGACGCGGAATTCACCGCGGTGGTGGAGAGCGGCTTGTCGGCCAGCCCCATCAGCCAGGTGCTGCTGGAACGTTCGTTGGTGGGCTGGAAGGAAGTGGAATACGAGGTGATCCGGGACGGCGCCGACACTGCATCACCGTGTGCAACATGGAAAACCTGGACCCCATGGGCGCGCACACCGGCGACAGCATCGTGGTCGCGCCCAGCCAAACCCTGACGGACAAGGAGTACCAGATGCTCCGCACCGCCAGCCTCAGCATCATACGCAACCTGGGCATAGAGGGCGGTTGCAACATCCAGCTGGCGCTGCGGCCCCATCCCGACGCCATGCGGAACCGGCCCACCGACTGGCAGGCCGACTCGGATTACTACGTCATCGAGGTGAATCCCCGCGTCAGCCGTTCGTCGGCGTTGGCCAGCAAGGCCACTGGGTACCCCATCGCGCGGGTGTCCGCCAAGATCGCCGTTGGCCGGCGTTTGGATGAGATCGCCAACGCCGTTACCGGCAGCACCAGCGCGGCGTTCGAGCCGGCCCTGGATTACTGCGTGGTGAAGATTCCCCGCTGGCCGTTCGACAAGTTCCCCAACGGCGACCGCCAGGTAACCACCCAGATGAAGGCCACCGGCGAGGTTATGGCAATCGATCGCAGCTTCGAGTCCGCACTCCAAAAGGCCACTCGGGCTTTGGAACAGTCCAACTCCTCGCTGCTCTGGGAAGCGTCAGAGTGGCGAGACTTGAACGTCGCTCAGGGACGGCAACAGTTGCTGGATTCGCTGCCCTTGCATCCCAACGACCTGCGTTTGTGGGCCCTCACCGCGGCGTTGCGCCGGGGCGTCACCCGCGACGAATTGGTGGCCCATACCAGCATCGACCCGTGGTTCATCGCGGCATTGGAGCGTATCGTTGACCAAGAACGCCGGCTGCTGGGCAATCCCCTGACTCCGACGACGCTGCTGGCGTCAAAGCGGCTGGGCTTCCCCGACCTGGAAATCGCCACGCTGTCCGGCCTGCTACCGGAGCAGGTGCGGCAAATGCGTCAGCAGCACGGCATCAGGCCGGTGTTCAAGATGGTGGATACCTGCGCCGCCGAATTCGAGGCCGCCACTCCATACTACTACAGCGCGTACGACACCGAAAACGAAGCCCCGCCGCTGCCGGGTCCCAAGGCCGTCGTCATCGGCAGCGGCCCCATCCGCATCGGCCAGGGCATCGAATTCGATTATTGCAGCGTGCACGCCGCATGGGCCCTGTCCCAAGCCGGCGTCGCCAGCATCATGGTCAATTCCAACCCAGAGACCGTATCCACCGACTTCGACACCAGCGACCGGCTGTATTTCGAACCGCTGGACGAGGAGGCGGTGCGGGACATCATCGACAACGAGACTGTGGACGACAACCCGCCGCCGAGCTTGGTGCAATTCGGCGGTCAGACTGCCATCAACCTCTCTCAATCCCTGGCCGCCGCTGGTCTGCCCATATTGGGATCCAGCGCCGAGGCCATCGACATCGCCAGCGACCGGCAGAAGTTCGAACGGTTCCTGGTCGGTTTGGGCATCCCCCAGCCGCCGGGGGCCACGGTTCACTCGGTGGATCAAGCGTTGCGCGTCGCCCAGCGCATCGAATACCCAGTGGTGGTGCGGCCCAGCTACGTGCTAGGCGGCCGGGCCATGGAAATCGTGCGCAACGCCACCGAACTCATCCGCTACCTAACCATCGCCACCGAGGTTACGCCCGAACGCGAGGTCCTGGTGGACCACTACATGGAGGGTCGCGAGTGCGAGGTGGACGCGATCTGCGACGGCGAACGGGTGCTGATTCCCGGCATCATGGAGCACGTGGAGCGCGCCGGGGTGCATAGCGGCGACTCCATGGCCATCTATCCGGGCCTGAACCTCACCGAGGCGGAAGTCGACACCCTGGTGGATTACACCACCCGCATCGGGCTGGCCCTGGGGGTGCGCGGCCTGATGAACATCCAGTTCGTGCTGCAGGGCGGCAGCGCGTACCGCAGCCCCAGCGTCCACTCCACCGATGGGGACGAGCCCACGACGGTGTACGTGCTGGAGGTCAACCCCCGCGGCAGCCGCACCATTCCCTTCATATCCAAGGTCACCGGTGTCCCGGTCGCCAACTTGGCCACACGGGTCATGCTGGACGCCAAGCTGGCCGATCTGGGTTACGAGGGCGGACTCTGGCCTCGCCAGAAGCTGGTGGGCATCAAGGCCCCGGTTTTCTCCATGTCCAAACTGGTGGGGGTGGACTGGTATATGGGTCCGGAAATGAAGTCCACCGGCGAAGTCATGGGCATCGACTGGGACTTTGCCGGAGCCCTCACCAAGGCCCTGCAGGCGGCCAGCATCAACCTGTCGCCCGGCATGGGCGTGCTGTTGAGCGTTTCGGATCAGGCCAAGGCGGACTCGCTGCCGTTGATCCGGGGATTGGCCGCCGCCGGGTGCCGGCTGTACGCCACCGAGGGCACCGCAGCCATGATCACCGCCATGAACCTGCCCGTAACCACCATCACCAAGCGCATCGGCGAGGGGTCTCCCGACGTGCTGGACGTGATCAACGACGGCACCGTGGGCGCCGTGGTCAACACCCTGTCGGGCGACACGTCAGTAATGCGGGACGGCTTCTTCATCCGGCGCGCGGCGGTCGAGCGGCGCATCCCCTGCTTCACCTCGCTGGACACGGCCCGCGCCGCCATGGAGAGCATGTTGAGTGGCCTGGACAACTACAACATCCTGACCACCGACGAGTATCTGGCGGCTCCCCGCTAGCAACCCGACGCTACGGCATCCCGGGCGATGGGCGCAAATCTCAAGCTCGCGCCTACCAGTCCATTTCGACGCCGATGTTCAGGCGCCGGGCCTGCTCCCACGCCACCTTGGCGGCGGCTACGTCGGCCAGCCCAGCGCCCATCAGTTTGCAATAGACGATTTCATCGCGACTCATGCGTCCAGGCACGATTCCCGCAACGGCGTGGCGCAGTTCGTGGAACTGGCTCCACTGCGCCAATCCCTGCTCTACAGCAGCCAATATGTCGCCGCATTCCAGCGGCGCCTGTTCAAGCGAGTCCACGAAGCGGCGGTCGGCTCGCGCGATGGTATCGATATCGACTTCCTGGTGACGCGACAGGGTGGGCCCGGCGCCGATGACCGTCGCGCCGGCGGTCAGCCATTCGCCCCGAACCACCGGGGTCTGGGTGGCGGCGATGGCGATAACGACGTCGCAGTCAGCCACGGCATCCTGGTTGGCATCGACCGCCGTTACCGGAATGCCCAAGTCGTCGGTCATGCGTTGGGCAAAGGCGCGGCGATTCTCGGCGTTGCGACTGAACGCTCTCGCTGCGGTGATCTGGCGCGTCAGGCTAACAGCGCGCAACTGGTCGCCGGCCTGGTTGCCAGTTCCGATGATCCCCACGGTGACTGGCCCCGCGTTGGCCAGGGTTTTCACGGCGACGCCGGTGGTGGCGCCGGTCCGCAACTGTCCCAGCCGGTTGGCCTGGGTGTAGAGCAGCAATTCGCCGCTCTCGGCGTCGTAGAGGCTGATCTGGAAGGAATAACCGTTGCGGGTGTGGGTGAAAGTCTTGACGCCCAACACGCCATCGTAGAGCAACGCTCCACCCATCACCGCCAGGTAGCCACTGGGCGTAGCGATTCGGCGTCGGGTCAAGTTGACCGCGGCGCCGCGCCCGTATTGAGTCGCCATTTCTTCAACGGCCGTCAGAACCTCATGGAGCGAAACGCACTCATTCACCTGAGCGTCGGTGAGAAACCGGGCCATATCGAGCTACGGCGGTATTAGCGGGAAAAATAGAGGCGGTTGGTGCGAACGTACTCCCGCATGTCGGCGGGCACGGTAAATTCATCGAAAATCGCAGAAACCGGGCACACGGCCACACAGTAAGCGCAGTCAATGCAGTCATCGGGGTTGATGTAGTACATGGGAGCGTCATCGTCGGAATGGATGCAGTCCACAGGGCAAACATCAACGCAGGAGGCGTCTTTGACTCCCTCGCATGGCTGTGTGATCACGAACGCCATCAGATTACCTCGAGACGGGCGAATAATCTAGGCAAATTCGGGCGCCGGTTCCCACCGACGCGATCCCTGGGTGGCCCGTTGGTAACGGGTATTCTGCGGTTTTTCCCGATATTTTGTCAAGGCATACGGCCGCCATATCGCTATTGCCGCCAGCGATACGGGCCTTTGGCGGCGCCGCGGCGCGCGGCGTACCTCATAGGAGCGACGACTTCGTCAAACTTCTTGGGTGGCGACGAGTCGAACAGCGGTTGTGGGCCCCATAGGGCGGTCGTCGTTTACCGGTGGCAGGGTTGCGGCGCTGCGCCCCCTATGACAGCATAGGATGGCTCGCAACGACATCATGGGCGCGTATGGCCAGGAAAATGGAACCTCTCGCCATGACCTAGGGTGAGCAGCATGGAATGGAGGCTGTGGGACCGCCCAACTGCGTAGTTACTGCCATATAGCAGGCGGGCGCAATCCAATTGCCAATATTGCAATATCCAGTATTCTGATATACTATATTGTGCGACTGTGTGGATTTTCCCGGAAAAGGTTGACAGAAGGTGGTTCGCCCATGGAACTGCGAGAGATCATCAGCTTTTACCATGTTGCCCGTCTGCGGAGCGTATCGAAAGCCGCTCGCAAGCTGGAACTTGGACAACCCACGGTTACCACCCACCTGCGCAAGTTGGAGGGAGAATTTGGGATTACGCTGTTCGACCGCATCAAACGGCCCATCCAACTGACCTCCGAAGGTTCCCTGTTCTACGAATTGGTAACGCCCATCGTCGAGTCCATCGATACGTTGAAGACGCAGATGGACTACTCGGAAGGGCGCGGGTCCTTCGTGGTGGGCGCCTACCCCGACATCGTTTCCTACCATCTGCCGCGCCCGATCCGTCAGTTCCGCTCCCGGTACCCAGACGTCCGCATGAGGCTGGTGGCCCGTTCCTACGCCAATCTCATCCAGTTGGTCAAGTCCGGGGAGGTTGACCTGGCGCTGTGCTCCGCCCCTCCCACGGACGACCCGTCCCTGGAATTTACCGAGCTGTTCGACTACAACGTGGTGCTCATCTCAGAGCCCAGCCACGAGTTGCTGCTGCGTGATCCAGTCACCATCGAGGACATGGCCAGGTTTCCGCTGATTCTGAACAGCCCGGAGAGCCTGAGCCGGCGGCGCGTGGAGCAAAAGCTCCGCGAGCGCAGCGTCGGTTACGACGTGGTGCTGGAAATGGACAACACGGAGATGATCAAGCGGTACGTCGCCATTGGCATGGGCATCGCCATCGTCAGCGATTTCACTCTGCATCCGGAGGACCACGACCGCCTGGCGGTGGTGCGCCTGGATCACATATTCCCGTCAGCGAACATCGGCGTGTGCACCTTGAAGGGCAAGTTCCACGGGCGCGGCGTGCGCAATTTCATCAACACGCTGGGCGAAAACCTTTCCGGTTTTCACGCCGACCTTTGGGATTGGGACGTTGACCACGGCGGCGAACCCCGGGCGGAGGCCATCGCCAACGCCACCCAGTGAGTCAGCGAATCCGCCCCAGAAAGTCGCTGGCTCCCCTGGCCACCCAGGCGTTCCACGACGTCATGAGGAAGCGGGCTCCCTTTTCCACGTAGGCGGCCACGTTGTCGTCGTTCACCAGCGTGCCAGCAGTGCGCCCGGCGTCGACAATTCGGGCGATGGCGTCGTCAATGGCGGCCTGAACTTCAGGGTGCCCCACGTCGCCGATGTGTCCCATGGTCTGCGATAGGTCCGTGGGCGCCACGAAGAACACGTCAATGCCGTCAACCTTCAGGATGTCGTCCAGGTTATCCAGGGCCGTCACCTCTTCGATCAGAACGACGACCATGGTCTGGTCGTTGGCCCGGTGAACGTAATCGGGCACGCCGAAGGACTGCCGGCCGCCGAACATGCCGCGAAACCCCAGGGGAGCGAACTTGGCCGCGCCCGCGGCCGCTTCCGCTTCGGCTCGGGTGTTCACGTGCGGCAACACCACGCCCATGGAGCCGCGATCCAGCGTTCGTGTGATGAGTCCGGCGTCGTTTGCGTTGCAGCGAGTGATGGACGCCATGCCCCACAGGTCGCAGGCCCGGGTCATGTCGCCCAGCGTTTCCCAGTCCACCGGGCCATGCTCGCACTCCATCCACACCGAATCGAACCCCACGGGGCCCAGGAAGTCGATGATCTCGCTGCTCATCAGGCCGGAGATGCAGGTGGCGGGTTCGCCGCGCTGCAACTTCTCTTTCACCGGGTTGGGACGTATGGCTGGCACGGCGCTCCTCCTGCAATTCGATGTCTGGGCAAATCTCGATGGAGTATAACAGCAACCTTTCCTGACTAGCCCTTGGCCTCGTACCCGCGCGGGGTGACCATCCGGCCGTTGTGGACATAGGTGTTCGAGTTGCCGATGATCACGGTGGTGAACATATCGACGCCCAACCGCTCGCCGTCCAACTCGTCCAAGCTGGACAGTGCGACGGCCTGCTCAGGCCGGAAGGCGTGGCGCACGATGCCCACCGGAGTGTCCGGGCTGCGATGCTCCAGGTAAATTTCACGAGCCTCGCGCAACTGATCGACGCGGCGTCGGCTCCGCGGGTTGTACAGCGCCGTAACGAAGTCGCCGGTGGCAGCGGCCACCAGGCGGCGCCGTATCTGTTCCCAGGGCGTGAGCAGGTTGCTTAGGCTGATGGCGCAAAAATCCTGCATCAACGGCGAACCCAGCAACGCCGCCGCAGACTGCAACGCAGAAACCCCCGGAAGCGTTTCCACCGCTGGGTTCTGTCCATCCCACTGCCGGTCGGTCAGGACACGGTACACCGGGCCGGCCATGCCGTAGATGCCAGCGTCGCCGGACGACACCACCGCCACGGTCTTGCCAGAGTAGGCGATGTCCACGGCCAGGGCCGCCCGCTCCAGTTCCTGGCCCAGTTCCATGGCGTGGCTGACCTTGCCCGCCGTTTCACTGGAGACCTGTTCTATGTAGTACCGGTATCCCACCAACTCGTCGCTCTCAGCGATGGCAGAAGCGGCGGCCGGCGTGAGATGGCCGGTGTCGCCGGGGCCAAGCCCAATCAGGTAAAGTTTGCCGTTGCTCACAAGTTCTCCGTTAGTCATTTTCAACGTGCAGGGACGTTGCGACCGAACACGCTGGGATGCGCGCCACCGCCACGGTGGCCCGGTCCGATTTGGCGCGCGGCGCGACCAGGCCATCCGCGCCGGCCGCGAGCATCGCCGCCGGTTCCGACACACCGAACACCCCGAGCAACTCCTGCGCCGCTGATGGAGTTGGCCGTTTCAAATCGCCGTTGAGCGGTTCCGAACCGGCGGCTCGCTGGCCCACCGCGTTGAGTTCGTCTGCGGTGTAGATTTCCAGGGGCGCTCCCAACCAATCGGCCAGGGCCATGATTCCGGGCTCGTCCGCCTTGATATCCGCAGTGGCGATCTTGGCTACGCTGTGCCGGGATAGTCCGTGCTCCGCCAACGCTTTTTCCAGCAGCGCGCGCAGGCTCGCGAAGTCAACTCCTCGGCGGCACCCAATCCCGGCCACCAGCGTGGGGGGATGGTATTGGATCACCGGCCGGTCCGCGTCAACTTCCAGCGAACGGTCCGACACCAACAACGCGGCGGCGTATTCGCCGGTGAGCGCCTCGGCCAAACGATGCAACTGGACCATGCCGCGAGTCACGGGGGAATCGTAGGGCCACGTGGCTCCAGATTCCGGGTCCAACCAGATGGCGACGGGATCGCCGTTCACCACGGCCGCCGCCGCCCGGGTCAGGTCGGTAGCGGAGGCTTGAATGCGCCAGCCCTGCTCGCGTCCCACCAGGTCGATGGCGGCGACGTTCAGGGCGTCGGACGCCGACGTCACCACCGGTTGCGCCCCCAGGATCGCTGCCACTCGTCGGGTGAGATCATCGGCGCCGCCCAGGTGTCCCGAAAGGACGCTGATGGCGTGGCGGCCAGCGTCGTCCACGCACACTACGGCGGCGTCCCGCTTCTTGTCGCCGATCACCGGAGCCAGCAGCCGGACGGTCGCGCCGATGGGTAGGAAAACGACCAGACCATCCCGGTTGGCGAACAGATCTTGCAGATGCGGCAACAGGGGCAGGTCGTACATTTGCGCCAGAGGATCCGAGGCGTCGGCGAATCGCCGCTGCACGTGAAGTTCGGCGCCGGGCAGTTGTGACGCCAAGCGCCGGGCCAGCGCGGCGCCGGGCTTGGACACGGCCACGATCGCGGTTCTGGCGGACTCGTCGGACGACATGGCCGAACGCGACTAGTCGTCGCCGGCGGGTGTGGGCGTGGCGGCCGGCTCAGGATGGAGTTCATAGCCGCCGGCGTCATAGAGATCGGCGCGGTCGGCGTCAGCGTGGGATCCACGGTCGGCCCGACGGTAAAGGTGCGTATATTCGTCGGAATACAGATGCGAGACCGCGACGCGCTCATCCGAATCTGGATTGAGTAGTTCGGGATCCACTGCTTTGCCCACGATGATCAAGGCCTGCAGGGTGATCTTGGCTTCGCGCACCTTCTCGGCGATGTCCGCGAGGGTTCCGCGAATGATTTTCTCGTCGGGCCAACCCACCCGGTACGCCACCGCCACCGGCGTGTCGGCGGGATAGCCGGCCTCCTGCAACTGGTTGGCGATGCGGAACATGCGGGTGACGCTGAGGAAGATCGCCAGAGTGCTGCCGTGACGGGCCAAATCAACCAGGGCTTCGCCTTCCGGCATGGGCACACGACCTTCGGCCCGAGTCATGATCACGGTCTGAGAGACTTCCGGGACAGTCAACTCGGCTTTGAGAGCGGCGGCGGCGGCGAAAATCGCGCTAACGCCGGGGATAATCTCGTATTCCACTCCTTCCCGTTCCAGGATCCGCATCTGTTCCAGGGTTGCGCCGTACAGGGCCGGGTCGCCGCTCTGGATACGAGCGACCGTCTTGTCTTCCGCCACGGCCCGCAGGGTGACGTCCATGATTTCCGGCAAAGCCATCTCTTTGCTGCCGTACACCTGGGCGCTGGGCTTGGCGAATCCGGCGATTTCCGCCGGCACCAGCGAGTCCGCGTAGATGATCACGTCGGCGGCGTCGATGATCCGCTTGGCCTTCAGGGTCAGCAGTTCGGGGTCGCCCGGTCCGGCGCCAATGATGTACACCTTGCCGTTGTTTGCCATGGTCATGCTCCCTGGAGGGTGTGGACGGTTGGTCGTTTGATGGATGGAATCCCCGAACTTCTTCGATTGGTCCAGGCGAGTTGGTCAAGGCGAGTTGGTCAACCCGTCACCGGCGGATGATGAGGAGGGAGAAGTAATCGAGGTCTTCGGCGGACAGTTCCTGGATGTCGCGCACGACCCGCTCGCGCTCGGTGGTGGCTCGCCGCACGTAGATGGTGCGCCCGGCCAAGCCCAGCCGTTCCAGGTTGGCCAGGGCCTCGAGCAGCGTTCGGTTCACCTTCATCAGCACGATGGTGTCGTACAGCGCGATGGCCTCGCGCAGGTCGTCGATGCCGTATACGGCGGGCAGGATGGCCAGGCGCTGGCCGTGGTGGACCAGGGGCGCCGCCGCCGATGCCGCTGCCGCCATGACAGACGACACGCCGGGGATCACCTCCACCGGAAGGTGCGGATACTCCTCTTGGAGGGTTTCCAGCACGTAAGCGAAGGTGCTGTAGAGCATCGGGTCGCCTTCGGTGATAAAGGCAACGTCTTCGCCGGCTTCCAGCCGCAGGGCCAGTTCGCGGGTGGCGTTTCGCCACACCTCGCCGGCCGCGTCCTCATCGTTGGTGGGGAACTTGGCGCGCACCACATCCTGACGGCTCTCGTCGATCAGATGCTTTACGATACTGTAGGCGTAGCTCTCGCGGCTCACGCCGGCCTGGGGCACCCAGATCACCGGCACAGACTGCAATACCCGCTGCGCCTTGACGGTAACCAGTTCAGGGTCGCCGGGGCCCACCCCAACGCCGTAGAGTCTCCCGTTGTTGGAGGCGTTCGTCATTTCTGTCCCCACACCACAAAGACCGGATTCATGGCTTCCAACCTCAAGGATTCGTCGGGCAGGTCACGACCCCTGGAGGCGGCGACCATCGTGAACTGCGGCGACATCGCCGCTAGTTTCAGCGCCCGGTAAGCGGCGTTGGCCCGTTCCATGGCCGCGAAATTCGCCACGATTCTGCCGCCGGGCCGTAGCCGTTGCAAGGTCGCGGCGATGATGTCGGGCATCGCCGACCCGCCGCCGCCGATGAACACCGAGTCCGGATCCGGCAGGCCGCTCAGCGCGTCTGGCGCCACCCCAATGATCACGTTGACCCGTCCCTGGCCGTAGCGGGCCACGTTGTTTTGCAGCAGTCCAGCGCTGTTGGCATCTTTGTCCACCGCGTACACTGCGCCACGATGCGCGATTTTGGCGGCTTCTACGGATACGGACCCGGAGCCGGCGCCAATGTCCCAAACGACGCTGTCGGATCGCAGGCCCAAAGCGTACAGGCTCACCGCCCGAACTTCGGACTTGGTGATTTGGCCTCGGGCCGGCCGGCGCTGCTCGAACGCGTCATCGGCCAGACCCAGGGCTCGCTCCCGGCCCGCTTCGACATCCCTGACGAGGGTCGGCGGGACGTTTTCCACCATCGCGTCAGCCGGCAATATCATCGGTCGCCACGGTCGCCGGGTCGCGCATGGGAATGCCATCCGCCGAAGTGCTGGCTGAACCCAGCAGGTTGCCTTCAAAATCGAAACACAGCGCGTCGACTATGATCTCGCCAGCCACATCGCCCAGGTATTTCTGCGCCTGCTGGCACACCAATTGGCACATGACGGGAAAGACTTCCATCACTCCGTGCTCCTGGGCCAGTTCCTGGAAATGCCGGCCGCTGGAGGCGTTTCGCATCTCCTCCCGCTGGTCGAGCGACGCTCCGCACTGAGCGGCCAGGTCGGCCAGGAACCCGGTGTCCACCTGGTTGCCGGCGACGTGGGTTACGAAGTGTCCCATGGCCATCTTGGAAAACTTGCCCACCATGCCCACGTGGGCGACCCGCTTGATTCCCTTGCTGACGCATCGTTTCATCGATGGGCCCGAGAATATGCCAGCTTCGATGTAGGCCATGTCAGGAAGGTCCAGGAGCCGGCGGGTGTACTGCTCGCTGCGGGTCCCGGTGGAGAGCACGAGATGGTCCAGGCCATTGGTCGCCGCAACGTCGATGGCGAGGTGCACGCTGGCCCTCCACGCCGCCGTGCTGAAGGGCTGCACGACGCCGGTGCTGCCCAGAATGCTGATGCCGTTGAGCACGCCCAGCCGGGCGTTGGTGGTCTGCTTGGCGATCTCCTCGCCGTTGGGAACTGAAATGCGGGCCCGCACGCCGGTGTCAGCCGGCCACCCGCACTCCACCAGACCCTCCGCCACGGCGTCGGCCAACATCCGGCGTGGCACGCGGGTGACCGCCGGCTGACCGACCTCGATGCCCGTGCCGGGCCGGGTGACGGTTCCCACGCCGGGGCCCCCGGTGATTTGGAGCCCCTGGTTGCCGTCGGGCAGCCGCCACACTCCCACGATGATTTCCGCCCCATGGGTTACGTCCGGGTCGTCGCCGCCGTCCTTGATTACCGAGCATCGAACCCCTTCCGAGGGTTCCATTGGCCAGCTGTTGTGGACCTCGAGGGTGGCGTAACCGCGTCCGCCCGGCAGGGGCACAGACACCGTTTCGGGAGCCCGGCCCGACAGCATCAGGATCACCGCCGCTTTCGCGGCCGCGGCGGCGGTTGTGCCGGTGGTGTAACCGGTGCGCATCCCCCGCGGATCCCGCTTGGTGGGGCGGGAGTAGTCGCTCTCGGGGAGGGCCGCCATGTTGGCGCTGGTGTCAGGTTCGTTGGACATGCTGCGATTCGAAGATCTGGCCGGCGAGGGTTCATCCATGATTGTAACCCATCATTGATTGTATCCCATCAATCGTATCCTATCATTGCCGACGATGGGGGCGCGGACAGCGCCGGGCCATCCTCAACCGGCGGCTTGGGCTGCCCTAACCCGGTCGCTGGCCACCTGCACCAACCGGTCATCCACACCCAGGGGCGGCGCCACCGACATGGGAATCTCCGGGTAGGCCTGCTGCAATTTTTGCATCGTGCCCAGGACGTTGCGCTGCAAGATCAGGCCCGGGAAGAACAGGTACGGCGCGCAGATGATGCTACCCACACCGCGTTTTTCCACCAGCTCGGCGGCGGCGAACTCCATGGTGGGATCGCCGTAGTGCGATTGCGCCACAGCGACGGCATAGTTGGGACCGAGGCCGCGTTCGATCCAGCCGCCCAGCTCCGCGAGCCACTGGCAGTCGTCATAGCGGGTTTGGGTGCCCGCCTTCACCACCATGACGCCGGCCGGGCGCCCGTCATCCGGGGGCGCCGCGGATTCCGGGAGCGCTGCGATTCGGTCGCGCACCAAATCGGCGATGCGAAGGTCGGCTCCCAGGCCCTGGGCCAGTCGCAATTCAACGCCTGGCGTTGCCGCCGCGATGTCCTCCAGCACCTCCTCCATTTCCAGCGTAGCGTGCTTGCCGTTGCCCAGCAGGTAAGGCGCGATGACCACGCGGTTCACCCCGGATTCTGCCAGTTGGGCAACCGCTTCGGGAGGGTGTGGCGGCAGGAACTCCAGGCAAGACACGATCACCCGCTCGGCGGCGGCGCCCAGCGATTCCGCCAAACGCTCGCCGGCCTGTCGCAACCCCACGGGAGTGTTGGGACACCCCAGGCACCAGGAGGGGAATCTGGCGCCATCGGCGGCCCAGGCGCAGGAGCATTCGTCGCGGCTGGCGCCCCGCTGGCTACCATGGCACAAAAGCACCACGCCCCAACCGTCGCCGGCCCCTTCTTCACGCGCAACAGCAGCCATGAGTCATCCCTCCAACAGGTCCAGGAGCGCGTTGACGGTGGCGGCCGCCGCCGAACTTCCGCCGCGCCTTCCCAGGATTGTGATGTGCGGTACGTCCCGCGCCGCCAATTCGGCCTTGGACTCCGGGCAGGCGACGAAGCCCACCGGCATCCCGATGACCACGGCCGGCGACACCTGACCCGAGTCGATCAAGTCCAGCAGAGCCAGCAGCGCGGTGGGGGCGTTGCCGATGGCCACCACCGATTCATTCATCTGGGGCGCCAGCTCCCGAACCGCGGCCACGCTGCGGGTGGTGGACTCGCGTCGCGCCCGTTCGGCGACCGCGGGGGCGTCGATGAGGCACTCGGTGGTCACGCCGCGTCGGGATAGCGCCGCCCTCGATATGCCCACCTGCACCATGCGTACATCGGTGACTACCCTGCGAACCCGACGCAACGAATCCAACGCGGCGGCGACGGCGCCGTTGGCGAATCTGACGTCGCTAGCGATCGCGGGGTCGCCTTCCGCGCGCACGATGCGGTGCAGGACGTAGCGCTCTTCCGACGACAACATCGCGGCGGTTGCGTCAGCCTGGAGGCTTTCCGCGACCATCACCAGGCTCTGCCGGTCGATTTCCTCCGGCAGCAGGGCGTATTTTTCAACCAGGGTCATTCGTGGACACATCAACCCAGGCGGCGTGGCCTCATCCCACCACCACGTTGACCAACCGGCCGGGGACGTAGACCACGTTGCGGACTGATTTGCCGTTCACGTGGGATTGCACCCGTTGGCTGCCCAGGGCCAGCTGGCGGGCTTCGTCCTCGGCGATGCTGGCCGGCGCCGCGATGCGGTCTCGGACCCTGCCGTTGACCTGCACCACCAGGGTAATTTGCTCCTCCGCCGCCAAATCGTCATCCCATTCGGGAAACGCCTGCTGGTGAACGCTATAGGCGCGGCCGCTGCGCTCCCACAGTTCCTCGGACACGTGGGGCGCGATGGGCGCCAGCATCAATAGGAACTTCTCCAGGCAGTCATCCCAGGTGGCCGCGTCCACCGACTGGTCGTTCCAAACCCGGCTCAGGTGGTTCACCAACTCCATCAGGGACGCAATGGCCGTGTTGAACTTGAACTTGTCTAAGTCGTCGTAGCACTTGCGAATGGTTTGGTGCATAATGCGTTGCGTGTCGCGGACGGTCTCAGCGTCAGTGGGATGGTTGTCCAGTTCGCTGGCGTCGTATTCCGCGAGGCTCCACACCCGGTTGAGCCAGCGCACCACGCCGTTGATGCCTTCGTCGCTCCACGGGCCGCCCTGGTCCCAGGGTCCGATGAACATCAGGAAGCAACGCACGGCGTCGGCTCCCACCTGATCCACCACATCGTCGGGATTGACCACATTGCCCCGGCTCTTGCTCATCTTTTCGTGGTCGGAGCCGAGGATGACGCCCTGGTTGAACAGGCGCAGGAACGGCTCGTCGATGTCGAGCAGGCCCATGTCGCGCAGGGATTTGATGAAGAAGCGGCTGTACAGGAGGTGCATCACCGCGTGTTCGGCGCCGCCCGTGTATTGCTTTACCGGCATCCAGTCGGCGGCGACGTTGGCCTCGAACGGCCCGCCGTCGAAATGGGGCGTGCAGTAGCGCAGCATGTACCAGGACGAATCCATGAAAGTGTCCATGGTGTCGGTTTCGCGCCGGGCGGCTCCTCCGCACTTCGGGCACGCGGCGCTGACGAACGACTGGTTGATTGCCAGGGGCGATTCCCCAGTGGGCCGAAATTCCGCGTCTTCGGGCAGCAGCACCGGCAGGTCCGCTTCGGGAACCGGCTGCACGCCACACTCGTCGCAATAGATCATTGGGATCGGCGTGCCCCAATAGCGTTGGCGGGAAATCAACCAGTCACGCAGGCGGTAGGTGACGGCGCGGCGGCCCCAACCGCGACGCTCAATATCGTCGGAGATAGCCACCGTCGCCTCTTCGTTGGTCATGCCGTCGTAGGCGCCCGAGTCGGTCATGAAACCCACGTCGACGTAGGCTTCGGCGGGCTCGGAGCCATCCCATTCGATGGGCGCGACCACCGTTCGGATGGGCAGCCGGTACTTCCGGGCGAATTCTAGGTCTCTGGAGTCGTGGGCCGGCACTCCCATCACCGCGCCCGTGCCGTAAGTGGTGAGCACGTAATCGGCCACGTAGATGGGCACCTGTTCGTTGTTGAGTCGATTGCGCGCGCGGGCGCCGATGAACACGCCGGTCTTCTCCCGGTCGGCGGAGAGGCGGTCGATTTCCGAAGCCGACCGGGCCCGGTCAACGTAGGCTTCAACCTCCGCGCGCCGGCTTTCGCTGGTCAGCTTGGCGACCAGCGGATGCTCCGGGGCCAATACGATGAAGGTCACGCCAAAGATGGTGTCGATGCGCGTGGTGAAGGCGCGGATTTCCCGTTCTTCCAACCCGTAGTCCGAGATGTCGAAGCCAATGTCCACGCCCTCGCTCCGGCCGATCCAGTTGCGCTGCATGGTCAGGATCTTGTCGGGCCAGTCGTCGAGCGTGTCGAAATCCAGCAGCTCGTCGGCGTAGTCGGTGATGCGGAAGAACCACTGCTCGAAATCGCGCCGCGTAATCGGCGTGTCGCAGCGTTCGCAGGCGCCGTTGAGGACCTGCTCGTTGGCCAGGACGGTTTGGCACGACGGACACCACACCACTGGCGCCTTGGCCCGGTACGCCAACCCCTTTTCGTACAGCTTTATGAAGAACCACTGATTCCAGCGATAATATTCGGGCAGGCAGCAGACCACCTCGCGACCCCAATCGTAAACCGCGCCCAACGACCGCAGTTGGCGGCGCATGTTTTCCACGTTGGACATGGTCCACTCGTAGGGGTGCACGCCGCGGGAAATAGCCGCGTTTTCCGCAGGCAGGCCGAAGGCGTCGAAACCGATTGGGTGCAGCACGTTGTAGCCCTGCATCCGCCGGAATCGCGCGTGAGCGTCCGACGGGGCCATGGCGTACCAGTGGCCGATGTGCAGATCCCCTGAGGGGTAGGGATACATCGTCATCTCAAACCACTTGGGGCGGGGGTCGTCGTCATCTACCTGGTAGATCCGGTCGTCTTCCCACCGCCGTTGCCACTTGCGGTCGATGGCAACCGCGTCGTAACGGGGTTCGACTTGACGCTGGGCTGTGGTGGTCATGGGCAGAGATCCCTCATGCTGCTATGGCTGCGGCGACGCCCAATATAGCACAGGCGGAGAAGGAGCCGCGCTTGAGGACAGTATAACACCGCAGCATCGGGCGGCCACGGGCGCTGGCGCCGGCGTGGCGATCCGGCGCCGTTCCCCGCGGCTACGGCGGTTGCCGACCAGGGCGGCGCCATGAGGCGCGATTGGCGCGGGCCACCAGGCCTGGTTCCGTTTAGCTGGCTGCTTGAGCCCTGGATTCGGTTTGCCCTAGTCGCGTCTGCTATGATGTTCGCCACATTAGACAAGGAGCCTGTCCCCATGCAGGAGAACAAAGTCAAACGGGCGCTGCGCGAGAATCGGTTGGCGCTGGGGACTTACGTTACGTTTGCCGACCCCCAGGTCGTGGAAATCATCGGCTTGGCCGGATTCGACGCCGCGTTCATCGACATGGAACACACCACCTTCGACCTGGGCCTGATCAGCCAAATGATCATGGCGGCGGACCTGGTGGGCGTGACCTCCATGATTCGGATTCCGGGCAACGACGAAAACCTGATCCTGCGTCTGCTGGACGCCGGCGCTCAGGGGATCATCATCCCACATATCGACGGTCTGGAGGGGGCGAAGCGCGCGGTGGACGCCGTGCGATACGCGCCCCTGGGACATCGCGGCGGCGCCGGAGGCACACGGGCGGCGCGCTTCGGCACGGTTAGTTGGGAGGAGCACACCCGCACGTCCAACGACAACATCGTGCTGTCCGTGATGACCGAGGACGAGAAAGGCATCAGCGAGATCGGCCAGATCGCCCGGTTGCCGGGGATAGACCTGGTATCCATCGGGCCGACGGACTTCTCCGAGTACATGGGTATTCGGGACCCCCAGAGCCCGGTGATTCGCGCCCGGCTGGAGGAACTGGCGGCTGAGGTCAAGGCGGCCGGCGGCGCCAAGCTTTCCATGCCGATGAACCATCCGGCGTTTCCGCTCACCGCCAAAGAGTTGCAGGAAATGGGCGTTGGCTACACCCACGTCGCGCCGCCTCCCACAGCATTGTTGCTGCGGTCGCTACAGCAGCGCATCACGGACATACGGGCCGATATTGGCTAGGGTCGGCGCTTTGAACCCTCCGCTCAGGTCGGCGGGCGCGCCGAGGCTGACGCAATTGGCCGCGGCCTTGCTGTTGGCCCTGCTGCCGGCGCTGGCAGCCTGCGGCGACCCGGCGCCGCCTCCGGCCGCCACGGCTCCAACCCTTCTGGCCAACCCGGTATCGGCGGCGGCGACTCCCACGCTCGTTCCGACATCCTCTCCGAGGGCCACAACCGCAACCCCAGCGCCGACGGCGACCATGATTGTGGACCCGACCCCAACGGCCGTTGAGGGGCCGCCCATGGCCACGCCGACCGTTGCGCCGACCCATACTCCGGCTCCCACTCCAGCGCCTTCGCCGACTCCGGAACCCATGGCCACGCCACTGCCGGACGCTCCTCTGGCGCGCGTCGGCGGCGCCGTGTTCCAGCTCGATCTGGCGCAGACCCCGGCGGAACGGACGCAGGGATTATCAGGCCGATTGGCAATGGACGCTGACCGCGGCATGTTGTTTGTCTTCGAAGAGGACGCGGCGCGTAGTTTCTGGATGCCCAACATGCACTTTCCGCTGGACATGGTGTGGATCCGTTCGGATTGCACCGTGGCCGGCGTAACCGCGGACGTGCCGAATCCTCCGCTGGACACTCCCCGCGACCAATTGGAGCTGTACCCATCCGCAGGGTTGGTGCGGTTCGTCCTGGAACTGAACGCCGGACAGGCGGCGCGGCATGGCATAGCGGCGGGCGGCTTAGTGGAGTTCGCGGGCAGCATCGCCGGCCGGTGGGGTTGCTGACTTCAACCCCGTTTCACCCAGAGGACCAACGGGCCGACTGCCAACAGTACGAACATCAAACAAAAACGAGGAAATACAGCAAATGGAAATTTTAGTCTCCGGGTCGCTGGCCATTGACCGCATCATGACGTTTCCCGGACGTTTCGGCGACCACATCATGCCCGATCGGCTGCACCAAATCAACCTGAGCTTCACGGTCAACGGGTTCAACGCCTACTTCGGCGGAACAGCCGGCAATATCGCCTACTCACTGGCGATGCTGGGACAGGCGCCCCGGGTCATCGCGGCCATTGGACATGACTACCGGGATTACTTCACCCGGCTGGAGGAATACGGCATCCCCACCGACGACATTCGCATTGTCGAGGACGAAGCCACCGCGTCGGCATTCATCGTCACCGACCTGTCTGACAACCAGATCACGGGGTTCAACCCCGGAGCCATGAAGGAGCCGGCTGGGTTCGACTTCAGCCAAATTGACCCCTCGGGAGCCATCAGCATCGTCAGTCCGGGCAACCTCACCGATATGTCCAACTTCACCGCCGACGGAAAGAAGGCCGGCGTCTACACCATTTTCGATCCGGGACAATCCCTGCCAGCGTGGGACGCCGAGGGGTTGACCCAGTGCATCGGCAACAGCGACCTGGTGGTGGCCAACGATTACGAAATGGCGTTGATTTCGGAGCGCACGGGCCTCGACAAGGGCGGGCTCATTGAGTTGGCCGGCTCGCTGGTGACCACCCTGGGAGAGCAGGGAACGAGGATCACCACCGCCGAAGGCGAGGTGGTAGTCCCCAGCGTAGCCACCGACAAAGTGGTGGATCCCACCGGCGCCGGCGACGCGTTTCGTGGCGGCCTGATCCTGGGTCTCATGCGTGGCGATGGCCTGGAACGGGCCGCGCAGATTGGCTCCGCTTGCGCCCACTTCGTGATTCAGCAGATGGGAACGCAGGAGTACCGTTTCACAACGGACGAGCTGAAAGCGGCGTTGAAGCGAACCTACGGCCGGTAATCTCGCGGACATCCACCTTCCCCTCGCAATCAGCCTCTGGGCGCTGCCCCGTCTGGTCAGTGCGCAACCTTCAGCCTCGCAGTGCGCAACCTCAGGTCTGTCATTGCGAGCGAAGCGCGGCAATCTCGTCGGTCGCATCTAACGGCGGTTCGCCTCCGCTCCACCCCGGCGCCCGTTCGACCAAGCGTCGAGATTGCCGCGTCGCTGGCGCTCCTCGCAATGACAGATGGGTGGCGCCAGCGTCCCCACTACCCCAAGCGCCAGCAATGCCTCTTGACTCTCAAAACAGTTGCTGTCATTGCGAACCCCCGGTCTGTCATTGCGAGCGAAGCGCGGCAATCTCGTCGGTCGCATCTAACGGCGGTTCGCCTCCGCTCCACCCCGGCGCCCGTTCGACCAAGCGTCGAGATTGCCGCGTCGCTGGCGCTCCTCGCAATGACAGATGGGTGGCGCCAGCGTCCCCACTACCCCAAGCGCCAGCAATGCCTCTTGACTCTCAAAACAGTTGCTGTCATTGCGAACCCCCGGTCTGTCATTGCGAGCGAAGCGCGGCAATCTCGTCGGTCGCATCTAACGGCGGTTCGCCTCCGCTCCACCCCGGCGCCCGTTCGCCCCGGCATCGGGATTGCCGCGTCGCTGGCGCTCCTCGCAATGACAGTTGCTGTCATTGCGGGCCCTTCCTTAACTGTCATTGCGAGGCCGAAGGCCGCGGCAATCTCGTCGACCGCAACTAACGCCCGTTCGCCCCGGCATCGGGATTGCCGCGTCGCTGGCGCTCCTCGCAATGACAATTGCTGTCATCGCGAACCCTTCCTTGACTGTCATTGCGAGCCCACCCTTAACTGTCATTGCGAGCGAAGCGCGGCAATCTCGTCGGTCGCATCTAACGGCGGTTCGCCTCCGCTCCACCCCGGCGCCCGTTCGCCCCGGCATCGGGATTGCCGCGTCACCGTCGTTCTTCGCCATGACCGTCTGCTCCGCCCACCCAGCTAGCGAGACTACCAGTTGGCAAGCGCGATAGCCGGCCCAAATTGACGAACCGGGCAGCCTGCGCTAGGCTTGCCTGCAGTTCAGCATCCGCAAATTCGGAGCGTTTTGTCATGACACAACAAGCCCCACCCACCGCGCTGACACCGGAAGTTCAAGCGATGATCGGCGTCAGCGGGGAGATCGTCGAATCTTGGGGCCTGGTGGACGGCGAGTACATGCGCCGGTTCACCCAGGCGCTGATGGACCCCGACCCGCGCTATTGGGATGATGACTTCGCCAAGTCCACTCGCTACGGCCAGTTGATCGCCCCTCCCATCATGGTCAGCTACCTGGCCAGCCGCATCCGACCGGACATGGGCGACCCCATCACCGCCGCGTTCGAGGAGAATCCCGAGTCCGACGGCATCGGGTCGGTGGCCAGACCCGGCGAACTGCCGCCGGTTCCCACCAACCTGGTGCGGGTACTCAACGCTGGCAACGAGATCGAGGTGTACGCCTACCCCAGCATCGGCGACAAGGTCTACTTCCAGAACAGTTACTCGGACATCCGCGAGCGGCTGGGCCGCGACGGAACGCCGTTCCTCATCATCACCCGGGAAACGCGCTACTGGAACCAGAATGATGTGACGCTCTGCATCACGCGGGCGTCGACCATCCGGCGCTGACCGGCGCCAGACAACGCGCGCCCACGAAAGGCGCTACAAACCCCAACCACCGGAGAGACGTTATGACCACGTTGCTTGACGACCTCCTCAACATGGAACCGGAGGAGATCTGGCGGCGCAATGAGCGACCCGACGCCGACGGGCTCCGCGACAAAGCCCAGATCTACTACGAGGACGTAAACGAGGGCGACGAACTGCCCAAGTATATCTACAAGCCGACGCCGACTCACCTCTTTCGGTGGAGCGCGGCTATTGAGAACTTCCACCGGATTCACTACGATCTGGACTTCGGCCTGAACCACGACCGGAACCCCAGCATCCTGGTCCATGGCTCGTGGAAGCAAAGCGTGGTGCCCCAGTACCTGAAAGACTGGACGCTGCCCAATGGCTGGCCGTGGAAGGCTCGATTTGAGCACCGGGCGATGCTGGTCCCTGGGGACATCCTCATCATGTGGGGAAAGGTTACCGGCAAGTACGAAAAGAACCAAATGGGGCTCATCGAACTGGAGATCGGCATGAAGACCCAGGACGGCATAGAGAGCATGCCCGGCTCCGCTACCGTGGCGCTGCCGTTGCGGAATGGCCCGCCAATCCCCTATCCCTTCGCGCCGCCGGCCGACTGACCTCCCCCGTCGTCCCGGCGCAACCCGGAATCCAGGAATACGGAGCTTGACACAATGGCGCGATTCATTGCCGTTCATAACATCCCGGGCATCACGGAAGAAGACTTTCGTAGCAAGCTTGACGCCGTTCGCAAATGGCGCCCCGACCGGCGGACCACGATCCTCAAGGTGTACGGAGACCTGGAAAACGGCCGGTTGATCTCAGAATGCGAAGCCGTTGAACAGTCTCACTTTGAAGACTGGCTGAACATGGTGGGATGGCCAGCGGAATCCATCAACAAGGTGGACATCGTCTGCCAGGTCGGCAGTTTCTGGAAACTGTAACCCGCCGGTGACGGCTGCCCAGCGGAGCGACGTTCAACAGGGAGTTTCGCCCGGCTTGTTGTGACCGGCGGCCAGTTGGCGCGTCAGGCTCCCAGGAACCAACCCGGTCCGGGCGTTGGGCCGTCTCCGTCATAGACGCGCTGACCGTAGGCCGACACCGCCGCGCCTGACGCCAGCGTGACCGACGACGCGAACAGCCAGACCAGAACCAGCAGTACCGACGCCAGCGGGCCGTACAACAAATGGGACGGCGCCAAGTACGCGATGAAGATCGCGACGCCACTGTTGACCATCTGCAGGGCCACGCCCGCCACGCCGGCGCCAATCACTGCCCACCGCCAACGGACGGGACGTTCCGGCACGTAACGGTAAATGATCAGGAAGGCCGCGCCGGCCAACATCCCGGCGATCACGTTGGACCACCAGCCAAAAACGGCGGTGGATACCAGGGTGTCCCTCCAGCCAGTCAGACCCAACTGACGCAACGCCCACGGGGCCAGGTCATCGGACACCAGGTAGGTGAAGATGCTGGACAACAGCAGCGCGATGGCGGTGGAGCTCATCAACAGAAACTGCCGAGTCTTGCCAAAGATGCCCACTTGGGCCGGCGCAATGCCCCACATTCGGTTGACCACCACCCCAACAGAACCGAACAGTTTGTAGGATCCCCACAACAAACCGGCCAGCGCAAAAACCCACGTTACCCCGACGATGGTGAAGTCCTGGGAAGTCAGCTCCTCGCCCAAGCCTACGCCGTAGGGCAGCGCCTGGGACGACCAGGTTTGGAACCAGGCCACCGATTGCTCCTTGCCAATGGCCAGACCAATCAACTGTAGCAGCGCAAGGGACACCGGGATCAGCGCCACCATGCCGTAGTAGGCTACGCCGGCATTGAGTTGTTGCGCGTCGTTTTGGGTTATCGCGGCCAGCGTGGCCAGGATTACTCGCACCGGACGCCATCGGGCGGCCCACGCTTCCAGGCGCCGGTTGAGTCTCAATAACCAGGAGATGCCGCCGATCCATCCGGAGACCCTCTCTGAGACCCGGATCGGGTTCATCTGCGCGACCCTGCGGCTGGGGCGCGCCAGCGCGGCCAGCGGAACCACACCCGCCCGATAATCGCGCGCATTGGCAGCGGGCCGTACCGGCGGCTGTCGTCGCTCTCCGCTCGGTTGTCGCCCATCAGGAAGTATTCGTGGTCGTCGCACCACCAAGGCGGCGAGCGCCGCTGTCGGCCGGCGACTCCGGCGCGGTAGGGTTCTGGCAGCGGCGCATCGTTGATGAGCGCCCCGCCGTCTTCGGATACGGTCACGAACTCGCCCGGCAGGCCGACCACGCGCTTCACCCAATAAGCGCCGTCGGCTACCGGAGATTTGGCCACCACCACCGCGCCGCGTTCAAACCCGCCCCGAGTCCAGCAAGTCGGCAACACGTGCAGCAGGTCCCCGTGGCGCAGCCCTGGCATCATGCTGTTGCCTTCGACGCGAAAGTTCGAGCTAGTTAGGAAAGTTCGGATGCCGGCGGCCAGCAACGTCGCGGTGTGGAACAGGCCCATGGTGGTTGGTCATTCGCCCGCAGGCTCCCAGCACGGATACGAACCCAGTATCTTGAAAGTGTCGGCGTACGCGCTGAGGCTGCGCAGCGCATTGGCCACATCGGGTTCTTCCCGGTGGCCCTCGCAGTCAATCAGGAAAACATACCGTCCCAGTTCCCGCTTGGTGGGGCGGCTTTCAATCTTGACCAGGTTGATGTTGCGCTCGGCGAACTCTCCAATGGCGTGATACAAGCTGCCCGGCCGATCCACAGCGAAGGCGAAACTGATGGACGTGCGGTCGTGACCCGTGGGCGGATGGTCGTCATGGGCCAGGGCCACGAAACGGGTCTGGTTGGTGGAGTTGTCCTGGATGCTTTGGTCCAGGATGCGAACGTCGTAGATCTCGGTCGCGCGTTGGGGGCAGATGGCCGCGGCTGGGACCCGGCTGGATTGCATGTCGATGACCGCGGCCACCGTGCTCAGCGACGCTTCACGCGCCACGGTGGGGAAATGCTCCCCCAGATAGGAACGGCACTGGGCCAGCGCCTGCGGATGGGAGTAGATCACCTCAACTGAGTCTGCCGACACTCCGGGTGGCGCTACCAGGTAGTGGTCAATGGGGATGACGACTTCGTTCCTGATTGACAGTCCCGACTGGGCGATCAATAGGTCGAGGGTAAACGTGACCGAACCTTCCAGGCTATTTTCGATGGGCACCACGCCGGAATCCAACTCGTCAGCTACGACGGCGGAGCCCACGGCGCTGATGGTGGCATAGGGCGTCAACTCGGCATTCGGAGCGTACAGCAGGGCCGCTTGCTCGGTGTAGGTTCCCGGAGGACCCAGGTAACCGATTCGGTCAGGCATTGGCGTTCACCGCAGGAGGAGGTTGGCGCGTGATCATCGCTCGAAGGTACTGGCGATCTGCTCGTGGCTGCCGGCAACAACCAGGATGTCGCCGTCGCCGATTATTTCGCTTTCGTCGGGATTTATGATGTACTCGTGGCCGCGTTGTATCACCATGGTAATGAGCCGGTGGCCGTGGTCGGCGCCCAAACCCGCCTCCCGCAGGCTGCGCCCGCGCATTCGCTCCGGTGGACGCAGCTTGTGGATCCCGTCGGTTTCGGTGATGCCGATGAAGTCGATGGAATTGGGGGTCAGGTCCAGGCTGGCGGCGCGCACGGCAGCCTCTTCTTCGGGAAAGATCACCTTGTCGGCTCCAACCCGGTGCAGGATCTCGGCGTGCCGCGTGTCGGTGGCGCGGGCGATGACAAAGGGCAGCCCCATCATTTTGAGCAGCATGGTGGTGATGATGCTGGATTGAACTTGGCTGCCCAAGGCAACCACGGCGACATCCATGTCGGCTATGCCCAAGTCCCGCAGCGTCGTTTCGCTGGTCGCGTCGGCCTCAACCGCGTAGGTGACCCGCCCCAGCATCGATTGCACTTTCAGGTCGTCCTGGTCTATGGCCAGAACTTCGTGCTGGGATTGGAACAGGGTTGTCGCCAATTTGGCGCCGAATCGACCCAGGCCGATGACACAGACTTGATGTCCCATGGTTGCTACCCAATTCTAACGGGTTCTTCGGGATAACGGTAGGACGCTTCCTCCCGGGGAGCCAACAGCATGACCAATGTTAGCGGCCCAATTCGCCCGGCCAGCATGGTCACCATGAATATTATAGACCCGACCGGGCTCAGGTCGGCCGATACCCCAGTGGACATTCCGTTGGTGCCGAAGGCGGAAACGGCTTCGAACATCAGCATTTCAAAATTGATGTGCGGGTCGGTATAGGTCAATATTGGAACCACGACGCCGAGGTAGCCGACGGAGATCAAAGCCACCATCAGGGCTCGGGCGACCAGCGCCGCGCCGATCTCGCGTCGAAACACCTCGGTTCGCGGATGCCGCAGCGCGGCCGAACGGGCCGCCACCAGCAGCACGGCAACGGTATTCACCTTGATTCCGCCCGCCACCGAAGCCGTGGAACCGCCGATGAACATCAACCCGCCGTAGGTTAGCAGCGTGAAATCCTTCACCTGGCTCCAGTCCAGCGCCGCGAACCCGGCGGTTCGGCCGCTGGCGCCGTGAAATATGGATGATCCCCCTTTGCCCAGCAGGGAATAATCCGACAGGACGCCGTTCCACTCGGCGAGCAGGAAGAGGGCGGCGCTCAGGCCGTACAGCCCCAGCGTGAGGATCAGGACCAGCTTGGTGTCCAGGGTAAAGCGGGAGAAGTTGAACAGATACAGCCCGGCGAGCCGCCGCCGCCCGAAGCCCGGTCGCCAGTTTCTACGCATGTCCACCATCAGGGGCCAGCCCAGCGCGCCCAGAATGATCATGGGCGTGATGACCGCGGCAAAGTAGGGGGTCGCTCCCAGGGTGTCCAGGTTGTTTCCGCTGGCGGCGTTGGGCAAGATGGAAAGCCCCGCGTTGTTGAACGCCGAAACCGAAAGGAACAGCGATTGCCAGGCGGCTTGCAGGGGCGACATGTCGGGCAACGTCCGCATCTGATAGTAAATCAACGCCGCGCCGATGAGGTAACCCAGCATGAAGGCCAGCACGATGTTGCGGGCGATTCTGGCCACGTTGGAGGTGTGGCCAGACCCCACGGTGTCCTGGTACACCTCCTCTTCCAGCACAGTGGTGCGACGACTGAAGAAGACGAGCACGGTGGCCGCGGTCATGAACTCCAGGCCGCCCACCAGCATGAGGACGAACAAGACGGCCTGCCCAAAGGGCGACCAGAAGGTTTGCGTGTCCACCTGGGTCAGGCCGGTTACGGTGGCGGCCGAGATGGCCGTGAAGAACGCCACCCCCAGGCTGGCCGGTTCTCCCGCGGCGGCGAACGGGAGGTACAGCAGGATCCCGCCTGCCAAATTCAACAGCAGGAAGAGGCC
The DNA here is from genome assembly GCA_965221295.1 of Dehalococcoidia bacterium. Classification (GTDB taxonomy): domain Bacteria; phylum Chloroflexota; class Dehalococcoidia; order Lucifugimonadales; family UBA3495; genus Bin87. The sequence continues at coordinate 433,193 of OZ244879.1, read as the reverse complement.
CAGGAGAATCGCCGGCGCTGAAGACCACCGGCGCGGTGGAACTCGTCGGCGGACGGGCACCCGCAACGGCGTCGGCCGGCGCCCGATTGACGCAGCGGTCGGAGAATCCGCGGAGCCTTCGTTGTGCTGATTCACTGGGCGCAATTCATTGAAAGGGTCGCCGGCTGCCGCAAGCCAGACCAGTGGCCTATGTTGACCAAGTTATTATCTGCGCAGTCGCGCAGATGTCAAACGCGCCGCCCGCTTTTTCTGGGTTTTTCGCAAGGTCATCTACGATCGTTGTTTGGCCGCCCCAGGCCGGCCGGACGCCGTCACGGGTGGACAACCCATCCGGAGCGGAACGGGCGCCAAGGCTTGGAACCGCGGCGTGGCTGTTCACGTCGCCATTCTCTGCGCGGGGCCATCGCTTGGGCGTTCCCATGATCCTTCGTGGCGAAGCGGCTTTTGTTATCCGTCATGACGAAGAGCGCTCATGCGGCCTGTCATTGCGAGGAGCGCCTTAATTGTCTGCCATTGCGAGGAGCGCCTCAATTGTCTGTCATTGCGAGGAGCGCCTTAATTATCTGTCAATACGAGGAGCGCTAGCGACGCGGCAATCCCGTTGCTTGGGCGAACGGCCGTCGGGGCAGCGGAACCGGACGGCCGCTGGTCGCGGTCAACGGGATTGCCACGCTGCGTTCGCAATGACAGGAGCGAAAACCCGCGCAATTTCGAGGAGCGAAAACGACTGGGTAGTCCCGTACCAGCGTAACCAACGTTCCTCAAGGACAACATTGGCCGGGGCAGCGTTTCAGGACATGATTGATCCAAGGAGCAGGCAACCGACGGCGGTTGTAGTCAACGGGATCGCCTCGCGGCGCGCTGCCGATGACAATTGGCGGAAATCACGCAGCCGCGAGTGGCCCGCGCGTTGACATCTATCCAGGCTGTTGGTAGGATTTCAGCGCTAATCAATGGCAATTGGAGACACTGAACCGTGCCCAAACAAATCATGTCCACTGAGGCCGCGGCCTCCAACGACGAGAACGCCCCCAACGGAACCTCGCGTCGCTGGTTCTTGGGAGCGCTTGGCCTTGGCATCGCCGGAGCCGCCGCGATCGCTGGCTTCATGCCCTTCGGGCGGCGCGACCGGACCGCTGAGGCCGCCAACGAATTCCCGGGCCCCGGTTCTATCTTTCACCCGGCGCAGGATCCACGCTCCGATCCACGTCGGTAGTCCTCGCAGCGCCTGCCCAGTCTTCCAGGGTAGCCTAGCGGCTGCCCTGTTTCGGCTCCTTCACGCTACCGTCGGCCGAATTCCTTTTCCAGCTGGTACTCGGTGAAGTGGATAACCGTGGGCCGACCATGTGGGCAGTGATGGGGGTTTTCGGTGGCCTCCAGCTGGCGCAGCAGCGCGTTCATCTCATCTTGGCTTAGCGTGTCGCCAGCCCGCACCGAACCGTGGCAGGCGATGGTGGCGGCCAGCGCGTCCTCTCGCTCCAGTATCACTCTCTCCACCGCCACGCCATCCAGCAGGTTGGTCAAAGCCGCCGACGGGTCTGGACTGTTGCGGCTGGTCAACATTGCGGGGAGCGCTCGAACCAGCCAGGCGTTGCCTCCAAACGGCTCGAGGATGAAGCCGTATTGGGCGAGCAGTTCGGCGTAGTCCTGCATGGCGCCGACCTGCGCCAGGCTCAACTCCACCGGCGCGGGAACCAGCAACGGTTGCGCCGCTTTCTCCGCCGGTTGGTCGCCGAATCGGATGCGGTCGTACACGATGCGCTCGTGAGCGGCGTGTTGGTCGATGAGGTACATGCCCGCGGGTCCCTCGGCGACGACGTAGGTTTGGCGAACCTGCCCAACCACGTTCAAGCCGGCCAGCGCCTCCCGCAAGGGAACACGCGGTTGCGCCAGCCCAGTGGTAGGCAGGGCGAACTCATCTCGCACCGGCGCGGAACCTGCCACCGCGGAGGAACCGGAGCGGTTGACCGAAAAGGCGGTAGAACCGTTCGCCACGTCGCCGCGCCAAACGGGAGCGTCTGGCGAGGATGAAGACTCGGGCCAAGATGGATCACCGGGCGCGCTGAAAGACCGGGTCGCCTGCCGCGCCGGAGCGTGGGCCACCAGCGCATCCTGCACGGCGCGCCGCACGGCCGCGAAGATACGATTCTCGTTGCGGAACCGAACCTCGCGCTTGGTGGGATGCGAATTGACATCCACCTCCGCCACGGGCAAATCAACGTTGATGACCGCCACCGGGTAGCGGCGGTCGGGCATGGAACCCTGGTAAGCCTGCTGGATGGCATAAATTATCGAGCGGTGATGCACCCACCGCCGATTGACGATCAGAGTCACCTGGGAAAGGTTGTGCCGGTTGAGGTCCGGGGCGCCAGCGTAACCGGAAACCGATACCTGGCCGTCGTTGGCCGACACGGGGAGCATCTTGGCCGCCACTTCGCCGCCGTACAGCGCCAGGATGGCGTCCTGCAGCCGGTCGTGGCCGGGGGAGTTGATCAGTTGCCGGCCATCGGTGGCCAGCGCGAACCGAACCTCCGGGTACGCCAGGGCGTATCGCGTCGCCACCTCCTGGATGCGCGCCGATTCGGCCGCGTCGGAGCGAAGAAATCTCCGTCGCGCCGGCAGGTTGCCGAACAACTCGACCACCTGCACTGTCGTTCCCATCGGACAGCCTGTTGGCCCGTCGCCAATCGGGTCGCCGTAGCGAAATTCAATCCGCGAGCCGACCTCCGAATCGGCGGTTCTGGTGGTGCAGATTACCCTGGATACTGCCGCGATGCTGGGCAAAGCCTCGCCGCGGAATCCCAGGGTCGCCACAGTTTCCAGGTCGTTGGGCGTTGCCAGCTTGCTGGTGGCGTGGTGGCTAAAGGCCAGGGCCAGCTCCGCAGCGGGTATGCCGCAGCCGTCGTCCGCCACGCGGATTTCGGCGACGCCACCCTGCCGTATCGACAGGTCGATGCGGGTGGCGCCGGCGTCCAACGAGTTTTCTACCAGTTCCTTGACCACGGATGCGGGACGTTCGACCACCTCGCCGGCGGCGATTTGCGCGGCGACGCTCGGGGACAGTTGGCGTATCGGCATGGCGGCTTGGCGAGATGGATTCACGAGGGCCATTTCATGGTCGAAGCGCCGGTAGGTTCCGGTGGAACCCGGTCAGAAGAGCGGAATCTTGGTGCCCTTGGCCCGGTACTGACGGTCTTCGGAATCTCCGGTTGCTGCAAAGTCGCAGATTATGCGGTAGATCCGGTCCATTTCGTGGTCAACGCTGCGTGAAAAGAAATAGGGCGGCACCCAGACGCCACCGAAAGCGGCCACCACCTCAGGGTAGTCGTCAATGACGAATTCCGGCTCGAAGGGGACTTTCAATTCTTCCAGGCGCTCGTGGAAATGGTGCGTTGGTTTCTCGTAAACCCCGCTCACGAACCTCTGCAATTCGTGCTTTTCGATCACCTCCCATCGTTCTCCCATCCCGGACCAAATGTAGATCTCGTGGCCGTCATCCAGCAGTTTCTGGAAGGTTTCGGTGGTGCCCGGACGCAGGGTGTCGTCCAGTCCCAGGATGGTGTAGTCAACGTCAAAGAATATCTTCATGGCGGCTCGTTGCTCTCGCGGTGGGTGTTGGTTGTCCATACGATCAGTCGGTGAGGGCTTCAGTAATTGCCTTGACGCTGGCGCCGATGATCAGGCGGTCTCCCAGGCGGACGATGGGCCGGCGCACCAGGCGGGGTTCTTCCAGCATCAGGGCGAGCTTGCGTTCGTCGGAAAGATCGGCGGCGTTGAGGCCCATCTTCTTCAGTGAAGGGCTGCGGCTGGCGAACATCGCGCTGACGCCGGGTTCGCCCGCCTCGGCGACCAGATCACCGAGTTCCCGTTCCGTGAACGGTTCTTTGAAATAGTCCCTTTCGGCTACGGATACACCGTGTTGTACGAGCAACTCCCGCACCTTGCGGCAACTGCTTCAACGTGGCCACCAGTAGAGCGTCGCGTTTTCGGGCATGATATTTCTCCGGCTACAGCAAGTGTGGCGAAATTCAAAAGAGCATATCACAAACGGAATCCCTTCCGTTTGGGACTCGCAGAATTTGGAAACCATCGCGAGGTCGCCGCAATGGCGGAGGGACACAGGCCGGGTGATTTTGTCGCCGTTCGGCATTGGCGATCAGCCGGCGCGCCAAGTTCACGGGCGGCCAGCCTACGGCGACGCCTGACGCGCCTGTTCCTGTAGCTCGTAGAGCTTGTTGATGGCTTCCAGTGGCGTGAGGTTGCCGATGTCCAGCTCCAAGATCGCCTCCGCCAGGTTGCCGTCCGACGGTTGGAACAACGGCAGGGCCAGCTGGGGCGAGGGCAGCTGGCCGCAGCGCTTGGACCCCGGCCCCGGGCGATCGCGCTCCAATTCGGTCAGCAGTTCCTGGGCGCGGTTCACCACGGCGGGAGGCATACCGGCCAGCATTGCCACGTGCACGCCGTATGACCGGTCGGCGCCGCCGGGCACGATGCGGTGCAGGAAGGCGATTTTTCCATCCTCCTCAGATACGGCGACACGATAGTTGCGCACGCCCGGAAGGGTGGCGGCCAGCTCGGTCAGTTCGTGATAGTGAGTCGCGAACATGGTTTTGCAACTGACCCGAGGGTTGTTATGAAGATGCTCGACCACGGCCCGGGCGATGGACAGTCCGTCGTAAGTGCTGGTGCCGCGGCCGATTTCATCCAGAATGACCAGTGAGCGCCACGTCGCCTGGTTGAGTATAGCGGCGGTTTCCACCATCTCCACCATGAAGGTGGATTGCCCGGTGGTCAGGTCGTCCTGCAACCCGACGCGGGTGAAGATACGGTCCACCAAGCCAATCGAGGCCGACGCGGCGGGCACGAAGCTGCCGACCTGAGCCATCAAAACGATGAGGGCGACCTGGCGGATGTACGTGGACTTTCCGGCCATGTTGGGGCCGGTGATCAACATTATCTGCGCGTCGTCAGAATCCAAAGCGGCGTCGTTGGACACGAACCCGCCGCCACTCAGGACCCGCTCTACCACGGGATGCCGGCCGTCCGTGATGGCGATCGCGTTCCCGTCATCCAGGGTGGGACGCACGTAACCGTGGCGCGCGGCGATGTTGGCCAGGCCGGCGAACACGTCAACGCGGGCGATGGCCGACGCCAAGCCAGCGATACCGTCCGCGTGGTCGCCCACCTGCTGGCACACCTGACGGTACAGTGAACGTTCCAGCTGTTCGAGGCGTTCGCGGGCGTCCAGAACCTGGCTTTCGTACTCCTTTAGCTGCGGCGTGACGTAGCGTTCACCGTTGGCGAGGGTTTGGCGACGCTGGTAATCGTCGGGCACGGAATCGAGATTGGAACGGCTCACTTCGATGTAGTATCCGAACACCTGATTGTAGCCGACCTTGAGATTGCGGATTCCGGTGCGCTCCCGCTCCTGGGCTTCCAGGTTGGCGATGTAACCGCGGGCGTCGCTGGACAGGGATCGGATGCGGTCCAATTCGGGGGAAAAACCGTCCCTGATCACGCCGCCATCGCCCGGTTGCGCTGAAGGTTCGTCCGCGATGGCGCCGTCGATGAGGCCGCTCACCTCCCGCAGCGGACGCAGGTCGTCTCGCAGCCATTCGACGTGCACGGCATCCTCGCCGGACAGGATCGGCTTCAATCGTTCTACAGCCGACAGGCTCTTCCGCAGCGCCAGCAGATCCCGTGGCGGCGAGTTCTGCGTCAGGACGCGCGTGAGTATGCGCTCCAGGTCGGCCACATCGGACAGCGCGGTTGCAGTGTCGTCTCTGCGAAAAGCGTCATCGAAGAAGAACTGAACGGCGTCCAGGCGGCGTTGCAGCCGTTCCAAGTCCAGCAACGGGCTCCCCAGCCAGCGCCGGAGCAGCCGGGCTCCCATGGCGGTGCGTGTGTTGTCCAACGCGGCCAGCAACGAGAAACTGCTGGAGTCATGCCGGCCGGCCTCGAACAACTCCAGGTTGCGCCGGGTTTGAGGGTCCAGAGACATATGGGCCCCCCGGTCCCAGACCCTGGGAGGCGCCAGCGTCGGCCGTTCTCCCTGCCAGGTGTATCGCAGGTAATCGACCATGGCGCCGGCGGCGCGCACGGCCAGTTGCGTAGAATCGGCGCCCTGATGGCCCAGGCCATAGGCTTCTAGCGACAGCGTCCCGTAGTAATCTTGCAGGGTGCGCTGGGCCACCTCCGGGTTGAATGCGGAGGCGTCCAGAGGGGTCACCACAGCCTCGCCCCGTTGGCCCGCCGGAATCGCCGGCAGATCATATCCGGGTGGCGTTAGTATCTCAGGGGGGTCCAACCGGGCCAGTTCCGACGGCAGCTCGGCCACCGGTAGCTCCGCTACGGTAAATTCCCCAGTGGTTACGTCAACGTAGGCCAAACCCGCCCGGTCGCCAGCGGCGCAGACGGCGGCCAGGTAGTTGTTGATCCCCTGATCCAGCAGCGCCGATTCCAGCACCGTGCCGGGCGTCACCACCCGCACAACGCCCCGCTCAACGATGTTTCGGGACAGCGCCGGGTCGCTGAGTTGCTCGCAAATCGCCACCTTGTGCCCCTGGCGAATCAGACGGGCCAGGTTGGATTCCAAAGAAACTGCCGGAACGCCCGCCATTGGGATCCTGCTGTCCTTGCCCATGGCGCGGGAAGTCAATGCGATTTCCAGCGCATCGGAAAGCGTCTTGGCGTCGTCGTCAAAACACTCGTAGAAGTCCCCCATGCGGAACAACAAGATGGCGTCCGGGTAGGAATGCTTGATGGTGAGGTACTGCCGCCGGACGGGTGTCAACCGGGCGTTGGAGGTGGTCATAGGCGGATTTTACCTCATAGCGCGCTCCGGCTGCGGCAAGGCGTCCCGTGAAACCATTGCGATGGGATTTGCGCAGGGTATCGCGCCATCACGCCATCGGAAATCTGTGATCTCCGGGGAAAGACGGTCGGCAACCACAACAACGCGGCATCCCCACGCCGGCGGAAACAGACGTCCGGGCATCCAGAGCGGAACGGCCGCCCAGCGATCGCAACGAGGATGCCGACCTTCACGTCCATTAGGATTCGCGCCCATTAGGATCCGAGGTCGTCGGGCTACGTCAGAGCATCCAACCGCGTAACGCCCAGGCGATCAAGCGGGCGCTGGCGAGAAGGCTAGGCCAATGGGTCAGGCGCTGGCGATCAGCTCCACTCGACAGGGTTCTACCAACAGACCGGGGACCCGAGCCATCGGGTTGACATCCTCGGAGACCTGCAAAGCTATGGCCAGTTCCCCGAATAGGGTGGTGATGGAAACGACCCCGCGCGGAACGAGAGCGTCAATCCTGGCGACGCCGCTAATCCGGTTGGCGGCAGTGAAGACGTTGACCGGATCGCCGTCGGCGAGGCTCCACGCGGCGGCGTCAGCCGGGTTCAGCCGCACCTCCTCGTCGCGCACGATCCGGTTGAGGTCGCCGGATTCGATCACGGTGTCCCGCTCCTGCTGAAGCAGAACCCGGCCCGGCGCCAGCAGCGCGGGAAATTCTGAATCGGTGGGCATGGCGACGGCCCGGAACCTCGGCGCTCCAGGTTCCGCCTTGCCGTTGGGGAAGCCATTCTCGTAGAGGATCGGCGAGGACGGACTGTCGGAGGCCGGGCAGGGCCATTGGACGCCGCGTTCCTCCCGGGATGTATAGAGCAGCTGGGTGGGACGTGGGGATTCGACGCCCGTCTGCATCACCAACGCTGATTCGCGCTCCAAGCGGGCATAGCTGACGCCGCCGTAGTTTTGGGTAATGGAGGCGATTTCATCCATCAGGGCCGAAGGGTCGGAATAACTGATGCCGGTCACGCCCAATCGTTCGGCCAGTTGCTCGAACACCCAGCCTTCGGGTTTGGCGTCGTTGTTCTTCACGGCGACCGCCGGCCGCAGCCTCTGGATGCGTCGTTCCAAGTTGGTGAATGTTCCGTCCTTTTCGGCGAAGGTAACACGGGGGAGCACAACGTCGGCGATCTGGGCCGTCGGGGTGAGGAAGGTGTCCATCACGGCCAGGAAATCAAGCTGTTCCAGCGCGGCCAGCCCATCGCCCAACAGGCCGTTGCTGAAGTTCGGGCTGTCGCCCACGACCAGCATCGACTGGATGACGCCGGACGCCGCGGCTTCCAGCATCTCGGCCACGCCCATGCTATGTTGCGGCGATGGGAGCGTTGCGCCCCAGGCCGCCTCGACGCGGGCGCGATTCTCGTCGTCGAACAGCGGGCCGCCGCCGGGCAAGCGGTTGGGAATGCAGCCCATGTCGGTAGCCCCCTGGGTATTGGCTCCCTGGCGCATGGGGAAGAGGCCGCCGAACGGTTTGCCCACGTTGTGGGTGAGGAGGGCCAGGTCGCACAGGGCCACCACGCAGTCGCGGGTTATGGCAGCCGGCACATTGTCGAGGCCGTACACGATGGCGGCGTTGGCCGCGTTGGCGTAGAGCCGCGCGGCTCGGAGAATATCCTCATGAGGCGTCCCGGTGGAGGCTATGGCGTCATCGTCGATCAGTTCGAGTTCGTAGAGCAGGGTGTCGTGGTCTTCTACGTTTTCCGCCAACCACTCGGAATCGATTAGGCCCTCGTCCAGCACGGTCTTGAGTATCGCGCCGATGAGGATCAGTTCGGTTCCGGGCACGGGTCGCAGCCACAGCCGGGCGTACCGGGTCAGTTCCACTTCACGGGCGTCGATGACGATGAGGGAAGCGCCGTTTCGAGCGGCCTGCTTGATGGGCACGCCGACGACATTGTGGCTCTCGGTCAGGTTGGTGTTGAATGCCAGGATGCAGTCCGAGTCCTTGAGTTCCCAGATTGAATTGGTGGCGCCGGAATAGCCCAGCACATCCTCCAGGCCACGGGTCAGGTCGGGCTGCACGTTGCCCGAATGGTCCAGGTTGTGGGTATTCATCCCGATATGGGCGAATTTCTGGGTCAGGTAGAACTCTTCGTTTGTGCTGTCGGCGGCGGCGATCAGGCCAAAGCCCTGGCCAGTTTGGTGGGGACGCAGGCGATCCGCGATCAGGTCCAGCGCCTCTTCCCAGGAGGCCGATTCCAGGACGCCATTGCGTCGGATCAGCGGGCGGCGGAGGCGTTGGCCGCTGGTCAGGTGGCCCAGGCCAAACTTGCCCTTGTAACACGCTTGGCCCCGATTGGCGGGCGCGTTGAGCTCAGGGATGGCCCGGATCACTCGGCCCTGTTCGTTGATTTCCAAGTTCATTTGGCATCCCACCGGGCAGTGGGCGCAAATGGTTCGCTGTACGCTGGCGGCCTTTTCCCACTTGTTCTCCCGTTCGGTCAGGGCTCCCACCGGGCAGACATCCAGGCAGGCGCCGCAGAACTCGCAGCCGGACTCCAGAAGCGAAGTACCGAATGACGTGCCCACCAGGGCCTTGCCGGAACGTTCGGTGAAGCAGATGGCGCTGTCGCCGCGGACCTCTTCGCAGACGCGCACGCACCGGCCGCAGGTGATGCACAGGTTGTAATCGCGGTCGTAGAAGGGGTCGCTGACCTCCAGTGGGATGTCCCGGTACATGTAGGTCATCGGGGATTCCAGTTCCATCCCCAGATAGCGCACGGTGTCCTTGAACTCGCAACGTTCGTTCTTTGGGCAGGTTACGCAGCGGTCGTTGACGGAGACATGGCGGAGGCACACGTCGGAAGGGCCGCAGATTTCCACGCGGTGGCAGGTGAGACAACCATTGGGATGCTCGGCGATGAGCATTTGCATCACGGAACGGCGTAGCTCGTTCACGTCGGGCGTTTCGCTCCAGATGGTCATGCCATCGGCGACCGGCAGGGTACAGGCCGCCGGGTATCCCCGTCCGCCCTCTACGGCCACGACGCACATGCGGCAGGCGGCGTAGGGCTTCATGCCCGAGTGGTAGCACAAATAGGGGACGTAAACGCCGGCTTCGATGGCCGCTTCCAGCGCCATTTTGCCCGGCTGAGTACGGATTTCCACCCCGTCGATGGATATGGTGATGTCGTCAGGCATGGGGGCTCCTAATCTGCGAATAGACGAGGTGGAGGTGGCGCCAGAACGCTGCCTAAGTTAGCGTCGGGTGAGTTTGGGGGAGAATACCCGCTCCGGGCAATCGCCAGTGTGGCGTTTTTCTCGGATGTGGGCCTCAAATTCGTCGCCGAAGTAGCGCAGGGCGGAGGATACCGGGTTGAACCCCAGTTGGCCGTGGCCGCACAGCGACCCGGCCTGCATGTTTTCGCCGATGCTCCGCATCAGGGCCAGATCTTCCTCTGAACCCTCCAGGTTGCTGATGCGTTCCAGGATTTCCAGCAGGTGGCTCATCCCCATGCGGCAGGGGAAGCACTTGCCGCAGGACTCGTACTGACAAAAGGCGATGAGATTGCGGGTGAGATCAACGGCGCAGGTGTCCTCGTCGCAAACGATGATGCCACCGGAGCCCAGAATCGCCCCCGCCGCGCGGAATACGTCGAAGTCCAGGGCCAGGTCCAAATTGGCGTCGCTGGTGGAAAGCACGCCGCCCAGTGGCCCGCCGGTTTGCAGCAGTTTCATTCGCTTGCCGTTGGGGACTCCGCCAGCCATGCCGAACAGTACGTCCCGCAGGGTCATGCCCAGGGGAACCTCCACCAGGCCGGGGTAGGTGATGTCTCCAGATAAGCACAGGATCGCGGTGCCGCTGCTGCCGTTGATTCCATTGTCCCGGTCGGCTGGCGTGCCGATTCCGGCGAACCATTCTCCGCCCCGGGCGATGATCTCGGGAACGTAGGCCAGGGTCTTGACGTTGTTGATGTTGGAAGGCCGCCCGAAAACGCCCACCTGCGCCGGGAAGGGCGGGCGGTAGCGAGGCATGGAGCGTTTGCCCTCGATGGCTTCCATGAGAGCGGTTTCCTCGCCCGAAACGTAAGAATCGCCGGTGAGCGCCACCTCCAGGTCGAAGGAGAAGTCGCTGCCCAGGATGTTCTGGCCAAGAAGCCCCAACTCGTACGCCTGCCCGATGACGGCGCGGGTCCGGTCTATGGGCTGGCTGTGGCCGTGTCGGATGAAGATGTAGCCGCGGTTGGCGTTGCAAGCGTACCCGGCGATGGTGATGCCCTCCACCACGGTGGCGGGGTCGCTTTCCAAGATGCCGCGGTCGTTGAAAGCTCCGGGGTCGCCCTCTTCGCAGTTGCAAAGGATGTACTTGTTGGGGTCTGGGTTTCCCGCCAAAAATCCCCATTTGACGCCGGCCGGAAAGGCGGCGCCGCCGCGTCCGCGCAGGCCGGAAGTTAGAACCTCCTGGCGCGCCTCGTCGGGGGTCATGGCGGTTAGGGCCTTGTGCAGGGCAGAGTATCCGCCGTTGGCGATATATTGGTACAAGTCCGAAGGGTCGATGTGGCCGGCGTTGCGCAGGGCGATACGCAACTGCGCCGCCATCATCGGGTGTTCGTTGAGATCGGGGATGCCTACCGGGGCGGCGCCGGGTTCTCCCAGGTAGCCCAAGGCGAGTTCGGCGACTGGCTGCCCGCCCGCAACGTGCGCGTTGACGATTTCGCGGGCGCTATCCGGCGTCACACTGCCGTAGAAAACCCGGGCGCCGCCGGGCGTCTGAACGTCCAGCAGCGGTTCGGCGAAACACAGCCCCAGCGCGCCGACATCGGAGACGTTGGCGTCCACGCCAAATTCCTGCAGGGCGGAGTTCACCGCGCTCACGACCTCGAAGCCGCCGGCGGCCTCGCCTGACATCCCGGTCCCCACGCGGATCCAGGGACAGTCGCCATTGGTCAGCGCCTGCCACCGCCGTTGCGCCTCGGCGAGGATGGAATCAAAATCGGTGGTGTTGGGAGTAGCCACGGCGGATGTTCAGTGTGCCAGAACGTCGGATCGCGATTCAATGTGAAGGCGCGGATTGCAGTGCGGCGGCGATCTTGTCCCGCGCGGAGTTGGGTGTGACGCGCCCAGCCAGGTGGTGGTCTATCGCCATGACCGGCGCGTGGGCGCAGGCTCCCAGGCAGGTGTTGTAGCGCAAGGTGGCCTTGCCGTCGGGAGTATCGCCTTCGTCGGCCAACCCCAGGGCGTTCTGGGCCGCCTCGATGATCCTACCGGCGCCCATGATGTGGCAGGACGGCCCCCAGCAGACCTCGACGCGATGCTCCATGGGCGGCTCGAATCGGAAGTTGGGGTAGAACGTGGCGACGGCCCACACGTCGTTGACGGTGGCGTCCATTCGTTCGGCCACGGCTTCAACCGCCTCTTTGGGAATGTAGCCGATGGCGTCCTCCACCGCCAGCAGGGAGGACAGCACGGTTACCGTGGATTGAGACTGATTGTTGACCGCGTTGGCAATCAGGGACCGGGTAGCGGCGTCCATTGGGTTGGTCCGTTGATCTGTGAAATCTGTTGCAAGGGTGGATTTGCCGCCGTCAGTCTAGCACACGCCCCGGCGCACCGGCAACGACCAGCAGGCCAGCCCAAGATATTCGCTAGGCGCGATCTGTCATTGCGAGCGAAGCGCGGCAATCTCGTTGACCGGAACCAGTGGACGTGTGGGCCAAGAATCAGGAGGCTGTTCGCTGATACAGTCGGGTCGCCGCGGCCCCATCGCTCCTCGCGGTCTCAACTGCGGAACCCGACATCCGAAACCTGTCATTGCGAGCGAAGCGCGGCAATCTCGTTGACCGAGACCAACGGCCGTCTGGGCCAAGAATCGGGAGGCCGTTCTCTGATACAGTCGAGGCGCCGCGTCTCCATCGCTCCTCGCTGTAACGAAAGCGCCTTTCTGCGCCAGCGCAGAACCCGCGCCGGGTTGCGGAGTGGTAGGGCGCTGGCCCTAGGCGGCGTCGGCGGCGCGGTTCTCCAGGGCCTTGTCCATCACCCGCTGGAACACCTCGTAGGGCTGCGCTCCGGTGAAGAGCAGGTTGTCGACAACGAACGTGGGGATCCCGCGGATGCCGTAGCCCAAAGCCTCCTGGTACTGGTCCATCACGCGCTGGGCGTAGTGCCCGGATTCGATCCGTTCCTTCAGCTCGGCGCCGTCCAGCCCCACGCTGGCGCCGATGTCGGCGAGAACTGAGGGGTCGCCCAGGTTTTCCCGCCGATCCCAATAGGCTGCGTAGGCGGCATGATGGTATTCCAAGAACTTGCCCTGCTCCTGGGCGTATTCTGTGGCCTGCAGGGAAGCCAGGCTGTTGGGAGTGTGCCGGGGCGGGCGCATGACGATGTTCGCTTCGCGGGCGTGGGTGCGCAACGGGTCGGAAAGCTCGTCGTCGGTTTCGCCGGGTCGCGGTTCGCGGACGCGGCCTTCCTGGGGGGTATCGGGACGGAGCAGGTAGGCCCGGCCCTCAACGGTAATGTCGTATTCCTCAGCGAGTTTGTCGACGCGTTCCAGGCCGACGTAGCACCAGGGTCAAATGTAGTCGTACCAAACTATGACGTGCACCGGATTGGGGTCTCCGGGGTGGTTGTGGGCGGGCGTTGGCGTGGTCATGGTTCCTCCCGTCGGTCGAAGCGGATGGCGCGGTTGGTCAAACAATTGGTCAACACGTGGCGAGGCGGTCCAGCAGGGGGTAAAGGCCTTCCAGGCTGTCGATGTGGTCGCAACCGGCCACGTCGGAGTGGAAACCGCCGCGGTCAATCAGAACCGGGTAGAGGCCAGCGTCCCGGGCGCCCTGAACGTCGGAGCGAGGCTGATCGCCCACGTGCATGGCCTGGCCCGGCGGCACGGCCATTCGCTTCAGCCCGGCCTCAAAGATGGCGGTGGCCGGCTTTTCGCCCACCTCGCGTCCGGTGATGCAAAACTCCAGGTACTCATGGATGCCGATTTGGCGGGTCAATTCTTCCATATCCCGCCGCAGGTTGGTGAGCACGGCCAGGCGATAACCCCGCGCTTTGAGCTCGGCCAGGACGGGGCGGGTTTCTTCAAATTCGACCAGATCCTTGGGTACGGAGATGGCCATGTCCCAGATCTGCTTGGCCATCCGCAGGGAAACGGAGACGCCCGACTCTTCCAGGATGATCTGCTCGTAACGGGCGAAGAATTGGTCCCGGCTGGCGGCGTCGCGTTCTCCCAGGGGCAGCCGGTGGTTCTCTTCGTTGAAATAGAGGTCCGCGATGGCGTAGCCACGGGACAGGCGTTCCGGCGGAACCCTGATGCCCAGATTTTGGCAAGCGGCGTGTTGAATCTGGGGCAGGGGCGGCCAGAATCGCACCAGGGTGTTGTAGAAATCGAAGAATATCGCGTTGATCATGGGGGTCAGAGCGGCGCCGAGATTTGAAGAGTGGCCCATACGGCCCTGGTCGGACGCGGGCAAATGATAGCACAACTGCGTTGGGACGCATCATCCGAATTGGGCCCCGGCAATTGGCCGGGTCCGCGTCGATTGGCCGGGTCCGCGTCGATTGGCCGGGTCCGCGTCGATTGGCCGGGTCCGCGTCGATTGGCCGGGTCCGCGTCGATTGGCCGGGCCGCGTCGATTGGCCGGGCCGCGTCGATTGGCCGGGCCGCGTCGAGGGTATGGAGTTGGCCGTGAACATCCGGCCAACGGCCGCCGCCTACATGGAGGCTAGGCGCTCCAGGAACTCGGTGACCGCCGCCGGGGAATCCAACCGACGCGTGGCGCAGGTGGTGGAACCGGCCGGTCCGACGAAGACGCCGCAACCGCCGGCGTCCTGCGCGGCGCGGAAAGCGTCCTCGTCCGTGGCGTCGTCGCCAACGTAGATGGGGAAAGCGTCGGGAGCCAGCCGAGACCGCGCCAACTCCAGCGCCCTGCCTTTGTCCCAATCCACAGAGGGCCGCAACTCGATCGCAGCCTTGGCGGCTGAGATCCGCGCGCGACCTCCGGCGACGGCGTCGCGGGCGATTTCCCCAACGATGGACTCGACTTGGGGATGCCTTTCCACGGGCGTCCGGCGGTAGTGCACGGTCAGCGACAGGGTCTTGTTCTCCACCTGGGCTCCTGGTATCGCGGCCAGGGCTGCCCCCAGGGCATCGGCGATGGCGGCAAACTCCGTGGCGGAAGCGGCGGCGGCGGGATGCAGATATTGCAGACCCGCCCCCGAAATCTCCAGGCCGTGGTTGCCGGCGTACACCAAGCCAGGCGCTCGGACGCGTCGGGATACGTCGCCGAGCGCTCGGCCGCTGAGGATGCCTACGGTATAGCCGGGCTTGTGGCTGAGGGTTTGCAGCAGCCGACCGTTGCCCGGGCGCAGCGTCGCGTCTTCGGGACGGGGTACGATGTCGGACAGGGTCCCGTCGAAATCGAGCAGCAGCAGGATGGAGGGTTGCCCGGAGGCAAGTTCGACCAAGTCGTGGAGGGGACTTCCCGCCATTTCCGGCGCCGTTTGCGGGGCGGAGTCCATGCGCCGCGGGATCATGCGGTGGGGGCGCTCGCCGCGGCGCGCGCGCTGGGGATCATGCAGTGGACGCCACGGTGGCGGCCAGGCGGGAATGATCAGGGGCGCTGGCCTGCATCAGGTGCATCATGATGCGCCCGGCCCACTTGTAGATGTTGTTTTCCTGGACGGTGTTGCGCATCTGCCGCATCCGCACGCGCCGTTCCAGATCGCTCATGTTGAGGGCCTGGTGAATGGCGTCGGCGAATTGTTCGGTGACGTAGGGATTGATGATCAAGGAGCCGGTAAGCTCTTGGGCGGCGCCGGCGAAGGCGCTCAGAATGAGCACCCCGTCTTCATCGACCCGCGAGGCGACGTATTCCTTGGCCACCAGGTTCATCCCATCGTGGAGGCTGCTTTCGGCGCAGAAGCTGGCCAGGCGCCTGAGCGCGGAAAATGTCGGCGATGGCAGCGATGTGGGCCAGTACAGAATGGGTTGCCACCCGTCATAACCGAATCGATCATTGATGCGGTTGACGATGGCTTCAATGTCGATGGTGAGCTGCATGTATGAATCGATATTGGTGCGGCTGGCGGCGCCGGCCTGCAGAAAAACCAACCGTCCCCGGTACTGGGGCCATTTCTCCAACAACCGTTCCACAGCGCGAAGCCGGTGGGGGATGCCCTTGGTGTAATCCTGCCGGTCGATGCCCAGTCCCAGGATCCGGCCGCGGTTGAGGCCGAGTTCCTGGGTCAGGCGAACCATTTCCGATTCTACCTCCAGAGTCCGAGCTTCGGCGTCGATTCTGTCGAAGTCGATGCTAATTGGGAAGGGACGGATCAGGGTGGTTTCGTCGCGGTAGTCCACCAAGCCGTAGTCAAGGTCCACGTTGGCGTCCAGATTGGCGTCCACGCAGTTCATGAAGTTCTGGCAGTCGCCAGAGAGGTGGAACCCCAGCAGATCGTTGCCCAACATGCCGTCCAGGATTTCCTCCTGCCATGGGCAGATCCGCAAAATGTCCGGGTTGGGCCAGGGTATGTGCCAAAACTGGCCGATGATGGCATCCTGGTTGAGCTCGCGGATATACCGGGGCAGCAGGGCCAGGTGGTAGTCTTGGATGAGGACTATGGCTGGTTCGTCGCCGATTTCGTTCAACACCAGGTCGGCGAATCTGTGGTTGACCGACTGGTAGAATCCGTATTGTTCATAATCGAACTGGGGTTCGGTGTAAGCGATGTGGCACAGCGGCCAAAGCCCCTCGTTGGAAAAGCCGTAGTAATAGCCGTTGTTCTCCTCGTCGGTGAGGTTGAGGAGGCGCATCCGGTACGCCGGGGAATCGTAGGGAACGGGGATGACGCCGTTGGAGTCCATGGCGGCGCGGTCTGCCTCGCTGCTGCTCTGGGCGATCCAAGTGCCGCCGCAGGCGCGCATCAGTGGGTCGATGGCGGCGGTCAGGCCGCCGGGGGGCATCTGGCCGTGAAGGCTCCCGGATTCGTCGATGCTGAACACGTATGGTTGGCGGTTGGAAACCACCAGGAGGCGGTAATCGCTGATTTCCCTGCTGGCCAGCCTTTGTAAATCGTCGCCGGTCCACATGATGGGCAACCTTCCTTGTTGATGGGCAACCTTGTCAATCGCTAAGGCCGATTGACGGGGCGCAACGGCGCCTAATATGGCGCATTGGCATAATTATTATGTTACAGACGGATTATGCCATAGCCGGGACGCCCGGTCAACGCGAGTTCATCGCTCCCCCACCTGCGATTCCCTCACGTTGCCATTGCGAGCGGCCCATGGAGTCGTTGCGTAACGTTCGCGCATCTGGGCGCTGCTACCGCGCCATCCTGCCATTGTGACCGTCGCCGCCCTACCGTTGCGAGCTACCCAAATCTCTCTTCCGGGCCTCCCCATCTTGCTGTCATTGCGAGCGAAGCGAGGCAATCTCGTCGACCGAATCTGACGACCGTTTGTCCTCGCCCATGGCCGTCAGTTGCCCGTGGCGACGCGGGGCTGCCGCGTCGCTGACGCTTTTTCGCGATGGCCGCTCTCGAAGATCTGGACCCCCGGTATGGCGCCTCCCCGCGGATCAACAGCATTGAAAACGACCAACGCCCGGGCCAGAATGTCGGAAGACATTGCCGAACCACCCGTGTTTGAGTTGACACGGAGGCCAAGTGAAGTTAACATCTTTCGACGTTGCGCCGGGATTCCAGCCGAGCGCCAAGCAAGGACCGTCATGCCTACTGTAAATCAACTGGTCAGAAAAGGCCGCAAGCCGGTGCGCAAGGGCACCAAGGCTCCCGCACTGCACTGGGTGCAGAACTCGCTGCGGAACCGGACCCGGTGGGGTCCCGGGTGCCCGCAACGGCGCGGAGTGTGCATCCAGGTGCGCACCATGACCCCTAAGAAGCCCAACTCGGCGTTGCGCAAGATCTGCCGCGTCAGGTTGACCAACGGGGTTGAAGTCACCGCGTACATCGGAGGCGAAGGCCACAACTTGCAGGAACACTCGGTGGTGTTGATACGCGGAGGGCGAGTGAAAGACCTGCCCGGCGTACGCTACCACGTGGTGCGCAGCAACCTGGACACTGAAGGCGTCAGTGGACGCCGCCAGGGTCGCAGCAAGTACGGAACCCGCAAAGAATAACGGTAACGCCAGACCAACCCCAAAAAGCTCACCCCCCGAGTTGGGGGGTGGCTTAATCTAAAACCCAACGCGAATAACGGCGCCCAAATATCGGCGCCCAAGGCAGAGGCCGACATGTCTCGAAGACGCCGCGCAGAACCGCGCCTAGTTCAACCGGACCCGAAATACGGCAACCAGGAGTTGGCGAAATTCATCAACCGGGTGATGCTCAAGGGCAAGAAGTCAACGGCCCAGCGAGTGGTCTACGACGCCTTGGAACTGGTGCGGCAGGATACCAGCCAGGACCCCTTGACGGTGTTCACCAGCGCCATGCGGAACGCCACGCCCCTGGTGGAGGTGCGACCTCGCCGCGTGGGAGGCGCGACCTACCAGGTGCCGGTGGAGTTGCGCACCAGCCGCAGCGAGGCTCTGGCAATGCGGTGGATCATACGCGGCGCCCGCGCCCGCAACGGGATGCGCATGGCCCGCGGGCTGGCCAACGAATTCATGGACGCCGCCCGAGGCGAAGGCTCCGCCGTCCGCCGCAAGGATGAACTACACCGGATGGCCGAAGCGAACCGCGCCTTCGTACACTACCGCCGGTGACCCGTTTGGTTTGGCTGACCCGTTCCAATCGATTGATTCCTTTGATCAATGCCTCATCTGATTGGCGCCTCTAACACGTGGCTCCCCAGAAGACACCCCGCTAAGCGACCCAACTGCCCAACCACATCCGCAAGTCGATGATCCACAGGCACAGGTATGATTGCTGAACAAACGTCGGCGCACAAGATCCGCAATATCGGGTTCATTGCCCACATCGACGCCGGCAAGACCACCGTCACCGAGCGGGCCCTCTACCTTACCGGCCGCATCCGCAAGGTCGGCGGAGTTGACGAGGGCACGACGGCGATGGACTGGATGCCTCAAGAAAAAGAGCGAGGCATCACGATTACGGCCGCCGCCACCACGGCGTACTGGCAAGATCACCAGGTCAACATCATCGACACCCCTGGCCACGTCGATTTCACCGCCGAAGTGGAACGGAGCCTGCGGGTTTTGGATGGCGGAATAGTGGTGCTGGACGCCGTAGCCGGAGTGCAGCCCCAGTCGGAGACCGTTTGGCGGCAGGCAGACACCTACAACGTCCCCCGCATCTGTTTCGTCAACAAGATGGACCGGGTGGGCGCTTCCTACGAGCGCACCATCGAATCGGTGCGCCGGCGGTTGAAGGGCAATCCCGTGGCTGTTCAGATTCCCGTGGGAGCCGAGGACGAATTCCGCGGCGTGGTGGATTTGATCGGCGGACAGGCGATCATGTACTCCGATGGCAGGGACGACGTGGCGGAGCCGCCCGAACTGATCCCGGTGCCAGCCGAATACGAACAAGCCTACAACGACTACCGCCAGGAAATGATCGAGAAGATCGTCGAAACGGACGAAGCCCTGTTGATCAAGTACCTGGAAGGCGAGGACATCGGCCCCGACGACCTGCGCTCTGCGCTGAGAAACGCCACCATCAACCGGCAGTTGGTGCCGGTGCTGTGCGGCAGCGCCATGCGGGGCAAGGGAATTCATCCGCTGCTGGACGCGATTATCAACTACCTGCCGTCACCGCTGGATGTGCCCGCCGTAGAAGGCATCGTGCCCGGAACCGAAACCATCGAGCTGCGAGAACCTCTGGATAGCGAACCCCTGTCGGCTTTAGCCTTCAAGGTGGTTGTGGATCCCTACGTCGGCCGGCTGGTGTTCCTCAGGATCTATTCCGGGTCGGTGGAAGCCGGCGCCGCCGTGCGCAACGTCACCCGGGGCAACCGGGAGCGGATGGGCCGGCTGCTGCGAATGCACGCCAACCATCGGGAGGAACTGCCCAAGATCACCGCTGGCAACATCTGCGCCGCGGTGGGTTTGAAGGATACCTTCACCGGAGACACCATCTGCAGCGATCACAAACCCTTGATCCTGGAACCCCCGCACTTCCCGGAGCCGGTGGTGTCCGTGGCCATCGAGCCAGCCACCCGCGCCGACCAGGACAAACTGGGCGAGGCGATGCGGAAACTCTCCGAGGAAGACCCCACGTTCGTAGTTCGCTTCAACGATGAAACGGGCCAAACCATCATCTCGGGCATGGGTGAGTTGCACTTGGAAGTCCTCGTGGACCGGATGCGCCGGGAGTTCGACGTGGAAGCTCGGGTCGGGCAGCCCCGGGTGGCCTATCGGGAAACCATCACCAAGCCGGTTCGGGTCGAAGGGCGATTCGTTCGGCAGACCGGCGGACACGGCCAGTTCGGGCACGTTTGGCTGGAAATCGAGCCTCAGGAACGCGGGGAAGGCAACGTCTTCGTGGACGGCATCACCGGCGGCGTGATTCCCCGGCAGTTCATCCCGGCGGTGGAAGCCGGCGTCAAACAGGGGTGGGACAACGGCCCACTAGCCGGCTATCCGCTGGTTGACATGAAGGTGACCCTGGTGGACGGCAGCTATCACACTGTGGACTCCTCCGACATGGCTTTCCGTTCGGCGGGTATGATGGCGTTGCGGGATGGCGCTCGCCGGGCGGCGCCTGTGCTGCAGGAGCCGATTTTCGAGATTGAGATAGTGACGCCGGGCGAATTTCTGAGCGAGGTGCTCAGCGACCTCGGCGGGCGCCGCGCCCAGATTCGCAGCATTGAAGGTCAGGAGGACTTGCAAACGGTGAGCGCGATGATCCCATTGGGCGAAACGTTCGCTTACACCACCGCTCTGCGGTCGCTGACCCGGGGACGGGCCTCCTTCACCATGGAATTCAGGCACTACGAACCTGTGCCGGAGCACTTGCTGCGGATGGTGGCAAATATCTAGATCAGGACGCCGCCCGTGCCGGGCGGCGCGCACAATCGCAGAGCGTTGAAGCAGGGAAATCATGGTTGCCAGGCAACAAATGAGAATAATTTTGAAGGCGTTCGACCACAAAGCGCTGGACCAATCCAGCGCTCAGATCGTGGACACCGCGGAGTTGACCGGCGCGAGAGTGGCCGGGCCGGTTCCGCTGCCGACGCAGATCCGTCGGTTCTGCGTGATCCGGGGTCCCCACGTTGACAAGGATTCCCGCGAGCACTTCGAGATCCGGACCCACAAGCGGTTGCTGGACATCATGGAGCCCACCAGCAAGACCATCGACGCGTTGACCAGACTCAATATGCCGGCGGGAGTGGACATTTCCATCAAACTGTAGACCGCTCGGCCCAGGCTCAGGTGACCAGAGGCGTCGAGCCGACGACCGGCCAGGCTTGAATAAATACTAATCCCGTCGTAAAATCATTGTTCCGCTGGCGGCAGGCGCAAGGCATTGCCGCCGTTTCGTCAACTGATGCAAAACCGCTGGGGCCCGGGCGCCAGCAACGAACTACAGGCAACGACAATGTTGAAGGCGTTTCTCGGCAAGAAAATCGGCATGACCCAGGTGTTCAACGACGCCGGCCAAGTCGTGCCCGTGACGATCATCGAAGCCGGCCCCTGCGCGGTCACGCAGATCCGCACCAACGAGCGGGACGGCTACGAGTCAGTTCAATTGGGTTTTGGGCGGGTCAGGCGACCGAACAAACCGGAGTCCGGGCACCTGCGCGGCAGCCAAATTGGGCGGAGGCTCCAAGAAGTGGAAGCCGCCGACGTCTCGGAGTACGAGGTTGGGCAGTTGGTGTCGGTGGACATCTTCGAACCCGGCGAAATCGTGGACATCAGCGGCCGATCCAAAGGACGAGGCTTCGCCGGCACGATGAAACGCCACGGATTCGGCGGCGGCCCGCGCACGCATGGACAATCGGACCGCCAGCGCGCGCCCGGCTCCATCGGCGGCGGCACCACTCCCGGCAAGGTCTTCAAGGGATTGAAGATGTCCGGGCACATGGGGAACCGTAGGGTGACCAGCAAGGGCCTGGAGGTGATCCGGGTGGACGCGGAACGCAACCTGCTGATGGTGAAGGGTGGCATACCCGGCGGGCCCAACAGCCCGGTAACCATCAGAAAGACCGGCAAAAGCAAGGCGCAAGCATGATGGAATTGCCCGTAGTAAACAGCAGCGGAGCCGCCATCGATACCATCAGTATCGAAGACGGCATCTTCGACGTGCCAATGAACCAAACCCTGGTGCACCAGGCCATGGTGATCTACCAGCTGAACCAACGGCAAGGCACGCATTCAACCCGGACCCGCGCCGAAGTTTCGGGCGGCGGCCGGAAACCGTGGATTCAGAAGCACACAGGTCGGGCTCGCCAGGGCAGCATCCGGTCGCCACAGTGGCGGCACGGCGGCATCGTCTTCGGGCCGAAGCCGCGAGACTACCGCAAGGCGTTGCCCCGCGCCATGCGGCGGAAGGCCCTACAATGCGTACTGTCAGAAAAGATACGGAACGGCCGGCTGATCTGCGTCGATTCGCTGGATGAACTTGACGGCCGCACCAAGTCAATGAAGCGACTCTTGGACAACCTGGGCATCCGCGGATCGGCGCTGATCATAACCGAAGTGGCCGATCAGGACGTGGTTCGGTCCGGCAGTAATTTGAAAGGCGTGTGGACGTTGCCGTCCGATTTGGTCAACGCCAACGAAGCGTTGAAACGTGAAACCATACTGGTAACGGTGGGAGGCATTCGGCGCATAGCTGAGATCTGCGCAGCGCCCCGGTTCCGGGCTAGGGCGCGGGCCAACGCGGCTAGCGGCGAGGAGGACCAGGCATGAACATCAGCGAGGTCCTCTTGCGGCCCACCATTACGGAGAAGAGCACCCTCCTTCAGGAGGAGGGTCAATACACCTTTGAAGTCGCGCCCAAGGCCAACAAAACCTTGGTGAAGCAGGCCATCGAGCGTAACTTTGGCGTGAAAGTGATTGCGGTGAACATTACCGTAAACCGGGGCAAGCGCAAGCGTTACGGCCCGCGATTCAAGAAGCGGCCCGACGTGAAGAAAGCCGTGGTGACGCTGCGAGAAGGCGATCGAATCAACTTGATCGAGGGCCTGTAGGCGGATTGGCGTAGAAAGCGAGGAGCAAAATGCCACTGAAGAACCTGCGACCAATCACCCCCGGCACTCGCAACGCGGTGCGACCGTCCTTCGAGGAAATCACCACCAAGAAGCCGGAGAAGTCCCTGCTGGAACCGCTGCAGAAGCGAGGCGGCCGCAACAACCGGGGTCGCATCACCGCTTACCATCGCGGCGGCGGCTCGCGCCGCATGTACCGCTTGGTGGATTTCAAACGACGGAAAGACGGAGTTCCGGCCACGGTGAAGAGCATCGAGTACGACCCGAACCGGACCACCCGCATCGCCCTGGTGCACTACGCCGACGGAGAAAAATCGTACATCCTGGCGCCGGTGAATCTGAACGTGGGCGACAAGGTTGAATCGGGTCCGGGCGCGGAAATCAGCCCGGGCAATACCCTGCCGCTCCGCAATATCCCCACTGGAACGGTGGTGCACAACTTGGAACTGACCCCAGGCCGGGGAGGTCAATTGGTGCGGGGAGCAGGAACCGGCGCGCAGGTGCTCTCGCGCGAGGGCGAATACGTGCTGATTCGGCTGCCGTCGGGCGAGATGCGCCGGATACTTTTGAACTGCCGGGCCAGCGTAGGGCAATTGTCCAACCCCGACCACAAGAACGAAAGTCTGGGCAAGGCGGGAGCCAAGCGGCATTTGGGGCGTCGCCCCCACGTTCGAGGAGTGGCTAAGAATCCGGTGGACCACCCGCACGGCGGCGGAGAAGGCCGGTCGCCCATCGGGATGCCCGGCCCCAAGTCGCCCACCGGCAAACCAACCCTGGGCCACAAGACACGCAACAAGAAGAAGACGTCCAGCCGGTTCATTGTCCGCGGACGGCGACGACGACGCTAGAATTGAGGGCAGATAGCGTCGTGCCGAAACGGCGCCTGCGAGCTTTGGGCTATGTCACGTTCAGTCAAAAAAGGACCATACGTCCACCCGAAATTGTTGAAGAAGGTCAACCGGGTGCGAGAATCCGGTGAGGCCACCGTGATTCGCACTTGGTCGAGGGACTCCATGATCATGCCGGAAATGGTCGGCTTGAATTTTGGGGTTCATGATGGCCGCCGCCACGTTCCCGTTTTTGTTACCGAGAACATGGTGGGACACCGGTTTGGCGAATTCGCCCCCACGCGGACCTATCGCGGGCACGTCGCCCGGTCCGAGCGGTCCAGCCGAGTGAGGTGAAGCTATGCCGGCGGTACGGGCAATGGCCAAACAGGTGGGGGCTTCCCCCAAGCGGCTCAAGCCGATTATGGACGCGGTTCGAGGAATGTCCGTCAATGACGCGCTGGATCACCTCAGCCTGATGACCTCGCCGTGGGCGCGTTCGGTGGCCAAGGTGGTGCAGTCTGCGGCGTCCAACGCTGAAAACAATATGTTCATGAACCGCAACGAACTGCGCATCACCCGAATCTCAGCGGATCAGGCGCGGCCGTTGAAGCGGTTTCGCCCTCGAGCCAGAGGCCGGATCGGTCGCGTGACGCGGCGCTCCAGTCATATCATCATCGAAGTTGACGAGATACAGGAGGGCTAGCCGATGGGCCACAAGACCCACCCCCTGGGTTTTCGATTGGGGATCATCAAGGACTGGAAGACCCATTGGTACGCCAACAATGGGGCCCAGTACCGGGAGGGCGTGCAGCGGGACCTGGGCCTGCGGCGAGCGATCCACGACGAATACGCGGGTTTCTCCGACGCGGGAATCGCCCGGATCGAGATCGATCGCACCGCTCAAGAAACGATCATCAACATCCATTCGGCCCGGCCCGGGATCCTGATCGGGCGGGACGGCGACCGAGTGAAGGGTCTGCGCTCCCGATTGGAAACGATGACCAGTGGCCAACTGCGCCTCAACATCGTTGAGATCGAACAACCCGAGCTGGACCCGTACCTGGTGGGCCGGAACATCGCCGACCAGCTGAGCCGCCGCGTGGCCTATCGAAGGGCAATGCGCCAGGCTGCGCTGCGCACCATGCAAGCCGGCGCTCAGGGAATCAAGATCATCACCAAGGGCCGGATCTCCGGCGCCGAAATTGCCCGCACCGAGAAACTCATGATGGGGCAGGTGCCCCTGCATACGCTCCGGGCTGATATTGATTACGCGCTGGCGGAGGCCCACACGGCCATGGGTCGAATCGGCATCAAGGTTTGGGTTTATAAAGGCCAAATCATGCCAGCGGCCGCCGAAGAGGACGCCGAACTGGACAGCATCGAATTCCGCGTTTCCAGCCAAGACGTTGACGCGGAGACGGCCGAGGAACTGGGAGTCTGACAGCATGTTGCAACCAAAGAGGACCAAATACCGGAAGATGGGACGGGGCAAGCGACGGGGCGCGGCCACCGGAGGCAACACCGTTGAATTCGGTCAGATTGGCCTCAAAGCCATGAGCCCAGACTGGATTACCGCCAGGCAAATTGAATCGGCGCGGGTCGCCATTACGCGGCACCTACAGCGCGGCGGCAAGACCTGGATTCGCATCTTCCCCGATAAACCAGTTTCCAAGAAGCCGGCCGAGGTTCGCATGGGCGGTGGCAAGGCCGCCAATGACCACTGGGTGGCGGTGGTCAAGCCGGGGCGCGTGATGTTCGAAGTGGGTGGCGTTCCCATCAGCCAGGCTGAAGAAGCCCTGCAACGGGCCGCGCACAAGTTGCCGATCCCCACCAAGATCGTCTATCGCGACCGGGTGAACTCGCTGCTGTCCGGATCCGGAGTCTAGTCGGCCATGGAGATGTACGAGATACGGGCCATGACCGACGACCAGATTCGCGAGGAACTGGACAAGTCCTACCAGGAACTGATGAATCTGCGCTTTCGCGACGCCACCAACCAACTTACGGACACGAACCAGCCGCGCAGGACCCGAAAGGACATTGCCCGCATGCTGACCTGCCTGCGTGAGCGGGAGCTGTAGAACGCACACTCTTGAGGAACGGCTGCCCGCACGCGCGGGCCGAGGAACACTAAGGGATAATTTGCAATGGCGAAGGCGATGCGAAAGGTTAGGGTGGGATCGGTGGTCAGCACCCGGATGGACAAGACCGCAGTGGTCGAAATGGTGTGGAAGCAACGGCACCGGATCTACCGGAAACAGATGCGCCGCGTGACTCGGTTCTACGTGCACGACCCTGACGGCCAGTGCCGGATCGGCGACACGGTGCGCATCCAGGAGACGCGGCCGATCTCGCGCACCAAGCATTGGCGTCTGCTTGAAATCATGTCTCGCCGTGAAGTCGCCGACGTTCGGCCCATTGACTTGGAAGGCGGGATTATCATTGAACCAATTCCTGATGCGGCGGACTACGTCAGCGATCAGAACATCGAAGACGGCGAGGACGCTTAAATGATCCAGAGTTATACCAGGCTCCACGTGGCCGACAACAGCGGCGCGCGACGCATCAGGTTGATCAATATCCCTGGCTCAAGCCGGCGCAAGTACGCTTCGGTGGGCGACATCATCGTGTGCACCGTTCGCGAAGCGGCGCCCAACTCGCCCGTTCGCAAAGGATCCGTGGTCAAGGCCGTGGTGGTGCGCCAAGCGGCTCCGCTGCTCAGACCGGACGGAACGTACATCAAGTTCGACGACAATGCGGCGGTGTTGATCAACGACAACCAGCTGCCGCGGGGAACGCGGATCTTTGGCCCGGTGGCCAGGGAATTGCGCGAAAAAGGCTTCATGCGTATCGTATCGCTGGCTCCGGAGGTGGTGTGATGGCGCGGGCTAAGATTCGCCGCGGCGATGACGTGCTGGTGATCGCCGGCAAGGACAAAGGCAAGACCGGCCGCGTGCTACAGATGATCGCAGATAAGGATCGCGTCATCGTCGAGGGCGTGAACATGGTCACCAAGCATTACAAGCCGCGCCCCGGCATCAGACAGGGCGGGCGGGTCCAGCAGGAAGCGTCGATCCATATCTCCAACATCAAACTGATCCAAAGCAACTATACCGAACCTGGCGCTCAATTCCGCAGCCGGGACGAGTGACTGACATGACCACTGAGCAACAAACGGCAACCGCCAACGAGCAAGAAGGTCGAGGCAGGTCTCGCCGGCAACGGGAAGGGCAGGACGCGGCGGACAGCAACGGCGCCGGACCAACCGAACTGCCCCCGCCGTCGTTCAAGATTCGCTACCGTGATGAGATCGTGCCGGCGCTGGTGTCCGAATTCGGGTACTCCAGCCCCATGCAGGCTCCCAGGTTGATCAAGATCAACCTGAACATCGGCTTGGGTGAGGCTTTGACCAACGGACGGGCCATGGAAAGCGCGGTTCGCGACCTGACCACGATTTCGGGCCAGAAACCGATCATCACTCGGGCGCGCCGGTCCATCGCCGGGTTCAAGGTGCGACAGGGAAATCCCATCGGCGCCACCGTGACCCTGCGGGGCGACCGCATGTATTACTTCCTGGAGCGCTTGATTATCACCGCGTTGCCCAGGATTCGCGACTTCCGTGGAATCTCACGACGTGGATTTGACGGAAGGGGCAACTTTTCCCTGGGGCTGCGAGAACAGATCGTTTTTCCAGAAATCGATTACAACAGCGTTGACCGGTTGCGCGGCCTGCAGGTCACCATCAACACCACCGCCAACACCGACGCGGAAGCGGCCCGCTTGCTCGAACGCTTCGACATGCCATTCATACGTCAATAGGTTGTGATTCGCCATACGGTAATCCCGCGATCACCTGTTCAGTGTAGGCGGGACCACAACGAGCCCGAAATCTAAGAACCTCGGAGAAGGCATCTTGGCCAAGAAATCGTCCATTGCGAAGAACGAACGACGGAAACGCACGGTAGCCAAATACGCCAACGAGCGGGCCGCCCTGCTGACCCAGGCGCGGGACCTGTCGCGACCCCTGCGGGAGCGGTTCGAGGCCAGGCAAAAACTGGCGCTGCTGCCCAAGGACGCCAACCCCAACCGGATTCGCAACCGCGATGGAAAAACCGGCCGGCCGCGCGGTTACATTCGGCATTTTGGCCTTTCCCGCATAGCGTTCCGGGAAATGGCGCTGGACGGCCTGCTGCCCGGCGTTCGCAAGGCCAGCCTGTAATCGCCGCTGGAAACGAATCGCTGGTGTCCGCCCCGGCGGGCGTCGCGGTGGCAACAAGAAGACAACACTGATGGAGCGGTACCGCGATGCCGATTAACGACCCCATTGCGGATATGCTGACCCGCATACGCAATGCAATTCACGCCAAGCACCAGACGGTGCTGGTGCCACAATCCAAAGTGAAAACGGCGATTGCCGATATCCTGAAAGCCCAAGGGTACATCCGCGATTGGGATCTGGCCCGAAACCAGAAATTCCCGACCATGCGGATTCAACTCCTGTATAACGGCGAAGAGCAAAATGCCATCCGTGGGCTGAGGCGAGTCAGCAAGCCCGGGCTCCGGGTGCACGTTGGCCGCGGCGAAATCCCCCGCGTGTACGGCGGCTTAGGCATTGCCATCGTGTCCACTTCGCAGGGCATGATGACCGGCTACGAAGCTTGGCGCAAGGGCATCGGAGGAGAGTTGGTCTGCTATGTCTGGTAATCAAACAATGGTTAGCGTCGGCGTCGCCGAGCGGGTTCCCCCAGCGGAGCGCCCGCTCTCCCGCGTCGGACGGCAACCCATACCACTGCCAGCCGGAGTGACGGTTGAGGTGGTCTATGGCGGCGTCGTGGTCAATGGACCCCGGGGCAGCGTCACCCAGAAGTACCATCCCGAGGTCAAGGTCGCCGTCGAAGACAACCAGGTGATCGTGGAACGGCTCAGCGAACGTAAATTCCACCACTCGTTGCACGGTTTGACCCGTTCGCTCATCGCCAACGCCGTGGTCGGCGTAACGGAAGGTTACAGCAGGACGCTGGAGTTGATGGGCGTCGGGTACCGGGTGCAGCAAAACGGCGATGGCATCACGCTGAGCGTGGGGTATAGCCACACGGTTGACATATTCCCTGAAGACGGCCTGACCATGCAGGTGGAGGGCAACAACCGGGTGCACGTCAGCGGGGTCGATAAGCAGAAGGTGGGCCAGTTGGCCGCCAAAGTGCGACGGGTGCGCCCGCCCAACGCCTACAAGGAAAAGGGAATCCGTTACCAGGACGAAGTGTTGCGTCTGAAGCCCGGCAAGGCCGCCGCGCGCCGCGCCGCCTAAGCGCAGGGCAAAAGGACCCACTTGAGAGCGAACTGAACATGCCCAAAGACAAGGACGCCCGGAAGCTGCGCGTCGTGCGCCACCGCCGGGTGAGAAACAAAGTGATCGGGACACCGGAACGGCCCAGGCTGTGCGTGTTCCGCAGCCTGAAAAGCATCTACGCCCAGGTGATCGACGATGCCCGCGGCCATACCCTGGCCCAGGCCTCCAGTAGCGAATTGGACGGCGCCGACGCTACTCCCAAGACCGCCGCGTCTGTGGCGGTGGGCAAACTGGTGGCGGAACGCGCGATTGCCGCCGGCGTTACGGCCGTAGTCTTCGACCGCGGCGGGTATCAATTCCACGGGCGGGTTAAGGCATTGGCCGACGCGGCCAGGGAAGGAGGGCTTAGATTCTGATGGTATCCCCAGCAGCGCGCAGAGGCCCACGGAGCGATCGGGGCGGCGGCGAACGCCGTGGCGGCCGCGGCGGCCGCGGTCGAGACCGTGAACAACGGCAACGCGAAGACGACAGCGGCGGATTCAATGAGCGGGTGGTCCACACCCGTCGCATAGCCAAGGTGGTGAAAGGCGGCCGTCGGCTGCGGTTCAACGCCCTGGTGGTGGTCGGCGACGGCCAGGGCCGGGTGGGCGCCGGAATGGGCAAGGCGTTGGCCATCCCCGACGCCGTTCGCAAGGGAACCGCGGTGGCCCGCAAGAGCGCCATCAAGATTCCCATCAAGGGCAGCACCATCCCCCACGAAATCTCCGTGCGCAAGGGCGCGTCGATCGTGATCATCAAGCCCGCGCCATTGGGCACCGGCGTCATCGCCGCCGGAGCGATGCGCGCGATGCTGGAACTGGGCGGCGTGCAGGACGTGGTCGGCAAGTCCCTGGGTTCTCGCAATCCCATCAACATCGTCCAGGCAACCATCGAGGCGCTGAGCTTGCTCAGGGACCCGGAGGTTGAACGCGCCAATCGCTTGGGACTCAATCAGCCAGCAAACGGAGCCTCCGCCGAAACGACTCAACCAGCAGCCGAGGCGACTCAACCAGCAGCCGAGGCGACTCAACCAGCAGCTGAAGCGACTCAACCAGCAGTCGAAACTACCGAAACAGCGGCAGAGGCTTCGCAACCGCCGGTTGATCCAACCCCAGAACCACCTGCCGAGCCGTCCGCGGCGGCGGAAGCAGCGTCCGAATCCCCCGGGGAACCGGAGCCGGCTGCCGTCGCCACGGCTGACGCGGCGCCGGAGTCCGCGGAATCCGAGACGGCCTCGGTAGCGGAAGCGCCGGCGACGGATTCTCCCGCCGAAACCGAAACCGAGGACGCAACCACAGTGGCGGATGAGAACGGAAATGGCTGAGATCAAAATCACCTGGAAGAAGAGCTGTATCGGCAGACCATCCTACCAACGGCGCATCGTTGAATCCCTGGGCCTGAAGCGACTGAACCACTCGGTGGTGCATCAGGACAGCCCAACCATCATGGGAATGGTGCGGAAGGTTCAGCACTTGGTGTCGGTGGAGCCGGTGGAATAGGCCACGCCTTTTGAGTGGCGGCCTGGGCAGATTTGGAGCATTAGTAGCCATGATGGAGCACGAAGTAGCGCCGCCCAAGGGGGCGCGTCGCAACCGGAAACGGGTTGGACGGGGAGACGCGGCTGGCGGCGGCAGTTACGCCGGACGCGGCTTGAAGGGCCAGAAATCCCGATCAGGCAAAGGCGTACGGCCCGGCTTTGAGGGCGGTCAGTTGCCGCTGATCAAAGGTTTGCCCATGAAGCGGGGATTCAACAACCGGTACAAGACCCACTATGCAGTGGTGAATTTGAGCGCCCTGCAAGAACGTTTCGAGGCCGGCGTTCAGGTGACTCCGGAGCTTTTGCGTGCCCTGGGCATCGTGCGCCGAACCAGCCTGCCCGTGAAGATCGCGGGCGACGGTGAACTGGACCGCGCTTTGACGGTAACCGCGCACAAATTCACGGCGTCGGCCCGCGCCAAAATCGAGGCGGCCGGCGGATCCGTCGTAGAAATCTAAACCGACGATGGCAAGCGCCACACCAACGCGCGAGTTACAGCAAGCATGATCCAATCTGAGGCCCAGAGCGGCGGCAGGTGGCCGCGACTGGTTCAAGCGGCATTCGACGCTTTCAGCGTGCCCGATTTGCGGGCGAAGATCCTGTTCACGCTGGGGATGCTGGCCGTCTATCGTTTGGTGGCCCACATTCCCATCCCGGGCCTCGACGCGGCCGCGTTGGGCAACCTGTTCAGCAACAACCAGCTGCTGCAATTCCTCGACCTGTTTTCCGGCGGCGCGCTGGCGCGGATGAGCATCGTCGCCCTGGGCGTGTTCCCTTACATCACCGCGTCTATCATCATGCAGCTGCTGACCCCGGTGATACCGGCGCTGCAGAATATGTCGCGAGAGGGTGAAGCCGGCCGCATCAAGATGAACCGCATCACCCACTGGAGCACGGTTCCCATCGCCATCGCCCAGGCCTTCGCTCAGTTGATTCTACTGCAGCAGTCCAACGTGCTGACCAACGTGGGGCTCACCGGCGACGCCTTGCTGCCAACCATGGCCGCAGTGTTCTCAATGACCGCGGGAACGATGTTCCTGGTGTGGTTGGGCGAACTGATCACGGAACGTGGCATCGGAAACGGGATTTCTCTTATCATATTCGCCGGCATCGTAGTCGGCTTCCCCGGACTGCTGGCCACCGGCTTCCTGGATCGAGACAACATCATCGGCATTTTCTTCTTCGCGCTGATCGGCCTCTTGATAATCGCCCTCATCGTCGTTTTCAACGAAGCCCATCGGCGCATACCGGTGCAGTATGGTCGCAGCATATTCCGGGGCGGCCAAATGTATCGGCAATCGGGCTCCACCTACATCCCGCTGAGAATCAACTCGGCGGGCATGATCCCTTTGATTTTCGCCTTTTCAATCGTGATTCTGCCCGGAACAGTGGCCCAGTATCTCAGTTCTGCGGGCGGGTTCCTGGGCAACTTGGCTGGAAACATGCAGACGGCGCTCAGCCCGGCCGGGCCCGCCTATTGGGTGCTGGCCTTCTTCCTGGTGGTCGCGTTTACCTTTTTCTACACGCTGGTGGTCTTTCAACAGCAGAACATCGCAGAGAATCTGCAACGCAACGGCGGCTTTGTGCTGGGCATCCGGCCGGGCCGGCCGACCCAGGACTACCTGAACCGGGTCATTGTTCGGCTCACCTTGGGCGGCGCCCTGTTCCTGGGATTCATCGCCATCGTGCCGTACATCGCGTCGCTGATCACCAACGTCGAAGCCATCGCCCTCAGCAGCACCAGCCTGCTCATCATGGTTGGCGTGGGTCTGGATACCCTACGCCAGCTGGAAGCGCAGTTGATGATGCGCAACTACGAGGGATTCTTGCGATGACCGGGGCCGAGCCGGCTGCGAACCTGAGATTGATCCTATTTGGGCCGCCGGGCGCCGGCAAAGGTACCCAGGCCCAGTTGCTCAAAGAACGGCTGCCAGTCGACCACGTTAGCTCCGGCGAACTGTTTCGCCACCACCTCGCCAACGGCACAGAACTGGGCCAATTGGCGCGGAATTACATGAACCGAGGCGTGTTGGTTCCGGACGAAGTGACCATAGAGATGGTATTGGAACGCATCGCCAACATCGAGGACGACCGCGGGTTCATGCTCGACGGATTCCCGCGGACCACGAATCAGGCCCGGGCGCTGGAATCAGAACTGGAGCAACGGAACCAGCGAATCGAACGAGTGGTGCACATCAAAGTGGACGACGATGAACTGATTCGCCGTCTCAGCAATCGTTACATCTGTCGCAACTGTCAAAAGCCGTTCACCAGGGATCCGGTTTCCGGCGCTCGGCCCACGCGGTGCGATGAATGTCCTGACGGAGGTGAAATCTACCAACGCGATGACGACGCCCCGCAAGCGGTGGCCAAACGGCTAACCGTTTACCGGGAGGAGACCGCGCCGGTTCTGGATTTCTACCGTGAGGAAGGGATTTTGGCTGATATACCGGGGGAGGGAGCGGTTGAATCGGTCAACAACCTGATACTTCAAGCCCTGGGCTTGACGGGTGAGGTATAATCATAATGGTGAATGGTAATCAAAGAAGACAAACCGCCTCCAACTCGCCTTCTACTTACACCGGGGGGATCACCATCAAGTCTCGCCGGGAGCTAAAAGCGATGGAGCGGGCCGGCGGCATCGTTGGCTCTACGCTGGCGCTGCTCAGAAAATCGGTTGAACCCGGCATAACCACCGGCGAACTCAACCGCATCGCAGACCGGCATATTCGCAGCATGGGAGCCATTCCCGCATTTCTCGGTTACCAGGGATTCCCCGGCGCCATCTGCGCTTCGGTAAACGAGGAAATCGTCCACGGAATCCCGGGCAAACGGGCGCTGAAGACCGGCGACGTAATCAAGATGGACGTCGGCGCCACAATTGACGGATTCATCGGGGACGCCGCAATCTCGGTGCCCGTGGGCGAAATCGATGACGCTACGCAAAAGTTGGTGGATGACACGAAAGCCAGCCTGTATGAAGGTATCGCCGCCGCTCAGCCCGGCAACCGCGTTGGCGACATCGGCGCCGCGGTGGAAGCCTACGCGCTGGAGCGGGGATACGGTTTGGTTCGACAGTTCGTCGGCCACGGCATCGGTCGCTTCCTCCACGAAGATCCGCAGGTGCCCAATTACGGCGAACCGGGCAAGGGTGTCCTGTTACGGCCTGGCATGTGCATCTGCATCGAGCCAATGCTGAATTTGGGAACCGGAGACACCAAAATTCTGGATGACGACTGGACGGTGGTGACGGCCGATGGCGCCATGTCGGCGCATTTCGAGCACACCCTCGCCATAACTGAAGACGGACCAAAGATTCTGACATTCCACGACTGATCCGAACGCGACGCTGCCCTCTCACCGAGCCAGCGCCGCGAAAGCAGGCATTTTATGGCTAAGAAAGAAGCAATCGAGGTAGAAGCCCAGGTGACCGAAGCGCTGCCCAACGGGATGTTCCGCGTGGAGCTGCCCAACGACCACCAGGTGCTGGCCCATATCTCTGGGAAAATCCGGATGCACTTCATCCGCGTGCTCCCCGGCGACCGGGTACTGGTGGAACTTTCGCCATATGACCTCACCCGCGGGCGGATCACCTACCGCTTCAAGTAAGCGCAAGAGAGGACGATCATGAAAGTGTCTGCATCGGTAAAGCCACGCTGCGACCGTTGCCGGGTAATTCGGCGCAAGGGCAGAGTGCGCATCATCTGCTTCAACAGCAAGCACATCCAACGTCAGGGGTAAACCCGTCGGCCCAGACGGCCGGCTTGGGATACTCATCGACCACGTTCACCAGCACAGCAGGAGAGTAGCCATGGTTCGCATCGCCGGAGTTGACGTGCCAGACCGGAAGCGCGCGCACATCGCGCTCCGCAGCATCTACGGAATAGGACCGACCAAGGCCATTGAGATCGTCGGCAAGGCCAACTTGGACATGGACATGCCGCCGCGCATGAGTGAATTGTCCGATGAACAGCTTGACCGCATCCGGGTGATCGTTGACCAGGACTACATTACCGAGGGCGACCTGCGTCGGGAGAACAACGAAAACATCCGTCGCCTGATCGACATCGGCAGCTACCGCGGCTTGCGGCATCGCCGGAACCTCCCGGTGCACGGCCAACGGACCCGAACCAACGCCCGTTCGCGCAAGGGCGCCAGGCGCACCGTCGCTGGGCGCGGTCGCCGCACCGGCGGCAAGAAGTAGCCGCCGAGCTCGATCGCCGGAACCACGGCCAGCCACAACTAAACCGAACCCAAGAGGTAATCCCCCATGCCCCGACCACGTGCCCGCCGGCGAGAACGCCGTTCGATCCCACAGGGACGCGCCTACATCTATTCCACCTTCAACAATACGTTGGTCAGCCTCACCGACCCGGACGGCAATGTCGTGGCCTCGACCAGCGCCGGCACCGTGGGGTTTCGTGGCTCCCGCAAGGGAACGGCCTTCGCCGCCCAACGGGCCGCCGAGCAGGCCGCTCGTCGCGGCGTTGACATGGGCATGCGGAACATCGACGTCTACATCAAAGGTCCAGGTTCCGGGCGAGAACCCGCCATCCGCGCGCTTCAGGGCGCCGGCCTCTACGTCACCAGCATCAGGGACGTAACGCCGATACCCCACAACGGGGTGCGGCCGCCCAAGCGTCGCCGGGTCTAACCTGACGACCAGCCATTCACACCCCCGGCTCTGTCCGGGGCCCTAAACCCACACCAAAACGGAAAGACTGAAATGGGTAGATATACCGGGCCATCCTGTCGCCTTTGCCGCCGCGCCGGCGAAAAACTGTTCCTGAAAGGCGAACGTTGTTTTTCCCCGCGATGCGCCATCGAACGTCGCCACACGCCTCCAGGCGGTGGCGGGAACCGGCGACGCCGAGTTTCCGACTACGGCGTTCACCTGCGGGAAAAGCAAAAGGCCCGCCAGATGTATGGCATCATGGAAGGTCAGTTCCGCAAGTACATGAGCGACGCTTTCGACGCTCCCGGAATCTCTGGGAACAACTTGCTGCGCACCTTGGAACGCCGGCTGGACAACGTGATCTATCACTTCGGATTCGCCGATTCCCGCAAACAGGCGCGTCAGATGGTGCAACACGGCCATTTCGCTGTCAACGGGCGCAAAACCGACATACCGTCCTTCCTGGTCAAACCCGGTCAGACGATATCGTGGACCGAAAGCTCCAAGGGTAGAGACTTCTTTGCCGAACGGACCGAGGGCCTGCCCAGGCGAACGTTGCCAACCTGGTTGTCGCTGGACCTCTCGAAGATGGAAGGTCAAGTGGTGTCTCTGCCGCCGGACAATGAGCTGCCGGACACGATCAACTCTCGTCTCATCGTCGAGTATTACTCGAGGTAGCAACTGAATGCTGAACGCCCAGATTCTCCCGCCCCTGCGGGAACCAGAGCCCGAAGTCCCCACACCATCCATCAGGGTAATCGACAGCAGCGACACCTACGCGTGTGTAGCGTTGGAGCCGCTGGAACGCGGATTTGCCACCACCGTGGGGAACCCGTTGCGCAGACTGCTCCTCAGCTCCATCCAGGGCGCCGCCGTCACTTGGGTCAAAATCGAGGACGTGCCGCACGAATACACCGTCATTCCCGGCGTTAAAGAAGAAGTCATGGACCTCCTGCTCAGCGTCAAGCGCATCAGGATCCATGCTCTGGCCAAGCGCCCCGGCAAGATGCGACTCGACGTCACCGGCGAAGGCCGGGTCTGCGCTGGCGATATTGCGACTGCAAGCGACTTTCAGATCGTGAACCCGGAATTGCATCTGGCCACGCTGGACAGCCCCAACGTATCCCTTTCCATCGAATTCAACGTTGAGTCAGGAAAAGGCTACCAACAGGTGACGCAAGGCGACAACCACTCGGGGTTGCCCGTGGGCGTGCTGCCCGTGGACGCCATCTACAATCCAGTCAGGAAGGTCGAATACTCCGTTGAGCGTATGATGGTCGGCCAGCAAACCGACTGGGAACGCCTCATACTGCAGGTGTGGACCGACGGCGCCATCACTCCGCTTTCGGCGATCCAGGAAGCCTCTGAAAACCTGGTCCAGCACTTCTTCATGTTCAACCAGCTCAGTCGGCCCGGCGAGGCGCCACTGGACCCCTCGAGCTTGCCGGTGGCGTCCGAAGTGTACCTGATGCCCATCGAGCGGCTCGACCTTTCGTCTCGCACGCTGAACTGCCTCAAACGAGCCAAGTTGGACCGGGTGGGTCAAGTCCTGGACCTGAGCGCCGACGATCTGCTCAATATCCGCAACTTCGGACAGAAGTCGCTGGAAGAACTGCAGGAGAAGCTGGCCGAACTGGGCGTGAACCCGGCCCAAGCCGGAACGGACCTGGACTCCGAGCCGGACTTTGGCGAAGAAGTCAGCAGCCTCACCACCGGCGGTTCGCTGGTTTTCGACCCCGATGACGATGACCTAGCATATGACGATGACGGAGAATAACGATGGCTTCCCATCGCATCGCCGGCCGTAAGCTGAGCCGGTACAAAGACCAGAGAAAAGCCCTGCTGCGCGGTCTCACCGCGGACTTGATTCAGCACGAACGGATCACCACCACGCTGGCCAAGGCCAAGGAAACCCGCGTGATGGCCGAAAAGCTGATCACCCACGGCAAGAAGGGGTCTCTGCACAATCGGCGCGTGGCGCTGAGCCAAGTGCCCAACAAAAAGGCCGTGGCGAAGGTGTTTGACGAGTTGGGGCCCCGCTATGCCGAACGCCCCGGCGGATACACCCGTATCATTAAATTGGGCCCGCGCCAGGGCGACGGCGCCTCCATGGCGGTGATCGAACTGGTGTGAACCACCAGTGGATGCCCGCTAATCTGGGCCTGCCGTCCTTGCGCCCATCCGTGACCCGAAAGGAATTGCCATAGCCGAATGATCATATGACATCTGAGAGCGCCCCAAGCGGAACTGCCCGGAGAATCGCCTTGGTGGTAGCGTATGACGGAACGGATTACGCAGGTTTCCAAGCCCAGTCGGGTGTTCCCACCATACAGGAGGAACTGGAAACGGCCATCGCCAAGTTGACCGGCGCGTTTAGCAGGATTCGAGGCGCGAGTCGTACCGACGCCGGCGCCCACGCCTGTGGTCAAGTGGTGGACTTCACCACCGAAAGCGACTTGGCGTTATCCGTGTACACTCCCGCGTTGAATCACCACCTTCCAGAGGCGGTACGCGTGCTCCTCGCTGTTGACGCGCCGTTGGAGTTTCACTCCCGTTACGACGCATCCCAACGAGAATACCGCTACAGCATCCTGAACCGGAGAGTCGCGTCCCCTCTGTTGCGTCGGACGCACCACTTGGAAACAGAACCGTTGGAGTTGGAGCGGATCCAGAAAGCCGCCACCAGCCTGCTGGGAACCAGAGATTTCCGACGCATCTCGGCAACCTATCCGGTTGAACATAGCACGGTGCGACGGGTTCTCAAATGGGAAGCCAACCGTCATCCCAGCATCCCGGATGTCATCACTATCGACTGCGCCGCCAACGGATTCCTACGCCACCAAATCAGGCGGGCCAACGCGACGCTCCTCGAAATCGGAAAAGGCAAGCTTCCTATTCACGCCATGGCGGAAATACTCTCAGCAGGTCAAGCGAACCATCGCCAGATTCGCACACTCCCCGCCAAAGGACTGTGCTTAAAATCGGTTCATTACCCAAGCTACGATCATCTCTTTGATCCAAAGGTTGAAAACAACTATGAAACGCGCTAGCACCTATTTCGCCAAGGCCGGAGAAGTTCCGGACAGCTGGCGGGTCATCGACGCGACCGGGATCAGCCTCGGCCGCCTGGCTCGACAAGTTGCCGTGGCATTGCAGGGCAAGGACCAGCCCACCTACACGCCCCATGTGATCACCGGATGCCACGTGGTGGTCATCAATGCGGACAAGGTTCGCATCACCGGTCGCAAGTTGACGCAGAAGATGTACTACCGGCACAGCGGTTACGTCGGGAACCTCAAATCCTTCCTGATGAGGGACATGATGGAACAACGACCAGAGCGCGTAGTGCATTTGGCGGTGAAGGGCATGTTGCCGTCCAACAAGCAGGGACGCCAGATGTTGCGCCGGCTCCGCGTCTATGCCGGAGATCAGCACCCACATGAAGCCCAGGTGGGCGCTCCCGACTAGCCTTCACGCAATCAGAGACTTCATTCAGCAGGCAGGTTTTCGATGACGTTGCAATCTGAACCGCAACCCCAGTATTTCTACGGCACGGGCCGCCGCAAGTCGGCCATCGCCAAGGTGCGCCTGTACCCCGATGACGGTACAGCGATCATTGTCAATGACAAGCCGATGGAAGAGTACTTCAACTGGCTCCCTTGGCAATCGACAATCCGGGACGCTTTTGCGGTGTCGGGAACTGTCGGTCGGTTCCGCGTGCAAGCCCAGGTGAAAGGCGGCGGAGTGAACGCGCAGGCCGAGGCCATCCGGCACGGCATCGCTCGCGCGTTGGTGGTTTCCGACCCCAACCTTAAACCCGGCCTGCGGCGCGCCGGTTACATTACCAGGGATGCGCGGGTCAAGGAGAGCAAGAAGTACGGCCTCAAACGCGCCCGACGCGCGCCGCAGTACACCAAGCGCTGACCGACGCGACGCCGCATCTTCAATGAGAATTCTGCGGGGCGGGTTTCAAACCTGCCCCGCCCTTTATAGCAGGTCGCCCAGGGTGAGCCAGTAGAATACGATGTAGGTCCCGGCCACCACCATCAACCAGGCGCCCACTACGCCCACGTAGGGCAATGCGGCCCGCATCCACCGGATCAGTACGGATCTGGCCAGGGCCATGCCCAACGTCAGCGCCATGATGACGCTGCCCATGCCGGCGGCGTACAGCAAGAACTGGCCCAGGGTCTCCAGGAACCCAAAAGACAGGCCAGCTCCAACGCCCAGTACCGCCAGGAATAGCGGCAGCGTGCAGCTCAGAGAAGCCAGCCCATAACTCACGCCGAATAGGGAGTAACCCGGTATGTTGATTTGCCCAGGGTCTCCGATGCGAGAGGCGGCGCGCTGTGCCAGACTGGTGTAGATTTTGCCGCCGCCCGCCATGTAGGCGCCGGCGGCCACCAGCAACACTCCTACGGCCAGCCCCACATAGGGCAACGCGGCGACCACCACGGCTTGGGAACCCAAGGCCAGCGCCAGGCCGACCAGTCCAAAGAGCGCCACGAATCCGACGGAAACGGACAGACCCACCAGAACGGCCCGGCCGGCGAGTCGGACCGGTTGTCGCCGATCTTCGTCCTGGTTGCCGCCGCTGACGTACAGGCCCAGGTACGCTGGCAACATCGCGAATCCGCACGGATTCACCGCAGACGCCGCGCCCACGGCGAACGCGAATCCCAGCTTGATGCCCACGTTGCTGATGCCAGCGCCCGACGACCCCGACAGAAACTCTACGAACCCGTTGACGCCGTCGATCCCGGCGGCGTTGCGGGCGAATAGGGCGCCGATCAGCGCGATTGCGTAGGCTATGACGGCAATGCCCGCCGCTACCAGAATGCCGCGCCGGGCGGCGAGCCGATCCAACAAGGTTGTGGTATTGGCCGGAGTCGCTGGCGTCGTCATGGGCTCACTCTCCGTCGCTATTGGGATTGGTTACCGCTGGCAAGATAATCGGGCTCCGGCGCGCCTACAACCTCTGACTGCCGGGGAAGTCCTCGCACCATGATGGTATTGACCACTCGGTCCGACAGCGAGCGATGCTTCTCGTCGTCCAGGAGCAGCAGGATAGCGTCGGCAAAGAACCCGACGGTAGAACTGTGGGCGATCAACTTGATCACCTCTCGGGCGAACATAGTTCCCCAACCCGCCCGGCTGCCATCCGGCTTGATCGCATAGATTCCCAACAGCTGCTTGCCGGGAGTTTGTCCGCGCGCTAGGACGATCAGCCACCAGATAAAGTAACCAATGATGAGGGTTAGGAAAAACAGCATCCAATCCAGGATGTTCGCAAACAGACGGCGAATCGGGGTTGCTTTTTCGACGGTTGGCGTGGCGGTCGCCATGGTTCGGTCTCCTTGCTGCATCTCAAATCCCGACAGGCGGTGGAGTTTCAGACTCCCAGGTGGGCCGCCATGGCGTCCAGCATCTTTTGCACGTTGGCGGCGGTGTCGGCCTCGCAGTAGATTCGGAGCAGAGGTTCGGTGCCGGAGAAGCGGGCGGCGACCCACCCAGCGTCGAACAGCCATCGCCGGCCGTCGATTTCGTCCATGTCTCGCGTTGGCATCCCAGCCAGTTCCCTTAGCGGAGCATTGGTGAGGCGATTGGCGATGTCCGCGCGAACGGATGGGTCGAAACTGACGTCACGCCGCTGATAGTGGTGTTCGCCCACCGTTTCAAAAAGCCGCAGCGCCAAACCCGACGCGGAGAGACCGCTGGTGGCCATGAACTCCAGCAGGTACAGGCCGCTCAGGATGCCATCCCGCTCCGGAATGTGTCCGCGAAATGCGTAGCCGCCGCTCTCCTCGCCGCCCAGGATGGCGTCATCGGCAAGGAAGCGCGGGCCGATGTTCTTGAAGCCCACCGGCATCTCGGAAATCCCGACGCCGTATTTCTGCGCCAGCTTGTTCAACATCAAAGAGGCCGTAACGCCCTTGACCAGCGGCCCACGGTCGCCGCGTTCCAGTAGGTACAACGCCAAAATGGAGAATACCTCTAGGGTACTGACGAAGCGGCCAGTTTCGTCCACCAGACCAATGCGGTCGGCGTCGCCGTCCAACGCCAGGCCGACGGACGCGCCGTCAGTGACGACCTTGCGGCAGAGTGCGTCCAGGTTGCGTCCGATGGGTTCCGGTTGCGCCATGCCGGGAAACGCGGGGTTGGGCTCGGATCGAAGCTCCACGACTGTGGTGGCGCCTCCCTGTAGCAGATCGCTGAAATATCCGGCTCCAGCGCCGTGCATGGCGTCCACCAGCACGTTGAGTCCGGCGGCGCGTATGGCCTCCAAGTTGACCAATCCGGCGATGGCCCGACGATATTGCGGATTCGGGTCCACGCAAGTAATCAGGCCGGCGGCGCGTCCTTCGTCCAGGGCCAGGGTTTTGGGGGACCCGCCGGAGTCGATGCACATTTCCAGGGCATCGGTAACGGCCTGGCTGGCGCTGCCGCCCTGGGACGTCTTGAACTTGAAACCGCTCCAGGCGGCCGGGTTGTGGCTGGAGG
Organism: Dehalococcoidia bacterium; assembly: GCA_965221295.1. Taxonomy (GTDB): domain Bacteria; phylum Chloroflexota; class Dehalococcoidia; order Lucifugimonadales; family UBA3495; genus Bin87. The sequence goes on along the minus strand of OZ244879.1, from coordinate 391,393 downwards.
TGATCACGACGCCACCGGCAGCGCCGCGTTGCGTAACCTGGTGGCTAACCACCGGCGTGGGTACCGGCTCACAGCAAAGGTACACGGGGATGTCGTTGCCGGACACCACCGACGCCACCGTTTCAGCGAACTCTCGGGAGGCGAACCGCGTATCGTATCCCACAACCAACCCTCGGCTCGCGGAACCGTCGGCGCGAAGGTAGTCGGCCAACCCCTGAGCGCAACGCGCCACGTTGGCGAAGGTAAAATCGTCGGCGATGATGCCCCGCCAACCGTCGGTTCCGAACTTTATCGGGGAGGTCATGGCATCATTCTAGCACAGCGCCGGCCAGCGACCGGACGGCAGGCCAATGGAGACTCCGCGTCCCTTTAGCGACGACGCGGCTGCACGACAGTCCCGGCCAGCAGGTAGCAGCCATTGTACCGGCAGCAACGGCGGCTCCCAGATGCGCCAAGGATTCGCGTTTTGCGGATTTGGCCTGACACTTCGGTCGCAGACGGATGGGCGCGCGGTTGCTACGTCAAACGCGCCCTCCGCACTGGGCGAAGAGCGCGAGTGGCCAGAACGAGCGGAAGGCAGGGCCGACGGAAACCCGGCAAGCCGCCAGGCCCGTCGACGGGCTGCCGCGTCTAGTTTCCAGCGGCCTTTTTGAGCAAGTCGGCTTTGTCGGTGCGCTCCCACGGGAGATCAAGATCCGTGCGACCGAAATGACCGTAGGCGGCCGTTTTGCGATAGATCGGCCGGCGCAGTTCCAGGTCTTCGATGATCGCGCCGGGGCGCAGGTCGAAGTGCTCGCTCACCAGTTCCTCGATCTTGTCGTTGTCGATGTGATTGGTGTCGAAGGTCTCGACGGCTACCGAAATCGGTTCGGCGACGCCGATGGCGTAGGAAACGATGACCTCAACGCGGTCGGCCAGACCCGCGGCCACCAGGTTTTTGGCGACGTAGCGGGCGGCGTAGGCGCCGGAGCGGTCAACCTTGGTCGGGTCCTTGCCCGAGAAAGCGCCGCCGCCGTGGCGGGCGATGCCGCCGTAGGTATCCACCAGAATCTTGCGCCCGGTCAGGCCGGTGTCCCCTTGGGGGCCTCCCACCACGAACCAGCCGCTGGGGTTGACGTAGTGCTTGGTGTCGTCGTCCAGCAGACTCGCCGGCACGATGGGCCGAATCACGTGCTCAATGATGTCGGCGCGAATCTTCTTGCTGAAAGCGTCCCGGTCGGCAGCGTCATCGTGCTGCGTGCTGATGACTACAGCATCGACGCGATGGGGCTTGCCGTGTCGGTATTCCACGGTTACCTGGGATTTGCCGTCCGGCCCAAGGTAGGGAAGGGCGCCGCTTTTGCGCACGGCAGCCAGTCGCTCAACCAGGCGGTGGGAGAGGTCAACGGTCATTGGCATCAGGCCGTCGGTTTCGTTGCAGGCGAAGCCGACCATCATGCCCTGGTCGCCGGCGCCAGTGGCCCGGCGAGCGCTGGATTCGGCGCCACCCTGGGCGGCTCCGTTGCTGCGGGCTTCCAACGCGGTGCTCACGCCGGCGTTGATGTCGGGCGACTGCTGGCTGGCGTTGCGGATGACACCGCAGGAGTTGCCGTCGATGCCGTATTTCACGTCGTTGTAGCCGATCTCCAGGAGGGTCTGTCGCGCGATGGCGTCGAAGTCGAGCTCGGCCTGGGTGGTGATTTCGCCGGTGACCATGATGAGATTCTTGCCAGCCACGGTCTCGCAGGCGACCCGGCTCATGGGATCAACGGTGAAAGCCGCGTCCAAAACGGCGTCGGAAATTTGGTCGCAAACCTTGTCGGGGTGCCCCTCGGTGACCGACTCTGAGGTGAGCAGGTACTTGGGCGAGGTCATGAATCGTATTGGCATTGTTTCGGTTCCTCCGATTTCATTGGCGAGGTTGGCCTGAAAGAAGCGCGGGTCGCCTGGCTACGTGCCCTCTTCCCAGCTTTCGTTGTAGGCAGTCTGCTCGGCGGTGAGGGTATCGATACTGATTCCCATGGTTTCGAGCTTGAGCCGGCCAACCTCCGCGTCGATTTCGCGGGGCACGACGTGGACGCCGTTGGACAATCCCTTGTATTCCTTCACCAGGTATTCGGCGCTGAGGGCCTGGTTGGCGAAGCTCATGTCCATCACGGCGGAGGGATGGCCTTCGGCGGCGGCCAGGTTGATCAAGCGGCCTTCGCCCAGCAGGTACAGGCGTCGCCCGTCCGCGGTCTGGTATTCCTCCACGAAGGGACGCACTTCCCGGTGGCTGACCGACATGGCCTCCAGGGCGGGTATGTCGATTTCAACGTTGAAGTGACCGCTGTTGGAGATGATGGCGCCGTCGGGCATCACGTCGAGATGCTCCTTGCCGATGACGTGCCAGCCGCCGGATACGGTGATGAATACTTCACCTTGCCGGGCCGCCTCCACGCCGGGCATCACCTGGAAGCCGTCCATCACGGCCTCCAGCGCGCGCACCGGGTTGACTTCGGTAACGATGACATGGGCGCCCATGCCGCGGGCTCGGGACGCCACGCCGCGTCCACACCAACCGTAGCCTCCTACCACCACGCGGCGGCCAGCCCACAGGATGTTGGTAGCGCGGGTGATGCCATCCAGCGTGCTTTGGCCGGTGCCGTAGCGGTTGTCAAAGAAGTGCTTGGTCTCGGCTTCGTTGACGGCGATGATGGGGTACTTCAGTTGACCGTCGGCGGCCATGGCGGTCAGGCGCACCACCCCGGTGGTGGTTTCCTCGGTGCCGGCGATGACGTTGGACAGCAGGTCGCTGCGCTCCTTGTGGAGGATGCCCACCAGGTCGGCGCCGTCGTCCATGGTCACGTTGGGCGCGTGATCCAGCACGGCGTTGATGTGCTGGTAGTAGGTCTCGTTGTCCTCGCCTTTGATCGCGTAGGTGGGGATGCCATATTCCTGCACCAGCGCGGCGGCGGTCTCGTCCTGAGTGCTCAGCGGGTTGCTAGCGCAGAGAACGAGGTCGGCGCCGCCGGCCTTCAGCGCGATGGCCAGATTGGCCGTTTCGGTGGTCACGTGCAGGCACGCGGCCATCTTGACGCCAGCCAGCGGTTGTTCCGCGCGGAACCGCTCGGTGATCAAGTTGACCACGGGCATTTCACGGCCGGCCCAGCGGATACGGTCCACGCCGGCCGCAGCCAGAGCAAGGTCTTTCACATCGCCTTTGGTATTTTGAACAGTCAAATCGCTTACCTCTCGTTTGGTGTCTTCTCGTTTCACCGCTCTGCGTAAGGGCGGGACTTCAAGGAGTTTCCCATCGTCGCTCGATATGGAATCCTGGCCGCCGGGTAACGCGGATGGTGAGGTTACAGTTTGGTTATGGCCGGTGGCCTACGGATCGTCGCCGTAGGAAGTTGGGTTGCCGGCGGCGATCCACGACGGAGTGCCGTCGTCAACGTTGTAGAGCAGCTCGGAGTCGATGCCCAGGGCCGCGGCGTATTCGCAGGCGACGCCGCTGCGGACGCCGGCAGCGCAGATGAACAGCAGCTTCTTGCCGTCGGGGAGTTCGTCCACGCGATCCATGAATTCATCAACGTTGATGTGGATTGCGCCGGCTGCGTGGCCCGTGACCCATTCGTCGTCGCGTCGCACGTCAACGACTACGGTTCCCTCCGGGTCGGCATTGAGGATTTGGAGAGCTTCGGGAGAATCGACCCGGTAGTAGGGTTCCCCCGGGTTCTGTCGTGGCATTGGGTTACCTCCTTGAAATGTTGGCGTGGATCAAATGGATACAAAGGAAAACGCGAAATATCGGTTCGGTGGCTGCAATTTCAAACCCGGTTTATTTTGGGAAATAGGCATCTGACGTCAACTGGACGGTGGATCAAGCCGGTCGCCGGCGATTGGGCGCAGCCGGCGACGCGCCTCGTTGGGTATCATGCTGCGGTCGGTGATGATGGCATTGGCCAGGGCGGTTTGGCACTCGCAGGGGCCGAGTCGCGCCAGTTCTGGCATGACGTGGCGCAGGATGATGCGGCTGTTGGCGACGTTGGCGATCAGGTTCTCCACGACAATATCGACCGTTACCGCGTCGTGCTCCGGATGCCAGCAGTCGTAGTCCGTTACCCATGCCATGGTTGCGTAGCAGATCTCAGCTTCCCTGGCCAGCTTGGCCTCGGGCAACGCGGTCATGCCAATGAGGTCGCCGCCCCAGGCTCGGTACATCTCGGATTCCGCCTTGGTGGAAAACGCCGGCCCTTCCATGACCACCATGGTGGCGCCGTGGTGGGTGGGAATCCCCTGGTTCCGGGCGCCTTCGGCCAGTACCGCGCTCATGTTGGGGCAGAACGGGTCGGCAAACGAAATGTGAGCGACCACGCCGCCCTCGAAGAAGGTGCTGGAGCGCAGCGAACGGGTGCGGTCAATCAACTGATCAGGCACCACCATGTGCTGTGGCTCCAAGTTGGCGCGCAGGCTGCCCACCGCGCTGACGGAGACGATTTTCTTGACGCCCAGCGTTTTAAGCGCGTATATGTTCGCCCTGAAGGGCAACTCGGTGGGGCTGACGCGGTGACCCCGGCCGTGTCGCGGCAGAAAAGCCACCGGCACGTTCAGAAACTCGCCGATGGTGATGGCGTCGCTGGGCTTGCCGTAGGGTGTATCGATGTCCACCACGGCAGTTTCGGCAAACCCCTGGATTTCGTAGAGGCCGCTGCCGCCGATGATGGCGATTTCCGCCTGCGGGTGGTTGGGCATTGCGTTCATGTCCTTTGCGGATTGGCAGATTGTTCGAGGGTGTTCATGGCTTGGGCCATTCTTGATGTGGAGTTGGCGATCAATTCCAGCCATTGCCACGCCGCGCCGCAAGGATGCGGCATTTCACCCTTGTCGGCCCGGTGGCCCGCGTCCAGCGACCCGGCCGCCACCATGAACCCGCGACTTGGCGCAAATCGCGACAAGTTTCCGTTTCTGTATTTTGCTGAGGCGCTAGCACAGGATCATCCCAAGGCCGGCAGCTGTTCCGGCAGGTAGTGGGTGGAACGGAACACGCTGTTCACATCGAAGCCCAACTCGTTGGGCGCGAAGTGGGGATTGATGTATTCCCATACCACCTGTCCGTCCGGCGTAACCTGGAAAATGCGGCCGAAGTGCCCTTCGGTGATCAGGGTGTTGCCGTTGGGAAGGCGGCGAGCGCCGGAGATGTAGGCGCTGAAGAAGTTGAAGGGCGGGTTGTCTCGATACTCCCATACGATTTCGTTGGTCGCCGGGTCAACCTCGATGACTCTGGAGGCGGGCATCGGATTGTGGCGGCTGTGGGAGCCGTTGTCGTAGATCAGAACGTTGCCGTTGTCCAGCAGGGACGGATCGTGTTGCTGGGCGAGGATGTCGTCGCCCAGCTGCCACTGCAAATCGCCGGTGGCCTTGTCGATGATGCCCACGGTGGAGACGTTGCGGAAGCTGAACATTACCCGTTCACCGGATGCGGCTGTAGCGGGTAACGGAACCACGGTATTGCCGTGGCTCCATTCGTCCCGAAGGTCGTTGAAGGTGATGACGTGGCGTTCGGGGTCGAGATGCTCGGCGGCGCGCCATTCCCAGATGCGGTTGCCGGCGGCGTCCACCTCAACCAGCGCGTCGCACCACATCCCAGTAGCTTCGTCGCGGGCGTCGGAGCCCGGCTGACCGCCCCGGATCCGAGCCGCGGCAGCGTCGTCCATCCGCTCCACCGTCATGTAGAGACAGCCGCCGGAATCGGTGCGTCGGGCGTCGTGGTGGTGATACGGGTCGCGATGTTCCCAGAGGATGTTGCCGTCCCAATCGGCTTCCAGCATCACGCCGCCCTTGAATCGCTTGAAGCCTTCGAATAGGTCCCAACCTCCGTCATCCCGAACCTTGCCGCCGTAGAACAGGTTGCCATTCGGCAGTAGGTAGCCGTACAAGCCAGGCGGATAAGGCATCTGCCATTGGTGGGCGACCTCCCCGTCGGCGTTCAGCAGGTACACCTCGCCATTGCCCGACATGGGGGCGTAGAGCGTGAATCCGGGACAGGCCTGCGCTGGGTCATGCGCCGTCAGTCCGGTGCGGGCGATGCGGCGGCGGGATTGCGGATCGATGTGCACGGTCAACCTGTCTGGATGGAAATCATGATTTGCGATTGACGGTCTCGGCTTCAGGCCGCGTCCACGACTTGCCGTAGGGATTGGGTATAGGGCGGCCGGCAAACTGTGGTTTCGGTTACGATGCCCGTGATGTAGCGATGGGGCGTTACGTCAAAGGCCGGGTTGAACGCCGCAGTGCCCTGGGGCGCTGTCAGCGTATTGCCGTAGCCTGTAACTTCACGCTCGGGACGTTCTTCGATGGCGATGTCTGCGCCGCTGGTCACAGCGAGATCCACGGTGCTGGTGGGAGCGGCGATGTAGAAGGGAATTCCGTTTTCGTGGGCCAGCACAGCCAGCGAGTACGTGCCAATCTTGTTGGCCGTATCTCCGTTGGCAGCGATGCGGTCGGCTCCGGTGATTACGCAGGACACATCGCCACGCTGCATCAGGATTCCCGCAGCGGAGTCTGCCACCAGCGTAGCGGGAATCCCAAGTTGCTGGAACTCCCAGGAAGTAAGACGCGCCCCTTGCAGCCAGGGGCGAGTCTCCGTGTTGAATACCCGGAATCGTCCCCCGGCTTCCCAACCGGCCCGGATGACACCCAATGCGGTGCCAAACGCCGACGTGGCCAAGGCCCCGGTGTTGCAGTGGGTCAGTACCCCTTGACCGTCGGGCGGCATCAATGAACGGCCGTTCTCCCCGATACGGCGATTGACGCTCTCGTCTTCTTCCTGGATCCGGCGGGCTTCCGCTTCCAAGCGAGGTAGGATACTGCCGGGATCGGGTTCCGAGTCAGCCACCCTGAGCATCCGACGGACAGCCCAACCCAAGTTGACGGCGGTGGGTCGGGCGGCGGCAACGTGGGCGCCGGCCTGCCGCAGGGCTCCGATGAAATGGTCGCGCTCGCGAGATTGCAACTCCGCGGCGGCGAGGACCATTGCGTAGGCGGCGGTAACGCCGATGGCAGGAGCGCCGCGCACCCGCATCTCAGTGATGGCCGAGGCGGCCGAACGATAGTCGGTGATGTTGACTATGGCGCGCTCATGGGGCAGCAGTGTCTGGTCGAGCAATTGGATGCTGCTGCCTGTCCAGTTGATAGGTCTAATTTCGCTCATGACCCCGGTTACCCGGCATGTGGTGGAATACGCTGCGTACATCCGCGCTTCGCATCAAGGAAAGCGCATTAGGGAAAGCGCTGTCGCGTCGGCGGCAATGGCGCAAAGAAAAAGGCTCACCCCTACCGGGAGAGCCCATGAAGACAGTACTCCCCTCATCTTTCGTCATGCCGCGAGGTTGGTGTCGCGGGACGCCGGATTTAGCACCTGATCCCGCCGGGTGAGGGGGATTGGTTGCCAGGCTTCACAGGGCCGTTCCCTCCGCCTGTCTGGATAAGGGTTCCAGAAGCGTATCCGGTTGTTAATCGTTGTTTATACTATCTGCGATGTCCGATTCTGTCAACTCAGTTACGATTGTCGGGCAGAGCGCTGCGGTAGGCGCGGCGCCACGGGGAGCAACGAAGCGTGCCCTTCGCCCCCTCATCGACCGATCGTTCAACGGAATCTAGCCGGCGCCCTCGTGATGGCAGGGGCTTGTTGGACCAAAGACGCGGCCTACAAGTCCAGGGCGTAAAGGTACAACGTGAGACTGGTGTGGGGAAAGGCGTGTTCCTCGATTTCCCGGTAACCTCGGTTGCGCAGAAAGGCGATGGCGCCGGGCATGTGATTATATGTCCACGCGATGGTACGCGCGTAGCCGTAGTCGCGGCAGAACTCCTCGGCTTGGTCCAGCAATTGCGAGGCGATGCCCAAGCGCCGGGCGTCGCGGCGCACCGCCAGCCGGCGGATCTCGGCTTCCTCGTGGCTGCGCTGATACGCTCCGATGCAGCCTACCATCCCGCCGTCCTGATCGGCCACCCAGAAATTACTGCCGGGATGCTCCAGGTAACTGCGTTGTATGTCGGCCAGGTCGCGGGCAAGGGCGCCCACGACGTAATCGCTGAACTCTCGCCGATCTGAGTCTGAGTGCAGATAGCTTTGGACGAAGTCGTCCTGCGCGTGGCTGAATACTTCCCGCACGGCTTCGTAGTCTCTGGAACGGTACAGATGGATTTCGATCATCAGGTGTTGACCAGGAAGTTGATGATGTCGCCATCGCGCACTGGGTAGGTTTTGCCCTCGGAGCGTAAGAGTCCCCCCTTGCGGCCCTGGGCCATGCCCCCGCAGGCGCAGAAGTCGTCGTAGGCGATCACCTCGGCGCGGATGAAACCACGGGTGAAATCGGTATGGATCACGCCGGCGGCATCCACTGCCGGAATGCCTCCGGGAACACTCCACGCCCGCACCTCGTCGGGTCCGACGGTGAGGAACGACACCAGGCCCAAGGTGTCGTAGCTGGCTTTGATTACCTGACTGGTCGCTGATTCTCCCAATTCCAGGTCGGCCCGAAACTCGGCGGCCTCGTCCGGATCCATCATGCCCAATTCGGCCTCGGTGCGCGCACAGATGCTGACCTCTCCGACGCCGCGGATCAGTTCCAGGTCCAGTCCCAACTCGTCGACATGCAGGTCGTCAGCCCCTTCATCGACATTGAACACGGCAATGACCTGCTTGTCGGTTAGCAACTGGTAGTTGACCAGTATAGCCCGCTCTGAGTCGGTGAATTCCTGGATCCGAACCGGGATGCCATCCTCCAGGTTCTTGCGCGTCTTGTCGACCACATCCTTGTGGCGAATTGCGGCGGGACGTTCGGCTGCCTTGGTCTTGTTCATCTGATCAGCCAGTCGGGTTGAGGCCCTCTCCAGAACCTCAAGGTCGGCGAAGGCCAGCTCGTTCAGCATGGTTTCCAGGTCCCGGGCCGGGTCAACGTCCCCACTGGGATGCGGCACGGCTTCGTTGGCGAACGCTCGCACCACCACCAGAAAAGCGGTGGCAGATTGGAGGATGTTGCGGTAACGCCCGCTGATGCCCTGGGATTTCGCCATTGACTCAGGGCCGGGCAGGTCGATGTAACGGATTTCCGCCGGGACCACCTTCTTGGGGTTGTATACGCTGGCCAGAGCGTCCAGGCGCTGGTCGGGAACCTTGACCACTCCCATGTGCATTTCGGTTGCCGAGCCGGATGCGCCGGATGCGTCCGATTTGCCCAGGGTCAGCGCGTTGAACAGCGTGGTTTTGCCCGATTGAGGCAGGCCGATGATGACAGTTTCCATGCTAGAGATCGTCGTCGTTCGCTCCCATTAGAAGATTCAAGACGTCCGGGGTCAGGGTGATCTGCGGAGAACCGTCCTGGCGCGCGCCGAGCCGTTGCAGGAGTTGAGCGATACGCTGCCGCTCCTCCTTGCGCCCTTCCTCGCGACCTTCTTGACGCCCTTCCTGGCGGCCTTCTTGACGCCCTTCCTTGCGACCCAGTTCTTTGAGTCGTTTTATTTCAGCCGGAATTAGCAGTACCATGCGACCAATGACCTCCAGCAGAATTGCTACCAGCAAGGCGACGCCGGCAGCCAGAGCGAAGATGGCGACCAACGCATACAGTTCGTCCGCGTTAGAGATCGTCGTCGTTCGCTCCCATTAGAAGATTCAAGTCGTCCGGGGTCAGGGTGATCTGCGGAGAACCGTCCTGGCGCGCGCCGAGCCGTTGCAGGAGGTGAGCGATACGCTGCCGCTCCTCCTTGCGCCCTTCCTCTCGGCCTTCCTCGCGACCTTCTTGACGCCCTTCTTGACGCCCTTCTTGACGCCCTTCCTGGCGGCCTTCTTGACGCCCTTCCTTGCGACCCAGTTCTTTGAGTCGTTTTATTTCAGCCGGAATTAGCAGTACCATGCGACCAATGACCTCCAGCAGAATTGCTACCAGCAAGGCGACGCCGGCAGCCAGAGCGAAGATGGCGACCAACGCGTACAGTTCGTCCCTGCCGGATTCCTGTAGTGGCCGATATCGCCATGCCCCGAGCCCTACTGACGCAGCGTACACCAGATAATAGACGATCCAGTAGCGTTCGGCGATGCTTCGCAGCGGTTCCAATTTTACTACAACCGCCGGCGGCTGAGCTGCGAACAGCCTAACCGGTCGCCAACACTACCGTTCCGGTTGACGACAGAGACCCTCCGGTTCCGTTGACGATGCTCGTGGCCGCGGGTTGGTCAGTGGATCCCTTGCGGTACACCTGGCGGTCGCCACACTCTCCGCGCAGTTGGCGGACGGCTTCCACCAGCAGGAAGCTGCCGTACATCCCCGGATGCGAGTAGGACAGCCCACCGCCGTTGGTGTTCAGCGGGAATGCGCCGCCGGGCGCGGTGCGCTGGTCGGCCACGAAATCTGGACCCTCGCCGGGGCCGCAGAAGCCCAGACCCTCAAGGGTCACCAGCGTGGTGTAGGTGAAGGAGTCGTAGATCATCGTGTGGTCAATGTCGCCGTGGGTGAGACCCGCTCGGTCCAGGGATTTGGGGCCGGTTTCCCGGGACCAGGTGGACGTATGGTTGGGCATGAAGCTGATGAGGTTGTGGTCGTGACCCTCGGCGGCCCCCAGTACCCAAACGGGTTCCTTGCGGCAGTTCGCCGCTTTCTCTGCGGTGGTCACGATGATGGCGGCTCCGGAGTCCGTAACCAGGCAGCAGTCGAACAGGTGGAACGGCCAAGCCACCCAGCGAGAGTTATGGTAATCGTCGAAGGACATCGGCGTTTCGTGCATGTAGGCAACGGGGTTCAGGTTGGCCCACTTGCGGGTGGACACCGCGATTTCGGCCAGAGCCTGCCGCGTGCGTTCCTCGCCGTATTCGTGCATGTACCTGGTGCAGGCCATCGCGTAGTTGATGGGTTGTCCGATCATCCCGTATGGCGTTTCGTATTGCGCCACGGGAAGGTTGCGGTCCGGCGGCACGGCAACGCGGGTGGAGCGGCCGGCCTGCCCATGGGTGATCAGGACGGTGTCGCAATATCCCGCTCTGATCGCGGCGGCGGCATGGGCGACGTGGATCACGAACGATGAACCACCCACGGACGTGTTATCCGTGAAGGAGGGCTGCAAGCCGAAGTACTCGGCAGTCACCAAGGTGCTGAAGCCTGCCGTCATGAGGCCGTTGACATCGGACATCGCGAGCCCGGCGTCGGCCAAGGCGTTATGAGCGGCCTCGGCGTGGTGCTGCAACGACGACTTGTCGGGCACTGTGCCCATCACGTCAGACTCGGCTACCCCTACGATTGCGATGTCCCGTTCCCTAGGCGTGGCGCTGGCCATAGATTCACTCCCAGTGGTCAGTTTGCCGGCGGTTCGGCCAAAGGATGGTACAACATAACCCGTTCCCAGACAATCGCCTGTACCGTTCAGTACGTGAGGAAATGAATGCCTTGGCATACCACGGCGATCTGTAAACCTCAACAAGCGGCGGCCCTTTCGTGCTGTGCGACTGCCGCGCCGCCACAGTTCCTCGCAATAGCCAATGCCGAACGCGCTCGCCAGTCGGATTTTCTCGCCTACCCGCCATGGCAAACGGCCAATAGGATCATTGCCGCGGCTTCAACCACGCAATACCGTCGGCGTAGTGAGGATGACTCCCCAACAAACGGGGTTTGCCCGTTGCCTTACTTTGCCAGCCTTGGCGAACTCAATCCTCAGTTCCAGAAGCAAACGGGTTTTCAGGAACGCCAATTTCACTCGAATTAGGCGGCGGCGGCGCAGTGATCGGGCCCGGCTGTAATGGCTTTGCGGGAACAAGGATGTCGTATTGACAAACGTAATCCCGCGATTCGCCATCGTCGAGTCGCAAGCATACGTGGTACAGGCCGGGTTCGTAGGCCGGCCACGTTACGCGATAAAGGCCAGACGATGTAAGGCTGGGTTGGTCGCCGGCAAAACTGTATTCATCGTTCCAACACGGGCCGAACATGCTAACAGAGTACTCAGAGTCTGCGTCGAGCGATCTCCCTTTGACTTTCCATTCCAGCTGAATCCGCCCCGAATCGTCCACTGCCACGACAAAGTCAACCAACCCACCCTCATCTGCGGTTAGCGGCGATGTGACGAACCCGGTGGGACCAATTTCGGCGTCAACGTCGAAGTTGGGCTCCAGAGTCCTGAAGAAACCGTATTCGGCCCGGCGTATGATGTCCAGGACGTTTTCGAAGGCTTGTTGGTAGTGCGGGGGCAAATGCGGCACGTCAGCAATGGCCTGCCGCGCCGCATCCAGATACCGTTCGCTGTAGAGCGGACCGTTGACGATGATCTCCCAAGCCTTGATGACCGCATGCTGTTGTTGGGCGGCCATTACGTAGGGATCTACGGCGTCCGGCATCGGGGTATTCCTCGGAATGGACGGTGCGCCAGGGCCTGAAGGCGAAGGGAATACAGGCGTTTCTTCTGGACTCAGAACAGCGGGGTACGCTTCGGGTAAATCCTCCAAGTATTCAAATGAAAGAGCCATATGTTGGCGGATGTGATTGCGACCGGATCTGCAGCGCGATGTGTTATGGGAATTAAAGTATCCGCTGTCGTCAAGATCGGGAAGGGTATTGAAGAAATCGACCAGTTTCAACTGAGCCGCGGTTTCCAGTTGGGCGCGGAGGGGTTCTGCGACGCGCCTGACGCGCAACGATTCAGGTATCCAGGGCAGCCGGCGACTAAACGGTCCGTGAATGTGTTCCGTTCCGAACGCCATATTCCAAACTTCAGCCTCCGATGGATGCAAATGGCGATACGCCAGTACCTCTTCCTCCCATGTTGTGTCCATTCCTTCTTTCAAAAAGCCGACGAAATATTTTCGCAGGGATGATGGTAGCAGCGATGGCTTGCCGGCGACGAAAATTGGTACGTCGGCCTCCTGCATGTGGAAGATGGTATGCCACAGATTATGGTATTCCTCCCTTTCGATGATCTCTTGCAAGGGCTCATCAGGTTGACCATAGATTTGTAAACTACGGTCCAGCCCGCCGAAGTACGGACGCCACGGTTCCAATGGGTTGTCCAGCTCTTCGTTGTCGTAGTTTTCAAACGTCGCAATGAAATTGAGCACGTCGCGTCGGAAGGTGTGCAGGTTCATCCGATCGCAGGACTCGGGGAAACCGTCCCAATATGTCCAGAATACGTGCATGACTTCGTGCATTAGGGTCTTGGGATTCGAATGCCCGATCCCAACGTTGTTGCGCCACGCTCCAGCCCAGCCAGGTTCGCCCCGCATCCTTATGATCTGGACGTGATCGCGCATCCAGTCGCGGGCGTCGTCGGTCAGCCGATAGATGTCGGCTGCCGCGTCGATCTCCCTCATAGCCCAGGCGTCGTTGCTCACCGGCCCCGCCGCCGTGTGGTTGCCCAACGCCCAGTCAGGGTTTTCGCCAGCGACGCTCGTAGGGGTGTCGGTTTGAACTCCATCCAGGTTTCTCGCGTAAACCCTCAGTCGATAATACCGATCGGAATCAAGGTTCTTGATGGGAATGCACCGTTCGGATCTCCAGGGCGTGGTTTGGACCAGAACGTCGTCCAGCCAGACCTCGGCCCGATATTCGGTGTAGTACGGATCGGTGTCGTTCGTTATGGGGATCAGGAGACTGTTGTGCGTCATCTCCATGGGCAGAGCAACCACTGGAACTGACGCCAACGTAGCAATTGCGCGTTCTATCGTTTCCCGAGACCCATTGGCCCGTCGCGCCTGGATGGTGTAGGTGTACCTGGTGTTGGGCGATAAGCCTGTGTCAACAAAGGCCCCTTCTCCCGATGAAATGCTGGCCACCAGGCGATCGTCCCGGTAAACGTTCACCATGCCAACGTAGCGACCGTTATCGGGCCACGAGACAACGGCCTGGGTGGGCGATTCCACATTGATGCGGAGGCTCTGAGACTCGGCCACCGACGACAGCCGCACCGGTCCGAGGTTGTTCCCACCCGCTTCACCGGATTCTACTGGCGCCGAGACCGGAGCCGCGGCGGCCGGTGGCGGCTCTGGCAGCGGGTAGCCGTCGCGTTCCAATGCCCGCCGTACTGCCGGAGGAACGACATTGGTCGTCCCGCCGTACCCCGGCCCTTGCGCGTGCCATTCGACAACCGGAGTCGGGAGCGGGACGTATATTGGTCCCTGAGCCGGGCGCGCCTGTGGCGGGGCTGCCGTTGCAACGCCGTAGAGCAGCATCGACCCGACCGCCAGGACGGCGGCGACCAGCAGTGTCAGCCATGGGATCATCGCTGACCACCGCATTTCAGGACACCACCCGCACCCGGTGGTTGTTGCTATCGGCGATGTAGATCGCCCCGTTGGCGGCGATGCCGCAGCCATGGGGCCGGTCCAGTCCTGCTTCCGTGGCCGGGCCGCCGTCCCCGTGGCCGCCCAGTTGCCCGCCGGCGATGGTGTTGACGATGCCAGTGTTGGCGTCGATGATTCGTATGGCGTGGTTCTCGGTGTCCACCACCACGATGTTGTCGTTGGCGTCGCAACGAAGGGCCTTGGGAGCGCCCCAAGTGGCGGACAACGCCGGCCCGCCGTCGCCGCTGTATCCCCGCTCCGCGTCGGCTCCGGCCACCGTGCCCATGATGCCGCCGGCCGTAACGATGCGCACGCCGTTGCCCTCGCGTTCGGCGATGAAGGTATTGCCGCGGCTGTCCATGCAGACGGCGCGAGCGCCCAGTATGCTGGCTTGCGTGGCTGGCATCCCGTCGCCGCTACGAACTTTTTCGCCGTTGCCGGCGAAGGTATCGATGATGCCCGTGGCCAGGTCGATGCGCCGGATCCGTTGGTCCTGGATGTCGGCGACCAGTAGGCCGCCGCGGCCGTCGAGGAAGCAGTCGTTGGGTTCCCGCAACTGCGCCCGGTGGCCCGGGCCTCCGTCTCCCGAGTAACCGGCCTCGCCCGTGCCGGCGATGGTAGTTATGATGCCGGTCTGTCCGTCAACCCTACGGACGGCCGCGTTGAGCCGGTCTACGATGTAGATGGAACCATCGGCGTCAACCTCCAGGGAGTAGGGTTCGTAGAGGTTGGCGCTGGTGGCGGGCCCGCCATCGCCTGCATACCCGGGCTCTCCGACGCCGGCTACCGTGGTGATCACGCCGCTGGCGGCGTCCACGCGCCGTACGACATGGTTGCGGGCCTCGCAGAAGAACAGGTTGCCGGCCGGGTCGAAGGAGCACAGGAAGGGCTCGCGCAACGTGGCGGCGGTGGCGGGTCCGCCATCGCCCGTATAGCCGGCTTCTCCGGCGCCGACCACGGTGCGAATGGTGAGGATTTCAGGTGATGTCATGCAGAACTCCGGTCAACGAAACTACGGGCAACGACGTTGCCGGAATTCTGCCACAAAACAGCCCAGTTGCCCAGCCGCGCGACGCCAACTCGGTCACGATTCGTCAAGCAAGCTGCCCATGACGCCTTTGATCGATTGTTGGAGGCGCTCGTCGTCCTCCATAGCAGAGCGAATCCGCCTGACACCGTGCAACACGGTGCTGTGGTTCCTGCCGGAAAGGACTCGGCCAACCTCGGTGGGGGGCATTCCCAATTCCACCGTCAACAGGAACATCACAACCTGCCTGGCCTGCGCCACCGCGGCGGTGCGCCCACGCCCCAGGATTTGCTCGACGTTCACCCTGAAATGCCGCGCCACCGCGTCCAGAACCCGCTCCGGCGTGAGTTCAGCGCGAGGGTCGGGCCCTGCGATGCCCACCAACTGCTCCGCCACCGATTCAGGGGTTGGCGAGGCGTTCATCAGTTGCGCCGCGGCCATGATGCGGTTGAATGCGCCCCGCAACTGGCGAATGTTCCGGTTGACCCGCTGAGCGATCAACGCCAACGCCGCGTCGGGGACGCGCGCCTGTTGAGCGTCGCTCCAAGACCGCAGTATGGCCAACCGCATCTCCTGCGACGGCGGCTGGATGTCCGCCAGCAAACCCCACTGGAATCGCGACCGCAACCGTTCTTCCAGGGGCGCGATGGCATGGGGAGCCCGGTCGCTGGTGATCACAATTTGAGCGCCAGCCTGGTGCAGGTCGTTGAAGGTGTGAAAGAGGCTTTCCTGCGTTTGTTCCTTCCCGGCCAGAAACTGCACGTCATCCATGAGCAGCAGGTCCAACCGCCGGTAACGGTCGCGGAATTCTCGCATGGCCTTCCGGTGGATGGCGGAAACGAACTCGTTGGTGAACTGCTCGGAGGTTGCGTACAGAACGGATCGGTTCAGTTCCAGGGCGCGGTTGCCAATGGAGTGCAGTAGGTGGGTTTTGCCCATGCCCGATCCAGCGTATATGAACAGCGGACTGTACCCGCCAGTGGTTTCGCCCTCCGGGGGATTCGTCGCGGCGCCAGCGATGGCGCAAGCGGCATGGTACGCCAGCTGGTTGCTCTCGCCCAGGACGAAGTTGTCGAAGGTATAACGCGGATCGCAGGTGGCCGCGTTGAACGCATCCCAATCGTATTCCCCGTCGGCCGAGCCGTTCCGTCCCAGGTCATAGTGATCAGGCACCGGCGCCCGTGTCCGGCGGGTCGGCGTGTCGGTGATGGACTGAACCCTCACCCGGCCGGTTGCCTCTCTGGCAGTGGCTACTCCCGCCACCGCCGGAATCGCCTCATAGCGAATGTTGGCCTCTCGCTGCAGCGTTTTGCAGAGCGCTTCTCGGGCCATGGCCAGGTGCAGGGGCAACTCCAGCCATGACACCGCGAATGAACTGGAGGCAGCCACCACCAGATCGCCATCGCGCCAGCTGTGTCCCACGCAGGGGCTCAGGAATGTATTGAAGTGTTCTCTCGGCATCTCCATTTGGAGCCGCCCCAGCACAGCCTGCCAGACTGACGCGGGATCGGTGGAATCGGCCATATGAAACGAGGGCCTCCTGTGGTATCGCCGACTATGTTAGTGCGGCGATTCGTTCAACCGCTAGGCGGGTCGCTAGATATCCCGTTCCGCCTTATTCTTGTGAATTAATCAATATTCGTTTGATTTTGAAATTAGAACCATGTTGCAAACATAACGACGGGTCGCCCGGCTCAATGGTTCTAAACGGTTCGCATCCCGCGCCGAGGACATGGGGAGAATTCGCGACGCCGCGTCCCGGCTCCAGGACGTAAGCGATAACAACATCTTGTAGGTGAGGTTCCGGGCTAAACCGGGATGCCGTTTGGGGATGCGATTCCGGGCAATTCCGGGCAGCGCGAGGCAGCCACAACCAGGGGCAACCGCGCCCTTGCCGCGGATGCCGCTGCCGCCAATGCGGCCTCGGCCATCGCGTCAGCTAGGTTGGCCGGCGAAGGATGACACCGCATCATCCGTATCGCAACAACAACGGCAAACCCACCGCCGCCGACCTCAAACTTAGTGGGCGACCTCGCCGGTGAATGTATAGAGAACCTGATCGCAGTCGAGCTGCACACCGATGCCGACTTGCCGAGCTTGACCGGCGCGATCATGGTGAGCTGAACAACCCGGCGCTACTGGTCGGCCGATGAAACGGTACTTTCAAGTGAGTGGGTCCGCAACCCCGAACCCCCGGCTTCATGTTATTGCGCCGGCAAAATCGATCACGGATAAAGGACAACAACACTTTAACGTTGGGGGCCGCTGATGGATCAGCGGCCCCCAAATTTTGCCAGTCAACAACCGCGCTCAGTGGTGGGCCAGGCCGATGGCGTGTAGCAGCGCGTGCTTGACCTCCACCGGCGCGACGTTGGCCCGAAAGTCGGCGGAGGCGTACACGTCCCCGATGATGTCAACGCCGGCCGCGTTCAGATCATCGCTGAGTCGGGCCGTGGCGTCGCCGATGCTGTGCACGGTGAGCGTGGAACCGACCAGGGCAGCCTCAACGCTGGGCGCCTTCACCGGCCGGGGGGTCAGCCCGCCGACCGCCACCGACGCCGCGGCGCAGCGGTCGCCGTCCATGGTCACCACCACGGCGCCGCCGACCACCGCGTAGAAGCTGGCCGGGTGGGCCATCTTGGCGTACTCGGCCCGCTGGTTGGCCGCCAGCGTGGGAACGCTTACGGTGGTGATCAGTTCGTTATCCGCCAGCGCGGTGGCGAAGGCGTCCTCAACGAAATCGCCGGCCGGCACGGTGCGACTACCGGACGGTCCCTGTACCGTCACCGTGGCCCCCAAAGCGGTGAGCGCCGTGGCCCAATCGGACGCTGGGTCGGCGTGGGCCAGGTTGCCGCCAATGGTGCCCCGGTTGCGCACCGCCGGGTCGCCGATGCCGCCGGCCACCTCAGCCAGCAAACCATTGGCCCGCTGCACGTCTGGGGAAGCGGCGATCTCGGCGTGGGTGGTGAGGGCCCCGATGTTGATGGCGTCGCCGGCAACGCTAATTCCGCGTAGGCCATCGATTCCGCCGATGTCTATGACGACCTCGGGCCGCGCCAGACGGAACCGCATCAGCGGGATCAGGCTGTGGCCGCCGGCCAGCGCCTTGGCTTCGGGATTCTCGGACAGCAGCCGGACTGCGTCGGCGATCGAGGTCGCCTTTCGGTATTCAAACTCTGCGGGATACATCGCGATCAATCCTCCGTCGCTGGGTCCGGCTAATGGTTGTGACCGTGGCCGTGGTCATGACCGTGGTCGTGGCTATGCCCGTGGCCGTTGCCGGTGTACCCGCTCTCCCGAATGGCGCGCCACACCCGTTCCGGGGTCAGCGGCATGTCCAGTTTGGCGATGCCCAGGGGCTTGAGCGCGTCCATGACGGCGCTGTAGATGGCCGCGGTGGAGGCGATGGTTCCGGTTTCACCGATGCCCTTGACGCCCAACGGGTTGTGCGGCGACGGCGTTACGGTGGAATGAACCTCGATATCCGGCACCAGGTGGGCTCTGGGGATCGCATAGTCCATCATCGTGCCGGTCAGCAGTTGGCCGTTGTCGTCGTAAACGGCGCCCTCCCACAATGCCTGGCCCGCGCCCTGCACCACGCCTCCGTGAACCTGACCCTCCACCACCATGGGGTTGATCTGGGGGCCGCAGTCATCCACGGCGACGTAGCGATCCAGCGTAATGTGGCCGTTGTCGGGGTCCACGCTGACGATGGCGGCATGGGCGCCAAAGGGATAGCTGAAGTTGGGCGGGTCGTAGTAGGTGCTGGCTTCCATGCCCGGCTCAATGCCTTCGGGCAGATTCCAAGCTACGTTGGCCTGGAGGGCAATGTCCTGGATGCTCTGGGAACGGTCGGGCGCGCCGCGAACGAAGAACTGCCCATCGGCGTACTCGATGTCGGCCTCGTCTGCTTCCAACAAGTGGGCCGCGATCACCCGGGCTTTGTCCCGAAGCTTGCGCATGGTTAGGGCGACGGCGGCTCCGCCCACCACGGTGGTGCGACTGCCGTAGGTTCCCCAACCCATGGGCGTGGTGTCGGTGTCGCCGTGCACCACCTCAACGTCGTCAACATCCACTCCGATCTCGTCGGCCACGATCTGGGCGAAGGTGGTTTCCTCGCCCTGGCCGTGGGGCGACGTGCCGATGAATACGTTGACCTTGCCGGTGGCATAGATGCGAACGGTGGCGGATTCCCACAGACCGCCGCCGAATCCGACGGCGCCGGCCACCTGGGACGGCCCCAGGCCACAGATTTCGCAATAGCAGGCGACGCCCACGCCTCGGAAGGTTCCGTGTTCGCGTTCGTGGGTCTGGTCGCGCCGGAACTGGTCGTAGCCGATGTGGCCGAGCAGCTGATCCAGCGCGCTGCCGTAGTCGCCGCTGTCGTAGGTGATGCCGATGGCCACGTCGCGGTTGTTGTCGAAGGGTTCGATCAGGTTGCGCCGGCGAACCTCCACCGAGTCGATGCCCACAGCGTCCCCAACCTTATCCATCAGTCGTTCCAACAGGAAGGTGGCCTCGGGACGGCCAGCTCCGCGATACGCTTCCACCGGGGTGGAATTGGTGAACACGCCATATACGTCGGCCTTGATGTTCGCGATGTCGTAAGGGCCAGAGTACATCAACCCGTGCAGGATGGTGGGAATGCCCGGCGCGGCGGTGGACAAATAAGCGCCCATCCCAGCGTAAACCACGCTGCGCACCGCGGTCACCTTGCCGTCGCTGTTGGCGGCCATCTCCACGTGTTCCACGTGGTCGCGGCCGTGGGTGGTCGCCACATAATTTTCGCTGCGCGTTTCCGTCCACTTGACGGGTACGCCCAACTGCATGGAACAGAAGGCGGCGATCATTTCCCAAGGATAAACGGCGATCTTCGCGCCGAAACCGCCGCCGACTTCCGGGGCGATGACGCGGATCTTGTGCTC
This sequence comes from Dehalococcoidia bacterium, assembly GCA_965221295.1. Lineage (GTDB taxonomy): Bacteria > Chloroflexota > Dehalococcoidia > Lucifugimonadales > UBA3495 > Bin87. The sequence goes on along the minus strand of OZ244879.1, from coordinate 371,163 downwards.
GGGCACCCCGGTAACCAGGCAGGTCACGAAGCGGGCGATGTGCGGGTTCTGCGTGGTGTTCCAAAGCGTCAGTTCGCCCATGGCGGGAGACCAGGATGCGATGGCGGAGCGGGTTTCCATCGGCGTCGGAATCAGTTTCTGCTGCCGGATGGTTTCGCTGACGGTGACGGCGGCCTCAGCGAACGCCGCGTCGGTATCGCCGCCAGCGGCAACCCAGTGGAAGGCCTGGTTGTTGGGGGCGTCGTCGTGGAGTTGGGGCGCTCCGTCGCCCAGGGCCGTCTCCGGGTTGATGACGGACGGCAACGGCGCGTAGGCAACTTCGATCAGTTCCAGCGCGTCCTCGGCCTGGTAACGGTTTTCGGCCACCACCACCGCTACAGCGTCGCCCACGTACCGGACTACATCCGAGGCGATGGCCGGATAGGCGACCGCTTTCAGATCGGAATCGGGAATCGCCCAAGCGCAGGGAATGGGATTGAGAACAGCGGCGACATCGGCGCCGGTGTACACCGCCAACACGCCTGGCGCGGATTTGGCGGCGTCAGTATCGACGGCGGTGATCCGAGCGTGGGCGTGAGGGCTGCGCAGGATGGCGGCGTGAACCATGCCCGTCAGCTTGATGTCGTCGGTGTAGGATGCCTGGCCGGTGATCAGTCGCGGGTCCTCACGCCGTCGGATGCCAGAACCGAAAATACGGGTAGTCATAGCGGTCTTCAGCCTCCTTGCTGCGCGGCAGCGGCGGCCAGAGCGGCCTTGACGATGTTGTTGTAGCCGGTGCACCGGCACATATTGCCCTCGAGTCCGGCGCGAACTTCCTCGGCGGACGGGTTTGGATTGCGCTGGATAATCTCCGTTACAGACATGATCATCCCGGCGGTGCAGTAACCGCACTGGAGGCCGTGATTGTTCCAGAATGCTTCTTGCACGGCGGTGAGGTTTCCGTCCTGCGCCAACCCTTCGATGGTGGTGATCTCAGCGCCGTCGGCCTGAACCGCAAACGCCGTGCAGGACTTGAGGGTGGCGCCGTTCATGCGAACCACGCACGCTCCGCACTGACTGGTATCGCAGCCGACCTTGGTTCCGGTGAGGTTCAGGGTCTCCCGCAGGAAGTGAACCAGCAAGGCGCGGGGCTCCACTTCGGCGGAATGGGAACGACCATTCACGTTGACCGTGATGGGTACTCTATTGGGCAAGATGACACCTCCTCCAGAAGCGGCATTGCAAAACTAACGCTGCGGCCGCAGGCGGACGCAACGCGAGGCGGCGCCAACTTGGTCAGCGTTCAAAGACACTGGAGGCCGACCTCTCCGGGGAGTATAGACGGCAGGCCGGCGCCCGGTCAATCGGCCGATGTTCCAATTGGTACTCGGCAAGTATCGTGAGATGAGCGTATAGACGGCCATACCGCCTGCCGCCTGATTCCGGGAAATCGCCTCAACCGTCGCGTCAAGTCTCTGGTGGATGTCGCATGGCGATGCCATGGGTGATAGATTGCGACGGCTACGGGGAATCGCTTGCGATGGGAACGCAAGAGCGCGCGGTTCGGAAGGCGAACTGTCTAGTGCAGTGGACGCGATTTACGCCACGATGAAGTCGCAAACCGCCCGAGGCCCCGTCGCCGGTTGGTAAGCCGCATCCACAGCTTGCACTACCATGTTCAGCGCTCCGTCGGGGCGTTCAGGGGCGTTCTGGGACGATCCAGGCCGCGATAGCCGGCATGACCGCCAGGGCAACCGCGCCGGCGATCTTGGTGTAGGCGCCGCCATACACCAGGCTCAGCGTCCACAGCGCCGCGAACACCAAGCCGCCGACGATGATACCAGCGGCGATTATGACCTCGGGCCGGTGGTTCTTGCGCAGCGCCACCTGGCGGGCGATCAGGCAACAACCCAAGAACAATACCAGGCAAATGACTACTACACGGGTCAGCATGAGGTCAGCTCGGTATCCTGGAGCTCGGTATCCTGGAGCTCGTTGTCTTGGAGCTCGTTGTCCTGGATGGAAGTAAGCGGACCCGAAGTCCAGAGAGTAAGGGGTAGGTCATGCCCACTTCAAATCAAGTTCAGCGCCTGGTTTAACCGCCCGCCGGCTTCGGACCCCGAAGGTGGACGGCTGATGCAGCGCCAAAGATTCACAACGCTACTGTCGAATTCTGCAGCTATGAATGCGCATGGACGGCGGGCGGGTGGTAGCCCTGCTTTGGCGGCGCCGGCGCGCCGTGATTTCACCACGGTGTTCAGACACTCCCTGCGTCGAAATGCCGGAACATCTGGATCGGTAAGGGGCCGATGATGTGGGATGCGTGATCATGCGAAATAGCCCTGTTATCATACCACCATTGCCGTTGGTGGGCTGTCGGTTATGTTACACTGACGCTGGCTTTTCCCGTTGCGAATGACGCCCCAATCTCCGCATCTCACTGGAGGCACACCATGCCAAAACTGCGCGGCGCCGGCCTGATGATGGTCTGGTGCGAAGTCCCCGCTGACGTTGAGGAAGAATTCAACCAGTGGTATAACACCGAGCATCTGCAGGAGCTGCTGGCCGTTCCCGGCGTACTGAACGCCGCTCGTTACGAAGCTACCAGCAGCGGCCCCAAACACTTGGCCATGTACGAGCTTGAGTCCGCTGACGTCATCAACACCGACGCTTTCAAGAACCGGCCGCCCACTCCCTGGGGCCAAAAGGCGGGACCCAGAGCCGTGGCCACCACCCTCATCAACAACGTGTACACCATGATCCATCCCACGGAGCTATCCGACACCCTGGCCAACGCCGACATGTCCCCGGCTTTGCAGATCGGTCGCATGGATGTGCCCGCCGAAAATGATGAGGAGTGGAACCGCTGGTACTCCGGGGTGTATGTGCCCAACTACGAGAAGGTTCCAGGCTGCATTCGTGGCCGCCGCTGGAAGGCGGTGCGTGGCGAACCGGCCTACGCCACCGTGTACGAGTTCGAGAACCCTGAGGTCTCCTCCACTGCCCCGTGGCTGGAACAGCGCGAGGCCCACCCGGACAACGGACGTATGCGCGACGTGATGACCCATGCCCCCGGTTCTCCGGGAATTTGGCGCAAGACCTTCCAACCGTAATTTTGGGCGATGCCCTGCCGACGGTCATCGAGAGCGCGGCGCGGCGATCCTCTTCGGACGGCCATGCCGGCACGGGCTCGCCGCGCCGCCTCCTCCTTGGCGCCACCCATTTCGCCAGAGGGGTTGAGCAGGCTAACGGCCCTCCGTCCGTGGAGGCGGCACGCGCGCTGGTGATTCGGAATGCTCGCTCAGCCGCTAGGTCAGAAACGCCGCCAGGGTTCCATAACGAACGGAGATCGGCAATCTCTTTGCCCAAACTAACGCAAACCCCGCCGGCGCGGGGCGGCCGGGTCTAGGTTGCTCCTTTACGACGATGGCTCCTTTGCGACGATGGCTCCTTTGCGACGATGGCTCCTTTGCGACGATGGCTCCTTTGAGATAATGGCGCCGGGAAATCTTGCGCAGCGTTGGCTCCTACGTTGATGGGAGAAAACCCACGATTTGGCGGCGGCCAGGGGAATACGATACGGCGGGGTTGGCGTACAATGTATGGAGAGCGACATGGGCAGGGCGACGATCCGCGTCTATGTACGAATCTCGTCGAATTGGCGGCCAATTGTTGAGTAAACTCGGGAAACTGACCGGCATCGCCATGGGCGCGCTGTTGGCGTGCGCCCTGGCTCTACCGAATCCTGCCCAAGGCCAGGACATCATCGGGCCGGGAACGCGCCAGGTCGAAACGATCGCCGGGCCCTACACCGTTGTTGCCGAAGCCAAACCGCTGCCTTCGCTGCAATCCGCCAACATCATCGTCCAGGTGACCGAAACTGCGAGCGGTCGGCGCGTGGAAGACGTCCGCGTCACGGTTTTTGCGTCCCTCAGCGGAAGCGACGAAACGGGCTGGGCCCATGCCATCAGCCCCAATGCCCCCGGCGTTTACTCCGCAACCGTAGACCTGAAAACCCCGGGAATTTGGGACACCTCGCTGGAAGTCCAGTCGCCGGACGGGACGCCATACCCGGCCGAAGGCTTCGTATTTGAGGTTATAGCTCCAACCACGAATTCTGAGGCTGGGTACGTCTTCATTGGCGTTGCTTTGGCGCTGGCTGCCGGCGCGGGCTACCTGGTTTGGCGGATCCGGCGAAACCAGCAGCGCCGCGCCCAAGCGTCGGAGTCCGCGGAAGCGTGATGCTGCGAACGCTGCCGGCCGGCATTGCAGCCGGCGTCCTGGCCGCCCTGGCCCTGGGCGCTGGCGTCGCGTCGGCCCACCAGGGGATTCCTCCGGGGCAGACGCCGTTGACCGCCTGGGGATTCGTCACCAACCCGGTTCCCAGCTTGATCCTGCTGGCGGCGTTGTATTTCTACATCAATGGCCTGAACGCTTGGCCAAACCCCACTCATCCGATCAGCAATTGGCAGAAAGCCAGTTTCTTCGCCGGCATCCTGGTCCTCTTCGCCGCGCTGCAATCGCCCATCGAACCGCTGGCCGAGCACTATTTCTCCATCCACCAGGCGCAGCACCTGCTGGTGCGGATGATCGGCCCCCTGCTGATTCTGCTGGGCGCGCCGCTCACGCCCATGCTACGGGGTATGCCAACGTGGTTGCGGCAAGGCGTAATCCGAAGGATCGTGCGGAACCCACTGGCGCGATGGGTGTACTGGAAGATCACCAATCCCGTTTTCACGGTGGTTTTGTTTCTGGGGCTGCTGTTCTTTTGGCAAGTTCCGGGGCCGCACGATCTGGCGGTGCAGAACGATTTTGTTCACGAGTTGATGCACGGCACCATGTTGATCAGCGGGTTCCTGTTCTGGTGGATCGTCATCGATCCGAAACCCCATCGCTCTCGCCTCCACTACGGACTGAGGATCCTGTATCTCGGCCTCATCGTGTTGCCCAACACGCTGTTGGGCGCCGCCATCACCTTCCAGGAAGGATTGATCTACTCGGCCTACCAGGAATTGCCCCGTCCGTGGGAAGTCTTCACGTATATCTCAGACCAGCGATTGGGCGGGCTGACGCTCTGGGTTCCCGGCGACATGATGTGCATAATCGCGGCTGGCATCGTGATGTTCATGTGGTATCAGCGGGAGATGGAACAGAATCCCAACCCGCCCATGCCGGCGCCGGCGGATCCGTCCGGCGAAGAGAAAGAAGCTTGACGGCGCAGTGGGCGCCACCCCTGGGAGTCACCGATGGCTAACCACAAAGGAAATCATCAACGCCCTGAACCCCGCTTTGATTGGTTCGTGCCCATCGACGGCGACGGAGACCGCGCCGGCACCTTGCGGGCGCAGCGTCCGCCGACCTTCGACTACCTGCGTCAGGTGGCGCAAACCGCGGAGGATTGCGGATTCTATTCCATGCTGATTCCCACACGGTTTGCCAACGGCTTGTTCGCAGAGGACGCGCCACTGGCCGAGACTTGGACCACCGCCACCGCTCTCGCCGCCGTAACCTCCCGCATCCGATTCCTCGTGGCCGTGCGACCTGGGTTCATCGCCCTGGGACTCTTCGCCCAGATGGCCGCGGCCCTGCACGAAATTTCCGGCGGACGGCTGGACATCAACATCGTGCCCGGCGGAATCCAGAACGACTTCGAGCGGGTGGGCGAGGTCAGCGACCACGCCACCAGATACGAGCGCGCCGAAGAGTTCATCGAAGCCTGCCGCAAGTTGTGGCAACAACCGCAGCCGGTGAGCTACCACGGCGATTTCTATCGTTTGGAAGACGCCTATTGCGCTCCGGCCCCGGGCCACAACGCTCCCCGGTTCTACCTCGGCGGCGCTTCCCCGCGAGCCATCGGCCTCTCGGCGCGGCAGGCTGACGTGCACCTGGGATGGATCGAGCCCCTGGAAGACACGAGCCGACGGGTGCAGGACCTGCGCGACAATTTCGATTCTACCGGCCGGCCGCTGGCCCTAGGCCTGCGAACGCACCTGGTGATCCGGGACAGCGAAGAAGACGCCTGGGCAGCCGCCCGGGGGCTCATCTCCGACGCCGCGCCAGAGGTCAAAGCGCAACGCCAGTCTGCCATCGTAGGCACGCCCATGGTCGGCCAGCAAGCGCAGGCACGGTACGCTGCAGACCATCGGGTGGGAAAGCGCTTGTGGAACGGTCTTTCCGAAGTGAGGGTCAACTGCGGCAGCGCCCTGGTGGGCGCTCCGGAACAGGTGGCGGACGAATTGTTGGGTTACTGGCGGCTGGGCATCGACGAGTTCATCCTGAGCGGATTCCCCCACGTCGAAGAGTGCGAACGCGCCTCGCAACAGTTGCTCCCCATCTTGCGAGAACGCATTGATGCCGAACGGGTGGCGTAGTCGGTCGGTTCGGCAGCGCACTGCCCATTGAGCTGTCTGGGTCTCGCCGGCGACCGCGTAAACGCCCGTTATTGAATGGTCTCCGGGCCGCCCTCGCGCCCCCGGAGTTTCCACCAACCGTCAGGATGCGGGCCGTGTGACAATCTCCGACGGTGAGCCGGGCGGCGCCATCCGCAGACGGCGATGCTGGGGCCATCCGGCGCCTACCGAGATCCCGTTGAACTCGCCGCGCGGAGAGTGGATCACAGGGCGGCCTTCACCTCCCTCAGGAAGTTCTCTCCCGCGATTCTGAGCAGGCCCCAACCCGAGACCGTGACGAAGTTTGCCCCGCGCTGCACGAACTCCACGACGCCGGCGGTGTCCGCTGGATTGTTCCCGCCGACGCCCACGTGCTTGCCGCCGGCCCGTACCCGCGGGATGACATCGCTCATCACCCGCCGTACATCCGCCGCGCCCGGGTTGCCCATGCTCTGCCCCAGATCCGATGCCGCCACGTGCAGGACATCCGCGCCCGGTACGGCGAGAATGTCGTCCAGGTTGCCCACAGCCTCAATGTCCTCAACCATCGGTATGACCAGGACCTGCGAATTGACCCAGGCGGTGGCTGATTCACGGGTGACGCCGATTCCATAGTCCTGGGCGCGCCCGCCGCCCATGCCTCGGTATCCGTCCGGATGGTAGCGGGCGGCGCGGGCGATGGCCTCGGCCTGTTCTCCCGTGTTGACGTGGGGCACAATGATGCCCTGCAATCCACGATCCAGGTAGCGTAGGATCGTCTGGTCGGAGTGGTCCGGTATGCGCGCGATGGGCGTGATGCCGAAGGACTCGGCGGCCCGAACCATGTGCTCCACCTGGTCCAGGTCGGCGGGCCCGTGTTCGCAATCTATCATCACGAAGTCGTAGCCCAGGGCGCCGAATATCTCCACCATGTCCGGGGCGTAACGGGTGATGATGGCCCCAAATACAACGCCTCCGTCGTTCAGTTTGGCTTTGGTGGTGTTGGTTCGCATCGGTCCGACCTCCTTCAGGTTGGGTGTCGTGAGTCGTGAATTGAGCGCGAACCGCCTCCGTCGCGACGATGCGGTTCCATTAATCTGCCCGGTCTGGGTTCGTCCGGCCTGGTAACGCTCCGCCTGGGTTCGCCCGGTCTGGGTTCGCCTGACCTGGGTTCGCCCCGCTTGGATAAGCTACGGCAGACCGGGCGTACCCAATTTGGTTGGTTCGAATCGTGGTTGCCGCCCGGCCGTGGCGACGAAACTGGCGGCTCCATGCGGTCGCCGCCGGCTGGCGCGGGGACGATCAAGCCCGACCGGTCACAGCGAACCGTCAATCACCATGTCCAGCAGGGCGGGTTTGCCGGAAGCCAACGCGCGATCCACAGCCGGCTTGATTTCAGACGGGTCCGTGATTCGCTCGCCATGCACTCCCATGCTCTTGGCGATGGCGGCCATGTCGAACGGCGTTCCAAAATCGGAGTAGAGGAGTCGCCCGCCCGACGTTTCGGGAAGTTCCAGCACATCCTGCTGGTAAACGTTGAAGTTCACCTTCAATACGCGGTACATCCCATTGTTGCAGATGACGAAAACGCAGGGGATGTTGTCATTGGCGGCCGTCCAAAGGCCCTGAACGGTCATCATGGCGCTGCCGTCGCCGATGATGCCGAACACGGGCCGGTCGGGATTGGCGCACTGAGTCCCCATGGTGGTTCCCAAGCCGCCGCCGATGGACTGGCCGCGGTATCCCCGGAGATCGCCGCGGCGCTCGGCATGGAAGTAATGCCGCATGGCGGCCCGGTTGCTGATGGAGTCGTCAACCACGATGGCGTTGTCGGGAATCGCGTCCGCTAGCTCAGACATCATGCGAGCCGGGGTCATCGGCCGGTGATCCCACTTTTCGGCGGCGGATTCATCGAAGGCGGAGCGATTGGCGTTCCGTTCGTCCATAACCGCCTCTTTGCGGCGCTGGATCTCGGCGAAGTCGCCTGGAGCGAGCCGTTCCTTCAAGGCTGTCGTCAGATCCGCCAGCGCCGCCTTGCAGTGCCCCACGATGCCAACAGCGGTGGGTTCCGAGCGACCGATGCGGCTTCGGTCTGGGTCAATGTGGATCAGCTTGGCTCCCGGCGGGAGGATGACATCCCCCCAATAGAATAGTTCCTCGAACGGGTCGGACCCCACGGCGAGCGCAACGTCAACCGCCTGTAACGCGGCCCGTTGCTGGGTAACCCGCAACGACAAGGGCCCCAGGAATTGCTCGTGCCTGGTGGGGAAGGCCACCTCCGCGCCCCTGGCCTGGTACACCGGCAGGCCCATCAACTCAGCCAGTTCCACGGCTTCATTCACCGCGTCGTCGTCGGAAAGGCGGTCGCCCACCAGCATCATGGGACGGCTGGCGCCCAGCAGTAGGGCGGCGGCCTCAGCGATGCCCGCGGCGCTGGGGCGCGTATCGTCGTGGACTGGCCGAGATGGAGCGATGTTCATTTCGGCCATGCCCTCCAGGGCGTTGGAGGTGAACCCGACGTACACCGGGCCCTTGGGGTGGCTGTTGGCTTCGTTGAAGGCGCGACGCATCACGCTTGGTATCTGGTCGGGCAGGGTCAATTCCACGGCCCACTTGGTTACCGGTCGCACCAGGTCCGCCAGGTCGGTCATCGTTTCGTTGACCTTGCGAGCGTCGTAGTTGGCGGACGTCACCACCATCGGCGTGCCGGTGTTCAGGGCGTCCAGCAGCAGGGCGATTCCGTTGGCCAACCCGCTGTCCACGTGGAGGCTGACGAATGAAGCTCGTCCGGTGGCCCTGGCGTATGCTTCGCCCATGCCAACGGCCACGCTCTCCTGAAGGGCCAGGATGTAGCGAAATTCCGGATAGTCTCCCAACAGGTCGATGATCGGGCCCTCGCTGGTGCCAGGGTTGCCGAAAATGTGATCGACCCCCTCGGCCTTGAGCATTTCCAATAGGGCCTGTTTGCCGGTCATCAACTGGGACATGTGGTTGCCTCCGACGGTGCGGGGATGGGTTGCGGTTAACGTCGCAATTCTACAACAACCGCCACGCCCGCCGCTCCAGCCCCAAAGCCTTTTGTGGACGTCGATTGCATGTCGATCTGGCGCGCCGGTTTTACCAGCCGTTGCGGATGATGTACACTTACCACAATTCTAACGTTGGCAGACTCGATCGTGGCGCAAGTTACTGTTATTGGCACGGGATTGATCGGAACCTCCTTGGGGTTGGCCCTGCGGGCTTCACCCCTGCGCGACCTCACCGTGGTTGGCACCGACGCCGAACACGCGGCCAGATCGGGCGCTCAACGTAAGCAGGCTTTCGACCGGGTTGAGGGCAGGCTGGGCAACGCCATCGAGGAGGCCGACATCATCGTGCTGGCGACGCCCGTGCTGGCCATGCGCGAACTGATGGAAGGCATGGCTCCCTATCTTCCAGAAGGATGCGTCATCACCGACGTGGGCAGCACCAAAACCCAGGTGTTGCAGTGGGCCGACGAACTGCTGCCCGACGCCGTTGACTTCGTGGGCGGCCATCCCATGGCGGGACGAGAAACGCCCGGGCCCGAAAACGCCGACGGCTCCATGTTCTCTGGCAAACCCTATTGCGTTATCCCCAGCCCTAAGGCTAGCCAGCGCGCCGTGGGCGAAATTGCAACCCTGGCCGAAGCGGTTGGCGCCGTGCCATACTTCATCAGCGTGGATGAACACGACAGTTTCGTCGCCGCGGTTAGCCACCTGCCCTTCGTCCTGTCCACCGCGTTGGTCGGATGCACCAGCAAGTCGGCCAACTGGTCTGACATCGGGCAATTGGCGTCATCCGGGTTCCGGGACATCACCCGGCTGGCCTCGGGCGACGCGATCATGCACCGCGACATCTGCGTCAGCAACTCCCAGCCCATTGTGGCTTGGATCGACGCCTTCATTCGCGAACTCTACGAATACCGCAAGCTACTGGACACCGACGGAGAAACGCCGGACAGCGCGGCGGTTGAAACGCTGTTCGAAGACGCCCGCATTGCGCGAGAAAAATGGCTGGCTGGCGAGGTCAACCCCAGAGCTCAAGAGATCCAACGAACCCAAGATTACCCCACCTTCGGCCAATCCATGAGCCAGATGTTCATGGGCAGTTGGGGCGAACGAGCGCTCCGCAGAATGATGGGCGACCGCGAAAACGAACGGGACGGTGACCGTCCCCCGGGCCGGCAATAGGCCGCGCGAGGCTTTCCGTGGAGCAGTCCGTCCTCAGCCCGAACCGACTCGCCGGCGCCCTGGCGGTGCCGGGCGACAAATCGGTGTCGCACCGTTCGCTGATTCTGAACGCCATCGCCAATGGCGACGCCACCGTCACCGGCCTGTCCGATGGAGCCGATGTGCAATCCACCGCAGCGTGTTTGCGCGCCATGGGCGTCAGCATCGAGCCGTTGGATGAACCGGGCAGTTTCCGAGTCGCCGGCCCGGGGCCACGCCTCCAGGAGCCCGCCGACCTGCTGGACGCCGGCAACAGCGGCACCTCGATGCGCCTGCTGTCCGGTTTGCTGGCAAGCCAGGATTTTGTGTCCGTGTTGACCGGCGACGGTTCTCTGCGCTCCCGACCCATGGGTCGCATAGTGCAGCCCCTGCAGCAGATGGGCGCGGCGATCATGGGACGCCGGGACAATACATTGGCGCCCCTGACCATAAGGGGTGGAAGCCTGCGCTCCATAGAGTACGAGATGCCCGTAGCCAGCGCCCAGGTGAAATCCTGCCTCATGCTGGCCGGTCTGTCGGCCGCCGGACCCACGATCCTGCGCCAGCCGGCGCTGTCCCGCGACCACACGGAACGCATGATGTCGGCCATGGGCGCGCGGGTGGAAACCGACGGGCTGACGCTCACCCTGCATCCTGCGGCGTTGCAGGCTGTGGACGTGGCGGTTCCCGGCGACATTTCGTCGGCAGCGTTCTGGATGGTGGCTGGACTGATCCATCCCAACGCCCGCGTCACCATTACCGGGGTGGGTCTGAACCCAAGCCGCGCGGGAATAATCGACGCCTTGCAGATGATGGGCGCCGGAGACTCATTGCTGCTGGAAAACGAGCGGGTTGAAGGCGGCGAACCGGTGGCCGACGTGGTGGCGTCATCCGCCAGCCTCAAAGGGATCGACCTCGGCGGGGACATCATCCCCATCATGATCGACGAGCTTCCCGTACTGGCCGTCGCCGCGTGTTTCGCCGAGGGCGACACCGTGATCAGAGACGCCGCCGAACTACGCGTCAAGGAATCAGACCGCATCGCCACCACCGTATCGGAGTTGACGCGCCTGGGCGGGCATCTGGAACCGCGCGAAGACGGCATGGTGATTCACGGGGTGGGCCGGCTTGCCGGGTCAACTGTGGAGAGTCACGGCGACCACCGATTGGCCATGTCGATGGCTGTCGCCGGCCTGGCCGCTTCCGGCGTGACGAGAATCCAGGGCGCTGAGGACGCTGCGGTATCCTATCCCACCTTCTGGGAACATCTGACGTCGCTGAGCGGCGGAGCATGACCGGCTCCTTGTCGTTGCCCCAGGCCGGCCCAGCGCCGCCGCTGCTGGTGGTGGTGTCCGGGCCATCCGCTTCAGGCAAAACCACGCTGCTGGCCGGACTCCGCAAGCTGTGTCGCCCGTGGCATTTCGCGGTCACGGCCACCACGCGACCCATGCGGCCCGGTGAAGTGGACGGCGAGGACTACATCTTCATGGAAACCGCGGACTTTCTGCGGGCGCAAGAACGCGACGAATTGCTGGAATCGGCGCAGGTGTACGACCGCTGGTACGGGGTCCCTCGCCGCCAGGTGCGAGACCCACTGATCGACGGCAAGGACGTTATATTGGGCATCGACGTGCAGGGAGCCGCCACCATCCGCCGGGTTGCGCCGGAGGCATTGAGCATCTTCGTAATGCCGGCGAGCATGGAGGAACTGCGGACCCGTCTGGCCCAGCGAGGCACCGAGGACGAAGCTGAAATGCGGCGCCGGCTGCGGGAGGCGTCGGCCGAGCTGGCCCGCGTCGGCGAATTCGACTACCGCGTGGTGAATCGCAACGGCGCGTCGGAAGCCGCAGTGGAAGAGATAGACGCCATCATCGCCGCCGAAAAGTGCCGGGTCAACCCGCGCCTGGTGCAGATGCTGTGACCGGAGAACGAAAATGACGACACCAACACGCTCCAGTTCAGCGCCGGCCGAGGCCGGAGGCAGCCCGCCATCAGACGCAGCCATGCCACTGCGGCCGCGCCTGCCCGACTGGCTGAAAGTGCGGATGCCTGGCGGCCCGCGCTACATAGAATTGAAGCAACTGATGCGTGACAGCCAGTTGCACACGGTGTGCGAGGAAGCCCACTGCCCCAACATTGGCGAATGCTGGGAGCGTTCCGCCGCGACGTTCATGATCCTGGGCGACATATGCACCCGCGCCTGCGCCTACTGCGCCGTGACCACGGGGCGACCCGGCGCGTTGGACCTGGGAGAGCCCTTTCGCCTCGCCGCCACCGTCAAGCGCATGGGTCTGCAATACTGCGTGATCACCTCGGTGAACCGAGATGACCTGCCCGACGGCGGGGCCGGCATCTTCGCCGCCTGCATCAAGCAGGTGCGGGCCGCCGCGCCGGATTGCCGCGTGGAGGTTCTGATACCCGACTTCGCCGGAAACTGGGCTGCCCTGGAAAAGGTTGTGACCGCCGGACCTCAGGTTCTCAACCACAACATCGAATCAGTGGCGCGCGTGTTCCGTCGCGTTCGGCCCAAGGGCGACTACCGCCAGTCGTTGGAATTGATCCGCCGGGTGAAGGACATCAACCCAAACTTGCCCACCAAGTCCGGCATCATCGTGGGCATGGGTGAAACCATGACGGAAGTGCGCGAAACCATGGCCGACCTTCGTTCAGTGGATTGCGATCTGCTGACCATTGGCCAGTACCTGCGCCCATCGATCAAGCACACGCGCATGGACCGATTCTACACTCCGGCGGAATTCGAGGAATTGCGAGAAGCCGGCGAGGCGATGGGCTTCAAGCACGTGGCCGCCGGCCCACTGGTTAGATCGTCGTACCACGCCGACGAGCAGCATACCGCGGCCTCAACCCAGCTGGCCGGAGAGTCAACTCTGGGGTCTGCCCCGGCTTAGCCAACTCCCCTGGGTTCGCAACGAGAGCGGCGCCACGGGGTTGGCGTCCGCTGGCGGTTGCGACAACTGGTCCGTGCGACCGTTCCACTGGGCAGCCATGGGCCACTGACGCGATTGCGCCGGCGCCGGCTCGCTGTAGGCGCTCGTCTTCCGGGTTGGTGGCGCGTCCTGATCTTCCTGGGGATCAAATTCATCGCCACGCCACGGCCAGGGCAGGCCTCTGACCCACGGTTCCGAACCGTCCGCGCCCTCTGCCGCGGCCAACGCCGCCAGCGCCTGGTGGGGCCGGTACAGCCGGTAAGTCGGGCCCTGTGCCAACGTAGCGTCGCCATCGATGGCGGACCACAACGCGGCGGCCGAAACGGCGCCAACACTGCGCGCGCACGCAATATCTTGCGGCCCGTCGCCAACATACATCGCGTCTTCCGGGCTGACTCCCAGCCCTGCCAACACGGCATGGAGTCCTTCGGGCGCAGGTTTGTAGGGACGGGCGTCGGTCTTGAAATCCGCAAAATCAACCATTCCATCCAAACCCGACCGCCGCAATTCAGCGCGGCCGAATTTGGCGTATTTGTCGGAAAGGATGCCAATCAGTATGCCCCGGCGCCTCAAGGATTCCAAGAGACTCATGACCCCTGGGAAAAGGTAGTTGCGGAAACCGAGGAGCCCTTCGTACTGGGAGAGGTAACTTTTGATGATGGCGTCGAGTTCGTTTTCGGCGTCGGGTCTGGATCCGAAGAACCACAACAGATGCTGGCGAAAGGGGCGATGGAATTCGGCGGCCACGGCTTCAACCGAAGGAGCGGGAATGCCAAGTTCGGCCGCCGTGTTGTCCATCAACCTGAGATGGATACCCCAGCTGTCCCACAGGGTGAGGTCCCAGTCGAATACTACGGCGCGCATTGCGTCAGCAATGGCCGGGATGGTGGTGGCCACCACCCCGGTAGTCAATGGCGCTGGGCATCACGGTCGTGCCAGCAGGTTCGGCGCGGCCGATGTTCACCGTGAAGGCGCCGCTGGCGTAGTGCAGTACGCCGCTGACCTCCAGCGTGGGCGAATCAGACAGGTAGGTAATGCCGCCATCGGCCTCGATTCGGAAGGGCCGGTCGTGGCCCGGATAGATGGTGTTGGCGGCGGCCACGATCTTCTGGATGCTGGCGCGGGCGTCGGCTTCGCTCCAGAAAACGATGGCCGGCGTTCCCCGTCCGATGGCGCCGGCGTCCGACATGGCGTCGCCACCAACGCAAACCGTCCCGCCGGCGGTCTCCACGACCACGCTGATGTGTCCGCGGGTGTGGCCAGGAGTTTCGATCAGGCGGACTCCGGGTTCCAGCTCGGTCTCTCCGGTTACAGCGCGAACGTTTTGCCGCAGCAGGGTGTCCGCGAAGTAGCGGGCGGTAGCCAGGTCGCCGGGGCGCGGGTTGCGGCTGTACTCCAGCTCGTCGGCGTGAATCACGATTTCCGCATTGGGAAACAGATCGGTATTCTGGGAATGGTCCCAGTGGGCGTGGGTCAGGATCACCCGGCCGATGTCATCGGTGGATATGCCGTTGGCCTCCAACTGATCGACCAGCATGTTGCGGCGCCCGAAGTGGGCCACGTCCACGATGGACAGGGTTTCTCCTCGAATTAGCGTCACGGTGCACAGACCCAGACGGGTCTGGTCGGTATTGATCGAATAACCGCCCATTATGATTTCCAGTTCCGGCATTGTTCCCTCCAGAGATCCGTCAGCGCCACGGATCCGTCAGTGGTTGACGGCGGCCATAGGCGGGGCAGATTATAGCATCGGCTGGGGAGGCGCCCCCAGCCAGCGCCACTCGACCGCTACTCGACGGGGATCGTATTGGTTGTGGATCTAATACTGCGCAACGGCGTGTTGCCAACCTCCCCTGGCGCCAGCGCCGTCGCCATCGCCGGGGGCAGGATCGCCTCGGTGGGCAGCGACGCGGATGCGACACGGCTGGGCGACGCCAATACGCAGGTGGTTGATTGCGCAGGACGGGTCATCATCCCTGGCATTGTTGATGATCATTGCCACATCTTTGCCACGGCGGCAACGCTCCACGCGGTGGACTGCCGGCCAACCGCCGCCCCAACGCTGGAGTCCATGCTGGCCAGGCTCAAAGCGGCCGCGCCCCGTCTCGACGGGTGGATCCGCGGCTACGGCTACGATGATTCCCCCTTGGGTCTGGGGCGCCAACTAACTCGCCACGACCTCGACGCAGTGTCGGAAAGCATGCCGGTGCGGGTACAGCATCGCTCTGGCCACGCTACCGCGTTGAACAGCGCGGGCTTACGCGCGGCGGGCATAAGCAAGTTTCTTCCCGATCCTCCGGGCGGCGTCGTTGAACGCGACGGCGCGGGGGAGCCCACCGGAGTATTATTGGAAATGGCCGGCTGGCTCCGTGAGCGCAACGGGGAGCGCGGCGCGGACCATGGCGCGTCAATGGAACGTAATTCAGCGCTGCGCGCTTTGGGCCAGCGTTTGCTGTGGTATGGCATCACCGCCCTTACCGACGCTGGCCCCGACAACGGGCCAGAGCGGTGGAGCGCCTTTGCCGATGCCATCCACGCCGGGGCGCTGCGGCAACGGGTAACCATGATGGTGGGCCACGGTCGCCTAGAGGACATGACCAACTCTGGAATGACCTACGGGGATAATGTCTGCGGCGGCAGACTAACGGTCGGCCACGCCAAGATCATGGTTACGTTGTCGTCGGGCGAACTGCGTCCTCACCCCGAAGCGCTGGCGGACCTGGTGGCGTCGGCTCACCACCTGGGTTACCCGGTGGCGATACACGCCGTCGAACGGGATGCGGTGGTAGCGGCCGCATTGGCCATTCGCGACCATCCGTCCCCCGCTGGCCACGACCGCATTGAACACTGCGCGGAGTGCCCGCCCGACGTGGCGGAGCTGGTGGCGGAATCGGGCGCGCTGGCGGTGGTCAACACGGGGTTCCTCCACTACGACGGAGAGCGTTACCTGGCTGCCGTGTCTGGAGATTTGCTGCCCCACCTCTATCCGGCAGGGCCGCTGGCGGCGCTGGGCGCCCCGGTCGCGATAGCCTCGGACTCCCCGGTGGTGGAGCCGAACCCTTGGGCGTCGATGGCGGCGGCAGTCTCGAGGCGAACGGCGAGAGGAATCCCCCTGGGCGGGATCGGACTACCCTCGCTTGATGACGCGCTGAGGCGCCACGTCGGGCGAAATCAGCTGGCGCGCGGCCGACCTGCTGATCTGGCAGTGGTGGACCCGAACCCGTTCACCACACCGGCGCATCGCCTGCCGGAGGTTCGTTCCCTGCTGACCTTGGTGAACGGCAACGTAGTATGGCGCTCCGGTATCTGAAGGACGCCTACCGGGTGCGCTCTCGGATGTAATCGACCATGTGCAGGAGTGACCGGCGCGGAGGGCAATTGGGCAGTTCGTCCAATGCGGTGGCGGCGGCGGCGCAATAATCGCGTATCGTGGCGAAGCAATCTGGAATGATGTCGGAATCGTTGATCATGGTCAGCGACCGCTGCAACAATCCGTCCACGTCGTCATCGTCGTTTTTGATCGCCGTGAAGAGGGCGTCGATTGGGTGGTCGCTGGGGTATCGTTCCATCAGCATGATGCTGGGCAGCGTGAGCACGCCTTGCAGCAGGTCGTTGCCCACGGGTTTCCCAATTTCAGCGGCGTCCCCCTGAACATCCAGCAGGTCATCGACGATCTGGAACGCCATGCCTATGTTGCGTCCGTACTCGCGCAGCGCCGTGACCTCGCCGTCGGGGGCTCCTCCCAAAATGGCCCCAGACTCCGCTGAAGTGCAGAAGAGGGAGGCCGTTTTGCGGTAGATGCGTTCGTCGTAGAGTCGCCGGGCTTTGCAGGGGTCGAAAGTGGTGAAAAACTCGATCAACTGACCGCTGGCCAACTCCATGATGGTCTCGGAGAACCGCCGGATCACCCTGATGACGCCGGTATCGCATACGAACGTGGCCGACGTGGCGAAGAGGTAATCGCCCAGCAGCACGGCGACGTGGTTGCCGTAGAGGTTGTTGATGGTGGGTTTGCCCCGACGCAGCCCGGCGTTATCCACCGTGTCGTCGTGGATCAGGGTGGCCAGATGCAGCAACTCCACCGCCGAGGCCATGATCAGGGAACGTCGGCGTTCGTGGGGATGAAACTCGGCGGCGAGCAGGGTCAGCGCCGGCCGGACGCGCTTGCCGCCCGAACGGAGGGCATAGTCCAGCAGGGGGTCCAGGTCGGCGATGTCGGTTTGGCACAACTCGTGGAGTTGCTTTTCGACCTGCGCCAGCTGTTCCACCACCGGGGCATAGATGGATACGGTTTTCAGATCCAGCCCGGTGACCACGTTGTAACGCTCTGTCGGCAAGGGTAATCAGGCGGGTACGCCCAGTTGTTCGGCTTCCTGCTCGGCGACCGCCGCATCCAGCTTGGCGTACAGGGCCGAGGGATTGCGCAGCGGCGCTCCGGGTCGAATGTTTCCGACCAGCGAGTCGAAATCCCAAGGCTCCGAACCAACGTCTCCATCGAATCCCAGGAATTCGTGCAGCTTCTGGCTGGTGAAGGGCAGATACGGCGCCAGCATCACCTTGAGGCAGTTCAGCGCTTTGATGGCCGTGGTCAGCGTTCGGGCGGCGTCGGCCCGGTCGCCCTTGATGGCCTGCCAAGGAGCCCGGGAGTCCAGGTACCGGTTGGATTCCTGGGCCAGCGCGAAGGCGCGGCTGATGCCCGCGCGGAACCTGGTGTGGTACAGGCTGTGGTCAACATCGGCCATGGCCTGGCGAGCCGATTCCAACAACGCCGCCTCCGGCTCCTCGGCCGGCGCGGCGTCTGCGGGAACCTGACCGTCGAAATTGCGATAGGTGAATCTCAAGACGCGATTCACCAGGTTGCCGTATGTGGCCACCAATTCGTCGTTGTTGCGCCGCACAAATTCGTTCCAATTGAAATCGGTGTCGCCGGTTTCCGGCATGTTGATAGACAGCAGATAGCGCAGAGGGTCAGGGTCATAACGATCAAGATAATCGGGCACCCAGACCGCCCAGTTTTGGCTGGTGGAGAATTTGCGGCTCTCGAGACTCAGGAATTCGTTGGCCGGAACGTCGTAGGGCAGATTGAGGCCGCCGTATGCCATCAGCATGGCCGGCCAGATGATGCTGTGGAAGGGAATGTTGTCTTTGCCGATGAAGTAGTAGGCTTTGGTATCGGCGTCCTTCCAGAAGGCCTCCCAGCTATTGGGGTCGCCGCGGCGTTCCGCCCATTCCACCGCTGCGGAGAGGTAGCCAATCACCGCCTCAAACCAAACGTAGATTCGCTTGCCTTCGTAGCCGTCCAGCGGCAGCGGAACTCCCCAGGTGAGATCCCGAGAAATGGCGCGGTCCTTTAGGCAGCCCCGCAAGAATCCGCGCGTTGAATTGGCGACGTTGGGTCGCCAATGCTCCTTCTCGTTGATCCAGTCCAATAGCGGCTGCTCGAAGGCCGACAGGCGCAGGAAGAAATGCTCAGAATCGCGAAAGTCGGGAGTTTGACTGCAAATGCTGCAGCGGGGTTCCACCAGTTCGATGGGATCCAGGGTGTGGCCGCAGTTATCGCACTGGTCGCCCCGGGCGCGCTCGTTGCCGCAGTGGGGACACGAACCCTCCACATAGCGGTCGGGCAGGAAACGGTTGCAGCCGGCGCAGTAGGCCAGCAGCATCGTGTCCGCGTAAATGTAGTCCTGTTCCTGCAGGCGTTGGAATATGTCCTGCACCACGCGCCGGTGGTTGTCAGTGTGCGTTGTGGTGAACAGATCAAAGGAGACGCCCAAGCGCTGCCAGGTATCCAGGAACTGGGCATGGTACCGTTCCAATATCTCTTCCGGCTCCACGCCTTCCTGATCCGCGCGAATGGTGATGGGTGTGCCGTGGGCGTCGGATCCTGACACCATGAGCACTTCGTTGCCCTTCATGCGGTGATAGCGGGCAAAGATATCGGCGGCCAAATAGCAACCGGCGATGTGTCCCATGTGCAGGGGTCCGTTGGCGTAGGGCCAAGCAACGCCAATGAAAATTCGTTCGGGCAAAGTAAGCCCTCCTCAAACGCGCCACAGCCAAGTTGCAGCGTATTTTAGCACAACCCGAATTCCAGGCAGGGCCGAAACGACCGCCTGGTCGGCAGGGTCGATGCCCATCTCGTTGAACCGATTGCGCCCATGGGAGCGGCGCAACCGCGACGCCAGTTGAACCCCCGGATCCAGTTGAACCCCTGCAGCATTGATAGCGTATAATCGCAGTAGCATTATATTTTCGGTTTTGATAACGAGGCCGCGAGATTTTCCGAATACCACGCCTGCACACGCTGGACGCCTGGCTGGGTTACCGCGACTATCGGCTGCTGTGGTGCGGCAACTTCTTCGCCAATAGCGCCCAGTGGCTTCAGTTGCTGAGCGTCGGTTGGCTCGTTCGGGAGCTAGCCGAAGGCTCGGCTTTGGCTGGCCTGCTGGTGGTGACCGTCGGCGGCATCAACACTCTGCCCGGGCTGGTGGCGGGACCCTGGGGCGGCGTACTCAGCGACCGTTTCGATCGGCGCCGCCTGGTGATCATCTTCCAGTTGATCATGTGCGGGCTGGCCTTCAGCTTTGCCCTGTTGGTGCGGTCGGATCTGGTCACCGTCTGGCACGCCTACCTCTACGTCATCCTGGCCGGGGTTTGCCATTCCATGGCGCAACCGATGCGCCAGGCGTTGGTCGCGGCCACCGTGCCTCGAGACATGCTGGGCAACGCCCTGGCCGCCAACGTCCTCACCATCACGGGGACCCGCATCTTCGGCCCCTTCATCGGCGGCATCCTGATCTTCCATTTGGGTTTCTTCCTGAACTTCACCATCGAGGCCTGCTTGTACCTCGCCAACGTGATTATGCTGTTGCCCATGCGGACGCCGTTTTATCAACCCGGAGACGCACGGGCCCGGGGCTCCGCCATTTCCAACATGGTTGAAGGCATACGCTACGTGTGGAGCGGAGAGCGCGCCATATTCCACATGATGCTGCTGTCGGTCATCCCCAACATCATTCTCCATCCCACTTGGTTCCTGCTGCCCGTCTTCACCACCGACGTGCTCATGCGCGACGCCAACGTGGGTGGGTACCTGCTGGCGATAACGGGCGTGGGCGGGTTCCTGGCCGCGCTGTTCATGGCGTCTTTCGGGTTCGTATTCGACAAGGGCAAGGTCGTGCTGGGGGCCGCAATCGCCAGTTCCATCACCTGCCTGCTGTTCGCCTTTTCCCATTGGATGGCGGTGGCGTTCATCGTGATCGCCGCCATGGCCTTCAGCCAGGCTGTCTTTCGAACCACGCGGGGCACGCTGATACAAACGCTGGCGCCCGACCGCCTGCGGGGTCGCCTCACCAGCTTGCAGAGCTTCGACCGGGGTTTTCTGGTGGTTGCCAGTCTGGGGGTGGGTTCTCTTTCCGACGCCACGTCGCCCGTAATGGCCATCGCCATCACCGCCGCGTTGGGGTTGTGCCTCGCGTTGACGTGCGCCGCTACGCTGGATCGGGTCCGGAGGCTGCCCTGAGGATGCGGCGCTGGCAATCGCCGTATCGCCGGCGCCTGGCTTATGTCGCTCAGATCAACGGCTCTGCGATTCAGGGGCCGCGCCCAATCGCTCCGAGAGTCTGCGGACGCTGCGGTTAGCCGTTGGTCGCCTGCTAAATTTGCGATTTGAGCGTATCATGTTACATCTTTCAATCAATTGCTGATCCCGAACCAGGGGCATCGACGGGCGTGTCATCTTGATACAGCGCATCACCACCAGCAGAACCTTCAAATGGTGGAGCTTTTGGACCATCGCGGCGGGCACATTCTTCTCGGTCGTTGACCACGGCAGCGTGCTCATTGCCCTGCCCAGCATCGAGAAAGAATTCGGCGCCACGCTGGAATCCGTCCAGTGGGTGGTGATCGCCTACGCGTTGGCCATCAGCGCGCTGCTGCTGCCCATGGGACGCTTGGGCGACGTGGTGGGACGCCGCCGGGTGTACATGACCGGCACCGCCATTTTCGTCGTCGCATCCCTGGGCGCCACCTTCGCCCCCAACCTGGAAATCCTGGTGGGCATGCGCGTGATCAAAGGCATTGGAGCCGGCATGGTCCAGGGCTGCGGCATGGGCATGATGCTGGCGGCCTTCCCCGATTCCGAACGCGGCAAGGCGCTGGGAGCGCACCTCAGCGTGGTGGGAATGGGAGCCATCGCCGGGCCTGCCATCGGCGGTTTTCTCGTGGCTTATTTGGGTTGGGAATGGGTGTTCTTCGTGAACGTCCCTGCCGGCTGCGCCGTCCTGGCGTTGTCCTGGTTCCTGCTGGAGCGAGGGCCCGCAGTCGAGCCTGGCCAGCGGCCACGCAGCGCGACTTTCGATTGGGCCGGAGCCGCAATGTCCGGCGTCATTCTGCTGTCGCTCCTGCTGGTGGTGGGGAACGGCAACAGCTTGGGTTGGCGATCCGCGCCCGTGCTCACCGGCGGAACTTTAGTCGCGATCCTGCTGGCGGCCTTCATCTGGTGGGAGTTGAAAACCGCGGCGCCGATGTTGGATCTGCGGTTGTTCGCCCATCGCATATTTGGGATAGGCGCGGCGTCGGCTTGGCTGTCCTTCTTCGGAACCTCGGCCGCCCGCTTCCTGATGCCCTTCTACCTGCAGCGCGTGCTGGGATACTCACCAGAGCAGGTGGGTTTGATGATGATTCCGCCGGCGCTGTGCATGGTCATCCTGGGCCCGCCCAGTGGTCGCCTGTCCGACCGTTTCGGGTGGCAAGCTCTCACCGTGGTTGGCTTGGCCATGAGCTCCGCCGGCGCGCTGGTATTGGCCTTTGCCCTCGAGGAACGCTCCCCAGTGTGGTTGGTGATCGGAACCATGATGCTGCAAAGTTCCGGGAACGCGGTGTTCAACTCGCCCAACAGCAGCAGCATAATCAGCGTGGTGGACCGCAGCCGTTACGGCGTGGTGTCCGCGCTGACGCAGCTGATCCGCAATTCCGCCAACGTGGTCAGCGTGGCGGTCTCCACCACCATCGTGGTATCCACCATGGCCACCTATGGCGTGGAGCCCACGCTGGAGGCGGTGAACCCCAGCGTGGCTACGGCTTTTGTCGCCGGGCTGCGTTGGGCCTACCTGGCCATGGGTTGCGCCGTGGGATTCGGCGTAGCTATATCCATCTACCGGTCGCTCACTTCGCGCCGTCCGACACAGCCGGCCGCGCCAACGCAACCCGCTGAGGCCTCGTCGTCAGCCGCCAGCAACGACAACGACTAAATGGGAATCAGTTGTCGGGAGTCCAGTGATGGGGGTCAGGTGATCTGGGTCAGGTGATAGGGATCTCGGGGTCGAAATTTGGCAACCGGCGGGATCGGCGAAAGCGAATGCGCGGCCGCCGTTCACTGGAAGCCCAGCATCACTGGAAGCCCAGCATCACTGGAAGCCCAGCATCACTGGAAGCCCAGCATCACTGGAAGCCCAGCATCACTGGAAGCCCAGCATCACTGGAAGCCCAGCATCACTGGAAGCCCAGCATCACTGGAAGCCCAGCATCACTGGAAGCCCAGCATCACTGGAAGCCCAGCATCACTGGATGCGCGGCATCACTGGAAGCGCGGCATCACTGGAAGCGCGGCATCACTGGAAGCGCGGCATCACTGGAAGCGCGGCATCACTGGAAGCGCGGCATCACTTCTCTGGCGAACAACTCCATAGACTTCAGCTGTTTGCCCTGATCCAACCCGCCGAAGGCGAAGTTGCAGCCAAAGTACTGCACGCCGGCGTCTTGCAGCGCCTGAATCTGGGCCGCGCACTGGTCAGGCGTCCCGATGAACGCGCGCTTCTCGGCCAGGTATTCGTAGCTGGGTGGCAGTTCGGTTCGCCGCCTCAGGTACTCTGCCATGGGTTGGTATACCTCGCTGCCCACGGTGAACTCGCGGCGCCAGGTGTTGAGGTCTAGCGTCCAGTTCAACGCCTCCCGGGCGTCGCGGTGAGCCTGTTCCTCGGTCTCCGCCACGTAGAAATAACGGAAGAAGGGCACCTCGGCCGCGGATATTCCGTGGCCAGCCGCCTGCGACATCTGCAGAAATCGCTGCATCAAATCCACCGCGTCGTCCGTGTTCAGCACCACGCCAACGATCAGGCGACGGCCCGTAGACGCCACGAAGTCCAGCGATTCCGCGCTCCGGGTCGCCGCCACGTAAACCGGAGGGTGAGGGTTCTGCAGTGGAGTCGGCACCAGGTTCACGCGCTTAGCGGTGTGGAATTTGCCTTCGTAGGTGTAGTCCCTGGTGGTCCAGAGGGCCTCCACCATCTCGATGGTTTCCCGGTAGCGAGCCTGGCTCTCGGCGTGGTCGATGCCGAAGTTGGCGTATTCCGACGATGCGGCGCCCCGGCCGAATCCCACGTCCAGCCTGCCGTCGCTCAGCACGTCCAGCGTGGAGGTATCCTCGGCCAAACGCACCGGATGATGCAACGGCGGTATCAGCACGGCGGTACCCAGTCGGATGCGATCCGTCCTGGCGGCGATGTTGCTGGCGATGATGAGCGAAGAAGCTCCAAGCCCGTAGCGGGTGAAGTGGTGTTCGGCCAGCCAGATCGCCTTGAATCCCAGCTCCTCGCCAGCTGTGGCCTGTTCCGTCAAGTCTGAATAGAGGCCTTTGGGCGTATATTCTTCCGGCCAGGGTATATGGGAAAACAGGGCAAAATCCATTTCGCTCTCCTCATTCGTAGATGGAGAGGGAGTTTACACGCCAGCCCAGTCAGGTATCAAATGAACCTGGGCGAAGCCTTGCCGCAAAAGGCGAAACGGACGGGGGCATCTGCTATCATAAACGGGCCAATCTCTCATGGGTCGATCTCTCACGGGCCGATCTCTTACGGACCGATCAAGCGCTGAACCAAACGCGGGGCAGCGAGCGTTTGACCACCGTAGGGATCGTAGTCATCAACGTAACCAAAAGCAGGAGCGGTTTTGACTTTCCTCACTGAGCTAGCCTTGCGCCGAAAGCCGGTGACCATCATGGTGATGGTCTTGCTGGTGATTGCGGGCGTGTTTTCCTACAACCAGCTGCGTCAGGAGCTGTTCCCTGAAATCAGTTTTTCCATCGTTTATGTCGGCGTGCCGTACCAGCAGGGCGATCCCAACACGGTCGCCTCCGACGTAACCGCCAAGGTTGAGGATTTGATCCTCGGAATGCCCGATCTGGAGAAAACCACCTCCATTTCCACGGGCAGCCTGTCCCTGATCACCGCCAACTTCGTCCCCGGCGCAGACGTGGAGGATGCGGAAGAAGAGATCCGCAGTCGCGTCACCGGCCTTGCTCTCCCCGACGAAGCCGGGGAGCCTTTCGTGCTGCGGCTGACCTCCGACATTTTCCCCGTGATGCTCCTCAGCGTCAGTGGCCAACAGGATATTCCCGCCCTCAGGCGCCTCACCGACGACGAAATCATACCCCGCCTGGAGGCGGTAAACGGCGTTTACGACGTTTCAGTTGAGGGTGGCGTGGCCGAACGGGTCTCGGTCATCGTGGATCCGGCGCGCGCCAACGAGCACGACCTTACCATCCAAGACGTCGTCAACGCGGTAACGGGCAATTCCATCGACCTCAGCGCCGGCACGTTGACCCAACAAGATCGATCCATCGGCCTGCGGGCCTACCAGGGTTACGCCAACCTGGATTCCATCCGCAACCTGCCGGTGGGTTACACCAGGCCGTCGCCGGACCCAACCAACCCATCCGCCGGCGACGCGACGGTTACGCCCATCCTGCTTTCAGAGGTGGCGGTCGTCAAGGTCGACACGCCGGAATCTGATACGGTTTCCCGCACCAACGGTCAACCCAGCCTTTCGCTCCAAGTGCTCCGGTTGCCTGAGGGCAACACCATCGACCTGGCCAAGGAGCTCCTGGAGGTGATTGAAGACCTCGACCTCCCGCCGGATGTGCAGGTTGACGTCCTGTACAACGATGGCCCCGAACTTGAAGAGCAACTTGCCAACGTCGCGAGCCAGGGTGGTCTGGGGTTCGTCATCGCCGTGTTCGCCATTTTCATTTTCCTGCTTCAGCTCCGCCCCACGGCGATTCAAGGCATCCTCAATTCCTTGCGGCCCACGTTGATCATAGCCATATCCATTCCACTGAGCGTAATGATCACCGTGCTGGTGATGGCCATCTTGGACTGGACCCTGAACTTCATGAGCCTGGCGGGCCTGGCCATCGCGGTGGGTCGGATCGTGGACGACAGCATCGTAGTGCTGGAGAACATCTACCGGCGCCTGCAGGCTGGGTCTCGGCGCATCACGACCGACGGAACCGGGGTTTCCGGCTACCGGATCGCGCCGCTGGGGGACAACCCGCGCTTCACCGCCGCCATACGTGGCACTCGTGAAGTGGGCGCCGCAATCCTGGCTTCAACCCTGACCACCGTCGCTGTGTTCTTGCCCCTAGCCTTCATCCCCGGTGTGGTCGGAGAATTCTTCCTGCCCTTTGCCCAAACTGTGTGCGTATCCCTGTTGGCCTCCACGTTCATCGCCCTCACCGTGGTGCCGACGCTGGCGTCGATAGCGCTGCGCCAGGGCGACATGGCCGACGAAGACGACAACGTGGTGGAGGACACCTGGCTCCAGAAGCTCTACACGCCGATCCTGCAGTGGGCCCTGAAGCATCCGATCCTGACGGTACTGGGATGCATTGGCGCTGTGGTCGCCAGCTTTCCGCTCCTGTTCGTGCTGCCTATCACTCTGTTCTCTTCGGGCGAAGCCGAGTCGATGCGGATCGACATAACCATGCCTGAAAATACCGCCGCCGCCGCCATGTTCCGAGAATTCCGCAGCGTTGAGCAGACGCTGGACCGATACGTGGAGGAGGGATACATCGTCGCATATCAGGGAACCATGGGATCGACCAGCCAGGATTTTGGGCCCAGTATCGGCGAATCTGGATTCGACGTGTCGGGTTTCTTCTTGGCCCTATCCGACAATGTACCCACCGAATTCGCCGATGAACTGCGCCAAGCCCTGCCAGACAAGGAAGACGTGGACATACAGGTGTTTGTGGACTCTGCCGGACCACCCCAGGCCGGCATAGAAATCGCGGTTACCGGAAACGACTACACGGACGTTCAAGGCGCCGCCAACACCCTGATGCAAAGCATCGGGCTCCTGGAAGGAGTCGTCAACCTCAAGACCAACGTGAGCGACAACCGGGAGGAACTCACCTTCGAGGTCGATACCGCCGAAGCCGGACGTTATGGCCTCAGCTCAATCGCCGTGGCCGGGCAGATCCGCACTTGGGCGTACGGCAACGACGCCGCCGAGGTCAGCCTGTCTGGCGAAACGTATGACGTGGTGGTTCGCGGCCAAGCAGACCAGGTTGACGAAATCGAAGAACTGCAGAACCTGCCCATCGCCGGGCCATTTGGCGTCGTGCCCCTGGGTTCGATCAGCGATGTCAAGACCACGGTCGGCCCGGCCCTGGTCACCCACTACGATGGCGACCGTTCGGTAACCATCACCGGAGAAATTGAAGCGCGCGATCCCCAGGCCACCAGCGCGCAGATCGACCGCGTCATCGCCGATGCCGATTTCCCCACCGGCGTAACCGTGCGTCAGGGCGGCTTTGCCAGCGACATCGAGGAACAATTCCAAAACGTGTACGTTGCCATGGCAATCGGCTTGGCGCTGGTTTACCTGGTGATGGTCGCAACCTTGGGTTCACTGCGCGATCCCTTCATCGTGGCGCTCAGTATGCCCCTTGCGGTGGTTGGGGCGCTGGT
Organism: Dehalococcoidia bacterium; assembly: GCA_965221295.1. Taxonomy (GTDB): domain Bacteria; phylum Chloroflexota; class Dehalococcoidia; order Lucifugimonadales; family UBA3495; genus Bin87. The sequence goes on along the minus strand of OZ244879.1, from coordinate 343,891 downwards.
AGCCCTCACCGTTACCGGACGGGCCTTGAGCCTGCCCTCGATGATGGGGTTCCTATTTCTCATCGGAATCGTGGTCACCAACGCAATCGTGCTCATCGTCTTCATCACGCAATTGCGCCAGCAAGGCTTGGTGGTAGTCGATGCCATCATGGTCGCCGGACGCACTCGCTTGCGCCCAATTTTGATGACCGCGTTCACCACAATCCTGGCCCTTTTGCCGTTGGCGTTCAGCAATGCCAGTGGGCTGGTTGGTTCTGAGCTGGCAACCGTCGTGATCGGCGGTCTGGTCAGCTCGACTGTCCTCACCCTGGTGGCGGTGCCGGTAACTTACAGGCTGCTGCATCAATCGGCGCCTGATCTGTTTGGGCGCATCTACCGCGTGGTCGCCCGCCCCCGTGCGACCAGCCTGGACGCCGCGCCGCAGTAGGTTTCGAGCCGATAACAATCAATTGCGCCCGCCTGAGTCTCGATACACCTGAGCCTCGATCCGCCTTAGTCTCGATACACCGAGGAATGATGTTGAATTTCAAAGTCGCTTCAACTCACCAGCGCCGTGTCTTCCGCTTCGCCGCCGTTCCATTGGCGCTGACCATCCTTTCAGCCCTGGCGTTGGTTGGGTGCGGCGCCAGCGCCGAAAGCGAAGCAACGCCGGAGACCGCCGCCGGCCCGGGCGGAAGCGGTGGCCGAGCCAACGCCGCCGTCAGCGATTTCCGCGTTCGCAGCGAGGTGGTCTTCTCCACGCAGGCTGACCTGTCTTTCCAGTTGTCGGGCGAAGTCGGCTCCGTGAACGTTGCCGTGGGCGACCTCGTTTCCGCTGGCGACGCCCTGGCCACCGTCGACTCGGACACGGTCACCAATTTGCAGCACGCCGAGGCCCTCGCCAAGTTCAAGGTCGAGCAGACCCAGGACGAGCTGGACCGGGTTCTGGGGCTGGAATCGGATGACCCCTTGATCAAAGCCAGGGCCGAAAATGCCCTGGCCAAGGCTCAGGTCGCTGTGGAAAATGCGGAGGACGCGCTCGAAGATTACCAGATCGAGCACGAGGTAGCCCTGAGCGCCGCGGCGCTGAGGGTCGCTGACGCAACCGCCATCCTGGACCGGGCCGAGGAGGCCGTCACCGACTTCGCCGACGACCATGGTCAGCAATTCGCCGACGCCCTGGCCGCTCGAGCCCGGGCCCGCCAGGCTCTGGACGCGGCCCAGGATGCCGTAACCGATTTCCTGCCGGACTACGACGAATCCGTCATCAAACTGCGCAGCAGCATTTCCCAAACGGAAATCGCCCTCGACCAGTCTCGGGACGATCTCCGCGATTTCGACGCCGACCACGCGGACCAACTGGCGATGACCCGGCAGAATCTCGCCAATGCCGAGACCACGTTGGACAACGCCCAGGACCGGCTGGAGGCGTTCCACGTGAGAATCGCCAACGAGGACTTTACCGAGCTCCGAGACGGTCGAAATTTCGACGTAGTGCAACTCAATTCCCTGCAGGCCGCCGTCGATGCCGCCGAACGGTTGGTGTCAGCGTTGCGACGGGATATCGCTGACCTCGAAGCCGGCCCCAAAGAGATTGACCGCACGGCCATCGAAACCCGCATCTCGGAGTTGGAGGTCAATCTGTCCACCCTCAACCGCGATTTGGCAGACACCCAAGACGGACCCGACCAGGATGAACTGAACAGATTGGAAGCCAACGTCCTGGTGGCGGAAGAACGATTCAACGCTGCGGAGCGCAACCTGGCCAAGTTGGAAGAAGGTGTCGATCAGATTGAACTGTCCCGCCTGGAAAAGGCGGTTGAGAACGCGCGCGCCGCGCTGGAATCCGCTCAATCCGCGTTGAGTCGCCTCGAGGCTGGGCCGGACGCCGCCACCGTGGCCGCCTTGACGCAGGACTTGACCACCGCGCGGGAAACTCGCGACGACCTTGCCGCCGGACCCGATCCCGCCGCTGTCGCTCTGGCCCAGGCCAATGTAGCGGACGCCCTCGTCGATTACGCCGAAGCGCAGGAAGACCTGGAGGAAACGGTCATCCGCGCTCCATTCGACGGCATGATCCGGCTGGTTACCATACAGCCCGAAGACGCCATACGGGTCGATGCCCGCGTGCTGCAGCTGGTTGACCCAACCGACATCGCCGTCCACGGCCTGCTGGAAACCAATTTCATCGACCGAGTGTCCGCCGGCGCCAGCGCGACGGTTACACTTGCCGCATTACCCGACGTTACCTTCGACGCCACCGTGGAATCAATCAGTCAAGATGCCCGCACCGAACGCGGCGTAATCAGCTTCCCGGTGCGCCTCAGCGTCGTGGTTCCCGACGGGATCCTGATCCCGCCGAATCCGGGTTTGGTGACCACAACCATCACGCCCTGAATCCCTGGGCATGACCTGAACTTGGGGCGCGACCTGTCGTTCAGGCCGCGCCCCAATTCCGAAGGGTCCCACCGGGCGCGGCAGGATCGCTCCTGACCCGCCAGCCAGCTAGCCCAAGAGGCCAGCGGCCCGAAGGGTTTCCTGGGCGGTGACGCCGATGTCGGCCGGAGTGGGAATGATCGCCGCCCCGGCGGCTTCCAGGGCGCGGGTCTTGGATTCCGCCGTGGCGCTTTCCCCGGTGATGATCGCGCCGGCGTGTCCCATCCGTTTGCCCGCCGGCGCGGTGGCGCCCACGATCAGCGAGCAGACCGGCTTGTTGAATTCCGAAGAACCGATGAACTCCGCCGCCTCCTGCTCCATGGTCCCGCCGATCTCGCCGATGAAAACCACCATGTCGGTGTCAGGATCTTCGTTGTAGAGCCGGAGAATATCCACGAAACTGCTCCCGATGATCGGGTCTCCGCCGATGCCTACGCAGGACGATTGTCCGATGCCGAGAGCCGTCAACTGGCCAACGGCTTCGTAGGTGAGGGTCCCGCTGCGGGAAACGACGCCCACCCGACCGGGCATGTGAATGTCGCCCGGCATGATGCCAACCTTGCAGCGAGCCCCGGGGTTGATCATACCCGGGCAGTTGGGACCGATGAGCCGCGCGCCGTTGGACTTCACGTACCGGTAGATGCCGACCATGTCGTGCACCGGTATTCCCTCGGTGATGCACGCGATGAGCGGAGCTCCGGCGTCCACCGACTCGGCGATGGCGTCGGGGGCGAAAGGCGGAGGCACGAAGATCAGGGCGACGTTGGCCTGGGTCTTTGCCACGGCTTCACCCACCGAGTCGAACACCGGCACGGCGTCGTCGAAGACCTGTCCGCCTCGTCCGGGCGTGACTCCCGCCACCACCTGGGCACCGTAGGCCCGGCACGCCCGGGCGTGGAAGCTGCCCTCGCGTCCCGTGATGCCCTGCACCACCACCCGTGTGTTTTCGTCAACCAGAATGCCCATTCAGCAATGCTCCATTTCTGCAATGCTCCATTTCAGCGGCGCTCCATTTCAGCGGCGCTCCATTTCAGCGATGCTCCATTTCAACGATGCTCCATTTCAACGATGCCCCATTCAATGAAGTTCGCGCCGCTTACACTAGCGCCGCTGGCCAATACACCTTTCGCAGAGGCGTCATGGCGCGGGTTTCTGGGTCAAGGGTTTCGTAATGGTTCACCAAAAGTTCCCGCAGGTCCGGCAAATCGAGCAAGGTCAGCGGAATTCGAGACCGGTCCGCTTCGTATCGCGCCTCTCTCGAGAATCCACCAGTGCTGACGTACAAGCAGCGGTCTCCGTCATGCCGCCCTCCCATGAAGGCGCGAATATCTTGCGCGCCGATTGACCCCTGCCGATGCTTAACTTCGACGAATATGCGCGGCTCAGTCAAGCCCAAACCGTCTAGGGAAGCGAATACGTCCACGCCGCGGTCTGGCCCGGGTGAGGAAACCTTCGTCCGGTATCCCATGGCGCGCAAGATGCCCGCGACCAACTCCTGCATCTGAGTCCAATTCAGTTTGGCGATCTGGTCCTCGATGAATTCGTCCGACTTGTCGATGTATTCTTGCAGTATGTCCGCCGAATCCGATATGACCTCCGGTGGTGTTTCCTGGGACGTTGCAACTGGCGCGGGCGCCGGTTCTTGTTCGCCCGAACCAAGCGACCACAATTCTCGGCAGACCGAATCGGGAACCTGAAAGACCGTCAACATGCCTCCCAAGCTATTCCTGGCTGCTGCGGACAGGTCGTCCCGTGAAATCGGGCAGGCCCAGTTGACCTTGCGGACATACCCTGGGGAGCCATTGCTATGGGCCATGTCTCCGTGCTCCGCCGATGAATCAATCACGCCAACGTGATAGACTCGCTGCGGATTGTCGTAGGTGACAACGGAATCGCCTACCGCTATATCCAAGTTGAATCGCCTGATTTGATGCCAACCGTTATTGTCATCAGGATAGAACGCCGCGCAAAGGCGGCGTATTTCGTCGTCGGAAGTCGTTGGAAGAATTGGGCCCACCTCGCCCCACCCTATGTCGACAACCTGCCGATCTAGGAAAAGATCGATATACCTGGCGCGTCTGCCGGCGCGAACCATCCACATTTTCGCGCTTGATGGGGCATGGTTCTCGACCATTCTCAACCCGCCCGTTTGATTGCTTCGGCGGCCTCGGACAGTGATTCGGCGAATACCACGGGCAGGCCGGATTCGGTGAGGATGCGCTTGCCCTCGTCCACGTTGGTGCCCAGCATCCGCGCCACCATGGGCTGGGTGGCGGAATGCTCTTCGTAGGCCATGACGATGCCTCGCGCCGCCACGTCGCAACGCAGTATGCCGCCGAAGATATTCACCAGCACCTGGGCGACCTTGGGGTCGGAAAGGATTATGCCCACCGCGGTGGCGACCTTCTCCTCCGAGGCGCCGCCGCCAACGTCCAGGAAGTTGGCGGGAGCGGCTCCGGCCGCGCTGGTCACGTCCAGCGTCGCCATGGCCAACCCTGCGCCGTTGACCAGGCAGCCCACAGTACCATCGAGGCTGACGTAGGCGATGTCGTTGTCCGCCGCCCGCGCCTCCAGCTGGTCTTCCTGATCTCGATCGCGCAGTTCGCGCAAATCGGAATGCCGGAAGAGCGCGTCGTCCTCAACGTCCATCTTGGCGTCCAGGGCCACCACTTGACCGTCGCCGGTGACGATCAACGGGTTCACTTCTACCAGGGAGCAATCGTTGTCGAGGAATATCCGGTAGAGGGAGCTCAACGCGTCGGCGGCTTGGCGGGCCGTGGCGCCGGACATTCCCAGGCGGGCCGCCATTCTGCGGCATTGAAACGGCATCAAGCCCAAACCAGGCTCGACCGCTTCGGTGATGATGGCTTCCGGGTTGGTGGCGGCGACCTCTTCGATCGACATCCCACCGGCCCCGCTGGCGATTAGAACCGGGCCCCGGTGGTTCCGGTCCATGGTCAAGGCCACGTACATTTCGGTGGCGATATCGGCCAGTTCTTCCACCAGCAAACTGTCAACGGGAACGCCGTCGGCGCCCGTCTGATGCGTCACGAGGCGCGAACCCAGCATTGCTTCTGCGAATTGGCGCCCCTCTTCAGCCGAACCAACCACCTTGACGCCGCCAGCCAGCCCGCGTCCGCCGGCGTGAACCTGCGCCTTGACCACCGCCCGCCCCCCGAAGGATGAAATTGCTTCCTCCGCTGCCGCTGGTGTACTGACCACCCTTCCGTTGGGAACCGGAATTCCGTAATCGGCGAATATCGCCTTCGCCTGATGCTCGTGCAGTTTCATCGCAAAGAACATTTTGCCTTACTACAGCCCCGCCGTCAACGCGAGGGATCGCGCACGCGCTCCCAGACCGTCTCGGGGTTCCATGACCGCCTCATGCTGAACCGGCGTAGGGGCAGGCTCCGGCATGGCGGGACGCGGGCGCCGGTCACAGCGAACCCGCACGACAATCTCGTTGGCAACTACGAAAGGCCTTCGACCCCGCCACTAACTTCGGTTCATGCCGGCTTGGGATTGCCGGGCCCATATCGTTCCACGTATCGACGCGCCGACATGCCACACGCCACAACGGATTTCGCAAGACCGGGCGCTGGCAGGGAATGGAGGTTCTCGGCGCCTCGCTTTAGCTTTCACCGAGAAAAAGCGGCCTCGGTCAAAGCAAGACGCTACGGCAATGACGCTGGGTGGTAGCGTCCCAGGCGGACGGCGGGTAATCTATAGGAGGGCCGCTGGGACATCGAGCCTGGCCAACCGCCGGAGCGCTATGCCAGAAACCAGACCGCGAACCCTACGCGCCGAAAATATGGGCGCGGCGCCCATGTGGTTTCTGCTGCTGCAGATGTCTTTTCCGCCCATGCTGGCCATCGTCGTGGTGGCGCTCTACAGCATCGTTGACCGGGCCTTCGTGGGCAACGTGGTTGGGGTGGACGCGCTCAGCGGGTTGTCCGCAGCCTTTCCCGCCCAAATCGCAGCGGTCGCCATTGGCCTGCTGCCGGGACTGGGAGGCATGTCGGTGGTATCGCGGGCTCTCGGCGCCCGGGATACCCGACAGGCATCCCGCGCAATTGGATCGTCGTTGGCGATTCTGGCGCCCATCTACCTGACCATTGCCGTAGCCGGCATGTTGGCTCTGGATGATTTGACCAGGTTGATGGGAGCCTCGGCAAGCACCGCGCCGTATGCCCGCGCCTACCTGGTGATCATCCTGCCGGGCGGGTTTTTCACCATGGTGTCCATCGCCGCCAACAACCTGCTCATGGCGGAAGGCCGGCCGGGATCCGCGACCATCGTCATGGCCGGAGGTGCGGTCGCCAACGTCATCCTCGATGCCCTGTTCATTTTGGCGTTCGGTTGGGGCATCACCGGCGCGGCGGCCGCCACCGTGCTTGCCCAGGGATTGGCTGTCGCTTACATTGCCTGGTTCTACCTGTCGGGACGCAGCGCGCTCAGCGTCACGCTGGACGCCTTGCGTCCTCGTCTCAGGTTGATGGGGGAAATCGTCGCGCTGGGGCTGCCCATCTGCATCATCGAGGTGGCGCGGTCAATCGTCGTGGTGGTGGTCAACAACATCCTGTCCCAGTACGGCGACGGGGATGCCTACATCGCGCTGTTTGGCGTCATCAACGCGGTGATGGAATTCGCGTTGGCGCCGTTCATCGGTGTCGCGTTGGCCTTCCTACCCCTGGCCGCCTACAACTACGGGGCGCGCAACTATGACCGCATCCGGCAGGCCATTTGGCAAAGTTGCCTGGGCGCCACCATAGCGGGCGGGTTGATGATCGCCGCGCTGCTGCCGCTGTCCGGGCACATCGTCGGCCTGTTCGCCGACGCCAGGGCGTTGCCCGCAGAGGCAGCTGGAGCCCTCAGGGTAGCGCTGCTCGCCCTGCCCATCGTGGGAATGGAGTTCGTCAGTTCGGTGGCGTTTCAGGCGTTGGGCAAAGCGTGGCCATCGGTTGCGCTCACCGTCACTCAGCGGGTAATCTTTCTGCTGTTCTGGGTCTTCACGCTGTCCGGCGCCCTGGGCGTGTGGGGAGTTTGGTGGTCCTTCCCGGTCACGGACGTCAGCGCCATGTTCCTGGGCTTCGCCGCCTTGGCCCTGGTGTGGCGCCGCGCCGAGCGATGGGGCGAGGCGAGCCACCAGCGTCGGGCTGGCCGCTTTGACATCGCCGCCGGTGGGCAGTAGCATTGCAGTCTATTATTGATACTGGACGCGCCAACCGTATGGAGGCTGTATCATGGCAATGAATTCATCCGGCGTCTCTCACATCGCCGTCTGCGTCCGCGATTTGGATGAATCGCTCAGGTTCTACCGCGACATTCTGGGTATGACCGTGACCGTTGACCGCGTGCAGGACACTTCCACGGGAGGCCTACCCCACGTCTACGCTCACGACCGCTCGACTCGCCGCCAAGCCATCTTGTCCTACGGCGACGGAGCATTGCCCACGCTGGTGATGACCAGCCATCCCGGGGATGACGCCGACGGGTCGCCCATCAAGCTCGACCAGGTGGGGATCAGTCACATCTCCTTCACCGTGCCGGACGTGAAGGCGCTGGCCCAGGAGCTCATCGCCGCCGGCGTGGAATTGGCCGGCCCCATGGATGGGTTCACCAACGCCAACGGCGACGTATCCAGCATCTTCGTTTACGACCCAGACGGCATCTTGGTGCAATTCGACAGTGGCGGAGGCTGATAACCCAGGGCCAGACCGGCCACCCTCACCAGACCCCGGTGAATACCGGGAAGAAATGTGGGGGATAAAGCGGGAGCATAAGCGGTGGTTCCGATTATTGACGCTGCTTGGCGGAATGGCTGGTTCCATTGGTTTGACCTATGTGGAATGGACATACGGGTCAGAGGGAGCCGTCCTCAGCGCGCAGTTGAGGAACAGCGTCCTGGGCATCGGTGGGAGTTTCATCGCCGCCGGCTTCTTGTCATGGAGCATTCTGCACGTTGGCGATTTCAAGGAGATCACAGTGACTATCTCAGATTGGATCAAAGACGCCGCCGACAGGCGCCGACAACGGATTCGGGAAGAAGGCCGACAGCAGGGCAGGGAAGAGGGCCGAGAGGAGATGCGGAGAGAGATGCAAGGGCAATCGACCCAGCATGTCCCGGAGGGCGTACTTTTGACGCCACCCCGCGAGGCTTACCTGGCCGGGTACGAGGACGCCCAGCGCGGCCGTCCGCTGGCCGCCCGCAGCGAGGCGTATGTGGACGGTTACGGCGACGCGCAACGTAAACGTCCGTTGGATCCTCCGCCCGACGGCGCATAGGCGTCAAGCTAGCCGGGATCGCTCCGCCGTTCGGCAGTCAGTCGTGGCTTGACCGTCATAGTTTGACCGTCATAAGGAGATGGCATCATGCCAATGAACGCATCGGGAATTTCCCACATCGCCATCTGCGTCAAAGACCTTGACGTGTCCCTGGGGTTCTACTGCGACGTTCTGGGCATGTCCATCGTCAGCGACGTGATCCAGGACACCACCACCGGGGGCCTGCCCCACGTGTACGCCCACAACCGACGCATCCGCAGGCAGGTTCGCCTTGCCTACGCGGATGGCGCCAAACCGACGCTGACCATGACAAGCCATCCGGGCGAGGACGCCGACGGCGCCGCCATCAAGTTGGATCAGGTTGGCATCAGCCACATCTCGTTCAGTGTTCCGGATCCCAGAGCATTGGCCGAAAACTTGGCGGCTCAGGGCGTTCCCCTGGCCGCGCCGATGGCAGTGTGGACCAATGCCGAAGGCAAGGTCAACAGCTTCTACGTGTATGATCCCGACGGCATTTTGGTGCAGTTCGACGCCGCCGGGTAGCGCTCCGGTGGCACAGGAGTTGTAGCGTCATGGCAACGGTGCAAAAGATCACGCCCTTCCTATGGTTGGACGGCGTCGCCCGCGAAGCCGCCGACTACTACGTTTCGGTTTTCCGAAACTCCCGGATCGTTTCCTGCCATACCTACGAAGAAGGGCCGGGCGCCGGCAGTTCGACCGTGGCGTTCGAGCTGGATGGCGTCGCTTTCATGGCGTTCGACGGACATCCGGCCTTCGAGTTCACCCACGCCATATCGTTCATGGTGACCTGCGACTCCCAGGAAGAAATTGACCATTTGTGGGAAAGACTCACAGATGGCGGCAACGAGATCCAGTGCGGATGGCTGCAAGACCGATTTGGCGTCACTTGGCAAATTATCCCGGCGGATCTTCCAGAAATGCTAACCAACGGCCCCAATGCCAACCGGGTGATGGAGGCCATGCTGCCGATGAAAAAACTCGACATCGCGCGGATTCGGGAGGCCCACGAAGGCAGGTAGTCCCTCATGTCCCATCACTACGACGAACACGACCACGACAAGCTACTGCGGTGGCGCGACGATCTCCAGGACGCCGCGTTCGCGCAGTGCGATTTCCCCGCGATGGCGCTGTTCCTGGTCAAACCGCAGGCCAAGGGGTCCCACGAGATATTCCGCAGATACCGCGCTGAGTTCGAACAACGCGGGGCCAGTTTCGCCCATCTCGTCATCTTCGGGATGCACGGCGTTTCCGCCACGGTGCGCGCCCTGCTGGATCGAACCGGCCTTGCCGAAGCCGACCTGCCGGTGATGATGCTAGCGCCGGCCGTAGAACCAAATTCCGTCATCGCCGTCCAGCTCCCCGATGGCGAGAGCCTCGAAGGCGGCGACGACCCAAATGGCGATGGGACCTGCGACTATCTGGCGCCCTGGCAGGATGCCCTCGACCGCATCAGGATTACCAAAGCCGGCCGGCAACTTCGTCTCATGGGTGTGCAGGGACGGAGACTCGACGGCCCCGACCTGCGCGACTTGCCGGTCGCTGCCCTTGCCGCCGCCCAGTTGCAATAGGTACGGGATTCTTGCGGTTGAGCCGCGCAAGACACGCCTTTACTGGTTGTTCTGGCCGAGGCCTTCCGCTGGGCAACTGCCCACCTTCAGCCCGTTCCAAACTCCTTCAATTGCGCCACCCTACGACAAACTGGGTACGCGGCCTCGATACCGCAGCAAAGTGGCGTAACGCCCACCGCCTGTGCCACGCGTGGGGTCGCTCGACCAGTTCGGTACGCGGCGTGGGCTGGCGTCAGGGATGGTGACATCCGGCTCATCTAGCGGTTGCCGCCGATGTGGGGGAAGCCGGAGCGTGGAAACCCCGGAGCCCCGCCACGATGTTTCGAGGCGTCTGATTGCCGAGGCGTATGGCAGCCGATGGGTCGCGCGGCTTCCGTTCGGAACGGGTCTAATCGTCCGCAATGGCGGCTTCCGCTGGGGTATCGGCAGGTCCGTACACCTGAGCCTCGTAGGGCTTCCCGGTGGCGGGGTCAACCTCGAATGGGCCGGGGAGTTCCAACTCGTCAGCAATCTCGCGCACGGCCGGCAGCACCTCCTGTCCCATTAGCCTCAGGCTGCGCATGGCGTCGTCGTGGGTCATGGCTCCGTCGCCATCCCAGAAGAAGATGCTACCGGGGCGGATGGTCTCCAGCACGTGTCGGATCTTGGGGATCACGGTTTTCGGCGTGCCGGAGATGATGGTGTAATCGGCGACCTGCTGCTCGTAGGGCCGGGAGAGTACGCCGCCGGGTCCGATGCTGCCGCCCCGCGCGGCGGTGGCCACCGCCTGGGTGGGCAGGACGCGCCGCCTGGAGGTTAGGCCGGGCAGCTGAAGCAGAGCCTGGTTGGTGGTGCCCTCGTTGCCAGCCAAGAAGGGGTTGCTGGGGCCCTGGACGTACTTGCGGCCGGCCTGCTCAGCGAGTTCCTCGGTTTCGTCAACGTGGACTTTCCAAAGGTAGCCGATGTTCTGGGGGCCGGATTCGTAGCCGAGGTCGGCGGCGGTGTCGTGGTACAGCTGGAAGGCCTGCTTGGTGGGTTCCATCTCGGTGGCCAGCATGATGTAGGGGATGCGCTGCTCGGCGGCCCACATCAGGGAGTCTCGACTGACCACGCCGGGAAGCCAAATGGGTGGATGGGGTTTCTGGTAGGGGCGAACCCAGGGGTTGACGTGCCGGAAGTGGTAATGCTTGCCCTCCCAGCGGAAGGGGCCGGGGGTGGTCCACGCCTTGACGATGAGTTCGTGGGCTTCCTTGAAGCGTTCCCAATTATAGTGTGGCTCCACGTTGTGAGCGACACTCTCGCGTCCCGTGCCACGCACCCAGCCGGACACAAGACGGCCGCGGGAGATCATGTCGATCATGGCCAGTTGTTCCACCAGCCAGAGCGGGTCGTCCCAAATGGGAATGATGTTGCCCAGCAGCACGATCTTGGCGCGCTGGGTGATGCGGGCCAGGATCGACGCCTCCACGTTCATCGCGCCACCCATGCAGAACGGGGTGCTGTGGTGCTCGTTGAGCATGAGGCCGTCGAACCCCATTTCCTCGGCGTAGATTTTCTCGTCGAGGTAGCGGTTGTAGAGATCGGAGCCGAGTTGAGCGTCGTAGATGCCGTTGCTGACGTTCAGGTCCAAGATGGGTTTGCCGGTGGCCCCGAAGTAACCGGACTTGGGGTCCTGGTACGGTCGTTCGGTGAAATATCCGATGAACATGGTAAGACTCCTTTGGCGTTTCCAAGGGCAAAGTCCGGGGGCACACGCTGGCTATGAGCGGAATTCTATCACAGGGGTTGACTCATCCTGGGCGAGAAGCCGCGTCAGGAGGCGAGGAAGTCTTTGACTAGCGCGACGAACTTGTCGGTCTGCTCCAGTTGGGGGTTGTGTCCGCAGTCGTCCAGCACGGTGAGGCGGGACCCTGGAATGGAGTCGTGGAAAACCTGGCTGGCGCTTGCCGGGATGATTTCGTCCTCCCGGCCCCAGATGATCTGGGTGGGCAACCGCTTGAGGCGGCGCATGAGGTTGGGCAGGCCAGGGTAGTGCATATACGGGCGCCAGGTGAGCCGGCACGCCTCCTCGCGGGCGGTTTCCCATGCCTCGCTCAACTCTGGAGAAACCTCGTCCGGGCATACGTCGAGAAACTCCGGCGTTTTGGACGTATCGTAAAATCCCGCGGTGAGGAACTCTTTGGCCACCGCCAGGAACATATCGTAAATCTCGCCCGAGGGTGGCCTGACTCCTGCGGGGCTAACCAACGTCAGCTTGTTGAACGTATCCGGCGACATGGTGGCCATCTCGGCGGCGAGCCATCCGCCCAACGAAAATCCCATCAGGTTTGCCTTGTGGATTCCCAGGTCATCAATGGCCTCGAGATACCAGCCAGCGAGGTCGCGCATGTTCATGATCCATTCCTGGCGTTCGGTGGCGCCGAAGCCGGGATGGGACGGAATGTAAAGGGTGTAATCCTGGGCCAAGTCATCGTGCCATCGCAACCAACCCTGGTGTCCCAGCTCTCCGTGCAGGATGAGCAGGGGCGCGCCCCTACCGCCCTTGAACATCTGGAGATTGACGCCCGCCACCTCCACGAATTCTTCCGTCCATGCTGTCGCGCCCGTTGCCATGCGGTATGTCCTCACTGCTTTCAGTTGATTGGGTGTCCTGGATGAAGAAGGGCCATCATATCACGGTAGAGCGTTGCGACTGCGCTACGGTTCGGAGGCGGACTGAGGATTACGGCGGTGTTCGGTGCGCCGGGCGTTGGCTTCGTACAGAAATAGGCCAACCAGCGCCGCTAGGGCGAATAAGAATGCGGGCAACCCAGCCTCCCAGCGCCCTATCCAGCATAGGGCCAAGCCGCCCACTGTGCCTACGAGACCCAGGATGAAGCCAAATACGCTGCTCATGATACCAATCTTGAGCTGATTGGCAACGCCGGTACGGGCAGTGTCGATTGCGCTTCCTTCGAGATCCAGTTGCTTATTCTCACGATCGATGCGGTGCGATTGCTCTATTTCCGCCATCCTAAAGATGCGTTCGGCCGCTCCAGACAATATCTCCTCGTACGCTTCCAGGTCGCCAGGCGGCGGCAGTGGACCTGACCATGCTTGATCCACCTGGATGATGCTGGGTTGGCGTTCAACTACCTCCGGCGTTGAAGGACCATCGCGCGAGTAGCCTTCCCCTGGGCTGGCGCTGGTTGAGGAATCGGCAGGCGCCGGTGGCTGTTCAGGATCCGCGTTAGCCGGGCCAAGTGCATCCATCGGCCAGCTACCTCGTTCGTGCGGGGCCGGCTTCTCCCGCAACGTGGCCCATGGCGTGGTAAATCAACTGCCCGACGGTACTCCAGTCGCCAGCGATGGCGGCGGCGTCGGCTTCCTGACCAGTGGGCGCCGCCAGACGGCGCGCCCGCAGTTCCTCGTAGATTTCCATCAGGTGGTCAGCGTCGCAACTATTCAGTGTACCGCCTAGGTCCATAGCTTGCCCCAAGCCTCCTGCAAAAATTTTGGCAGGCGATCTTACCGCAACACGGGTACGGGCGCTGGCTGTGCGAATTATCTGGTTTGGCATGGGGGTTCACCCTCTTGGGGTATTTCTCTCTCTCCCGCTCTACCGGGTGATGCCTCATTCTAGCATACCCACCCTGTCCGGCCTCACGGGATTCAGAGCCACCCTGCTATTCGGGAATCTAGGCTGCGATTATCAAATTGCCGGCGCAAAAATATTCCCCACTCGCGGGGCGCCTGCTAGGATCAAACCTAATCAAGCGCATCTAACGCTTCGAATGGAGGTTGTCAATCATGGACGACTTTTTGAACCTCGTCGAAAGATTCTTGACCCACATCATCATATTTTTGCTGGCCCGGGTCCTCGACAAAATACAACCAATGGCAGGCCGTCTCCTGACTAAGTGGTGGCGTAGGCAGTGGTCCAAAATCGCCGCCGCCTACGCCCTTGCAAAGTCTGCGCCGCTCTGGCGGAGGGCTCTCGCCTTGCTGATGCTGATATGGATCATCGGAGCGTATTTGGCATACGCGCTTACCGGAGGCATATTCGATGACCCCAGCCCGTGGGCGGCATGGTGGTTCGGGAGTCTATCCGCCTTCCTTTGGTCCTACGCTGCATGGCTGGCCGCCCGCTGGGTGGTGCGGCAAACTCGCCGACCGCTGATGTAACAGGACGTACCCCCGGCCCACGCCGCAGGATTGAACCGCCTACTGCCCCTCGAACTGGTGCGCTATCCCCCAATGTTGCCAAGCGGCGCGATACGTGCCAGAATCGCCGATATTCAACCAGAATCGCCGAAACTCAACGAGGAAGTCGCTTATGAAGCTCCAAATCATGTCGCCCGCCGCCGCGCGGGTGGATTTCAAGGTTCCGCCGGCGCCCCGCGTGGACACGCTGGAGGGCAAGACCATTGGCCTGTACGACAACATGACGGGCGGCGCCGGCGTGGCCGTGGACCGAGTCGCCGAACACATCGCCCGCCGCTACTCCAACGTGCGGTTCGAAAGCTACGGCGGCGACCGTCGCCCGGGCCGCCCGGCCCTCAGCCGCGGAGTGCATATCGATGCGGACGAGGCCGCCATCATCGCCACCGAGGTTGACGCCATGGTGGGCGCCGCCGCTCATTGAGGGGGCTGCACGTCGTGGCTTGCCCACGACATGGTAGCCATGGAAAGGGCCGGCATTCCCGCGGTGGGCATCGCCGCCCGCAGCTTCGCTCGGGCCTGGCAATCGTGCGTGGATGGTTGGGGTCAGCCGGCGACGGCGTTCGTCACCATCCCCCACGCCTGCACCGGGCAGCAACCCGACTACATCCATAAGATGGTGGACGAGCAGATCGACAACATCATCCTGGGTCTCACGCGATTGTCGGCGTCAGCGGACCTGTCCGGTAGCGCCAACGGACACGCCGAAACCGACGTGTTCACCGTGACGCTGGACGATACCCCGTGGGGGCTGGACTCGGTGAACCGCTTCATGGAGGAGCGGGACTGGAGCGACGGGATGCCGGTGGCGCCACCCACGCCAGAGGCCGTCGAGGCCATGCTGAAGGGAACCCGACGGGCTCCCCAAGACGTGGTGATGGTGATGGAGCCGGGGTTCGGCCTTGCCACGGTGGAGAAGATCGCCATCAACGCCGTCATGGCGGGGTGCCGGCCAGAGCAATTCCCGATCCTGCTGGCGGCCATCGAGTGCCTCGCCCAACCGGAGAGCAATCACCGGGACATGCAGGTGTCGGGACACACCGAGGCGCCGCTGATCCTGGTGAACGGTCCCATTGCGGACCGGGCCGGCATCAACTACGGCACCTCGGCCATGGGGCCGGGCGTGGTCAACAAGGCCAACACCGCCATCGGGCGGGCGTTGCGGCTGTGCCTGATCAACATCGGCTACTGCAAGGCCGGCGCCGGCGACCCCAACTTCATCGGCCTGCCCGCCAAGTTCGGCATGTGCATCGCCGAAAACGAAGAGGTCAGCCCGTGGCAGCCATACCACGTGGACAAGGGTTTTCGCCCGGACGAGAGCGCCGTAACCGTGGTTACCGTCACCGGGCCCACGGACGTGCTGGACAACGCCTCCAAGAACCACCTGGACACCCTGAACAACATCGCGTCCATGATGTTCTACCGGCACGCTGGCGGCGGCAGCTGGATCAAGGGACGGCAGTCGGCGCAGATTGGCCACACGAACCAACGAGCGCCCTTCCAGGGGCCATATCATCCAATCATGCTCAGCCCGTCGCGGGCGGTGATCCTGGCCAACGCTGGATTCAGCAAGCGGGATGCCCAGGAATGGCTGCACGAGCGTTGCCGCGTGTCGCTGAAGGACGCCATCGGGGCCGGTGTGCCAATGGACGAGAACGGCAGGTGGCTGGCGCATCCGGAGTTGCAGGCGTTGGCCGACGACCCGGACGCGACGATTCCGGCGCTGGAAGACCCCGAGCAGTACCTGTTGTTCGTGACCGGCGGGTCCACCCATTACGCCAACTTCTTCTACGGCACGTATGGCATCGCCACCATGCCGGTGGAGGATGCGGGGTAGGGTCAACCGTCAGGTAGGCCTGAATCGGCGTTCTTGAAAATCTGGACCGCCGGACCTGCCGATTCAGGCCATAGCATAGCGGTTGGCTCTGCCACGGCGTAGCGCCATAGCGCATTTTTCACGCCAGGTTGACATCGTGATACCATTAGTGATACCGTAGTAATGCGTTTTCAGGATTAAGGGTGTTGGCTTGTCGGAGTCGTGACCAAATGATTAAGCCGCCTGAACGAAAGGGGAAACCGGCATGGGTGAATTCTCGAATGGTCGTAGAAGGGAAACGTGAAAATCGACGACGCCATCGCGGCATTAGAACGAAATCCTAAGGGAATTAGATTCGTTGAGTTAGTTAGAATCTGCGACACATTTTTTGGAGAACCTAAGACGAGGGGTACCAGCCATAGATCCTACAAGACGCCGTGGCCTGGCGATCCCAGGGTAAACAGTCAGCCTCGAAAGGGTATGGCCAAGCCGTACCAAGCGCGCCAAGTGATCAAGGCCCTATTGAAGTTGAGAGATGAATACGCAGCGCTACATCTACCGGGTTGTGTGGTCTGCTGAGGACGAGGAATACGTCGGTTTGTGCACCGAGTTCCCATCCCTCAGTTGGCTCGACCCAGTGCAAGAAAAGGCATTCTCCGGCATTCGCGACCTGGTTGCAGAATGCGTGGCGGACATGCTCAACAACGGCGAGACGCCTCCAGCGCCATTGTCTGAACGAACTTTCAGCGGCAGGTTTATGGTGAGAGTGCCGCCAGAGACTCACCGCGCTCTCGTCGCCAAGGCGGCCGAAGAAGGGGTGAGCTTGAATCGCCTGGTCAGCGCCATGCTGTCCTGACCATGTGGGACCGGGCGCAACGGATTGGACCAAATTGTCCCATGGCGATGGAGCCGTTGGCGATTGGCGACCCCCGGATCCCCCGTACCATGCCCTGAGCGTGCGTAACGTTCAATCCGCGAGATGCAAAACTAACGGATTATTGTGTTTACGGAGACTATCGGAGCGCCAGTTTTGACTTCGACCGCATCAATCAAAGCCGACAAACTCCCGCCGGTCCATCCTGGCGAAATTCTGAACGAAGAATTTCTGATGCCGTTGAGCGTCAGCCAATATCGGCTGGCCAAGTCATTGGGCGTGGATCCGCGACGCATTCATGCTATCGTGCACGGAGAACGGGCCGTTACCGCCGAAACGGCGCTGCTGTTGGCCCGTTTCTTCGGAAACGGCGCGGCTTTTTGGATGGGTCTGCAAAACCAGTACGATTTGGAAACGGCCGAAGACCGCCTGGAGGACAAGTTGGCGACGGTCCAACCATACCAATAGCGGCGCGGGCTACCAATGGCGCGCGAATCGCACGAATGCTCAAAGTGTCTTGGGGACGCGCTCGTTTGCCACCGCGCCTCAAAACGTCCGATGGGATCGCGTGACTTGTGGTGGACGGCGGATCGCATGACGCATCATGGGTATCGTTTAGCTACGGCTAAGGCTCGCGCCCGTCGCTGGCGCGAATGAGCGTTTCCAAATCCGATAGCGTGATGCTGTCGCCGGCTTGGCGCGCCGCTTCCACGTGGGGAACATTCTCGGGACCATTATGCAGGTGTTCCAGCGGCACTATGCGCGCCACTGACCCGTCGATGATCAGGGTCAAATAGGCGTTGTACACGTACCCGGGTCCGCCCAACGCGTCCAGCTGCTCCTGGTTGTAGTGCCGCCGCCTCTCGTCTCCGGGACGCTCGGTATCCAGGAGCCACCGCTTCTCGACGAACAGTACATACTCCTGCGCAGTCTCCAGGCTCTGGTTGGGATTCTCGGGATAAACGTCGTTCACCATATCGAACTGGTCGGGCAGCGTCCCGTGGTAGGTTTCCACCACCTGCATCTTGCTGCGGCGCCAGTCGAAGAAAATCGGATGCAGGGGATGCTTGTCGGGCCATTCCACGCTTTCGTACTGGATTCGGTAATCGGTGTTGGACAGGACGCGCAGCCGAGCTACGGCATCGTACTTGGAGCCGTCGGCATACGCCCGCAGTTGTTCCGACACCCGCTGTGGGAGCGCTGGGGTCGGCGTTGGCGCCGCCTGAGCGCTGACGGTTGCCGGTCGCGTGATCTCGGCTTTCAATTTCGACAACGCCAACCTGCGGCCAGATTGACGCGCCACGTTCCAGTGCGACTCGGTGGATTGTCTATCGTGGAGGAAGTGTTCGGTAGGCACTTGCCAGGCGTTTGTACCGTCAATCATCCACACAGACTGCCAGTGAAGGTAATGCCCTTCCCCGCCAAAGGAATTCAGGTTGGCTTGATTCAATCGCACACGTCTCTTGTCCGCGGCAGGATAATCCTTCTCTAGAACATATTTCTCAGTCACGAACACCACGTACTCTCCGCCTACGTCAAGGTTAAATGTAGGCTGAACTATCTGCGAAATTGCAATGTCGAACTGAGCTGGCAAAGAGCCGCTATAGGTTTCCACCGTTTCCACCGTGTCGCGGGTCCAGCCTGTGAACAATTCTGCTTGGCTCTCGAGTGTCGTACCGTCCAGAACATCCTCGGTGATGTGCAGGTCCCGTGAAGAGAGAACTTTGACCCGCGCCGCCGCGTCGTGTTCGTAGTTGTCGATAAAATCCCTGACCTCCTCCAACAGTTGCGCCTCGGAGACAACATTCGCTGTCTGGACGCTTGCTCCACCGGAGCTAAGTTCCGGGGTGGGATCATCGGTTTCCCATTCCCGCGGAAACGTGGGAAACGGCGTGAAGGTGGGCGGGTCGGTGGGTTTGACGTAGCCGGGCGGGTAGGGTGTGGGCTTGGGCCGGGCGCGCCAGGTAGCCTCCTCCTCTTCGGTCGGCGGAGTGCCCAAGTACGGTATGGTTGGGATAGGTTCGGGCGCTTCGCCCCGGCCGGAAGGCGCGGCAGGTCCGCACGCCAGCAGGGCCATCACGCCACCCAGCAGCGCCCCTACCACCGCCAATACGGCGATGCGTAGGGCTGTGACACTCGCTGTCGGTTTCGTGGGCATGGCGAGCCTCCGTAGGGAATTGTCGCGCTGGTCGAAAGCCAACGGTCTGAAACGCAGGGTAAGGCTTTTCCAAACCGTTACCCGGGAATATCGGTTGGCGTGGCTTTCTGGGTATCGTTTAGCTACGGCTAAGGCTGACGTCCGTCGCTGGCGCGAATGAGCGTTTCCAAATCCGCTAGGGTGATGCTTTCGTTGGCTTGGCGCGCCGCCTCCACGTGGGGAACATCCTCGGGACCATTATGCAGGTGTTCCAGCGGTACTATGCGCGCCACTGACCCGTCTATGATCAAAGTCAAATACGCGTTGTACACGTACCCGGGTCCGCCCAACGCGTCCAGCTGCTCCTGGTTGTAGTGCCGCCGCCTCTCTTCTCCGGGATGCTCGGTGTCTAGGAGCCATCGCTTCTCGACGAACAGTACATACTCCTGCCCAGTCTCCAGGCTCTGGTTGGGATCAGCTGGATAAACGTCGTTCACCATATCGAACTGGTCGGGCAGCGTACCGTGGTAGGTCTCCACCACCTGTATCCTGCTGCGGCGCCAGTCGAAGAAAATCGGATGCAGGGGATGCTGGTCTGGCCATTCCACGCTTTCGTACTGGATTCGGTAATCGGTGTTGGAGAGGACGCGCAGCCGAGCTACGGCATCGTACTTGGAGCCGTCGGCGTACGCCCGCAGTTGTTCCGACACCCGCTGTGGGAGCGCTGGGGTTGGCGTTGGCGCCGCCTGAGCGCTGACGGTTGCAGGTTGTGTGATCTCGGCTTTCAATTTCGACAGCGCCAACCTGCGGCCAGATTGACGCGCCACGTTCCAGTGCGACTCGGTGGACTGTCTATCGTGGATCAGGTGATCCCTGGGCACTTGCCACGCGTTTTGACCATCCACCACCCACATGGACTGCCACCAAACAACGTACCCTCCCCCACCAAAAGAATTCAGGTTGGAACTATTCAGTCTCACACGGCTTTTGTCTTCGGAGGGATATTCGCCCTCCCAGACAAATTGTTTGGTTACGAACACCACGTACTCTCGGCCTACGTCCAAGTTGCCTGTGGCCTCTACAATCTGCGAACTGGCAATGTCGAACTGGGTTGGCAACGATCCGCTATAGGTTTCCACCGTTTCCACCGTGTCGCGGGTCCAACCTGTGAGCCATTTTGCCTCGCGCTCCAGTGTTGTACCGTGCAATACATCCTCGGTGATGTATACGTCCCGTGAAGAGAGAACTTTGACGCGCGCCGCCGCGTCGAGTTCGTAGTTGTCGATAAAATCCCTGACCTCCTCCAACAATTGCGACTCGGGGACAACATTGGCTGACTGTACGCTTGCTCCGCCAGAGCTGGGTTGCGGGGTGGGAGCGTCGGTTTCCCATTCCCTGGGAAAAGTGGGAACCGGCGTGAAAGTTGGCGGGTCGGTGGGTTTGACGTAGCCGGGCGGGTAGGGCGTGGGTTTGGGCCGGGCGCGCCAGGTAGCCTGCTCCTCTTCGGTCGGCGGAGTTCCCAGGTACGGTATGGTTGGGATAGTCTCTGGCATTTCGCCCCGGCCGGCAGGCGCGGCCGGCGCGCACGCCAGCAGCGTCATCACGGCAGCCAGCAGCGCCGCCACCAACGCCAAAACGGCGATGCGTAAGCCTGTGGTTCGGGCGGACGGTTTCGTGGGCATGGCGAGCTTCCTATGTGATTTACGGCTGCGCATGGCTGATGAGTGGCTCCTTTTCGTCATGCACGACCATATCGCGGCGGCGCCGATGGGTCAAACTTGGTGGTTAGTCCTAGTGGTTTTAGCCGTTTGCGCTGTGGGCAACGGCTCCGGCGGTACGGGCCTTTCCGGAAACTGGTGTTGGGATCACCCACCGCCTCGCGGCCCATCACGTGGTTCTGGTGTGCCCGAATATTCCTCGATCATCTTCAACAAATCATCCAACCACTTCTGGCTCAATGGGAAGGAAATCATTTCGATGTCCACAATGCCGAGTTGGTCGTCGAGGGTCCCGAATAACCGAACCGGCACAAACGCTTCCAATCGTCCATGAGGCTTTCCGTATTTGTTCCTATGCTCCTCATCGTCTGACAAAATGGCTCCGTTCTCCTCTAGGAACGTCTCCAGGCTCTCGTAGTTATCTTCCAAGTTGGCGTCCTTCTCCAACGTCATGAAGAGCAGCGCGTAATTTGGGTTCTCATCCTCCTCCGGCATCAATCCCGCCTCATACCTGATGGCCATGTTTTCCAGCCCCGATTGGCGCAGCACGTTTATCTCACCAGGCTTGCGGCGGATCATTATCTCGGATACGTCAGAGCGTTTGGCCAATTCCTTCAGTACCTGGAATGACACGTCGGCGTAGATGGCTGTAGCAATGCCCGTCACCCCAGGAACTGGCTCAGGGTCGAGTTTGGCCCACGCAACGCCGCGCTCTTTGAGGAAAGCCATCAAGCCTGGGCGGGCTTTGCTATCAACGGCCGAGATGGTCACCTGGAAACTCTGCGACGAAGCGGATTGCGCCCCGGCAGACTCCGGTCTCACGTTCGACACGAAAACCAAAGCGTCCAATGTTTCATCCAGCTTGTGGTTTCGTGAGTAGGTCGGAAAAGGCGTGAGGCCGCGCTCCGGAGTACCAGTAGGCTTGACGGTGTTGGTTGGTTCGGGCGTGGGCGTGCGCTGCTGACCCGATGGCGAGGCCGGCGCGCAGGCCAGCAGCGTCATCACCCCAACCAGCAGCGCCACCACCACCGCCAAAACGGCGATGCGCAAGGCTGTGGTTCGGGCGGACGGTTTCGTGGGCATGGCGAGCCTCCGTAGGGAATTGTCGCGCTGGTCGAAAGCCAACGGTCCGAGATGCAGGGTAAGGCTTTTCCAAGCTGGCCGTCCGGGATGCTGACTAAGGATTTCCCGACCAACCAACCGGGAGGGACGGCCGCGCGGCTTCCTGAATAGCTGCCCGGCGCTGGCGATGTTCGCCAGGTTAGGTCGTCGCGCCCCCCGCGACGCTGACGCGCGAGTCATCAAAATGCGGAACCATGCGCCACCCAACTTTGCGAAAAAGACCGCCAGCAATTGGCTGCGAAATTCATATATTATCGACGCGAATATACCAATAAAATTTACATTACGCAAACGCATAATCCGTTTTTCGTACATTTTTCTTGACAGAGCAATCTGGTTCCAATAAAGTGAGCCGGCCCGACCTGGATCTGGCCGCGAACTCCCCGCCGGAGCTTGCTCGCCTGAAGGGAGGGCGCGAAACGACGTTACGAGGAGGACGACGCTGATGTTGTCAAGTCTGAAACTGGGCCTGATTGTTGGCTTGACGGTCGTGGCCCTCATGCTGGTTGGCGTGGCCTGCGGCGGCGCCGAAGCCCCAGAACCCACGGCGGCGCCCAGCGCGGGAGGCGGCGCGACCAGCGGCTCAGATTCCGCTGGCGGAGGCGCGCCCGCGGCCGCGACGCAGGTTCAACCGACAGTGGCCCCCGCTACCGCAACGCCGCCGCCAAAGGCGACCATTCGTCCCACCAACACGCCGGTGGCGCAATTCCAGTCGCGAACGGAGCCGACGCCGCTGCCCAGCGGCGCGCCGAAGTACGGCGGAACCGTCCGCATGTCGGCCTACGCTGACACCAAGGACTGGGACCCGCTGGGGTCGTCGTCGCTTTCCAGCGTGATCTCCTACTCCCAGCTGTACAACCAGATCGTCCAGTTTGACAACGTGGACACCACCCAGGTGGTGGGTGATCTGGCCGAGTCCTGGGAAATCAATCCGGAAGGAACGCGCTACACCTTCTACCTGCGCGATGGCGTGCGGTGGAACGACGGCGAAGCGCTGGACGCCGACGACGTGGTGTATAGCATGCAGCGTTATGGGAACCCCTGCAACGGGCGGGGCCGTTCCGGGCTGTGGCGGACATACACCATTCCCATTGAGGTGGTGAACATCGTCGAGAAGGCGGATTGCACGGCGACCAACGCCGACCAGGTGGTGCGCAAAGTGGACGACCTGACCGTGGAGTTCAACCTGGCCTTCGCCTCGGGCGCGTTCATCAAATTCCTCGCCATTGACTACGCTAAGGTGCTGCCCAAGCATCTGCTGGAACAGGGCATCGATCTGAACCTGGCGGAGAGCATACTGGAGCACAACTCAGGTTCAGGGCCCTTCATCCTGGAAGAATACCAGTCCGGCAACCATTACAAGGTCAACAGGAACCCCAACTACTTCAAAGAGGGGATGCCGTACTTCGACCGGATCGAACACTTCATCATCACCACTCCGGCCACGTTCATCGCCCAGGTGGAAGCGGGCCAAATCGACATGGCCAACGCGGCCGCCAACAACCTGACGGCCACCGAAAACTATGACATTGAGGCATCCACCAACAGCGAGTACGTGGCCCACGACGTGTTCGGGGGAGCGACCCGCGGCCTGATGCTCAACATCAAGAAGGAACCCTTCAGCGACCACCGGGTGCGCCAGGCCATCAACCTGGCGGTGGACCGGCAGAAGCACAACGAACGCGCGCTGCACGGCGCCGGGCGCGGACACTGCCCATTCGTCGGCATGGCCAACGACTTGGAAGAGTGCGTCACCTGGCCCGGAATGCGTCCCAAGGACACCCCAGGCGGACAGGAAGACATCGCCCGCGCCAGGGAACTCATGGCCGAGGCCGGCTTCCCGGATGGCTTCGAGGTGCAGTACACCGTGCGCCAAGTGGGAACCTACGCCGCCGAATGCTCGGTGATCAAGCAGGACCTGGAGGAATTCCTGGGCATCACGGGACCGATTGAAACCCTGCCCAGCGCAGCTGGCTACGCCAAGTACGGCACCTCGCGCCCGCCGGACGCCAAGGGCGATTGGGAGATCGCGTGCCAGGCCGACGGCATGACGGTGCTGGACCCCGACGCCATCTACGGCGGAATTTTCCTGAAGGGCGGAACCCGCAACTACACCGATTGGGAAGCGCCCGAAATCGCCGCGTGGTTCGAGGAACAAAAGGTAGAACTCGATCCCGAAAAGCGCCGTGAGATCAACAGGGTGGCGGAACGCTGGTTGCACGACTTCTCCGACAACCACTGGGTCAGCTTGACCCTGGGCCGGAATTTCTGGGTCATGCACCGGGACATCAAGGGGTTCAACGCTCCACAGACCCTCCAGTATGGCTTCAAGCAAGAGCATCTGTGGTTCGACCGTTAGGCCGACTGAAGCAACTCGCTGAACGCAAGGCGTCCCCTTGCCGAACCAAGCAGATTCTGCGGCGTTCGGCAAGGGGACCACAATGGGCGCGGTGGCCAAATGAGACAGTACGCCATCAAACGCATCGGATTGTTCGTCCCCACAGTTTTGCTGGTGACCGTCATCGTCTTCGTGGTGATGCGGTTGATACCGGGCGACCCGGCGCTGGCGATCCTGAGCGCTGACGACGCCGCGTACACCGAGGAGGAACTCCGCCTCCTCCGCATTGAGTTGGGGACGGATCGCCCAATCGTAGTCCAGTACTTAGATTGGGTGTCCGGCTTGGTCCGCGGCGATTTCGGAACTTCGTTCTGGTGGGGCGGCCCGGTGATGGAGCGGCTGGGCGAACGGATTCCGGTCACCATTGAATTGGCCATTCTGGGCATCGCGTTGGCGGTGGTATGCGCCGTGCCGTTGGGCGTTTTGTCGGCGATCAAGCCCGACAGCCCCATTGACTACGTTTCAAGGGTATTCACCCTGGTCGGCATATCGATTCCGACCTTTTTCAGCGGCATCCTCCTGACGTTGATCCTGATTCGAGCGTTCGGCTGGCTGCCGCCGTTGGGCTACTCGGACATCTGGGAAGACCCCTGGGCTAACCTGAAGCAATTGATGCTGCCGGCCCTGGCCCTGGGCTTCTACGACATGGCCTTCATCGCCAGGGTAACGCGTTCATCCATGATGGAGATCTTGCGGGAGGACTACATGCGCACGGCCCGGGCCAAGGGCTTGGCCGAGCGTTTGGTGCTCTCCAGGCATGGGTTGAAAAACGCGGTTCTGCCCATCCTGACCATTTCGGGCTGGCAGTTTGGCCGTTTGTTTGGCGGCACCGTGGTCATCGAGAAGATATTCCTGATACCCGGCGTGGGGCAATTGCTCATCGACGCGGTTTACCAACGCGACTTCCCCACCATCCAGGCGGTCATCGTGATCGTGGCGCTGTCCATAGTCGTCATCAACCTCCTGGTGGACCTGCTGTACGGCTGGCTGGATCCTCGAATTCGCTACGCCTGAGGTCAGGCGGGCAAATTCCCACGAGAACGCGCATATCCGTTTCACCGGGAGTGTGAGGCATGACTACCACCAACACCGGACAGGTTGCCCCGGGGGTTTCGGCAGAACCGCAGCTCGATATTCGCCCCAAGCAGGGAACAATCAAGCGGATTGGCGCCTTCTGCAGGACCAAACCGCTGGGGGCGGTGAGCGCGGCCATAATCATAGTGACGATTCTGACCGCCATTTTCGCTCCGTTGATCGCTCCCTACGACCCGTTGGATCTGACCCACGATCCGTTCATCTCTCCGACGGCGAACGCGTGGCTGGGAGCCGACGAGTTGGGCCGGGACGTGTTCAGCCGGGTGATCTTTGGCGCGCGAGTTTCCATGTACGTGGGTCTGGCCAGCGTCATCATCGGAATTTCGCTGGGAACCATCATCGGCATCGTCAGCGCCTACGTGGGCGGCATCATCGACTTGACCATACAACGAGTGGTGGACGCGCTGATGGCGTTTCCCGCCATCATCATGGCGTTGGGACTGACCGCGGTGTTGGGTTCCTCAGTAAACAACATCGTGGCGGCGCTGGTGGTTATTCTGCTGCCTGGCGCTATCAGGGTGATCCGAGCCCAGGTGCTGAGCATCAAGGAGTTGGATTACACCCTGGCGGCTCAGGCCGTGGGCGCGCGGCCCTGGCGCATCATGCTGCGGCACATCCTGCCCAACGTGGTGGCAAGCTACATCGTCCTGAGCACGATTACCCTCGGCTTGGCGATCATCATTGAAGCGTCTCTTACCTTTCTGGGAGTTGGCATCTCCGCGGACATCCCCACCTGGGGCGGGATGCTCACCGAGGGAGCGCAGAAATATATCCGCACCGCCTGGTGGCTGGCGGTGTTTCCCGGTTTGGCGATCTCCGTTGTGGTTTTCGCCATCAACTTCCTGGGCGACGCCCTGCGCGACACCCTGGACCCCCGGCTCCGGGGTCGCTAGATTCAACGGCCGTTCTCTGGGCGGCCACCCACGCGCATTGCCAGATCCAAACAAGCGCGGTTTTCGTAAACGACCCGGTGAGGGCTTGCGGACTATTGACAGGCCAACATGGCTAGGATAATATTCCGCCCCGTGTCTCACGGATTGTGGCAAATTTCACAATGGCCAAATCCGGGGGGCCCAAGCGACTCACGCGGGCGCGACCGTCAAGCGAACGGTCGACGAGTTCATTATATCCGTCGTAACGACGCTGGGAGGTTCACATCGATATGAAGCCACTCACCTTGGGCCGACTGTCTCTGCGAATGCCGTTGCTGGCAGCCGGCGTTATCGCGTTGATGGTAGGCATGGCCTGCGGAGGGGCAGAAGAACCCGCCCCCGCCGCGACGCAACAACCCACAACTGCTGAGGAGCCAGCCGCGGCCGCCACCGAGGCGCCGGCCGCTCCCGCCGAAACGCAGCCCACCAATACCCCAATTCCCCAGGCCGCTCAGGCCACGGCGCGACCCACGAACACGCCGGCTCCCACCGCCACACCTCGCGCGGTGGCCACGCCGACCCCCAGCGCCGGCCCCAAGTACGGCGGCACCCTGCTCATGTCCGCCTACGCGGATACCAGGGACTGGGACCCCTTGGGTTCATCCTCGCTGTCCAGCGTCATCTCCTACTCCCAGCTGTACAACCAAATCGTGCAGTACGACACCGTGGACACCAACGCCATCACCGGCGACTTGGCTGAGTCTTGGGACGTGAGCGACGACGGCCTGACTTACACCTTCCACCTGCGCGATGACATGCAGTGGACCGACGGTACGGAAATCACGTCGGCCGACGTAATCTCCACCCACTCGCGTTACGCCAATCCCTGCAACAGCACCGGACGGTCTGGACTGTGGCGCAACTACACGGTCAGGATGGAAGTGGCCGACAAAGATGGCGGAGACTGCACCGCGCTCAATCAAGATGATGTGCTGAGGGCCATCGACGACAAAACCGTCGAGTTCAACCTCCAGTTCGCTTCTGGCGCCTTCATCAAGTTCCTGGCCATCGACTACGCCAAGGTGCTCCCGGGCCACATGCTGGATTCCGACGCCAACTGCGCGGTTCGCGACGCCTCCAACCCGTGTTTCCTGAACCTGGGTGAGAACATCATCGATCGCGGAACCACCTCCGGCCCCTACGTTCTGGAAGAATACCAGGTCGGCGACTTCTACAAGGTCAGCAAGAACGAAGATTACTTCAAGGAAGGCCGTCCGTTCGTTGACCGCATCGAGCACTACATCTTCACCGGCCAGGCCAAGGACCGTCTGATCGCCCAATTCGAGGCGCGACAGTTGGACATGGCCAACGGCGGGTTCACCAACCTGTCCCCCACGCAATACTTCGACCTCGAGCGCACTACCGACGGCGACTACGTGGCGCATCCCATCGCGGCTGGCACCAACTGGGGCCTGATGCTCAACGTGAAGAAGCCGCAATTCCAGAGCCACCAGGTGCGTCAGGCCATCAACTTGGCCGTGGACCGGCAGGAGATTGACGAGCGCGTGTTCGACAACTCCGGCGGCAGCTATTGCCCGCTCATGGGCCTGGCCCACGCCAACGAGGTGTGTCTCGACTGGCCCGGCATACGCCCCAAGGACACGCCTGAAGGACAGCAGGACTTGGCCGACGCCAAGGCGCTGATGGCCGAAGCGGGCGTTCCCGACGGATTTGAAGTGCAATACACGGTGCGCCAGGTCGGCAACTACCCCGACCAGTGTCAGGTCGTCAAGCAGCAGCTGCAGGACGCCCTGGGCATCACCGGCGACATCGAGACCCTGCCCAGCGCGGCGGGCTACAGCAAGTACGGCACCTCTCGCGCCGCCGACGCCGAGGGCGACTGGGAAATCAGCTGCCAGGGCGAAGGCATGGTGGTCTATGACGCCGACGCCGTGTACGGCGGGGTGTACCTGAAGGGTGGAACCCGCAACTACACCGACTGGTCCCATGACCTGGTGGTCGATTGGTTCGAACGCCAAAAGGTCGAGCTGGACCCAGAGGCTCGGCGCGAGATCAACAAGGAAGCCGAAGTGTGGATGCACAGCTTCGAAGACAACCACTGGGTCACGCTGCAACTTGGTCAGTTGTTCTGGCTGGTGCACAAGGACGTGAAGGGATTCAACGCCCCGTCCACCGTGCAATACCAGTTCAAGCACGAAGACCTGTGGCTGGACCGGTAACCGGGAACGGTTTGATCGTATGACGTAGGGGCGGCTCTTGGGTCGCCCCTATGTTGCGTTGTAACGGAAGGCAAGGGTTATGCGACAATACGCATTCAAACGGGTTCTGCTGATCATACCCACCGTGCTGCTGGTCACTATCATCGTGTTTACGGTGATGCGATTGCTGCCCGGTGACCCGGCTCTGGTGATATTGAGCGAGGGTGACGCCTCCTTCACCCAGGAAGAACTCGAAGACCTCAGGAGGCAGTTGGGCACCGACCGCCCCATCGTGATCCAGTACGTGGATTGGATCGGCGGCCTGGTGCAGGGCGATTTGGGCACTTCCATATGGCGATCAGGCCAGCCCGTTACGAGGCTGGTCGGCGACCGGATATTCCGCACGCTGGAACTGGCGGTGTTGGCCATCATCATCGCGGTGGTGTTCGCGGTGCCCCTCGGCGTAATTTCCGCCATCAAGCCAGACAGTCTGATCGACTACGTGTCCAGGGTCATATCCCTGGTGGGAATTTCCATACCCACCTTCTTCGCTGGCCTGCTGGTGGTCCTGGTGCTGTCCCGCGGCTTCAACTGGTTGCCGCCGCTGGGTTACGCCGACCTTTGGGACGACCCGTGGAAGAACATCCAGCAGATGTTCTTGCCGGCCCTGGCCCTGGGGTTCTATGACATGGCGTTCATCGCCAGGGTGACCCGCTCGTCCATGATGGAAATCATCCGGGAAGATTATATGCGCACCGCCAGAGCCAAAGGGCTGGCCGAGCGCATCGTGCTGGTGCGCCACGGCCTCAAGAACGCGGTGCTGCCCATATTGACCATCTCCGGTTGGCAGTTTGGGCGGCTCTTCGGCGGCACCGTCATCATCGAAAGTATCTTCAAGGTGCCGGGCATCGGAACTTTGCTCATCGAAACGGTGTTCCAGCGAGACTTCCCCACCATCCAGGCGATCATCATCGTCATCGCAGTGTCCATCGTGATCATCAACCTGCTGGTTGACCTCTTGTACGGACTGCTGGATCCACGCATCCGGTACGCCTAGACTTGGCGCATCTTGCCGGAAGCGCGAACGGAGAATTAGCCGAATGACCACTACAAACCCCGGGCAGGGGGTGGCCGTAACCCCCAACGCAGACGCCCAAATGCTGGAAATGCGCCCTCGCCAAACCGGGGCGCAGAAACTAGTCAGTTTTGCCCGCTCCAAGCCTTTGGGGGCGGTCAGCGGAGTCATCATCCTGCTGACCATTCTGGCGGCGGCCCTTTCCTACGCATTCCCAGCCCTGCTGCCCCATGACCCGCTGGATGTCCGAGCCCACGAGGAGAAATACCTGCCTCCTGGTCCCGGCGCGTGGCTGGGTAGCGACCACCTGGGGCGGGATGAGCTCAGTCGCCTCATCGCCGGCTCCCAAATTTCCATTTACGTCGGCCTGCTCAGCGTGGGCATCGGCGTAACCCTAGGCGCGTTGATCGGGATTCTCAGCGCCTACATCGGCGGCGCCTTCGACCTGGCGGTGCAACGCATCGTGGACGCAATGATGGCCTTTCCGCCCATAATCCTAGCCCTGGGCTTGGTGGCGGTCTTGGGCGGTTCGGCCAACAACGTCATCATCGCCTTATTGGTCATCCTCTTGCCGGGCACCATCAGGGTGATCCGTTCCCAGGTGCTGAGCATCAAGGAACTGGACTATACTTTGGCAGCCCAAGCCATCGGCGCCGGTTCGATACGCATCATGTTGCGGCACATCCTGCCCAACGTGGTAGCCAGCTACATCGTGCTGGGCACCATCACCTTGGGGTTCGCCATCATCATAGAAGCCTCGCTGTCCTTCCTGGGCGTTGGCGTACCTCCCGACATCCCCACCTGGGGCGGTATGCTGACTCGCGGCACCGAGGAAATCCGCATCGCCTGGTGGCTGGCCGTGTTCCCCGGCATCGCCATTTCAGTGGTGGTGTTCGCCATCAACTTCCTGGGAGACGCCCTGCGGGATACGCTGGACCCGCGACTGCGTGGCCGGTAAGCTGCCAAAGCAAGTTCCCTAATACGTTCCCCAGGCGCGATAGGGGCGGGTGGCCACCCGCCTCTACGCGTGTCGGCGATCATTGCCCGTCAGGACATCGGCCCGGCAACAAATGGCTCTCGCACCGGATTCTACGCTACCAGTGTTTCTCCGACCCAAACTTCCCTAACCGAGCAATCCCTCGGCCGGCGCAGGCTCCCCGCCAGCTGACGCCGCCCGGTTGCGGCGTCGCCACACGCGAGCCTGATCTGCCCGAGTGGGCCTGGCCGTGCTAAACTGCGCCCAACAGCAACGGAGGTGCAACCATGTCCTGGAATTTCGAGCTGGTGGCCGGACCTTATGGCGGAACCGCGGAAGGGCCGGTGTGGGATGGGGAGGCGCTGCTGTTCACACACATCCCAGCTTCCCGAATCCTGCGTTATGATCCGAAGACCGGAGAAGTCTCCGAGTATTTCAACGAGACCTTCAACACCAACGGTTTGTGCTTCGACGCCCGGGGCAACCTGTACGGCTGTCAGCAGGGCCGCCGGCGCATCGCCAGATTCGACGCCTCCGGCAACACCGCCACGTCAATGCCGCACCTGCTCGATGGCAAACGTCACAACAACCCCAATGACCTGGTGGTGGACAAGTCGGGCCGCATCTGGTTCACCGACCCGTATTCCGGCATCGGCGAAAGTGGCCCCCAGGAACTCGACCATATGTCGGTACTGCGCCTGGACCCCAAGGGCAATGACCAGTGGGAACTGACGCGGGCCACCACCGATATTTCGCGTCCCAACGGCATCCTGATCAGCCGCGACCAACAGACCTTGTACGTGGCGCAGAGCGACTACGGCGCGGACCGCCGGCGCGAGCTGCGGGCGTATCCCATCAACGACGATGGTTCGCTGGGGGAGTATGCCACCCTACACACCTTCGGCATCGATGGCGGCGCGGCGGACGGCGACCTGCGCGGGCAGGGTAGCCAGGGAGTGCAGCGCGGCGTCGACGGCATGACGCTGGACGAGGACGGGAACATAATCGTGTGCGCTGGATGGGAAGCCGCTGGCCCTGGCCCCATGATCTACGTTTTCTCGCCCACCGGCCGAGTTCTGGAAACCCACCCCATGCGCGTTGATCGACCCACCAATTGCTGCTTTGGGGACGCGGACATGCGCACCCTGTACGTGACCACCGGTGGCGGCCACCTGTTCCGCGCCCGAACCAATCACACGGGTTGGATCATGTGGCCGTGACCACAGCGGCCGCATCCACGACGCCCGCTGCCGCCCCTTGACATTGGGGGCAAAGCGGCCAACAATCTGCAGAATCAGAACCATGCGCCAACAGGAGAAATCGCCATGACCACCATTACCGCGCACAACACCAACGTCTATGTCGGCCTGGCCGGCGAAAGCGCCCTCATCGTGGGCGCGGAAGGAACGCCCCTGGGCGAGGGCGGCATGTACCGGCTCACCGAAGGGGAGGCCCAATGGGTGTCAATCGAAAATGGCCTGCCGGAGAACCCTCAGGTTCGCGCCCTGATGGCCCATCCCGACCGACCGGCAACGATCTTCGCCGGCACCCAGGATGGCGTGTACCGAACCGACGACCGGGGCGAGACTTGGCGTCGCACCGACACCATGAGCGGCGATGTTTGGTCGCTGGCGGCCCATCCCAATGACTCGTCCATCATGTTCGCCGGATATGACCGGGGTCGGGTATGCCGTTCCGATGACGGCGGCGATTCGTGGCGTCAGTTGAACACCGAGGGCCTGCTGCATCCTCACATCACCATGAACCCCCATGAGATCGTCAAACGGGTCATCGGGATCAGTATCGACCCGGCGCATCCCGACGACGTGTACGGCGCCATCGAAGTCGGCGGCCTGATCGCATCCCGCGACGGCGGCGAGACTTGGTCCTGCATCACCGACGGCCACTACACGCGCCTGGGTCCGGTGGACCTCCACGGAGTGCAGGTGAATCCAGCTTCGCCTGGCTTGGTGTACATCATCACCCAGCTGGCGATGTTCCGTAGCCGTCAGCGCGGCAAGGACTGGGAATTTGTGCCCATCGACGAGATGTTCGAAGGCGGCAGCTACTGCCGCGACCTGGTTGTGGATCCCACCGACCCCAGCAAGATGTACCTGGCGGCGGGAGCTGGCGGCGGAAGCGCCCCGGCCGGCACCGTGGACGCCGGCGTACTGGTTCGCTCCACCGACGCTGGCGAAACCTGGGAGCGGGTGGACCTGGGCGAGGTGGCGCCGGCCCGCATGTTCCAGATCGCCATCGACCGCAACGCGCCCAGCAATATCTACTGCTGCGACCGGGATGGCCACGTGTACGGCAGCAACGACGGCGGCCACGAATGGACGCGCACCGACGTGCCGGTCGAAATGTCCCGGGGTCGCCACGTCTATCCCATGGTGGCCGCCTGACCATTCTTGACCAGGAGGGGGCGGGTTGTCCTGCCCCCTCTGCATTCCCTTGCCCAACCCAGGAGGAATCCCGCCGTGTCATCCAATCCCCTGTGGACCGCCACTTACCGTGTAGGAGAGGCCGACCTGGAATACATGACGTTGGAAACGGCCGACTTGCCCGAAGACCTACGGGGTTACCAACTTGCGCGCTCGGGTCCTCTGGACAACGCCGAAATGGCCGAGAACGGCTTCGATGGCAGCACCGCCGCCCGGTTTCGCGACGCTGGCCGCATCGGTGGTTTCATGCGCGAGTTCGTGCCTACTTCAGACGTAGTTCCAACGGGCGGAGTGAACTTCGTCGGCGCCACGGTAGTCCACCTTTTCGAAAACCCCGATCAAGTGGCGGGATGGATGTCCGACATCTTCTTGAAGGACTTCGAGGACAACGTTGGGCAAAGCGTGGGTTCTGGCCAGCAGATTATTTCGGTCTCGAGGGTGGATACTCAAGGTTTCTACGATGAATCGGTGGGTTTGCAGGTGCTGCAAGGCGGGCCGGCTGGGTTGCTGTCGTCCACCGTGATCGATTTCCGCGTGGGCCGGTTGTTGGGCGTAGCTTTCGTGGGCGTGATCGGCGAACACGACCGCGCGAATTTAGCCACTGAGATGGCCCTGGCCCTGGAGAAACGTATGGTGCAGGTGGCTTTGGGCGGCCGTTAGTCGCTTGTCGCTTGGAGCTTCCGGCGCCGATTTGTCTATGGGGTTTGCGCTGTTGCGCGATCCGGCGCCCTGCATGTGAGACGCAACCCCGCCTTTTCACTGCGAAACGCCTGCCCCTGTAACGGCGAAACGCGCCTCCGGTTTGTCATTACGAGCGCCCTCCCTGCTGTCATTGCGAGCGCCCTCCCTCCGCTGTCATTGCGAGGCCGAAGGCCGTGGCAATCTCGCCGACCGCAACAAACCGCCGCCATCCCCCACCCCGGCGGCCACTCGCCCAAGCATCGGGATTGCCGCGTCGCTATCGCTCCTCGCAATGACAGGTGGGGATTCACCGCGAGCCATCACTCCCCTTGCCACCGCGAGCTCTCCCCCCGCTGTCACTGCGAGCGCCCTCCCCAGCTGTCATTGCGAGGCCGAAGGCCGTGGCAATCTCGCCGACCACAACCAACCGCCGCCATCCCCCACCCCGGCGGCCACTCGCCCAAGCATCGGGATTGCCGCGTCGCTATCGCTCCTCGCAATGACAGGTGGGGATTCACCGCGAGCCATCACTCCCCTTGCCACCGCGAGCTCTCCCCCTGCTGTCATTGCGAGCGCCCTCCCTCCGCTATCATTGCGAGGCCGAAGGCCGTGGCAATCTCGCCGACCGCAACAAACGGCCGCTTCCATCCCGCAACCCCACTGGCCATGCAATAGGGGCGGATTTGAAACCCGCCCCTACAGTTGGCTTGCCATGCTGGTTTAGCGTTAGCCGCCGGTAATGATGGCCACTACTTCGCTCGCCAGCCCTTCTGCTCGTTCCCGCAGGGCCGGGCGGTCCAGGTTCTCGATGGGATGCTGCGTGAAGATGGTTGGGTAATCCTCGGCGCCCCACATCTTGGCCATGCCTTTGGCGGTAGGTATGAATCGGTCGGTGCAAATTGTCGCGGAGGGGAGGCCGGCCTTCTCAACGTGAATTCCGTCGTGCACACTGCACGCGCTGCAACTCCCTCAATCCCCAATCGCTACCACCACCGAATCCACGTTGGCGACCAGCTCCTGTAATTCGTCGGGGTCAGCGGGTCGCGATGCGCTGGGTTTGCGGAGCCAACGAACCTCGCGAATCTCGTACCGGTTGCGCAGGACCTCCGCCAACTCTTCCAGCAGTACGTCGGCGTTGCGTTTGCTATCGTCGATCAATCCCACCCGGGTGCCGGCCAGCGAAGGCAGGCGCGGCGCGCCATCGAACGGCGCGATGATCGGCTCGGTGACTGGATTCACCAGCGTGTATTGTTGGGTTGCCATGATTTGCGCCTCCAGAAGTCCTGTTTTCTTGCGGAAAATCGAAAGTTCATCCGCCCCTAATTGGTGCGTATTGCCTTCGTCACGGCGGTGGATCCCACCTTCGGCCCCCAACTCGGGATCACCGAAGCCATGTTGGATTCCTCACCCCCGGCGAACAATACCAGAATGTCCTCCGGTTCCGGTATCAAGGATACCATCTCGGCTTCGTCGCCCGGTTCGATGTCGCCCCGCAGCACGAGGCCGCGTTTCAGGTCCGCCACCGAGCGCTGGATGTTGGCGTGTAGATATTCGCGGATCCTCTCCTTGGTCCAGTCCCGCCACAGGTTGCTGTTGCCTGCGAATGTTACCACAATCTGACCCTGACGAATGCCCACCGAAACATCGCCCACGGACCCAGAGGTGGACATTGACGTGCCCAGCGACGACGCCACGTCCGCCATGGCGTACAGGATCGCCTCCGGGCGGCCCACGGCGCGGATCTGGCGGGGGCTCTCCCCGGCGAAGACCGTCACCGCGCTGTCGCCGGCGTCGAAGCCCCGCTCCACGTGCAGCGGCGTCCAGTGCGTCTCGTCTTCCGCTTCGGCGATGCAGTAGGTGTACTTGCCCGGATGTCCGATTACGCTGCGGTCGAAGAGACCCGGAACCGCGGCGCAGGCGTTCATCAATATCAATCGGATGGAACGACCTATGGTGCCATTGGCCCGGTTGCCTGGACCAAACAGGTTATTGCGACTGTTCAGGCCGATTTCGCCTCTGATGGGGCCGTTGACGATGCACAAGACGGCGGCGCCGCCCATGCTGGACGACGGGCCCACCAGGTTGAACACCGGGTCCAACATCGCTTCGGTGGCGGCCAGCACGACGGGGAAATACTCTGGCAGGCAGCCCGCCATCACCGCGTTGGCCGCGGCTTTCTCCACGGTGATGACTCGGCGCCGCTCGGGCAGTTCACCCAGCGCTTCATCCGGTGCGCGGCCGGCGTAGCCGATGAACTCAGCGACTCGCGCGGTGGTGGGCGGCACGATCGGCAGCCCGTCGCTCCAACCCAGCTCATAACCCCGCTCAATTGCGGACAGCGGGTCGTCCCAGGAGATAGTGGTAGTGTCGCTAAACGTAGTGGTCAATTTGCTCGCCTCGAAGAGTGGTTTGTTTTGGCCGCCATTGGCGCAAACAGCGCAGACGCTATCAGATTGCAATCGCTTCCTTGCCGTTGCAGCAAACGCGAATCTACGTGAGCGATTGCCGCGCCGCCTCCGGCGTTGCGCAGGGAGCATTGCGACCGCAGGTCTTTGCTCCCGCACACGTGTCATTTGGCGCGGCGTGATGGTTCAAATAAGCTGTCCGGTTTGCGATGACTTGGCCTGTTGCGGTTTGCTAGAAGTGTATCACCATTGAGCGGCTCCAGCCCGGTTGCCTCTGATAACTTCCCGGTGGTCCGATATTGCAGTGCCATCACCCCCACAACCAACCACCACTCGCCCCATCACCGCCACCACCCCAACCCATCATCGCGAGCCGCCCTCCCACCGGTCATTGCGAGCCACTCCCCCACCTGTCATTGCGAGCCACTCCCCCACCTGTCATTGCGAGGCCGAAGGCCGTGGCAATCTGGTTCCGACGCGAACGGCCGTTGGTTGCGGGCAACGAGATTGCCGCGCTTCGCTCGCAATGACAGTATGGGAGGAGGCTTTGCTTCTGCCATTGCGAGCCGCTCCCCCACCTGTCATCGCGAGGCGCTCCCCTTAAACTGTCATTGCGAGGCCAAAGGCCGTGGCAATCTCGTCGATCACAACCAACGACCATCCGCCCTACAGTTCCTGTCATTGCCGGGCCACAGGCCGCGGCAATCCCGCAGTTGCTCCCAACCAACCACCGCTCGCATTCAGGCCCGCCGATCCTACGTCCCAGCTGCCGAGTCCCTCAGTCGTCTCCTCCAACCGGGCCAGCTGTAGCCGCCGTTGGGCGAGCCGTGCCCCGGAAGTAGATGCCGCGCCAGAATCCGCTGCCGACCACCGTGCCGATCACCACCAGGGTGAACGCGGCGCCTGATACCGCCATCACCAATCCAGCCGACCAGATGTCCGCCAGGCTGCCGTACAACAGGTTGGCGAAGGCCATGCTGCCACCGATGTGCATTGAGTACGCCGACGACAGCCGGCCCCGTATCTCGTCCGGCACAACCGATTGGATCACGGTGTGGGTGATGGTCATGAAGCCCGACGTGCCCAGCCCCATCAGAACCGCCGCGATTATCGAAACGCCCGTTTGTTGGGACAGTCCCATCCCGATGGGCGTCAGGCTGCTGGTGAACCCCAACAGCAAAAATACCTTGCCCCGCGTCAGGTGGTTAACGATGCCCCCAACGAATACCGACGAAAACAGGGAACCTACGCCCAGCGCCGCCATCAGGGCGTATACATCGTTGGCGTTGAACGTGACCCCGTCTGGCGACAGTTTCTCCAGGGCCAGCGGCGGCAGCATCGACTCGAAGGACATCACCAGCACACAGTGCGCCACCGCCATCAGCAATATCCCGAAAATCAACGGCGTGGTGTAGGCGTACACGAACCCGGCGGCGGCGTTCGCCCAAAACCCGCGCCGCCGGTTGATCGCCCCGGTCGATACGGTCCTGATGTTGAGAGCCGCCAGCAACGCCACCAAGTAGAAGATGGCGCAGGACCAAAACACTATCGCCGACGTGCCCAGGAACACCGCCAGGTTTTGTAGCGAAAAGGCAATGCCTCCCGATCCGAATATGGCTTCGCTACTCACCGTAATCGAAATCAACAGCAGGATGGCCGGACCCACGGCGCGGGAACCCTGTTGCATAGCCTGATTCAGGGCCACCGCGTTGGGCAGTCGTTCCCGGTCCACCAGGTTGGGCGTCAGCGACTGCGCGGCCGTCATCTGCGCGGTGCGCAACGTACCGTTGATCACGGCCAGGGCCACCACGTACCAGGGGTTGCTGACTCCCGTCATCACCAGGCCGGCCATCACCGAAGCCTGGGCGATTTGCAGAATATACACCCGCTGCAGCAGGGTTTTGCGGGTCATCTTGTCGGCCAGGTACCCGATGAACGGGGTAGCAAAGAAGCGCGGCGACATGGCCGAGAACGTGATCAGGCCCACCCAAAGGCCCTGGGTCCCTTCCAACTCGGGAATCCCATACACCCAGGCTCCTCGCGCCACGATCAGCGCCCAGGCGCCGCTGCTGCTGCACAGCGTGGCCAAGGCCATGAACCGGAAATCCCGAAATACCAACGCCGCCAGGAACCGATGCGCCCTCTGGGCCAGAAAACTGCGCTGCTGTTCCTGCGATGTCGCCATATCATTCTTCCTGTTGAGCTGGCTTGACTGGTTGCCCGGGTGGTTGGCGAACTCTAGTCGTTGCCTGGCGGCATCCCGCCCGTGGATGGCCCTAGCGTTCCCAAAAAATACCCCGGAGGCGATGGGCCCGACGCGCCCATCATTCGGCGTCGATTGGCGCCGGCCAACGCGAAGCCGGCGCCGCCTTATCCTACCCCAGATGCCGCCGGATGAACGCGGTCATCAGGTCCAGCGCTTCCTGCGCCACCGGCGTGGACACATCCTGCAGGATCCGTTCGCCCTCTCCCTCGAAGATGTTGACGTCGATGTCGCCGCCGGCCTTCCGGTATTGCGCGATGAACTCGTCCAGGTCCGGTCGAGGGTGCGCTTCTTCGTAGCTGCGGGCCACGCACAACGTGGGCGGCAGTTCCATGATTTCGCCGGACGCCAGGGCGCGGGCCGGCGCCGCCTCGATCATGTTGTCTTCAGTCTCCCAGTACATGTCGTGCATCGGTACGACGCGCTCGGCCATGCCCTCTGGCGGGGTGCAGTCATCCCGCAACCCTTTGGCATACTGGTACCGCCCCAGTGGATCGATCACCGGGGACACCATGATCACGCAGCCCAGCGTTCCATCAACGCTCCCTGTTCCGTCAGCGGTCCATATTCCGTCCATGCTCCCCATCCCGTTGGATGCCGGCAGCGCGGCGTATCGAGGGTCATGGGGCCGCATCCCCAACAGCATGGCCTGGTGAGCGCCGCTGGAGGTTCCCATGGCTCCCACTCTTTTGCCGGTGCCGTTCCAGGACTCGGCGCGCGCCTTGCACCAGCGGATACCGTAGTGAATATCGGCGAAAGAGGCGGGATACGACGCATCCGGCGGAACCCGAAAATCCAGGGCCGCCACGATTATGCCGTTGCGCGCCAGGGCTTCGTTGGCCGCGTTGCCATCCAGGCGATTCCCGCGCACCCAGGCGCCGCCGTGCAGTTCCACCATGATGGGAAACGGCCCACTGCCCCGTGGCTTGAAAAGCCGCGCCAGCAATGGCGCATCGCCGTGGCGCAGATATTCCACATCCTCGATGTCAACTTGGTAGGTTGTCGCCTGTTTGCTGATAACCATCTCAATCCTCCCGTGTTTTCTGGACCAGTCATTGATGACCATTCTGAGACCTGGTCGGGCGGGTCGTCGCCCAGGCGTCCCAAACACGTGCAGCGGGCCACATAAGCCCGCATTATACAGCCCTTTCGTGAAGCGGCTCGCCCCGCCTTCTGTCACTGCAAGACGCCTCCCAACTGTCGTTGCGAGGCCGACGGCCGCGGCAATCTCGCGGCCCACAACCCACGGCCGTCCGCCCCCAACTGTCATTGCGAGGCCGAAGGCCGCGGCAATCTCGCAGCTCACAACCCACGGCCGTCCGCCCCCAACTGTCATTGCGAGGCCGTAGGCCGTGGCAATCTCGCAGCTCACAACCAACGGCCGTCCGCCCCCAACTGTCATTGCGAGGCCGAAGGCCGCGGCAATCTCGCAGCTCACAACCAACGGCCGTCCGCCCCCAACTGTCATTGCGAGGCCGTAGGCCGTGGCAATCTCGCAGCTCACAACCAACGGCCGTCCGCCCCCAACTGTCATTGCGAGGCCGTAGGCCGTGGCAATCTCGCAGCCCACAACCAACGGCCGCCGGGGCGGGAGGGCGGCGGACGAAGCGACAATCACATCAAAATGGGGAGCCGGAGGTGGCCACTACCTCCGGCTCCCGCAGTGAGGAGAGGAAAATTTCTGTCTGTGAACTCAGCTGACGGCAGCCGACTCGGGGTATGTCTGGATGCCGTGCTCGGATATGTCCAGACCTTCCGTCTCTTCGGCCTCGCTGACCCGGACTCCCATGGTGAACTTCAACAGGAAGAACAGGGCAAACCCAGTCACCAGAGACCAAACCACCACCGCGATGATGCTGACCACCTGCGGCACGATGAGCAAGGCGCTGCCGCCAACCAGTCCCACCACGCCGTCGCCGGGGTTGTTGGCGAATATCGCGACGGCCAACAGTCCCCAAAGACCGGTTACGCCGTGCACGCTGATCGCCCCCACCGGGTCATCCACCTTCAGCACGTTTTCCACGAACTTCACCGACCCGTACATGATGGGCGCCGCGATAGCGCCAATCGCCACCGCCGCCCACGGGTCAACGAAGGCCACCGGCGCCGTAATGCCGACCAGACCCGCCAACGCTCCGTTGCAGGCCAGCAAAATGTCCGCCTTGCCCTTTATGATCAACCCGATGTACATGGCCACCACCGCTCCAGTGGCGCCGGCCAGCAATGTGTTCACCGCGTTCAGGCCAATTGAACCGCCGGTGTTGATGTTGAACCCGAACCAGCCGAAGAACAGGATGAACGTGCCCACCACCACGAACGGCGTGCTGTGCGCTGGCAACTCCTGGGCGCGTCCTCCCACGAACTTGCCCATGCGAGGGCCAACCACGAAGGCCCCGGCCAACGCTACGAAACCGCCCACGGCGTGCACCACGCCTGATCCGGCATAGTCCTGAGCCCCCATGGCGCCCAGAAAGCCATCGCCCCAAACCCAGTGCCCGTAGATGGGATACACCAGCGCGGATACGATGAAACTGTACGCCAAGTAGGTCTGCAGTTTGGTCCGCTCCGCCATGGCGCCAGCCACAATTGTGGCGGCCGTCGCGGCGAACACCATCTGGAAGATCCAGTCAACGTAGTTGCCTTCGATCAGGAAGAAATTGGTTACGCCGATGAACCCGCCGACCGTGGCTCCAGTCATGAAGGCAAAGCCGAAGGCCCAAAAGCCCAGGGATGCGATCGCGAAGTCCATGAACGACTTGGTTAGGTAGTTGGTCGTGTTCTTGGAGCGAATCAAACCCGCCCCCAGGAATGCGAAGCCGGCCTGCATGAAGAACACCAGGGCCGCCGCAACCACCGTGACCACCGCGTCGGTATAGGCGTCGCCGGTTATGCCCTCCTCCGGGCCAACGGCAAAGACCTTGTTGAATGACGCCAGCAACCCAACTGCCAGCAGGCCCACGCCCAACGCCAGCAGCGTCCGCCGCAATGAGAACGGGTACTCCTTCACCGCCTCAACGCCGTGGCGGAACACCTCGTGACTGAACAACGTTTTCGTGGCCGAAAGCATATGCGCCTCCTTTTGGTTTCCGGACGTAGCCTTGCCGCGCCTGGCCGTTGCGCCGGCCGCAGCGTCCGATTGAATCTGACCACGATCATCCTATGTTTGCGGTGTTAACCCACGATTGCGCCGCCGTTAACAAACTGTTGCCGGTGGGTTAATTTTCTATTTCCACGCGCGCTCGATTCGCAGACGGCTCCACTCCGCCCCCGCCTTTATCACCATCCCCCTCACCCGTCATAGCGAACCCTCTCACAATCCGCAGTTGCAAACCCTCTTATCTGTCAATGCCAACCCTTCGCCCCCCTCATTGCGCGCGCAGGCCGACGCTCCCGCCCAATCTGTCAATGCGCCTTCCTCATCTGTCATTGCGAGCGCAGCGTGGCAATCCCGTCGGGCGCCAGCGCCGGCCAAGGGCGCTCCGGCGGCCGGGGACGGGCGGCCGTTCTCCCTGGCGTCGAGATTGCCACGGCCTTCGGCCTCGCAATGACAGTGGGGGTGGAAGCGCCGCAATGACGGTGGGGGGAAGCGCCGCAATGACCGGGGGGCCGGCGCTCCTGCCTCATCTGTCATTGCGCCTTCCTCATCTGTCATTGCGAGCGTAGCGCGGCAATCCCGTCGGCCACAACCAACGGCCGGGCGCTCCGGCGGCCGGGGACGGGCGGCCGTTCTCCCTGGCGTCGAGATTGCCACGGCCTTCGGCCTCGCAATGACAGTGGGGTGGAGGCCTCGCAATGACAGTGGGGGTGGAAGCGCCGCAATGACAGTGGGGGTGGAAGCGCCGCAATGACGGTGGGGTGGAAGCGCCGCAATGACAGCGCAGGTCGTCGCTCCCGCCTCATCTGTCATTGCGCCTTCCGAATCTGTCATTGCGAGCGCAGCGCGGCAATCTCGTTGGGCGCCAGCGCCGGCCAAGGGCGCTCCGGCGGCTGGGGACGGGCGGCCATTCTCCCTGGCGTCGAGATTGCCACGGCCTTCGGCCTCGCAATGACAGTGGGGTGGAGGCCTCGCAATGACAGTAGGGGTGGAAGCGCCGCAATGACGGTGGGGTGGAACCGCCGCAATGACACTGGGGGCCGGCGCTCTTACCTCATCTGTCATTGCGCCTTCCGAATCTGTTATTGCGAGCGCAGCGCGGCAATCCCGTTGACCGCAACCAACGGCCGGGCGCTCCCGCGGCTGGGGACGGGCGGCCATTCTCCCTGGCGTCGAGATTGCCACGGCCTGCGGCCTCGCAATGACAGTAGGGGTGGAAGCGCCGCAATGACAGCGCAGGGCGTCGCTCCTGCCTCATCTGTCATTGCGCCTTCCGAATCTGTCATTGCGAGCGTAGCGCGGCAATCTCGTTGACCACAACCAACGGCCGAGGGCGCTCCGGCGGCCGGGGACGGGCGGCCATTCTCCCTGGCGTCGAGATTGCCACGGCCTTCGGCCTCGCAATGACAGTGGGGTGGAGGCCTCGCAATGACAG
Source organism: Dehalococcoidia bacterium (assembly GCA_965221295.1). GTDB lineage: Bacteria > Chloroflexota > Dehalococcoidia > Lucifugimonadales > UBA3495 > Bin87. The sequence continues at coordinate 300,799 of OZ244879.1, read as the reverse complement.
TAGGGGTGGAAGCGCCGCAATGACCGGGGGTGGAAGCGCCGGCGGCATGGCGCCACGCCGCCGGTGGTTCGTGAGGTACGGTCGTTACTCGTCCGCGCCCCGCAGCAGATCCAGGTACTTGTAGCCGGAGCCGGTGTTGAGCAGAACCACCTCTTCGTCGGCTCCGATGCTGCCGTCGGCCAGCAGGCGCTTCAGCCCCACCAGCGTGGCCGCTCCCTCCGGGCAGGCGATGATGCCCTCCGAGGCGGCCATCTGATACATGGCGTCCACCATTTCGTCGTCGCTGACCGCCAGCGCGCCGCCGCCGGTCTCCCGAATCGCCTGGAGGATCAGGTAATCAGCGAACGGGCCGGGCACTCGCAGGCCGTCGGCTTTGGTGGCTGCGTTCGGCCAGGCATCCGCGGTGTCCGTTCCGTCGTTGAATGCCTGGACGATGGGCTGGCATCCTTCGGCTTGCACCGCGTAGAACCGGGGCAGCCTGCCCTCAATCCAACCCAGTTCCAGCAGCTCCTGGAACCCCTTGTGCATCCCAATAATTCCAGTGCCGCCCCCGGTGGGATAAACGATGGCGTCCGGCATACGCCAACCCAATTGATGGGCGATTTCCAACCCCATCGTCTTCTTGCCTTCGGCGCGGCAAGGCTCCTTGAGGGTGGACAGGTCGAACAGATCATGCTCGGCTGCGACGCTCACGGCGATGCGACCGGCGTCGCTGATCAGTCCGTCCACCAGGTTGAGCTCCGAGCCGGCGACGATGGATTCCTTCTTGTTGGCCACTGGGGCGTCCTGGGGCATGAAGACCTTGACCGGCGTTCCGGCCCGCGCGCAGTATGCGGCCGCGGCCCCGGCCGCGTTGCCTGCCGACGGCATGGTGAACCCCGTGGCGCCAACTTCCACCGCCTTGGACACGGCCGCGGCGATTCCCCGGGCCTTGAAAGTGCCGGTGGGGTTGAGACCCTCTTCCTTGATCAGCAGCCGGCGAATTCCAACCTGGCCAGCCAGCGTGGTCGCGTCCAGCAGGGGAGTGCCGCCCTCGCCCAGCGTGATCACCGACTCGGGCGCCGACACCGGCAGCAGTTCGTTGTAGCGCCACATATTGGAGGCGCGCCCGTCGAATACGCTTCGGTCAACATCCCGACGCAGCCGGGACAAATCGTAGCGAACGAACAGCACCTTGCCGCAACAGTCGCTCACCGTCGCCAAACCGTCGTACGGAAATTCGTTCCCGCAGATGGTGCATTCCAAGTGGTTTATGTAACTGAAATCGGCCATGCCTACTCCGCCTCGTACTGGGTCCCGGCGGCTTCCACCGTCACGACCGGGTTGCTGATGGCAGGTCGGTTCATTCCCATCATGTCCCGCACCTGTTCGTTCGTCCGCACCAGCCGTATGGCCGAGGTGGGGAACTGGGGGTTGTTGGGGTTGTACACGTCGTGCCGTTCGATTACTCCCTCGTAGATCCACTGGTCAACCAGCTTGCGGCACTCATACTCGTTCCAGGCGATGCCCCAATCCAGCATCCACTGGTTACACAGCATATTGTAGCCCACGAAATTCATGCGGCTTTCCAGCTTGTTCATCTCCCTCACGAAGGTCTGGAGAATGTCGTGAGCGAAAGCCTCTTGCTGTTCCTGAACCGGCACGTCCCCATGTTCCGCCAGTTGTATTCCGAGCTCTGCCTCCAGGGGGAACAGCGGCGCCACCGCCAGCATGTCGCGGGCCACCGACTGGCTGAAGGCGCACAGCACGATTCGCCGGTCCATTTCCCTGGCTCGGTCCACAAGAATCTGGAAGTCGGAATCGCCGGACGCCAGGACAATCACGCCGCAATCATCCCGGTCGCGCAGCCAGTCATAGACCTCCAGCAACATGGCCGGGTCGCTGCGATCCTTGCCCGCCATGGTGCGCGGAGCCTGGTAGGGCTGGATGCCGGTTTCGCTGAATGCCGCCCCATCGTCGGGGCGCAACCCCCAATCTCCGAAAGCCTTGCCGCCCCTAACTTCTCCAAAAACTTCCCCGACGCGCTTCATCGCGTCGTACAAGGTGCTCGGCGACACGCTGCGCTGATAGAGCTGCGCGCCCCGGCGGATGTTTTCCCAATCTATGGCCAGTAGAACCCCATCTCTAGTAGTTTCCAAATCGTCACCTCCATTGGTCAGTCAATGCCAAATTAGTAGGACTCACGCCTTTGAAACGGCGGGGAGCGCCGCTATTGTCCACCATCGCGAAGCATGTTCCCCTAGCGTCACCGCGAAGAGCTCCTCCATACCTCGCCCTTGCCAAAACAGTCCTTCTCCGCCATCGCCAAAAGCGTTGATGTCCCGCCATGCCAACAGCGTTCCCTGCCTGTCATTGCGAGGAGCCCTTCACTGCCTGTCATTGCGAGGAGCCGCTCCCTGCCTGTCATTGCGAGGAGCCGTTCCCTACCTGTCATTGCGAGGAGCCGTTCCCTACCTGTCATTGCGAGGAGCCGTTCCCTACCTGTCATTGCGAGGAGCCGCTCCCTACCTGTCATTGCGAGGAGCGATAGCGACGCGGCAATCTCGCAACCTGGGCGAACGGCCGTTGCCGCCCATCAACGGGCTTGCCCCGCTTCGCTCACAATGCCAGATGAAAGTAGCTCGCTTTGACCGGGGATAGACGCCTCGCAATCGCAGTGGGGAGGGTGGCTCGCTATGACCGGGGCGGGTTGGCCCAATTGCGCAACTCCTATTGCAACCAAAATTATAACCTATTCCGGGGACTGCGTAGGGGTTCTTCAGCGTGCTATACTCGGCGCCAGCAGCTTGCAGCCAGGAACTTTCAACCTAGGAACACGCCTCGATGCCCGCCTACGAACTCGTCATCTACGAAACCACTCCCGATTCAGGCATCGCCCGAGTCACCCTCAATCGCCCCGACCGGCTGAATGCGCTCAACGACCAAATGCAGGTTGAAATCGCCGACGCCATTGCCACCGCCGAAACCGACCCCAACGTCCGCGTGGTGATCATCACCGGAGCCGGTCGCGCCTTTTGCGCTGGGGGAGATCTCAACCAGCTGGGCGGCTCCTCCAACGGCGCCGGCGAGGGATGGACTTCCGGCAATGCCGACCAGGTTCGGCGCAGTTTCAGACTGGCGCAGGACATGATCCTTGGCGTGCAGCGCTGCGAAAAGCCCGTCATCGCCATGGTCAACGGCGTCGCCACCGGCGCCGGCCTCGACCTGGCCTGCGCGTGCGACATACGTATCGGCACACCGCGCGCTCGCTTCATGTCCGCATACGTGCGCATCGGCTTGTTTCCCGGATTTGGCGGCACATGGCTCTATCCCCGCACACTGGGAAGCCTGGGTCGCGCCGCCGAAATGCTGTTCACCGGCGATTTCCTTGAGGCCGACGAGGCCCACCGCCTCGGCTTCCTGAACCGCCTGGTTCCCGAGGACGAGCTGGAAACAACCACCACGCAGATGGCCGAACGCATTGCCGCCGGGCCACCCATCGCCATTCGTCTTTCCAAGCTCATGCTGTACCGGGGCTTGGAATTCGACCTGGAAACCGCGATGAAGATGGCCGCCGCCGGCGAAACCATCACGCTGACCTCGCAAGATCACGTTGAAGGCGTCGCCGCATTCCGGGAAAAGCGCGACGCCCAATACCGCGACCACTGAAGTCCGGCGCCGTTCCCCCTCCGTGTTGCCCGCAGCGCCTCGGCCGCCTCATGATGAACGTTGACAACAGCCTGTCCCCCCACGGTGGGACCCTCGTCCAACGGGTCAAGCCGCTGGCCTCCGCGCGCCAAGTTGACGGCCTGCCGACGATCGAGGTCCGCGAGCAGATCGCTCACGAATGCGTCAACCTGGCCTATGGGTTCTTCTCGCCGCTCACCGGCTTCATGGGCAGCGCGGACGTGGCGGCCGTGGCCGATTCCATGCGCCTTGCCAACGGGTACGTCTGGCCCATCCCCATCGTCCTCGACGTCAGCCAGTCGGATTTGCGGAGCTCGGGAGTATCCGCGGGCGACACCGCGCTGCTGACCCACCAGGGCAACCCGCTGGCCACCCTCGAGGTTTCCGAAATCTTTGCCGCCGATCTGGTCGAACTCGCTGGCAAGGTATATGCCACCACCGACCCGGCCCACCCCGGCGTGCAACGCACCCTGAATTACGCCGACCGCTTCGTGGCCGGAGACATCACCCTGGTCTGCGAACCCGTGATCGGCCCTCCCTTCGACCGCTATTGGCGAACGCCGGCCCAACTGCGGGCTGAACTGGCCAACCTGGGATGGCGGCGCGCCGTGGCTCACCAGACCCGCAACGTCCCCCACTCTGGCCACGAGTACCTGATGAAAGGCGCCTTCATGGAGGCCAGGGCTGACGGCGTTCTGGTCAGCGCGGTCATCGGCGAAAAGAAGGTGGGGGATTACATCGACGAGGCCATCGTCCTGACCCACGAAAACCTGCGGACGCAGGGCTTCTTCCGCGACGAAATCCACCGCACCACCGCGTTGTTGTGGGATATGCGCTACGCCGGCCCACGGGAGGCCGTCTTCCACGCCCTGGTGCGCAAGAACCTGGGCTGCACCCACCACATGTTTGGTCGCGACCACGCTGGCGTCGGCGACTACTACGGACGTTACGCCGCCCACGAAATCTTCGATGAATTGCCTGACCTGGGCATTCGGTCCGTTCTGACGTTGGAATGGTGGTACTGTCCCACCTGCGGGGGCGTGGCCTACGAGGGCATCTGCGGACACCCCGGCTCCAAGCAGGATTTGGCGGGACGCCTGATTCGCAGCATCATCGAAGGCGGCTCAGAACCGGCGCCTCAAACGCTGCGTGCGGAAACCTTGGAGTTGGTTCGCCGGTGCGCCGACGAATTCGGTTTCGGCTCGCCCTTTGTAACTGAACGGTACCTGCGCGAGCGCGCCCCGGTTCTCACCGTCCCGCCGCCGCCGTAGCTCCGCAATCCTGGCGGGCCAACGGCCGCTGGATGCGGTCAACCAGATTGCCGCGCTTCGCTCGCAATGACAGCGGAGTAAGGGCTCGCATTGACAGACCTGACAACTGTCATTGCGAGGAGCGCTAGCGACGCGGCAATCTCGATGCCTGGATGGACGGCCGCCGAAGCGGGAGGGCAGAGCGCCGTTGGTTGTGGTCAACCAGATTGCCGCGCTCCGCTCGCAATGACAGGGTGTAAGGGCTCGCATTGACAGACCTGACAACTGTCATTGCAAGGAGCGCTCGCGACGCGGCAATCCCGATGCCTGGGCGAACGGCCGTTGGATGCGGTCAACCAGATTGCCGCGCTTCGCTCGCAATGACAGGGGGGTAAGGGCTCGCAATGACAGACCTGACAACTGTCATTGCGAAACGCGCCAGCGACGCGGCAATCCCGATGCCTGGGCCAACGGCCGCTGGATGCGGTCAACCAGATTGCCGCGCTTCGCTCGCATTGACAGGGGGTAAGGGCTAGCAATGCCAGACCTGGCAACTGTCATTGCGAGGAGCGCTAGCGACGCGGCAATCCCGATGCCTGGACGAACGGCCGCCGGGGCGGGAGGGCAGAGCGCCGTTGGTTGTGGTCAACCAGATTGCCGCGCTTCGCTCGCAATGACAGGGGGGTAAGGGCTCGCAATGACAGACCTGACAACTGTCATTGCGAAACGCGCCAGCGACGCGGCAATCCCGATGCCTGGGCCAACGGCCGCCGGGGCGCGAGGGCAGAGCGCCGTTGGTTGTGGTCAATCAGATTGCCGCGCTTCGCTCGCAATGACAGGGGGTAAGGGCTCGCAATGACAGACCATGGCAACTGTCATTGCGAGGAGCGCTAGCGACGCGGCAATCCCGATGCCTGGACGGACGGCCGCCGGGGCGGGAGGGCAGAGCGCCGTTGGGCGCGGTCAACCAGATTGCCGCCCTCCGCTCGCAATGACAGCTGGGTAAGGGCTCGCATTGACAGACCTGACAACTGTCATTGCGAGGAGCGCTGGCGACGCGGCAATCCCGATGCCTGGACGGACGGCCGCCGGGGCGCGAGGGCAGAGCGCCGTTGGTTGTGGTCAACCAGATTGCCGCGCTTCGCTCGCAATGACAGGGGGGTAAGGGCTCGCATTGACAGACCTGACAACTGTCATTGCGAGGAGCGCTAGCGACGCGGCAATCCCGATGCCTGGACGAACGGCCGTTGGATGCGGTCAACCAGATTGCCGCGCTTCGCTCGCAATGACAAATGAGGAAGGGCTCGCAATGACAAATGAGGAAGGGCTCGCATTGACAGCACGAAGGCGGCGGGGGTAGGAGACGGCGCCAGCGATCAGCCCAGGTACTGTTCCGCTGCCCTGGCGAACCCGCCCATCGCGCCCTCCAGTACCCGGTCATCCAGGCAGTACGAGATTCTGAAGTGGCCCGGCGTGCCGAAGCCTTTGCCCGGCACCACCAGCACGTTGTACTCCTGCAACGCCGCCACGAACGCCTCGTCGTCGGCCAGCGGCGAGCGCGGGAAGAGGTAGAAGGCGCCCTGGGGCTTCACCACCGAGTAGCCCATCCCGGTCAGGTTGTCGTACAGGAAATCCCGTTTGCGCTGGTATTCGTCCACGTCCACCGTGGCCTCCTGCAACGCCCTCACCACATGCTGCATCAGGGCCGGGGCGTTGACGAACCCCAGCGTCCGGTTGCAGAAGATCAGGCCATCGATCAGCTCAGCCTTGCCGTCGTAGTCGGGATGCGTTGCGATGTGTCCGATCCTCTCACCCGGCAGGCCCAAGTCCTTGGCGTGGGAGTTCACCACCAGGGTATGTTCGTAGTGCGGAAACACCTGCGGATACGCCAGCCCGTCGTAGATGATGCGCCGGTACGGTTCGTCGCTGATGATGAATATCTCCGATCCGAACCGCCTCTCCGCCTGCATCAGCAGGTCAGCCAGGGCCTTCACGTCCGCCGCCGGATAGACGACGCCCGAGGGGTTGTTCGGCGAGTTGAGCATCACCGCGCGGGTGCGAGCGGTGATCGCGGCGTCGATGGCCGCCAGGTCAAGCCCAAATTCGGCGTCGGTGGGCACGGTGACGGGAACGCCGTTATGGTTCTGGATGTAGTAGGTGTACTCGCCGAAGAACGGGGACAGGATGATGACCTCGTCTCCGGGATTCAAGATCGCCCGCAGCGCCACGTTGGCGGCGCCCGCCGCGCCGCAGGTCATCACGATGTCGCCCGCTCCGAAGGCCAACCCAGTCTCGCCCGACAGGACGTCGGCCACCGCTTGGCGGGTTTCGGGGTACCCTGCGTTGGGCATGTAGCGGTGCATCCCCGGCGTGGGAGCGCTCGCGATGCGGAGCAGCTCGGCGTGAAACTCCTCGGGCGGCTCCATGATCGGATTGCCCAAGGACAGGTCGAATACGTTCTCCTCGCCGTACTGGGCCTTCAGCGCGATGCCCACCTCGAACATGCGGCGGATCCAGCCGCCTTCCGCCATGGATCGGCTGACGTAGTGGGAAATTGGCATCGAATAGTCTCCGGAATGGCGCGAGGCGCGGGTGTGTCGGGCGATTATAGCGCAGCCCCCTACGGGAAGAACGCCGCGGCGCGTTCGCCGATCATAACCGCCGTGGCGTTGGTGTTGGCCCGCACCACGTCCGGGCAGATTGAAATGTCAACCACCCGCAGGTTGTTGACCCCGCGCACCCGGCAGTACTGGTCCACCACCGCCATGGCGTCGTCCGCCGGACCCATCTTGCACGACCCGGACGTGTGGAACGTGGTGAACACGTTGCGGAGCAGCCAGTCATCCAGCGCGTCGTCGTCGCTGGATTCCGCCTCGGTGGGGGAAACGGCCGCTCCAACGATGGATGCAAAGGCAGGCTGGGCCAGTATTTTCCGGCACAGGCGCACCGCCTCCCGCAGCCGGCGGCGGTCCCGTTCGCTTTGCAGGTAACGATAGTCGATGGCCGGCTGGTCGTGGGGATCAGACGACACCAGGCGCAGCGCGCCGGCGCTTTCCGCCTGCTGCAGAATGCAGGTCATTCTCAGGATGGCTCGTTCAGCGCCCGGCCCGCTGCCCAGGGGGCTCGGCCCCGAGGCCACGTTGTTCACGTACACCTGCATGTCGTTGCGCGACGCCGATCCGTCGGTGGTGTACCGCAGCATGGTCTGGATGCGGGAACCGCCGAAATCGGGCGCGACGTAATCCGGTCGCAGCGCAGTGTCAACGTACACCAGCGGATGATCACGCAGGTTCTGACCCACGCCCGGCAGTTCCCGCACGACCGGTATGCCCAACCTGGCCAACTCCTGCGCCGGCCCGACGCCAGAGAGCATCAGCAGCTGGGGCGACGCGATGCCGCTGCAGCTGACCACTATCTCGCTCCCGAAGGCCTGGAAGATTTCGCCGCCGCTTTCCACCTCCACGCCCACCGCCGTGGATCCATCGAACAATACGCGCCGCGCCATCACGTTGCCGCGGATGGTCAGGTTCAGCCGAGACCGGCCGGCGGTCAGGTAGGCCAGGGCGCAGTTCATGCGGATGCCGGCCGGATTGTTCATCGGCGCGGCGCCGACGCCGCCGGAGTCGGGATGGTTCATGTCCCCGTCCTCCCGGTATCCCATGGCGACGCATGAATCTACGAAAGCACGTTGGAACGGATGCCAAGATTCACGCGGGGCTCGCGCCACCGGGATCGGTCCGTCGCCGCCGTGGAAATCGTCACGCGCGTCGGCATCCGATTCCAACTTGCGGAAGAAGGGCAGAGTTTGTTCGTAGGCCCATTCGTGGTTGCCCAGGGCCGCCCACCCGTCGTAATCCTCGGGCAGTCCCCGCAGGAAAACCTGGCCGTTCACCGCGCCGGAGCCGCCGATGACCCGGCCTCGGGCGATTTCCATCGGCCTCGGCTGCCGCTCCGTGCCAGTGGCCTGGTATGACCAGTTGTATGGGCCGCCCGGCGTCGATGCCTCCTGGCTGGCGGCATCTTTCAACTCGGCCGGCCAATGCTCGAAGTCCGTGAAATCCGGTCCCGCCTCCAGCAGCAGGACAGATCTGGCGGGATTTTCCGAGAGCCTCGCCGCCAGCGCGCAACCCGCCGAACCGCCACCCACGATGATCACGTCATAGAGCATCCCAGTCGCCACCTTGGTGTTGATCCAACCTTGGCGTCAATCCGAATTTGGCATCAATCCGAATTTGGCATCAATCCGAATTTGGCGCCAATCCAAACTCGGCGCAGAATTGGCGGGCGGTTGCCTCATACGCCGTTTCCATATCCGGCGCGGCGCCCAGTTCCGCAGCCAGCGAGGTAACCTGCCGGTCGCTGATCCCACAGGGCACGATGCCATCGAACATCTTCAGGTCGGGATCCACGTTGATGGCGAACCCGTGGTAGGCCACGCCACCGGCGATCTTCACCCCAATGGCCGCCAGCTTCCGTTGACCGTCCGCCGTCCACACTCCGGTCAGCCCTGTCACCACAGTCGAGGTCAGCCCACACTGCGTCAGGGTCGCCATGATGATGCGCTCCAGGGCGCGCACGTACCAATGGGGGCCGCCCCGGCCACGCAACCGGATGATGGGATAGGCGACCAGTTGCCCGGGGCCATGGTATGTGATCAGCCCGCCCCGGTCCGTTTCCACCACGTCGATGCCGCGCTCCGCCCGGGTCACGGCGTCCAGCAGCAGGTCGGAATCTGGCGCCAGGCGGCCTTTGGTGTACGTGTGGGGGTGTTCCAGCAGCAGCAGGGTCTCGGGCGCCGACCCTTCCCGAACTTGCCGCGCCAGGTCCACCTGCCGCTCCCATGCCGTCCGGTAGGAAACCCGCCCGGCGCGGATGATCCGACACATGCCGGCGTCCGCGCCGGAACTCATGCCAGAGCCCGCGCCAGAACCCACCGGGGCCTGTCGTTCAGTAAATTGGAGTGTCGCCATCGAACGCTTCCAGGCGACCCTTCACCGATTGCAGGAACGCCCCGGCCTCGGCTCCGTCGTTGATCCGGTGGTCGAAGGATAGGCACAGGTTCATCATCCACCGTATGGCAATGGCGTCGTTGATGACCACAGGCCGCTGCTGGGCCGCCTCGGTGGTAATGATCGCCGCCTGCGGGTGGTTGATGATGGGACCGCCCAGAACGCTGCCCAGGGCGCCGGTATTGTTCACCGTGAAGGTTCCGCCCTGTACGTCCTCCAGCCGCAGGTTGCCAGCGTGGGCCTTCGTCGAGAGGCCGCCAACCGCGTGGGCCAGCCCGGCGATGCTCAACCGGTCGGCATCGTGGATGACGGGAACCACCAGCCCGGACGGAGCGGCCACGGCGATTCCCAGGTTGATGCGACGCTTCAGCACGATGCAGTCGTCGCCCCATGATGCGTTGAGCGTTGGGTTGTCCTTCAACGCGCCGGCGACGGCTTTGAGCGCAAAGGGCAGGTAGGTCAGGTTGACGCCCTCCCGGCTCCGGAAACCGTCGCGTTCGCGGCCGCGCAGGGCCACCAGGCGGGTGATGTCCACTTCCACCATGCTCCACGCGTGGGGAATCTCCCGCGCCGACCGTTCCATGGCCTGGGCGATCATGCGGCGCACTGGCGTCAGCGGCGTCCGTTCTTCCTCTGGGCCGTCCGCGCGGGGGCCGGGCGCGCGGGAGCCGGGCTCGCGCTCCGGCGTGGGGGCAGAGGATTCGGGCGCGCCGACCAGCGAAGCGCCGCCTGTCCCGAGTTCCCGGGCTACGGGTTCCCCTACTCTCCCAGTGCCAGATTCCAGGTAGCGCAACACGTCGTTTCGCGTTACACGCCCGCCCATTCCCGTGCCGGCGATGTCGTCCACATTGACGTTGCGCTCTCGCGCCAACCGGCGCACTGCGGGGGACAAACGATTTGGACCCTTGGCGCCGCCCCCCTCGCGGATGACAGCATGGGCCGCCGATGGTTGGGGACGCGTTGGCAATGCCGGAGTTGGCGCGACCGGGGTTGGCGCCGCCGCGGCGGCTTCGGCTTCCGCCAGCGCTTCCACCGCCGAGCCGCCGGTGGGTCCGACGGGCTGCGCGTCGATCAGGTACGCCACCGGAACGGTGGCTGAAGATGCGGCTGGATCTGGGGACACGGCAGCCGACGGGCCGCTCTGCGAACCTCCAATCTCCGCCGCGCCGATTTTTGCCGCGCCAGTCTCGACCGCGCCGATTTCTGATGAAGTCGCGGCGGGTTGCGCAGCGGCCGGGGCCGGGCTGCCCTGAGTTTCCACTTCGGCTATGGGAGCGCCCATGGGCACCGTTTCGCCTTCCTGGGCGATGATGCGCAGCAACTCCCCAGAAACGGGAGAGGGAACCTCCATGGTCACCTTGTCGGTGACCACCTCTACCAGCGGGTCGTAACGCTCAACGTGGTCTCCTGGCTGCTTCAGCCACTTCCCGATGGTGCCCTCAACGACGCTCTCACCGACGTGGGGAAGCTCAATAAACTGTGCCACGGATCAAATCCTCAGGTTGTCAGGCTGCGGTCAGTAGGCCGCCAACCGGCGAATTTCCGCGGCGATCGCCGCCGGGCTGGGCATGTAGGCGTCTTCCAGAGACTGGGCGAAGGGCATGGTGGGCACGTCGGGTCCGCAGAGGCGCGCGATGGGGGCGTCCAAATATTCGAAGGCTTCGTCGGCTGCCAGGGCCGCGATCTCCGCGCCAATGCCGCCGCTGATGTTGTCCTCGTGCACCACGAGCAGCTTGCCCGTCTTCTGCACCGATTGCAATATGGTTTCGGTATCCAGCGGTTTTAGGGTCCGCAGGTCCACCACCTCCGCGCCGATGCCGTCGGCGGCGACCGTGGCCGCCGCGGCCAGGCAATAGTGCATGGCCAGCCCGTAACTCACCACGGTCACGTCGGCGCCGACCCGCTTGATGTCCGCAGGGCCGATGGGCAGCGTGTACTCTTCGTCGGGAACCTCGCCGCGCACGAGACGATAGGTCTTCTTGTGCTCCAGGAAGATGACCGGATTGTCATCGCGGATGGCCGATTTCAGCAGCCCCTTGGCCTCATAGGGCGTGGCCGGGGTCACCACGAGCAGCCCGGGTGTATGGAAGAACAGCGCCTCGACATTTTGAGAGTGGAAGAGGCCGCCGCGGATCCCGCCGCCGTAGGGAATGCGCACCGTCATGGGTACCTTCAGGGCGCCGTTGGTGCCGTAATGGGAGCGGGCGGCCTCGCCGATCAACTGGTTGACGCTGGGCCACACGAAGTCCGAGAACTGCACTTCTGGAATGGGGCGCATCCCTCGGAACGCCGCGCCCAGGGCAATGCCCATGATCGACGCTTCCGCCAGCGGGGTGTCCATGACGCGCTGGGGGCCGAAATCCTCGATGAAGCCCTGGGTCGCCAGGAACACGCCGCCGCGCTGGCCAACGTCTTCGCCCATTACGAAAACGCGGTCGTCCCGCTCCATTTCCTCACGAAGCGCCGAGCGCACCGCTTCGATAACCGTCATCTCTGCCATCGTTGTGCCGCCTGTTACGTTGTCCGGGGCGTCGGATTGGGCGGCGACGGAATGCGCCGTTCACGTGGAGCGCTTAGCCAAGCGTGTAGCCGCGCTGAATAAATGTGCGCGTCCAAGTCAATGCCGCTTTCCGCCAACCAAGAGCGTACTTGGGCGATGGCCTCGGATCGACCTTCGGCCCGACCCGTAGTGTATCCTTCCGCGAACATTTCGGCGAAGTCGCGACGCAGTTGTTGCCGCTTGGGTTCCAGCAGCTTTTCATCGAGGAATTTGGCGATTACCACGTTTCGCGGCTCCTTGAATTGCAATTGCGGACGGCTGGCGCCAATCGGTCGGTGTCAATCTGTCCGGGCCGCTAGACATACAGGTGGTCGTATATGGTGGCGGCGTCCGGCGGTTGCGCGGCGTCCGCAAAGTCCGTCGCGTCGTTCACCTGTCGCTGGGCGTCCTCGCGGAATTCGTCTGCCTGAGCCTGGGTCAGGATTCCCTGTTCCACCAGTTGAGCCGGGAACACCGCCACCGGATCGTATTGTCGGGCCGCGTCCAGCGCGTCGCGGTCTCGGTAACGGCGGTCGTCGTCGTCGGTGGTATGAGGCATGAAGCGCTCCACCTTCATTTCCACCAGGGTCGGGCCGTCGCTGCGCGCGCGTTCGATGGCCTGGCGCGTCGCCTCGTAGCAGGCGATCACGTCCAAACCATCGACGACAAAGCCAGGGAACCCGTAGCCTTCCGCCCGGGCCGCCACGTCGCCCACCACCATCTGAGATTCCTGCGGAGTTGAAATGGCGAACTTGTTGTTCTCGCAGATGAAAACCACCGGCAGTTTGTGGATGGCCGCGAAGTTCATGGCTTCGTGGGTTTCGCCCTGGCTGGTGGCGCCATCTCCAAAATAGCAGAGGGTCACCGTGGCGTCGCCCAACATCTTGCAGGCCAGCGCGTACCCCACGCTCTGGGTCAGGCTGGCGGCCACCACGTTGGAGATCTGGATGACGCGTCGGGGCAGGTCGGCGCCCTGCAGGGGAAATTGCCTGGCGCCGGAGTACGGTTCGCCTTCCTTGCCCATGAAGGACAGCATCACCTGGCGCGGCGTCAGCCCAACGGCCATCTTGAGCGCCAGATCCCGGTAGTAGGGGAAGAGGAAGCAATCGCCGTCTTTCTGCGCGGCCAGCAGCGAACCCAGCTGCGCCGCCTCATGGCCCTGGCACGAGGCCGCGATGGGAACCTTGCCCTGCCGGTTCATCATCCAAATGCGCTCGTCCATGGCGCGCGTCAGGATCATCTGCCGACATACTTCAACCAGGTCGTCTGCGGTCAATCCGGCCGGCAACCCCGCCGCGATGGTCCCGACGGTCGCAATGTCAGATTCGGCGTCGGCCTCGATGTCGGTCTCGATAGGGGAAGAACTGGTGGCCTGGGTCATCGGGTTGGTTGTCTCCGAATTGCATTGGGTCATATCGCTTTGGGGCATGGACCGGCGACCACAACCGTTGACCGCAATGATAGACCAACGGGGCAGGGCTGGCAAACCGGGGCCCGGCAGCTCGCCAGGGCGCCGAAACAAACTCGGAGTAGTTTTCGGGTCCCATCATGCAGGACGATAGCGACGCTATAATGCTACAAAAATTGTACCATTTGGCATGGCATTTTTATTGTGCTATGATGCTAGTGGGATTGGGGGTGGTTACGGCCGGCGACTTGGACGCGGCTAGTCCGCTTGTATTCAAGTACGTTGAAGGTAGGGGTGTTCCTTACCGGCGATCGACCCGGAGCAGTACGGGCCGCGCGTTGAAGGCCAGGGTAATTTCCAATCCATGTCATAAGCCCCGGACTGTTCCGGGGCTTTTCCCTGTTAAGGCAGCATCGTCAGACCCCATCTTTCCACATCGCCTTTCGGGGAGAGCAGGAGCTTTGGTTGGAGCGAATCCCAAGCTCTATTTGATTGTTCGGGTTTGATGAAATGCATTCCAATCGGTCTAGCGATCAACTCCGCTATCTGTAACCCGGTTGAGTTGGTTTTTCTTGTCGGCGAATTCGATGTCCAATCCCGTCTTTGTTCTTTCTACCGAGTTTTCACCGCGCTGAATACGCTGGAAGGCATTCTTCAGTTCACCATCTCCACCTTTCCCTCTGCTTTCGATGATGATGTGCGCCGTTCGGTCGCCATCCCCGCGGGCCTCCAGAAATCTACTGAGACGTCCTATGCAGGCACCGAGCGCCAGTTCATAGACTTCAGTGGAGCTGACATACCGATTCCCCAATCGGTGTTTGTCAACGACCGCCGCGATGATGGTGAAATCCGCCTCACGGATTATTTGGGCCACTCCTTCCATGAACAACTCCCGCTTCCGCTGGTCCCTCAAAAATGCGAAAGGTGGTTTCTGTAAACGTATTTCGTTCTCGTGCAGTACCACCATGTCGTGCCCGAAATGCGCAAATTTGAACGCCGCCACCGCCGGCAGCGCGGAGTCAAGGTAAACGTCCTTTCCAAACACGCAGAAGTTCAGGACAAAAACCGGATATTTGGGGTCAATCCTCGCAGGATTCGGATCCCCGCTCTCGTCGGCATAGACGATGCAATCGCTGTATCTCACACCCTTGATGCCTCACCATCACTCCACGTAGGTGTTGCGGAAGCGGTACAGGGTGAACTCTGGTTCCACCGGAGCCACGGGCATGTATTCCGCCGCCTCTTCGATCTTGGCCACTATGAACCAGGGGCCGGGTTCGTTCATGGCGCGGCCGAAGGCCTCCTCGAGGGTTTCCAGGTCGTCAACGGTGGTGGTCTTGCTGATGCCGCAGGACTTCGCCACGTCCTCGAGGTTGGCGTTGGTGGCCGTGTGGCTGGGCTGACCTCCGGTCTGCGCCCAGGCTTCGTTGTCCCAAACCACCACCACCAGGTTCTCCGGCATCTCCCGTCCGATGGTGGCCACGGTTCCCAGATTCATCAGGAGCGAGCCGTCGCCGTCCAGTGAAATCACCTTTTCGTCGGTGGATAGCGCCATGCCCAGAGCGATGGAAGAGCACAGGCCCATGTTGCCGTAGGTGTAGAAATTGCGGTCGCGATGTCCGGCGTGGTAAAGCTCGTCGCTGGTGGGCCCCAGGTTGCCCACGATGGGCGAGTCGCCGGCGTGGCGCAGGACCAGTTGCGTTGCGTCAAACCTAAGCAATTTTTCCTCCGTGCAGCATGGGAGTCATGCAGATGGCGACCGGATTGCGGTGGGCGTGGCAGAGCTTCATTACGCCGTCGAGCAGGGTATCCATGCGGTCTTCGCTTTCGATGGTGTAGTGGGCGATGCCGAACAGGTCCAGGATCGGCTTGGTGTTGCGGCCCATGGCGACCTGGGCGATGTTGAACTCTCCCACCTGCCCGCGCAGGTTCATGAAGATGGGGATGGGCGTTCGCGCCGGCAGGCACAGGCTGGCGATTCCGTTGATGCTGTTGCCGAAACCGCTGGACTGCATGAACACCGCCGCGTTCCGGCCCACGGCGTAGCTGCCCACGGCGACACCCACGGCCTCTTCCTCCCGGGTGCAGGACACCAGGTGAAAGAATGGGTCGGCTTCTATGATGCTGGTTACCTTGTCGATGGATATGTCGGGGACGTACGCGATGAGCGAGGTGTCCCACTTCTTCAGGGTGTCAACGATGGTCTCTGCCCAGGGCATGGCAGCGCTCTCCTCAGAATGATTTGCCGGTAAGTATAGCGCAACCTACAGCCAGGCCGTTACCTCGCCGACCGGCGCCCGCACCGAGGCGGAGGGCCGCGCCGGATACCCGATGAACAGCGCGCCCACCATCTCCCAATCGGGCGCTCCGCCCATTACCTCGGCCAGCCTGGGATGCCGAGTCGTGTTGCCGGTGCTCCAGTCGCCAGCCAAACCCTCGGCTACGGCGGCCAGCAGCAGGTTTTGCACGGCGCAGCACGCGGCGGCGTAATTTTCCCGGGTCAGTTCCTCCGTGTCCCCCGGCACGCTGAACACGTAGATCAACGCCGGCGCGTCGAGCACGCGCTGCCGACTGCCGGCCGCGAACTCATCGTTGGCGTTACGCTCGTACATGTGGTCGTAGGCCAGTTGCGCCACCTCGGCGCGTTTCTGGCCTCCGCGCTCCAGGACGACGAACCGCCAGGGATTGGTCAGCCGGTGGTTCGGGGCCCAGATGGCCGCGTCGAGCATTCGTTGCAGCGATTCGCGACCCGGCGTCGCATCGGTGAATTCGTTATTCATGCGTCGGGAGTGAATCGCTTCGTAAACTGAGGTTGCGGTGACCGGTGGCGTCACGTTTCCGCTGCGCACTCGACTGGTTTGGGTCATGCTGTCGCTCCTCGTCTCAATCTTTGGTGGCGATGGAATGGCCGCCAATGGAAAACGGCGCTGGCAAAAAGAATGCGGGTGGAATCGGCTCCACTGACTGTAATCCTTCTGGCCCGGCGCCGCAACCGCCGGCGGCAACTGGGCAGAACCTTTGACCTGCCGCCATTGCGACGAGCGCTTCCCCTGCCATCATTGCGAAGGCGCTTCTAACGTCTGTCATCGCGCGGGCGCTTCTAAGGCCTGTCATTGCGAGGGTGCTTCTAACGTCTGTCATCGCGCGGGCGCTTCTAACGTCTGTCATCGCGCGGCCGAAGGCCGTGGCAATCTCGATGCCTGGGCGAACGGCCGCCGGGGCGGGGCGGAGCACGGCCGTTGGTTGCGGCCATCGAGATTGCCGCGCTTCGCTCGCAATGACAGTTGGGAGGGCGCTCGCAATGCCAGTTGGGGGCCCGCCATCGCTGGTTCATCGGCTATCATTGCGAGGGCGCTTCTAAGATCTGTCATTGCGAGGCCGAAGGCCGTGGCAATCCCGATGCCTGGGCGAACGGCCGCCGGGGCGGGGCGGAGCACGGCCGTTGGCTGCGGCCATCGAGATTGCCGCGCTTCGCTCGCAATGACAGCGTGGGGGGCCCGCCATCGCTGGTTCATCGGCTGCTATTGCGCGGGCGCTTCTAAGGTCTGTCATTGCGAGGGCGCTTCTAACGTCTGTCATTGCGAGGCCGAAGGCCGTGGCAATCTCGATGCCTGGGCGAACGGCCGCCGGGGCGGGGGCGGAGCGCCGCGCGTTGCGGTCAACGAGATTGCCGCGCTTCGCTCGCAATGACAGCTGGGGGCGCTCGCAACGACAGCGTGGGTGGCCCGCCATCGCTGGTTCATCGGCTGCTATTGCGAGGGCACTTCTAAGGCCTGTCATTGCGAGGCCGAAGGCCGTGGCAATCCCGATGCCTGGGCGAACGGCCGCCGGGGCGGGGCGGAGCACGGCCGTTGGCTGCGGCCATCGAGATTGCCGCGCTTCGCTCGCAATGACAGCGTGGGGGGCCCGCCATCGCTGGTTCATCGGCTGCTATTGCGCGGGCGCTTCTAAGGTCTGTCATTGCGAGGGCGCTTCTAACGTCTGTCATTGCGAGGCCGAAGGCCGTGGCAATCTCGATGCCTGGGCGAACGGCCGCCGGGGCGGGGGCGGAGCGCCGCGCGTTGCGGTCAACGAGATTGCCGCGCTTCGCTCGCAATGACAGCTGGGGGCGCTCGCAACGACAGCGTGGGTGGCCCGCCATCGCTGGTTCATCGGCTGCTATTGCGAGGGCACTTCTAAGGCCTGTCATTGCGAAGGCGCTTCTAAGGCCTGTCATTGCGCGGGCTCTTCTAACGTCTGTCATTGCGAGGCCGAAGGCCGTGGCAATCTCGATGCTTGGGCGAACGGCCGCCGGGGCGGGGGCGGAGCGCCACGCGTTGCGGTCAACGAGATTGCCGCGCTTCGCTCGCAATGACAGCTGGGGCCCGCAATGACAGTGTGGGGGCGCTCGCGATGACAGTTGGGAGGGCGCTTCTAACGTCTGTCATTGCGAGGCCGAAGGCCGTGGCAATCTCGATGCCTGGGCGAACGGCCACCGGGGCGGGGAGGCGAACGGCCGTTGGTTGCGGCCAACGAGATTGCCGCGCTTCGCTCGCAACGACTGCAAGGGATAGGTGGGAGGAATAGGCTCGGCTTTATCGAGGGCATGGGAGCGCCATGTGTGACAGAACCCATGGGCCCACTGTGGCTACGGGCCTGGGCGGGCCCCGGCGAACCTGACAATCTATCAAACCTGATGACTATGCCGCTGGTCTATGCTAGAATCCCGCTAGAAATGGCGCGGGTAGCCGAACTACCGCGTGAGCAAACCAAGGAGGCGCCACCATGGCCGACACCGATTTCAAGGTATATTACGACTTTCGTTGACCCTTCGTGTACAACGCCGCCATGTGGTGGGCGAAAGTACGCGAGAACACCGACCACGAAATCAACGTGGAGCTCAAACCGTTCTCGCTGGTCCAGGTGAATCACGACAACAACAACGATGACGGATTCAAGTACTGGGAACAGGACGACTCCGACAACACCCTGCTCGAACTGCGCGCCGGCCTGGCCGCCGAACGTCAGGGACAGGAAATCTTCGACCGGTTCTTCATCAACCTGCTCCGGGCGCGCCACGAAGATCGCATTGATCTGACCGACGCCGACGCCATCAACGCCGTGGCCGAGGCTTCCGGCGTGGATATGGGTCGGTTCGCGGAAGACTTGGCCGATCCCGAGATCATGCGCGAAATCGGCGAAAGCCACACCGAAGCCGTGGAAGTTCACGGAGCCTTCGGAGTGCCGCTGTACGTGTTCCCCAACGGCAACGCATCCTTCGTCAAGATGTTTATCCCGTCCGATGACGAAGCGGGACCCATCTACGACAACCTCGTCGAAATGATGGCCGACCACAAGCACGTTGGCGAGGTCAAGCGTCCGTCGCCGCCGTGGCCGTATGAGGGCGTGCGCGGCTGAGCGCATTCCTCCCGCAATGAGTTCGCCCGGCGGACATCGCCCCGTCGCCGAACTGGAACAAGCCCTGGGCCTGAGCTTTCGGAACCGGGGCTTGTTGGTTCAGGCGTTGACCCACCGTTCCTACGTGAATGACACCGGCGGAGCGACCACGGATTCCTACGAACGCTTGGAGTTCCTGGGCGACGTGGTGCTGCGCCTGATCGTCAGCGACGAGCTGTACCGTCGCCTGCCCGAGCGCGACGAGGGCGGGTTGACTCGACGGTTGGCGGCAGTGGTGAGCCAACGCTCGCTGGCTGCCGTTGCCGCCGCCATGGAATTGGCCGAGTACGCCCTTTTGGGACGGGGGGCCGAAAGCGCTGGAGATCGCTACAGCGAAGGCATCCAGGGCGACGTGATGGAATCCATGATCGCCGCGGTGTATTTGGACGCCGGCTACGACGCGGCCCGCCGCTTCGCGCTGACCGCGCTCTCCGACGCAATTGACGCGACCTGTCAACCCGGATGGCGGCCCGATAATCCCAAGGCCGAGTTGCAGGAAATGCTTCAGGCACAAGGGCAACCCACGCCGGTGTATCGCGTTGCTAACTCGTCCGGCCCGGCTCACCGGCCGCAATTCGACGTCGAAGCGCTGGTCGACGGGCAGAGCCTGGGATCAGGATCGGGACGGAGCAAGGGCGCCGCAGAAACAGAAGCCGCCCGGGCCGCGTTGGTCGCGTTGCGCTGCCGTCCATTAAACCGGCCGGCCCCAGATTCGATAAATGGCTGGTCTAGTCAACGGGGCGATAGTCCAACGGGGCAATAATCCAGCGGGGCTGTAATTCAACTGGTCAACCATTTTAGTGAAGCGAGCGGCCGGCCGGGGCGGTAGCGATTTGCCGGGTCTATAATGGAGGCGCAAATGCCGACGCCCCGCTTTGGCCAACCGCTAGGGGGGCCAACCTGCCACAATGGGCCGCCCAAACTCCAACCCACACCACTGCAAGCCATCCCCTGTATGTTTTCCATATTCAAACGCAATCGGGAACGTGTCAACCAGGAGCAGACCGACGCCGGCGTTAAACGCGCCCGAGAGGGCTGGTTCGGTCGCATCCGCAGCCTGTTCACATCCGGGCAGTTGGACGAATCGACCTGGGATGAACTCGAAGAAATCCTGATCTCGGCCGACGTGAGCGTCGAGACCACCATGGACATCCTGGACGACCTGCGTTCCGAAGCGCGCGCGGGCCGCCTCGCCGACGGGGAACAAGCCTTCTCACGACTCAAGGGCCTGCTCACCGCCGAACTCACGTCCATAGGCGACGCTGACGCCTGGTCAGATGACGAAACCGTGGCCCCGCCTTACGTAATTTTGGTGTGCGGCGTCAACGGGGTGGGCAAAACCACGAGCATCGCCAAGCTGGCCCATCATTTCACGGGCGCCGGCAAGAAGGTGGTGCTGGGCGCCGCCGATACCTTCCGCGCCGCCGCGGAGGAGCAGCTGGAAATCCTCGGCGGACGGGTTGGCGTGGACGTGGTCAGCCACCAACACGGCGCCGACCCCGGAGCCGTCGCCTATGACGCGTGGCAGGCCGCCCGCGCCAGGGGAGCCGACATCCTGATCGTGGACACCGCCGGCCGGCTGCACACGCGCCACAACCTGATGGACGAACTGCGCAAGGTGCGCCGGGTGATCAACGGGTTGGACGACGCGGCGCCCCATCAGGTTCTGCTTACGCTGGACGCCACCACGGGCCACAACGGGTTGACCCAAGCGCGGGCCTTCACCGAAGCCGTGGGATGCACCGGCATCTTTCTGGCCAAGCTGGACGGGACCGCGCGCGGAGGCATCGCGCTGTCGATCCGACGAGAACTCGGCGTGCCGATCCTGTTCATCGGCACTGGCGAAGGGCTGGACGACGTGGCGCCCTTCAACGCCAGCCAGTTCGTGGACGCCATGCTGGCGTCGACCGCCTGACCCTTCCGCTCGATCCGACCGCCTGATCTTTCCATCAAGGCCCCAACATGACGGACCTTATTGCTTGGTTGATCGCCCTATGGGTTCTGTCCCTGGTGGGCTTTCCGGTAGCCAGCGCGGTTGCCGGGTTGGGCCGGCTCGCCGACCGGGGATGGACGGTCGCTCGCCCCCTGGCCCTGTTGATCCTGGCCTGGCTGACGTGGGTGGGCGGGACCCTGGGCGTTGTGCCCAACTCCTCGGCCGGCATTGGCGCAACCCTGTTCTGCCTGGCCCTGGCGGCCGCGTGGCTGGGTTGGCGGAAGCGGCTGGAGCTAAAGGACTTCCTGCGCCGCCGTTGGGGCGTGGTGGTCGTCACGGAGTTGCTGTTCCTGGGCGTCTTCGTCTTCTGGGCCCTGGTGATCAGCGAAGTCCCGGCCATCAACCACACGGAAAAGCCCATGGATTTCGGCATCATGAACGCCGTGATCGCATCGGCGCAGTTTCCGCCGGAAGACCAGTGGCTATCGGGGCGCCCCATCGCCTACTACTACGGCGGGCATTACCTGGCCGCGATGCTCACCACCCTGAGCGGAGCGCCGTCAGACGTGGGCTACAACCTGGCAATGGCCACCATTCCCGCGATGTTCGTCGCTGGAGTCATGGGCCTGGTCTATAACCTGCTGCGCCATGCCGGAGAGACCGCTTCCCGGTCGCTGGCGTTGGGAACCCTGACCGCCTTGGCCACCGGGTTGCTGGGCAACCTTTCCGGCGTCCTGGAGTTCGCCTACGTTCGCGGGATTGGATGGGATGGATTCTGGGAATGGATCGCCATCAAGGGGTTGGAGCCGCCCGCCGGGGGCAGCGGCTGGCTGCCCGACGATTTCTGGTGGTGGTGGCGCGGTTCCAGGATCATCGACACGCTGGGAGAATCCGGCGCGTCCTTGGACTATACGATCACGGAGGTTCCGTTCTTCAGCTTCCTGCTGGGCGACCTGCACGCGCACGTCTCCGCCCTGCCGTACTTGACCCTGGCGTTGGCCCTGGCGCTGGCCTTGCTGACATCCCCGGAGCCGCCAGGACTTCAGTGGTTGGCCAGGCGACCCGGAGAGGCCGCGGCGTTGGCTCTGACCCTGGGCGCGCTGGCCTTCATCAACGCCTGGGACTTCCCCGTGTACCTCTGCATCATGGGCATGGTGGCGATAGTCTGCTGGATGACCTGGCGCGACCCGCCGGCCCCAGCGTCGCTGCCTGAGCCTATGCCGCGCGAACCACCGCAGGCCGTATCCGACGGCGCGGAGCCCGGAGGCGCGGGGCTAGGTGGAGCGACAGTTTTGCCCGGGGCCGTGGGCCGCGCGCTACTGTTGGTTGCGGGACTGGCGGCGGCGGGAGTCGTGCTCTACCTGCCATTCTTCCGAACCTTCGATAGCCAGACGGCTGGCATACTGCCCATTGCCGGGCCGGCCACTCGTCCGCCGTTGTTCATCATTGCGATGGGAGCGCCGGCGATTCTGGCTGCCAGCTTCGTGGCCCGCGCCGCGCTGGACGCCGGTTGGCCCACCGGCGAACGTCGCGTCTATGCCCTGCTGGTCGCGGCCTTTGGCGTCGGAGTATTCGCGCTGTGGCTGGTCGCTGTGGCAGCGCGAGTTTCGATGTCGTCCGATGGCCTGGAACTGGCCAACAACCTGGTCGTCGGGAGGTTGACGCTGGCGGTTCCTCTGCTGTTCATGGGTTGTCTGGCGTCCTACTGCGCTCTGACGCTGGCATCGTGGCGCCGACGGGCGCAGTGGGCCGTGTTCGCCCTGGCTCTGGCGGCAGCCGGATTCTTCCTGCTGGCAGGGGCCGAACTGTTCCACATCGCCGACCAGTTCGGCAACCGGATGAACACGGTCTTCAAGTTCTATTACCAAGCGTGGTTGTTGCTTGGAATCGCCGGCGCCGTCGGCATGTATTACATTTTGGCAGCGCCTCGGCGCCGTTCCTGGGTGGACGAATGGGCCCTACCGCTGGCCAGGTTGCGGATCGCGTGGGTGGCTGCGGTATCAGTTCTCCTGATTGCTTCCGCGTACTATCCGGTGGCGGCGACGCTGGAGCGAACCGGGTGGATGTCGCCGGGAGAGACCCGGCAGGACAACACGCTGGCCGGCCTGAACCACCTGCGCCAATTCTCTCCGGGCGAATACAAGGCGGTCGTATGGTTGCGGGACTCGGCCGAGCCGGGACGCATCGTAGAGGCGGTGGGCAATGACTACGACCCCAACGGCTTGTCCGGCCCGACCGGTCGGCCCACGCCGCTATCTTGGGAGGGCCATGAACGCCAATGGCGTGGCCATGACATCAACCCTGAATTGACGCGGCGCCGGGCCGACGTGGAAACCATCTTCAAATCCGACGACGCCGCCACGTCTGGCCGGCTGCTGCGCTACTACGGCGTCCGGTGGCTGGTGGTCGGCCCCCGGGAACTGTCGGCCTATGGCGATGACGTTGGGGAGCGGATGGCAAGGTGGGCGTCTGAAGGCTGGCTGGCGCCGTCGTTCGAATCGAACGGCGTGTCCATCTACGAAGTGATAGGAGAGTACGCCAGCCACTAACCGGCATGGCCGGCCAATATCACGCGACGCCGGCCGACTGGGAAACCATTGGGGAGCGTACCGAACGGAGCATCCCGGCATCAGACGCCCCCGGAGCGAATTTCGAGGAGGATCCCATGGAATTCAACGACGTTAGGCAGTTCTTTGCCAGCAACCACCGTGGCGTAATCAACACTTTCCGCAGGGACGGCTCGGCGCAGACCAGCATCGTCGTCTGCGGGGTATCGCCCTTCGAGGGCGACGATGGGCCGATATTCGTGACGGTGCGCGGCGCGTCCTACAAGGTGCGCAATCTGCGGCGCAACAACCGGTGCAACGTGATGGCCGTGGCGGAAGATTGGCGGCAATTCGCCGTGGTGGAGGGGACGTCAACCCTGATGGACTATCACAACACCGACGCCGAAGTGATGCGCGTCAAGCTCCGGGAGGCCTTCATGGCCTGCGGCGACCACGAGCACCCCAATTGGGAAGAATACGACCGGGCTATGGTGCAGCAGGACGCCGTGATTGTGACCCTGAAACCCGACCGGGTGTACGGGCTAATTCGCTAGATCAGCGGCTGAGTCATACTCGGTTCACCGTCGACCGCATCGTCACCGAAGACCGAGGCCGGGTCGGACAGCAGCGCCAGGAAGCGGCTTTCGTCCAGAACCGTTACCCCCAGGCGTTCGGCGGTGGCGAGTTTGCTGCCGGCAGACTCGCCGGCCACCAGCCAGTTGGTCTTCCGGCTCACCGAGGAAGTGGCGCTGCCTCCCAGCGCCTTGACCTTGCCCTCGGCTTCCCGGCGCGTCATGGACGAAAGGGAGCCGGTGATGACAAACGTCTGCCCCTTCCAGGGCTGGGTTGATTCATCCACCGGCGCCAGCTCCCGACGGAGTTGGACCCCCGCCGCGCGCAGGCCAGCGATGGTCTGTCGGTTGCGTTCGTTGGCGAAGTAGCTGACGATGCTCTCGGCGATGCGGGGGCCGATGCCGTCGATCTCGGTCAGGTCCTCACTGCGAGCGGCGGCAATGTCGTCGATGCCGGCGTAACGGGCCGCCAGCAGCTCCGCCACCTCCGCTCCAACGTGCAGGATGCCCAGGGCGAAGAGGATGCGGGCCAGGGGGCGGCCCTTGCTAGCCTCTATGTTGGCGAGGATTCGCGTCGCCAGCTTGTCGCCCATGCGGTCGAGTTCAACCAACTGCTCTTGGGTAAGCGCGTATAAGTCAGACACGTCGGACACGAGGCCGCGATCAATCAGGATGCGACACCACCGTTCTCCCAGGCCGTCCATGTCCATGGCGCCGCGGCTGACGAAGTGCTTCAAGGACTCGAAGAATTGGGCCGGGCAGGCGGCGTTGGGGCAACGGTGCATGGCGTCGCCGCTTTCCTTGATGATGGCGTCGCCGCACTCGGGGCAGCGCTCTGGCATACGGAATTCGGGGCCGCGTTCCCGGCCCGGCTCCGGCGCGTGGCCGATGACGTGGGGGATTACGTCGCCGGCGCGCTCGATCTCGACGAGATCGCCGATGCGGATGTCCTTGCGGTGGATGTCCTCCTCGTTGTGCAATGAGGCGTGCTGTACAGTGGCGCCGCTGACGACGACGGGTTCCAGGATGGCCTGGGGGTTGAGGCTGCCGGTGCGTCCCACGTTGACCACGATGTTCAGCAGGCGGGTATGGGCGCGCTCGGCGGGGAATTTGTAGGCGATGGCCCAGCGCGGCTCGCGGCCGGCCACGCCCAGGGCGTTCTGCTGGGCGATGCTGTCCACCTTGACCACCACGCCGTCGGCCTCGTAGTTCCAGTCGTGCCGGCGGGCGAGCATTTCGTCGTAGTATTCGCAGACCTCGGCCACGCTGTCGCAGAGCCGGTTGCGTTCATTGACCCGAAAACCCCAGGACTCCAGCGCCGCCAGGGACTCCCAGTGGCCGGTCGGCAGGGGCGAGGCGCCGACGTCGTTGAGGCTGTACGTCCAAATCTCCATGTTGCGGCTGCGGGTAACCTCCGGATCGAGTTGACGGATGGTTCCCGCGCCGGTGTTGCGGGGATTCGCGTAGAGTTGTTCTCCGTTGCGCTCCCGTTCTTCATTCATGCGGCGAAAACTGTCCAGGGGGAGATACACTTCGCCCCTGGCTTCCAGTACGGGCGGATAGTCGCCAACCAGGGTATGGGGAATGCTCTGCACTTGGCGCAGGTTGTGGGTGACGTCCTCTCCGGTTTGGCCGTTGCCCCGGGTCGCGCCCAGCACAAATGCGCCGTTGCGGTACACGAGGCGCACGGCCAGGCCGTCGATTTTCAGTTCGGCCACCATCCGGAACCGCTGGCCGTCGAGCAGATCCGTAACGCGTCGGCTCCACGCCTCCAGGTCCTCGCGGCTGAACGCGTTGGCCAGGCTCAGCATGGGTATGGGGTGTTCCACCTGGGGGAACCGGTCGGACGGGCTGCCGCCGACCATTTGCGTGGGCGAATTGGCCGCGCGGCATTCGGGATGGGCGGCTTCCAGCTCACGGAGCTCCTGCATCAGGGCATCATACTGCCCGTCGCTGATGACGGGCGAGTCCTGGTTGTAGTACCGGTCGTTATGGAACCACAACTCGTCTCGCAACTGCTGGGCCCGCTCCACAGAGGGATGGCCGCCCGAAGATTCTTGAGATCCCTGAGCTTCCCGCGATCCTGGAGCTGCCTGAGACCCCGGAGCTGCCTGAGACCCCGGAGCTGCCTGAGACCCCGGAACTGCCTGAGATGGCGTCGTCATCTGCTGTACCGTCCTTATGCCGCAAAACGTTAATGCTGCAACACGTTGGGTTGGGCATAGTATAAACCGGCGCGGTTGGACGCTGTAGTGGGGCGCTAGCCCACAAGCCGGCGAAAACCGTCGCATTAACCTGGCATCGCTGGGCAACTGCGGGCGAAGGGCGACACGCTCGTTGACCATCGCCACAGCCGCTCGCCCTCACTGCGGAATGGCCGCGTCGTCATCGCTTCTGGGGATGAAAGCGCGTTGGCGCCACGGGGCGCCGGACTTGGCGGGGGCGCCGGCCTTGACGGGAGCGTGGTTCGGGCATTGCCACGCTTGGCCGGCGGCGCCACAATGGGCGGCGTTGATCCTCGCCCGGCCTGGGCGAACGGCAGTAACGCAAACCCTTCCAAATACACACCCACTCCCCGGCGGAGCAATGACTATGAACATTGGCTTTTCCCTTTCCAACAACCAGGGCCTGGCCGACGTGCAGGACGTGGTGAGCGTCGCCGTGCGCGCCGAGGAACTGGGCTACGATTCCGTGTGGGCCAGCGACCACGTTTTCAACGTGAGCTACGTGTACGAGCGGCTCGGCGACCGCCCGTACTATGACCCCATGACGATACTGACCTTTGCCGCCGCCCGCACCAGCCGAGTCATCCTGGGCACCAGCGTGCTGGTGCTGCCCTACCACAATCCCATGCGCTTGGCCAAGCAGGCCGCCACCCTGGACCAGCTGTCCGGCGGACGGGTGGCGTTGGGCGTCGGCGTTGGCGTGATCGACGTTGAACTGGAGGCCATGGGCGTGCCCTTCGTCGAGCGGGGCCCGTACACCGACGAATCCATCGAGATCATGAAGACTCTGTGGCGCGACGATAACCCCCGGCACGAGGGACGCTTCTTCCAGTTCGCCGACATGGCGTTCTCCCCGCGCCCGGCGCGTCCCGAGGGCATTCCGCTGATCATCGGCGGGACCAGCCGCGCCGCCATCCGACGCGCCGCCCGCCACGGCGACGGTTGGCATCCCACCGCCATGCCGCCAGAGGACTTGGCCCAGGGGATCCGCTACCTGCACGAACAGGCGGAACGGGCCGACCGGGACCCGGCGACCATTCCAGTATCGGTCAGCGTTCCCCTCCAGGGCGGGCGGCCCGGCCGGTTCACCCTGGGCAGCGACCCGGCTGAGATGCGGGCCAACGCCCGGGCGTTTGCGGACGTGGGCGTTTCGCGCATGGTGGTATCGCCGTACTCCGGCGACCCGCAGGAGGTGTTCCCCGCGATGGAGACCATCGCCGCCGAGGTGATGCCAGCGGTGCGATAGGGCAGCGCCGCAGCCTGATCCAATAGTCCCGCTCCGTCGGGGCGGCCACGCGAACGTCGCCATGACCCTCCCTCCGGCCAACCGAGAGCTATGCCACGCGCTGGCTCCGCGATGATTGCGCCAGTAGCGCCGAACCGCAGCGCGTGGCAACGGCCCCGGAGGTTGACCAAATTCAGTTGACCTATGAAACCATCACCCAGGGAGAATGAGACTTGAGCGCCGACAATCCGATCATCGCCAGCTACGGTTCCTGGCATTCGCCGATTACAGCGGACGCGATCGTCGCGGAATCCATTACCATCGGGCAGGTTGCCATTGCAGGTGAAAAGATCCTCTGGACCGAGGGACGGCCCGCGGAGGGCGGGCGCAACGTCATCGCGCAAGCCGCTGCGGATGGCTCCGTCGGCGACGTGATCCCAGCGCCGTTCAACGCCCGGACCCGGGTGCATGAGTACGGCGGCGGCGCGTGGATTGCCGACGGCGGCGTGGTATGGTTTTCCAACTTCGACGACCAGCGCATCTACCGGCAAGATTCCGGCGGCGAGCCGCAACCCATCACGCCGGACGCTCCCCTACGCTACTCCGACGCCACGCTGGACCGGGCGCGGAACCGCCTCATCTGCGTGCGGGAGGATCACACGGATCCCAATAACGTCGTGAACGCCATCGCCTCCGTTCCCGCCGAGGGGCTTGGCGAGCAGGCCGTGTTGGCCTGCGGCTGGGATTTCGTGTCGTCGCCGCGGCTCAGCCCCGACGGCGGGACGCTGGCCTGGCTATCCTGGAATCACCCCAACATGCCTTGGGATGGAACGCATCTGTGGACGGCGCCCGTGCTGGACGATGGGAGCCTGGGGCCGGCGACGCTGGCGGCTGGGAGCGACGAGGTTTCGGTGTGTCAACCCGAATGGTCGCCGGACGGCGCGCTGCACTACGTGTCCGACGCAACGGGGTGGTGGAACCTATATCGCAAGGGGAACAGCGGACCAGCGACGTTGTATCCTCCTGAGGCCCTGTATCCAGACGAAGCCGAGTACGCTCGGCCACAGTGGGTTTTCGCCAGCCGGACCTACGGATTCGCGGGCAACGGCGACATCATCTGCGCCGTGAATCGGCGCGGCGCGTGGTCGCTGAACCGCCTGGATCCGGCCGCCGGGACGCTGACCAGGCTGGACGCGCCGGTGGGCGAGATGGGACGCGGCGACCTGGCGGTGGCGGGCTCCACGGCGGCGGTGGTCGCCGGCGACGCCGAACGTCCGATGTCATTGTTGCGGGTGAACCTGGATACCGGTCAGTGGGCCACCCTGAAGGCTGCGTCAACTACGCGCATCGAGCCCGGCTATATTTCGCCGGCGCAAACAATCGAGTTTCCCTCCAACGACGGCCGGACGGCCTACGCCCGTTACTATGCGCCGAGGAATCCTGAGTACCAGGCGCCGGAGGGCGAATTGCCGCCGCTGCTGACGCTAAGCCACGGAGGGCCGACGGGCGCGGCGTCGGGCGCTCTGGACGGCTCGGTGCAGTTCTGGACCAGCCGGGGTTTTGCCGTGGTGGACGTGGACTACGGCGGCAGCGTGGGGTACGGACGCGCCTACCGTCAGTCGCTCAACGGCAACTGGGGCGTCGTGGACGTGGATGATTGCGTCAACGCCGCTCAGCGTCTGGCGCGTCAGGGTTTGGCAGACGGCAACCGCCTGGCGATCCGGGGCGGCAGCGCCGGCGGATACACCACCCTGGCGGCGTTGACCTTCCGCAACGTGTTCGCCGCCGGCGCCAGCTACTACGGCGTCTCAGATCTGGTCGCGCTGGCTGAGGACACCCACAAGTTTGAATCACGCTACCTGGACCGGTTGGTCGCGCCGTACCCCGAAGGCGCGGACGTCTACCAACGCCGCTCGCCCATCAACTATACCGACGGGCTTTCGTGTCCCATCATCCTGCTGCAGGGGCTGGAAGACAGGATCGTGCCGCCCAATCAGGCGGAGATGATGTTTGACGCGGTGCGAAACAAGGGCATCCCCTGCGCGTATCTGCCCTTCGAGGGAGAGCAACACGGCTTCCGCCGCGCCGAGAACATCAAACGCGCGCTGGAGGCGGAATTGTACTTCTACTCGCGGGTGTTCGGATTCGATCTGGCAGAGGCCGTGGCTCCGGTGGAGATTGAGAATTTGCCGTGAGGCATCGCTCCAGGGCTGAGTTGCAACGCTGGATCCGAAGCCTGCAATATTGCCACCCGACGCTGGCGTGACGCTGGGCCGGCGCTGACGCATTCCCCTTTGCCACTGCCGGCAGCGATCACGACGCGGCAATCCCGTTCCGGCACGCGCGGCGGCTTGGGGTCGTGGCCGAACGGTCGCCGGTGCGGGAGGGCGGGCGGCCGTCAGTTGTGGTCGTCGAGATTGCCGCGGCCTTCGGCCTCGCAATGACAATTACGGGAAGGGGAGGAGCGCCTCTTCGTCTGTCATTGCGAGGAGCGCCCTTTTATCTGTCATTGCGAGGAGCGCCTCTTTATTCTGTCATTGCGAGGAGCGATAGCGACGCGGCAATCCCGCCGCCTGGGCGTACGGCCCTCGGGGCAGCGGAGCCGGACGGCCGCTGGTCGCAGCCAACGAGATTGCCGCGCTTCGCTCGCAATGACAGTAAGAGACAAGAGCGCGTCGCCACCCTTGCGAATATAGGCCGGGGGGTCCGGCGATGCAGCGGCAAAGCTCGCCAAGACGCTATGCTAGAATTGCCCCAAATCTCCCCTTAGGAGGCTTCAATATGGCTGAGCTATACGGCGAACGCTGCACGGCTTGCCGGCGCGATTCGCCCCACGTCAGTGAGGAAGACATCGCGGAACTGCACCCAGCGGTGCACGATTGGGCGTTGATTGACGAATCCGGCATTCCCAAGCTGGACCGCCAATTCAAGTTCGGCAATTTCGCGCAGGCCCTTCAGTTCACCAACGCGCTGGGCGAGTTGGCCGAATCGGAAGGACACCACCCGCGACTGACCACCGAGTGGGGCCGGGTCAGCGTCACGTGGTGGACCCACAAGATCCGAAACCTGCACCGCAATGACTTCATCATGGCCGCCAAGACCGACCGGCTTTACGCCCAGATCGCGCCAACGGAAGGCTAACCGTTCACGGGTTCCCCGACCTGCGCCTCCATTGGGGGGACGACGGCGTACCGGTAAATCTACCGGAACTGGAAGGCCTCATTGAACTGAGCCGTTGTCGACTTAGGAGCCGTTGTCAACTCAAGAGCTACCACCGACCCAGGAGCTACCACCGACCCAGGAGCTACCACCGACCCAGGAGCCACCACCGACCCAGGAGCTACCACCGACCCAGGAGCTACCACCGACCCAGGAGCTACCACCGACCCAGGAGCTACCACCGACCCAGGAGCTACCACCGACCCAGGAGCTACCACCGACCCAGGAGCTACCACCGATGAAAGTTGTCTATTCATTGAGATCGCGAGATTTCGACGCCGTGGCTGCCGAGGCCGCCTGGGCGGAGGCCATGGGCTACGACAGCGTATCCACCAACGAAACGGCGCATGACTCTTTTCTGCCTTTAGCGGTGGCCGCTACGTCCACCAGCCGGGTGACGCTGGAAACCCACGTGGCCATCGCCTTTCCCCGTTCCCCCATGGTGGTAGCCTACACTGCCCGCGACCTTCAGGACGGCAGCAAGGGCCGGTTCCGCCTGGGTCTGGGCACCCAGGTCAAGGGACACATCGAGCGGCGTTTCTCGACGCGATGGACCGGCTCTGCTGGTTCCCGGTTGCGGGAGTACGTCCAGTCGCTGCGCGCCATCTGGAACTGCTGGGACACGGGGAGCAACCTGGAATACCAGGGCGATTTTTACCAGTTCTCCCTGATGACTCCCTTCTTCAGCCCCGGGCCCAGCGAGCACAACCCGCCGGAAGTTTTCACCGCCGCCGTCAACGGCTACAACTGCCTGGTGGCCGGCGAAGTCAGCGACGGTCTGATGCTGCACAGCCTCACCTCTCCCGAGTACATCCGGCAGGTGGTGAAACCCAACGTCGCCGAGGGCGCCCGACGGGCCGGGCGCAATCCCGAGGACGTGAACATCGTTGGCGGCGGGTTCATCGTCACCGGGCCGAATCAGGAGGCAATCCGGCAGCAGGCAGAGGAAACCCGCCGACGCATCTCTTTCTATTCCTCCACCCGCACCTACTTCCCCGTGCTGGAATGCCACGGCTTCGAGGAAATCGGCAAGGAGCTGCACCGCCTCTCCCGCGAGGGCAAGTGGGACGAAATGCCCGGCCTGGTGCCCGACGAGATGCTGAACGCCTTTGCCACCATCGGCGAGTACGATGAGATCGCCGGCAAGTTTCGGGAAAAGTACGGCGACCTGGTGGACGAGATGCATTTCTCGATTCACACGTCCGACGACGCTGAGCAAGCGCAGTTGCGCCGCATCGTGCGGGACCTCCAGGATCTGTAACGACGATCTGTAAAGACGGTGGCGGATGGCAAGGGATGCAGCCCCGGCGGAATCGTGGTCGCCGGCATTCAAGCTGGGCAGCGAATCGGAACTTGCCTACCGCCTGAAGTGGGAAGCGTGGCAATGGCTGTACCGCGACGCCGGTTGTCGGTGCGTTGGGTTGGAGGTACGGCTACAAGGCCCGTGGGGTTCCGTCGTCGATGTGGTGGGAGTTGGCCCGGGCAATATCGTCCACGTGGTTGAGGTCAAGTCGTCCCGGGCGGATTTCGCGCGGGACAATCACTCGCCGGCGGACATCGAACGCCTGCGACGACGCGCAGACTCGCTAGCCCGCCGCATCCAGTTGGCGGAGACGCCAGCCTACCGCGCCACGGCCGGCGACCTGGAACGATTGTTGCAGGAACAGGAACGGCTGCGCGAACGGCTGGCCAGCGTGTCCACCAAATTCCACGACCCGCGCTTCCTGGGCATCGCGGAATACCACCACATCATGGCGCCCCGTGGCGTCGCCTTCCCGGAACATCTGCCCGACGGATGGGGTTTGCTGGAACCGGGCCCGCGTGAGGTCGTGGCGGCGCCGGCCAAGAGCGTGCGCAAGAACAGCGGCATCACCGCCAACGTGCTGCGGGCGGTGGCCCGGGCCAACACCACCGCCATGATGCGAGCCCACGGGGTGCGCTTCACCAGCGAAGGCGCGGCATTTCCCAGTTTCAACGACCGGTCACGGGTTGCGGCTGGCCCGACGCGGTTGACCGACTACAGATCCGAACCCGCCACCACGGAGGATGAATATGCCTGAGATTACGATTGACCCATCCCGAACGGCGCTGTTGATCCAAGACATGCAGAACGAGTTGATCAAAGGCGGCGCGATGCCGGCGCTACCGCTTTCCGGAGCGGAGATTATCGCCAACAGCGTCCGGCTGCTGGAGAAAGCGCGTTCCGCGGGGATGCTGGTGATCTACGTCGTGGTGAACCGCCGGCCGGATCGCAAGGACGCGCCGCGCCCTCCCTTCGGCGCGCCGGCCAGCGCAGCTGACGCCGGCCCACGGCTCACCGCCGGATCCCACGACGCCGAGGTCGTAGCCGAACTGGCGCCCAGGCCCGAGGACCCGGTGGTTATCAAACACACCACCAGTCCCTTCAGCGCTACGGACATCGAGGTGTATCTGCGCCGGTTCGGGATCACGACTTTGATTCTCACCGGCTACTCCACCACGGGCGTTGTGGAAGGATCGCTAAGAGACGCGCGGGACAAGGATTACGACTGCATCGTGGCGCGGGACTGCTGCGCCGCTGGAACCGCCACCGAGCACGACGTGTGCATGGACATAGTTTTCCCGCGCATGGCCTGGGTGGCGACGGCTGACGAGGTGATTGCGGCGATAGGTGGGGAATAGCCAGGCGATGGACAGTTTCGGCGCTGAAGGCCGATCATTCTGCCGACGGATCGCGGTGGGGCAGTTGGCGCCAATGTACCCGCCCTTCGTCTATCATGCGCTGTATCTCATCCACATTGCGTATGCTGGCGATAGCGGCGCGGGCGGGATGCCCGGTGAAGCGGGTGAGGAAACAGTATATTTGCTCCAAACCAAATTTACCTCGTTACCATGCGAACGCCGTCCGACTCGCCGGACGGAAACGAAATAACTACGTTGAAATCGACAAAAGTGGTCATAACGGCCTCCTTTGTCAATTGTCGACACGACAATGTCCTGCCTCATTTGGGTTGACTGTCAAGCCAACGCTCGTAGCGCAAATCGGCCATCCCTCTTTCGATATTGCGCTCATTCAACCGGTACAAATAAACCCGTTCGTCGCTCGGCCTCTCCAACAGAATGGGATACTCGCCATTCAAGACCGCTTGTGGCAGGCCACGGTAGTCTCTGCCCACGGCGATAACCGCGGACGCCAGCTGGCCGGTGAACCGCGCCAACAGTTGGGCGTTGGCGATTGCTCGATGTATGCCATCTTGTTCGGCATAGAAATCGATTTCCACGGCGAAATAGCGCGTGTCGCCTTTTTCGTCGGCGGCCTCAAGCGCTAGGTCCATTCTCAAGAACCGACGCTTTTCCTCTCGTGACAAATCGCGTACGCTAGCGATCTTGACCATTGCCAACAGGTCCCCGTTGGAGAGCGCTCGTTTTTCACGACAACCCATGTCATTGGCGACCAAGACGGAATGCGCGCGCAGTTCATCTCGAGCGTCCCAATAGCGAATATTGGTAACGGGATGCCGACCGCCGTTGAGTATGTCGTCGTCGGGAATCATTATCGCCTTCGGTTCAAGTCAGGTGCGCCCCGTCATCGGTTTAGCAGCCACCATTCGTCGCTGCCCAGATTGAAACGGACGCGGCGGAAGCCCTCGGCGAACGGCTCTCCGCATCGCTCGCCCTGCAAGCGGCATCCTTCCGTCATGCGATCCAGCCGCTGGGAACGGGTGCGCGCACTAACCTGTGAGGCGTGCTGGCTGAGGGCCTCGGCCTTCATCAGGATGTGCTCCTCGGTGATGGAGACGAAGGTGTCGGGCCGTTCGGAACCCCACAGCAGGGCCTCCCGCACCTGGTGTGGCTCCAGGCCCTCCTCGGTGATCTGCTCCGGGAAGTCCAGCCAGCTCCAAGCGTAGGAGAAAGCGGCGTCCAGCGCGGCCTGGCCGCTGTGGCGATGGTCGCGGTGGGTATGGGAGGTTACGCGATAGGGATCGATGCCAAATACGATCTCGGGCTTGTGCTTGCGGATCTGGCGCACCACCTCGCCGCGGTACTGGTGGGTATCTTCCAGCTCGCCGTCGCCGTAGCGCAGGAAGACCACCTCGGACACGCCCAGCACATCTGCGGCGTTTTGCTGCTCGATTTCCCGGGTGGCCGCCAGCGCCTCTGGGGTGAAGGAGCGATCGCCGGTTCCCTTGTTCCCATTGGTGCACATGAGGATGACGACCTTGGCGCCGGACTCAGAGATCCACTTGGCCATGGTCGCGCCGCAGCCGCCTTCGGCGTCGTCAGGATGGGGCGTAACCACCAGGGCGCACCGCGGCGCCTCGGTGATCACCAGGGGTTCGGGAGCGTATTCCTGGTTGGGGAACCCCCATCCATCGATACCGTGAGGTCGGCTGGTCATATCAAGACTCCGTTGGTGGTTTATCCGTTGGTGGTTTAAAGCTAGGGGCGGGTTTGACGCCCGCCCCTGGGGAATCGCCGCGCGAGTGGGTGGGTCACCCGCCCATGTGGAAGACGACCATCTTGAGCTCGGACATTTCCTCGATGGCGTAGGCGGGGCCCTCCTTGCCCATGCCGCTGTCCTTGAGGCCGCCGTAGGGCATCACGTCGGCGCGCCACTGGGGCGAAGAGTTGATGTGCAGGTTGCCGGAGTGCACCTCTTGGGCGAACCGCATGGCCCAGTCCACGTTCTGCGTGAAGATGCCAGCGGAGAGGCCGAAGCGGGTGTCGTTGGCCTTGGCGATGGCGTCGTCGATGTCGTCGAAG
Source organism: Dehalococcoidia bacterium (assembly GCA_965221295.1). Taxonomy (GTDB): domain Bacteria; phylum Chloroflexota; class Dehalococcoidia; order Lucifugimonadales; family UBA3495; genus Bin87. The sequence goes on along the minus strand of OZ244879.1, from coordinate 265,028 downwards.
GCGCTGACCGCGACGGCGGGCCCGAAGAGTTCCTCGCGGGAGATCAGCATCTCGGGGCGGGCGTCGGCGACTACGGTGGCCGAGTGCATGGTGCCGTCGCGTTCTCCGCCGGCGATGACCCGGGCGCCCTGGCCCACGGCCTCGGCGATCCAGTTCTCGACCCGCTCGGCGTCGGTCTGGCGGATCATTGGGCCCATCTTGACATCCTCATCGAATGGATTGCCCACGCTGAACTCCTGGGTGGGCTTGACCAGCGCGTCCAACAGGTCGGCGTAGATGGCGCGGGCGGCGAAAACCCGCTGCGTGGAGATGCAAACCTGCCCGGCGTTGGCGAAACCGCTGGACACGGTGGCAGCGGCCACCTTTTCAATGTCCGCGTCTGACATGATGATGAGCGGGCTGTTGGAGCCAAGCTCCATGGTGACCTTCTTGATGCCGGCGTTGCGGCAGATGCGGTCGCCCACTTCCATGCTGCCGGTGAAGGTGATCTTGCGAACGAGAGGGGAACCGGTGATGGCGTCGCCGATTTCGGCGCCGGACCCGGTAAGGGTCTGGATGGCTTCCTCGGGCAGGCCGGCCTCGAGCAGGATTTCGGTGAGCTTGAGGGCCGACAAGGGCGTGTCGCCGGCGGGTTTGAGGATTACGGCGTTGCCAGCGGCCAGGGCGGGCCCGACCTTATGGCACACCAGGTTCAGCGGGAAATTGAACGGCGCGATGGCGGCGACGATGCCGACGGGTACGCGGATGGTGAAACCGAACTGGTTGACCACGCCGGGGGCGGCATCCAGGGGAACGGTCTCGCCGTGCAGTCGCTTGGCTTCTTCGGCAGACAGGGTTATGGTTTGAACGGCGCGCTGAACTTCTCCCCGTCCTTCGGCGATGACCTTGCCCTCTTCGCGCGTGATGGTCTCGGCGAGGTCATCGGCGCGCTCCTCCATGAGGTCGGCGGCGCGCTTCAGGATAGTGTAACGCCGGTGGGCGGGCAGCTTGGCCATCACCGCGGCGCCTCGGGACGCGCTGTCGATGGCAGCCTCAACGTCGGCGGCGGTGGCGCGAGGCACGGTGTCGAACGCGCTCTGGTCGAAGGGATTGATCACTGGCATCTTGGCGTCGCGGTCAACCCACTGGCCGCGCATGTACATCTTCATGGTTGTCTCCTTATGTTCCTTCTGGAGCGCCTCCTGGGGCGCCTCGCATAACTGACGCCCGGTTGCGGCGACATCACGCAGCGGAGATTGTACTACGGGAGCGGATTGGCGACCAAATGGAGGCGGCGCGATTCTGTACAATTGCGAGCGGCGCATTCGCTCCGGCCGTCATTGCGAGGAACGCTCCTTAACTGTCATTGCGAGACCGCAGGCCGTGGCAATCTCGTTCCGACGCGAACGGCCGTTGGTTGCGGTCGACTAGATTGCCGCGCTTCGCTCGCAATGACAGGTGGGGAAGGGCGAACGCTTCCACCAACTGTCATTGCGAGGAGCGCCAGCGACGCGGCAATCCCGATGCCTGGGCGTACGGCCGCTGGGGTTGGGCGGAGCGCCTCGCCTCGCGGTCGCCGAGATTGCCGCGCTTCGCTCGCAATGACAGGTGGGGTGACGGTCGCAATGGCAGGTGGGGAGGCGCTCGCAATGGCAGGTGGGGAGGCGCTCGCAATGGCAGGTGGGGAGGCGCTCGCAATGGCAGGTGGGGAGGCGCTCGCAATGGCAGGTGGGGCCGGGCGAACGCTTCCACCAACTGTCATTGCGAGGAGAGCTTCTTTAGTTTGTCATTGCGAGGAGCGCCAGCGACGCGGCAATCCCGATGCCTGGGCGAACGGCCACTGGGGTTGGGCGGAGCGCCGCGCCTCGCGGTCGCCGAGATTGCCGCGCTTCGCTCGCAATGGCAGGTGGGGAGGCGCTCGCAATGGCAGGTGGGGTGACGATCGCAATGACAGGTGGGGTGACGGTCGCAATGACAGGCGGGGTGACGGTCGCAATGCCAAGTGGGAAGGGGCGAACGCTTCCACCAACTGTCAATGCGAGGAGCGCTTCTTTAGTTTGTCATTGCGAGGAGCGCCAGCGACGCGGCAATCCCGATGCCTGGGCGTACGGCCGCTGGGGTTGGGCGGAGCGACCCTGGTCAATCATGGCGATGGCCGGCGGCCGGGGCTCCCCATCCCCCACCTCCGGGCGTGCGGATGCTGAGGATGTCGCCGGCCTCCACGTCCAGGGTCTCCTTGCCGGCCAGGTGAACTTCCTCGTAGCCGCCCTTGAGCAGCACGTTCTCCCCGTGGTGTCCGTGATGTCCGCCGTGGTATCCGGGCGGCGCGTAACGGCGCCGCTCGGAGAGCACGGTAACGCGGGCCGGGCTGAGGAATTCCACGTCGCGGATCAGGCCGTCGCCTCCCTTGTGGAGGCCGTCGCCGCCCGACCCGCGACGCAGGGCGTAGCGGCGCAGACGCAGGGGGAAGGCGAATTCCAGGGCTTCCACGGGTGTGTTCATGGTGTTGGTCATGTGGGTATGGATGCCCGACACGCCGTCCCGGTCGGGGCGAGCGCCCATGCCGCCGCCGATGGTTTCGTAATAGACGTATGGCTTGTCGCGGGAGATGTCGTGGCCGCCGATGATCATGTTGTTCATGGTGCCCTGGGACGACGCCGGTATCCGGTCGGGCATGGCCTGGCTCATGGCGGCCAGCAACACGTCGGTGATGCGCTGGGAGGTTTCCACGTTGCCGCCGGCGACCCCGCGCTGCGGCAGGGGATCCACCAGGCTGCCCCGAGGCGTGATCACCTCCACGGGACGCAAGCATCCCTGGTTGGCCGGCGCCTCGTCGCCAACCACGCAGCGCACCACGTAGAGGCTGGCGGACACCGTAACGGCGCGGGGCGCGTTGATGCAACCCGGACGCTGGCCGGCGGTGCCGCTGAAGTCGATGGTCAGGCGGTCGCCTGCCACGGTTACGGCGACGCTGATGGGCACGGGTTCCTCGGTCAGGCCGTCGTCGTCCATGTGGTCGGTGACCCGGTACACGCCATCGGGTATTTCGGTGATACGGCGGCGGGTGAGGCGCTCGGAGTAGTCCAGCAGGGCGGCCATGTGCTCGTGGGTTTCTTCAAGCCCGTAGCGGTTCGCGATTTCCGCCAACCGCTGTTCGCCCACCCGGATGGACGCGATCTGAGCCGCCAAATCTCCCTGGCGGTCTTCCGGCGTCCGCGAGTTGCGGCAGATGAGGGCGATCACCTCGTGGTTGACGCGACCGGCGTCCGACAGCTTCAGCGGCGGGATGATCATGCCCTCCTGGTAAAGCTCGGTGGACAGGGGCATGGAGCCGGGAGCCATGCCGCCCACGTCGGAATGGTGACCTCGGTTGCTGACGTAGCCGATGAGTTGACGTTCACCGTTGGTTTCGACGTAGGTTGGCGCCACCAGGGTGATGTCGGGCAGGTGGGAGCCGCCCAGGTAGGGGTCGTTCAAGATGATGATGTCTCCGGGCTGCAACCCGTCGGGGAAGGTTTGCAGCGCCGCCTGCACCGATGCCGGCATGGCCCCCAGATGCACCGGCTGATGGGCGGCCTGGGCAACCATTTCCGCCGCCGGATTGAACAGCGCGCAGGAAAAATCCTGTCGCTCTTTCATGTTGGTGGAGTAGCTGGTGCGCTGCAGAGCCACGCCCATCTCCTCCGAAACGGAGATGAACATGTTCTTGAACACTTCGAGGCTGATGGCGTCAACGGGCATGGTGGCTATGTTTCCTTATCTGTGGCTCCTCGGGTATTTCCCCCGGAGCGGCCTTTGATCACGGTATAGAATCGCTAAGGTATTGAATCGCTGGTTGTGGTTAGCCTGGTCACTACACGCAACATACAACGACGGGTCGCCGCGGGTGGCGGCGCCTAAACCGTCGCGCGGATCTACAACCTGCCCCTGCGGGTCGCGCCTCGGGTCGCTAGAGACGCGGGATCAGGCTGGGGCTGGCTGATAGCGCACTGAGTACCGGCGTTCGCGAATGGTGAAGGCGCTGAGGGCCGCGGGATACAACATCACGGCGGCGATGGTAAAGGCCAGGATGTAGTTGCCGGTGATTTCCCGCAGGTAACCGGCCAGCAGCACGCTGCTGAATCCACCCAGCTGGTGGAACAGGAACGCCACGCCGGATATGGTCGCCAGCGACTTCAGGCCGTACACCTCGGCGGTGAGCGACGTGGTGAGCGGCGCGGTGGCGATCCAGGAAAGGCCGGCTACGAAGGCGAAGATCAGCAGGCCAGCCATCACCGGGATGCCGGGCGTGACCAACGACAGCACCAAGATCACGTAGCCGGTGCCACGGCAGAAGTACACCGCCGTCAGCCAATTCTTGCGTCCGCCGATGCGGTCGGAGATCCAACCGGCGCCGGTGGCCCCCAGGGCGTTCAGGCCAGACATCAGGCCGAAGATCAACGCCGCCGCCTGGGGGCTGATGCCCTCCTCCACGGCCATGGGTACGAAGTGAACCGACAGCATGAAGGTGGTGGAACCGCAGATGAAGTACGAGAAGCTCATCTGCCAGATGGGGAAGGACTTGAAGGCCTGACGCCAATTCTCGGCGAACAACGGTTGCGGCGGCGGCGCGGCGACTCCCGGCGACCCGGCGGGTCCAGCGGGCGGCTCCGGGTCGCCGTCGGGGGTTAGCCCCTTGCGCGCTGGGTCATCGTGCAGGAACATGTAGGCCAGCGGGATGCCCAGACACAGAATCGACAGACCCAGCACAACCCAGGACAGTCGCCAGTCGATCAGGCTGATCAGGTAAGCGGCGAAGGGAACCAGGATGAGGCCGCCCAAGGACATGCCCGAGGCGTTCAGGCCGATGACCAGGCCCCGGCGGCGGCGGAACCACTTGCTCAGCATGGCGCCGGTATTGGTGAGTGAGGTGCCGCTCTGTCCGACGGCGGCGACCACTCCAAACATGGCGATGAGATACCAAACGCTACCCGTGAACGCCATCAGTAGGGTGGACGCGCCGACGACCACAATGCCGGCCATGACCACGATGCGAACGCCAACCCGGTCGAACAGGTAGCCCATGAAGGGCTGCGTTACGCCGTTGAGCAGCGCGCCCAGCGCGGCGGCCCAGGACACGACGGTGCGGTTCCACTCGAATTCGGCCTCCATGGGCACCACGAAAGCGCCGAAAGCGTTGCGGGTTCCCATGGTTAGGAACGCGATGAACATGCAGGTGGCGACTACGAACCACCCGTAGAACATTCCGGAACGCGCCGGATTGCTGGCCGTCATGGTATCTCCTCAGCCGAAATCACGAGTGAGCCGATTGTATGCCCCACCAAGCGTCGGCGCAAGATTAGCGTTGGGCGAGCGGCACGAAATCCGCCAGTTGCAGCGTCAAATCGGGAAACGCCTGCGGGCTGACGCTGCCGTCGCGGGCTATCGCGCGGACGGTGGCGTAGGCGGCGCCCTGAGGGTCGGTGTGCGCCGTCACCTCGCCGGCGCGCAGGTTGACGACCCACAGCTCGGGGATGCCAGCGGCGGCGTAAAGGGCCGCCTTGTAACCCAGATCCAGATCCAAGGAACTGTCGGCCACCTCGATCACCAGCAAAACGTCGGCCGGCATGGCCGACTCCCCGTGGTAATTGCCGCGCGGCCGCAACAACGCGACGTCCGGTTGGGGGGCGCTGTGGTCATCCAACTGTATCGACCCTTGCACGCGCACAATCGCCCGACCCACCAGAGGCGGAACAAATAGCATGTTCAGCGCGTCAGTGCAAAAAAGGTGTGGGTTGCCGATGGCAGCCATCAGGAAGACCTTGCCCTCCAGCAGTTCAATTCGTTCGTCTTTCTGCAGGATGCCGGCTTCGGCCATGGCCTGGTATTCGGCCACTGTGAAGAGGCGCGGATCGATCCGAGCGCGCGTTGCCGTGGTCATTTGAATGTCTCCCGTTTGGGGTTTCGCGAGCCGGCGATGCCCGGCTGGCCCAGGAACGCGGTAATTCTATCAGTCGCCTCGGGAAGATCACGCAACTCGCACTCCCAGACGGTGAGCGTCCGCCAGCCTAGTTTTCGCAGCGCAGCGATGTTGCGGGCGTCCCGGGCGTGGTTGCGGTCCAGCTTGGCGACCCAATATTCCCGGTTGGCGGTTGGGATGCGAACGCGTGCGCAGCCGTCATGGCGATGCCAGAAGCAGCCGTTGACGAATATCACCATGCGCCGCGATGGGAAAACCAGGTCGGGCCGGCCGGGCAGGTCGGAGCGATGCAGCCGGTAACGGTAGCCGAGGCCATGCAGCAACCGGCGCACCTGCATCTCTGGCTTCATGCCCTTTGACTTCACCCGCGCCATAATGCGGCTGCGAGCTTCCGGGGAAACGGTGTCCGCCATGGCCGTGATCCATCACAGGAGTGTCACCCAATCTGGGCCGTAGCCGAGGCTGGCGAGCACCTGCTGAGGGTCGAGAGTTCCCGGTTTCCTGACCTCAAATGATCGAGCGGAGCCACTTATCGGTCGGATGATGGTAAATTGAGCGCCGTGCGGTTGCCAGGTGAACGTGTGAATGCCACCTGGTACGGTACGCCCTTCTAGGTTTTTTCTGGGGTTTAGGCGCCACCTGTAGTCAGACGGGTCAAACTGCGCCGTTGGCGTCTCGAATATTCTGAAGCGCAAATTACCCATATCCCTAACCAGCACCACCGTCCGCAGGTTGGGATACTGTTGGGTCGCCGCTTCAACGCGGGCATTCCAGATTCGCAGGACTTGATTGCCAGTTTCTTGAACGTCTGAGAAAGGGTCGTCATTGCCGAAAGAGAAGACGGGAGCATTGCGTCCTGAAATCAGGCGAACTCTCTCGAGGTCAAACGGATTGCTTGAGCTGACGGTTTTAGCTGACCAAACGGTGTTGCCCAGCGCAACATCGGCGATACCCAGTGGGCTCCTAAAATGTACCCCATTTACGGCCGCGGCGAACACATCGCCCCAATCATCGCCGGACAAATCGTTCCTGCCGACCGCGCTCGCGAGTACGATGTTGCTTGCGATTGACTGAATCATGGGATCCGGTATCTGGCCCAACGGGTACGGTGTGGGACTGTTCCAACCGCCACGCAACCTCGGTCCTTGATAGCCCATCCTGCACTTCCTTCAAAACCGCCTGCACCATGGAAACGGGAACGGCGTTGCCGGTTTGTTTGCGTGCTTGTTGATACGATCCTGGCAACTCGAACCATTCCGGGAAACCCTGCAACCGCAGCATTTCCCGGGGCGTCAGCCGTCTTTCGCCGTTGACCAGCAGGTAGTTGTACGATGCCCCGGCGCGAAGGGCGCAGGAAAACGGATGGCTGGACACGTTGCCGCCCTTGTTCTCGTGCCAGATCGACAATTCGTGGGCGCTTTCGTGCTTCGCCCGGCGCTTCCGGCGTATCGCGTCGCTGGCGAAATAGCGGGCGGGAACGGCGTGGCTGTGTTCCAGCACGTCCTCCAGAGGCGGAAAGTCGCCCAGAGGCTCCGGCCACCTGAACCGGGCGCCATGGTCGCGGAAGCCCACGATGATGGTGCGCTCCCGTTTTTGCGGCAACCCGAAGTCCAGGGCGTTGAGTACCTTCGATTCGGCGCCGTAACCGAGAGCCGTGAGCGCATCGACTATCCTGGCCAGCGTCTTGCCACGATTGTGGGTGGACAGTTGCCGCACGTTTTCCAGGACGAAAGCCGCCGGCCGTTTGGCGTCCAGTATCTCCGCGACGTTGAAGATCAGGTTGCCGCGGTGATCGTCGAAACCGCGCATATCGCCGATGATGCTGAACGGTTGGCAGGGGAAGCCCGCCAACAAGATGTCGTGGTCGGGAACGGAGCTGGGGGCAAGTTCGGTGATGTCGCCAGCCGGCTCGATGTGGAAATTCTGCTGGTAGGCGCGCCGGGCTTCGGCGTCGATGTCGCAAGCGAACACGCACCGCATGCCCAGTTCGGCGGCGGCGAGGTGAAAGCCGCCGATGCCACAGAACAGGTCGGCGAAGGTCAGCGGCGGCGAGCCATCTCTATGGACCACGATTAGAACATACCACCCGCGTAGTCTGCTTCACAATTCTATCAAGGTTGTCAAACGTTTTCGCAGCTTCGCCCGAGCCTCGCGTTGCCATACGAGGATCGGCGACGCTTGAGCCGTTCCGCGACGGCGCCAACGGCCGCCGATGACGTGGCGGAACGGCTGGCAGATTCGGTCAACGAGCTTGCTCCGCTGCGCGCGCAATGCCAGGCGGGGGCGTCTCGGTGGGTCTGGGCAATCGGTGGCAAAAGGCCAATCATCAACGAACTCGACCCGCAACGCCGAAGCAGCATGTGAACCGTTTGGTGGCGGCCGGTGAGTCGGCCGGATCCTCGGCACAGCAGACTAACCTAAACTCCATTGATCCTTGCGTTCCGTGAGTCGGGCCACCCGCTCCGTAAGCCTGCCCATGGTTTCTGGCAGTTGCAGCAGCTCACGGGTCAGGACACGAGAGCGCGCCGCCTCCATTAGGCGCGGGTTTTCATCCAGCGTCTGCATCAGGCGCTCTATGGCGCGAATGTCGTCAGTGGTGGCCATTGCCGAGGTACCGGTGGCGATTGTGGGTCAGTACTCTCAACTGTTGAGGATCCCGTGTAGAGGATCCGGCGGCTCTATACATCCTTCAGGGCCAGGGCGTCCTCGCCGGCGCTGTTGCCCGCCAGGCGTCCGAAGACCATACCCGCGCTCAGGCCGCTGCCGCCAGGGTAGTTGTGGTAGAACAGGCCGCCCACCATCTCGCCGGCCGCGTACAGGCCAGGTATGGGATCCTGAGCGTTGGTCACCACCTGCCCGCGGTTGTTGACCTTGACGCCCCCAAAGGTGAACGTGATGCCTGTGGTCACCGCCCAGCCACGATAGGGCGGCGTGTCGATGGTCTCGGCCCAGTTGGTCTTGTTCACGGCCAGACCCTCGGTGCGCCGGCCATCCTTCACGGTGGCGTTGTAGGGAATGTCGGCGCGGACGGCGGCGTTGTATTCCTCTACGGTCTTCACCAACCCGGCTGGGTCTATGTCCAGCATACGGGCCAGTTCCTCGATGGAGTCGGCCTCAGCGGTGGTGGCCTGTGGAATCCAGTACTCGTCGCGGAGCAGGTGTTTCACCTTCTCGTCGAAGACCTGGAAACACAAACCCTGGGGTTGTTCCATCAGAGCTCGGCCGTAGGTCACGTAGGTATAGTTGCGGAAATCCGCGCCCTCGTCCAGGAACCGCTCGCCGTTGATATTCACCATGATGCCGAAGGGGTACGAGTGCTTCTGGAACAGCTCGGTCACGGTGCGGTCGCCAAAGGTGGGAGCGTTCATGTCCCAGGCCACGGCGTGGCAGGACGACCAGTGCCCGTATGACTGGGCGCCCACGTCCAGGGCCATCTTGATGCCGTCGCCGGTGTTGTAGGGAATGCCGCGCACCTTGACGGTTTCCCAGCCCGGGCCCAGGTACCGGCAGCGCATCTCGGCGTTGGACTCGAAACCGCCAGCGGCCAGCACCACGGCACGAGCCGCGATGTCCTCGAAACCGTTGGGGCCTTTCACCCGCAGGCCGGAGACACGGCCCATCTGATCCTGGATCAGCGACACGCCCTCGGTGGAGTAGCGAACCTCCACGCCCAGGCGCTCGCACACGTCGAACTGCTGATCAGACAATCCTTTGCCAGCGCCCACGGCCTCCACCACCAAGCCACCCCAGAAGCGGAACTTGTCGCCATCGCGGAACGCCTGGCGTCCGAAGGACAGCACGAACCGCACGCCGTGCTCCTGCAACCACTTCATCGTCGGGTACGAGTGGCTCACCAGGATTTCGGCCAGCTCGGGGTCGGAAAGGCCATGGGTGACGCGCATCATGTCGTCGTAGAACTGATTCTCGGTGTACTGACCCACCTCAATGGAGTTGGCCTCGGTCTCCGACATGTCGGGAATGAGGCCCTTGATGTCGTCCAGGCCGTTATAGGCGAAGCGAATGATGCCACCGGTGAAGTAGGTATTGCCGCCACGGAAGTACTCCGGAGCCTTTTCGACCACGAGCACCGATTGGGTCTGCTCGCGGGCGGCGATGGCGGCGGACAGGGCGGCATTGCCGGCCCCAACGACGATTACGTCATAAACGGTGTCATTAGCAGGCACAGTGGCACCTCAGAAGACGGCCGGCGCGCGACCGACCGGGGAGATTTGCAGCCACGATGATAACACAGGGACGGCGTGGAGCATCCGCTGGAGTTCGCGGAGCTATCGGCGCCCCGCTCCGCAAATGCGAACCGCCCTCGTTCCATCCGCGAGGGCCATGGACGGCAATCGCGCTGACTGCATCTAACGGACGTTCGGCTGCCCTGAGCGCGACTATTCACCCAGGCTGCGCGATTGCCGCGGCGCAACCCGGTCAGCGGCAAAGTGGCGGCGCCCATCTAGAGACGGACGCTACAGTGGCTCCGTCCCCTCGTTCAGGATGGACAGGTACTCGTCGTAAGCGAAGAGGCGGTCGCTGCGCCGGCCGGTTATCTCCCGGGCAATGCCCAAGTCCGTCAGCAAGCCCATTGCGGAGGATACCGTCGGGAAGGTCAAAGAGGTACTTGCCACGACGCCGGATATGGACTGCGCGGGATGTTCCATTAACCTTTGGTGGACACGCAACGCCGAACCGGCGCGGCGGCCAAATTGCTGTATCTGTTCTCGGTCGCTGGCAAACAGATCCAAAAGCCGTTGGGTGGTGGTGAACGCCCCCTCTGCGGTCTCACGAACGCCCTCCAGGAAGAAATCGAGCCAATCTTCCCAATCGCCGTTTCGGCGTACGTCATTCAGCAATTCGTAGTAATCGGAGCGGTGTGTTTTGAAGTACAGGCTCAGATAAAGCAGCGGGTCTTTCAACATTCCCGCCTGGCAGAGCAAGAAGGTGATCAACAAACGCCCGGTGCGTCCGTTGCCGTCCAGGAATGGATGAATGGTTTCGAATTGCACATGCGCCAGCCCTGCGCGCACCAATGTCGGCAGGCCGTCGTCGGTGGCATGCCAGAATCGCTCCAAAGCGCCCATGCAATCGGGGACCGCGGTCGGCGGCGGCGGAACATACAAGGCATTGCCGGGACGACGCCCTCCAATCCAATTTTGAGAGGAGCGGAACTCGCCCGGGTTCATGGCGCTGCCGCGGCCTCGGGAGAGTAGAATGGCATGGATTTCCCGAATCAAGCGATTTGACAGCGGAAAATCTTCGCGCAACCGATTCAAGCCGTGCTCCAAGGCCGCAACGTAGTTGGATACCTCAACCACATCATCGGTCGGTGCGCCGGGCGCGTCTTCCAGCTCGAATTCCAGCAAATCCGACAGTGAAGACTGGGTCCCTTCGATCTGGGAGGATAGCAGCGCCTCTTTACGCACGTAGGCGTAGATGAACAGAGCCGGATCCGGCAGGAATGTCGAAACGCCGTCCAGTCGCCCCACGGCGAGCGTTGCCTTTTCGAGTGACTGCCTTAGCGTACCGTCCAAGGCCAAAGGCGGAGATGGTGGCAAAGGGGCAGGTATGAAAGCCCGTATTTCCGCTCCGCCGGATGTCCATGTTTCGTATCGGTCGGTATTTTCCCGTTGCATGGCTCGGCGCTCCGTGCTGGTTCAGCACACTATAATGATGGTTCGCGTGATTAAAATTTGGCCTCTAAATTTTAATCACGCGAGGCGCGGTTAAAATATTTTAACCGACTTCAGGCTGCAATCAAAATATGACCGCCAAAAATTTAATAGGCGTGCCAGCGATCCGCCTTCCCATCCTACACCGCGGTCAGCCAACAGCGCGCTGTGTCCTCGCCGGCGCCCGCCGCGTTTATCTCCATGCCCTCGAGAAACCAGGCGCCGTTGATGCCTTGCGCGGTGAACTGCGCCTGCGCCACGTCGGAGAGCTGGCTTTCGACCACCGCTTGTCGATTGGCGGCAGTGGTCAGGGGCAACGTGATCTCCAGTTGGGGATGCGGACGGGACCGCTCAGCCAGCCGCGCCGTCGCCGCTCCGTGCGCGGCTGCGAAGTGGTCGGCGTACCGGCAGCGTATCAACCGACCGGTCCTGACGGACGCGGCAGAATCGGCGGCGGATGTGGCGTGAGCGGCGCTGGAACTCTCCGCCCGCCAGCAGCGCTCGGCGTACAGATCCAGGCGTTGCAGGTAGGCCGTCTCAGCGCCGTCGTTGCGCACTTTCAACGCTTGGCCCCGCCCGGCTACGCCTGACTTCGCCTCGGTGAGCAAAGTGACCTTCACGCCAGCGGTGACATCAGTTCCTTGGCCGCCGGCGTCAGCCGTTGCCGCGTAATCCGTGTTGGCCACCGGGGCGACCAGCCCTTCGATCACGTCCCAGGCGTCGGGCGCGACCAGCAACAGCTGCTCGCCTCCGGCTGGTACTTCCAGCGCCTCGTTCAAGGACCAGACCTGTTGTCGGCCCGCGTTCGACGAACGGCGGTAGCGGAACGTAATCGATTCCTCCACCGCGTCGGTTCCGTCGTCTCGCCGCAGGGCCGAGGCGTGGGCGCCTCGGGCGGCCGCGGCGCCGCCGATCGAGAATCGGGCGAGGGAGCGTGGGTTCGGGTTGCCTCGCGCGCTGGCCCGCCGCGACGCGGCCTCGAGCCGAACGCGCCCCATCCCGTCCGCATAGATCAGCCCGTGTTCCTCCCGCTGCAAGCGGCGCAGGGCCCGGCCCGCCGACACGTCCCACACCGACCGGGGGCCGCCCGTGAGCAACGGCCGTCCGTTGTCCAGCGCGTAGTCGCCGGGGGCGAAGCCGGCCCAACCTAGGATGGCCGCGGCCACGTTGCCCGAGCGCATCGGGCCGCCGGCCAAGGCGCGGCGCAAGGGAATGGTTTCCAGCCGGCGCAATGCGTCGGCGGCGACGACGCGGCACACGCCAGCCTCAAGGTCTGGATCGATGCTGACGATGCGGCCGGTGAACAGAGTGCGTCCGACGCCAAAATCGCTCCAACGGTCCTGGGCGTTGCGGAATCCGTGCCACAGACCATGCCGTCCCGACTCCGGCGCGCCAGTAATGTCGGTGGCGGTCAAGATCTCCCGCCACCTTGCGCCGACCGCTCCGAGTTCTATGGCGAAAACGCGGACGCTGCCAGTCTCCTGCTCGATCTCCAGGTCATACGATTTCCCGACGGCCAGGGGCGCGCCGTCCACCAGCTTGGTGGCCTTCCGGCCCGACACGCGCTCCAGTATGGTGGCGGCGCTGGCGAATCGGAGGCGCAGGCAGTCATCGCGGGCGGCGCACCGAAGAACGAACCCGCCCATGCCGTTGCTGCCGCGTCGGAAGCGCGCGGTGAGCGTTGCCAGCGGGTCGCCCGCATCCAGCGTCGCCACCGCATCCGACGGCGGCCAGCCGCCGCCTTGGCCGGCAACACTGCCGTTCTTCACGGCAAAGCCGTTGCGAGCCACCGCCACAGTTTGCCAGGGCGAGTTGCCGGTCAACGCAATGCGTCCGTCCAGGTCGCCAGACGCTCCAAGGTCCGATGCGAAATCGTCGTGCAGAAGGTTGACCCGCAGCCAAACCTCTTGGCCCGGCCGGACGGCGGCGCCCAACGGGCCGCTGGCATTGCCGGGCGTGTAGCGATGGTCATGGTTGCGCAACGTTAGGGTCAACTCAGCGGGCGGAGCGAACTCGGGTGTGGGCAGACCGCGCCGCCCCCACTGCCAGCGCAAGCCCAGCACGTCGGCGGACACGTCAGACCCCTTCGCGTCCCAGGTACCCTGGCCAGACCAATCGATGCCAATCCGCCAGCGCAGCGGACGTACTGTCATGTTGCGTTCCACGTTATATTTGCCCTCCATGCTCATCCATTTTCCCTCAATGTATGGAGCGGATGCGCTAATGCGGGCTAGCCATCCGGCGCCCCCAACTGGGAGTCAGGCGGCCGGCCGCATCGCGCCTACTCGCCTCATGCAATTGAAATTCGCCAGCGCGACGCGGCGACCCCGCTGGCGCCGCCAAGGACGGAACCCAAATGACAAACCGGGCGCTCAAGAGCGACGGCCGGTTTGAACGTGGTTTCTGAAAGAGTTGGCGCGGACGGATTTGGCGCGAAAGATCAGCGCATCACGCCCACACGTCCAGGGTTGCGGTCCCATCCTGCCGGAAGGCGGCCTCGAAACGCACCGGTTCCCCCGCTCGGCTGCTGATGCGGTAAGAGAGGCACACGAAGGTTCCGGACACCCGGCGCTGCCCCGGGGCCCGTCCGACTGGTCCGTAGTCCACGTGAACCGCGCGTCCCACGATGCCCGCCAGCACGGCGTCCGGTCCGATGCCCGGAGCATCGTCCCACCGGCCCGTGAGGGTGAACTCCTGGGCGACTTCCGACCCGGCGACCGTCCGCGCCGCCGCGTCGTTGACGCCGGCAACGTCCCGCCCGGCCAGGGAGCGACCCAGCGGGCCGACGCGGTCCACCCAGGGAGATAGATCGCGCATCGTGCCTTGGGAATCCGCGACGGCCAAGTAGCTCCGCCCCGCGCTGGCGTAACCGATCATGATCAAACTCCCAAAGCGGCGTGGCGACGGCGATACTGGGCCAGCAACGCTCGGGCCGCGGGTGAGCCGTCGCCATCCTGGCCATCGCCAATCTCCGCGGTTGGGAATGGTCCGGCTGGCCGGTCGCGCCACCAGGCGGCAGTCTGTAACAGGCAGGCCTCGGTCACGCCACTGGGGTAGCGATAAACCGAAATGCCCGCGCCCACCGGGTGAGCGGCCGCCTCCGTCCCATTGACGCCGCGTTCCACGGTGAGCGTCAACGACCCCGGCGCAACTTCGGATACGCCAACGACATACATCTGCTCGTCGTTGGCGCGAATGGTGTGGCCGGCCGACACAGCCAAGGCGCCGGCGCCAGAGGCAACCGTCAGGGAGCGATCCCCGGCGACGACCCCCACGCTGCCGCCCAACTTGACGCCGGCGTCCTCGCGAACGTCGCAGAAACCCCAGACTCCGCGCGCGGCCACGCCGGCCAAACCCAGTGGAAATCGGCGATGCCGACCCGACGCCAGCGCGATGCGGGTGTAGGGCCAACCGCCCGGCTCCGTGGGGACGGCGTTCAATGGGTACAGCAACCAGTCTCGTGACGGCAAAGCCACCCAATCGCCCGACGCCTCCCGCGCGCGCAGCTCCTGTACCGACACCAGGTCAGGAACCGCCAGCGACATCTTGCCAGCGCCGTCGAACCGGCGTTCCTGGTGCACCGCGGCGAACTGTCGACCGCAGTGGCCGTCAATCCAGCGAGACGCCGCCTCCAGCATCCCCAACAGGCGATCATCATGCGCGTCGTCCGGCACGTTCAGCGCCGCCGGGGATTTGAGGGTGGCCAAATCCGCGTAGGCATTCGTCATTGCATCATCCTCCTTTCGCGCCTCCACAATTCGCGCCGTCGCGTGTCCTGCCCTCGCCAAAGGTCTCCAGGTCTGGCGATCTCGGCGCCGGGGCTGGTTGCGCCGGCGCCACGAGATTGCCGCCTTGAGCCGACCGCGACGGGTCAAACCTGACTAAACGGTGATGTTGTACTGAAGCGCGGTGTGTGAGGCCGAGGCCCGGGCGCCGGTGCGCTCCATGAAGGCAAGGCGCATGCTCACCACCATGATGTTCTGCCGCTTCTGAATGTCGCGGGTAGTCTCGATCATCAGCTCGCGGCGGAACCCAAGCCGCCACTGGGTGCGGTTGACCGCCAGCAGCCGGCCCTTGGTGTTGGAAGTACCGGTGTTGCTCACTTTGCCGTCGGTGTCGGACTTCGCCATCTGCTCAGACACGATGACGGGGATGCCGTCCACCTGGGCCAGCTGGCCGTTGAGGAGAGTCGCGTGCGGCCCCAACTTGTCCAGCGTGCGGAATTCGCCGATGGCCAGCGACTTGATGTAGGCGCCAACGTCGGCGACGTAAGCCAGTTCGGAAGGACGCACGCCGTACTTGCCCAACAGACCCCGCGCCTCGTTGAACATATCGGCGCTGGGGGCGGCGGCGTGGTTGTTCCCCTGGCCGGTGTTGTCCACCAGCGGCAGGTGCAGCAGTCCATCGAAGCCCAACAGCCAATGGGCCTTGCCAGCCGATGACGCGCTGATGGTGGCGCCGTCGGCGTTGATGTTGTTCTGCGTCGTCCGGTCGGCGTTGAGCAGCACGTCGTCGATCACCTCAACGGCGTTACGGACCAGAGTGCTGCGAACCTCGGCGGCCATGGCGATCACGGCGTCCTCGTCCAGGGTCAAAGACCACGGCACCTCGGCCACCAATTCGTGGGCGGTCAGCGTCTGCCGGGCGGTGGCTGGCGCGGTTTCCGTGGTGGCCGTGTTCTCCACGCCCGGATACCACGCGACGTTGCCCAGTTGCAGCGGAATCTCGAAGGGGTTGGTGGGCATGTCCACCCGCGTGAACAGCGACGCAACGTGGGTATCCGTGTTCACGTCTGCCCACAGGGCGGCGGCCTCGCCGGTGTTGACCAGCTCGTCGCCCCGGCCGGCGGTGGTACTATCCATGGCGGCCTTCAGGTTGGCTTGCCAGTCGGCCAGGAGGCGTGGATTGGCGTCGCCCGGCTCGCGTTGTTGCGACGCCAGCACGCTGCGCACGCAGGCCAGGTCCAGCGCGTCCATGCCCTGGTACTTGCCAAAGGGCACCCGTGGACGGTCGCCAGCGGCGCCGTACCCCGCCAGCATCGCATGCCGTTCGCCGGCGCGCTGCTTTTCGGTGAGTTCGCTGACGGCGCGGCTGAGGCGACCCAATTCCTCCTGGAGGGGCGGAATGTCAGCTTCCGTCCGCTGGCGGTAGAAATCGCGCACCTCGGCAATTTCGTTCTTGATCGTTTCCAGTTCCCATGTCGAAAGGGTCATAAATTCGCAATCTCCTGTTTGATTTGGTGAAGTGTCATCGAGCCATCGGCGTCGGCCAACAGTCGAATTCGGAACTTGGCTCCGTGAATGGGCGCTTCACGCCCGCATTTCGCGCAGTAAGGCCACCACCGCATCGACGGTTCCGTTGCGGCCGGCCGCCAGGGCTTCTTGATTGGCCGGCACGGGCACCGCGCTGATCTCCAGCAGTTCCTGCTCCAGGAACCGGATGCCGAGGAAGGCCCCGGTATGCGGGTTCCGCCGCTCCTGGAAGCGCAGCGGGCGAAATCCCACCGATACGCCCTGTTGGTAACCCTGGCGATACAGACTCTCGACTTCCCTGGCAAACTCCGTCGGCGCGAACTCCAAACGGGCCAGCAACGCGCCGCCGTCGCGCCAAACCGACTGCGCTCGACCAATGGCCGGCCGCCGGTAGTCGTGGGCCCATAGCAGCACCGGATTCTCGCGATAGGCGTCCAGCCGCCAGCCTTCCTGGGCCACAGTGTCGCCATGACGGTCAACGGCGTCCGTGGACGCCACGAAAGTCAGGGTTTCGCCGCAATCGGCTTCCTTGAATCTGGGGACGAAGCTGGCGGCGGGATGGGGCAGCGCCGCATCCGACCGGCCCACCGGTGGCGCCGACTCAGCCAGCGTCCCCCATTTGCGCACCAGGGGAGCCTCGGCCAGGCCGCGCTCGTAGGCGGTCAGGGCGCGCAGCAGGGCGGAACGGCTGTGCGCCGGGTCTGGCCACCGGCCGTCGTTCATCATCGCAACCTCCTTGTCGCCGGCGCGATGACGAACCGGCCCGCAGTGGCCGGCAAAAACCGGCGGAACCGACCCGGCATCAGGTCAGTCCCACCGGCAATTGAAACAATTGATTTAGTTCAGGCTAACGCGTACACGGCGGCAAAGTCAACTGGGCGCCGTCACTCTCCAATATCTCGCGTTCAACATCAGGGTGAACCCAAGACATCTCCAGCGGCGACTGCGCCAGACGCGCCGGGCGGCCAACGAGATTGGCGCCTCTCGCCGGCCACGGAATTGAGTTGATTGTCTCGGGACAGCGGCCCCGGGTGAAAGGGCGTTCGCTACGCGCGTCCGATTACCAGGTGGCGGCGCCATTCGTCGGAGGCCTCGGGGAAATCTTCGCGGTGGTGCGCGCCGCGGCTCTCCCGGCGTTGCAGGGCGCCCTCCACGATGAGCCGCGCCGTCACCAGCATGTTGCGCAGCTCGTAATCGTCGGCGGTCTCCAGAGCCGGCATGGTCCGCTGCCACAGGTTCAGGAGGCGCGCCGACAGCAGCAGCCGCGAGCCGTTGCGCGCGATGCCGGCGTTGCGCCACATCAGGTCCTGCAGATTCTCCCGCCCTCGCTCCGGCGCCGCGGCGCACACCATGGCCCGCTCCGCCAGCGGGATGCGCAGGTCGGCTCCCAGGTCGGTTCCTGGGAGGGCTTCCGGGTCGGCCGTATCGGCTGGCTCGTAATCCGGGGCGTTTCCCAGCGTGGCGTCCACCAGACGGCGCGAGAACACCAGGGTATCCAGCAGCGAGTTGCTGGCCAGCCGGTTCGCTCCGTGCACTGCGGCGCAGGCCACCTCTCCGCAGGCGTACAGGCCGGAGATGTTGGTGCGCCCCCAGGTGTCGATGCGCACGCCGCCCATCATGTAGTGGGCCGCCGGCGCCACCGGAATCGGCTCCCTGGTGATGTCCAGCCCGTATCGCCGGCACTCGGCGTAGATGGTTGGGAACCGGCTGGTCACCGTCGCCGCCGGCAGGTGGGAAATGTCCAGCAGAGCCGGCCTGCCCTCGGCCCGTTCCATCTCGGCGGCGATGGCTCGCGACACCACGTCGCGTGGGGCCAGGTCGGCCATGGGGTGATGCTCCGCCATGAACGGATGGCCATCGGCGTTGCGCAGTACCGCGCCTTCGCCGCGCATGGCCTCCGACAGCAGGAACGTGGGAGCTCCCTCCAGCCACAGGGCGGTGGGATGGAATTGGTAGAACTCCATGTCCATCACCTCCGCGCCAGCCAGGAACGCCAGCGCCACGCCGTCGCCGGTGGCAACCGATGGATTGGTGGTGTAGCGAAACAACTGGCCCGCGCCGCCGGAACTCACCACCACCACATCGCCCTGATAGGTTCGGTTTAGAGTTTGGCTGCCTGGGGTTTGATGGCCGGGGGTTTGACTGCCTGGGGTTGCATTGCCGGGAGAATGCTCGGTGGCAGCGACGCCGTTCCCTTCCATCGCCACTTCCAGCGCCACTTCCACGCCGGTGGCCGCGCCGTTCTCCACGCCAATGGCGATGGCGTGGGTGTATTCCAACACCGTGATGTTGGGCGTGGACTGAACCCGGCGGGCCAGGGTGTTTTCGATGCGCTCGCCCGTGGCGTCGCCGCCGGCGTGCAGGATCCGCGGGACGCTGTGCGCGCCCTCCCGTCCCAGCGCGATCTGGCCGTGCATGGTGTCAAAGGGAACGCCCCATTCGATCAGACTGGCGATGCTGTCGGGTCCGCGTCTGGTGAGTTCTGCCACGGCCTCTGGGTCGCACAGGCCGGCGCCGGCCTCCAGGGTGTCGCGCTCGTGCAGAGTCGCAGAGTCGCCGGGCCCGATGGCGGCGGCAATGCCGCCCTGGGCGTAGCGGCTGTTGCAATCGTCAATGCGGCCTTTGGTGACCACCAGGACGGTGCCGCGTTGGGCGGCCAAAAGCGCCGTATTCAGCCCGGCAATCCCGCTGCCGATGATGATGTAATCGTAGCGCGTCGGTTGGATCAATTGGACCTGAAGGCTGCGCGGTAGCGCGTTGGGCTGAGATTGACGTCTGGGAACGGTCGCAGCCGCTGCAATGTCAACTCCACGGGGGCGCGGGCCGCCGGTTACGGGCTGCGAGCCACGGGTTCCAGCCCCGACGGCGACCACAGCGCTGGACCAGGGTCGGCATTCCGGCCCGGCGCAACGGCAGTTAGGCGAGGCGACCCCAGCGTCGCGACTGGGCAAGCCGCCTACGTGGTAGGGGCGACGCATGCGTCGCCCCTACGATGACCAGAGCGGCCGGGAACGGAAGTTAGTCGTCGGCGCCCACTGCCGCCGGCTCCTCGACCGGGTCGAGTTGCCAGGGGAAGTTGCCCTCGAAGAGGAACCCGTCCTTGTTGCCCCATTCCGTCTCGGGGGATTCGTAGTAGATCTCGATCTCGTTGTCGTCGGGGTCGTAGATGTACACGCCCATGGAGATGCCGTGGTCGCCCAGGCGCTTGATGCGGACGCCGTGGTCCTTGCAGCGTTGGTACAGTTCCTTCAGGTCGCGGAACGAGTTCATCTGCCAGGCCATGTGCGCCATTCCGACACGTCGGTCCTCAGGCCCCGGGGCGTCCATGCCCAGGGGAACCAACGCCAACTCGTGGGACATGGTGGTGTCGGCGGACAGGAAGGTCATCCCGCCCGGACGTCCGGTCATCACGGTTAGGCCCAGCACGTTGGTGTAGAAGTCAACGCTGCGCTCGATGTCCCGTACCTTGATGACCAAATGACCCAACTGCTTCGGTGTATAAGCCATGATGTACCTCCATGGATTTCTACGCGAACGCAACCGCGCACACGCGCCTTTCTTGGCCGGCATTATACCGCATTGGCAAAATGGCGTACATCGCGGTTGTGGGCTCGCCTTGGGCCATTCCATCGTGGTTCATCGCGTGGCATTGGCGGCGCGGCGTTGACCGTATAGCGGCCTCCCTCGGTCGATGCGGGCCAGTATCCCCCGGCCATTGGAGAACTGCATCCTCCGCATCCCTGGCCGTTCCCCCGTCGCTGCGAGCGCGGCGCGGCGACCCTTTTGAACGCCACCAGCGGCCGTTGGCGCCGGCGCGGGATTGCCGCGTGGCCGTCGCGCCTCGCAGTGACGGAAGGGAACGGCCCCTCGTGATGACGAATGGGTAGCCACCAACCAACGCAAGGCAAGGCGTCCCGCCCAAATTGACAGCGCCGGGGGCGCATACCTACAATCGCTGATACTCACGCGCAAGCGCTGACATTCACTAGGCCGCCAGACGGCGACCCGCCCAACCGCAGAAACCGGGCGGAGCCGCCGGTTCTGTGCCGTCGCAACCGAGGCTAACCATGGTAACCGTACTGGAACCGCGTACCCAGACCGGGCAGGGCGCCGGCCACCGTCGTTGCGATGGCTGCCCTCGCTGTGAGCGCCCCGACGGGCCCATGTGCAACATCCCCCATCCCAAGTTCGCCAACCGCCATCCGGTATGCAAGGTGTGCGGCCACTGCGTGCTGCGAGGCCAGCATCAGGACGACGCCTCGGACTTGGACGACCATCCGGGTTTCACCGGCGGCGGGCCGGGATCAGCCGGCCCCCCCAGCCTCAACTGAGCCTCCAACCTGGCGGGCCCACGCTGGCCGGCGGCGTCTTGCGGGGTGGCCACTGACCCCATTTCTACGAACTGGAACAAACGGAGTGACATCTTGACCATGGACATCAGCTCGGTAGCTATTCTCAGCCCTGGCGACATGGGACACGCGGTTGGGCGACGCCTCCGCGAACATGAACTGGACGTGGTGACGTGCTTGGCGGGCCGCAGCGACCGCACCCGGAACCTGGCCGCCCAGGCCGGCATCCGCGACGTTGACAACATGGCGGAACTGGTGGAGCAGGCCGACCTGATCATGTCCATGACGGTATCGGCGGCGGTCCCGGGTCTGTGCCGCCAGGTCGCCGACGCGCTGGCCGCCACCGGAGCCGATTGCCTGTTCGCGGAATGCAACGCCATCGCGCCGCAACTGGCGCAGGAGCTGGAACCCGTCATCACCAGCGCCGGCGGGCAGTTCGTGGACGTGTCCATCATCGGCGGGCCGCCCCGTCCGGGCTACAGTCCACATTTCTACGCCTCCGGCGAAAACGCCGGCCGGTTCGCGAGGCTCAACGACTTTGGGCTGACGGTTCTGACGCTGGACGGCGAGGTGGGCCAGGCCTCTGGAATCAAGATGTGCTACGCCGCCATGACCAAGGGCTCCTGGGCCCTGTACACCGAGCTGCTGATGGCCGCCGAACTGATGGGACTGACCGAACCCCTGTTGGCCGAGTTCCAATCGGGTCAGCAGTCAGTGGTGGAACGCATGGAGCGCACCCTGCCCTCGGTGCCGCCCCGCTCGCGTCGCTGGGTCAGCGAGATGGAGGAAATACGCGATACCTTCGCCCACCTGGGCATGACGCCCAAGTTGTTCGAAGGCGTGGCGGAAATGTACCGGTTCATCGGCGACACCCCGCTGGGTGAGGAATCACCGGAGACGCGGGACCGGGATCGCACCTTCACCGAAACCATCCGCCAGCTGGCCCAGAACGTGCGGCGCGCCCAGGATTAGGAGGCCCCGAGTGTACAAGATCGGGATCGACGTTGGCGGAACCTTCACCGACTTCGTGATAGTCGGTGAGGCAACCCAGGCTGGTGAGGCGACCCAGACCGGCGAAGCAGGCCAGGATACCGACGGAAGCCACGCTAACGGGCTAAACCAACCCCGTTTCTTCAAGACGCAATCCACGCCCGACGACCCGTCGCTGGGCGTCATGGCCGGATTGCGGGAAGCCGCCGCCTCGTACGGGCTGTCCCTGGATGAGCTGCTGGGCGACACGGACCTGGTGATTCACGGGTCAACCGTCGCCACCAACACGCTGGTGGAACGGAAGGGCGCCCAGGTGGGGCTGATCACCACCGATGGCTTCCGCGACCTGCTGGAAATGCGGGAGGGCCTCAAGGAGGACCGCTACAACCTGCGGATGACCCCAGCGCAACCGCTGGCCGCCCGGTACCTGCGCGCCGGCGTCCCCGAGCGAGTCCGCGCCAGCGGCCTGGTGGAACGGCCCCTGGACGAGGCCGCGCTGGTGGAGAGCCTGGAGCGCCTGGTTAGCGACGGGGCGGACGCCCTGGCGGTGTGCTTCCTGTTCTCCTACCTCAACCCGTCGCACGAACGGCGGGCCGGAGAAATCATACGCCAGCGCTTCCCAGACCTGTACACGTCGCTGTCCCACGAGGTGATTCCGCAGATCAAGGAGTTCGACCGTTTGAGCACGACGGTGATTAACTCCTACGTTGGGCCAGTGTTCAGCCGGTACCTGGCCAACCTGGGTCGGCGCTTCGAGACATACCCACGTTTGCGGGACGTGCTGATCATGCAGTCCAACGGCGGGGTGGCGCCGATAGACGACTCCGGGCGCATGGCGGTGCGGGCCATCCTGTCCGGCCCGGCGGGAGGCGTCAGCGCCGCCGCCTACATCGGCCACCTGCTGGGGGAACCCAGGGTGATCGCCTTCGACATGGGCGGCACCAGCACGGACATTTCGCTGATCGAAGACGGGGTTCCCCACATCGCCAACGAGAAATTCGAGGCCGGCTGGAAGATCGCCGCTCCCATGATCGACATACACACCCTGGGCGCCGGCGGCGGCAGCATCGCCAGGGTGGACGAGGGCGGTATCCTGCACGTTGGCCCAGATAGCGCCGGCGCCGAACCCGGACCCGCGTGCTACGGCCGAGGCGGCGCCGACCCCACCGTCACCGACGCCAGCCTGACGTTGGGATACTTGGACCCGGCCAACTTCCTGGGCGGACGCGCCAGCCTCGACCCCACCGCCGCCGAACGGTCCCTCCTCGAGCGCGTTGGGGAACCTCTAAACCTGTCCAGCGTCGAGTCCGCGTATGGCGTGTTCAAGGTGGTCTGCACTTCCATCGCTGAGGGCATCCGCCTCATGTCGGTGCAACGGGGCGTTGACCCCCGTAAGTTCACCATGATGGGATTCGGCGGCGCTTCGGGCCTCCACGCCTCGGAAGTGGCCCGACAGCTGCAGGTGGAGAAGGTTTACATTCCGGCGTCGGCTCCGGTGCTGTCGGCTTACGGTATGCTGAACACCGACATCAAGTACGACTTCTTCCGCTCGCATCCGGTGAGCCTGGATCGGCTGGACCTGAGCGAGCTGAGGGCCATTCTGGACGAACTAGCGGCGCAGGGGCGAGACAAGCTACTGGCCCAGGGCGTGGCCCCCGAGGTGGTGGAGATCCAGTGCGCTGCCGACATGCGGTACCTGGACCAGATCTACGAGGTCACGACGCCGTTGCCAGACCAGGACCTGCCGGACTCGGAGTTCGTCGCCCGGTTGACCTCTAATTTCCACGAAAGATACCGGGAGCTCTACTCATACAGCCAGCAGAATCAGGAGGTGCGGCTGGTGACCCTTCGGGTGGCAGCGGTGGGCAAGCTCCCCAGAGTCGCCCAGCTCGACCGGATGCCAGAGCGCGACGCGGCTCAACCCACCGGCTCCCGACGGGTCTATCTGGGCGCCTGGCGAGATGCTCCAACCTATGCCGCTGACACCCTGCCCAACGGGGCGGAAATCGCCGGCCCGGCGATTCTGGAGTCGGAATTCACCACCATCCTGGTGTGGCCGGGGGACGTGGCCCGGATCGACGCCATGGGTGGCGTCGAGCTGCGCGTCGGCCAGCTAACCGCCGCGCCAATCTCTGATGGCGCCTCCACGTCCGAACAAGCCGCGCCCGGACGCGCCATGCCTGAACGAGCCATGCCTGAACCGGCCGACGCTGGAGCTTTGAACGCGAACGCTCGCCACGACCCCATCACGCTGGCCTTGGTGGAGCGCCGCCTGGAGTCCATCGCCCAAGAGATGACCGAAGCGATGCTGCGAACCGCCATGTCGCAGATCCTAAATTCCAGCCGGGATTTCTCCACCGCCATCCTGGACGGAGACTGCCAGCTGGTGGCCCAGGGCGAGGGCATACCGGTTCACATCAGCGCCCTTCCCGTGGCCGGCGCCGCCGTTCGAGACTACTTTGGCGCAGACATCCACGACGGCGACCTGTTCATCCTGAACGACCCATACTTCGGGGGCAGCCACCTGCCAGACATCACCATCATCCGTCCCGTATTCCATGAGGGACGGCTGCTATTCTACGGCGTGAATCGGGCGCATCACAGCGACGTGGGAGGCGGCACCCATGGCGGGTACAACCCTGGGGCCAACGAGATATTCCAGGAGGGTCTGCGGATACCGCCGCTGAAGCTCTACGACCAGGGAACGCCCCGCGCGGATCTGCTGCAAATGCTCGCGGCGAACGTGCGGCAATCTGAGAACTTCTTGGGCGACCTCAACGCGCAAATCGGCTCGGTGACGCTGGCCGCCCAGCGCATCGAAGCCCTGTTGGCCGAGTACGGCCCCGACCGGTTGATGGCGGTGGTCGCCGAAATCCTGGCCGCCACCGAACGGCAGGTGCGCCGATTCATTTCAGAGTGGCCCGATGGCGTGTACCGCGGGGAGTCGCTGGTTGACGACGACGGATTCGACAGCAAGTTGGTGCCGATCCGCGCCAAGGTCGCCATCGACGGGGACTCCATGACCATTGACCTCAGCGAGTCCAGCCCCCAGGTTGAGGGGTTCATCAACAGCGCCTACGCCAACACCCGCTCCCTGGCCCACGCCGCTATCATGTACCTAGCGCCCACCGACGTGGCCCGCAACGAGGGTTCCATGCGGCCCGTCCAGATCATCGCCCCACGCGGGCTGGTGGTGAACGCCAATCCGCCGGCGCCGGTTTGCATGAGCACCAATCACTGCGCCGAGGAGGTGGTGGAGGCCGTGTTCAAGGCGTTGGCTCCGGCAATCCCCAGGGCCGTCTCAGCCGGCTTCTCCCGGAGGCTGCGCTACGCCATCACCGGCCATGACCCCAGGACGGGGCGCCAGTTCATTTGGCACTTCTTCCTGGCCAGGGGCGGCGGCGGCGCCTCTCAGGGCTACGACGGTTGGTCCAACGTAGGCGAGATCAACGTGGCCGGAGGCATCCGGTCGCCCAGCATCGAGGTTACAGAGGAGCGGTTCCCCTTCTTCATCGAACGGCATGAGCTGCGGCCCGATTCCGGCGGCGTCGGCGCGTGGCGCGGCGGCCTGGGCGCGGTGTGCGACCTGGTGTACGAAGGGGATGGCCCGGCCCTGCTCAACACCGCTGGCGACGGCGTGGTCGTGCCGCCTTTCGGGTTGTTCGGCGCCGCCGATGGACTGCCTCACCACTACAAGATCTTATCCCAAGGCGCGGAACGCGTCCTGGGCTCCAAGGAAGTCGGCGTGGTCGTCAATCCTGGGGATCACATCATATGCCTGTCTTCTGGCGGCGGTGGCTTCGGTCCGCCGGAAACCCGAGACCAAGACGCGGCGGTGTGGGACCTCAAGAATGGGTACGTGACCGGATGAAGTAGAGGGTTCCGCTCACCGGAAACCACCCGTTTATTCCCCGCACAACGGCCCACCGCGCCCCGGCGGCCATTCGCCCAGGCATCGAGATTGCCGCGTCGCTGGCGCTCCTCGCAATGACAGTAATGGGAGGAGCTCTTCGCAATGGCAATTGCTGTCATTGCGAGCGCAGCGCGGCAATCTCGTCGGACGCGACCAGCGGCCGCCCAGCTCCGCTACCCCGACGGACGTTCGCCCAGACATCGAGATTGCCGCGTCGCTGGCGCTCCTCGCAATGACAGTAATGGGAGGAGCGCCTCGCAATGACAGTAATGGGAGGAGCGCCTCGCAATGACAGTAATGGGAGGCGCTCTTCGCAATGACAATTGCTGTCATTGCGAGCATCTTTCCCTGTCATTGCGAGCGCAGCGCGGCAATCTCGTTGGATGCGACCAACGGCCGCCCGGCTCCGCTACCCCGACGGCTGTTCACCCAGGCATCGAGATTGCCGCGTCGCTGGCGCTCCTCGCAATGACAGTAATTGGAGGAGCGCCTCGCAATGACAGTAATGGGAGGGGCTCCTCGCAATGGCAATTGCTGTCATTGCGAGCATCTTTCCCTGTCATTGCGAGCGCAGCGCGGCAATCTCGTCGAACGCGACCAGCGGCCGCCCAGCTCCGCTACCCCGACGGCCGTTCGCCCAAGCATCAAGATTGCCGCGTCGCTGGCGCTCCTCGCAATGACAGTAATGGGAGGCGCTCTTCGCAATGACAGTAATGGGAGGCGCTCTTCGCAATGACAATTGCTGTCATTGCGAGCATCTTTCCCTGTCATTGCGAGCGCAGCGCGGCAATCTCGTTGGATGCGACCAACGGCCGCCCGACTCCGCTACCCCGACGGCCGTTCGCCCAAGCATCGAGATTGCCGCGTCGCTGGCGCTCCTCACAATGACAGTAATGGGAGGCGCTCTTCGCAATGACAATTGCTGTCATTGCGAGCATCTTTCCCTGTCATTGCGAGCGCAGCGCGGCAACCTCGTCGAACGCGACCAACGGCTTTTCGCCCTTCGCGCCCCGGCGGACGTTCGCCCAGGCATCGAGATTGCCACGTCGCTGGCGCTCCTCGCAATGACAGTAATGGGAGGGGCTCCTCGCAATGACAATTGCTGTCATTGCGAGCATCTTTCCCTGTCATTGCGAGCGCAGCGCGGCAATCTCGTTGATCACGACCAGTGGCGTTTCGATGCGGCGCGCTCTGGCGATGGCGATCAGAGTTCGCCGGCGAACATGGCGGTTTGCTTGGTGAAAACCTGCACCCGGTGTCGGGCGCACTCCAGCACGAACACGCGCCCTTCGTCGTCCACTTCCACCGCGATGGGGCCTTGGAATGCGCCCTCGCGTTCGGCCAGGTTCAGCGCGCGGTTCCGGGCTTGCACGATGGTGGGGTCCAGGTACACGCGCTCGGCGCCCCACTTGGAGAGGCCAGCCTGCCCGCGAATCGTGGTGATGTAACCACCGTCGGGGCGGAACACCTGCACGCGGTCGTTCTTGTAGTCGGTAACGAAGATATGGCCGTCTTTATCCACCGCCACACCCGTGGGTCGGCTGAATTCTCCCTCTCCGTCGCCCGACCTGCCGAATTTCATCAGGAACGTTCCGTCCGGCGCGAACTTCTGGATGCGGTCGTTGCGCCAGTCCGCCACGTACACATCGCCATGCTGGTCGATTTCGATGCCCCAGGGCAGGTTGAACTCGCCGTCGCCGTCGCCCTGGCGCCCCCAACCGAACTGGAACTTGCCGTCCTTGGTGAACACGGAGACGCGGTGGTTGCGGCTCTCCACCATGTACAGGTTGTCGTTTTTGTCGAAAGCCAAGCCGGCCGGCCGGTTGATCTCGCCGGGCCCATCCCCTAGGGTTCCCCACATGCCGATCCAATTGCCACGCTCCCGGTCGTAAACCGAGACGCGGTTGAGCCATTCGTCAGAAACGTAGGCGATTCCATCGCTGTCCAGCGCCACCGAGGTGGGCCACATGAACGCGCCGTTGGGCGTGGTGTCGTCAGCGTCTTCAGGGGGGACCTTCTGGCCGAATTCGTCCACCACCTCTTCGTCGAGGTTGAACACGGTGACCCGTTTGCACGGGAAGAAGGCCGGCGTTTCCGTGCCACGACTCAGCACGTACAGCAGGTTGTCCGGGTCGCGCGTG
Organism: Dehalococcoidia bacterium; assembly: GCA_965221295.1. Classification (GTDB taxonomy): domain Bacteria; phylum Chloroflexota; class Dehalococcoidia; order Lucifugimonadales; family UBA3495; genus Bin87. The sequence continues at coordinate 236,770 of OZ244879.1, read as the reverse complement.
ATCGCCACCGGGTTGAAGAACCCGTTGCCGCTGCGAACCTCCTGCCGCCCGATGGTGTGGCTGTACTGGAATGTCACCGGCGCAATTTCGGTCTGTGTAACCATTTCATCCACCTTTCAAGATTCGTACCGTCGTCCTGGGCCTGGGCTGAGCGCGCAACGCGCCTTCCCGCAGCGCCACCTCGCGCAGTGTAGTTTCGCACAATGCGCTTTCGCCGGCGGCGTAGGGGCAGGTTGCGACCTGCCCCTACCTGGTATCCGCCGCTGCCGGGATGACGGGCAGGTGTGCCGACAGCCTACTTGATGAAGTCGAACTGTTCGAAGGAACCTTGCAGGATCGCTTTGTCGTCCAGGTCGAGCCACTTGTCCAGGATGGTGGCGTAGGTGCTGCGGAAATCGTTGTTCCACTTCAGGTCGCCTTCGTCCAGCTGGTCTGGCTGCAGCGACGGGTATTCGCCGTAGAGGCCGCCCTTGACGGCGTCGCCCAGCACGAAGGCCACGCTGCCGGAGCCGTGGTCGGTTCCGGAGCCGTTTTCCTGCACCCGACGGCCGAACTCGGTGAACAACACCATCACCACTTCCTCGTTGGCGTCGTGTTCCTTCAGGTCCTGGTAGAGGTCGTTCACGGCCCTGGAGACCTCGCCCCACAGCTTGGCGAAGGAGGTCGGCTGGTTGGCGTGGGTGTCGAAAGCGCCCGGATTCAGGCCGGTGTAGAGGACACGGGTCCCGAAGCCCGCCGTGTGCACCTGGGCAACGTTCTTGACCCACTGGGAGAACATGTCGCCGCCGTATTCGATGCTGGAGGAGTAGATCTCCGGGGCCGTCCGCAGGATGTCGGCGCCCTTCAAGGCGTCGAGGCCGGTCTGGGATAGGTAGTCGTTGATGGGGCCGTTGCCGACCATGGGCGAGTACATTCGGGAGAAGATGTCCAGAGCTTCGGCCCGCTGGTCGTCGCCGTCGATGCCGGTCAGGACGCCGTAGGTTTCCAGGTTGCCTACCGAGGCTACGGACACGCCCGGCGCAGCCAGCGCCCGGGGCAGCCCGCGACCAAAGTTCACTGCGGTCAGCACGTTTTCCTTGTTCGGGTCCAAGTCCTGGATCGCCCGGCCCAGCCAGCCTTCCGTTGACATCTTGGCGGGTTCGGCCGTATGCCAAATATCCATGGACCGGAAGTGCGACCGGATCGGGTTGGGGTAGCCGATGCCCTGGACGACCGCGACTTTACCCTCATCATACAGGCCCTTGATCGGAGCCATGGCTGGGTGGAACCCAACTTTGTCGTCAATCGCCAGTACTTCCTCCGGTTCCACCTTCAGATGCGGCCGGTAGTCTTTGTACAGCGGATCGCTGTAGGGGATGATGGTGTTCAGCGCGTCGAACGCGCCGGACATCTGCAGAATCACCAATACCGGGTCTTTTTTCGTAGCGGTCACGATTGCTTCCTCCAAGTTCGGGCCATCATATCCGCGGCGGCGGAAATGCGGGATCGTGTTGGTTTACGTTGCTCTTCTGCCAGCCGATGCGCAAAACGGCTAGGCGTAAATGTACTCTTTGGTGGCCACGATCATTTGCAGAAGATCGCTGACCCGTCCGCCGAAATCTTCGGTGTCGGTGCGTATCGCGCCGCCCTTTTCCAGGCTGGCCGCCAGCATCCGCCGCGTTTCGTCCGCCAACTCGTAGTGGCCCAGCAATTGGCAGGTGGCGTTCACCATCTGCTCGGGCGTAATCATCGGGCCGATGGCGCCCAGGCGTTCGACGATTTCACGGATCCCCGGCTGATTGAGGTCGCCGACGAAATCTGCGGTGAAGTTGATGCGGTGCACCAGCGTGCCGCCGTCGATCCACTCCCGGCCGGTGTGCCAGCCCTCCACCGACGGCGGGTTGAACAACTCCTGGCCCATGTGCTTCATCTCGTCGAAGATGAACTCGAAGCCGGGTTTGGGTTCCGTCCAGTCGCCGGCCAGCCGCAGCGTGCCGATGACGGTTTCCACCGGGCTCTTCACCCGCTGGAACCGGGCGTTCTTGAATGCGTCGGAGTGGAACAGCGCCCGCAGCATCGCCTTGATGTTGTAGCCGGAGCTGAAGTACACGTCCTCCAGCATTTGGATGGTTTCCGGATCCTTTGGCGGCGTTTCCATCCAGGCCGGCACCTGCGCTTCGTCGGATATGAAGTAGCTGTACAGGTGGCGGGAAATGAACCGCGCCGTGGCCGGCTGCTTGACGATGATATCGATGATGTCCTCGCCGTTGAAGTTGCCGGTCTCGCCCAGGAAGGTCTTGGTTCCCTCGTCGTGGTCTTCGGGGTTGTACACGAAGTGGGCGCGATAACGGCCGTAAGGCTGACCTGGCACGTTGTTGGCGATGGTCCAGCCGGTGAACGCCCGGGCGCATTCCTTCACGTCGTCCTCGGTGTAGTTGAACTCGCCGTCCATGCCCACGCCCATGGAGAACAGTTCCAGCAGTTCCCGGCCGTAGTTCTCGTTGATGGCGCCTTTGTGGCTCAAGCAATTGTCCAAGAAGAAGATCATGGCCGGGTCGCGGGAGATGCCCTCCAGCAAATCCCGGAAGCTGCCCATGCCAAGCTTGCGGAACATTTCGATTTCGTCGTATGAGGTGGGATAGCTCTGCACCTTGCTGTCGGCGGTGCACAAAATCCCGTGCCAGAAGAGGATCATCTTCTCCTCAAGCTGGCTCCTGGAGTTGATCATGCGAAACGCGAAGTACTCGGGCACGCCCCGCGTTTGGTGGCTCCATTCGATGAAGCAGCGTTCCGCCACGTCCAGGTCCATACCGTGGTCGTGCGTCTCAGGATTGAGCAACTCTTCGACGGTGGCCTCATAGCCCTTGGCGGCCCGGGCCTCCAATTCACCGTACTGCGCTCCGAATCCGGCCCGACGCATCAGGTGGGCCATCAGCGCGATGTCATGGTTCTGATCAGCCATCAAAAAAGACCTCCTCGACTTGAACTAACAAATCGCCTGCGCCATCCTACCATTAACCGCAACGGCGCTCAACCTTAAACCGTCACGCTAAGCCAAGACGCCGCGTCTTTTCGCTTTTGGACGCTTTCCGACCCTGGCGCCTTCCCTCGATCGATCCAACCCGCGAACCCGGCCCAGGCCTCGTGGACTGCCCGTCTATAGTGGAATGCCCGTCTATAATGGACGCCGACCCTTCTTCCCTGGAGCGCCCTTATGCACGAGGATCTGGTCAGCGTGGCGCAGAGCCTGGTACCTGAAATCCTGTTGAATCTAGACCGCATCGATGACGAGCGCCAATTGCCGCCAGAACTGGCCGCGCGCATGGCCAGGCATCGTCTCTTCTCCCTCTACGCTCCCATGGAATTGGGCGGCCCGCAACTGGACCCAATCACCGCTTTCCGCGTCGTGGAAACCATCTCCCAGGCCGACGGTTCCGCCGGCTGGTGCGTTTTCAATGGCAGCGCGATCACCGCCGCCGTTTCCCGGCTGACGCCCCAAGCCGCCACCGAGCTGTTCGGAGACCCGCCCAACCTGCTCGGCTCCGGTTCGGCCCGACCCGAGGGCGTCGCCGCCATTGCCGACGGCGGTTATCTCGTCAACGGGCGGTGGAACTACCTCAGCGGCATCGACCATTCCACCGTCCTGTTCCTCAACTGCCGCCTGCTCAACGCGGACGGCAGACCGGTGGCCAACGACGACGGCAGCCAGGCCACCCGCGTCGTCGTCGTTCCCGTGGCTTCGGGGACGGTCATCGACAACTGGACCACCATGGGGATGCGCGGCACCGCCAGCAACGATTGCGAATTTTCCAACGTCTTCGTTCCGTCGCACCATACCTACACGCGAACCGACACCGCCCACTACCGCAGCCCGCTCTACCACCCGCCGCAGAACGCCATCCTGCTCAGCTGGACTCTGGCCGCGGCCAACGCGCTGGGCATGGCTGGCGGCGCCCTCAGCGCCTTCCACGAACTGGCCACGGGATCGGGGTCCACCAATTCCCCCACCCTGCTCCGAGACCGGGGTTACGCGCAGATGGCGTACGGCGAATGCCGGGCCAGCCACGACGCGGCGCGCACCTTCGTCCTGGACGCCGTTGGCTCCATGTGGGACGCGCAGGTGAACGACCTGCCCGACCTGTCGGAACGCGCGGTTCGCGCCCGCCTCGCCATCACCCACGCCATCCGTCGTTCGGTGGAGGTCGTTGACCGGCTGTTTAACGTGGCCGGAACCAACGCCATCCACCGGTCCGTGGGCATCGAGCGGTTCTTCAGAGACCTACACGTCTCTGGCCAGCACATCTCCGGGCTGCCCAGCAACTACGAGTACGCCGGCCAGGTTCTCATGGGCGCGCCCGTCACCGCCTCGCTCTACACCTGACCCATGAAGCATCTAGCCGACATCATATCGCAGCTGCCGCCCGAGTACCGCCTGATTGTCGCCCTGGCGTTCCTCGCGTTTTTGTTGGCGGCAATCGCTTATCCTGTCTTGATTTCAGCTCGCAAAGAGCGTTTGCCCTGGGGAGCCAGTTCAAATAGACTGCCGGCAGTGATGCTTTGGGTGATGATTTTGGTCGTTATCGCGGTGACCGCGCTATTTTTTCTGAATTTTGGGATTGAAATTTGGAATATTTTGACGCAGGCCGTACAGTTTCCGCCAAATTGGAGGCCAGATTTCCCGAATCAACAGCCAGGTTAGAATCACCAGAGCCGCCACCCAGCCCAAAGTACCGGCTGCGAGCAGGCCTGCTCCTACCAGCATGGCGACCTGACCGTTCTGCGCGCTGCCCCAGATCAGAATGATTATCCCCGAAAGGGTGGCGAGGCCGGCCCCGATCATGAGGTAGTTGAACCAGTAGGACTTGTCCAACCGGCTGTCGCGCTGGCCGGCGTCGCCGGAGCGGTCGTTCGCGGCGCCACCATGGTTAACGTCAGGCAGCCCGGATTCCGCGTCCAAGCCGCCGCTTTGGCCATTGGGCGTTGTCATAGCGCCTCCCCGATAGCTCAATGTTGCTACAGCTCAATGTTGCTACAGCTCAATGTTGCTACAGCTCAATGTTACAGCCAGCGGAGCGCGTTGGCAAAGCGCTGCTTGCCATCCGGGAAAGTTCCCTACTCAGGAAAGATGCGGCGATAGATCCCGGGCGATCCTGGCGCATGAACCATGTGAGGACGGACTTCGTGGGTCCAGACGGGCGTTACGATTGAGCTCCAGTTTCGCCAAGGCTCGCTTTCCGCCACCGCCATCGACTCCATTTCGTGGACGGTGCAGTACTTGGGTTCCCCCATCATGGCCTGGAACCGGCGGGCGCGAATGTAGCCCGGTATATCCGCGCACATGGGCAGGCGCTCGTGGTTGTAGGCATGGTTCCAACGCTCCTCCAGATGGTCGGGTATGGACATCCGGCCCACCAGGATCAGGGGCGACATGCCCGCCTGAACCGTCTCCTCGGATAGGGCTTCGGGGTGAACCCGGCGGTACAGGTTGCGGACATACTCCGTGCCGATCACGCTGGGGGACATGCGCCGCGACCACTCGGTGGGCTCCCTCAGCCACTTCTGCCACTCCTCGGAATGCCAAGCCTCGTAGGATTCCAGCTCGTACACCGCCAGGTATTTGGGGCCGCCCTGGGCCGCTTCGTAGCGCGCCGCGTCCAGAACGCCCGGGATCGAGAGCCGCTCCGGAATATGCTCCTCGTTGTACCAGCGGTTGTACTCCTCATCGTGCTCCGGGGCCACGTCGCTGAACACCAGCAGCAGGCCATCGCCCTTCTTCTTGTTTGTGGTCATCATCAACTCCATATCACGACTGTAGGCGCTGGCGAGTATATCACCGCCGTCGGGAGCCTCACGCTTGCCCGGTTCCCGTAATCCGTCTTCGCCATCGCGCGGAGCAATGGCGACACGGCAATCCCGCGTCCTGGGCGCACGGCCGCTGGAGGGCGATGGCGAACGGCCGTTGGACACGGACGCCGGGATTGCCACGCTTCGCTCGCAATGACAGGGTGGGAAGGGGGCGCCTCCCCTAACTGTCATTGCGAGGAGCGATAGCGACGCGGCAATCTCGTTGCCTGAGCGAACGGCCGTTGGGACGGGGGCCTCTGTCGTTCCCCAGAACCACGATTTATTGATGTTACAATACGTGATGGAAGTTTGCCGCCTTCCGATTTTCATTCCAAACAGAGGAGATATTCGTGCCTACCTACGTTGACCCCACCGCCTGCAACGCCTGCGCCGGCGTCCACGGCGGCCCACAGTGCGTTTACATCTGTCCCAATGACCTTATGGTCCTTGACGACGCTGTGAACAAGGGCAGCAACCAGGAGCCCGACATGTGCTCTGAATGCTTTGCCTGCGTCAAACTCTGCCCAGAAAACGCCATCCACGTACGCGGCTACGCCGACTTCGTGCCGTTGGGCGCCGAGGTGCAGCCGCACTACGAAGGCCAGGACATCGTGTGGAACGTGACGTTCCGCGATGGACGCACCGAGCATTTCCGCTTTGCTTCCCGTTCCACTCCCTGGGGCAGCATCGACCCCTACGCCGGCGTCAAACCGGTTGACCGCGACGCGCTGCGCGCCACCGCGCTGTTCGGGGAACCCGAATACCTGCGTCTGCCCGACACCGCCTAGCGACCGCCCAAACCGTAGGAGTATCGAAAATGCCTGAACCCACCACTCGCATCGTTGAATCCGACGTTCTCATCATCGGCGGCGGCATGTCCGGCTGCGGCGCCGCCATCGAAGCCCGTTACTGGGGCGGCGACGACCTCCGCATCGTCATGGTGGACAAGGCCGCCACCGACCGCAGCGGCGCCGTCGGCGAGGGCCTTTCCGCCATCAACATGTACATGGGGATGCGCTGGGGCTGGAACCAGCCCGAGGACTACGTGGAGTATGTCCGCAACGACATGATGGGAATCTCCCGCGAGGACCTGGTATACGACGTAGCCCGCCACGTGGACAGCAGCGTCCACATGTTCGAAGAGTGGGGCTTGCCCTTCTGGTACGACGACGAGGGACTCTACGTCCGCGAAGGCCGTTGGCAGGTGATGATCCACGGCGAGGCCTACAAGCCAATCGTCGCCGAAGCCACCAAGAAGGCAATTGGCCCCGACAACCACTACGAGCGAGTCTTCATCTCTCACCTGTTCACCGACTCGGACGACCCCAACCGCATCGCCGGCGCCGTAGGGTTCGGCGTCCGCGAGGACGTGATCTACATCTTCAAGGCGCGTTCTGTCATCAGCGCCGCCGGCGGCGCCACGGCCCTGTTCCGTCCGCGCAGCGTCGGCGAGGGCATGGGACGCACCTGGTACTCCATCTTCGATACCGGGTCAGTCTATGGCCTGATCATCCCGGTGGGAGCCGAGATGACCCAGATGGAACACCGCTTCGTCCCCAGCCGCTTCAAGGACTCCTACGGCCCCGTCGGCGCGTGGTCACAGCTGTTCCGCGCCGACCTGACCAACGCCGCCGGCGATAACTACTTCGTCAACCGGCTGCCCGAGCTCAAGAAATACGATCCCTACGGTTCTGCTTTCCCCACTCCCACCCCCCTGCGCAACCACCTGCTGTGGACTGAGATCCAGGCCGGCAACGGCCCCATCATGCTCAAGACCCCAGAGGCTATTGAAGCTCTGGCCGCCGGCGACGAAAACCGCAAGCAAGACATCATCGCCGAAGCGTGGGAAGACTTCCTCGACATGACCATCTCCCAGGCCATCCTGTGGGCCGCCCACAACATCGCCCCAGAGGAACGCCCCTCGGAGGTGGTGCTCGCCGAGCCCTACATCATGGGCAGCCACAGCGGGGAATCAGGCGCGTGGGTCAGCGGCCCCGAAGATGTGGCCCCCGATGGCTACCACTGGGGATACAGCAAGATGACCACCGTCAACGGCCTCTTCGCCGCCGGCGACGGCGTTGGCGCCTGCCCGCACAAGTTCTCCTCCGGCTCCTTCACCGAGGGCCGACTGGCCGGCAAATCCGCCGTCGCCTACGCCTTGGACAACACCAAGCCTCCCACGGTGGATGACCGCAAGATCGAAGAGCTCAAGCGACAGGCCTGGGCGCCCATGGTCACCTTCGAGGAGAACCAGTACGCATCCACCAACCCAGAGGTCAACCCGAACTACCTGCTGCCTCGCCAGGGGCTGTTCCGTCTGCAGAAGCTGATGGACGAGTACGTCGCCGGCGTGTCGGCCGGGTTCACCACCAACGAGGCGACCATGCTACGAGGCCTGGAGTTGCTGGGCATGTTCCGGGAAGACCTGGAAAAGCTGGCCGCCCGCAACCGGCACGAACTGCTGCGCTGTCACGAACTGATCCACCGGGCCTGGGTTGGGGAAGCGCACCTGCGCCACATGATCCACCGCAAGGAGACGCGCTGGCCTGGCTTCTACTACCGCAGCGACTATCCCGAGATGGACGAACCCAACTGGCGTGTGTTCGTCAACTCCCGCTACGACGCCGAGAAGGGCGAGTGGAGCGTCTTCACCCGCGATTGCCCGCAGGTGTTCTAGCGCGGGCCTTCTGGCGCCTGACCTCCAGCAAAGGCCTTCTAGCAAAGAAAGGGACACCGCCTTCGCCTCTCAGCCCCTCTCCCGGCGGGAGAGGGGCTGCTGTCGCCCTACGGAGGAAACCGTGGTTGCAGGATCCGAAATGCCCGATCCGGTTGAGATGCTTCGCAAAACCACAATCCGGGTGCGGGAAGTAGTGGCCAACGTACAGCAATCTCAGGCTCAGGATCCCACCCCCTGCGCCCAATGGGACGTGCGCAGCCTGCTGAACCACCTGATTGGGGTTCTTGAATTCACCGACGGCTGCATTGCCGGCGCACCGCCCAATATCCGGCCCGCCGAGGCCGACAGCAGCTATATCCACGAGCCGCAGGTCGCAACGCTGATCAAGGCGTACCACACCGTTCTTGACCGGGTATTGCAGTCCGCCAGCAGGCCGGGAGCCCTGGATGGGGTCGTCAGCGCTCCCAACTTCGGCGAGATGCCCGTCCAACAAATCCTGATTGGCACAACCATGGACCAGCTCATCCACGGCTGGGACTTGGCAAAAGCGACGGGCCAGGATACCGCCCTGGACGTCGACCTGGTGGAGTTCGCCTACGGGATGCTAACTTCCGGTTTCGCCGAGATGGGCCGGCAGGCCGGATTCATCGGCCCAGCCATCGAAGCGCCCGCCGACGCCAGTCAGCAGGACAAGATGATCGCCTACATGGGCCGGCAACCTTAGCGTCAACTACTCGCCATGGCTTACGATGAACGCCTGGCCGCCCGGCTCCGGGATCGGTTGTTGGAACAACCCGCTCCATCCGAACGCAAGATGCCCACAGGGCCGGCCGGCAGAGCGGCTACGTGCGCTGCTGCGTAACCTTGCGCAGCCTCATGGTTCGCGCGGACGCCTACGGGGATGCCCCGACTCAACCACACTCCGGCTCGACGGATTGCGCCAGACGTCCCGTCAATGCGGGGCTGGCCGCTGGCGCAGCATGAGGGCCTGGCGTTCCATGGCGCTGACCTGCTCCAATGGGCGCTACAGAGCGGCCGGCGCGCCGCTGCTCAGCCGCCCAAACGGGGCGCGGTCGCGTCAGTCGGCGGCGGGCGCGGGCGCAGCAGGAGGCGCCACGATGTCAGCGCTGTCCATCGCAATTGTCATGCGCCCATCATCGCCGTGCGTATGCTGAAACACCAGACCGATCACCCTCATAACTTCCTGGTGGCGACGTTCGTTTTCCTCGTCGTGCCGCTGGAAAGTTTCCCGCATCTCCTCACGCAAGCCGTCAACCGACTCCTTCATTTCCTGGCGCAGGACAATGGCAGTTTCCCTGTTCTCATGGCGCAGGCTGTCAACGGACTCCTTAATTTCCTGACGCAGGGCAATGGCGGTTTCCCTGTTCTCATGGCGCAGGCTGTCAACGGACTCCTTAATTTCCTGACGCAGGGCAATGGCGGTTTCCCGATTCTCATGGCGCAGGCCGTCAACGGACTCCTTCGTCTCCTGACGCAAGCCGTCGATAGACTCCCGCAGCTCCTGGCGCAAGGCTACGGCGGTTTCCCCCATCTCCTGGCGCAGAGCAACGGTGGTTTCCCGCATCTCTTGGCGCAGGCCGTTCATCTCCTGGCGCAGGGCAACCGCCGTTTCCCGAATCTCCTCGCGCAAGACGCCTATGGACTCCCGCGTCTCTTGGCGCAAGCCGTCAACCGACTCCTTCATCTCCTGGCGCAAGGCAACCGCCGTTTCCCGAATCTCCTCGCGCAAGACGCCTATGGACTCCCGCGTTTCTCGGCGCAGGGCAGTGGCGGTTTCCCGCATCTCCTCGCGCAAGCCGTCAATGGATGCCCGCGTTTCCTGACGCAAGGCGCCTATGGACTCCCGCGTATCTTCGCGCATGACATCAAAGGACGCCCGTGTTTCGCTGTGTCGGCGGTCGTTGATCTTGTCCTGGCGGTTCACCACCCAGACGAATACGCTCACCAGCAAGGTGAGGGACGCGAACGTTCCCCCTACGATGATTCCGGTGATCTGGATGAGTTCTGAAGCCGCTATCATGAGCGCAGCGCAATTCCGGTCGCCGATAGTTTACCGTTGCATGACAACCAGGGTTCGCCCATTGTAGCATCGTTCAACGAGCCATCCAATCTACCTTTCAACACCCCCTCTACACGGAGACAAGACCATGCAGGCAATCGATATGCACATTCACGTTCCCCGCGAACCCGGTCTCCCGGAGATCGAGATCGAAGCCGAGCTGCTGCGCTACTTCCGCGCGCCGCCGCCACCATCGGACCCGGCTGAGATGGCCGACAAATTTCGAGAGCTGGACCTCTTCGGCGTTATCTTTTCCGTCGACACCACGACGAATACCGGCGAAACGCCTGATAGCAACGACTGGGTCGCCAGCATCGTAAACGACCACCCCGAACAGTTCATGGGCTTCGCGTCCGTTGACCCCTGGATGGGCAAGGCGGCCTGTTATGAGCTGGAACGCTCAGTCAAGGAATTGGGCCTAAAGGGATTGAAGCTGCATCCCATACACCAGGCTTTCTTTCCCAACGACACCCGCTTCTATCCGCTGTACGAGGTTGCAGACAGCCTGGGCATCCCCGTGCTGTTTCATTCCGGTTTCGCCGGCGCCGGTTCCGGAACCCCGGGCGGCAGCGGGCTGAAGCTCAAGTACAGCAAGCCGGTGCCGTGCTTTGACGACGTAGCCGCCGACTTCCCCAATCTCACCATCATCATGGCTCATCCGGCTTGGCCGTGGATCGACGAGCAGATCGCCGTCGCGCTGCACAAGTCCAACGTGTTCCTCGACCTGTCGGGCTGGATGCCTCGGTTCATCCCCGAAACGCTGATCCGCGAAACCAACACGCGCCTGCAAGACAAGGTGATGTTCGGCTCCGACTACCCGTTCATCCAGCCGGACAGTTGGCTCGCCGACTTCCAGAACCTCCAGATCCGCGACCACGTGGCGCCCAAGGTGCTGCTGGAAAACGCGCGGCGTGCGCTCAACATTCCGGCATAACGTCCCGCCTGGCATCGCTCTACCCCAAGCGGGAACCTGGCCCCAACCGCGCAACTCCAGGGCGCTGTTGCGGGCCTCGCCTTTTGGTCCCGGCGAGGGCGCTGCCACTCTGCCATTGCCAGCCTCGCTCTTCCGTCATAGCGAACTTCGCCCTTCCGTCATTGCCAGCCTCACCACCCTGTCATTGCGAGCCTCACCACCCTGTCATTGCGAGCGAAGCGCGGCAATCTCGTTGACCGCAACCGGCGGCCGTTCGCATCGCACCGAGATTGCCACGGCCTCCGGCCTCGCAATGACAGCTAAATGGGCGCCTCGCAATGACAGTCAAATGGACGCCTCGCAATGACAGTTACATGGGCGCCTCGCAATGACAGACAAATGGGCGCCTCGCAACTACAGACAAATGGGCGCCTCGCAACTACAGATACCAGCTCGCCATTGTAGCTACCAGGAGGAATGGCTCCTCGGGTTGGCGGAGGGCTTGCGTCTGTCGAACCGAGGCTACGGTCAGTTATCCGCTAGCATGGCGGTCAACGTGCCGCCGCCGGCGGAAGTGGGGGCCAGCAGCATTTGACCGACTACAACGGGTTGGGCCGTGATGGCCCCCTCCACCGCCGCCACCCACCGCACGGAACCGTCGGCCATGTTTAGCGCGGTCAACCGGCCGTATTCGTCACCGATTAGGGCCACCAAGCCGGCTATGGTGGCTCCGGCGGCGACGTCAACCGCCAGGTCGGTTTCCCACCGGATCGCCCCGGTGGAAGCGTCCAGGGCGGTGATCAGACCAGCGGCGTCGGCGACGACGACGGATTGGCCGTACACAGCCGGCTGGTGGGGCTGCTTGCCGTTGGTCCTGACCGACCAAACCGTCCCCTGCTGCACGGGCGGCCGCTTGGCGAAACCCCACACCGCCAACTGGGTACGCGTGTAATAGATAGGGCGTTCCAGCGGGTAGCGATGTCCACGGTAATCGATGCCCCAGACTCGCGCCCTGGAACCGTCGCGTCTCACGCCGTTGCTGCTGACGTGGAGCCGGGCGTCGGTCGCCACGGGACCGCCGCGGGTCCAACGACCCTCGCCAGCGTCGTAGATCATGCGGAGCTTGCCGGTGTTGACGTTCAGGACATGAATCTTGGCGTCGTTGGACGTGGCGATGAGCAGCCCGTCGTTGATGGCGGGAGGCGCGATCACCCAATCTGACAGGCGGTAGCTCCACAGGGTTTCGCCCGTGGCGGCGTCCAAGGCTAGCAGCCGGTTCCGGTCGGTCTCCGCCACGAACAGGCGGCCGTCGGCAACGGTGGGAGACGGCAGCGAGGCCACCCGGAGCCGTTTCGACCAGACCGTGTCGCCCGTGTCCGCATCCAGAGCGGAGACCACGCCGGGCTTGAAGACCACGAACGCCAACCCGTCGGACACCGCGGGGGTTACGGAGGCGGTGAGCCCGGAGTCGTAGCGCCACATCACGGCGCCGGTGTCGCGATCCAGGGCGGCGACGCTGCCATCCTCAGCAGTGACGAACACCCGGTCGCCAGCAACGGCCGGCGGCGCCACAATAGGGGAGCCGGCGACATACTCCCACAACGGCTGCGGCGGGCCGTCACTGGCTCCCAACGGCCCGGCGGATGCGGACGCGTTGGTGGCTCCGCCGCCAGCCTGGGGCCAGGCGCCAGGCGCCGGCGCGACTGAAGTGTCGCCGATGGTCGTGGTGGGTTGCGCCGGATCTGGAGGCAGCCCGGTGTAGGTCCAGAGGACGTACACCAGCAACCCGAGCAGGGGCAGCGCGACCATGGCGACCCGAATCAGGCGGTTGCGCAGAAAGTCCAGACGAACCCGTCGCGAGCGTTGGCGCGCCTCACCGGCGGCGACGGTCTCCAGGCCCGAGAAGGCGCCGCACCGGCCACACCGGGAGCCCGGCGACGACGGGTCGTTGAGGTGGCCGCAGAATCGACACAGGAGGACGCCCGCGTCCTCGGTGGGCGGAGAATTAGCGCTCATGTGGCTCTAGAAGGCTGGACGTTGCAGCACGGCCGGGTCGATGCGGCGCCGGACGCGCCGGCCGTCGGTGGGTTCGCCCAGCAGTTGCCCGTTATCCACCATGACCTTGCCCCGCAGTATGACGGTGGTGGGCCAACCGAAGATCTCCCAACCCTCCCAGGGGCTGTAGTCCCTCAGGTGCAGATCGTCCATGGTCAGGCGCTTGTTGACGCTGGGGTCGATGATGGCGAAGTCGGCGTCGCTGCCGGGGGCGATGACGCCCTTCTGCGGATACATGCCCAGCAGGCGCGCGGCGTTGGTGGCCGTGACGTTGGCGAACTGGGTTAGGGACATTCCCCGCCGAACCACCGCTTCGGTGTAGTTGACCCCCATGCGAATCTCAATGCCGATGTTGCCGCCGCGCATGTCCTGCACGTTGAGGCCGGCGGTCTTGTCGATGTAGTTCGTGAAGCTGCTGTCCGTGGCGGTGAAGGTGAGGTTGTTGCCCAGCAGCCCATCCCACAGGTCGCTGCCGTCTTCGGGATACTTGAGGGACGGGTACGTGTGGTACTTCATGCCGTCGGGTTCGCGGTACTGCCACGCGTTGAAGGAGAGGGCCAGGGTGAGCACCTCGCCATAGACGGGGAGACCCCGGCTGCGGGCGGCGGCCACCGCGTTCACGCCGTCGCTTCCGGTCACATGGACGAAGTACATGCCGGCCCCGTTCTGTTCGGCAATGCGGATGACGTCGCGGAAGGCCACATCCTCCACCTCCTTGGAGTGAATGAGGTGAGCGTTGTACCAGTCCCACATGCCCCGCTGCTGGGCCAGCAGGTAGTTGTACATCACGATTTCGTCGTCTTCCGCGTGCACGGCCAGCACGCCGTCGTGGCGGGCCAGCCGGGCCGTCAGGTCGTTGAGGCGACCGTTATCGATGCGGCCGATGGGCGTGAGTGACAACGGTGGATCCTGGGGCGGCCGGATGTTGGTGGTGAAGATCTTCACGCTGGGAAAGTCGTTGGCGATGAGCTCATCAACGCGGGCGATGCTGTCGGCGGTATTGCTGCTGCGGTAGATGACGTGGGCGGAGTAGTCGGTGTAGGCGCTGCCTTCCCAAACCGACATGAAATCCAGCACGCCACCGACCAGTTCCCCTTCGTTGGGGGCCGGCGCAAAGTCCACCACGGTGGTGGTTCCGCCCCAGATGGCTCCCAGGGAATGCTCCAACGGGCCAGCGTTGGGAACGCCGGCGACCTGCTGGTGCGAGCCGGGCTGGACGTTGGCGGCGGCATGGACATGCGGCTCGATGCCGCCCGGAGTCACGATGCGGCCCGTCGCGTCCACGGTTTGCGCCGCCTCGCCAACCAGGGTTCCGGGCGCGCCGATGGCGACGACGCGGCCATCCTGCACGCCGACATCCACTGCGGCGGCCTCGCTGGGCATGACGACGGTTCCGCCGGTGATCAGCAGGTCAAACATGTTCAAGCCTCCGGGCGGCGCTGGGTGACGCGCAGGGTTGAAGCATGGTAGCACAAACGCCAGCGCTCCCGATTGTCGCCTCAGCCCAGGGCTTGCGCCAGATCAGCGATCAGGTCGTCAGCGTCTTCAAGGCCGACCGATACGCGGAGGAGATCGTCGGGCGTCGCGCTGTCGGGGCCCTCGATGGAGGCGCGGCGCTCAATCAGGCTCTGCGTACTGCCCAGGCTGGTGGCGCGGACGAACAGGCGCACGTTGGCCGCCACGGACATGGCGGATTCCCGCCCTCCCGAGTTCGGATCGCCGCCGTTCGCGTCGCTGGCAACCTGGAACGACAGCATTCCGCCGAAACCGTTCATCTGGCCGGCCGCGACGTCATGGCTGGGATGTTCTGGCAGGCCCGGGTAATGGACCGCCTTCACTTTGGGATGGTCATTGAGGAAGCGGGCGACGCGGCCGGCGTTGGCGCAGTGCGCCGGCATACGGAGATGCAGGGTGCGAATGCCGCGCAGGATGAGCCAGCAGTCGAAGGGGGACGGAACCGCCCCGTGAATGTTCTGGATCAGGCGGACGCGCTGGAAGAAGTCGCTATCGGACCTGCTGATCACGGCGCCGCCGGTCACGTCCTCGTGCCCGCCCAGGTACTTGGTGGCGGAGTGAACGACCAGGTCTGCGCCGAGCGCCAGAGGACGCTGGAGCGCCGGGGTGGCCCAGGTGTTGTCGCAAACGCAGAGCGCGCCGGCTGAACGGGCGATGCTCGCCATCTCCGCGATGTTGGCGATCTTGAGCAACGGGTTGGATGGGGTTTCGACCCAGATCAGGCGAGTGTTAGGCTTCACGGCGGCGCGCGTGGCGGCGGCGTCGGTCATATCAACAAAGGTGGTCTGCAGACCCCAGGGGGCGAAGACCTCCCGGAGCAGGCGGGCCGTGCCGTGGTAGCAGTCGTCGGGCGCGATGACGTGATCGCCGGGCGCCAGGGCTTGGAACACCGTGGCAGTGGCGGCGGAACCGGAGGCGAAGGCGGCGGCCACGGCGTTGCCGGATTCACCGCCCTCCAGCAAGGCCAACAGCTGCTCCAACGCCCTGCGGTTGGGGTTGTCCGAACGTGAATAGACGAAACCGTTGGGGTATTCCTCGTCGGGGTCGCGCTCGAAGGTGGTGGAAAGGTAGATGGGCGGAGCGACGGCGCCAGTGGTCGCGTCAATTTGGTGGCCAGCCTGAGCGGCGATGGTGGCGAATTTCATGGGAACCTTGAACAATGAACCTGGGAGCGGGAACGAACCTGGGGCCGGGAATGAATCTTGTGACGAGAATGAACTTTGGAGCGGGCGGACCCCAATCCCGCAACCAGGTCTGGCCAGCGAAACCAGCGGGCGTCAGGTCGAATCTCCGGTCAGGCGCCTGCCTTGATGAATTCGGCGACGCGCTCCCCGATCATTATGGTGGTGGCGTTGGTGTTGGCGCGAATCACGTCGGGCATCACGGAGGCGTCAGCGACGCGGAGGCCAGTCAGGCCGCGCACCTGGCCATGCTGGTTGACCACGGCCATGGGGTCGCTGTCCGGCCCCATCTTGCAGGTGCCGGCGATGTGGTGCTGCGTGTAGGCGTTGCGCAGAATCCAGTCGTCCAGGGCTGCGTCGCTTACCAGGTCGGCGTCGGTGGGATTGAGCCGCTCGACGATGAACTCTTTGAACGGCGATTCCTGGGCGATCTCCAGGGCCTTGCGGATGGCTTGGCGCATCCGCTGACGGTCGTAGGGGTCGCTGAACAGCTGGTAATCCAAATCGGGCTGGACGTTGGGATCGGTGGACTGTAGCGAAAGGCGGCCAAATCCCACGGCGTTCTGCAGGCCAACGCTGAGTCCGAAGTGGAAGCCGGAGCCGTCGTAGGACACGCTGGCTGGCCGGTGTTCGCTGGTCATCAGAGTCGGTGTGATCTGGAAGTCCGCCCTGGTGGGCGAGTCGTCAGCGCTCCAGCGCAGGCCCACCTGGATGTTGGGCGCGAATGTGTCGGGTTCTTCGCCTTCGCCGCGAAACAGGACGTAGGCGGCAGGATGGTCGCGGAAGTTCATGCCGACGCCGGGCAGCTCGTGGTTGACGGGTATCCCCATCTCGCGCAGGTGGTCGGCGGGTCCGATGCCGGAGAGCAGCAGGAGCTGGGCGGAACCGATCGTGCCGCTGCACAGCACGATCTCGTTGCCCTCGACGGTGAAGATCTCGCCGCCACTCTCCACCTCAACCCCGACGGCCCGGTTGCCATCCAAGATTACGCGCCGGGCGTGAATGTTGCCCCGCACGGTCAGGTTGAGGCGATGCCGGGCCGTGTTGAGGAAGGTGAGCGAGGTACTCATGCGCACGCCTTCGATGTTGTTCATGGGGCGCGGCGACACGGCGGTGTAGCAGTCGGGAGCGTTCTGGTCGGGATGCTCAGGGATGCCCAAGGCGATGCAGGCGTCGTAGAACGCGGCGTTGAAGGGCAGCCAGTCCTCGCGCTTGGGACGGCGCACCGGCAGCGGGCCATCGGAGCCGTGGAAGTCGTCGCCGCCGAAGTCCCAATCGTTCTCTAGCTTGCGGAAGAAGGGCAGGCAGTCGGTGAACTTCCACTCGTCGTTGCCCCACTGGGCCCAAAGGTCATAGTCCTCTGGGATGCCGCGGAAGACGACCTGGCCGTTGATGGACGAGGAGCCGCCCATGGCCTTGCCGCGGGGGATGATCATGGGTTCGCTCTGCTCGGGGTTGGCGCGGCCGCGCAGGTCCCAGCTGTGCGGGCCGTAGGCGGAGAGCCAGGTGTTGTTGCCTTGCTTGAGATCCTGGGGCAGGTTCTCGAAGTCAGGATAGTCAGGCCCGGCTTCCAGCAGGATCACCGATTTGTCGGTCTGCTCGGAAAGGCGAGTGGCCATGACACAACCGGCGGAACCGCCGCCGACCACGATGTAATCGTACCGCATAACAGGGGACGCTCCTACGCAAAATGGTTCTCAACCAGGCAATTCTAGCATAGCGCGCCGCGAAGACTGGGGTGGTTGCGCCAATGCGCGAGATTGCGCTGAAGCGTCCATTTAGGGTAGAATGCCTTTCCAGACGGTTCCGGTCCTCGCTGGAGCCTATGCTAGACTGATTGCAGCATCAACGAAGGGTCATCATGGAACGCCAGGCGCCACAAGACAGCAAACCGCTTGTGGCCTACAACACGGTGGCTATCGTTTTAGGGGCCACCAGCTTCGATCCTGCGCACATCAACCCGGATTTTCTCCGGTACAACGAAATCGTTGGTGCTGCTTGGCAGATCGACCAGCCCGTGATTATCGAATCAGGATTTTCACGGGTGAGGTATCACAACGGCCTGATGTTCACTGCCACCGACGACTTCCTTACAGTATCCCAGAATCTCCGCGACATAGACGTAGATGAAACGGTGGTGCCCGATGTTGTGCGGCGGTACTTGGCTATGTCACCTTGGCTAGCTGAATATCAGCACGTGAGCTTCGATATAACTGGTACTATAAGTGCCCCTGGATCAGGGTTTGAGCCGCATTTGTCACCATTCAACGACTTGGCATTGCAAATACGTTTTGAAGAAAATGTTCCTACTGTGCAGGTTCGGTGCATGTATAGAATGACTGATTGGTCAGTCATTCTATATGTCTATGAAAACATGGAAGAGAATGTAATCAAAAGCTTGCGCTTTTCTGCTCATATCCATCGCGATATTGACGATCACGCATCTCCAGATGAACGAGACGAGTTTATCTCCGCCGCTTTGGAAAAGTGGGACGCCAACATACGCGATTTCGATGATTTAGCTTGTCAATTCTACTTCACCTACGCTGATAAGGAGGATTGAAATGTCACCCATTCGGGTTGCACGGAGGAGGGGAGGGGTTGTTAATAGGCCTCTGCACTGCACCGACGATTGGGGCCATGACGAACACACCTCAAACACCTCGGTCGTTGTGCAGGGACTGGCTCAAGCGGCTGGGAATAACCCTGTTACGGCATACGATGGTGATCTTGCATGGATGGCGCACGAAGAAGCGACCCTGAGCAAGGACGGCATTATCCGCTGGATACAGGGCATGGACAGGTCATTTAAGGACTCTCGAAGTCCTTCTGCCACCGCCCAACATCAAGACGAACAGCCTCAATCATCTCCACCCGCTGACTTAGTGGAAGCTTTGCAGGAGTTGGCCGCAGTTACGGCTGATGCGGAAGAAGAAGGTATCGACGTACCTTCGCTAACCGCTCAGACCAACGCTGAACGTTTGCTGAAAGCGATGTACCGAATTTCCCCGCGTCTTTACGGGGTCTATCCAGCTCCAGATGGCTACGTTGCCATCGACGCCCGGGGCGCCAACCACCGGATAGTAGTGGTGATGTGTGGCTCCGTTGGCGAAGCGGTGTGCTTTGCGACCATTGACGGAGAGTCGCGGCGGGCCAGGTACTCCACAACACGAGAATTGCCTGACGGTTTCATCCGCGAAGCATTAGCAGCGTTGGGACCGGAACCGGCCCGATGACGGCGCCAAATGCAGACGAGAATGGCGGCCCCGGTCCCGTTGGGGATTGGGAAGAGTTGGGGCGAGGCGTATTTTCCAGTTCCCACATCAGACAAGCCGCCAAAAGCGTAAAACTCAACGCTTTCCTAGAGAAAACGGGAGAGCGGAGAATTTCCGTCGACCGCCTGACCTTGGCGCCACCGGCAGAAGCCGCCGCCAACGCGGGGAGAGTTGCAGAACAACGCAACCCTCCCCGGACGTTTTATGGCTGGGCCGTGGTCGCTACTGAACCAGTCCGTGCTGCGGGGTTCATGGTGAAAGATTCACAATTGCCGGATAATCTCTACCATGCCGACATCATTTTGCCCGAGGAAGCAGTTGCTGATGCCGACGCGCAAACACAGTCAGCAGTAACGTTAGCCGGTATGTCCACGTGGAGACCGTACCCTCCGTAGCCGCCTTACGACCGGGGTGGCCCAAGCCGCGAGATTGCCACGCCGCTGGCGCTTCTCGCAATAACAGCGCGCAAGGCGCCCGCCGCAGCCACAAATCGCGCACGGCCCGGGAGTGCGCGCGCGTCATGCGGCGTGGATGGCGGCCATCCCCTTCGCCGCCTCGCCCGCTTCACTCGTGGAAGCGTTGCAGCAGGCGATACAGCGCTTCGGCGCCGAACTCCAACGCCGATACTGGGACCCGTTCGTTGGCGGCGTGGATCGTCTTCAGGAAATCGAAGTCCGCAGGCAGATCCATGGGCATCCAACCGTAAGTCTGAATCCCCAGCCGGGCGAAGTGGCGCCCGTCGGTTCCCGCCGGCATCAGCATCGGCACGGACACTCCATCTGGATCCTGCTCCGAGATGATGCCGGCCAGGGTATCGAACAGCCCCATGTTGAAAATCCAGGGCTTGGGTTGAAAGTTGACGGCCCGGAATTCGATGTCAGGGCCGGCGATGGCCTGCAACTCGCCCAGCAAATCTTCGGAATCGTAGCCGGGCAGCATCCGGCAGTCCAGGTTGACGGCGACTTCGCTGGGGATGACGTTGGCCTTCTCGCCCCCATTGATGATGGTGGCGTTGGCGGTGTGTCGGAACAAAGGCTCCATCTCTTTGCCCACGGCGCCCATGCGGCGCAGCATACTGCCGGTGAACGCCGGGTTGATCAGCAGCTTCAAGAAGGCGCTGTCGGGCAGGGGCAGGCTGCCGCTCATGGCCTCAACCATCATCCGCGTTACCGGATGGATATGGAAGGGCAGTGGAGTCCGGTCCAGTTTCACCAGGAACTGAGCCATCCGGGTCGGCGCGGTGTCGTGGTGCACCAGCGAGCCGTGTCCACCCGGCCCGCGGGCGATGGCCTGCACACGGCAGCCCTGCTTTTCAGCCACCTGCACCATGTAGAACTTGCGGCCTCGGTAGGTCTTGCTGAACCCGCCGAATTCGCCAACGGCGTAACGCGCGCCTTCAAACAGCTCGGGACGGGCGTCGGTCAACCAGGCTGCGCCCGTGTGCCCGCCGGCCTCTTCGTCGGTTACCAAGGCCAGGATCACGTCGCCCGGCAGGTCGGCGTCCTCCTGGCTGGCGCGCATGAAGGCATCCATCATCATTGCGACGCCGCCCTTCATGTCCAGGGCGCCGCGTCCCCATACGTAGCCATCCTGCAACCGTCCCTCGAAGGGAGGCACATCCCAGGGTTGGGCCACGGTGGGCACCACGTCGATATGCCCGTACATCAGGAGAGGCGGAGCGTCGCCGCGCCCCTTGAGCCGGCTAACCACGTTGACCCGGTTCGGGTCGCCGCCAAGCAATTCGGCCGGGATGCCGACGCCGTTCAATACGTCCCGACAGTACGCGGCGCATTCTCGTTCGTTGCCCGGAGGGTTGGTCGTATCGTGCCGGATCAGCGCCTGGAGCAGTTCCGCCACGTGGGGTCGCCCGGCGGCCGGCGTCTGCAGACTCATGAAGTCGGCCCGTCAGACACCAGCCAACCCGCGATCTGGGTCGTCGCCAGGGTTCGGGTCGTCAACGTCTGAATCGGCAGCATCCGAGCCGCCAGCATCGCTAAGGGTAACGTCAAGGCCCTGGAGAAACTCTTCGATGCTGGAAGGGAGGACAATCGTTGGTTCAGGGTTGCTGTCGGAGCCGTATTCGCGGTCGTACATCTCTTCAATTCGGCCCAACACGTCTCCACTGGGAATCTGGCCATCGCGGGAGGTCAGTTCGTCGTACTGTTTTTGGCCACGGTCCGCCTGGTTGATGTAGTCGGGGAAACCGTACAATCGACACAGCAGGCTCATGACCCGCGCGGCTCCCTGATAATCGTCGTCCAGGTTGAGATATTGGGGCAAATGCACCACGAAAGCCCGGGTCTCGACGCCCATCCTGGTGGCAGCCTCGGAGATAGTGTAGGTGATGGTGGTCGGCCCTTCGTAGCTGCTGGGCCGAGCGTTGGCGATGGCGTAGTCCCGCTCCACGTTCTCCCCGGCGCCCAAACCCGACACCACCAGTGGCCTGGTATGGGGAACCATGTCGTACATCCCACCGATCAGCGCGTATTGCTTGACGCCGAAGTACTCAATGATCTCCACCAGCGCATCCGAGTAGTCTTCGCCGTAGAGGTGCGGTTCCAGCAGATGAGCGGTGAGCAGGTGGGGCCCCTCTTCGGCGTTGGAGTAGCGGATGATGGTGTTGGGAATCGTCACCTCGCGATTGCCGCTGACCAAGTAGGACCGGGGCCGGTATCGGGTGAAATCGTAGAAGCGGCCGGGCCGATGCAAACGCCCCAATTCCTTGCTGCGCAGGTGCCGTTCGACGCGGCCCAGCGACAGACTTCCCACGTTGCCCACGTCGATCCAGGGCCGGAGCACCACCAACATGTGGGGATCTTTCAGTTCCGGCACGGGCTCAACTATGTCGAATTCACCGATGCGCATGAGTGGCCACACGGTAACATTGGCGGCATATGGCGTCAAGGACGGGCGCCGTTCGAGCGCCTGGGTTGGTCGCCGGGCTTACGCGATTGAGAGACCCGGCATCTGGCACAGTGGAGCTCCGCCGTTCGTCTTGTGTGAGCGTACCCATCTGTGCACGCCAGCATCCCCGTCTGCAATTGCGAGCGCAGCGCGTCGACACTACAATGCTACCGCCATCCCTACGCCAAACTCGTCCGCTGGTGAATTGCCATGCCACGCCCCAAAGCCCTGATCACTCGCACCCTCCTGCCCGACGCGATAGACATCATCCGCGCGGTGGCTGACGTTGAGGTGTGGCCCGACGAAGCTCCCCCATCGGCAACCGAGCTGCGCGGTCTGGCCGCCCAAGTTGATGGCGTTCTCACCACCATCATGGACCGGGTGGACGCCGAATTTCTGGACGCCGCCCCCAATCTGCGGGTGATCAGTCAGCTCGCAGTTGGCCTCGACAACGTTGACGTAGCCGAGGCCACCCGTCGGGGCATTCCGGTGGGCTACACCCCTGGGGTATTATCCAAGGCCACCGCGGACTTGGCCTTTGCCCTGCTGCTGGGGGCGGCTAGGCGCACCTCGGAAAGCGAGCGCTGGCTGCGGGCCGGCGGCTGGGAAATCCAGTTCCATCCCACCCACTGGCTGGGACAGGATGTCCATGAGGCTTGCCTGGGCATCGTGGGACTGGGCCAGATCGGTCGGGAGATCGCCCGGCGAGCCCGCGGCTTCGACATGGATATTATCTACCATTCACGCACCCGCTACCCGGACGCAGAGGCCGAGTATGGCATCCGGCACGCGGAATTCCCCGACTTGTTGGCCCAGGCCGATTTCGTCGTGCTCAGCGTACCCTTGACGCCGGAAACGCACCATCTTATCAGCGGCCCGCAACTGGCCATGATGAAACCGTCCGGCATCCTCATCAACGTTTCCCGCGGCCCAGTGGTGGACCCCGAGGCCCTTTACGCCGCCCTACGGGACCGTCGCATCGCCCGCGCCGCCCTGGACGTAACCTCGCCCGAACCAATTGCGCCCGACGACCCGCTGCTCACGTTGGACAACCTGGTGATCACGCCGCACATTGGTAGCGCGGCGTTGCCGACACGTCTCAACACCATGAAGTTGGCCGCGCGCAACCTGGTGGCCGGACTACAAGGTCGGCCCATGGAAGCCTGCGCCAATCCCGAGGTGGAGGGCTAGCCCCGACGACCGTTCACCCGGGCGTCGAGATTGCCGCGTCGCTAGCGCTCCTCGCAATGACAGACGAAGAGCGCCCTCCCCCGACTGTCATCGCGAACCCTTCCAAACCTGTCATTGCGAGCGTAGCGCGGCAATCTCGTCGACCGCAAGGCGCGGCGCTACGCCCCCGGCCCTTCCCGCACCGGCGGCCGTTCGCCCAAGCAACGGGATTGCCGCGTCGCTATCGCTCCTCGCAATGACAGACGAAGAGCGCCCTCCCCCGACTGTCATTGCGAACCCTTCCAAACCTGTCATTGCGAGCGTAGCGCGGCAATCTCGTCGACCGCAAGGCGCGGCGCTACGCCCCCGGCCCTCCCCGCCCCGGCGGCCGTTCGCCCAGGCGTCGAGATTGCCGCGTCGCTGGCGCTCCTCGCAATGACAGGTGAAGGTGGGCCCTCTTTTAACTGTCATTGCGAGCGTAGCGCGGCAATCTCGTCGACCGTAACTAACGGCCGTTCGCCCAGGCGTCGGGATTGCCGCGTCGCTGGCGCTCCTCGCAATGACAGACCAAGAGCGTCCATCGCCACCCTGTCACCGCGAGCCCTTCCGCCTCTGTCATTGCGAGCGTAGCGCGGCAATCTCGTCGACCGCAAGGCGCGGCGCTCCGCCCCCCGGCCCTCCCCGCCCCTGCGGCCGTTCGCCCAGGCGTCGGGATTGCCGCGTCGCTATCGCTCCTCGCAATGACAGACTAAAGAGGCGCTCTTCGCGATGACAGATGCTAGAGCCACTGCGCCCCCTTCCTACCTTGTCACCGCGAGCCTTCCACACCTGTCATTGCGAGCGTAGCGCGGCAATCTCGTCGACCGTAACTAACGGCCGTTCGCCACCCCCCCTGCGGCCGTTCGCCCAGGCGTCGGGATTGCCGCGTCGCTATCGCTCCTCGCAATGACAGACCAAGAGCGTCCATCGCCACCCTGTCACCGCGAGCCTTCCCCACCCTGTCATTGCGAACCCTTCCAAACCTGTCATTGCGAGCGAAGCGCGGCAATCTCATCTACCGCCGCCAGCCGCGGTTCGGCCTCGGCTTGGCCGCAAATTACCCGCCGCGTTACATGACGCGCGGGGTCGGCGTTCCAGGGATTCGCACTCGAACCCGGCACAATTCTTCAAACGTGGTGATGTACAGCGTCTTCCAGTCGCCGCCTCCGAACCCTACGTTGGTGGCGCGCCGGCCGCCTCCCAAGGCTATCGTGCCCAGATGACGCCCGTCTGGAGCGATGATCCAAACGCCCCCGGGCCCCGTGCTGTAGAGATTTCCCTCCAGGTCGCACTTCATGCCGTCGGGCACACCAGGGCGTTCGTCCTGCAGCACGCAGAACGGGCGGCCGTTGTCGATTCCGCCGTCCTCCCTCACGTCCCAGGCTTTGATCAACCCCACTCGCGAATCGTTGATGTACAAGATGCTTTCGCCGGGAGAAAAGCACAGCCCGTTGGGCCCAACGTAATCGTCCACCAGCAAGGTGATGCCGCTCAAGTCCGGCTCCACTCGGTACACTCCGGCAAAGCCCAACTCCATGCCCGGATAGGTATCCCGGTATGGGTCGGTGAAGTAGATCGCTCCGTCGGATTTCACCACCAGGTCGTTGGGCCGATTCAACCGCTTGCCCTGGTACTGGTCGGCCACCACGGTTACGCTGCCGTCGGTTTCCTGTCGGGTGACTCGCCGGGCCGCGTGCTCACACGCCAGCAGTCGGCCCTGGGGATCCCGGGTCAATCCGTTGGCCTCGTTAGTTTGCGTCTGGTGCACCGACAACCCATCGACGTCGCTGTATCGCATCCGCCGATTCTGACCGATGTCGCTGAACAGCAGGTATCCGCCCTCCTGCCACCACAGGGGACCTTCGGCGGGCCACCAGGGCACGCCCAACGCCGACCCGTCGCCGCCGAAGCCGCTGGCCAGCCACTTGACCTCCTGGTCCAGGTCCAAGATTCGTTCCAAGCCGGGCGAAACCTGCTCTATGGGCATGGGGCTTCCTCCTTCAATCGCGGGGTTCTGCAACTAGCGGGGTTCTGCCAGCAACGCGGTTCTGGGTTGCCGGCCGGCGGCGTTGGTCGCCAAAGCGTCGGATCTGGGGAGCGCTAGATCTGGTCGCCCAGGGCCCGGTCCAAGTTGAAGGCGCAGCTTATGAGCGCCAAATGGGTGAAGGCCTGGGGGAAGTTGCCCAAGCTCTCACCGCTGGGGCCGGTCTCCTCGGCGTACAAGCCCAGGTGATTGGCGTATCCCAGCATCTTCTCGAACATCAGGCGGGCCTGATCCAGTCGGCGCCGGTCGCCGCCCCAGCTGGCCCTGGTCAGAGCCTCCACCAGCCAGAAGGTGCACATGTTGAAGGTGCCCTCCTGCCCGGCCAGCCCGTCGGAAAACTGCTCGGAATTGTAGCGGTACACCAGGCTATCCGAAACCAGGCCGCCCTGCGCCGGCGGGCGGTTGATGGCGTCCAGCGTGCTCAGCATCCGCGGGTCGGTGGGGGACATGAAGAACACCAGGGGCATGATGAGGTTCGAGGCGTCCAGGGCGTCGCTGCCATAATGCTGCACGAAGGCTTGGCGTTCGTCGCTCCACCCTTTGGTCAGAATCTCCTCGTAGATTTCGTCGCGGGTGGCCATCCAGCGCAACCGCTCGGAAGGGAACGACCGCAGGTCGGCCATTTTCACCGCCCGGTCCAGCATCACCCAGCACATGAGCTTGGAATACACGAAATGTTGCCGGCCGCCCCGGGTTTCCCAGATGCCCTCGTCGGCCAGGCGCCAGTTGTCGCACACCCAATTGGTCATCTGGCGAAGTTTCGTCCAAAAGTCGTAGGAAATCGGTTCTCCGTACCGGTTGAACAGGTACACCGAGTCCATCAATTCCCCGTAGATGTCCAATTGCAGTTGGTCGGCGGCGCCGTTGCCAATCCGCACCGGCTTGGAGCCTTTGTACCCGTCGAGATGGTCCAACTCGATCTCTTCCAGGTTGCGGCGACCGTCAATGCCGTACATGATCTGCAGGTTCCGCCAGTCGCCGCCGAATGGGTCGAGCTGCGCTTCCAGCCAGTGCATGAACCGGCTGGCCTCATCGGTGAACCCAATCCGCAGCAGGCCGTACAACGTGAAGGCGGCGTCTCGGATCCACGTGTAGCGGTAATCCCAATTCCGGTGGCCGCCCAATTCCTCTGGCAAGCTGCAGGTTGGGGCGGCGATGATCGCGCCCGTCGGTTCGTAGGTCAACAACTTCAGAACCAGCGCCGATCTTTCGACCATCTCACGCCAGCGACCCTTGTAGGTGCACTGGGACAACCAACCCCGCCAGTACGACACCGTTTCCTGGAAAAGGGCTTCGCTCTCATTGTCGTCCAGGGGATGGTAGCTTTCCCGGTCATCCCCCAGCTCTCCGATTGCAAAGGTAGCCGATTGCCCCGCGCTCAGCGCAAAGGCTCCCACCACGCCGTTGCCATCCTGTTCCAGCAGAACGCGGGTGGAAAGCTGGAGGCCAATGCGGTCGGACAGGAAGGCGGCGCCAAAGTCGTTCAATTCCGTGCGGTGGCTGTCTCGGGCGTAGTTGAAGGCCGGGTAGCATTCCAGTATGAACGGCACCTCGCCCCGGACGCAGTTCACCCGACGCACCAACTCGTTGTGCAGGTGTGGGTGTTCAGAAGTGGAAACCGGCATGTAGTCAATGATCTCGGCGACGCCGTTGTGCGCCAGGAACCGGGTGATGAGGACGTTGCTGGCTGGCCAGTACACCTGCTTCTGCACGGCGGCTTCCCCAAGCTCAGGAGCGATCTTGAAGTATCCCCCCTTCTGGTCGTCGAGGATGGCTCCGAAAACGCTAGGCGAGTCGAAATTGGGGCAGCAGAACCAATCCACCGATCCGTTCACCCCGATCAGCGCGCAAGTCCGCATGTTGCCGACGATGCCGTAGTCTTCAATCGGGAGGTACGCCATGCAATTACCCTCTCAGGATGGGGTTGCCCGGGGCCGGATTTCCCGGCCGATGTCATGGGCCCGCTGGCGATGCGCCAAGGGGCCGAGCGACGAAGGCTACGTTTCAGACTTTGCCAGTGTGGCTACGCTGAATATAACCCGGAAAGGCTTGCAGTATATGACTACGCTTTCAACATTGGACAGCGAAACGGAGTCGGGAATCTCGTAGTTTTGCGACCCAACGTTGCCTTTCAGTTTGGCCAACTCGTAGTAGCCAGCGTCATCCAGTTCCGAGCGGCCTTTGGGGTCGGGCGCGTTCGCCAACAACACCCGCAGGTCGGGCCCGTTGGTCACCCGGAATTCCTCCAGCCGCAGTATGCGCTCGCCCGAACTCAGCTGATAGATTATGGCGTTGCCGGAGCCTTTATGAAACGAGTCGGCGTCGCGGAAATTGCCAGCCGCCTTCACCAGGTCTCCGGCCTGAGACTGCGACTCCATCAGCGCCGACGGCATGGCGTCATCCACGGCGTGGTCGGTGGCGGCCGCTTCCGCCATGATCACTTCAACCTCTTCCATGGTCATGCCTTCTGGCGCTGTGGCGCGGGCCGCGTTGGGAAATTCCTCGTACACCTCGTTGGTCGAGAAGAGTGGACTGAGCAGCCACCAGGCCAACCAAGCCAACGGCACTATGGCCAACATGCCAACGCCGATCAGAAGATAACGAAACATGGCTGCATCATTCCAAAAAACGAGAGCTTCGGGCCAAAAAAACGGGAGCTTCGGGCCAGACAAACGGGAGCTTTGGGCCAAAAAATGTGAGCCTCGGGTATCACACCAGGTAGTACGCCAGTATGGGTTGTTTGCCAGTATGGGTTGTTTGCCAGTATGGGTTGAACGTTAGTCTTGGCTGCCGCGCAGACGCGCCAGGGCGTTGCGAACCGTCTCGATGTCCTCGGCGTTGGGAGCCAATTCAATATACGCCGCGAAGTCCTCTGCCGATTCCCGGTGATTGCCGGCCTTCAGGTGCACCACGCCGCGGTCTCGTGTTTCCTCGGGACGGTCGGGCAGCACTGCCATCAGGGCGCCGATGGCGTTGATGCAGCGGTCAAACTCCTCACGGTCCCAGTAGATGGCCTTCAAGTTGCGCAGGATGCGGGCCAGAATATCCCGGGGCGTCACCGGATCCAGGTGGTGAGGTTCCAGCCGCATTCCGTCTCCGACTGATTCCTTTAGCAGCGCGCCGCATTCCTCCCGGCTCAGCAAGGCGCCGCCGTTGAAAGAGTCCACGAAGAAGTTCGGCTCGTCCCGGTGGCGGGTCACGAAATGCCCGGGCATCCCGATTCCAAGAATGGGAACTCCAGCGCGCCTTCCCACCTCCATGCACAGCATGGACAGCGTAACGGGAATCCCGGCGCGTCGTTCGAGCACCTGGTGCAGGTAAGAGTTGCGCGGGTCGTAATACTCGTTGCGGTTGCCGGAAAACCCGATCACTCCGAACAGCAGGTCGGTAACCGCGTTCAACTGCTGCAACTCGGTTCCGCCGTCGGGAATGCGGGAGGCGGCGGCGGAAGCCATGCGGTCCAGATTGTCCATCGCTCCGTCGAAGTCCACGAAGGGATCGTCGGTGGCTGCGATCAGCAGGGCGCCCAAGGCCAAATCGAAGTCCCCGCAGGTCTCATCCGCCGACGGGGATTCGACCAGCTTGCCCAATTCCAGTATGGCGTCGGGGGCGTTCATGTCTGGTCCATGGCGGTCAGAGGGCCTAAGTGGTCAGAGGGCCTAGGTGGTAGGCAAGCCTAGGCTCCCGGCGCGCCCCGCTTGCGGCGGCGGTATTCGGCGGCGGATACGTCCAGGGCTGGAGGGTTGCCCGGGTAACTGGCCCGTTCCGCTTCCACCGATGATTGGCGGCCGGCGATTTCCCTAACTTCCGGCGTTTCCTCGCCGCAGCGATCGCACCACACCGGGTCGCTGGTCATCAGCCGCATATTATCTTTCTTTACGGTCATCTCGCCGCATTCGTGGCCACACCGTCCGCAGCGGCGCAAGATGGACACTTCCGTTATCGGCATATCGCCACTCCCGCAGAGAACCGGCCGCCATGCGTCGCCTGAGGCTATCGGGCGGTGAATCCGCCGTCCACCACAAGCTCGGCGCCGGTGATGTAGGACGCGTCGTCGCTGGCCAGGAACAGGGCCGCGTTGGCGACCTCCGCCTGTTCCCCCTCCCGGCCCATGGGCACCTGTTCGGCGATCATCTCGCTTCGCCCAGCGCGCACATCCTCCGTGGAGATGTTGCCCATCATGGGCGGCATGAACCCCGGATGCACCGAGTTGACCCGGATGTTTTCCCGCCCGTACCGAACGGCCATCGCCTTGGTGAAGATGCGCACCGATCCCTTGGAGGCGTTGTAGGCGGGGTGGCCGCTGAGCATACCCACCAGGCCGGCGATGGACGAGATGTTGACTATCGACCCGCCGCCGTTGCGCTGCATTTGGCGAATGGCGTGCTTGGTTCCCAGAAAGACCCCGGTGGAATTGACGTCCATGATCCGTGACCACGCCTCCAGGCTGTCGTCGTCGGCCACAGCCCGGCTGCTGATGCCGGCGTTGTTCACCAGGATGTCCAACCGTCCAAACCTGGCCACGGTCTCGGACATCACGTTGACCCAAGATTCCTCGCTGGTGACGTCGGTGGGGACGAAAACGCTCTCCCCGCCAGCCTCGTTGATCTCCGCCTCCACCCGACGACCATCGTCTTCCCGAATATCAGCGATGACCACCTTGGCGCCTTCCGCGGCGAACAGCCTGGACTCCACGGCGCCCATGCCGTGGGCGCCACCGCTGACTACGGCGACCTTCCCTTCCAAGCGCATTTTCCAACTCCCGATGCGGCGCCCAGCGACATCGCATCAAAATAGGCATTCAAAACGATGTCAGCATAACCGTTACCAACTCCGGGTTCAACCTCCACGGGTTCAACATCCGCCGGTTGCTCACGCGTACCAGCTTGCGCAAGCTATCATGGCGAGCGCGGCTCCGTCGGTCCGGCCATGCCGTCCTGGTGTATGCTAACCTTGGCGTTACGGTTGCGGCGCCCGTCGCCGCGCCGGATACCAAACGGGCGCGGCGCCTTCACCGTCGGGGGTTTTGACGATGGGGGGTTCTGACGATCGGGGATTCTGGCAATGTACCAAGTGGCGGTTTTCATACATCTGGCGTCGGTGATCGTCTGGGTTGGCGGCAGCCTGTTCCTGGCGCTGGCGCTGCTGCCCGTCATGCGGCGATACGCCCCCGTGTCCGGAGAGGCCGCGACCGTACAGACGTTGCCGCCAGACCTGCTCGGAACCATCGCCCGCCGTTTTCGCCTGATTTCATGGGTGTGCATCGCGCTACTGGTGGCGACGGGCCTGTACATCCTGCCCACGCGCTTCGGCATTGGGTTCGCCGACTTCTTCAGCCTGGGCGGCCACTTCGTGGGAACCCTGCAGGTGAAGGTCATCCTGGTGGCGATAGTGATATGGCTCAGCGTCATCCACGATTTCATCATCGGCCCTTACGTCAGCCGTTTGATCGAGGAGACCCGCGCCGGGGCCACGCCGCCCACCTACCTGCCCCTTCTGCGCAGGACCGTAATTTGGATCGCCCGCGTCAACGTGCTGCTCATGATCGCCATCGTGGTGGTTGCGGTAACAATGACGCGGGGAAATCCCGTGTAACGGAACGTCCCGCCACGCCAGAGTGGAGGGCGATTTGGACCTGGAAGAACCCTCGTGCAGGAGTAACCCCCTTTTGGGGAGCTTCCGGGTAGTGGAACTTCCGGGTAGTGGAGGCGTCATGCCCAAATGGGAATCGGAAACAACCTTGAACTCCTTGCCCGTTTTTGAGGATCACCACGGGCGGCCGGAGGTGTGGCCCGGCCTGCGGGTGGAGGGCTTGGTCCAGAACCCCACCGTGTTGACGGAACGCGACCTGGCCGACCTGACCCAGCGGAGCCTGACGGACGACTTCAAATGCCTCGAAGGTTGGACCGCGCCGGGACAGGCGTGGGAAGGCGCTCCGCTCTCCCTGGTTTTGAGCATCGCCGGGCCCCTGGCCAACGCGAGGTACGCCGCAATATCCGCCGCCGACTATTCGGTTGCGGTTCCCCTGGACGCCGACACGTCACAAGTCCTGCTGGCGACCCGACTCAACGGCGCCCCGTTGGGGGTTGACCACGGCGGCCCCTGCCGGTTGGTGATGGTCGCGCAGGCTTGCTACGCCAGCGTCAAGTGGGTGGACGCCATTAGGCTCACCGCCGACATGCCAGAGGAAACGGCCAGGGCCATAGCGTCGGCCCGCAACGCGAGCCGCGGCCCTAAAAGTCCTTGAACCGGTAGCCAAGCCCGCGCTCGCTCACGATGTATTCCGGGGAGCGGGGGTCGCGTTCCAGCTTCTGCCTCAGATACGTAACGTAGGTGCGCACGTACTGGTGCTCGCCCCGATATTCCGGCCCCCAAACGCGCTCCAGCAACGTGTCGTGGCTCAGCAGTTGACCGGCGTTGTCGACCAGTTGATAGAGCAGGCGGTATTCGGTGGGCCGTAGGCGCATCTCTCGACCGTCGGCGACCACCATGCTGCGGTCGAAATCAATGGTGAGCCAATCGTCCACCACCACCTCCTGCAACGGAGGCGGTTCGGTGGCCTCGATCCTGCGGAACAGGGCGCGTATCCTCGATACCAACTCGCGCGGGCTGAAGGGTTTGGTCAGGTAATCGTCCGCGCCCAGGTCCAGACCGGCCACCCGGTCGGTTTCATCGCCGCGCACCGTAACGAAGATGACGGGAACCGACGATTGCTCGCGGATGATTCTCAGGGTTTCAAACCCGTCTAGCCCAGGCATCATCACGTCCAGCACCACCAGGTCGATGCTGTCGTTGGCGTGCAAGGCGTCCAGGGCTTCCCGTCCGTTGTTGGCCGTGGCGACCTTGAAGCCTTCAACCTCCAGGTTCATGGCGGTGAACTGCACGATGTGCGGTTCGTCGTCAACCACCAGGATGGTACGCTGATCAATTGTGCGCTGATCGATGGCTCGTTGATCGGAGGTCATCATCAATCACGATCCGGGCCTTCACGTCCGGGGTCTTCACGCTCCGAACCTTCACGCCCCGGGTTGGGGAAGCCAAGGCTAAAGATGGATCCGCCGCCCGGGTTGTCGGACACGGATATGCGCCCGCCGTGGGCTTTCATAATCTCGTCGCAGATGTACAAACCGAGCCCGATGCCCCGGGGGTGCGACGAATTCGGGTTCTGGGCACGGTGGAACCGCTCGAAGATGCGCCGGCTTTCCCACCGGGGCACGCCCACGCCGGAATCGCAAACATTGACCGTTACCGCGCCCCGGTTGTCGATGGACCCGCCTACGCCAACGTCGCCTCCCTGGGGCGAATACTTGACGGCGTTATCCAGCAGATTGACCAGGACTTCCTCCAGCAGATCCGGGTCGCCCTCCACCGGTGGCAGGTCGGCGGGAAACTCGACGGAGAATCGGCGCCGGCCGGAGTTGGGTGAAATCCTCCCCACTACCTTCTCGGCCAGCGTCCCCAAGTTGACCTGATCCCGGCGCATGGGCAACTCGCCGGTCTCCAGGCGAGAAGCCAGCAGCAACCGGTTCATCAACTGGCTCATGTGATCGGTTTCTTCTTCGATGGCCTCGAAGATGCGACGCAGCGTGCCGCCGTCCCAGGAGGCGTCCGTCCGGGACAGGGTGTTGGTGTAGCCTTTGATGATCGCCAACGGGGTTTGCAACTGGTGTCCCAGCATGGACAGGAACGTTGAGCGCATGTCCTCCACTTCGCGCACCCGCGTCATGTCCCGAACGTTGACCACGGCGTTCAGTGGCGCCAGTTCGGGAGAACGCACCACGGAGTAAACCAGCGCCACATCGGTGGTTCGGCCATCGCGGGAGCGAACGGAGGCGTCCAACTCCGTAACGTTGTTGGCGGCCGAGGCCGGCGGTTGCAGCATGGGGCAGCGTCCCGGGCAAATGGGGCGACCCTCCCGGTCGCGCCAGTTGAGGCCCACGGCGCACGGCAGCCCCAGCAGTTGCTCGCTGGGCAACCCCAGCAACCGCTCCATGGCCGGGTTGATGCTAACGATGCGACGCCCCGCGTCCACGGTGTAGATTCCGTCGGCGCTGCCCTCCAGAATCGACTCAACCCGCTGCTTTTCCTGGGCCAGCAGATGCGCCAGCCGCGCCGATTGCACGGCGATGGCGGCCTGCTCGGCGAAGGCGGCCAGCACGGGCGGGTCCAGCTGGGAGAAGGTGGCGGCGTCGGACGAGCGCAGCACGAAGATCAAACCCACGGTTTCGTCGTTGGTGTGCAGCGGAACCGCCATCACCGGGTTCTGCATTTCGCCGGTTGTGGAAACCGGCAGCGCGGATTGGGGAAACAGAGCGGACAGCAGCGCGAATTGCTCCCGACTCAGCGCCAGGTCGGGTATCGCTTCGTTGAGCAGCGGGCGGATGCGGGAGATCTGCTGGCGGTCCAGTCCATAGGCGCCGGTGACCACGAATCGGCGCTCCGCGTCGTCCCAGGTGGCCACCACGGCGGCGCTGCCACCCAGCGCCCGAACCGCGTTGCGCAGTATGTTCTCAAGCTCCGGCTGCAGTTCGGCGCCGTCTTCGCCGAAGTCGTGGTTGGGGAGTTGCGATCTGGCGTTGATGCCAACCATGAGTTGCCGCTGATGCAATGAGCCGGTGATGCAATGAGATGGTGATGCGATGAGCCAGTGATGCGATGAACCAGTGATGCGATGAGATGGTGACGCGGCGGATCTGGAGCCGGGGTTGCGATGAGGCGTTCTGATGAGGTGATCTAGTGCGGGGATCTACCGCGGGCGAAACATTTTCAATGGGATTTTAACATTAAGGCCATTGGAAAAGGCGCTGCGGTGGGCGAAAATGAGATACCAAAGCTGAGGGCGCTCCGCCAGACGCGTCCGGCCCAGGAGGAAGCAATGCCCAGGTACGTTTACCGGTGCACCGCGTGCGACCATGAGTACGACCAGCGTCAGAGTTTTGGCGCTTCAACCGAGGACGAATGCCCCGAATGCTCCGGGCTTTCGCGCCGCATATTCCATGCGGTGCCCGTCATCTACAAAGGTTCGGGGTTCTACACCACCGATTACGCGCGCAAGAAGTAGGCCCAGCCGGCCCAATACCACGGCATTGGCCAAACCAGAGCAGACACCAAATTGCAAGGAGGCATTAAGTGGCCACGTTCACACCACTAGGAGAGCGCATCGTCATCAAGCCGATGGAACAGGAAGCCCAGACCAAGGGCGGAATCCTGCTGCCCGACACCGCGAAGGAAAAGCCCCAGGAGGGCGAGGTCGTCGCGGTAGGGCCGGGTCGCGTCGCTGACGACGGCAGCCGCATCGCCATGGAACTCACCGTTGGCGACAAGGTCATCTACTCCAAGTACGCCGGCACCGAATACGAAGACGGCGACGAAGAGTACCTGATCATGCGCGAGTCTGACGTCCTCGCCAAGATCGGCTAACGCCACCGGGTTCAATTCACCGGATCAGTCCACCACAACTCATCAGTCCACCACGACTCAAACGAGGAGAAACGCAATGCCCGCAAAGAAGTTGGCGTACTCCGAAGAGGCCCGCAAGTCGCTGCGAACCGGCATCGACATCCTGGCCGACTCGGTAAAGATTACCCTGGGCCCCCGTGGTCGCAACGTGGTGCTGGACAAGAAGTTCGGCCCGCCTCAGGTGTGCTCCGACGGCGTGACCATCGCCAAGGAAATCGAGCTCCCTGACGCCTTTGAGAACATGGGCGCCCAACTGCTCAAGGAAGCCGCCACCAAGACCAACGACGCCGCCGGCGACGGCACCACCACCAGCATCGTGCTGTCCCAGGCCATCATCAACGAGGGCTTCAAGAACGTTACCGCCGGCGCCAACCCCATGGCCATCAAGCGCGGCATCGAGCGCGCGGTGGGCGAGATCGTAACCGAGCTCCAGTCCATGTCCCAGCCCGTGGAAACCCGCGAGCGCATCGGACAGGTGGCCTCCCTGTCCGCCCATGAAGACGCCATCGGCGAAACCATCGCCGAGGCCATGGAGAAGGTCGGCAAGGACGGCGTCATCACCGTCGAAGAGTCCCGCGGCCTCACCGACGAGATCGAGTACGTGGAAGGCATGCAGGTCGACCGCGGCTACATCTCTCCTTACTTCATCACCAACAGCGACCGCATGGAAGCCGCCATCGACGACGCCTACCTGATCATCACCGACAAGAAGATCTCCGCCGTCGCCGACCTGGTGCCGGCCCTGGAAAAGCTGCTTCAGGTGGGGCAGAAGAACGCCGTCATCGTCGCTGAGGACGTGGATGGCGAGGCGCTGGCGACCCTGGTGGTCAACAAGCTGCGCGGCATCATGAACGTGCTGGCCGTCAAGGCCCCCGGCTTCGGCGACCGCCGCAAGGCCATGCTGGAAGACATCGCCATACTCACCGGCGGCACCGTCATCAGCGAAGAGACCGGCCGCCGCCTGGATTCAGCGACCATCGAAGACTTCGGCCGCGCCCGCCGCGTCGCCTCCACCAAGGACGACACCACCATCGTGGAAGGGCACGGCTCCGAGGATGGCATCCAGGCCCGCATCAACCAGATCAAGGCCCAGATCGAAGACACCACCTCCGAGTACGACCGCGAGAAGCTGCAGGAGCGCATGGCCAAACTGTCCGGCGGCGTGGCGGTCATCAAGGTTGGCGCCGCCACCGAAATCGAGCTCAAGGAGCGCAAGGCCCGCGTGGAGGACGCCCTGTCCGCCACCCGTTCCGCGGTGGAAGAGGGCATCGTGCCCGGCGGCGGAGTCGCCCTGGTTCGCGCCCAGCGCGCGCTGGAAAGCGTCACCAACCTGACCGGCGACGAACTGGTCGGCCTCAACATCATCCGCCACTCGCTGGAACAGCCCCTCAAGATCATCGTCGAGAACGCCGGCGGCGAAGGCGCCGTAGTGCTGCACGACGTGAAGGACCAGTCCGACGACTACGGCTACGACGCCGAGGTCAGCGAGTTCGGCCCCATGCTCGAGCGCGGCATCATCGACCCGGTGAAGGTTACCCGGTCTGCCCTGCAGAACGCGGCCTCCGTCGCCGCCATGGTGCTCACCACCGAGTCCATGATCACCGAGATCCCCGAACCCATGCCGGCCGCGCCAGCCGCGCCCCCGATGGACTTCTAAAGTTCACGGACTTCTGAGGTTCAGGGAACACCCCTCCCGCAAGGGACACGGAGCCGGGGCAGTTGCGATAACTGCCCCGGCTTTTGCTTGGTCCCGGAACCCAAGGTCCCGGAACTGGCGCCGCATGATGGTTCCCGCATCCCACATCACGCAACGCCTGCGCTCCGACCTCTCAAGACGCTCCTCCGCCTCGGCAACCAGGGCCTTTCCAAAATCTGGTGATCCCACATGACCATCTCGCGGAGCTTGGCAAACCGTTGCGAAATCGATGTCCCGTTGCTCCCATGGCGCCGGCGAGTCTTCATATTTCCTTAACATTCGCGCCATAACCTCAATCCATCAAGCCGACTGCGGTCGTAAGTCGATCAATCCGAAAGGTCGGCAATGGAGGCAGCAATGCTGAATAGGGTTCTGGGTTTGAAAAAGCGATGGTTCGTGGCGATGGTCGCCATGGCATTGCTGGCGGTGGGCCTCACCACCGGCACGGTATTGGCTGGAGGCGGCAGTGGACACGGCAGTTCCGACGCGGTTCTGGACTGGGTTGCGTCGGACTTGGGCGTAACCCGCGCCGCGTTGGACGACGCTTTCTCCTATGCCTATGACCAGCAAGCCAACGCCAGTTTCGAAGCATGGGTTCAGGCCCTGGTTGACGCTGGTACGCTTGACGACGATCAGGCAACCGAAGCCAACGGTTGGTTCGACAACCGTCCTGAAGATTCGGGACACACCGCCCTCAAGCTGGCGAAGATTTCCGACGCGGACGCCGTTGCCGACTACCTTGCCAAGGAGGTGGATGACGGCGACCTGACCCAGGACGAGTCTGATGCCCTCAGCGCGTGGCATGGAGACCGTCCGGAAGCGCTGCCCACCAGCTCGCGCGGTAAGGGCGGCAAGCACGGCGGACGAGGTGGTCGCCGCTAGGAAGAATTGGCAGGCGCCTCGCGGCGTTTGGATCCGGAGCGCTTGCTGTCCTGACGGCCGGAGTGACAACGCAATGTCGCTCCGGCCATTTTTGTTCCTGGCCGGCCATCGGCTCCACGGCGGGAAGCCACTGCGGTTGGCGCCAACGCTCCAACCGCGTCATAAAGACTGGCGCGTCAAAAAGACCGCCGCATCATAAAGGCCGGGGTAGGGTTGATGAGAGGCGCCCATTGCAAGCTCTGGAAGCGGTTGATTCCACTATTGCGCTGAATCCAAACTTATGTTATGTTGCCGCCGCCTGATCGAATGACATAAGGCGATTTTGCGTCGGCCGCGCCCAGCGCGCGACCGAATTCATGCTTGGTTTTGTTTGGAGGCGCCAGATGCGTAAGTTGTTAGGGGAAGTGAATATGGCTCGTAGCGTACCGGTGGTGGCGGCATTTCTGCTCACCGCGGCGCTGATGTTCCACACCTCGGCGGCGTTGGCGCAGGTGACGCCCAGCAGCTTGGACACCGACAAGGCGGCCCTTCAGGACCTGTACAACGGCACCGATGGCGACAACTGGACCAACAACACCGGGTGGGACTTCGCCAACAACCCCAGCAGCTCCTGGCATGGCGTGACCGTCGCCAACGACCGGGTGATCTCATTGATTCTCGACGACAACGGCTTGAGCGGTTCGATACCCGCGTCGCTTGGCAACCTGTCCGAACTCACGCTTCTGGAAATTCAAGAGAACGAACTCACCGGTTCGATACCCGCGTCGCTCGGCAGCCTGTCGGAACTCATCGTTCTGAACCTTGGAGAGAACGGCCTCACCGGCTCGATACCGACTACGCTCGGCGATCTGTCCAACCTCGCAGGTCTGCGGCTCTACGACAACGAATTGAGCGGTTCGATCCCATCGCAACTGGGCAACCTCTCCAACCTGACTTTATTGGAACTCTACGACAACGAGTTGACCGGTTCGATCCCATCGCAACTGGGCAACCTCTCCAGTCTGACTGTACTGGAACTCAGAAACAACGAATTGAGCGGTTCGATCCCGTCGGAACTGGGCAACCTCTCCAGCCTCACGTGGATGCACCTCAACGGCAACAATGAGCTCTCTGGGGAGCTCCCAGCCGGGCTCACCAACCTGACCACTCTCAACAACATCAACCTGACCAACACCGACCTGTGCATTTCCCCCAGCAGTACGGCCCTGACCACTTGGTACGCCGGCATCAATTCCAAGCGGCCCGCTACCATGCCCTCCTGCGCCTTGATCACCGACAAGGACGCCCTGCGCGCGCTCTACAACGACACCGACGGCGACAACTGGACCAACAACACCGGGTGGGATTTCTCCACCCTCCCCAGCGATTCGTGGCAAGGCGTAAAGGTCAGCAACGGACGGGTAACCGCGCTGGAGTTTATGAACAATAACCTGGACGGGACGATACCCGCGAAACTGGGCGACCTTTCAGAGCTCGACACGCTGAGGCTGATCGGCAACGATCTGAGCGGGTCGATACCCACGGAATTGGGCAGTCTCGCGGAACTCCAGATTCTAAACCTGGGGAGCAACAAACTGAGCGGGTCGATACCCACGGAATTGGGCAACCTCTCCAAGCTCACCGGGTTGTTCCTCTACTCCAATGACCTGAGCGGGTCGATACCCACGGAATTGGGCAACCTCTCCAATCTTACCGGGCTGTACCTCAACGACAACGCGTTGACCGGGTCGATTCCGGCGGCGTTGGGAAATCTATCAGCGCTGGTGTATCTGGAGCTCGACGACAACAACCT
Source organism: Dehalococcoidia bacterium (assembly GCA_965221295.1). Classification (GTDB taxonomy): domain Bacteria; phylum Chloroflexota; class Dehalococcoidia; order Lucifugimonadales; family UBA3495; genus Bin87. The sequence continues at coordinate 197,265 of OZ244879.1, read as the reverse complement.
GAGCGGGGCGTTACCGACCGAACTGGGCAACCTATCCAATCTCGACACGATAAAGCTGGATGGAAGCAACCACTGTCTTCCCGCCAGTCTGAACACATGGTACCAAGGGATCGACAATGCCACGCCCAGCAGTCTGACCGATTGCGCTCAAGCTACGGCCACGCCGACTCCGACGGCCACGCTGGCGCCGCAACCCACGCTGGCGCCGCAACCCACGCTGGCGCCGCAGCCCACGCCGGCTCCTACAGCCACACCGACACCCACTCCGCCGGCTCCGACCGCAACGCCGACACCCACTCCGCCGGCTCCGACCGCAACGCCGACACCCACTCCGTTGGCTCCGACCGCAACGCCGACACCGACTCCGCCGGCTCCGACGGCCACACCGACACCGACTCCGCCGGCTCCGACGGCCACACCGACACCGACTCCGACGGCTCCTACGGCCACACCGACACCGACTCCGCCGGCTCCGACCGCAACTCCGACACCGACTCCGACGGCTCCGACCGCAACTCCGACACCGACTCCGACGGCCACGCCAGCGCCGACAGCTACGCCGGCTCCTACGGCTACACCGGTTCCGACCGCAACACCGGCGCCACAACCCACGGCCACGCCGGCTCCCACCGCAACACCGGTTCCGACCGCAACACCGGCGCCGCAACCCACGGCTACACCGGTTCCGACCGCAACGCCGGCGCCGCAACCCACAGCCACGCCTGTACCTACGGCCACGCCGGCTCCAACCGCAACACCGGTTCCGACCGCAACGCCGGCGCCGCAACCCACGGCTACACCGGCTCCCACCGCAACACCGGTTCCGACCGCAACGCCGGCGCCGCAACCCACGGCCACGCCGGCTCCTACGGCTACACCGACGCCATCAACCACCGATTACGACGTCGATAACGACGGACTGATTGAAATCAGCAACCTGGCGCAACTCAACGCAGTGCGGTGGGATCACAACGGCGACGGCGAAAGCGAAGCCGGCAGATACCATTCCGACCTGATCAATCCCGAAGGCTATGCCGCCGCCTTCGTCAATCCCATGGAAAACATGGGCTGCCCCAGCGCGGGATGTTCCGGCTACGAACTCGCCAATGATCTGGACTTCGACACCAACGGCGATGGCCAAACCGACATTGCCGGCGACGAATACTGGAACGACGGCGAGGGCTGGGAACCGATCCTCCTACTCTCCGCTGATTTCGACGGCAACAACCACACCATACGCAACCTGTTCATCAACCGTCCCGAAGACGGCAGCGCGGGGCTGTTCCAATACCACAGCTACTCCGATTATGGAGTGAAAGCCGTCCTCAAGAACGTCAAGCTGGAGGATGTGAACGTAACCGCCGGTTCACAAGCTGGCTCTCTGGTGGGCTACAACACTGGCATCATCGAGAACAGCAGCGTCACCGGAACCGTCTCCGGCAACTCCATCGCCGGCGGCATGTCCGGAACCAACCACGGCATCATCAGACACAGCTGGGCGAACGTAGCTGCGTCAAGCAACCACAACGTCGCCGGCGGCCTGGTGGGCGACAACCAGCACCTGGGCGTCATCGAATTCAGCTACGCCACCGGGGACATTAACTCCGACGGCGGAGGACTGGTCGGCTACAACTACGCCACCATCAGGAATAGCTATGCCACCGGCGACGTGCACGGCGGCTCGTACTCGGGAGGCTTGGTCAGCTTGAACTTGGGCTCCATCGCCAACAGCTACTCCACCGGCGCGGTTGTTCGCCCAGACGGTGGCGATAACGGGATTGGCGGCCTGGTGGGAGAAAATGCCACAGAATACGGCGGCACATGCTCGGACAGCTACTGGGATACCACCACCAGCGGCCTGACCACCAGCGGTTGCGGCGAGGGCAAAACCACCGCCGAGCTGCAGAGCCCCACGTCAGCAACGGACATCTACGCCAGCTGGAGCGACGTGTGGGACTTCGGCGGCACGACGGACTATCCGACGTTTTCGGCCAACTAACCAATCGGGTTGAGGGAGCGCCGGCGCCTCCGCGGCGCTGACGTTTTCCTCAGCTATCCCGCAAGCAAGGAAGTGGGTTTCCCGACGGAAGCCCACTTCCCTTTTCATGCCGCCCCGCCCTGCGATAGCGAGTCCTCCCCCACCTGGCCTTGCGAGCATCTCCCCCACCTGTCATTGCGAGCGTCTCCCCCACCCTGTCATTGCGAGGCCGAAGGCCGCGGCAATCTCGACGACCGCAACGCGCGGCGGTTCGCCTCCCACCCCCAGCCCCAACGGCCGTTCCCATCGGAACGAGATTGCCGCGTCGCTAGCGCTCCTCGCAATGACAGAAGAGAAGCGCCTCCCCCACCCTGCCATCGCGGAAGCCTCCCCCACCACGCCATCGCGGAAGCCTCCCCCACCTGTCATTGCGGAAGCCTCCCCCGCCCTGTCATTGCGAGCGTCTCCCCCACCCTGTCATTGCGAGGCCGAAGGCCGTGGCAATCTCGACGACCGCAACGCGCGGCGGTTCGCCTCCCACCCCCAGCCCCAACGGCCGTTCCCATCGGAACGAGATTGCCGCGTCGCTAGCGCTCCTCGCAATGACAGAAGAAAAGCGCCTCCCCCGCCCTGCCATCGCGGAAGCCTCCCCCACCTGGCCTTGCGAGCATCTCCCCCACCCTGTCATTGCGAGCGTCTCCCCCACCCTGTCATTGCGAGGCCGAAGGCCGTGGCAATCTCGACCACCGCAACGCGCGGCGGTTCGCCTCCCACCCCCAGCCCCAACGGCCGTTCGCATCGGAACGAGATTGCCGCGTCGCTAGCGCTCCTCGCAATGACAGAAGAGAAGCGGCCCTTGCCAGCCTGTGGCTTGCCGACTATCATAGCGGTATGGCAGAACGGAAACCGCGTTATAAACTCGGAGCCGCCCAGACGGTCACCGCCGAAACCTTCGGACGGCCCGGGCGACGCACCTTTCGCCTGGTCGCAGAGGCTGGCCGGGCGCAGTCCTACATCTGGCTGGAGAAGGAGCAACTTCTGCAGCTGGGGTTGTACTTGCAGCAGGCGGTGAAGCAACTGGGTCAGGACGCTCAATCCAAGGCCAGCGCGCCCGGCGAGGCCCCGTGGAACGGCGACCCGCTGGAGCAGGACTTTCACGCCCGCCAGATGCAATTGCAGTATGACCAGGATGCCAACTGCTTCGTCCTCCACGCCTTCGAGGGGGATGAAGACGACCCGGATTCCGGGGCGCAAACTTCGGTCAGTTTCTGGATGACGATGCAGCAGTGTTCCGACCTGGCCGATGAGGCGCTGCGCATCTGCGCTTCAGGGCGGCCGCCCTGCTTCCTCTGCGGTTCCCCCATCGACCCCGACGGCCACCAATGCGTTCGCGCCAATGGCCACGCGGTATTCGAAACCGGCTAGCCTGAACGCTGGCGTGGGTTGCTCGTGTCCGGAGCCGAACCTTCCGACCTGGATCTGTTGTCCCGCGGCGAGTTCCTCAGTTGGGAACTGACGCCCGCCGGTTCGAATTATACGTTCCTGGTCGAACTGGCGCTCGAAGGGCGCAACGGGTACGCCATCTACAAACCCCGCAAAGGCGAAATCCCCCTGTGGGATTTCCCCAGTGGCACTCTGTTCAAACGGGAATGCGCCGCTTATCTGCTCAGCCGTATACTGGGCTGGGACTTCATTCCCCTTACGGTCATCCGCGATGGGCCCCACGGCGTCGGATCCGCTCAGCTCTTCGTTGACCACGATCCCAAGGAAAATTACTACACCATCTCCCGGGACAGCCTCGAAGAATCCGACGCCAACCAATTGCGGATGATGTGCTGCTTCGACCTGGTTTCCAACAACACCGACCGCAAGGCCAACCACGTGCTGCGCGGCTACGACGGCAAGCTATGGGGCATCGACCAGGGGCTGACGTTCCACGCCGACACCAAGATCCGCACGGTGATCTGGGACTTTGGCGAAGAACCGATACCAGAACGTCTGCTGGAACCGCTGCGTCGGCTTTGTGGGGAGCTCCTCGCGCCCACCGGCGACGTGGCGGAACTGTTGACGCTGCTCGACGCCGAGGAGGCCCGGGCGCTGATGCAGCGCCTGCAATGGGTTCTTCGCGAGGGCGTCTTCCCGGGCATTCCCGGGTTGCGCCGTCGCCGAGGCTAACCGCGCTCCATCAGCAGGCTGTAGTCGAACTCCTCCAGGGTCTCGATGATGACGTGGGCCGCCGAAAGGTCCAGGTGGCGGGTCGAATCGGTGAGCGTGCAGACGGTGTACGCTCCGGAGGCGGACGCCGCCGCCAGGCCGATGGGCGAATCCTCGATGGCGATGCACTCGGTGGCTTCCAATCCAATGAGCCGGGCCGCTTTGATGTAGATGTCGGGCGCCGGTTTGCCGTTCTCGATGTCGTCGCCGCCCAGCTTCACGGGGAAAGCGTCGGTCAACCCGATCACCGCCAGTTTCAGGTTCACCCACTCCCGGAGGGACGACGAGGCGACGGCAATGGGCAATCCGCGGCGCTGGGCCTCCGCGATGAGCGCCCGCACGCCCGGTCTGGCCACCAGGTCGGACCTCAGCACCTCTTTGACAACCTCGTTGTATCCGGCCAGCAGTTCCGCCGGCGTTTGGGGCACGTCCCGCAATTCCTTGACCCTCACCCACGTCTCCTCGACGGTGGTTCCCAGCAGATAGCGGTTGTTTTCCTCCTCCGTTATGGGCGCGGCGCCGCAGCGCTCAACCATGACGTTGACCGCCTTGTGGAACAGGGGCTCGCTGTCCACCAGTACGCCGTCCATGTCGAACAAGATGCCTTTGTATCCGGCCATCCGAGATGATCCTCCTCAGTTAATGGCGTTGCAGAGATTGGCATTGCGGCAATTGGCAGTGCGGCAATCAGCATCGCATCGATTGGGCAGATTGCCACGCTTTCCGCTTGGTGACAAGGGCGAGCGGCGTCTCATTTGCTGTCATCGTGAGGAGCGGTACTTGTTTCTGTCATCGCGAGGGGCGCGATTTATCCCTGTCATCCCGAGCGGCGCTCTTTATCTCTGTCATCGCGAGGAGCGATAGCGACGCGGCGATCCCGCGCCAGCGCGAACGGCCGTCTGGGTTCAAACCGAGCGGCCGTTGTTGGTCGCGGTCTGCGCATTCGCAATCCGCCGCCCCCAATGACAGGTTGAAGCGACTGGGGCGAGGCCAGGGCGCTTTGGAGGCGGGATTGCTCCGGGTCTAGTCGCTGAGCAGGAAGCAGGACGACGCTTTGAAGATGGCCCACAGGGTGAGGCCGGGCGCAATGCCCATTGCGTCCAGAGACGCGCCGGTGATGTGGCAACGCAGCAGGGTTCCGGCGCAGTCCAGGGTCACCTCGTAGCCAGGCGGGCGCGACTCCACCGACGCCACCACGCCGGCCCAGGTGTTGCGGGCCGACGATTGCGGCAACGGTCCGGCGGCCAGGATGATGTCCGAGGCGCGAATGCCCACCGTCACGGTGTCCCCAATGGCGCAACCATCGGCCAGCGGCGTCTCCAGGGCATGATCACCGGCCTGGCACATCATGGTGCCATCCCGAGGCAGCCGAGCGGCGACGCGCATCTGAAGCAGGTTTTCCACTCCCACCAATCGAGCGACGCGGCCCTGCCCTGGTTGTTCCAGCGTTTGCAGCGGGGGGCCTTCGGCCACGGTTCGGCCCGCGTCGATGATCTGCACCGTGTCGCCCAGGGCCAGGGCCTCTTCTCGGCTGTGGGTAACCAAGATGGCCGGAACCTTGAGCTCCCGGATGGTGGCTCGCAGTTCCGCCCCCAGCGCACGCCGCAGTTCCATGTCCAGGGAGCTGAACGGCTCGTCCAGGAGCAGCAGGCCGGGCGACGGGGCCAGCGCCCTGGCCAACGCCACCCGTTGCTGCTGGCCGCCGGAGAGCTGCGAGACCCTTCGGTTTTCGAGGCCATCGAGTTGCAGCCGGCTGATCAGATGCGCCACCCGCTGCTGGGCGGAGTCGCCCCGCCGTTCGGGCAGACCGTAGGCGATATTCTGCGCCACCGTAAGGTGTGGGAACAGGTGGTTCTGCTGGGTCACGTAGCCAACTCCCCGGTGATGGGGCGGCGTCCACCGGGAAGGCTCGCCGTCGCCCTGGGAGAATACGGTGCGACCGGCGATGTCGATGCGGCCGGATTCGGGCCGAATCAGGCCGGCGATGGTTCTGAGCGCTGTGGTCTTGCCGGCGCCCGACGGGCCGAACAGCGCCAACGCCTCGCCAGCCGACACCGCAAAGGCCAGCCGGACGTGGAATCCGCCGACCCTGACGCTGAAGCGGCCTTCAACTGCGGGGGTGATCATTTTGAGCGACCATTCATCAGGGGCAATGAATCACCAAGAGCCATAAATCGTCATGGGCCAATGAATAATCATGGGCAATCGAACACCATGGGCAATCGAACACCATGGTAATCGAACATCATGGGCAATCGAACATCATGGGCAATCGAACATCATGGGCAATGCAACATCAAACGCCATCCAACACCGGGGGTAATTCATCACATACCAGTCGGTGGGCTGCGTCGCAGCAGGAAGCTCAACAGGCCCAGGGACAGGACGGAAATCGCCAGCATCAGCGCGGCCAACGCCAGGGCGGCGCCCAGGTTGGATTCCATTGTGGTCATGATCGCCAAGGGCATCGTTTGGGTGCGCCCGGTCAGGTTGCCAGCGAACATGATGGTCGCGCCAAACTCCGACACGGCCCGGGCCCAGGCCAGCGTTCCGCCCGTCAGCAGGGACGGGCCCGCCATGGGCAGCGTCAACCGCCAAAAGGTTTGCCAAGGCGAAACTCCCAGCGTCTGCGATACCTCCTCGTAGGCGGGATCAACGCCGGCGAATCCGATGCGGGCGGCCCGGACGTAAAATGGCGCGGCCACAAAGATTTGGGCGAACACGACGGCCACAGTGGTGAAGGGTATGTTCACGCCAAGGGACGCCAGGGCCGGCCCCAGCAGTCCGTTGCGTCCGAAGGCCATGAGCATGGCTACGCCGGCCACCACGGGCGGCAGCACGATGGGCAACTCAACGAAGGTATCGATTACGCGCAGCAACCGGCTGGTGGGCCCGCGACGGGCCAGCAGCAGCGCGAAGGGCGTGCCGACGATCGCTACGATGACCAGGCTGACGGCGCTGGTGAAGATCGTGAGGCGCAGGGCCTGTAGCGCCATGGCCCCGGTCAGTCCGGCCAGGAAATCGTCCTCCCAGGCGGCGCGCGCCAGCAACGCCACGATGGGCAATCCGATGAACAGCGTGTACAGGACGGTGGCGGCAATACCCGCCGGCGCCAGCGCCCCCAGATCTGCTCCTCGGTTCCCGTTGCCGCCCGACTGGAACATCACCGCAACCGCCTAATCCACCGACGTCTGATTGATGGTCCAGTCCGGGATGACTTTCCCAACGATTGCTTTCCCGACGATTGCTTTCCCGACAATGCCCAACGCTCCGGTCCGCGCGAAAGCGACGAACCACTGCGGAAACGAAGCGTCGGTTTGGTCTTTGCCTTGGCGCACGAATCAACCAACCGCGAGCGCCGGTTTCTGTTCCGCGATGGCCATTCTTCCGCAAGGACAGGCCACGTTGGCCGGCGGCGCAAACCCGAACCGGCGCAGGATGCTCTGTGCCGCGTCACCCTGCACGAAATCGATGAACGCCAGAGCCAACTCGGGTTGCGTACTGGCGGCAAGCGTGGCGATGGGATATTGGGCCGCCGGATTGAAGGGCAACGGGATGTCCATGACGCGGATGGCGTCGGCGTACTGAGGAGCCCGGGCGTCGGTTTCGTAGATCATGCCGGCGTCCACCTCCCCCAGGGCGACCTTCTGCGCCACTCCGCGTACGCTGGTTTCGTTGGTCACCACGTTGGCCAGCACGGCGGCGGCGAAATCATCGGGAAAGCCATCGCCGGCGGCCATCAGCTCCAAGGATTCACGGGCATAGGAACCGGCGGGCGCCTCGGCGGCGGCGATGGCCACGCTCACGCCAGGCCGGGCCAGGTCCACCAGGGACTGCACTCCCTGCGAGCTGGCGGGGGTGGCGACGGCCAGGTGGTTGGCGGCGAAATACTGGGGCGCGCTGCCCAGAAGCCCCGACTCCTTGACCTGGGCCATGCGTTGCCAATCAGCGGAGGCGAACACATCGGCCACGGCTCCGTGTTCCAATTGGGCGCTCAGGGTCTGGCTGCCTGCGTAGTTCACCATTACGGCGACGCCGGGTCGCTCGGCTTCGAAGGCGGTGGCCAGCGCCTGGAAAGACTCGGCCAGGGAAGCCGCGGCGAACACGGTGAGGGTAGCCGTCGCGTCGGCGGGGCGTTGACCGGCGGGAGCGCAGGCCACCGCCATCAGTCCGGCGGCGGCAAGGGCGACGGCGATGACGACAATCTGGCGAATCATGACCGCCGCATTATACCAACCGCCGGGCCTTTGCATTGGCGACGTCGCGCCATGGCTCATGCGAAAACGCGCGCGAGGGCCGACCGCGGGCGCCTGTGGATTATCGTGGCGACCACCCGGCGGGCGCCGCTAGCATGACCTCCTCCTGGGTTGCTTCAAGGAAGGGTCCATCCGTCACTGCTCGACGCCCACCGCTGCTGAAACTGCGAGGAGCGCCAACGACGCCGCAATCCCACGCCGCCGTCTGAGGCGAGACGGAACGACAATCCGTTGCGGACGACGGGATCGCCGCGCTTCGCTCGCAATGACGGGAGAGGAGCGCTCGTAGCGACAGCCCGGGAGGCGCTCTTTGCCGGGAGGCGCTCCTTGCGGCGACACAGAGTGGAGCGTTCGCAATCACAGACCATGGGAAAGCTCACCTTGGCGCCGCTACCCACGGTTTCAAACGCGCCGCGCCCGCCCCAACTGGACGCGCGAGGGTCGGGCCGATAGTGGCGGTTGACTCGACGGCCTGCTATGATTGCCAGACGCGCGGCGGTCGCCGCCAGCCGGTCACGAATCCGGCTAAGCGAGGGGGCGTATGACTAGCAAATCAGCAGCCCAGGTGGGCGGGTCGTTGTACTTCGGCTGGTACATCGTGGCCACCTGCTTTTTCGTGGCGTTCCTGTCCATACCGGGACGGCAGGGATTCGGCCTGTTCGTAACGGAGATGGAGCCAACCTTTGGTTGGAACCGCGCCGACATCTCCTGGGTGGGTTCGGTCGGCTTCCTGATCAACGGCGCGATGCAGCCGATCATGGGCGCGCTGTTCGACCGCTACGGGCCGCGCAAGGTGTTTGGCTTCGGTTTGGTCATCATGGGATTGTCCATAATGAGCCTGGCGTTCATCAAGGACCTGGACGCCACGCTGAACCTGGGCTTCGCCCGAATTCCATTGGACTTGCTGTGGTTCATCGCGGTGTTCTCCATCATAATCAACACCTGCCTCAGCGCGGCGTCCATCACCAACATGCTGGCGCTGGTGGTTCGGTGGTTCCGGCGCAAGCGCAGCAAGGCCACGGCGCTGGCGGCCTGCGGAACATCCATAGGCGGCCTGCTGACCATCCCCTTCGCGGCCTACCTGATGGGCGTGATCGACTCGTCGGGCATCATGTGGGGAGACACGCAGGTGGCGGGATGGCGCACGGTGTGGTTCCTGCTGGGCGTGATAGTGGTGGTTGCTGCCGCGCCGCTGGCGGTCTTCTTCCTGAGACCCAGCCCGGAAGCCATGGGCTTGAATCCCGACGGCGACCCCAACCCGGACGGAACGACTTCCGGCGGCGCGCCGGCCCCAAGAGCCACCGGCGCCTACGAGGTGGACAGCTGGCGCAAGTGCTTCAAAACGGCGCCCATGTGGCAACTTTCCGGCGCATACGTGGTCTGCGGCATCACCACCGGGCTGCTCAGCATCCACTTCATTCCCTACGCTGAGGATGTGCTGCCGGCGCAGGTGAATTTCCTGGGCGGCGTCTGGGACGAGAAGGTGTTCGCCGGCTTGGTGTTCGGCTTGATGACGGGCCTCAACGCGGCCGGAGTAATCATCACCGGATTCCTGGGCGACCGGATGCGTCGGAAGAACGTGTTAGCGGTGGTGTACGCGACCAGAGGGGTGGCGTTCATGTGCTTGGTGTTCCTGCCGCTCTTCGGTTACGGGATGGCCGGGTTGGTGGGGTTCGCGCTGCTGTCGGGCATGTCCTGGGTGGCCAGCGTGCCGCTCACCTCCACGCTGACCGCGGACGTCTATGGATTCCGGGCGCTGGGCACGATCAGCGGGTGGGTGTTCTTCGCGCACCAGATCGGTTCGTTCTTCAGTATCCAACTGGCCGGATACGCCTACGTTTGGTTCAACGAAAGCTACTTCTGGCCCTTCCTGATCGCTGGCTTGACCCTGATCCCCGCGTCCATCGCGGCGTTCAGCATCAACGAATACCAGTATTCGGGTCGGTACAACAGCCTTCCCCCAGAGGGCAGTTCGGCAGAGGGCAGCCCGCAACTGGCGATGGCGGGCGCCGCCGGGGGCGGGACGCGGGTGTACTGACTTCGCCGACCACACCCGCACCGCCGCCTGGACCTTGTCGCTACCTTGTATTCGCCCAGTCACTCACTGCGGACGGCCTCAATGAGTTTAAATCCCCTGAGGCCAGATCCCTCGAGGTCGGAATCATGGCCGGATTGCTGAGCGCTGTTCTGCTGGCCACTGGTCTCCACCATGGCGAGGCCGACCCAACGCTGTTGGGGTGGATCATGACCGCCCTGAACCACATTCTGCTGGGGACCCTCGGATTCACCGAACTGACCGTGGTCATAATCATCGGGATCATCATTCTGGCGATGCCGGCGTTGATCGTGGTCGCGTATTGGGCCAACACCAGGGAGAGCCGACGCGCCCCCACCGCAGTAAGGGATGCGGCGGCGGTCATGGAAACTGACGAGTAGGGAGACTCCGTTGGTGCCGCGCTGGTCGGCCGGCGTCTCGCCACGGCGGATGGGGGATCATCCTGTCAATTGCGCGGCGCCCGCGACAAACTGGGCGCGCGTGAGATTGCCAAATGCTTGCGAGTAGCGGCGATAGGGCGTAAGATAGCGGATGCTGCCATAGTCGTTACCGACTGCCCATTCGCGCTCTGCTAGGGCCGCGATTCCGGTGGTCGTCGCGATTTCCGTCGGCAGTGGCAGGGGAACCGCAAGGCTGCCGCCAAACCGGAGGAGGTTACAAACCGATATGTTCAACAAGGATTCGCTGGATCGGCTGTTTGAAGAGCTGCGAGACGAGTTCGAGCTGGAAACCGACTGGGAAGATATTCAGCGGGACGCCCACCTGGCGGTGGCCTACGCCGACGCCGGCGTTCTCGACGACCAGAAGGGCAGCTTGGACGCTCGGATCGTCGAGTACGTGGAGCGCCACAATCCAGGTTAGTCAGCCGGACTCCACATCTGCCGCATCATGTCCCCGTTGGCCGCGCCCAGCGGGGCCTTTCATTGGCGCGGGTATCACGGTTGAAGGCGCGCTGCTCATCTGTCCCGGCGAGGCGCACTTTCCTACTGTCCCGGCCAGGGCGCTTTTCTGCTGTCATTGCGAGGAGCGCCAGCGACGCGGCAATCCCGTTGCCTGGACGAACGGCCGCCGGGGCTGGGGGCCGAGCGCCGCGCCTTGTGGTCGTCGAGATTGCCGCGCTTCGCTCGCAATGACAGGTGGGGAAGGGCTCGCAATGACAGGGGGGAAGGGCTCGCAATGACCATACCAACTGTCATTGCGAGGAGCGCCAGCGACGCGGCAATCCCGTTGCCTGGACGAACGGCCGCCGGGGCTTGGGGCCGAGTGCCGCGCCTTGTGGTCGTCGAGATTGCCGCGCTTCGCTCGCAATGACAGGTGGGGAAGGGCTCTCAATGACAGGGGGGAAGGGCTCGCAATGACCATACCGACTGTCATTGCGAGGAGCGCCAGCGACGCGGCAATCCCGTTGCCTGGACGAACGGCCGCCGGGGCTGGGGGCCGAGCGCCGCGCCTTGTGGTCGTCGAGATTGCCGCGCTTCGCTCGCAATGACAGGTGAGGAAGGGCTCGCAATGCCACAAGAGTTGGCGGCTTGGCCAGTTGCGAGCCGTTGACGGTGGTAGTATTCTGCGGGGCGCCCCTCCGCGTGGGGCGGACACGATAGTCGCCAGGAGCGTTGACCCAAAATGACTACCACCACAGACGTTCGGACTCATCTCAATTTCATTGGCGGACAGTGGACGCCCTCGGACTCGGGGCGAACCTACCCCGTTTACAATCCGGCCCACAAAGACCGCCTCCTCGGACACTTCCAGCTGTCCAACCCTGAGGACACCCTGCGCGCCGTGGCCGCCGCGTCCGAAGCGGCGCCGGGTTGGGCGGACACTCCGGCCCCGGTTCGCGCCCAGGTTCTTTTCAAAGCCATGGAGATCATGGAACGGCGCGGCGAGGAAATCGCCCGCACCATCACCGAGGAGGAAGGCAAACCGCTGCCCGACGCCCGGGGCGAGGTCAAGCGGGCCATGAACATCATGGAGTACGCCGCCGGCGAGGGCCGCCGCATGTTCGGCTACACCACTCCTTCGGAGCTGCCGAACACGGTCGCCTACACCGTGCGCCGCCCTCTGGGCGTGGTTGGCATCATCACCCCGTGGAACTTTCCCATCGCCATCCCAGCCTGGAAGATGGCGCCGGCGCTGATCTGCGGGAACGCCATCGTTTTCAAGCCCGCCTCCAGCACGCCGCTGTGCGCCGTCAAGCTCGCCGAGGTGTTCGAAGAAGCCGGCGTTCCGCCCGGAGTATTCAACCTGATCACCGGACCGGGCGGCAGCGTGGGCAACGCTCTGGTGGAATCCCCCGACGTGGCCGGCATTTCCTTCACTGGCAGCACTGAAATCGGGACCGACCTGTACACCCGGGGCGCCTCGCTTCTGAAGAAGGTGCAGGCGGAAATGGGCGGCAAGAACGCCGTGATCCTGCTGGCCGACGCCGACTTGGACAAGGCTCTGGGCGGCATCGTGCAGGGCGCCTTCGGCTCCACCGGCCAGCGCTGCACCGCCACCAGCCGCGTCATCGTGGAAGATGGCGTTTACGACGAGTTCATGTCGCAGCTGATCGACCGCGCGTCGAAACTCACCATTGGCGACGGCATGGACGACGGCATCGACGTCAGCCCGCTGGCCAGCGAGTCCCAACAGCGCACGGTTGCTGAGTATATTTCCGCAGGCCGGGACGAAGGCGCAACGCTGGCTTTCGGAGGCCGCACCCTGGACGGCGGCATCTACGACGACGGCTGGTACGTGGAACCCACCATCTTTACCGACGTTACACCCGACATGCGCATCGCTCGCGAGGAGATTTTCGGACCCGTGTTGACCGTTTTCCGAGCGCGGGACCTGGAGCACGCCGTCGAAATCTCCAACAGCGTCAAGTTCGGCCTGTCATCTTCGGTGTACACGCGGGACATTCCCCGCGCCTTCCGGTACATCAACACGGTGGACGCCGGAATGGTGCACGTCAACGCCCCCACCCTGGGCGGCGAGGTGCACCTGCCTTTCGGCGGACTGAAAGCGTCTGGCGTGGGCCAGCGCGAACAGGGCGTCGAGGCGGTGGACTTCTTCAGCGAAGTCATCACCGTGTACATCGACTATGCGGACGCTCCCCGAGAGCAGGCCCGGTTCATCTGACAAAGATATGCGGGCGCTGCTGGCAGTGGTCCTGGCATGGTCGTGCTTGGCCTGCGCGCCCAGCGAAGAAGCCTTCAACGAACGAATCGATCGGGCGGTGGCCACCGCGGTTGCGTCGTCGGCAGCGCCCGACCTGAATCGTCTGTACCGGCAAACCCGCGCGTCGGTCTTCTACATTGACCCGACGGACGGGCAGCACGGCTCCGGCTGGCTGCTAGAGACCGGCCTGATCGTAACGGTCGCGCACCTGGTGTCAGGGAGGGAGTGGGTCATCGTGCGGCAGACCGCCATGCCCGCCTTTACCGCCACCGTTGAGGGCTTGGACCAGCGGCGAGACGTCGCTGTACTTCGCTATGACGTTGATGCCGTGGAGCTGGAGTCCGGAGCGTATCCCCTGCCGCTGGGAACTGCCGGCAGCCACGACATCGCCAAAACGCTGTTGGCGTTGGGCTATTCTGGCAGCGGGGTCAAGCGAGCGGGAACCGTGGGTTCCCCAAAGGCCAACGCCGGCATCCTTTCCCAGATCACGAATTTCGGCGACGACAGCTACGGGCGCAACTTGGAAATGGACGCGGCCATCGACCCCGGGGACAGCGGCGGCCCGACGCTCAACGCATCCGGAGAAGTGATCGGGATGGTACGGGCGGCGGCGCGGCGTTCAGAGGGTGGCGAGACGGTGGTCGGCACCTTCTACGCCGTGCACGTCGACGAGATTCGCGCGGCGCTGGCGGACATCAGGAATCGCGACGGGCCAACGCTCCAACGGTAGCCCGGGTCTTTCCATCGCAGGACAGGCGCAGGACAGGCGCAGGACAGGCGCAGGACAGGCGCAGGACAGGCGCAGGTCCCTTCACCCGAACCCAGGTTGCGCGAACTGGCATCGCGAAACCCGCCCGCATCTGCCCTGTCGAGGCGCCCTCCTGTTCATGATCGCCAACGTCTCCTGTCTGCCATGGCGGGCACTCGCATCTGTCACCGCCAACGTCTCCCGTCTGCCATTGCGAGCGCCTTTCATCTTGTGTCGTTGCGAGCGAAGCGCGGCAATCTCGATGACCACAACCAGCGGCCGGTCACCTTACTCTTCCTGTCATTGCGAGGCCGAAGGCCGTGGCAATCTCGATGACCGCAACCAACGGCCGTTCGCCCAGAGTTCGGGATTGCCGCGTCGCTATCGCTCCTCGCAATGACAATTGCTGACACTGTGAGCGCAGCGCGGCAATCCCGGCCGGAGGGCGGTCAACCACAGCGCCGGCTCCTCACACCGCAGAGCGTGGAGCCGGTGGCGGTAGGTTACGGATCGAGACGGCCTCGAGCTGCGGCCTCGCGTCGGCGGATCTGGCAGGGCTCCCGCCGGTTCAACATCGCCACGCCCGGAACCGACCGCGGCGGCTGAGTCGCGTCGTATCACTCCGCCAACCACGACCCCTTATGGTTGGCGTCGTGGCTAGAGGGAATCCGTTCCACCATGACGCGCTGTATAATGCAGCAATGACCGAACCCCATGAGGCTGGCTCCGCTGGCGAATCCAACGCCGGCGCCAGCAGTCTGTTTCAACCCGGCGAACTGGCGTTGTTCCTGGACCGCAAGGGCAGGGCGTATCTGCAAACCCTCACAGAAGGGGAGGAGTTTCACTGCCACCTGGGGTGGATTTCCCATTCCGAGCTGATCGGGCAGCCGGTGGGAGGCTGGTACACCACCAGCCGCGGCCACGTGTTGCTGGGCATACGGCCCACCTTGGGCGACTACGTGCGCCTGATGCCGCGGGGTCCCCAGGTGATTTACGCCAAAGACCTGGGCAACATCGTGTCCATGGCCGACATCTACCCGGGCGCTACGGTGGTGGAAGCTGGCCTGGGTTCCGGCGCCCTCACCACTGGCCTGCTGCGCGCCGTCGGCCCCACCGGGCGGCTGGTCTCCTACGAAATCAATGGGGAAGTCGTCGCCAAAGCCGAGGCCAACGTCCGGTCGGTTATTCCAGACACCTCGCGGTGGGAGGTGAAAATCGGCGACATTGCCGACGGCATCGGCGAAACCAATGTCGACCGGGTGATACTCGACCTGCCCGAGCCGTGGCGCGCGCTGGACGCCGCGGCCAACGCAATGAAGTCGGGCGGCATTTTGCTCTCCTTCCTGCCCACTGTTCTGCAAGTGCACGAGTTGGTCTTGGCGCTGCAGGACGATGGCAGGTTCGCCCGCATTGAAACCGCGGAAACCATGCTGCGGGGGTGGAACGTGACGCGGCGCAGCGTGCGGCCGGCCCACCGCATGGTGGCCCACAGCGGATTCATCACCACCGCCGTGCGATGCGTTCCTCCCGGCCGGCAGGGCTACGCGCTCAATCCGTGAACGGGGAACACCGCATCCCTGACGGTGGCTACGCTCTCGGCGGCTAGCGCCCTGGCGTCGGCCCGGATGTGGTCGGGAATGTTCGGAATTTCGGTGTCGCGCAAGGTAGCGCGTCCCAATCGTTCGATTACCGGCGTTGGGATGCGGTCGGGCCATTCGGCGCCGCACATGACGCCATAGGCCAGGGTCCAGCACCGGGCCACCGCGCCGATGTCGTACCCGCCGCCGCCGGTGGCCAGCCACGGATACCCCAAGCCTCCCAGGCGCGTAACGGCGGCGATGAATCCCCGGCTGGTTACCTGCAAATGGGTCAGCGGGTCGGTGTGGTAGGAGTCGATACCCAATTGGGTCAGCAACACGTCGGGGGAAAAGGCGTCAATGAGGGGTGGAACAATCGACTCGAAGGCGTCAAGGTAGATTTCGTCGTCGGTGTAGGGATACAAGGGCAGGTTGACGGCGTAGCCAACTCCGTCGCCCGCGCCGGTCTCGCCGGCGAAACCGGTGCCGGGGAACAGGTAGCGCCCCGACTCGTGCACGGATATGGTCAGGACTCTCGGATCGTCGTAGAAGGCATCCTGCACCCCGTCGCCGTGGTGAGCGTCGATGTCCACGTAGGCGACGCGCAGGCCACGGTTCAGCAGGTACATGATGGCGATCACGGGGTCGTTGAACACGCAGAAACCGCTGGCGTTGCGGGCCGTGGCGTGGTGCAACCCGCCGCTGATGTTGAACGCCGCCTGAACCTCGCCGTGGGCGACCAGGCGGGCGGCGTGCAGCGTTGCGCCGGAGCTGAGCATGGCGGCCTCGTACATGCCCGGGTAGGTGGGATTGTCGCCGCCCTGGGCGAATCCGAAGCGCTGGGGCTGGTAGCCGGTGAGGCCGAGGCTGAAGGTGCGGACGGCGGCGATGTAGTCGCGGGAGTGAAACGCGCCAACACTGGCCTCGTCAGCAAGAGTGGGAGCCACCAGGAGCGAGTCGTCGCTGTCGAACGCGCCGTAAGCGGCCAGCAGTTCGTAGGTATGCCGCAAGCGGATGGGACGCATGGGATGGTCCTGACGCAGCACGTGCTGGCTCATGGCGTCGTCATAGACAAAAGCGGCGCGAGGCATGAGGATTCTCCTGCAAGACGGGGCTCAAGTAGCAAACGGGTAACGGCCCTCCACCGAGAGGGCTGTTATAATATACTCAGAACCGGTACAAAATGAAGCAACCCGGTTAGCAAATTGCGCCTGCAACCCTGTCAACAACCGCTTGGATGCGCATAGAAAACCTGGATGGGAGCAGCGTCATGATCAAGAACAATCGAACGCGCCACGGCAAGGGTTGGGTACAGGATATGTGGCGCGTCAGTTGGCAGGAACAGCGGGGGTGGACTTTGTTCTTTTGGGCGCTCTGCGCCTTCGCCTCCGTCATCATGTGGTTCCAAAGCCATTACCTGTGGACGGATGTCGGGGATTGGCAACGGCTGGGGTTGCGACTGATTGCTCCCGTGACGATTTTCGTTTTGCCAAGCCTGTTTTTCATGTGGTATTCATGGTGGACGAGTCCGCGGTAAGACGGGGTCGCTCGTTGAATCCGAAGCTCGGAATGCTGAAAACGAGGTGACATTGTGAACGGGGACTGGGACAGACATTGGATAACAATCTGCATAGCAGTGGTTACCACCGCAACGGCGGCCATAGGAGTTGCGTTCTTCTCCGCTGGGCTTGCTGATTTGGCAGTATCGTCAACAAATACGATCGAGCTAATGTTTCTGTATTGTCGTTTCTTTATTGTATATTTCGTCATATCCGTATATTTGGTGTTACTTCGTCGTGCTGGGACTGCGATATTTGCTACGGATTTCGAACTGGCTCGGGCAGGGACTAACCGCAGAGAGACGACTCGACGCGCGTTCAATAGGTTGTTTCTGATGTTGGTGGGCATTTTGCTGCTTTTTGCCGTGAATGCAGGGTACGACCTAGCGGTTTCGCTGGGAGCCTAACCAGCGGTCTGCGTATTGCCGCGTTCTTGACCCGTTGCGGCAACGGTAGCCAATCCGCGTGGGTGTGTCGAGCCGAGGGAAAACGGCCGTAAGGCGCCGCGGATGTGCGGCCGTTGGTTGTGGTGGACGAGATTGCCGCGCTTCGCTCGCAATGACAGGAAGTGAGCGCGCAATGCCAGGGAGTGAACTACCCAGTACCGGGAGTAAGAGATCGTCTTCACCGGGGGGTGAGTTCGTCATGGCCGGGGGGTGAGATCGTCATGGCCGGGGGGTGAGCGCGCCATGAACGGGGGTGAGCGCGCCATGAACGGGGGTGAGCCAGCTAGGACAGGCGGTGAGCTCTCTATGACAGCGCGGATAACGGTGAATCTTGCGCGCGGTCTCGGCTGCGCAACCGCTCTGTGATCGGCCTGTTCACCCGCCTCACAGCGGCTGCTTGGCCGGCGTCCCGACGCGGCGCGGGTAGCGGCCGGGCGTGCGGCGAACCTTCTCTACCGAGATTATCCACCGGTTGGCCGGCAGCGGCGGCGACAGGGCGTTTACCGAATGCAGCCCCGCGATCTTGCCGCCCAGTTCCGCCAGGGCTTCGGCGGCTGACTCTGCTTCGGCGGGACCATCGGCGCCCTTCCAGGCCAACAGCCGTCCGTGGCCTTTGCACAACGGCAGACCATACTCCACCAAGACTGACATTGACGCGACGCCACGGGCCAAAACCACGTCATATTGTCCCCGGTGGCCTTCAGCGCGACCCAGTTCCTCGGCCCGGATGGTCAGCGTCTCCACATCCTGCAACGCCAGCCGATTTACCAGATCGTGCATGAACGCCGTCTTCTTGCCCACCGACTCCGCCAGCGTCAACCGGATGCCGGGGAAGGCGATCTTGAGGGGAACTCCCGGGAACCCCGCGCCAGCGCCAATATCGACCACCCGCATACCATCGGGCCATCGCGGTATCGCCAACACGGCGGTGAGGGAATCGAGGTAATGGCGTACCTGCGCCTGCTCAGGGTCGGTGATGGTGGTCAGGTTGGCCCGGCGATTGCCCTCCTGTAGCAGCTCGGTGTACAGCGCAAACTGATCAAGCTGATGAGGGCTGAGAGTCAATCCCAGCCGCTCTGATTGCCGAGCCAGAATGCCCATGCCGGATTCTGCCGACCCAGATTCAGTGGCGGCCAGCATCAACCCAGGAACCGGGCGAAGACCTCCCGCCCGGGGAAGCGCGCCCGCTCTCCCAACTCTTCCTCAATGCGCAGCAGGCGGTTATATTTGGCCAGGCGCTCGGAGCGGGTGATGGAGCCGATCTTGATCTGGCCGGCGCCCGTGGCAACGGCCAGGTCAGCGATGGTGGTGTCCTCCGTTTCGCCGGAACGCGCGGAGATGACCGGCAGATACCCGCGTCGCTGAGCCAGCTGGACGGTAGCCAAGGTTTCGCTAAGCGTCCCAATCTGGTTCGGCTTGATCAGGACGGCGTTGGCAATGCCCGCGTCGGCGCCGCGGCTCAGACGCTCTGGGTTGGTGGTGAACAGGTCATCGCCAATGAGCTGCGCCGATGCCCCCAAACGCTGCGTCAGGTATTCCCAGCCTTCCCAATCGTCTTCGGCAAGCCCGTCCTCGATGGAGATGATCGGGTAGGTTGCGCTCCAGTGAGCGAGCAGGTCCGCCAGTTCCCGGGGCGTGAAGGAACGTCCTTCGGCGCGCAGGGCGTATTGTCCGTCGTCTGTAGCGAACTCCGTGGCGGCGACGTCCATGCCAATAACGATGTCGCCGTCGCGGGCGCAGCGGTAGCCGGCCAGCCGTGTCGCGTCGTAGAGCAGGCCCAGGGCGTCTTCGTGGCAGGGCAGCGGGGCGCCGTAGCCACCCTCATCAGCCACGCCGTAGGCGTAGGGGCCGGTCTGAGACAGAATGCGGCCCACCGCGCGGTACACGCCCACGGTCATGCGCAGCGCCTCGCTGTAGGTGGCCGCGCCGATGGGAATGGCGAGAAAGTCCTGCATGTCCAACCCGGCGGCGGCGTGGCGTCCACCGCTGATGATGTTCACCATCGGCACTGGCAGCGTGGCGGCGTCCGGTCCGCCCAGGTAGCGATACAACGGTTGCCCCGCGGCGCTGGCTGCGGCGTGGGCGGCGGCCAGGGATACGCCGAGAATGGCGTTGGCCCCCAGCCTGGACTTGTTGGCCGTCCCGTCGAGTTCGCGCAGGCGTTCATCCAACCCAGCCTGGTCGCCGGCGTCGGCGGAACCGCAAACGGCTGGGGCGATGACGGTATTGACGCCGGCTACGGCGCGCAGCGTTCCCTTGCCCTCGTAGCGGCCCGGGTCGCCGTCGCGCAGCTCAATGGCCTCGTGGCGGCCCGTGGACGCGCCGGAGGGGACGATGGCCCGGCCCACCGCGCCGCCGTTCAGGCCCACGTCCACCTCCACGGTGGGGTTGCCGCGAGAGTCCAGGACTTCGCGGGCGCGAATGTGGGCAATGATGGTGGCGTTGGTCACGGTTGCTGTCACGGCAGACCCGACGGGATCGTCCCGCCGCTGGCGCTCTTCACATTGCCTCCGAAAACGTCCAACGGCCCAGGGGCGTCCTAGCCGTGTCCCTCGGAAACGATGTCGTTGAACGTGACCCGCAGCATGGGGGCATCGGTCTCGTTCTTCCACTGGTGATGCTGGCCGGGTGGAACCAGCACGGCGTCGCCGGCGGTTACAGTGTAATCCTTGCCGGAAACGACCAGGGTTCCCGTGCCTTCCAGGATGAACACGGTGTGATCCCAATCGTGGGTATGGCCGCCAGTTTCGGGATGGCTGACCGCGCCGGGCTGCATGTAGCCGTTGTAGAGCATCAGGTAGTTGGGGCAGCCGTCGCGCCCGCCGAGCATGGTGTGGCCGGTCTCGTCGTTGAGGTCGGCATGGTTCCGGATCACCGGCGGGGTTCCGGCGCCGGGTTCGGAGCCGCCGGGCCGCGCGTTGCCGGCGGCCGCGGAGATGGGGTTGATCTCGATGCGGCGGATCGGGCGGTCGCCGTCGTTGCGGGTCACGTGGTCCACCATGGGCGGGATGAACATGGCGTCGCCGGCCTTGACCGGGTATTCCTTGCCGTCGGCAACCAGGGCGCCGCTGCCTTCGATGATATACACCTCGTGCTCCCACTCGTGGATGTGGTGGGCGCTGGTTCCGCCTGGCTCAATCACCGAGTACGCTAGCGTGACCAGGTTCGGATTGTCATCGATGCTGATGAGGCGGGCCGTCCCGTCCCCGGGGTAATCCTTGATGTTATGGATGATGGGTTCCATTGCGGTATCTCCTTCTATCAGGTCGCCCATTGCAGGTGGCCTACTTGGCATTACAGTCCGGGCCGCTCGATTTCGTCGCCTCCGCCGCGGTTGGTGGCGCCAGGCGGCAGAGTGATGATAGCGCGCCGGTGCGTCCCCACGCCGACGGTGCGGTCTCCGTCCAGCGCCTGCACCTTGAAGTAGAGCCAGCGTCCGTCGACCCGTTCCAGCTCGGCGGTGGCCACCACGGTGACGCCCATATCGGCGGTGGCGACGTGTCGGACGTTGACCTCGAATCCAACGGTGGACTGTTCAGCGGGCAAGTAGTCGAGAACCGCGCGCTGCGACGCCTGTTCCATGGCGCGTATCATCGAGGGGGTGCTCAACTTGCCGGTATGGGGCGCCGCGTTTCGCTCGGACACCAACACCTCGCAGTGGCCGGTCAGTCCGGCAACCAGGGTGGATGGGGCGGCATTGGATGGTTGGGTCATCTCTGTCGACTGTTCCTCGGTGCGGATTGGATGCGCCGGCAGTTGGAGTTGTGGGTATGCCGGCGGCCCAGCCATAATACCAGCGCTAACGGCCGGCCGCCAGCAGAGAGCCCATCGCAGACCGGCGTTGCTCAGACCAACCTCTGGAGGGCGATTCCACCGACTGTCATTGCGACGCGCGCTTTTTGGTCTGTCCTTGCGACGCGCGCCTTTTGATCTGTCATTGCGAGGAGCGCCAGCGACGCGGCAATCCCGTTGCCTGGGCGAACGGCCGCTGGGGCCGGGGAGGTGAACGGCCGTTGGTTGCGATCAACGAGATTGCCGCGCTTCGCTCGCAATGACAGGTACGTAAGGGTTCGCATTGACAGCTGGGCAAGGGCTCGCATTGACACGCGAGGCGAGGCGCTAGAAATGACCGGCGGCCCGCTCCCGGGTCCGCCGCGCCGATTGGCCTATCCGGGCGGGTTATGCAAGGTACAAATCACGGGCGGAGGTTGCGTTCCTTGGCGTGACAAGCGATAGTTGCGTACCCAGCGCGGCTGAAGCCGCGCAAAGCCAATCACCAAAGCGTCCAAACCACACAGGAGTCAATCGGAATGGAAGTGGAAAACAAACTGGCCAGCATGGGTCTTACAATCTCAGAGCCGAATCCGTCCATCGGCAACTTCGTGCCGGCGGTGCGCGTCGGAAACCTGGTGTTCGTGTCGGGCAACCTGCCGCGCCGGGAAGATGGCAGCATGGTAGCCACCGGCAAGGTGGGCCGAGAAGTCAGCATTGAGGAGGGCTACGAAGCCGCTCGCCAGTGCGCAGTCAACTGCCTATCCAGCGCCAGGAGCGTCATCGGCGACCTGGACAAGGTGCGGCGCGTAGCCAAATTGCTGGTCATGGTGGCCTGCGATCCCGAGTTCGACCAGCAGCCGGCTGTGGGCAACGGCGCGTCCGACCTGCTGATGGAGCTGTACGGTGAAAGCGGACGCCACGCCCGCTCCGCCGTGGGGATGGCCGCTCTGCCGCGCGGCGCCCCAGTTGAGGTGGAGATGATCCTAGAAGTCGCCGACTAGCCGGCTGGGGAATCGGAAGCCTGAAAGCGGGGACGAGTTATTGCTCGTCCCCGCTTGCGTTGTCCCGCGAGCGAATCGGATCAGGCCATTGTCGCGGCGGCCTCGCCGCCGGCGTTGGTTTCCTTGTAGGCGAAGACGGCGAACAGCGGGTCTCCCGGCGGCGCCAGGTCGGGATTCGCCAGGCCGCCGCGCACGCCGTTGAATCCGCCAGCGTGGCGCATGTACGACGCCACCAGCTCGATGTGATCCTCGTCGTTGGTCGAACGCCACACCCGCACCGCCTTGGTGGGGAAGCACCGGTTCGAAAACGTAACGACGAACACACCACCCGGACGCAGCGCCCGCGACACCTCCGCGAACACCTCCACCGGTCGGGTCAGATACTGCACCGACACGGTGATCACCACCGCGTCGAAGGATTCGTCATCGAAGGGCAGCCCGGGGTCGGCGTTGATGTCTTGGACAACGTACTCGTTCAGCTGCGGGTTGTCGGCCATTTCGGCGGCGTTCATGCCCAGTCCGACGATTCTGCGCCGGGGGTGTTCCTCCGGCCAGTGGGTCCGCCAGCTGCTCATCAGATCGAGAATCTCGGCGTTTTCCGGTATCAGCTGACGGAACAGCCGGCCCACCGCCGAGATCGCCCCGTCGTCGATGTGCACCACCAGGCGGGGCATCGTGTAAAACTCGGCGTCGTCGCTCTCGTCATCCCGACGGAAGAATTCCGGCGGAAAGCGACTGGGATCCATAGCCAAACCCAACCTCCTGACCAGGTTGACCTGGCCCTGTAATGGGCGGAACGACATGGCGCGCCGCGCCGGGTCGCGGTCTTGTCCCGCCCGCTGGCGTTCCTGAGCTAATCCAGTCGATACGCCCGCGCCGCGCACCCGTAGAACAGGTCCGCCCGCTCGTCGGCCGAGTAGTCCGCCGACACCCGCTTGAACGCGTTCCACATGACGCAATAGGCGAACGATTCCTTGTCCACCGGGAAGTTGCTCTCGAACATGCAACGGCTGGGTCCGAACTGTTCTATGCAGTAGCGGATCACCGGTGAGATCGCCGTCGCCAACTCCTCGGAACCCACCGGCGTGTCCCGCTGGTGGAAGTCGTAACCCAACCGGGGCATTCCGACGCCGCCCAGCTTGATCACCACGTTGGGACACTGCGCGGCCGCCGCGATCCCGTCCCGCCAGTTCGACATCACCTCGTCGGGGTTGGCGGCATACGGCCCAGTGCGGATCAACCCGCCCACGTGGTTCAGCACGATGGTCAGGTCGGGCACGGCATTGGCGAAATCCACCAACTGCGGCAGCTGCGGGTGCAACAGCGACACGTCCAAAGACAGACCCATCTGGGCCAGTACGCGAGCGCCGGCGCGGTAGTCATCGCTCAGCAGCTGGTCCGGCATGGGATACGCTCCGACCATTGGTATCTCCGGGTGCGGATCCCAGCTGACGCCATGTCGGATTCCCTTGAATCGATTGGGGCTGGCGGCTTGCAACGCCTCCAGAACCCGCCGCGCCTCGGTTCCCAAATGCAGGTTGGCGTGCCCAACGATCCCGTGGGCCGCCTTGGTCCTGCTGTACAGTCCGCTGGCGGACTGGGCCGCAACGCCCTGCACGAACTCCACCTCGCCCACTGGGCGCAGTTCCATGGGCGGGTCAGCCCGGTACATCGCCCGCGCCTCGATGAACACGGTGGACACGATGTTGTGGCCGCTGTCAGTGTCCGCCAGCAACTGGTCGAGGAAGTACCGTGGTTCAACCCGGTCCGCGCGGGCGTCCCAAAGGTGATGGTGTGGGTCGCAAATGGGCAGATCCGGCTCCAGAGCGGCTTCGACGGTCTGGCCCAGCCAGTCATTGATGGGTGCAGGCGCGGTCGGAACAATCGTGCTGGGATCAGCCATTTGCTAACCTCCTCAAGGCGCGTGGACGCCTAGCTTTCGTCCACCGAGTACACGCGCACGGCGGTATCGTGGAACATGGCGGCCCGTTCGGTGGGCGAGTAGCCCCGGGAGAGCCGCTTGAAGGCGTTGTACATCACGTTGTACGAATAGGACACCTTGTCCACCGGGAAGTTGCTCTCGAACATGCACCGGTTGGGGCCAAACTGTTCGATGCAGTAATTGACCAGCGGCGCCATGTCGTCGGCCAGTTCCTCGGAGGTGGCGGGAACATCCCGCAGGTGCCAGTCAAAGCCCGTCCGCGGCATACCGATGCCGCCCAGCTTGACCACCACGTTGGGACACTCCGCCGCCGCCGCGATGCCCTGGCGCCAGGTCGCCAGGGTCTCCTCGCTATTGGAGTAAGGGCCCACCCGCAGCAGGCCGCCGATGTGGTTCAGGATGATGGTCAGATTTGGCACGGCCTTGGCGAACTCGGCCAGTTCGAACATCTGCGGGAAGTACATCCAGCCCTCTAGCGTCAGGCCCATGCTGGCCAGGACCCGCGCGCCCGCCCGGAAGTTGTCGCTGGACATCTGGTTGGGGATGCGGTGCGCCGCCGTGTTCTCCACCTCAGGATGCGGGTCCCAGGTCACCGAGTGTCGGATGCCGCGGAATCGGTTGGGGCTGGCCGCCTGCAATGCTTCCAGAACCGGCTTGACGCCATCGCCCAGGTTCAGGTTGGCGTGGCCCACGATGGACGCCGCGGCCCGCCCGGGGCCGTACAACCCGCTGGCCGACGCGGCCGCCAGGCCCTGCACGAACTCCACTTCGCCCACGGGACGCATCTCCTCGGGCCCGGTGGCGCGGTACATCGAACGCGCCTCCACGAACACCGTCGAGGTCACGTTGTGGCCGCTGTTCATGTCCGCCGCCAGTTCGTGCAGCAGGTAACGTTGGTAGGGTATCCGTTCCGAGCGGAAATCCCAAAAGTGATGGTGCGGGTCGCAGATGGGCAATTCGGGCTCCAGCGGTTCCTCCTGCCGGAGCGCGTGCCAGTCATTACCTCCGAACGGCATGTCCAAGCCTCCTGTGTGGCGCTGTTATCGGTTCAACTCAAGGGAGACGGCGCGTCTGAACGGGTCCTTCGGCGCCGGCCGGTGGCATCATAACACAGGGCCGGAGCGACACCGGGGCAGAACGACACCAGGGCAATGCGACGCAGGGGCGGCTAAGTCGGAACGGCGCGCTCCCTCACGCCGGAATAATCCGCTCAACCTCCAGCGCAACGTCCGGAAAGCGCAATGGGGCGACGCTGTCGCCTGTCTCAAAATGACGCTCGGCAGAGTAGCCATCGCTCGTTGGGTCAGCGCTCGTTGGGTCAGCGCTCGTTGGGTCAGCGCTCGTTGGGTCAGTGTAGGATTCAACGCGCCGTTCCTGCAGGTTGACGATCCACACCTCAGGGATGCCGGCCCGCGCGTACAACTGCAATTTTTCGCCGCGATCCAACTCCAGCGTAGAATCAGCGACCTCAACCAGCAGTAGTACATCCTCGGGCCCAGGATGGCCGGTTGCGTAGTAGTCGTACCGCCGCCGCAACAAAGCGATGTCCGGTTGCGGCTCGCTGCGATCGTCCAGTCGTACCGGACCCTGTACGCGAACGTGAGCGCGCCCCCGCAACTCTAGCGTGAACCTTTCCCCCAGCCGGTCAACGCAGGACTGGTGGCGGTTGCCGTTTGGCGCCATTACTACGATTTCGCCATCCAACAACTCAACACGCTCTTGGGCTGCCAGGATGCTGGCGGCAGCCATGGCGCAATATTCGGCCACGTTGAACCGCCGACGCTCACGTACCGGCGTCGTCTCCGTAACCAGAGCCGTGGATGAAGTCGCAACCTGCGTAGCCATCGCTCGCCAACCCCTTGCCTTAGGTCGTTCAGCGCAACGGAACCGTTCCAAGCGTCAGAATCGCTTCAATCGCGCTTCGCGACGCCAGGTTAGCATACCTGCTATCATCGTATGCCATCCTCAAGAGGCGGCGCCCAAACGAGGCCATGCCCACGAAGCCATCAGGACATCTTGACCAACTGGACAGAGCGACCACATGACTACGCCCACTCCACGCACTGCCCATCCCTACCGGATGTACGACGCCATCGTCTCTCAGCCCGACGCCATCGCATCGGTAATTTCGTCCCAACGCGACCTTTGCGCCGAGGTAGCCGGCCAGTTGGCCAACAGGCGCCGCATTCACATCGTCGGCATCGGCACGTCGTGGCACGCCGCGTTGGTCGGCGCGTCCATCATGACGGCCGGGCCCGAATCCTTCGCCCACAATTCCTTCGAGTTCTGTACGGCAACCCCTGCGGTGACCAGCGACGACGCCGTCATCGTCGTCAGCCATCGCGGCACCAAACGTTCATCCTACGACGCGCTGGACCTGGCCGTGGCCAAGGGAGCGTACACCGTGGCCATCACGTCCAACGAGCCGGGGCCGCGCATCCAGGTCGCCGGCGCCGGCATCCGCACCGTCGCGCAGGAAACCAGCGCAGCGTTCACCGTAAGCTACACCACGGCGCTCACCGCGCTGGCCATGCTCAACCTGGCCCTGGCCGGCCAACTGGACGACGCGGACAACGGCTTGGGCGAACTGCCCGGCCAGGTTTCGCAAATCCTGGCCGCCGAGGACGACGTGCAATCGGTGGTAAGCGAACATTGGGGCCGGCGTCGGTTCGTATCCGCCGCCTGGGGAGCCAACAGCGCCAACGCCTACGAGGTCGCCCTCAAGATCAAGGAGACCAGCCGCGCCGACTGCGAAGGATTCCAGATTGAGCAATTGCTCCATGGCCCCTTCTGCGCCTTGGATCCCGACTGCCTGCTGAGCCTCATCGCCACCCCGGGCGACGACCGGGGCCGAGTCCTAGACCTCGCCAAGGCCGCGGCCGCGTTGGGCGCTCCGGTGTGGGCGCTCAGCAATCGCCCAGAGGACGGACTGGCCGTCGCCGGCGCGCGGGTATTCCCCCTGCCGGCAACTCCAGCGTACCTGACGCCCATCGCCAGCGTGGTTCCGCTGCAGCTGTTCACCTACCACCTGGCGCTGGCGCGCGGGACGCATCCCGACCTGTTCCAGCAGGACATTCCCGGCCAGGCCGCCGCCCGCGTCCACTACGACTTGTAACCGGATGTTTTCAGATTACCAACCGCAGCAGTCGCAGATGGGGAGACGGAAGCAGCGCAAGAGCAGCGCCAGCGCCGCTATTGCCATATAACGCCGGTTTATTGACCGTTGGCTCATTGACCAATAGCGCCATTCCAATCACCAGCTTTTTAGTAGCAGGTATTCTGCAAAGGAGACGATCCCGCCATGCCCGACCACAATGACGCCCAACGGCTGATTGACGAAGCCGCTCAAACCCGGGGCTATACCCTGGAAATGCACCGCATCAACGCCCTGGCCGATCCCGAGTGGACGCAGAAGTACGGTGAGTTCATCGAAGCCACCTACACCGGCCAGCGTCTCCTCGACCGCAAGACCAAGGAGCTGCTGCAGATCTGCGTCGAGACCGCCCTCCGGGCCGACCAGGAGCAGATCCAGGCTCACATCCGCGTCGCGCTCAACGAGGGCGCCACGCCCCGTGAAATCCTGGAGGCGATGCAGGCGGTCATCGCCCCCATGGGCGCCCTCGCCTTCCGACGCGGAGTCCAAGCCTGGGCCGCCGAAACGGGTTTCGAATACTGACCGGCCATTCGCGCGCGAACTCGGTTTCCGCAAACCGTCGTGGAGCGCGGCGCGCGGCAATCTCGAACCGGCGAGAGTCGATCACGCCGCTGATTCGTCCGTAGCGCCTGCGGACACTCCGGTGGAGCAAGGCGTTGGACGGGAACCGTAGGCTACGGAGCGAGATTGCCGCGGCCTCCGGCCTCGAATCGACAGACTGCTTTAGCGCCCCAGCGATGCAACTGCGCGACGCTCAAGCGGAATCGGGCGCTCGTGAGCCATTCAATCCCGTTGACGCTGTTGGCTTGCGCCCCTACAATCTTTTCGTACGCAGATAAACTCTTTTCGTAGCGCCAATTACGGGAGTCGTAACCTGGCATGAATACCGACGGCGACAGCATCCGCAGTTCTTTCATCCGGTTCTTCGAAGAACGGCAGCATCTGCACATGCCTTCCGCTTCTCTGATCCCGGCCGGCGACCCCACCCTCATGTTCACCTCCGCCGGCATGGTGCCCTTCAAGCCCTTCTTCATGGGCGAGCAGACCCCGCCCCGCCGTCGTCTCACCAGCTGCCAAAAATCCTTCCGCACCACCGACATCGACGAGGTGGGCGACCACAAGCACCTCACCTTCTTCGAGATGCTGGGCAATTTCAGCATCGGCGACTACTTCAAGAAGGACGCCGTGGCCTTCGCCTGGGAGCTCTGCACCGGCCTATTCGGGCTGGAGCCGGAGCGCATGTACGTCACCGTGCACCTGGACGACGACGAAGCCTATGACATCTGGCGCGACGACATCGGCGTCCCGCCGGAGCGCATCTACCGCTACGGCAACAGCGACAACTGGTGGGGACCCGCCGGCCTCGAGGGGCCAACCGGTCCCTGCTCCGAACTCCACTACGACGGCGGCGCCGAAAAGGGCCGCGGTCAGCATCCCATCACCGACGAAATGATGGCCCCGGACGAACTCACCGCCATGCTGCGCCGGGAGGCCGAACAGGGCGTACCCGCCGAACCCGGCGGCTGCCATCCCAACTGCGATTGCGAGCGCTTCGTCGAGCTGTGGAACCTGGTCTTCATGCAGTTCTACCAGGATCTGGACGGCGCGCGCACGCCGCTGCCGGCGCCCAGCGTCGATACCGGCATGGGGTTGGAACGCGCCGCCGCCGTGTTGCAGAACAAGCCCAACGTCTATGAGACCGACCTGTTCCGCCCCATCATCGACGCCGTGTGCCGGCTCGCCGGCCGGGAGTACGGCGCCAGCGCCAGCGATGGGGCTGACACCGACTACGCCATTCGCGTCGTCGCTGAACACGCCCGCGCCGCCTCGGTTCTGATCAGCGACGGCGTGGTTCCCTCCAACAGCGAGCGCGGCTACGTGCTGCGCCGCATCATCCGCCGCGCCATCCGCTACGGCCGGCAGCTGGGCCTGGACCGTCCCTTCATGACCGACGTGGCCGGCGCGGTCATCGACCGCTTCGCCGCCGCCTATCCGGCCCTGGAGGAAAACCGCGATTTCATCCGCCGCGTCATCGGAATCGAGGAGGAACGGTTCGCCGAGACTTTCGAGCGCGGCAACAACATCCTGCGCAGCATTGTAGCCGCCACCCCTGGGCAACATGCGCCGACCTTTACTACTCCGCCAGAGGATATTGCTTTCATCTCCGGCAACGACGCCTTCGTCCTGTACGACACCTACGGGTTCCCGCCGGAACTGGTGGACGAGATCGGCCGCCGCGAGTACGGTTTGGCCGTCGACATGGCTGGCTTCAACGCCGAGATGGAGGCCAAGCGCGAGCGGGACCGGGCCGGCCGCCAGGTCACCGGCGGCATGGAAATCGTCACCGCCTACGAGAATCTGGGCGCCGGACATACCACCTTCGACGGTTACCATCAGACCACCATCGAATCCCGCGTCCTGAGCATCCTGAGGGATGGCGAGGCCGTGGGCTACGCCACCCAGGGCCAGCAGGTCGAGGTCGTGCTGGCCGAAACCTGCTTCTACGCCGAGGGCGGCGGGCAGGTTGGCGACCGCGGCGTCATCGCCGGACCCAACGGGCGCATGCAGGTCGAGGATACCCAGAGTCCCGTGGCCGGGCTCATCGTGCACCGGGGCGTGGTGGCCGAGGGCGACATCGCGCTGGGCGAGGCGGTAACCGGCCAGGTTGAAGCCGAACGCCGCTTGGACGCTTCACGCAACCACAGCGGCACCCATCTGCTCCACGCCGCCCTGCGTTCGGCGCTGGGACCGCACGTGCGGCAGGCCGGCTCGCTGTGCGCGCCCGGCCGGCTGCGCTTCGACTTCAACCACGTGGGCGCCATGACCGCGGACGAACAACTGGCCGTCCAGCGCCTGGCCAACGAGAAGATCCGCGAGAACCTGGCGGTCACCGCCCACGAAACCACCTACGCCGACGCTGTGCGCGAGGGCGCCCTGGCCTTCTTCGGCGACCGTTACGGCGACGTGGTGCGCGTGGTCCGCATGGGCGGCGCCGATTCCGACCAAGCTGACCACGCCGAACCGTTCAGCTTCGAGGTGTGCGGCGGCACCCACGTCCACGCCACCGGCCAGGTGGGTACGCTGGTGGTCCTGGGCGAGTCCAGCATCGGCGGCGGGATGCGGCGCATCGAGGCGCTGACCGGGCGGGCCGCTGAGGAGCTGTTCGCGCAGCAGTCGGCCACCCTGCAGGCTCTGTCGCAGAAACTCCAGGCTCCCGTCCCTGAGCTGGAGGCCCGCCTGGACGCCTACATGGCCGACACCGACGCCCTGCGCCGTCGCCTCGCCGAAACCGAGCGCATCGGGCTGCGGGCCGAGGCCGAGTCGCTGCTGGGCCGCGTTCGCGACGTGGAAGGCGTACGCATCGTCGCCGCCGTAACCTCCGCCGGCAACGTGGAGGCCATGCGCGAGATGGGCGACTACCTGAAGCAGAAATTGGACAGCGTGGTGGTGGCGCTGGGCGCGATGATCGACGGCTCTCCCATCATCGTCACCATGGTCACGCCCGACCTGGTGAGCCGCGGCCTCCACGCCGGCAACATCGCGCGGGACGCCGCCAAGCTCATGGGCGGCGGCGGCGGCGGACGCCCCGAATCCGCCCAAGCCGGTGGACGCCAGCCCGACCGTTTGGGCGCGGCGCTGGACGCCGTGAGCGGCCTGGCGCGCGACGCGCTGAGCGGCTAGGGACGAGCGGCCTGGCGCCGAGCGGTCGCGAATTTGAAATGAGCCGGAAATGAACTGCTGTTTTTGGTCCGTTTTGAGTACGAAAATTTGAAATGAACCGTAAATGAAATCGAAATGAACCCCAAATGACCTCCGCAGTCATCAGCAGATACCAGCGGCCGCAGCGGTGGATACGCTACGACCCCGCGGCAATCATGGAGCCTCTGATAGCCGCCAAAACCGCAGCCGGCATATTGAGCGGTTTGCCGTATCTACCGCAGTGGATCGAACAAGTTCATGAAGAGCAGCTGCGTCTGGAAGCCGTGGGCACGTCGCGCATTGAAGGCGCGGAATTCAGCCAACAAGAGCAGGACGAGGCGCTGGTTCCTGAATCGATCATACGCCCTGACTTGACCCACTCTCAGCGACAACTCCGAGCGGCGGAATCAACCTACAGATGGCTGCGGTCACAGCCAGCCAACCTGCCCATCGACGACCGATTCATCCTAGAAGTTCATCGGCGCTTCGTGACCGGCTGCGACGATCAAAATTGCGAGCCAGGCGCGTTGCGGCCAGATGGATGGAACGTCACTTTTGGCAGCCCCCAATGCCGGGGCGTTGAGGGCGGCGATGAATGTCATGCTACTTTCGATTCACTCTGCAATGCAATTGCTGGTGAGTTCACTGGACACGACCGCATCATCCAGGCAATGGCTCTTCATTACCACATTGGCGCAATGCACCCCTTCGGCGACGGCAATGGCCTCACCGCCCGTGGTCTTGAGGCGTTTATGCTCCGCCGAGCCGGCGTCAATGACTTGGTCATGGTTAGCCTATCCAACTATTACTATGAGCGCAAAGAGGAGTATTTGACTGCGTTGTTCGCGTCGCGACGGAGCGACCATGACCTCACACCGTTCCTGCAATTCGCGTTGCCGGCGGTCGCCGAGCAGTGCGGTTCGGTAGCCAACACGATAATTGACAATCACAAGCGCAACTTGGTTAGGCAATTCTCGGTGGCCTTGTTCGGACAGTTGCGCACTCCACGTCGCCGCGCGCTTGCGGAACGGCAGTTGGCGATACTGGCGTCTTTGCTGGAAGCCGAGGAGCTGTCCCCCGTTGCATTGATTGATCGGACGGCATCGCATTACGAAACGCTCAAACATCCGGGTCGAGCGCAATTGCGGGACATTATCGACCTGTTCGACATGGGTGCGTTGGAGTTTCACGACGATAGTATCCGAGTCAACTTGGATTGGCCGCAACAGTTCGCTGGATCAGAAGCGATGGAACGACGTACCGGGGCAAGGTCCACAGCATCGGCGAATCGCCCAGGGACGGCCGATTTGCAGGCTCTGCTCAACCGCCAGCTGTAGCGGTTCGAGAGCGTTTGAACACACGGCCGGTGAGTCCCACAGACCTTCCTCGCGCCGGCCGCCTGATCGGCCTGGACGTGGGCGACCGCCGCATCGGCCTCGCCGTCAGCATCCCGCCCGGCTCCCTGATCCTGCCCGCCGGACACATCGAGCGACGCAACCGTCGCGCCGACGTGAGGGCCATCCTGGATGCCGCGGCGCAGCGCGACGCCGTGGCCATTATCGTCGGCATTCCCTACGACGCCCACGGACGCCCGGGCGAGCAGGCCCGCAAGATTCAGTCGTTGGTCAGGTCCCTGCAACGGGCCGCCGACATTCCAACGCTCACCGTCGACGAATCGTTCACGTCCCACGCCGCCGAAGCCGAACTGCGCCAGGCGGAACCCAGCGCGCCGCCCAGACCGGGCGCCATCGATTCCGCCTCCGCGGTGGCCATACTGCGACGGTTTATTGGGACATAACGGTTTTGTGACCGCTCGCCCTTGTACGCCGTTTTTGCCGCCTGCTAGACTGCCTGCTGAGGAGGCCTCATGCCCAGCGCGTGCAACGTACCCAGCCGGACGATCTTCACCGGGGACAACCTGGATATTCTGCGGGGCATCAACTCCCAGTGCGTCGACCTCATTTACCTCGACCCGCCGTTCAACTCCAACCGCACCTACGCCGCTCCGCTGGGCAGCGAGGCCCGGGGCGCCGAGTTCGATGACGTGTGGACGCTGGACGACATGAAGGGGGAATGGGTTGACGAGATTGAGTACAGGCTGCCGGCCCTGTTTCATCTAATCAACGGAGCGAGGTTGTCCCACGGCGAGAGCATGGCCGGCTATCTCACCTTCATGAGCATCCGGCTGCTGGAACTGCACCGCGTGTTGAAACCCACCGGCAGCATCTACCTGCACTGCGACGATACGGCCGGTCATTACCTGCAATCGGTGATGGACGCGGTGTTTGGAGCAAATCACTTCCGGGCGCAAATCAGTTGGCAGCGCACTTCAGCGCACAACGATGCCCGAACCTTCGGCAGGGTGCGCGACATCATTCTATTTTACAGTCGCCAGCCCAGGATAAACTCCAACGAAATCAGAATCCCACTGGACGATGATTACGTGGAACAGTTTTATCGCCATGATGATCAGACCGGCGCATATCGCTTGGGAGACCTGACCGCGGCGGAGTTGAGGTACGGCGAAACCGGGCAGGCTTGGCGTGGACACGACCCCAACCAGATCGGCCGACATTGGGCGGTTCCCATGACTGGAAACTATGCCGCCTGGATTGAAGCTAACCTGATTCCTGGGTACCGCGGCATCGTCAGCCCCCTGGCGCGATTGGATGCGCTGGACGAAGCCGGCTTGATATATTACCCATCCGACGATGGTATGCCGTCGCTCAAACGCTACCTGGCCAGCAATCCGGGCCAAGCGCCTACGAACCAGTGGACTGACATACGCCCCATACCGCCACGGGCAGTGGAACGCACGGGTTGGCGTACTCAAAAACCCGTGGCCCTGCTGGAACGCGTCATCAAAGCCTCGTCCAACCCCGGCGACTTGGTTCTGGACCCGTTCTGCGGCTGCGCCACCGCGTGCATCGCCGCCGAGAAACTGGGCCGTCAGTGGATCGGCATCGACATCCTGCCCCAGGCCGCCGAGGTCCTGACGCAACGAGCCAAACGGGAATTGCAGATACCGTTGAACGGCGACGATGACCGGCCGTGGGAAGACTGGACGCCCATGGTATTGCGGGAACCGCCCCGCAGGAATGACCTGACCTTGCTGAGCCCGGCCGATCCGCAATCGGATCGCGCTTTGTTGTACGCCAGCCAGAACCACCGCTGCGCCGGCTGCGAGTACGAACTGCCTCTACACGTGCTGACCATAGACCACATTACGCCGCGCTCCCGGGGCGGCCTGGACTCAGTGGGCAACCTGCAGCTGATGTGCCACACCTGCAACGCCATCAAGGGCAACCGCGACATGGCCTATCTCAAACAGCAGCTGCACGCGCGAGGGATCCTGCGGGTGTAAATTTTGGGTGTCGCCTTAGCCGTTCACCTCGAAAAAATCAACGCAGACCGAACAACCTTATGGCCAAGAGGACTACCGCGACCAATAATCCAATGATGCCAATCCATAGCATCACGTTATTGTGAAGGTCGATTCTTTTCCGTCGAAAAGGCGCAGCGTTCTCTCTGAACCTGCGGTTCATGTCGTGGCTGATTTGCCTTTTATCAAGTTTCGAGTACTCTTCCCAAAAAATTGGAGGAGCGTGCTGCAAGTTTTCATACATGGCCAGCAGCTCAGTTATGCTAAAAAATTTATGGAAATGCGGTGGCAGTTGTTCTAATTTATCAACCTTGTTCATATGTTTGGTGATTTTCTCCGTCTCAACCAATATTCCAATGGTCAATAGACTAATTGTTATTGTAATAATTATCTCCCATGCATCATATCCAATAATTGGTTGAGGTTTCCAATCATTAATGATGGCCGCAGAAAAGGGAAAGGTTATGCCAAAAACGATCACAATTATAACGCCCCAAGCGATGAACCACCAAAGCGGCCTGGGATCAAGCAAGTCGCGCTCCACACCCCACTTTCGGTAAATTGGCATTCGGTCCCGTCGGGACAATCGGAAGATTACTTGGACAACATAACGCCCAAGAAAGTACGAGTACATCACCGTCGCTGCGAAAGTAATCGATACCACAAACCATTCTGCAATGATCTCAGTGTTCATAATCGCCTCAATGCTGCGCTTGCGCCCGCAGCGCGGCCCGACCGTCCACGGTAGTCTAATGGTCGTCATACTAACCACGGGGCGCCAATCCGGTCAACCGCCTCTCCAGTTCATGCCTGCTCCAATACCACTGACATGAGCGGACAGTTCGGCAATCGCTAACCCCGCCTCGTAAGCTAGGCTGCAGGCATCAACATAGCCGGGCGGTACCGCGTCCGACCACCAAAGAGCATGTCCTCATGCCCAGATCACGCCACGCTACCGGGGCGGCCGGGACTCGGTGGGCCTACCTCAAACAGCCGCTGCGCGCGCGGGGCATATGCGGGTGTGGCGCCTCTCTCGTCTAATGCGCCGTGCAGTTCGTCACAGCCACCTAAAGAGGCTAACGATGGTTATGGCAGCTGTGATGATCATCAACAACAGCATACTGGTGGTTATGATCAGCATGTTGATGTGGCTTACGATCAGACGATTATGCCGGAAAGGCGCGGCGTCCTCTTTGAATTTACGATTGGAGTCATGGCTGATTTGGGATTCGTCGAGATCGGCGTAGTCTTCCCATAACACTGTCGGGGCGAACCGCAAAGCCTCGTACACCGAAAGCAGTTCGGCGACGCTGAAGCGTTGTTGGAAATGCAATGGCAACGCAGTCAGTTTGCGTACCTTCTCTTTGGCGCTATACGCTTTGCCAAACGCCAAGGAGCCACCTCCAACCAGCGCGATCATAGCTATCGACAAAATGCCTTCCAGTACATTATTTGTGATTGGCCACCGTTGTATCAAAAAGCTTGTGAATATTGCCGATAGCAGAAAAGTGACGCTTACGGAGACAACATACATTGCGCCCCAAGCGATGAACCCCCAAAACGGGCCGGGGTAGAACAGGTCCCGCTCGACGCGCCACTTCCGGTAATCCCGCATCCGATCACGTTCGGACCATCGGAACCCCGCTCTGACAATAAAGTCCCCGAGGAAGAACGAGTACGTCGCCATCAATGCGCACAGAAATGCCAAAAAAACCCAACCGACAATGATCACCGCGCTCATAATCGCCCCAATGCCGCGCTTGCGCCAGCGGCTCGTCCAGAGTGTTTACGGGATTCCAATGGCCGCCATACTAACCACGCCACGCCAACCCGGTCAACCGCCAGCGCAGCTCGCGCCAGCTAGAATCCTGCTGACGTGAGCGGACAGATTGGCAATCCGCCAACCCCGCCTCGTTTGCTATACTGCCGGCATCAACATAGCCGGGCGCTGGCGCGTCCGAAAACAAGGACGTGTCTTCATGCCCACCAATGCACTGCCCGCGACCCTCGGCGAACTGCGCGACAGCGGCTACCAGACCGTTTCCGTTCGCGAGGAAATCCGCCGCAACCTGATCGCCAAGATCCGCGCCGAGGAGCCAGTGTTCCCAGGCATCATCGGATTCGAGCAGACGGTGATCCCCCAGCTGGAAAACGCCATCCTGGCCGGCCAGGACATCATCCTGCTCGGCGAGCGCGGCCAGGCCAAAACCCGCCTGATCCGCGAGATGGTCAACCTGCTGGACGAACGCATCCCCACCATCGCCGGCAGCGAACTCAATGACGACCCTTACGACCCCATCAGCCCCGACGGTCTGCGCATCGTCGCTGAAATGGGCGACGCCGCCCCCATCGCTTGGATCGAACGGGACCGACGGTACTCCGAGAAGCTGGCGACGCCGGACATTTCCATCGCTGACCTCATCGGCGAGATCGACCCGATCAAGGTGGCCGAGGGCCGGCACCTATCCGACGAAACCGCCATCCACTACGGCCTGGTGCCGCGAACCAATCGGGGCATCTTCTGCATCAACGAGCTCCCCGACCTGGCCGAGCGCATCCAGGTGGGTATGTTCAACCTCATGGAGGAGCGCGACGTACAGATCAAGGGCTATCGCATCCGTATGCCCCTGGACGTATTCGTGGTGGCCACCGCCAACCCAGAGGACTACACCAACCGGGGACGCATCGTCACCCCGTTGAAAGACCGCTACGGCGCCCAGATTCACACCCACTACCCGCGCACCATCGAAGAAGAGATCGACATCATGGAGCAGGAACGCAACCGGTTCCCCGATGAGGACAAGGTGTACGTTCCATCATTCATGACCGAAATCGTGGCCGAGGTCACCGCCCGCGCGCGCGGCAGCAACGAAATCAACCAGCGCTCCGGCGTCAGCGTGCGCGTGTCCATCGCCAACTACGAGACCCTGATCAGCAACGCGCTGCGCCGCAGCATCCGGCAGGGCGAGTCCATCGCGTGTCCCCGCATCAGCGACCTGCCCTACCTGATCGCCTCGTTGGGCGGCAAGATCGAGCTGGAAACCTTCGGCGAGGGCCGCGAGGATCGCTTGGTGGAAGACCTGACCAAACGAGCGACTCTGGCCATCTTCACCCGCTACTGC
Source organism: Dehalococcoidia bacterium (assembly GCA_965221295.1). Classification (GTDB taxonomy): domain Bacteria; phylum Chloroflexota; class Dehalococcoidia; order Lucifugimonadales; family UBA3495; genus Bin87. Next base: position 159,195 of record OZ244879.1, on the reverse strand, counting down.
AACGTCGATGACCTGGACGACATCGTAACGTCCTTCGACCTGGGCAACGCCGTGGAAACGGGCAGCGACACGCCGGCCTCTGCCTACGCCTCCGCGCTGGCCAACGTTGACGGCCTGGGCGCGGTTGTTTCGCGGCTCACCGGAGACGACCAGCGGCCCGAGGTTCTGGCCTCGGCGGTGGAATTCGTGCTGGAGGGCCTGCACCTGAATCGCCGGCTCAATTGCGCCCGCACGCCCGCCGGCGGCTACCGCTACAACCGGTAGCCATCGAGACTTGGCCAAACCGAGACTTGGCCAGGAGGTTTTGCCATGACCATGCAGAACATCACCGCCGCGCCGCCCGTCACCCTAGAAGCGTACGCCACGCTGCCCAAACATCCACGCCACGAACTGGTCCAAGGAGTTTTGACCCAACTGATGCCCGCGTCCCGAGCTCACGAAATGACAGGATCACTGGTAAATTGGCGCCTGTCGGAGTACGTTTTCCCAGGGCAATTGGGGGAGGTGTACGGCAGCAACCGTGGGTACGTTACGGTTCCGGGCGCCCCCGCCACGTCGCGGATGCCCGACGTTTCCTTTGTTTCCAATGCCCGGTTGGGACAGCCCGACCTGGCCGGGACGCTCTACGACGGCGCCCCCGACCTGGCCGTGGAGATCCTTTCCGACAGCAATTCTCCGGCGGACATCGCCCAGAAAATCCACGAATACCTCAGCGCCGGCGGCAGCGCAGTCTGGGTGATCGACATCGACGCCCGGACCCTCGCCGTGCACACGCCCCACGCGCCGCCGTTGCTCCTCACCGACGCCGACTCCGTGCCCGGCGGCGATTACCTGCCCGGCTTCTCCTGCCCCGTCGCCAACCTGCTAACCGAACGCGCCGGTTAGACCAGCGATGTTCCCATACGACCACTTCCGGTCCTGCAACTACCGGTTCAAACTTCTCCAACGCGGGGGCCCAAAATGACCACGCAGAACATCACCGCCGCGCCGCCCGTCACCCTGGAAGCGTACGCCGCGCTGCCCAAACTCCCGCGCTACGAACTGGTCCAAGGAGTCTTGATCCAACTGATGCCCGCGTCCCGAGCTCACGAAGAATCTTGCATCTTGATCGCCATGAGCGTGGGAAACCACGTTTATTCCCATCGGCTGGGCAAAGTATTTGGCAGCAACCGTGGGTACGTTACGGTTCCGGGCGCCCCCGCCACGTCGCGGATGCCTGACGTTTCCTTTGTTTCCAACGCCCGGTTGGCACAGCCCGACCTGGCCAGGACCCTCTACGACGGCGCCCCCGACCTGGCCGTGGAGATCCTTTCCGACAGCAATTCTCCGGCGGACATCGCCCAGAAAATCCACGAATACCTCAGCGCCGGCGGCAGCGCAGTCTGGGTGATCGACATCGACGCCCGGACCCTCACCGTGCACACGCCTGACGCGCCGCCCTTGCTCCTCACCGACGCCGATCCCTTGCACGGCGGCGATTACCTGCCCGGCTTCTCCTGCCCCGTCGCCAACCTGCTTGCCGAACGCGCCGGTTAGACCAGCGATTACCCAATCCAACTTCTCCCCGTCCTGCCACTATCGGTCCAAACTTCTCCATCGCGAGGGACCGACGCGAGGGACCAAAATGACCACGCAGAACATCACCGCCGCGCCGCCCGTCACCCTGGAAGCGTACGCCACGCTGCCCAAACATCCACGCCACGAACTGGTCCAAGGAGTTTTGACCCAACTGATGCCCGCGTCCCGAGCTCACGAAATAACCGTGATCAGAACTGGCCGTTACCTGGATATCCATGTGGAAGCCACCGGGCTGGGAGAAGTGTACGGCAGCAACCGTGGGTACGTTACGGTTCCGGGCGTTCCCGCCACGTCGCGGATGCCCGACATTTCCTTTGTTTCCAACGCCCGGCTGGGACAGCCCGACCTGGCCGGGACGCTCTACGACGGCGCCCCCGACCTGGCCGTGGAGATCCTTTCCGACAGCAATTCTCCGGCGGACATCGCCCAGAAAATCCACGAATACCTCAGCGCCGGCGGCAGCGCAGTCTGGGTGATCGACATCGACGCCCGGACCCTCGCCGTGCACACGCCCCACGCGCCGCCGTTGCTCCTCACCGACGCCGACTCCGTGCCCGGCGGGGATTACCTGCCCGGCTTCTCCTGCCCCGTCGCCAACCTGCTGGCCGAACGCGCCGGTTAGACCAGCGACGCCCGGCGACCCAACGTAACCCCATTTGGGAGGGCGATGGTGGCCTTCAAGTTGCGAAATAGCAGGAATTTGCTCAACGACAAATCCACACGATCCGCGTAATCCGCAATGCCCGGCGCCAGCAGCAGCTCAATGTCGCCCTGCTGCTCGCGTTGGTAGGCGTCCAGGTTGCGGCGCCGCCGCGTGTTGGTATCGACCGACACCTCCACGGACTCGCCGGTTCAACCCTTCCAGCAGATCAGGTCGATCACCGCGCGCCCGCCCCGGTTGCGGATGAACTGGGCGGCTTCTGGTGTAATTTCCAACTGCGCCGTCATATGCTTGCGGCCGATTATACCGCCGTCTCCGCTGCCCGCGCCAGCAGCAACGTGTTGCGAGACTCCAGGGACGCGGGATGCACCGGGACTCCCTGGTCCAGCAGACGCGCAATGTTTTTGGTGAGGAACAGCGCCATCGCCGCCGACAGGTCGCTTTCGGCCAGTTCGCCCAGTTCCGGCTGCCAAGGATATCGTTCCCGCTTCGTCGGGTCCAGCTTGTCGGCCAGGAAGATGATGTGGCCTATGGTATCTCCGCCGGCCGGGTTGCCGGTGGTGTGCCAGTAGATGGCCTCGTAGAGCTGCGGGTGGTTCAGCCCATCCTCCCGCTTGAGCAATTCGGCGCCAACCATGCCGTGCAGGATGACTGGGTTCCGACGTTCGTAATCGGTCACGGGCGGCAGGTCGTATTCCTCCATGCGCAGCAGGTTTTCCACGCCGGAGAAGTGCCTGGTGGCGTCGTGGGCCAGCGCGGCTAGCCCCACGGCGTCGGCGTCCTGCCCGTGGCGTTCACACAACCCGCGGGCAATCCGCTCCACCCGCTGGCAGTGCTCGCACAGCCCAATGGGTAGGCGACGCATCCGCCGGTGGATGCGGTCATAGACTCGGCCGGGGATCTCTATGGTGGTCATTTGGCAATACCTTTGCGCCCTCTTGAACGCGAGGCTTTGTCAACTCGTAGGCGAGTCATGGCAAGCGCGGCAGAGCGATCTTGACCCGTTTGCAGTCCAACGCGGCGCCACGCCACCTGACGCCACAGGGGCCGCTGTCAGCGGCGGGCATGGCGCGCAGGGACGTGGTTACGCGCCAAGGACGCCGCGGCATTGAATCTCGCGTTGGCAGCGGTCAGCCCATGTCGCCCAAGGTTCGGCCAGCCAGCAGGTGCATGTGGGGCCAGGCGATGGTCTGGCCGGCGTCCTCGCCGTTGTTCATCACCAGCCGGTAGCCGCTGATGGTGACGCCCTCCCGGCGGGCCATCTCAGCCGCGACGACGAACAGGTGGCCCATGGTGGCCTCCATGGCCGGGCTGATGTAGTCCAAGCCGTTGATGGGCATGTTGGGTATGATGAGCAGATGCACCGGAGCCTTGGGGTTGATGTCGCGCACCACGAAGCAACGTTCATCCCGATAGATGACGTCGGGATGCAGTGGGTCGCGGGCCATGGCGGCGAAGGGAGAGCTGCGGGCGGTGGTCATGGTCATGTGGGTTGCTCCTTGCCTGGCGAACGCGCTGTAGTTTGACTGCCGCGTTAATCTCGTGTCGCGGCGGCGTCGCCATTTCTAATCGCTTCGAGGAAATTCCTAAAACTTGGGCTACGTTGGGCAATGATTCTGGGGCAAAGCGCCCCCGCGATTTCTGCGGAATCACGACTAGTATACGTATGCCCCAGCAATTGCTTTAGGTGGAGCTTCGGGTTTTCTATTTGGTCAGGCGTGTTCGGATTAACGTTTCCTATATTACGATCCAGATATACACTCAGGTTGCGGGCGTCGGCAAAGAACCAAGCTTCGAGATGCCACTGGGCATAGGCATATTTGATGTTCTTGAAGTTACGCTGCATGTGCGTGAGTTGCAGGCCTTGCTGAACCTGGTTGACGGCATATTCGGGCGTCTGGCCATCCGTGTCAACCAGTATCACGTATTTATCGGGGGGCCCTCCGGGGAAATCGTGCTGCGACGCTAGGACTATTTTGCATACGGCGTCGATGCGGATTTTGCCATTGCGGGGCGGTATGCGAACGCACGTCACGATATTCTCCGATTCGAGATTCTTCAACAATAATGGCAAAGCCTTCCGCTCTGTTTCACCGGAAGCAATGATCAAAACACGCTTTGGCATGACCTTAAGCTCCAAACCCCTGGGTTTCGTAATATTGCCCAAGTCCAAATCCCGACGCATCCAAGGCTTTGCGAATGCGACCAGGGTCGGGCTGTCTCTGCGCTTCAGTGCCAGAGTCATCGTTTCGTTTTACGATTATGATCGACGCAGGGTCGTCCAGCAGGTCAAGCATTATAGGTGAATGGGTGGTCAGCAATAGCTGAAGTGAACCTTTAACGGCCTCGACATGTTCCACGAAAGCGTACACCGCCGCAGGATGGATGTAGTTTTCCGGTTCTTCAATGCCAATCAAGGTTGTTCCCGGCTGGCCGTAGAAGGCGGTCATCAACGCCAACATGCGCAACGTACCGCTTGACACGCCCATCTGATTGACGGTGAACCTCAGCCCAGGCTCGTGTTGTACGAAATAATAACGCTCCAAGTCTTCCGACATGCGCGGCTCTATGCTCTTCGGAACGCCCACGATTGATCTGGTCGCAGCAACCACTTTCTCCCGTTCGGGGTCTGGCAAATTGTGCAGCGTTTCTGCCAAATTACGACCATAAACGTCCAGGCTATCGGCGTCCGGGAGGTTCCAATCTCGTCGCAGCAAAAAGGGACTGGGATCGAAAAATCCCCATTTCGCGATGAATTCAGCCACGTGCCGGGCTGGAAAGGTGGCGTCGGCGGAAGCTGCGGCGAGAGCGCAATCTATCGGATCTTGCAGCAATTCAACCCTATTGAGTTCGTCGCGAGACCACCACCAGCCCTTGCCTTCGCCCGATTCCAACAACATGGTGGGTGGGTTGCCTTCCGTTGCCTCGCTGAGGCGTTCGGTTACAACTATGTCCTGTGAGTTCTGGCGGATGCGCAGTCGGACTTCCCACTCGAACCGCCGGTTGCCGTCCGAGACGACAACGGTGAAGCCTATCGACTCCGCTGCCTGGCCTTTCCACGCCATGTTGAAAATCCCGCCGCGGGAATAAACAGGCGCGCGAAATGACCGGGCGCGGACCGCTTCGCTCAGAAAGCGCAACGCGTCCAAGATGGCGCTTTTGCCTGACGCGTTGGCCCCAATGAAGATGTTTAGGTCTCTCAGTTCGACTTTCACAGCGAGCAGGCTGCGATAGTTCGCAACGGCAATACTGGTGAGTTTCAATGGCGCCATTTCCTTGCACAGGGCGATTCGGCTCAGGGCAAAACGGCCAAAGCCCGCTGAAATTACCCCGCCTCGATCTCCTGTAGCGCGACTTCCTTGTGGTCGTGGACGCTGCCGTAGGATAGCTCCTGCACCTTGGCGCGGCGGGTGTACAGCTGCAAGTTGTGCTCCATGGTGAAGCCGATGGCGCCGTGGCACTGATGGCCCAGCGAGCAAACCCGTTGGTATGCTCCGCTGCACCACGCTTTGGCCACCGCCACCTCGCGGCGCGCCGGTTGACCTTCCGAAATGGCCCACGCGGCCTGGTACGCCACGTGGCGCGCTCCCTCAACGTCGGTCGCCATATTGGCGCAGTGGTGCTGCACAGCTTGGAAACTGCCCACCGGCCGGCCGAACTGCGTTCGCTGCTTCACGTATTCCACCGTCATATCGACCACGGCCTCGGCACCGCCCACCATCTGCACGCAATGGGCCGCGGTCGCTCGCGTCAACGCCCGTTGGATGATGGGCCAGCCCTGGCCGATTTCTCCCAACGCCGCGGTGGCCCGCACGGCCACGTTGTTCAACCTGACTTCGCAGAGTCGTTCGTTGCCGATGGCGCTGATCTGCTCCACAGCCACGCCGGGAGAGTTGGCCGGAACCAAAAACAGGGTGATCCCCTGCTCGGGGTCGTCCCCAGCCGGCATGGTGCGGGCAGCCACGATGATGATGTCAGCGGCATGGGCATCGGGCACGAACAGCTTGGTTCCGTTGATAACGTAGCCGTCGCCCGACGCGCTGGCGGTGGTTTCCACGCCCCAGGCTTCCGTGGTGGCGGAAGGTTCGGTGAGCGCCAGCGTCACGCGCACAGTACCGGCGCAGATGCCGGTCAGAATTTGCTGCTTTTGATCGTCGCTGCCGGCGTCCAGCACGGTGAGGCCGCCCAAAACGACGGTGGCGAAGTAGGGAGACGGCAGCAGGGCGCGGCCCATCTCCTCAACCAGCACGGCCAAGTCGAGGAAGGAACCGCCGGTTCCGCCGTATTGCTCGGGGAATGGTACGCCAGTCCAGCCGATGTTGACCATCTGATGCCAGACATCATCGCTGAAACCCTGGGGGTCGTCTTCCAGCTCGCGAACTGTTTCGAGCGAGCATTCCCGAGTCAGAAATTCGCGGGCCGAGTTCTTCAGCATCTGCTGAATCTCGCTGAGTCCCATGTCCATAGGGGAAAGCCTCCCGCCAAAGTGAATCCGCCGTGGTTCCCCCACCGCAATTCATCCAAGCGTAGTGAGAAAATACGAAAGCGCAGCGAGTATAGCGCACCGGGCCGGCGGCGGCAAACCACGTTGGCGTGGGTGACAGTTCACGTTTCGCTTGAGCCGGCGCCGCAATTGAGTCCTGGCGTTGCGCGTTTGCCGCCCATCGTCGCCACTGTGTAAAATGCCACTGTGCAACGCCCGCGCGAAATCGACCTACAGCGCCATTTGTATCACACGGAGGCGACCCATGTATCAGCGGCCCACCCTGAGCTTGAAACAAGTCCGCAACGCCATGAACGCCATGCTGGACCAGGCCGAGCAGGAACCCGAACGCCCGTTGGCCATCGCCATCGTTGACGCTGACGCCAAGCTGCTCAGCTACGCGCGGATGGACAACTGCCGCGCCTTGCCCCAGCGCATGGCCGTCAGCAAAGCCTACACTTCCGCCATGTCGGGCGTTGACTCCGACGCTTATGCCGAGCGCCTCAAGAACGAGGGGCGCAACATCGCCGACTTTGGCGATCCCCAGCTGGTGGCGGTGCAGGGCGCAGTGGTGGCGCGCGACCCGGACACCAACCTGGTTCTGGGAGCCATCGGAGTCAGCGGCCTCTCCGCCCAGGAGGACGAGGACCTGGCCCGCCTGGGACTGCGGACCATGGGGCTGTAACCGGTCAATCTCTGTCCGAGCTCGTTTGGAAGAAGTCATTGAGCAGGACTCATGCAGGAGGACCCGCCATGACCGCCTCAAGCGCCGTCGCTGTCGCCGCCGAAGAACCAGCCGGCCCGCGCGATGCCGGAAATCTGTTCATCCGCCGGTTGAGCATCAGTGGGATGCTGTCCTTCGGGCCGCAGGGCATCGACCTGCCCATGGAACCGCTGAACGTGCTCATCGGGCCCAACGGTTCGGGCAAGTCCAACTTCATCGAGGCCCTGGCCCTGCTACAGGCCGCGCCGCGAGATCTGTCCGCGCCAGTCCGACGACCCAGCGGGATTTCGGAGTGGCTGTGGAAAGGAGACGACGCCCCAGGCGCCGGCGTAGTCGATGCGGTGGTCAGCTATCCGAGGGGATCCATGCACCTGCGCCACGTATTGGAAATTGGCCAGCAGGGTGAACGATTCGAGGTACGGGACGAGAGCATCGAAAACGAAAGCCCCTACCCTGGCCAGACGCGGCCCTATTTCTACTACAATTTTCAACGAGGGAATCCGGTTATCAACGACTTTGGCGATCAGCCTACCGGCCAGCGCAGGCGACGGGAGCTCCGCAAGGACACCGTGATCCCCGAAGAATCCATACTCTCGCAACGAGGGGACGACCCCGAGCATTACCCTGAACTCAATTGGTTGCGGCGACAATACAGCCAAATCAGGCTGTTTCGGAATTGGGAGTTCGGGCCGAATGCCAAGCTGCGCCAACCACCCCGGGCGGACGAACCCAGCAGCTTCTTGATGGAACGGGGCGAAAACCTGGCGTTGATGTTGTCCAGCCTGCGCGGCCCCAGCCGGCAGAAATTCGTCAAGGCGCTGCAGCAGCTTTACGACGGCATCGAGGACTTCCAAGTTGAGGTTCGCGGCGGTGGAGCGGAGCTTTTCGTCGTGGAGCGGGGCGCCGGCGAGCGGTACGTCTCCGCGTCCCGCCTCTCCGACGGAACGTTGCGCTACTTGACGTTGGCGGCCACCCTGCTGGACCCGGACCCGCCGTCGCTGGTGGTCATCGAGGAGCCGGAGCTGGGGCTACATCCCGACGTGGTGTTGGGCGTCGGCGAGATGCTGGTGGAAGCGTCGACCAGGATGCAACTGGTGGTGACAACGCATTCGCGCGTCCTCATAAACGCGCTGGAAAACGACCTCTCCAGCGTGGTGGTATGCGAGAAGCGGGACGGCCAATCGCATATGAATCGCCTCAAGCCAGAAAAGTTGGAGGAATTCCTGGAAAACTACAGCCTGGGTTCCCTGTGGAGTATGGGCAGGTTGGGAGGGAACCGGTGGTAAAATTCCGAATCTACATAGAAGGTGGAGGACAGGCAGATTGGGAAAATCGCGACGCTGCCCTGAATGAAAACTCTGAGGCGTTTCGGCGGGGATGGCTTTCTTTTTTCGGCAAAGTTGGACTGACTCGAGACGCACTAGAGATAGTAGTAGGCGGTGGGCGGAATGAAGCCTTCGCGCTCTTTTGCAAAAGCATTGCCCGCGACGTTGAAGCAGAGCATGGTGAAGTAAAGCCTTTATTGCTGGTTGATAGCGAAGGTTTAGTCGATGACAACCATTCCTCATGGGAACATTTGAAAGTGCAGGACAATTGGGACCAGCCGGATAGCGCCTCCGCTGAAAGCGCGTATCTCATGGGGCAAGCCATGGAAACTTGGCTCTTGGCCGACCGAGAAGCGCTTCACCTTTTCTTCAGGCAACAGTTTGACGCCAGCGCGCTGGAAGATTCAGCGCCGCTCGAATCCATATCCACAGAAGTGGCCCTGCGCCGTTTGAGACAAGCCACTATGCGATGCCGGCCACGCTACAGGAAGGGAAAGGTTTCTTTTGATCTCCTCGGCCAGATCGACCCCACCACGGTGGCCGCTGCCTGCCCTCATGCCAAAGACCTGTTGGACTACTTGCTCGCCCAGAATCCTTGACCCGTTGCGTCAGAACCCCTCCCCGGAGGCAATTCCCAATGCCCAACCCACGCGCCGAATACTCCCCCATCTTCGACCGGCCTCGGCTGACTTTGCCCAACGGGGCGAAGGTGGCCGTCTGGTTCATCATCAACGTCGAGGAGTGGGACATCAACCAGCCCATGGCGCGCACGGTTCTGCCATCGCCCCAGGGCGCCGCCGTTTCGCCCGACATTCCCAACTATTCCTGGTTCGACTACGGGATGCGGGTGGGATTCTGGCGCATGAAGCGGGCGCTGAACGCATTCAACCTGCCGTGCACCATCAGCCTGAACGCCGCGGTATGCGAGGAATACCCGCAACTGGCGCAATCTTGCCTGGACAGCGGTTGGGAGTTGCTGGGCCACGGCTACATCCAGCAGGTTCTCCACAAGGAACCCGACGAGCGCGCCACCATCCGCAAGACCATCGACGTCATCCGGGAGTTCAGCGGGCAGTCTCCCCGCGGCTGGATGGGCCCCGGCCTGGCCGAAACCTTCGATACGCCCGACATCCTGGCTGAAGAGGGCATCGAGTACGTGGCCGACTGGGTCAATGATGACCAGCCCTACGAGATGAAGGTTAGGTCTGGCCGCTTGGTCGCCCTGCCCTACACCGTCGAACTGAACGATATTCCCATCTACCTGGTTCAGCATCACTCGGCTCCCGAGCTGTTCAACCGCGCCCGGGATGTTTTGGACGTGATGCTAGCCGAGGGCGAGGAGAACGCTCGCGTCGTGGCAATATCAATGCACCCGTACATCACGGGCGCGGCGCACCGCATCGGCCATTTCCACCGCCTTTTGGAGTACGTTACCCAGCTGCAAGGCGTCACCTTCTGGACGGGCAGCCAGATCCTCGATTGGTACAATGGACAGGTGGGCAATGGTTCATAATACGTTCACAACCTGAGCACAATATCGCCAACCAGCGCTATCAACTGGTTGATAACGCAACGATAGAAGCGCGATAAAGGTTCCCTCCAAAGGTCAAATCTTTGTTGGCGGATCTTATGAACTGAGATGCCAATCATCCAACGCGCCTAGCCACAGGTTATCAACGTTTGGCGCGGGGATTGCCTAGCGCGTTGTCCACGTTATCAACCCGTTTACTACCATGATTACCTTTTCAGTGTAAAATTGCTGCCATGATCGATACCGTAAGAATTAACGTTAAGGCCGGGAACGGGGGCGACGGCTGCATCAGCTTCTTGCGGCTCAAGTACCAGCCTCGCGGCGGGCCAGACGGCGGCGATGGAGGAAACGGCGGTAGCGCCTACATTGTTGGCGACAGTTCCATCAATACGCTGCTGCACCTCAAGTTCAACAGCACCTTCTACCTGGAACGCGGGTCTCACGGGAAAGGCAAGAACCAACGGGGCGCCAACGGCAAGGATCGCTACATCCCGGTGCCCATGGGCACTGTGGTTTGGCGAATGAACCCGGATGGCAGCAAGGATTTTTTGGCTGACATCTCCGACGAACAGCCAGCGCTGGTCGCCAAGGGTGGGGAAGGTGGCTGGGGCAACGCCCGGTTCGTCTCGTCCACGAACCAGGAACCGATGTTGTCGGAATCCGGCAAGAAGGGCGACTACTCGGTGCTATGGCTGGAGCTGAAATTGCTGGCTGACGTGGGTTTGCTGGCCAAACCCAATGCCGGGAAGTCCACGCTGATTTCACGTTGTTCCGCTGCCAAGCCCAAGGTCGCGGACTACCCGTTCACCACAGTCGAGCCGGTTTTGGGCGTGGTTACCTATGGGGGGCAAGACTTCGTAATGATGGAGATTCCGGGTCTTCTGGAAGGCGCGCACCGCGGCATCGGATTGGGCCACCAGTTTCTGCGCCACGCGGAGCGCGCGAGGGTGTATGTCCACCTGATTGACGGGCAGTCCAACGACCCGGCCGGTGATTTCGTGATGCTGAATCGGGAATTGCGTGAGTTCAGTCCAATGCTGGCCGCCAAACCCCAAGTGGTGGCCGTTAGCAAGCTTGACACCACCGAAGCCTACGAACTGCGCGACGTGGTGGAAGAGGAACTGAGGAAAGCCATCTCGAGTATGTCGGAATACCCCTCCAGCTCAGAAGACACCCCCATCCACTTCATTTCCGCGGTGAGCGGCGAAGGCATTGACGCTCTGTTGGGTCGATTGGCCGGCATCCTTGCCGAGGCGCCCCGCCCCGGTAGGGATGAAATTGAGTTGGAGTTAGAACCCCAGCTCGCTGGAACGAAGATGCCTCGCCGGGAGCGGCCTCCGCTGGGGTTCTACCTGGATGGCGACGTGTACGTAGTGGAGTCTGAACGGCTGGAGCGGCTGACCGGCCGAGCGGATATGCGGGACTATCGAGTGATGCTGCAATTGTGGCGCGAGATGACCCGCCTGGGCATCGCCCGGAAGTTGGAAGAGGCCGGCATTGAGGCGGGAGATACCATCCGCATCGGCAACGCCGAGTTGGAGTGGTTCTAGTGGGCGCGGACCTGGTGATGGAGGACGAATCGCCCCGACGCGTCGGCATCCTGGGCGGCACCTTCGATCCCCCCCATCTGGGGCACCTGTTGATCGCTGAAACAGCCCGGGTCGCCCTGGGCTTGGAGCGCGTTCTGTTCATACCTGCTGGTGAACCCTGGCTCAAGTCGGGGCAGCGCGTCACGCCAGCGAGCCACCGCCTACGCATGGCGCAACTGGCTGTGGCCGACAACCCGGACTTCTGCGTTTGTGATTGCGAAGTGCGGCGTGGGGGCGCGTCGTACACCGTGGACACGCTGCGGGAATTGAAGTCGGAATACCCAGACAGCGCCGACTTCTACTTCATAGTAGGATCTGACGTTCTCTGCCAGTTTCACCGCTGGAAGGAACCCGAACGGATCCTGGAACTGTGCCGGCTCGCGGTGATCGAACGCCCCGGCGGACCGCAAGATGGCATCACCGTTCTGGGCGAAAGATTCCCCGACGCAGTGGCGAACGGAGTTGTGCTCTCGGTGCGCGGGCCGAGGGTCGATTTCAGCGCGTCGGAGCTGCGGCGAATCCTGGCGGAAGGGCAGTCGGCGCGGTACCAAATCCCCCACGCCGTGGTGGACTACATCGAGCGGCAAGGCCTGTATCGCAACTGAAGATTTCCGGAGTTGGAAATATGACGATGAAACACCGAGAGATGGTAAACCGCCTGTTGCAGTTGGCGTTGGAGCGTGGGGCCATCCGCTACGGCGATTTCACCTTGTCGTCGGGCCGCAAGAGCACGTACTACTTTGACGGTCGGCTACTCAGCCTTGACCCGGAGGGCGCGTATCTATTGGGCCACGCGCTGCTGCCGTTGCTTTCTCACGCTGACGTGAGCGCAGTGGGTGGGCCCACTCTGGGCGCTGATCCCATCGTAGCCGCGGTGGCGTCGGCGTCATGGCAGGTGGGCGCTCCGATGCCGGCATTCATAGTGCGCAAGGAAGCCAAAGGACACGGCATGGGCCAGATGATCGAAGGACCGCTGCCACCGGTGGGCGCGTCTGTCGCCATTGTGGACGATGCGTGCACCACCGGTGGATCCCTGTTCCACGCCATCGCCGCTGCGGAGGAAGCCGGCTACGTGGTGGGATTGACGCTGGCGGCCTTGGATCGCAACGAGGGCGGCAGCGACGCGATCAGAGAGCGTGGCTACCGCTTTGCCAGCCTCCTCACCGCCGGCGACGACGGCAAGATACGCCCGACCTAGCCGACGGTTCCCGGCGCGTTGGATCTCTGCCGGGACGATTCTGCTGGAACTGGCTGATGTTACCGTGACGGCGCCGGCCTCTCGCCGCCAAACAGCAGGGGCTGCGCTGTGATAATGGCGGTGATGCCGTAGCCACTATCGTCAGGGGCGGCTACGTTCAGGCGCTCTCCAATTTGCGCGGCGCCAGTTCTCACGTAGCCCAGGCCAATCAGGTTGCTCCCGACCGGATCCGGCGCAACGGTCGCTGAGGTGACCACTCCCATGACATCGCCAGCCTCGTTGGTCAGGCGCGCGCCGGGCAGGTCGGTGGCAACTTCCAGCGCTTCGATTCCGCTGAGGCCGGATCCTGGCACGCCAGATGCTGGTGCGTCAAATCGCAGGGTCACCAGGTATTTCTGAACTTTCTGGTACGTGTCCAAACGGGCGATCACTTCCTGGCCGATGTAACAACCCTTGTGGAAGTCGATGGCTCCGATGAGGCCCGCCTCCAGGGGATTATAGGTGTCGCCCATCTCAGAACCGAATGCCGGCAGCCCATTGGCTATGCGGAGCGCTTCAGCGGTGGCTGCGCTGACCCTGGCCGCGCCGGCCGACTCGAGCGCGGCCAGTACCGAGTTGGCGGCAGCGTGGTCTGAGCACAGCAGGTGGCAGGTGGGAGGCAGCGTAGCATCGTCTGGGTTGGCGGGCAGGTTGACGCGGATGGCGTCGATGGGCTGCGCCCGGTCGATGATCTCGTGGGCGGCCGGCCCCGTCGCCGTCACCATTGCGGTTGCTCCGGTCACGTCCTCAACCTCCAGGTCTTCCATGATGGTGTACTTGTCCAAGAAGTCGATGACGTTTTGTTGCTGCCCCGGGCTGGTGATCATGATTTGATGGTCGCCGCGGTGCGCCACGTACACCAGGTCAACGATGCGGCCGCGGTCGCTGGTCAGCGCCGTAGCGACGACCTCGCCAGGGGCGCCCTTTGGATCAACCAAGTTGGTGGACAGCCGGTTCAACAGGTCTCGAGCGTCCTCGCCAGTTAGTTTGAGGAGGCCGGCGTCGCTGAGGAAGACGGCCGCCCGCTGGGTGGCGACGCGAAATTGCTCGTCAGTGTTGGTTTCGGCGCTGGCTGTGATCATTTGGACCTCGCAAAAGTCAGGGGCGGGTTTGCAAGCCCGCCCCCGCGCCACCAAATTGCGGTGAGACGCAGGCGATCAGACCGCGAAAGAGGTTCCGCATCCGCAGGCTTTTTTGGCGTTGGGATTCTCAAACACGAAGCCCTTGCCGTTCAGTCCGCCGGAGAAATCGAGCTGAGTGCCCACCAGGTAAATGTAGGACTTTTTGTCCACCATTACCTTGACCCCGTATTGCTCCACGATCTTGTCGGATTCGCGCTCCTGGTCCGTGATGCTCAGGTCATAGGTGAGGCCGGAGCACCCGCCGCCCTTCACCGCGACGCGCAGGCCGATGTTCTCGGTGATTCCCTCTTTCGCGGCGAAGTATTTGATTTGCTGTGCGGCGTTCTCGGAAATCTCCACTGTGAGTTCGACGCCGTTCTGAGTGATGGGCATGGTTCGCTAACCTCCCTGCTGCGGTTGGTTGATGCCTAGATTTTACGCAAACGACAGCGTGGGCGTCAAATGACGGTACGTTCGGGTTTTGGCCTGAGCGAATTTGGCGCCGCGCCGTGATGGAAAGTAGCAAGGCGGCCGCGCCAAGCCCTCCCTGCCGGGCCGCGCCGGAGCAAACGGCAAACGGACAGCTAGAACAACGGGCGTTGCGGATCGTCGCGATCAACCGGCGTCAAGTTCGCTATGGCGTTGAACCATTCGTCCGTCGTGTGGTAGGTGCGATGGTTGAAGTTGCGCAGGAAGGGATGATCCAATCCTCCGTCCGTAGGGTCGGAGTACATCAGCACGGGTCGCGCCGGCTCTGCCGTGTGCGATGCATACATCAGCTCAGAGTACATGCCCGTGGACAACCGGCCGCCCATGGTTATCCGGTAGGCGGCGACGCATTGGGCCTGTTCCACCATGGTCAGATCCCGGTGCCGTACCTGGTTTTCCATGTCGTCCCATACCTCCAGCGCTTCCGCCGGGTCCAGCGTCATGGGAAACGCCGACGGCAGGCCGTCTTTGAGCGTCCCGGAGTTGTCCAAGGGCCAGCGCGCTTCGTCTGCGTTGATGGTGATTGCTCGGGCGCCGACTTGGTAGGCGGCTCGGGCCTTGCCGAACACTTCCGGCGTGCCCTCATCCAGGGTGAGGGGGTCGAATACGATGAACCGGCGGTGCAGTTCGCGCCGCACGGCGTCAACGCTGGCTCGGAGATCGGCGTCATTGCGGATAGCGGTGATGGGAAAGCTGGAGTACACCACCGGAAACCGCCGTCGATGAAAGATGAGCCGGTAAAGCATCTCGGCGGGGTGCTTGACCCCGACCACGTAGTTGGGGATGGGGCGCTGTTCGTAGAGGTTGCGCGCCAGCAGGTCGGCCATGGCGATTTCGGCGGAACGCCAGGCCAGAATCTCGCGCAACCTCAGCTGGAAGTTGGTGTGCCGCTCGGCGTCGCGTCGCGCCAGGGCCGCGCGGGTGTCCAGCATGTCGTCAACCAGGGTGATGATGCAGTCGGGGCGCCAACGCCGGACGGTGGGAATGTCCACGAGAGAAAACTGCCGGCCGCTGGTGTAATAGGTGAGATGCGCCGCCAGCAGGCTGTGTCGCGGGTCCAGATCTTCCATCTGCTCCGCGATGGCCAACCCGGCGCGCTGCCACGCGTCCAGGTGGTAACGAGGCCTGAAGGCAGCCAAAGCGCTGGCGAAATCGTCGCCTTGCTGCGCGAACACGTCCTCCACGCTGGCGGAAAACAGTTCCCGCGGGTCGGGGCCAATCTGCGGGTCCAGGCCTCCGTCGGCGCCAGGGGGCGCGCTGATGTCGCCGTTGGCGCAGAGGCGATTCAGAAGGTTGGCGACGACTATGTCCTTGTTGACGCCGGAAATGCCGGCCAGCAGAGCGCGCATGCCCTAACGATGCCGCTTGCCGAAGCATCTGTCAACTCATGCTTTACTTCTTTGGGCTCCGTGCGTCAGGTGTAGGTTGCGTAAGCCGTTCGGATGAGCCCGTCCGCGCCGCAGGCCCTGGCGCTCCGTATGTCATTGGGCAAACCGGAACCGAACGGAGCGGGGCTGAGATTGGCTCTGACATCACATTTGACAACCCCCGTTGGCCTGCCTACTATCGGCGCAACAAACC
Organism: Dehalococcoidia bacterium; assembly: GCA_965221295.1. Taxonomy (GTDB): domain Bacteria; phylum Chloroflexota; class Dehalococcoidia; order Lucifugimonadales; family UBA3495; genus Bin87. Next base: position 142,876 of record OZ244879.1, on the reverse strand, counting down.
CCTTCGGCAGGACCCGCCAAATGAAAGCGTCCTATTTCGGTTGCATGAGTTACTCGGAGCGGGACAAGATTCCCACCGGCTGGCCGGCTCCGCCCGAGTATCACGACCCCGAGGTTGCGCAAAAATCCTACCGGGAAGGTATCGCGGAGTGTGAACTGGCCGAAGCTTTGGGCTTCGACTGGATCAGCCTATCCGAGCACCATTACTCGGGGAACCGCACCACACCCAATCCGGCGGTTATGGCCGCCGCAGTCGCTGAGCGATGCAAAACCGCGCGCATCGCGCTGCTGGGGCAGCTCCTGCCGCTCAGCAATCCGATTCGCGCCGCCGAGGAGCTCGGGATGCTCGATACCCTCAGCGGAGGGCGGCTCATCGCGGCCTTTATGCGCGGCACGCCAGGCGAGGACCAGGTGTACGACCTCAACCCATCCGAAGGCCGCGAGCGGCTGATCGAGGGCATGGACCTTGTGCTCAAAGCCCTCACCGAGCCGCAACCCTTCTCCTGGGAGGGTCGGCATTACCAGTTCCGAACCGTGTGCGTCTGGCCTCAGCCTGTTCAGCGACCCCTGCCGCCGCTCATCGTTGCCACCCGCAGCCGGGATACCGTCAAATACGCCGCGGAACGCCGCCTGGGGTTGGGAATATCCTACGACCACCCCGATGACATGGCCGTTACGGCGCTGCAATACCGCCAGTGGTGCGATCAAGCCGGCTGGCAGCCCGGAGCGGACGACATTGTGTATCGCGGTGGCATCTGCTTGGGCGAAACCGACGCCGCAGCCGAGGCGATTCGGGGTCGCGTGCAGGCGGCCGGCGGAGGTGGCGGGACGTTCATTGGGCTATCCTTGTCCCAAGCCGTGCAGGCCGCCCGCTCTGCCGGGCAACCCGATGGTGAACCCTCAGCGTCGCCACCACGCGCGCGGACAGGCGGCGCCATCCGAATGCTGAACTTTGTAGGTAGTCCCGACACTGTGGTGAAGCAGCTGCGGGAATTTCACGACAAATGCGGCGTGGGCGTCGTTGATCTGGCGTTCCAGCAGCCGGGCCTGACGCACAGCGACGTGATGGCCGAAATTGAGCTCTTCGGCAGGGAAGTCCTGCCTCAAATCCGCGATTTCTGAACGCCCGCGGATGCGACGTGGGCAAGGCGCTGGCGTACTCGAACTGCCGATTACGGTGGCATTCCGGCCGATCTGCACTATAATGACACCAACACTTTGCAAGGCTGGACCATGGCGCAGATCAATTCATTCCAGGATTTGCTGGACCTGCTGGACAGCAATCCTCAGTACTTGGAAGACCTTCGGGCCAAGATTCTTTCCGCAGAGCTCCTTGCGCTGCCGGAAAAATTCGCCGAACTGGTTGCTCAGATGGCTGAGTTGAACCGCAGGTTTGATGAGTTCGTCGTGGCCACCAACCGACGGCTCGATGCGCTGGAATCTGACGTGTCGGTTCTGAAGGAAGACGTGTCGATTCTGAAGGAAGACGTGTCGATTCTGAAGGAAGACGTGTCGATTCTGAAGGAAGACGTCCGGGAGCTCAAAAGCGATGTGAAAACGCTCAAGGACGATATGGCGTTGGTGAAAGGCGGCCAAACAGAATCCCGAGCGCTCAACAACATCTTGAATATCGCCAAGGACGTGTTGGGCCTCAGCCGTGGCCGAATCCTGTTCGGCGGCTCCGGGGAAATGGACGCCCAGCTGCGAGCCGCGCTGGATCAAGCTGAAAGCCAGGGCCTGATCACCGAGGATGAACTTGACAACCTGTTGGTGACCGACATCATCATCCGCGCCCGAAGGGCATTCGATCGCCAGTACGTCTACGCGGTGATTGAAGTCTCTCACACCATCAACAATCGGGATATTGACCGGGCCCGTGATCGAGCTCGCACCCTGGCCTTGGCGACCGGAGACGAAGCGCTGCCGGTGGCCTTGGGTGGCGTCGTCCGACCCCTGCAGCGACGACGGGCCGACGAAGCGGGCGTTCACGTAGTTATTCCCGCCATGTTCGGTGAGGAACGACTGGGAGACGATGATGACTGAATTCAGCGCTGGCTCGGTTCTCGCCAACGGCATCGACTTTCACTACTTGGAAATGGGTGACGGCCCGCTGGCCATCTGCCTGCATGGGTTCCCAGACCATGCCTATTCCTTCCGCCACCTGTTGCCCGACCTAGCGGCCGCCGGTTTCCGCGCCGTTGCGCCTTTCATGCGCGGCTATGCCCCAACCGCGGCTCCCGGGGACGGACGGTACCACTCGGCCCTAATGGCCCGGGACGCCGTGGAACTCATCGGCGCCTTGGGAGCAGAGCGGGCATACCTCATCGGCAACGACTGGGGAGCCGGCGCCGTGGTTGGAGCCACCGCTTTGGCGCCCGAACGGGTCGTCAAGCTGGTTACCATCGCGTCGGGCCGGGTTGACCGCGAGTTGAGCATGGACTTCCAGTACCTGCACGGAACTTGGCACGGGTTCTTCTTCCAGATGCCTCGGGCCGAGGAGGTGGTCGCCCACAATGATTACGCCTTCGTGGAAGAATGGTGGCGCTGGGCCTCGCCAGAGTGGGACATACCAGCTGAGGCTCTGGAGAGCATTCGGTCCACATTCCGCAAGCCCGGCGTGGCGCAAGCGGCTCTGGGCTATTATCGCGCCCGTTATGATGCCTCTCAAGTGGACGATCAAGTACGCGCCGATCAGGCCATCATCGAGGCCGGCCCCATCAGGGTTCCCACCCTCGCGCTCCACGGCACCCGCGACCGCCCCCGGCGGCTGGAATCCTTCCTGAGCTCGGGGATGTACAAGTACTTCAAGGGAGGGTTGGAGAAGGTCATCATTCCCGGTACCGGCCACTTCATGCATCAGGAACGCCCCGAGGCAGTGAACCCCAAGATCATCAAGTTCCTCCAACGGTGATCAGCATAATTTCCGTGCATGCTTCGCCCGTTTCTGGAACCCGCCATCGCTGCCGAAGCGTGGGCCTTATCAGGCAGGCCATATCAGGACGAGTGAGTCATCGTTCGTGCAGCGTAAACCTCCGTCGCTCCGCTTGACGCAATGTCAAACTGGATGCGGATAACCCCAGCCGCCCCATGACGCCTTCGCCCAAAAGTATGTTCCAGGGCAGTATCGCCGAGGTGCAGGAACAGGTCATCGTGTGCCGCGCCTGCCCCCGCCTGGTGGAATGGCGAGAGGAAACGGCCCGGGTCAAACGCCGCATGTACCGCGACGAGGATTACTGGGGACGCCCCCTGGCCGCGTTTGGCGATCCCAACGCTCGCCTGCTGGTGGTTGGCCTCGCCCCTGCCGCTCACGGCGGCAACCGTACTGGTCGCATGTTCACCGGCGACCGCAGCGGCGACTGGCTGTTCGGCGCGCTGCACCGGGCGGGTTTCGCCAATCAGTCCGAATCGGTTCGCCTGGGGGACGGCTTGGAACTCACCGGCGCGCTGATCACCGCGGCGGCCCGTTGCGCGCCGCCGCAGAACAAGCTCCGCCCCGACGAACTCGCCGCCTGCCGCCCGTACTTTGTCCGCGAGATCCAGTTGCTCACTGATGTGCGCGTTGTGGTAGTATTGGGCCGCATCGCCTTCGACGCTTTCCTGCGAGCGTACGCCGACGCCGGACGCGCGCCGCCAGAACGCAAACCGCCCTTCGGCCACAACATCGCCACCCAGTTGCCCGATGGCGGCCCGTTACTCATCGCCAGCTACCACCCCAGCCAACAGAACACCCAAACCGGCCGGCTCACCCGCGAAATGTTGGATGCAGTGTTTCAGCGGGCGCGCCGGGCGATTGCCGACAATGACTAGACCAATATCAGAATCGAAGGGGAACGACGAAAACGACCTGCAGAGGAAGAAAGTATGACCACCCTGTTTATGACCACCTTGACTGATGAGAAGCGGATTCATGTAAAGCGATGGAACCTGGGCGTTTTGCTGGTGGCGGCCCTGGCTCTGGTCCTGTTGATTGGAACGGTGGCCTGCGCTAGCGAACAACCGGATCCCGAACCCGCCGCAGTAGCGCCCACCACCGCGCCGGCGGAACCCACCACGGCGCCGGCAGAGCCCACTGCCGAGCCGGCCGAACCCACGGCGGCGCCGGCGGATCCTACGGCCGCGCCCGCAGAGCCGACCCCGGCGCCCGCGGAACCGACGGCAACGCCGATGCCCAACGTCGAACCATCTCCCACGCCGGAACCTGCCCCGACTGCGGCGGTCAATCAAGAACAGGACGCCTTGATGCAGTACGCGGAAGAACACGCCGGCGGGCCGGGCGCCATTTTCGTGGGAGATACGACGCAACTGCTCGGGCCACCGCCCCATGAATCGCTGATGTTCAGCGTGCCCGAACCCTTGTTCCTACAGGCCTCGGCGGCGGCGATGGCCGGCTTGACCGGCGCGCCGGAGCACACGTTCATCTACGAGAGCGACTATTACCGCGACCTGATCGAAAAGGCCAACCTAACCAACCCCACAGAACTGACATCTTCGGGAGAGCAGTTTGAGATTCAGCATGTGTGCATCGACCGCAGGCTGCCCACGTGCGTCTTGTTGCAGAGCTATTGGGCGCCTAATCTGGCGCGACGCACCAATGGTCAGGTGCAGTTGTCAGTGTCTTCTTTCGTGGAATTGGGATTGGATGGTCCGAGTTCCCTGAGCCAGGTGGCCGACGGATCGCTGGACATGGTCAACATCTACACCGGATACGTGGCGGGATCTCAACCCGGCCTGGAGGTGCAGTCCCTTTGGGGAGTGCCCAGCGACTGGGAAACGTCCTACTTGATCCTCACCGACCTGGCGCCAGACATCGACCGGATGTTGCTGGACATCACCGGCGGCCCGGTGGTGAACCGCAACTGGTTCGCCGGTTCCGACCAGTGGTTCTTCAGCAGGGAACCCCTGGCCACCCTGGCGGATTTCGAGGGACGCAAGATACGCACGCACGCGGCGGCTTTGTCGGATTTCATCAGGGGCATGAACGCGGAACCCGTGGAGTTGAGTGTCTCCGAAATCTACACCGCTTTGCAAATCGGGACCGTGGACGCCACCACCACCACTGCCCTTTTGGGCGTAACTGGCAACCTGTTTGAGGTTTCCGACTACATGGCCGGGCCGTTGATCGGTTTCGGTTACACCAACAACGTCATCAACAAGGAGATCTGGGACGAATTGCCCGAAGACCTCCAGCAGATCATCATCGAGGAAGGAGCGAAGATGGAACTGGAGGCCCTGCGCCTGGCTCCCTTCCAAAATGTCTTCGCCGTGGAGGCCAACAGACGCCTCGGGGTCACTCCGCAGCCATTCAACGAGGAAACCTACCGGCACATCAATCTGGTGGCGCTGCCTGAACACGTGCTGCCCGGTTGGGTGCGTCGCTTGGGCTACCCGGACAGTGGCCAGGAAATCGTCGAAATCTACAACGAGAAGGTTGCCCCGTACTCCGGATTGGTAATCAACCCCGACGGCTCCATTGGCCGGGCCCCAATCACTAAGGGGCCCCGAGCGCAATAGCCACCGACCGACTGTATCGCCAGAACGGCGGCCCGGTCGCCGCCCTTCTGGCAAAGACCGGATGGCTGGATCACCCACGGGCGCGGGCGCAACCGCTCATTGCGAGCAGCGCTCCGCCCTCCTCCCCCCGGCCCCTCGCCCCCGGCGGCCGTTCGCCCAGGCGTCGGGATTGCCACGGCCTGCGGCCTCGCAATGACAGTCGGGGGCGGCGCGCCGCGCAATGACAGTTGAGGAGCGCGCCGCGCAATGACAGTTGGGGGCGGCGCGCCTCGCTTCTTGCAGCTGTCGCCGCAAGCCCTTCCTTAACTGTCAATGCAAGCCCTTCCTTAAACTGTCATTGCGAGCGAAGCGCGGCAATCTCGGCGACCGCAACGCGCGGCCGTTCGCCCATCGCCCCCCGTCCCCGGCGGCCGTTCGCCCAGGCGTCGGGATTGCCACGGCCTGCGGCCTCGCAATGACAGTTGGGGGCGGCGCGCCTCGCCTCTTGCCGCTGTCGCCGCAAGCCCTTCCTTAACTGTCAATGCAAGCCCTTCCTTAAACTGCCATTGCGAGCGAAGCGCGGCAATCTCGGCGACCGCAACGCGCGGCCGTTCGCCCATCGCCCCCCGTCCCCGGCGGCCGTTCGCCCAGGCGTCGGGATTGCCACGGCCTGCGGCCTCGCAATGACAGTTGAGGGCGGCGCGCCTCGCCTCTTGCCGCTGTCGCCGCAAGCCCTTCCTTAACTGTGGATGCAAACCCTTCCCCAACTGTCATTGCGAGCGAAGCGCGGCAATCTCGTGGACCGCAACGCGCGGCGCTCCGCCCTCCTCCCCCGGCCAGGTCAGGGGGCGCTCCCGTGCGGGCCATCGCCCCAAGGCACCTCGGGCAAGTTGCGTTCCCGGCGCACCTCGTTGATGGTGAGGACGCCCCGGTCCAGCAGCGCCGACTCACGTTGCACCCGGCTGTTCTCATCCTCCTGCAGCGCTTCGATCACCGACACGTCGAACTCGACGGTCAGCTGGGGGTACCCCAACTTGGGCAGCAGGGCCCGGTTCATCTGATCCTCTAGGAACCTGATTTCCGGCACCACGGTGTTTCGCCAGAACAACCGCTCCGACGCTTGCACGTTGGCATAGGTCGCCCGCTCGAAGTCGCCCAGCAGCACCTTGGGCACGCCATACGTCCGGCTCACCTCCTCGAGACTCCAGCGCAAGCCCTGGATGAAGTCGATGTCGCGGTGGGATAGACCCAGCGTCTTTACGTCGCGCACGGCGGAGGCCACCGCCGGACGGTGGGCGTTCCCGGGGCCTTGATAGCGCTGTTCCCACCGGGCGTAGAAGTCCTCAAGCTCGGTGTCGTTCAGCTCGTGGTTGGTCAGCAGCAGGAAGTCGGGACGCGCCGAGTTGCGCAGCAGGTGACGGTTGAAGTGCAGGCCCTCGTGTCCCATGTCCGCGGACAGCCGCGCCGGAGCCAACGGCGAGAGGCCGGCCAGCTCCTCCAGAGGGTTGAAGTAACGCAGCCACACCACCTCTTCCGGCGTGTACGCCACCTGCTCGCTGGGCAGGTCGTGCGGTCCGCCCCGGTACACGAAGCCCCGCGCGTATCGCCGACGGTCGGGGATCACCGCCATCCGGTCGGGACGCAGCGGCCACAGTTCCGGCTCGCCGTCCTCGCCGTGTTCAATTGCCCAGAATGCCGATCCCCACAGACACAGGTAGATCTCCGTCGCCCGCCACAGGTCGGCGCGGGTGTACCAGGGGTTGACCCGCTCCAGCAGGCGCGCCACCGGATGCGACGGCGGCGCCGGCGCGCGGCGGCCGTCGTCGTCCACCCGATACACCCGCAGCGGCGGCCGCGTCACCGCCTCCGCTCGCAGCCGGACTGCGGAGTACACCGACGGCGAGGTGGCCATGTACCGCCCGTATTCCGGATGCGCCCAGCCCTCGGCGCCGGCGCCCATTCCCGCCGCCACGTTCACTCCGAGCCGGTCGAAGGACGCGGCGGCCCGGTTCGCCCGTCGCGCGACGCCGGCGCCGTCCAATACTCCACCGTTTCTCGTAGCGCCGTTCGCTCTGGCGTCGTCATTTCCCCTAGCGTCGTCATTCCCCCTGGCGAACGTTTGCACCAGCTTACTGATTCCCATCATGTTCTTGCGTTCTCCTCAATGCTATGGTTGGCGCCGGCAGGGCGACGCGCCGGTCGCACGCAATCGGCGTGACCGCCTGGCCAGCGTGATCACCCGGCCAGCGTGATTTTCCGGCCTGAGCAATCAGCGAAAGAATTCATCCGGCTCGTCGTCGAGGAAGGCCAGCATCAGCGCGTCGGCCTTGTCGGGAGACCGGCCACCGCGCCGGCGCAGGCTGTCCTTGCTCTCCATCAGCAGTCGGCCCTGGCTGTCGTACCGGTAGCGCAGCGTCGCCAACTCCGCCACCAGTTCGGCGTCCCGAGGTATGCGGATGCGGCGGTCGCGGAACCGGCGGGCCAACGACTGGTATCCCTCGGCCCGCAGGTTGGCGCAGGTGAAGTCCCGGCGCGGGCTTTGGGCGACGTTGACGCCCCGGGCGGGTATGCCCTGCTCGCGCAGGCGATCCAACAGCCCGGCTCCCACGCCGATCTCGTCCACGTGCACCAGATCCGGCCGGAACTCCCGTACCGCAACCACCACCTGGCCGGCCGTGGCCATGGTGTCGATGCGCGAGAACGCCTGGATCGACACCACCCGGTCGCCGCGCCGCGCCAACACCACGCTGCGGTCGCTGCCGAATCGGGCCACGTCCACACCGATCACCACGCGCGACGCGCCAGGGCCGGCCGATGCGTAGGTTCCGTGAGGGAAGGCTCCGTGAGGGAATACTCCTTGAGGCAATGCTCCCTCAGGGAACGCTACTTGCGAAGTGGCTCCGGGAGGCGACGCTTCGGGCAAGGCAGTCACGTCGGCGCCGCGGGATGGATGGCCCGAACCGGTGGTCCCGCCCGGCGCCGGCTCCTCGCGGGCGGCCGTTTCGTACACCGCCGCCTCGATGTCGGCCATGGCGATGAGGTTGTCCTCGCCACGTTCGGGAAATTCGCCCAGCACCCGGGCCCGGTACCGGTCGCTGCGTTCGCCCCAGACGATGCGTCGTTCCTCAACCCACTGGGCCGTGGTCAGGCCGGGGATCACGACCCGGCCCTCCCGCACGTTGGGCGACTCCAGCGCCGATATGGTGATGGTCTCGTAGATGCCGCGCTCCTGGTGAAAGGCGCGATGGAAGGCCCCGTCGGTGGTGGTGGGATTGCCGATCAGCAGCAGGGTGGGATTGCGCGAGGTCATCACGGAGTCCACCGCCTCGTAGATCTCCTCCTCCACGCCCTCAGCTTCGTCGACTACGACCAACACGTTCTCGCAGTGGAAGCCCTGGAACTGGTCGGCGCCGTCGGCCGACAGCCCCAGGGCGTACCTATCCTCGGAGAGGTCCCAACGGACGCTGAGCAGGCGGCCGCCCAGGGTGTCGGCGGCCCGCCGGTGCAGGCGGTGGATCTGACGCCACAGCACGTGCCGCACCTGGCGGAAGGTGGGCGCCGTGCTGAGCACGATGCCCGGGTCGTGGCTGTGCAGGTACCACAGCACGGCCACCGCCGCTGTGAAGCCCTTGCCCAGGCCGTTGCCCGACTTCACCGCCACGCGCCGCTCCCGCCGCACTGCCTCCAGCACGTCCCGTTGCTTCTCCCATAGAGTGACTCTCAGAACCTCCTCTGCGAACCGAGTGGGTTCGATGACGGTGGCCGGGCGGGTCGCGTCGCCGCCGGTAGCTGAAGACGCGCCGGCGTCATTGCATGCGTCCGTCCCCGTCCCGGCCAGCGCTACCTCCAGCCCTGACGCGGCTGCACGGCGGCAACCTGCGCCTGGCGACGCGAGGCGGCGGCCTGGGCCCGGCGACGCAGCACGTCCGGCCCGTCGGCTCCCAGCGGCGACGCCTCGATCTCTGCGGCGCCCGCCGACCCGTCGGGGGGACTGAACAGGAACCCGCAGTCCCGGCAGCGGTACACCGTATGGTCGCCGCCGGCCAACCTCACCAGTTCCAGCAGCGACTCGGATTCACAACGACGACAATGCAACACGTGCACGAACTCCTGGCGCACGCGCCAATGAACGGCGCGCGGCAAAAAATTCATTCGCCAAAAACAGCGAACGTATGTACAGACTAACCGTTCCAATGCGCAGGCGTCAACGGCCTGAAGGTCACCGCGTTCCGATGGCCGCCCGCCGGTCCGCCCTCCGCCCCACGGCCCCCGGCCCTCCCCCGCCCTCCGACCCGGCGGCCGTTCGCCCAGGCATCGGGATTGCCGCGTCGCTATCGCTCCTCGCAATGACAGTTGCTATGGTTACCGCGAGCCCTTCCCCACTTGTCATCGCGAGCCCTTCCCACCCTGTCATTGCGAGCGAAGCGCGGCAATCTCGACGACCGCAACCAGCGGCCGTTCGCCTCCCCCGCCCCAACGGCCGTTCGCCCAGGCATCGGGATTGCCGCGTCGCTAACGCTCCTCGCAATGACAGGTTAAAGGGGCGCGCCTCGCAATGACTGATGCTATAGTCACCACGAGCCCTTCCCCACTTGTCATCGCGAGCCTTCCCACCCTGTCATTGCTAGCGAAGCGCGGCAATCTCGACGACCGCAACCAGCGGCCGTTCGCCTCCCCCGCCCCAACGGCCGTTCGCCCAGGCGCCGGGATTGCCGCGTCGCTGGCGCTCCTCGCAATGACAGGTTAAAGGGGCGCGCCTCGCAATGACTGATGCTATAGTCACCACGAGCGTCCCCCACCTGTCATTGCGAGCCATTCCCCCCTCTGTCATTGCGAGCCATTCCCCCCTCTGTCATTGCGAGCGAAGCGCGGCAATCTCGACGACCGCAACGCGCGGCCGTTCGACCACCAGGACGTTGGAGAACTCTGCCATGCCCGGCATCAAGTCCTATTACGTTTACGTCATGGCCAATACCCGCTTCACCGCCCTGTACGTCGGGGTGACCAACGACCTTGCCAGGCGCGTTTTTGAGCATCGGAGGCAGGCCGGCGGCAGGTCATTCACCGCCCGTTACAACCTTACCAAACTGGTCCATTACGAAGAGTGCACCGACATCAACGCTGCCATTGCCAGGGAAAAGCAGCTCAAATCATGGTCGCGCGCCAAAAAAGAGGCGCTCATCGATGGCGCCAACCCCCAGCGCAAAGACCTGGCAGCCGGTTGGTACACGTAACCGCCCCCGCCCCCCGGCGGCCGTTCGCCCAGGCGTCGGGATTGCCACGGCCTTCGGCCTCGCAATGACAGATGCTATGGTCATTGCGCCCCCTTCCCCACCTGTCATTGCGAGCGAAGCGCGGCAATCTCGACGACCGCAACGCGCGGCGCTCCGCCCCCCGCCCCGGCGGCCGTTCGCCCAGGCGTCGAGATTGCCACGGCCTTCGGCCTCGCAATGACAGATGCTATGGTCATTGCGCCCCCTTCCCCACCTGTCATTGCGAGCGAAGCGCGGCAATCTCGTTGATCGCAACGCGCGGCGCTACGCCCCCGCCTCGCCGGCCGTCCGCCCAGGCATCGGGATTGCCGAGTCGCTGGTACAATGTTCCCATCAACCACTTGTTGCAGGGATTCAGTGAGATGGCAGAGTACCAAGCCCGGATCGAGCAGGATGACGACGGTCGCTGGAGCGCATGGATCGACGACCTGCCCGGTTGCGCCGCCTGGGGGCATTCCCGAAACGAAGCCCTGGCCGCCCTGGGCGACGCCGCCACCGCTTACGTCGCCGACATGGTGGATGCCGGCGAAATCCTTCAAGCGGACGGCGCAGTGATCATCCGAGAACCGCTGACCACGCCATGACCTCACCACAGAACCTCGCGCGGCGGCTCAGAAACGCGTCCGCACGCGAGTTGGTGAGCGCCTTGGAACGGGATGGCTTCAGATACAGGCGCACTGGTGGTTCGTCGCGGGTTTACCGACACGATGACGGCCGGCGCGTCGTCATCCATTACCATCGCTCCGGCGACACTTTGCCCCTGGGCACGTTGCGCAGCGTCCTCAGCGGTACCCTCTGGACGGAGCCCGACCTAGAACGTCTCGGATTGGTCTAGCGCTCCCCCCACCCCCGCCGGCGTTGGTTGTTTTCTGGAAAACGGCAAAAATTGGTTCGCTGCCGTAATACTCGCGTAATGTTTCCCTCGTTACAATGTAGCCCGTGAATCTCATGCCAAACGACGCTTGCCCACGCCCTGCCGTTCCATCCCGGCCCGCGCGCTCCGCGCCGACGCCCGCTGGGACGCCTCCGGCCGTGGGCCTGCCACCAATAAGGAGGTGCCACCGTCCAACTACTTCCCAATCGACCGGGGAACCACGTCCGCAACCCCGCCCCCGAAGGCGAACGGCCGCGCGTTGCGATCAACGAGATTGCCGCGCTGCGCTCGCAATGACTCACAATCTGTCATTGCGAGGAGCGCTAGCGACGCGGCAATCCCGCCCCCGAAGGCGAACGGCCGCGCGTTGCGATCAACGAGATTGCCGCGCTGCGCTCGCAATGACAGGGTGGGTAGCGCTCGCAATGACCAAAGTATCTGTCATTGCGAGGAGCGCTAGCGACGCGGCAATCCCGCCCCCGAAGGCGAACGGCCGCGCGTTGCGATCAACGAGATTGCCGCGCTGCGCTCGCAATGACAGGGTGGGAAAGGCTCACCGCTAGAGGGCGCGACAACCCCGGCTCCGGTTTTGAAACTCCCCTTGAGTAACCAAACCGATCCAAACCAAACCCAACCAACGAAACCAACCTGCTTGTACCAGCCAACCCCCACAGGGAAGGCTGCAAGGAGACTTTCAACAATGAGAACAATGATTGGAAAACGCATTGGCACGGCGCCAATCGCTGTGGTGGCAGTCCTCGCGCTGGCCGCCTTCATTTCCGCCGGCCTCTGGCTTCTGCCCACCGGCCAAACCGCCGAGGCAGATGGCCACACCTGCACGGTTGACACAGAAACTCGCGGGTTCACGCTGTGCACCACCGCGGGCGACTCGGTTACCCTCGAGTTCGAAAACGACGGGGCCGCAGCTTCCATCTATACCTACACGTCGAGCGGCACTGGCATCACAGGCGCGTCCGTGACCTTTAGTAACGCACCGACGGCGTACGGAAAAACAGTCACCGCCGCTGCGGTTGGGACTACCTTTGACGGAAGCCTGCTGAGCCTGCCGGCAGAGAGCTCCAACCCCAACACCGGCGCAACCACCCCAGGTTCCGCTACTCACACCGTGGCGCGGACCCGGGCCAACGACGATGGCATGGCTTTTGTCATCTTCAGCAATACTTCACTTGTCTCCGCAAACGAATCGCCGGTAGTGCTAAATAGCGTTGAGTCCATGGCGATCATCGTCTTCCAGGGCAGTGTTGACGCTGACGAATCTACCGTCGAGGCCGGCGCGATCGCCGGAGGGAAGTCCACGGTCACCGTCCACCTGAAGGACGCCAACGGCAACCCGCTGTTCGGCTGGATTGACGTGGCAGTTGATGGCGGCGAAGACGTGCTTTTCGAGGGCTCCGGCCTGAAGACCATCCGCCTGCGCGCCGATGCGCCCACCAATTTGGGAGACGCTGACAGCGGAAAGGAAACCGCCACCGTAACCGGTCTGCCCACCAGCGGCGCCGTGAGGAACACGGTCTCCGCGACTCTGGGCGGCGTAACCGTGGAAGGCAACATCGAGCGCAGCGGCCCCGCCGCCACGGTGGAAGCCGCAGCCTACGCCTGCACCCCCGGCGACACTTGGGACCATGACAATGACGCCTCCACTGCCGAAGTGGTAGAGACAGGCGCATGTGGCGAGGAAATCCGCACCTACGATGACGACGACGCAGCTCCTCTGAAGGATGTCGGCGTTCTCACGGCGGGCGATGCCTTCTTCTACAACGCTATCTCCAAGGACGCCTTGGGCAACGACGCCACCGGCTCGGCCGATGGCGAAGCCGGCGGCGCTGACGCGGCCGCCAAGGCTGCCGTAAACGACGCCTTCAGTAGGCTCGATCCGTTGCAGACCATCACCGTCAAGCAGGGCGCCCCCTCGGGCACCCACGTCATCACGGTTTCTAACGGGGACGCCAGCTACGACCTGTCAATCACCGTGGCCGGCCCGGCCGACTCCATCTCAGTGGCCTGCGACCCCACGGCCATTCCGGCCAGCACCGGTCTGACCGACTGCACGGTCACCGTGGTTGACGCCAACGGCAACGTCCCTCACAACGTCGAGGGCGAGCACGCCACCGTCGCCGTCCGTTCCACGGACGCGTCGATCATCGGCGTGAACAACCTGAACGCGGCCCCGCTGGGAGCCGACGGCACCGCCGACTTCCGCATCCTGCTGCGTGAGGACGCCCCCTCGGGCGACATCACCGTCAACGTGGTCAGCACCATCGGCGGCAAGTCGCTGACGGCGGCCACCACCGTGAGCTACACGGGCACGGTGGCTCCGGTCACCGACAACCGCGCGCCCACCCGGCGTGGCTCCATCGATGACGTCACCATGACCATTGGCGACGCCGCGATGAGCGTCGACGTCCTGAACAACTTCAGCGACGCCGACAACGACGCGCTGACCTACTCGGCCTTCTCCAACAACAACGGCGTGGCCACGGCCGCCGCCGACGGAGTGTCCGGCGCGATCACGGTTACCGCCGTGGGCGTTGGAACCGCCACCATCACGGTGCGCGCCACCGACGGCATGTCCGGTCCCGCCACCCAGACCTTCATGGTCACAGTGGAGCAACCCTCCGACGGTAGCGTCGGCGCCCCCAGCGACCTGGCGGCAGCGTCCGGCGACGGCATGTTGACCCTGAGCTGGACCGCCGGAGCCAACTCCGACCGGCACTGGGTCGCCGCCATCAAGCAGTCTGACCGGGAAGCTGGAGACTACAGCAACCTCATCTGGGAAGCTGCCGACAGCAACACCGGCCACGTCCTTGACGGTTTGGACAACGGCTCGGAGTACGCCTTCACGGTAACCGCCGGCCAGGACCACGCCAACGGGTCCACGACCTGGAGCGCCTGGGCCAGCATCGCCACCGGCACTCCGTCCGCCTCCGGCGGCAGCGATGACCCTCCACAGCCGTCGTTCTAGTCGGCCAACGGAAAGCTAAAGCGCAATCAATCTCATTGGGCTAGCGGCGGCCCCCGGAGCGGGAGCCAACAACCCCCAACCCAGCAGTGGGGCCGCCGCCAGTTAGCAAACGGCAATCTCAAAGGAGATTTTGTCAAATGAAAAACACAACCAGAAAGCACATCTGGCCGATGTCGCTGGTGATGGGATTGGCCGTCATCGGGGCGCTGGCCGTGATTGTCGCGCTCTCGGCGCTGCCGGGATCGGCGCAGGCGCAAACCGAGCCGACGAACCCGTTCGCGCCAGCTCCTCCGGCGGCTGAGGATGCCTTCGACAACAGCAGCACCACCGGCGGCGCCAGCGTCAAGCTCACGCTGACCCTGGGCGAGCCCGGCGCGCTGCAAGCGGGCAGTTCCGTAGAACTCTACCTGGAGGACGACTTCCAGGTGGGCGACATCGACCACAGCCGGGTCTATTTCATCGGCGCGTCCACCGGTCGCGTCTATGTGACCGACGCCGTGGTTGTTGACGACGACGACCACTTTGGCGGCGACGACGACTGGTCCATCCAGGTCTTCGTGCCCGACATGAACCCCGGCAACGACACGGGCTTCGACGCCTGGTCCGCCGCCGACACCGTGGGCCTCCAGCTGGTGCTGGACAAGGCCGGCGTGAACAACCCCACCGAGCAGGGTACCCACAGCGTGGGCTACAGCATCCTGCCCGCGGGCGCCGACAACAACGACGGCCCCCAGGTCACGCTGGATGCGGTCAACACCTGGGCCAAGATCAGCCTCAGCGATGAGGACAATGGTCGCGGCGCTGAGATCACCGTAACCGGCACCGGGTTCAACAACGGCACCGGCGCCGAGGTTCGCGTGCTGGTCAGCGACACCGACCTGACCGCGGGCGACCCCGCCACTCAACGCGCCAACTGCCAGTTGATCATGCAGACCGGCGAAAAGCTGGGTGAGACCCTGGTGGGTAGCGACGACAAGTTCTCGGTGAGCTTCACGGTGCACCAGGACGAGTTTGACGCCGGCGCGGTCAACTACATCTGCGCCGCCGACTCCGAAGCCGGCGACCCCCGGTTCGCCCGGGCGGTAAAGGTCTTCGACCTTGAAGGCTCCCTCACCGTCAGCCCCGCTTCGGCCAGCTACGGCGACGAGATCACCCTCAAGCCGCGCGACGTGGGAACCATCGAGCAGATCAGCGTCGGCCCTCGCCACATCTGGCGCGCCGACGGCACCTGCCCTGACCTAGCCATCTGCAACTTCGAAGTTGAAAGGGACGATAGCGACTACACGTTCGACCTGCCCGGCGGCCTGGACGCCCGCGTTCAGATCGCGGTCAAGGGCGCGGCCGGCACCGAGCGCGTCTACCTGGGCGTGGAAGCTTCCAGCCTCCAGATCAGCTCCAGCGAAGTCGTCGCCAACGACACCATCATCATCGAGGGTCGCGGCTTCGACAGCGAGTCCCACATCAACGTCGCCGACATCACCATCGACGGCGAACCGCTGGACGTGGCGGAAGCCGGCGTTGAGGGCGGCGCCATCCAGATCGACAGCAACGGCCAGTTCGTGGTCGAGGCTCGCGTTTGGACCGTGACCAACCGCGGCGCCACCAGCGGCAACCCGGCCCTGGACGCCGACACCTACACCATCGAAGTGGTGGACTCCACCGGCTTCGAGGGCGAGGCCGACATCACCATTTTGGAGCCCACCATCAGCGTGACGCCCGCGGTGGCCGGCCCTCGGGACTACATCACCATCAGCGGCGAGAACTGGCCCTTCTCCACCGATGACCAGGACTTCTCCGTGGACATCTCGGTTGAGGGCAAGGACCGTTCGGCCTCCATCGACCGCACGGGTCGCTTCTCCTTCCAGTATCGGCTCAGCTCCGGCATCGCGCTGGGCGACGAGCACGACGTAACGGTGACCTTCGCCGAGTACGGCGGAGACATCGAGGAAGACGCGTCCTTCAGCACGCCCACTTCGGGCATCTCGGTGAGCCCCAGCGCGGTGCGCCCCGGCGAGACCATCAGCATCGAGCTGCTGGGAATGCCGGTGTTCACGCTGGTATCTGAGGTTCGCATCGCCGGAGCCAACCGGCTGGGCAACCAGAACGTCAACACCGACCGCGATGGCAACGCCACCGTAGCCGGGTTGCTGGTCCCCGCCGTTGACGCCGGACACTACAGCGTCCAGGTGACCGTGGGCAACGAGACCGCGGTGGCCCAGCTGGAGATACTGGACGAGGCGGCGGCCGTGGGCACGGCGACCACCCTGCCTGACGCCGTTTCGGACCTGGGCGACAACCTCGACGCCATCTTCCACTTCAACAACTCCACCAAGGAATGGACGTTCTTCGACCCGCGTCCCGAGTTCTCCGAGCTGAACACTCTGACCGAACTCATCAGCGGACAGCCCTACTGGGTGCTGGTCAAGGCCGATCAGACCGGAGTGAACTGGAGCGGCCAGTTGGTTGACTTCACCTGCGCCGCGGAAGACTGCTGGAGCCTGAACATCTGGTAAGCCCTCGGCGGCGTATCAGAGATGACAGGCAAAGCAGCCTGAAGCGAAAGAAGGCCCTCACCCCAAAACCACGGTGGCCAAAACCATAGATGGCGGCGGGGTGAGGAACACCCAACAGCAGGAGCACATTGATATGAAGAGAATTGGAGCGATGGCGGCGGCGGCATTGATTGCCCTGCTGCTGGCGTTGCCCCTGGGGCTGGTAGCAGCCCAGGGCGGAGCGCCCAGCGCGAACCTGCCGCCAGCATTCCTCTTTGGCACCGCCATGGCCGACGGCCTGCCGGTTGGCGAAGGGACGATGATCGTCGCCATGGCGGGCGAGCAGAAGCTCGGCGAAGCCATGGTGATGGACAACGGCAAGTTCGGCCCCCTGGAGCTGATGCAGCCCACCGGCGGCGACAGCGCCGTGACCTTCATGGTCGGGGACCGCATGTCCGCCTACGAGTACAACTGGATGTCGGGCGGCCGTGAGATCATCAGGCTGGACGCTGACCTGGCTGCCATGATGGGCGGTGCGGACGGTGGTTCAGACGGGCCTCCCGGGCCTCCGGGCGTGCCTGGTCCCGCTGGCGCCGCTGGTCCTGCCGGGCCCGCTGGCCCCGCTGGACCGCAGGGTCCCGCTGGCGCCGCTGGTCCGCAGGGTGAACAGGGTCTGCCCGGTCCTTCGGGCGGTCCTGGTCCCGCTGGCCCCGCTGGAGCGACCGGCCCCGCCGGAGCGCCCAGTCCCATGGGCATCATCGCGCTCATCGTCGGCATCGTCGCCGCGGTGATCGGCGTGGTCGCCATCGTCATGGCGAGGCGTCCGGCCGCCTAGTTCACCAGAACGAAGCGCGTCGGGCCCACGCAAGGCCCAGCAAACCGCAGGGGCAGGTTACGTACCTGCCCCTGCAACGTTAAGCGCCGCCGCCATCACCCGCCCCCGGCCGCCGGAGCGACAACGGCCGCTGGTTGCGGTCAACGAGATTGCCGCGCTACGCTCGCAATGACAGGTCAGGGCCAGCGCTTCCGCCCCACTATCATCGCGAGGCCACCCCCCACCTGTCATTGCGAGGCCACCCCCCACCTGTCATTGCGGGGCCACCCCCCACCTGTCATTGCGAGGAGCAAAGCGACGTGGCAATCTCGACGCCTGGGCGAACGGCCGCCCGCCCCCGGCCGCCGGAGCGCCAACGGCCGCTGGTTGCGGTCAACGAGATTGCCGCGCTGCGCTCGCAATGACAGAAAAACGGGCGCTCGCCATGCCACAAGATGGGGAAGGCGCAATGACAGTGGGGCCACGACCTCGTTGGCTACTCGGCCACCACTGGCGACCACTTGTAGATGTTGGCCAACGCGCCGCCCATCAGGATGGCCCGGTCGGAGTCCGACAGCGTGTCCGTGAGGCGGAAGGCCTCCACCCCCTGCTCGTAGGTGAGCAGTTTCACCGCCCGGGTCCAGTCTGTGCCCCACAGGCACCGCTCCAGGCCGTAGGCGTCGAAGATGCGGCCCAGCGGCTCCCAGATGTCGGGATAGGGGAAGCCGGCGTGGGACAGGGTGCCGGCGCCGGAAATCTTGATCGCCACGTTGTCCAGTTCCGCCAGGGACAGGACGTTGGCGAGGTCGGCGAAGGGTTCGGCCGGCGGAGGCGGGTCGAAAGGCTGGGCCAGCCCCACGTGGTCAATGACGATTTGCGTGTTGGGGTTGCGCCGGGCCAACTCGCGGAGCAACGGCAACCGGCCCGCCGCCATGACGTTTACCGGAACGCCGGCCCGGCCGCCAGCCGCCAGGATGCCGTTCAGCCCAGGGTGGACGGCTTCGTAGTCGGAGTTGGCCAGCATGATCCGCGCGCCCACCACGCCAGGAGTGGAAGTCCACGCCGCCATGTCCGCGTCGATGCTGTCGGAATTAGGGTCGAAAGGACGGATGAGGCCGAACTTGCTGGGGTGCTGGGCGTACACTTCCAGGGCGTAGCTGGCGTCGTATCCGTACAGCGAGAAGGGAGAGATCAGCAGCGCGCCGTCCACGTCCACGGCGTCCATGGCGGCCACCATGTCATCGCCCGTAACCTCGTCGGGCCCGGTGAGAAAGCCGATCCACGGGCGTTCGGGTCGGTTGCGCTCGTAGGCATGCACCTGGGAGTCAATGGTCAGGGTTTGCGTGGCCATGGTTCAGCTCCTTGTTGGCATCGGTGAAGCGTTGGCGTTAGTTCAGTAGCGTCGGCATCGACCGCCACCGCACGGATGATACCAGATGCGCCTCGATCCGCCGCCTTCACCGGTCATTGCAAGGAGCGCCTTCCCAACTGTCATTGCAAGGAGCGCCTCCCCAACTGTCATTGCGAGGAGCGCCAGCGACGCGGCAATCCCGCTGCCTGGGCGAACGGCCGCCGGGAGCGGGAGGCGAACGGCCGTTGATTGAGTTCAGCGAGATTGCCGCGCTGCGCTCGCAATGACAGATAAAGAGGAGCGTCCCTCGACTGTCATTGCGAGGCCATAGGCCGTGGCAATCTCGTCGGAGGGCGAACGGCCGTTGGTTGCGGTCAGCGAGATTGCCGCGCTGCGCTCGCAAAGACAGATAAAGAGGAGCGTCCCTCGACTGTCATTGCGAGGCCGTAGGCCGTGGCAAGCTCGTCGGCGTGCCCAAAGGCCGTTGGTTGAGTTCAGCGAGATTGCCGCGCTGCGCTCGCAAAGACAGATAAAGAGGAGCGTCCCTCGACTGTCATTGCGAGGCCGTAGGCCGTGGCAAGCTCGTCGGAGGGCTAAAGGCCGTTGGTTGAGTTCAGCGGGATTGCCGCGCTGCGCTCGCAATGACAGATAGGGAGGCGCGCAATGAAAGAGAGGCGCTCCATGGCCAACGGGGTCGCGTTACCATCCTGGGCGCGGGAACAATGCCGGCCCGAACGCAGGGTGGGTGGGTTTCAACTTGCGCGACTCCGGGCCGCCGGCTATGATGTTAGCGATCTCCCCAACCCTGCCCTCTCGCCACGCGAGGGGGAACCTTGCCAAGGAATTTTGACGCTATGACAACTGCAACGCAGCCCTGGACTACCAACATCACCGCCGTGTCGGGAGTTAACGTGGAGGTGGTCACCGGCGGGTCCGGCTCCCCTCTGGTCATTTTGCCCGACGAGTTGGGGCATCCCGGCTGGCTGCGTTACCACCAGGCCCTGGCCCAGAATCACACCCTGCACATCCCGTCGCTGCCCGGTATCGGCGGCTCCGACCAGCTGGACTGGTCGATGAAGATACACGACCTGGCCATCTGGTACCTGGGCGCGCTGGACAAGCTGGGCCTGGAGGGCGCTGACCTGATGGGATTCTCCTTCGGGGGATGGGTCGCGGCCGAGCTGGCCACCATGTGTCCGCAGCAATTCGGCCACCTGATCCTGGTGGGCGCCGGCGGCATTCGCCCGCCCGGCGGCGAGATCTACGATATCTTCGAGGTTACGCCGCCCATGTTCATCCGCGATTCCCTGCTGGACCCGGACGGCACGCCGGAGTACCGAACCGTCTGTCCCGCCGAACCGGAAGAGGACGTGCTGGAACGGTGGGAGAGCGGCATGGAGACGACCTGCCGGGTGGCGTGGCGGCCGTACATGCACGACCCTGCGCTGGTGAATCAGGTGTACCGCCTCGAACGCATCCCGACGCTGCTGGTCTGGGGCGCGCAGGATCGCATCGTGCCGGTGGGCGCGGGCGAGGAGTACCACCGTCGCATCCCAGGCAGCCGCTTGGAAATCATCGAAAACTGCGGCCACCACCCCGAACTGGAAGCCACCGAGCGGTTCGTAACCCTGGTGGAGGGCTTCTTGGGAGGGTAGGGGGTGTCTGGCAAAGAAGTCTGCGGTTGCATTGTGGGGGCGGAAATCGCGATTGATAAAACGGCGATGGCGATCTGGATATCAATACAACGGTTCCGTCTCTGTCGACGCCAAATGGGCGACAGTGGAGCAAAGGGATCAAGATGGCCAAGAATACGCTCACATTTGAGCTCGGAGGGCGCGTCGAGATTGAGCGCCTTGAGCACGGGGTGGCTGCTTTCCGACGTTTGATCGCGGCGCTGACGCCCAGAACCGCCGGTGTTGCCTGGGTAGTTGAGGATTTGCAGCCCGGCAGCGCGGTCGTAACCCTCCGCGGTGAATGTAACAATCCGGCCACGGTGGAGCAGATCGTCAATCACTACGAAAGGATTGGCGCCGCGCTATCGCAGGGAAACGACCTGCCGCAACTTAGTCAACGATCTCTAACAGCTGCTTACGCAATTCGAGAATTGACCCGAAATACGGATTACGTAAGGTTTGAAACGCCAGATATCGATTACACGATCTACGTGCCCGATCGGACTCCAACCCGCCCTGCTCCGGCTATGGCTATCGGCGCAATTACTGGGACGGTACAAACATTGAGCAACCGCGGCGGCTTGCGGTTCAACCTTTACGACACCCTTCACGATAAAGCGGTGGCCTGTTATTTGGCCGTAGGCCAAGAGGAACTAATGCGGGAAGCCTGGGGTCGCCGAGCGACTGTAACCGGTCGTATATCTAGGGAAGCTGAGACCCGACGTCCAATCGCTATCAGGCAAATAGTCGCCGTGGAGACACTAGGCGACACCCCTCCCGGATCTTACCTTGAGGCCAGAGGGGCAGCGCCATGGCGAACCGGCGCCCCTCTGCCTGAGGACGCCATACGCCTATTGAGGGATTCCTGATGCCGGACACCCTCATCTATTGGGATGCCAACCTGTTTCTTTCATACATCAACGGGCACCCTGACCGCATGCCCACTTTGGATGCTTTGTTGAACATGACCGCCAATGGTAGCGTAGCAATTTACACATCAGCCCTTACTCAGGTTGAAGTCGCCTTCGCCGCTTCCGAGCAGGCGCGCAGAGTTCTAGACCCGCAAGAGGAGCAAAAAATAGACAACCTCTGGAACGATCCGAACGCTGTCTCCATGGTGGAATTTCACGACGGCATCGGCCGGCAAGCGCGCTCCATGATAAGAAACGCAATTGCTCAAGGCTGGAGCTTGAAGCCCCTGGACGCAGTGCACTTGTCAACTGCAATGTGGCTAGCGCAATCAGGATTTCAGGTGGACGCGTTTCACACCTACGATCGAAGTCTGCATAAATTCTCAGCCATCGTTGGGCTTCTTATCTGCGAACCTCAGATAAGCCAACCCAGAATGATCTAGTTTCAAATTTTAGCCACTTGCGCTAATCCCGCACCTCGAAAACGCGTCGGTTCCCCCATTGCCCACTTCTGTCTCCGACTACGGTCAAGTCTACCCGCCCTCGCGATTGAAAGCCCGATCCACAGCTATGCTTTCCAAGGCAAACTGGACAAGAGGGAAGCATGCTCAGCCTGTCCAGAGCCTTCGAGCCAACAGTCTAGGCGTCTGCGCGGGCCAGCTCCTCATTGCCTCGCAGCGTCCACCCTGAGGGTTGCCAAGTTTCAAAGCGGTGCTGAACGTTCCGATACCTTGCGCCAAAGGGAAGCGGGCTAGAGGGGCGTTTCCTCTGGCCCGCTTCGTATTGTCTCGCCGGGGCGTTCGCGTCTAGTGAGCGATGGAGCTGGGCGCGAAGCCGCCGTAGCGTGGGTACTGGGAGCAAATGAACTCCAAGTACGACGGCTGCCCTGATTCGTTGGCCGCCAACGCCCGCTGGAAGGCCGGTATCACGTCCGCAGGCTCCGTTACCCGCTCGGTGTAGAGTCCCATCTCGGCCACGGCCCGCGACATGTTCACGTCCTCCGGTCCCAGCACCCGGTGGGTGAACGGATCGTGTCCGTCGCCCCAGAATCCGGGACCATAGCCGGCGAACCCGCCGTTGGCGACGTGGGCCACCGTGATGCCCAGGTTCTGCCGCACCGGAACCTCCAAGTTGCCCAGCATGTACCCAACGCCCGCGTCGCCGGTTACCGCCACCGACTGACGGTCGGGATAGGCCAACTTGGCCGCCATGGCGCCAGCCAGTCCGAAACCCAACGTCGAAATGTTGCCCCAGCCCAGGAAACCCCGCGGGATGAGCGTGTCGTACACCGTGCTCAATTGGTCTCGCGTGTTGCCTGAATCATGGGTCACGAATGACTTGTATGGGTCCAATACCTTCATCATGTCGCCGAACACGCGGTATGGATTGATGGGAGCGTCGCTGGAGGCCATGGCCTCACGATACTCTGCGAGGCCGGCGTCTCGCGCCTCCCGCACCTCAGCCACCACGTTGCCGGCGGGACGGCCCGCGCCGTTGGTGCGACCAGATACCTCGTCGGCCAGCGCCTGCAACGTGAATTTGGCGTCGCCCAGTACCGCATGATGGGTCGGAAAGATACGGTTGATGTGGAACTCGTCCAGGTTGCACTGGATGATGGTCTTGCTGGGCGCGTTGGGTATGCCGTGGGTGAACCGCCCTGGCGACAGGCTGCTGCCCACCGTCAGGATCACGTCGCTCTTGTTCAGGTATGCGATGGGATGCTCGCCGCGCACGCCCACGAACAGCGGGTGGTTTTCCGGGAAGGCGCCCTTGGCCTTCAGCGTGGTGATCACCGGCGCGTTCAATAGCTCTGCCAGGGCCACCAATTCCGACGAAGCTCCCGCGTAGATAACCCCTTCGCCGGCGTAGATCAACGGATTCGCGGCGCCCATCAGCAAGTCGATGGCTTGGACGACGTCCGAAGGGTCTGGGGCCGACCGGTAACCGCGGACGGGATGGTACTGGTCCACGGTCTCGTCGTAGATGCCGGCGGCGTTGGGAACCGCCAAAACCACTGGACCGGGACGGCCGCTGCGCAGCATCGAGAACGCGCGCCGGAGAAACTCGGGCGTTCGCTCTGGGCGGTCGATGTAACCGAACCACTTGGTCACGGTTTTAAGGCTGGTGGTCACGTCGAATTGGGTGTTCTCGGAACTACCGGCCGGAACGCCGTCGGTGATGCACAGCATCGGCGAGTTGTCCTCGAAAGCTTGGGCCAAACCGGGATAGGCATATTGTAGGCCGGCGCCGTTCACTCCGCCCTGCACCGTGCACACGCCAATACGGTCGCCGCCCGTTACCCGGGAATAGGCGTCGGCCAGGGCCACGGCATAGCGGTCGTCCCGCATCATGATCATGGGCACGCCCTCGCGCCCCAAAGCGTTGTTCACCCGGCAGACCGGGAAGGTGGAAACCCACTCGACGCTTTCCTGTTTCAAAATTCGCGCAATGGCAGTCGCAACATCAATGCTCATAGTCAAAGAACCTCGTGCGGAGTTGGGATTGTAACGCGATTGTACCACTGAACCCATGTCCGGCCATGTTGACCTGCAATTTGGTGACGCCCGGCTGGTTACGGCGGAGGGGCAAAGCTTGCTACCATCTCCATCGACGCCGGGCCGCAGTCTTGGCGGGACCGGCGTCGGCGATGCTAAACTGTGGAGAACGCAATGGGTGATTGGTGGGAAAGGAGATGGTTGCGGCGTCACGCGATGGTCGCCCCGTTCGGAATCTTCGCGACGACGACTTTGCTAACATACTGGACGCAACAAGAGCGCTGGTTATCGTCGGTGAATCTTGAAGCGGCATCCGGCTTGGTCGACTTGGCCGCCGTATTGTACGCTATGGTGGCCGTTCTGGCGGAGAGAGGAGCAAGGCTTATGTTTTGGGCATTGGATGAAAGGCGAAAGTGGCGGGCGAAAATGCGGGCAGAGGCGCGCGCCGAAGGCTTGGCGGAAGGCCGCGCCGAGGGCCATGCTGAGGGCCGCGCCGAGGGCCATGCTGAGGGCCGTACCAAAGGCCATGCTGAGGGCCGTACCGAGGGCCGAGCTGTCGGTCGAGCAGAAGCCGCGCAACGCTACAATACATGGCTGGCTAAGGTCGCTGCGGAAAAAGGCATTGCTCTTGCGGACCTGCTTCCACCGGAGGAGTCTACCCAATGATCTGGAATGCCGACGCGTTAGACTCGCCGCCCATCGTCTAGCCGCGTCATGGTTGTGGTTCGAGCGCCAACCCCTGCTGGTTGTTATGCTCTTGGTCGCCGCGACGGGAGCAGAGTGGCTATCTCAAGCCGCCGGTTTCCGGGCACGTGTCGTGATATTCGAGATCATGCACTATGCCTTGTGTCCATATTCGCAGAAAGCGTAGAATGAGCGGCGCCACCGAACCTGTCCGCCTGCGGCGGACGACGTTCTACCTTCTGTCATGACTACCTTGACGCCGCCTTCCGGCGGCTCGCGTTTCGGATTCCGCCGGCCCAACATCTATTACGGCTGGTACATCGTCATCGCAACCGGCTTTGTGATGACAATTGCCACCGTGCCGCTATTTCACGCCATGACGCTATGGGCAGTGGCCCTGGAGAATCAGTTCGGCTGGCCGCGGGGACAACTATCCCTCGCCCTCACCTTGACCCGCATTGAAGGCGGCTTGATGGGGCCCATTGAAGGCTACCTAACCGATAAACTCGGGGGCCGCAAGATGGTGCTCATCGGGTTCATCATCTTGGGTATCGGTTTTCTGATCTTCTGGCAGATCGACGCTGGATTCTGGCCGGTCGCGCCGCTCTATATGTTCTACGTGGCCTACATTGTCATGGCCGCTGGTCAGGGCATGGGCAGCTGGGTGCCCATGATGACCACCATCAACAACTGGTTCTCGCGGCGAATGGCGTCGGCCATGGGCTGGGCCAACTTCATGAGCCGCGGCGGCGCGCTGCTGGTAATCCCTCTCATCGACCTCGGCATCAACGGCAGCATTGGCGTTCCCTTTACCAACCATACCCTGAACATCGGCCGAGCCATTGGTTGGGAAAATGTCGCCCTGATCCTGGCGGTCGTCATCCTGGCGGTTGCCCTCCCGCTTTCCTACCTGATCCGCAACCGTCCCGAGGACATGGGACTTCAGGTCGAGGGCTCCTTGCCTCAGCAGGCCCGCCGTGGCGCAACAAACCAGGTCCAACCCCAGGGCCTAACGGCCCAGCAGGCGGTGAGAACGCCGGCCTTTTGGTTAATCGCGGTCGGCCACGGCATGACCAGTATGATCATATTGGCCATATTCACCCACCTGGGCTTGCTATTGAAGGACGCGGGATTCCAGGAATACGCCGGCACAGTGGTCATCCTGTACACCGTGATCTCCATGTTCTCGCAGCCTGTGGGCGGGTATGTGGGAGATCGGTTCCCCAAACGGGTGGGCCTGTTCGTGTTCACTACGATACAGGCCAGCGCGGTTGTCCTCCTCACCTTCAGCTCAGAGCTATGGATGTTCTACTCTTTCGCCGTCATATTCGGAATTGGTTTTGGCGGGCGCAATCCGCTCACCACTTCCATCAGAGGCGAATACTTCGGACGCGGCAACTTCGGCAAGATCCTGGGCATCAGCACCATACCGATGAACGGACTGCTGCTGCTTTCAAGCCCATTCGCTGGCTACATGTACGACTGGCAGGGTTCGTACACCAACGCCTTCCTGGTCTTGGCTGGGTTCAATTTCATGGGTGGGGTCTGTTTCCTGTTCGCCAAACGCCCCCAAATTCCTACCACCCCAGCGGAAACCACCCAGGTCTCGGCGCCGGCGGCCACCTCCGCTGGTGATTCCTAATCCTGGCCAGATCCGCCCCGTGCCGCGGCTTGGCCTCCCGCCCCGGCCCCGGCCGCGCCCATCAACGCCGCCGCCACCAGCGCCACGCCGGCCAGCGCCAAGAACACATCCCGGTAGGAGCCGGAGCTATCGTAGGCGATCCCAGACACCAGCGGCCCCACCGCGAATCCCAAGACCTGCGACGCCCGGCCAACTCCGTGAATCGATCCCAGGGACCCACGCCCGTAGTTGGCCGCCCACATCAATGGCGCCAACGTGTTGATCCCAGTACCGATCAACCCCATTAGGATCACTACCGCATAGGTCTCAAGCAGTGTATCCGCCCCGACGAGCAGCAGCAACGCCACCGTACCCGCCAGGTACAGCGTTACCATCAACCACCGGGGCGAAACACGGTCGGCGACAGCGCCAGCTAAAATCGCGCCAACGGCGCCCGATGTGGCCATGACGCTGATGGCCGTCACCACCGCGGTCGAATCCAAGCCCCGCTCCGTCAGGTACGGCGCAAGGTGTAGCCCGGGCCCGGCCATCGCGCTGCTGCCCAGGAACATTGATGCCAGCGCGATCCAAAAAGGCGGAGCGCCGGCCGCCTGACGCAACGTCACCGATGGCGATGGCGCTTCGCCGGCGATCGGTTCCAACCCGATTCTCCCAGCCGCATTATTGGCGGGCCCGCCGTCAACCAGCAACCCCATGTCTTCCGGTTGTCGGCGCACCCAAATGGCGGCCGGGGCCACCCCCAAGAGAAACATTACAACCGCCAAGGACAGCCAGGCTGAACGCCACCCGGATAGGTCGATCACCAGTTGCGTCATGGGAGCCAGCGCTATGACTCCCATTGTCTCGACCAGAAACACCAAGCCGGTAGCCCGGCCCCGATACCTTTGAAACCACTTGCCGGCAGCGACGGACGTTCCTATTTTGACTCCGCCCTGATCCGCGATTCGCGAAATCGTAAAGGCTACGTAGAACCCAGCCAGAGTTTGCACCATCGACAGGTACAAGCAGCCAAAGCCGATGACAGCCCCGCTGATCACCAACGTCAACCGCGAACCGAATCGGTCCACCAATCGACCGATGAAAGGCGCCAACGCCGCTCCCAGGATCGCGCCCAGCGATGTGGCCCCGGCAATCTCCGCGCGCCCCCATCCGAATTCCCGGGACATGGGGACGACAAATATGGTCAGTATCGATATGGCGGACGCGGCGTTGGCGAACCCGATGCTTCCCGACGCGGCGGCTACAATCCAACCGTAGTAGAGCGAATTGGGCCGAAGTGTCATGTGTTCACTCGCTGCCACGGTTGCGTCGGCTCCCGCGAGCTGGCTATGCCTAGGGGTTGAAACTGCGCAACGGAGGGCGACGCGGCATATTCTCCAAACGAACTGGAGCGTCCCAGATCAAGCGAACGAGAGCGCGGCTCGCGAGACAGTCTGACAATCGTCCACACGCGAAATAGTACAGGGGCAGGCGCGAGCCCACCCCTGCCACCAGTCTCTTGCTGTTGCAATGAACCGGATGGCTAACTGAGGTCGGTTTCGGTGATCTCGATGTTCTGGATGGCCAACCGCTCGGTGGGTTGGCTGTTCTCTCCGCTGCGACTCTGTCGTACCGGCGAGGTCGCCAATGCCTCCAGCACGTCGTCGCCGTCGGTGAGCGCGCCGAAAATGGTGTAGTTCGGCGGCAGGCCCACGCTGTCCCCGTGCACGATGAACCACTGGCTTCCATTGGTGTTGGGGCCCGCGTTGGCCATGGCCAGGGTGCCCCGAGTGTATGAGCGCGTAACCTCCTCGTCTCGGAACCGATAGCCAGGGCCGCCGGTTCCGTCGCCTTTAGGACACCCTCCCTGGATCATGAACCCGTTGATGACCCGGTGAAACTGGTTGCCTTCGTAGAAGCCATCGCGGGCGAGGAACACGAAGTTGTTGACCGTGAGAGGCGCCACCTCGGACAAAAGCTCAATGGTCATGTCGCCCTTGTCGGTCTTGATGACAGCGTGATAGCGCTTGGTCGCTTCGATGACCAGGCCGGGCGGGTTTTCGTACTGCTTGGGGGGCATTGATCGTTCTCCTGAAGTCGATGCTACGGATAATCTGCGGGGATTATACCGCACGACGTTCAGCGCAGCCGTTAGCGTGTTTTATAATGTTATGGGTGAAGGTTTCTTCTTCCCACCGCCGGCGAACGACGTCATCCGCCCCAATCGGACTACGCGGCGCATTCCCCCAACTGCCAAATCGAGGAGGCGATGCAATGGAAATTCTTCAGGAAATGGCCAAAAATGGGCACGAGCACGTCACGATGTACAGTGATCCCGAATCTGGGCTTCGCGGCATAATCGCGATCCACGACACCACCTTGGGCCCGTCGTGCGGCGGCGCCCGGATGTGGCCATACGCTTCTGAAGCCGACGCTCTGGCGGACGCGCTCCGCCTTTCCCAGGCCATGACCTACAAGTCGGCCGCCGCCGGCCTGAACCTGGGTGGCGGCAAGGGCGTGATCATCGGCGATCCTCGCGCCGACAAGACCGAAGGGCTGCTGCGCGCCTGGGGCCGGTTTGTGGACACGTTGGGTGGCCGCTACTTGACCACTACCGACGTGGGCACCACCGGCATCGATTTGGAGTCCGTCCATCAGGAAACACAACACGTGGTCGGTCTGGACGTAACCCTCGGCGGCAGCGGCGATACGTCGATCATGACCGGGTTGGGTGTTTACATGGGAATGCGAGCCTGCGCCGCCCAGGCCTGGGGTTCCGACTCCCTGCGCGGACGCAAGATCGCCATGCAGGGATTCGGCAAAGTTGCCTCCAAGACCGCAGAGCATCTGTTGGAGGAGGACGCGCAGGTTTTCGCCACCGACGTGAGCGAAGCCGCTCAGGATAAAGCGCGACGGATGGGCGTCAAGGTAGTGCTTCCGGACGAAATCTACGACTTGGAATGCGACATATTCGCGCCTTGCGCTCTGGGTGGCGTCATAAATTCCGAAACCATCAGCCGCTTACAATGCAGCATCGTGGCCGGCGGCGCCAACAACCAGTTGGCCACCCCAGATGATGGCGAGGAACTGCACCGTCGCGGCGTCATCTATGCGCCCGATTTTCTTATCAATGCCGGTGGCATCATCAACGTTGCCGCTGAGGTTGGGCAACCTTACAACCCCGAACGGTCCAGGCAGCAGACTGAGCGCATCTACGAACAGATGGAAACCGTGCTGGTTACATCCAGCAATGAGGAAATTTCCACCGCGCGGGCGGCGAATCTGCTGGCGGAGCGTCGCCTAGCGTCGGCGCGTGGCGTCCGCAATATCTGGCGTGGATGATCGGCGCGGGCATGACCTGATCCGGCGCCCGTGGGGGTGGCCATGACGAGCGCCCGAGCGGCCAGCGCGACGGAACCGACACAGCAAGGCAGGCCCACGGCTTGCTTTCCTCACCGTGCCCCGTATACCACCGTGTCCGGTCGATAGACGGCCCAAGAGAACCACAGCTGTCCAATGCGAGCGGGAACCGGCGTCAACTGCGTTCCCGCCAACGGGCCACTGATGGCGATTCCAAATATGTTCCAGACGCTGCTCGTTTGCTTATCAACAATCGCGCCACCAGCATCCGCAGTGAAAGTCAGTACTTCGCCGCTCGGCAAAACTGGGGAGAATACGCCCGCGGAACCCACGTCCCGCCCCGACTTGATTGAGCCAGCGTCCAGCGCCGACGCCGCGCCGGGCTGCCAGAGCGCCACTATGTCTTCACCCGCGATTTCAGCGGCCACCGCTCGCTCCTCTGACAGCGTGGCATAGGATACCGCCCACGCCAAACCGTCCCGCTCGACCGCCACAACCCGCTCGACGGCGGGCAAACGGGGATCCTCTTCGCCATCGAACAGGAATGGTGAACTGCCGGGGCGGTCATAACCTGCGTAGGGATTGCTGCCGTAGGGCCGCCCCGAATTTGGCCGGGCGAGTACCTGACCGTCAGGGAACATGGCTTTAAAGTCTCCCCAAGACGCTATCGACAAGTACAGCTGCTCAAGTTTGCGGCCAGCGTAGTGGCCAATGACCCCTTCGCCCCCGAATTCCTGCCACCAAGACTCGGTTTGCCGGTCGTACATTAGCAGGTTGCTGTTCCGCAAAGCCCCGGTGGTTCCGAAATCCAGCGTCTCGCCGTCGACTGTCCGCCTGAACACGAAGGCGGTACTGCACAGCGGTCAATACGTGATGACCACCGGTTCGCCGCCCACGGTGTCGTTGACCAGTTCGTGCCACACCATTACCTGCACGGGGTAGGCACGGGCATCGCCGTTTAGGTTCACCACCTGCACCGCTTCCCGGTCGTCAAGCCACTCGTCGGCGTCCGCAACGGACTCAAACTTGGGGTCGTCGATGGCTGGAATGCCGTCTTTGGGCGGGCCGCCGGTCATTATTTCATCAAACGCAATTGTGGTTCGGGTGAAGTCGGTGGCCCATGTTGCCCTGAGTAGACTTTCGTATTTGCTGCGGGTCCGTTCCGCTTCCTGAGCGTCCACCGTCATGATGGCTCGGTCGCCGGACGCCGGAAGCGCGGTTGCCACGGGCAACCTGGTCTCATCCAGAGCCATCTCGGCAGTGGGCAATGGCATAACGGAATCGGTCGGTTGCGCCGGAGGGAGCGCGGTAACGACAGCGACGGTCGCAGCGGTGGTGTGCATGGGCGGCTGGGTCGCGGCCTGAAACGCATCGCCGTTTGATTCTTGCGGTGGCGCGCAAGCCAAAGAAATCAACGCTGGCAGCGTCAACGCCGCCAACGCCGCTGCGACGGCAACCGTAGCCTTGAGGTTCCGAATGGGCCTACCCACAGTATTTCCCTACCACATTGTAACGCGAACCATTCTCAATTGGCGACTTTGAGGTTCCATATTCTTCCCTTCTGATCGCCTTGCTCCTGTCACGACGAGCGTCCTCACTTGCCAAATGAAGCAGGAGGTTGGCCGTAGAGCTTCACATGTAGGGTTCTGAAGCGGGAAGACGGACGAGTCGCCAATCCCTTCTCTGCCACAACCGACGCGCGCGTTGTAATGGTCCGCAAACCGTGCCATACTGTGGGCAGCATACCTTGCATGGATTCATAGCAGGAACAACGGCATGACCACGCCCACAACTTTGGAAGAACGGGTTACCATTCTGGAAACCCGGTTGGATACCATTCTGCCCACGTTGGCGACCAAGGAAGATATTGCCGAGGTGAAAGCTGACATCGCCCGTTTGGAGGGCGAGATGGGCGCGATGAACGAGCGGCTCGAGGGCAAGATAGACGCGATGAACGAGCGGCTCGAGGGCAAGATAGACGCCATGAACGAGCGTCTAGAAGGCAAGATAGACGCCATGGGCTACCGGTTGTTGATAAGTTTTACAGGGATCATGGCGGCGGTGGCCACCATAGCGGTGGCGGCCGCTCGGTTCCTCTAGCGACAGCACGGGGAGAAGTTGGCGGAATTCTACCATTCTGGGGGGGCCGCCCGTGTTGTGGGGAGCGCCATCGCTTGCCAAACTAAAGGGCGCGATGGTCATAGCGTTCACAGGTAGGGCTCTGAAGCAGGAAGACGGAAGAGTCGCCCGCACCGGTTGAGCGGCAACCGCTCGGGCGCAAACGTTGTATCGGGCCACGAACCGTGCCATACTGTGGGCAGCATACCTTGCATGGATTTATAGCAGGACCAGCGCCATGACCACGCCCACAACTTTGGAAGAACGGGTTACCATTCTGGAAACCCGGTTGGATACCATTCTGCCCACGTTGGCGACCAAGGAAGATATTGCCGAGGTGAAAGCTGACATCGCCCGTTTGGAGGGCGAGATGAACGCTATGAACGAGCGACTGGTCGGTGAGATGAACGCCATGAACGAGCGACTGGTCGGTGAGATGAACGCCATGAACGAGCGACTGGTCGGTGAAATGAGCGCCACGAACGAGCGTTTAGAAGGTAAGATAGACGCCATGAACGAGCGGCTAGTTGGGGAAATGAGCGCCATGAACCAGCGCCTCGAGGGCAAGATAGACGCCATGGGCTACCGGTTGTTGATAAGTTTTACAGGGGTCATGGCGGCGGTGGCCACCATAGCGGTGGCGGCGGCGCGATTTCTCTAAAAGCATTTGGGGAGGCTATCACCCAGCGGCCAGCCTCCCCGTTGATCTTGGTGGATGCATCCACCAGCCCTAGCGACCGCGCAAACGCGGATCAAAGACGTCGCGTAGGGCGTCGCCCAGCAGGTTGAAGCCCATCACCACCAAGAAGATGGCGAGGCCGGGGAAAATGGCGAGCCATGGACCGGATTTGACGTGGGCTGAAGCGGCGCGCACCAGCATCCCTCCCCAACTGGGTTGGTCGGGAGGCGTCCCCACACCCAAGAAAGACAACGAAGATTCGATGATGATCGCGAATCCCAGGTAGTAGGTTGCCAGCACCAGGTAGGTGGCGAAGCAGTTGGGCACGATATGCCTCAGTATGATTCGCCAAGGTGGAGCCCCGATGGCCGTCGCTGCCGTTACGTAGTCCAACTCGCGGAGCGAAAGCACCTGCGAGCGCACCGTTCTGATCACGGGAGCGATCATGCCAATCACGATGGCCAGAATCACGGTATTCAGCGAGGGCGTAACCACGGCCATAATCGCCAACGCGATCAGCAGGCCAGGCAGGGACATCAGGGAATCTACAATACGCTGCGATACTGTATCCACGATGCCGCCGGCGTAGGTCAGCGCCACGCCGATGATGAAGCTGCCGGTGATGCCAACGACCACGCTGCCCAACCCGACATACAACGAGATGCGGGCGCCGTAGATCAGGCGGCTCAGCACGTCCCGACCGATGTAGTCCGCCCCCAGCAGGTAGTTAGAGTTGGGGGATTCCCAAGGCAGCGCTGGCGTAGAGCGCGGATCGTAGGGCGAGAGCACGGGGGCAAGCAGCGCCACTACAACCAGCAGCAGCACAATGAATCCGCCCACGGCTCCCAATGGCTTTGTTCGGATGAACCGGTAGAATCCCGTCCACCACCGCGACGCCATCCCTGGCGCCGGGAGGGCCTCGCGTACCACAGTTGCCTGTTCGGAGGTTTGATCAATCATGGCGACTCCTGCCGGTGGTGACTTGCCGTGGTCTGGGCCTCTGACATTCGCCTACGAGTAGCGGATCCGGGGGTCCAATATGCCGTAGAGCATATCGATGATCAGGTTGAGCAGCAGAACCACCGCCGCAGTCATCAGGATGACCCCTTGGATCACTGGAAAGTCCCGGTGGTTGATGGCATCGATCAGGAATCTACCGACGCCGGGGACGACGAAAATCTGCTCGACAATGATCACTCCGCCCAGCAGACGGCCAAATTGGTAGCCTGACACCGTGATCACCGGCAGCATGGCGTTCTTCAAGGCATGGCGGCCCACCACGACCCACTCGCGTAAACCCTTGGAACGGGCGGTGCGCATGTAATCTTCGCGCATCACTTCCAGCATCGCCGACCTGGTGACGCGGGCCGTGAACGCCATGTCATGGAAGCCGATCACGGCGGCCGGCAGAATCATCAGTTTGATGTTCTGCATCGGGTCTTCCCAAAGGTGGGCGTACTCCAGCGGCGGCAGCCAACCCGTGCCATACACCAAGGCGTAAATCACCAGCACGCCGATCCAGAAGGTGGGCATGGCGATGCCCAGCAGCGCGATGACCCGGCTGGCGTAATCCAAGCCAGAGTCCTGCTTCATGGCGGAGATGATGCCCAGCGGCACCGCCGCGACGAAGGCCATTACGATAGCCAGCGCCGCCAGTTCGAAGGTTCTGGCAAACCGCTCTACCAATTCCAGCCCGAAGGGTGTTCCGTAGTAGAGGGAGTCTCCCAGGTCGCCCCGAACGACTCCCCATAGCCAGTCGGCGTACTGCACGTAGATGGGGCGGTTCAGACCCAGGTCTTCGCGCAGACGCTCGAAGTCTTCGTTGGTCACGCGGCCACCGGCGTCTTCGCCAGTGAGTAGGAAGACCGCAGCGTCTCCCGGCACGATGGAAAACAGCGCGAACACCAAGATGGTGGCCAGCAGCATCGTCGGAATGAACAGGAGCAATCTTCTGATCAGATATTGAGACATTCCTCAACTCCTGCCGGCGTGGCCAGCGGGGGAATTGCCGTAATTGTACACATTTGGCCGGTCCATTGTGGATGGAAGCCGGCCAAATTCGCGTTGGCGGGTTGTTGACGCGCTTGCTGAAGACTACGGGCGGTAGCCTCGGTCAGCGTTGGCGTTGTGGTCGCACACGGACGACTCGCCGCCAGACCACCACACGTGGTCCCACTTCTTGATGAGCTGCACCGTGGGCGGGTAGTGGAAGTTGCGGATGCGGCAGTCGAAGGCGCCGCCGCTGGAGTACCAGAAGTAAGGCAGCCAGTGGCTCTCTCCTTGATGAAGGATATTGGCCAATTCTTCCAAGCGCCCTTGCCTTGCGGCGGGATCGACCTCGCGGTTCTGCAGGTTGATCAACTCGTCCACCTGATCATTCTGCCAGTTGTAGGGGTTGCGCAGCACGTCCTGCAGGTAGAACTGGTTGATGATGTCTCCAGGGTCGCGCAGGATGATGCCAGTGCCAACGCCGCTAAAATTGGCGACGCCGTCGCGCAGGCCCACGTACATGGTGGCCAGGTCGGTGGGCTGGATGACGATGTCGATGTTGAGGTCTTCGCGCATTTGCGGAGCCAATACTTCTGCGCCAGCCAGCGACGGGTTGGTATTCACCACGTTGAGGGTGATCTCGAAACCGTCGGGGTAGCCAGCTTCCGTCAAGAGTTGGCGGGCTTCGGTCAAAGCCGCTTCCCGGTCGCCGAATGCCGAATTGCTGGCGCGCAGTTCCTCCAAGTTTTCAACCACGCCGGGTGCGAAGAAGGTGCCGGGCTGGCCGAAGCCGAGGATCGCCTTTTCTACGCCTAGGTCGCGGTCCAAAGCCAGGTAGAAGGCTCGGCGCACGCGGGCATCGTCAAAGGGTGGCTTGTCATGGTTCAGGAAGTACGACTCAATGCCCGAAGCCTGCAGGATGACGGCGCGGACGCGACCGGCGGTATCCTCTTCCAAGCGAGCCATGTCTTCAGGGCGGTTGCTGCCCGTCACGGGCTGGTAGGTGCCGTACACCTGCCCGGCCTGCAGCGCGGATAGGCGGCGGGCGGTGTCCCTAATCAGGAAAATCCGCAGCCCATCGAAGAAGGGGCGCCCTTCCTTGAAGTAGTTGGGGTTGCGGTCGAAACTGTAGCCGATGTCCTTTTCCCATTCCCGCAGCATCCAGGGCCCGGAACCGATGAGCGCTTCCGGAGAGCCGGCGTTGATTGCTGCAACAGCTGCCGCTTGGGTGAGGCCGGTGTTGGCCTGTTCCTGGGTAAGGTTCTCGGCGACATGCTTGGGGTAAACCTTCATGTAGTCCGAGGCCAAGTTGGGCAGGAAGCCAGCGGCGGGGAAGCGCAGCGGAATTTTCGCCGTCTTTTCGTCAATGGCTTCTGCGGAACCATGCACCACGAAATTGTTGAGGAAGCCGGTGCGGGCGCGCAACACGCCTTCCTCCACCTGCCCCAAGGTGATCCGGTCGATGGAGAACACGACATCTTCGGCGGTAACTGGTTGGCCGTCGGAGAAGGTGGCGTCCGGGTGCAGGTTGAAGATGTAGCCGAATTCGTCGCCATCTTCGTATGACTCCCAGCTCACCGCCAGGTCGCCGATGATCTCGCCGGGGTTGATCGGGTTGTATTCCAGAATCTGGTTGAACCGAGGCCCGGACGGGATGAGCACGGTGTTCATGGAACCGCCGTAGTGCACGTCCCAGAAGCCCGGGTTGCTGGTGGCAACCAGCGGGAAGTCGCCGCGGTAGTGGTTGGCCTCGCCTTCCTGCCACCAGTCGGGTCGCTGGTCAACGGCGACAACGGCGGTGGGTACTGGAACGGCGGTGGGAGCGACGTTCAAAGGAGCGGTGGGGGTCGGCTCCTCGACGCCAGCGAAGGGGTCAAGCGTGGGGGTGGCCGCGGCGGCCTGGTTCCCGCCTCCGCCGGTGGAGTCCCCTCCGGTCGACGGCGTGGTGGCGGCGCCACCGCAGGCTACGATAACCGCCGTGATGGCCAGCGCCGCCAGCGCCAGCAGACTGCCCGGGTGTCGGAATCTTCGCAAATCCATCGAGTGAGACCTCCCTGGTGGCTGCGGTCCGTTCGGAATGGTGTAAACGGAGCCCAAAGTGTACCGACGGCAGCGCGCGGCTGCCAGTGAAGACCGATGCTACTTTCCGAAGGGCCGATTTGTCAATTCCGAATCGATGATACTGTTGGGATTTGATTATCACCAATGCGCTTGCTAGGCGCAATTTCAGCGATCGGTTTCCCTAACCCCGGCCACCCGGCCGACGGTGGCCTTTGCCGCGGCGCCCTCCCCCACCTATCATTGCGAGTCCTTCCCCACCTGTCATTGCGAGCGAAGCGCGGCAATCTCGACGACCGCCAGGCTCGGCGCTCCGCCGGCCCGCCCCAGCGGCCGTTGGCCCAGGCAACGGGATTGCCGCGTCGCTAGCGCTCCTGGCAATGACAGTTGGGGGAGTCATTGCGAGCCCTTCCCCAGCTGTCATTGCGAGCGAAGCGCGGCAATCTCGACGACCGCCCGGCTCGGCGCTCCGCCGCCCCGCCCCAGCGGCCGTTGGCCCAGGCAACGGGATTGCCGCGTCGCTAGCGCTCCTGGCAATGACAGTTGTGCGAGTGATTGGGAGCCTTTCCCACCTGTCATTGCGAGCGAAGCGCGGCAATCTCGTTGACCGCAAGGCTCGCCCCCCCCCCCCCCCGCCCCAGCGGCCGTTGGCCCAGGCAACGGGATTGCCGCGTCGCTAGCGCTCCTCGCAATGACAGGAGAAAGAGGCGCTCCTCGCGGCATCTTTGTTGTTGGTCGCGGTTGGGGATCAGCGCTGGGCATGTAGGGTAGCGGGCAGTCGCCGGGAGCCAGTTACGATGACGGGCCGGAGGTTGGCGCGTAAGGGTTGTCTGGGCTGGCGCGTGGAAGGTTCCGCTAACTCTCCGGTATCAGCCCGGCGTCGCGCAGGGCATCGCGCAGAGCGTCGCCCGATATGGCGTGCCGGGCTGTCCAACCGGCGTTGGGGCGATCCGCGGTTCCTCGAGTCCAGACCACCAGAACGCCCGAATCCTCGTTCGTGTCGCCGGGAACCGTGGAGCGTTCAATCTGCGTTTTGGACACCATTCCCCATTCCTCGGTGGAGAACATGAACTGGTTGTTGCTGGTGGCGGCGGGTTCGGGCATGGTGGTCTCCTGTGCTTTGGTTGCGTTCAATCATTCTACTACCCGACACGCCGCCAAGGGACGGCTAATTCGGCATAGCCGTTGCCCAGCGGAAAACACGCTGGCGCCGCTGCTACGGCCCGCCACGGCCAGGCGCTCGCCTCGTCGTCATTGGGAAGCGCGGACGCGACGTTGCAATGCCGCATTCCAGGCGAACCATCGTCTGTAGGCGGGGCCAAGCGGCCGTCGTTTATGGTCAACCAATTTGCCGCGCCGCCCTCGCGATGCCCGAGGGATCCCGACGATTGACAGTACATCACCGACGCCACGCCACGCGCCTGCGGAATCATCCTGTCCGCTTGGCGATTTCCGGCGCCGCCCCAGGGCCGCCCGATACATGACGTGTAGCAGGCCTCTAGGAGTCGATCAGCGGACGATACCCTTTGACACCGGAATTGCGCCCGTGTACCGTAGGCCAAAATCAATCCGCGCCGAGAGAAATAATGGCCACCTCCACCCTTCCCGTTTCCACTGACATTGACCATTACCTTGCCGCCGCGCCGTCCTTCGTAGAGCGCGTCGCCGACGCCGCTGACGCCATCGACGCCGAGCGGCAGATGCCACCCGGCCTGGCGGCCGACATGGCCGACGCCGGCTTCTTCCGTCTGCTGCTGCCCCGCGAGCTGGGCGGCGCGCAACTGGCCCATCCTGACTTTTTGCGCATTCTGGAGCTGTTCGCCGCCGCTGACGCCAGCGTGGCCTGGTGCCTCAACCAAAACAATGTCTTTTCCACCAGGTCCACACGGATGCCCATGGCGACGGCGCGGGAAATCTGGGACGAACCACGAGCGGTGGTCACCAACGGGCCGCCGGCCGCCGGGTCGAAATCGGTTCCGGCGCCGGGTGGATACCAACTCAGCGGTCATTGGAACTTCAGCAGCGGCAGTGATCATGCCACCTGGATCGCGGCGTTGGCTTCCGTTGCGCCATCCAACGGCGCGGCCATCGACGGACAGCCGCCGCAAGCGCGTCTCCACCTGATGCCCATTGATCAGGTGCGGATGGTGGACCTTTGGCAGGTTGCTGGACTACGCGGCACCGGCAGTTTCAGTTTCCAGGTTGACGACCTGTTCATCCCGGAAGAACGCTCCTTCGTGCAGGAAGGCGAATCCTGGTCGGATGGTCCGCTCTACCAAATTCCCACCACGTTGCTGTTCGCCACCGGCTTCGCCACCGTTGCCCTGGGGGTGGCCCGCAAGAGCCTGGACATCGCCATCGAAGTGGGCGGCAGCCGGACGCCCTACCGCTCGGGGGTACTGCTGCGGGACCACCAAACCACCCAGCGGGCCATCGGCGAAGCCCACGCGCTGCAAGCGTCGGCGCGGGCCTTCCTCCGCGAGAGCCACGCCCGCCTGTGGGAATCCGCCTGCGTCCGAGGCGGCTTGACCATCGACGAACGAATCCAACTGCGTGTCGCCGCCACCCACGCCATCCGCACATCGGCCCAGGTAGTGGACACGGTTTACACCCTCTGTGGAGCCGGCGGCATCTTCCAGTCCAACCCCATCCAACGCCGGTTCCAAGACATGCACGTCATAACCCAGCACGTTCAGGGACACCACGTGCACTACGAAACCGCCGGCCAGCACATCCTGGGCCTCGATCCCCAGGGGGTGTTCTAGGATCTGCAACATTGCGCAGGTTTCACGTAGATACAATGGAGAATGCCACGATATGGACGGCAAGGGGACCTCGCCCCTCATCCCATACGGACTGAATGCCGATGGCGTCTTGGTCAAGGCGCAGGACGTTCCAAACGGCGCCGCCTGTGGTTGCGTTTGTCCCGGTTGCGAAGCTCCATTACAAGCGCGGCAGGGGGATATTCGCCGATGGCATTTTGCACACCATCCTCCAGCAAAAGACTGCGGCGTGGAATCGTGGTTGCACAAAACTGCCGTGCGGATTCTCTACAATAGATTCAGGATTGGTTTGTCTGACCATACAGAAGTCAGGCTAGAATACTCATGCTCCTGTCTGTGCGGGAAGCACCAAGGCAACGTACTGAAATCAGCCAACGCTGTTGCGATGGAAAGCCGCATAGAAACGAGCAACATCCAACCCGACGTGCGACTAATCAACAACGGTAAGACGGTTGTGCTGGTTGAAGTAGTCGTAACGCATGCTCCGGAGCCGCCCGTAGTGGAGTGGGCAACGTCCCACGGGCGTCCCTTATTGGAGTTTCACTTAAGCGAAGCCGCAGATCTCGAAAAGCTCGAAACAATTGTAATTCGCCCCGACAAGCTCCAAGGTATGGGAATCGACTCTCTATGTCCTTGCTCCAAACGCCTCTGCCGTTGCGGGCGCCCCAGTTGTCCCAAACATACTTGTTGCCGGCCGCCATGTAACTTGATCGACGGACCCGAGCACGATCATTGCTTGGATTGCGGAACAGCCATATGGGAGCGAGAATACATTCGCTGTTATTGTTGCTACCTGGCCAGACGATTGGGTCGCGTTCCGTGCTACCAGCGCGGACTGTCCCCGGATTCTCATCGACATTGCATGTTGTGTCACAGAGAGATGATGGGTATGCGAGCCTACTTGTACGACAATTGTTATCGGTGCAATCAAAGAAAATCTGTACAAGCGAATAACGAACTTGAATCAAGAGCTGAACGGTGGCGTAGGGCAAGCAGAAGCGAACGAGTTGCAATGCTGGCCGAACCCATACCCGTAGAAGAACGAGGCAGGAACTAGCGCCGACACACATGGGGAACGACCACAAAAAGCCAGCGAAGATGCAATCGTGCGGGTACACCCAATACCAATCAAAGGAGGCGAGCCGTGCCTGCCAACCATGTTGACACCGTAATCGTGGGTGGACAGATCGTCACCTCTTCCCAGGTATACGAGAGTTCCATCGCCGTCGCCGGCGAGAAGATCGTCGCCATCGGGCCAGAGGCGTACCTGCCGCCCGCCGACAACTACATCGACGCCTCGGGCAAGTTCGTCCTGCCCGGACTCATCGACAGCCACGTTCACCTGGACGGCCACGATGACTACGCCCTGGGTTCCCTGGCCGCCGCCCACGCCGGGCTCACGACGCTGATTCCCTTCGGAACCTACCAACTGGAGGGCGACGAGACCCTGCCCCAAGCTACGCACCGGACACAGGAAACGGTGGAGCAATGCGCCCTCACCGACTTCGCCTTCCATTTCATCCTCCAGAATCGGCCCAGCATCCTGGCCGGCCTGCCCGACGCCATCGACCTGGGCGTCAAGTCGTTCAAGATGTTCATGACGTACAAGAAGCGGCCCGGCCGCATGTGCGACGACGACTACATCTGCGAAGCCATGGATCTGGTCGGCCGCGGTGGTGGCGTCCTGCAGCTCCATTGTGAAAGTGGCAACATCATCGAATACTTGGAAAACAAACTGATCGGCGAGGGACACACCCACCCCACTGACTTCCCGGCGGCCTGCCCCGACTGGGCCGAGGAAGAGGCGATCAACCGCGCCGTCAAGATGTCCGCCGCCACTCGCTGCCCCACCTACGTGGTGCACCTGAGCACGCAGCTGGGCCTGGAGCGCATCAAGCAGGCCCAGAGCCTGGGTCAACGCGTGTGGACCGAAACCTGTCCCCAATACCTGCTGTTGTCCGACGCCCAGATGGCCGAGTTCGGCCCCCTGGCGAAGATCGGCCCGCCGCTGCGTCCCGAGGAGGGCCCCGACCGGGACGCGCTGTGGCAAGGCCTACGTCAGGGCCATGTTTCCATCGTGGCCAGCGACCACTCGCCGCACCCCCGCGAGCTCAAGCAGCCCGGTTGGGACAACATCTTCGTGGATGCCAACGGCGCGTCGGTGCCTTTCGGTTCCCCGGGCATCGAGACCATCGTGCCGCTGATGTACAGCGAGGGCGTGGTCAAACGCGGTATGCCCATCTGGTGGCTGGCCAGGGTCATGGCTGAGAACCCGGCGCGCGTCTTCGGCATCTACCCGCGCAAGGGAGTGATTCAGGTCGGTTCCGACGCCGACTTCCTGATCCTTGACCCAAAGGGAGACCGCATCATCACGTCGCAAAATCACCACAGCAACGCGGGCTACACGCTATTCGAGGGTTGGCAGGTGAATGGTCGCCCGTGGCTGACGATGCTGCGCGGCCAGACGTTGCTCAAGGACGGCGAACTGCAACAATCGCCAGGCTACGGCAAGTTCCTGGAAAGCGGCGAACCCCGAGCGCCGTTGGGCGGGCCGGTAAGCTAGACAGCAACGGCGCCGAACGGCCGTTGGTTGCGATCAACGAGATTGCCGCGCTGCGCTCGCAATGACAGGTGGGAAACGCTCGTGGTGGCTATAGCATCAGTGGTTGCGAGGAGCGCCTCATTAATCTGTCATTGCGAGGAGCGTCAGCGACGCGGCAATCCCGATGCCTGAGCGAACGGCCGCCGGGGCTGGGCGGGGGGCGGAGCGCCGCGCGTTGCGATCGTCGAGATTGCCGCGCTGCGCTCGCAATGACAGGTGGGATACGCTCGTGGTGGCTATAGCATCAGTCGTTGCGAGGAGCGCCTCATTAATCTGTCGTTGCGAGGAGCGCCAGCGACGCGGCAATCCCGACGCCTGGGCGAACGGCCGCCGGGGCTGGGCGGGGGGCGGAGCGCCGCGCGTTGCGATCATCGAGATGTCCGCGCTGCGCTCGCAATGACAGGTGGGAAACGCTCGTGGTGGCTATAGCATCAGTCGTTGCGAGGAGCGCCTCATTAATCTGTCGTTGCGAGGAGCGCCAGCGACGCGGCAATCCCGACGCCTGGGCGAACGGCCGCCGGGGCTGGGCGGGGGGCGGAGCGCCGCGCGTTGCGATCAACGAGATTGCCGCGCTGCGCTCGCAAGTACAGGTGGGAAACGCTCGTGGTGGCTATAGTATCAGTCGTTGCAAGGAGCGCCCAATTAATCTGTCATTGCGAGGAGCGTCAGCGACGCGGCAATCCCGATGCCTGGGCGAACGG
Organism: Dehalococcoidia bacterium; assembly: GCA_965221295.1. Taxonomy (GTDB): domain Bacteria; phylum Chloroflexota; class Dehalococcoidia; order Lucifugimonadales; family UBA3495; genus Bin87. The sequence continues at coordinate 99,926 of OZ244879.1, read as the reverse complement.
CCGCCGGGGCTGGGCAGGAGGCGGAGCGCCGCGCGTCGCGGTCGTCGGGATTGCCGCGCTGCGCTCGCAATGACAGGCTAGGCGCTTTGATGGGCATGGCGAGGAGGGCCAACCCGCCGCTTAGTGGAGCGTTAGCCGCGCGGCGGGGATTATCCTCATATCGCCGGCGTCAGGTTGTGTTGCGTCGCGCGTTCGTAGGCGTCGCCAATCTGCACCAGCAGCGGCTCGGCGCGGCTTTTGCCGACGAACTGGATGCTCAACGGCAGACCTTCGCTGTTCAACCCGGCTGGCAGGGAAATAGTCGGCGCGCCGTTGAAGTCGTAGGGTATGGTGAATCGGCCCCACGTCCATTCGTCATCGCCCATCGGGCCGTACAGCTCCGCCGGCGTCACCCGGCCCGGCGGCGTGGTCATGGATGGACAAACCAGCGCGTCGATGTCGGCGAAAACGCCGGCCAAGACGCCGTTGCACTCCAGTCGGACCAGATTGGCGGCGGCATAGTCGGCTGCGCTGTACCTATGCCCCTTTTCCAGCCAACCTCGGAACCAGGGGCCGTAGTCGTCGGCGCGAGATGGGAATGTCTCCCGGTGCGCGGCGGCGGCCTCCGCGGAGCAGAGTACGCCCCAGGCGCGAGAATACGGCAACGTGTCCGGCATCCGAACTGGCGTCAACGTCGCGCCCATACTTTCCAGCAGGCGGGCCCCGGCTAGGACAGCGTCCGCAACCTCGCCGTCAACGTCGCCGCCGCCGATGTATTCCTCATCCACGCCGATGCGGAGCCCAGCGACGCCTCTACCCAACCCGGACAGCAGGTCGGGGACGGGATCGCGCAGCGAGGTTGGATCGTTGGGATCATGGCCGGCCATGGCTTGCAGCATGATGCCGGCGTCTGCCGCGCTGCGGGTCATCGGACCCACGTGGTCCAGCGATTCCCCCAGCGCCAGCACGCCGTAGCGGCTCACCCTGCCCCAGGTCGGTTTGATGCCCACCGTGCCGCACGCGGCGGCCGGGAATCGAATCGATCCGCCGGTGTCGCTGCCCAGGGAGCCGTAGCAGAGACCTGCCGCCGTGGCCACGCCCGAACCGCTGGAAGATGCGCCGGCCCAGCGGTCCGCGCCCCAGGGGTTCACAGGAATGTCGAACTCCGGATTGTAGCCGGCCATCGCCCCTTCGGTGAGGTTGAGCTTGCCGAGGATGATGGCGCCGGCGTTTTTCAGCTTGCGAACCACCGTGCCGTCAAAGTCGGGAACGAAGTCGCGCAGAACTTTGGCTCCTCCCATGGTTGTAACGCCGGCAGTGAAGCATAAGTCCTTGACGGCGATGGGCGCCCCGTGCAACTGGCCCCGGTAGCGTCCGGCGGCGATCTCGGCTTCGGCGGCCCGCGCCAACGCCATGGCGCTTTCGGGCATCAGAGTCGCATAGCTTTTCAGATCCCCGTCCAGCGTCGCGATGCGGTCCAGCATTGCCTGCGTGAGTTCAACCGGGGAAATCTCGCGAGATGCCAGCCGTCCCGCCACCTCGGTGATGGTCTGGTAGTGCAGAGGCAGATCCGCCATTACACGCCTCCTGGCCCCATTGGTTTGTTCCTGCGGGCTGTTTCCCGAGCGAACTGGCTTCGGGTGAACTGGGCGCGGGTGAACTGGGCCCGAATCAACTGGGCCCGAGCGAATTGGGCCCGTATGGACTGGGCTACGGTCGTCACGCCGTCGGCGCTGGTTGCACCAGTTCGATCAGCACGTCGTCGGGTCCTTCGATGTAGGACAGGCGGGACCCGGTGGGGGTGTCGGTGATGGGCAACACGGTGTGAATTCCCGCGGCCGTAAGCCTCTCCATCTCCGCCTCGATATCCTCCACGTCGAATCCGAAATGCTCCAGACCCAGCCGGTTCAACTCGGCCACGGCGCGCTGGTCGGAAGTTCCCGGCGGCTTTGAAGACACGTTGAGGCGGCATTGGCCACCCATCTCCATGCCGATGGTGATGGTGTTGGGCATCACCGTGCGCTCCGAAACGATGCGGGCGTTGAAGTGCTTTTCGTACCACGCCGCGGTGGCGCGTGGGTCGGCCGCGCGGATGTGAACGTGATTGATGCGATATTCCATTGGTCGTCTCCTGTGAACTCGACCCGGGGCGCGACTGACGATTCGGCGGCGCCGCAATCGCGTATTGCGCCAGCGAGGGCCCCGTCGGGTGGGCGGCATTATAACAGCGACGATCTCTGCTCTGCGGCGGCGCCGGTTGCCTCCGTTCGGGGCTGCCAACCGCAGCGGTCAGCGACGGGTCACGCCGAGGGATTTGCCGCGCCGTCCTTCCCATGACGCATTGCCCTGGCGAGATGGCTGCGGGGCCGCCCTAGCCGTAATGACAAGCGCAGGAGCCGGCGCGGGAATGCTCCGGTTGCCCACACCCGGCGCGGTTGCTAAACTGACGCCAGCCGTCATGCCGGCGGTTGATCACAGCGCCCAGCAGCGCCCGAAATCGCCGCTCACACGCAGGAGAGAAACATGATCTACGAAGTACGCACCTACGACCTGAAGCCCGGCGCCGTGCCGCAAGCCGAAGAAGCCTTCGCCGAAGCGCTGCCCCATCGCGAGAAGTACTCGCCAATCGCCGCCTTCTGGCACACTGAAATCGGCCCGCTGAACCAGATCATCCACGTTTGGGGTTACGAGAACCTGGAGGAGCGCAACCGGATACGCGCCGAGGCTGGCAAGGACCCCAACTGGCCGCCCAAGATCACTCCCGGCAACATCCTCAACATGAACTCCGAGGTCTGGACGCCAGCGCCGTTCATGCGGCCCATGGGCGGCGACCAAGCCCTGGGCAACATCTACGAGATGCGCATCTACACCTACGAGAACGGTTCCATGCCCGAATTGCTGCGCCGTTGGGAAGAATCGCTGCCCTACCGGGAGGAATTCTCGCCGCTGGCCGCCGGCATGTACACCGAGTTTGGCAACCTGAATCGGTGGATGCACGTTTGGCCGTATCAGGACCTGAACCACCGGGCCGAAGTGCGTTCCGCCGCGAGCAAGATACCCCAATGGCCTTCCGGAGCCCCCGGCCGCGTCAGCCAGGAAAACAAGATCATGATCCCGGCCAGCTTCTCGCCGATGCACTGACGGCCCCAGGCCATCGCTGCCAGCGCCGCGTGGAGATTGCGCCGCAATAACGGCCCATCGCATCGCGCGCCAAGGCAATCCGCCAGTCGGGGGGCGAGTCCACCGCGAGCGGATGCTCTGGCGCTCGCCCTCAACAGGCGGGTGGCGCACCCGGGCAACGGCCCCCGTCGGCAACGGCCAGTGACGGCTGGCAACAGCAGCGCAACACCCCCGAAGCGACGTCGGAATTTTCGCCCAGCAACCTTCGCCCCGCGACCAAGGAAGTGAATATGAAACTCCTGACTTATGACAATGGCGCCGGACCACGCTGCGGCGTCTTGCGAGACGACGCAGTGGTGGATGTGGCCGCGCTGATTGGATCCCAACAGCCGTTGCCCGACGTGCGAGCCCTGCTCGATACCGGCGATTCCGCCATCGACCGCGTGGGCGACGCCCTGGCCGGAGGAGCCGCCGCTCCAGCCGTAGCCCTATCAGACGTGCGGCTGCGCGCGCCGGTTCTGCAGCCGCCCACCGTGCGCGACTACATCGTGTACGAAGAACACGCCACCTCCCAGGGAACCCGACAGATCGACCCGGTTTGGTATCGAATGCCGGTGTTCTACTTTTCCAACCCGCTGGTCATCTATGGACCGGATGAAGAGGTGCCCTACCCGGCGGCGTCGGAGCAGCTGGACTACGAACTGGAGATTGGCTGCGTAATTGGACGGGCCGGCAGCAACGTGCCGGCGTCCGAAGCGTTGCAGTACGTCGCGGGGTTTTGCATCTTCAACGACTGGAGCGCCCGAGACCTCCAGTTCGACGAGATGACCTTTGGCCTGGGTCCGGCCAAGGGCAAGGACTCGGCGTCGTCCATCGGCCCCTGGGTGGTGACCACCGATGAGCTGATGCCACACATCCAAGATGGCCGCTTGGATCTCAAATGCCATGCGCGGGTCAACGGCGACGATTGGTTGCGCGACGGAGAGGCCGTCAATGCTTGGTACAGCTGGGGCGAGATCATCGAGCGGGCCGCCAAGGACAGCCGCATAGCTCCCGGCGACGTGATCGGCAGCGGAACGGTTGGCGGCGGATCCATCCGGGAGTCCATCCGCAAGGGCTATGAAGCGTCTCGCTGGCTGGAACCCGGCGACACCGTGGAGCTCGAGGTGGAGCGGATCGGGACCCTGCGGAACACCCTCGGGCCCAAGGTGGGCGTGGATGCCAGCTACCCCTACCTGCCCAACAACCCTACCGCCACCCCGGAACGCGGTTCCGCCCGCGATTACCGATACGAGCGCACCCGCTAGATCAGCGCCGATACGCTACAATGGTTGCATGACTACCATCCACGACATAGCGGATTTCGCTCGCATCATCAAGGAGCAGCCCGAATGGAATGACACCATTCGGGCTATATTGCTCGGCCAAGAACTGCTGGATTTGCCCTACCGGTTCGCCGAATTCGTGCGGGTGACTGATGAAACCAATCGGCTCGTCGCAGAACGGCTGGGCCGGTTGGAAGCCGACATGGCCATCCTCAAAACCGACATGACCGATGTGAAAGCCGATGTGACCGTGCTCAAAACCGACGTGTTTGAGCTCAAAACCGACATGGCTGAAGTGAAAACCGATGTAGCCGAGCTCAAAACCGACATGACCAAACTGCAAGACTGGCAAGGTGAAACCACCCTGCGCTTGGACCGAATCGAAGGCAGGTTGGGCAACCTCGAAGGCGCGGAACTGGAACGTCGGGTGCACAGCGATATCGCCAACATCGCCAGCAGGTGGCTCGGTTTGAACCGTGTCCGCATCATGCAGAGCCGCATTATCCCCAGGTCGCCGGAGTTTCAGGATATCATCGACGACGCCGAAGAGCAGAACGTCATCACCTACAAACAGGGCGACGAACTGGAACGCACCGACATCCTCGTTGAAGCTCGACGACGCGATGACCGTCAACAGGTGCACCTGGCCATTGAAGTGTCCAGGTCTATTGCCGATTACGACATCAATCGGGCCAGGGAAAGAGCGCAGACCCTCTCCCAGATTTTCGGTACGCCCACCATCTCCGTGGTCGTCGGCGGGAAAATTGCGGACAGTCAACAGGAACTGGCCGATCGCTTGGGCGTAAGGGCAATCATCGTCCCGCGTCTTGCCGAATGATCTAGGGCGGGTATCAGGACCCGCCCTCGCAATCTAATCCCCATCGCGATGGGCTCTTTGGGAGACCAACGCATCAATCCCTCGGCGCGCCCCACCGGTCGTATGAACAGACCTCGCTCAAGGGTCGGCGAGTAACCGGGCCGAAGTTGCCCCGGGGATAGCCGAAGGGCATGCAATACACTACCTGCGCCTCTTCCGGTATGCCGAATAGCGCGTGCACCCGCGCCTCCACCACCGGATGCAGCGTGGCGATGGTGCCGCCGATGCCAAACGCCCGGGCCGCCAGCAGCATGTTCTGCGCTGCTGGAACCACCGACCCGGCAGCCTGCGCTCCTTTCGAGGTGGCGCACACCAACACCATGACTGGCGCGTCGCCAATTTCGTTGGCCAGACGCATGGCCGAACGCATGGAACTTGGGCCAGGGGGAATGTCTTGGGGCCCCATGATCCCGGCGTCGGCGCGTTTGGCCCACCAGGCCTCGTGGTAAAGCTCGCCCAACTTGCGCCGCATCTCTTCGTTTTGCACCACTATGAAATGCCAGCCCTGGTTGTTGCCGCCATTGGGCGCGCGTATGGCAGACTGCATGATGTCTTCCATCACGTCGGCGGGGATAGGGTCCGGTTTGAATCGGCGGATCGCTCGCTGGGTGAACATGGCCTCGCCCAGCGGCATGACGTTCAGACGGTCGGCGGTAGTCACTTTGACGCCTCCAAGTACTTTTTTGTGCCTGCGATGTTACCACAAAGGCTTTCGTCGACCTGCTATAATCCCGCCAACTTGCCATCGCGGGCGGAACACGGCGACCCTGCCGACGTTCATTCAGTTCGCAGGAGGCGCCTTGAATCGCCAAAACATATCTGACGCTGAGGGAGCTTACCGGGACGCTGAGCAAGCTTACCGGAACCTGGGCGTCACTCCCATCATCAACGCCTCTGGCTCGGTGACCAGGTTCGGGGGCACCCGTACCCGTCCTGAAGTTCTGGAGCAGATGGCTGGCGCCGCCCGAGTCATGGTCAATATTGACGAGCTGAATCGCAAGGCGGGCGAGGAGATCGCTCGGCTGGTCGGATCAGAAGCCGCCATGGTGTCCAGCGGCGCGGCCGGTGGCCTGCTGCTTCAAGCGGCCGCCTGCATCGCCGGGAGCGATCCGGCCAACATGCATCGTCTGCCCGACACCGCTGGCATGAAGAATGAGATCGTCATCCAGACCATGCACCGCTTCCCTTACGACCACGCCTACCGCGCCGCTGGCGCCAAGATAGTGGAGGTTGGCAACTACCTTTACAGCCACGCCTGGGAGCTGGAAGCGGCTATCAATGAGCGCACGGCCGCCGTCGCCTACCTGTGCGCTCCCTTCACCAGTCGACGGGTTCTGCCTCTGGATCAGGTTTGTGAAATCGCCCATGCGCATGGAGCGCCCGTTATCGTGGACGCCGCGTCCATGCTGCCGCCCAGATCCAACTTGCAACGCTACCTGCGCGACGGCGCAGACATGGTTATCTTCAGCGGCGGCAAGGGTGTGCGCGGGCCGCAGGGAGCCGGCATACTCTGCGGACGCGCCGACCTCATTGACGCCGCTTTGGCCAACGCCAGCCCCGCTCAATTTTTAGGGCGGCCCATGAAAGTGGCCAAGGAGGAAATTCTGGGCTTGGTTACCGCTCTGGCCATGTTCGTTGAGGAGGATGAGGAGGCGGAAATGGCCTTCTACCACTCCCTGGCCCAGCAGGTTGTGGACAGCCTGGTGGAGGTTCCCGGATTGCGGGTCAGCCTCCAGCATGACGGCGTCAACTACCTGATTCCCACCGCCGTGCTCAACTTTGGCGGCGGTGATTGGGCCGGTCCATCGGCCCGGGAGATCAACGCAGCCCTGCAGGTGGGCGACCCGCCCATATTCCTCCAGCAGCTTGGCCCGCCCGACGAGTTGATGGTGGATCCCCTCAACCTCACCGAAGCCGAAACGGACATCGTAATCCGCCGCCTCCGAGAAGTCCTCACCGCGTAGTCGGGAGGAAATCCACAAGCGTAAGTGGCGTTCCTGATGCCAGGAACGCCACGTCGTTGTCGTAGCCAGTGGCGCCCAGTCGCCCTTATGCGGTAGCCGCGGCGCCCACCGTCTCGATGATCAGACGGGTCACGGTGTAGGGGTCGCAGTTGGCGTTGGGGCGTCGGTCTTCGATGTAACCCTTGCCGTCGCGCGCCACCTGCCACGGAATGCGAACCGAGGCTCCCCGGTCGGACACGCCGTAGCGGAACTCCCGGTAGGAACAGGTTTCGTGCAAACCGGTCAGCCGCTCTTCGATCCGGTCGCCGTAGTTGGCGATGTGCAGGTCGTGACGGGTCTTGAGCGCTTCCGCGGCCGCGACGCAGGCGTCGTAGTTCTCCCGCATTTGGTTGGTGGAGAAGTTGGTATGGGCCCCGGCGCCGTTCCAGTCGCCCTTGACGGGTTTGGGGTCCAGGGTAGCGCCGATGCCGCGGCGCCCGTCAACGGTTTCCACTTCCTCGCCAATGCGGTACAGCAGCCAGCGGGCCAGCCAAATGTGATCGCCCACCGCCGGAGCGCCCACCGGGCCAATCTGGAACTCCCACTGGGCCGGCATAACCTCGCCGTTGATGCCCGAAAATTCCAGACCGGCGTACAGACAGGCGTCCATGTGCCGTTCCACCACGGGCCGGCCGAACACTTCGTCGGAGCCAACTCCGCAGTAGTAGCCGCCCTGGGGAGCGGGGAAGCCGTTGTCGGGCCAGCCCAGCGGCTTGATGCCGTCGAAGAAGGTGTATTCCTGCTCAATGCCGAACCAGAAGTCCAAGTCGGCGTACTTCTCCGCCGCGGCGGCGCAGGCAGCCCGGGTATTGGACGGATGGGGCGTCATGTCGGTGAGCAGGACTTCACACATCACCAGCTTGTGGTCGCCGCCGCGTATGGGATCGGGGACCACCAGCGCTGGGCTAAGCACACAGTCCGAGTTCTCTCCGGGGGCCTGATTGGTGCTGGAGCCATCAAAACCCCAAATGGGCGGCGCCTCCCCATCAGGCACGATCTTTGCCTTTGAACGGAGTTTGGCCGTGGGCTTCTGTCCGTCAATCCAAATGTACTCCGCCTTGTAACTCATGAGTCAAACCTCAAAATTCAGATTGCGTTAAAATTGTACCCCAGCTTTTTCGGCAAAAGGTTTCATATTTGTTTCAAACCGCGCCAGCAATTGCGCCGGTTAGCATCCCAATCGCCGCGCGCCAATCATACCGCAACTGGAGAACGCGCGTCCACCAATGCGCGTTCGTTGGACGCGATAACTGCCTTGCTGTTTTTCCGATTGGTAGGCTATACTGGCAAGCAGTTTTAGTAGGCGGGCGTGAACGTAATGGGCGACATTTTCGACAAGTTGCAGCCAATTGTGGAGCGGTATCGGAAGATTGAAGCGGAAATGGCCTTGCCAGAGGTTGCCGCGGACTACGCCAAATTGGGAGAACTAAATCGGGAACGATCGGGCCTAGAAGACCTGGTGTCCATTGACGTAAAGCATCGCAAGCTTGCTGAAGAGCGGGCCGACCTGCGCGCCCTGATCACCGAGGGAGGCGACCCGGAACTCATCGAAATGGCCCAGTTGGAATTGGCCGAGGTGGAAAGTCGGCTTTTCGGCCTGGCTCAGCAACTACGGGTCGCCCTCCTGCCCAAAGATCCCAATGATGAGCGCGACGTGATCGTGGAGATTCACGCCGCCGCCGGCGGCCAGGAGGCCTCGCTATTCGCCGCTGACCTGTACCGCATGTACCAGCGCTACGCCCAGGAACAGGGCTGGACCGTGGACATTTTGGACTCCAACCCGTCGGACCTGGGTGGCTTCAGCCGCATCGCATTTTCCGTGGACGGCAAAAACGCGTTCAGTAAGTTGAAGTTCGAGGCCGGCGTACACCGCGTCCAGCGTGTTCCCGAAACTGAAACCCAGGGACGCATCCACACCTCGACCGCCACGGTCGCGGTGCTGCCCCAGGCCGATGAGGTTGAGGTGAACGTCAAGGAAGACGAACTCCGTATCGACATCTTCCATGCCGGCGGCCACGGCGGGCAGAACGTCAACAAGGTTGCCACCGCCGTGCGCATCGTTCACGAACCCACGGGCATCATGGTGGTCTGTCAGGACGAGCGCTCTCAGTACAAGAACAAGTCCAAGGCGATGACCATCCTGCGTAGCCGGCTCTATTCCGCCGAACAGGAACGACATCAAGCCGAGATTTCCAGCAACCGCAAGGCGCAGATCGGCAGCGGCGACCGCAGCGAGAAGATACGCACGTACAACTACCCCCAGGACCGCATCACCGACCATCGCATCGGCTTGACCACCCACGGGATGCAGCGACTCATGGACGGCGGTCTCAACGAAATCATTGACCGCCTCATCGCCGCCGACCAGGAACGGGAACTGGCCGCCATCTCCGCGTAATGCCGAGCCTCCGCAACGTAATTCAGGCAACCCATCGCACGCTGGAACAGGCCGGCATTCCAGACGCCCGGCTGGAGGCCGAGGTTATGGTGATGGATGTCATGCGGATGCCGCGTCAAGCCATTTACGCCGAGCAGGAATCGCAAGTCGCCGAGCGACAGGAAGCCCAGCTGGCCGCCATCGTGGAGCGCAGGCTGACCCGCGAGCCCCTGGCTTACATCCTCAACTACCGCGAATTCTACGGTGTCAACCTCCTGGTCAACCGCGATTGCCTAATCCCCCGTCCGGAGACCGAAACCCTGGTGGAACACGCCCTGTTCATGGCCCTGATGGGCATGGAAAGCCGCGAGTTGGTCATCGCGGATGTCGGCGCTGGCTCCGGCGCCATCGCCGTCAACCTGGCCATCCACCTGCCGGCGGCCCGCATCTACGCCAGCGACGCCTTCGACGCCACGCTGGACGTGACCGCTTACAACGTGCGAATGCACAATGTGTCCGACCGGGTAACGCTGCTCAAAGGCGACCTGCTGGAGCCCCTGCCGGAGCCGGTGGACGTTATCGCGGCCAATCTGCCGTACCTGCCCACCCAACGCATCCCCACGCTACAGCCGGAAATACAGTGGGAACCGGTGGCGGCGCTGGACGGCGGCGCCGACGGCTTGGACCACATCCGCCGCCTGATTGCCCAAGCCGCCCAGCCGGATAAATTGAAACCCCACGGCGTCATCCTGCTGGAAATGGACCCCGAGCAGATGGACGAGGCGCGACGATTGGCGTCAAAAACGTTCCCGGACGCCGAGATCACCGCGGAGCCCGACCTCGCCGGCCGCGAACGCGTGCTGAGCGTCAGTTTGGGCGGGGCAGACGAGGGATACTAGGAAGTACTCGCGGCGATGGCCCGGTTCAGGCGATGGTCCGGTTCAGCCGATCGCCCGGTCTCGCTGCAACAGCCAGGTGGCGTCCAATTCGGCGTTGGGCTGGAAGATCTTGATGAAATCGCCCACGTCGCCAATGTAGGGCGCTTCCCCCCGGCAGATCCTCATATACTGCACGACCGACGCCAAGTTGATCGCGCCGTCAGCATCCTTGAACGGCGACTCCTGGATCTCCACGGCCTCCGTCAGTTCCCACCGGCCGGGGCCGGTTCCCTTATTATTGAACCAATCCCGTTTCAATACTCCGTCAACGTCTGGTTTCCGGTCCCCCATCGCGAGTTCCACCGCCTGCCACAATTGGGCCCGACGGATCGCTTCCCCTCGGGTAACCAGAACGTCGCGGATAATCTTGCTCGCCATCAAAGTTATGCTGTCATTGTCCTGGACAGCGTATTCTGATCCATCATTGGGTTCGGAACCGGGGGTTGCCATACGTTCTCCTGTGGTTCGGGCGTTGCACGCGGAGCCAAATTTTTGTTGGCCGATTGAGGCCAGACTGACCATCGACCAGGCCAGCGGGCTTCATGGACCGGGTGATTCAGGCTCCGTGTCGATTCCGCATTCAAATCGGCACACAGATAGCCGCGTTCGAGCGATTGGATCGGGAACGCGACGGGCAGCTGGGAAAATACCGATTTCGCATCCTGTGGGCGCCGCTCTTTCCGAACCGCATCCATACCTTGGGCGCATCATATGGTCTGCCACGCGAAACCGGAGTGCTTCGTTGGCGGACCATTGCCGGCCCATCCAAGGCCGTGATTCATCCAGGAGGTGCAGGCGCATCATGCAATCAGTCGGCTGAAGCGCAGCTCCAACGGGCCAAAATCGCGGCCCTACCGACCAGGGTCAGACTACCAAATTCGCCTCGCGTTTGTCAAACCGCTGTACTGGTTCCAGTCCATTTGTGATCCCCGGAGCGTCCTGGGAGCACGGCCGTTGGTTGCGGTCGTCGAGATTGCCGCGCTTCGCTGGCAATGACAGGGGGAGGGGATGCTCGCAATGACAGCTAGAGGGGATGCTCGCAATGACAGCTAGAGGGAAGACTCGCAATGACAGCCAAAAGGGATCGCAACGACGGTGGCCAAGGGCGGGGGCTCCTCCCACAACTGTCATTGCGAGGCGCGTTAGCGACGCGGCAATCCCGATGCTCGGGCGAACGGCCGCCGGGGCGGGAGGGCCGACGGCCGTTGGTTGGGGTTCACGAGATTGCCGCGCTTCGCTCGCAATGACAGGGGGAGGGTATGCTCGCAATGACAGCTAGAGGGAAGGCTCGCAATGACAGCAAAAAGGGATCGCAACGACGGTGGCCAAGGGCGGGGGCTCCTCCCACAACTGTCATTGCGAGGCGCGTTAGCGACGCGGCAATCCCGATGCTCGGGCGAACGACCGCCGGGCGGGAGGGCCGACGGCTGTTGGTTGGGGTTCACGAGATTGCCGCGCTTCGCTCGCAATGACAGTGGGAGGGGATGCTCGCAATGACAGGGGGAGGGGATGCTCGCAATGACAGCTAGAGGGAAGGCTCGCAATGACAGGGTGAGGGGATGCTCGCAATGACAGTCAAGGGAAGGGCCGCGCTTACAGGGGAACATGCGCCAACCCAAGGTGTGGCGGGATTTCGCCGGGTAATCTACAATGTCACGATGCAAAATCCATCTGCGCCACGTGCTTGCGAATAGCTCAGTGGGCCCGTTGGGAGGGACACGTTTTGAAGGTAAAAGCTGCTGTTTTGTGGGAAGTGGGTCAACCCTTGGATATCTGTGAAGTGGACCTGGACGAACCCAAGGCCGGCGAGGTCTTGGTCAAGGTTGGCGCCGCCGGCGTCTGCCGTAGCGACCGCCACTTCATGCACGGCGACGCTCCCATCGCCATCCCCGTGGTGCTGGGACACGAGGGCGCCGGCACCGTGGTGCAAACCGGACCCGGCGTCACCCTGGCCAACGAGGGCGACCAGGTGATCCTGTCCTTCGTGCCCGCCTGCGGTCGCTGCCGGTCGTGCCTGGAAGGGCACAGCAACCTCTGCGACCTCCACGCCGCCACCGGAGCCAACCTTCTGGACGGCACCACTCGGCTGCACGCCGCTGGCAAAGACATCCACCACATGGGCAAGGTGGCCTGCTTCGCCGAGTACGCGGTCATCCCCGAAACCGGAGTCGTGCCCGTCGCCGACACCCTTCCCATGGACAAGGCGGCCATGATCGGCTGCTCGGTCACCACCGGTGTTGGGGCCGCCCTATACAGCGCCGAAATCAAAGCCGGCAGCACGGTGGCCGTGATCGGCTGCGGCGGGGTCGGGCTGAACGTAATCATGGGCGCCGCGCTGGCCAACGCCGGTCGCATCATCGCCGTTGACATCAGGGAAGCTCAGCTTGAGTTCGCCATGAAGTTCGGCGCCACCCACGCGGTGAACGCTGCCGACCGTGATCCCGTGCAGCAGGTCAAGGACCTGACCGGTGGCCGCGGCGCCGACTACACCTTCGAAGTGTTCGGCAGCGCCGACACCACCAAGGCCGCCTACGATATGGCCGCCAAACGCGGCGTCGTCACCGTCGTTGGCATCGCGCCCTGGGGTCAAGAAGCTGGCATCAACGCCGTTGACTTGGTGCGGAACGAAAAGACCTTGCGGGGATCCTACTACGGCTCCGCCCGTTCCCGCACTGACATGCCCGTCATGGTGGACATGTACCACTCCGGCAAGCTGAACCTTGATGACCTGGTCGTGCGCCACTACACCCTGGACCAGATCAACGAGGCCTACGACGACCTGGACCGGGGCGAGATCGGCCGCGGCGCCATCATGTTTGACTAGGGCGCCAACTCAACCCGGACTCGAATGCGACCCGGACTCCAATTCAATCCGGACTCCAATTCAGCCAAAAGGCCAACTCGACTCGCAGGCCCATTCGATTAGGAGGCCAACCATGCCCCGACTGGAGATTCTCTCCGAAGTTCAGCGCCGGATGCTGGAGTTCTTCCCCTGCATGGAATCCAACGATACCCCGTGGTCTCCGCTGGACAAACCCCTGGCTGAAAGCGTGGTCGCCATCGTTACCACCGGGGGCCTGCACCTGCGGGACGACCAGCCATTCAACCGCGACCACCCCGGCGGGGAGTCCACCTACCGCATCCTGCCCAGCGCCGCCGACAACGCCGATGTCGTCCAGAGCCACTTCAGCATCGGTTTCGACCGCACCGCCATCTACCGGGACATCAACATCACCTACCCCATCGACCGCTTGCGCGAGCTGGCGCAAGATGGCGCGATTGGAGCAGTCGCCACCAACAATTACTCGTTCATGGGAGCCCTGCGTGATTGTACCGTGGTGGCGGAACAAACCGGCCCCGAGGTGGCGCAACGACTCAAGGACGAAGGGGTTGACCTCGTATTGCTCACCCCAACTTGACCCCTGTGCACTCACGCCGTGAGCGTGCTCGCCAGGGTCTTCGAGGCCGCCGGGTTGACCACTGTGGCAATTGCCCTGGTGCGGGAACACGCCGAGCGCGTGCGGCCCCCGCGTGCCCTGTGGGTTCCGTTCTTCTTCGGTTACGCCCTGGGCAAGCCGGACGATCCGGCCTTCCAGCATCAGGTCATCTCGGCCGCCTTTGCCACGCTGAACGCCGATTCGGGTCCCGTGCTGGCCGACTATCCGGAGGACGCCGGACCCATCGGGTTGCCCCAAGCTTCGGAGATCGCAAGCGCCCCATCCAACGGCGCCGCCAAGCCGCTGGACGCCGCCGGAGAGATCACCGCACTCCGCGCCTACTACGAACGCTGGCAGGAACAACGCGGCCGCACCGCCGTCGGCATCACCGGGATTCCCCAACGCCGGTTCCGCGGCATCATCCGGTTCCTGGAAGCCTACGCCGCCAGCGATGAGGCTGACATGGATGAACGGCCTGCCGACGTGTCCGTGCCCCAATTCGCTCGCTTCTGCGCCGACGACCTCAAGGCGTTCTGCTACGAGGCCCGCATGGCGCAACGCCCCGACGATTCCGAGTCGGACATCCACCGCTGGTTCTGGGGCGAATCCGCCGTGGGCTCGCTCATCGACAGCATCACCCAACGACTGAACGCGACGGGAGACCCCAAGCTGCAGGCCACGGCATACGGTCTGTCCCGCTAACCTACGGCGGCGACGCCACCGCCAAAGAACAGAAGCCATCGTTTCGATGGCTCCTGTTCTTGGTTCGCCAATCGGGGTTCGCCAACCCGCTAGACGTCCGGACCGTCCGCGCTGTTCGGCGCGTCGGTAGGCGCTCGCCTACGGGTGGAAATCGTCGGCGGTCGACGCCCGATGACGCCTGGAGTCGGAGCGGCTGGGGCTTCCTCCCCAGCGAAACCCGGAGGCAGGCGCAGAGATCGCACCGGGTAATTGATGGTGATCCCCTCCAGGGCCAACCGGGCCTGTAACTGCTTGATCAGCGCGCTGCGCACCTCAAAACTCGCCAAACGATCCGCGGCCTGCATGAACAACCAGAAGTCGATGTTGCTCTCCCCGAAGGTGTCGTAGCCAAAATACACGCCGTAGTCTTTCACTACGCCCGGATGCTCTTGCTCCACCTGTTGCATCACGTCGATGCTTACGGCCTCCACCAGCTCCAGATCGCTTTCGTACGCAACGCCGCAGGTCAAATACACGTTGACGTGCGGGTCGGGTTTGCTGTAGTTGGTGATGATGGTCTCGGAAAACCGCGCGTTGGGTATCACCACCAGGTTGTTGGTCCAGGTTCGCAGGCGGGTGCTGCGCCAGTTCACGTCAACCACGTAGCCAGTGACGCCGTTCTCCAGCTCGATGTAGTCTCCGGCGCTGACCACGCCCTCGGAGATGACGTAGGCCCCCGCGAAGAGGCTGCTCAGCGTGGGTCGCAGGGCCAGCGCCACCGCCAGGCCTCCCAGGCCCAGGCCCGCGATCAGCGGGCTGATGTTGATGCCCAGCACGTCCAGCGATACCATCGCCGCCATGGCCACGACCACAATCAGCACGGCCCGCCTGGCCAGGGGCAGCGCCCAATTGCCGGCGTTGCCAGGATCCTTGCCCTCAAGCAATTCCTCGAGCCAGTAGAGTACCGCCCGGCTGATGCCCGTGATGAGAAACCCGCCGACCACCACGGCGCCCACCGTGGCCACTTTGTTGATGACGCCTTGCAGGAAATCCCCAAGCTCCAGTGGGATGGTCAACGCAATGTATGCGCCGCCCAGTATGATCAGCGCGGTGACCGGCCCGCGAGCCGCCCCGATCAGCCGGTCATCCAGGTCGCCGTCCGAGAAGTTGGCCAAACGCAGCAGCAATCGAGACAACAACCTGCTGAACAACAGGGCAAAGACCAGAGACGCTCCCAGCGTGGCCACCGCTGCGATCACGTCTGTCCACGTTATAGCCGCGCCGGCGGCCCACTCGGACACGGCCTGCCACCAGTTGGCGAATGATGCGCCCATTTCAATCCCTTCCGTGGTTTCTATTGACCCGAGCCTGCAGTGCCTGCGCCATCCCCGGCAAGATCTCGCCGGCGGGGCCGCTCAGCGTCACGTGGGCGGTCGCCGACAATTCGGTCGCGGCCGGGTTCACCTCGATGATCCGCGCCCCGCGTTCCCGCGCCACCCGGGGAAATTGAGCCGCCGGATTGACCGCGCCCGACGTTCCCACCAGCAACATGGCGTCGCACTTCTCAACTTCTTCGATGCAGGCGTCCAATGTGCTGCGCGGGATGGGTTCCCCGAACATCACCGTGTCCAGCTTGATTGCCGACCCGCACTCTGCGCATTTCGGCGGCAGGCTCCCCATGGCATAGCCTTCGCGCCGTTTCCGGCTACCGCAGCCCAGGCACCGAAGATAGTTGCGGTTGCCGTGGATTTCAAGAACCGATTTCGATCCAGCCTTGGTATGCAGGCCGTCGACGTTCTGTGTGATCACGGCGAACAACAGCCCCAACTCTTCCAGTTTCGCTATGGCGACGTGTCCGCCGTTGGGCGTCGCCTGGTCAACGGCGGCCTTGAGGTCATAGGTCGGGTTGCCCGGGGTCGCTTCATCCCGCAGCCGTGATTCCCACCAAGCCTTCGGGTCGCTGGCGAACGCTCGATAGGACAAGTTGGACGGTTGCCCGTACCTGGTCCAGAGCCCATCGGCGCCGCGAAACGATGGTATGCCGCTTTCCACCGACAACCCGGCGCCGGTCAACGCGATGGCATACCTGGAGTCGGCGAGGGTCTCGACGGCGGCGGCCAGCGCCATTTCAGATTCGTAGGGTGTTGTCATTCGTCTCAGTCCTAATCCCCTGCGGCCCGCCAATGGTCTCGGCCCTGTCAATCCCGTAGCCACATGCCGCGTCGTTGGCCGCCAATCAGCGTTTTTCTGCCACCATGTCCTGTCCTACCACCATCTCCCGATGAGCGTCTGCCTTGAGCGCGCCGGGTTTCCATTGAGCGCGCCGGGTTTCAATCCATTCGCTCCACCAGGCCGCCGCAAACCCGAAAATAGGCGGCGCCGTCGCCCAGCGTGGGCTTCACCAAATCCAAGTCCGTCGTCGTGATCAGAGTCTGGCGGTAGGCGGTTGCCTTCTGCAGCACGCGTTCTCGCCGCTGCGCGTCCATCTCCGAAAACACGTCGTCCAGCAGAATTATGGGAGGATCGTTTCTAACCTCCGCCAGGTAGTCGGCTTCGGCCAACCGCAAGGACAGGGCAATGGTGCGAGCCTCGCCGCGGGATGCGTAAGCGTTCGCCTCCAGCCCTTTGACGGTGACGCCAAAGTCGTCGCGGTGCGGCCCGGTGGCGGTAACTGCGGTGGCCCGCTCCCGGTCGGCCTGTCGGCGCAGCCTGCTCCGGAACTCCAACTCTGTGTCCTCGACGGCACGACCCGGCGGCACGCTCGGCCGGTAGGGCAATTCCAAAACGACGCCCGGCTGCGCCAATTCGCAGTGTCGCTGCTGCGCCAGCCCGGCCAGCCGTTCTATCGCGTCCGCGCGCCGCAGGATTACCCGGCTGCCGGCCTCCACCAACTGGGCGTCCCAATATTCCATCTCCTCGGCATCAACGTGGCTCTGCCGTTGACGGCGCAGCAGTCCGTTGCGGTTGCGAAGCGCCGTTTGGTATCGCTGCAACAAATCCAGGTGCCCGGAGTGGGCCTGCGACATCAGCACGTCCAGGTACCGGCGCCGGTGCGATGGGGAACCCAATACGAGGTTGAGGTCATCTACGACAAAGAGTGCGGCGCCTATCCTGCCGACCAAGCCGCTGGCGGTGGACGGCAGCCGGTTCACTCGGATTCGCTTGGACACCACTGGCTCTGTTGATCCCTCGCCATCCATGATTCCGTATGACCGATCCGGCGCGCCAGGCTGGTAACCCACCACTACGGTAACGTCCTGCCCATCATCCACCGCTACACCCGTGACGTATGCCGATTCCCCGGTTCTGACGGCTTCGAAATTGACGACCTCGCGCTCGCGTTCGGCCCGAAAGGCGCGCCCGATTGCCAGGAGATAGGCGGCCTCCAGAAGCGCGGTCTTGCCCTGGGCGTTGGGCCCGTGAAACACGGAAGGGCCGGCCGGCAGCTCAATGTCCGCTTGACGGAAATTGCGGAAGTTGCTGAGCGTTAGTCGCGAAAGGTACGCCACATGCCATCGCAAACGCAGGGGCCCGCTTTACCTGTCCTTGGCGCAACCCTCGCAGTATCCGTAGAAATCGACCCGCTGGGACGACACGCGAAACTCCGTGCGCTGGTTGACCGACTGCTCCAACTCAGCCACTCGCTCCTCTCCTACTTCGGCGTCAACCACCGAGCCGCAGCCCAGGCACACCAGGTTGGCGTGGGGCGACAGATTGGCGTCGTAGCGAGACAGCTTCTGGAACGGCAACTCGCGCACGATGCCGGCCTGCTCCAGCAATCCCAAGGTGGAATACACCGTGGCCAGCGTAACGTAGGGGAAGAAATCGCGGACTCGCTCGAAGATTTCCCGAACCGTGGGGTGGTCCGCAGAGTTCACCACCACCTCGGCAATCGCCAGGCGCTGCGGGGTCAGGCGGATGCCCAACGGTCTCAGCTGGGCCGCCAGATGTTCCTGAGAATTCAAAGCCCAAGTCCAATATTCCAAGAATCAGTTTAACCAGTATATCACCGGTAGTCCCGTACCTTGGGAGGGGTTCCTGACGGAAAGGGCGGGTTCCAAACCCGCCCATGGCCCTCCACAAGGAAGAAACGGAGCTCCTAGAGCCTGCCTCCGCCGCCGGCAACCCGCTCGTTCACGCCGTAGAACAGCGGCGTCTGCTTCTGGAATACCTGGATGCGAGAACGGGCCGTTTCCACGACGAAGATCCGGCCTTCGTCGTCGCACTCGACTGCAATGGGACCCCAGAACAGTTTTTCGCGCTCCAGACCCTGCGCAATCTTGCGTTCCTCCCACATCTCCGGGTTGGCGTCCAGCTTGCCCGTCCCCCACTGGGAAACGGTGGCTTCACCGTAGGTCATGCCAGCAAACGAGCCGTCCGGGTGGAACGCCTGCAGCCGGTCATTGTTCCAGTCCGCCACGTAAATCGCGCCGTCGTTGTCAACCGCCACGTCGGTGGGTCGGTTGAATTGCCCGGGCCCGTCTCCCGATTCGCCAAAGGCCATCAGAAATTCGCCGTTCGCCGTAAATTTCTGGATGCGGTCATTGCGCCAATCGGCGACGTACACGTTGCCGGCGGCGTCGATCTCAACGCCGTAGGGCATGTTGAACTGCCCGGGACCGGTTCCAAACTCGCCCCATTGGCCGATGTAATCGCCGTCGGCGGTGAGCATCTGCACCCGGTGGTTGTTGCTGTCCACCAGGTAGAGGGTGTCGTTGGCCCCAAAGACCAGGCCGCTGGGCTTGTTCCATTGCCCGTCGCCGTCTCCGGGTCGTTCCCACTTGGTCAGGTACTCGCCATCGGGCGAATAGATGCTGATGCGGTTCAGGTACTCGTCCGCCAGGTAAACGTTGCCGTTCGGTCCAACCGTGATTGCCGTTGGCCAGATGATGGCGCCGTCGGTGGAGACGGCTTCGCCGTCGCCCTGCTCGAAGACACCCTTGGCGAACTCGCTGATGAACTCCTCACCCACTGTGCACATGGTAATGCGCTTGCCGTCCGGCCGGTAGTCATAAGAGCGATTGGCCACGTACATCACGTCGTCTTCCGCGCGGGCCATGGCCGTGGGGTTCCGAAATCCCGGGCCGGAAAACTCCGCTCGGCCGATGGTGTGGCTGTATTGCAGGGAAATGTCGACGGACGGCAGAGCCGCGCGGTCAATGGTGGTGGTCATTCTGTATCCTCCGTTGGAGCGGATGTTGAGGCAGAAGGCCGGTGGGGAGCGGCTTGGTTCCCCGCCCAGGCGCGCCGGTTAGATGAAGTTGAACTTCTCAAACCGCCCGTTCACCAGCGGCTGCGCGTCCAGCCCCATCCAGTTTTCCAACAGGTCGGTGTATAGGTTGCGGAAGTCGTTGTTGAAGTGCAGGTCGCCCTCCAGCAGCTTGTCCTCCTCCAACGACGGATATTCGCCGTACAATCCGCCCTTGACGTTGTCGCCCACCACGAAGGCGACGCCGCCGCTGCCGTGGTCGGTGCCGGAGCCGTTGTCGTGCACTCGCCGGCCGAATTCGGTGAATACCAGCAAGGTCACGTTGTCGCTGGCGTTGTGCTCCCGCAGGTCGTCCATGAAGTCCGCGATGGCGTTGGAGGTGTTCGTCCACAGGCTGGCGTGGGCGGCCAACTCCCCGGCGTGGGTGTCGAAGCTGTTGTACGGCGCTGTGGTGTACAGAATCCGGGAGCCGAAGCCGGCCAGGTGCACCTGCGCGATGTTCTTCATGTACTGAGCCACCACGTCGTCGCCGTACTCCACGGTGGAACTGTACATCTCAGGAGCGGCGCTCAGAATGTCGGCGCCCTTCAGGGCGTCCATGCCGGTCTGGGACAGGTAATCGACCACCGAGCTGCGCCCAATGGTGGGTGAGTACATCTTGGAGAAGATGTCCAGAGCCTCGGCGCGTTGCTCCTCGGCGTTGATTCCGGTCAGCACGCCGTAGGTCGCCAGGTTGCCCACCGACGCCACCGGCACGCCCGGCGCCGCCAGAGCGCGAGGCAGACCCCGGCCAAAGTTCACCCCGGTCAGCACGTTGTCCTTGTTCGGGTCCAACTCGCGTATGGTACGGCCCAACCAACCCTCGGTGCCCTGCTTGTCGGGCTCGCAGGTGTGCCAGATGTCCATGCTGCGGAAGTGGCTGCGGTTAGGGTTGTCGTAACCGACGCCCTGGATGACGGCGACCTTGCCTTCATCGTAGAGCCGCTTCAACGGCCCCATGTTGGGGTTCAACCCTACGTACCCGTCGATGTCCAGCGCCTGGCCTTCCGGAACCCGAACCGACGGACGATTGTCATAATACAGAGGGTCGCCATGGGGAACCAGGGTGTTCAGCGCGTCATTGCCGCCGGAAAGCTGGAGCACGACCAGAACCGGGTCTTTCTTCGTTGCGGTCATTTTGAATCTCCTGTCGGTGAATCGGTCGAGACGCCGCGTTGGTGCGCCGCGCCTCAACCAAGTCTGCCTTTTGCTGGCGCGCGGTTACGCGAACTGGTACTCTTGGGTGCTCACGATGAGCTGAAGCGTCTGCGCGATGGCGTCCGAGTACGCCGGAGCGCCTGGGGTTACGGCGCCGTTGCCGCTGGTGTAAGCGATCAACTGGTCCCTGGTTTCGGGGGCCAGTTCATAGGCGCCCACCATTTCCAGGCAGCGGTCAACGATGGCGTCTGGGCTGGTCACCTGTTCACGGCCCAGTCGCGCCACAATGTCCTGAATCCCCGGCAACTCCGTGTTGCCCACCTGGTCCGCCGCAAAGTTGATGCGTTCCACCAACGTGCCCGAATCGATCCATTCGGCCCCGGTGTGCCACCCTTCAACGGTGGGCGGATTCATCAGGTCCTGACCCATGTAGCGGATGGTGTTGGCCAGTGGCTGCAGCCCCAGCTTGGGAGAGGTGAAGTCCTGCACCAAACGCATCGTCCCGATCACGACCTCCGTGGGGCTCTTGACCTTCTCGAAGCGCGCGTTCTTGAAGAAGTCCGAGTTGAACAAAACGCGCAGCATCGCTGTCAGGTCGTAGCCAGAATCGAAGTAGGTCTGTTCCAGCAGGGCGATGGCTTCCGGATCCCGAGGCGGCGTGTTCTGCCAGGCCGGAACCTGCACTTCGTCGGCCACGAAGAAGTTGTACAGGTGCCGGGACACGAACCGAGCGGCCGATGGCTGGCGGCAAATGATCTCAACGATGTTGTCGCCGTTCCAGTTGCCGGTTTCGCCAAGGAAGGTTTTTTGGTCCTCGTCGTGGTCGTAGGGGTTGTAGATGAACGCCGATTCATAGCGACCGTAGGGATACCGCGGAATCGCGTTGGTTATGGTCCAGCCGGTAAAGGCCCGGGCCGCTTCTTTCACGTCGTCCTCGGAGTAGTTGGCGTGTCCGTCCATGCCAACGCCCATGGAGAACAGCTCCAGCAGCTCCCGTCCCCAGTTCTCGTTGATGGCCCCCTTGTGGCTCATGCAGTTGTCTAGGTAGAACACCATGGCCGGGTCTCGAGCCAGTCCCTTGAGCAGGGTTTCGAAGCTACCCATTCCGAATTCGCGGAACATGTCCAGTTGCAACTGGATCTGCCGGCCGTGCTCGCACTTGGAGTTGCCGGTGCAAAAGATGCCGTGCCAGAACAGGGCCATCTTTTCCTGCAACGGGCGCTTGGTGTTGATCATCCGGTAGGTGAGATACGCCTGGTTCACTTCCAGGGCGTTCAACTCCTTCCAATCGACGAAATGGCGCTCGAGGATATCCATTTCCAGGTCTGGTTGCGCAATGGGATCCAGCAACTCTTCGACGGTTTCCTGGTAACCGTTGGCGGCGCGTTCTTCTATCTCGGCGTAGGTTGCGCCGAAGCCGGCCCGACGCAGCAAATGCGCCATCTGGGCAATTTCCTGATTGGTGGGCATTGCGGATACCTCCTCCGTAATAGACGATAGATTGACAGCCACGGTTTCATCACAAAACCGAACATTCCATTGCGGAAACCGTGCAAATTCCAAGCCAATTGCAAGGGCGCAGCCACTGCGCCGGACGCCCGCATACTACCCGCAGGCCCGCCGCAGTGTCAAGAACGGACCGGCACGCCAGCGGCTTGCCGCCGACGAGATTGCCGCGCTGCGCTCGCAATGACAGGTGGGTAAGGGCTCGCAATGGCGCCATAGCAACTACGATTGCGAGGAGCATTCTTTACCTGCCATTGCGAGAAGCGCTCCTTAACTGTCATTGCGAGGAGCGCCAGCGACGCGGCAATCCCGTTGCCTGGGCGAAGGGCTGCGCGAGCGAACGGCCGCTGGGGCGGGAGGGTGGAGCGACGGACGGCCGCGGGTTGCGGCCGACGAGATTGCCGCGCTACGCTCGCAATGACAGGTAGGTAAGGGCTCGCAATGCCAGTTAAGGAAGGGATCCCAATGCCAGACGGGGAAGGGCTCGCAATGCCAGACACCGAAGGGCTCGCATTGACCGCAGGTTGGCGAGCGCTGTACTGTCCCACTATGAACTTGCCACGGGTGAAGCAACTCCAGCGGGAAAGGCGCCCGACGCCAGCGAGGTGAATTTATGGACTTTGGAATCAACGCGGACTTTACCATCGGCAGCCATCCCAATCATGCCGCCGCGCTGCAGGCGGCCATGGCCGAGGTGGACCTGGCGGAAGAAATGGGCTTGGATACGGTATGGCTGGGCGAGATGCACTTCAACCCCAACCGGTCGGTGCTGTCGGCTCCCATCGTGATCGCCAGTTCCATCGCCACCCGCACCAAGAATCTGCGGGTCGGCATGGCGGTGCAGGTGCTGCCGCTGATCCATCCGCTCCGCATCGCTGAAGAGGCCGCCACCGTTGACCAGTTGAGCCAGGGCCGGTTCGAGTTCGGCATGGGGCGAAGCGGCAACGTGCGCGCTTACGACATCATGGGCATCGACTACGCCGAGAGCCGAGAACGGTTCCAGGAAGCGCTGGACATCATCCTAATGGCGTGGTCGGGCGAGACCTTCTCCTACCAGGGCAAGTACAACACCATCACCAACGCCACGCTGTCGCCCCTGCCTTATCAGCAACCCCATCCCAAGATCCGCATCGCCGCCAGCAGCGACGACAGCTTCGGACGCATCGGCCGATTGGGCCACCCCATCTTCCTGGGCCTGCGGGCCATGGACGTCGAGGACCTCAAGACCAACCTAGAGGACTACAAGACCGAGTGGAAAGCGGCGGGACATGGCGGCGACGGGGGAGACATCAACGTGCGTTTCCCCATGTACATCGCCCCCAGCGACGCCGAAGCCATCGAGGAACCCAAGGAGAGCATTGAAGCGTTCTTCACTCGGCAACGAGAGCTGTTCGAGTACTCCCTGGGGCGGGCCGGTGTCGCCGCGCCCGAGCGCCGGCAGCAACGTTACGAAAAACTGGTCAACTCCACCTATGAGGACCTGCTGCAAACCCGCGTGGTGTTTGGCAGCCCTGAGCGAGTGATCGACCGCATTCAGGAATTCAAGGAGGTTTTGGGAGTCTCCGGCGTTACCGCTGAACTCAACCCCGGCGGATTCCTGCCCCAAGAGGCGGTGCATCGGAGCCTGAAGCTGCTTACCGAAGAGGTGATGCCCGCCTTCAAATGACGCCGCATTCCGCCACCGCATTCTGGCGACACCCCCTTGACCACTCCCCTTCACGCGACCATATTCCCCGTGTTGTCGCCAGGGGCAATGGCGACGCGGCAACAACGGATATTATTTCATGGGATATTATTCCATGGTGGGGAACGTTGGCGACGATGGCGTCCTGACCCCACGCGCTGGTCAACCTGCAACGCAGCCGGACGCGGCGGATAACCTGACCGAGGAAGTGGCGCTGACCGCGGTGAAGCAGGCGGACGCTGGCTTGGTGGTTCGCGGCAGCCGGCTCCTGGCGGCGCTGCCATGAAAGACGGCGATCCCCTCGCCATGATAGTTGGCGGAGCGCGGCCGGCCGCCTCTTGACCGGATTGACGCTGCTGGCCGGGCCGGGTATCGTTGGCGGCGATGATCGAAGCTTCAACCGTTCCGGACCGGAGGCCGCCATGACCGCCCAGCGACGCCAATACCAGGTTATACGCGAGCCCAACGTGATGGTTCCGATGCGGGACGGCGTTGGGTTGGCGACCGATGTGGTGCGGCCGGACGCTCCGGGCCGGTTCCCTGTGCTGGTCAATCGCGGGCCCTATGGCAAAGACGGATACCTGGACAACCCAGACCATTCCATCTGGTTCTTTCCCCGCAACGGATACGTGCTACTGAGTCAAGACGTGCGCGGCCGGTTCAACTCGGAAGGGGAATACAACCCGCTGTTCCAGGAAGCGCTGGACGGTTACGACACCGTGGAATGGGCGGCGAGACAACCGTGGTCCACCGGCCAGGTGGCGACAACTGGACAGAGCTACTTGGGGGCGACACAGTACACCTTGGCGGGGAAGCGTCCGCTGCCGCCGCACCTGCGTACCATGGCCACGGTTTCGGCGTCCTCCGACTTCCACCAGTCCTGGGTGTACCACACCGGCGGCGCCATGGAATGGGGATGGACTGTGCCCTACGCCATCCTGAAGGGTCGCAATACGCTGGCACGGAGCGGTCGCCAGGACCTGCTGGCCAAGATGGACGAGTACGTGATCGAGCCCGGCAATTTTGGGCAGCCACTGTCGGATGAATGGTACCGCCACCTGCCCCTGCGGGACTGGATCGACCGCTTGCCGGAGGCGGCGCCTTATTTTCACGAGTATTTCGACCAAGAGCGAGACGGTCCGTATTGGTGGGGCCTGAACCTGAATCGACAGGCCAGGAACGTCACCATTCCCATGTTCCACGTCAGTTCGTGGTATGACATTTTCCTGGAAGGCGCGCTGAACGCCTTCCAGAGCATCCGCAAGCATGGGGGCAGCGAGCTGGCGCGGCGCAACCAGAAGTTGCTGGTCGGCCCCTGGGCGCACCTGCGGCCCTTCACGGAACCTACCACGGGAGGCGCCGGCAACATCGACTTCGGCTCGGAGGCGGCCATCGAACTCCACGACTACCTGTTGCGTTGGTACGACTACTGGCTGAAGGGAGAGGAGACGGGCATCATGGACGACCCGCCGGTGCGTCTGTTCGTGATGGGAGAAAACCGGTGGCGAGACGAACAGGAATGGCCCTTGGCCCGTACCCAGAGCGCCCGCTGGTATTTTCACTCCGGCGGCGGCGCCAACACCCGCAGCGGCGACGGGACGCTTTCGACCATTCCTCCGGAGCCAGACGAACCCGCCGATCAATACACCTATGATCCGACGGATCCGGCGCCCACTCTGGGAGGCAACACCCTGATCATCGAATACGGCGTGTTCGACCAGGGGCCGGTGGAAGATCGCCCGGACGTGCTCTGCTTCACCTCGGAGCCGCTGGATTTCGACCTGGAAATCACCGGCTACATAACGGTAACGCTGTACGCGGCCACCACCGCCAAGGATACGGACTTCACCGCCAAGCTGGTTGACGTGCGACCTGATGGATTCGCTCACAACCTGCAGGACGGCATCGTTCGCGCCCGGTATCGCACATCGGCCCGCGAACCTTCATTCGTAACGCCCGGCGAGGTGCGCCGTTATACGATTGACCTTTGGGCCACCAGCCACCTGATCAAGGCCGGCCACCGGATTCGAGTGGACATATCCAGCAGCAACTTCCCCCGGTTCGACCGGAACCCGAACACCGGGGCGGCGCTGGGCGTGGACTCCCGGCTGGAAACCGCGCGGCAGACGGTGCGCCATACGTCTCAATACCCGTCTCATATCACGCTGCCGATCATACCGCGATGAATCGTAACATGTGGCAACGCGCAGACCACGCCGCCCAACAGAGAGACACGAGGAGCGCTCATCATGGAGATAAGTGAACTGGTCTATGACCGCCCCGACCTGGGTAAATTCCGGGTGCATCGTTCCAGCATGATCTCGCCGGAGATCTACGAGTTGGAAAGGCGGCGGATTTTCGACAAATGCTGGCTGTACCTGGGCCACGAATCGGAAATTCCCAACCCTGGCGACTACGCGCGTAGGGTGGTGGCCGAGCGGGCGCTGTTCTTCGCCCGGGACCGGCATGGCGAGTTGGTGGTGTTTCACAACACCTGCCCGCATCGGGGAGCGTTGATCTGCCGAACCGACCACGGGAACGCCCAGGTGTTTCAGTGCTTCTACCACGCCTGGAGTTTCAATACCTCCGGCGAGCTGATCGGGATGCCTGACGTTGAGGGGTACGGCCCAGATTTTGACCGGGCGGAAATGAGCCTGCGGTCGCCCCGCTTCGACAGTTACCAGGGGTTCATCTTCGTCTGCTTCGACCCCAACGCCGAGTCCCTGGTGGACTATCTGGCGGGCGCGGCGGAG
The DNA here is from genome assembly GCA_965221295.1 of Dehalococcoidia bacterium. Lineage (GTDB taxonomy): Bacteria > Chloroflexota > Dehalococcoidia > Lucifugimonadales > UBA3495 > Bin87. The sequence goes on along the minus strand of OZ244879.1, from coordinate 72,840 downwards.
TACCTCGACCTGGTGGCGGAGCAGTCCCCGGCCGGGATGCGGGTGATTCCCGGGTCGAACCGCTACACCATCAAGGCCAACTGGAAGCTGCTGGCCGAAAACAGCATCGACGGTTATCACGCCCTGCCAACGCACCAGACCTACTTCGACTACATGGCCAACGAGGTGGGTGGCAATGTGCCGGCCATCAACAACCGGCACGGATTCGGAAGGTCGCTGGGGAATGGGCATGGCGTGATGGAAAACGACGCCATCTACGGTAGGCCAATCGCCATGTGGCATCCATATTTTGGCGAAGAAGCCAGGCCTGAGATTCAGCGCATCAAAGACGACCTCATCGCCCGGCACGGGCCGGCCAAGGCTCTGCGCATGTGCGAGAAGAGCCGCAACATGGTGATTTTCCCCAACCTGGTGATCAACGACATCATGGCGGTAACCATCCGGGTGTTCCAGCCCACCGGGCCGGACAGCATGGACGTAACCGCCTGGGAGATGGCCCCGGCCGACGAGTCTGGCGGATTGTTGCGGCGGAGGCTGGATTCGTTCCTGAGCTTCCTCGGGCCGGGTGGGTTCGCCACGCCGGATGATACCGAGGCCCTGGAGTCCTGCCAACACGGGTTCCGCTCGGGCGGTGTGGAGTGGTCGGACCTTTCGCGGGGATTCCATCGGGATCCCAGGGGCAACGACGAACTGCAGATGCGTTCCTTCTGGCGGCGGTGGCAATCGCTGGTTGCGGACAGGCCCCACGTGGAACAGTATGAGCGTGGCCTGGCCCTTGGCGAAACTCCGGAGGTTCTTCCATCCCCGGAACTCTCGGTTGCGGCCGACAACTAGCGACGGGAGGCGATAGGACATGGCAACGCAAATCGCCCCGGCGGCGCCGTCCGTCCGCGGATTACCGGCTAGCGCTGAGTCCCTGTTGCTCCAGCACGAAGTGGAACAGACTCTGTACCTGGAAGCCCGACTGCTGGATGACTGGAACCTCGACGAGTGGTTGACGCTGTACACCGAAGACGCGCGTTACGTGGTGCCGACCACGGATCTCCCGGACGGCGACCCAGAGTCTGACCTGGTGTTCATCGACGATGACTACAACCGGATGGCGGCGCGAATCGTGCGGCTGAAGAGCCGGCACGCCCACCGGGAATACCCGTGGTCGCGGACGCGCCGATTCATCAGCAACGTCATGGTGACGGCGGCGGACGCCAACGAAATCGAAGCGACCGCGTCGGTCGCCGTGTGGCGATTCCGGGCGGGCGAATCGTCTCCCTACGTGGGGCGATACGACGTCCGGTTGCGTCGGGTCGAGGGACGCCTGAAGCTGTGCTACAAGCGGGCGATCCTGGACTTGGAAGAATTGTCCGACCACGGTGCGCTGAGCATCATCTTCTAGATCTGGTCCCCGTCGATTAATCCCTTGTCCCTGAGCTGTTGTAGGACGACCTCTTCAGGAATGTAGTGGCTCAAGTCGGGGGAGGCTTGCGATTGGCGAATGGCGGCCATGGCGTTGGGGTCGGCCATGATTTCCAGCGTTTCCATCATGGCCGCCTGATCTTCGGTGTCCTCCCAAGAATCCCAGGGCAGCAGGGCCATGAGCGGTTTGCCGTGCTTGGTGATGGCCACCACGGCGTCCGGGTCGTCGGCGAGGATCTTTTGAAGGGCCGGGAGGCGCTCAGCCAGCTCCTCAATGGGAACCAGCTGGGCCACCCGCTCGTTGTCCGTAATGCCAATCATAAGGATACCCCTGAACAGTTCAAGGTGAGCCTTCCGTCAACCGACGTCCGAATTCTGCGTAAACGTCCTCTCGGTCGCCGGGAATTCTCATACCAATTGATTCTATGACTATGGTGTCGCCAAAATCTTTAATGCTGAAGATAATTCGGTATCGCCCTCCTGCAGCTCTGGCGCTACGGTATCCGGCCAAATCATGTTTCAATCGTTTTCCACGCGGTGCAGACCTTAATTGGGCTATGCGTCGAATTATCGCATCACGATCGACTACCGACGTTACGTGCTCTAACTGCTCTGAGGATGTTGGGTCATAGGTAATTCTGGGCATAAGTCTCCTACGGGCACCTGAGATTGTTTGCCGTCTAAGCGGCGTAAGCCCAAGGTATGCTACCATGCGACCCATCTGCAACGCAAACCCGCGCCAAATTGAGGTTCCACCAATGTCCATCACGAACTATGCCTCCGAAACGCCCGTATTGAGCGAGGCGCAACGCGACCTGCTGGTCGCCGCCCTCAACCGCATCGTGCCGCCGCAGGCCGAAATGCCCGGCGCCGGCGATCTGGGCATCGCCGCTTTCGTGGAATCGGTGGCGGCGGGCAGCCCCGAGAACCGCCGTCGGTTTCTGGACGGCCTCGTGCAACTGGAACTGGCCGCCGCAGGCCGGGGCGGAGAATTCGCGGCGCTGTCCGTTGAAGGGCAGCTGGAGGCGCTGCGTGCCGTGGAGTCTGCGCAGCCGGAATTCTTCCAATTTCTGGTTACGCAGACTTATCGTGGCTACTACACGAATGAAAGCGTAACCGACCTGCTCAGCTACCGCGCCCCCAACCGTCAGGACTACCATCCGCTGCCGTTCGACGAAAGTTTGCTCGAGCCGGTGCGGCAGCGCGGCCAGATGTGGGTTCCCACCGACGGCTGAAGCTACGGGCCAGCCTCAGCGCCGAAACAAGGCAACCTAGCGCCCTGTCTCTCGGTCTGTAGCCAGCGCTGACGATCAGGCCGCCATCTGGAGGGACAGTTGCACGGGAGACGCCGGCGTGAGGTCTTCATGCCCGGGACGCTCCCCAAGACCCTCGAATCCGGGCAGTTCCGCCGGTTGCAGGCTGTTGACCGAGGGCAGCTTGGGCAACTCCCAGCGCAACCGGGCGTCTTCCACCAACCCCACCACCGAGTTGGTATAGTCCCGCGGAGCGTGTTCGCTGCGATACAGGCGGGCGTAACCCGGCACGAAGTGGGGGTACGATTCCCGGATGTAAGGCATGAACCACTCTCGGCTGCCGGGCCGCAGGAACAGCAAGTTGCCGGACAGAAACTGCGCCCGATGCTGGGCGGCGGCCTCCACCAGGGCGTTGATGCTGGCGGCGCTGTCTGACAGTCCGGGCAACAGCGGAGCGGCCAGCACCCCGGCGGGCACACCGTGTTCGACCAGGCGTTGCATCGCTTCCAGGCGCGCCATGGGATTTGGAGCGCCGGGTTCGGTTTGGCGCCAGACGGTTTCGTCGATGGTGCCGACGCTGAACACGACCTGAACGCCAGCGACTTCGTTGAGGCGTCTGAGCACGTCGATGTCTCGTTGCGCCAGCGTTCCTTTGGTGGTGATGGAGGCGGGATTGCGAAATTCCGCCAGCGTCTCGAGGATCCGCCGGGTCAAGCGATACTGGGCTTCCGCCGGCTCGTAGGGGTCGGACGCGGTTCCGATGACGATGGGTTCGCGCCGCCAGGTGGGGCGGGAGAGTTCCTTGCGCAGGACATCGGGGGCGTTGACCTTGGCGAAGATCTGGCTTTCGAAATCGACGCCAGCGTCCATTCCCCAAAACTGGTGGGTCGATCGCGCGTAGCAATACCGGCAGGCGTGACGGCAGCCGCGGTAGGGGTTGATGGTCCAGCGGAAGTGGAAGTCCGGGGCGTTGACGCGGTTGATCAGCGTCTTGCAGTAGATTTCCGTTACCTGGGCAGCGGCCATCGTCAAACCCTCCGTTACTAATGTTCTAATATGCGAACGTTAGTATAGGGCGCATGTTCGGCTATGTCAAGCCGGCTAGAGAAATCGGCCCGGAGCGCCGGCGCCGCGGAATCACGGGACGGGCTGGCAGGGGCTATAATCTACGCAACCGAGGCAGAATTTATCGGTGAGGAGGCATCTTTTGATTCGCAGCATCGACGGCAAAACCCCGCAAATTCACCCCAGCGCGTTCATCAGCGAGGCGGCCTACATCGTGGGCGACGTGATTATCGGCGAGGGAACCAGCGTTTGGCCAGGCGCGGTCATTCGCGGCGACTACGGACGCATCATCATCGGCAAGAACTGCTCGATCCAGGACAATTGCGTGCTGCACACCGACGATTTCCTCGAACTGGGAGACAACGTGTTGATGACCCACGGCGCGGTGGTGCACGGCGGTTACGTCGGCAACAACGTGATGATTGGCGTCAACGCGGTTTGCCTTGAAGACTGCAACGTGGGCAACTACGTCCTCATTGGAGCCGGGGCCATCGTGACGGGTACTGCCATACCGGATGAGTCGTTGGTGATCGGCGTGCCCGGCCGGGTCCGCGAGCTGCCGGCGGTTCACCGCGAACGGCTGGAGAACCCGACGGCTCGCTACCAGGAGAACGCCAAGCGATTCAACGCCGCCGGGCTGGGGCTGCAGATTCCGGTTACGAAAGGCGAAGGCTAAAGCCCGGACCGGGTTGCCGGGCTTCAGGCCGCGCGGGGAATGCCGCCACCACCGGCGGGCGGGTAGGTGTTCCTAGCCCGAGCCTGATCCCGAGCTTGATCCTAATCCCGAGCCCTGGCCCTGGCCATAACCCCTGCCCTAGCCGAGGCCGGGGTTGTATTCGGAAACGCTCACACCCTGCAGCTGCTCATCATCCCGGATGCGTTGGCGTAGTTCTTCGCAGAACCCGGTAGAGATGGTGGGAATTTCCATCAGGACGCGGCGACCCTCTTTCAGGCCAACTTCCAGGTACACCCGGTCATCGCCGCCGTATTCCAGCATGACCCGGATGGCTTGTCGAAGCCGGTAACGATCCTCCTCCACATGGTCGGTTTCTTCCATGCGGATCAGCACGCCCTGAATGAGCGCTGCGCTGTCGCGACCAGAGTGTCCGTTGCCGTTGGACCCAGCAGCGGTGGGAGGCGCCGCGGGTCGGCGGCCGTTGCTGTTGCCGTTGGTTGGCTTGACGCGCGGGATTTGGTCGCCGAGGCGCCCGCCGCCATTAGCGTTGCCCGTCAAGCTATCGGTCGGGCTGGGCGTAGGTTGGTCGGGCAGTTGGTACTCCTGGGCGTCGTAGCAAGCGATGGAGAAATCGTCGCCTCGGATTTGAAGGCGACCGGTAGCCCGGACGATGCGGCCCGATTGCCAGAGGCGTTCTGTTTTTTCCAACACGTCCGGCCACACCATGGTTTCGACCTGGCCACCCACCACAGCGAGGTCAACACGCAGGAATTTGCGGTTGTCGCGGGTATATCGCTCCGACACCGCGGAGATGTGGCCCAGCAGAGCAACCGAACTGCCCAGCATATCTTCGCTCAGTTGGTCCACGGAAGTGTAGGCATCGCCGGGATTGAGGGCCGCCAGGTCGCGCAGTGGGTTGTAAGAAAGGGCTACGCCCAGGTATTCCTTTTCGAGGTTCGCTTTTTCCTGAGGGGTGTAGTCCGGCTGCGAGGAGTCCAGTTCGAGCAGCGAGCCGCCGGCGCCGCTGTCCAGTTCCTCGCCGAACATGCCGAATTGGCCCGAGTTGCGGTTGCGGGTTTCCTGCTGGGCTACGGCCCAGATGCGGTCGAGGTTGGCGATGACGTCGGCGCGCGGGCCGAGGGAATCGAAGGCGCCGGCCTTGGCCAAGCCCTCCAGGGTCCGGCGGTTCAACCCGGACACGTCAACCCGGCGGCAGAAATCGCTGAGGGAGCTGAACGGGCCCTTGGCTTCGCGCTCCGCGACAATCGGAGCCACCGCGGCTTCCCCCACCGTCTTGACGGCGGCCAGACCGATGCGCAGGGCGCTTTGCTGGCGGGGCGCGTCGTCGGAGCGATCGATGGTGTAGAGCGCTCCGGATTTGTTGACGTCGGGCCGGCGGATTTCGATGCCCATGCGTGTGCATTCGTTGATTGATGCGACGTAACGGTCGCCGTGGTCCAGGCGGCAATTGAGCACGGAGGCCATGTACTCGAGGGGATAGTGGGTTTTGAAATAGGCTGTCCAGTAGGAGATCAGGGCGTAGCTGACGCTGTGAGCCTTGTTGAAAGCGTAGCCAGCAAAGGGTTCGATGAGATTGAAGATCTCAACGCCCATGCCCTCGGTATAGCCTTGTTGGACTGAGCCGGAGACGAACCGGTCGCGTTCTTCGGCCATTAGCTCGGGGATCTTCTTGCCCATGGCTTTGCGAACCGTGTCGGCCTCGCCGAGGCTGTAGCCGGCGAAGTTCTGCAGAACGTGCAGCACCTGGTCCTGATAGACGATCACGCCGTAGGTTTCGTCGAGCAGCTCCTTCAGGCTTGGGTGCGGGTATGAAACGGTTTCCCGGCCGTGCTTGGAGCGGATGAAACGATCGATGTGTTCCATGGGCCCTGGCCGATAGAGGGCAATCATCGCCGCGATGTCGCCCAGATCGGACGGCTTCAACTCCTTGATGTAGCGCTGCATCCCGGCGCTTTCGAGTTGAAACAGATCGGAGGTGTTGCCCGTGCCCAGCAGGTCATAGGTTTCGGGGTCGTCAAGCGACAGTCTGCTGAGGTCGATGCGAATCCCGCGTTCCTGATCAATCAGTTTGATGGTGCGGTCCAGGATGGTGAGGTTGGTTAAACCCAGGAAGTCCATCTTGAGCAGGCCCAGCTTGGCGACCGGGTCCATGGAGTACTGGGTCATCATTACCGGGCTGTTTTCGTCTCCCCGAGCGGGGCGTTGCAGCGGCACGGTCTCGGCCAGCGGTTCGTCGGCGATAACCACGCCGGCCGCGTGGGTGCTGACGTGGTGCACGATGCCCTCCAGAGCCTGGGCGTTGTCCACCAGGTTCTGAATTGCGGGTTCGGCCTGGTAGCTCTCCATCAGCTCGGAGTTGGAGTTAATGGCGTCGGACAGGGTGCGGGACTTGAAGGGAACCATGCGGGCGATGCGGTCAACGTCGCCGTAGCTCATGCCGAGGCCGCGTCCCACGTCCCGGAGGGCCGCTTTGGGACCCATGGTGCCGAAGGTAATGATCTGGGCGACGCGGTCGCTGCCATACCGGTCGATGACGTAGCGCAGCACTTCGTCGCGCCGGTCATCCTGGAAGTCCATGTCGATGTCGGGCATTTCCTTGCGTTCGAAGTTGAGGAACCGTTCAAACACGAGGTTGTAGGCCATGGGGTCGATGTCGGTGATGCCCAGGCAGTAGAGGACGACGCTGGCGGCGGCGCTGCCGCGGACGCCGAAGAGGATTTGTTGGCGCCTGACGAAGGAGATGATGTCCCAGACTACCAGGAAGTAGTTGGCGAAGCTGGTTTGGCGGACGACCTCCAATTCGTAGAGCATACGCGCGCGGGCAGTTTCGTTGTTCACCCCGTAGCGCTTGTTGAAACCCTCCCAGCACAGCCTTTCCAGGTAGGCGTCGGCGTCTTCGTTGTCGGGCGTTGGGTAGCGCGGCAGGTGCATCTGGCCGAAACCCAGCGAAACGTCGCATTCCTGGGCAACTTCGCCCGTGATGTCCAGGGCCTGTGGGAATTCCGGGAAGAGGGCGGCCATTTCGGCCGGCGATTTGATGTAGAAGGACGAGTCCTCCATGCGGAGGCGATTACCGTCTTGGACGTTGGTTCCGGTCTGGATGCAGATATAGACGTCCTGGTATTGGTAATCCGATTGCCGCACGTAGTGAGCGTCGTTGGTGATTAGCAGGGGAATATTTGTTTCCCGGTGCAAGCGGATCAATCCGTCGTTGATCCGGGGCAGCTGTTCGATGTGGTCGTGCTGTTGCAACTCCAGGAAGTAATCCTGACCGAACAGCTCACGATACCAGCCAACCTGTTCCCTGGCGGCCTCGTAGTTGCCGTCGGCCAACAGCGTGGGAACCTCCGCGGAGGGGCAGCCGGAGAGGCAGATTAGCCCCTCGCGGTATTCGTGCAGCAGTTCCTTGTCGATGCGCGGGCGGTAGTGGAATCCCTCAACGTGTGATCGGGTGACCAGCTGGAGCAGGTTGCGGTAGCCGGCGTTGTTCTTGGCGATGACCACCAGGTGGTTGGCGGTGCGCTCGTTGGGGGTGCGGTCCAGGCGGCTGCCGTGGGCCACGTAGAGCTCGCAACCGATGATGGGCTTGATGCTGGCATCCTTGCATTCCGAGTAGAAATCGACCACGCCGTACAGGGAGCCGTGGTCGGTGATGCTCATGGCGTCCATGCCCAGTTCGCGGGTGCGGGCCACCAGGTCCGGTATGCGGCTGATGCCGTCGAGCATGCTGTATTCGGTGTGGGTGTGTAGGTGTGTGAACACGGCGTATAGACCTGGGGATTGGGCTGATTGACGATAAATGGAAGTCATACATAATAGCAGCCGGCGAAGCCGCTCGCCAGCCGCTACAATGCATCGTTGAGACCGGCGTGGGTCGGCAAGGGCGACGTTTCACCCGCGTGAGCCCTCGCCGAAGGCCTGCGGAAAGCGAGGGTTCGCAGTGGGTTCCGGGAATTACTCCGGTACGATGACCCGCTCGGTGACGACACGCGTGACGCCCCAGCCAGCCAGCCATGCGGAATGCCTGCCGTCCCCTCCAGCCACCACGATCACGATGTCGTCGGCCCGGGGCGCGATGGGGACCATGGTGTCCGGTTTGCTGTCGTCGATCCACGCCGGGTAGTTGCGGTTGCCCCAGTGCCCAAGTCCGGAGAGTTCCGCGATGGACATTCGGGCGTTGGCGTAGATGTAATCTCGAACGTCCCTCTTGCTCAGGCCGTCGACGGCGATTTCAGCGGCGTGTTCCGGGCTCAGCACGAGGGTAACCTGGGCGCCGGTTCCGATCTGGTAGTAGTTGGAGAATCCAGTGGCGCGGGTGGCCTGCACCAGGGTGTTCAGGACCTCGATGCCCCGAGATACGGTGGTTTCCATGATGGGGTAGAAGGCGCGGATGGCGTGGAGGGTAACCATGCTGTCCTGGGGATCCAGGCCCAGCTCAACGTGGCGGGGTTCCCACGGGCTGCGAGCCTCGTTCTCCGCGAAGCAGAACGAGTAGCGCCCAGGCATGGCCAGGGTCGCTTTGTCCATGTCCCCAATGACCAGCCCGGCCACGTTGCGAACGAAGAGCCGGAGGGCGCGGCCGATGGTAGCGTTGGCCCGGTAACCCGGACCGAACGCGCCGGAATCGCCGTTGATGCCCAGGCGTTCGGCGATGGGTCCGTTCACGATGACCACCGGGGCGGCGCCTCCGGTGGTGGCCTGACAACCGGCCAGGTTGAACGGCGTCTGCATTGCGGCTTTAACGCACGCCACCACCACGGGAAAGTATTCGGGCCGGCAACCCGCCATCACGGCGTTGATGGCTACCTTTTCGATGGTCACTTCGGCGTTGGATGGTTGGGCGACCCCCAGGGAAAGGGATGGGTCTTCGCCCCAGGGGCCGAGCATACGACGCACGGCGTCTTCGGTGGCGGGCGCCACTGGCATACCATCGGTCCAGCCCTGTTCTTCGTAGTAGTCCTGTATGGCGTCGTAGGCGTCGGGCAGGTCGATGCGCCGGGAGTTGAGGGCTGCGGAGTTAGCAGTCATAAACGTTACTCGACAAGATGGGATCGCAGTTGGGATGGTTGATGGTGGCGTGAGCTGACGGACACTGCCGGGGCGCCTTTACCCCGGGTGGGATCGTCTAACGCGCTCGCACGGATCGCCCTCCGGTTCCTGGGGCGTTGAGCGATGGAAGGTCGCAGACTTGATTACGCCCGTTCTGATTTGGCGGCGCCGCGAACGGGCGCTGGGCGATGATAACGCCGCAGTCAACTCGGGGAACCGGGCGCGTCGAGCCTCCGGCAGATTGACCATCCGACCACTCAGCCTGATCGGGACGATGCCGGTATCGGAAAGCGATAATCGGTCATTGGAGGCAGCGTTTCCCTAGCCGTGGAGCGTGGGCAACGGGAATACGCGACGGACGGTCTGGCGTGGCAAGCAGATACGCGCCATCCGGCGTTTCGGCAGCCCAAGCGCCGCCGCCGCGCCGGATGCTTTGCGCGCTCCGTGGGCGTTTAGCTCTTGGTGAGCATTTCGGCGATCTGCCCGGCGTACTCGTGGGCCATCTGGCGCACCTCTGGAATGGAGCGAGGCGCCAACGGACTGGGCAGGGCCAGAATCTGGACTCCGGGCATTCCCAGGGAGGAAGCGCGAGCGTGCGCGGCCCGGGTGAAGCTTTCGGTGATGACGCTGACGGAAGGAACGCCGCGGCTTTCGGTTACTACTGTGTCGTGGAGACCCCACGCCGTGCAGCTCCCTCAATCCGCGATTCCGTGCACCACTGCATCGCACTGCTCAATCAGCTCTTCGATGGTTTCGTCAGAGCAGGGAGCGCTGAAGCTGAACTTGCGAAGGTACAATACCCGCTCAACCGCGTACTCCTCCTCCAGAATGACCTGCAATTCCTGTAGGAAGTTGTCGGAGTGGTACTTGCGATTTTCCAAGAGGCCGATGGTCTTGCCGGCCAGGTTGGGGAGACGACCAGCGGCGGCGCGTTCGGTGGCGTTCCGCTCCGGTCTGGGGTCGAGAATCTGGATGGTTGCGGTGGTCATATGAATCCTCCGGATAGGGATATTTTCAGCCCAACATCTGGTAATGCTTGCCTTCGGTTTTGATCGCTGGGGCGATCACCATTTCGGCCTTGTGGAAATCCCGGACAGTATAGGCGCCGCACATGCCCATGGCAACGCGCAGAGCGCCGACAAGATTTTGGGTGCCGTTGGTGACGCTGCTGGGCCCGTGTAGCAATTGGCGGAGGCTACCCTTGGTTCCGACGTTGATGCGGGTGCCTCGTGGGAGTTCGGGATGGGCGTTGGCCATGCCCCAGTTGTAGCCGCGGCCGGGGGCTTCGGCGGCCTGGGCGAAGGGGGTGCCCAGCATGACGCCATCGGCGCCGCTGGCCATCGCCTTGCAGACGTCGCCGCCGGTGCGCAGCCCGCCATCGGTGATGATGCTGACGTACCGTCCGGTGCGTTCGAAGTAGTCCTCCCGGGCGGCGGCGCATTCCAGGGTGGCGGTAACCTGTGGAACGCCGACCCCGGTTACTTCTCTCGTGGTGCAGGCGGCTCCGGGTCCGACCCCGACCAATACGGCGTCGACGCCGGTATCCATCAGTTCGCTGGCGACGCTGTAGCTGACGCAGTTGCCAACCATCACGGGAACCTTGAGGTCGCTGATGAGTTCCGAGAAGATCAGGCCACGATAGCTGCGGGAAATGTGCCGCGCCGTGGTCACAGTGGACTGCACGATGATGATGTCGGCGCCAGCTTCCACCGCCAGCGGGCTGAAGGTTTTGGTGGTTTGAGGGGTGAAGGCGATGGCGGCGATGGCGCCGGAGTTCTTGATTTCCTGCACCCGTTCGCCGATCAAGTTTTCCTTGACTGGCTCGCTGTAAACCTCTTGGAGGTACTCGGTGACTTCGGCCTGGTCCATGGAGATGATTTCCTCCAGGACGGAATAGGGATCATCGTAGCGGGTGTAGAGGCCTTCGCCGTTGAGGGCTCCCAAGCCGCCCATCTCGTGCATGAGGTTGGCGAAGCGAGGGGAAACGGAGCCGTCCATTGCGGACGCGATCACGGGCGCGTCGAAGGAATACGGCCCGATGCTCATTTGAGTCGAGGTCATTTCAGGGTTGATGGTGACATCGCCTGGGACGATGGCGACTTCGTCGAAACCGTAAGACCTTTCCAATTCCTTGAGCAAGCGCCTGGCCATTGTCTCACCTCGGTGTCAATCGGTTGGTCAGATTGAATCAATTGTAGCATTTGGGGGCGCCATTTTAGACGCCCCCACATTTTCGGCACACTGTTTGACCTGGTGGTCGATTGGTCTAGGCCGGCGAGAGGGCGGCCAATTCCTCCTTGCGCACCTTGATGCAGATGTTGCCATCGTCATCGAGGTCAACGATAGCCGTATCGCCTTCCTCGATTTCACCGCCCAGGAGAACATCGGACATGCGGTCTTCGACTTCGTTTTGGATGAGTCGGCGCAAGGGGCGCGCGCCCAGCACGGGGTCGAACCCGTTGGCGCCCAGGTGTTCGCGGGCGGCTTCGGTGAGTTCGATGCTGATGTTGCGTTCCTTCAGTTCGTCGCGCACCATGTTCATCATGAGGTCAACGATCTGGTGGATCTCGCCCTGGCTCAGGGCATGGAAGACGATGGTGGCGTCCAGTCGGTTCAGGAATTCGGGTCGGAAGAAGCGCTTGACTTCCTCCATGACCTTGTCCTTCATGCGCTCGTAGGCCTGTTTGTCGGACTGGGCTTCGTCGGCCTTGACGGCGAAACCGAGGGAGGTGTCGCGCTTGATCAGGTCGGAGCCCAGGTTGCTGGTCATGACGATGATGGAATTTCGGAAGTCGACCCGGCGGCCTCGAGCGTCGGTCAACTGGCCGGCGTCGAAGATTTGCAGCAGGATGTTGAAGATTTCCGGATGGGCCTTTTCGATTTCGTCCAGCAGGATGGCGCAGTAGTTCTTTTTGCGCACGCCCTCGGTGAGCTGCCCGCCCTCGTCATAGCCGACGTATCCGGGAGGCGCTCCGATGAGGCGAGCGGTGGTGTGTCGTTCCTGGAATTCCGACATGTCGAGACGGATCATGTTGTCCTCATGGCCGAACATGAACTCGGCCATGGCGCGAACCAACTCGGTCTTGCCGACGCCGGTGGGTCCGAGGAACAGGAAAACACCGATGGGATGGCGAGGGTCTTTCAAGCCCGCGCGCGCGCGGCGTACAGCCTTGGAGATTCCGACGATGGCTTCGTCCTGGCCGATGATGCGCTTGTGCAGTTCTTCTTCCATTTGGAGGAGGCGGTTGGTTTCCTCTTGCGCCAGGCGGGTGACGGGTATGCCGGTCCACATGCTGACGACTTCGGCGATGTCATCCTCGGTGACCTGGGAGCGTTCCTTGTTGCGGTCGGCCTTCCATTCCGCTTCGAGGTTGCCGACGTTCTCGGAGAGGTGGAGTTCGCGGTCCCGCAATTCGGCGGCGACTTCGTACTGCTGAGAAGCGATGGCTTCGTCCTTTTCCTTCCGCACGCGCTCCAGCACGGCCATGGCGTCGCGCACTTCCTGGGGGGCATGGCTGCCACGCAAGCGGACGCGGGAGCCGGCTTCGTCAAGGAGGTCGATTGCCTTGTCGGGCAGGAAACGGTCCGGGATGTAGCGCGTGGACAGGGTGGCGGCGGCCTTGACAGCGTCGTCGGTGATTTCGACGTTATGATGGTCTTCGTATTGGCCCTTCACGCCCTGGAGGATGTCCACCGTCATATCGGGGTCGGGTTCTTCGACGCGCACGGGTTGGAGGCGGCGTTCCAGCGCCGGGTCGCGTTCCACGTATTTGCGGTAATCGTCCAAGGTGGTGGCGCCGATGCACTGGATTTCGCCGCGGGCCAAGGAAGGTTTTAGGATGTTGGAGGCGTCAACGGCGCCTTCGGCGGCGCCGGCGCCAACCAGGGTATGGATTTCGTCGATGAAGAGGACGCAGTTGCCCGAATTTTTGATTTCCTCAATGACCTTCTTCAGGCGTTCTTCGAATTCGCCCCGGTACTTGGTGCCGGCCACCAGAGCGCCCATGTCCAGGGTTACCAGACGCTTGCCCTGCAGGGTTTCGGGCACGGAGCCGGATGAGATCTGCTGCGCCATGGCCTCGACGATGGCGGTCTTGCCAACGCCGGGCTCTCCGACCAACACCGGGTTGTTCTTGGTGCGGCGGCTCAGGATCTGAGTGACGCGCTCGATTTCGGTATCGCGGCCAACTACCGGGTCCAGCTTGCCGCCCATGGCGGCGTTGGTCAGGTCTACGCCCAGCTGGTCCAGAGTGGGGGTGCGAGTATTGGAGCGGGAGCTGCTGCCACTGCCGCCGCCGGAGTTGCTGAGGATGCGATGGGTTTCGGCGCGCACCTTCTCCAAGTTGACGCCCAGGCTTTCCAGGACGCCGGCGGCCACGCCTTCGCCCTCTCGCAGGAGGCCAATGAGCAGGTGCTCGGTGCCGATATAGGTGTGGTTCATGCGGCGGGCTTCGTCAACGGCCAGTTCGACGACCTTCTTGGCGCGAGGGGTGAGGCCGATTTCGCCCTGGGCCGGGCGTTCGCCGCGGCCGATGATGAATTCTACGGCCGAGCGCACTTTGGTCAGGTCAACGCTCAGGCCGGACAGCACTCGAGCGGCTACGCCCTCGGTCTCCCGTACCAGCCCCAGCAGGATGTGCTCGGTGCCGATGTAGTTGTGGTTGAAGCGCTGGGCTTCTTCCTGGGCGAGGGATAGAACCCGACGCGCCCTTTCGGAAAACTTCTCGAACCTGCTGCCCATGAGACTCTCCTGGGTTGGGGTGGGCCAATGTTTCGCTTGAGGCGGGCGATTGGCGTCGTTATTTTAGCGCATTCGGGCAAAAATAAAAGCGGCTTCACCGCCGGCGATTGCCGGCGAGCCACTTCACGGACAGAATCACTTGCCCAATAGCGATTTTCTTGGACTTCCAGCCCTTCCTGGTTGCATCATCACACCCGCCCCGGATTTACGACGATCGGCATTAGGTGTACCGCGTTCGATTTGCGAGGTGGAGCGAGGGAACCCGCTCCACGTTCTTGGTTGCTTTACTTTCCGGCGATGACCTATTTTCCCACTTCGTCACCAAAGCAGTATCGTCGGCGCTGGGGCGTTTCACTTCCGTGTTCGGGATGGGTACGGGTGGGACCACCCCGCTTGAACCACCAGAAAGTTTGCGAGCCAAATTATCCATCATTTCACCGGCTTTGGCAAGTATGCCGGCCCTACGATTCTCGAATAATTGTCATCAAAGAGCCAATATGGCCTGTGCTATACTGAGATTCGGGCGTTTGACTAGCGCTGAGGGCCGTTAGCTCAGTTGGTAGAGCACCGGACTTTTAATCCGGGTGTCGTGGGTTCGACCCCCACACGGCCCACCACCGTGTATCGTACTGCGAAAACCGCCGTTCAAGGCCACTTCCGCCATGTCCGCTCCCCTGATTGGGCTATCTTTGGGGGTGGGGATTGTGTAGATGATGGTGGCTTTGCCGGCGACCACTGTTACCTCCTTCACGAATGAACGGATGAAGGCACGGGTCTCGGTGATCTCGCTGGTGCGCAGGAACTCCCCCATCTCGGTGGCGAAGGCGGCAATCACGTCGGCGCTGTCCAGCAACTGCCTCCGTTCCGCCAGCACCGCCCTGGCTTCTTCGGCTGCGGCCTCCAGATGTTCTCGCCGGTGGCGGTGTTCTAGGATGCGCTCCGAGGCGTCTGCCATGTCCAGTTCGGTGTTCTCCACGAAGTGCCAGATGCGGTCCATCTTCCGCCGAACCTCGGCCAGTTCCGCCTCCACCGTCTCCAGCCGGTCTCGCTGATCCCTGGCCACCCCGTCCATCTCCTCATCCAACAGCTTGACCAAATCCCGGATGTTGGACTCGGTGAGGATGTGTTCCCGGAGGGTTGAGATGATGAGCTGTTCGAAGTCTTTTGCGTTGAGACGGGGGCAGTTGCAGGCGTCCTTGCCCAGCTTGAGCATTGACTGGCAGACGTAGTAGGTGTACTTGCCGCTCTTGGCTTCGGCGGCGGTGAGGGCCTTGCCGCAGGTCTCGCACTTGGCCAGCCCGCTGAGCAGGTAGGGGCTGGCGGCCCGCCGAGGGTGGGTTACCTTGGGGGCGCGGGACTCCAATAGTCTGCGGACCCGGGCGAACTCTCCCTGCGTCACGATAGCTGGAAAGGCATTCTCGACCCGCACCGGCGGGGCGTTGTCCTTGGCGTTCTCGCCCCAGACCAGAGTTCCCGTGTAGGCTTCGTTGCCCAACACCTTGTGGACAGTGGTCTTGCGCCACTGCTTCCCCATGGGCGAGGGAATGCCCTCGCCATTGAGAGTCTTCAGGATGTCCAGTGAGGTCTTGCCCTGAAGGGTAAGATCGAAGATGCGACGGACCACGGCGTCGTGCGGGGGATTCAATGCCAAGCGGGGCCGCTTCTTGGCGCCGTCCTGGACGTAAACCCGTTGGTAGCCGTAGGGGGCGTTGGTGGTCATCCAGAAGCCACGGGAGGCTGCTTCCCTCATGCCCCTAACGACCTCTTGCGCCAAATTTTCCGAGTAAAATTCGTCCACGGACTCGATGATGGCTTCCATCAGCTTGCCCGTGGGAGTGTCATCGGCGTGTTCGGTGATCGAGACCACGCGGATGCCCTTGCGCCGGAGCATGGACTTGAAGGCGACGGCGTGTTCCCGTTTGCGAGTAAACCGGCTAAACTTCCAGACTAGGATTTCCTTGAAGGGAGCGTCGGCTTTTCCTGCTTCCTCCAGCATCGTGCGGAACTGGGGCCGGTCGGCGATCCTGCCGCTCTCTGCTTCGTCCACGTACTCCCTGGCGACGATGTATCCGTTCTTCTCGGCATATTCTCGCAATGCCCGAAGCTGAGCGGCGACGGACAGGTCCACGTCCTGGCGGTCGCTGGAGACGCGGGCGTAGAGTGCCACGGGGGTCAGTTGCGTGATTTCACTCATGGATGTCCTCCTCTTCCTGTTCTGTCGATCTGCGCCGGCGCCGGGCCATTCGTTCTCGAATCCGCCATTCCCGTTCTTCCAAGTATAGCCGGAAGGCCTCTCGGAGCAGTTCGCTGACCGCGCGCTGCTCCTCTCTGGCCACCTCGCGCAGCTCCTCCGCCTGGTCTGCAGACAGCGAGAAGGTGATGGTCACGGTGTTCCTGGGCTTGACGGGCATGGCGGCTCTCTCTTTTTTGCCTTATGCAATGCTAACGAGTCTTACTCCTATCATCCGCGATCCGGGCCTTTTCGTCAATTGCTGGTTGAAGGATGGACGGCAGGCGCCGTCCATCCTGTGGGTCTGGGGGTGGATCAGGGCGGGCAGCCGGTCCTTGCCCGTAGGTTAGCTTCAGGTCATGGACGATCTTCCTCCTTCGAGTTTTCCGTGCCCCTCGAATCGTCGGGGCCATCGTTGCCTTCCGGGGCCGGATAGAGTTCCGGGTTAGACAGGTAGTGGCGAGCGATGATGCGGGCCAGTATCCGTAGCCCGCTCAACCGAATCTCTTCCTGTTCCTGGGTCAGCTTAGGATTTGTACTCACGAATTGTTCACCTCCGTTGTTCCGATGGTTTGCTGTGGTTCTCTCAGTTTGCTCGCGTACGCCGTTGGGGGTAATCCCTCGAAAGGGGGCTACACAAATGCAATGGGGTGGGGTGGGGTGGCCAGCCTCCGCGCCGCGCCGGATCTGAAATGGAGTCGCCGGAACATGATTGCCTCCCGATAGCCGATTTAAGACCGGATGTTCGAGAAGCAAGTCTGACCAAGGGGCAGGCCCGGCGGAATGCCCTATATGGGGTGACGCCGGCGTCATCCCATATGGGGCATGGGATCGGCGGGGGCCGATATGGTGCCATACCCGTGTACAGGGATTTGGACTTCATGGACAGTTGTCCAATGCTGTCCGTTTGAACCTGAAATCAAGGGAAATCAGCCCATATTGGACGGGTCCGGAAAGGGTCCGGTGTTTAGGGCATATTCCAGCCCCGCTGGACAGCGCCAGCTTTGAAATCGGACAGTTGTCCAACGGCATGGGAGGCATGAATTGGACAGCGACAGCTTTGAAATCCGACAGTTGTCCAACGAAGGGGGCAGTGGGGTTGAGGCGGGCCAGACCGAACCCGGAAGCCACCGCTTCTCGACCCTCGGCCTGTGGCGAAAATAGCGGTTGGCGGGGGCATCGGAACAGTCATTCCGTTCCTGACGGTAAGCAGCGAACGATTTGCCGAAAAGGGTCTGGTTGTTCGGGTTTTGGGGTTCTCAAGGCCTAGATGGGCATGAATAATTGAATGCGTTGTCTGGCTTTTTCCAGTGTTTCCGGCCTAGAAAACTGGAGGGTCCATCCCCGACCCGGAACGTGCGCTTGGGATCGAGCCCTGCTCTCCCGGCGCCGGACCACCTGGGATAAGCGCCCGCCCTCTGCGCGATGCGGAACCGGGGTCGAGTCCTGCTCCTCCGGCGACCGATTCGATGCGAGGCAGTCAGCCATCCCCGTTCATCAGGAGACGCAGAACAGGAACAGGAAACGCTATCCCTTCGGACTCGCTTGCGGAGCGGCAGATTCGCTTCGCCCTTCTTCCTCGTTTGGCTGGTGCGCGACGGCGCCCGGTCACTTTCCCCCATGCCTGCGGCCAGAAGACGGTTCCGGCTTGCAGGCCGTACCATTGCGCAGCTCTCCAGGACACTGAACGCTCCTGGGCAGGGCTTGCTTTTCTCTCCCTACGCTCTGTCCAAGTTCGGCACCTGGCCAAGGGAGAATTGCGCCGCGCGTCGCCTCCCCATCGCAGAGACCTGTACAGTTCAGTGATGGTGACCGGAATGGCCGGCGGCAGCGCGTGGGTCACCCCGGTCGTCCGCCGCCGGACACCGCTTTCCCGACACTCGCTAAACCCGAGCTTGGTCGCCTTCCGGATGACCGAAGTTGGGCCAGTTGATCTACACCCAGTCGCCGCCCGGCCGGTCCGCCATAATGCCCCGAGAGGGTGCGCCTGCGCCCCCCTTTCAGGGTTTGGGATTTTCTGGCCCCGGCGTGGTGTGATTGAGGTGTACAGGAATTGGGACTTCCAAGGCATTGAAGTACAGCAGGGATTCCGTAGCTGAAATGGGGTGTTTCAGGCCCATTTCGGGCAGTTTCTGTAAACACTTGCTGTCCAATGCGAAATCCCACCCTGATGTACATCGGCCCCGTTTGGCCTGTACATCGGCGCGGGCCGAAAATCGAGGCCCCGTGTACATCGGCCCTATTGGATGTGTACAAGGATTCAAGAGGGGGCCGACGGGGGCAACGCAATGGGAAGGCCGGGCCTCCCGTCGGAGCGGGACCCGCTGCGGGGCCTGGACCGAGGAGACCAGTTGAACTGGCGGGTTAAGGCCCTGGCCGAGTTCCGTCGGCGCCGTTTCTGGCTGGGCATCCTGCCCGGATTGTGGGCGGCGTTGACCCTGAAACGGTGGCGGGGGTAGCCCCAGCTAGCCTCAAACGCGGGCCTCGGGTGATCGGCGCCGGGCCGTTTACGGATTGTGTCGGATTGTTGTCGCATTCTGGGCAGATTGTTGACGGATAAGTGTATACACTTTGGGCAAATGCTCCTAAAACCGCTTGCACAAGCCTGATCTGGCCCTGATACTTGATGGTGATGTTTGGCTTTACCTAAGGTTTCCTCTGCCATAGAAACCTGGGGGCGTGATCCCTGTTCGCCCGGACCCGCTTCGAGAGGATCGAGCTTTCTCTTCCCTGAGCGACCGCGAGGGAATTGCTGCCAACGTGGAGTGACGTTTCCTTCACGAGCAGCCGGTGATTGAGTCCAGCGGAGCATGGTATTGGCTTCGCAAGTGCAACACACAGCCTGGCAACCCGACGGGGCAGGCAGGCAATTTCAGGAGGTATCAACCGGAAGCGCCACGGCGTCCCGTACCTCTCGTCCCAACTTGGTTTGAACCACCGAGGCGCACCTGACCCTCAGCGTTGTCTTGCATCCCAAGCAGGAAACGTCCACCCAGGTTCGACCGGCCCTTCGTGTCTGCGCGTCAGCCGAAGACTAACGAAGGCGGCCCGGTCGTAACCGCAGATTCAACGCGGCCCCTGGCGGCGTAACCGCCCGCCGGCCGCGTTCCTTTCCGTGCACAGTACGCTCCGTAGGCCGTAACCCACCAGGACACTGCTGCGTACCCTTCCCTTGCCCATCGCCCGGAGGCCCTGCGTAGCCACCGGCGTGGCGGCGCTTGTCTTTCTCCCTTGCCCCGATCCGGACTGCCCGGAGACAGGCCGCCTCCGAAGCGCCAGGTTTTCTCCGAGCGGTTCGGCGGCAGGGACCACGTATGCCACGACCTTAGAATCCCGAATGCTGAGGCAGGCGTGGCGCTCAACCACCGGAACCTCACTTGAACGAGGCCGCCGGCAGCCCCCTTAAGAATCCCCGCCGGTGGAGGATGATGGAGATTACTCACCGAACCCGCAAGGTCCCATCCGTTCTTCCATCTCCGCCCCAACCGGCCCCTCTCCAATGGTTGAAGCCCCCTCAGCGCCAGCGCCTTTCCGAGACAGTTATATTCTTGTAGTCCCGTCCGAGGGGATTACACGGCGGCTCGCCCCCGTGATGCCATTGGGCTGTACAGAGATTTGATTTTCATGCAATTTGCGTTTCGGGCAGTTGTCGTACTTGGAATCTCCTTTGGAACCCCCCTACAGGACCAATTCTGGGAACGAATTTGGTCTAGGGCCAGTTCCGCGAGCGAGGGTGAATCCGTAGCCGGCGACCGCAAAATGCAGGCCCCGAAATTGGGTTGCAGGGGCCGGAAATGCCAGGTTCATGGGTGGTGAACCGATGAATCGGATGGATGGGGAATGCCATGACTGAGAATACAGCGAAGCCCTGCAGTGCTCGCCGCTCGCTGGCCCGCCGGTGGTCCCAGTTCTTGATGCGGGAGCTTATGCGTTGGATGAAGAGGCGGTGGTTGCAGAGGCGGTCGCAGCGTAGGCTTCAACAGCGAGAATAGCCCGGCGCCCAGGGCCGCTTAGGGTTTTGCTCAACTTTTCCGTAACTTGCCCGCAAGAGAATCTCATACTTTGGGCCGGAAGGCCTTCAAAGCCTTCCATTGGCTCGGATGTTCGCAGATAATCAATGCAGTTTCTGGCTTTTTCCAGCGTTTCCTGCCTAGAAATCTGGAGGATTCCCCGTCCCACGAATTCGGGACCGGCGGCTTGGGATTGAGCCCTGCTCTCCCAGTCGCCGCCCAGGGATCAGGACAACCGGGATCGAGCTCCGCTCTCTCCTAGTCCGGCCCAGCGGGACGAACGTCAGCCTGCGCGTGAAGCGGTCCACGGGGTCGAGCGCTGCTCCTCCGGGTACTCGCATCGAAGTGGGCACGGCATCTCTCTTGGGCAGAGCGCGTCTCGCACGTGCCGTCCGTCCATACCAGCCTTGACCGGAGCAGCCCAAGCGTCCGGTCAGTTCTCCATGCCTGCGGCCAGCTCCTGAATTCCGGTGCTTCAGGGGCCGACTGCGCCCACTTCCCTCTGCCCTACCGTCTTCCGCGTTTGGCCTACCACCGGGGGCGGAGTGCGTCTTCCCGGTCACCATGCCGTTCCGCGCCTAGGCCGCCAACGCCGTCGTCATCCTTGATCGTCGTCATCTGCCACTGGTGATGGCTGTGCCGCCATCCAATAGAGCGGCATTGCGGCTGGCCACGCGGACGGGACTCAAATCATTCAAAACGCCCACGAAGCGAAAGGAGGTAATCCCATGACCGATCCATAGAAACGCCGCCGTGCGCCGTCGCACGTCTCCCGTCGGACATCCTTCACGGTCTTCCGACGGCGTGAACGGCGACTGAATCCACTCACAACCGAAGAACCAGCTGAATTTTAGCGGGGTCGGCCTGTAACGGGCCGGCCCCGCTTTTTTGCGTTTTGGAGGAAACGACATGACCACCGTCAATCTCGAACTCACCAACCGCGAACCCAACGAGAGCTTCCAGCTCACAGGCAAGACCGAAACCGCCCTCCGCGCCGCCGCCCGCAAGCATGGCCTCACCATGAAGCAACTGGCCTCGCTCATGGAAGTCTCGCCCTCCTACCTGTCGAGCATCGGGAACGGGAGCACGCCCTGGTCCAAGGCGATGCGTAGGAAGGCCATGGATGTCCTTGGGGAAGTCCCTGAGCAGGGCTTGGTCTACCGCCAGGGCGGAGTCGTTCAGGGCGGGAGCACCTTCATCCGGGAGCGCGCCCGTGAGATGGGCATGACTCTGAACCAGTTGGCCGACCGGGTTGGCGTAAGCCTCAGTTACCTGAGCACGGTATCGCGGGGCCGCCAGCAGATGGGACCCGGACTCCAGGCCCGCGTCGAAAAGGAGCTGCAAGCCCCGGCCAAGGTCGAAAAGGCTCAGCGGCCAGCCATAGACACTCGCGCCCTATGGGACCGGATGGACGCTCACGGCATCAGCCAGAACGAAGCGGCTCGGCGTGCTGGGATCACCGCATCCTACCTGTCACAGATCATGAGACTCCAAAAGCCCCCGTCGGGCCGCGTGCTGCAAAGACTTCACGAGGTATTGTTCGCGCCGTCGCCCTCCGAATTGGTCACTCCGGTGGAACTCAAGGTGCTGGCGTGGAAGAAGGGCGAGCGAAACGGAGTGGTCATACGCGGCGCAGGCGGGCCCGGCGGCGAAAGCATCCGAGTGGGTGGCCGGGCGCCCTGGGGAGCCGAGGTGAAATACGCCTACACCACCGGCTACGACAGCCATGGCCGAGTGTCGGTTAACCCCGTTGTGGATTCCCGGGGCTGCGCGGCTATGCTGAAGGCGCCGGAGGCGGGAAGTGAGATAGTCGGCCAAAAGCTTGCAGCGTAGGAATCCCGCCGCTCGTGGCGCATCGGGCAGACCCGCCCGGTGGAAGCCAACGGGTTTGGCAAACCGGACGCCGCCGGAGACCAGCAATCGCTGTTCTCCTGGGCCGAGTTCCTGGCTGAGGAACCCACGCCACACAGGAAGCGCAGCCGCAAGCCGGAACCCGCCGCAGCGTCCCTGTTCCAGTGGGCGCTGGAGCAGGAACGGGAAGCCGAGCCGGTGGGGGCAGGCCGGTAGACCTCTTTGCCTAACGGGATGCCATCGCAAGCCGTGCGGTGGCATCCCAGGTCGCCCGTGTATGGCGCGCCTTCGTATTTTCGTGGCCGGGAGCTACATCGCCTTTACGTCAGATGAGGCATGGTAAACACCTAGTTGGCTCCTAACGACTAGGGTGGAGGTATCCCTGGGGCGATTTACCAGGCCGAGCAATGCAATGGGGCCACCGCCTTCCAGCGGTGGAATTGGCCAGACGGAAAATTACCCGCACGATTGTTCCTATTCTTCAATTGGGCCCTGATCATGGCTTTGACCGGGGATTCGGTTGACAGGAACATTGGGATGCGCTAACTTGATAGGAATAATCGTACATCACGAGGTGCCGAAATGCAACATCGCAATGGTGCGCCCTCCAAGGACCACCCGGTTGACCAGATACTAATCCGCGCGGCGATGACGGGAGAAATATCGTGCTCGGATACCGACATGCTCGCTGGGTACATACAGATTCTGCGCGTTGAGGCGAGGCGAACCGCGCGTCTCCGTACCACACTCGCCTCTCCTTCTTAAACTAGCACTTGTTGATCCGGGTTTCCCGCGCGAACCGCGCCTCATCGTAGCGCTCTCGCCTCTCCCAGTAAACGCCACGATTCGGCCAACTGACGGCAAAGGAGATTCTGCCCATGGACAATTTAGATTTGAACCACATCAGGGACGCTTTGGCCGGCAACGCGGCAGCCTTTCGTTGCGTTACCGCGTACCAGCCGGCTGGCGGCCCCGGGGACAAGGTATTCCCGCCAACCTACGAAGGCGGTTCCTACGCCACGGAGCAGCGAATCATGGCAGGTGAAGAAATTCCCTGCGTTTTGTTGGACTCGGTACAGTCCCAGGCAAATCGCATGGAACTGGCGTTGCTTGAAGAATGGCAATCCGGGCGGGCGACGCTGCCCGTAATCACCACGGACTTTACCGGCGCGGGCCTTCCCCAGCCCTTCCGCGTCACCAGCCTGGAAGCGCCCCACCGAATCGCCGACGCCCTCCTTCGCGACAGCCAACTGGACGGCGTGATGTTCCGACAATCTGCCACCGGCAAACGGCTCGATACCCTGAGCCTGGCCAACGCAACGGCGTTGTTCGAACTGTGCCCCACGGCCTTGGTATTCGGAATGTGGGATTCCACGGGGCCTCGGGGCGGTTTGGGCGTCAAGTTCCAGCGGTGCATGGTGTCGGAGATGACCGGTCTCCACGCGACGCAGGGGAAAAAGACCAGCAGCCGCATGGATCCGGCGCAGATATTGAGAAACGCCGGTACAGTATACCGAACCGAAGACGGGGGATGGACGTTCGAACAGTCCGAAGCCGGAGAACGAAACAGCCGAGGGATTCGGCCTTCCGAAGTCAACCACGGCAACATCCCACCTTCAATATCGGATGGGGGCTTCACCATCAGCAAGGCGATGCAAACCACGGTCCTTTCCCTGCCCGCCCTGCGCCGGCTGCGCTTCCCCTCGATCGATGCGCCCTCTGACCCGCAAGTCGACCTGGCGGCCCGCGTGGCTCTGGCCGCCCTGGGACTCTTCGCCGCCGCCCTGGTGAGGGAGCAGGGCGCCGACCTGCGCTCCCGATGCCTCCTGGTTGCCACCACTCCCGTAGTGTGGGAACTGTTGGATGCGCCCGGAGAGGATCCGAAGCAATTCTCACTCCCAACAGATCAGGCCCGCCAAGTGTACCAGCGGGCGGTTCAGGAGGCCAAGGACGCGGGATTGCCTTGGCTGGATCAGGAGTTGCTGCTGAAGCCTTCACCCCAGCTACTGGAGTTGGTACGCCAGAGTCAATTGCGGGCCGCTGAGACTAGCGGCGATGGGGAGGAAGAATAGCCATGACCGCCATCGCCATTCGCTACCTCATGGGTTGGTCGATGGCTACGAACACAGCCGACCGGGAGCGGGCCGAGTGGCCACCTCACCCGGATCGGGTGTTCATGGCACTGGCCGCCGCCTACTATGAAACTGACGGCGATGATCGGGAGCGGGCGGCGCTGCTCTGGTTGGAACGGCAGGAACCGCCCGGCATTTTTGCCAGCGACAGCGCGGCGCGCGACGCGCCCACCGTTTATGTACCGGTAAATGACGCGACGACTCCCAGCGTTGGCGCTGGGAGAACGCCATCCCCGAAACAGCTAAAGGCCGGAATGACGCTGTTGCCGGAACACCGCTCCCGCCAGCCCCGCCACTTCCCGGCGAGCGTTCCCAATGATCCCCAGGTGTACCTGCTGTGGCCCGAAGACCCGCCACCAGAAGTGAGGGCCGGGCTGGAGTCTCTGTGCGGCAAAGTCATCAGGATTGGGCATTCCGCGTCGCTGGTCCAGGCATGGGTCGTAGATGATCATCCCGAGCCCAACTGGATTCCCACAGAGGGCGTAGCTCAGCACATGCTACGGACGCCTGGCCCGGGCCGGTCGGACCACCTGAAAACCCAGTACTCAAATGGACGCCGGCCGGAACGTTCACGGTGGGTCGGGTACGCCCGTCCGCGGGGTGTGACCGAATCCGCGACGCCTGGCAGCGTATTCCATGACCAACTGCTGACGCTGCGCCATGTGGCAGGCGGAAGGATGGGCTTGGAAAGCGCGCTCATGCTGGCCAGCAATCTACGCAACGCGGTGATCAGGGGATGCCCCGATCCCGTCCCAGAGTGGGTCAGTGGACATGTCGCCGACGGAGGGCCATCCCAGGAACCGCACATCGCTTTTCTGCCGCTTCCCTTCGTGGGCCGAGAACACGCCGACGGTCACCTCATGGGGCTCGCCCTGGCCCTGCCAGGCCACGTAGGCCCGACGGAACAGCGCCGTTGTCTCGGCCCGGTCCTGGGATTCGACGAGGACGGCTCACCCCGCCGTGTGCGCCTTTACGACGGAGCCCGCCTGGAATGGACGCTGGAAATGGAGGGCAGAGATTCTCCTCCCACTAGCCTGCGTTCAGCGACCTGGACCAGGCCGGCTCGCCGATGGTCCACTGTTACGCCCATAGTCTTCGACCGCCACCCAAAGGGGCGAGACAAAGAAGCGCAAACGGAGCGGATGGTGGCCGACGCCTGCGAGAGAATTGGTCTGCCCCGGCCCACTGACGTAGTTCTCAGCCAGGTCAGCCTCCACGTTGGAGTCCCTCACAGCAGCGGGTTTCCCGCGATTCGGCGCAAGACCGGCGAGAGCCGCGCCCGTCATCTCCACGCTGTAGTCACGTTCGGCGAGCCGATCCGCGGCCCGGTGATCCTGGGCGCCGGTCGGTATCGAGGATATGGCTTCTGTCGCCCGGTGAGATGGGAAGGAGACGAACTGCCATGAACGCATTGGCGCCGGACCACTTTGGGGAGTTCTTCAACGCGATTTACGGCTACAAACCCTTTCCGTGGCAGGCGCGTCTGGCGCATCGGGTTGCCTCGGCTCAGCCGGGGGAACCCTGCTGGCCCGAGGCGCTGGCTCTGCCCACAGCCGGGGGCAAGACCGCCTGCATTGACATTGCGATCTTTGCCTTGGCGTGTCAATCGGAGATCCAAACCGAGCGCCGCACGGCTCCCCGCCGCGTATTCTTCGTTGTGGACCGGCGGGTGATCGTGGACGCCACCTTCGAGCGGGCAAGCGATTTGGCGACCAAACTGCGCGACGCCAATGACGGAGGCATCGTCAACGCGGTGGCTGACCGGCTTCGCAGCCTGTCTGGCGAGGACGCACCCGACGCGGATCCCCTGGCCTGCTTCCAGCTCCGCGGCGGGATGTACCGCGATGACGCCTGGGCGCGGTCGCCGCTGCAGGCCACCGTGGTGGTAACCACCGTGGACCAGTTCGGTTCCCGTCTCCTCTTTCGGGGTTACGGGTCCAGCGCCGGGATGCGCCCCATCCACGCCGGGCTGGCCGCCAACGACTGCCTCATCCTGCTGGACGAGGCTCACTGCGCCAACCCATTCCGGCAAACGGTTTCTTCGGTGCGGCGCTTCCGGCAGTGGACTTCGCAATCTGGCGGCGCTGGAGTATCGCCTTTTCAATTGACGTTGATTTCGGCCACGCCTGCCCAGGACATCGCGCAGGATGAAATCTTCGTCGCCGATGACGCGGATCGAAATCACCCAACGCTGGGCGCGCGCGTCAAGGCCGCCAAGCCAGCCAAATTGGTGGTAGCCCGCAACGCCCGTGGGGAACACGCCCTGGACCGCCTGGCTGAACGCATCGCCGGCGAAGCGGAAAAGCTGGTCAACGCAGAACACCAAGCCATCGGCGTGATCGTTAACCGCGTCGCCACGGCGCGGGAAGTCCATAGGCTGCTGTCCGAGCGCGACCTGGACGCCACCCTGCTTACCGGACGAATGCGGCCTCTGGACCGGGACGATGTGACCCGCGACTTGGGATCCCTCAAGACCGGAGCAGACCGGGAAGAACGAACTCGGTACATTGTCGCCACCCAGACCCTGGAGGTGGGGGCCGACCTGGACTTCGACGGCCTGGTCGCCGAGTGCGCCAGCCTCGACGCCCTGCGACAGCGATTTGGGCGCCTGAACCGGGGAGGTCGCCCCATCCAAGCCGGGGCGACCGTCGTGGTTCGGGCTGACCAAACCAATCCCAACAGCAGGTCGGCGGCAGATCCCGTTTACGGCGCCACGCTGGCCAAGACCTGGCAATGGCTCAAGGAGCGGGCTGAAAAAGACGAAATTGACTTTGGATTTTCCGCGATGGATTCCATCCTTCCCAGCGCCGCGGGAATGGAGCCGTTGTTGCAAAAGGCGCCGGACGCCCCGGTGATGTTGCCCGCTCACGTGGACGCCTGGGCCCAGACCTCGCCGGCGCCCGCGCCGGACCCTGATGTTGCGATATTCCTGCACGGGCCGCGCCGGGGTTCGCCGGAGGCGCAGGTCTGCTGGCGGTCCGATCTGTCGCCGTCGGATTTGGAGGGCGACGGCGACCGGGCAATCGAAGCGGTGAGTCTCTGTCCTCCAACATCCGCCGAGTGTATATCCGTGCCTCTTCACACGCTGCGCCGCTGGCTGTCCGGCGAAAGCGGGCAGAACGACGACAGCGATTTGGAAGGCGGGCCGGCGTCCGGCGACGATTTCCAGCGGAGCCAACGCCAATGGGAGCGCCGGGTTCTCCTCTGGCGTGGCCCTGAAGAGAGCCGATCAACATCGGCCGTCTCACGCCCGCGCCCTGGCGATACGGTCGTGATTCCCGCAGCGTCGGAGGGCTGGGAGACGTTCGGGCACATTCCTACTGACCCAGGAGGGAATCGAGTAATCGACCTGGGAGACCGCGCCCATCTACAGTCCCGGGCCAAAGTCGTCGTCCGGATCCACCCCGAACTGGTCCGCTCATGGCCTGATTGCTCGGCCCGAAGTCGTTTCATGGCGTGGGCTGATTGGACTGAAGATTCGGAAGAGGAGATTGACGAGGCGGAACTAACCGAGGCTCTGTTCGACCTGGCGGAAGAACTACAGGAAGTGGGCCCGCCCGTCCAATGGAAATGGCTCCAAGACGCCGCTCGTCACCTGGCGCGCCATCCCCGATCACGCAAGTTGTCGCCCCATCCGGGGAGGGGCTTAGTCCTCCACGGAACCAGTAGAGTGAAGGAGTACGTTGCCGCGTCGTCCACGCTCACCAGCGAGGATGATTCATACTCGGCCACCGTGCGCGTTGCCCTTGACGATCACCTCTGCGGGGTCGAAAGGTGGGCCAGGCGCATTGGCCAGGGCGCCGGATTGCCGGCGGAGCTGGTCAACGACCTGGCTCTGGCGGCCCGACTACACGACGTGGGGAAAGCCGATTCGCACTTCCAAACCATGCTGCACGGCGGAAATGAATGGATGGCCGCCATGTCGTCGCAGCTGCTGGCCAAGTCTGCCAACTACCACCATTTGAAGGGCGGCGCCCGCCACGAATTGGTGTCGGTGCGGCTGATCGAGAGCGCCGGCGAATTGCTGGACTCTGCCCACGACCCGGACTTGGTATTGCACCTGGTGGCCAGCCATCACGGGTACTGCCGGCCCTTCGCCCCGGCTAGGGACATCGCCGACGATACTCCGGTGGAGTTCACCCTGGAAAGCCACCACATGTCGGCCAGCCCTGACACCAAGCTGGAACGGCTGGACAGCGGCGTATCGGAGCGATTCTGGCAGCTGACCCGACGCTACGGTTGGTGGGGATTGGCCTGGCTGGAATCCCTGCTGCGCCTGGCGGACCATCGGTGCAGCGAAGCCGAGCAACAGGCGCGCGAAGCTGAGACCATAGCCTGAAGGAGGCGACGCCATGACCGACCGCGACATCAACGGCTTGATACTGCCCGGCCTGGACGGGGCCAACCCGCTTGCCTTCCTGGCCGCCCTGGGTGCCCTGCGGGGGCTGACCATTGCCTGGCCGGAACGTCGGGTCTGCCTTTCCTGGGTTCTACAGGATACCTGGCGGCCCTGCTTGCAAACCGACGGGAACGCGCCCACCAAAAACGAAACGCTGGATGGTTTGGAGAGTTTCATTGCGGTGCGTCCGGGGCATGAAGCGCTGAGGATAGGAGACAACCTCACCATCGCATCGGGCGATTTCCGCGCCCACGCGGCAGGCGCCGCCGACAAAGCCTACGCCTCGAACGCGGGCCGGTCGGCGGCGGATTTCGTGGCCGCTTTCGGGTGCGATTCAGTTGAATCCCCCGACCGCAAGGGGCAGATTCAAGACACTGCCCTGCGCACCATGAGCGGAACCGGTCATCAACACTTCCTCAAGACCATGCGCGATTTGGCGGAGAAGGTCGATAGAGACAAACTACGTGAGTCTCTCTTTGGAACTTGGGGAAGAAAGGACCCGCAGTTGTCCTTGCGCTGGGATCCGGAAGACGACCGCCGGTACGCGTTGCGGGCGAAGAATCCCAGCGACGACAAAGTAAGCGCCAAGGGTCAAAAAAGCGGCGCTCCAACCGAGTGGGGCGCCAACCGGCTGGCCTTCGAAGCCTTGCCGTTGTTCCCTGTAATGCCCGTCTCCTATGGCGTGCAAACCACCGGATTTTCTGGAACCCGCAGCCGCGATACGGCCTGGACGTGGCCCATATGGGATGCGCCGATACCTTTGGACACGGCGCGCTCGTTGCTCGCTCTGCCCGACCTCCAGAACAGCGCCATAGACCATGAAAAACTGCAGGCAATGGGAATCCGACAGGCGTTCAGGTCGCGTCGCATTACCGTCGGGCAATTTCGCAACTTCACCCCGTCAACCCCGGTGTAGGGGCGGTTGCCCAAACTCAACTGGGCGAGGGAGGAAGACGAAGATGACGGAAACCTTGGCGTCTCCAAAGATTACCTCCAATGCGGAGTCAGCGACATTAACCACTCCGGCAGCCACACCAGAGCTGGTTCCGGCTCGGATGCTGAACGAGTACGCCTACTGCCCTCGCCTGGCCTACCTGGAATGGGTGCAAGGCGAGTTCGCCGACAGCGCCGATACCGTCGAGGGCCGCTTCCAGCATCGTCGGGTGGATCAACCCTCCGGCGAGTTGCCGGCCGTTGAGGACGACTCAACCGATGGTGAAGCGGATTCGCCGCCGGAAACGATCCACGCCCGGTCCGTCCTGATTTCCGATCAGTCCCTGGGCGCCGTTGCTCGCATCGACCTAATAGAGGGTCAGGGCAACCTGGTCACTCCCGTGGATTACAAGCGGGGCCGGGCGCCGGACATTCCAGAGGGGGCGTGGGAGCCGGAACGGGTGCAGGTCTGTCTCCAGGGTTTGCTGCTTCGTGCCAACGGGTACACCTGCCACGAGGGGATGCTCTACTTCGTCGAATCCCGCCAGCGGGTGGCGGTCCCTTTCGATGATGCCCTGGTTGCCCGCACGCGGGAGTTGTTGGCTGGCATCAGGGCAATGGCCGCCTCGGGCCAGATTCCTCCACCCTTGGTGGACAGCCCCAAGTGTCCCCGCTGTTCCCTGGTAGGTATCTGCCTGCCCGACGAGATAAACTTCCTGACGCCGGCCAACAACCAGACGGTCAGGCCGGAAGACGTGCGTCGCATGGCGCCGGCTCGGGACGACGCGCTGCCGGTTTACGTCCAGGCGCAGGGAACGGTGGTTGGGAAGTCGGGTGAGCAGTTGGAGGTCAAGCGGAAGGGTGAGACATTGCAAAAGGTTCGCTTGATGGAAGTGTCCCACTTGGCGGTGTTCGGGAATGTCCAGATCACCACCCAGGCGGTGCGGGAGCTGCTGGACCGAAATATACCCGTCTGCTACTTCAGCTACGGAGGCTGGTTCCTCGGCATCACCAACGGGGTGGGCCACAAAAACGTGGAACTGCGTTGTCGGCAGTTTCTGGCGGCCCTGACGCCTCAACGAGCGCTGAACATCTCTCGCGAGATGGTGTTCGGCAAGATCCGGAACTGCCGGACCCTGCTGCGCCGCAACCACCGGGAGCCGCCACCGGCCGCGCTGGAAGAACTGAACCGCCTGGCAAACCGGGCGCGGGAAACGACCTCGTTGGAATCGCTGCTGGGCATCGAGGGAGCGGCGGCCCGAGCTTACTTCTCCGAGTTTGGGGGCATGATCAAGGCGGAAAGCGCGGAGTTTGACTTCCGAGGTCGCAACCGGCGGCCGCCTAAGGACCCAGTCAACGCGGTACTGTCCTTCCTCTACGCTGTGCTCATCAAGCAGGCCATGGTGACCGCCCTCACGGTGGGCTTCGACCCCTACCTGGGGTTCTATCACCAGCCCAAGTACGGGAAGCCGGCCCTGGCGCTGGACTTGGTGGAGGAATTTCGTCCCATCATCGCCGATTCGGTGTCCCTGACCCTGTTCAACAATGGCGAATTGGGACCCGGCCACTTCATCAAGCGAGGCGACGCCGTGTCTTTGACCCAGCAGGGACGGCGGGCGGTGATCGCCGCCTACGAGAGGCGAATGGACACGCTGGCAACCCACCCGCTGTTCGGCTATTCGGTCAGCTACCGGCGCATCATGGAAATACAGGCGCGGCTGCTGTCGAGACACCTCCACGGCGAGATGCCCGCTTACCCCGCGTTTCGGACCAGGTGACTATTCGGACCAGGTGACTATTCGGACCAGGCAACTATGCGAAATCGTTTTCTCGTGTGCTACGATGTCAGCGACCCGAAACGTCTGAACCGGACCTACCGGAAGATGAACGGGTTTGGCGAGCCAATCCAGTATTCGGTGTTCATCTGCGACCTGTCGTCCAAGGAGCGGGTTCTGTTGGAACAAGCGCTGACGGAGTTGCTGAACCTGGATGAGGACCGGGCGATGATCGTGGACTTGGGGCCGTTGGAGGGCCGGGGGAGCCAGAGTTTCACCACCTTGGGCAAAGCTCGGAAACTGCCCAGGCGCGCCGCGGTGATCGTTTGAACGGGCTGACGGCGATGATTGCGAGAGGTCCAGTGGTGAAGTGGCCCTGTAGGAGCTCTCGCAGAAATGCCCTCTGCGAGACGAGGAGGTTAGGAATCTGGACAGGATGACCAGCGAAACCAGTGGCAAAAAGTTGCGAAAACGCGCCAGATGCGTTATCGTGGCGGCGATGTCGGTCAGGAACAGCCATTTCCACCGTCGAAAGGCGGTGGCCCCATTGAAGCATCCCGAAAATGAGAGCGTTGACGGCCGGGTGGTGGTATTTCCACCGTCGAAAGGCGGTGGCCCCATTGAAGCTCTGATCTGCGCCATGCCCTGCGCGGTGACGTCGGGCAGATTTCCACCGTCGAAAGGCGGTGGCCCCATTGAAGCTTTGGCTGTGGGGCGTACCAAGACGGCGCAATGTACTATTTCCACCGTCGAAAGGCGGTGGCCCCATTGAAGCTCCGGACTGCACGGCGAAAGGTAGAGGAACGCCCAGCCCGATTTCCACCGTCGAAAGGCGGTGGCCCCATTGAAGCTACGCCATACCGCCCGATCCGTCAAGTATGCCGTCAACGCATTTCCACCGTCGAAAGGCGGTGGCCCCATTGAAGCCACCTACGAGCGCGACGTGCTCCAGGCCGCCGAGGCCGATTTCCACCGTCGAAAGGCGGTGGCCCCATTGAAGCCCGATGCCCCTACGGCCGCCGACGAAAATGCAAGCGCCGATTTCCACCGTCGAAAGGCGGTGGCCCCATTGAAGCGCGACCCACCACTGTACAGGTTTGTTGCCCTTGTCAGATTTCCACCGTCGAAAGGCGGTGGCCCCATTGAAGCAACGACCACATCGCGGAGCGCATTGCCTTACCCTTGCGGGATTTCCACCGTCGAAAGGCGGTGGCCCCATTGAAGCACGAAGAGATGGCGGCTGACCTCGACGGTCTGTGACATTTCCACCGTCGAAAGGCGGTGGCCCCATTGAAGCACGATGGTCTGGCATAAGACGCTAGGCCCCAAGCCCATTTCCACCGTCGAAAGGCGGTGGCCCCATTGAAGCTGTGTTGCTGTACTGGCAGTGTCCATCGCCCCTATCAAATTTCCACCGTCGAAAGGCGGTGGCCCCATTGAAGCGTCAGGGTCATGGAGAGATCGATCTTCGATGGTTCGATTTCCACCGTCGAAAGGCGGTGGCCCCATTGAAGCGAGCGATGCGACAGCGGCGTGGGAGCATCCGCCAGAATTTCCACCGTCGAAAGGCGGTGGCCCCATTGAAGCGGGTTGTCGTGCTGGGTGGGTGAGTGGGTTGCTTACATATTTCCACCGTCGAAAGGCGGTGGCCCCATTGAAGCCGATGCCGGTTTCAAGAACAACGATTGCGGTGAACGTTATTTCCACCGTCGAAAGGCGGTGGCCCCATTGAAGCCCTACGCCTATCTCGAAATGGGATTGATGGACAAGGCAATTTCCACCGTCGAAAGGCGGTGGCCCCATTGAAGCACGCCGTAGGTGTCGTCAGCGTTCCAGCTTTGCGCTCGGATTTCCACCGTCGAAAGGCGGTGGCCCCATTGAAGCGATGCCATAGTAACCCGCCCACGTCATGCGTTGTGGCTATTTCCACCGTCGAAAGGCGGTGGCCCCATTGAAGCAGCGGCTACCGCACCTACCGAGGGATGCAGCAGGACGACATTTCCACCGTCGAAAGGCGGTGGCCCCATTGAAGCACTCCCTGGTGCATCGTGGAACCGCGACCATTGCCCTATTTCCACCGTCGAAAGGCGGTGGCCCCATTGAAGCGTCGATAACCCTCCGCCACCGATGCCCTCGCGTTGCCAATTTCCACCGTCGAAAGGCGGTGGCCCCATTGAAGCGTCGATAACCCTCCGCCACCGATGCCCTCGCGTTGCCAATTTCCACCGTCGAAAGGCGGTGGCCCCATTGAAGCATCGTCCGCCATCTCGCGCAGCCTGGCTAGATCATATTTCCACCGTCGAAAGGCGGTGGCCCCATTGAAGCCTGAGTGACGATTTTTTCTTCGACCACGGGGGCGGGTATTTCCACCGTCGAAAGGCGGTGGCCCCATTGAAGCTCGCCGGGTTCTAGCGGTATGCGGGTGTGAACCTGCATAATTTCCACCGTCGAAAGGCGGTGGCCCCATTGAAGCCCCCGCTTGTAAGTGCCCGACGTCCGTTCCCCGTCGGATTTCCACCGTCGAAAGGCGGTGGCCCCATTGAAGCTTCAAACAGGGCAACGCCTTCTACCCCGGCCGAGATTTCCACCGTCGAAAGGCGGTGGCCCCATTGAAGCGTGTTTGCGGTCAAGAATTCGTCGAGCAGCCAGGTCATTTCCACCGTCGAAAGGCGGTGGCCCCATTGAAGCCACATTCTTTACCGTTGAATTCATCTGGCGTTTTCGCATTTCCACCGTCGAAAGGCGGTGGCCCCATTGAAGCTCACAGTGTGCCACACTTCCCAGGATGGCTACCTGTATTTCCACCGTCGAAAGGCGGTGGCCCCATTGAAGCGCCCTGGCTGGTGAATACCAGCGGCAACCCTACGGCATTTCCACCGTCGAAAGGCGGTGGCCCCATTGAAGCTTGGTCGCTGACGCGAACGCGGCGACGGTGTAACCGATTTCCACCGTCGAAAGGCGGTGGCCCCATTGAAGCGGGGTGGCTGGCGCCGTCATTGCCTTCAAGGTATCAGAATTTCCACCGTCGAAAGGCGGTGGCCCCATTGAAGCAATGCCAGGACTGGGGAACATCCTCAAGGGAACGCGCATTTCCACCGTCGAAAGGCGGTGGCCCCATTGAAGCTGGGAGAGGGCAGGGCCTCTTACTCGACGCCTAATGGTATTTCCACCGTCGAAAGGCGGTGGCCCCATTGAAGCGACTGCTACTCTTATGCGACGACCCCGGCCGTGATTATTTCCACCGTCGAAAGGCGGTGGCCCCATTGAAGCCCCATTTGGCCCGGCAAGCCACTTGATGCATTTCAGGGAGATTTCCACCGTCGAAAGGCGGTGGCCCCATTGAAGCGAATTGGGGTGGACGTGGGAATGTCATGCGCAGGTATTTCCACCGTCGAAAGGCGGTGGCCCCATTGAAGCCAGCACGTCCGCGTTGAGCTGCACCAATCTGCGGCACACATTTCCACCGTCGAAAGGCGGTGGCCCCATTGAAGCTGTTGTCCCCAACGTCAGACGATTGGGAACAGCATAAGGCTCATTTCCACCGTCGAAAGGCGGTGGCCCCATTGAAACGCCTCTTCCTAAACCGTAACCCAAGCTGAACGGCGGATTTCCACCGTCGAAAGGCGGTGGCCCCATTGAAGCTCCTGAATGCTCCCCGCCATTTGGAACGCGATGAACAATTTCCACCGTCGAAAGGCGGTGGCCCCATTGAATCCGCTGGCGGCTCGCCGTAGCCGCCGCTCACGTACACATTCCCACCCTCGAAGAGCGGTGGACCAATCGAGACGGCATCGCCATAACTAAAGGCATGGCCATGGGTGCCACCCTGTCCATCAACAGCATGGCCGGAACTGCGTCCCTGGTCCGCGAGAACATTTACGACCTGTTGGTGCGACCCTAATGGCGGAGAGCGAATCGGCCGGCCGTGCCTTCAGGATTGATCTGGAGTCCTACATCACGCCCGATTCCCTCAATTGCATCGAGATGGGCGGAACCGCCATGCCCTCATCCTCACCCATGTACGCCGGCCTGATCCGCGGCCGGCCCGTGGCGCTGGAAATCTCAGTGAGGCCGCGGCCGCGCCGGCTAGGCAGCCGGCGTTCCCGCTCCCATCAATGACGCGAATTGCGCCGCCCACAATCCCGACATCGCCCGCAGCCCCAATTGGCGCGAGCGCAAATGGGCCAAACACCGGGGGCGAGTTGAAACCCGCCCCCGGCTGTGAGACCGCCAATCAGCTGCCGACCAATCGATGAAAACGCCGCGTTGACCGGCGCTCAAGTCGGGTAGCAGTGTCAGTTCTCTCTAACGATCACCGGAATCCCTGCGTCGGTTCCTCAGCACGAATTTGGCGGCGACACCGGGGAGGATCAAGCCAACCATTGCCAACAGGCCGGGGTCGAAGGCCCTCGGCGCGTCCGGGGCCGCGTTGACGTTGCAGATGCCACCACCACCGTTTCCTCCACTGCTGCCGATAGGATTTTGAATGGACTGAGCCGGCTGCTGTGCCGGCGCCGTCGCCGGAGGTGGCGGCTGGACGCCAGTGGTACCAGGAGCTTGCGACACTGGGGAGACCGGGAGAGGGGCAACCCTGCTGTCGTTGCCGCCGGCGCCTGTCATCACGGTGATCGGGACATCGCGGGATAGGTGCAGGGTCTGGCTAGTCCCTTCATACACCCACTCCACCCTCCCGGCTAGGCGGAACTTGCCGGTATGGTTGGGATAAGCGGTCACTTCGATAAATTCTTGCTCTCCAGTGGCTATGGTGTAGTTGGCGCTGCACAGGCCGCTACACTTGTCGGCGAAGCCTTCGCCGTCCATTGACCAGCCGGAAGGGAGTTCCAGAATCAACCGGGATAGCATATTGGGTTTGGCCAGCGAATTGACGATGGTGAAGCTGATCACGGCTTGTTCATCAACTGTGATGGTGGTATGGCTGCTGTGCAGGTCAATGCAGGGTTCACCGGGGCCGCAGTTGATGAATATGGCGCCTCCAGGAGCGGTGCGTTGTTCGACTGGCACGGGCGTGAAGGTTGGCGATGGCGTGTTGGTGGGAACGGCGGTGTTGGTAGGCGCCGGCGTCCAGGTTGGTTCGGGGGTCCAAGTTGGTTCGGGGGTGTCGGTGGGTAGCGGAGTTGCCGTGGCCGGTTCCGGAGTGGCCGTCACCACGATCACCACCGGCGTGGGCGTAGGTGGGGTTGGAGTGTCGGTGGGATCCGCCTGGGCCGGCGCCTCCGTAGGTTCTTGGGCGTAAACGGCGGCCGGCGTGATTGCCACGGCAATGGGAATGCCGACAATGACGATTGCGATGCCGAACAAAGCTGCCAGCGGGGCCGTCATAGGGTTGAGTATGGTCATTTGCCGTTGCTCCTTTGATTCGTCGTGCGACTGGTCATTCGCCTTGTCCTGAATTGCGTTGCTGTCGAGCAATCTCACGCGCCAATGCTTCATAATCGATGCTTGGAGGGGCCGGAGCCGGCCGCCGCAGCCGCAATGCCAACCATGCCACGATTACCAAAAAAGTAACCACGATTCCAATTACCAAGATTATCCATACCGCTGAACTTCCGGTATACCACGTTCCTGCACGTTGGTCGGGAGTGGTGACTCCCGCCGAAGCAGGCAAGTGAGACTCCGTGGAAACAACCCCGCCCGGTTCTTGGCGGGAAAGAGTCGTGGCCGCTGGAGCGTCGGTTGCCGTCAGCGCGGCGTGGGCCGCTACGATGTTTGTTGGGTCCATCTGCTGTGCAGTAGTATCGCCATCAGTGGCAAGCTGCGGATCCGCAACTTCTATTTCTAACCGCAACGGTGAAGTCTTGACCCCTTGAGGGGTTTCGTTACCTACTTCGACAGTACTGGGTTTCCAATCTACGTTGCCTCTAAATTCAAAGACCCCCATATCGTTGGGAGTAGCGAACAGTTGGATAAACTCTTGATTTCCCCCCGGAGGCACGCTGTAGGTTTTGTTGCATATGCTGCTGCAACGTTCCGCAAAAGTGTCGCTTTGAATATCCCATCCGGTGGGCACTACCAGCCGAAGATTAGCTATTATGTTCGTTTCAAGGGGGTTGTACACAGCCAGACTGATTTTGACGGGTTGATTTACCTCCACAGCAGAATCCGTAGCGTGTAGGTAGGCGCATGGTTGGTCGGGATCACATTCAATTTCCACTGTGACTTTCACTGGGTCATCGGCGGTTCCTTCTTCGACGATGAAGCCCAACTGCACTTCATGGTCGCCCGCAGCAAGTTCAGACAGAGCCTCGGTACGGTGAAGTTGCACCGTTACTGTCGCATCGTCATTTCCAAGGACCACCCCGCTGCTTGGTTCGGTGGTGAGCCAGTCCCGGGCCGATTCCGTTTTCCACCGGCAAGCTTCGTTTGTCCATTCGTTCTTCAAGGTGATCGATTTTTCGCTTTCGCTCTGCAAGAGCCCTTCCGGCTCAAAGTGGAATTTTAATTCTGTTTCGATGATTTCGAGGCGGCAAGGTAAGGTTTCCACAACTAACTCAGCATCAATGCCATACTGTGTTGTTTGATTGCTGGTAGAGAAATTAATTTGAGTCGGGTGGATTCCCGGATGTTTTTGAGCAGCAGCCTCTTGGTTAACCTGCACCACAAAGGTAGTGTAGGTTTTCGGGAAAATGGTGGCATGGTCTGCAACAGTCAGCCAGTCCGATTGAGGCTCCGAGTTTGCTTGCCAATATAAACATGCCGTTCCGCCTTGGTTGTAGAGGAGAAAGGTCTTGTGTCTTGGATCGAACTCCTCTGATCCTGCTTCGCCAGTAGCGGAAAATGATTGCCCTGGCTCAAAATATAATTCGCACGGCGGAGCGTCTATTTCCAGCTTGGCCTCTATTTCCAGCACCTCTGGGCCGGTTTCAATCCAGGTCACGATTATGGTGGCGTCATAGTCTTGGGGCACGAGCTGGGCGGCGCCTGTGTTGGCCTTGATGGTGAATTGCCCTGCGCTCTTGCCGCGTAGGGTGCCCTTGGCCGGGGTGATCGTGAGCCAAGCCCGGTCGCTGTGGGCTTCCCAGCGGCAAGGCGCATCACCGGCGTTACTGAGTTTTGCTATACTCAGCATCGGCGGTACATCGCCACGCGTAGCTCGCCCGCTATAGGTTCCGCGAGTGACTTGCAGGTCGCAGGGAAGCTGAGCGTGCAGCAACACCTTCACCTTCTTTTTCTGATTGGGCTGCGGATCCTGTCGTGATGTGAAGGTGATCTCTGCAGTGTGCACGCCCCGGTTGAGCTGGGTTGCCCGATCATTGACGCTCACCGTCACCACAGTGTCCCCTTCCGGTTCCAGCGTCCCGCCCGACTGGCTCAAGGTCACCCAATCTTGGTTCGCTGTGGCTTGCCAAGAGCACCGGTTGGAGCCATAGACGTTGGAGACTTGGATATCGGCGCCATCCTTGGTGGGTCTATGCAACTGGAAATCGAACCCGCCGGCCGGCCCGGCGAACTCAATGTGGGGTCGAAGGTAGATCTGAAACTGGCAACCGCCACGTTCGGTTTGCGCGGACACGGAGGCGGCGTCAGCGAACGCCAGCAAAGCCGCCGCCACGCTGAGAATCAAGGCACGCTGGGTCAGAAATGTCGTCATTTTCCCGGCCTGCGACTCCCTACTGATGCTGGTCAGGCGCCGGGCTAGCGCGAGTCCCGCGAGTCAACGGAGCTACGCACCGTACCGCGACTGGCGCCGATGCGTTTTGACGGGATTCCATCGCACGATTCCCCGGTAGGACCAGGCACGATAACAAGGGCCACGGTCTCCCGCCATGCGCGCACCTTCTGAGAAGCTTTCTCGGTGGCGCGCCAAAGTGTTGCAGCCCTGGGCATTTTGGGTCTGGGGATCATGAGCTGTGTTCACTGACTCGGCTGAACGGGCTCGCACAGCAGGACTTCCGTACTTCCTTAGTTCGACAAGGTACCTTGACATGCAATGGCTGTCAATCTGATGCGTGTTTGTGACGCGTCGCGGCGGTATTTCTGGCAGCGTGTGCGGGTTGCGTCACGGTTCCATCCCGTCAAGTGGTGTAACTGGCGT
This sequence comes from Dehalococcoidia bacterium, assembly GCA_965221295.1. Classification (GTDB taxonomy): domain Bacteria; phylum Chloroflexota; class Dehalococcoidia; order Lucifugimonadales; family UBA3495; genus Bin87. The sequence continues at coordinate 33,239 of OZ244879.1, read as the reverse complement.
CATCCTTGGTGAAGGTGTTCAGGCGGCAGCCTCCAGCAGGTGGGTGGTTGGCGGGGCTTTGGCATCGTCGTCCTCAATGGGGGTGATATAGCGGCGGCCTTCGGCCCATTCGTCATGCTGTTCCGCCAGGACCGCGCCCACCAGACGCCGGGCCGCTGTCCGGTTGGGGAAGATGCCCACCACGTAGGCGCCTCGGCGAATCTCCTTGTTCAATCGCTCCTAGGGGTTGTTGGACCAGAGCTTCTGCCAATGGGATACCGGGAAGGCGGTGAAGGACAGGATGCCTGGGAGGGCGTCCTCCGGCAGGTCGGCGGCTTGGGGGAAGTGCTCCCTTAGTTGGAGGACCACCCGGTCGGCCTGAGCATGGACTTCCTCCGGCGACAGTTGCTTATAGATGGTTGGCGCCATGGTCGCCACTCCCGGCTGAGCGCGTTTGGGCGCCCTGGTGAGCAGGTTGGTCATGAAGTGAGCGCGGCGCCGCTGCCAGCCAGCGTTGGCGAGCGCCGTGGCAATGGCCTGCTTCAGCCCCAGGCGGGCGTCGGATACGACCAGCTTCACCCCGCTGAGACCACGGGCGTTGAGAGACCTCAAGAAGGCCAGCCAGAAGGCGCCATCCTCGCTGGCTCCCACATCCAAGCCCAAGATTTCCCGTTGTCCCTGGGCGTTGACCCCGGTGGCCACCACCATGCGGACATTCACGATGCGATCACCCTCTCTGACTTTCTGAGTCAAGGCGTCCAGCCACACGTAGGGGTAGGGGCCGCCGTCCAAGGGCCGGCCCAAGAAGGTATCCACCACCTGGTCCAATTCATGACATATGCGCGACACCTGACTCTTGGAGATGCCCTCGCAGCCCAGGGACTTGATCAGATCGTCCACCCGGCGAGTGGACACCCCTTCGACGTAGGCTTGCTGAATCACCGCCAGCAACGCCTTCTCGCTGCGCCGTCTGGGTTCCAGCAGGCTGGGGAAGTAGCTGCCCTCCCGGATCTTGGGGATGCGCAGCTCCATGGTTCCCACGCTGGTGTCCCAATCCAGGCTGCGGTAGCTGTTGCGCCGGGTCAGGCGCTCCGGGTTGCCCTCGCCGTGCTGGGCGCCGATCTGGGCCGGCGCCTCGGCGTCCATGATACCCTCATCCATTAACGTCAGGCAGCGTCTGTAGGGCTTCCCGCAGGAAGTTCACGTCTCCGTCCACGCCGCGCTTGCGAATCAGTTCCAAAAGGTCCATGCTGTGTTTGGCAATCGTCGTCTCCTCTATCGGGTTGTTGTTGGTCCGATAGGGATGACGCGGTGATCACCTTCAATGGGCCACAACACGATTGCGGCTCTGACGGGAATGGTGTAAGTTTCTACCGGTCAGGCGGCCAAAAAAGAAACGCCCCCTTTCGGGAGCGTCGGCCCAGCAGCATCACCCGCTGGGGGGGTAAATTCAGGTTACATGAGCGCAGGTAGGTTGTCAACGTCCAGAGTCGGGTCTGAATCCGGGTCGCAGCCCCAGCGCGTAGCCGTGTACGTCGACGGCCTCAACCTCTTCTACGGCCTAAAGGCTCGGCGCTGGCGCCGGTACTACTGGCTTGACCTGCGGCAACTGGCGCAAAACGTGCTTCGCCCTGGCCAGCAACTGGCGATAGTCAGATACTTTACGGCCCGGTTCGACCCACAGGTCGACGACCCAGACCAACATGTTCGGCAGGACACCTACTTGAAGGCACTGGAAACCCTGCCCGACCTCTCAATCCAGTACGGCTATCACCTTCCCAAGAGCGTAACCTGCCACCGTTGCGGAACGGCCAGGAGGACCTATGAGGAAAAGATGACCGACGTCAACATAGCAGTGGCGCTGTTTCGAGATGCGATGCTGGGAGTTTTCGATACGGCAATCGTAATCTCTGCCGACAGCGACCTGATCGGGCCGTTGGACGCCGTGCTGAGTAGCTACCCTGGCAAGAGGATCTTGGTAGCCTTTCCGCCGAGCCGCAATTCCGAGCACTTGCGACGCCACGCATCCGCTGCCTTTACCCTGGGACGCAAGGTCATAAGCGACAGCCAGTTCCCTCCGCAGGTGGTCAATCAGGACGGCTACGTCATCGACAAACCTTCCCACTGGAACTGAGGCACCAGCCGATAGCCACTGCCACCTTCGCCCCCTTACAGCGCCACCTCCCACCGGAAGGTTCGCAGTTCGGTACACGCTGGCCCACCACTTTGCACAAAACCCAGAACCTTCGTGATTAGGTTCGCTTTGGCTGGCTAGAAGTGGGGCTGCAGGAATGTAGCCCCTTGCTTTTAGTCTCGCCCTGCTTGGGGCGCCGCCCTGTCTTTGGGGCGCGACGGCGTTCAGGTTTGCGGTGGAACGCACATTCCTCGGGAAGGCATCGTACACCTTGGCCCATGATGCAGGCAGAACCACCACGCAGCAGAAGCTGACCATCACCGTCGAAGCCCGCGCTCTGGCCCACCGCCAAGCGGCACGCCCGCGCTCTGGCCCATCGCTGAACGGTATGCCCGGGCCCGGGGCGTGTCCCTCTCTCCATAGAGCAGCCGCTCCGGTCCATGGCTGGCGAGCCTCTGGAGAGATTCGATGCGCGGTGGAGGGACCCCTTCGTCGCGGCGGAGCGCGATGGCGAGCCTCGCAACGACGCCGTGGCGAAGAAGCGCCGGCAATGACCCTGCCGGATACGAATGTCCTGATCGACGTGGCCCTATGCCGGCAACCGCACTCCGCCGCCGCAACGGAGCTTGTGAACCGTATCGAGCATCGGACTGAGGGCGCCTTCGTAACCTGGCGTACCCTGTCCAGTTTTTGCTACTGGTCTCACCCAGGGATAGCCATCGCTTCTGGCTACGCTCGGCAGAGGGCCCGCAACAGATGGAATAGAATGCGCCCGCCGATGGTTACAGCCATTGGCGGGCGCAAGTTGGATCGCTGGCGGGTCTGGCTAACGCTGCTGCCGTCGCCTTCGCCACATCAGGAAGCCGATCAACGCCGCCAGCAGCAATCCCGCAATGATCAGGATTATCAACCACGTCGTCCAACGCGACCAAACGCTGCCGCCGGCTTGCGGCGTCTCCGGCGTTCCTGCCGTGGTTGCGCCGGCCGTATCCGGTCCGGTGGTCGGCTCCGGCTGCTGAGTCGGCGCTGAGGAAACGCTGGTCGCTGGGACGGGCGCCTGCGTCGGCGCGGCGGCTACCGGAGCCGCGGCGGGAGCGGGCTCCGCCGTGGGTTCTGGCATGGGCGCGGCTGTGGGATCCGGGGCAACCGTGGGCTCCGGCGCTTGCGTTGCCGTTGGCTCTGGAGTGGCCGTGGGCTCCGGCGCCTGCGTCGCCGTTGGTTCCGGCGTTGCCGTAGGCTCCGGTTCGGGCGCGGACGTTGCCGTCGGTTGCGGAGCTACCCTGGGTCCGTCGTCATCGTCGTCGTCGTCTCCATCGTCGCCAACGCCGCTGCCACCGCTGCCACCGCTGCCGCCGCCTCGGTTATCGTCATCATCATCGTCGTCATCGTCATCGTCGCCCTGCGGCCTGGCTGACGCCCGGTTGGACGCCGCCCCTTCCAGGCCGCCGTTGATGGCGCGAACATGGAAGTGATAGGTAACGTCGTTGGTCAGACCGGTCACCGTGTATGACGTGGTGTCAGCGTCGCTGCCGGGGACGTCCACCCATGTTCCCGCGCCGTTGGACGCGGTGGACCAGGCGTACTGCCAGCCGGTCTTGTGGTCGCCGCCGCCGCTCCAGGATAGCCTGGCTAGGCCATCGCCAGCTGAGGCGGTCAGCGTCGGAGCCGTCGGAACCACGCCATCGCCAATCGGGGCCACCGCGATGGTGAAGGACCAACTGGCCATGTCCCCGTCAGCATCCGTTGCCGAATAGACGTAGGCCGTGGTCCTCTGCGCTGCGGTGGGCGTTCCTGTGAGCTGCCGCGTCGCCGCGTTGAAGGTCAAGCCAGCAGGCGGCGCTGGGCTGAGTCGGTAGGTGATCGCGCCGTCGCCGCCGGTCGCCGCTGGCAGCTGCAGCGTGGCGATGGCGACGTTCTGAGTGTAGGTCTGGTTGGGAACCGCCTCGCTACCCAGGCTGGGCGTCTGATTGGCCGCCTCGACAGCGATGGTGAAGCCCACGCTGGTGGTCCGGCCGCTCTCGTCCGTGGCAGTGTAGGTGTAGGCGGTGGCGGCCTGGGCCGTGGTGGGCGTTCCCGTGAGCTGTCGGGTCTCAGCGTCGAAGCTGAGGCCGTTTGGCAGCTCTGGGCTGATGCTGTAGGTGAGCGCGCCGTCGCCGTCCGATGCCTCAGGCAGTTGCAGCGTCGGGATGGCGACGCCTTGCGTGTAGGTCTGGTCGGCGACCGTTCCGAAGCTCGGCGGCGGACCCAACTCAACAACGGTGATGGTGAACCTGCGGGATGCCTGGTCGCCGTCGGCGTCCGTTGCGCGGTAGGTGTAGGCGGCGGCCTCTTGCGTCGCCGTGGGCGTTCCCGTGATCTGACGGGTCGCCGCGTCGAAGCTCAAGCCGTCTGGCAGCGCCGGGATGACCCTGTAGGTGATCGGTTCGTTGCCGTCCGTTGCCTCCGGTAGTTGCAGTGTCGGGATGGCGACGTTCTGCGTGTAGGTCTGGTTGGCTATCGTCTGGTTGCCGAAGCTCGTGTTCAGGTCCACGGTGGGACGGATCAACGGCGGCGGCGCGTCCCGGATGATGAAGGTGGTCGCGCCTGGAACGTTATTGTTGTCGATCGCCTGGTATCTGAACTCTAACACCCCATAGGCCTTGGTCGGAGTCCCCGAGATGGTGCGAGTCGCCGCATCGAAGGACAGGCCGTCGGGCAGCGCTGGGGTCAGGGAGTAGGTGTAGGGCGCCGTGCCTCCGGTGGCCGCCGGCAGAACCAACGGGGTGATCTCCTGGTTGGGCGGGTAGACTTGCCAGGGTATGGGAGCCACCGTCGTCCGGGTCACGACTACCGTAACCTGCAACTCCGCGGTTCGTCCGGCGTCGCCAGATATCTTCACCGTGAAGTTATGCTCGCCAGTCGCGTTCCACAGCGGTTGCTCACTGGCGTCGCCGGCGACCTTCAACGCGATCCGGTCCAACGCGTCATAGGCGTTGCCGCCTGATTTGCTGACCTCCACGTCGAACAGCTTCGACAAACTCGTGGGGGATATGTCCGCGGATATGACCTCGGGGGGATCGTTCATGACATCATTGGGGATGCTGCTGGCAACGCCTGTGTACCCGCCCTGGAACGGAATCAGGTCGCCAATCTGAGCGCCTCCGGCAAGGTGATTCAGTATCGAGAACTTACCGTTGGGGGGCTCAATCGTGCCATCACGATCAGAATCGGATCCAAAAACCAGCGGATGGTAGATGTTCACCCGGTGCTTGATGGAGCGGCTGCGGGAGTGGGAAGAGTTCCTGTCCTTGTTCGTAGGGTGGACTATACTGAAACCTTCCCTAAAGAACCGTCCTCTGGGCGGCCATGTCGGTTCATTTATCGGCTGTCCAGAGCCATTCACTTCCGACGCGTAGGTCACCTCTACCCGGTCCCTTCCTTGCGGATCATCCAAATCGAGGGCGTAACTGAAGAAATCATTGGACTGGGGCCGTGGATCGGTATAGTTGGACTTGGCGCCAACGTCCCACGGGGGGTTCAACCACGGGGGTTCCAAAGGATGGCCCGGGGTCAGTTCAATGAAGTAGGGGTTGCCGTTAACGTCCTTGAGGGTATGGCCAACTTTGGTCTCACCGAGAATCAGCGCGCCCCCGATGAGAGTTGACTCCACGGCGCTTGGCCAATAGACATGGGCATCCGCGTAGAAGTAGGCATCCTTGTCATCATGGGTGGTGCCATTACCATCTCTGTCGACCGTTATGTCATTGTCAACGTAGAGCTTGACCCGGAACTTCCACACGGGGGTTGACCACGCTGTGTCCCCCAGGTCATTAGTGGCGTCGTCTGGGTCATTGTCGATTCTAATGAGGACCTCCTGGTGGCCATTGCAGACACTGAACCGACTGCAGCCATCTCCCCGCCAGGCGTGTCCGGTCAAATTTGGACTTGTATCTCCCGACTGGAACCATTGAGAGACGTCCACGAAGTAAACCTCGCTGGCAGCCGGTTCGCCCTCAATATCCACGATCTCATGAGTATAATTTCCACCGGAGTCTCGAAGGAGCGACTGTTTTGGTCCCAACAACTGATGCGTCTGAAGTCTCGGATGATTTTCATCAAGCCAATCCAGACCATGGTCTTCGCCAAGCACGAACAATCCGCCGAATGCGTTACCGCACGGGATACCACCGCTTGATTCACCACGCATTGGGGGTGCGCTGCCGCCACAACTATAGGGGGCCCCGTTGGCGTTCTTGCCCCAGGCGTAACTGGCGGTTATATCATTGTACGTAACTACCTTGATTTCCTTCGGCTCGTAGGGGTCCTGCGCCTGCGCCGTGCCGGAAGTCGCCAGCGCTCCCGCGAGCATCACCGCCAGCGCCAACATCGCCAACGGCAAATACCAAATCTGCTTGCTCCGGCGGCGGCTGTTCATTACGTCCTCCATCGATAATCGAAAATTTCTGCGCCTGACGCGCGTCGCGTCCTCAGGCGCGCCTGGGAAGATTAGCAACGCGGGCTGCCGCTGTTCAACAAAAATTGCGCCGTTTTTTGAGCATTTTGCTAACCGTTTTATAAAACGCGGGTTAGGCGCCGGCTTGGCGCTCCAGCGCAGCGGCGACGTGCAGCAGGTGGATTGTTGGCGCGGCTTCGGCATCGACATCCAGGACCGAAGGTAGGCAACGGCGGCCTTGGGCCCAATCGTCGCGCTGTTCCGCTGGATCCGCGCCCACCAGACTTCGGGCCGCCGCCCGGTTGGAGACGATGCCCACGACGGCGCTTCAGCGAATCTCCTGGTTCAATCGCTCCAGGGGGTTGTTGGACCAGAGCTTCCGCCAGTGTGATGCCGGGCAGGCTGCGAAGGCCAAACCTTCGGTGAGGGCGCCCGGCAACATCTGAGGCCGACTGGGGGAAGCTCCCCCGGAGGCTAGCTGCCTTTTCATCAGGGCGGTCCGGATGAACGGTGTCAGCAAGTTCCAGGCCGATTCTGAAACCGCCTGCCGACGGTTGGGGATCCAATTCTCTTCGCGCTTCAGTCCCGGCCCCCGCGCCGCAACGGCCACGTGACGCCGGCCAAACGCTCCGGCGCCGCGATGTTCCATCAACCGTATGATGGCGACTTAACCTGGGGATTCCTGAACCGATTCGTGCGCCGCTGAGAACCGATGCACCGCGCCATCTCCGCCCATCGGGCGCGTGACGGATCTTGCAGCCTGATTCGTAGGCGGACCTGTACACGTCTCCGCCCATCGGGCGCGGGACGGATCCACCTCGGCCGGACATCTTGCCGCCTGCCACCCCCCAATACGCCCTTCCATCCCAAACGTCCTGAACGAGTACACCAGGTTGCGGGACGGCCCGAAACTGGTATAATGTTGGACTACAGTGGGCCTGTAGCTCAGGCGGTTAGAGCGCAGTCCTGATAAGACTGAGGTCGTTGGTTCGAGTCCATCCAGGCCCACCACTTAGCACAAAACCCAGAACCTTCGTGATAAGGTTCTAGTTGGCTGGCTAGAAGCGGGGCTGCAGGAATGCGGCCCCTTGCTTTTGGTCTCGCCCAGCTTGGCGCGCCGCCCTGTTTCGGGGGCGCCATGGCGTTCAGGTTTGCGGTGGAACGCGCATTCTTGGGGAAGGCATCATACACCTTGGCTCATGATGCAGGCAGAACCACCACGCAGCAGAAGCTGACCATCACCGTGCAGCAGAAGCTGACCATCACCGTCGAAGCCTAGACCTTGACCATCGCCAAGCGGTACGCCCGCGCTCGGGACTTGTTCCTTTTGAGCGTCGGGTTGGGCATCGGGCTGAGGGCGCTTTCGTAACCTGGCGTACCCGGTCCAGTTTTTGCTACTGGTCTCGCCGACGCCCTGCGGTCAGGGCGCTCGTACCTTCATCTGGGAGCTAACCCGGCTCGTTGGCGTTGCCACCACCGACACCGAGGCTATCCGGCGACACCGCGGCTATCTGGTACTGGACGCGACTGCCGATGTTCGACTTCGTGGACGCGGCGCAGTTGGCGGCGAACCGAACCTGCGGGGCCCGCTTCATCGTCGCGCGCAACGTCACGGACTATCGAGGCACACCGATCCCGGCGTTGCCACCGCAAGATGCTCGGTCTGAACTGATCTGAATCAATGGCGCAAAGCTACCTGCAACCATCAGGGGAGTGCGTACGCCAACATAACCATGTACCATCCAGTTCCCAGGTTCCGCTGTCCCGCCGGTTGCGGTAGCGCCGCCGCGGCGTGCCCGAGGGCAACAGGTTGTGAAGCAGCGTCCCCCAGGGCGCGCCGCTATTCAGCGCGTACCAAACGCCGTTGTCCGCCTCCCGCAGGGCTGGGGTTCTGGGATGGCCGCTTGAGGCGCCAGCCGGCAGTGGGAGAGCCACTCCTTCCGATGGGCGCCGGCCAGATCGCTGGGACCGGGTTTTCTGCTCATGGGACGCCGGCATAACCGTCGCCCTGCCCTGGCCTCCAAGAACAATCCGTGCCCATTTGGAGCCCGTCAACCAACCTTTCAGCCATTCACTGGCGCGCCGCCTGGGCCCGCAGCCGCCGAGGGCGGGGCCAACTAGCGGCCCGGCCCCCGATCCAGGTAGTCTTGACCGGAGCCGAGACCCTCCAGAGCCAGGCCGTAGCCCAGCAGGTCATGCAGTTCGCCCCGCAGCTTCTGGGTCAGCAGCACGCGGGAGTAGCGAAGAACCAGGCGCGGCTGGCGGGCGAGTTGTCTGGCCAACTCCCAGGCCCGGGGCAGCAACTGTTCTGATGGCAGCACCTCCGCTACCAGGCCGAGCTCCTGCGCTTTGGCGGCGTCGATCTCCTGGCCGGTCAGCAGGAAGTAGCGTCCGCGGTTGATGCCCAGCAGCAGCGGGTAGATGATGTGCATGCCGTCCCCAGGAGTCAGGCCGCTCATGAAGTGGCCAGAATCCTGAAACGTGGTGTGCGGCGCGGCCAGTACGATGTCGCTCATCAGAGGCAATTCCGAGTGTCGCAGGGCGGGCCCGTTGATGGCGGCGATGATGGGAACCTCGATGTTGAGCAGGTTGCCCAGCAAGTGCTTGCCCTCCCAGTAGGTGGCGTCCCACTGCTCAGGAGTGCGGCGCGGCACGGTGTCGCTGCTGCCCGCGGGGCCGGTGAACCCATCGCCGGCGCCGGTCATGATGATGACCTTGTTCTCCGGGTCGGAGCCAACGGTGTGGAACACTTCCGGCAGCTCGGTGTGCGGGCCGGCGCCCCATTGCAGGGTATCGCCGTCGCTGTGCAGGGTCATTTGGAGTATGCCGTCTTCGCGGTCGAATCGAGCGTACTGGAATCGGTTGCGGTAGTCTTCAAGCCGGGCCATGGTGGTTCTCCTGCGGTTGGCGAATGGGTGAATTTGGAGGCGGCCAGACTGCGTAGTTGAGGCCACGCCGGGGTTTCTCAGTTGTCTCTCGCCGCGACGTTAGCCTCGGTTGGCCGTCATCCCTGGAAACAATAGCGACGCGGCAATCCGCAGCCTGGGACACGACCGTCAGGCCGCGCCGCCGGAAGGCTCCCGGGCGTCTGGTAGCTTTCCGGGGAACGCGACGGCCGGTTAGTTGCCGCTCAGGATGAACTCCGAGACCCGCTCGCCGATCATCATGGTGGTGACGTTGGTGTTGGCGCGGATGCAGTCGGGCATGATGGACGCGTCCACCACGCGGATGTTCTCCAGCCCGTGCACCTTGCCGTATTGGTCAACCACCGCCATGGGGTCCGAGGCCGGGCCCATCTTGCAGGTGCACGATATGTGCTGCGCGGTGGAAACGTTGCTCCGCAGCCAGTGATCCAGCGCCGCGTCGGTTTCCAGGTCAGAGTCCAGGGGTTCGGTGCGTTCCTGGATGATGTCCTTGAAGTCGCCGTGCTCACCCAGCTGAACGGCGATCCGCACGCCGTCCCGAAGCCGTTTGCGGTCGAACTCCTCCTGCAGATAATTGTAGTTCAGGTGGGGCTGCTGATGCGGATTTGTGGAGTTGAGACGCAACTCGCCAGCGCCCACCGCCAGGTATATGGACACCGACGCCCGAATGCCCAAGGGTTCCATGCGGTCGCCGCCGCGGATCACCTGCTCGGTGGCGAAGGACGAGAAGATCATGATCATGTCGTTGCGCAAATCCGAGCCTTCGGCGGTGTATTTCAGGCACACCTGGATGCGCGGCGCGAACCCATCCAGATCAAAGCCGGGCTTGGTGCGCCAGGTCACCGGAACGATGGGGTGGTCGCGCAGGTTCTGGCCCACGCCAGGCAGGTCGTGGACGACGGGAATTCCCAGCCCGCGCAGATGATCGGCGGGACCCACGCCAGACAGCATCAGCAACTGCGGCGAGGCGATGGCGCCACCGCTCAGTATGATCTGGTCGCCCTCTACGGTGAATACCTCGCCGCCGCTTTCCACCACCGCGCCGGTGGCGCGGTTCCCGTCAAACAGGATTCTATGGACAGTGCAGTTGGGCCGCAGGGTGAAGTTGAGGCGGTGGCGGGCCAGGTCCAGGTAGCCCAGCGCGGCGCTCCAGCGGATGCCGTTGGGGTTGTTGAACGGCGTAGGGCCAACTCCGGTGGAATCGGGGCTGTTGTGGTCGTCGGTGTGCGGGAAACCGTAGTCCCGAGCGGCGTTGTAGAAGGCGTTCTGCGCTGGCAGCCATTCCTCGCGCTTGAAGCGCCTGGCGATGATGGGACCGTCGTTGCCGTGAAAGTCGTCGGAGAAATCGGTGTCGGTTTCCAGGCGGCGGAAGCAGCCCAGCAGGTTTTGGAAGCTCCACTGGTCGTTGCCCATGGCAGCCCAGCTGTCGTAGTCTTCCGGTACGCCCCTCAGGAACATCTGGCCATTGATGGCGCTGGAGCCGCCGGTAACCCGGCCGCGCGGCACCATTATCTCCGGGTTTTCGGCGGTGCCGTAGCCGGTGAACTGCCAGTTGTGATCGCTGGTCATCACGTCAGTGGCGGTGGCGTACCCAAATTTCACCTCATCGGGCAGATGGTCGAAGATGGGGTAGTCCGGACCGGCCTCCAGCAGCAATACGGAGCGATTGGGATCCTCGCTCAACCGGGTAGCGACAATGGAACCGGCCGAACCGGCGCCAATGACTATTGCGTCGTACTTCAAGATGCGCCTCCTTGTCTTGGCGTTTAGCGAACCCTAATTTTGTCGAACCCCAATTTTGTGGGAACCCGCGATTATCGCGCCCCGCGATTATCGCGCCCCACGATTATCGAACCCAGCAGGAATCGAGCTTCCCAGGAATTGAGCTCTGCAGGAATCTAATCTATGCCGGGGCCGGCGGAACGACTGGATTCTACACCGATACGGACGGTTCAGGCGGTCAATGCGCTCAACGCCATGGTGGCCGCGATGATGAGCGTCGCGCCGGCCCACTGGAGCGGACGGGGACGCTCCCGACCGATGAGCGCCGCCAACCCAATGGTGGCCACCGGATGAGCGGCGGCGATGGGCGCGACCAACGACACCGGGGCCGAGGCCACGCCCAGGTTGTACCCAACATAGCCGGCCGCGTCCAGAACGCCCACCGCCACCAGCAAGATCCATTGGCCTCGCCCAGCGGGCCGTTGCACGGGCCGGCCCTGCGCGCGGGCAAAGGCATAAGTCGGGATGGCGGACAGCGCCCGCACCACCAGAACTGCCATCATGGGGCCGCACGATGCGGTTACCCGGTCGAACAACGCCATGGCGACGCCGATTCCCAGCATGGCGGCCAGACCCCAGGGCAGGCCGGAGCTCACTGCGGAGCCGGTCAGCGGGCCGGCGGACAACAGCAAAACGCCGAGCAGAACCGCCGCCATCAGCGCCAACTGGCCGGCCGAGGTACGCTCGCCCAATAACGCCACGGCGATGAGAACCGTTACGGCCAACCAGGCGGACGCCGCGCTGCTCACCACGGTTACCGCGCCGCGCGCCAGGCCGGTGTAGTACACCAGGTAGCCCACGCCGAGGGCCGCGCCGGTGAGAGGCGCCCACAGCGCCAGCGACGGCAGATCCACCCGCAACCCTCCGCGGGCGATTTCCGCCGCTACAAAGGCCAACGGCAGCGCCAGACCGATCAGCTGGGTCAGCAGGGTGGCGCTTATGATGCCGACCCGGACGGCGGCGACTCGAGCCAAATAGTCGGCGATTCCCCAGGCCAACAGCCCGGAGAATCCCCAGTAGAATCCTCCGACGGGAGCTATGGGACGATCCGTGGGATTGCGTCAGATCGGTAGCTTGGGTTCGCCGCCATCGGGAACGTCGATGTCGAAGGCGTTGGCGTTGAACGCCAGTAGGGAGTAATAGCCCATCAACGTGGTGATTTCCGTGATGCTCAAGGCGCCGAACCGACCCACAGCCGCCTGAAAGGTGGCGTCGCTAACCCGGTGGCTGTCGAATAGCTCGGTAACGTAGTCCACGACGATCTGGAGGTCTGCCGACAACTGGGGCAGCGGCCGCCCATCCCGGAGATTGTCCACGAACTCGTCGCTGATCCCCTGCTGCCGGGCCCGGGCGGCGTGGGCGTGCCAAATGTATTGGCAGTCCATGTTGCGGGCGGTGAGGATCATCACCAATTCCTGGATCTGCTTGGGGAGGGACGATTCGTCGCGCAGGTAGTTGACCAGGTGATTCGAGCGTCGGCGCATTTCGGGGCTGTTGATCATGGCGGAGCCGGGGCCGCTGTCCACCACGCCGCCAGAGTCGGCGGTTTCGTGATCAAAGGCCGCTCGCAATTGGTCGGGAACCTGATCGCGGGTGAGGATCGGAGTTCGCATCTCGTGCCTCCCAGAGTTTGAGCAGATGATAGACGGCGGGCCGCGCAGTGGCAAGCGCCACGTCTCCCTGCCGGCGCAACCCCGTTTGCAATATTGGGATGGCCAGCGGGCCGGGGCAATCTCGATGCCGAGCGAGCAGGCGTTGTTTCGCCAGGCAGGTGGCTCCGTCGCCCCGCGCCTCCAAATGGCGGTGTACGGACACCTAGCGGGCGTGAGTTGCGCTTCCGAACCGACCAGCCGTCCCAGCGGAACCGCAATGTCGCTCGCGACCGTGGCCATCCCTATCGCATCGCCATCGAAGCCATGGGCGATCAAGTATCAATATCGGTTGAATCATAATAAAATACGTTACCTGGCACAGGGACAGGAGGGCAGGCGATGGCAACCCCAAACGCCGCGACCGCGCCGATTGGCGCTGACGTAGTGGGTTTCGCCGTGGGCCACGAACTCGCAGGCGCCGGCGGCGGGCCGCGCGATGCTGGTCGCAAGCTCACCCGCCGGGGCAGCAGACGAGACCCATACGGCACACGGGCGCAGAGCGTCGCAGCATTGCGCCCCGCCCGTGAGAGTCGGCGCTTTGCTGTCGGACCAGTCGGCTACTCAACGACGCTGTGGACAGTGTACGACTGCTCAAGGCATGGGCCTGGGTTCGTTTCACCGTGATCGCATCTTTAGCCAACAGCCCCCGGTTCAAGTGGTACGCCTTTGCCGCCATGGCGGTGGGCACCTTCGCCTCGGTAGTGGACCACGGAAGCGTGGGGGTCGCGCTGCCCACCATCGCCGGCAAGTTTCAAACTGACATTCCCACCGTGCAGTGGCTGATGATCGGCTTTGCCATGACCATCATCGCCCTGCTGCTGCCCATGGGAAGGCTGGCGGACCTGATCGGGGCGAAAAGGGTGTACCTGATTGGTTCGCTGGTGATCATTGTGGGTTCGGTCATGGCGGGAACTTCAACCGAACTGGCGACGCTGATCGTCTCCCGCATCGTACAGGGAGCCGGCGCGGCCATGACCCAGGGCACCGGCATGGCCATCACCATCGCGGCGTTTCCCCCAGCGGAACGTGGCAAGGCCATCGGATTGCTCATGACCATGGTGGGAACGGGCGCCGTCGCCGGGCCCGCTATGGGCGGCTTGTTGGTGGATGTCTTCGGCTGGCGGTCCGTGTTCTTCGCCACCGTGCCCATGGTGGCCGCCAGCATCGGGTTGGCCGTGGCGACGCTACCGAACACGAGGCAGCCCGTCCGAGTCCAAATGGGTGGAGGCTCCAGGTTCGATTGGCTGGGCGCGTTCCTGTCATCGAGCGCGTTGCTGGCCCTGCTGGTGGGCATATCCAACGCCCACCGGGCCGGCTGGACTTCGCCGCTGATTCTGGCGGCCGTAACCGCCTTCGTGGCCCTGTTGGTTGCGTTCGTCTGGTGGGAACTGCGTTGCGCCGGCCCGATGCTGGAGTTGCGCCTGTTCCGGCGGCGTAACTTCTTCCTGGGCGTCACCGCCAACTACCTGATGTTCATGGGCAGTTCGGCGGTGATGTTCATGACGCCGTTCTACCTGCAAAACGTTTTGGGGTACGCCCCATCGGTGGCGGGCCTGGCGGTGGTTCCCGGCGCCTTGTGCATGTCCATCCTGGGGCCGCTGAGCGGACGCCTGTCGGACCGGTACGGCTGGCGAAAGTTCACCGTGGCCGGATTGCTGCTGTCGTGCGCCGGAATGTTCGCGCTCTCGAGGTTGAGCGCCGACTCGTCGCTGTTCCACGTCATACCGGCGCTGATGATGACCAGCAGCGGCATGGGAACCTTCTATTCCCCCAACTCCAGCTCGATACTGAGCGCGGTGGAGCAGGAGAGCCACGGGGTGATCTCTGCGTTGGTCAACCTGATACGCAACGCCGGCAACGTGGTAAGCATCGCCGTGGCCACGGCAATCGTCACGGCCACCATGGGATCATTGGGGTATGAGCCGAGCTTGGACGCGGTGCGCAACGAAAGCGTCGCCGGAGTGGGCGTGGCCTTTATGGCTGGCTTGAGATACGCCTTCATCGCAATGATGGTATCGTTGCTGCTCGCATTGTCGCTATCGGCGCTGCCCACGCACCGGGAAGGACAGGCCAGATCGGTTCAAACGCCGGCGGACAACGCATTGCGCCCGGCCACCGGCCCGGCGGAGGAGGATTAGACCATGACAACGACTACCAGTCGGCAGGACGGCGGCGAGGCCATCCTGGAGGCGTTTCGCAACCTTGGCGTCGACTACATCATATCCTCGCCCGGCTCCGAGTGGGCGCCGGTGTGGGAGGCTTTGGCCCGCCAGCAGATCAACGAGACGCCCGGGCCGCGCTACATCAACTGCTGGCACGAAACCCTGGCCGTCAACATGGCTTCCGGCTACACGCGAGTGACGGGCCGGATGCAGGCGGTGCTGCTCCACGCCGGCGTGGGTTTGTTGCAGGGCAGCATGGGCATACAGGGCGCCGTGCTGGGCGAGGTTCCCATGCTGGTGTGCTCTGGCGAGGCTACCAGTTATGGCGAAGATCCCGACATAGACCCGCAACCGCAATGGTACCGGAGCCTGAGCGTGGTGGGCGGCCCCGACCGGTTCGCCAACGCCTTCACCAAGTGGAGCGGGCGCGCGACCAGTCCCCATACCCTCTACGAGCAGCTCACCCGCGCTGGCGAGTTGGCCCAGCGCGTCCCTCAAGGGCCAACCTTCCTGGACATCCCCATCGAGACCATGATCCACGAGTGGACGCCGGCGGACAAGATCAGGACGGTTCCGGGAGCGCCAAAGACGCGGCCAGCGGATGAGGACATCGCAGCGCTGGCCAAACTGGTCGCGGAAAGCGAATCGCCGCTGATCATCACCGATTCGGCGGGTCGCGAGGTCGCGGGCTTCAACAACCTGGTGGCGCTGGCCGAGCTGTTCGCCATCCCAGTGGTGGAGAGCGCGGCCCTGTATGCCAACTTCCCCAAGAGTCATCCCATGTACCTGGGCGGGCAGTCGGAGCGCTATCTGGACCAGGCGGACCTGGTCATTCTCGCGGGCAGCCGCGCCCCGTGGTATCCGCCACAGGCCGGCCCCAAGCGCGCCACCGTGGTGGCCATGGGAGAAACCACCATCAAAGAATACATGGTGTACCAGAATCTGTTTGCCGACCGGTATGTGGAAGGCGACCTGACGTTGGGCCTGGGCCTGCTGGCCGATGCGCTGCGCCCAGAGGCAGCGGGGAAGACGGCCCAGATAGAAGCGCGGCGACGGCGTTGGTCCGAAGAGCACGACCGCTTGAGCGAAGCTGCCCGCGCCGCTGAATCGGCTGCCAGCGGCAACAGCCCCATCGATCCGGCCTGGCTGGGCGCCGCCCTCAGCGAGGTGATGCCCGATGACGTGGTGTATGCCGAGGAGGTGACCACGCATCGAGCCTCGGTGGGACGGCACGTGCGCTGGGACCGACCGCAAAGCTACTACAAGACCAACGGCGGCCTGGGTCAGGGCCTGGGTCTGGCCCTGGGGGTGAAGCTGGCCAAACGCGATCAGCCGGTGGTGGCGCTGATGGGGGACGGAGGGTTTTTGTACAACCCCGTGACTCAGTGCTTCGGCGTGGCCATGGAGGCCGGCCTGCCCTTCCTGACGGTGCTGTACAACAACGGCGGCTACGAGGCAATGCGTGGGAACCACCTGGCGTATTATCCAGACGGCGACGCCGCCAACTCCGGCATCTGGCACGGGGTGCACATCCCCGGGCCGGATTACGCCAAGCTGGTGGAACCCTTCGGCGGCTACGGGGAAAGGGTCGAGGACCCGGCCCAGCTGCGCCAGGCGTTGCTGAACGGGCTGGCGGCGGTGCAGCAGGGGCGCATCGCCCTCATCGACGTGGTCCTCAACAAGTGATTGCTAGGCGACCGCATGTCGACGCGCCGCAAAGCGTGAATTACACTATCACTACCAAGCTGAAGCAGGAGGCGGTCTATGGCTACCGTCAGCGACGAAGTGCAGCAGAAAGTTTCCGGCCTGATGCGAGATTTGCTCGCCGAACGGTTCAAAGATGAGTTCGTCTTTGATCCCATCATCGTGCAGTCCGAATACGACGAAGATGATGAGCAATACCTGCACATCTACATCGTCTTCGATGGAGATTTGAAAAAATTGGATCCGGACCGCACCATCGGCCTCTCCGGTTGTATCAGGGAGGACGTGGATAAATTGGGATTCCAGCAGTTGCCCAGCACATCATTCATCGCAACGTCCGAGTGGAAGAAACTGTTCGAACGGAAATACCGCGAAACCGGCAGGGTTCGGTAGTGAATCCTAAAGATTTGATTCGAATCGCCCGGCATTTGGCGGCCGGCGGGTCCGGCAGCCGAGGACGACCCCCACACGCTGATTTGCGGCGCGCCGTAAGCGCTGCATACTATGCTATGTTTCACACCCTCGCCCGGTGTTGCGCTGATACGCTGGTGGGCCGTACTGGGAGCAAAAGGGATCAAATTGCTTGGGAACGTACCTACCGCGCCTTGGAACACGGATTGGCTAGCCAACAGTGCGGAAACCTTAGCGACGACCGTTTCCCTACGGAAATACGAGAGTTCGGATCGTGGTTTGTACTAATGCAACGGCATCGCCATCAAGCCGATTACGCTCCCGGCTGTACATTCACCCGCGCCGAGGTCACGCAATGGATCAACCAAACGGATGCCTTGATCCGCCGATTTGGCTCCGCTTCACTCATCCACCAGCGAGCCTTTGCGGCCCACGTAATGTTCCGGGCTCGGAGAGACTGACGGCGAACCACCGGGTATCAAACCGCCGCCGCGATTTCCTGCGCCATTTCGATCAGCCGCTCGTCGGCATTGTAGTCACCCAGCAGCGACAGACCCACCGGCACACCGTCCGCCTCGGCGATGGGCAGGCTGATTTGGGGCCGGCCAGTGTTGCCAGCGATGGATGTCAGCGCGCTGTTGCGCAACCTCAGCGTGTGCCGCCCGGACACGGCCTGACCCAACGGCGGCGCCGGGCCAACCGTTGAAGGCAGACACACCACGGTCTCTCCATCCCGAAAAACCTCGTCCATGCGGGAAATTACCGCGGCGCGTCCCTCTTGAGCCTCCGCTACTTGTTCGTCGGTTACGGCGCGGGCCGTTACGTAGCGGTCCGCTACCTCGAAGCTCATGGTGGGGTTCGCCGCGTCCAGCCAATCGCGAATGGACAGCCACGCTTCGCGGCTTTGCAATATTTGCTGGCTCCCAGACCATTCTTCCAGGCTGGTTGGCGAGAGCCGTTCCGCCGTCCGGGAGTTGAACACGCCGGCGATTGACTCCACCGCGGATTCCAGGGCGCTTCGCGTCGACGCGTCGACCAACTCGAAGGCGTCTTCGGCGACCACCAGCCGCCTGGGGCGTGGCGTCGCCGGCCCCGCCGGCAGGATCACCGCGCCAACGCGAGCGAACATCTCAGCGTCGCGGGCGAACCAACCGATGGTGTCGTAGCTGGTGGCCTGCAGCAGCATCCCTTCCAGCGGAATTCTACCGTGGGTTGGCCGCAATCCGTAGAGGCCGCAGAAGCTGGCCGGAACGCGCACCGAGCCGCCGGTGTCGGAGCCCAGCGCGAAATCCACCAACTTGCCAGCCACCGCCGACGCCGAACCGCTGGACGATCCGCCGGGGACTCGGCCCGGCGCGCGAGGGTTGCGCGGGGCGCCGTAGTGCATATTCTCGCCGAAGATGCCGCGGGTTAGCTCGTCGGTGATCGTCTTGCCCACCATGGTGGCGCCAGCGTCCACCAGCGTTTGCACCACCCTGGCGGTGGTCTCGGCCGGGTCGTGGGTGGCCTTCCAGTGGGGGTTGCCACAGCCGGTGACATGGCCCGCCACGTCGAAGATATCCTTGGCGGCAAAGGTGAGACCGGCGAGCGCGCCATCGGACGCGCCGGGCAAGTAGGCGTCGCTGTCTAGGCAGAAGGCGTTGAAGGGAGTTGACATGGTTACGGTATCGCCTCGTTCAAGATTGAGTGAGTTTCGGTCATGTGGGGACGGTCATGCGAAAAGGAAGCATGGGTTCAATGGTTAGCTCAGGGAAACCGAAACGCGCTTTGCGGCCCCACGGTTTCGATTCGGCGCTGGCTACCGCGCGGGAGTCTCGGGTCCTCTGCCCACCAGCGGGTGGCGCCGGAGACGCCAATAAAGAACCAGTTGACCTCCACTCGGATCAAAATGCTGGTCACAGTAAGAACGGCGGCCCGATCTCATCTTCGCCCCAGCGCTCAATGCGCTCCAACTGCAGGTCAACCTTGAGTCCCAAGTCCTGCAGCAGTTTGTACCCCACCAACGGAATCGCCGCCGGAACCACGCCGTTGACGAATCCCGTTCCTTCCAGCATCCCGATGCCAACGTAGATGGGCGTGCGCATCACTGATCCGTCGGCGGTCATCAAGCTCGCCTCGGCGTTGGGCACGGTATCCAAGCCCAGCGCGTCGATGTCTGCTTGGGGCAGGCCAACCCAGGTCGCCCCGGTGTCCACCAGGAAACGGTACTCTCTCTCCTGGAGATTGCCTGCGATGCTACCCCTCGCGTAAGTGATGCCCAAAATACCGCTCCGACGGGCGCGCCAACTGAAATGTCCGGCTATGGCCCGCGTTGAACATGGTATGGCGGACACTGACGCCGCGTCAATCGACAGCGCAAGGCCGCCTGAATCTGCAACGCTGGCCGCGCCCCAAAATCGCCGCCAACTGACGATGCGCCCGGACTGGGCGGCGCGGCGTTCCGCGTGTCCCGCCGTCGTGCGCGCCTACCGCGTGAAGAATTCGCGCAGCAGTCGGTACGCCTCGTCGGGCAGCTCCTCGGCGATGTAGTGACCGCACGGCAGAGATTGCCCCTCCACGTTGTTGGAGTAGTCTCGCCACACGCCCAGCACGTCTTGAGTTCGGCCCACGTAGCCCCGGTCGCTCCAAAGGGCCAAGTGAGGACAGTTGACCTTGTTGTCGAAGTCCGCCTCGTCGTGAACCAGGTCGATGCTGGCGCCGGCCCGGTAATCTTCACACGCGCCGTGGATGGCCTCGGGGTTGCTGAAGCAGCGCACGTATTCCTCCACGGCCTCTGGAGGAAAGGTGATTTCCGCGTTGCGTTCCCGCATGAACCTGGAACGGATGAAGTAGTCGGGGTCAGCGCCGATGACCCGTTCGGGGAAGTCGTAGGGCTGGATGAGGAAGAACCAATGGTAGGTGTTGGTGGCCATCTCCTTGTTGACGATGCTGAACATGTGGCGGGTTGGCACGATGTCCAGGGTCGCCAGCCGGAGCACACGTTCTGAGTGGTCTTTGGTCAGTCGGTGGGCGACGCGAGCGCCCCGATCATGGCTGCCCAGGTAGAAGGTATCGAACCCGAGGTTCGACATGGCGTCCACCAGGTCCTGGGCCATGGCCCGCTTGGAATGGTTGAAGTGCTCCGGGTCGCCCTGAGGCTTGCCGCTGTCGCCGTAGCCACGCAGGTCGGCGCACACCACGGTGAAATCCGCGGCCAGGCGGGGAGCGACCTTGTGCCACATCGTGTGCGTCTGCGGATACCCATGCAGCAGCAGCAGGGGCGGCCCACTCCCTCCCTTGACCAGGTTTACAATCTCGCCGCTCCCTGCCTTGAGTTGCATCCGCTCGAAACCTTCAAACAAAGCCATGGGTCGCTCCTTTGTGTCCTCAATTGGTTTGGGAATCGCTGGTTTGGGAATCGCCATTTTTTCGTGGGCTACATGATGCGGCGGTGGTTTGGCATTGTAAATACCCCTCGCCAATCGACTGGGTCTGGGAGCGGCCAACGCGAGGATCGACGCGCAGTTGGGAGCAATCTCGACCCGACGCGGACCGCCGCGCGTTGCGCTCCACGGGATTGCCACGCTGCGCTCGCAATGACAGACCATTGCAACTGTCATTGCGAGGAGCGCCAGCGACGCGGCAATCCCGGCGCCTGGGCGAACGGCCACCGGGGATGGGGCGGGAGCGGCCGCTGGTTGCGGTCGACGAGATTGCCGCGCTGCGCTCGCAAAGACAGGCGGAGGAGGTGTCGCAACGACTCCCTCAACTGTCATTGCGAGGAGCGCCAGC
Organism: Dehalococcoidia bacterium; assembly: GCA_965221295.1. Taxonomy (GTDB): domain Bacteria; phylum Chloroflexota; class Dehalococcoidia; order Lucifugimonadales; family UBA3495; genus Bin87. The sequence continues at coordinate 12,288 of OZ244879.1, read as the reverse complement.
GACGCGGCAATATCGGCGCCTGGGGCGGGGCCGCAGCCTCGCAGCGGCGGGCAAAGTCACGCGCCTTGTAGTATCCTTTCGGTTGCGTCCCGTCGTCTGACCGGATGCGGATCACAATAGCGCCACCCCATGCCCATTAGGGCGAGCGTTTATCGTCCCAGAGGAGCGCCCCATGACCGTTTTGACCAGGCTGGCCTTGCGCAGTCGTCCCGTGACCGTCATGGCCTTGGTTTTGGTTCTGGTTGGCGGAGTTTACGCCTACCAGCAATTGCGGCAGGAACTCTTTCCCGAAATCAGCCTCGGCATCATCAACGTCTCCACCTCTTACCAGCAGGGAACCCCGTACCAGGTTTCCCAGGAGGTGACCAAACCGATTGAAGACGTGATCATCGGAATGGAGGGCCTGAAGGAAGTCACTTCCACCTCGCGGGGCAATCGTTCTTCGGTGCGGGCCAGTTTCGAGAACAACGCGGATCTGGCGGAGGCGGAAGCCGAAATCTTGAGCGGCGTCAACGCCCTTCGCTTGCCCGACGCCGCCGGCGACCCGCGGGTGTTCGCGCTAACTCCCAACCAACGCCCGGTCATGGAATTGAGCATATCGGGCCAGCGCGACATACCGGAACTGCTTCGCATCGTCGAGCGTCAGATCGTCCCGCCAATCCAGGCCGTCCCAGGCGTGTTTGAAGTGGACATCGAGGGCGGAGTCTCCGAGCAGGTGTTGGTCACCGTTGATCCGGCCCTGCTGGAAACCTATGGCCTGACCATCCAGGACGTGATCGGCGCGCTGCGCAACAACGCCGTTGACGTGACGACCGGCAGCATGTCATCCCGCGACGGCATCGTTACCGTGCGAGCATTCCACGGCTACGTCAACCTGGAGACCATCCGCAACCTGCCCGTGGGCTTCACCCGACCCGCCGCCCAAACCGGACTCGCCCAAGCGGGAGCCGCCCAGACCGTAGCAACCCGAAACGCCGGCGGCGCGGCAACTCCCATACGGCTGTTTCAGGTGGCCGACGCGCGCGTCGCCACCCCAGAAGCCAGCGCCGTCTCCCGAACCAACGGTCAGCCCAGCGTCAGCCTCAACGTGCTCAAGACTCCCGATGGCAATACCATTGACATCACCCGTGAGATCAGCCAGGCGCTGGTGGAATTGCAAAGCTCTCTGCCGCCCGACCTGGACATTGCGGTAATGGATAGCCAGGCGCCAAGACTGGAAGAGGAACTGAGCAAGGTCATCGATCAGGGAGCCCAGGGTTTCGTCTTCGCGGTAATCGCCGTGTTCGTGTTCCTGCTGCAAGTCCGTCCGACGTTGGTTTCGGGCGTGATCAACACCTTGCGGCCCACCCTTATCATCGCGTTGTCCATCCCGCTCAGCGTCATGGTGACCATATTAGTCATGGCGGTTTTCGACTGGAAAATGAACTTCATGAGTCTGGCCGGCCTGGCCATCGCCGTGGGACGCATCGTGGACGACAGCATCGTCGTGCTGGAAAACATCCATCGCCATATCCAGGAAGGCAGTCCGCGATCAGTGGCGGTGATCCAGGCGACACAAGAGGTGAGCCCGGCCATCGTGGCGTCCACGCTTACCACCGTGGCGGTGTTCATCCCGTTGGGATTTCTGCCGGGCGTGGTGGGGCAGTTCTTCCTGCCTTTCGCTCAGACCGTGTGCGTATCGCTGGTGGCATCCACCCTGGTGGCGCTGACCGCTGTGCCGGTTCTGGCGTCTTGGTTCTTGCACCAGGGTGACTTGGCGATCAATCCCGACACCCCACATCGAGATACCCTGTTGCAGAGGATGTACACGCCCTTGTTGCGGCTGGCGCTGCGTTTTCGGCTGCTGACGGCGCTGCTAAGCGTACTGGTCGTGTTGGCCAGCCTGCTCCTGATCCGCCAGCTGCCCATCGAACTCTTCTCGCAGGGTCGCACCGAGGGGATCCGCATCGATCTGCGCCTGAGGAACAATCCTTCAACCGGCCAGTTGTTCCAAGAAGTGCGCAACATCGAACGGACACTGGACGAATTCGTCTCCAGCGGCGCCGTGGCAAGTTACCAGGTGACGTTGGGTTCTGGCAGCCGGAACTTCGGCGCCGGCGCTGCTGACGATTCCTTTGACCGGGCCGGGTTCACCGTTACGCTGGCCGAAGATCCTCCCTTGGATCTGGACGAACAAATCCGCAACGCCCTTCCGGAGAAGCCGGGCGTCACCACCCAGGTTTTCGCCGATGCTGGCGGCCCGGGACGCGGCGGCGGCCTCCGGCTCACCCTGACGGGGTCCAACTACGAAGACGTCCGCGCCGCCACTGAACGGCTGGAGACGGCGCTAGCGCAGTACCCGGGAGTCCGCAACGTCAGCTCCAACATCGAGGACGGCGCCGAGGAGTTTACCGTCGCCATCGACCCCAGCGAAGCCGGGCGATACGGCCTGTCCACCTTGAGCGTCGCCGGTCAGATCCGCACCTGGATGCGCGGCAGCGAGGTCGCCGAGATCAACCTGGGCGACGAAACGCTGGACGTGGTGGTCCGTGGCCATCCGGAAGCCGTGGACGACCCCGAGGATATTCCACTGATTCCCATAACTGGCAGCGGCGGCGTGGTTCCTCTGGGCAGCATGGCCGACACCGGCTATACCGTGGGCCCCAACGTGGTTACCCACTACAACGGGTACCGTTCGGCAACCATCTCGGGAGGACTGGCCGGACGCGACGCCGGCGCTATCGGCGACCGGGTGGACGAAATCGTAGCCGCCACTCCGTTGCCCCCAGGCATCAGCATCCGGTCCGGCGGCACTTTCAGCGATATTCGGGAGGAGTTCAACAACGTCTACGTGGCCATGGTCATCGGCATTACGCTGGTGTACTTGGTCATGGTGGCAACCCTGGGCTCGTTGAAGATTCCCTTCATCATCGTGTTGAGCATGCCGCTGGCGGTGGTGGGCGCCCTGATCGCGCTAACCGTCACCGACCGTTCGCTGAGTCTGCCGGCGTTGATGGGTTTCCTCCTGTTGGTGGGCATAGTGGTAACCAACGCCATCGTGCTGCTGACCTTCGTGCAGCAATTGCGTCAGCGAGGACTGTCGGCCTACGAGGCCGTCCTGTCGGCCAGCCGCATCCGATTGCGTCCCATCCTGATGACCGCCTTCACCACCATTCTGGCCCTGATTCCCCTGGCGTTCAGCGACTCGGCCGGCCTGGTGGGAGCGGAGATGGCCACGGTGGTGATCGGCGGCCTGCTGAGTTCGACCTTCCTGACGCTGGTGGCAGTGCCGGTGGTGTACCTGCTGTTCGAGGATTCGGCGCCCAAAGCGTACGCCCGCGCACGGGCAATGGTCATGCCACGCCGCGCGGCATCGCCAGCGGCGGATTACGCCGGAGAGCAAGGGGCAGACAACGACTAGCGTCCTTGGCTGCGGTCGCGAGGAGCGCCTCCTTCACCGGTCAACGTGAGGAGCGCCTCTCCCATTCGTCATTGCGAGGCGCCGCCCTCTACTGTCATTGCGAGGAGCGATAGCGACGCGGCAATCCCGATGCCTGGGCGAACGGCCGCTGGGGCTGGGGAGGCGGCGGCCGCGCGTTGCGACCGCCGAGATTGCCGCGCTGCGCTCGCAATGACAGGCGGGGAAGGGCTAGCGGTGACAGGGTGGGCAGCGCTCGCGGTGACCGTAGAACAAGTGACTGCAATGACAAACCGGGGCCTCTGATTGCGCCCGCGCCGTCGACGCGGCCGATGCGGAACCAAACGGACACGCAACCCCCACGCCAACTGGGATCCCAACGACCAGGCCCGCGCGTTCGCGCACCCGCCGGCCTGCGCTATAATACGCCAATGCAGCGCACCCTCCGGCTGGCCCTCGGTCAGTTCAACCCAACCGTCGGCGACATCCCCGGCAACACCACCCGAATCATTGAGCTCGTCGACGAGGCTCGGGCGCGCCACGCCGACCTGGTGGCCTTCCCCGAGCTTGCCGTAACCGGCTATCCGCCTGAAGACCTGCTCTTCAAACCGTCGTTCCTGTCCGACAGCGCCGCCGCTGTAGAGCGCATCGCCGCCGCCGCCCGTGGCATCGCCGCTATCGTGGGGTGCCCGGCGAACACGACCAACGCCGCGGGCGACGACATCGCCAACGCCGCCGCCATCATCAACGACGGGCGCATCGTCGACTGGTACCGCAAGATGTACCTGCCCACCTACGGCGTCTTCGACGAGGATCGCTACTTCCGTCGGGGCGACCTCTGCCCAGTATATGTGATTAACGGCTGCCCCGTAGGCGTCAACATCTGCGAGGACATCTGGTACCCCATGGGTCCCATCGCCGTCCAGCGGGACGCCGGCGCCGAGCTCATCGTGAACATCAACGCCTCGCCATTCCACGCCGGCAAGGCCGCCCAGCGCGAGCGGATGATCGCCACACGAGCCGCCGATAACGGCGTTTTCGTCGCCTATCTCAACACCGTGGGCGGACAGGATGAGCTCGTATTCGACGGCGCCAGCGTCGTCTGCGCCCCGGACGGCTCGGTCATCGCCCGGGGCCCTTCATTCGAGGACCGGTTGATCGTGGCCGACCTGGACGTGGATTCGGTATTCCGTCAGCGTCTGCGCGACCCCCGGCTTCGCAAGGAGAACCCCAACATCCTGCGCGAGGTTGGCCAGGCCGCCGTGGTGCGCGTGTCGGACTACCACCGGGGGTCGATCGCCGCCAGACCCGCCGACACTCCACTGTGCCGCCCGCTGGACGAGGTGGAAGAGGTGTACCAAGCCCTGGTGGTGGGATCCCGGGATTACGTCCGCAAGTCCGGGTTCCGGCGCGCGCTCATCGGACTGTCCGGCGGGATCGACTCCGCCTTGACCGCCACCGTAGCCGTGGACGCCTTGGGCGCGGACAACGTGATCGGCGTCACCATGCCCTCCCGCTATTCCTCTGAGGGCAGCGTCGGCGATTCCCAGGAACTGGCCGACAACCTCGGCATTCGGCTGTGGCGCATTCCCATCGAGCCGGCGCACTCGGCCTTCACCGAAATGCTGGCGGAGCATTTCGCCGATACCGAACCCAACACCGCCGAGGAGAACGTCCAGGCCCGCATTCGCGGCAACATCCTCATGACCATATCCAACAAGTTCGGTTGGCTCGTGCTCACCACCGGCAACAAGAGCGAGATGGCCATGGGCTACGCCACGCTGTACGGCGACATGGCCGGCGGGTTCGCCGTGCTCAAAGACGTGCCCAAGACGCTGGTGTATCGACTGTGCCGCTGGCGCAACGCCGGCTCCGCCAACGGACGCCCGCTGATTCCCCAAGCCGTGCTGGACAAACCTCCCAGCGCCGAACTGCGGCCCGACCAAACCGACCAGGATACCCTGCCGCCTTACGACCAACTCGATCCCATCATCAAAGCCTACGTTGAAGACGATTACAGCTACACCGACATGGTGGCCATGGGCCTCCAACCCGAGTGGGTCAGCCAGGTCATAACCTACGTGGACCGCAACGAATACAAGCGGCGCCAGGCTCCGCCCGGCGTGAAGATCACGCCCCGCGCCTTTGGCAAGGACCGGCGGTTGCCCATCGTCAATCGCTACCGCTCGAATCCGGCGTAGGAGCCGCCCAGGGCGCCGTCGCGGGCGCAGCCCCCACTGTCGTTGCCAGCGCAGCCCCCCAACTGTCATTGCGAGGCCGAAGGCCGTGGCAATCTCGTCGATCACAACCCGCGGCCGTTCGCTCCCGCGCTCCCACGGCCGTTGGCCCAGGCATCGGGAATGCCGCGTCGCTATCGCTGCTCGCAATGATAGCAACTGTCATTGAGAGGCCGAAGGCCGTGGCAATCTCGTCGATCACAACCCGCGGCCGTTCGGCTATGCGTCCCCACGGCCGTTCGACCAAACGTAGCGATCGCCGCGCCTCTCGCGTTGTTGGAAGGATGTCTTTCCGCAACGGCCGACGCAGCGGCCGGCCGCGCATGATCCGCGAGTCGGGTGACACGAAACGGGGTCTTCGCAACTTTGCGAAGACCCCGTTGACTGTCGCTAGTCAAGCCCAGCCGGCAGGGGCGCCGGCCGGGTGGTGGCTACATGGGACTCTAGAGAGTGTGGGTGCGGCCCCGATGTTCCGCCAGCTCACGATTGACCCGCTGCCGGTCGGTCATCGGCGGGCCGACGATTGCGTCCCAGATGCGGACCAAGACGGTGGACACGATGACGTGGAGCAACGGACGCCGGGGAGCGGCAACATCGGCGGGAGCTTCCCATTGCCTGAGCAGCTCCGCCGGGGTCTCCGGTATTGCAGAGATGTCCACTACGGCGGCGGACTCGGCGGCCGGAGCGGCGGTGGCGACGGTGGATTCGGTTGCGTGGTCGACGGTGGTTACCATGGCTTGGCCTCCTTGATGATATTGATAGCTGTTGTTCATTGCTAAACATGATATACCAGCGGTCGACATCATGTCAATGGATATAAACGGCTTTTGTATATCCCAAAAGCCGATGTAATTTATCATTCAGCGACGGCGGCGACCGCCACGCGAGCCAATAGCGCGAGAATTCGCAGGCGTCGCTGACTTGATGCTGCCAGCGCTCCCGCTCAGTTGCCAGCAACCCGGCCACGGTGTCCCAAACGGAAAGCAGCGCTGCGGCGCAGCGACGCTTCCGATGGCCCAAGCGGTCTGCCGGAAGACATGCCCCGTCGTGAGTCGGTCGGCTGGCGGCGTAGGCGGGGAGTGGAACACCCCAGGGCCGGCGGCGGGATAAAGAGGAGCGAACGCCGCGGCGAAAGCATTGAAGCCGGCCTGGGAACCCCAGGGCATGGTTATCCGGTTGCTTTCGTTGGCTACGGACTGCGTCAATCGCTATCGCAAAATCATGCAATCATGAGGGATTGCTATTGACCGATGGCCATGGCTGGCGGCCGCTCCGTCCTGCAAACTAGGTGGTTGCGATCCGCCCCCAACTCGGCGACCCCTGAATGTTCGCAATCTACAGCGCCAGTTTGCCAGGATTCATTATGCCGGCGGGGTCCAGCGCGCGCTTGATGTCGCGCATGGCGTCGCGGCTGACGCCAAGTTCGCGAGCCAGCAGGTGGTGGAGCTTGATCCCCACGCCGTGGCAGTATTCCATGACGCCTCCCATGTCCTGGGCCAGGGTGAGGGCCTCATCCACGCCGGCCGCCAGGTTGGCGCGCACATCGGCATCGTAGCCGTCGCGTCCTTCCACGCGGCGGTCGCCGTCTGGAACCACCAGCATGGAGAAGAACTCGGGGCGGCTCCAGAGGCAGTACTCCACCACGTGAATCTTGCGCGCCGCCAGCATCTCGTCGGCCCGACGCCGGTATTCAAGGACCCGGTCGGTGGGCAGGCTCATGTGGAGATAGTCGAAGGTGCGGCCCCATTGCCTCCGCCAGCGTTCGGCGCGTGGCCGGCCCAGGGCGGTCTCGCGATAGTTCAGGGCCGAGTCGTGGCGCCCCCGCCAGTAGTCCAACGTTGGTTGTGGCCCAATGTCCCATCCGCCAGCAGCGGCGCAAACGGATTTGGTCCTTTCCAGGGCGGCGGCGACGCCCTCCCGGTAACCCTCGAAAAGCAGGTGCAGCAGGATGCCCTCATGATCTTCGGTCAGGTCCAGCAGGGCGGGCCGGATGCCCAGCGCTGCCATCTCTGCGACGGCGGCGAATCCATCGGCGAAGTCCGCGAACTCCATGGTGGCGTAGGCGGTGTCCTCCGGCTGGCGAAATACCCTGACGGTGGCCCGAGTGATCACGCCAAACACGCCTTCCGCCCCGATGAACAGGTGGTTGAGGTTGGGCCCGCTGGACTGCTTGGGCACGGCCCGAGTTTCAATCACGCGACCATCGGGCAGCACCACCTCCAGCGCCACCACCTGGTCGCCCATGGGGCCAAAAGCGGAGGCTCGGTAACCGACTCCGTTGGTGGAAATGGTTCCGGCCACGGTGGCGATGGGAACGCTGTACGGGTCGTGGCCGGGCATCAAGCCGTGGGGCCGCAGCGCATCGTACAGGTCTTGCAACACCATGCCGGCCTGGACTTCTACGGTGAGCGACGACGCGTCAACGCGCAGCAGGCGGTTGAGCCGACCAACGTCCAGGATGACGCCGCCGTGGACGGGGAGGGCGCCTCCCATGACACCGGTTCCGCCCCCGTAGGGAACCACGGGTATGCCCCGTTGCTGGGCCAGCGCCACCACCTGCGCCACCTGCTCGGTATCGGCGGGCCGCACGATAATATCCGCCAGGCGGTCGAAGGCGGCGTCGGCGTAGTAGGCGCGGTAGGGCGTGAGCGCGTCGGCCGAATAGCGATCTATGGACGCGGGATCCGTCAGGGCGTGCTCCGCGCCAACGATGTCCTGCAACTGGCCGGCGACCTGTCGCCAGTCGATCACATGGGGCGAATGCGAGAGCGCGGACACGGTATGGGGAGCTTGCCCAGTGAATCTGTGTTCGAGGAATTGGGTTCAGCGTTCAAAGAACCGGGTTCTGCTTGCGGCCGCTACTCCGGGCTTTGGTACTGCCACTGGGTGCCCTGCGGCCCATCCTCCAATGTCACGCCTTCAGCGGCCAACCCGTCCCGGATGCCGTCGGCCAGCGCGAACTGGCGGGCGGCGCGGAGTTCGGAGCGAACCGACACCAGCAGATCGATGAAAGGCGCGGCGGCCAGTTCCGTGGCGCTGCTGGCCCGGTCGGCGAAGGTGAGTCCCAGCACGGCGCCCAGTTCGCGCAGGGTCGCTTGGCCTTCGTCGATCCGTTGTCCGGCGTCGCGGCCCCGGTTGATGTCCCGCGCCAGATCGAACAGGGAGGCCACAGCCTGGGGGGTGTTGAGGTCGTCATCCATCGCGGTGGTGAACCGGTGGGCGTGGGAAGAGGCGTCAACCTGCGGGCCGGAACCGTCGCTCGGCGTCAGGGCGTGGCGGATGCGATCCAGGCTGCGCTCGATGGCGGCGGCGCCCTCATCGCTGTAGGCCAGCGGGCTGCGGTAATGGCTGCTGAGGAAATAGAGTCGCATGGCGTCGGGGCTGTAGCGTTCCAGCGCTTCCACCACCGACACCAGGTTGCCCAGCGATTTGCTCATCTTGTCGGAGCCCAGCTGCAGCAGGCCGTTGTGCATCCAGTAGCGGGCGAAGGGCTTGGCCCCGGTGTAGCATTCGCTCTGGGCGATTTCGTTTTCATGATGCGGGAAGACCAGGTCTTGCCCGCCGCCGTGGATGTCCAACTGCTCGCCCAGGTACTCCAGCGACATGGCGGTGCATTCGATGTGCCAGCCGGGTCGGCCGGGACCCCAAGGGCTTGCCCAAGATGGTTCGCCTGGTTTGGCGCCCTTCCACAATACGAAGTCCATGGGGTGTTCTTTGTTTTCGTCCACCTGGATGCGGGCGCCGGCGATCATGCTGTCCAGCGTGCGATGGCTGAGTTTGCCGTAGTCGTCCTTGCTGGTTACGCGGAAATAGACGTCGCCAGCCGCGGGGTAGGCATGGCCCCGGTCGATGAGGCCGGCAATGGCGTCGATGATGCGCGGGATTTCCCGGGTCGCCCGGGGATATTCGGCGGCGCGTTGGATGTTGAGGGCGTCCATGGTGTGGAAGTAGTCGCCGATGAACTCCTCCACCAAATCATCCGCCGATATGCCGCTCTCCTGGGCCCGTTGGATGATCTTGTCGTCAACATCGGTGAAGTTCTGAACATGCCGCACATGGTAGCCTTGGTACTCCAAGTAACGGCGCAGGGTGTCGAAAACGACGTAGCTCAGGGCATGACCAACGTGGGTTGCGGAGTACGGTGTTACGCCGCAAACGTACATCTTGACTTCGTTGGCATCCGACGGAACGAATTCCTCGACCCGTCCGCTGAGGGTATTGTAGAGTTTCATGATGGCCGCTGGGTGGCAGGATTCCCGCGCCGGATTGGCCCGCCGGTGCAGGCTGGGAACGGGAGGCGCTAGGCAGGGATGGATGTTGAAGGGGTGGAGTATTGGGCGTGTTGGGCGGTTTCAGGGGCGGCGGAGCAGGGCCACCGCGGTGGCGGCGATGCCTTCTTCCCGCCCTGTGAAGCCCAGGTGGTCGGTGGTGGTGGCTTTTACGCTGATCTGCGGCGGTTCGACGGACAGGGCGTGGGCGATGTTGTTTCGCATTTCCGCCAGGTGTGGCGACAGCCGAGGCCGCTGGGCCAGCATTGTAGCATCAACGTTGACGATGCACCAACCGTCGGCTGCGATGACCGAAGCGGTGCGCTGCAGGAGGATCAGGCTGCTGATGCCGGCCAGAGAAGCGTCGCCGGGCGGGAAATGTTGACCAATGTCTCCGGCGCCGGCCGCCCCCAGCAGCGCGTCGATGACGGCGTGGCTCAACGCGTCGCCATCGCTGTGGCCGGCCAGACCCAGCGGGTGGGGGATGTCAACGCCGCCCAGGATGAGCCGACGGTCAGCAGCCAGGGCGTGGGCGTCCGTTCCGGTTCCGACGCGGTAATCCACGGCGCTTACGCCACCGCCGGTGATCGTCTATTGCTTTTCAACCGCTTTCAGCGCCCGGTGCGCGTATTCCAGGTCGGTAAGAGCGTCGGCGTTGGCCGCAATGGGCATGATAGCAATGAACGCCGCCACCGGGAACATCACGGCCGAAGCAATAACAGCCGAAACCGCCAGGGCGTTTTCCAAGTTGACGAACTGGAAGTGCAAGGCTTCGGCCCGGATGGCAACCGACGCGGGCAGGGGCAAACCAAACTCGGCGGCGACCACCATCAACACCGGGACCAGGGTTACCAGGGCGATCAGGATCCAGACGACTTCCCAGATTAGGAACTTGTTCCGTTCCACGCTGACCTGGGAACGCAAGCGTTGCAGGCGACCGGGAGCGATTGACAAGTTCAGGCTGCCCGCGCTGAGACGCAGGTATTGCGCATATTCCCGATACCGATCACGGCTGATGCTGTTGGCGGCCATCTGGCATCCTCCCATCACAAGGCGCGTCCGGTGGCGCCGATACTATCTATGCGATCCGTTACCGGCCGCAACGGCCCGCTTTCCACACTCAATACTCAAATGATAACGCCGTTATGGTAGGCGCGCTAGCGTATGGGAGAGCCGATTATCGGGAATTGTTCACTTGGCCCGTGGGGTTTGGCCAGCAGTTGGCTCACGAACGCCAGGTCCTCAGGCGTGGTTACCTTCAGGTTTTCGTAGCTGCCCAGGAAGACCCGAACCGGGCGCCCCAGGGCTTCGACCATGGCCGCATCGTCGGTGTAGTCCGGGGTGTAGCCCGGGGTGTAGTCCGCGGTGGCGGCGCGGTGCGCCTGCATCAGGAGTTCATAGTCGAACACCTGGGGTGTCTGCGCCGCCCAGAGGGTGGAGCGTTCCGGCGTGTCGGTGATCAGGTCATCAGGTCCCACCACCTTGATGGTGTCCTTGACGGGCACGGCGGCCACTGCCGCCGACCAGCGTCGCGCCGCCTCCAGGCCTCGTTCCATCATTTCTTCCGTCACGCAGGGCCGCGCGCCGTCGTGTACGGCCACCCAACGGCGCCGGCCCAGGGCGCGCAGGCCGGCATACACTGAATCCTGCCGGCGCTCGCCCCCGGCGCAAACCGCCACGACCTTGCCGATTCGGCGCTCCGCAAGCATGGCTTCCGCTCGCGTCACTGAATCCTCCGCCACGACCAGCGCGATTGCGGCCACGGCGTCGCACCTGGAGATCCGGCTCAGCGTGTGCGCCACCAGTGGAGCGCCGTGGACATCGGCGAAGGTTTTGTCGGTTCCGCCCATGCGCTGGCTGCGGCCGGCGGCCACCACGACTACGCCGAGAGTCTCCCCCGGCGATTCTGGCCGCGCATTCCTGGTGGTCGACATGTTTACACACCTTAGGCGATGGTCGCGCCACCGAGGTTCGGCTCTCGGCAGCGCCATACGGGTATGGGGTGGAGCGTTTCCAAAAATCCGCGCTAGTATTGAGCGCCGCTAATTTGCGATAATAGAACCATAATGGATTAGACTTCGCACATTCTAGCGCCCGGTGGGTTGCTGCGGCGTCTGCACCTCGCTTTTGGCTTGACGTTGGCAGTTTGCCTTGACCGCAAACCTCGCATTTTGCAGGATAAGATAGGTCTTGCCGAATACGGCGCGTCATGTTGGAGAAACCCATCGGATCAATTTCAAAACGTCTGGAGCGAATCGTGGCAGACGACACTACCCAGAGGCGCCACAACCCAGAGGCGTCGCAACAAGGAGGAAAGTAATGGCTGCGCTGGAAAGAACCTACTTGGTAAACACCTACAGTTCGGGCACGCACGGTAGGGCGATTT